>NZ_CP109181.1:2890872-5781744 GCF_036248275.1 Streptomyces sp. NBC_01716 | reverse complement strand
GTTGAAGTCGTCGCCCGTGTAGCACCGCACGCCTTGCGGGAGCCGCCGGCGCAGCTCGACCTCACGGCGCGCGTCCAGCAGCGAGACCTTGATCCCGTCGACCTTGTCCGGGTGTTCGGAGATCACCTGGAGGAACGTCTCGGTGGCCGCGTCGAGATCCGCGCTGCCCCAGTAGCCCTCCAGCGCCGGATCGAACATCGGGCCCAGCCAGTGCAGCACGACGGGTTCGTCCGCCTGCCGCAGCAGATGGGCGTAGACGGCCAGATAGTCCTCGGGACCCCGTGCCGCGGCGGCGAGCGCACGTGAGGCCATGAGGATGGCCTGGGACCCGGTCTCCTCGACGAGCGCGAGCTGTTCCTCGTACGCCGCCCGCACCTCCTCCAAAGAATGTGCTCCCGGCGCCAGTTGGTCGGTGCCCACCCCGCACGCGATCCGGCCGCCGGTCGACCGCGCCTCCGCCGCCGAACGGCGGATCAGCTCGGCCGCTCCCGCCCAGTCCAGACCCATGCCGCGCTGCGCGGTGTCCATCGCCTCCGCGACCCCGAGCCCGTGCGACCACAGATGACGGCGGAAGGCGAGCGTGGTGTCCCAGTCGACGACGACCGGCGCTCCCGGGCTGCTGTCGGCGTACGGGTCGGCGACGACGTGCGCGGCGGAGAAGACCGTACGGGAGACGAGAGGGGCCGCGGCGGCGCCCTTGGTGGTGAAGGCGGCCGGTTCACGGCGCGGCTGGTACGTGCGCAGCCGGCCGTCCGCGTCCGGGAGCCGGAGTCCCTGCCCCGGCTTCCTTACGGAGGCCGGGGCGGGCTGCGTGGAGGGTGGGGTCCGGGTGGTCACAGCGAGAGCTCCGGCACGTCGAAGCGGCGTCCCTGCTCCGAGGACTTGAGCCCGAGTTCGGCGAGTTGTACACCGCGCGCGCCGGCGAGCAGGTCCCAGCGGTACGGCTCGCCGAGTGTGATGTGGCGCAGGAAGAGCTCCCACTGCGCCTTGAAGCCGTTGTCGAACTCGGTGTTGTCCGGGATCTCCTGCCACTGGTCACGGAAGGACTCGGTGGCGGCCAGGTCCGGGTTCCAGACGGGCTTGGGGGTGGCGCTCCGGTGCTGGACGCGGCAGCGGCGCAGTCCGGCGACCGCCGAGCCGTGGGTGCCGTCGACCTGGAACTCGACGAGCTCGTCCCGGTTGACGCGCACCGCCCAGGAGGAGTTGATCTGCGCGACGATGCCGCCCTCCAGCTCGAAGATCCCGTAGGCGGAGTCGTCGGCGGTGGCGGCGTAGGGCTTGCCCTGCTCGTCCCAGCGGCGCGGGATGTGCGTGGTGACGTGCGCCGACACGGAGTTGATCCGGCCGAACAGCTCGTGCAGGACGTACTCCCAGTGCGGGAACATGTCGACGGTGATGCCGCCGCCGTCCTCGGTCCGGTAGTTCCAGGACGGCCGCTGCGGCTCCTGCCAGTCGCCTTCGAAGACCCAGTAACCGAACTCGCCTCGTACGGAGAGGATCTGGCCGAAGAAGCCGCCGTCGATGAGGCGCTTCAGCTTCAGCAGGCCAGGAAGGAAGATCTTGTCCTGGACGACGCCGTGCTTGATGTCGGCGCTCTGGGCGAGGCGGGCCAGATCGAGGGCGCCTTCGAGGTCGGTGGCGGTGGGCTTCTCGGTATAGATGTGCTTCCCGGCGGCTACGGCTTTCTTGATGGCCTCGACCCGCGCGGAGGTGACCTGCGAGTCGAAGTAGATGTCGACGCTGTCGTCGGCGAGGACGGTGTCGAGGTCCGTGGACCACTCGGTGAGGCCGTGCCGTTCGGCGACCTCTCTGAGTGCGTGTTCACGGCGGCCGACGAGGACGGGCTCGGGCCAGAGCACGTCACCGTCGCCGAGGTCCAGTCCGCCCTCTTCGCGGATCGCGAGGATGGAACGCACCAGGTGCTGCCGGTACCCCATCCGCCCCGTGACGCCGTTCATGGCGATCCGCACTGTCCTGCGTGTCACGAAGTTCCCTCCATACGGCGGTAGCAAGCGCTTTCTATAAGGTATGAAGCTAGCCTGCCGAAAGCGACCGGACAAGAGTCCGGCGCCGATCCGCCGCGTCACCCACCTTCCGGAGGAACAGCCGATGACCGTCACCCTGGCCGATGTGGCTGCCCGCGCCCGGGTGTCGCCCGCCACGGTCTCCCGCGTACTGAACGGCAACTACCCGGTGGCCGCGTCCACCAGGGAGCGCGTGCTGCGGGCGGTTGACGAGCTTGACTATGTGCTCAACGGGCCGGCCAGCTCGCTCGCCGCAGCCACGTCCGACCTGGTCGGAATCCTGGTCAACGACATCGCCGACCCGTTCTTCGGGATCATGGCCGGGGCCGCGCAGACCGAGATCGGCGGTCAGGAGGGAAGCGGCCGGGCGGGCGGCGAGAAGCTCGCGGTCGTCTGCAACACGGGCGGCTCTCCGGAGCGGGAGCTGACCTATCTCACCCTTCTCCAGCGCCAGCGGGCCGCCGCCGTGATCCTCACGGGTGGCGCCCTCGAAGATCCGGGGCATATCGCGGCGATGTCGGCCAAGCTGACCAAGCTCGCCGACGCGGGAACGCATGTGGTGCTGTGCGGGCGCCCTCCGCTGCCGGGCAGCAGCGCGGTCCTCGCGTCGCTGGCGTTCGACAACCGGGGCGGCGGGCGGCGGCTCACCGAGCACCTGCTGGCGCTGGGACACCGCAGGATCGGATACGTCGCGGGGCCGGCGGAACGCACCACCACCAGGCACCGGCTGGAGGGCCACCGGTCGGCGCTGACCACCGCGGGAGTGACGGACGAGCAGGATGAGCTGACGGTGCACGGCCCCTACGACCGGCGCTCGGGCTACGAGGCGACGCTTGAGCTGCTGCGGCGCGCGCCGGACCTGACTGCGGTGGTCGCGGCGAACGACACGGTGGCTCTCGGCGCGTGTGCGGCGGTGCGCGACCAGGGGCTGCGCATTCCGCAGGACATCTCGGTGGCGGGCTTCGACGATCTGCCGTTCTCGGTCGACGCGGTACCGGCGCTGACGACGGTGCGGCTGCCCCTGCACGAGGCGGGGGCACGGGCCGGCCGGCTCGCGATGGGGACGGAGGCTCCGCCGCCGGGTGGGATCGCGACGATCGCCGCGGAATTGATGGCGCGGGCTTCGACGGCGCCGCCGCGGGGCTGAGGACGGGTACGGGGCTGAGGAAAACCGGGGCGGGGCCGGGCACGGGCGGGACGGGGCGGGACGAGCACGGGGCGGGTTCACCCGATCGAGTGTCTTGCCGATCTTGGCAACCCCGACGTACCGTTGACTCAGTCAAGAAAAATATCCGAGCGAAGGGTCGGGGGACCTCCATGAGCATTCAGGAGATTCGCGCGTTCAACCGCTTCTACACGAACCTCATCGGCGCGCTGAATTACAGCAAGCACCTCTACACGCCGTACACGCTGACCGAGTCGCGGCTGCTGTACGAGCTCGCGCACACGCCACGTACGGACGCGGCCGAGCTCCGTGCCGAACTGTCGCTGGACGCGGGCTATTTGAGCAGAATGCTCACCAAATTCGAGCGGGACGGACTGGTCGAGCGCACCCCGTCCGAGCAGGACGCGCGGCGGCAACGGGTCACGTTGACACCGCAGGGGCGCGGGACCGCCGCGCTGCTCGATGAACGTTCGCGCGAATCGGTCGGCACCCTGCTGGACCGGGTCGAGCCGGACCAGCGCCCGCGTCTCGTGGAGGCGCTGCGGACGGCCAGGGAGCTGCTGAGCGTCCACGAGGACACCGACGACGACCGGAAGGCCGGCCGGCGTGACGGGCCGGTGCTTCGCGAGCCGGCCCCCGGCGATCTGGGCTGGATCGTGCAGCGGCACGGCGCGGTGTACGCGGCGGAGTACGGGTGGGACAGCGCTTTCGAGGTGCTGGTCGCCAGGATCGTCGCCGACTTCGCGGCGGATCAGGACGAGCGGCTGGAGCGTGTGTGGATAGCTGAGCTCGACGGGCGTCCCGTGGGCTCGGTGATGTGTGTACGGGACGAGTCCCCGGGCACCGCGCGGCTGCGGCTCCTGCTCGTCGAGCCGGAGGCGCGGGGGCACGGGCTGGGCGAGAGGCTGATCGGCGCGGTCGTGGATTTCGCGCGCGAGGCGGGGTATCGGGAGGTGGTGCTGTGGACCAACGACAACCTGACCGCCGCCCGGAAGCTGTACGTGCGGGCGGGATTCACCCTCGTCGCCGAAGAACCGCACCGTTCTTACGGAGCGGATCTGGTCGGCCAGGACTGGCGGCTCCCGCTTGTCGACGAGTCGGCAGCAGGCCCTCTGTCGTGAAAGGAAAGACGGAATGAAATTCGCCTTCTCGACCCTCGGCGTCCCCGGTCTTCCGATCCCCGACGTCGTCGCCCTGGCCGATCGGACCGGGTACCAGGGTGTGGAGCTGCGCGCCCATCCGGAGGAGCCCGTGCATCCGGGCATCGGCGCGCGCGAACGGGCCGCCGTGGTCGATGAGTTCAAGCGTCACGGGGTCGAGATCCTGACGGTGGCGGGCTATGCGCGGGTGGCGGCGGAAGGGGGCGACGAGGAGGAGTTGAGCCGGGAGCTGGACGAACTCATCTGGCTGGCGCGCGACCTGGGCGCCTCGTACATACGTGTCTTCCCGGGCGGCGGCGACCAGGACCCCGATACCGCCGACGCCACGGCCGCCCGTCGGCTGGCCGCAGCGGCGCCCCTCGCCGCGGAGTCGGGGGTGCGGATCCTGCTGGAGACCCACGACTCCCATCGCACGGGCGCGGACGCGATGCGGGTGCTCGGTCTTGTCGGACACCAGCAGGTGGGTGCGCTCTGGGACGTGATGCACACCTGGCTCGGTGGTGAACGCCCCGTCACCAGCCATGCGTCGTTGTCGCCGCACCTCGGCTACGTACAGGTGAAGGACATCGCGTCGGCGGAGGACACCACGCCGTTGGCGCTGGGCGCGGGAGTGCTTCCGCTGGGTGAGTGCGTCGGCCTGTACGCCGGGGACGGGGACGACGGGTGGCTCTGCTGGGAGTACGAGAAGCGCTGGTACGCGGACGCGGCGGACCTCCCCGGCCTGCTCGTCGCCGGGCGCGAGCATCTGGAGGCGCTGCTGGCGCGGGGGCGCTGACGGAGGCCGGGAGGTCCGGGATCAGCGGTCAGGGCTGCTCGGGCCGGGGATGCGGGGGCTTGCGGGCCAGGAGGTAGGCGTGGGGGGTCGGCTCCTCGTCGTAGGGCTCGCGCAGGAGTTGGGCGGTCGCCCGGAAGCCTGCCTGGTCCAGCAGTTCGGTGATCCGGCCGGGGGACAGCCTGCGGAAGTCAAGGCAGACGCGGTGGCCGAACGCCTCGTCGTAGTGCCGGGGCTCGTCGCCCACCTGGAAGGCGAGGAGCAGCCGGCCGCCGGGGGCCAGGACCCGGTGGAACTGCGCGAAGACGTGGGGCAGTTGCTCCGGGACGATGTGGATGATCGAGTACCAGGCGACGAGGCCGGCGAGAGAGCCGTCCGGCAGGTCCAGGTCGGTCATCGACCCTTCATCGAACCGCAGCTCGGGGTAGGTCCGGCGGGCCATCGCAACCATCACCGGCGACAGGTCGATACCGGAGATGTCCAGGCCGAGCGTGCGCATATGGGCGCTCATCTGGCCGGGTCCGCTGCCCACCTCGACGACGGGACCGGCGCCGTCGGCCCGTACGTACTCGGCGAAGGTGCCGAGGATCGCGCGCCCCAGGGGGTCGGCCTCCGGATGGGACTTGCTGAGTTCGGCGTAGTCGGTGGCGATGGCGTCGTAGCCGGCTCGGGTGTCGCGGATGAAGGAGGGCTCGGGTGCGGTCATGGGCGAGGAGGTTAACCGGCCGCCCGCCGAACGCGGTTGAGGGGGGTGGGATTCCCTAGAGGTCAATACACTTAGCGCATCTTTTGAGCGAAATCAGCGGAATCTTCGCTTCCTGGGAACCTTCGGGGCCGCCCGAGCGTCCTCTTTCATGTGCTCCCGTCGGCATTCCGCAGCGCGGTGTCGGCCCTCGTACTCACTGGCTACGATCGCTGACTCCCCTCTCCAGGCCGCCTGCGGCCGGGCAGCACACCGCCACCGGTGCGCCCCCCTTGTCTGCGCCGGTGGCGGTTCCGTGCCTGCGGACTACTGACGGAGCGTCGGCATCCGCTCCAGGTCCTTCTTGTCGAGCTTCGAGTCGTACGCGGCCAGCGGCTTCGCCTTGGCGGCGTCCTGCTGTACGGCGGCCGGTGCGACGTCGGCCCAGTCGAGGATGCGGGCCGTGGCCTTCGCCTGTTCGTCGGCCACAAGACCGGCGACGTTGGCGCCGTGGTTGGCGCCCGGTGCGGTGAACACGTGGCTGTCACGCGCGCCGTGGCCGAGGCGGAAGCGTTCGGCGCCCCACGGGTCGTTCTCGCCGTAGACGAACATCATGCGGTTCGCGTGGTGGCGGACCCAGTTGTCGACGGACGGCATCTCCCAGGGGCGGAACTTCATGGGGATGTCGCGCGGGACGAAGTTCCGCGGCGGCTGGTAGCCGTAGCGGCTCAGGTTGCCCAGGTGGGGCAGCTTGACGGTGGGCGCGCCGAGTTCCGTGCCCGCCTGGTAGTAGTACGGCGTGTACGGGGTGAGGCCCTGGTCGGTGTAGAAGGAGAAGCCGGAGATCGCGTCGATGATGTTGTAGATCTCCTCGTCCGACGCGGTGGCCGGCGGGATGTCCGCGCAGTCGGCTTCCAGGCTGTACTGCCAGAAGGCCCAGACGAAGTCGAGCACCACAGCCTCGTACGCCTTGTCGAGCGTGCCGACGGTGGTGAACGTCGCGCCTTCCGCCTCGGCCCACTCCGCGTACCTCTTCTGCAGCGGCTCGCGCCTGACCAGCGCCTCGCGCTGCACGGCGTTGAGCTTGTCGCGGCACTCCTCGGTGCCGACCTGCTCGAAGAAGCGGTCGTAGGCGGAGTCTTCCTTGTTCACCACGTCGTTGGGCGCGACGTAGGCGACGACGCCGTCCATGTCCCGGGGGTGGAAGCGCTCGTAGTACGTGGCGGTCATGCCGCCCTTCGAGCCACCGGTGGCGAGCCACTTCTGCGGGTAGATGTTCTTCAGCGCGCCGAAGATCCGGTGCTGGTCGGCCGCGGCCTGCTCGTAGTCGAGCTTCGACCAGTCGGCCGGTTCGGGCCGGGACGGCGTGAAGAAGCGGTATTCGAGCGAGACCTGGTTGCCGTCGATGATGCGTGTCGGCTCACTGCGGCTCGGATTGGTGGACACGCCGTACCCGCTCGTGAAGAACACGGTGGGACGGCTGGTGTCCTTGTGCAGCAGCGTGAGGCGCTGCTTGAAGGTGCCCTTCGACGGCCGTTGGTGGTCGACCGGCTGGGTGTAGTTGAGGACGAAGTATCGGTAACCGGGGTACGGCTTCTCCTCGATCAGGCTCATCCCCGGGATGGCGAGGATCTGGTCCTTGATGTCGGGGGCCGCGGATCCCGCGTTCCCGTCCGCGGCCGTTGCCGCGCCGGCCGTGCCCAGCGTGCCGACGAGCAGCACGAGCGACAGCAGCCATCTCAGCGCCTTGCGCATTCACACTCCCTGTGTTCATGACAGACGCCCGCGAACCTAGCCGGGGAGGCACCCGCCCCGCCAGCCCCCACGAGCCGCTCGCACCCGGATGGCGCCTCCCGCACGCCGCGTTCGCGCCCCGGCCACGCGGACACGGAGAAGACGTGAACGAGTCGCGAGGAAGACACGGAGGAGGCGCGGAGGGAACGGAGGGAGCACGAAGGAGGCGCGAAGACAGCACGGAGAGAGCAAGGAGAGGGAGTGGAGAAACGTTCGGGATCGGAAACGGAAGCGCTCGTGGGCCCTTCGAAGCACAATTCCGAGCCCCTGCGGGAGTGGGCCCGCCCGCCTCCACCGACACTTAACACGGCTGACACAACAAGGGCATCGCCTTTCCTCCGCGTAACCGGCAGGGCGCCTCGCCGTGCCCGGAATACCGCCTCCCCACGCCCGCCCCGGGGGCCTTCGCTCCGGCGATTCGGCCGTTTATCAACCGGGCTCCCGGCGCCCCGAATTGGTCGCCCGGGGATCGTTTCCCCCCTCGCGGGGCCCGCTCTTCGGACGGAGCGCGGGACCCTCGCGGGGACCTCGACGGGCACGCGACCGCGTTCGCGACGGATCGGGGCCGACACCCTGCCGAGGTACCCAGTCGCGACGTTCCGGACATCACGGCACCGACCAGACTCATGGCGACCGCCAAAGGATGCTGTGATCTGCATCACATATTCCGGGCGTGTCGTACCCCCCTCGGACGCCCTCCGAGGGGGCGGAAAACTGAAGCTGGGAGACCGTACGGGCACCCCCCGGACCGACCGGTGACGGGTCGACAGCACAGGGCGATCACATCGCGCCCTGTTCACCTCCCCCACCGGACCGTTTGAACATACGAAGTGGAGGCGAGGTGGAGGGGTGTCATGGCCGCGGGTGGCCGGAGCATCGCCCACCTCGCACACGGGGGAGAAAACTCCCGCGTCACAAGCCGACGGACCGGATTACCACCCCGGTCCGATGACTGGAACGGGGGAAGGAATTGACTGACGCGTAGACCGGAAATCCATACTTCTCGGACCACGCTCGAACGAACCGGAGACAGCAGCTCTTCCGGCGGCAGCACACGGAACGAGCTTCTTGTTTCAGGCCGTCGAGCACCTCGGAATCCGGCGCCTCACCGCCGGACAACCGTGAGGTTGATACAGGTGAATCCACGAAGTGTCCTCAGAGCCCCCCACCTCGGACTGGAAAATGATCACTTGAGAATCCTTCAACTTGTCTCGCAGGGCTGCACCATGGCGCAGGTCGCGCGCAGGATGGGAATGAGCGACCGCACACTGCGCCGAAAACTGCGGACGATATGCGAACGGGTCGACGTCGAAACGCCGATCGAAGCGGTTGTGTGGGCCGTACGGCGAAGAATCGTCTGAGCCCGGTCGAATCCACGACCCGACGCCCGTAAAGCGAGCACCACGCGGTGGCGCGGAACGTATCGCTCACCGCACGCGCACGGGTGACGAGAATGCGGAATTCTCGGTTCGGACATATGGGCCCCCGAGCGGCGGCGTCGAGTGACGGTTAGCGGAGGAACCGTCACCGACCGCCGTTCGTCGGCCCGAACGTCGCGTCGCCTCCCACGTGGGTACGGTTTTCCCTGCTGACCCGCGTGGAGGCGGCCAGGCGACCGCGCCCCGGCGGCCACAGACCTGCCACGGACCCGCCACGGACCCGCCGCATCCGGCCCCACCCGGCCTCGCCCCGCCCCGCCGCGCGTTCGGACGGCCTCGGGCGGCCCCCGAGCGGCCCGGCAGTCCGGGACGTTACCCATCGAGCCACGCCCCGGCCGAGGGTGGCCGATGGCGGTCAATTCGTTGTCCGCCGACGGCGTCCCGCGATAGAAAACGGCTGTGGCAGGCGAAAAGATTCAATACCCGCAGGGCCGGTCTTCCGCGTCGGCTGTCGACAGTCCCGTGGACACATCGGTCGAACAGCTCCTCGTCCAGCTCGACTTGGGTTCACTCAACGCCTCGGAGGTCTTCTCCTATCCCGGCCGCAACGACAACTGGTCGGGCGTGACCGACACCGGCGAAGCCGTATTCGTGAAGCGCCTCAAAGGGAATCCCAAGGAATCCCTGAAGCGCTACCAGCGGCTCATGTCATTCGAACGCCTGATGAATCGCGGCCAATCCCCCTTCCCCCGCCCGCAATTCCTGGGCGGCGACGAGGAAGGGCGCCTGCTGGTCTTCGGCATGCTCGACGACATCCGGTCGGGCAGCGAGCTCGCCGCGGAGGACGAGTTCACCGAGGCGACGTCCGCCGAGGCCGGCCGCACGGTGGCCGCCCTGCACCAACTGCCGTTCCTGCCGGAGGACTTCCCCGAGCCGGACCCGCACCCGTACCCGCCCGTCGAGGACCTGCGGTCGCTGCCGCTGGAGCACTACGTCAACGCCACCGGCGCGTTCATCCAGGGCTGGGGGCTGCTGCAGCGCGACGCGGCGCTGCTCGACGGGCTCGAACGGCTCCGGGCGACCGAGGCCGAAGCCGCGCGCGTGCCGATCCACGGCGATCTGAGGCTGGATCAGTTCCTGGCCACGGAGAGCGCGTTGTACGTCAACGACTGGGAAGAGTTTCGGCTTGGTGACCCGGCGCGTGACGTCGGGGCATACGTCGGCGAATGGCTCCACCGGGCGGTACTGCGGATTCCCTCGCAGGAGACGGAGGACGCGTTCTCGGCGACGCTCACCCACGAGGAGGTCGTGGCGCGCGGCAGCGAGGAGCTGACCCGCGTACTGCCGCTGATCGCCGCGTTCCACCGCGGCTACCGCGAGGGCGGCGGCCCCGGCGACGAAGGACTCGTCGTACGGGCCACGTCCTACGCCGGATGGCATCTGATCGACCGGCTGATCGCCTCGACCAAGGAGAACGGCCGCCTGTCGGCCATCGTCCGGGCTGCGGCGGGAATCGGCCGGACCGCGCTGCTTGATCCGCGGAGCTTCGTCTCCACGGTGGGACTCGGGGAGGCCGCATGAGCACGGCTACGAACACGGGCACAGGCACAGGCACAGACCTCGCGCACCCGACAGACCCCACGCCACCGCCCCTCTCCGCCGGACTCCGGAACGCGCTCGACACCGTCCGGATCGCCGCGGACGGCAGGACCGCCTGGGTCGGCGACGACGAGGTCACCGCCGAGTCCCCGTCAGCGATGCGCTTCACGCTCGCCCGTGCCCTCTACGAGGTGCTGCACACCGGCCGCGGCATACGCGACCGCAAGGCGCCCAAGACCCTGCGCGCACCGGAGTACGAGACCCGGATCGCCGAGGCGACCCCCCACCCGGCGACCGTCGCGCCCGCCATCCTCACGGACCGGCGCACGGCCGCCGGCCGGCGCGTGGTGGAGATCGACGGTCTGCGCCTGAACGTCCCCGACTCCGTGACGCTGCGGGAGACCGGCCGTACGGTCGGCGACCCGGCCCGCCCCGTGGTCCTGATGGTCCTCCCCTCCGCCCGCCCGCTGATCTCACCGGGCTTCTTTCTGGTGGACAGTGGCAAGGGCCGTACGGGCGGGGGCGATCTGCTGCGCATGTATCTGCGCGTGGCCGACGCCGAACAGGCCCCCGCCCTGTGGCACGCCGTACTGGGCACGCTGGAGAGCCGGTCGGTGATCTACCGGGCGAAGATCATCTCGAACCCGGCCAGCCTGCCGCGCAACGACGGCATGGTGGTCTATCTGAGTTCCGAATCGTGGGGCGTGGTCGGCGCGTTGACCGAGAGCGCCCTCGCCACCGGGCTGCCCGATGGCCCGCCTCCCGCGTTCGCGCATGTCGTGGCCCCGGGCGTGACGGCCGCCTGGGAGCCGAAGGACGACCGCACCGGCATGCGCGGACTCAGCTTCGGCGAGCACCGTTCGCATGTGGTGGCCCGCGCCTTCGTGGCCGCCGCCGAGCAGGGGCGCGAGCGCCCGGCCGCCGCCGAACTCTCGGCGGCGTGCGCCGCGGCGAACGTCGACCCCGCCGACCCCGCCCGGAACCTCGACTCGGCGCCCTGGCCCTGGACGACCGCGGCCGCCGCCGCGCCCTGAACCGTCGGCCGTGCGACCGAAAGTGACCGGATGCAACCGCAAGCTTGAGGAGAACCACCACCATGGCCAAGGCAGAGCCACGTCCGGCCGGCACCGACGAACTGCGCGTCTTCGCCCAGCTCCTGGAGGGCCGGAAGACCGCCGTCGCCGGTGCGGTGGTGATGAGCATGCTCTCCGCCGTCGCCACGCTCATGCTTCCCCTCCAGGTCCGCGACCTGGTGATCGCCCTCGGCCAGGACGAACGTCCCATCCGGCCGATGCTCGCGATGGCCGGTCTCGCGCTCGGCGCCGGCCTCGCCTCCGCGATCGGCTCCTTCCTGCTCGCCCGCGCCGGTGAGGCCCTGGTCTCCGAGGCCCGGTTCCGGATCGCCGCGCACATCCTGACCCTTCCCCTTCGGCGCGTACGACGCGAAGGCGCCGGCAATCTGGTCGCCCGCGCCAGCTCCGACAGCTCGCAGCTGCGCTCCGTGGTGGATGTCGGCGTGGCGCAGATCCCCTCGTCCCTCTTCCTGGCCATCGGCACGCTGATCGCCATGGGCCTGCTGGACTGGGTCCTGCTCCTGGTCGTCCTGGCCACCTTCACCGTCGCCGGACTCGGCATCTTCGCCTGCGTACGGGCGATCCGCAGCGGTGTGGAGAGGCAGCAGAACGCCATCGGCACCATGTCCCAGCAGATGACGGCGGCGGTGCTGTCGCTGCCCACCGTCAAGGCGTTCCTGGCCGAGCGCCAGGTGGCTTCCTCGCTGGGGCACAGCGTGGACGACGCGCGCAAGGCCGCCGTGTCCGTCGCACGGGTGAGCGCGCTGGTCGGTCCCACGATGCAGTTCGGCCAGCAGCTCTCGATCGTCGCGGTGATGGTCGTCAGCGGGGCGCGGCTCGCCTCCGGGGATCTGAACATCGGCGAGTTCGCCGCCTTCATCGTCTATCTGCTCCAACTGGTCTCGCCGCTCACCCTGTTGGTCTCGGGCTTCGCCCGTATGCAGTCCGGACTTGCCGCGCGTGGCCGGCTGAACAGCGTCCTCATGATCCCGTCGGAGGACCCCGGAGCCACCGCCGAGATCGAGCCGTCCGCCACCGCGCCGGCCGTGGAGTTCGACCAGGTCACCTATGTCGACGGCGAGCGCACGATCATCCACGGAGCGGACTTCGCGGCCCCCGCGCGCGGGCTGACCGCCATCGTCGGCCCGTCCGGCGCCGGCAAGACGACGCTGCTCGGCCTCACCGAACGCTTCCTGCTGCCGGATTCGGGCCGGATCTCAATCTGCGGGTTCCCGGTCGAGCAGTGGCCGCTGCACCAACTGCGCGGCCAGATCAGCTACGTCGACCAGAGCTTCACCCTCGTCGAGGGCACGGTTCGCCAGAACCTCCAGCTCGGCCAGGACACCGACGTACCGGACACGGAGCTGTGGCGGGCGCTTGAGACGCTCGGGCTGCGCGCGGCCGTGGAGGCGCTGCCGGACGGTCTCGACACCGAACTGGGCCGCGCCGAGGACCTGTCGGGCGGTCAGCGGCAGCGGCTGGCGGCAGCCCGCGTACTGCTCCGGGAGACCCGCGTCGTCCTGTTCGACGAGCCGACGTCCCAGCTCGACAGCGAGAACGAGGAGCGGCTGCGGGCGCTGATGCGTGAACTCGCCGCCGAACGCGCGGTGATCGCCGTCGCGCACCGCATCTCGACCGTGCAGGACGCCGATCTGATCGTGGTCGTGGACGAGGGACACATCGTCGACCGGGGTACGCACGAGGAGTTGCTCACACGCTCAGCGCTCTACCAGGAGCTGGTGCACGGCCAGACGCTGCGCGGCGGCGGCGCCGGCGAAGACACGAAACCAGAGGCCACCACGACTGTCATGGCTCCCCCCATGGACCCGGCGCCGGCGCCGGAAACCGCCTCCGCTCCCGAGCCCGCGCCCGTGGCGGGTTCGGGGGCGGGAGCGGCGGCCCGGTGACCGCCGGCGCGGGTGTGCCCGAACCGGTCGGTGTCCGGCGGCTGTTGGTCGTCGGTACGGGTTCGGTGACAGCAGCCCATCTGCCGTTCTGGGCCAGCTGGCTGAAGATGGGACAGCCCGACGTGGAGGTGCGGTACGTCCTTACGGGGGCGGCCACCCGGTTCGTCACCCACGAGGCGCTGGTCGCCATCGGTGGCTGCGACGTGCTGGCCGACCGCTGGCCGGACGAGCCCGAACCGCGCGCCCGCCATGTGGATCTCGCGCAGTGGCCCGACGCCGTCGTGGTCCTGCCAGCGACGCTCAACTACCTGGCCCGGCTGGCGCTCGGCCTCGGTGACTCGCCGTCGGTCCTCGCGCTCCAGTGCACCGAGGCCGCGATCGCGCTGGCGCCCGCGCTGCCGCCCGGCGGGGCGCAGAGCGCGGCGTACGCGGAACACTCCGCCAAGCTCGCCGGACGCCGCAACGTGGTCGTCGTCCCGCCCCATCCCGGCCGCAGTACGACCAGTGGCCGGCGGGAGGCGTGGGCGCCCGCTTCGTTCCCCGAAGTGCTGGGGGCCGCCGACCGGTTGAGGGCGGAGCTGGCATTGACGGCGGAGCAGGAACACGCATCAGCGGAAGAGCGGAAACAGAGGGAGAGAGCATGACCACCGAAGCACCCCAGCAGACCGAGAACCGTACGAACGGCTCCACGGCCTCCCAGAACGGCAACGGCAGCGCTTCCTCCGGCAGCAGCGCGTACGGCGAGGCGCTGGCCGACGTCTACGACTCGCTCTACCCCACCTCCGGCCCGGCCATCGACTCCATGATCACCTTCCTTGACGAGCTGCGCCCCGCACCCGCCTCGCTCCTCGAACTCGGCGTCGGTACGGGCCGGCTGGCCATCCCGCTGGCGAAGCACGGCTACCGGGTGCACGGCGTGGACGCCTCCCCCGCCATGCTGGCGAAGCTCCACGGGAACGACCCCACGGGCGGCATCACCAGCTCGGTCGCCGACTTCAGCGCGCTTCAGGTGGAGGAGCGGTACGACGTCGTCCTCACCGCGCTCAACACCTTCTTCATGCTGCCGACGCAGGAGTTGCAGATCAGCTGTCTGCGGGGCATCCACGACGCCCTCGCGGACGGCGGGGTCGCCGTCTTCGAGACGTACAACCCGGAGAACTACCACCGGCTCTCCGAGGCGACGACCCAGATCGGTCATCTGGCCGCGGACGCACTGCTGTTGGACACGATCCAGGTCAACCGGGAGCTCCAGTCCGCCCTCGTCGTCCACACGATCCTGGGCCCCGGCGGGCTGCGGAAGGTGCCGGAGGTCAGCCGGTACGCGTGGCCGGCTGAGTTCGACGTGATGGCCAGGCTCGCGGGGCTGCGGGTCACCGGCCGCTGGGCGGGCTGGGACCGGAGCCCGCTGTCGGAGCTGACGGAGAAGCACATCGTCGCGGTAGAGCGTCAGGACGCATGACATCCTTGACGGAGTGATGTGTTAACGCAATACTTCAGTGAGTTAACACATCATCGTCGGGAGGTACGGCACATGGCTGCGGCAGCGCTGGAGGTCGACCGCGTACGGAAGAGCTACGGCAAGCGCCGGGCCGTCGACGACATGACCTTCGACATCCGCGCCGGTGAGCTCTTCGGCTTCGTGGGGAGCAACGGGGCGGGCAAGACCACCACGATGCGGATCATCCTCGGAGTCCTCACGCCCGACGCCGGGGAGGTCCGCTGGCTCGGCCGTCCGGTCGACTTCGCGGCCCGCAGGCAGTTCGGCTACATGCCCGAGGAGCGCGGTCTGTATCCGCGGATGAAGGTCGCCGAACACCTGCGGTATCTGGGCGAGTTGCACGGCATGTCGCGTGCCGGGGCGCGGACGGCGGCCGACCGGTGGATCGAGCGGCTGGAGGTCTCCTCGTACGCCTCCGAGGAGGTCCAGAACCTCAGCCTCGGCAACCAGCAGCGGGTCCAGCTCGCTGCGGCCCTGGTGCACGAGCCGAAAGCGCTGGTGCTGGACGAGCCGTTCTCCGGTCTCGACCCGGTGGCGGTGGACGTGATGCGCGACGTGCTCGCGGAGAGGGCCGCCGAAGGCGTGCCCGTCATCTTCTCCAGCCACCAACTGGCGCTCGTCGAGCGCGTCTGCCACCGGGTCGGCATCGTCGGCGGCGGGCGGCTCATCGCCTGCGGCACGGTCGACGAGCTGAGCGCGAGTGCCGAGCGCCGGCTGCTGGTCGACGCGCCCGGGGCGGGCGAGAACTGGGCGGCGGGGCTGGCGGGCGTGGAGGTCGTGAGCCGCGAGGGCACCCGCACCCGGCTCCGGCTGGCGAAGGGCGCGGACGACCAGCGGGTGCTGCACGCGGCACTGGCCACCGGGCCGGTGTCCACCTTCGTATCGGAACAGCCGCCACTGACCGAGCTGTACCGCGATCTGGTGACCAGAGACGACGCCGCGAGCGCGGAGACCGCGACGGCAGGCGCCACGGGCACAGCGGACAGGGACAGCGCGAGCGAGAGCGAGGGCGGCGGGCGATGAGCACAGCGGCGCAAGCGGACGCGAACGCGGGTACGGGTACGGGCACGGACAGAGACACCGGCACCGCCGTACGGGACGGTGGCGCGCCCGCCCCCGGCGGCGGCCCCTCCCCCGGCCCCGGCGCCCTCTCGGCACGCCGGGCCGTCGGCCTGGTCGCCAAGCGCGAGATCAACAGCAGGATGCGGACGAAGTCCTTCGTCCTGAGCACGCTGGGACTGGTGCTCGCCCTCGGCGTCTACACCCTGATCATCCTCTTCTCCAAGGAGGGGCCGGCCAAGGTCGGTGTCGACCGGGACGCCGCCGCACTGCGCCCGATGCTCACCGCCGTCGCCGACCGGGCGGACGGCATCGACTTCGAGTTCGTCACCGTCGACGGCGACCGTACGGAGAAGCTGCTGCGCGACGGGGACCTCTCCGCCGTGATCAGTGGCGACACGACCGACCTCACGGTGACCGTCGAACGCGAGACGGACGAGGACCTTCTCGCCGTCGTGAACGCCGCGGTGGCCGAGGAGCGCACCACGCGGGAGCTGGAGCGCGCGGGCGTGGACCCGGTGGAGTTCGCGGAGCGCGTGGCGTCCTCGAACCTGGAGACCAGAGCACTGGAGCCTTCGGAGAACAGCGCGGCCGAGCAGTTCGCGCTGATCCTCTCCGCCACCGGACTGCTCTACTTCTTCTTCATCGTCTACGGGATCATGCTGGCCCAGGGCGTGGTGGAGGAGAAGACCAGCCGGGTCGTGGAGCTGCTGCTCTCCAGCATCCGGCCCTGGCAGCTCCTCGCGGGGAAGCTGATCGGTGTGGCCGTGGTCGGCGTGACCCAGCTCGTCCTGCTGGGCGGGGCCGCGGTCGTGCTCGCCGAGGGCACCGGAGCCATCTCGCTGCCGACGGCGGTGGGCGGGACGCTCGTGACGATGGGTGTCTGGTTCCTGCTCGGCTTCTTCCTCTTCGCCGCGATGCTGGCCGCCGCCGCGGCGCGCGTCTCGCGGCAGGAGGACCTCCAGGCGGTGGTGCAGCCGGTGATGGTGCTGATCACCACGCCGTTCGTGCTGGGCATCACCCTGCTGAGCAAGAACGCCCACGACCCGGTGATCGAGTGGCTCTCGCTCGTACCGCCGCTCAGCCCGATCCTCATGCCGGCGCGCATGCTGCTGGGCATCGCGCCCGCGTGGCAGGTGGCCGTGTCCCTGGTCCTGGCCGTGGCCGCGCTGGTGGCACTGACCCGGATCGCCGGGCGGATGTACGCCAACAGCGTGCTGCGCAGCGGCTCCAGGGTCCCACTGGCCGACTCGCTGCGGCTGCGCTAGTTCGTCCCTGATCGCGGACAGGCCGAGAAGCGGCCCGTCCACCCACACCCCACTCACACCCACGTCCACACCCAACCCTCACCCCACTGAACGGGAGTACCTCATGAGCACCGCCGTCTGGATCGCCATCGGAATCGCCCTCCTTGTCGCCGTCGTCGCCGGAATCGCGAAAAGCAAGAGCTGAGGCAGGAGCCGAGAGCAGGAGCCGAGAGCAGAAGCTGATCGCCGCCCGGCCCGCACCACGTGACGGAGGGGCCGGTGTTCCAGGGTGGCTCCCGGGGACACCGGCCCCTCCGTCATATGGCCGCGTCAGAAGGCGAGTTGGCGGTCGTCTCCGTCACTCCGCAGGGGCGCGACCGCCGGCTCGTCGGCGAGGACCACGCCCGTGAAGGCCGCGGGCCGGAAGAACCGCCGGGCCGCCTCTCCGACCGCGTCGTACGTCACTCGGTTCAGCAACGGGCCCCATCCGTGCAGCCAGTTGGCCCCGACCCCGATGTGCAGCAGATTCGACAGGCCGGAGGCGAGGGAGGCCGGCGAGGACATCGCCGTGGCGATGGAGCCGATCGCGTAGCTCCTCGCCGCGTCGACCTCACGCTCCGACGGCGGTTCTGCCGCCATCCGTACGAGTTCGTCGCGGATCACCCCGAGCGCCGCCGCCGTGTGCTCGGCGGCGGTGTCGGCCTCGATCATCAGCGTGGACGCGCCCGGCACGGACTCCATGCCGGAGCCGAGCTGGTAGGCGTACCCCTTCTCCTCGCGCAGATGCGCGACCAGCCGGGACGCGAAGGACCCGCCGAAGACCAACTGGGCCAGATGCAGGGCCGGATAGCCCGGATCGGTACGCGGCAGGGCCGGTGTGGCCAGCCGGATCATGCTCTGTACGGCGCCCGGCCGGTCCACCCACAGGGGCGGTCCGCCGATGAAGGCCGGCGGCGGCTCGGGGATGTCCAGCGCCGAACCGGTATGCCATGCCCCGAACGCGTCGGTGACCGCCGCGAGTGCGTCATCGGGCCGGAGATCCCCGACCAGTACGAGCACCGCGCCGTCGGCGCCCAGCTGCCGGGCGTGCAGCTCGGCCAGGTCCTCCGGCGTGCAAGCGGCGGCCAGTTGGGGCGACGGCTGCCATCGGGCGGCGACCTCGTCGCCGTACCGCCGCCGCAGCAGCGCCTGTTGGGCGACGGCCGCGGGCTGGTGCGAGGAGAGCTCGATACGGCGCGCCAGCCTGGTCCGTTCGGGGGCGATGAGGTCCTCGGTCAGCCGGGGCCGGCGGACGGTCTCGGCCAGCAACTCCAGCACGGCGGGCAGGGATTCGGCGAGCGTATGGCCGGTGACGGTGAACCTGCGCGCGTCGGCGCCCGCGCTGAGCGCGGCGCCGTGCGTGGCGAGGGCCGTGTCGAAGGCGTCGGCGTCGCGGTGTGCGGTGCCCTGCAGCAGGATCCCGGCCAGCAGTTGGCGCAGCGCGACCTGGCCCGGTCCCTTCGAGGCGTACGGGACGGTGAGCCGGATCTCGACGAGGGGGACGACGGGGGCCGAACAGAGCACCACACGCAGCCCGTTGGGGAGTGCGGTGTCGAGATCGGGCAGGGGCAGGCGCGCGTCGCCGCTCATGCCGCCACCGTCGTTCCCCGAGTGGTCGCGTTCGTGCTCGCGCGCGGTACGAAACGTACGACCGCCCGGTGCGACGCGCGCAGCCGGGCCGCGGCCCGGCTCACCTGCTCAGCGGTCACCCCGGTCCGTATCAGCTCGGGCAGCCGCTCGGTCAACTCCGCCTCGCCGAAGAGCATTTCGCGCTGGCCGAGGAGCTGGGCGCGGGTGCTCGGGTCGCCCAGTTCACGCAGCGCACCGGACGCCCAGCGGGCGGTGGTGGCCCGCAACAGCCCGGCGTCCACCTCGTTCTCGGCCAGCGTCGTGAGCACGGCGTCCAGCGCCTCGGTGACACGCGCCGCATCCCCGTCTCCCCCACCTCCGTCTCCCCCGTACACCGCGAACAGCGTCAGCAGATCGGGCCCCGTGGTGTCCAGCGGCAGCCCGAACAGCCCGCAGCCCACCGACAGGCTCGCCACCCCGGCCGGCGCGGCCGGCCCCCGGCGCAGCAGCGCGTGTCTGCCCTGCCCCAGCAGGGCGGCCAGGACCAGGTGTGCGAGATAGCCGGCGCGCTCCGTCACGGGATCCGGCATCCGGTAGCCGACCGCCACCGCGGGCAGTCCGGCGTGCGGGTCGGTGACCGACAGATGTCTGTCCTCCCGGGGTTCCGGCTCCGGACCGTCGGGCACGGCCACCGCGGGACGGCCGGGCAGGGGCTCGAAATGCCGGCGTACGACGCGCTCCGCCGCGTCCGGCTCAAAAGCGCCGGTCAGGGTCACCAGGGCATTTCCGGGACCGTAGTGGTCGACGAAAAACCGCTCGCACAGCGGGATGTCGACGGCCGCCAGATCGACGCTCTCGCCGTATCCGTCCCGCGCGTTTTCGGCGCGGGTGTGCAGAGCACGCGGCAGCACCCAGGGAAATGCGCCGTAGGGACGATTGCGCACCATGAGACGTATCTCTTCGTCAATAACCGCGGTCTGTGTGCGCAGATTCCGCGCGGAAATACGTGGCGAATGCATTCGGTCCGCTTCGAGCGCGAGCAGCATTTCCAGTGCGGAGGCGGGAGCGGCGGCGTAATAGACCGTCAGGTCCTGTCTTGTTTTCGCGTCTCCGAGACCGCCCGCCCGCTGTACCTGGGGCAGATACCCGTGGGGTGCGCTTCCATGGCCACCCTGGATCATGAGATGTTCGAAGAGATGAGCCAGTCCCGTGTGCCCCTTGGGCTCGGTGCGGAAACCCACTCCGTAGTGCACGGCGACACCGATTGACGCGCCGGTCGGATTGGGTGCGAGCAGCACCCGCAGACCGTTGTCCAATACCAGGCGACGCAGTTGATTCCGGGTCATCCAGGCGAGCATAGACGCGGTCAACTACCGCCTCAACGGGCCCCGTTGACCGAAAGCGGCCAGTGTCCGAAAGCGGTCAACCCCATTGCCAGCGCGCTGCCCGGGACGGAATGGTGCTGGCACGGCCGGAGAACGTGATTCACCAATTGCCGATCCGGTGCAAGGTTCAGGTGCAAGGTTCATTCGAATCGTCCAAGGGAGTTGCCATGAACACCCAGTCTCTGATCAGCGGTTACACCAGCTACGCCGACGCCGACGAGCTCGTCCCCGCGGTCGACGCCCCGGGCGGCACCATCACCATCACGGTGACCTCGTCGCAGGCGTGCATCTCCGCGGCTTCCGCCATCTCGGCCGTGTCGATCGACAACACCTTCGACCACTCCTGCTGAACCGCGTAGCCGCAGCACCGCACCACCGCGTCACAGCACGACCGCTTCACCGCACCACCCTCGGCAATCGCCGAAAAGGCACCGTTCATTCGAATCGCCCAAGGGAGTTGCTATGAACACCCAGTCCCTGATCAGCGGCTACACCACCTACGCCGAGGCTGACGAGCTCGTCGCCGCGGTGGAGGCGCCCGGCGCCACCATCACCGTCACGGTCACCTCGTCGGCCGCGTGCATCTCCGCCGCTTCCGCCATCTCGGCCGTGTCGATCGACAACACCTTCGACCACTCCTGCTGACCCGCGTAACCCCCTGAGCAGGACGTACGAGGAACGGGGCGGGTGCCCACCGCCGCAATCGGCGGGCACCCGCCTCACCGTTTTACCCGCCCTGCTCGTCCCGGAAGCTCTCGGCGTCCTCACCGTCGATGCCGGACAGTCCCAGCAGGATCGACGGCAGCGCCGCGGAGGTCAGCATCAACGTCGTGAGCAGCGCGGGGATCCGCTCGATCACGTCGGGTTCGTTCTGGAAGGCGACCATGACCAGTACGACCAGCATGCCGGCGCCGACCGCGCACTGGTATCCGATGAAGGCGACGCGATTGCGCACCCCCTGCTCGCGTTCGTCGAGTCCGGCCACCGGCCGTTCACCCAGACCGCGGGTCATCGAGCGCAGCAGACCCCACAGCATCAGCCAGACGACGAAGGCCACGAGCCACCAGGAGTCGGAGAAGGCGTTGCCGTCGGAGATCTGCGACAGCACCACCATCACCGCGCTGAGCACGGCGAGCCCGATCGCCATCGGCCGCAGCGGACCGCCGGCCGCCGTCGTCGTCTCGTCGGAACTCGGTTGCGGGGTCACGGGCGTTCCTCCTTGTTGTACAGCTGGGCGGAGAGCGGGACGAAGGGCTTACGACTGAAGATCGCCTCGACCGGAAGGCCGAACACGTCACTGAGCCGGAACGCCAGATCGAGACTCGGGAAGTAGTCACCCCGCTCGATGGCGCCGATGGTCTGCGGGTGCACCTCCACCGCTTCGGCGAGCGCGACCCTGCTGAGGCCGCGCTCGGCGCGCAGGACTCTCAGCTGGTTGTAGATCGGCGATCCCTCGCGATGGCTCACTGGGCTCATACGGAGAAGGTAAGGGAAACACAACATTCCGTCAAGGAATGACAACAGATACAGTCAGCAACAGGCACTGCCAGAACGCACCGCACAGCGCCGGCGCCACACGCGCTGCCAGAGCAATCGCCACAGCTACCAGGGAAGGTGTGCTGCCTCGTGACCACCGACGCGTCCGACCGGTCCACGCTGCCGAGCATCCTCGTACCGAGCATGCCGGACACCACCGAGACCGTGCGTCCCTACGCCGAGCTGGTACGCGACGGCGAAGCGCGCCGTGTGTGGATGGGCCAGTCGCTCAAGGTGGAGACGCACCAGGTGTTCGCGCATCTCGCCGGCGCCGGGGTGCGTGTCCCGGTCGGCACCAGTGTGACGCTGATGCCGCTGCGCCATCCGTACGAGGCCGCCCTCCAGGCCCGTTCGCTGGCCCTGACGACGGGTCACCCCGTGGTGGCCGGTTACGGCGTCGGCGCGCCCGCCTTCGTACGGAGCCTGAACGGGCGGCCGTACGACAGTCCCCGCACGATGGCGGCGGAGTACCTGCGTACCGTCCGCTCCCTGCTGGACGGCGAGATCGTCGACCACGCCGGTGACTACCACGCGCTGCGCGGACGGCTGATGCCGATGGAACACGCGCGCGTGGAGGTCGGGGTGGGTGTGCTGCGCCCCAACATGGCACGCACCGCGGGCGGTGTCGCCGACGTCGCCATCACCTGGATGACGCCGCCCGGCTATGTCGCCGAGACCCTGGTTCCGGCGCTGGACGAGGGCGCCAAGGACCGGGACACCCGGTGCCGGGTCGCGACCGTCGTCCATGTCGCGGTCGACCGCCCGAAGCGGGACCCGTACGTCCTCGCCCACACCGCCGCCGCCGGGCATCTCTCCGCCGACCACTACACGGACATGCTGCGCCGGGCCGGTGTCGCGGCCGACCCGGCCGACCCGCAGGCCGGTGCCGCCGCCCTGGTGGACAGCGGGACGTACGTGTACGGCTCCGCCGACCACATCGCGGGCGTGCTCGGCGAGTACCGCGACGCCGGGGTGGACGAGGTGATCCTCAACTGCGGCGGTGTGCTCTTCACCGAGGGCCAGGAAGCCGCGCTCCGGGACGCGCGGGAGATCGTGGACGCGGTCCGGCGGCGGGACGGCCGTGGCTGACCCGGCGGGCGCCGCGGCGGATGCTCCGGCGGTCCCCGCGGAGGTACGGCCCGCGGGGGCCGCCGGGTCGGTGACCGTACGCGAGTACGGCACCCGGTATCTGCGGATCAGCGTGCGGTACCACGGGGACGGCCGGTTCAGCTGGCTGCGCGTACCCGGGCCGGCCCACGACCGGCCGCGGGTTCCTCCCCCGCCCGCGGTCGGCGCGGCGCTGCGCCGGGTGGACGCCGCCGTCGCCTCGGGTACCGGTGCGGGCCACGGTGCCCGGATCGCGCTCGGTGAACGGGCCGCGGCGTCCGGGGATGGCGGCGGGCTCGTGTACCGGGTGCCCGGCGCCGTGTCGGTGGCCCGGCTGCTGCCGTCCGGCGACGAGACGGGTTACCGGCTCTCCGTACGGGCGTTGGCGGACGCGGGCCGGACCCTGCGGCAACTGCACGACGTGCCCTGGGAGTTCACGGAGCCCGCGCCGCCGCACCACGGCGTACGGCGGCTCCTGGACTGGATCTCGGGGGCGCCTCCTGAAGAGGAGGACAGCGCCCGGCTGCGTGCCCTGGCCCACGAGCGGCTCGGCCCACACCTGTGGACCAGGCTGACCGACTGGGCCGAGGCCGCCCGCCGACCACCCGGCAGGGGAGGTGCGGTCCTGCTCCACGGCGCCCCCAGCACCGGCTGGCTGGTCCCCTCCCCTGCCGGTGACCACAGCGTCCTGCTCACCGGCGAAGAGGTCACCGGCGGCGACCCGGCCCTCGACCTCGGCTGGACCCTCGGTGAACTGCACGAGCTGCGTTCCGCCGCCACGCGCGGTCTCGGTGCCGCAGGACAGGGTCCGCCCGTGGACTATCCGGCCGCGGCGCGCGCCCTGCTCGCCGGCTACCTCCGTAAGGAGGAGGACGCCGAGGACGTCGAGAACATGGAGGCGGCGCTCCCGCCCGGCACCGCCCGCGCGGCCACCCTCCGACTCGCCGTCCATATGCGGGACTTCGCGTCCTTCGTCGGCTGGCACGAGGATCTGCGCCGCTACGCCGACCTGCTGGCGGAGACCCTCGACGCGGACGGCGCCCCCACGCTCCAGTGGTGAGCCCGCGCCGTCACGCTCCCGCGACGGTCGCGCGCTCCGGCTCTCCCTCCGGCTCCGCCTCGCCGATGAAGCTGCGCCACAGCCGCGCGTACGCGCCGTCGAGCGCGAGCAGTTCCGCGTGCGTGCCGTCCTCCACGACGCGGCCGTGGTCCAGGAGGACCACCCGGTCGGCGCGCGCGGCCGTCGTCAGCCGGTGCGCGACGACCAGCGTCGTCCGCCGCCCCGACAGCCGGTCGGTCGCCTGGTTGACCAACGCCTCGGAGGCGAGGTCGAGCGCCGCGGTCGCCTCGTCCAGGAGCAGGACGTCCGGGTCGACCAGCTCGGCGCGGGCCAGCGCGATCAACTGCCGCTGACCGGCGGAGAGATTACGGCCCCGCTCGGCGACCTCGTGCAGATAGCCGCCGTCGAGCGTGGCGATCATCTCGTGCGCGCCGACCGCGCGGGCCGCCGACTCCACCTCGGCGTCGGTGGCCCCGGGCCGCCCGTACGCGATCGCGTCGCGCACCGTCCCGGCGAAGAGGTACGCCTCCTGCGGTACGACTCCGAGCCGGTGCCGGTAGGCGGTCATGTCCAGGTCGCGCAGGTCGGTGCCGTCCGCCGTGACGCGGCCGGACGTCGGGTCGTAGAAGCGGGCGACGAGCTTGACGAGCGTGGACTTGCCCGCGCCCGTCTCACCGACGAAGGCGACCGTCTGACCCGCCGGGATACGGAGGTCGATGCCCATGAGGGCGGTCTCCTCCTGGACCGGGGCCTTGGCAGGTACGACCGCCTTGGTGAGTACGACCGCCTCGTCCGGGTCGCCGGCGCCGCCGCCCTCGGTCAGACCGCCCTCCAGGTTCCCGTACGCGAAGTGCACGTCCTCGAAGGCGATCTCGCCGCGCAGCGACTCCACGGCGACCGGTGTCCTGGCCTCCTCGGTAGAGGTCGGCTCGCGCAGCAGCTCCTGGATACGCCCCAGCGAGACCGCGGCCTGCTGATAGCCGTCGAAGACCTGCGACAACTGCTGCACGGGCGCGAAGAACAGCTCGATGTAGAGGAGATACGCGACGAGCGCCCCGGTCGTCAGCGTCCCCGACTCCACCCGGCCCGCGCCCACGATCAGCACGGCCGCGGCGGCCACCGACGACAGCAGCTGGACGAACGGGAAGTAGACGGAGATCAGCCACTGGCCGCGCACCCGCGCCTGCCGGTAGTGGTCGCTGCGGTCCGCGAACCGCCGGGCGCCGTCCTTCTCGCGGCCGAAGGCCTGGACGATACGGAGCCCGGACACGGACTCCTGGAGGTCGGCGTTGACGACGCTGATCCGCTCGCGCGCCAGCTCGTACGCCTTGACGCTCTTGCGCCGGAAGAAGACCGTGCCCACGATCAGCACGGGCAGGGTCGCGAAGACCACCAGTGCCAGCTCCACGTCGATGACCAGGAGCACGACGAGGATGCCGAAGAAGGTGACGACGGAGACGAAGGCCGTGACGAGTCCCGTCTGGAGGAACGTGGACAGCGCGTCCACGTCCGTCGTCATACGGGTCATGATGCGACCGGTCAACTCGCGCTCGTAGTAGTCGAGTCCGAGCCGCTGGAGCTGCGCGAAGATCTTCAGGCGCAGCGAGTACAGGACGCGTTCGCCGGTGCGGCCTGTCATCCGCGTCTCGCCGATCTGGGCGGCCCACTGGACCGCCACGACCAGCAGACCGAGCAGGGAGGCCGCCCACACCGCGCCGAGCGCGAGCCGCTCCACGCCTTCGTCGATGCCGTGCCTGATCAGGACCGGCAGCAGCAGGCCCATACCGGCGTCCACGGCGACCAGGGCCAGGCTGGCGGCCAGGGGCAGCCCGAAGCCGCGCAGGAGGCGCCGCAGCCCGTAGGACGACTCGGAGGCGACGGCACGGGCCTCGTCGATCGACGGGACGTCGGTGGCCGGGGGCAGTGCCTCGACCTGTGCGAGCAGTTCGGGTGTGGCGCCGGGCGCGGCCGACTCCTCGGCGGGCGCCTCGTCGCGTACCCAGAGGGCGGGGGTGATGCCGCGTTCGGCGTCGAACTCGGCGTCCATCTCCTCCTGGACGGTGCGGTCGTCCTCCGCGGCCGTACCGCCGACGACGGCGGGGACATGGCCCGGGGACACGCCGCCGAGCTCGTCCGGGTCGGTGAGCAGCCTTCTGTAGAGGGCGGACCGTTCCTGGAGTTCGTCGTGGGTGCCGATGTCGGCGAGCCGTCCGCCGTCGAGCACGGCGATACGGTCGGCGAGGCCGAGCGTGGAGCGGCGGTGGGCGATGAGCAGCGTCGTACGGCCGGCCATCACCGAGCGCAGCGCCTCGTGGATCTCGTGCTCGACGCGGGCGTCGACGGCGGACGTGGCGTCGTCCAGGAGCAGCAGGCGGGGGTCGGTGAGGATCGCGCGGGCCAGGGCGATGCGCTGGCGCTGGCCGCCGGAGAGGGTCAGGCCCTGTTCGCCGACGGTGGTGTCGTAGCCGGCGGGCAGCTCGGCGATGAAGCGGTCGGCCTGGGCGGCGCGGACGGCGCGCTCGATCTCCTCGTCGGTGGCGTCGGGCTTGCCGTAGGCGATGTTGGCCCGGACGGTGTCGGAGAAGAGGAAGCTGTCTTCCGGTACGAGCCCGATGGCGGCGCGCAGGGATTCGAGGGTCAGTTCGCGCACGTCGTGGCCGCCGACGAGGACGGCGCCGTGCGTCACGTCGTAGAAGCGCGGCAGGAGCAGCGAGACGGTGGACTTGCCGCTGCCGGACGAGCCGACGACGGCGACGGTCTCGCCGGGCCGGATCTCCAGCGAGAAGCCCTCCAGGACGGTGCGGCCGTCTTCGTAGGAGAACGTCACGTCGTCGAACTCGACGGACGCCTCCACGTCGGCGGGCAGCGTCTTCGTGCCGTCCTGGATCGACGGCTCGGTGTCGATCAGTTCGAGGACCCGCTCCACGCCCGCGCGGGCCTGCTGGCCGACGGTCAGGACCATGGCGAGCATGCGGACGGGGCCGACGAGCTGTGCGAGGTAGGTGGAGAAGGCGACGAAGGTGCCGAGGGTGATCTGGCCGCGCGTGGCGAGCCAGCCGCCGAGCGCGAGCATCGCGACCTGTCCGAAGGCCGGTACGGCCTGGAGGGCGGGTGTGTAGCGGGAGTTGAGCTTGATCGTCCGCAGTCGGCCCGCGAACAGCTTGCGGCCGGCGGCGCGCAGCTTGCCGGTCTCCTGGTCCTCCTGGCCGAAGCCCTTGACGACACGTACGCCGGAGACGGAGCCGTCCACGACTCCCGCGACGGTCGCGGCCTGCGACTGGGCGTACCAGGTGGCGGGGTGCAGCCGGGTGCGGCTGCGGCGGGCGATGTACCAGAGGGCGGGGGCGACGCCGAGTGCGACGAGGGTCAGGGGCAGGGAGAGCCACGCCATGATCACGAGGGAGATGACGAAGAGCAGGACGTTGCCGATGGTCATCGGCAGCATGAAGAGCAGGCCCTGGATGAGCTGGAGGTCGCTGGTGGCGCGGCCGATGACCTGTCCGGTGGAGAGCTCGTCCTGACGGCGGCCGTCCAGCCTGGCGATGGTGCCGTACATCTCCGTACGGAGGTCGTGCTGAACGTCCAGGGCGAGACGTCCGCCGTAGTAGCGGCGGATGTAGGTCATGGCGTAGATGACGACGGCCGCGGCCACGAGGAGGCCGGTCCAGACGGCGATGGAGCGGGTACCGGTGCCTATGACGTCGTCGATGACGACCTTGGTGATCAGCGGGACGAGGGCCATGACGGCCATGCCGGCGAGGGAGGAGCCGAGGGCGAGGATCACGTTGCGCCGGTAGCGCCAGGCGTAGCCGATGAGACGCCGGGCCCAGCCGGCCTTGCCCTCTTCGGCCTGGTCCGCCCCGGTCCCGCGCTCGGGGTCTGTTCGCTCCGCCGCCACTGTCTGCCGCCCTCCGTCTGCCCTGTTGCCTGTCGGTACGCGGGCGTCCCCCGTGGACCCCCTGCCGGAAGGCATCAACGCGCCCACGTGCGGAATTCATCCCGCTGCAACAAATACCCGTCGCTGGACCGAGGCGCTCGCCGGAGGGACCAGGACCTATGGCGTAGGACGCCCTGGACCCTGCTACCCGGCCGGCAGGTGCGTCGGGGCGAACAGCTTCAGGAGCACCGGGAGCACCACCACCGAAGGACCGGGGGCCGCCAGCGCCTTCGACAGGTCCTCACGGAGCGAATCGGGGCTCGTGCGGACCGCCGGCACTCCGAAGGACTCCGCGAGCGCCACGAAGTCCGGGCGGGCCAGCTCGGTGCCTGTGGTCTCGCCGTAGGCGTCCGTCATGTACTCCCGCAGGATGCCGTAGCCGCCGTCGTCCACGATGAGCCAGGTGACGGGGAGGTCGTACTGCCGGGCCGTGGCCAGCTCGGCCATCGAGTACATCGCGCCGCCGTCGCCGGAGACCGCGAGGACCGGTTTCGTACGGTCGGCCGCGGCCGCGCCCAGGGCCGCCGGGAAGCCGTAGCCGAGACCGCCGGCGCCCTGGCCTGAGTGCATCGCGCCGGGCCAGGCGGACCAGGCCCAGTAGGCGAGGATCGTCATGTCCCAGAAGCTGGGCGAGGTGGCGGGAAGCGCGTCCCGTACGGCGGCGAGCACGCGCTGCTCCAGCTCCAGGTCCTGGGCGCCGATCCGCTCCCGTACCTTCGCCAGCACCGTACGGACGGCGTCCCGCGCGGACTCGGCGCCCTCCCTGCGGGTCACGGACTCCAGCAGCGCGGACAGCGCCTCCCGCGCGTCGGCGTGGATACCGAGCGCCGGAAGGTTGGACTCCAGCTTGCCGAGGTCGGCCTCGATCTGGATCACCCGGCCGCGCGGGCGGAACGTGTAGTAGTTGGAGGACAGTTCGCCGAGCCCGGAGCCGACGACCAGCACGACGTCGGCGTCCTCCAGGAAGTCGGTGGTGTGCCGGTCCTCCAGCCAGGACTGGAGCGACAGGGGGTGCTCCCAGGGGAACGCGCCCTTCCCGCCGAAGGTGGTGACGACGGGAGCGGCCAGCTTCTCGGCGAGGGTCCGCAGCTTGCCCGTGGCGTCCGCCCGTACGACTCCGCCGCCCGCGACGATCACGGGGCGCTCCGCGTGCGACAGGGCGTGCGCCGCCACGGCGATCAGCTCCGGGCGCGGCAGCAGTTCGCGCGGGGTGGCGTCGACGGCGGTGACGAGCGGGAGCGTCGTCTCCTTCAGGAGGACGTCCTGCGGGATCTCGACCCAGACGGGTCCGTGCGGTGCGGTGAGCGCGGACTCCCAGGCCGCCGCTATCGCGGACGGGATCTGTGAGGCCGTACGGACGAGGTGGACGGACTTGACGATGTCGCGGAACGAGGCCTGCTGGTCGACCAGTTCGTGCAGATAGCCGTGCCGGCCGCCGCCGAGGCCCGCCGACGGGATCTGGCTGGAGATCGCGAGCACCGGCGAGGATCCCGCGGCGGCCTCCTGGAGTGCGGCGAGCGAGGTCAGCGCGCCGGGCCCGGTGGAGAGCAGCAGGGGTGCGACCTCGCCGGTGACGCGGCCGTAGGCGTCGGCGGCGAAACCGGCGTTGTTCTCGACGCGCAGCCCGACGTACTCCAGGTCGGAGCGGCGCAGCGCGTCGAACATGCCCAGCGCGTGCTGGCCTGGCAGTCCGAAGACGGTGGTGGCGCCGAGGCCGTGCAGTGTCTCCACGACGAGATCGCCGCCGTTGCGCCCGGCGGGCGGGTTCAGGGCCTGTGCGGTCTGCTCGGGGGTGTAGCGGGGGATCTCGTGGTGGTGGTCGTGAGTCACTTCGCGCGGTCCTCCGCGATCTGGCGGGACATGATCGTGGTCAGTTCGTACGCCGTGTGCGATGCGGCGACGGAGGTGATCTCCGCGTGGTCGTACGCCGGGGCGACCTCGACCACGTCGGCGGAGACCAGGTGGCAGGAGGCCAGGCCGCGGAGGATTTCGAGGAGTTCGCGCGAGGTGAGCCCGCCTGCCTCGGGGGTGCCGGTGCCGGGCGCGTGGGCCGGGTCGAGCACGTCGATGTCGATCGAGATGTAGAGCGGGCGGTCCCCGACGCGCTGCCGCAACTGGTCGGCGACCTCGTCGACCCCGCGGCGCATGACGTCGGCGGAGGTGACGATGCCGAAGCCCATGCGGTGGTCGTCGTCCAGGTCTTTCCTGCCGTAGAGGGGCCCGCGCGTGCCGACGTGCGACAGCGCCTCGGTGTCGAGGACGCCTTCCTCGACGGCACGGCGGAACGGGGTGCCGTGGGTGTACTCGGCGCCGAAGTAGGTGTCCCAGGTGTCCAGGTGCGCGTCGAAGTGGAGCAGCGCGACCGGGCCGTGCTTCTTGGCGACCGAGCGCAGCAGCGGCAGCGCGATGGTGTGGTCGCCGCCGAGGGTCATCAGGCGCGCGCCCGTCGCGAGCAGGTCGTCGGCCGCCGCCTCGATCGTGTCGACGGCGTCGTTGATGTTGAACGGGTTGGCGGCGATGTCACCGGCGTCGGCGACCTGCGCGAGCGCGAACGGTGAGGCGTCCTGGGCGGGGTTGTACGGGCGCAGCAGCCGGGACGCCTCGCGGATCGCGTTCCCCCCGAAGCGGGCGCCGGGCCGGTAGGACACCCCGCTGTCGAAGGGCACGCCGACGACGGCGACATCGGCGGCCCCGACCTCGTCCAGCCTGGGCAGCCGGGCGAAGGTGGCCGGTCCGGCGAACCGGGGCACGCGGGAGGAGTCGACAGGCCCCCGGGGGCCGCCCTCAGGGCTTTCGGCCGCTCCGGGGCCGGGGCTGTCGGGTCCTGCTGCGCTGCTCATCGTCGAGGCCTTTCGTGGTGCGTGTTCGGATCCAGCATGACCCACTCCACCGACAGCGCCGACGGCGGCGCTGTCGGGTGGGCGGGGTGCGGGCGCTACGGGGCGCGTGGGCCCGTGGGGGCTCAGCCGGTGCTTTTGGCGGCGACGGACGGCTCCCGGGGGCCGTCACCGGCTCCGTCCGCGTCTTCGGCGCCTTCCCCGCCTTCGGCGGCGAGACGGCGTCGCCACGCGGCGAGCACGGCCGCGTCCGTCGGCTTCGTCAGGAGGCTGACGACCAGGTAAAGCGCCAGCGAGGAGAGGAGCCCGTAGTAGATGGGCTCGTTGGCCAGGATGCCGTAGGACGCCATCAGGCCGATGACGGTCAGCCCGCCCACGATCATCGCGGCGAGCGCGCCCTGCACGGTGCCGCGCCTCCACAGGAGGCCGCCGAGGATGGGCACCAGCAGGCCGCCGACGAGCAGGTTGTACGCGACGGTCAGCGCACCGACGACATCGTTGAGCGCGATGGCGACACCGATGACGGCGAGGCCCATGACCACGATGAAGGCGCGGTTGTCCTTCACCTCGTCCCGCTCCCCCACGGCATCCGGCCGGTCCTGTCGGCCGTCCCGCCGTCCGGCCAGGCTCCGAAGCCGCGCCCAGATGTCGTTGTTGGCGACGGTGGCGCAGGCGATCAGCGCGCCGGACGAGGTCGACATCACGGCGGCGAGGGCCGCGGCCAGCACCAGTCCCCGTACGCCCGGCGGGAGTTCGTCCTTGACGATCGTGGCGAACGCGTCGTCGGCGCTCGGCAGCTTCGGGTAGAGGACCTTGGCCGCGGTGCCGATGACGGCTCCGGCGATGGCGTAGAGGAGACAGTAGGTACCGGCGACGGTGCCGCCCCAGCGCGCGGTGGTGTCGCCGCGCGCGGTGAAGACACGCTGCCAGATGTCCTGCCCGATCAGCATGCCGAAGGTGTAGATCAGCACGTACGTGAAGATCGTCTCGCCGCCGATGCCCAGCGGGTCGAAGTACTCCGTAGGAAGCTTCGCCTTCATCTCGCCGAGCCCGCCCGCCTTGACGACCGCGATGGGCAGCAGGAGCAGCAGGACACCGATCGTCTTGACGACGAACTGCACCATGTCCGTCAGCGTGATCGACCACATGCCGCCGAGCGCGGAGTAGGCGACGACGATCGCGCCGCCCAGGATGATCGCGACGGTGCGGTGCAGGTCGAAGAGGACGTCGAAGATCGTGGCGTACGCGATGGTCGAGGTGACGGCGAGCATCAGGGTGTACGCCCACATGACCAGCCCGGAGATGACGCCGGCCCGTCCTCCGTACCGAAGATCGAGCATCTCGGAGACGGTGTAGACCTTCAGCCGGGCTATGCGCGCGGAGAAGAACACCGAGAGGGCCAGCAGTCCCAGGCCGATGGTGAAGACCATCCAGGCGCCGGAAAGCCCGTACTGGTAGCCGAGGCCGACACCGCCGATGGTGGAGGCGCCGCCGAGGACGATCGCGGCCATCGTGCCGGAGTACATCCAGGGGCCGAGCCTGCGGCCCGCCACCAGGAACTCGCTCTTGGACTTGGCACGGCGCATGCCCCACCAGCCCATGGCGAGCATGCCGGCGAGATAGACGACGATCACCGCGTAGTCCACAGCCATGGGGCTTCCTCCTGATCGACTCCGGGGATTCCGGGGGTCCGGGGGTCCGGTGGTGTGCGAGTCGACGGTAGGTGGCCGGAAAGGAACGCTGAAGTGTACGTTTCATCCATTCTTCTCGCCGTCGATGGATGGACCGTCCATGCCGGAACCCGCCGCTCCACCCACCCCGCCGGTGCCGCTGGCCGCACTGCTCGCGGACGGCACCCTCGGCCTGCGCCTGATCGCCGGGCTCCCCGACGATCAGGCGCCGGTCGCGGTCCACTGGGTGCACACCTCGGAGATGGCCGACCCGTACCCGTATCTGCTCGGCGGTGAGCTGCTGCTGACGGCGGGCGTGCAGCTCACGGACGCGCACGCCGACACCTATGTACGGAGGGTCGTCGAAGCGGGCGCCGCCGCGCTCGGCTTCGGGGTCGCGCCGGTGTACGACACGGTCCCCGACAGCCTCGTCGAAGCGTGCGGCCGGCACGGGCTGCCTCTGCTGGAGATCCCCCGGCGCACGCCGTTCACCACCGTGGCGCGCGGGGTCTGGCGGCTGATGGCCGAGGCCCGCCACCGGGAGCTGCGCCGGGTCACCGAGGCCCAGCAGGGCCTCGCTGCCGCCGCCGCCCGCCCTGACCCGGTCCCCGCGGTACTGCGCCAGCTCGCGGGGCGGCTCGGTGGCCGCGCGGTCCTGTTCGCCCCGGACGGCGCCGAGCTGCACACCACGGGCCGGGACCCGGCGCCCGGATCCCGTACGGCCCTGGCCCGGCTGGCCCGCGTGGTGAACCCGCCGCACGGCACGGCCACCGACACCGTCGGCGGCGCGCACCTGGCCGCGTACGCGCTGGGCGGCGGCCAGGGCCTGGTACTCGGCGTCGCCGCGGGCGGCCGGGAGTCCGGCGACCACACCGTCACGGGCGTCGCCGTCGTCCTCCTGTCGCTGCTCACGGCGCCGCACCAGGGCGCGGCGGAGGCGGCACGCTCGGCGGCGCTCGTACGGCTCCTGCTGGGCGCCACGTCCGCCGAGGCGGCGCCGCTGCTCGGTCCGGGCCCCTGGACCGTGGTGCACGCGCACGGCGGTGACACGCCCTTCGCCCCCTCCGCGCTGGGGGCGGCCCTCGGCAGCGGTCTGGCCGAGTCGGACGGCACCACGGTGCGCGTCCTCACCGACCGCCCGGTCACCGCCCAGCCGGGCTGGACGCTCGGGGTGAGCGCGCCCGCCGACCCGGGCGGTCTGGCCGAGGCAGACACCCAGGCCGGGCGCGCGCTGCGCCGCGCGGAAGCCACCCGCGCCGCCCTCGTACAGCACCGCGCCCCCGACGCCTTCACCGCGCTCATCCCTCCTGAAGAGGCGGCGGCCCACGCCCGCGCCTTCCTCTCCCCGATCGCCGGCTCCCCCGCGCTGACGGAGACCCTGCGCACCTGGCTCTCCCTGCACGGCAGTTGGGACCGTACGGCCGTTGCCCTGTCGGTCCACCGCAACACGGTGCGCCAACGCGTCGCCCGCTGCGCGGCCCTGCTGGGGGCGGACCTTGACGAGGCCGATGTCCGGATGGAGTTGTGGTTCGCGCTGCGCCGAGTGTGACGTGCGCGACGGCTCGGACGCCGCCCTGGACACCCGTGCGAACCCCCCGGTAACTTGAGTGAGCAAGCGCTTAGAAACAGAGACTCAGCCCGAGTCGGACCGAGGGAGAGGGCTTCCGTGCGCCGTAGCGTCTACAACGAGGACCATGAGGCGTTCCGGGAGACTCTCCGCGCCTTCATCGAGGCCGAGGTCGTTCCCGTCTACGACGAGTGGTACGAGGCGGGGCTCGTCCCCCGCGAGTTCTACTACAAGCTGGGCGAGCTGGGCATCTTCGGTATCGAGGTGCCGGAGGAGTACGGCGGCGCGGGCGAGGAGTCGTTCAAGTTCCAGGCCGTCGTCTCCGAGGAGTGCGCTCGCGCGGGCGTCTCCTTCGGAGGGTCCAGCGTGCACGTCGCGCTCTGTCTGCCGTATGTGAAGGCGTACGCCACCGACGAGCAGAAGAAGCGGTGGCTGCCCGGCTTCGTGACCGGCGAGACCATGTACGCCATCGCCATGACCGAGCCCGGCACCGGCTCCGACCTCGCGGGCATGAAGACCACGGCCAAGCTCTCCGCCGACGGCTCGCACTATGTGCTCAACGGCGCCAAGACCTTCATCACCGGCGGTGTGCACGCCGACCGCGTCATCGTCTGCGCCCGCACCGCCCCGCCGAGCTCCGAGGACCGCAGGCACGGCATCTCGCTCTTCGTCGTGGACACCAAGTCCGAGGGGTACGCGGTCGGCCGCAAGCTCGACAAGCTGGGCCTGAAGTCCTCGGACACCGCCGAACTCTCCTTCAGCGACGTCAAGGTGCCCGTCGAGGACCTGCTCGGCGAGGAGCACAAGGGCTTCTCCTACCTCGGCCAGAATCTGCCGCAGGAGCGCCTGGGCATCGCCGTCGGCGCGTACGCGCAGGCGGCGGCCGCGATCCGGTTCGCCCAGAGTTACGTGCAGGACCGCACCGTCTTCGGCAAGACCGTCGCCTCCTTCCAGAACACCAAGTTCGAACTGGCCGCCTGCAAGGCGGAGGTCGACGCCGCCGAGGCGGTCTGCGACCGGGCCCTCGACGCCCACGACAAGGGCGAGCTCTCCGCCGCCGAGGCCGCGTCGGCGAAGCTCTTCTGTACGGAGGTCGCGCACCGCGTGATCGACAAGTGCCTTCAACTGCACGGCGGTTACGGCTACATGAACGAGTACCCCATCGCCCGCCTCTACGCGGACAACCGCGTCAACCGCATCTACGGTGGCACCAGCGAGGTCATGAAGATGATCATCGCCAAGTCCATGGGCCTGTAGGAACCGCGCGGGAGACTCGATCAGCACATGAACGCACTGGAGTCCCTCCTCGAACTGCTCGACCTGGAACGGATCGAGGAGGACATCTTCCGCGGTGTCAGCCGCTCGGCAGCGATCCCGCGCGTCTACGGCGGCCAGGTCGCCGCGCAGGCCCTGGTGGCCGCGGGCCGTACGGTCCCCGCCGACCGGCCCGCCCACTCCCTGCACTCGTACTTCCTGCGGGCGGGCGATCCGGGCGCGCCGATCGTCTACACGGTCGACCGCATCCGCGACGGCCGCTCCTTCACCACGCGCCGGGTCGTGGCCGTCCAGCACGGCCAGCCGATCTTCCATCTCTCGGCGTCGTTCCAGGCGTACGAGGAGGGCCTGGAGCACCAGGCGCCGATGCCGGAGGCGCCCGATCCGGAGTCGCTTCCCACTGCGGCCGAGACGCTGCCGCGCTACGCGGACCGGTTCGTCGACCCGTCCGTGGCCGACCGTCTGCTGGAGGCGCGCGCCGCGGTGGATCTGCGGTACGTCGACCCCCCGCCGTACGCCACGGCCGGGCAGCCGCGCGAGGCCCGTTCGCAGGTGTGGTTCCGTACGGTCGGCAAGCTCGCCGACGACCCGCTGCTGCACGTGTGCCTGGCGACGTACGTCTCCGACATGACGCTGCTCGACTCGGTGCTGCTCGCGCACGGCAGGGGCGGCTGGGCGACGGGCGACATCGTGGGGGCGAGCCTGGACCACGCGATGTGGTTCCACCGTCCCTTCCGCGCGGACGAATGGCTGCTGTACGACCAGACGTCGCCGTCCGCGTCCGGCGGCCGGGGGCTCGGCCAGGCGCGTATCCACACCCAGGACGGGCGGCTGGCGATCTCGGTGATCCAGGAGGGCGTCATGCGCGTGCCCAGGGAGTCCGGGAGCGGTGGCGGAGGCTCGGGGGCGGGGCACTCCGGGACGGGGCGCGACTGAGCCCGGCCGCTGTCCCTGTCCTCAGCGCCGGGCCGCTGTGATGCCGTGTGCCCCTCGCGGGGCGGGTGTTCGTGGTCAGACGGTGCTGGTGAGACCGGCCTCGTTCAGCAGATACTCCGTCATCGGGTCGTAGAAGCGCGGGTCCGTCACGTGGTCGTCCAGCGGGACCGTCACCTGGAGGGTGCCCTCGGCCTCGCCGATGAACAGCGCCGGGTCGTTGCAGTCCGCGTACCCGATCGAGTCGAGCCCCCGCTGCCCCGCACAGCCCGCCCAGCCGTGGTCGGCGAGCACCAGGTCCGGCTGCGGTCTGCCGTCGCGCTCCAGACCGTCCAGGATGGCGCGCATCGGCTCGGGCGAGTGGGTGTGCCAGAGCGTGGCGCCGCGCTCCAGCATCGCGACACCGGCGAACTGGAAGACCATGCCCTCGTCGGCCGTGAGTCCGCCGGGGATCCGGATGATCTCGCAGCCGGCCAGCCGCAGGGCGTCCGCCGTCTGCCGGTGCACGTCGAGCAGCCCGCCGGGGTGGCCGGTGGCGAACAGCACGCTCTCGCGGCCCGCCGCCGCCTTGCGCAGCCGCGCCGCCATCCGCTCCAGGGCGTCGACGGTCAGCTCGGGGTCGATGGTGTCCTGGCCGTGCCGGTGCCCGGGATCGTCGTTGACACCGCACCGCTCGGCCATCACGGCCAGCACGTCCTGCTCGTCGGTCCAGCGGTCACCGAGCTCCAGGCCCAGCCAGAAGTGGCGGTCGCCGTTGGCGAGCTTGCGGTAGTGGGAGAGGTTGTTGTCCCTGGGCGTGGCCACGTCTCCGGCGATACGCGTACGGACGAGGTGGTCGACGAGAGCTTCGCGGCTGGGTATCGGCATGAGCCCATTGTGCCGTCAGATGTACGCGCGGTGCCGCTCGTCCCGGTGACTGGACATACCGCACCGGAAACAGTGAACAGCGATCAGCAAGGGAGCCTCTTGTGGCAGCGACACCCGGCCTCGGCCGTCCCATGGAGAACTTCGCCCTGCCCGGCGGGGTGCTCGACGGGGACGACACCTTCGTAAGGAGGGAGTACCGCCTCGACGAGCACCGCGGCCGGCCGCTGGTCCTCGCCTTCTACCCCGGTGACAACACCAGCGTCTGCACGAGGCAGATGTGCTCGTACTCCAGCGGTCTGGAGACGTTCACCGAGCTGGGGGCGGAGGTGTGGGGCATCAGCCCGCAGGACGTCGACAGCCATGAGGGGTTCGCCCGTACGCACCGCCTGCGGATCCCGCTGCTCGCCGACACCGACCGGACGGTGGCGAGGGCGTTCGGGATCGCCGCGCCCGGGATCGGGCTGCGCCGCTCGGTCTTCCTGATCGCGCCGGACGGCACGCTGCACTGGAAGCACGTGGGGCTGTTCGGCGCGACGTTCCAGCCGGTGAAGACGCTGGCCAGGGAGCTGGCCGGCCTCCAGGTCTGAGTCGGCCTTCACGTACGCGTCGAGCCGTCCTCCTCCTCCCCGAGGGCGGCGAACGCGCCGTGCGCCAGACGGCGCAGGAGCGTCTCGGCCACCGCGCGGCGGGGGGTGCCGCGCCCGGTGGGGCTCAGATGCGGCGTCGAGTTCAGCAGGCCGAAGACGGCGTGCACGGCGCCGCGCGCGACCGGCTCGGGGAGATCCTCGTGGATCTCGCGGACGACGCCGACCCACAGCTCCACGTACTGGCGCTGGAGCTGCCGCACGAGCTTGCGGTCGCTGTCCCTGAGGCGGTCCAGTTCGCGGTCGTGCAGGGTGATCAGCGGGCGGTCGTCGAGGGCGAAGTCGATATGGCCGTCGATCAGCGAGGCGAGCACGGCCGCCGGGTCGCCGGTTGTCGCCGCCACCCGCTTCCTGCCGCCGTCCAGCAGCCGGCCGCTGATGCCGACCAGCAGTTCGGCGAGCATGGCGTCCTTGCCCGCGAAATGGCGGTACAGACCCGGCCCGCTGATACCGACGGCCGCCCCTATCTCGTCGACGCCCACGCCGTGGAACCCGCGCTCCGCGAAGAGCCTGGCCGCCTCGCTGAGGATCTGCTCGCGGCGCGTCGGGGCCGCGGTCCTGGTGCTCATGGAAACCCATTCTAGACAGGACGGTTAGCGGTCGTTAACCTGAGAGGGTACGTTAACGCTTATTAACCGTGCGAGGGAGCTCGACCGATGCAGCAGGCACCCGTGCTGGCGAGCGCCGCGGACCCGGCGGCCGAGGCCTGGCGCGCCAACGAGGCGGCGCATCAGGAGCTCTCCGGCGCCCTGCGCGACCGGCTCGCCGCGGCCCGCCTGGGCGGCGGCGAGAAGTCCCGCGCCCGGCATGTGGCGCGCGGGAAGCTGCTGCCCCGGGACCGGGTGGACACCCTGCTGGACCCCGGCTCGCCCTTCCTGGAGCTGGCCCCGCTGGCGGCCGAGGGCATGTACGGCGGACAGGCGCCCGCGGCCGGGGTGATCGCCGGCATCGGCCGGGTCAGCGGCCGTGAGGTGGTCGTGGTCGCCAACGACGCCACGGTCAAGGGCGGGACGTATTACCCGATGACGGTGAAGAAGCATCTGCGCGCCCAGGAGGTCGCGCTGGAGAACAGACTGCCGTGCGTCTATCTCGTGGACTCGGGCGGCGCCTTCCTGCCGATGCAGGACGAGGTCTTCCCCGACCGTGACCACTTCGGCCGGATCTTCTACAACCAGGCGCGGATGTCCGGCGCCGGCATCCCGCAGATCGCGGCCGTCCTCGGCTCCTGCACGGCGGGCGGCGCCTATGTGCCCGCGATGAGCGACGAGGCCGTGATCGTCCGCGACCAGGGCACGATCTTCCTGGGCGGCCCGCCCCTGGTGAAGGCGGCGACGGGCGAGGTCGTCACCGCGGAGGAGCTGGGCGGCGGCGAGGTCCACTCCCGTACGTCGGGGGTCACCGACCATCTCGCCGAGGACGACGCGCACGCGCTGCGGATCGTGCGCACGATCGTCTCGACGCTCCCCGGGCGCGGCCCGCTGCCCTGGCGGGTCGAGCCGGTGGAGGAGCCGAAGGTCGACCCCATGGGGCTGTACGGGGCGGTGCCGGTCGACTCGCGCACGCCGTACGACGTGCGTGAGGTCATCGCGCGGCTCGTGGACGGCTCGCGGTTCGCGGAGTTCAAGTCCGAGTTCGGTACGACCCTGGTCACCGGCTTCGCCAGGATCCACGGCCACCCGGTGGGGATCGTCGCCAACAACGGCATCCTGTTCTCCGAATCGGCCCAGAAGGGCGCGCACTTCATCGAGCTGTGCGACCAGCGCGGCATCCCGCTGCTCTTCCTCCAGAACATCTCGGGGTTCATGGTCGGCAAGGCGTACGAGGCGGGCGGCATCGCCAAGCACGGCGCGAAGATGGTGACGGCGGTGGCGTGCGCGCGCGTGCCGAAGCTCACCGTCGTGGTCGGCGGCTCGTACGGCGCGGGGAACTACTCGATGTGCGGCCGGGCCTACTCGCCCCGCTTCCTGTGGATGTGGCCCAACGCCAAGATCTCGGTGATGGGCGGTGAGCAGGCCGCCTCCGTGCTCGCGACGGTCAAGCGCGACCAGATCGAGGGACGCGGCGAACAGTGGCCGGCCGAGGAGGAAGAGGCGTTCAAGGACCCGGTGCGCGCGCAGTACGAGACCCAGGGCAACGCCTACTACGCCACGGCGCGGCTCTGGGACGACGGGGTGATCGATCCGCTGGAGACCCGTCAGGTGGTGGGTCTGGCGCTGACGGCCTGCGCGAACGCCCCGCTTCCCCAGAAGGACAGCAACGCCCCCGGCTTCGGCGTCTTCCGGATGTGAGTGACACATGACCTCCCTGCACACCACCACCGCGCACACGACCCTCCCGCGCACCGCCCCGCACACGAGTGCTCCGCGTCCGGCGGGCATGTTCGACACGGTCCTCGTCGCGAACCGCGGCGAGATCGCGGTCCGCGTCATCCGTACGCTGCGCGCGCTCGGCATCCGTTCCGTCGCGGTCTTCAGCGACGCCGACGCGGACGCCCGGCATGTACGTGAGGCGGACACCGCGGTCCGGATCGGCCCGGCGCCCGCCTCCGAGAGCTATCTCGTGAGCGAGCGCCTGCTGGAGGCCGCGGCCCGCTCGGGCGCCCAGGCGGTCCATCCGGGCTACGGCTTCCTCGCGGAGAACGCGGCCTTCGCGCAGGCGTGCGCGGACGCCGGTCTCGTCTTCATCGGGCCGACTGCCTCCGCCATCTCCCTGATGGGCGACAAGATCCGCGCCAAGGAGACCGTGGCGGCGGCGGGTGTGCCGGTGGTGCCCGGTTCGTCGGGCAGCGGGCTGACCGACGACCAACTGGCCGACGCGGCCAGGGAGATCGGGATGCCGGTGCTGCTGAAGCCGTCGGCGGGCGGCGGCGGCAAGGGCATGCGGCTCACGCGGCTGGAGTCGGCCCTGCGCGACGAGATCGCCGCGGCCCGGCGCGAGGCCCGCGCGTCCTTCGGCGACGACACGCTTCTGGTCGAGCGGTGGATCGACCGGCCACGCCATATCGAGATCCAGGTGCTGGCCGACGGACACGGCAATGTGGTCCATCTCGGCGAGCGCGAGTGCTCGTTGCAGCGCCGCCACCAGAAGATCATCGAGGAGGCGCCGTCCGTCCTGCTGGACGAGAAGACGCGGGAGGAGATGGGCGAGGCCGCCGTGCGGGCGGCGCGCTCCTGCGGCTACCGGGGCGCGGGGACGGTCGAGTTCATCGTCCCGGGCGACGACCCGGGGTCGTACTTCTTCATGGAGATGAACACCCGCCTCCAGGTGGAGCACCCCGTCACCGAGCTGGTCACCGGCCTGGACCTGGTCGAGTGGCAGCTGCGTGTCGCCGCCGGTGAACGGCTCCCGTTCACCCAGGAGGACATCACCCTCACCGGGCACGCCATCGAGGCCCGCGTCTGCGCGGAGGACCCCGCGCGCGGCTTCCTTCCCTCGGGCGGTCGGGTGCTGGCGCTGCGCGAGCCGGCGGGTGACGGCGTACGGACCGACTCCGGTCTGAGCGAGGGCACGGAGGTCGGGAGCCTGTACGACCCGATGCTGTCGAAGGTGATCGTGCACGCGCCCGACCGCGCGACGGCGCTGCGCAGGCTGCGGGCGGCGCTGGCGGAGACGGTGACGCTGGGCGTCCCGACGAACGCCGGCTTCCTGCGGAGGCTGCTGGCCCACCCCGCCGTGGTGGCGGGCGAGCTGGACACCGGCCTGGTGGAGCGGGACGCGGACTCGCTGGTGCCGGCGGAGGTGCCGGTGGAGGTGTACGAAGCGGCGGCGGCGGTACGGGAGTCGGAGCTGGCCCCCGCGCCCGCGAGCACCCCGGGCTCCGGCTGGACCGACCCCTTCTCCGTACCGAACGGCTGGCGGATGGGCGGCATGGCCGTGCCGGTCACCCACCATCTGCGTATCGCGGGACATGAACCCGTTGCTCACCGGCTGCTCGGCTCCGGCCCGTCGCACGTGGAGCCCGGCCGCGTCACCGTGACCGTGGGCGGGATGACGCACACGTTCCACCGGGCGGACGACTGGCTCGGCAGGGACGGCGACAGCTGGCACGTACAGGACCACGACCCGGTCGAGGCGGCCCTGCTCGGCGCCGCGGGCGCGGGAGGGCTCGACGCGCTCACCGCCCCCATGCCCGGCACGGTCACGGTCGTCAAGGTGGCGGTCGGGGACGAAGTGGTCGCGGGCCAGGGCCTGTTGGTGGTCGAGGCGATGAAGATGGAGCACGTCGTCTCGGCCCCGCACGAGGGCACGGTCACGGAGCTGGACGTCACGGTGGGCTCCACCGTCGCCATGGACCAGGTGCTGGCCGTGGTCGCGCCGATCGCGCCCGCCACGACCACCGAGGCTCCCGCGACTGCCGAGGAGGAGAAATGACACTCCCGATGACGGTCATGGACGAGGGTCTGCCGACCCGGATCCGGATCCACGAGGTCGGCGCGCGCGACGGCCTCCAGAACGAGTCGACGATCGTCCCGACCGAGATCAAGGCGGAGTTCATCCACCGCCTCGCCGCCGCCGGGCTCACCACCATCGAGGCGACGAGCTTCGTCCACCCCAAGTGGGTGCCCCAACTGGCCGACGCCGAGCGGCTGTTCCCGATGGTGCGGGACCTGGAGAGCGTCCGGCTGCCCGTCCTCGTACCGAACGCCCGCGGACTGGACCGGGCGCTCGCCCTCGGTGTCCGTCAGGTGGCCGTCTTCGCCAGCGCGACCGAGTCCTTCGCCAAGGCCAATCTGAACCGGTCCCTTGACGAGTCCCTCGCCATGTTCGAGCCGGTCGTCGCCCGCGCCCGCGACGAGCGGCTCCATGTCCGGGGTTACTTGTCGATGTGCTTCGGCGACCCGTGGGAGGGGCCTGTCCCCGTCGACCAGGTCGCCCGGGTCGTCCGGGCCCTTGTCGACATGGGCTGCGACGAGGTGAGCCTCGGCGACACGATCGGCGTGGCCACCCCCGGCCATGTGCAGAGCCTGCTCGCCACGCTCATCGAGGAGGGCGTGCACGTCTCCAGGATCGGGGTGCACTTCCACGACACGTACGGCCAGGCGCTCGCCAACACCTTCGCCGCGCTCCAGCACGGGGTGACCACCGTCGACGCGTCGGCGGGCGGCCTCGGCGGCTGCCCGTTCGCCAAGAGCGCCACGGGGAATCTCGCCACCGAAGACCTCCTGTGGATGCTGCAAGGCCTCGGTATCTCCACCGGGGTGGATCTCGGCCTGCTCACCGCCACCAGCGTGTGGATGGCCGAACAATTGGGACGCCCCAGCCCCTCGCGCACCGTAAGCGCCCTCTCCCACAAGGAGTCCTAGCCATGCCCCTGGACCACCGGCTCTCCGACGAGCACGAGGAACTGCGCCGTACCGTCGAGGCGTTCGCGCAGGACGTCGTCGCGCCCAAGATCGGCGACTTCTACGAGCGGCACGAGTTCCCCTACGAGATCGTGCGCGAGATGGGCCGGATGGGCCTGTTCGGCCTGCCCTTCCCGGAGGAGTACGGCGGTATGGGCGGCGACTACATGGCGCTCGGCATCGCTCTGGAGGAGCTGGCCCGCGTCGACTCGTCCGTGGCCATCACCCTCGAAGCGGGCGTCTCGCTCGGCGCGATGCCGCTGCATCTCTTCGGTACGCAGGAGCAGAAGCGGGAGTGGCTGCCGCGCCTGTGCTCCGGCGAGATCCTCGGTGCCTTCGGTCTGACCGAGCCCGAGGCCGGCTCGGACGCGGGCGGCACGCGCACCACGGCCGTGCGGGACGGCGACGAGTGGGTCATCAACGGCTCGAAGTGCTTCATCACCAACTCGGGTACGGACATCACCGGTCTGGTCACGGTCACGGCGGTCACCGGCCGCACCGAGGAGGGCCGCCCGGAGATCTCCTCGATCATCGTCCCCTCCGGCACCCCGGGCTTCACGGTCGCGGCCCCGTACTCGAAGGTCGGCTGGAACGCGTCGGACACCCGCGAGCTGTCCTTCTCCGACGTCCGGGTGCCGCTGGCGAATCTGGTCGGCACGGAGGGCCGCGGGTACGCCCAGTTCCTCCGCATCCTGGACGAGGGCCGCATCGCGATCTCCGCGCTGGCGACCGGGCTGGCGCAGGGCTGTGTGGACGAGTCGGTGAAGTACGCGAAGGAGCGCCACGCCTTCGGCCGGCCGATCGGGGCGAACCAGGCGATCCAGTTCAAGATCGCCGACATGGAGATGCGGGCGCACATGGCCCGTCTCGGCTGGCGCGACGCGGCCTCCCGCCTGGTCCACGGCGAGCCCTTCAAGAAGGAGGCCGCGCTGGCGAAGCTCTACTCCTCGACGGTGGCCGTGGACAACGCCCGCGAGGCCACCCAGATCCACGGCGGCTACGGCTTCATGAACGAGTATCCGGTCGCCCGCATGTGGCGCGACTCCAAGATCCTGGAGATCGGCGAGGGCACGAGCGAGGTCCAGCGCATGCTGATCGCCCGGGAGTTGGGACTGTAGCCCCCCGGCGGGTGCGGTGGTTGCCGGGTTCGTACGACCTGGCCCTCGTGCTGACCGGTCCGTCCTCAATCACCGGACGGGCTCAGTGGTCGCGGTGGTTGCCGGGTGCCGCTCCGGGGTCATGCGCGGACGGAATCGACACCCACCATCCCTCACCGGCGCCCCAGTACACACAGGCAAGGAAGGTTAGGCTAACCTACCTGAACTGCCCACCGGCCGGTCTCCGGCGCGTACGAAAGCGGACATCGACATGCCCAACGCACTCCATTCGCCCCTCAGCCGCCGCGGGCTCCTCGCCGCGGGCGGTGCCGTCGGCCTCGGAGTCGCGCTCGCCGCGTGCGGGAACAGCGACGACGACAAGGGGGAATCGGACGCGGCCGGCGACGCGAAGGCGGGCCCCTGGTCCTTCAAGGACGACCGCGGCGAGACGGCCGAGGCGGACAGCGTCCCCAAGAGCATCGTCGCCTTCACCGGCACCGCCGCCGCGCTCCACGACTACGGGATCGAGGTCAAGGGCGTCTTCGGACCGACCACCACCAAGGACGGCAAGCCGGACATCCAGGCGGGTGACCTCGATGTCACCAAGGTCGAGATACTCGGCAACGTCTGGGGCGAGTTCAACGTCGAGAAGTACGCGGCGCTCGCCCCGGAGCTGCTCGTCACCGCCCAGTGGGTCAAGGGTGAACTCTGGTACGTCCCCGAGCAGTCCACGGACAAGATCCTCAAGCTGGCCCCCAGCGTGGCGCTCCTGGCCGCGGAGACCACCGTCCCCAAGGCGATCCAGCGCCACGCGGACCTCGCCGAGTCCCTGGGTGCGGATCTGAAGGCCAAGAAGGTCACCGACGCGAAGGCCAGATTCGAGAAGGCGGCGGGCCGGCTGCGGGCTGCTGCGAAGTCCCGGCCGGAGATCAGGGTGATGGCCGGCTCGGCGAGCCAGGACCTGTTCTACGTCTCGCTCGCCAAGATGTCCGCCGACACCCTCTACTTCCAGGAGCTCGGGGTGCGGTTCGTGGAGCCGAAGGTGAACGCGCAGGGCTTCTTCGAGGAGCTGAGCTGGGAGAACGTCGACAAGTACCCGGCCGACATCATCATGATGGACAACCGTTCCTCCGCCCTCCAGCCCGACGCCCTGGCATCGAAGCCGACTTGGGCGCGGCTGCCCGCGGTCAAGGCGGGCCAGGTCGTTCCGCGCGTCTCGGAGCCCATCTACTCGTACGACAAGTGCGCGCCGATCCTCGAAGATCTCGCCGCCGCCATCGAGAAGGCCGGGAAGGCCGCCTGATCGGCCGGTACGCCGTGCGGGTGCGCGGCGGTCCGCCACGCGTCGGTCACCGCGTGACGTGCCTGCGCGGTGGCGGTCGCCGGATCACCGGTCAGCCGCACCGGGGCGCCGATGTGCACCCGCAGGTCAGGGCGGCGCAGGGGCGCGGTCGCCAGGCCCGCGAACTGCCTTAAGGCACCGCCCGAGGTGACGCGCCGGGCGCCGCTCTGTCCGAGGGGGACCACGGGCGCGCCGGTGGCGGCGGCGAGCCGGGCCAGGCCCGTACGGAACGGGCGGGGCGGCTGCTCGGTGGCGTCCCCGCCCTCCGGGATGCCGCCCTCGCCGTAGATGAGGACGAGCCGGCCACGCGCGAGCGCCGCCGCCGCGTCATCGAGGCAGCCGGCGGCCCGTGGGTCGGCGCGCCGGACGGGGACATGCCCGCCACGCACGAGCGCGCGCCCGAGGAGCGGTACGCGCCACAGCCCCGCCGCCGCCATCACGACGGGCTCGACACCCAGTTGACGCAGCGCGGCGAGCACGATCGCCGGATCGCTGAGCGAGGTGTGGTTCGCGGCGACGATGCTGCCGGGCGCCAACTCCCCCTCGGCGTCCACCGTGACCGTGAGACGCCCGAAGAACGGCACCAGTGCGGCGGCAGTACGGCTGAGCATGAGAAGCCTCCGGTGTGGACGGCGGACGATGCCTCCCATGCTCGCCAACTCCGCGTACGGCGGCGTGAGTACCGGTACTCAACCGCCGGCCCGGGACGCCCTAGGGCCTGTCTCTTTGACCGTTTGTGGTCAGCGATGGAGGTCATCGGCGCGGAGGGAGTCCGCCGAGGCTGCGGCTCGCTCAGCGTTATTGGTCTCGCCGTTCGTCTGCGGCGTGCGCTATCGCTCAGAGGCACGCTGCGCCCTACGGCGGCGACGGAGTGTGCTTCTCCGGGGAGGTGGTCCTCGGCGATCTGGCTGCGTTCCGGTGGTGGGTGTCATACCTGAGGAGGGCATGAGCGGGTGCACCTCGTGCGATTTCACCAGGCCGAAGTGGCAGCAGACGCACGATGCCGCGATGAGGGCCGGTCAGCCAGCCTTGAGTCCTACCCAAGACCAGAAATGGAGACTCCCGACTCGTGGCTACATTCCTCTATCGCCTTGGCCGTACGGCCTTCCAACGGCGCTGGTCCGTCCTACTTGTGTGGGTGGCCGTCCTCGTCGCCGTCGGTGCCGGTGCCGCTACGGCGCCCGCAGCCAAGGAAGACGGCTCCTTCATGCCCGGGATCGAGGCGCAGAAGGCATTCGATCTGATGGAGGAGCGCTTCCCTTGGGCACATTCCGGCGGGGCTGACGCCCGGATCGTTTTCGTCGCCCCTGACGGTCAGAAGATCACCGCACCTGGCAATCGGGCAGTCATCGACGATCTCGTCGACGAGATCGGCGGCGGTGCCCAGACCGGCTCCGTGGTGAGCCCGTTCCAGGCGAAGGCCGTGAGCAAGGATGCCGAGACGGCGTACGCGACCGTCACCTACAAGGTGGCGGCCGACGACCTCACCGACGCCACCAAGAAGTCGCTGGAAAGCGCGATCGATGTCGCTCAGAAGCACGGCCTGACCGTCGAGGTGGGTGGAACCGCACTGGCGACGCAGCCGGCGGCGGGCGGCGGGGCCGAGGGCATGGGTATCGCCCTTGCGGCGGTCGTGCTGCTGATCACGTTCGGTTCACTGGCAGCCGTCGGTCTGCCGTTGCTCACCGCGATCATCGGGGTCGGCATCAGCATGGCCTCGATCCTGGCTCTGGGCAGCACTTTTGGTCTGTCGATAACGACCGGCACGCTGGCCAGCATGCTCGGCCTCGCCGTGGGGATCGACTACGCACTGTTCGTCGTCTCGCGCTACCGCGAGGAGCGCGCCAAGGGACGTGCCCCCCAGGAGGCAGCTGGTCTCGCGGCGGGGACCGCCGGTTCAGCGGTCGTCTTCGCCGGGCTCACGGTGGTCATCGCGCTTGCCGGCCTCACTGTGGTCGGTGTTCCGATGCTGAGCAAGATGGGCCTTGCCGCGGCCGGTGCCGTCGTGATCGCCGTCCTCATCGCGCTCACCCTTGTCCCGGCGCTGCTCGGCTTCTGGCCGAACGCCGTCCTCTCGCGCAAGACACGCAAGCACAACCGCAGCGGCCAGCAGCACGACGGCACTCCGCAGACCAATGGCGGGACCCGCTGGGCGCGATTCATACTGCGCCGCCCGGTTCCGGTCCTCCTCGCCGGTGTCGCCGGTCTGGGAGTCCTCGCGCTGCCGGTGACAGATCTTCAGATGGGCATGCCGGGCGAGGAGTCCAAGCCCACCTCGACCACCGAACGCCGCGCCTATGACGCGCTCGCCGACGGCTTCGGTGCCGGCTTCAACGGTCCGCTGACCATCGTGGTGGATGCCAAGGGTGCTGCCGAGCCGAAGTCCGCGGTCGAGACCATCGTCAAGGAGATCGACGCCACCGACGGAGTCGTCTCCGTCTCACCGGCCAAGTTCAACCCTGCGGGCGATACCGCGATGTTCTCAGCCGTACCGACTACCGGACCGACCGACGAGACCACCAAGGAACTCATTCACACCATCCGCGCTGATCGGGCCGCGACCGAGTCGTCCACGGGCACCACATTCGAGGTGACGGGCAGTACGGCGATGAACATCGACGTCGCCCAGGCGCTGCAGAACGCCCTGGTGCCGTACCTGGCAGTCATTGTGGGCTTGGCCTTCGTTCTCCTGCTGGTCGTCTTCAGGTCCGTACTGGTCCCCATCAAGGCGGCCCTCGGCTTCCTGCTGTCGGTCCTGGCGGCCCTCGGCTCGGTCGTCGCGGTCTTCCAGTGGGGCTGGGGCGCCGGGCTGCTCGGCGTCGAGCAGCCCAGTCCGATCATGAGCCTCATGCCGATCTTCCTGGTCGGCATCGTCTTCGGCCTCGCAATGGACTACGAGGTCTTCCTCGTGGCGCGCATGCGAGAGGCGTACGTCCACGGCGACCGGCCCGCCCAGGCGGTCGTCACCGGATTCCGACACAGCTCCCGCGTCGTCGTCGCAGCCGCACTCATCATGATCGCCGTGTTCTCCGCATTCATTGCCTCCGCCGAGCCGATGATCAAGACCATCGGGTTCGGCCTCGCGATCGCCGTGCTCTTCGACGCGTTCGTCGTCCGCATGGCCCTCGTGCCGGCCGTCCTCGCCCTGCTCGGCGACAGGGCCTGGTGGCTGCCCCGCTGGCTCGACAGGGCACTGCCCAACGTCGACGTCGAAGGCGAAGCACTCCAGTCACCACCCTCCACCGAGCTGCAGCACGACAAGGAAATGGTGCGTATGTGACCGGCCCTGGGCCCTGTGATCTGGCGGCACCAAGGCATGACTGTCCACCGTCCGGCGGCACTCGGGAGAACGACCGGCTCGGCAGCCGGCTTGATGGATGCCAAGCAAGGTGCACAGGCTGTTACCCAGGGTCGACATGGATGGTCAGGGAACCTGTCCGAGGCTGAGGCCCGATGGATCACGACAGGACCTCGGGCCCGTGGGTGCTGGGCCGTCCGCGAAGACTGCGGACGGCCCAGCACGCTTTGATGATCCACGAGTTCGTTGCAGCGACAGACGGAAAGTGAGACCGATGAGCGCCCCCTGGCCTGACCGCGTGCAACCGCACCCCCGCAGGATGGACATCGCGCTAATCCTGGGGCTGCTGGCATTCTCCGTCGCCGGGACCGTATTCAGCAGCTTCGTCCTTGACCAGCAGCTCGCGATCTGGCCCGGGGTGCTGCAGTCGGCGATCGGCTGCGCCGCCCTCCTCTGGCGCCGCAGCCACCCCCGCACGGTAGTGGCAGTCAACGCACTGTGCGCTGCGGTCGACGCCTCGCTGGGGTATCTGCTCACCCCCTTGCTGCAAGGCCCGCTCATGGCAGCGCTCTACTCCCTGGGCCTGTTCACCGATCGCAAGAACACGCGCATCGGCGCCGTCCTCACCGCCGCGCTCCTGGTCGCCACTGCCCTCGTCGTCAACCCGAGCCATCACAATCTGCTGCTCGCCACGCTCAACCCCGTCGCCTGGGTCTTCCTTCCGGCCGTCCTGGGCACTGCCGTGCAGCTCCGCCGCGACTACGTTGCTGCGGTACGTGCCCGTGCCGAAGACGCAGAACAGACACGCGAAGAAGAAGCCCGTCGCAGAGTCGCTCAAGAACGCATACGGATCGCCCGCGAATTGCATGATGTGGTCGCCCACCATCTGGCCCTGGCCAACGCCCAGGCCGGCACCGCCGCGCACCTGGTGCGCGTCCATTCTGATCAGGCAGGTGCAATGCTCGACAGCCTGAAGGAGACCACCGCGTCAGCTCTGCGTGAGATGAAGGCAACCGTCGGGCTCTTGCGCCAGGACAACGAATCCGAACCCTTGGGACCTGCCCCCGGGCTGGATCAACTCGAAGAACTGATGGCAGCGTTCGCCACAGCTGGTCTCACCGTCCGGATCGAGATCGAAGGCGAGGCCAGACCGCTACCACCCGGAGCGGACCTGAGCGCGTACCGAATCGTGCAGGAAGCCCTGACCAACGTCACCAAACACGCCGCCACCACGACAGCCCACGTCCGCCTCGTCTACTCAGCGGACCGGCTGACGCTGACAATCAGCAACGACGGCGTCAGCGTTTCGGTCGCGCCTCCCTCCGGTCGCGGCTTCGGACTCATTGGCATGCAAGAGCGCGCCCACTCCGCCGGCGGAACGCTGCATGCAGGACCCCGCCCAGAAGGCGGCTTCGAAGTGACGTGCACTCTGCCCCTGCCACCACACCACACCACCGACAGCCAGAAGGAAGCCGAACGACATGACCACCGTCCTGCTCGCCGACGACCAGGCCCTCCTTCGGGCCACCTTCCGTATCCTCATCGACACCACCCCTGACATGACCGTGGTCGGTGAGGCCGTCGACGGAAGCGAAGCGGTTGACCTCGCACGCGCCCACCACCCCGACGTCGTCCTCATGGACATCCGTATGCCCGGAACCGACGGCCTGGCCGCAACCGTCACCATCTGCTCCGATCCCGACTTGGCGGACACCCGTGTCCTCATCCTCACCACGTTCGAAAACGATGAATACGTTGCCAAGGCCCTCCGTGCCGGAGCGAGCGGCTTTCTGGGCAAGGACGTCAGCACCGACGTGCTCCTGACCGGCATTCGCACCGTGGCCGCAGGCGAATCACTACTTTCCCCCCTCGCAACCCGGGCACTCATCACCCGCTTCCTGGCCGCGCCCGAACCTGAAGCCCAGCTGGCATCCCCAGAGCGTCTCAATGACCTCACCGCCCGCGAACGCGAAGTGATGGCCCTGGCTGCCCACGGAATGTCCAACACCGAGATCGCCGAAGAACTCGTCGTCAGCCCCCTTACCATCCGCAGTCACATCCACCGCGCCATGACGAAGCTCCACGCCCGCGACCGCGCACAACTCGTCGTGATCGCGTACCAGAGCGGCCTCGTGCAAGCCTGACCCCTGCGGGCGGAGGCCACGACCGGTCGACTCGGCAACGGAATCGCCGTCGACCTGAAGACGCTGACCGACCTGTGCCAGTGACAGCGACACGGCAGATCAACCCAGGTGAGAACAAGCAGGAAGCCGGCTCCAACCCGTTTGAACCCGCTCGCCCAACTGCCACGAACTTACGCAGGACGTGCTGGTTCCGCGCTTCCGCACCTCCGCGAACCCGCGCGCGTGAGTCCTTGAGCTGACACTGCGGAGGACGAACCCGGACCTGAAACAGCGAGGGACGCTCGTCCGCGTGCAGCCGGGAGAGAAGTCCGTACGCCGACAACGGGCACGCCCTGGCTGGCGTCCTTAGCGAAGAGCGGAACCTGCTCGTCGTCCATAGGCTGGACTGACGAACTCTTCGGACGCCCTGCTCAGCGCCGCGCCCAGATGAGGATGGCAGCAAGATGGAGTGCGGCCTGGTAGGCGATGGCGAGTTTGTCCGTCCGCATGGCCAGGCCGCGCCACTGCTTGCGTCGGGCAATGCACCGCTCGACGGCATTGCGCTCCTTGTACGTCTCAGCGTCGAAGCCGGGCGGGCGCCCTCCGGTCCGGCCACGCCGCAAGCGGTGGCTGATCTGATCGGCGGGCTGCGGGATGACCGCACGGATGCCGCGTCGACGGAGGTGCCCACGAATCGCGCGGGAAGAGTAGGCGCGATCCGCCAGGACGACCGCAGGGCGGGTTCTTGGCCTGCCGAGTCCGCTCCGCGGGATCCGGATGCCGGCCATGACCACCTAGAAGGCCGGCGCGTCACCGGCCTGGCCCGCAGTAACGTGGATAGACAAAGGCCGGGCCTGGCTGTCACTGGCCAGGTGGACCTTCGTGCTCAAGCCACCGCGAGAACGTCCGAGCGCGTGGTCCTCGGGCTCGGACCGGCCAGGTGCCCCCCTTTTTCTGGCTCCGGCCGAATGCTGGTGAGCCCGGCAGACGGTGGAGTCCACCGAGACGGTCCAACCCACGTCGTCATCAGCATCCGCCACTGCAAGAACTGCTGCGAGAATCCGTTCCCATGTACCGTCCACGGCCCACCTGATCAGACGCTTGTGAGCGGTCTGAAAAGGTCCGAACTCCTCTGGCAGGTCGCGCCAGGGCGAGCAGGTGCGGTACTTCCACGCGATGGCTTCCAGCGTCCGGCGGTGGTCCGCCCACCGTCGTCCACGGACCGGATCGGCCGGCATCAACGGCTCGATCCGGCCCCACATCGCATCAGTGATCACTAACCGGACAGACACATCCGATCAACTGATCAACCCATCAAAGAGACACGCCCTAGGTCCGGACAGGGCCTAGGGCGTGTTTGAGAAGTAGCGTCGTCCGCCCATCGGGCGGGGCCCACGGCGTCTGGTGCGTGCGATCGCAAGGCGGAGGATCAGCCCCGTAGATGGACCGGACGTACTTGGATGACTCCGACAACGCGGCGAGCGCGCGTGCCAGGCGTCGTGGGCCAGACGGGACTTCTCAAACACGCCCTAGTCGTAGTCCGGGTAGCCCCAGTCCAGATCGACCACCGCCGACGGCGCGGCGCTCCGGACCGCCTCCGTGACGTCCTTCTCGAACGCCGTGCTCCACACGCCGAAACCCCGAACGCTCAACGGCCACTTGCCCGTTGTCACCTTCACCGATATCGGCTCCTTGAACTTCCGGAGCTGTACCTCGTTCTGGATCCCGTGCTCGGTCAGGACCGCCGCCAGCACGCCCTTCACCGCCTCCGCCTCGTCGAGGGATTCGAGCGTGCCGACGCGCAGCGCGAGATGAATGTTCACAGACATGCGCCGCACCCTACCGAGCGGACCACGGCACCACCGGGGAGCGGTAGTAGTCGATACCCAGTGCCGTCAGCCTCGGCCCCTGGGCCGCCAGGCGTTCCCTGTACGTGTCCCAGTCCCGCGCCGACTGCGGGGACCAGCCGATCTCCGCGACTCCCGGCAGCCTCGGGAACGCCATCCTCTCGATGTGGTCGCTGGTCGACAGCGTCTCCGACCAGAGCGGCGCCTCGACGCCCAGCACCGCCTCCGGGGCGGCACCCGCGTCCGCGAGATAGGCCGCCGGGTCCCAGTCGTACGAGCGGTCAACCTCGACCAGACCGGCCCAGGTCAGGCCCAGGTCGGTGTTCCGGTCGTACTTCATGTCGAGATAGACCCGGTCGGCCGGGGAGAGGATCAGCTTCGTGCCCGTCTTCGTCGCCTCGGCGACCTGGGCGCGCTCGGCGGCGCCCGTGGCGTCGTAGCCCCAGTACTGCGCGACTGCGCCCTTCACCGGGTCCGCGCCGGTCAGCTGGTGCCAACCCACCACGGTCTTCCCGTACTTGGCCACGGCCGCCTGCGTCCGCCGCATGAACTCCACATAGTCCGCATGGCTGGTGGAGTGCGCCTCGTCGCCGCCGATGTGCAGATATCTGCCGGGCGTCAGGGCGGCCAGCTCACGCACCACGTCGTCCACGAAGTCGTACGTGATCTCCTTCGTCGCGCACAGCGAGCTGAAGCCGACGGCCGTGCCGGTGTAGAGCGGCGGCGCGACGCCGTCGCAGTTCAGGTCGGCGTACGAGGCGAGCGCCGCGTTCGTGTGGCCCGGCATGTCGATCTCCGGGACGACTTCGAGATGGCGCGAGGCGGCGTAACGCACCAGTTCGCGGTACTGGGCCTTGGTGTAGTACCCGCCGGGGCCGCCGCCGACCTGGGTCGAGCCGCCGTACGCCGCGAGCCGGGGCCAGGAGTCGATCGCGATGCGCCAGCCTTGGTCGTCGGAGAGGTGCAGATGCAGGGTGTTGATCTTGTAGAGGGCCAACTGGTCGATGTAGCACTTGACTTGCCCGACGGTGAAGAAGTGCCGTGAGACGTCGAGCATCGCGCCCCGGTAGGCGTAGCGCGGTGTGTCGGTGATGGTGCCGCCCGCGACCTTCCAGGGGCCGGGCTGCCTGGTGCGGCTCTCCACCAAGGCCGGGAGGAGCTGGCGCAGCGTCTGGACGCCGTGGAAGAGCCCGGCGGGCTCACGGGCGGTGAGGGTGACGCCGGCACGGTCGGACTCCAGACGGTAGCCCTCGTCGCCGAGCGCCCGATCCCGGTCACCGGACGTCAGCCGCAGCCGGATCCCGTCGTCGCCCCGGCCCCGGCCCCGGTCGTCGTCGGTGATCCGCAGGTCGTAGCCGGTGGAGGGCCGCAGCAGCCCCGCGAGATAGGTGCCGACGCGCCGTGCCTCGTGGGAGTCCTCGTCCACCCGGATCCGGGTCGAGGAGGTGAGGGAGTACGGCGCGCCGCCCGGCCGCACCGAGGCGGGCGCCGGGACGATGTCGCCGAGCGGCGTGACACTGGACGCGGCGACGGATGGCGCGACGGGAGCCGCGACGGCCCCGGACGCGGCCACGCACGAGAACAGGGCGACACCGACGAGCAGCGGGCCGGCCAGCCGCACGGACGCGGATCGGCGGGAGTGGAGTCGGGGGGAGGTGGGGGATGTTCCGTGCTGTCTCACAGACGTGCCCCTTCGACGGAGGTCAACTGTGGTGCGGAGCGACCGAACCTTTCCATCGGACTCCCCGGTCCCGTCCGGGTCAAGGTGCGGACCGCTCTTCTCTTCGGCGCCCCGGTGGAACAATCGCCCCATGGCGGAAATCATCCAGAGGGACGGCACTTGGACCTTCGACGGCGACACCGTGCGCATCGTGCCCGGCAGCGACAAGCGTGTGAGTCCGCTGCGCAAGTCGCTCGGCGAAGTCGCCGTGCCGCTCGGGGCGTTGGCGGGCATCACCTTCGAGCAGGGGCGTAGGTCGGGGCGGCTCAGGCTGCGGCTGCGGGAGGGCGCCGACCCGCTGGCGAGGGTCGCCGGGGGCAAGCTGGACGACGGCTCCGACCCGTACCAGCTGAGTGTGGACAGCGACCGCACGGGCGTCGCCGAGTACTTCGTGGACGAGGTGCGCAACGCCCTGCTGCTGGACGAGGTCGACTCGGGGCCCACCGACCGCTATCTGCTGCCCGGCCCCTCCCTGCCGATCACGATGGGCGCCGGCGACGGGACCGCGAGCTTCGACGGCGAGCTGATCCGGCTGGAGTGGAACTGGAAGACCGAGGAGTCCAAGTCCTCGCGGGGGATGACCACCCTCGCGATCGGCGATGTGGACGGCGTGGAGTGGCGGCCGAGCGCCGGGATGGAGAACGGCTTCCTGCGTTTCGTGGTCGGCAGGGGCAATTCCCCGGCGCCCAAGTACGACCCGCACTCCGTGGAGCTGTACGGCTTCCGGAAGGACCCGCTGATGGCGCTGGTCGCCGCCGCCGTGGTGGCCCGGCTGCCGCACCCGAACGCGGCGCCCGCCACGGCCCCCGGCCTCACCAAGGCCCCCGACGGCGCCGACGTGCCCGCGCAGCCGGCCGCGGGCGGCGACGATCATGACGCGCTGCTGCGCAGGCTCCGTGAGCTGGGCGAACTGCACCAGGCCGGGATCCTCACGGAGGAGGAGTTCACGACCGCCAAGCAGGCCGTACTGAAGCGTCTCTGAGCACCGCCCCGCCGGAGATCATGGTCACTCCTGCCCGGATTCGGGCAGGATTCTTGCAAAGAACCGCCCTGCACCCGCAGTATCTACGGGTGCTCGAACGCCGTTCACCCTCGCCTCACGACGACCTCGTCGACCATCTGGTCCGCAGTACCGCGCTCCCGCGCGGCGAGGCGGCCCGGGTGGTTCTGGACGTCCTGGCGTATTTCGACGAGACCACCGAGGAGTTCGTCCGGCGCAGACACCGCGAGCTCCAGGCCGGCGGCGCCGCGAACCCGGAGATCTTCGAGCGGATCGCGGCGGAACTGCCGCACCGCGCGGTGGCACCGCCCGAGCTGTCCCTCAGGCAGCTCCGGCGGATCGTCTACGGCTGAGTGACGCCGAACCGCGGCGAGCCGCGGCGAGCCGCGGCCGGCTGCGGAGCGTACGGCCACACACCGTCCACGGACGGCAGGCGGTCGGGCACACCACTGAACATTGGCGGAGAGGCAGAGACTGATATGTGCGGAATCGTCGGTTACATCGGACGGCGTGACGTCGCTCCACTGCTGCTGGAGGGCCTCCAGCGGCTGGAGTACCGGGGCTACGACTCCGCGGGCCTGGTCATCACGGGCAAACCGGCAGCCGGCAAGTCCGCGGCCCTGAAGATGGTCAAGGCCAAGGGCCGCGTCCGTGAGCTGGAGTCCCGCGTCCCCAAGCGCTTCGCCGGCACCACCGGCATCGCGCACACCCGCTGGGCCACCCACGGCGCCCCGAGCGACCACAACGCGCATCCGCACCTCGACCCGGAGAACAAGGTCGCCGTCGTCCACAACGGGATCATCGACAACGCCACCGACCTGCGCGTGAAGCTGGAGGCCGACGGTGTCGTCTTCCTCTCCGAGACCGACACCGAGGTCCTGACCCATCTCATCGCGCGCTCGCAGGCCGAGACGCTGGAGGAGAAGGTCCGCCAGTCCCTGAAGCTGGTCGAGGGCACGTACGGCATCGCCGTCCTGCACGCCGACTTCGCCGACCGTATCGTCGTCGCCCGCAACGGCTCGCCCGTCGTCCTCGGCATCGGCGAGAAGGAGATGTTCGTCGCGTCCGACGTCGCCGCGCTGGTCTCCCACACCCGCCAGGTCGTCACCCTCGACGACGGCGAGATGGCCACCATCAAGGCCGACGACTTCCGTACGTACACGACCGAGGGCTCGCGCACCTCGGCCACGCCGACCACCGTGGAGTGGGAGGCCGAGTCGTACGACATGGGCGGCCACGACACGTACATGCACAAGGAGATCTCCGAGCAGGCCGACGCCGTGGACCGGGTGCTGCGCGGCAGGATCGACGACCGGTTCTCGACCGTGCACCTGGGCGGCCTGAATCTGGACGCGCGCGAGGCCCGCGGGGTGCGGCGCATCAAGATCCTCGGTTGCGGCACCTCATACCACGCGGGGCTCATCGGCGCCGGGCTCATCGAGTCGCTGGCGCGGATCCCGGCGGACGCGGAGCCGGCGTCCGAGTTCCGTTACCGCAATCCCGTCGTGGACCCCGACACGCTCTACATCGCCGTGTCGCAGTCGGGCGAGACGTACGACGTCCTGGCCGCCGTGCAGGAGCTCAAGCGCAAGGGTGCCCGGGTGCTCGGCGTCGTCAACGTCGTCGGCTCGGCGATCGCCCGCGAGACCGACGGCGGTGTGTACGTGCACGCGGGCCCGGAGGTCTGTGTCGTCTCCACGAAGTGCTTCACCAACACGGTGGTGGCCTTCGCACTGCTCGCGCTGCACCTGGGCCGTATCCGCGACCTGTCGGTCGCCGACGGCAAGCGGATCATCACGGGGCTGCGCGCCCTGCCCGCCCAGATCGCGGAGATCCTGGAGTCCGAGGCGGAGATCAAGAAGATCGCGGACGAGTACGCGGACGCGAAGTCGATGATGTTCATCGGCCGGGTGCGCGGCTATCCGGTGGCTCTTGAGGCCTCCCTGAAGCTCAAGGAGATCTCGTACATCCACGCCGAGGCCTATCCGGCCTCCGAGTTGAAGCACGGACCGCTCGCGCTCATCGAACCGGCCCTGCCGACCGTGGCGATCGTGCCGGACGACGATCTGCTGGAGAAGAACCGCGCGGCGCTGGAGGAGATCAAGGCCCGCAGCGGCCGGATCCTCGCGGTCGCGCACCAGGAGCAGCCGAAGGCCGACCAGACGATCCTGGTGCCGAAGAACGAGCCGGAGCTGGACCCGATCCTGATGGGGATTCCGCTCCAACTGCTCGCCTACCACACGGCGCTGGCGCTGGGCCGGGACATCGACAAGCCGCGCAACCTGGCGAAGTCCGTGACGGTGGAGTAGCCATGACGGCGCGTCAGCCGCACCGAAGCAGCCGGTGCGGGGCTAGGGAATGACCACGACGGGCCGCCTGGCCCGTCGTGCCAGCCGTCCCGCCACCGTGCCGAAGATGCGTCCGACTATGCCGTGCGTGGAGCCGACGACGATCGCGTCGGCCGCGTACTCCTGGCCGACCTCTTCGAGCTCGTGACAGATGTCGCCGCCGCGCTCGACGAGGATCCACGGCACCTCGGTGAGGTAGTCGGCGCAGGCCAGTTCGAGACCGAGCACCTCGGTGCGGTGGTCCGGCACGTCCACGAAGACCGGCGGCTCGCAACCCGCCCAGACGGTGGTGGGCAGCCGGTTGGCCACATGCACGATGATCAGGGCGGATCCGAGTCTGCGGGCCATTCCGACGGCATACGCGAGCGCGCGCTCGCTGGACGTCGACCCGTCGAATCCGACGACCACTCCGTGCCGGAAGGCCGGGTCGCAGGAAGTGCGTGTCTCTTCCGCCGCTTGCAGGTCCGACGCGTGGTCGGTCAACTGCTCGCGGTCAGCGGGTTCGGGGATTTCGTGACCGGCCATCGATGTCTCGGCGAGGAAGGTCCTTGTGTGAAGGAGCAACAATTGACGGGGCAACGGTGCTGTGTCTGGGAATCATCTTCCCAACCCCTTACCCGCAAGGGTACGGCGGCACTCCTCATCTGCCCAGGCATGGCCGCCGCACACGCGACGTATCAGGGGAGCATGCCCGAGCCCGCCAGGTATCGCAACGCCCGATGGCCCGTACACAAGGACGCGAGGGGCGGGCCACCCGGGGGGTGGTAAGTGACCGGACGGCCGGACACCTCGTTGATCATGGGTCCGGCCCGTAGTCGACGCAGTCAATCCAGTCACCACAGCCACCCCCGCCATCAGGGAGCTCACGTGTCCGTACGACCGCAGCACCACGGCTCCTCCCCCTCGGACCCTCGGCCCGCGCCGGCCGCGTCGCCCGCTTCCGCCGAGTCCGCGAGCGATGTGGTTCGCTGGGCCGCCTTCAGCTGCGTACTCGTGCCGGTGGTGCTCGTCGTGTTCGGGACCTCCGTCGGCGGAGCCGCCGTCCCCGCGCTTGGGCTGCTCGCCGTGACGGCGGCCTGCCGGCTCCTGCTGCGCCGCTCGGAGCGCTCGCTCCGGGACCGACGTACGGTGGGTAACACCAGGCCCCAGGGGGCGCGTCGGGGCGCGCGTACGCATGACTGAAGCGCGCCGGTCCGCTGACGCTTCCGGGCCCGCACACCCGTAAGGTTTCAGCCAACTTCACCCCTGCGACCGATCCTTGGCGAAATGGCCTGCCAACCCCCTTGTCACCAGGGCAGAGAGGTCCTTTCCGGCCGCGAACCGCCTACGGGGACGGGCCATGCGCGCGAGGCGCACTTCCCTGTGGGCCGCGCGAGTGGAACGCTTCGTGATCGAATGCTTCGCGCCAAGTTGCCTTGTCGACATAGCGCCGGATGGAGAACTTGTCACGCCGGCACCACGGGACACAGTAGATTCGATCATGAGTAGCGAACAGTGGGGTCCCGTGCAAAACCGAGGGGAATCGTGCAGGAGCGAAAGACCCGACACGAACGGGGAGACGCGAACACCGAGGGGGGCTTAGCGCCATGAGCCAGGACTCCATTGCCGCACCGGAGTCAGCACGGAAGCTTTCCGGCCGCCGCCGCCGGGAGGTCGTCGCAGTGCTGCTCTTCAGTGGCGGGCCAATCTTCGAGAGCTCCATCCCGCTCTCCGTGTTCGGCATCGACCGTCAGGATGCCGGGGTTCCGCGATACCGGCTGCTCGTGTGCGGTGGGGAGGAAGGTCCGCTCCGCACCACCGGCGGGCTCGAACTCACCACGCCCTACGGGCTGGAGGCGATCGGCAGAGCGGGCACGGTGGTCGTCCCGGCGTGGCGCTCCATCACCTCGCCGCCGCCGCCCGAGGCCCTGGACGCGCTGCGCCGCGCGCACGAGGAGGGCGCCCGGATCGTCGGACTGTGCACGGGCGCGTTCGTGCTCGCGGCGGCAGGCCTCCTGGACGGCCGGCCGGCGACCACGCACTGGATGTACGCGCCGACGCTCGCCAAGCGGTACCCGTCCGTCCATGTGGATCCGCGTGAACTGTTCGTCGACGACGGCGATGTGCTCACCTCCGCGGGGACGGCGGCCGGAATAGATCTGTGTCTGCACATCGTGCGCACGGATCACGGGACGGAGGCCGCCGGGGCACTGGCGCGCAGGCTCGTCGTCCCGCCGCGGCGCAGTGGCGGCCAGGAGCGCTATCTGGACAGGTCTTTACCAGAGGAGATCGGCTCCGACCCGCTCGCCGAGGTCGTGGCCTGGGCACTGGAGCATCTGCACGAGCAGTTCGACGTGGAGACTCTGGCCGCCCGCGCCTATATGAGCCGCAGGACGTTCGACCGCCGTTTCCGTTCGCTCACCGGCAGCGCGCCGCTTCAGTGGCTGATCACTCAGCGCGTGCTCCAGGCGCAGCGGCTGCTGGAGACCTCCGACTACTCGGTGGACGAGGTCGCCGGCCGCTGCGGCTTCCGCTCGCCGGTGGCGCTGCGCGGGCACTTCCGGCGTCAGCTGGGCTCGTCCCCCGCCGCGTACCGGGCCGCCTACCGGGCCCGCCGTCCGCACGGGGACCAGCTCGCGCCGGCGCCGGCGGAGCAGGTCGTACCGCCCCAGGCATCCCCGGGGTCCAGACGGCCCGCGCCTACGGCGGCCCTGCCGCCGGTGCCGGAGCCGGTCAAGTCCTACTCGGAGGCCTTCGCCTCCGGCCAGGGCCGCCCGAGCCTGCCCGGTCAGCGGAGCGCACCGTAGGGTAAGGCGCATGAACGATCGAATGGTGTGGATCGACTGCGAGATGACCGGGCTCTCGCTGACGGAGGACGCACTCATCGAGGTGGCCGCGCTGGTCACCGACTCGGAGCTGAACGTGCTCGGCGAAGGGGTCGACATCGTCGTGCGTCCCCCGGACGCGGCGCTGGAGACCATGCCCGAGGTGGTGCGGCAGATGCACACCGCCTCGGGCCTGCTCGACGAGCTGGCGGGCGGCACCACCCTGGCCGACGCCGAGGAGCGGGTGCTGGCGTACGTACGCGAGCACGTCAAGGAGCCGGGGAAGGCGCCGCTGTGCGGCAACACGGTCGGCACCGACCGCGGCTTCCTGCTGCGGGACATGCCGGAGCTGGAGGGCTACCTCCACTACCGGATCGTGGACGTCTCCTCGGTCAAGGAGCTGGCGCGCCGCTGGTACCCGCGCGCCTACTTCAACAGCCCGGAGAAGAGCGGCAACCACCGGGCGCTTGCGGACATCCGCGAGTCCATCGCGGAGCTGCGCTACTACCGTGAGGCGGTCTTCGTACCGCAGCCGGGCCCGGACTCGGACACGGCGAAGGCGATCGCGGCGAAGCACGTGCTGTGACCGAAGGGAGCGCCCTGCGGTCCCCGGCATAAGTCGGGCGCGAGCACCCTCGCGGACCCTGTACACTTTTTCTCGGCCGGTCGGGTACAGGATTGACCGGACATGGTGGGTATAGCTCAGCTGGTAGAGCACCTGGTTGTGGTCCAGGATGTCGCGGGTTCAAGTCCCGTTACTCACCCTGAGGAATGAAGGGCCGGTTCGCGTGAGCGGACCGGCCCTTCGCCGTGTCGCCCCCCGGTCCTTGACACCTCTCGGACGAGCGGGGACCCTCGACCCACCCATGGGAGCGCTCCCACTCCCCATGCCCGCTCAAGGAAGGACGTCATGCGCACACATTCCCGTGCGTCCCGCCGGCTGGTGGGGCTCGTGGCCGTCGTCGCGCAAGGCCACCACCGCCGGCGGGCGGACCGTGGGCCTCGGCACGGACATCGGGCCGGGGGCAATCTGCTGCCGCAGGGACCTCTTCGCCAAGGCCGGGCTGCCCACCGACCGCAGGGCCGTCGGGAAGCTGTGGGCGGGCGACTGGCGGAAGTATCTGGCGGCGGGGAAGCGGTACCGGGCGAAGGCGCCCAGGGGGACCGTCTTCGTCGACTCGGCGTCCGGGGTGATGGCGGCGATCACGGGCAGAGCGGCAACCCCACCGTGCAGGTCGCGCTCACGGGGCTCGGCCGGGGCTACATTCCCGACCAGTCGGTGATCATGGCCGGTGCCCTGCTCGGTACGCTGCCGCTCCTGCTGGCCTTCGTGATCTTCGGCAAGCATATTGTCGGTGGCATCATGACCGGTGCGGTCAAGGGCTGACCGCGCGTTTCTCCCCGACCCGGAGCGCACTCATGTCCCTCAGTTTCCCGTCCGACTTCATATGGGGCACCGCCACCGCCGCCTACCAGATCGAGGGCGGCGCCCGGGAGATCGGCCGTACCCCGTCGATCTGGGACACCTTCAGCCACACCCCCGGCAAGGTCGAGAACGGCGACACCGGGGACACCGCCGCCGACCACATCCACCGCCGGGCCGAGGACGTGCGCCTCATGGCGGACCTGGGCGTGAACGCGTACCGCTTCTCGGTCTCCTGGTCGCGCGTCCAGCCCATCGGGCGCGGCCCGGCCGTCCAGCGCGGTCTGGACTTCTACCGCAAGCTCGTCGACGACCTGCTGGAGCGCGGCATCCGGCCCGTCCTCACGCTCTACCACTGGGACCTGCCGCACGATCTGGAGACGGCGGGCGGCTGGCCTGTGCGCGAGACGGCTTTCAGGTTCGCGGAGTACGCGCGCATCCTCGGTGACGCGCTCGGCGACCGCGTGGACCGCTGGGTGACCCTCAACGAGCCCTGGTGCAGCGCGTTTCTGGGGTACGCCTCCGGGGTGCACGCGCCCGGCCGTACGGATCCGGTGCTCGCGCTGCGGGCCGCGCACCATCTCAACCTCGGCCACGGTCTCGCCACGCAGGCGCTGCGTACCGTGCTGCCCAGACGCGCGCAGGTGACCGTCTGCCACAACGCCGCGGCGGTACGGGCCCGTTCGCAGTCGCCGGACGACCTGGACGCGCGGCGCCGTGTCGATGCGCTGGCGAACCGGATCTTCACCGGGCCGATGCTGTCGGGCGCGTACCCCGAGGACCTGTTCAAGGACACCGCGCGGATCACGGACTGGTCCTTCGTGAAGGCCGACGACGCGGTGACGATCCATCAGCCGCTGGACTGGCTGGGCATCAACTACTACACCCCGCACCTGGTGTCGGCCGCGACAGGCACCGGCGCGGACGCCGACCGCCGGGACACCCGCGGCCACGCGCCGGGCACGGCCGGGAAGTCGCCCTGGCCCGGCGCCGAGTCCGTGACGTTCCATCAGCCGCCGGGCGAGGTCACCGAGATGGGCTGGTCGGTCGATCCGACGGGGCTGTACGACGTACTGATGCGCTACACCCGCGAGGCACCCGGCGTACCGCTGGTGATCACGGAGAACGGCGCGGCGTACGACGACAGGCCGGACGCGGAGGGTCTGGTGCACGACCCGGACCGCATCCGCTTCCTGCACGGGCATCTGTCGGCGGCGCACCGCGCGATGGCCGACGGGGCGGACGTACGCGGCTACTTCCTCTGGTCGCTGCTGGACAACTTCGAGTGGGAGCGGGGCTACGGGAAGCGGTTCGGCGCGGTGCACGTCGACTACGGGACGCAGGCCCGTACGCCCAAGTCCAGCGCCCGCTGGTACGCGCGGCTGACGGAGACGGGCGTGCTGCCCGACCCGCCCGCGTAGCGCTTCGGGGCGCGCCCCGGCCGGGTGGGGGGTTCGGTAGGCCGGCCGGGACGCGGGGGGGTGGCGACCGGTGGGGGACGGCAGCCGTGCGGTTGATGCGGTCTCGGGCAGTACGCTAGCCGCTCCCAACCGGACAAGTCACCAATAACGGGCGGGCGTTGGCGTTCTTGAGGTCCCCTTAAGGAACCATTGCGAGGGGATTAATGGTTGGCCCGGCGGCGCAGCCGGTGGCCGCGGCTCTCCCCGGTGGCGCGCGTGGCGCGCTGCCCGCCGAGCCCGATCCAGATCCGTATCTCCGTGCCGCCGAGCACGGAGCGCCCGATGCGTACGTCTCCGCCGGTCGACTCGGCGACCCGGCGCACGATGTCGAGCCCGAGTCCCGTCGAGCCCTCGCCGGCCCCGCTGTTGCCGCGTACGAGGGCCGCCTCGGGGTCCGCGATCCCCGGCCCCGCGTCCGAGACGAGGACGATCACGGCGTCCTCCGCGTGGTGGACGTCGACGGCGAAGGCGGTGCCCTCGGGGGTGTGCCGGAAGACGTTCCCGAGCAACGCGTCGAGGGCCGCCGCCAGTTCGGGCCTCGCGACCGGGATACGGACCGGGCGGCCGACCCCGGCCAGCCGTACCTCCCGGCCCTCGTCCTCGGCCAGTGCCGACCAGAAGTCCATGCGCTCGCGGATGACCTCGGAGACGTCGCAGCCCACGCCTGGCGTCGTCGCGCGGGTCTGCGGCTTGGCCTTGCGAGCGGTACGGATGATGGTGTCGACCTCGCGTTCGAGCTGTGCGACGGCCGCCCGTGTCTGGTCGGCGGCCGGACCCTCGCCCAGCGACGCGGCGTTGAGGCGCAGCACGGTGAGCGGGGTGCGCAGCCGGTGTGAGAGGTCGGCGGCCAGTTCCCGTTCGTTGGCGAGGAGTTGGACCACCTGGTCGGCCATCGAGTTGAAGGCGATGGCCGCCGACCGCAGCTCCGTCGGGCCACTCGTAGGGACCCGCGCGCCGAGTCTGCCCTCGCCCAGGTCGTGGGCGGCGCCCGCGAGCCGCTGCGCGGGCTGGACCATCCGTACGCCGAGCCGGTCGGCGACGGCGACCGAGCCCACGATCAGGGCGACGCCCACACCCGCGAGCACCAGCCAGGCGGTGGTGACCCCGTTGGAGACCTCGTTCTCGGGGACGAACACCTCGATGATGGCGACCTTGCCGGTGGAGATCGCGATCGGCTGAAGGAGCGCGGAGCCGCCGCTGACCTCGGTGATGGAGGCCCTGCCGAGCCGCTCGGTGGCGCGCAGGTCCTTCTGCGCGGCCCGTCGGGTGCCGATCTCCATGGGCACGCTGCCCGGCTCGCCGGAGGCGGGCACATGGACGGCCAGCTGTCCGGTGTCCCCGATGGGGCTGGACTGGACGGCCCATTCGAGCTGTTCGCGGCCCTGGGCGATGGAGAGCACGGGGCCGAGGGTCGCGGCCTGCCGTTCGGCGTTGGAGAAGGCCCGGTCCTTGGCCATCTCCTTGATGACGAGCCCGAGCGGGACGGCGAAGGCGAGAACGACCATGGCGGTCACCGCCAGCGAGACCCTGACCAGTGCCCACCTCATGACAGGGGCTCGTACGCGCCGGGGCCGGACGCCGGCGCCCGGGGGGCCGGCGGCTCCAGCTTCACACCGACGCCGCGCAGGGTGTGCAGATAGCGGGGCCGGGCGGCCGTCTCCCCCAACTTCCGCCGCAGCCACGACAGATGGACGTCGATGGTCTGGTCGTCGCCGTACGACTGCTGCCACACCTCGGCCAGCAGTTCCTTGCGTGCGACCACCACGCCCGGACGTCCCGCGAGGAAGGTGAGCAGGTCGAACTCACGCCGCGTCAGATCCAGCCGGGCGCCGTCGAGTTCGGCCTGGCGGCGCAGTGGGTCGATGGCCAGCCCGCCGACGCGGATGACCCGCGAGGGCGGGTCCTCGGCGGCGGTGGCGCGCGAGCGGCGCAGCACGGCGGCCATCCGGGCCGAGAGGTGCTCCACCGAGAACGGTTTGGTGAGGTAGTCGTCGGCGCCGTCGTTCAACAGCCGTACGATCTCCGCCTCGTCGTCCCGCGCCGTGGCGATGATGACCGGCACGTCGGTGATCCCGCGCAGCATCTTCAGCGCCTCGGAGCCGTCGAGATCGGGCAGCCCGAGGTCGAGGATGACCACGTCGAACCGGAAGTGGGCGACCTCACGCAGCGCCTCCAGGGCGGTGCCGACGCTCCGTACGGTGTGGGAGGCCTCGGTCAAGTGCCTGATGAGGGCGGAGCGTACGAACTGGTCGTCCTCGACCACGAGCACACTTGGCATGGGCGGCACCGTACGCCATCCGGGCGGCCGGGGGGTGCCGGTCGTCCGGGAACGCGGACGGAAGGACAGGCGCGGGGCGGGTGGTGCAGTATGGGCCCCGATGCGCAGAGGACTCGTACATGCCATGGCGTGGACGCTGGCGACCGGGTCGGCGGTCACGCTGTCGTGGTGGGGCGTGCACACCGTCGTGGTGGGCACGGTGTACGACCGGCCGCGGGCGCTGCCGATCACCGGGGAGAACACGACGACGCAGCGCGCCAGGCCGCAGTCCTCGTCGACGCACCGCCCGCCGAGCCCGCCGCCGCCCTCACCCACGAAGTCCGCGGCGTCCTCGAAGGCTCCGGACACCTCGAAGTCGCCGGACGACAAGCCGTCGGCGACCCCGCCCGCGGACGCGCCGGAGCCGAGCCGGTCGTCGGACCCGGGCCCGGACCCCACGGCGGACGCCAATGTGAAGAGCTATCCCGTCGACGGCGGGCGGGTCGTCTTCGACCTCGGCCCGGAGTCGGCGGAGCTGGTCTCGGCGACGCCGGAGGCCGGCTGGCAGATGCAGGTGTGGAAGCAGGACTTCTGGATCCGGGTGACGTTCACGCGGGACGACCGGGAGGTCTCGGTCTTCTGCACCTGGCACGACTCGGCGCCCCGGGTACAGATCGACGAGCGGTAGGGCCTGTCCTTCGGATCAGGCCCTGAGTGCCGTACGGGGCAAGGGCGTTCAGTCGAAGGAACCGGGCGGCGGTACGGGCGAGGGCCGGGCGTTCGCGTCGGTGACGGGGGCGGCGCCGCCGGTGAAGTCCCTGAGGGAGCGCCCGTGTTCGACCCGGCCCGGATACGGGTCGCCCGCGACCCGGCGCGTCAGCTCGGCGATCGGCAACTCCCGGTCGGACGCGAGGAGTACGGCGTTGCCGAAGCGCCGGCCACGCAGCACGGCCGGGTCGGCGGCGAGGGCCAGCTCCGGGAAGACGGTGGCGGCCGTGGCGATCTGGGACCGCAGATGCGCGAGCGGCGGGCCGTCGGCGAGGTTGGCCGCGTAGCCGCCGCCGGGGGTGAGCACGCGCCGTACGTCGGCGAGGAATTCGGCGCTGGTGAGATGCGCCGGGATACGGGCATCGTCGAAGACGTCCGTGATCACCAGGTCCGCCCAGCCGTCGGGCATCTTGGCGAGCCCGGCCCGCGCGTCGAGTGAGCGGACCCGGATCCGGGCGCCCGGGTCCAACGGGAGTTCTCTGCGGACGAGTTGGACCAGGGGCGCGTCGAGTTCCACGATCTGCTGCGTGGACCGGGGGCGGGTCGCGGCGACGTAACGGGCGAGTGTGAAGGCGCCTCCGCCCAGGTGCACGACGTGCAGGGGGCGGCCCGCGGGCGCGACGAGATCGGCGAAGTGGCCGAGCCTGCGCTGGTAGGAGAAGGAGAGATGCGTCGGGTCGGCGAGATCGACGTGCGACTGCGGGGCTTCGTCGATCAGCAGCGTCCAGGCACGTGCGCGCTCGCGGTCGGGCACCAGCTCGGCGAGCCCGCCGTCGACCTGCTCGGTGACGCTCTCGGATCCAGCTCCTGCCCCGGTCTCGGGGGCGCCTCGTCCACGTCGTCTGTTCTTCGCCGCCGGGTTCTTCGCCACCGGTCCATTATCGCCCGGCGGCGGTCGCCGGCGTTCGCTACCGGTGGCCGTCCGCGGCCTCGATCAGCCGGGCCGCCTCGCCGAGGGCCTCCCGCAGCACCGCCGGGTCCGTGACCTCCCCGGTCCCGGAGTCCGGGGGCAGCAGCCACGCACCGCCGGTGACGGGCGGCTCGGCCGGCACCCGGAGCCCCCGGCCCGCCGTCTCCGTACACGCGCTGCCGGGCATGTCCCAGCGCGCCGCCGTGCCGGGCGGCACCAGAAAGCCGAGGTTGTCGCAGTTGCCGTCGAGGAGCACGGGCCCCACCGCCGGCGCCTCGCCCGCGCCCCGGCGCAGGATGTCGACGGCCTCAAGACCCTGCCGGGCCGGCACGGTCACCAGGTCGCAGGGCCCGCCGTGGCCGGCGGCGGGGTCGCCGGGCGGCGACTCGCTCGCCTCGGCGGTGGGCGTGTGCTGAGCAGTCGTCCATGAGCTGTCACTGGTCTTCATACCGACCTCCAACTCCAAGAAGGGCGAGCCCTCCTCGTCGAGTGGAGACACATGGCGCGTCTCCGCATGGTTCAACGCGCCGAGGCGTCAACAGCTACGGCGAGAGTCCGCCGCAAAGAGTGGCAGTTCATGGCAGATCGAGGGTGAGATATCCGGTTTGTAGCCAAACCCTGTGTAGGCAACTCGTCACAACCGGTACCTTCTTGGACGCCGGAGCGCCGGGAGCGCCGGTCAAGAGGTGAACCGGCAAGCAGGACCCAGGAGTTCCAAGAGAGGTCTCGGCCATGGTGTCGACCAGGGCAGTTCCCAATCTCACCTTCCGCCGGCTGCGCGGTCGTCGCTCGCCTGGGGAGTTCGCGGCGGCCGTACGCAGGGCGGCACGGGAGATCGGTGAACAAGTCGCGTGCGACGCACGTTATATCGGACGGGTGGAGGCCGGCGAGATCCGCTGTCCCAACTACGCGTACGAACGCGTCTTCCTCCATATGTTCCCCGGCCTCACCCTGGCCGACCTGGGCTTCTCGGCGCGCGAGACCGTCCGTGGCCGGGCGTCCAGACAGAAGGCCGACGCCGCTCCGGCGCCGGCCCCCGTCACAACCCCGACTCCACCCCCGACCCCGGTGTACAGCGACACAGGCGACATCAGCGAGGAGAGCGACGTGCGGCGTCGCGCATTCATGACCGGCGGCACCGCCTCGATGGCTGCCGCCTCTCTCGGTATCGGCGCCGCCCCGGCGGCGGCCGTGCCCAGCCCCCGGCGGGTGGGTGAGGCCGAGGTGAGCGCCCTGGAGGAGGCGGTACGCCGGATCAGGCTGCTGGACGACCGGCACGGCGCCGACGGGCTGTACCGGCGGGCGGCGCAGCCGCTGCGGACGGCGTACGCGCTCCTCGACGCGGGCGCCGCCACGCGCGGCGCGACGGCCGGCCGGCTGCACGCGAGCGCGGGCGAACTGGCCATCTCGGTGGGCTGGCTGGCGCACGACTCGGGGCGCTTCGACGACGCGCGCTCGCACTACGCGGAGGCACTGGCGACCGCACGGGTCGCCGGTGACGCGGGAGTTGAGGCGCACGCGTTCTGCAACACCTCGTTCCTGGCGAGGGACGCGGGCCGGCACCGTGAGGCGGTCCGCGCGGCGCAGGCCGGCCGGCGTGCGGCCCGGGACCTGGCCTCGCCGCGGCTGCTGTCACTCCTCTCGCTGCGCGAAGCGGGCGGCTGGGCCGGGCTCGGGGACCGTACGGGCTGCGAGCAGTCCCTCGGCCAGGCGCACACGCTCTTCGAGAGCGGGCCGTCGGCCGCCGATCCTGAGTGGATGTCGTTCTTCGGCGAGCCCGAACTGGAAGTGCTGGAGGCGCAGTGCCGCGCGGCACTGGGCGACTGGTCGGCGGCGGCCCGGCACGCGTACCGGGCCACGGTCCTCCAGGACCCGCACTTCACCCGTAATCTCGCCCTCTACCGGGCGGAGTTGGCCGTGGACCTGGGGCACGCGGGCTCCCTCGACGAGGCCGCAGCCGCCGGGCACCGGGTGCTCGACCTGATGGACGAGGTCCAGTCGTCCCGTATCCAGGGCATACTCGCGGGGATGGTGCGGGTGCTGCTGCCCCGGCGGCGTACGGCGGAGGTCGGCGCCTTCCTGGACCGCCACGCGTCGGCGGCGTCGACGGCGCACCGGAGCTGACGGACCGAGAACCGGCCCGGCGCGCGGGGGCGGACGGCGGGGTCAGCCCGCGAGATGCCCCGTGTCGTTCCAGATGTCGATCGCCGGCGCCCCGTACGCCCAGTCCAGGACGGACAGCGACGTCGGCGCCAGCCGGATCCGGGACGCGAAGGACACGTCCTCGCCCAGCCAGCGCGCGCCGATCGCGCGCAGGATGTGGCCGTGCGCGAAGACCAGCACGTCACGGTCGGCCGAGCGCGCCCAGTCCACGACCTCGTCGGCGCGCGCGGCGACCTCGGCCAGGGTCTCGCCGTCGGGGACGCCGTCGCGCCAGATGAACCAGCCCGGCCGCACCGCCTGGATCTGCGCCGGGGTCATGCCCTCGTACGCGCCGTAGTCGAACTCCATCAACGCGTCCCAGGGGCGCGCCCGTCCGGCGAACCCGGCGAGTGCGCAGGTGTCGCTCGCGCGCAGCAGCGGGCTGGTGCGGATCTCCACGTCGGGCAGGCCGGACCACGGCCCGCGCTGCAGCCGCTCCCCGAGCAGCTTCGCGCCGCGCCTGCCCTCGTCGAGCAGAGGGACATCCGTCCTGCCGGTGTGCCTGCCGGACAGCGACCACGCCGTCTGACCGTGCCGGGCGAGGAGGATGCGCGATGCCATGGGAGCTCTCCCTGAGGTTCACAACAGGTGCCCTGCCATCATCCCGCACCTGAACACGGGGCAACCTTCGGGACGGTCCCGGCGTCCCCCTGATCAGCCGACGATCACGTCGCCGGGTGCTTCTGTTGACGCACGAGGGTTCGCAGGGGACCCCTCGCATGCGCGCGATCGCCTACACCGTACGGTTGAACGTCGGCGAAAGGCCGCGTAAAGCATGAGGGAGAACGTTCGGATGCGGCAGACCGACCGTGCGCGCACCGCCCACCGGCCACGCTGGTGGGCCGAACTCCTGCTGCTGGCGGTGCTGTACGGGGCGTACTCGGTGGGCCGGGTCATGGCGCGAGGCGATGTGTCGACGGCCGTCGACCACGGTCTGGCGATTCTCCGAATAGAGAAGGCGTTCTTCCTGAACGCCGAACACCCCCTCAACCGGCTCTTCACGGACACCCCGGCCCTCGGGATACCCGCCGACTTCATGTACGCCTCGCTGCACTACGTCGTCACCCCCGCGGTCCTGATCTGGCTCTTCCGGCGCCGCCCCGCGCACTACCGGGCGGCCCGCACCTGGCTGATGGCCTCCACCCTGCTCGGCCTGATCGGCTTCGTCTTCCTTCCGACCTGCCCGCCCCGGCTGCTGGAGGCCGGTTACGGCTTCGTCGACACGATGGCGCAGTACAGCTCGTACGGCTGGTGGGGCGCCGAGGCGAGCGCACCGCGCGGGCTCGGCGGGATGACCAACCAGTACGCGGCGATGCCGAGCCTGCATGTCGGATGGGCGCTGTGGTGCGGGGTGCTGCTGTGGCGGCACGGGAAGGCGCCGCTGCTCCGCTTCATCGGCGCGCTCTATCCGCTGGTCACCGTGATCGTGGTGATGGGAACGGCGAACCACTACTTCCTCGACGCGGTCGCCGGGGCCGCGGTGATGGCGGCGGGCGCGATGCTGACCGGGCCCGTGCTGCGGGCGGCCGACCGGGGGTGGGCGCGCGCGACCGGCCGGTACGCGTTGGTGGGCAGGCTGGTGCGGGTGGCGGCGTCCGAGGAACGGCTGTCGTCGAAGGGGGGTTCCGTCACGGTCGCGAAGAGTCCGGCGAACTCCCCGGCCGACCCGGTCGCACACACGAATGTCAGTGACGGATGCGAGACTTCCGCGGGTGAGCGATTCCCCGGGCAGCGCACCCGCACCAACAGCAGCACCGGCAACCCCGGCAGTACCGGAGCCGCGACCGGCGACGCTCCGGCAGCGGCTCGCTGAGCTGCGCGGACCGGACGTCGCGCCGCATCCGCTGGACGCCCGCGCGCTGGCCGCTCTCGCCGCCAACCCCGGGTGCGGACGCCGTGCGCTGCTGGACGGCGCCGGGGTCGACAAGACCGCGCTGGCGGCGGCGCTCGGCTCGCCGGCGCCGTTCGGGCAGTCGCAGTTCGCTTTCATGCGGGGCAACGCCTTCGAGGCGCGCGTCAAGGCCGACGGCGGTACGGAGCTGCTGCGGCTGCTGCACGAGCGGATGGGCGCGGGGGCGCCGCCGCCGGTGCCCGGTGAGGTGCGTGTCCCCGATCTGACGGCGGCCGGTCCCGAGGGACGCGTCGCGCGTACGGCGCTGGCGCTGCGTGAGGCGACCGACGCGGCCGGCGCGACCGGCTCCGTGCCCGGGTCCGCCGCGTGGACACTGCTGGTGCACCCGCTGCTCGCGCTGGAGGTGGCGGGCTCGCCCGCCTATCTGGAACCGGACGCGGTGGTCGTGCGTCCGGACGGCCGGTGGATCGTGGTGGAGATCAAGTCCTTCCCGATGATCGACAGTTCGGCCGACCCGTCGAAGGTGGGCGCCGCCGCGCGGCAGGCCGCCGTGTACGTGCTGGCGCTGGAGCGGGTCGCCGCGCGGGTGACCGGCGCGCGGGTGGACCACTCGGTGCTGCTGGTCTGCCCCAGGGACTTCTCCAACCTGCCGACCGCCTCGGTCGTGGACGTACGCAAACAACTGTCGGTGACCCGGCGGCAGCTGACCCGGCTCACCAGGATCGAGGACATCGCCGCGACCCTGCCCGAGGGCACCAGCTTCGATCCGGGGCGTTGCTCACCGGCCGAGCTGACGGCGGCGGTCGACGCGGTCTCGGCGGCGTACGCGCCGGAGTGTCTGGCCGCGTGCGAGCTGGCCTTCCACTGCCGGGGCCAGGCCCGCTCGGCCGGTGCCGTCGAGGCGCTGGGACGGGGTGTACGGGGCGAGTTGGGCGGCCTGACGACGGTCGGGGCCGTCCTGGCGGCGGCGCGCGGCGAGAGCGCGCCGGGGGTCGCCGACGACGATCCGACGGTCGTGGCGCTGCGCCGGGCCGCCGCGCTGCGCGCCGAGGCGCTGGAGTCCGTCCCTGAGGGCCTGGACTCCCTCCTGGACGGCGCGGACTCCCTTCCGGAAGGCGCGGTGGCCGGATGTCGCTGATCAACACCCTGGCCCGGCTGGAGGCGGTGGAGAGCGGGCGCGCGCGACCGCTGACCACCGTGCGCCACCGGCGGCTCTCGGACCGCCCGCTGGTCTTCGTCCCGCTCACAACGGCGGGTGAGGCCGGTGCCCCGCTCGGCGCGCTCGTCGGTACGGACCGGGAGTCGCCCCGTCTGCTGACCGTGGCGCAGCCCCGCGACCGTGATCTGCGGTTCGCCTTCCTCGCCGATCTGGCGGAGGCGCTGCTGCCGCATCTGGACGCGTACGCGGACGATGTCGAGCCCGCCGAACGCGGCGAGACCGACCCGGAGACGGGCAAGCGCGTCAAGGTCGAGGTCGAACTCTGCGTGGACGCACCGCAGTTGATCGTGCCGAACCGGCCCGGTATCGACTTCGTACAGCTCCTCGGCAGGTCGATGCGGTTCCGGCGTACGGCGGAGCAGGACCCGGACACGCCGTATCCGGCGCCCGCGCGCGTGCCCCTGCTGGGCCGCTGGCTGACGCACTACGGCGAGCGGGCGCGGGTGCCGGGGTCGTCGCTGCTGCTGGCGGCGACCGATCTGCTCAACAGGCACTGGGCGACCGGCCAGTCCAACCTGGAGGACCAGCATCTCGGCGCGCTGCTGGCCTGGATCGACCCGCCGGACGGCGGGTCCGGCCGGGACGCGGCGCTGCGTGCGGAGACGGCCCGGGACAGGCGCGGGCAGTTGCTCTGTCCGCCCGCGGGCCCGGCCACGGACCCGGCGTTCGACAACAGGCTGCTGGCACCGGCGATCGACGAGTACGACCGGGCGCGTCAGTCGCTCGGGGCCGCCGAGGACGGCCTGGGCGCCGACGAGCAACTGGGCCGGCTGACCAGGGCCGAACGGGAGATCCGGAAGCTCCTGGAGAGCCAGGCGCGGCCCACGTGGGACGCGGTGTGGCGGGGTCTCGACCTGTTGCGGGAGCTGCCGGAGGGGGCGCGGGTCGCCGACCGCTGGACGCGCGACCGCTGGTCCTTCACGGGCCATCGCGACCGGGTGCGCTCCGGCGAACCGCCGCAGCCCCGGCACGACGACGCGGTGACGGCGGCGCGGAAGCTGGCCTCACGGGAGACGGCACAGGCGCAGCTGGAGGCGCAGGAGGCGCTGGACGACCCGCTGGTGCTGGCCGGGCGCAGGCTCTCCGGCGAGGCGTTCGTCGGGGAGGTGACGGACGTGGTGATGGCCTACAGCGAGAGCAAGCGGCCGAGTCCGCGCCCCCTGGTCACCCTGCAGACCGAGGACCTGCCGCAGCTCGGCGAGCGCACGAAGGTCTACCGCTCGCTGGACGGCAAACCGCAGTCGGCGGAGTTCGTCGGCTGGGAGCCGGGGGGCCACGGCATGCTGGTCGTGCGGCTGACGGACCGGATGGGCCGTGGCAGGGAACCGGCCGAGGGGTCGGTCCCGGAGAAGGGCGACCGGATCGCCTGGACCCTGTTCGAACACGACCAGCGCGGGGGTCCGAAGCTGCCGTCGACCGAGGAGACGCCGTGGACGCACGGGGGGCCGCCGGGGGCGGAGGGTGCGGGGGCCGGACCCGGTGCCGGTGACGCAGGCGCTGCCGGTCCCGTCCTCGGAGCCGTACACGTTCCTGAGTCCCGTACGCCCGCCGACGACGCGCCCGCGCCGTCGCTCCCGCTGCCCCTTCCCGACCCGGTGACCGAGGACGACTTCCTGTGACCGCCACAACCGCATCCGACCGGGCCGGTTTCGACCCCGGTGCCGAGGCCGCGCGGGCCACCGACGCGATCCTGTACGACACGCTGCACGGCGCGTACCGGGGCGTGGTCGTCGACTCGCCGCCCGGCGCCGGGAAGTCGACGCTCGTGGTGCGCGCCGCGCTCGAACTGGCCGCGGCGGGGCGGCCGTTGATGGTCGTCGCGCAGACCAACGCGCAGGTGGACGACCTCGTCTCACGGCTCGCCGAGAAGGCCCCCGACCTGCCCGTGGGCCGGCTGCACAGCAACGACCCGGACCCTTACGACCCGTCGCTCGACGAGCTGCCCTCCGTACGGAAGTCGGCGAAGGCGGCCGATCTCGCGGGCCTGGACGTCGTGGTGTCCACGGCCGCCAAGTGGGCGCACGTGCAGGGCGTGGAGCCGTGGCGGCACGCGATCGTGGACGAGGCGTACCAGATGCGTTCGGACGCGCTGCTCGCCGTCGCTGGGCTCTTCGAGCGGGCGCTGTTCGTGGGCGACCCGGGGCAGTTGGACCCGTTCAGCGTGGTCGGTGCCGACCAGTGGGCGGGGCTCAGTTACGACCCGTCGGCCAGCGCGGTCGCCACGCTGCTCGCCCACAATCCCGAGCTGCCGCAGCACCGGCTCCCGGTGTCGTGGCGGCTGCCCGCGTCGGCCGCGCCGCTGGTGTCGGACGCGTTCTACCCGTACACGCCGTTCCGCAGCGGTACGGGCCCGGCGGACCGGCGGCTCACCTTCGCCGTCCCGTCGGACGGGTCGGGCCCGGACCGGGTGGTGGACGAGGCGGCGGCGTCCGGCTGGGGCCTGCTTGAGCTGCCCGCGCGGCGTACGCCCCGTACGGACCCCGAGGCGGTACGGGCGGTCGCGCTGGTGGTCCGCCGGCTGCTGGACCGGGGTGGCGCGACGACCGGCGAGCGTGGCCCGGGGGCGGCGCCGCTGACGGCCGACCGCGTCGCGGTCGGCACGGCGCACCGCGACCAGGCGGCGGCGGTCCGCGCGGCGCTCGCGGCGCTGGGCGTGACGGGGGTGGCCGTGGACACGGCGAACCGGCTCCAGGGCCGTGAGTTCGACGTCACGGTGGTCCTGCACCCGCTCTCGGGCCGCCCGGACGCGACGGCGTTCCATCTGGAGACGGGCCGCCTGTGCGTGCTGGCCTCCCGGCACCGCCACGCGTGCATCGTGGTCTGCCGCGCGGGCGTCCCGGAACTGCTCGACGAACACCCCTCGACGGAGCCGGTCCAGCTGGGCGTCACGATCAAGTTCCCCGATGGCTGGGAGGCGAACCACGCGGTCCTCTCCCACCTGGCGGAACACCGCGTGCCCTGGCAACCCTGAAGCCGGCCCAGCGGGACCCGAACGCCGGACGGAGTCCGGCACGCCGCCGGAGGCGGCAAACAGACACAGCCCCGATGGCTGGGAGGCGAACCACGCGGTCCTCTCCCACCTGGCGGAACACCGCGTGCCCTGGCAGCCCTGAGGCCGGACAGTGGCCACGAGGCCGAGCCGCCGGAAGCTGCGGAGGCCCACTTGCGCGGGGCGGGACAATGGACGGTGGCCGAGGCGGCACGTACGACATCCCAGGCACCCGCACCAGGAGCAAGCAGGAGGAACACATGGCGGAATCCGAGTCGGGTCAGCGGCGGCTGCGGCCCGCCCCGCTGCTGTTCGAGCCGTCGGAGGCGGTCTCCGATCCGGAGCACTTCTTCGACCTGGAGTCGATCGACGACCCGGGCACGCTGCTGGACCGGGCCACCGAGCTGACGCTCGCCTTCCGGGCCGCGACCGACCGGGCCGTGGAGTTCCAGGCCCTCGCCGCCGCCCAGCTCGCCGACCCGCGGCGGTTCGACCGGCTCACGGCCGCGGACATCGCCGCACGGGCGGAGTGGACCGAGGACTACGCCAAGAAGATGGTGGAGTTCGGGCGCGATCTGCTCCGCAACGGGCGCGCGCCGGGGGAGTGACCCCTTACCGGACATCCGGCGGGCCCCTGCCGGCCGATCACCTGGCATATGCCGGGCCGCAGGTTACGCCCTCCCGCACCACCCTGTCCCGGTTTCCGGCAACTACCGGGATTCGGCCGGTTACTCCAGGTAGATATAAGTGTCATGAGCGCATGGCTGCGAGATGAATCCCCTTTGAGTCCGGGCGCTTGCGACGACGAGCGCCGGACCGACATCTTCGATTTTCTCCGCGAGGAAGGCCGCCACCACGCGGCGCAGGTCACCGCGACCGGCGCCGGATGGCTCGCCTCCGCCGAGCCGTACCCCCGCTCCACGCTCGCCCTCTGGGAGGCCCGGCCGACCGCGCCCGGCGTACTGCCCTGCGGCACCGTCTTCGACGTCGTCAACGTGCCCGCCATCTTCGGCAGGCGCATGCTCGACCGGCTGTGGTCCGACGGTCCGGGCTCCGGGCCGGTCGCCACGCACCGGGGCCGGATGATGCTGTTCGCGGCCCCCGGCACCGCCCAGCGTCTGCCGTCGCTGCTGGCCTGGGAGGAGTGGGGGCGCTCGGCGCCGGAGGGCCGCGCGCCGACCGTACCGCCGCTGCTCTGCCACGGCTCCGGCGACGCCGTGACCGTACCGCCGCTGGTCCCCGGCAATGGCGCGGCGCCGCGCTGGGTGGTCGCCCCCGACACCCGTCATCCATGGCTGCCGGGCCCGGAGGTGCTGCTGTGGGCGTGTGTGCGGGCGGGCCGTCCCACGTTACGGACGGCGGTCACCCGCCCCCGCGCCGAGGCGGTGACGAGCCTGCCGGGTTCCCGCCCCTGAGCAGCGCACCAGCGCCATTCGGGGCCTGTCATATCGATTTTTCTTCGCACCGATCCTGGTGCTAAGGTCTACGACGTCAGCAGGCGCCGCTAGCTCAGTTGGTTAGAGCAGCTGACTCTTAATCAGCGGGTCCGGGGTTCGAGTCCCTGGCGGCGCACAGACAGGGAAAGCCCCTCGCGAGAGCGGGGGGCTTTTTCGTACGTACGGACGTCAGACCTCGTCGTGACCTCAGACCCCCGTGGCCTCAGACCCCCGTCGTGACCTTCACGGTCCACGCGCCGGCCGGCGTACGGTCGGCCACCTCCACCTTCGTGCCCTCCCCCGGCACCGTGAACGTCTCCCCGACCCCCAGCGGCGCGTCCGCCAGCGGCGGGTAGACCGACTGGTCCCAGCAGGCCTCGCTGTCCGGGTGGGCGTCCACCACCTCGATGGGACCGCCGCCCGACTCGGCCTCGCCCCGCACCCGGTAGATCAGCACCCCCTCGGTGCAGGTGGTGGAGTCGTTCCCGGTGGAGCCGCGCGCCTCGATCGCCAGGGCCGAGTTCTCGCCCGTCCTGACCACCGCGAGCCGCGTCCCGGCGCTCGCGCCGACCGGGGGCGCGGTGTCCAGCGGTTCCAGGGTGAGCATGCTGGTGCCGGTCGGCTTCACACAGCTGACCTGCCGTCTTTCGAGCCAGCCCAGCTTCCATTTGTGCCAGCCGAACAGATCGGGAGCCAGCCCGAACTGGCTGCCCATCACGTCCCAGTCGCCGACGTGGGTGTCCCAGTCGCCCTTGCCGTCGGTCGGCCGGTGGTAGAGGTCGGGCAGGTCGAATACGTGTCCGGTCTCATGGGCCAGCACGTTGCGGTCCGGGGGATGGCGCTCGAAGACGGTGACGACGCGCTTGATGTCCGTGCCGTCCGCGGTGAGCGGACGGTCGAAGTTGACCACTTTCGTCGCGTCCGAGTCCACGCCGGGCGCGTCCGGATCGGCGACCAGATAGACGAGGTCGTACCGCGAGAAGTCGATCACCGGATCGGCGACCGCCAGCGCGTCCCGGAGATACGTGGTGCGCATCTCCGGCTCCCAGTCGCGTCTTATGGCGTAGTCCGTGGAGGGGCGGGGCATGTCGATCCACCGGAGGCGGGGGTGCGGGCGCAGGACGAACTTCCCGTACGAGGCCCGCTCGAAGAATCTGCTGGTCGCCGGGAAGTGGTCGGAGACCAGCTCGGCCGGGTCGAGCCGTGGCTCCGAGTCCGGGAAGGACAGGAAGACCATGACCGCGTCGAGGGTCGTGGCCGGGCGCGGGTAGGAGGCGTTCCAGGTGTCGAGGCCGAGCGAGTGGTGCGCCGCGGTACGGGGCAGGGCGCACGGTCCGGCGGAGTTCGCCGCCACGGCGGGGCCGGCCACCAGTGAGGTGGCGGCGACCGCGACGAGGGAGGTGAAGGCCGCGGCGGTACTGCGCAGGCGTGGCCGTTCCACTCCCCCGCGTGTCGGGCGACGCTCCACGTGGACCTCCGGCTGTGGAATGCGGGACAGCTCACCCACCTTGTGCCTTTTCGCCGGAGAACGCCCTGTTTCCCTGGACCGGTTGGGTGAGCGGGGCGACACCCCCGGTGGACCACGGAAAGTCACAATCGGTCAGGCCGGAGACATCCCTCGTACATCCCGCGCCGCAGCCGCGCAGAAACGATCGTCCGGCGCCCCGGCGTCGACCTCGCGCGCCCGGGTTCACCGCCGGGAGCTGGAACGGCCTGCCGCCCGGCCTCTATGATCGGCAGACTTATCTGCGCCGACCATCCCGAATCACCCCCTGTACGACACCACAGCACCGCGGGAGCGAGCCGTGAGCGGAATCTCCGAAAGGCCGCGGGCCGCGGCAGTCGCGGCACCCGATTCCGGCGCACCCTCGGTTACGGAACGTGATGCTCTGGCCATGCTGGACGGTACGGGCTTCGCCCTCGGTGAGCTGCGGGCACTCACCCGCCCCGCGCCCGTCCAGCCCACCCCCGCCGGCCACCGCGCCGACCGCGCCGACCGCGACCTGCGCGACTACCGCGCGGCCTTCAACGCCGCCCGGCTCCCCATGGCCGTCGTGGACCGCCGCGGGACGGTCGTCACCGCCAACGACGCCCTCGCGGAACTGGTCGGCAGCGAGCGCGCCGAGCTGCGCGACCGGGCCGCCGCCGACCTGGTCGACCTCGCCTCGGACGACCGGACCTGGCACGCGTACCACGAAGTGCTGCGCGGGCGCCGCTCCCGCTTCCGCTGCACCCGCCGCCTCAAGCACCCCGACGGCCGCACGCTCTGGGCCGAGGTCACCGTCGCGCCCCTGCCCGACGGCGGCACCGTGCTGCTCTCCCTCTCGGACATCAGCGAGCGGCGCGAACTCCAGGCCAGGATCCGGCACCTCCAGATGCACGACCCGGTGACCCGGCTCCCCAACCGCACGCTGTTCTTCGAGCGGCTCTCCGCCGCGCTCGAATCGTCGTACGACCATGGCAGAACAGGGCGGATCGGTCTCTGCTACCTCGATCTGGACGGGTTCAAGGCCGTCAACGACACCCTCGGGCACCGGGTCGGCGACCGGCTGCTCGCCGCCGTCGCGAGCCGGCTCACCGAGTGCGCCGACAGCGACGGCCACAGCCGCGGCGGCAGCCATCTCGTGGCACGCCTCGGCGGCGACGAGTTCGCGGTCCTGGTCGAGGACTCGGCCGGTACGGAACAGCTCGCCGACCTCGCCCGCACCGTACTCGCCGCGCTCCAGCTCCCCTTCGACCTGGCCGGCCAGCGGCTCTCGGTCTCGGCGTCCATCGGCGTCGTCGAACGGGCCGCCGACGGCACCACTCCCACCGGTCTGATGCAGGTCGCCGACACGACGCTCTACTGGGCGAAGGCGGACGGCAAGGCACGCTGGACCCTTTTCGACCCGGAGCGCAACGCGCACCGGATGACCCGCCAGGCGCTGTCGTCCACGCTGCGTCCGGCGGTCGAGCGTGAGGAGTTCGTGCTCCAGTACCAGCCGCTGGTGGGGATGGCCGACGGAGCGGTCCAGGGCGTGGAGGCGCTGGTGCGCTGGAGCCATCCGCAGTTCGGTGTCCTCGCGCCCGACCGCTTCATCGGGATCGCCGAGGAGGACGGCTCGATCGTGCAGCTCGGGCGGTGGGTGCTGCGTACAGCGTGTCTCCAGGCCCGGCAGTGGCAGCGGGACCACCCGGCGGAGCGCCCGCTGTTCGTGAGCGTCAACGTCGCCGTACGGCAGGTCTGGGACTCCGACCTGGTGGCCGATGTGGCCGCGATCCTCGCCGAGACAGGTCTGGCGCCGTGTCTGCTGCAACTGGAGCTGACCGAGTCCGCGGTGATGGGCTCGGCGGGCCGGCCGCTCCAGGCACTCCAGGCGCTGAGCGACATGGGCGTGCGGATCGCCATCGACGACTTCGGGACCGGCTATTCGAACCTCGCCTATCTGAGCCGGCTGCCCGTCTCCGTACTGAAGCTGGACGGCTCCTTCGTACGGGGCTTCCGTTACGACGGGGGCGCGCACCCCAATCCGGCGGACGAGACGATCGTCGAGACGCTGGTCCATCTCGCCCACCGGCTGGGCCTGACGGTCACGGCGGAGTGCGTGGAGACGGCGGGGCAGGCGGCGCGCCTGCGCAGGATCGGGTGCGACACCGGGCAGGGCTGGCTGTACTCGCGGGCGGTGGGGCCGGAGCTGATCGCGGAGATGATCGGGGCAGGACCGCTGAAGGTCTGACTCGGGCCCCGCCACTTGCGGTCAGGCGGCGCGGGCCCGCAGGTCCTTCATGGTCTCCAGGAGCGCGTCGTCGGTGGAGGCGGGCGTGATGCCGAAAGCCGCCGTGGCCGCCGACGAGTCGAGCACGAACGGCGCCGCGCTCTGGTAGCGGATCTCCCAGACCTCGCGGGCGTCGGTGTTGAACAGCCCGGCGATCCTGAGCAGCGGCGCGGGAATCGCCGCCAGGCGCGGGGCCGGGGCCCCGATCAGTTCGGCGGCGCGGACGGCCAGGGCGCGCACGGACACCGGCGGCGGGGACGGTACGTGCCAGGGCCTGCCCCAGGCGCTCTCGTCCGCCGCGACCGCCACCAGGGTGCGGGCGACGTCACCCACGTACGTCCAGCTGTGCGGCGCGTCCAGGTCCCCGGGCGCCGACGCCTTCTTCCCGGCCAGCACCTTCGGCAGGAGCAGGACGGTGGCGGTGGAGGTCACTCCGGCGCCGAGGTAGTCGGAGCCGCGCACCTCGGCGGTACGGATCCGGCCCGCCTCGTGGGCGGCGAGCGCGTCCGCCCACAGCTTCGCGCGGACCCGGCCCTTGACGGAGTTCGGCCGCTGGGGCGTCTGCTCGGTCATCGGGGCGTCCACGGGTCCGTACCCGTAGAGGTTCCCGGTGGTGACCAGCACGGCGCCACTGGCTTCGGCGGCGCCGATCAGCGCCGCGCCCAGCGGCGGCCAGTCGGTCGCCCACCGGTGGTAGGCCGGGCCGCCGCAGCTGAAGAGAGTGGTGGCGTCCGCGGTGTGGCGGGTGAGGGTGGCCGCGTCGGAGGCGTCGGCCGCGACCCGCTCGATGCCCTCGTGCTCGGGGCCGCCGCCGGAGCGGGTGATCAGGCGGACTCGGTCGCCCGAGTCGGCGAGCAGGCGGGCGGTGGCCGTGCCCACGGGACCCGCGCCGACGACGACATGCAGCGACATGGCTCGACCTCTGTTCCGTATCCCGGTGCGTGCCCGGCGGGTCCGCGAGCGGCCGTCGGGCGTGTCACCGAGCATCCTCGCGTACCGCGCGCCGGGCTCCCACCTGTGGGTGGGAGCCCGGGTCCGGACGCGCGGTACGTCCCGTGGTCAGGCCGGCAGGCCGTACGCGTCGGCGATCAGGTCGTAGCTGCGCAGCCGCGCCTCGGCACCGTGGGCGTTGGCGGTGAGCATCAGCTCGTCGGCGCCGGTGCGCTTCTGGAGGTCGTCCAGGCCGGCGCGGACGGCGTCCGGGGTGCCGTGGACGATGTTCGTCAGCCAGCTGTCCACGAAGTCGCGCTCCTGCGCGCTGAAGCTGTACGCCTCCGCCTCCTCGGGCGTCGGGACGAGCCCGGGGCGCCCGGTGCGCAGCCGCAGCATCGACAGCGCGCCGGTCAGGACCTGGCGGCGGGCCTCGTTCTCGTCATCGGCGGCGAGGGCGGCGACGCCGATCAGCGCGTACGGGGCGTCGAGCACGGCGGACGGCCGGAAGGACTCACGGTAGAGGTCGAGCGCGGGGATGGTGTTCTGCGCCGAGAAGTGGTGCGCGAAGGCGAACGGCAGCCCGAGCGTGGCGGCGAGCCGGGCGCTGAAGCCGGAGGAGCCGAGGAGCCAGATCGGCGGCCGGGCCGCGGGGCCCTGGACGGGTCCGGGGACGGCGTGGATGCGGGAGTACGGGTGCCCGTTCGGGAAGTCGTCGTCCAGGAAGCGGGTGAGCTCGGCGAGCTGCTGCGGGAAGTCGTCGGCGCCCTCGTTCAGCCGGTCGGTGCGGCGCAGCGCGGCGGCCGTCGCCCCGTCGGTGCCGGGCGCCCGGCCGAGCCCGAGGTCGACACGCCCGGGGGCGAGTGCCTCCAGGGTGCCGAACTGCTCGGCGATGACGAGCGGCGCGTGGTTGGGCAGCATGACGCCGCCCGAACCGAGGCGGATGCGCTCGGTGTGGGCGGCGAGGTGGGAGAGGATCACGGCCGGCGACGAGGAGGCGACACCGGGCATCGAGTGGTGCTCGGCGACCCAGTGCCGCCCGTAGCCCCGGCGCTCGCCCAGCTTGGCGATCTCGACGCTGGTCAGCAGCGAATGCCGTGCGGTGCTCCCGCTGCCGACGGTGACCAGGTCCAGTACGGACAGCGGCACGGGCGCGGTGCCCAGCGCCGTACCTCGAATTGCGTCAACCACCGGTGGGAGCCCTCCTGAGCGGAAATCAAGTACGACTCCCGCCAACAGGAGGACGGCTCCGTTTTATTCCCGGGACCGGACCAGGACCGCACCAGACCAAGACCGCACCCGCACCCGGCACCAGGCCGAGGACCGGACCCGGTGAGCCCCAAGATCCGCGCCTACTCCCGGCTCGCGAAGAGCGTCCCCAGCTTCGGGGCCCACGCGTGCCGCTCGACCAGGCGCAGGCCCTCCCAGACCGTGACCTGGTTCGCGGTGAGGACCGGCTTGCCCACGGCCTCCTCCAGCTCCGGCAGATACGCCACGGTGTGCAGCGCCGTGTCCGGCAGGAGAAGGACTTCCGCGTCCGGGTGGTCACCCTCCCGGGCCAGGGCCAGTACCTCGTCCCGGCCCCAGGTGCCGACCTCGGCCGCCGTGATGATGCCGCTGCCGCGCGTGGAGACCACCTCGATGCCCGCCGACTTCAGGAAGGCGGCGAAGTAGCCAGCGACGTCCTCCGGATACGTCGCGGCGACCGCGACCTTCCGGGCGCCCAGCGCCTGGACCGCGTGCGCGAAGGCGAAGGACGTGCTCGAAGCCGGCAGTCCCGCCTCCATCGCCAGCGTGCGGGCCTGCTCGTGCGCGCCGTCCCAGCCGTACACGAAGCTGCCGCTCGTGCACGCCCAGACCACGGACTCGGCGCCCGCCATCCGCAGCTCCTCGACACCGTCCGCCAGCCGCCGCGCCGAGCCCATTTCCAGGAGCGCGTCCACGCGGTGGGCGTCCTCGCCGATGTCGGTGTGGACGAGGGGCAGTCTGATGTCGCTGTCGAAGAGCATCTCCAGCCGGGGGTAGTCGTCCTCGGCGGAGTGGCCGGGGTAGAGAAGTCCGACGGTCGTCATGTCCACCCTTCCTGTTCCTCGGTCGGAGCGTCCGGCTGGGAGGGCTGCGCCCACTCACCGGGCTGGCCCGGCTGGCTGTCCTGCATCTGCTGGACCGGTTCCATCCGCTCCTTCTCCGCCCGCTCCATCTCCGCCATGCCGGGGATGTCGCCGATCTCGGAGATCTCGTTGATCCGGGCGATCTCGGAGATCGGGACCACGGGAATGTCCGAGATCTCGGAGAGGTCTCCCATTACTTCCAGCGTAGGCACGTGGCGCACCGGAGGCGGGTCGAGCAGCAGGCCCTGATACGGGCCGACCGCGTGCGCGCCGATTCTGCGCAGGGCCGCCCACATCGTGACCTGGTTCGCCGACAGCACCGGCATCCTCAGCTCAGCCTCCAACTGGGGGATCGCGTCGTACGTCGGCAGGTTCGTGCAGCTGATGAACAGCGCGTCGGCCGCACCGACGACGGCCTGCCGCGCCATGTCCACGACCGACCGGTACGGCACCTTCCAGATGTGCCGGGTCAGCCCCAGGAAGGCGCGACCCGTGACGGTTACCCCGGCCTCCGCCAGGTAGTCCTCCAGCGACTCGGTGACCGACTCCGTATAGGGCGTGACCAGGGCGATCCGTTTCGCGCCCAGCTCCTCCAGCGCTTCGAGGAGCGCGCCCGACGTGGTGAGCGAGGGCACCTCGCCCGCCCTGGTCATCGCCTCGGTCATGGCCCGCTCGCCGACGACACCGCCGACGAAGCTGCCGGACGTGCAGGCGTACGCGATCACCTCCGGTTCGGACGCTCCCAGGGCCCGCACCGCTTCTCCGAGGGTCTCGTGCTCACTCACGAGGCGGGCAAGGTCCAGCGACACCTCGACGGGGACGTAGGGCGTCCTCGTCAGGCGCAGCGAGATCTCGTCCGGCATCCAACGCCAGAGTTCACGATCAAGAGCGAAATCGAATGGGGCGACCACACCGACACCACGCTGCGGCTGCGGTCCGCCCAGAAAGGAGACATCCATGGCACGGCCCCCCTTTTGGCTGTTGTTGACGACGGTAGGAGGTAAATGCGAGCGTGGTCAATCCGCACAGGAAATACGTTGCAAGAGTTTTCCTCGGGGAAATCCCCGCCCCGCTCAGAAGGGCACTCCCGATGGCCGAACCAACCCTTCTCGTCCTGGGTGCCGATCCGCCGCCGCGCCTCGGCCGGCTGACCGGCCGAGCCCGGGTCGTGTACGCGGACGACTCCACCCTCGCCGCTCAACTCCCCCTGGCCGACGTCCTGTTGGCGTGGGACTTCACTTCGGACGCGATCCGGCTCGCCTGGCCGGGGGACGGCCCACGGCCGGTCTGGGTCCACACGGCGAGCGCCGGTGTGGACCGGCTGCTCAGTCCCGAGCTGATCAACTCCGAAACATTGGTGACTAACGCCCGTGGCATCTTCGAGGAGCCCATTGCCGAATACGTGGCGGCTCTGGTCCTTGCCATGGCCAAGGATCTGCCGGGAACTCTCGAACTCCAGCGCCAGCGGCGCTGGCGCCACCGTGAGGGACTGCGGGTCGCCGGCAGCCGTGCGACCGTCGTCGGCGCGGGTCCGATCGGCCGGGCGGTCGCCGACACGCTGAGGGCGCTCGGCCTGACAGTGGCGGTCACCGGCCGCACGGCGCGCCCGGGTATCCACGGCGCCGACGAGCTGGACCGGCTGCTGACCCGGTCCGACTGGGTGATCTGCGCGGCGCCGCTCACGGAGAGCACGCGCGGCATGTTCGGCGCGCGTCTCTTCGGTCTGATGCAGCCGTCCGCGCGCTTCATCAATGTGGGGCGCGGTCAGCTCGTGGACGAGAACGCGCTCGTGGACGCCGTGTCCAAGCGCTGGATCGCGGGCGCGGCCCTCGATGTCTTCGAGGCCGAGCCGCTCGATCCGCAGAGCCGTCTGTGGGACGTGCCCGGCCTGATCGTGTCGCCGCACATGAGCGGCGACACCGTGGGCTGGCGCGACCGACTGGGCGAGCAGTTCGTCGAGCTTTACGACATCTGGGCGTCCGGAAAGCCATTGCCTAACGTGGTGGACAAGAAACGTGGGTACGTCCCCATGCATGACTGAGTCCATGTTCCTGACCGATCTCACCGCTCGACAGCTGCTGGCCGGCTACGAGAGAGGCGACTTCTCACCGGTCGACGTGGCGCGTGCCACGCTGGACCGGATCGAGGCGATCGAACCGCTCGTCAACGCCTTCGTCCGGGTCGACGCCGATGCGGCGCTGGCCGCCGCCGAGGAGTCCACCGTCCGGTGGCGCGGGAAGGAGCCCCGGGGGCTGCTCGACGGGGTCCCCGTCTCGGTGAAGGACATGTTCCTCCAGCGTGGCGGGCCGACCCTACGCGGGAGCCGGACGGTCGATCCGGCCGGTCCCTGGAACGACGACGCGCCCGCGGTGGCGCGGCTGCGCGAGCACGGCGCGGTCCTCGTCGGCAAGACCACGACACCGGAGTTCGGCTGGAAGGGTGTCACGGACTCGCCGCTGAGCGGGGTGACCCGTAATCCGTACGACCTGTCCAGGACCGCCGGCGGGTCCAGCGGCGGCAGCGCGACGGCGGTGGCGCTCGGCGCGGCTCCGCTGTCGATCGGTACCGACGGCGGCGGCTCGGTCCGGATCCCCGCGTCCTTCTGCGGCATTTTCGGGCTCAAGCCCACCTACGGGCGGATCCCGCTCTTCCCGTCCAGCGCGTTCGGCACGCTGGCGCACGCCGGTCCGATGGCGCGGGACGCCGCCGACGCCGCGCTGCTGCTCGACGTCATCAGCGGCCCGGACTGGCGGGACTGGTCGCAGCTCGCCCCGGCGCCGGGCATCGGCGCCGTCCTGGCCGACGGGGTGGCGGGGCTGCGGATCGGGTACTCGCCGTCGTTCGGCGGCCAGGTCGCGGTGCGGCCGGACGTGGCGGCGGCGGTACGGCGCGGGGTGGCGCGGCTCGCGGAGCTGGGCGCGTACATCGAGGAGGCCGACCCGGACATCTCGGACCCGGTGGAGGCGTTCCACACGCTGTGGTTCACGGGCGCGGCCCGGGTGACGCAGTCGCTCGGCGACGCGCAGCGCGAGCTGCTCGACCCGGGGCTGAAGGAGATCGTCGCGACGGGTTCCGGGGCGAGCGCGCTGGACTATCTGGCGGCCGTGGACGCGCGGATGGAGCTGGGCCGGCGGCTCGGCCGGTTCCACGAGACGTACGACCTGCTGGTCACGCCGACCCTGCCGATCACCGCCTTCGAGGCGGGCGCCGAGGTGCCGAAGGGCTCGGGGCACCACCGCTGGACCGGCTGGACCCCGTTCACGTACCCCTTCAATCTGACCCAGCAGCCCGCGGCGACCGTGCCGTGCGGGGTGGACGCGGACGGGCTGCCGATCGGCCTCCAGCTGATCGGTGCCCGTCACGCGGACGCGCTGGTGATGCGGGCGGCACACGCGCTGTACGAGTCGGGCGCGGCATCGCTCCCGGCTCCCACCGGCGCGTAGGCCCCGTCCTGCGGGCAGTCGCCCCGCGCTCAGGCGCGCCTGAAATTCAGCGTTTCCCCCGTCGCGCCCGCGCGCCACAGGTCCTGGCACGCCTCCGCCATCTCGTCCAGCCCCTCGACCACCGAGCCCCAGACGATGCCGGGGATCCACCCCGTATCGCCGTTGATCAGCAGGTTGTTGCGCTCGTAGAACAGCGCGAGGTCGACGACGGTACGGCGGCCCCGGTGGGCGGCCTTCTCCTCGTACCCGTACGACGTGGTGCCGAGCACCACGTCCGAGAAGGTGAAATAGCACAGATCGCCCGGGATGGGAGTGACCGTCGGATTCTCCAGCGGCGGCTCCTCCGCCGCGAACCCGGGCATCAGCGCGTAGATCTCGTTGCGCGCGTACTTGGCGTGGTAGACGTCACCCCCCAGCGGCAGCGCGTCCCACACCGCGGCGCAGGTGATCGGGGCCAGTTCGTCGAGGAGCTTGGCGGTGCAGCGCACTCCGCGCTTGTCCAGGGAGACTTCGATGAAGCGCTCGCTCATTGGTCTTCGCGCCCTTCTCGTCGGTTCGGTACAGCCGGTGTCCGGCCATGAATACCCGCCCCGGCCGCGCGAATGCCGGGCCGGACGGACCCGCCTCCCCGCGGGTAACGATAGGCATATCGGTCCGAAAATGATCCGCATACCCTCGGACGATCCGGGTAGCCGCGCGCCTATGGCTCCACTAAAGGGGAACAACACACGAAGCACAGGAAGCGGGCTCCGGCGCCGTTCGCTGCTCGCGGGTGCCGCGGCACTCGGTGTCGCGGGGGCCGTCGGAGCCACCAGCGGATGCAGCCGCGTGGCCACCGCCGACGCCGGGGACGGGGGAACCCTCCTGGACCAGCTGCGCGCCAAGGGGACGGTGCGCCTCGGGCTGGCCGGTGAGCAGCCGTACAGCTACATCGGCAAGGACGGCGAGATGACGGGCTCGGCCCCGGCGATCGCGTCGCGCATTTTCAAGGAGCTGGGCGTGGACAATGTCCAGCCCTTCGCCACCGAGTTCGGTTCGCTGATCACCGGACTGAACTCGCTCCAGTTCGATGTGGTCGCCGCCGGGATGTACATCAACCCGGAACGCTGTGAACAGGTGATCTTCGCCGACCCCGAATACCAGATGCTCGACGCGTTCATCGTGCCGAAGGGGAATCCGAAGAATCTGAACAGCTACCAGGACATCGCCGAGGCCGGCGCCAGAATGGCGACGGGCGTCGGTTACGCGGAGATCGGTTATGCGGAGGAGGCCGGGGTCAAGAGCATCACGACCCTGCCCGACCAGCTGGCCGGACTGCTCGCCGTCGAACAGGGCCGCGTCGACGTCTTCGCCGGTACGGCGGTCACGGTGTTCAACGTCATCGAGGAGACCGAGAGCACGAAGGCCGAGGCGACCAAGGAGGTCACGCCGATCGTGGACGGCAAGCCCGTCATCGACGTCGGCGGCTTCGCCTTCCGCTCACCGGAGACCAACCTCCGTGACTCCTTCAACCGCGAGCTGCACAAGCTCAAGAAGAGCGGTGAACTCCTGGAGATCATGCGGCCCTTCGGCTTCACGAAGGACCAGATGACGACCATCACCGCCAAGGAGAAGTGCGCGCCATGAGCGAAATGACCTGGGGTCTCTGGGAAATACTCCTCAACGGCGTCTGGATCACCGTCCAGCTGACCGTCTTCAGCGCGGCGCTGGCCGCGGTGGTCGCGCTGACCGTCGGACTCGCCCGCTCCCACCGGCTGTGGATCGTGCGCTTCGTGTCCGGGGCGTACTTCGAGATATTCCGCGGCACGTCCGCGCTGATCCTGATGTTCTGGATCTTCTTCGTGCTCCCGCTGGGCTTCGGCTGGCAGCTCGTCCCGCTGTGGGCGGCGACGCTGGCGCTCGGGCTCACCTACGGGGCGTACGGCTCCGAGGTCGTCCGGGGCGCGGTGCGGGCCGTGGCTCCCGCCCAGCGCGAGGCGGGGATCGCGCTGAGCTTCACGCCCGCGCAGCAGCTGCGGAAGATCATCCTGCCGCAGGCCTGGCCGGAGATGATCCCGCCGTTCAACAATCTCCTGATCGAGCTCCTCAAGGGCACGGCACTGGTCTCCGTCATGGGCGTGGCCGACATCGCCTTCGGCGCGTCACTGGTGCGCAACGCGACGGGTGAGAGCGCCCCCGTCTACACGGTCATCCTGCTGATGTACTTCGTGCTCGCCTTTGTCCTCACGCGCGGGATGCGTGTCCTCGAACGGCAGGCGAAGGCCGGGATCGGGCAACGCCCGGAGAAGAGGTCCCGGCTGCTCGGCCGGAAGATCGAGATCCCCCGGCAGGACGCCACCCCCGCGACCGCCGGAGGTGAGGGCCGATGAACTGGGACTGGTCCGCGGTCGGCGACTTCATGCCGATGTTCTGGGACGGCCTGCTCGTCACGCTCCAGGCGCTGGTCCTGGGCGCGCTGCTCGCCTTCGCGCTCGGTCTCGTGTGGGCCATGGCCCAGCGCTCCAGCCTGGCGGTGGTGCGCTGGCCGGTGAACGTCATCACCGAGTTCGTCCGCAACACCCCGCTGCTGGTGCAGCTGTTCTTCCTCTACTACGTGCTCCCCGAGTGGGGTCTCACGCTCAGCGCGATGGTCACCGGTGTGGTCGGCCTGGGCCTGCACTACTCGACGTACACCGCCGAGGTCTACCGCGCCGGTATCGACGGCGTCCCGGTCGGCCAGTGGGAGGCGGCCACGGCGCTCAGCCTGCCGAGGTCACGCACCTGGGGCGCGGTGATCCTGCCCCAGGCGATCCGGCGCGTCGTGCCCGCGCTGGGCAACTACGTCATCGCGATGCTGAAGGACACTCCGATGCTGTTCGTCATCGGAGTACTGGAAATGCTGGGCGAGGCACGCCAGTTCGCCTCCCAGACCTTCCTGACGGTCGAGGTCTTCACCGTCGTGGGTGTGGCCTTCATCGTCATCTCCTATCCGGCATCCCTTCTCATGCGAGCATTGGAGCGTCGCCTTGTCCGCTGACAGCACTCCCCTCAACACCTCGAAGGAAACGGCCAATCCCGTCGCCGACGGCAGCGAGCTGATCCGCTTCGACAAGGTCACCAAACGCTTCGGGGCCAACACGGTCCTGGACTCACTGGACTTCACGGTCAACTCCGGCAAGCACGTGACGCTGATCGGCGCCTCCGGATCTGGCAAGACGACGATCCTCAGACTCCTGATGACGCTGATCAAGCCGGAGGAGGGCACCATCAAGGTGGCCGGCGACTACCTCACGCACGAGGAGAAGGACGGCAGGCTCGTCCCCGCCGGCGACCGCCATGTCCGTGAGGTGCGCAAGAAGATAGGCATGGTCTTCCAGCAGTTCAACCTCTTCCCGAACATGAAGGTGCTGCGGAACGTCACCGAGGCGCCGGTGCATGTGCTCGGCCTCTCCCCCGACGAGGCCGAGGAGCGGGCGCGCGGTCTGCTCGACCTGGTGGGGCTCGGGGACCGCTGCGACGCGTACCCGAGTCAGCTCTCGGGCGGGCAGCAGCAGCGGGTGGCGATCGCGCGGGCGCTCGCGATGCGGCCGCAGGTCCTGCTCCTGGACGAGGTCACGTCCGCGCTCGACCCGGAACTGGTCGCGGGCGTCCTCGACGTACTGAGGGACATCGCCCACACGACGGACATCACGATGCTGTGCGTGACGCACGAGATGAACTTCGCGCGGGACATCTCCGACGACGTACTGATGTTCGACGCCGGCCATGTCATCGAGTCGGGACCGCCGGAGAAGATCTTCAGCGAACCGGAACACGAGCGCACGAGGGAGTTCCTGAGCGCGGTGCTGTAGGGCGTACGCCCGGCGCGTTCACGCAGGCGACGGGCGCGCCGAATTCGGGGGAACCCGGTCCGATCAAGCGGACCGGGTTCCCCCGTTTTCCCGGCCTCCCGAACGAAGGTAGTGACGCTGGCATATGCCCATGCGATACGCCCCAGATGGGCGGGCCGGACGGGTTGTGATTCTGCTCAACAGCCGCCCCGGAAAGGGCTCTTGACGGTTATCGTGGTAAAGAAGCTTGCGGTCACAACCTGCTAGGGGGAAACCGTGGCGCTGAAGCCGGAGCCGACCGCGCCGTTCCACTCGGTGCAATACGTCCTGCGCGTCCTCGAAACGGTTTCCAACCACACCGGTGGCGTCACCGACGCCCAGATCGCCCGCGAGACGGGCCTGCCGACCGGCCATCTCGCCCCGCTGCTGGCGATGTTGTGCCGCGAGGGCTATGTGGAGCAGCTCGCGGACGGGGCGTACGTGGTGGGGGACTCGCTGGTGCTGCTCGGCTCCGGCGCCACCCGCGAGGAGGCCCTGGAGACCAAGCTCCAGGACACGCTCCGCGAGCTGCGCGACTCGGTCGGGGCGGCGGTCTACATCAGCCGGTACATCGACGGCGAGGTCAAGATCACGCAGATCGCCGACGGCCCTGACGCGCCCGCGGTCAACGAGTGGGTGGACTTCCGTTCGGCGGCGCACGCGAGCGCCGTCGGCAAGTGCCTGCTGACCCAGCTCGACCAGAACAGCCGCCGGGACCATCTCTCCCGGCACAAGATCGCCCGTCTCACCTCACGGACCATCACCAGCGAGCGGGTGCTGTTCTCCAAGCTGGACAGCCAGCCGCCGACGGTGCCGATACTGGATCTCCAGGAGTACGCGGTGGGCACGGTCTGCGCGGCGGTGCCGCTGACGGCGGGCTCGTCGGTCGGCTGTCTGGCGCTGTCGATGCCGATCGAGCACGCGCACCGGCTGCGCTCGGCGGCGGACACGCTCAACAGGGGCGCGGCCCCGGTGGTGCTCTCGCTGGCGATCTAGGACGTTCGGACCGGACCGCCGCAGGCGGGGTGCGGCACACACCCCACGTACGACGGCCCGGCCCGTCAGCGATGAAGCAGACCCTCGCCGGTCACATGCTGATGGATCTCGATCAGGTGGATCAGAACGTGACGTCCGAGCAGGCGTAGAACGCGTTGGACGTGTCCGCGACGTTCCAGACCGCCAGGACGATGTGCTTGCCGGTCTTCCCGGCCGGCATCGTGCCCTGGTGGACGAGCGTGGCCGGCGGCTGCATGTTGTTGTACGGCACGGTCATGAACGGCTGGGGGTCGAGGGCCGCGCGGGTGAGCGGCTGGTTCGGGTCCCATCCGTTCTTGGTGATGTAGTACCGGAAGTCGGACGTGGAGTGCCGGGCGGTGAACTGCCAGCGGAAGCTGTAGGACTGCCCGCCCGAGACGCTGGTGGCGGGCCAGTTGCCGCCACGCGGGTCGTCGAGCTGCGCGAACTGGCCGTTGCCGCCCGCGCAGATCTTTCCGTCGGCGGGACCCGCGGCCGGGAAGCCCTTCGGGCCCTCGACACTCTGCGGCTCCCACTGGATGTTTCCGCATCCGGTGACGGTGCCGTTCTGGCACAGCTTCTGACGGCTGATCGGTGAGTCGGTGTAGCCGTGACCGGTCGCGCTGCCGGTGGCGAGCAGGGACACGCCCGCCACGGTCCAGACCAATCCCCAGGGGTTGGAGGCGGTCAGCTCCCCTCGTTCAGACCATGCCTGCCGGTGTAGAAGGCCACGGTCAGATCCTTCACGAGGACCTTGCGCTCGTAGTCGTCCAGCTCCACGAGCCCCCGCGACGTCAGCCGGTGCACCGTGTCGTCCACCGCGTCCACCACCGACGTCAGCACGGTGTCCCGGTGTCTGGCGTCGATCGCCGCGATCCGGCTGCGCTGCATGGCCGCCGAGATCTCGGGGGCGTACTCGATCCGTGTCGGCTGCGCCGAGAAGATGTCCAGCCCGACGGGCCGGCACTCGGCGGAGAGCATCCGGGTCAGCGCCTCGCCGACCAGCTCGGCGTTACGCAGCGTCGGCGCGGTCTCGTTGAACGCGTCGGCGGGCAGCTGCGAGAGCACGCGCGCCATCGCCGCCTCGACCTGCTCGCGCAGATACTCCTCGTGGTCGCGCACCCCGAGCGCCGCCCGGACGGTGTCCCTGACCCGCCAGACCACCAGGACCACGACCCGCAGCGCCGTACCGTTCGCGTCGACGGCGGGCATCGGCTCGCTGCGCCAGTGCCGCAGCCGTACGTCGACGCGGCGGCGCAGCAGGAGCGGGCTGACCCAGAGAAGTCCCGTACGGCGCACGCTCCCCCGGTACTCACCGAAGAGCGTCAGCACCCACGCGTGCCCGACCCGGCCGCGGCCGAGCCCGCCGAAGGCGAAGAGCGTGAGCGTCACGGCGAGGGCGAGCAGCGCCCACATACCGATGCCGATGCCGTTGTAAGGATTCGAGCCGAGCCCGAACATCTCCGTCAGCGCCTCGGGCACCGCCCCGACCCACCAGAGCACCGTCAGACAGCTGAACAGCCCGGCCACGCCGGCGAGCGCCGCCGTCCAGCCGGGCAGCGTGGGGCCGGGCCGCTCGACCAGCTTCGTGTCCACGGGTGTCGCGGGCCGCGAGACCGCGGCGGGGGCCAGCACGGGCGGCGCGGGCGGAGTGGCGACGGCGGGTCCGCGCCGGAGCTGCGGACGTCCGGCCGTCGGGGCACTCGCCACCCCCTCTTCGCGGAAGAGGAGATGGACGGGGATCTCGTGGGTGGCCTCGCCGACGATGAGCGGGCTCCAGCGCCGGCTGTCGAAGGTGAGGGCCGCACGCGTGGGGACGACGGAGCCGGACCCGGCCGGCACGGTGACGTTCCACACGGGCGCGGGGATCCCGCTCGATACGCCGGGTCCGTGATCTGACGGGTCGTCATCAATGCTTGCCGCGACCGCCGCTTCGTCTTCATCGTCCCCATCGTCCGGCCACGGGGCGTCGGTCTCGGGCACCTCCGCGTAGAGGTCCGGCTCGGGCTCGGCCGCCACCTCGGGGCGCTCCTCCGTCTCCGGCATCGACGCCGGCTCGGCGTACGCGGCCGGGGCGGACGGTCCAGCCTCGGCCGCCGGTGGCTCCAGGACATCGACCGCCATGGCCCGCGGCTCGGCCGGGGACTCCGCGGCGGCCGTGAACAGCGAGGTGCCCGACTCCACCGGCAGCTCAACCGACACGAACTCCGGCTGCCGCTCCCGGTCCCTCTCGGCCGACGCCCACTCCACGATGTCCGCGACCTCGGACGCCGTACCGCCGTAGCAGGCCTCCGGCCCGTCCGCGAAGCCGTGTTCGGGCTCGGGCTCGGGCTCCGCGACACGCTCCGGCTCCGCGGGCGCTTTCGCGAACAGGTCCACGCGCTCCGGCGTGGCCATCGGCCCCGGCGGCGGCTCCCCCTCGTGCGGTGGATCGGGCTCGGCCGGCGGCGCTGTCAGCAGGCGTACGTTCTGGTGCCAGCCGGTCTCGCTCCAGCCGGCCGGGGCGACCGCCGCGACCGCGGCTGGCGCCGCCGGGACTTCGGCCTCCGCGTGCTGCTCAGGTTCCACGGGCTCCGCCGGCTCCACCGGTCCTCGTGCCGTCAGCGCGTTGCGTGCCGCCAACCGGAGCGCCTGGGCCCCGCGCAGCAGCTGCCCGTCACCGTTCGGTTGCGATGTCTGTGTGGTCATCCTTGCCTCCGTCTTTCATGCGAAGAGTCGTCGCCAAGTCTCGGGGCCGGGGTACCCGTCGGCCGCGCTGCCGCGCCAGCCCTGCGCCCGTTGGAAGGCTTCGACGTTGCGCCGGTCGGCCTCGCCCCACCGCGGGCCGGGGCCGGTGACGTAATGGCTGCCGTAGCCGCGCTTCACCAGCCGCTTGCCGAGTTGGGTGACGTACTCGCCCGACCTCCCCGGCCGGAACTGCCCCTTGCCGGGGTACGCGGGCCGCGCGCCCGTACCGCCGGGGCGGCTCGCCCGCTTCGCCGGGATGTTCTTACCGAGCCCGTCCGTCAGATAGCGCCAGGTGTCCGGCCCCGGCAGCCCGTCGGCCTCCGCGCCCCGCCAGCCCTGCGCCCGCTGGAAGGCTTCGGTGGCGCGCCGGTCCGACTCGCTCCAGCGGGGGCCGGGACCGACGGAGTAGAAGCGTGCGCCGCCCCGGGCGACGAGCATCCGGCCGAGCTCGGTGACGTGCGCGCCGTCGGCCCCTGGCCCGAACGACTTCGCACCGGGGAAGGCCGTCGGCTTCGCCGTCTCCGGCGTGCTGCCGCTGTTTCCTCCGGTCACGCCTTTGTAGCGGTACGCCACGTAACTCGCCGAATTGTTCCAGTACGCCATGGGCGTGGCCTGCGCCCGCGTGGCCGGCTTCGTCTGCTCGTACGCGAGGTAGTACGAGTGCGTGTAGTCGGTCCAGCCGCCGAAGATCGTCACGTGCGACCCCTTGGTGGGGTCGGACGAGTTGTGGAACAGCAGCATGTCGCCGGGCTGGAGTTCCTCCCTGGCGATGCGGGTGCCGAAGCGGGACAGGCTGCCCGTCCACTCGTTGCCTTCCAGGTTCCAGGCCATGGAGACATAGCCGGAGCAGTCCTGGCGGTAGCCGTCGGACCAGTACTTCGTCATCGAGTAGGGGACCTTCGCGTTCACCCACCGCTTGGCGCGGTTGATGATGTCGGCGCGGCTGGTCGCGCGCAGCCCCTCGACCGAGTGGTTGGACGAAGGCCCGGCCGACGGCGGCCCGTACAGCGGGCCGCGTACGCCCTGCGGGGTCTCCGGATCCGGCTCGGCCACCGCCGCGGTGCCCGCTCGTCCGGTGCCGAGCGCGGCACCGGGCGCGGGCCCGCCGGTGTCCGCGTCGGCCTCACCCGCGCCCACGCCCGTGGCGGCGAGGGCGACTCCGGCCGCGGTGACGAGGACCAGGGCGCGGCGCGCGCCGTGGGCGGCGGGGTGGCCGCCCGCGCGCAGGGGCAGGCCCCGGGCCAGCAGGCGGCGCCGCTCGGCGCAACCGCCACAGGGGCAGTCACCAGCGGGTTCGTACTCCTCGAAGACCGGTGCGGTCATGCGATCCCCTCCACACTCGACAAGGTGCTGTGCGGTGTTGCACGGGTGCCAGGCCCAACAGTCCTGACTAATCACATTTTGACGGATCAAAGGTAAAAAACGACCATGCGACAGGCCACATCGCTCATCAAATGGTTGGGAGCACTCCGGAGCGTCGGGTAGAGTTCTCCAGGTCAGCAGGCGCCGCTAGCTCAGTTGGTTAGAGCAGCTGACTCTTAATCAGCGGGTCCGGGGTTCGAGTCCCTGGCGGCGCACGCACGGCAGAGGCCCCCTCGCAATTCATGCGAGGGGGCCTCGCTCGTTCCCCGATTTCGCGCCGCGAGCAGGGATCACCTTCGCGGGAACTTCACAGTCCGGCCACAGCTCCACCTCCAGCAAGCCTTCAATCAGGGCATATGACACGCAAGTAGCATCTTTCTTCCTTGCGATCATGGCTGGGGTCGTAGAACCTATCCTGAAGCCGACGGGTCCAAAGAGGCACGCGTTCACAGCAGTTGGGGCAGCCGAAGAATTTGCTCCGGTTTGCATACCGAGTGGGGTGGGGGTCCCCGCTCAGGAGCCGATGTCGCAAACGGCATCATGCAACCGGATAGGTCCCGATGCGTGTCTGTACTCACGGTGGTGCGCGACCCGACGAACCGACCGACCAATCACGCACCAGCATGCGTGCGGGGGGATGACTGATGACGTCGACGCCGAACGGCGAGCGGCCGAACAACGACGCGTCCCGGACCACCCAGCTCCGGGTCCCCTCTCAGCTCAGGAACGCCAGGGCCCGGTTCCGGCCCAAGGCCGAACTGCCCAAGTACGACTACGAGCACTACAGCCGGCTCGCCGGGCCGCTCACCCAGCCCGCCCCGGACAAGCCGTACAAGGTGCAGTACCGCTCACTGCTCTCGCAGGAGCCGCACCGGATCCGCGCCGCCCTGCTGCTCGGCGCCGCCCCGCTGCTCTCCCTCGGTCTCTTCGCCTGGCTGATGCAGCCTCAGCACTGGACCGAGCGCGACCCGAACCTGAAGAACGACACGCTGCTCATCCTCGACATCGTGATGCTCGTCTCCATCGGACTGATCGAGCTGTTCCGCACGATGAACGTGCTCTCCAACGCCCACGCGACGCTGGTGGCGCGTGACCCCGTCCCCGTCGTGCCCGCGAGCGGCACCCGCGTCGCCTTCCTCACCTCCTTCGTGCCGGGCAAGGAGCCCCTCGAAATGGTGACGAAGACGCTGGAGGCCGCGGTCAAGATCCGGCACCGCGGGCTGATGCACGTCTGGCTCCTCGACGAGGGCGACGACCCGGCCGTCAAGGAGGTCTGCGCCCGTCTCGGTGTGCACCACTTCTCGCGCAAGGGCGTCGCGAAGTGGAATCAGACGAAGGGCGCGCACCGCGCCAAGACCAAGCACGGGAACTACAACGCCTGGCTCGACGCACACGGCGACGACTACGACTTCTTCGCCTCCGTCGACACCGACCATGTCCCGATGGCCAACTACCTGGAGCGGATGCTCGGTTACTTCCGCGACCCGGACGTCGGCTTCGTCATCGGCCCGCAGGTGTACGGCAACTACGACACGTTCGTCACGAAGGCCGCCGAGTCGCAGCAGTTCCTCTTCCACGCCCTGATCCAGCGCGCGGGCAACCGCTACGGCTCGCCCATGTTCGTCGGCACGAGCAACGCCGTACGGATCTCGGCGCTCAAGCAGATCGGCGGGCTGTACGACTCGATCACCGAGGACATGGCGACGGGCTTCGAGATGCACCGCGCCAGGAACCCGCAGACGGGCAACAAGTGGCGCTCGGTCTACACGCCGGACGTGCTCGCCGTCGGTGAAGGCCCCACCGCCTGGACGGACTTCTTCACCCAGCAGCTGCGCTGGTCGCGGGGGACGTACGAGACGATCCTCAAGCAGTACTGGCGGGGCTTCGCCACGCTGCCGCCCGGCAAGCTCTTCAACTACACGATGATGATCATCTTCTACCCGATGTCAGCGCTCAACTGGATCCTGGCGGCGCTGAGTTGCGCCCTGTTCCTGGGCATGGGCGCCTCGGGTGTGCAGATCGACCCGGCGATCTGGATGATGCTGTACGGCAACGCGTCGGCCCTCCAGATCGGCCTCTACATCTGGAACCGGCGGCACAACGTCTCGCCGCACGAGCCCGAGGGGTCCGGCGGTCTGGCCGGCATGGCGATGTCCGCGCTCTCCGCGCCCATCTACGCGCGCTCGCTGCTCGACGCCGTCCTGCGCCGCAAGAGCAGCTTCGTGGTGACGCCGAAGGGCGACTCGTCCAGCCCGGACACGCTGTTCGGGACGTTCCGGATCCATCTGTTCTTCATTCTCGTCTTCGCCGGATCGCTGGTCTCGTCCTTCTTCCTCGGGCACGACCATCCGGCGATGATCACCTGGGCGACGCTGGCGACCCTGATCACGGCCGCGCCGATCATCGTCTGGCGACTGGGGATGCGCGCGGAGAAGAAGAAGCGCGGAAAGCACGGGTCGCACCGGGGCCGCGGGAACACACCTCCGCGAACCCCTGAGACCTCGCCGCGGACGCCGCCCGGAGCCGTCGACCAGACCATACAGATATCCCTTGGGGGACCTAAGCAATGAGTGCGCTTCCCGTCCGGCCGAACCACCGCAGGAACCGCGCCCGTCGCCTCGCGATAGGCGCGGCGGTGGTCGTCGTGGTGGCCGGGATGAACGGGCCTGCGATGTGGCGGTTCGGTTCGGAGCAGTACCACGATTACAAGATCAACCGGCCCGATTACAAGGCCGAGAACGGTCATTGGGACTTTCTCGACATCCCGTCCAAGTACAAGATCAATTCAATTCACGCGTCGCTTCTGCACACCGGCAAGGTGCTGCTGATAGCCGGGTCGGGAAACAACCAGAAGAACTTCGACGCGAACAAGTTCGAGTCCGTCCTCTGGGACCCGGCGACCAACGACTTCAAGATGATCCCGACGCCCAAGGACATGTTCTGCTCCGGGCACACCCAACTGCCCGACGGCAAGCTCCTGGTGGCCGGCGGCACCAAGCGGTACGAGAAGCTCAAGGGCGACACCACCAAGGCCGGCGGTCTGATGGTGGTCCACAACGAGGACCCCGACAAGCCGATGACGCTGCCGGCGGGCACGATGTTCACCGGCAAGAAGAACGGCAAGACTTTCGAGTCCAAGGACCCGGTCCTGGTCGAGAAGGCGAAGAAGATATTCGACCCGGCGACCGGCGCCTTTCTGCGGACCGAGCCCGGTCTTGGCCGTATCTACGTGGAGGCCGCGAAGTCCGGGAAGAAGTACGAGACCGGCACCGAGGACAACTACCGGGTGCAGGGCATGAAGGGCTCCGACGCCCGCAATGTCTACGGCATCGCGCAGAAGCTCGCGCTCGACAAGAAGGACTTCCAAGGCATCAAGGACGCCTTCGAGTTCGACCCGGTGGCCGAGAAGTACATCAAAGTCGACCCGATGAACGAGGCCCGCTGGTATCCGACGCTCACGACGCTGGAGGACGGCAAGGTCCTCGCGCTGTCGGGCCTGGACGAGATCGGCCAGATCGTCCCCGGCAAGGACGAGATCTACGACCCGGAGACCAAGGAGTGGGAGTACACCGGCATCATCCGGAAGTTCCCCACGTACCCGGCGATCTTCCTGATGGACAACGGCAAGCTCTTCTACAGCGGCTCCAACGCCGGTTACGGCCCCGCCGACGTCGGCCGCAAGCCCGGCATCTGGGACCTGGAGACCAACAAGTTCAAGAACATCCCGGGCCTGAGCGACGCGGACACGATGGAGACGTCGGCGACCGTCATGCTGCCGCCCGCGCAGGACCAGAGGTTCATGGTCATCGGTGGCGGCGGCGTCGGCGAGTCCGAGAAGTCCAGTGAGAAGTCCCGGCTGGTCAATCTCAAGGAGGACAAGCCGGAGTTCAAGGACGGCGCGTCGCTCGACAAGGGCACCCGCTACCCCAGCGCGTCCCTGATGCCGGACGACACGGTCCTGGTGACGGGCGGCGCCCAGGACTACCGGGGCCGCGGCGGCTCCAACATCCTCGAAGCGCGTACGTACGACCCGAAGTCGGGCGAGTACACGCGCGTCGCCGACCCCCAGGTCGGGCGCAACTACCACTCGGGCTCGGTCCTGCTGCCCGACGGCCGCGTCATGATCTTCGGCTCCGACTCGCTCTACGCCGACAAGGCGAACACCAAGCCGGGCGTCTTCGATCAGCGGATCGAGATCTACACCCCGCCGTATCTCTTCCGGGACTCGAAGCCGGAGCTGACCGACGGACCGAAGCGGATCGACCACGGTGACTCGGGGACCTTCAAGACGAAGGACTCCGCCTCGCTCACGTCCGCGAAGCTGCTGCGGCCGAGCGCCGTCACGCATGTCACGGATGTCGAACAGCGGTCCATCGCGCTGGACATGGAGAAGACGGCGGACGGGATCAAGGTGACGGTGCCGAAGAACCGGGCGCTGGTGCCGGCGGGCTGGTACATGCTCTTCGTGACGGACGACAAGGGGACCCCGTCCGAGGGTGTGTGGGTCGAGGTGCCGTAGGGCGGGCCCGGCGGATCTTCGCGGGACAGGACCTAGAGCTGAGTGGGCGGGCCCGTACGCGTACGGGCCCGCCTCGCGCTCCTGCCCGCGCCTCTACTTGGCGTTGCGCGCCAGCTCCAGCGCGTACTCCGGATACCAGTCGCCGGCCTTGGGCCCGCCCTTGCAGTCGCCGTCCGACTCCCCCGGGCGCTTGACCCAGAGATACGCCTTCACCAGCGGGTCGCCGGTCTTCGTGGTCGGCGGCTCGCCGAGCGCGCGGCCCGGCGGGTTGCACCAGTTCTCGGCCGGATCGCCTTCCGTGTAAGGACCGTTGCCGTTACGGCTGGTGTCGATCACGAACGGCTTGCCGCCGACCTTGGCCGACAGCTTCTTGCCGAACTCCTGGCTCATGTCGGTCGGGAAGAAGTTGGATACGTTGACCGAGAAACCGTCCGCCTTGTCGACGCCCGCCCGCTGGAGCGGCTCGAAGAGCGCGTCGGGCGACTGCCAGCCGGCATTGCCCGCGTCCACGTAGACCGTGGTGGCCGGCTGCTGCTTGAGCCGTTCGACGGCGCCCTTCAGCAGGTCGAAACGCTCCTCGTGGAACTCCTGGGGCGTGCACCCGTCCACCAGGTGCAGCAGCGCGTCGGGTTCCAGGACGACCGTGGCCCGCCGGTCGCCGATGCCCTTGGCGACCTTGTCGACCCACTCCCGGTACGCGTTGCCGTCGGAGGCGCCGCCCTTCGAGAACTGGCCGCAGTCACGGTGCGGGACGTTGTAGAGGACCAGCAGCGCGTCCCGGTCGGCCTTGGCGGCGGCCTCGGTGAAACCGCGGGCCTCCTCCTCGGGGCTGTCCGGGCCGATCCACTCGCCAACGGGCTGCGAGGCGATCTTCTTGATGAGGTCGGCGTTCTTGTCGTCGCCGTCCTTCGTGTAACCGGCGACCTGCTTGGCCGCGTTGCCGTCGGGGTTGACCCAGTACGGATCGGTCGCCTTGGGCTGCTGGCTCGTCGCCGGGTTCTTCTCGCCCTTGTCCTCGCCGTCGGACGAGCAGCCCGCGATGAGCAGAGCCGCCCCCGTGGCCGCCGCGCACGCCGTCACTCGAAGACCGCGGCCGGAATTGCTGCCGTACATCCACTCCCCCTCGGTGCCCGTCCAAGCCATCCTGGCACACGGGCCGGGGCCGTAACGGAGCCTCTTCGGCTTCGTGTGCGAGCTGTGACAGCGGGGTCCCGGTGACGCCGGATCAGCCATGGCGAGGTGCCTCTTTCACATCGGTGAGGTACGCCGAGACGACGACGTTCGCCGTGTACGTACGGCTCTCGCGGTCGAAGGTCCCGCCGCAGGTGATCAGTCGCAGTTCGGCGCGGTCCGGCTCGTGGGGGCCGTACACCTTCCGCGCGTCGAACTTCTCCCGGCTGTAGACCCGTACGTCGTCGATCGTGAACTCGGCGATCGAGCCGTCGGCCCGGGTCACCCGGATCTTCTCGCCGGGCCGGGTGGCGCTCAGGTCGTAGAAGACGGCGGGTTCGGTGCGGGTGTCGACGTGGCCGACGAAGAGCGCGGTGCCCGTGGCGCCGGGCCGGGCGCCGCCGCCGTACCAGCCGACGGTCTCCGGGAGTTCGTACGGCGGCGGCTCGACCGCCCCCGCGGAGTCGAGGCCACGGGAGACGACGGGTGCCTTTATGCCGACGGAGGGAACCTCGATACCGCGCGGTTCGGCGGGCTGTCGCGGGTCGCGGGCCGGCGGTGGCCGCTTCTCCATCGGGCGGCCCACGGCGGCGACGTCGCCGGTCATGGGCGCGGAGGCGCCGACGATGCCGTCGTGGCCCCAGCCCCAGAGGCCGAGCAGCAGCACGGCCCAGGCCACCCCGGTCAGCAGTCGGCCCGATCCGCTCGGGCGGTCGGTGGTCGGCGCCTCGGCCTTGTCACCCATGTCAGCCGTCTCCGCCTCTCAGTCGGAGTCCCGCGCGGCGGAACGTCTCCGGCGCACACTGCGGATCGCCACGGCCACGGCGGCGACGCCGGCGAGGACGAGACCGATCACGGTGTGGGGGGTGCTGGGGCCGGCCTCGTCCCCGGCGAGAACCGTGCTCGTCCTGCCGCCACCGCCGGCGCGCACCGGCGCGACGGGCGAGGCCTGCCGCTCGCTCGGGTGGGGCTGGGGCTGGGCGGACCGCGGCGTCCAGGGTGCCGGGGACTGCCTGCCGTTCCGGAGGGGCGCGGGCATCAGGTTCCGCGGCGGCGGGGCGGACGCCGAATGGGTCTTCCCCTCGGGCTTCGCCCTGTCCGGGTTGGCCCTCTCGGACTTCTCGGGTGTGGCCTTCTCGGACTTCGGGGAGGACTCCGGCTTGGCGGAGGTCTTCGCCGAGGGCTTGGCCGAGGGCTTGGCGGGTGGCTTGCTCGAAGCCTTGGTGGACGGCTTGGTGGACGGCTTGGTGGACGGCTTGGGCTTGGGCTTCGCCGAGTCCTTCGGAGACGCTTTCGCAGAAGCCTTCGGTGAGGGCTTCTTAGAAGCCTTCTGCTTCGCGTCGCGGTCCACCGTGAAGGCCGCCGCGCCGCGGTGATCGTGCCCGTCGCACCAGACGTCGACCTTGTACGTGCCGTCCTTGGTCGAGGACTTGATCTTCGCCTCGCCGAGCAGCGCCGGCTTCTCGTCGTCGCCCTTGCGGGCCGCGAGCTCGGAGTCGGCGACGAAGACATCGGACCGGGCGGCGACCGAGCGCGGGTTCGCGCAGCCCCTGACCTTGAGCCTCACCTCACCGCCGGGGCGGACGTCCGACGGGCTGACCGTCGCGTTCACGGAGTCGTGGGCGTCGGCGGCGGTGGTGCCGAGGACGGGGACCGCCACCATGGCGGCCACCAGCCCGGCGGCACGGAGAGCGAGCAAGCCTGAACGCATCGTGAACCTCCTGATGAAGGAAGCCTCACGCGTCTCGTCGTATCTCGCATCCGCAGCGCGCGTCGGAATGTCCGACACGCGGCTGCGACCTGCGGTTATTCAGTCAGATCCGGTCAGATCAGATCCACCAGATCGGCGATCGAGTCGACGATCGTGGACGGCCGGAACGGATAGCGGTCGATGTCCTCCGGCTTTGTCAGACCGGTCAGCACCAGGAAGGTCTCCATGCCCGCCTCAAGACCGGCCAGGACGTCGGTGTCCATCCGGTCGCCGATCATCGCGCTGGTCTCGGAGTGCGCCCCGATGGCGTTCAGCCCGGTGCGCATCATCAGCGGGTTCGGCTTGCCCGCGAAGTACGGGGCCTTGCCGGTCGCCTTGGTGATCAGCGCGGCGACGGAACCGGCTGCGGGCAGCGGTCCGTCGGCCGACGGACCCGTCTCGTCGGGGTTGGTGCAGATGAACCGCGCGCCGTCGTTGATCAGCCGGATCGCCTTGGTGAGGGATTCGAAGCTGTACGTACGGGTCTCCCCGAGCACCACGTAGTCGGGTTCCTGGTCGGTGAGGATGTAACCGATGTCGTGCAGCGCGGTGGTGAGGCCGGCTTCGCCGATGACGTACGCCGTGCCGCCGGGGCGCTGGGCATCGAGGAACTTGGCGGTCGCCAGCGCCGAGGTCCAGATGTTGTCCACGGGCACGGCGAGCCCCATCCGGGCCAGCCGTGCCTGTAGGTCGCGCGGGGTGTAGATGGAGTTGTTGGTGAGGACGAGGAAGGGCTTGCCCGAGTCCCGCAGGCGCTTGATGAAGCTGCCGGCGCCGGGGATGGGGATGCCTTCGTGGACGAGAACACCGTCCATGTCGGTGAGCCAGGAATCGATCGGCTTGCGCTCTGACATGTGACGGACTCCTGCCGTACGCAGTCTGCTGGTGGGTCCGGGGAGCACTGCTCCGTACCGCCCGGCGTTCCCCAGCCTAATCAGCTTGCGATGATCCCTCAGTGACCGGTGGCTTCCTTCCAGGAGTCCACGTAGCCGTCGAGGCTGGGCTCGATGCGCTGCCAGTTGGGCTCGAAGAGCGTGACGCCGTCGATCACCCGGGCCAGCTCGATGGCGTTCTCGTCGGTGGGTCTGACGTCCGTACGCGCGGGGAAGCCGCCGCCGATGCCGCTGACCTGCTTCTGCGCCTTCTCGGTGAGCAGGTAGTCGAGCAGCTTCTTGCCGTTCGCGCTGTGCGGGGCGCCGTCCACCAGACCCGCCCCGTAGTACATGGCGAACGTGGTCGGCTTGCCGCCCTCCCTCGCCGGGAACCAGATGCCGAGGTTCGACATGCTCTTGGACTGCGCGAAGTTCGTCTGGACGTCACCGTTCGCGACGAGGATCTCGCCCTTGTCCACCTTGGCCGCGAGCTTGAACGTGGAGGGGGTGGGGCCGACGTTGTTGTCTTCGAGCTTCCGCAGATAGTCCATGGCCGGGGCCTCGCCGCCGAAGTCCCGCATCGCCTTGATGAGAAGGCCGGTGCCGTCGCCGGCGACTCCGGGGGTGGAGTACTGGATCTTGTCCTTGTACTTGGTGTCCAGCAGCTCCTCCCAGGTCGTCGGAGGGTCCTTCAGTTCCTTCTTGTTGTATATGAAGCCGAAGTAGTTGTTGACGACGGAGGTCCACCGGTCGTCCGAGGACTTCACCGAACCGTGCACCTTGTCGGAGCCCTTCGGGTCGTACGACGCCAACAGCCCCTTGCGCTCCGCGTGTTGGATGTACGGCGGCAGGGCGACCAGGAGATCGGCGCGGGGATCGTCCTTCTCGCGCAGCGCCCGGTCCACTATCTCGCCCGAACCGGCCTCCTGGTACTTCACCTTGATGCCGGTCTCCTTCTCGAACTCGGCGAAGACCTTGTCGTACCAGCCGTCGTCCTCGACACCCTTGAGCCCGTCGGCGCTGTAGACCGTGACAACCTTCTCCTCCGAGGCACCCGAGCCACCGCCGCATCCGGCGAGCGAGGCGGTGAGGACGAGGCTGCCGGCGACGGCGGTGAGCGGAATGAAGGGGGTACGGGAGTTGCGGGGCATGACGGTTCGTATCTCCTAGCGGGAGGTGGCACGGGGCGGAGCCGGGAGCGTCCCGTACGGCTGTGCACGAACATGCCGACTCACCACCCCGTAGATCACATAGGGACCCGCGGAAATAACGATATCGAGGGCCACGCACGCGACTTCGTGGGTCGCGGGGGTGACCGGACTCCGGAATCGCTTCGTTCAGGCCCAGGACGACGATGAGATTACCGCCCGCAGGGCCGCCTGACAGCGTGTGTGCACGGATCGAGACAGGGTCAGGAACGGTTGCGGGCGCGGCGGAGGCCGAAAAGCAGGGCGCCACCGGAGAGTACGAGCAGTACGGCGCCGATCGCGGGGCCGCGGAGGGAGCCGGAGCCGGTGTCGGCGAGGGAGCCGATGCCGAGGGGGAGGGAGGATTTCTCGCCTGGGCTCGGGGAGTTGGGGGTGGGGGCCCGGGTGGTGGCGGGGGTCGTGTGGGGGGCGGGTGAGCCGGGGGCGGCGTCCGTTTCCGCCTCCGTGGTGGGGTCCGCTTCGGCGTCCGTGTCGGCGTCGCCGTTCGCATCGCCCACGGAGAAGCGGTAGTCGTTCGACTCGCCCACCCAGTCGCCGTCACCGCCGCGCCGCTGCACGGTGGCCGCGTTCGCCACGATCCTGTTGGCGTCGGCCGCTGCCGTGAAGGCCAGCCTCGCCCGTACGGTGACGGTCTCCCGGGCCGGGACGGCGAAGCCGGAGAAGCCGCCTTCGAGAACGGCGATCGTCTCGTCCTCGTCCGACTTCTCCAGCGACATGGTCCGCCAACGGCCCTTGTCGTCGGTGAGTTGGAGCCGCACCTGGTTCTCGGCGAGGGACCGGTGCCGGTCGCTGAGGACGATGACCGGGTGGATGTTGTGGCAGGCCTCGTCCGTGCTGTTGGTGAGATCGATGGACCAGACTCCGGGCGGGCCGCCGGGGCGGTACGCGTCGGGGCCGCCGTGGATACGGGTGTCGATGGGGAAGTCCGGGGCGGACGCCTTGCCGCAGGTCGGCTGCCGGTCGGCCTTTTCGGGGCCGTCGCCCGATTCGTCGTCCGTCTCCGCCACGACTGCCGTCGCGTTCGCCGTCGTCGCGGGCAGCGCGGTGGGCACGATCGTGCCGACGGCGACACCGACAGCTCCGGTGGCGCCGAGGATTCCGGTGACGAGGGCGGGGCGCAGGCGCGTGGATCGCATGGATCGCATGGCGGGGACCTTTGCTGATCGCGAAGAGGTCGGGAGGACGGGGCAGGGCGCGGGAGAACTCCGACGCTGCCACGGACCGTCCGCCCGACCGGGGAGCCACATCCCAGCCATGGTCCGAAAGTCATACAAGTGCACCTCAACGGCTCCGCCCGACGGAGCCGCCAGGACCCTACGGACGCCCCCGGCCGAAGACCCGCGCGTGCCCGAACACGGGCGCGAGCACCAGCTGCGCCGCCCCCTCCGCGACCGAGTGCGCGCCGCCGCATGCCACGGCCACCGGGACGACGGGGCCACGCGCCCGCTCTTCGAGTACGGCTCCGACTCCCGTGACGAACTCTTCCTCGGCGGCGGCCACGGCACGGCCCCCGAGCAGCACCCGGTCGATGTCGAGCAGCCCGACCAGATTCGCCGCCCCGGCGCCCAGCACCCGCGCGGCCTCGGCAAGGTCTCCGCGCGCCACCGCCGCCATGCAGAGCGCCTCGATGCAGCCACGGTTCCCGCAGTCGCAGAGCGGCCCGTCGAGCTGGATGACCTGGTGCCCGAACTCGCCCGCGCCGGTGCGGTCGCCCCGGTAGAGGGCGCCACCGAGTACGAGGCCGGCGCCCAGGCCCGTACCGAGGTGGAGATAGGCGAAGGAGTCGCCCGGCCCGCTCAGCGCGAGGCCCAGGGCTGCGGCGTTGGTGTCCTTGTCGAGGACGACGGGCAGACCGAGGCGGGCGGCGAGGGCGTCCCGCAGCGGGAAGCCGTCCCACTGAGGGAAGCCGGTGACCCGCTGGGGCACGCCGGTGGCGTGGTCGAGCGGGCCGGGCATGGCGACCCCGACGCCCAGCATGCCGCCGGGGCCCGATGCCCCGGCAGCCGGCGCGTGGGCTGCCTCGCGGGCCGCCGACTGGGTAGCCGCGTGGGACGCCGCCTCCGCCCGTACCGACTCCACCTGGGCCGCCGCGGTCTCCACGACCTCGGCCGCCCCGGCGCCCAGGTCGAACGGCACCGTGCGGGCCGCGACCTGCGTGCCCGCCAGGTCGACCACGACGGCTGTCAGCTCGTCGCGGTCCAGATGCAGGCCGACCGCGTGCGCGGCGGAGGGGACCAGGCAGAGGACGGTCCTGGGTTTGCCGCCGGTGGACGCCCGTTGGCCGGCTCCGGCCGCCAGGCCCTCCGTACGGAGCCTGGCCGTGATCTTGCTGACGGCCTGCGGGGTGAGGCCGGTGGACTCCGCGAGTTCCAGCCGGCTGATGCCGCCCTCGCCCGCCGTACGGAGGAGGTCGAGCACCAGGGCGGAGTTGTGGCTGCGCAGGGACGGCAGATTCACGCCGGTGTGCGGTGCGCGCGGGGTCGGGTGCACGCCCGTACGGACTCCGCGCACCGCCGGTACGCCGTCGCCCGAGCCGTCACTGCCTCTGCTGCCGTCTCTGTTGCCGCCGAGGGCGGCGTCACTGTTGCCCACGGTCTCATTGTCCCGCGCGCTTGCACTATGGCAACACCGTTGCTTAAGTGGAACTCATGACTGGCACCGGTACGCCTCTGCGCGTCGCACTTGTGGGATACGGCCTCGCGGGCTCCGTCTTCCACGCCCCGCTGATCTCCACGACCGAAGGCCTCGTCCTCGACACGGTCGTCACCTCCAACCCCGAGCGGCAGGCGCAGACGCGCGCCGAGTTCCCCGACGTCCGCTTCGCGGCGTCGCCGGACGAGCTCTGGGAGCGGGCCGGCGAGCTGGACCTGGTCGTGATCGCGTCGCCGAACAAGACGCATGTCCCGATCGCGACGGCCGCGCTCAAGGCCGGTCTCGCGGTGGTCGTGGACAAGCCAATCGCCGGTACCGCCGCCGAGGCGCGCGACCTGGCCTCTCTCGCCGAGGAGCGGGGCCTGCTGCTCTCGGTCTTCCAGAACCGCCGCTGGGACAACGACTTCCTCACCCTGGCCCGCCTCATCGCGGGCGGCGAGCTGGGTGACGTACAGCGCTTCGAATCGCGGTTCGAGCGGTGGCGTCCCGAGACCAAGGGCGGCTGGCGCGAGTCGGGAGCGCCCGAAGAGATCGGAGGGCTGCTCTACGATCTGGGCAGCCACGTCGTGGATCAGGCGCTGGTGCTGTTCGGTCCGGTGGCGTCGGTGTACGCGGAGTCCGACGTACGCAGGCCGGGTGCCGCGGCCGACGACGACACGTTCCTCGCGCTCACCCACACGAACGGTGTCCGCTCGCATCTGTACGTGAGCGCCACCACGGCCCAACTCGGCCCGCGCTTCCGGGTGCTGGGCTCGAAGGCGGGCTATGTGAAGTACGGCCTGGACCCCCAGGAGGCCGACCTCCGGGACGGCAAGCGGCCCAACACCCAGGAAATGGCCGGAAATTGGGGTGTGGAGCCCGAGTCGCTGTGGGGCCGGATCGGGGCCGGCGAGTCTCCGGCGACCGGCGGCGGCCATCCGGTGGAGAGCACGCCCGGCGACTACCCCGCGTTCTACGCGGGTGTCGCGCGGGCACTGCGCGAGGGTACGGCGCCGCCGGTGACCGCGCGCGAGGCAGCCGCGGCGCTGGACGTCCTGGAGGCGGCGCGGCGCTCCGCCCGCGAGGGTGTCACGGTCACGATCGGGGCCTCGTCATGACGGCGGGCGAGGGCCGGGCCCTGCCGACGGTGGACGAACTGGAGGCGCAGGAGGCCCGGTTGGTCCTGCCGCACTTCACGTACGACGACGCGTGGGCGCTCGGCAGTCTGCTCGCCGAGCTGTCGCGCGAGCGCGAGGCGCCGGTCGCGATCGACATCCGGCGGGGTGGCCAGCAGCTGTTCCACTGCGCGCTGCCGGGCTCGTCGGCGGACAACGACGCCTGGATCGACCGCAAGCGGCGGGTGGTGGAACGGTACGGCGCGAGCTCGTTCCTGGTCGGTACGCGCTTCCGCGCGAAGGGCAGCACGTTCGAGGACTCCTCCCGCCTCGACCCGGACAGGTACGCGGCCCACGGCGGCTCGTTCCCGATCGCGGTGAAGGGGGCGGGAGTTGTCGGCACGGTGACGGTGTCGGGCCTCCCCCAGGAGGAGGACCACGCACTGGTGGTGGAGGCGCTGGGGTGGCTGCTGGGGCGGATGTCGTAGCCGGGGCGGGGACGTGGTGGGCTCCGTGAGCCCGCGCGAGCTACGTGAACTCGCCTCAGCTCTTCAGCTCCAGGAAGCCCGGGACACTCGTGACAAGAAGCGTCCCGTCCCACAGACGCAGCGCGTCCTCAGGGCCCGGCGTCTCGCCGATCACGGGCCCGAAGAACGCGTGCCGGGCGCCGGAGGGGTGGGTGACGGCCAGGATCGGCGTGCCCACCTCCCCCACGACCAGGCTCATCGCCTCCGCGTGCGAGGCGCGCAGCGCCTCGTCCTGGTCAGCGATGGAGCCGGCCCCGGCCAGCGCCGCCGGCAGCCCCGCGGTGCTCAGGGCCTCGGCGATGTCGCCGATCCACTCGCGCTGCCCGCCGTCCGGCGTGGTCCACAGGGCGTCGTAGAACCTGCCGAGCGCCGCGTGCCCGTGCGCCCTCTGGATCGCGGCGCACACGCGGGCGGGGATCCAGAGGTAGCCCTCCTCGTCGCCCTCGGGGTCGACGTCCCTGCCCTCGTTCAGCACCGCGAGACTCATCACCCGCCACCGGATGTCGATCGGCCGCCGCTCCGCGACCGTGACGATCCAGGACGCGGTGACGCGGCTGAGCGGGCAGGCGGGGTCGAACCAGAAGTCGACGGTCCGGCGGTCTGCGGTGGCCACCACGAAGCGCTCCCCTCGCCGGTCCGACCCCTCGTCAAGCCCCTCCCCCGGAAGGGGAGTCACGCGTCCTTGAGCTCCTGGCGCTGCCGCCCCAGTCCCGCGATCTCCAGCTCCACGACATCGCCCGCCCGCAGATACGGCTTCGGCTCGGGCTGCCCGAGCGCCACACCCGCCGGCGTACCGGTGTTGATGACGTCGCCCGGGTAGAGCGTCATGAACTGACTGACGTAGCGCACCACTTCGGCCACCGGGAAGATCTGCTCGGCCGTCGTCCCGTCCTGCTTCGGTTCCCCGTTGACGGACAGCTTGAGCGACAGCGCCTGCGGGTCAGGCACTTCGTCGGCGGTCACGAGCCAGGGGCCGAGCGGGTTGAACGTCTCGCAGTTCTTGCCCTTGTCCCACTGGCCGCCGCGCTCGATCTGGAACTCGCGCTCGGAGACGTCGTGCGAGACGGCGTAGCCCGCGACGTGCGCCAGGGCCTCCTCGTGGGAGCCCAGGTAGCGGGCGGTGCGGCCGATGACGACGGCCAGCTCCACCTCCCAGTCCGTCTTGACGCTCTTGCGCGGTACGAGGACGGTGTCGTCCGGCCCCACGACCGTGTCCGCGGCCTTGAAGAAGATGATCGGCTCGGACGGGATGTCCGCGCCCGTCTCGCGCGCGTGGTCGTGGTAATTCAGCCCGATGCACACGATCTTGCCGATCCGGCCGACCGGCGGCCCGGTGCGCAGTCCCGCCGAGTCGACGACGGGCAGCTCGCCGGACGCGGCGGCGGCCCGTACCCGGTCGAGCGCGGCCTCGTCGGCGAGCAGCGCGCCGTCGATGTCCGTGACCAGTCCGGACAGGTCCCGCAGGGTCCCGTCCCGGTCGAGCAGCGCCGGGCGCTCCGCACCCGCCGTACCGACACGCAGCAGCTTCATGGTCTGTTCTCCCTCTGGTCGAGCGGATCGACCTGGTCGAGCGGGGGCCACACCGACGGGTTGCGGCCATCGGGGTGTTGGCCGATCGTCCAAGACATCGGATCACTCCGCAAGACCCCGTTCACACCCTGGACCGCGTCGGCACCCGCGTCGGCGCCGAGACGCCGGTACGGACTCACGCGGCGGTGGCCAGCGCGCCTGGCGCCGGTACGTCCCGGTAGAGGAAGGCCCGTTCGACGGCGGTCCATGTGGTGCTCGTCACGACGTACAGCGCGGCGGCGAGCGGGACCACGCCCACAGTGAGCAGCGTCGCGAAGGAGAGCAGCGGCATCAACTTGGTCATCGCGCCCATGCCCGGCATCGGCTGCCCGTCGGCACCTGCCGCCGGCACCGGCATGGCCGCCATCTGCCGCTTCGTACGGCGGTAGTTGAAGGTGGCGACGGCCACGACGACCGCGAAGAGGGCGACGTACACCAGGCCCGCCCCGCCGAAGATCCCGCCATCGGCGAGGGCGTCCTTCCAGCGGTCGCCGAGCGGCGCGGCGCCGAGGGAGTGGCCGAGCAGTTCGTTCGGCTCGCCGCCGATCTCCCGGCTGGAGAAGAGGTGGTACATCAGGAAGAACGCGGGCAGCTGGAGCAGGCTCGGCAGACAGCCGGAGAGCGGCGAGACCTTCTCCTTCGCGTGCAGCTCCATGATCGCCTTCTGGAGGCGCTCGGGGTTCTTGCGGTGCTTCTTGCGCAGCTCGGCAATCTGCGGCGAGAGCCGGGTGCGGGCCTTCTGGCCGCGGGCCGCCGCCCGGGAGAGCGGGTGGACCGCGAGCCGTACGCAGGCGGTGAAGAGGATGATCGCCACCGCGGTCGCGCCGCCGTGGAAGAGCGGGTCGAGCAGATCGGCGAAGTGCCCGACCAGGGAGGCGAAGCCGGACAGGAAGACGGACATGGGTGAGCCCTCCGAGGGTCTCGTCGTGCCGGATGGGATGCGCGGCGCCGGTGGTGCGGCACGGCGCGGCTCGGCATGACGACCCGCGTGGGGTCGGATCGCTCAGAGGTTCAAGGGTGGGTGAAGCGGCGAACCGGCCCTACGCGGTCGTCAGGACGGGACGCCCTGGAGCCCGGGGCCTGGTGCGGCCCCGCGCGTCGGGATCTCGCTGGGGCAGGAAGGCCGTTCGATGCTCGCGGTCGCGGATCGCCGTACGGACGCGGGTGTGCGGTACGGCGGGGGCACACCGGGCCGAGATGACCGCGGAGGCGGCGAACGCGGTGGAGGCCGCGGCGGTTGCGGCGAGTGCGACTGCGGCGGAGAGGCTGCCGGCGTCGAGGAGCAGGACCTGGAGGAGTGCGACGAGCAGGAAGAACACCGGGGCGGCGGGGCGCGGTGGCCGGGTCGCGCGTCGGATCATGGCCTGCCCCTTCCTGGTGTCGTGTGCCTGGCGTCCGGTCCCGGCGCCTGTCCCCGGCGTCTGCGTCGTGCCGCCGGGTGCGTCAGACCCCGTTCCGCTCCCTCCAGCCGTTATACACGATCCGTTTCGATGGGCAGAAGGAGACGCCGGGGGCCGAGCAGCGCCCGGCTCACCGGATCGTCCGGGTCCGGATCCAGCCCGCGCCCCGGCAGCATCTCCACATCGCGCGGCGGTACGGCGGTGCCGCAGGCCGGGCACTCGCCGTAGGAGCCCAGTTCCGTCCCGCAGGCGGCGTGGGTGAACACCCGCATCGGGAGGACGCCTTCGATGTGTTCGCGGCCCCAGAAGCCGAGGGAGCGCACGACGGGCCAGAGGGCGACGCCGCGCTCGGTCAGGACGTACTCGTCGCGCGGCGGCGACTCCTGATAGCGCCGCTTCTCCAGGATGCCGGCCTGTTCGAGGCTCTTGAGGCGGGTGGCGAGGACCGCGCGGGGGACGCCGAGATGGACGAGGAAGTCGTTGTAGCGGCGGACTCCGTAGAAGGCGTCGCGTACGACGAGCAGTGTCCAGCGCTCGCCGACGATCTCCAGTGCGCGGGCAATCGAGCACTGCTGGTTGGCGTAGTCCTTCCCGAGGGCCATGGGGTCACCTTAACAAGCTCAAGGTTCAATGAACGAACTCACCATGTTACAGTCTGCGCGAGCACGAGTTCATTCACCGAACCTTGAAAGGTGTCGTCTCGCATGTCCCCGACGCCCGCGTCCGCGAGTCCTGCCACCTCCACCACGGGCGATGGCGGCAGGGGCGGCGGTACGCCCCGCCGCTCCGGCCCCCACCCCGCCGCGACGCTCGCCGTGACCAGCGCGGCCACGACCGTCGCGCTCATGAACTACACGGTCCCGATGCTCGCGCTCCCGGACCTGGCCGCCGACTTCGGCACCGCCATATCCGCGCAGGCCTGGCTCCTCAACGGCGCCCCGCTCGGCCTCGCGGCCCTTCTGCTCGTCGCGGGCAGCCTCGCCGACGACTACGGCAGACGTCGGCTCTTCCTCGCGGGCACGCTCGGCCTCGCGCTCACGACCGGACTCGGCGCGCTCGCCGACTCCACCCTCACCTTCACCCTCGCCCGCGTCGCGCAGGGCGCCGCCAGCGCCGCGATCATCGCCAGCAGCCTCGGCCTCCTCGTCCACGCTTTCCCGGCGGGGTCCGCGCGCGTCAGGGCGACCGGCGTCTGGGGCGCGTTCGTGAGCGCGGGGATCGCCACGGGGCCGCTGCTGGCCGGCGGCCTCGGCTCGTACGGCTGGCAGCTGCCGTACGCCGTACTCGCCGCGGCGGCCCTCGTCACCGCGGTCCTCGCCTTCCGTACGCTCACCGAGTCCCGCGCGCCGCGCGGCGGACGGCCCGACCTGCTGGGCGCGGTCGTGCTGGGGCTGGCCATGACCTCACTGGTCGGCGCGCTGACGCTGGGCCGCGACGGGTGGCTGCGTACGCCGGTGATCCTGCTGCTGGTGGCCGCCGCCGTACTGACCGGGGTCTTCGCCGTCGTGGAGCGGCGCGGTGGCGCTCCGCTGATCGATCTGGGGCTGCTGGGACGGCGGCCGTTCCAGGCGGCCACGTCGGGGGCGCTGTTCACGGGGCTCGCGGTGATCGGGCTGTTCAGCTATCTGCCCGCGCTGCTCCAGCGCACGCTCGGCATCTCCCCGATGGGCGCGGCGGGCCTGTTCGTGCTCTGGTCGGGCACGGGCTTCCTGGTCGCCCTCCAGACCCGCCGTATCGCGCACCGCGTGGCCGCCCGCCACCAACTGGCGCTCGGCTTCCTCCTGCACGCGGCCGGCGCCCTGTCGATGCTGGGCGCGGTGGGCGCGGGGTCGTGGGGGCGGCTCGTACCGGGGCTCGTCGTCGGTGGCGTGGGCAGCGGCCTGCTGAACGCCGCGCTGCCCCGCCTCTCCGTCGAGTCCGTCCCGCAGGAGCGCGCGGCGATGGGCTCGGGCGCGAACAACACGGCCCGGTACATCGGCTCCGCGGCCGGCGTCGCGCTGATGATCGCGGTGGCGACCTCGGCGGACACCCCTCAGCGGGGCACGGACCTGGCGATCACGGTGTCGGCGGCGGTGACGGTACTGGGTGCGGCGATCATGCTGGCGCTGCGGCCCGGCCCCCGCGGTGACGGCGGGTGACGCCCGGTTCCCGTAGCCCGAACACCCTCCGCCCCGACCGGCGTACAGCAGTACGGTGTGGACCATGCGCCCCGACATCCCTGCCGACCACACCACCGAGGCCGAGCGCCTGCTCCGCACGGCCTCCCGGTACCCCGAGGACCGCGAGCCCCTGCTTCTCCAGGCCGCCGCCCATCTGGAACTGGCCGGCGCCCGCGACCGCGCCACCGGCCTCTACGACGACCTCCTCGCCGGCACCCCGGACCACCCCCACCTGGTGAAGGCGCTGAAGGCCGCCAACCTGTGGGAGTACGGCCACGAGGCCGAGGCCCGCGCGATCATCGACGGCCTGCGCATCGCCGAACCGCTGGAACCGGCGCCGTGGGAGATCGTGGCGGAGACGCTGGAGGCCCACGACGAACTCGAAGCGGCCCACGACTCCTACACCACGGCCCTCAACCTGCTCCTGACCCCCGGCGAGGAAGTCCCGTACTCCGCCGGGTCCCTCCTCCTCGGCCGCCACCGCCTGCGCCGCCTGCTGGGCCTGGAGCACGACGACTGGGACGCCCTGGGCGACCAGGTGAACAAGACGTCCGTGCCCCTGGACGAACTCCACGACCCCAAACGCCTCTGGGCCCTCGGCTCCGACAACCCGGCCGAACTCCAGGCCGAGATCGTCCGCCTGCGCGCCGAACTGGGCTCGTACCGCTCGGCTCTCTCCCGCCCGTTCCCGGTCGCGGTCCTGCACTGGCCGGAGGCGGAACTGACCGAACTCCTCACGGCGTACCCGGCCCTCCGCACCGAATACCCCTCCCGCGAGGCCCACCTCGCCCAACTGGAGTCCTCCCTCCGCGAACTGGCCTCCACGGGCACCCCCAACCTGGGCATCGTGACGGGCACGGTCCCCTCCTACGAGGCCTTCGCAGCCTCGGAGTCGGCTTCCCCGTCGGACCCGACGCTGCTCCCCCAATACGCCACCACCTTGGCGGCCCGCGGCCGCGCCACCCCTTGGCCCCCGGCCCGCAACGCCACGTGCTGGTGCGGCTCGGGGAAGGCGTACAGGGAGTGCCACGGGGCGGGTTGACCCGGGGGAAGAGTCGGGGACGGGGAACGAACCAAGTCACGGCGTCGCGTTCGACCGGACTTCGTATCTCGCTGCGCGGGGCGGCCGGCACAATGCCCAGATGCCCAAAGTCGTTCCCTCGTCCGCCGCTGTCTCGGCCCGTATGAGCCGTCAGGCTTCTCGCGACACGGCCCCGGAGGTCGCTGTGCGCAAGATCCTCCACGCGGCCGGGTTGCGCTACCGCGTGAACGTACCCGTCCCGGGCATGCCTCGCCGAACGATCGACATCGTCTTCGGCCCGGCCAAGATCGCAGTCTTCCTCGATGGTTGCTTCTGGCACGGCTGCCCCGAGCACGCGACCCGACCCAAGTCGAACGCCGAGTGGTGGCGCGCGAAGTTGGACAAGAACATCGCTCGGGATCAGGAAACCACCGAGCACCTCGAAGCCGAGGGATGGACGGTCCTACGATTCTGGGAACACGAGGATCCGAAGGACATTTCACGTACCGTCGCCCGGACCAGAGAGGCGACTTCGTCGCCACATCGGCCACCGAAAAGCGGAACGTGATCCTCCCCGCACTTCTCGTGGCGGGTTTCCACACCCACTGTCAGCCCCAACCGCTACGGTCACTAATCATCGTATTAGTTGCAGGTTCTCCAAGGCGAGGAAATGACCCACGACTGGAAGTTTGACGTCCCCACCGTGGGGAGCAAGCGCCTGCCGCCCGACGCGAGATACATGGAGGCACTCAGCAGCCAGGGGTACGGCTTCGAGATCGCCATTGCCGACCTGGTCGACAACTCAATCGACGCCGGGGCGAACGATGTCGTCATCCACTTCCTCCGTGATGGCGATCAGCTCGTCAGCCTCCTGGTCGTGGACGACGGCCGCGGCATGGACGAGACGGCCCTCGACGTCGCGATGACCGTGGGTGGACGACGCGACTATGCCGTCGACGCGCTCGGCATGTTCGGTACGGGGCTCAAGTCCGCCTCGCTCAGCCACGCGTCTGCCGTCACCGTCGTCAGCACCACCAAACGCACTCGCACAGCCGGCCGCCGTTGGATGATGGAACGCGCCCTCTCGGGATTCCACTGCGACATCGTCGATCCCTACTACGCCCAGACGTTGATCGATCGCTACGACAACAAACGCCCCATCGAGTGGCAGGGCACCGTGGTTCGCTGGGACGGTGTCAAGGATTTCCCCAAGCACGGGGGCGGAGGCCAGACCGACCGTTACCTCCACAGGACAATCAACAAGTTGGGCCTTCACCTCGGCCTCCATCTGCACCGATTCCTGGCCCGCGACGACTTCAACATCACCATCGCCGTGGAGGACGTGCGGACCGGAACGATCTACATGAACTTCGGTGTCGAACCTCTCGATCCCTTCGGCTATCCGGTCTCGGGCCATCCCGACTACCCCCGGAAATTCACCGCGTCCCTGCCCTCGTTCGGTGACGTCACGTTGGACGCCCACGTCTGGACGCCCAAGTCGAACCTCGACGAGTACAAAGCCGTCGGTTCGGTCATGGAGCGTCAGGGCTTCTACTTCTACCGGCACAACCGGCTCGTCCAGGCCGGAGGTTGGAACACTTTTCGTCAGCCCGAACAACATCTTTCATTGGCACGCGTCGCCATCGATCTTCCGAACTCCCCCGGTGATGCCTTCCGTCTCACCGTGAAGAAATCCGGCGTCGAGGCAGCCCCGCAGTTCGCCTCCGCGCTCGAATCGGCGGCAGACGGCGACGGACGCACCTTCCTCGACTACCTGACATCGAGCGACACGACCTATCGGGATGCGCGTAAACGCGCCGGCACTGCGCGCAAGCCGGTACTGCCTCCGGGCAAGGGCCTCGACCGCGCCGTACGAGAAACGATCGAGGAGGAACTTCCGATCATCCCGCACGAGGATGCGATCGCACTCCGCTGGCAACGACTCGACAACGAACTCTTTTTCGAGGTCGATCGGCCAACTCGTTCGATCGTCCTCAATCAGCACTACCGGGCAGCGATTCTGGGTGGGCGCCGCGGTGGACTCAACGACGCGCCGTTGATCAAGTCCCTGATGTACGTGCTGCTGCACGACGTGTTCGAGAAGGAGTACAGCGGCAGCCGCGAACGGGACAACTTGCAGCTCTGGCAGTCGATCCTCGTCTCGGCCGCGCGAGCCGAGCTCGACAGAGTGGGAGACCATGACTGACGAGCCGTTCGTTCCATGGCGCTCTGTCGAGTACTACCTCGGCGAAAACCAGGCGACAACCTACCGGTTGTCCGCGCCCTCGGCTCATCCCGAAGTCTCCTATGTGGTCGGCGGCAACGAGGAAATCGCCCTCTACGTGGAACTGGACAGTCGTCACAAGCCCCCGACGTCGCCCCTACCACTGATCCGCATCGATCAGATCGCCGAGCGGGGCATGCGTATGGCTCGCATCAGAACCACCCAGGCCGCCCTCGTCCGTGACTTCCACGATCTCTTGAACGCCGTGGCCGACCGGATCGTCACTCATGAGCGCACGTTGGATCAGGCCTTCGCCGAAACAGTAAGAGCCTGGAGCGCTCTCCTGGAACGTCCGAGGGGCCTCGGAATGCAGAAACGTATCGGTATCCTCGGTGAGCTCTGCGTCCTTGTCTCCATCGCCCACGCCCGCGACTGGTCCGCCGCCGTGCAGGCTTGGAAGGGCCCGTACGGCGAAGAACACGACTTCGGGCTTCCGGACTTCGACCTCGAAGTGAAAACGACCGCTTCCGAGCAACGCAGCCACACGGTCCACGGTCTCGGCCAATTGACACCGACCGATGAGCGCCCTTTGTGGCTTCTCTCTTTGCAGGTCACACGAGGTGGCGCCCAGGGGCGTTCGCTGCGGGACTCCGTTCAAGCCGTACGCCACGAGATCACAGAACAGGCTCCGGAGTCTCTCGATCTCTTCGACGAACAACTCTCCGCATCGGGTTGGGATCCCGAACTGCCGGACGACGAGCGCTGGCACATGCGCAATGACCCCGTCGTGCTTCCGGTCGACGACCGACTACCGCGTCTCGACATGAGAACGGTGCCGGCGCACGTGCGGGATCGGGTGCGCGACGTGACATACACACTCGATGTGAGTGGCCTGCCGCAACCGGCCGAATTCCCCTTTGAACTGCACGAGATCCGTATCCCGTAAGCCGAGGAATGATGATGAACAGCTCCGAACTGCTGCGGCTCACCCTGCACACCTCAGCCCTTGCCGGGATGGACAGCCGACCCAAGAATCTCCTCCGCGCCTTGGAGTATCAATCCGAGGAGGAGGGGCCGGAGGCTGAACTGCTCGCCACCGAGGCCGACTTCTTCGAGACTCTCAATGCTGCCCACGCCACGGACCAGTTCGTGGAACTGTGGCGCAAACAGATGACGCAGTGGGACTACTCGGAGAACCCCACATGGACGGAGACCGAGCCGCGCACAGAGGAACGCCGCGGATCCGTCCTGACGCTCCTGGGGCTGGCAGAAGCAACCGGGAAGATCCTCAATTCCCTGATCCCCGTTCCCAAGGAGACGGGACCGGTTGTCATCAGCGAGATCTTCAAACCCTGGTACACACCTCAGTCGCAGCAAGGCCGCAGTTGGTATTGGCCCGCATACCGTCAACTCCTTTCGGAGAAGGGCTGGTCCGAGACTGCGGTCGCAAGCCTGGACGCGGCTTCCGACCGCGTCGTGGAGCGCCTGGCGGACCCCACGGCTCGCAGCGCCTACCAGTCCAAGGGCCTGGTTGTGGGATACGTCCAGTCGGGAAAGACCGCCAACTTCACCGGCGTCATCGCCAAGGCAGTGGACTCGGGGTACCGCCTGGTCATCGTCCTCGGTGGCACTCTCAACCTCCTGAGGGCACAGACACAGCGCAGGTTGGACATGGAACTCGTCGGCCGCGAGAACATCCTGCGTGGGGCCTCCGAGTACGAGTCCGACTACGCCGACGACCCGGCATGGCCCCAGGGTAAATTCCTGTCCCACGGCGGACTGCCCTCCGCCCTGGGCGGTTTCGACATCGTCCGTATGACTACACGGGACAACGACTACAAGAGTCTGCTCCAAGGAATCGTGGCGCTGGAATTCGAGAAACAGGAACCCGCACTGCCTCTGCACGATCCGCGCAATCTCCACCGTTCATCCGCCCGCTTGATGGTGGTCAAGAAGAACAAGAGCGTGCTCGGAAAACTTGTCAAAGACCTCAACAAGATCAAGACGCCGCTCTCCGAGATCCCGGTCCTGATCATCGACGACGAGTCCGACGAAGCATCGGTCAACACCGCGAATCCCAACAAGCAGGACTCCGAACGCACCGCGATCAACGACAAGATCTCGGAACTCCTCCGCCTTCTCCCCCGCGCCCAGTACGTCGGCTATACAGCGACCCCCTTTGCGAATGTCTTCATCGACCCCAGCGACGCCGAGGACATTTTCCCCAAGGATTTCATCGTTTCCCTGCCGCGACCCGCCGGGTACATGGGTGTCCAGGACTTCCACGACTTGGACTCTCCGATCCCTCTGGATGATCGCAGCTTCGCCAACTCCAACGAGAAGGCACATGTCCGCGACATCCATCTGGAGTCGGAGGAAGACGACACCGCTCTTCAGCAGGCGATGGACATGTTCGTGCTCACTGCGGCCATGAAGCTCTACCGTGAGAGCAACGGGCTGGGAGACCGCTACTTCCAGCACCACACCATGCTGATCCACGAGTCGGTCCGTACGGCCGACCACCGCGCGCTGCGGGGCCGGGTCCACAAAATGTGGTGGTCCGCCGGTTACACCGGTCCGAACGGTCATGCCCGATTGCGCGACCTCTTCGAGAAGGACGTCGCTCCGGTCTCGCGCGTACGAGCCGACGGATTCCCCGTGCCGGCGTCGTACGAGGAACTTTCGCCGTACGTCGGCGCTGCGGCCATCCGTATCGGCGGCGACGATCAACCGATCGTCGTGGTCAACGGCGACACGGACATCGAGAACGGCGAAGCGGACTTCGACAAGCGGCCCCTGTGGAAAGTCCTTATCGGCGGCCAGAAGCTCGCCCGCGGCTTCACTGTCGAAGGCCTGACCGTCACGTACTACCGCCGCCGCACCAACAACGCCTCCACCCTCATGCAAATGGGCCGGTGGTTCGGTTTCCGCAAGGGATATCAGGATCTGGTCCGCCTCTATCTGGGTCGGGAGGAGACGATGGGCACGCGCGACATCGACCTGTACGAAGCCTTCGAGGCAATCTGCCGCGACGAAGAGAGCTTCAGGGACCAGTTGCAGCAATACTCGGCCCGGATCGACGGCGAGTCCCAGGTCACGCCCGCGCAAGTGCCTCCCCTCGTGTCACAGCACCTGGCCTGGCTCCGCCCCGCGAGCACCAATAAAATGTACAACTCCCGCCTGGTGGAGATCCATTCACCGGGCAAGTGGGAGGAACCGACCGCGTACCCCTCCGGAACACCCGCCCTACGGCACAACACTCAGTTGTGGATGCCGATCCTGGAGTCGTTGTCGAGCGAACCGAGTACGTTCGCGTACCACTTCGACGACGAGGCGACGACACACCACCGCTTCGACGCCCTCTCCGGAACAATCTCCTCCGACGAACTCCTGACTCTGCTACGAGCGCTCAAATGGGATGCTGCGGGAAGGTTCGACCCGCATCTCACCTACCTCGAAGACATCACTCTCGCCTCACCGGCCAAGGTGGACGACTGGGTCGTCCTGGCTCCCCAGCACTCTTCCATGAACAAGCGGCTTCCCGTGGGCACTTCCTCACGGCCCTTCTCCTGGTTCGGCCGCCGGCGCCGGCGCGGTGACGTCTTCGGCGCCATCAGCGAGCCCAAGCATCGCGCGGCCGCACTGCGCATCGCGGGCGCATTGCCCCATGGAGGAAACACGACAACCGAGCAGTACGTCGCGGAACGTCGTGGAGTCGTATCCCTCTACCCCGTGGTGGAACCTGAGCACCGGCCCGAATTCGAAGCCTCTGGCCGAATGGATCCGAGCAGGGTTGTGATGGCGTTCACATTTGTCGCTCCGGCGACCGCACGCAGTCGTGACGGGAAGGTGATTCGATTCACTACGATCGATTCCAAGGACACGTGACAGTCGGTACACGGAGTTCGTTGTCGATGTCGGGGGAGACATGCGCACGCAGGAAGCACGGTTCACCGCGATCGAGTTGTGCGCGGGCGTCGGCGGGCAGGCGTTGGGGCTCGAGCAGGCAGGATTCGATGTGGTTGCTGCGGTCGACATCGATCCGAACACCTGCGCCACCCTCGCTCGCAACCGCCCGGGGTGGTACACGGTCTGCGACGACCTCAAGCGCATCGAACCGGTGAGTCATCAACCCATGGACTACGCCGACGTTCTGAGTTGCGGCCTCCCCCGATCCCCCTACAGCATCGCGGGCAAACAACTCGCAACGAATGACCGTCGCGACGTTCTTCGGGCGACGCTCGACATGGCCGCATACATCAGGCCGCGAGTTCTCGTCATCGAGAACATCCCAACGTTTCTCCGTGCCCCGAGGTTCGAATCCGAGCGGGCCGCAGTTCGGGAGTCGATCGAAGACCTGGGCTACGAAATGGTGTCGTCCACGCTGACGGCCACCGATTTCGGCGTACCGCAACACCGGACGCACGGATTCGTGATCGCCATGCACGCGGAGGACATGACCCACTTCACGTGGCCCACTCCCACCTCGAAGCGCTGTCCCACCCTTGGCGAAACCCTCTACGAGTCGATGGCCTCAGCGGGGTGGCCCGAGGCTGCCGACTGGGCCGCCAACGCCTCGGAGCCGGCACCTCTGATCATGGGCGGCGCCACCGGCCGAGGGGGCGCCGACCTCGGGGCCAGCCGCACGAAGGCGCTTTGGGCCCGTTGGGGCATCTACGGTGGGAGCATCGGCAACTCGGTACCGGGACCCGACTTCCGAAGAGACTTCGACATCGAGCCGCGCCACGGTCTGCCGAAACTAACGGTCGACCAAGTCGCACTGCTCCAAGGCTTTCCCACCGAGTGGCAGATCGTCGGCGGGAAGACATCGGCGTACCGACAGATCAGTCAGACCACGCCTCCACCCGTGTCCGCTGCGCTAGGTCGACAGATCATGGACGCTCTCCGACGGTCCGCTGATACTCTCTGAAGGACCCGGCCTGGTGCCCACGTGTCGCCCGAAGAGCCCCGCATCGGTGGGACCGCGTCCCAATGGATCTTCGCGGCAAGTACACTCACGCAACATGGTGACCACCTCGATCAGTACTGCCTCGGCAGCGACAAACGCCGAACCCACGATCAAGGTGGTTGACCTGTTCTCGGGTGCGGGCGGATTCTCTGCGGGATTTCGCGCCTACCAACCCGCCGGGTCGGGGTCGTCACCGTTCGAATCCGTGGCTGCTGTGGAATTCGACGAGGCGGCGGCGGCAACCTACGCGGCCAATTTTGGCTCCGCACACGTTGCCAACATCGATATCAGCAAGTGGGACACCCTCCCCTACGAGGGAGAGAAGATCGATGTCATCATGGGCGGCCCCCCGTGCCAGGGTTTTTCGGCGCTCAACAGGGACAATCCCGCAAAAAAGCCTCCGAAGGCAAACGATCCACGAAATCTTTTGTGGCGCGAGTACATGCGTGTTGTCACCAGGATCAAGCCCAAGATTTTCGTCCTGGAGAACGTCGACCGCTTCTTGAAGTCCCAGGAATTCGAGGATCTCAAAGCATCGACCGACCCCGGCGGGGACCTGGATGACTACACGTTGCGCTGGAAAATTCTCAACGCAGCGGACTACGGTGTCCCGCAGGCCCGCAGACGGGCAATCGTCATCGCGACGCGGAATGACTTGGGAACAGCTCTGGAGCACCCTCTCCCCACCCACGCGCGGAACGCCGGCGGAGCACAGGCCACCCTCGATGAGGAATCTGACGAGATTCGGCTCCTCCAGCCCTGGGTGGTGGTCGGTGACGCCGTTTTCTCGCATACGCGGAAGACCACGAGCCGGATCAACCTCCCGGAACGCACGGACAAACCTCTGGGTGTCGTCCTGCCGGGCCCCTACAAGACCACTGAGCTTCACATCGGACGAAGTCCTACGCCTCTTTCCCTGGCGAGATACCGAGCAATCGGTCCCGGTGGCAATCGCCATGATCTCAGAAATAAATCAGCCTTGGTCCTCGGCGAACAGACGTATTTGTCCACGGAGAGCTGGGACAAACATAATTCTGGTTCCGGCGATGTGATGGGACGTATGCATGCGGACCGTCCTTCCGTTACTATCCGCACAGAGTTCTACAAGCCTGAGAAAGGGCGCTACCTCCACCCTGTGGCTGATCGTCCCATCACCCACTACGAAGCAGCGCTCATTCAGGGATTCCCCGCCGACTTCAAGTGGTTCGGCAGCAAGGTGCAGATTGCCCGCCAGATCGGCAACGCCGTTCCCGTCGGCCTTGGCCGAGTACTGGCTCAGGCCATTCATGAGCGGCTGCGCGGCTGATCAAGGTTTGCGGGCGCTCGCATCGACCGTGGGCTACTCGGCTTTCACCTTGCCTCGCACTGGTGCGTCCTTGAACAACTTCTCGAACCATTCAGCCAATATCTCCGCCGAACGGTGAGGGACGCTTCCATCACCGGGCCCTTGGGGCAGCGTTTCGTACTGGATCGACGCGTCGTCCCCAGCAGCGAGTACCCACTCGCGCAGAGCATCTGAATCTTGAAGTTCATCAGGCGCCATGGCTTCGTAAACCAACGTGGCTGCTGCGGCATTCGCCGCCGATGCGGCGGCGTTCACATCCCGGCCCGTACGGACGACACGACCTCTCTGGAGTCTCAGCAAAGCCTGCGCAGCGGGACGGTGCTGGATCATCTCTTGTCGCAACACTGTGTTGAGTATGTCCTGATTGCCGCATGCGACCTCGACCGGACCGTAGTTACTACCGTCACGGAAGAGTTCCGCGGCCCACCACAGTCGAGAGAAGCACTGCAAGTCCCACCTGCCCGCGAAACGCGCCGCCTGTCCCACCCCTTTCCCGTTCTTGCCGCCGGCCCACCGCCAATGAACGAATTCGGGCGCGACACACAGCGCCAGGAAGTTCCACGACCCCGAGTCCGACGCCTCACTTCTCGTGAGACGCAGCGTGTAGTGCAGGCGGGGAGCCAGCCATGCGTCGCTGGCTGTCGGTGCACTGTCCGCGAATCGGCGGCGGGCCTCCACCAACAGTTCCCTGACGGGCTCCGTGTCCCACCGTGCCGTGTTGTCGACAGGATCCTCGACTTTTTCCTTGAACGAGGCGAAGGAGAGTTTCTCGTAGCCTTGCAGAACACCTGGTGTGATCGCTCGCGCAGCAACCAGATCCGGCAGTCTACCTATTCTTGACGGCTCTTCGACAGCCTTTCCCGGGCTCATCCCTGCCCCCTCCCGTTGGCCATCCGCGTCAATGTCCTGACGGTATCTGCCACGGTTTTCTGTTTCTTGGAGTTCAGAGTGGCCGAGTGCATGAGTCGCGCATGGAGATCCGATCCGCTCTCCCCGCCTTCTCGACGGGCGACGAGCTCCGCCAACGCCTCATCGGGTGCTATCTCGGGAAAAAGGTCGGGAAGCATCTTACGGAGGACCTCTTCCTGCCAGCCCCCCGGCCACTGCGGTGTGCCACTCGCATCCACCGAACTGGCGTACAGAGCGGTATTGAACATAGCCGTCCACGCCTCAGAGGCAATTTGGGTGGCCATTACTTCGCGAACGAGTTTCCGCTCCGCACTGGAGTTGGAAGGCGCATCCAGCACGGCCCGAAACCCTTCGATCGAAGAATTCAGATAGAGAACTGGCTCTCCGACCTCTGCATCCAGCATCCACGGATCGTCACGAAACTCCTTGAGAAAGGGATGGTCCGCAAAATCTTTCCAGATCATCTTGATGCTTCTCTGCCTCGTGGGTTGTCTGGCTTCGAAATCTGCGCTCCAGCGTCGTACGGCACGGCCGATCAATCGACTTCCGACCCCCCTGACCTCGGCCACCACCCATGCGTCGATCTCACAACGGCCGAGGTGCTCCCCTTGGCGCAGCTCGATCTCGCCACGCCAGACACCCGCTTCCTCCTCATGGAGGGGAAATGTCAGACGAACATTCGTTTTCCTGTTGCGCAATACCGCCACACAGGAGGGATTCACCCACTCGTCAGAGGAAATTTCTTCCGCGTCGGCCGTGACAACCACGTTCACACGGATTTCGTTCCAGTCACGCTTGAGTGAATGAAGGGCGATCACCGACTCGTCGTCAGACACAAGACTGAGCGAGAGTGGAATATTGTCCACCCAAACCTTTTCGACAAGGAGCGCGACATCCCCTGCAAGTATTGGATAGGGAAAGACGTTTTTCACTCAACGATCTCCTTGGCGCGGGGCAGGTCGACCTCGATGCAAGACATGTCGGCCGCCACAGGATGACTGGACATGTCGGTTACTCCCCTGAAGACGCCCCGCCTCGCACCTTCTTGGAATCGGAGATTCCCGTTCCTTGTCAGCTCACAGGCCTGCTCGGGAACCAACATTCCTGCCCACTCGACGGGAATATTTACTCCGGAGCGCACAACGAAGCGAGCAATGGGTGAGAGCACCCACGGTTCCTCTCGCTCCGGAAGTTTAACCGTCACCCGAAGCTGCCAAGCACCGTTGCTGGCCACCTCCCCCGAGACAGCATGCACCACAGGAAAGCCTTGTGTACGCGTTTTTTTCGGTGTTCCCAGGGTCAACAAGTCCCTGAGGATTTGCGGACCCTCGTCGGCGTCGTTCTCCTCCTCCTGGTCCTTCAGCAGGTCACGTATTTCCTGCTCAGCCGCTTTCTTGAAGTTCAGGATGCACTGTCGAGCACCACGAACATAAGTTGCCGTCAGATCTTCGGTACTCGTCCAGTCATTGTGGTCCGGAGGCTCGGCGGTGCGCAGAAACTGTTCGGCTTCGAGCGCATCCGGCCCGCTGTTCCCAGTGGCCAGTCCAGCCAGTAGGACTGCCTGGAATCGGCGATGTCCCAAGGGGAGATCGCTCACACGCTTGTTCTTGACAACCATACGGTTGGCACGCATGTAGGAAATATGGTCCGGCTTCGCATCCGTCTCAAGCGTCGGAGTAACGAGCAGCACCGCGTCGTGGAACTGAGCAGGCTGAGCAGTTCCCCTCCCCGATTGCTTGCGGGAGGGCAACTTGAGCTGCACCGACGCCTGAAGAACATCTTCGCGAGAGGTCAACTCCGAAGTGGTACTCCCATCGAGGAACGCCTTGACTGCACGAGATCTGGCGGGTTCGTGGCTGTGGGGATCGATGTACCGCTCGGGACTGACCGCGACGCCGTTCCGCCACGACGCGACGGACGCTCGCAGCATGGGGCCGGCCTGCGCGCCGCCGACCATCGACGCCCAGAAGTTACTGGCGATACCGAGGGTCAACTGCGCCTGCATCTCTTCCAGTTCTTCAGTGTCCCCGGTCCCGTCATAGGCACCCACCACAAGGAACGAGGTTCCAGGAGAGGGATCATTCCTCTCCAGGTACAAGCTCTCCGTGGTGGCGCCGTCGGCCCACCAGGATCGTGCTGCGTTGCTACGTTCGTGGTCAGCGGCGCCGAACCAGGCAGGCCCGGCAAACTCCTCGCTGTCCAGGGTATGCCAGGGGAGTTCCAACCGGCCGGCCATGCGCCGTTCGTGACGGCCGTCCTGCTTCTCGGACAATGTGCTGTTGACCAGGACTAGCCCGAATCGACTTGTCGCCCACAAGGCAGCCTTCCCAAGTCCGTACGAGCCGCCCTGCGCCTCTGCCTTGCCGCTGTCCAGGGTGCGACGGACGACGCGCGCGAAACGACCGTCGCCATATTCGGGTCCGGTCAGTCCGCTGGCGTTGTAGTCGTCAATGCGGAGCAGAACAAGACGGCCGGTTCGATCGAGTTCATTCAACCCGTCGAGCAATACCCGGCCGGCCTTCTGCCGGCCGTCGGCGGCCTTCCGGAGGTGCTGCTCGATCGAATCCCATCTCAGCGCCGAGAGGAACCTGTTCAAGTGACTGCCGGTCAACTCGTGCAGCACGAAACGAGAGGTGACTGGCCGATCCTCCAAGTGCCTCTCGTCGAGGCTGTTCTGCGTGGCCTCGCGTGCGAGTACCTCAAGGTTCGCGGCGAAGGCGTAGGCAGCCGCGTTGCCCCCGATCCTGCTGCCGTCCTCGGGTGCCTTCTGAAAGACCCATTCCAGCTCAGAGCTTGACGACTCCGGGGGGCGCCGGTTCACTGCGTCCTCGACAGCGACCCCCAACGCCTCCGCTATCGACGCTATCTTCGCGTACCGGGGCACCGACCGACCGTTCGTCCAAGCGTTGACCGCCGCCGGCGTCACCTCCACCATCGCGGCCAACTCCTTCTGGGTCAGGTTGCGTTGATTGAGCATGCCAATCAGCCAGTCCGCGAAATCCTGAGTCACTCCAGCCCCTCTCGCTGTCCGTCCCAGCAGCGTACAAGACCAAAGTTCATCGCTGGAGATAAAATTAAGAATTCCGTCATCGACAGACGGACGAAACGGTCATAGCGCTAGAAATTGAGTTGATGGTCCATCCGAGGCGCCGTGTCGATACGACAATCAGTGTGGCCCAGGGCTGGAACGCGTGTACGATCGGCGGCCAGGAGCACGGCCAACCACCATCAAAATCCGAGGTGATGGAGGCTACCCCCACCCTCGCGTGCAGCGTCGCGAAGGAGGGCGGGAAGCGTGAACGAGAAGAGGCTTTTGTCCGTATTGCAATGATCTGTGGATGCAGATGTTCGATCGTTTCTCCACGGAACCCCCCTCCTCATGGAGCTCCAGAAAGGACTCACGCGTGGCCGCGAAGAAGATGGTCGAGTACAGCGTCTCGGTTCCGGCCGAGTGCACGGCATCGGTCTCGCTCAATCACTCGCCCGGTAGCACCGTATGCACCATCGAATGCAAGGACGCCCACTATCACGACTGGTCCCGCCGTGAGTTCGTCGTACGGGAGGCAGACAGTCATCGCCTCGACGCGGATCCGCCGGAGCCCGCTGAAGCCTGAGACGGCCCGATCAGGCCCATGACCGAAGGGCGTGATGATCGACTGATCATCACGCCCTTCGGTCATGGGTGTAGCGGGGCGTCCAAGATCCGGAGCACCGACATCGGGACCCTTGATGGCGCCGGCGCATCGGGTGGGGGTCCAGATCGAATGTCTCGTACATCAAGCGCCTCACCGTTTGCCCCGAAGGATGTCCGCGCTCGTCTCCCGTGGTCAGTCCGGGAGTTCGGACCAGTCCGCCACGTAACCGTTATTGTGGTCTTCCATCTGGGCCGCCCAGTTCTGAGGTCTCAGCCCACGGGGTGGCGTAGCCGCCTTCAGCTTCGCCAGGGAAATGCTCGCGCACTCCGGCAAGGTCTCCCGGAACAGTCACCCACCGTCGGTCCGGGGCATGCCCTTGCCTCTCGTCAGACCTGCCTGGAAGTGCTCAACGCATCAATCTCGACGCCCAACTCGACCATGCAACAGCGTGGGCGAAGGCCGCATTGACGGCCGGGGTTCAATGAACTCGCAAACTTGGGCCCTTGCTACGGCCGGCCTCTTCCAGTTCCGCTTCGAAGTGCATTTGAGCGCGATCAAGGGCTTCGTCCGGGTCGCAGCCGTGGGCGCGGAGCCAGTGCAGGACGTCGGCGATGAGGTCGATCGCCGATGTCTCTGCCACTGCCAGAGCAAGCGGGCTTCCCTCTTCCGATGGGGAGCACTGAATCGAGCGATGTCGGACGATGCTCTTCTCGGCCCGCGCAACGCGCCAGTTCTTCGGGTGCTCGTTCCAGACCTCCAGTCCTGTGGCCAACTCGCACCACACCACCTTCGAGTCCGCACGAGAGATGACACCCCAGCGGTCCGCCATCGCATCGAGGATCATCAAGCCGCGCCCCGACTCCTCATCGGACTTGGGAGCGAGGAGCGTGGGCATCGCTCGGGTGTCCGGGTCGGTCAGCTCGATACGGAGGTGGGCGCCGTCCGTGGAGACCGCGAGGGTGACCGGGGTCCCAGGGCCAACATGGTTAATCACGTTTGCCACCAGCTCCGAGACGCAGACCTGAGCCACGTCCTCAAGATCTGACAGACCCCAGAGCGACAGATGCAGCCGCATCGCGCGGCGCACTCGGGTGGCCATGCACGGTTCCGCGGTGAACGGCACTTCCCACGGCCGCCGTTGCACGCAACCACTCTCCTGATAGATGGCCATGCTCCTACTCCCTCCCACCGGGCGACTCATGCCGTCGCACTCGATTGAGCAAACGATGACGGGTCGTCACTCGCTGTGACAGAATGGCATCGCGCATCCCGATATGCAATGTGCACGGCGGGATTACCCCGAACGAGTGATTGGCGTGAGCGCTCGCTTCCGATGGGATGGAACCCCCGTAACCGCAAGAGGAGTTGAAGTGGCCGGATCACCCACTGCACGACGCCGCCGCCTGGCGATCGAGCTGCGGAAGTTGCGCGATGAGAGCGGGATGACCTGCAACCAGGTCGGTAAGGAACTGGATTGGAGCGGTTCCAAGGTCAACAGGATGGAGACGGGCCAGGGGCGCGTACAGCCGTCGGACGTGGACGCGCTGTGCCGCTTCTACAGCACGTCGGATGAGCTGCGAGAGCTGCTGAAGGGACTGGCCAAGGAGTCCAAGACCAAGGGTTGGTGGCACGCGCACGGTGATGCCGTGCCCTCGTGGTTCTCGGTGTACGTGGGCTTGGAGCAGGCGGCATCCGACTTGCGCAGTTACCAAGGCGAGTTCATCCCGGGACTGTTGCAGACACAGGCGTACGCCACCGAACTGAGCCGAGTCTCCTCCGATCAACCTCATGACGAGGTTCAACGCCTCGTGAACGTGCGCATGCGGCGGCAGCAGTTGCTGGCTGACCCAACCGGGCCCGACTTCTGGGCTGTGATTCATCAGAGCGCACTCACGCATCAGGTCGGCAGCCGTCAGATCATGGCCGAGCAACACGAACGTATGCTGGAAATGGCGAAGTTGAGGAGTGTGACGGTGCAGGTCCTGCCGTACGACGCCGGGGCCTATCCGGCGACGGGCGCGTTTACGGTTCTCGGCTTCCCAGAGCAGGAAGATCCGGACATGGTGTACCGAGAAGGCCTCACCGACTCCGTCTACCTCGAACTCCCGGAGGATGTGAGTCTCTACACGAAGGCTTTCGACCATCTCCGGGCCCTGGCCCTCAGTCCTCAGCGATCAGTCGCCCTGATCCGCAGAACTATGGAGGAGCACTCCCTATGACATCGCTTCCCACCCCCCAATGGCGCAAGAGCAGCTACAGCAACGGCACCGGCGGAGAGTGTGTCGAGGTTGCCGAGTTGGGCGGCGCCACCGCCGTGCGCGACTCGAAGGTGGCCGGCGGGCCCCGCATCGACATACCCCACGCCGCATGGGCTGACTTCGTTGGCGCGCTGCGCGCCTCCCGGCTTGCCTGACCAAGGTCAACTCCGGTGCTTCCGGTGAGCAGTACGGCGGCGGTCGCCGTGGCCTGCGGCGCGATTTAGGCTGGAAAGGGAGGATATCCGTTCGCTTGGCTGAGAGGAGTGATCGCCATGGCGGGCCGGAGCCGAAGCGAGGTCGAATCGGAGATCAAGGAGACGCTAGGTCTCGTACCGCACTTCCTGGCACAGATTCCTGAGGACCTGCTGGATGCCGAGTGGGAGATCTTCAAGAAGATCGAACTCGGTGAGACGCTCATCCCCAACAAGTACAAGGAACTGATGGGGATAGCGTTGCACTCGGAGACGAAGTGCCGTTACTGCACGCTCTTCCACACGGAGGCCGCGAAGATGTTCGGGGCCACCGATGAAGAGATTCAGGAAGCTGTCCACTACGCGAAGAACAGTGTCGGCTGGAGCGTCTACCTCAACGGCACGCGTCAGGACTACGACCAATTCGCGGAGGAGCTCGGGCAGATGAAGGACTACATGGCATCGAAGGGCTGACACCATGCGCCTTGAGTGGGCCCGGCCGGGTGTCGTGCGGGCGACGGCTCACGTTTACGAGTTCGCCGCGCTGGTATCCGCCGCCCGGTTGGTGGCCGATTCCGCGTCACCCGAGATCCCTCCGGAGGCGTTGGAACAACTCCACCAGATTCTCGATGAGTACGACGCCCAAGCGGTGCGTCTGCGTGAAGCGCCGTCCCCCGTGGACGGCGCCTGAGCGCCTGCGCTCTCCCGTAACAAGCGCCGTTGCCGAGGTGAAGGCGGCCTCCGATTGAGATTCCGTGGTTCCTGAGCCCCAATCATTTGTGGGTTGTAGAGGATTCCTCGATCGCCTCGAAAATGTCGGCGTCTGTCTCCTTCTGCCAGTCCGGAAGATCGGACCAGTCCGCGACGTAGCCGGGCTTGGGGTTTTCGAATTGCTTGTACATTTGGGCCGTCCAGCAGGTCGCGACAAAGCGGCTCTTCTGTTCCCTGGACAGCCGGGAAGCGTGGCCGTCGCTCACGTGCAAGAACTGGCTGACCTGGTCATGCACGGCGCCCGCCGCCTGGCGTTCCCACTCCGGGGTTTCGTCCCAGGGGGTGACATAGCCGGCCTTCGGTTCGCCCGGGAAGTGCTTGCGCACTCCGGCGATCCAGGTCTCCCGGAACAGTCGCGCACCGTCGGTCTGGGGCATGCCCACGCCTCTCGTCAGATCTACTACGAAGTACTCAACGCGTCGATCTCGGTACCCAGCTCTACCACTCGGCCGTCGCGCGCGAGGGGGCCGAACTCGGCTCGTAGGCCTCGGAGTCTACGGGCGACATAGCCGGAGGAAGAGGCGCGAGCGAGTGCCAGTGCTTCCCGGCCGAACGTGACCACCTGGTCCGCGTCGCGTCGCTTCGCGCCGATGGCGGCCAGGTCGGTGAGAACAGCGCCTCGGCGGCGGAACGACTGTCCCTCGGCCAATGCGTTCTGTTTCAGCGCGCCCGTCAGTGCGGCCTCGGCCAGGTCGAGTCGGCCCAGTTTGCACGTAACGCGCCCCACGCTCCTCGGCGAGCCGCGAGCCATCAAAGCGGAGCCAGCCGCTGGAGGCGGTGACACCGGTCAGGTCGGCCACCTTTTCGGCATCGTCCAAGGCGCGCTCGCAGGACGTGAGTTGGCCCATACCCGCGTAGGCCTCCGCTTGGACGGACGCCACCCAGTAGCGAGTGGAGAGGGTGCCATCGCCCCTCTTGGCGAGCCTTTCGGCGGCGGAGAGCACGCCTGCGGCTTCCTTGTACTGCTTCCCGGCCATACCCACGTATGCGTGGCGCACAAGCGCGCACGCCCAGAGGTCATAGGACCGTGCCTCTTTGCCGGCCGACGCCGCGAGTGTGTACGACGCCGCCGCGTCCGTGTAGCGACTGTTGTCGAAGGCCAACTCGCCCGCGAGTTGGAAGAGGTCGCCCGCAGCACCGCAGAGCGCGCCGGCCTCGCTCTCCGAAGCAGCCTCAAGGGTCTGTGTGAGCGTGGCGAGTTGGTCCTGGACGATCGGATAGACGGAGCTCTTGGACCGGGCGAGTTGGTATACCCGCCAAAGGTGGCTGTTCATCCGGCCGAAGTCCTCGGAGGCGCCCCGCTGAGCGCTCTCGGCCAAGGCGTGGACGTCGGTGGAAGGCAACGAGGACAGAGCCCCCGTCACGGCGATCACTCGCAGGAACTCGCGTCGAATCATGTCGTCGATGTCCCCCGAGCCGTAGTGGTCGCTTGCCGATGACATCCGTGCGGGCCGCTCAACACCAGCCAACCGGCCGACCAAGGTGTTGAGTTCACCGAGGCTGACTTGCAGAAGCTGCGCCGGCCTCGGCCGTAACGCGGGCTGCGGCGTAGTCCGCCCGGTCTCCCAGCGTCCGACCGTGGTCCGGTCGACATCGAGCGCATGAGCGAACTCCTCTTGACTGTAGCCCAGCGCCTTCCGCTGCTCCGCGAGTCCCATGTCGGCCCCCTCCCCGCCAGAAACCGCGTTCACCCAGGTGATACGCCCGGTGCGTCGACTGTGCGTCAAGACTGCCGCATCGATGCCGTGGGGCAATCCAACTGGGCGCGGTTCTCTTGAGTTTGTCAGTCTCCACAGCACTGATCCGGGAGTTCCACCATGAGCACTGCCGTCACTCGGGCAGGCCGTCGCGTACACGATCACCGCGATGGAACGGCGTGGGGTGGACATGGGCGTCGGCTACACCGTCGACGTGGCAGTCCACCAGCTCATCCTCGACACCCCGCTGTACTGGGCTTTCTGTGCCGAGTACAACAACGGTGTGTACAAGCACCACGCGCCGCTCGTCAGGCGACGCTGCGATGGGCTCGTGCTCCGTACCGCCGAATTGCTCAAGGACAACGGATTCGACGTCGATGACGAGCTCTGGGCGAAAGACGAAGCTGACTGCTCCCCGTGTGACGACAAGGTTCCTGACAGCCACTGACACCTACTAGTGTCCTGCGCCTGCCCTTGCCTCATGAGGTCGGGCGCAGTCCTACGACTTCAACCGACGATCCAAGGAATCACGTTGTCAGCACGGCACGACATGGACGTGGAACGCGAGCTCTGGAACACCTACGCCGAGAGCAGCACCAAGGGTGACGTTCTCGACGGCGAGCCCGTCTTTCGCTGGACTCAGTACTCCGGGCACGGGCCCGGAGTTGAGCTGTTGGGGGAGCCCGAGTCCGCTCTTGAGATCGGTTGTGGCACCGGGCGAGCGCTGGCCTTCCTCGCTCAAGAGGGTATGAAGGCAACCGGGGTTGATCTCTCTCCCGTCATGGTCGAGCGTGTCGCGGAGCGGTGGGGGCATACGGGAGCGCGGTTTGTCTGTGCCAGTGTGCTCGACCATCTTCGGGACAGTACGCAGGCCTACGACGCCATTTACTCAATCTTCGGTGCTGTCTGGTTCACCGATCCGGTACGGCTGCTTCCACTGATCGCTGAGCGTCTCAACCCGGGAGGGGTTCTCGTCTTCTCGCATCCCCCGGCCATCCCCGGGGCCTACGGACCGCAGGGGATGTACAAGGGGGGCTTCGCGGGCAGGGCGATGTTTACCTATCGGTACAGCTATACGCCTCGAAAGTGGGTCGGTCTGCTCAGGAGGAGCGGGTTCGCGCATGCCGAGGCGGAGATTCTGGATGCCCCGGAGCCCGGTCACATCGGGACACTCGTCGTACGGGCCACAGTCGGCAACGCGGGCGTCACGGGCGGAGGATGACCGTGGGGCGGGTCGTGCGGGTCGTGGCGAGGTGGAGTTTGGTGCGGACCGCTGTGGTCAGTTCTTCCGGGTGGTCGCGGACCAGGGACGGGGTGACGCTCAGGACCGATACGCCGTGGGATTCCAGGAGGAGGCGGCGGCGGAGGGTGGCGCGGTATTCCGTGATGCCCAGGTGGTATTCCGCCGAGTCGACCTCCAGGGCCACGCCCTCGTGGGGCCAGTAGGCGTCCGGGCGGGCCAGGAAGGTGCCCGTGGGGGTGCGGAGTGTGGGGTTCCAGAGGGGGTCGGGGATGCCCGCGCGGAGGAGGGTGTCGCGGGTTTCGCCCTCGGCGATGGAGCGGATGCCGACGCGGAGGTCGTCCAGCACCGCGCGGGCCGCCGGGTTGCGCAGGGCGTGGGAGGCGTGGAGTTCGGCGCGGAGGTCGTCCGGGTGGCAGCGGCCCCGCTGGACGGTGCTGACCAGGAGTGCGCGGATCCGGTCGGGTGAGGGCTCGTGGGCGGCGAAGTCGGCGGCTGCGCGGACCGCGCGGACACAGGGGATGCCTTCGCCGCGCAGGGTCGGTGGCCAGCGGCGGGTGGTGTGGAGGCGGACGTACGAGCGGTCGCGGAGCCGGCGGTCCGCGCCGACCAGGACGTCGGCGCGGTCGGTGCGGGCGCCGCGCACGCCGTAGATGGCCAGGACCGCCTCGCCCGTCAGTGCGGCAGTGTGGCCCGACATGACGGAGGCGCCCCTGGCCGCGAACAGGACCGCCGCCAGCAGTTGTTGCCAGATGTCCGGCTTGCCTGTCTGTATCAGGACCACGCCCGGCAGCAGCCGTTGCCAGGGACCGCCCGGTGCGCAGCGGCGTGTTGTCGTACTGGGGGCCAGACCGGTGGCGGACAGCTGGCCGGTGGTCGCCAGCCGCAGTTGGGTACGGGCCAGGCGGTCGATCGCCTCGGTGTTCGCTGTCGTGGGTTTCGGCATGGGCAGGTTCTGCCCGCCTGTGACTCTGTGTAGCCGAATTCGCCGAATGTTGTTGCCTTGCGTGGTGTGGGGTGCGTTCAGTGCCCGTTCAGCGCCGGGAGCAGATGCTTCTCCTCGTACGCGAAGTGCTCCTCCAAGTCCGCGGCCAGCCTTTCCAGCTGCTCCCGCAGAGCCTCCGGCGAGGCCGGCGGCTCCAGCCGGAGCTTCGTCAGCGCCGCCGAGACCGCGCGGTGTTCCGCGCGCAGGCGCTCCAACACCGGTGCGAGCTCCGGGAATTGCCGGTCGAAGGCCGAGAACGCGCCGTCCTCGGCGGTGTGGTGCATGCTCAGCGACTCGCAGAAGCTCAGGCAGTGCAGCAGCAGTTCCTCTTCGAGGGCGGGGGAAGAGAGGGCGGGGGCCGTGCGCAGGACCGTCAGTTCGGTCCGGAGCTGGGCGTGGACCCGTACGAGCTCCTCCGCTATCGCCCGGTTCCGCGCGGGGTCCGTCAGGCTCAGCGGGTACAGGGCGATCACCGGGATCGCCCGGTCCGTGCCTGCCTGGTACGCCGCGAAGCCCGGGTCCCGCGCCGCCTGGAGGGCGAACAGGCGGTCGCGCTCCTCACCCCGGAGCGGTTCGGCGCGGGCCGAGAACGTATCGACGCCGCCCTCCTCCGTACCGATCTCGACGGTCACCCGGTTGTCCGCGAGCAGGTTGAAGTACCAGCCCGGATGCGTCGGGCCGCCCGCGTTGGACGCGAAGACCAGGAGCCGTTCGCCGTCGCGCGCGTACGCGGTGGGGTTCGTACGGCGCTTGCCGGTCCTCGCGCCCAGTGTCGTCAGCAGGACGAGCGGCGCACCCTCGAACATGCCGCCCACCCGGCCGCCGTTGGCCCGGAACTCCTCGATGATCAGCTGGTTGAACTCCTGAGGTGTGAGGCTCTGCGGGGTGCTGTGCTCACTGTGCTGTGCGGGGTCGGTCATGGGGTGGCCTCTCCGGATACGCTCGGCGCTCGACCAGCAGACACATTTGCTTTGCAAGCAAAGATGCTTTGAACTCAAAACTATGGAGAGGGCGGTACGGATGTCAACCGGCAGCCGGCGGCACGACGACGAGCCCAACGGCACCGAAGGCCCCGAAGGCCTCGGCGTCGAGGACGGGATCCGTACGTTGTTGCTGCTCATGCCCCGGATGGTCGGGCGCGTGAAGCGGATCAGGATCCCCGCGGAACTGGAGTCGTTCTCCCTCGCCCCCCGCCATCTGTCCCTCTTCGCCTTCCTCCTCTTCGACGGTCCGATGACCGTCAACACGCTCGCGACGCGCCTGGAGGTCGCCCCGGCGACGGTGAGCCTGATGGTCGGCGAGCTGAGCAGGCAGGGGATTCTGCGGCGCGAGGCGGACGACAGAGACCGGCGTCGCACCATCGTCAGCATCAGCGACGAGCACCGGCCCGCCATCGACGGCTGGCTGGCGCGCGGGGCCGGGGCCTGGCGCAAGGCGCTGGAGCCGCTGACGCCCGCGCAGCGGCGCATGTTTGTCGACACCCTTGAGGCGTACGAGCAGGGGCTGGACAGCCAGGACGGCGACGGCTAGGGCGTGTTTGAGAAGTAGCGTCGTCCGCCCATCGGGCGGGGCCCACGGCGTCTGGTGCGTGCGATCGCAAGGCGGAGGATCAGCCTCGTACTGGACGTACTTGGATGACTCCGACAACGCAGCGAGCGCGCGTGCCAGGCGTCGTGGGCCAGACGGGACTTCTCAAACACGCCCTAGATCCTGTCGGGTGCCGAACCTGTTCGCCTTTTACCGGGTCGCGTTGAACACCTTCGTACCGAGCTACGTACTTGAGGGCACTCCCCCATGGTTGCTGGGTGTGTGGGCCGGGCGGTCCGGTTCACACACCCAGCCAGAGCCGCACCCGGCCCGGGACCGTCCTCAGTGGACGACGTCGAAGACGTTCTTCTGCAGGCCGTTGGCGTACACCTCGTGCTCGACCAGCCGCAGCTTCTGGGCGTCCTTGTCCTTGTCGCTGAACAGGCGCTTGCCCGCGCCGAGCAGGAGCGGGAAGACCAGCAGGTGGTACCGGTCGATCAGGCCGGCGTCCGAGAGGTTCCGGTTCAGGGTGGCGCTGCCGTGGACGATGATCGGGCCGCCCTCGGTCTTCTTCAGCGCGGCGACCTCGTCGAGCGACCGCAGGATCGAGGTCGGGCCCCAGTCCGAGACCAGCTTGTCGTCGGTGAGGGTGGAGGAGACCACGTACTTCGGCAGCACCTTGTACCGGGCGAAGTCCTCCATGCCGGGCCAGACCGGGCTGAACGCCTCGTAACTCGTTCTCCCCAGCAGCATGGCCGCGGCTTCCTCCTGCTCCCGGCCCTTGATCTCGTACGCCTCCGGGAGGAACTCCACGTCCTTGAAGGTCCAGCCCGAGTTCCGGTAACCCGGCTCGCCGCCCGGGGCCTCCACGACGCCGTCGAGCGAGACGAAGGCGGTGGTGATCAGTGTGCGCATCGAAGGTCTCCTGGGTGTCCGGTGTGTGGTGTGTGATCGTGGGTGATCGTGGGTGCCGCGATTCTGTCCGACTGACCGGGCAGCGCCCGGAAACTCATCGGTCAGCCGCCCAGCGCGTGCGAGACCGTGTAGATCAGCAGGCCCGCCAGCGCACCCACCACCGTGCCGTTGATACGGATGAATTGCAGGTCACGACCGATGTGCGCCTCGATCTTCTTCGACGTGTGCTTGCCGTCCCAGCTCGCGACGGTGTCGGAGATCAGTGACGTGATCTCGCCCCGGTACGTCGTCACGACGTAGTCCGCCGCGTCCTCCACCCAGCCCTCCAGCTTCCGCTGGAGCCTCTCGTCCGTCGCCAGGCGGGCGCCGAGCGAGAGGAGGGAGGCACGAGCGCGCAGGCGCAGTTCGCTGCGGTCGTCCTCAGCCGCCGCGATGATCATCGCCCGTACGGAGGACCACGCCGACGCGATGATGTCCTGCACCTCGGGGCGGGCCAGCAGCTCCGACTTGAGGCGCTCGACGCGCGCCCTCGTCTCCGTGTCCGACTGGAGGTCGGAGGCGAAGTCCTTGAGGAAGCGGTCGATCGCGCCGCGCGCCGGGTGGCTCGGCATGTCACGCATCTCCGTGACGAAGCGCAGCAGTTCCTTGTAGACGCGGTCGCCGATCCTGCGGTCGACGAAGCGCGGCGTCCAGCCGGGCGCGCCTCCCTGGACGGCGTCCATCACTGAGTCGCCGTGCTCGACCAGCCAGTCGTGCGCGCGGGCGCAGATCAGGTCGACGGCGCGGTGGTGGGCGCCGTCCTTGACCACGCGTTCCAGCGTCTTCCCTATGCCGGGGGCGACCTCCACGGCGTCCGCGCGGCGGGTGATCGCCTCGCCCACGACCGCTTGGACGTCGCTGTCCCGCAGGACGGTCAGCGCGCCCCGCAGGGCCGTGGCCAGTTCGGCGGTGACGCGGTCGGCGTGGGCGGGGTCGGCCAGCCAGGCGCCGAGCCTGCCGCCTATGCCGAGTCCGCGCAGCCGGGTCCGTACGACGTCGCCGGAGAGGAAGTTCTCCCCCACGAACGAGCCGAGGGAGGCGCCGAGTTGATCCTTCTTGTTCGGGATGATCGCGGTGTGCGGGATCGGCAGGCCGAGCGGGTGGCGGAAGAGGGCCGTGACGGCGAACCAGTCCGCCAGCGCGCCCACCATGCCCGCCTCGGCCGCCGCCGCCACGTACGGGGGCCAGCCGGTGATGCCCGAGTTCTTCGCCCAGGTGGCGAGGATGTAGATGACCGCGACGAAGAGCAGCAGGCCGGTCGCGGTGGCCTTCATACGGCGGACGCCGCGCCGCTTCTCCTCGTCGGCGGCGGTGAAGCCTAGCGGGGAGAACGGCGAGCGCCTGCCGGGGCCGGAGCCCAGGGCGAAGGCCCCGTCCCCCCCGGCCACGCCCGTACGAGCGCTGCCGCTCCCCGCGGCGCCGGACGCCGTCGTCCCGCCGCCGGCCCCGGACCCCGCCCCGGCCCCTGAACCGGACCCCGTCGTGCTGTCCGGATCAGCCGGATCGCGTCGTTCCATTCACTCCACCCATCCGCGTACGTGCCCGCCGTGACCTACCGTCCCGTACCCAAAACCGGCCCGCCAACGGGACCCCTCACCGATCTGTGCGCATTGTCCCTACCTCTGGTACTCCCGGGACGCATCCCGAGTTCCCGCGCCATGCCGGATGATGTCCTTTGTACGTAGGTGTGAGGGAGTCACGGGGGACATGAACAGACAACGGGGATTCGTCCTGCTCGCGGGCCTTATGACGGTCGTGGCACTGGTGGTCGCCACGATATTCGCCGGGGTGGACGCACTGGGCGGCAGCGGGGGCTCCGACCAGGGCCGCCGTGATCAGGCCGCCGCGTCCGGAAGCGGGGCGGGCGCCCGTACGCCCGTGGGATCCGCGGCGCCCGCGTCCGCCGACGCGTGGATCGGAACCTGGGCCGCCGCGCCGGCGGGGATCGAGCCCGGGGTACCGCACGGCCACGTCGGACGTTCCATCCGTAACGTCGTCCACAGCAGCATCGGCGGCACCGCCGCCCGCATCACCCTCTCCAACCTCTTCAGCCGCGAAGCCCTGCTCATCGGCCACGCGTCGATCGCCGTCGCGGACAGCGACGACAGCGGCCGACATGAGAGCCCGAGCGCCGCCCCCGGCACCATGCGCCTCATCACCTTCGGTAAGAAGACGTCCGTCGTCATCCCACCGGGCGGGCGCGTCGTCAGCGATCTCGTACGGCTCCGGGTGCCCTACGACACCGATCTCCTGGTGACGGTCCACACGCCCGCGCCCGGCGGCCCCGTCACGTACCACCCGCGCGCCCTGCGGACCTCGTACACGGCCGTGGGCGACCGTACGCGGGACCTCGGCGGCGCCGCGTACACCGAGAGCGCCCCGGTCTGGCGCTACCTCACCGCCGTCGACGTGCTCAACCGGCGGGCGCGCGGCTCGGTCGTCGTCATCGGGGACTCGATCACAGACGGCATCGGCTCCTCCTACGGCGCCGGCCACCGCTGGACCGACGTGCTGGCAGACCGGGTGCGCGGCAGTGGTCTGGGCGTACTCAACGCGGGCATCAGCGGCAATCGCGTCCTGCGCCCCAGTGTCGCCGCCGGGAAGGGGCCCAGTGCCCTCGCCCGCTTCGGGCGGGACGTCCTGGGGCAGGCGGGGGCCGAGGTCGTCTTCGTCGAACTCGGCATCAACGACATCATCCGCCGGCCGAACGAGACCGACCCGGACCGGATCACCGCCGGGCTGAAGTCCCTCACCCGGCAGGCGCACGCGTGGGGGCTGCGGGTCGTCGGCTCGACGCTCACGCCCTTCGGCGGCAACCCGCGCCACACCGACCGGCTGGAGGCCGTACGGGACCGGGTGAACGACGCCATCCGGTCGGGCGGCGTCTTCGACAGGACCGTCGACTTCGACCGGCTGCTGCGCGATCCGTACGCCCCCGACCGGCTGCGGCCGGACTACGACTCGGGCGACGGTCTGCACCCGAGCGACAACGGATACGCGGCCATGGGGCGCTTCGTCGACATCGAGGACCTGGTGGGCAAGGAGCCCGCACTGCTCTGAGCGCGCCCCAGGAATCAGTCGAGTTCTTTGCGGAGCCTGTTCTTCTCCAGCTCCGCCTTCTTGCGCTCCTCCTTGAGACGGCGCTTCTCCGCCGACCTCATCTTGCGCTCCACACCCACGCCGCCCATCAGCGCGAACCCCGTGATGACCACCCGCGGCGATCCGGGGCTCAGCTCCGTGGTCTCCCCGCTCTCCCCGAAACCGCCCATCAGGCTCAGGCCGCGCACCGTGACATCCATGTCCGGCGGGATGACGACGTGAATGCCGCCCATCAGCGCGAAGCAGCGGATGGACGCCTCCCGCTCCTCGAACCGCGCCTCACGCAGGTCGATCTGGCCGCCGCCCATCATCGTGAAGGCGTGGAACCGCCGGCCCACCGTCCAGGTGCCCTTGCGGTTGAACCCTCCCCAGAAGGAGACGGCGGCACGGGACGTCGCGCGTCCGCGTCCGATCCAGGTCGCCCACCTGCCCGCGCCCTCGACGCTGTCGGCGCTACGCGCGGGCGACAGGTCGGCCGTCGAGCCCGGCGCGGGCAAGTCCCTGACCAGCGGCTGGAGTTCACCGTGCGTACGGGCCTTGTACGCCGCGTCCAGGCGGGTGTCGAACTCCTCCATGTCGATGCGTCCTTCGGACAAGGCATCGCGCAGCACTTCGGCGACGCGCTCGCGCTCGGAGTCCGACGCGCGCATCTCAGGAAGTTCACTCGTCATGTTGTCAGCCTAGTCAAAGGTGAGTCGGACGTCACAGCGCAGTGACCCCAGTAGCCTCCTCGCCCACCGCGGGATCCGGGACCTTCCCCCGGGAGAGCATCTTCGCGATCACCGACTCGATGTCGGGCTCCCGCACCGACAGGTCCATCAGCGGATACTCCGCCGCGATCCGCGCCACCAGCGGCGCCGCCGACGCCGCGGCCGGGAAGGCGAGCCACTGCCGCGGCCCCTCCACCTTCACCACCCGTGCTCCCGGCAGCTCGACCGGGGGCAGTTCGCGTTCGAGGTCGACCACCAGGGTCCGCTCGCTCTCGCCCACCTCGTGCAGCCCGGCGAGCGCCCCGTCGTACACGAGCCGCCCGTGGTCGATGACCATGACCCGCGCGCAGAGCTGCTCGATGTCCGTCAGGTCGTGCGTGGTCAGCAGCACCGTCGTACGGCGCTCCGCGTTCAGATCCCGCAGGAACTCACGGACCCTGGCCTTGGAGATCACGTCCAGGCCGATCGTCGGCTCGTCGAGGTAGAGCACCTCGGGGTCGTGGAGCAGCGCCGCCGCGATGTCGCCGCGCATCCGCTGGCCGAGCGAGAGCTGCCGTACGGGAACGTCCAACAGCTCGCCCAGCTCCAGCAGTTCGACGCAGCGCTCCAGATTCTCCCGGTACCGCTTGTCGGGGATGCGGTACATACGGTGCACCAGCCGGTACGAGTCGATCAGCGGCAGGTCCCACCACAGGGTCGTGCGCTGGCCGAACACCACGCCGATCCGGCGCGCCAGCCTCGTGCGCTCCCGCGACGGGTCGATCCCCGCGACCCGCAGCCGGCCCGCGCTCGGCGTCAGGATGCCGGTGAGCATCTTGATGGTGGTGGACTTCCCGGCACCGTTGGGGCCGATGTAGCCCACCATCTCGCCGCGTGCCACGCGGAAGCTGATGCCGTCGACCGCGCGCACCTGATGGCGCTCGCGGCGCACCAGGCCCGCCTTCCGCCGTACGTCGAAGACCTTCTCGATACCGTCCAGTTCGATGAAATCGGAGCCGTCCGAATCCATTGCGCGTTCCTCTCCTAACTTCCCGTACTCCGGTACGCCCGCAGCCCCACCCGCCACGCCAGCCCCGCCAGCGCGCAGCACCCCACCGCCACCACCGGCGGCAGGAAGGCGGCCCAGTCCGGCAGCCCCAGCGGATCGTCACGGTCCATCACGTACAGCGCGGGCATCCAGTTGACGAAGGCGAGCGGCACCACGAACGTCACCCCGCGCACCAGGTCCTTCGCGAAGACCGTGGGCGGGTACTGGAGCAGTGTGGTCCCGCCGTACGTGAAGGAGTTCTGCACCTCGGCGGCGTCCTGCGCCCAGAACTGGAACGCACCGCCCGCGACGAACACGGACGCGAAGATCACCGCACCGCTGAGGATCATCATCGGGACCATCGCCACCTTGAGCGGGGTCCACGCGATGTCGAGCGTCGTCAGCGCGTATCCGAGCACCAGCAGGCCCTGGACGATACGGCCGAGCCGCCGCAGCGCGAACCTGTCCGCCGCGACCTGCGCGAGCACCGGCGCCGGGCGCACCAGCAGGGTGTCCAGGGTGCCGTCCCTGACCCGGCGGCCGAGCCGGTCCATCGACCCGAAGGCCAGGTCGGCGAGGCCGAAGGCGGCGCCCGCGGCGCCGTAAAGGAAGGCGACCTCGGGCAGCGAGTAGCCGCCCAGTTGGTCGACGTGGGAGAACATCAGCAGGATCGTGACGAAGTCGAACGCGGTCGCCGCGAAGTTCCCGAAGGCGGTCATGGCGAACGACGCGCGGTAGGCCATCGTCGACCGCATCCACATGGCCACGATCAGGCCGTACGCACGCAGCCCCTCCCACAGAGGCGAGCGCGGCCACTCCCGCTCAAGCGTCCGTTCCGACTGCACCACGTCAGCCACCCTGCACCACCACCCTTCGCGTCGCCACGGACTGGAGCAGCCGCCCCAGCGCCAGCAGCGCCAGCGCCCACCCGGCCTGGAACGCGAACGCCCCGACCAGTCCCCACCCCGTGTGCCGCCCCAGGAAGACGTCCGCCGGGATCTGGAGCAGCGACGACCACGGCAGCGCCCTCGCGACCTCGCCCAGGAGCCCGGGGAAGAGCGTCAGCGGCAGCAGCATCCCGGAGAAGAACATCCCCGCCAGGAAGGTGATCTGGCCGACTCCCGCGCCGTCCAGCAGCCAGAAGGCCGACAGGGCGACCAGGAAGCGCACGGCGAAGCTGACCACGACGCCCAGGAACACGGAGCAGAGGAACGCGGCCCAGACCAGCGGGTTCTCGGGCAGCGACAGCTCGAAGGCGAGCGCGCCGAGCGCCATCGGTACGATCCCGCGTCCCAGCAGATGGAACGCGGCGCGCCCCAAGTCGCTTGCCAGCCACCACAGCTGGAGATCCGCAGGCCGGTAGAGATCGATCGCCACGTCGCCGGTGCGGATACGGTCCATCAACTCGTCCTCGAAGCCGCCGCCCATCATCGCGCAGGTCATCAGCAGCGACTGGCCGATCCAGACGTAGGTGACCGCCTGCGAGAGGTCGTAGCCGCCGAGCTGGGGCCGCTGCTCCCAGAGCGCCGTGTAGGTGTACGCCACGATGAAACCGAAGACGGTGTTGGTGAACACCCCCGCGGCCGTGGCGGTCCGGTACGTCGCGTAGCGGCGGAACCCGCCCGCCGCGACGACCGCGTACAGACGCACGTCAGCACTCCCCCTCGGCCCCGTTACGTGTGGTCTCCCCGTGCCGTTTCCGCTGTACGGCACCAAAGCGCCCGACCCTAGCCCAAGGGGGTCACCCACCGCGAGCGGTTATCCGGTCGGCGGCCCCGGGCCCGGTTCGACCATGTTTCATGGTGCCGCAAACGAATCACCCGGATAGCCCGTAACTACCGATTCGACCCGGCCGAGGAGCCTCCGCACACATGAGCGACGCGCAGCAGCAGGGCTGGCCCCCGCGCGACCCGACCGACCACGGCCGCGGCAAGGGACCGGGCGGCGGCCCCGGCGGCGGGAAACTCACCGGCGGGCGCGCCGCACGCAAGGCCGCCCGCAAGGCCCGCCGCAAGCGCTCCGGCTGGCGCCGGATCTTCCCCACCTGGCGCATGCTGCTCGGGGGGTTCCTGTTCTGCGCGTTCGTGCTCATCGGCGGCTTCATCGCCGGCTACACGCTGGTCCAGATCCCGGCCGCCAACGTCGCCGCCGTCGCCCAGTCCAACGTGTATCTGTACGAGGACGGCAGCCAACTGGCGCGCGACGGCGAGGTCAACCGCGAGAACGTGCCGCTCTCCCACATCCCGAAGAGCGTCCGTCGCGCCGTACTGGCCGCCGAGGACCGGGACTTCTACAACGAACCCGCCATCGACCCGCAGGGCATGGTCCGCGCCGCCTGGAACACCATGACCGGCAAGGGCACCCAGGGCGGTTCCACGATCACCCAGCAGTACGTCAAGAACTACTACCTCGCGCAGGAACAGACCGTCGTGCGCAAGGGGAAGGAGTTCTTCATCGCCATCAAGCTCAACCGCGAGGAGAGCAAGGCGCAGATCCTGGAGGGCTACCTCAACACCAGCTACTTCGGGCGCAACGCGTACGGCATCCAGGCCGCCGCACAGGCCTATTACAGCAAGAACGTCCAGGACATCGACACCGCGGAGGGCGCCTTCCTGGCCGCGCTGCTCAACGCGCCCAGCGCGTACGACGTCGCCCTGCACCCGGAGAACACGGGGCAGGCGGAGGGCCGTTGGAACTATGTGCTCGACGGCATGGTCAAGGAGAACTGGCTCTCCCCCGCCGACCGCGACGCCATGGTCTTCCCGCTGCCCGGCAAGGCCAAGCCGTCCACCGGCCTGTCGGGGCAGCGCGGTTACATCGTCCAGGCGGTCGAGGACTATCTCACGAAGAACAAGATCCTCGACGACAAGACCCTCGCCAGCGGCGGCTACCGCATCACCACCACGCTCCAGCGGCCGAAACAGAAGGCACTGGTCGACGCGGTGGACGAACAGGTGACGTCGAAGGTCGACACCAAGCGCGCGGCCGACCGCAACGTACGCGTCGGCGGCGTCTCCATCGACCCCGCCACCGGCGAGGTCGTGGCCATGTACGGCGGCGTCGACTACACGCGGCAGTACGTCAACAACGCGACCCGCCGCGACTACCAGGTCGGCTCCACCTTCAAGCCGTTCGTGTTCGCGGCAGCCGTCGAGAACGACTCGCACACCCAGGACGGCGAACAGATCACCCCCAACACCGAGTACGACGGCACCAACAAGCGCATGGTGGAGGGGCCCGACGGGTCCACCGGGTACGACCCGGCCAACGAGGACGACGTCTCGTACGGCCCCGTCAGCGTCAGTGAGGCCACCGACAAGTCCATCAACGCCGTGTACGCGCAGATGGCACAGGACGTCGGCCCGAGCCGGGTCCGCGACACCGCGGTCCGCCTCGGCATCCCCGACGACACCCCCGACCTCACGGCGTCCCCGTCCATCGCGCTCGGCCCGGCCACGGCGAGCGTGCTCGACATGACGGAGGCGTACGCGACGCTCGCCAACCACGGCCGGCACGGCACGTACACGATGGTCTCGGAGATCACCAAGAACGGTGCGACCGTCGAAGTGCCGCGCGGGCGGCAGACGCAGGCCGTCAGCCGCCAGGCGGCCGACACCACCACGGCGATCCTCCAGAGCGTCGTGGAGGGCGGTACGGGCACGGCCGCCCAGTCAGCCGGCCGCCCGGCGGCCGGCAAGACGGGGACGGCCGAGGACGACAAGGCGGCCTGGTTCGCCGGCTACACGCCCGACCTGGCGACCGTTGTCGCGATCATGGGCGCCGACCCCGAAACGGCGCGCCAGAAACCGCTGTACGGCGCGCTCGGCCTGGCGCGCGTCAACGGGGGCGGGCCGCCCGCGCAGATCTGGGGCCAGTTCACGGCGGCGGCCCTGGAGGGCACCGACGCCACGGACTTCGAACTGACGCTGGAGGACGGCGTGGACGAGATCACCCCGCCGGACGACGAGTCCGGCAGCCCCGAACAGCCCGCGTCACCGGGCCGGTCGGAGAGTCCGGGCTCCCCGGACCAGCCCGCGGCGCCCGGCCGGACGGGGGGACAGAACGCGGGCGCGGCGCAGGGCCGGAGCGAAGGCGCCGACACCGGCGGAAACGAGGGCCAGGCCCAGGGCCAGGCGCAAGGACAGACCTCGGGAGGGACCGACGGCGGCGGAGGCGGTACGGACGGCGGCCAGGGCGACGGCGGTGCGCAGGGCCAGAGCGAGGGCCGGACGAACGGCCTGACCGACGGGCTCATCGGAGGCGGCGGCGGAGGCGACAACGGGGGCGGCGGCGCGGCGGACGGAGCCACGGGCAACGGCCCACCCCGCACCTCACGCCCCCGCGAGTAACGCCCCCGTCCGGGGCCTGCGAGCCCTGCGGGCTAGTGGCCGGACGTCGCCTTCAGGCCCACCACGGCCACCAGCAGCAGGCAGACGAAGAAGATCCGGGCGGCGGTCGCCGGTTCGCCTAGTGCCGCCATGCCGACGACGGCCGCTCCGGCGGCGCCGATCCCGACCCACACGCCGTACGCCGTGCCGATCGGCAGCGTTCTGGCGGCCTGCGAGAGCAGCAGCATGCTGGCGACGATTCCGGCACCGGTGAAGAGACTCGGCCACAGCCGGGTGAATCCGTCGGTGTACTTCATCCCGATCGACCAGCCCACTTCGAGCAGACCGGCGACAACGAGCAGGACCCAGGCCATGACGGCACCTCCGAGCGAAACGCGGACAAGGGGTGCGTCGTCTTTCGTTTGACCCGGTACGGCGCGTCTCGTCGGGGTCCCGCAAACCTAGCAAAGAGACACCGGAAGGGCCTGGTGACGATGGTCACCAGGCCCTTCCGTGGAGCCTCGTCAGAGATAGAGCCCCGTGGAGTCCTCCGACCCCTCGAACCGGTCCGCCGCCACCGCGTGCAGGTCGCGTTCCCGCATCAGTACGTAGGCCACGCCCCGGACCTCGACCTCGGCGCGGTCCTCGGGGTCGTACAGCACCCGGTCCGCGGGCTCGACCGTCCGCACGCTCTGCCCGACGGCGACCACCTCGGCCCAGGCGAGGCGCCGCCCGACGGCCGCGGTCGCCGGGATGACGATGCCGCCGGACGAACGCCGTTCGCCCTCCGGGATGTCGGTCCTGACCAGCACCCGGTCGTGCAGCATCCGGATGGGCAGCTTGTCATGGGAGGAGTCGTGGGAATTGTTGCTCACACCCACGAATTTACCCGCCCGAAGCCGCGCCGTACGCCGGAGGGGTGGTCCCGTCCTCAGCCCCGGCGGCGGCGCGGGCGGCGCGCGGACACCGCGAGCAGCCCGACCAGTCCGACGACGACCAGCGCCACCGGGACGACCCGCTCCAGCCGCGGAGCGCCGTCGTCCGAGACGAACCTGCCCTTCACACCCGCCACCGTGCGATTCACCGCGACGTACGCCCTGCCCGCGGTCTGGTCCACCCGGGAGACCATCCGTGCCTTCGCGTCGCCCACGATCGTCTGCGGGTGCACCCGCACGCCGATCTCGTCGAGCGTCTCGGCGAGCTGGTCGCGCCGGCGGACGATGTCCGCCTCGATCTGCGCAGGGGTCCTGGCATCCGACACCGCTGCCTCCGTCGTCATGTCCGGTTGGTTGGTCCTTCGATCCTTCGCCTACCCGGACAGTCTGTCAGCTCCACCGCCCTCGCACTTCGCGGCGCTACTACGCTCGGGCCGATACACCTGCCCGCCCCCGTACCGAGGAGAACCATGAGCGAGCGACTTCAGCCCGGCGACACCGCCCCCGCCTTCACCCTGCCCGACGCCGACGGCAACGACGTCTCGCTCGCCGACCACAAGGGGCGCAAGGTCATCGTCTACTTCTACCCCGCCGCGCTCACGCCCGGATGCACCAAGCAGGCCTGCGACTTCACCGACAACCTCGACGTGCTGGCCGGCGCCGGCTACGACGTCATCGGGGTCTCGCCGGACAAGCCGGAGAAGCTCGCCAAGTTCCGCGACAAGGAGAACCTGAAGGTCACCCTGGTCGGCGACACCGACAAGTCCGTCCTCGCCGCGTACGGCGCCTTCGGCGAGAAGAAGCTCTACGGCAAAACGGTGACGGGTGTCATCCGCTCGACGGTCATCGTCGACGAGGAGGGCAAGGTCGAGCAGGCGCTCTACAACGTCCGGGCCACCGGCCATGTCGCGAAGATCATCAAGGATCTCGGCATCTGACGGACGGGGACAGCCGGAGCCGCCCGTCGTGCGGCTCCGGCTTGCGGCCGTCACAGCGGCGCGGAGGCTTTCCCTAGGGACAGACGTCCCCGCAGGCCCTGGGAAAGGAAACCGGCCCATGACGGAGCCCGCGCGCGACCAGGCTGCCGACTCCCCGGCGTCCCGACGCCACCCGGCGCTCTTCCGCGCGCGCCGGCGCCGTAAGAACCCCCCGCTGCGCAGGTCCGACATCACCGTCACCGACGAGGCGGCGGTCCAGCGGGCGGTGAAGGCGGCCGCGCTGGGCAACGCCATGGAATGGTTCGACTTCGGGATCTACAGCTATCTGGCCGTCACCATCGGCCATGTCTTCTTCCCCTCCGGCAACGCCACGGTCGAACTGCTCTCCTCCTTCGCGACCTTCGCGGTGGCCTTCCTCGTACGGCCACTCGGCGGCATGTTCTTCGGCCCTTTGGGTGACCGAATCGGCCGCAAGAAGGTCCTGGCCATGACCATGATCATGATGGCGATCGGCACCGGCACGATCGGGCTGATCCCCTCGTACGCGTCGATCGGCTTCTGGTCCCCCGTTCTGCTGATCCTCTTCCGGCTGGTGCAGGGGTTCTCCACCGGCGGCGAGTACGGCGGCGCTTCCACCTTCATCGCGGAGTACGCCCCCGACAAACGGCGCGGCTTCTTCGGCAGCTTCCTCGAATTCGGCACCCTCGCCGGCTACATCGGCGCGGCCGGGCTCGTCACCGCGCTCACCGCCGTGCTCGGCTCCGCGGGCATGGAGGCCTGGGGCTGGCGCGTACCGTTCCTCGTCGCCGCGCCGCTCGGGCTCATCGGCCTCTATCTGCGGCTGAGGCTGGACGAGACCCCCGCGTTCACGAAGATGGAGCAGGACACGGTCCAGGCGACCGAGGCCGCCGATCTGGTCGAGACCAGCACCGCGTCCGATCTCGGCAGGATCTTCCGCGACCACTGGCCGAGGCTGATCCTCTGCGTCTGCCTCGTCGGCGCGTACAACGTCACCGACTACATGCTGCTGTCCTACATGCCGACGTATCTCTCCGACCAACTCCACTACAGCGACACCCATGGGCTGCTCATCCTGCTCGGCGTCATGGTCGCCCTGATGGGGATGATCAACCAAGTGGGCCGTCTCAGCGACCAGTTCGGCCGCAAGCCGCTCCTGATGGCGGGGATGCTCGGGTTCTTCGTCCTCTCCCTTCCGGCGTTCCTGCTGATCCAGCAGGGCGGTTATCTCGCGATCGTCACCGGGATGGCGATGCTGGGGCTCTCCCTGGTCTGTCTCCTCGGCACGATGTCGGCGGCCCTGCCGGCGCTCTTCCCCACGAGCGTCCGCTACGGCTCCCTGTCGGTCGGCTACAACCTCTCGGCCTCCCTCTTCGGCGGTACGACCCCGTTCGTGATCACCGGTCTCATCAGTCTCACCGGCGACAATCTGATGCCCGCGTACTACGCGATGTTCGCGGCCCTGATCGGCGTCGCCGCGGTCGCCTGTATGGCGGAGACGGCGGGCCTGCCGCTGGAGGGGTCGCCACCGTCGGTGGGGACGAGGGAGGAGGCGGCGGAACTGGTCCTTTTGCAGGCGCAGGCCCAGGCTTCCGTGCGGTCGTCGTGAGGCGTGGTGTCGTTCTGAGGAGTGGGCATGACTTGATCCTCCTCCGTCGCCGCGAGGCACGACCCGAGTTATCCACATTCCGGTCGTGACCATCCGATTAACGGTTCGTTACTCCGTACGGGAGCGCGAACGCGCGGCCGGATGGAAAGGGTCCCCATGGCTGAGACATACGACGTTGACAGGTTGGCCTCGGCGGTCGCCCAGTCGGTGAACTGGTCCGACCTGACGCGTCGGCTGGGCCTCACCGGAAGTGGGGGTCAACGCCGGGTTCTACAGGCGAAGGTCGACGAGTTGGGTCTCGACACCAGCCATTTCAAGCAGCGCAGCCCGTGGCGAAAGTATCCGGACGAAGCCATCGCGGCCGCGGCGGCCACATCGACGACGCTCCGCGAGGTGGCCACCAAACTCGGCGCCGCGCCCGCCACCGGCACCCTCTCGCACATTGCCCGCCGAATAGCAGCGGCCGGTATCGATATCGGACACTTTCCCGGAATGAACCGCGAACAGATCGATTTACCCTTCACGGCGGAAGAACTCACGGCCGCGGCATCCGCGGCGAAGAGCATCCGGGGCACCGCACGTCTCCTCGGGGTCCCTGACGACAGCCGCTCACGTGCCGCCCTGGGAAGGATGCTGCACGAGCACGCCATCGACACCAGCCACTTCCGGAACAAGCGGCTGGCCATCGACGAGAAGGCATTGCGTACGGCAGTGTCGTCGTCGGCGAGTTACGCGGACGTCATGCGCGCACTCGGCCTCGCCGTCAACGACACCAACCATCGGCGCGTACGACGCGCCGCCGCTCAACTCGGCCTCGACGCCGGCCATTTCCGGCGACGCGCCTGGGGGACCGTACGGGTGCCCGCGCCAAGGCCCCTCACGCCGGCCGTTCTTGTCGTGTTCCCGCAGGGCTCGCCTCGCGTGAATCGCGCACGCCTTCACCGAGCGCTCCAGGAAATCGGCGTCCCCTACGAGTGCGCCAGGTGCGGCAACACCGGTGAGTGGCTCGGTGAACCAATCACCCTTCCGATCGACCACATCAGCGGCGACCGGCTGGACAACCGCCGCGAGAACTTGCGCTATCTCTGCCCGAATTGCCACGCCCTCACGGACACCTGGTGCCGTAATCGAGCCAGGAAAACCCGCCCGGCGGCCCTCTGAAGAGCCCCCTGAAGCACGCGGCCGCTGTCGCACGCCTCCGGTAGCATGATGGGCGGCCGCGCGGCCGTGTCGGAACTGGCGAGACGAGCTGGGTTTAGGTCCCAGTGGGTTAAATCCCGTGTGGGTTCGAATCCCACCGGCCGCACCGCATACGAAGGGCCGCCCCCTGGGGCGGCCCTTCGGCGCGGTCGCTCAGCCCAGCAGCTCCCGCACCGCCGGTACCAGTGCGCGGAAAGCCTTGCCCCGGTGGCTGATCGCGTTCTTCTCCGCCGGGGTCAGTTCCGCGCAGGTGCGGGTGTCGCCGTCCGGCTGGAGGATCGGGTCGTAGCCGAAGCCTCCCGTGCCCGAGGGGATGTGGCGCAGGGTGCCGTGGAGTTGGCCTTCGGCCACCCGCTCCGTGCCGTCCGGGAGTGCGAGGGCCGCCGCGCAGGCGAAGTGGGCCGCGCGGTGCGGGGGTGTGATGTCGGAGAGCTGGGCCAGCAGCAGGTCGAGGTTGGCGCGGTCGTCGCCGTGGGTGCCGGACCAGCGGGCCGAGAAGATGCCGGGGGCGCCGCCCAGGACGTCGACGCAGAGGCCGGAGTCGTCGGCGACGGCCGGGTGGCCGGTCGCGCGGGCCAGGGCGTGGGCCTTGAGCAGGGCGTTCTCGGCGAAGGTGACGCCGGTCTCCTTGACGTCCGGGATGTCGGGGTAGGCATCCGCGCCGACGAGGTCGTGGGTGAGACCGGCGTCGGCGAGGATGGCCTTGAGCTCGGAGAGTTTCCCGGCGTTGCGGGTGGCGAGGATCAGACGCGTCATGCGCCGATTATCCGCCCGTGGCCGGGTGTTCGGTTACGGGGTGCGGTTACGGGGTGCAGACCTTGCCGATCTCGGTGGCCGCGTCCGTCACGGGCGTGAGGTCGGGGGTGGCGTCACCGTTCTCGATGGACTCACGGACGGTGCCGACGCCGGTGGTCAGGTCGTCGACGGCCTTGCTGAGGTCCGCGTTGTCGGTCTTGTCCTGGAGTTTGTCGAGCTCGGTGTCGATGTCGTCCAGGGCCTCCCGGGCCTGCGTCGGGTCGTCCGCCGCGGTGGAGATCGCCTGCTGGAGCTTGTCCACGCTGGTGGCTATGGCGTCGGCGGTCTGGACGCAGTCGAGTGCCTTGTCGAGTGCGCCACAGCCGGCGGCTCCCGTGAGCGTGAGCAGGACGGCGGCTATGGTCACCGCGGTGCGTCGGCGCGAGGCCATGGGTCGGTTCCCTCTCTTCGTACGGAAGGGCGTACGGGCAGGTCCGTACGCCCTTGAGTCGCGACTGTAACGACGCGGCACCGGCGTACTTGGTTGCTTCTTTACCTGTCGAGGGCCTCTTCGAGCACCGCGGTCTGGAGGGTGGCGAGTTCCGCGCAGCCGTCGGCGGCGAGGTCGAGGAGGGCGCCGAGTTCCTTGCGGTCGAAGGGCTCGGCCTCGGCGGTGCCCTGTACTTCGACGAAGCGGCCGTCGCCGGTGCAGACGACGTTCATGTCGGTGTCGGCGCGCACGTCCTCCTCGTAACGGAGGTCGAGCAGCGGCGCGCCGTCGACGATGCCGACGCTGATCGCGGAGACGGTTCCGGTGATGGGCTGCCGGCCGGCCTTGACGATCTTCTTGGCCCTGGCCCACTCGACGGCGTCGGCGAGGGCGACGTACGCGCCGGTGATGGCGGCGGTGCGGGTGCCGCCGTCGGCCTGGAGGACGTCGCAGTCGAGGACGATGGTGTTCTCGCCGAGTGCCTTGAAGTCGATGACGGCGCGCAGTGAACGTCCGATGAGACGGGAGATCTCGTGGGTGCGTCCGCCGATCTTGCCGCGTACGGCTTCACGGTCGCCGCGGGTGTTGGTGGAGCGGGGCAGCATCGAGTACTCGGCGGTGACCCAGCCTTCGCCGCTGCCCTTGCGCCAGCGCGGGACGCCTTCGGTGACGGAGGCGGTGCAGAAGACCTTGGTGTCGCCGAAGGAGATGAGTACGGATCCTTCGGCGTGCTTGCTCCATCCGCGTTCGATGGTGACGGGTCGGAGCTGTTCGGGGGTGCGGCCGTCGATTCGAGACATGGGTGTGAGCCTAACCGGACCTGGGACATGGGTGAGGGGCTCGTTCCGGTTCCCCGCCCTACCTGCGGTGGTTGTCCGGATCGGGCCCCTCGAACTACTCAGTCGTTCACATCATGTCTTCGATGTCGGCGGCGATCGGGTCGGCGTCCGTGCCGATGACGACCTGGATCGCGGTGCCCATCTTGACGACGCCGTGCGCGCCGGCGGCCTTCAGCGCGACCTCGTCGACCTTGCCCGGGTCCACGACCTCGGTACGGAGGCGGGTGATGCAGCCTTCGATCTCTTCGATGTTCTCGATCCCGCCGAGCCCGGCGACGATCTTCTCAGCCTTGCTGGCCATGTCCTGCTCCCTGCTGTCCAAGGGGTGGTGTCCCGGTTCACCGTGGATCCGATTTTTCACGTTAACGCACAGTTGGCCCATCTTCACGGGCGGGTGATCGACCCATAACGAAAGATAACGGTCACCAGTGATACGCCTGCCGGGGCCCGGTCCCGGGAGCGTATCGCAACTGGTCTACACCACTGTGCCACGGGAGGACGCGGATGAGTTCGACGGGTGCCGACGCGTCAGCCCTCCCCCCGGTACCCCGGCGACGATGGTGGAACGGCCTCTTCCAGGGGCTTCAGAAAGTCGGGCGCAGCCTCCAACTGCCGGTCGCCGTACTCCCGGCGGCGGGGCTGCTGGTCAGTCTGGGCAATCTCTTCGACGCGTATCTGCACGGCGCTTTCTGGGACAGGACGACCGCGGTCTTCCTCCAGGGCGGGAACGCCATCCTGGACGGGAGCTTCGGTCTGCCGCTGCTCTTCTGTATCGGGGTCGCGATCGGCTTCGCCAAGAAGGCGGACGGATCCACCGCGCTCGCCGCCGTCGTGGGCTTCCTCGTCTACCACAACGTGCTGATGGCGTTCCCCGCCGACGGCACGGTCACCGACGAACTCCCGGAGGGCGCCCCGCAGAACCCCGGTGTGCTCGGCGGCATTCTGATCGGCCTGCTGACGGCGGTGGTCTGGCAGCGTTTCCACCGTACGAGGCTGGTGGACTGGCTCGGATTCTTCAACGGCCGCCGCCTGGTGCCGATCCAGATGGCGTTCCTGGGGGTGGTCATCGGGGTGGCGTTCGGGCTGCTGTGGCAGCCGGTGGGTGACGGGCTGACGTCGTTCGCCAAGTCGCTGATCGATCTGGGCGCGTGGGGCGCGGGCATCTTCGGTGTCGCGAACCGGCTGTTGATCCCGATCGGGATGCACCAGTTCCTGAACACCTTCTTCTGGTTCCAGGCGGGCGAGTTCACGACGGCGGACGGGACCGTCGTACAGGGCGACCTGACGCGGTTCTTCGCCCAGGACCCGTCGGCGGGGCAGTTCATGTCGGGCTTCTTCCCGATCATGATGTTCGGCCTGCCGGCCGCCGCGCTCGCGATCACGCACTGCGCGCGGCCGGAGCGCCGTAAGCAGGTGGCGGGTCTGATGGTCTCGGTCGCCCTGACGTCCTTCGTGACCGGCGTCACGGAGCCGCTGGAGTTCTCGTTCATGTTCGCCGCGCCACTGCTGTACGGGCTGCACGCGCTGCTGACGGGTGCGTCGTTGGCGATCACCTGGGCGCTGGGGGTGCACGCGGGCTTCAGCTTCTCGGCGGGACTGATCGACTATGTCGTCAACTGGCATCTGGACACGAAGCCTTGGCTGATCATTCCGATCGGGCTCTGTTTCGCGGTCGTCTACTACGCGGTCTTCCGGTTCACGATCACAAGGTTCGACATCCCGACTCCGGGGCGGGAGCCGGAGGAGCTGGCGAAGGAAGCGGAGAAGGAGAACACGGGGAGCTGAGCGCGGAGAGCTGAGCGCGGGCGGTCTCCGCCCGCCGTGAGGGCCCTCGGACCGCCCGGTCCGGGGGTCCTTTTCGCGCGTCCGCCGCACCCCCACCGGGCCCCGCCCACACCCGGAAGCGCCGAGTCCAGATCGAGAGATTACGAAGGTTCCTTATTCAACCCTCACCATGCTACAACTGGTCTACACCACTCATAGGTGTAGACCACATGGCCGCGCGCCGTGTTCCCCGGGTCGCCGCCATTCCCCGTCTTCCCTGCTCACGGCGGTGCCTTGTCCTCTGGAGGAAGTTGATGTCCACGGCCAGCGCCGCCCCCGCGGCCAAGAAAAAGGGCTCCGGCGTGATGTCCGTCATGCAGCGCATCGGCCGCAGCCTCATGCTGCCGGTCGCCGTGCTGCCCGCCGGCGCTCTTCTGGTCCGCCTCGGCAACCCCGACATGCTCGGGCGCGAGTCGTTCCCCACCTTCATCACCAAGATCGCCGGTTACATGGCCGCCGGCGGCGGCGCGATCCTCGACAACATGCCGCTGCTCTTCGCCGTGGGCATAGCCATCGGCTTCGCCAAGAAGTCGGACGGCTCGACCGCGCTCGCCGCGGTCACCGGCTATCTGGTCTTCCAGAAGGTGCTGGCCACTTTCACGGACGGAAACCTGCCGCAGGTCGCGAGCGTCGTCGACGGCAAGATAGTCATGTCGGACGCCCCCGTGAACGCGGGCGTCCTCGGCGGTGTCGTGATGGGCATCGTGGTCGCCCTGCTCTACCAGAAGTTCTACCGGACCAAACTGCCCGACTGGGCGGGCTTCTTCGGCGGCCGTCGTCTCGTCCCGATCCTCTCCGCCTTCGCGGGTCTGCTCATCGGCATCGTCTTCGGTCTCATCTGGCCCGTACTCGGGGCCGGTCTGCACAACTTCGGTGAGTGGCTCGTCGGCTCGGGCGCGGCCGGCGCCGGCATCTTCGGTGTCGCGAACCGCGCGCTGATCCCGATCGGCATGCACCACCTGCTGAACTCGTTCCCGTGGTTCCAGGCCGGTTCGTACGAGGGCAAGAACGGCGACATCGCGCGCTTCCTCGCCGGAGACCCGAGCGCCGGACAGTTCATGACCGGCTTCTTCCCGATCATGATGTTCGCGCTGCCCGCCGCCTGTCTCGCGATCGTCCACTGCGCCCGTCCCGAGCGCCGCAAGGTCGTCGGCGGCATGATGTTCTCGCTCGCGCTCACCGCGTTCGTCACCGGTGTGACCGAGCCGATCGAATTCACCTTCATGTTCATCGCGCCGGTGCTGTACGCGATCCACGCCGTACTGACCGGTGTCTCCATGGCGCTGACCTGGGGGCTGGGCATGAAGGACGGCTTCGGCTTCTCGGCCGGCGCTGTCGACTTCTTCCTCAACCTGGGGATCGCGACCAACCCGTGGGGCCTGGCGCTGGTCGGACTCTGTTTCGCGGCCGTCTACTACGCGGTCTTCCGCTTCGCCATCGTCAGGTTCAACCTGCCGACGCCCGGCCGGGAGAGCGACGAGGAACTGGCCGAACTCCAGAAGGCCGAGGCCAAGTAGCCTCCGGCGCGACGTGAATACGACGGTGCCCCCGGCCTTTCCCGGCCGGGGGCACCGTCGTATTCACGTGTCAGTAGGGGCGGTTCGGCGTTCAGATCTCGTACACCGCGCCGGGCGTGGCCAGTTCGGCCGGGCCGCCGTACTCCTTGCGCGCGTCGTTCAGGTTCCGCTCGGCGTCGGTCCACGGGGGGATGTGCGTGAGCACGAGCCTGCGCGCCCGCGCGCGGGCAGCGTGTTCGCCGGCCTCGCGGCCGTTGAGGTGGAGGCCGGGGATGTCCTCCTTGCCGTAGGTGAACGCGGCTTCGCAGAGGAACAGATCCGTGTCGTGGGCCAGCTCCACCAGGGCCTCGCTGACGCCCGTGTCGCCGGAGTAGGTGAGTGATCTGCCGTCGTGCTCGACGCGGATGCCGAACGTGTCGACGGGGTGGGCGACCTTCTCCGTACGGACCGTGAAGGGCCCGATCTCGAAGGAGCCCGGCTTGAGCGTGTGGAAGTCGAAGACCTCGCTCATGGACTTTTCCGTGGGGGTGTCCGCGTGCGCGGTGGTCAGGCGCTGTTCGGTGCCGTCGGGGCCGTAGACGGGGATGGTGTCGCAGCGTCCGCCGTCGTGACGGTAGTAGCGGACGACGAAGTAGCCGCACATGTCGATGCAGTGGTCGGCGTGCAGATGGCTGAGGAAGATGGCGTCGAGGTCGTAGAGACCGCTGTGACGCTGCAACTCGCCGAGGGCACCGTTGCCCATGTCGAGGAGCAGCCGGAAGCCGTCGGCCTCTACGAGGTAGCTGGAGCAGGCCGATCCCACGGAGGGGAAGGAGCCCGAGCAGCCGACGACGGTGAGCTTCATGGAGCGTGAACCTCCGTGGCGTGGAAGGGGGGCGACGGGGGTCGTTCGGTCTGTCGAGCGTAAGGCGCTGAACGGCTGGTCGCTCCTCCACACAGGCCTGTTGTGGGGGAACTCACCTGCCCTGTCACCGGTTCGGGCGGACCCCGCCGCCTGGTGACGGGCCGGGGATCGCACGGCGCCGGGGCGGCGGCGCGGCGGTACGGTCTGGGGCATGGACACGTCCTGGTGGGTGGCTCTGATCGTGGTGGTGGTGCTGGCGATGGTCGCCACCGTCGTGGACGGGCGGGGCCGGAGCCCGAGGCCGCCGCGCGGGCGCTCCCGGCCGCCGGGGCGTACGGACCGTGGGCCCGCCGGGACGAGGCCGGGAACGAGGCCCGGGGACAGGGCGGTGGTCCGGGGGCCGAAGCCGGGCGAGATCTGGTGGGCGATGGTGCCGTACGAGGACGGGACCGGGGAGAAGGACCGGCCCTGTCTGGTGCTCTCGGTACAGGGCCGTACGGTGCTGGTCGCGAAGATCACCAGTAAGTTCCACGAGGGCCGCCCCGGCGTGATTCCGCTGCCGCCCGATGTGGTTCGCGACACGGGAGGACGGCGGAGCTATCTGGAGACGGACGAGCTGCGGCGGGTGGATTCGCGTGCGTTCCGCCGCCGGGTGGGCGCCGCGGATCCGGGCCTCTGGCGGCAGGTCAGGCATCTGGCGCGCTGACGGCCGGCTGACGGCGGCCCCGGAAAGGGCCTAAGGCAGCGGCGCCGTCGGATACCGCGGCGGGACGTACGGCCGCGGGACGTGGCGTATCAGGGCGATGGCCACCAGCATCGCGGCGCCGGCCGCGAAGGAGCTGGTCAGGCTCCAGCCGAGGGTGGCGTCCCGGTAGTAGTCGGGGAGCCGGTCGTACTGGATGCCCGCGAGGTGGCGCAGCTGGATGTACGCGGCGATGCCGAGCAGCGCGAGCGCCGCGCCGCGCGCCGCCGGGGTACCCAGCAGCAGCAGGACGCCGACGACCAGAAACGCCGCGATGAGCGCGCTGGCGTAGTACGTGAAGCCCGCCGAAGTCCCGTATCCGCCACGGGCGTTGATGTTGAGCAGTTCGTGCCACCACTCGGCGAAGGCGCCCCGGCCGCCGGCCGGCCCGACGGCCTCGTTGAACTCCCGCAGATTGCGCGCGTACCAGAATCCCTGCACCGCGCCGATGAGGATCAGCAGGACACCCGCTGCGCGCCGGCCGCCACCCGCCGGCTCACGGGGCAGCTCGCGCTCGCGGGCGACCAGCATCAGCGTGATCACGGCCACGGCTGCGAGGAAGGCGAACAGATAGGTGAGCACGATCAGCGTGCCGTGCTCGGACGCGAACATGCCGTCGCGGTACCGGGTCCTGGTCAGGCCGATGAGCTGGCGGGCCCCGACGCCGAGGAGCAGGAACGCGAGGAGCAGCGCGGCGCCGCGTGCGAGGCGGCGCAGGGCGAGGGCTGCGATACCGACGACGAGCAGGGCGACGGCGAAGGCCCATTCGTGGGCGGTGAACACGAGCAGCGGCCGGGCCGGGTCGTTCATGACGAGGCTTTCGAGGAGCCCGTCCGCGTCGGCGTTCACGGTGATCGCCATGTCGGTGATCCAGGCGGCGAGGACGCAGGCGAAGACGATCAGCAGGATGCCGGAGGCGACGTACGGGCCTCGATACCGGCGGTCCGCGCGACCGGGCGGCTCCGGCGGCACGAAGGGCTCGGGCGGACCGAAACCGGCCGGGCCGTGGTCGGGCGTGCCGTGGCCGGGCGGCCCGTAGCCGGGCGGGCGGTGGTCGGAAGGGCTGTATCCGCCGCTCCAGCGGTCGTCCATCTCTGTCCCCCGTGGTGTCGGTGCGCGTGTATCGACACCGATCGTCACGGTGGGGAGCCGTAGCGCAACAGCCCCCGCACGGGGACTGTTGCACCACTGTTGCTCGGTCTGCCGGCTCCGTCGGTCGGCTCAGGCCGCCGGCTCAGGCCCAGAGCTGGCCCTGAAGGGTCTCGATCGCCTCTTCGTCCGTGGCCGCCGTGTAGACGCCGGTGGAGAGGTACTTCCAGCCTCCGTCGGCGACGACGAAGACGATGTCGGCGCTCTCGCCCGCGGTGACGGCCTTCTTGCCGATGCCGATGGCCGCGTGCAGGGCAGCGCCGGTGGAGACTCCCGCGAAGATGCCTTCCTGCTGGAGGAGTTGGCGGGTGCGGGTGACGGCGTCGGCGGAGCCGACGGAGAAGCGGGTGGTGAGGACGGACTCGTCGTACAGTTCGGGGACGAAGCCCTCGTCGAGGTTGCGCAGACCGTAGACCAGGTCGTCGTAGCGTGGTTCGGCCGCGACGATCTTGACGTCGGGCTTCTGCTCGCGCAGATAGCGGCCGACGCCCATGAGTGTGCCGGTGGTGCCGAGCCCGGCCACGAAGTGGGTGACGGACGGCAGATCGGCGAGGATCTCGGGGCCGGTGGTGGCGTAGTGGGCGCCCGCGTTGTCCGGGTTGCCGTACTGGTAGAGCATCACCCAGGTCGGGTTCTCGGCGGCCAGCTCCTTGGCCACGCGTACGGCGGTGTTGGAGCCGCCCGCCGCCGGGGACGGGATGATCTCGGCGCCCCACATGGCGAGCAGTTCGCGGCGCTCCCGCGAGGTGTTCTCCGGCATCACGCAGATGATCTTGTAGCCCTTGAGCTTGGCGGCCATCGCGAGCGAGATACCCGTGTTGCCGCTGGTCGGCTCCAGGATCGTGCAGCCGGGTGTGAGCCGCCCGTCCTTCTCCGCCTCCTCGACCATGCGCAGCGCCGGGCGGTCCTTGATGGAGCCGGTCGGGTTGCGGTCCTCCAGCTTGGCCCAGATCCGGACGTCGTCCGACGGCGACAGGCGTGGCAGCCGTACGAGGGGGGTGTCGCCGACGACCGCGAGCGGGGAGTCGTACCGCATCAGAGCGCGGGCATGTCGGGCATCGGCGTCTCGGGTGCGCCGCCCGCGACGGCGGGGAGGATGGTGACGCTGTCGCCGTCCGAGAGCTTGGTGGAGATGCCGTCCAGGAAGCGGACGTCCTCGTCGTTGAGGTAGACGTTCACGAAGCGGCGCAACTGGTCGCCGTTGCCGGCGTCGACGATGCGCTCGCGGATGCCCGTGTGGCGGGTTTCGAGGTCGGTGAGCAGCGCCGCGAGGGTGTCACCGGTGCCCTCGACGGCCTTGGCTCCGTCTGTATAGGTGCGGAGGATGGTCGGAATACGGACCTCGATGGCCATGGCGTGGGCTCCTGTCGGAAAAGAGGCGTGACGGGCGCGCGGCTCTGCCCCCGCGCGGGGGGTGGTGCTCGGGATGGGCGTGCTGCCGCGGCTCAGGCGGCAGTGCCGGCCGTACACATGGCGCTGGCGAGTCGGCACAGATCGACGTGCAGGCGCGCCACCAGCAGATCGCCTGGTGTCTTGTCGCTCACGTCGTGGGAAACCATGGGGTCATCGTATCGATTCCCGGTCCGCATCCCGGTATGTGATCTCGGATGATGGACGCTCGACGTTCGTCAGTTGGACTTGGCAGGTGAACCGGCCCGCGGGGCCGCCGGTGACGGGGGCAGATAGACGACGGTGGGCGCGCCCGTGCGGGGGTGGGGTGCGACGTCGGCCGTCACCTCGTAGACGTCGGCGAGGAGGGCGGGGGTCAGGACCTCGGCCGGGGTTCCCGAGGCGACGACCGTACCCGCCTTGAGGACGTAGAGCCGGTCGCAGTAGTACGCGGCGAGATTGAGGTCGTGCAGGGCCAGCAGATTGGTCGTGCCCAACTCCCGTATGAGGGAGAGGACTTCGAGCTGGTGGCGGATGTCCAGATGGTTGGTCGGCTCGTCCAGGACGAAGAGCGCGGGCCGCTGGACCAGGGCGCGGGCGACCAGGGCGCGCTGGCGTTCGCCGCCGGAGAGGGACGGGAAGGCGCGGCCGGCGAGCGGGGCGATGCCGACACGGTCGAGCGCGGCGTCGGTGAGGGCGGTGTCGGCCGCCGTGTCCGCCTCCCAGAAGCGCCGGTGCGGCGAGCGGCCCATGGCGACGACCTCGCGGACGGTGAGTTCGAACTCGGTCTGCCCGTCCTGCGGGACGGTGGCCACGCGCCGGGCGCGCGCCTTGGCCGTCATGGTGTGCAGGTCGGCGCCGTCCAGGAGCGCCCGGCCGTGGGTGGGGCGCAGCGTGCCGTACACGCAGCGCAGCAGGGTCGTCTTGCCGCTGCCGTTGGGGCCGACGAGTCCGACGGTCTCGCCGGGGGCGGCGGTCAGGTCGACGGCGTCGACGAGATGCCGGCCGTCGCCGACCCCGTACGACAGTCCCTCCACGCGCAGTGCCGCCGTACGGGGGCTCATACCGGGGCTCCTTCGGGGCGGCGGCGCATCAGCCACAGGAAGAACGGTCCGCCGGTGAGCGCGGTGAGGACGCCGACGGGGATGTCCTGCGGCGCCGCGACGGTACGGGCGGCGAGGTCCGCGACCACGAGCACGACCGCCCCGCCGAGCGCGGCGACGGGCAGCAGCGGCCGGTGCGCGGCCCCGACGGCCATCCGCGCGGCGTGCGGCACGAGCAGCCCGACGAAGCCGATGGCCCCGCTCGCGGCGACCATCACGCCGGTGACCAGCGAGGCGAGGACGAACACGGCGGCGCGGAAGCGCGCGGTGTCCAGGCCCAGTACGGTCGCGCCCTCCTCCCCCACCAGCAGCAGGTCCAGCGGCCTGGCGAGCGCCATGAGGACGGCGGTCCCGGCGACGAGGACGACGGCGGGGACGGCGAGCATGCCCCAGCGGGCGCTGCCGAGCCCGCCGAGCGACCAGAACAGCGCCTCCTGGAAGTGCTCGGGCCGGGCCGAGACCACCAGGATCAGGGTGGTGAGGGCGGAGAGGATGTACGAGACGGTCACCCCGGCCAGCACCAGGCGCCCGCCGGTCATCGTGCCGCCGCGCCGGGCCAGCGCGTAGACGAGGGTCATCGCGACGAGCGAGCCCGCGAAGGCGGCGGCCGGCATGGCGACGGTGGTGGTGATCCCGCCGCCGATGCCGCTGCCGATGCCGAGGACCAGGACGAGTACGGCGCCGGTGGACGCCCCCGAGGAGATCCCGAGCAGGAACGGGTCGGCCAGCCGGTTGCGTACGAGGGCCTGGAGGACCGTCCCGACGACGGCCAGCCCCGCACCGACGATCGCGCCCAGCAGCACGCGCGGCAGCCGCACGTCGAGGACGATCGTGCGGAAGGGGCCGGCCTCCGCGCCGCCGGTGAGGATCGCCAGGACCTCGCCGGGCGGGATACGGACGGAGCCGAGCGCGAGCCCCGCGACGACGGCGCACGCGAGGGCCACGGAGAGCCCGGCGAGTACGAGGACATGGCGCGGCCCGCGCCGGACCGCCTTGGTCTTGCAGCTCATGGCGGGAAAGCCCTACTCGCCCGCCTCCGGGTGGAGTTGGGACGCGAGCCGCCCGACGGCTGCGGGGGCGCGGACGCCGAGGACGGCGTCCGAGAGCGGGAGCACGGCGAACCGCTTGTTCCTGATCGCCGGGACGTCCTTCAGTACGGGGTCCTCCAGCAGCCGCTTCTTCTTCTGGGCGACGGTGGTGGAGCCGTAGTCGTAGATGACGATCGTCTCGGGCTTGCGGGCGACGACCTGCTCCCAGGTCGCGTCGCCGAAGGGCTTGTCGAGGTCGGCGAAGACGTTGCGCCCGCCCGCCCGTTCGATCAGTTCGTTGCCGATGCCCGCGCCGCCCGCGGTGAACGCGGTCTTGTCGCCGCTGTCGTAGACGAAGACGGAGACCGGCTTCACGCCCTTGAGTCCGGCGGCGGTGGTGGCGAGCGTGGCGCGGGCCCCGGTGGTCCACTTCGCGGCGCGGCCCGCGACGCCGAAGGTGCGGCCGACCTCGTTGATCTCGCGGAAGACGTCGTCCATGGAGGTCCCGTCCTCCGGGCAGCTCTCCAGGTTGAGCCGGGTGTCGATGCCGGCGTCCGCCAGGTCGTCGCGGGTGCGGCCGTCCTTGGCGGCGAAGGCGCTGGTGTAACCGCCGTAGACGAAGTCGGGGTTGAGGGAGAGGAGTTTCTCCTTGGAGGGGTACTCCTCGGCCACGACCGGGACGCTGTCGTACGCCTTCCGGTACGCGGGCAGGACGGCGTCGTCCAGCCAGGCGGTGCCGACGAGGGACTTGGTCAGACCGAGCTCGATCATGATCTCGGTGACGTGCTGGTTCATCGTGACCACGCGCTTCGGGGGAGCCTCGAAGGTGGTCTTCACACCGCAGTTGGTGACGGTGTACGGGAATCCGGCGGCCGGTGCTCCGGTGCGCCCGGCCGGTTCCGGCGTGGAGCCGCAGGCGGCCAGCGGGAGCAGCAGCGGGAGCAGGGCCGCCGGTATGAGGGCGTGGCGCCGCAAGGACATGACTGGGCCTCCTCCGGGGGATTTCCGCGTCCCCTGGCATGGTGGGAGAAGGGCGACAGGTCAGTTCCTGGCTTCCGGGCCCCCGCTCGCGCGGAGGGCCTGGTCACAGTGGCGGGACCGTGCCGGATTCGCACCGGCTTCCTGGGTCCTGCCGCCCTGGGTGGCGTCAGTCTCTCAGACGACTTCCACGTCCTCTTCCGTGACCTCGCCGTCGACGATGCGGTACGAGCGGAACTGGAACGGGCCCATGTCGTCCGTGTCGGCCGTGGAGACCAGGACGTAGTGGGCGAACGGCTCCATTGCCAGGCCGATGTCGCGGCGGGAGGGGTATGCCTCGGTCGCGGTGTGGGAGTGGTAGATGACCACGATGTCTTCGTTCCGCTCACGCAGTTCGTTGTCGAGCTGCTTGTGCTCGGTCGAGTCGAACTCGTAGAACGTGGGCGAGCGGGCCGCGTTGCGCATGGGGATGTAGCGCTCGGGGCGGTCGCTGCCCTCGGGGCCCGCGATCACGCCGCACGCCTCGTCGGGGTGGTCGGCCCGTGCGTGGGCGACGATCTGGTCGTACAGCGCCTGGGTGATGGTGAGCATGAGTTGAAGGATAAACGGGTGGCCTCCGCTGTTGAGATGCGGAGGCCACCTGGTGAGACGGTGGGCGGGGCGTCTGTGAGACGCACCGCCGGACCTGCTGTGGAGGCCCGTCGTACGGGCCGCGCGTCAGTCCGAGACCTTCGCGTACTCCGGTTCGTACGGGCCCTCCGGCCCGTCCCCGGGGGCCGCGGGCTCCGGGGCGCGGCGCCCCAGCAGTGCCCAGCCGCCGGCCAGGAAGACCGCCCAGACGGCGCCGACGTACAGCGAGATACGGGCGTCGGAGTCGTACGCGATCAGACACGTCACGAAGGCCAGGAAGACCAGCGCCACCCAGCTCAGGGCCGAGCCGCCCGGGGCCGGGAACGAGGAAGCGGGCAGCCGCCCGGCGACCACGGCGGAGCGGTACTTGATATGGCTGACGAGGATCATCATCCAGGTCCAGATACCGGCGGCGGTGGCGACGGAGGTGACGTACAGGAACGCCTTCTCGGGGACGATGTAGTTGAGGACGACGCCGATGCCCATCAGCGCGACGGACGCCGTGATGCCGGCGGCCGGTGTCCGGCGGGAGTTGAGCCTGCCCAGGGCCTGCGGGGCTTCCTTGTTGGCGGCGAGGTCGCGCAGCATCCGGCCGGTGGAGTACATGCCGGAGTTGCAGGACGACAGGGCCGCCGTCAGCACCACGAAGTTGACGATTCCGGCACCGAGCGGAATGCCGATCTTGGCGAACGCGTGCACGAACGGGCTCTCGCCCTCGCTGAATTCGGTCCACCGCACGACGGCGAGGATGACGGTGAGCGCGCCGACGTAGAAGACGATGATGCGCCAGGGCAGCGTGTTGATCGCCTTGGGGAGCGTCTTCTCCGGGTTCTCGGACTCGCCCGCGGTGACGCCGACGAGTTCGACGGCGAGGTAGGCGAACATCACGCCCTGGAGGGTCATCAGGCTGGAGCCGATGCCGTTGGGGAAGATGCCGCCGTGCTGCCAGAGGTTGCCGGTGGCCGCGGTCTCGCCCGCGTCCGAGAAGCCGAGGGTCAGGACGCCGAGGCCGATGACGATCATGCCGATGATCGCGGTGACCTTGACCATCGAGAACCAGAATTCGACCTCGCCGAAGATCTTGACGGAGATCAGGTTGACGCCGAAGAGCACCACGAGGAAGACCAGGGCACTGACCCACTGCGGGATCGAGGGGAACCAGAAGTGGATGTAGATCGCCGCCGCCGTGAGTTCGGCCATGCCGGTCACGATCCACATGAGCCAGTACGTCCAGCCAGTGACGTAACCGAAGAACGGGCCGAGGAACTCACGGGCGTACTCCGCGAACGAGCCGGAGACCGGCCGGTAGAGCAGCAGTTCGCCGAGCGCCCGCATGATGAAGAAGATCACCACGCCGGCGAGGGCGTACATCAGGATGATGCTCGGCCCGGCCTTGGCGATGTTCGCGCCGGCGCCCATGAACAGGCCGACGCCGATGGCGCCGCCGATCGCGATCATCTGGACCTGGCGGCTGCCGAGTCCGCGTTCGTAGCCCTCCTCCGAGGTCTTTCCCGAGGGGCCTTCCGAGGTGGTGTCGACCTGTGGGGAGGTCATGGTGATGCGCCCTTTCTCCCTGCCTGTGCCGGTGGTCGTGAAGATTTACCACGGCGCGGGCGGCGATCCACGGAGGTCGCTGTGGCGCGGCACACAGGAAGAAGCGGACGAATCACGTCGCGGATCGCAAAGCATGCGGGGGCGGAGACGCGATCGTTATACGGAGTTGAGCGTCCGCTGAGGAAACGGAAGGTGTCCGTCCGAAGACGGTGTGAGGGCCTGGCGAAGACGCCGTGACGGGCCGCCCGAGGGAGCTCGCGGCCCGCCTCGCGCCGCGTCGCCCCGTGCCGTCCCGCCCCGCGTCGTCCCGCGCCGTGCCGCGTCGTCCCGTCAGGGCATCATCGTCTCGATGAGCGTCTCCTGGAGCGCCCCGAGCCACAGGTACGCCATCACCATCGGCTTGCGCGGGTCGTCGTCCGACAACCGGTACAGGCTCTCGCCCTCGTCCTCGTCGGAGATCTCCAGCCGGTTGCCGATGGTCAGGCGCAGGTCGTTGAGCGCGCCGAGCCAGTGCCGGCAGTCGTCGGGCGCCAGTTTCAGTACGGCCCCGCCCTCGCCCGTGGCGGAGAGCGCGTCCAGGGTGCGGACCACGGCGAGGCCGTCCTCACGCTTGCGCGACCGCAGGTCGTTCTCGGTGAAGCGCCTGAACTCGGCCGCGTACTCCCGCAGTTCGTCGTCGGTGTCGTCACCGAAGCCGTACGCGTCCGGGAAGAGCCGGGCGAGCGCGGGGTCGGACGGCGGCTTGCTGGGCCCCTCCGCGAAGAGCGCGGCCAGGGGGTCCTCCCCCTTGGCCGGTTCCTCGCCGGGGCCGATCAGCTCCAGGAGCTGGACGGCGAGCGAGCGCAGGATGGAGATCTCGACCTCGTCGAGCGCGACGGCGGCGCCACCGCCGGGGATCGCCTCGAACTGCCCGGCCATCAGGCGGTGTCCTGGGAGAGCGTGGCCCACAGGCCGTATCCGTGCATCGCCTGCACGTCGCGTTCCATCTCCTCGCGGCTGCCGCTGGAGACGATGGCGCGGCCCTTGTGATGGACGTCGAGCATCAGTTTGTGTGCCTTGTCCTTGGAGTAGCCGAAGTACGTCTGGAAGACGTACGTCACATAACTCATGAGGTTGACAGGGTCGTTGTGGACGATCGTCATCCACGGCACGTCAGGTTCCGGGACGGTGAACGTCTCCTCGGCCGACTCGGGAAGTTCGATCTCTGTCGGGGCAACACTCACGGTTCGGGACGACCTTCTTCTCCGCCGGGGGTCCCGGGACACGCCCCGGGATGCACAGCCTCACTGCCCCCCATGCTGCCACCCGGAGGGGCCTGTCGCACAAACGGCGGCTCCAGGGCGAACGGCGGCTCCAGGGTCCGCCGTTAGAAATCGTCACTCTGACGAGATCCGCTGTAGCATTGCTGTCATGAACTCTGCGGACCTTGCGAAGGGCCTTGCGAAGGACGAGGGCGGCCGGCGGCTCGGCGTTCCCTCGACCGCGCTCTTCACCGACCAGTACGAGTTGACGATGCTCCGGGCCGCGCTGCGGGCGGGGACGGCCGGGCGCCGCTCCGTCTTCGAGGTCTTCACCCGGCGGCTGCCCGAGGGACGGCGCTACGGAGTCGTCGCCGGCACCGGCCGGCTCCTCGACGCCGTCGAGAACTTCCGCTTCGACCCGGAGATGATCGGCTTCCTGCGCGAGCGGGAGATCGTCGACGGGCCGACACTCGACTGGCTCGCCGACTACCGCTTCAGGGGCGACATCTGGGGCTACCGCGAGGGCGAGGTGTACTTCCCCGGCTCGCCGATCCTGCGCGTCGAGGGCTCCTTCGCCGAGTGCGTGCTGCTGGAGACCGTGGTTCTGTCGATCCTCAACCACGACTCGGCGATCGCCGCCGCCGCGTCCCGGATGTCCGCCGCGGCCGGCGGACGCCCGCTGATCGAGATGGGCGCGCGCCGTACGCACGAACTGGCCGCCGTCGCCGCCTCGCGCGCCGCGTACGTGGGCGGCTTCGACACCACCTCCGACCTGGCGGCCGGGTTCCGCTACGACATCCCGACGGTGGGCACCAGCGCGCACGCCTTCACCCTGCTGCACGACAACGAGCGGGACGCCTTCCAGGCGCAGGTCGACGCGCTGGGCAGCGGTACGACGCTGCTCGTGGACACCTACGACGTGGCCGACGCGGTCCGTACCGCCGTGGAGGTCGCGGGGCCCGGACTCGGCGCCGTACGCATCGACTCCGGCGACCTGCTGCTCGTCGCGCACCGGGTGCGGCAGCAGCTGGACGAGCTGGGCGCGGTGAACACCCGGATCGTGGTCACCTCCGACCTGGACGAGTACGCGATCGCCTCGCTGGCGGCGGCCCCGGTGGACGCCTACGGGGTCGGCACCCAGCTGGTCACCGGCAGCGGACACCCCACCTGCTCGATGGTGTACAAACTCGTCGCCCGTGCCCACTCCGCCGATCCGAAGGCGCCGCTGCACGCGGTGGCGAAGAAGTCGCTGGGCGGCAAGACGTCGATCGGCGGCCGCAAGTGGGCGGCCCGCCGGGTGGACGCGGAGGGGTACGCGGACGCCGAGGTCGTCGGCACCGGCCCCGTACCCGCGGAGTTGCTGGACCGCCAGTTGCTGGTGGAATTGGTCAAGGGCGGCGAGGTGGTCGCGCGCGAGCCGCTGGACGCGGTGCGCGAGAGGCACGTCGCGGCGCGCGCCGGACTGCCGATGTCGGCGATCCAGCTGTCGCGCGGCGAGCCGGTCATCCCGACCGTCTACATGTGACGTACACGAGGCATGGATGAGGTGTGGAAGGCATGAACGGAGAACCACCGGGAACGCCAGGCTCCGACAGACCGGCCTCCGACAGGATCCGGAAGACTCGCACCAGCGCCCGCCCGCTCCCCACCGAAGGACACCCGCCATGCACCGCGCGTTGATAGTCGTGGACGTTCAGAACGACTTCTGTGAGGGCGGCAGCCTCGCGGTGTCCGGCGGCGCCGACGTGGCCGCGGCCATCACCGACCTCATCGGCCAGACCACCGCCGGTTACCGCCATGTGGTCGCGACACGTGACCACCACATCGATCCCGGTAACCACTTCTCCACCCGGCCCGACTACGAGCACACCTGGCCGGTCCACTGCGTGGCGGGCACCGAGGGGGTCGGCTTCCACCCCAACTTCGCGCCCGCCGTCGCCTCCGGGTCGATCGACGCGGTCTTCGACAAGGGCGCGTACTCGGGCGCGTACAGCGGCTTCGAGGGCGCCGACGAGAACAACGTGTCGCTCGCGGAGTGGCTGAAGGCGCGCGAGGTCACCGAGGTCGACGTCGTCGGGATCGCCACCGACCACTGCGTACGGGCAACCGCCCTGGACGCGGCGCGTGAGGGATTCGCCACACATGTGCTGCTCGACCTGACGGCGGGCGTCGCCGAGGGGACGACGGAGCGGGCCCTGGAGGAGCTGCGGACGGCGGGCGTGCGCCTGACCGGCAAACCGGTCGTGGCCTGACCCCGCCGCCGCCTCCCCGCTCGCGCTACGCGGCGCTCAGGTCGCTCCCGCTGCCCCTCGACAGCTCCGAGCGCGGCGCCGTCGACGGTCCCGCCGGTGGGCCGGGCAGCGCGCCCGGCGGCGGCCCCGCCGGCACCCCTGCGCGGCCGCCGCGCGGCTCGCCGCTCCCGTAGCGCCGCGCGGGGCGCAGCAGGGCCCGTATGGGCTGCCAGAGCTCCTGTGCGCGCTCCGGTGTGCCCCGCCAGAGCAGGCCGTCCGGATGGTGCAGCACCGCCGTGATCTCGTCCGGTGTGGGCGGTTCCGCGTTGCCGCGGAGATAGACGGCGCGCAGCCCCAGATTCCGCAGCCTGGTCAGGGCGCGGGCCCGGTTCATCGCATGGACCAGGATCCGGACCGTACGGCCTTCGCTCACCGGGCTGGGCACGGTCAGAGCCACCACCACGGTGCCGTTCGGGAGTCTGCTGAAGCCTCCACCTGCCATATGTCCTCAATCCCCCCGTAAGACGTCGTGTCAATAAGAGTCGGTAGGACGCACCTAAACACGATCGGCCGCCGCCCGCTAGAGGGCGACGGCCGATCATGGTTTGACCTGCGACGATGTCCGTTACTTGGTCGAGCGGTCCACCTTCACCGTCATCGTGGAGCCACTGAGCGGCTCGCTCACGATGGAGATCTTGGTGTTGGTGTCAGGAACGTCGACGGAACCCGTCGGGTTCTCCTTGTACCAGTAGGTGCCCTTGCGGTCGTCGAAGACCGGCTTGCCGGCCTGCGGCTTGATCCACTGCGCCTTGTCGGCGTTGTGCAGCTGGAACAGGTCCGTCGGGTACCAGCTGAACGACGAGTCGAACGTCTGGATCTTGTTGCGCATCACCGTGCCGTCGGCCCACTTCAGGGGCTTGGCGTGCGCGTCGACCGGCAGGATCAGACCCTTGCCGGGGTGGACGCTGGTGTTGTTGTCCTTCTGCGAGGTGTCCCAGAGCCAGACCATGAGGCCGTTCTGGTACGCGTAGTGCTCGACCCAGTCGTCCTTCGGCGCCTTGAAGCCGAAGTTGTACGGGCCCGACTTCAGGGTCGTGTCGTAGCTGACGTACTGCCGGTTCTCCGCGATGTAGAACTGGTCGTAGTCCTTGGTGAACGACTCCTCGATGCGCGAGAAGCCCTTCGAGGTCCAGCCCGCGTCGTCCGTCTCGGCGTTGTCGGTGAAGAGCGGGGTGCCGTCGGCGACGACGCTGATCGCGTCGGCCGCGAAGCCCTTGCCGCCGGCGCCGCCGTCCGTCTGGTAGCGGAAGCGGACGTCGATCTTCTTGCCCGCGTACGCGTCCAGCGGGTAGACGAGCTTCTTGTACGCGCCGGAGGGACCGGTCAGGGCCGGCTTGTCGCCCGCGTCACGGGTGATGGCCTTGCCGTCGGCGGTGCCGTCGACCGGGGTCCAGTTGGTGCCGTCCTCCGACACCTCGGCGTACAGGTAGTCGTAGTTGGCCTCGATGTCCCACCAGCCGTCCAGTTCCAGCGACGCCTTGGCCTTGCCGGTGAGGTCGACGGGGCGGCTCAGGGTGTTCTTGAGGTCGTCACCCATGTCGCTCCACCACTGCCTGGAGCCCTCGGCGGGCTTCACGACAGTCGTGGTGACCGGCTTCTTCGGCAGCTCGACGACGAGCGCCTGCGGGTTCTTCGTGTTGTACGCCGACACGCCCAGCTTGTGGGTCGACGCCGTCGCGGCCTTGGCCTCGTCGTAGTCGAGCCAGCCGAGCTGGAGCTTGTCCCAGGCGGTCATGTCGCCGGGCAGGTCGCCGATGGAGCCCTTGCCCCGGCCGAGCCAGGAGCCGGCGGACATCAGGGTCCAGTAGCCGGTGGAGTTCTCGCCGCCCGCGGTGTCGTACAGGTCGGGCAGGCCGAGGTCGTGGCCGTACTCGTGCGCGAAGACGCCGAGTCCGCCGTTCTCCGGCTGCATCGTGTAGTCGCCGACCCAGATGCCGGTGTCACCGATCTGCGTGCCGCCGGACTTGTTCTCCGCGGGGCCCGTCCTGCCGGCGTCCGTGCCGTACGCGTACCAGCGGTGCGCCCACAGGGCGTTCTCGCCCTCGGCGCCGCCGCCGGCCGACTCGTCCTCGCCCGCGTGGACGATCTGGAAGTGGTCGATGTAGCCGTCGGGCTCGTTGAAGTCGCCGTCGGCGTCGAAGTCGTAGCGGTCCCACTCGTCGTAGCTCGCGAGGTCCGCCTTGATCTCGGCGTCGGTACGGCCCTGGGCCTTCTGGTCGGCGGCCCAGGCGGCGGTGCCGTCGCGTACGGCGTCCCAGACGTTGGCGCAGTTGCTGTCGCCGCAGTAGTTGGAGCCGTAACGGGCCTCGTTGTACGTGACCTTGACCCAGTCGGAGACCTCACCGTCGACCGAGTAGCGGCCGGACGAGGTCTTCTCGTAGTAGGTCTTCAGCGACTCTTTCTGCTTGCCGTCGCTGTCCTTGCCCTCACCGAAGTAGAGGTCCTGGAAGTGCTGCTGGTTGTAGTCGGCCTGCCAGGCGGTGGAGTTGTCCACCTTCCGGTCGGGCTCGGCTATCTCGTTGTGCTGCGGGCCGGGCTCGCCGCCGTACTTCTTGATGGGTGCCTCGGGGCCGTCCGCGCCGTCCGGGTCGTACATGGTGGTGTCGTCGACCTCGTCGCCGAACTCCACCAGGATCGTGAATATCTTGTCGGTCTTCTCCCGGCCCAGCTCGACGTACTTCTTGTCGTCGAGCTTCACGACCTGGGAGCCGCCGCGCTTCAGGATCTTGGCGTCACCCGAGATCACCTGCTCCAGCGCGGCCTTGCGCTGCTGTTCCCGCTGCTTGCTGAAGGGGCCTTCGAGGTCGTGCTCGACATCGCCCTTCCGCGGCGCCGGATCGCGGCGCTCGATGCTCGCCGGACCTGATGTGGGGTTGCCCTCGGCCTGGGCCGGGGCGAGCGCCGACGCCGTCGCGGCAGCCGTGGCGAGTGCCACGAACACCGCGGACGCTCTGATCGCCCGTCGATTGATGGTCACTTGATGCTGTCCTCTCCCCGCACCCGGAGTCCGCGGACCGGCTGTGTGGGGATCCGCGCGCGGGGTGCGCGTCACAAGTGACGACATTCGACCGGAGTTGAAGGAGAAAAGACAGCCCTTGACTTGTGCAGGCCAAGTGCACTAGGGCCTGTCTTTTGGGTCAGGCCGGATCAGGGAGCGGGGTCTGGTGCGTGCGATCGCAAGGCGGAGGAGGGAGCCGACGCGGAGCGTCGGCGACCGACGACAACGCGGCGGGCGTGCGTGCCAGGGACCGCGAGCCCGGCAAGATCCGAACGACAGGCCCTGAGCACACCTTCAGTTCCGGTATCCGGACACCCCGGTGACCCGTCGGCGGGCGCATCGATATGTCATATCCAGGGGGCGCGTGACTCCGTGCGCCCCCCATGCTCCGGCGTCGTGGGTTAGGTCACGCTTACTGTCGGTTCCTGCCGGGCATCCACCGTCGTAGGGTCGTTCGACAGTGCGACTCCGCACGGACACGCGAGACACCCCCAACACCCCCGAAAACCACATCCGATCGCCCCGAGGGACGGATCAGCCATGCCGCGTCCGACTGCCGCACAGCTTGCCTACGGTTCCGCCACCGTCGTCCTCTCCACACTCGCGATGCTGCTGCTCTCCGGCATCACATCGGTCGTCGGCATCGCGGTGATCGCACTCTTCGCCCTCTGTCTCGGGCTTCTCGTCTCGGTGAAGGCGGTGCGGCCGCGCGTTTCGACGGCGGTGCGGCCGGTCCGTACGAGCCCCGCGAGCCACTCCGGCGCCGCTTCCGTCGTCCCGGTGGTGGGCCCGTCACCGGCCGCCGCCGAGAACAGGATTCCCGCGTCACTGCGGCGCTGACACCACGACAGTTCTCGCAGCCTTGTCGTGCAGGCCCTGCCGGTAGGGCCGGTCGAGCAGGATCAGGATCAGCAGGAGCAGCGGCCAGAGGCAGGCGCAGCAGATCAGTGCGGGCAGCCACAGCACGACGGCCCGCAGGAACGAGGCGCGGGAGTCGGGCACCCGGCCGTCGTTGAGCATCGCCACACGGATCTTGAAGAGCTTTTTGCCGACGGTCTGGCCGCGCCACCGCGTCATCACCGTGTCGTAGCCGACGTACGCGATGATCGTGATGATCCGGAAGACCCACTGGCCGCCGCCGTTCATGCCATTGACCGTGTCGTCCCAGCTGTTGGACTCGTCCGACCAGTGCCGGTAGACGCTGAACGGGATGGCGATCAGCGCGAGCGGGACCGCGACGATGATCCAGTCGACGATGCGCGCGAGGACACGCTTGCCCACGGACGCGAGCGGCGGCATCCCGCGGAGGGGATCGTTCGCGCCGTACGGGTCGCCGGGGGGCGGCGGAGCGGATCCGCCGTACGGGTCACCCGCCGGTGGCGGATTGGCGCCACCGTACGGCTGACCCGGCGGTGGCGGATTGGCCCCGCCGTAGGGCGGGGGCGTGCCGCCACCCGGGGGTGGGCCGCCGGGCGGCGGCGTCTCGCCGGGCGGCGGCTGCTTGCGGAACGGGTCGTCCTCGGGCGGCTGACCGGGCGGCGGCTGATCGTTGCTCATGGGGGCAGTGCACCGCGCCGCGTGCACGCCCGCAACGGATCACCCGCCGTTCGGGGGAGCCCCCGGCGGACAGGGCCTAGGTCCTGTCCGGTGGATCTTCGCGGAGAAGCCCGGGGCGTCTGGTGCGGTGCATCGCAAGGCGCCGAAGTGCCCGCAGGGTGGTTTCCTGTGGGCACTTCGGCAACGCGGCGAGGTGCCGCCCGCTGCGGCAGCGGCTGATGTCACTGCGGCGTCCCGGGCCCGCGAAGATCCGCTGGACAGGACCTAGGGGTGACCCGGCGTCACCCCGCGACGAAGGTGCGCGCGATCTTGTCGTGCCAGCACTGCCGCCACGGCCGGTCGAAGAAGCACCACACCACGTTCACGATGCCGACCACGAGCACCCCGAGCACGCTGTACACGAGCCAGCGGCGCAGGGCCGAGCCGAAGGACGGGGACTCGAACGACTCGATGTCCCGCACCTCGAGCCCGCACAGCTTCTTGCCGAGCGTGCGGCCCCACTTGGCGGTGGGCAGCGCCTCGTACAGGACGCCGATGACCAGCAGCGCGGCGAGCACCCCGCCGAAGTAGCCGCCGGTCGTGCCGTCGATCAGCCAGACGGTGACGGTCTCGCCGGTCTGCTTCGCCGCCTCGACCTTGTCGTCGATGTGCGCGAGCGCCTTGGACACCAGCGGTACGGAGACGGCCCCGACGATCCCGAGGAGCACGACGGTGTCGATCAGCCGGGCGGCGAACCGCTTGCCGAGCCCGGCGGGGCGGGCCGCCGCCTGGGCCTGCGCGGCCCGCAGGAACGGGTCGTCGACCGGTGGCTTCCACGGGACGACCGGCTGCCCCGACGCGGGGTCGCCCCCGGCGGACGGCGCCGCCGCCGACTGCGCGAGCTGGTGCACCTGCTGCGCCCAGGAGGCCGAGCCGCCGCCGGGGCCGGGGCCGGGCGCGACCGGGTTGGCGGGGGGCTGCATCGAGCGGGAGCCGAGCGCGTCCGGCTGCTGCGGGGGCTGAGGCGCCTGGGGCTGGGCCGGCGGGGCGGGCGCCGGTCCGGCGGCGCGGGGCCGCAGGGCGCGCAGCGCCATGGTGCCCTCGGTCTGGCCGGTACGTCCTGTGGCCTGCCGGCCCTGCGGTGCGCCGCCGCCGTCGGGCGCCTCGCCGCTCCGGGGCGCGGGCGTGGTGCCCTCGCCGGTACGGGCCCGGCCGCCCTGAGCCTGGCCCTGGCCCCCGCGTCCCGGGCGGGGGACGCGGATCGCGACCGTGCCCTCGTTACGGGGTGAGTCCTCGTCATCCGCGCCGGTCCCGGGGCCGGGTCCCAGGGACCGTACGCCGGGCAGCGCGCCGCCCGTGGGGTCGGCCGCGGAATCCGTGGCCTGGCCGGGCACCCGGGGGTCGCGCGTGTCCCTGGCGGCGTACCGGGGGTCCCTGGCGTCTTCCGGTTCCGGTGCCGGCGCGGATGACGGGGACTCGCCCCAGGAGACCCGGGCGTCGCGCTCCCCGCCGAAGCCGGACTGCCGCCGGGTGTCCGCCTGCCAGGCGGAGGCCGGTTCCTGACGGGGCTCCTCGGCGGGGTCCTCGTCGAAGAACATCGGCCCGGTCTCCTCGACCGCCGGGGTGGCCGGGGCCGGGGCCGGGGTCCGCCGGGCCGGGGGCGGGGTGGCCGCCGCGGCCACTCCCGGGGGCGGCTCCGGCATGGCCTCGCCGGCCTGCGGCGCGGGCCGGCTGGTGCCGGGTACCCAGGAGCCGCCGTTCCAGTACCGGACGTATCCGGGGATGGAAGGGTCCGGGTAGTAGCCGGGGGAAGGGCTGCCGTCTCCGGTTGCCGAGGTCGGGGCGCTCATCACCGTGGTCCCGTATCTCTTCGATGGGCTCAACTCAAGGGTCCACATCTATCAGACCACCGCATGGCCCAGGAGCCATCCGGCCGTTTGGACCTCGATTCGGTCACGAAAGAGTCACGGTAGGTCGCGGGAGCAAGTTCTTGGCCGAAGTCGCGTAATGGCGGCGGGAGTCGGCGCTCTCCATCGGTACGGCCCGCTCCCGGGCGTCGTACGACGAAGGAAGCACCTGACATGAACACCGTGGTGGAACGCGAGCTGGAACTCAATCTGGTGCTCTCGCCCGAGCACAGCGTCCCTGTCCCCGCCAGACTGACGTACCGCACGGACGATCCGTACGCGGTGCACATGAGCTTCCACATCTCTTCGGACACGCCCGTCAACTGGACGTTCGCACGCGAACTTCTGGTCGAAGGGGTGTTCCGGCCGTGCGGCCACGGTGACGTACGGATCTGGCCCACGAAGGTCGAAGGGCGCAGCGTCCTGTGCCTGGCGCTCAGCTCCCCCGACGGCGACGCGCTCCTGGAGGCTCCTTCGGCGGCGGTCTCGGCATGGCTGGAGCGGACGTTGGTGCTGGTGGCGCCGGGCACCGAGAGCGTCCGGCTGGGGATCGACGCGGGGCTGACCCGGCTGCTCACCCCGCTGCCGGCCGACGATCTGTGGCTGCGGAGCCCGTGGCCGTCGGACGAGTCCGCGGACGGCGAGTGCTGACGTCAGAAGAGCTTTCCGGGGTTCAGGAGGTCCAGCGGGTCGAAGGTCTTCTTGATGCCGCGCTGCAACTCCATGCCGACCGGGCCCAGTTCGCGGGAGAGCCACTCCTTCTTCAGGACGCCGACGCCGTGCTCGCCGGTGATGGTGCCGCCCAGCTCCAGGCCGAGCGCCATGATCTCGTCGAACGACTCGCGGGCGCGCCGGGACTCGTCGGGGTCGGAGGCGTCGAAGCAGACGGTGGGGTGGGTGTTGCCGTCGCCCGCGTGGGCGCAGACGCCGATCGTGAGGCCGTACTTGACGGCGATGCGGTCGATGCCCTCAAGGACCTCGGCGAGCCGGGAGCGCGGGACGCACACGTCGTCGATCATCGTGGTGCCCTTGACGGCCTCCAGCGCGACGAGCGCCAGCCGCCGTGCCTGGAGCAGCAGTTCGGACTCGGCGGCGTCGTCGGCGGGGACGACCTCGGTGGCGCCGGCCGCCGCGCAGAGTTCGCCGACGGCGGCGAGGTCGGCCGCCGGGTCGGCGGTGTCGAAGGCGCAGAGCAGCAGCGCCTCGGTGGTCTCGGGGAGGCCCATGTTCGCCAGGGAGTTGACGGCGCGGACGGTGGTGCGGTCCATCAGTTCGAGCAGGGAGGGGGTGTGGCCGCGCTCCATGATCCGGCAGATGGCGTCGCAGGCGGCGGACGCGGAGGCGAACTCGGCCGCGAGGACGAGCTGCCCAGGCGGCGCCGGCTTGAGTGCGAGGACGGCCTTGACGACGACGCCGAGGCTGCCCTCCGAGCCCACGAAGAGCCGGGTGAGGTCGTATCCGGCGACGCCCTTGGCGGTGCGGCGGCCGGTGGTCAGGAGGCGGCCGTCGGCGAGGACGACGTCCAGGCCGAGGACGTACTCGGCGGTGACGCCGTACTTCACGCAGCACAGACCGCCGGACGCGGTGCCGATGTTGCCGCCGATCGTGCAGGTCTCCCAGCTGGAGGGGTCCGGCGGGTAGTAGAGGCCGTGTTCGCCGACTGCGCGGGAGAGCACCGCGTTGACGACGCCCGGCTCGACGACCGCGATCCGGTCGACCGGGCTGATCTCCAGAATCCTGTCCATCTTGACGAGGGACAGCACGATGCAGCCGTCGGAGGCGTTGGCGGCGCCGGAGAGTCCCGTACGGGCGCCCTGCGGCACCACGGGGACGCGCAGGGCCGTCGCCGTGCGCATCACGTGCTGGACCTGCTCGACGGTGCGCGGCAGGACGACCACCGCCGGGGAGCCCGCCTCGCAGAAGCTCGCCATGTCGTTCGCGTAGGAGGCCGTGATGTCGGGGTCGGTGATCAGGGCTTCTGCGGGCAGACCGGCTCGCAGCTCGGCGAGGAGGCCGTCCGTGGCGACGGTGGCTGAGGAGGCGGTGGGCGCGGCCGCGGCAAGGTCATCCATCATCCCAGCGTGGCACCCCGGGGCCATCGGTGTGAACCCGTCTGCGATCCACATCCACAAGAATGAGTATGGTCGTCATATTGACGCACAGTAATCACATGGATGCCAAGAAGATCTTGAACACGCGGCACACGCGGCACACGGGGCACTTGGGGCACTTGGGGCACTTGGGGCACATCAAGAGGGCCGCGCTGGCCGCGGGTGTGGGGGCGGTACTCGTCGTGGGCGTTCTGGTGTTCGTCCCGGACGGGGACGAGGCACCTCCCCCACCCGGCCCCGAGGCGCGGGCGCGGGCCGCCGTCGGCGCGGGCGGACCCGCCTCGCTGCCGGACGTGGCGGCGCTCATCAGGGACCGGGAGGCGTGGCTGCGGGAGAACCCGAAGGACGCCGGGTCCTGGGCGGTGCTGGGCGCGGCGTACGTGGAGCGGGGCGGGCTGCGGGCGGACACGGCGTACTACCCGAAGGCCGAGCAGGCGCTGCGGCGCTCGCTCGCCGTCACCCCCGGCGAGCGGCGCAACCCGGCGGCGACGACGGGGCTGGCCGCGCTGGCGAACGCGCGGCACGACTACGCGGCGGCCAGGAAATGGGGCGAGGCGGTACGGAAGGCGGCCCCGGAGCGCTGGACGACGTACCCGGTGCTGATCGAGGCGTACAACGGGCTCGGCGACTACACAGCGGCGGGCAGGGCGCTGGACAAGCTGCGGTCGCTGCGCTCCGGCGTGCGCGTGCTGTCCGTGTCGTCGGTGGTCTACCGCGACCGGGGCTGGCGCGAGGACGCGGCGGCGAAGGCGGACGAGGCGGCGGGGAGGGCGGCCACGCCCGCCGAGAAGGCCGGCGCGCTGAACGCGCTCGGGGGGCTCGCCTGGGAGCGCGGCGAGCCGAAGGAGGCGCTGCGTTACTACGACGCCGCGCTGAAGGTGACGCGGGACCACCACCCGTCGCTGGCGGGCCGGGCGCGGGCCCTCGCGGCGCTGGGCAGGACCGAGGAGGCCGGGCAGGACTACCAGGCGGCTCTCGCGGAGCGCCCGATGCCCGAATACGCCATGGAACTGGGCGAGTTGTACGAGTCGCAGGGGCTGGGCGGGGACGCGCGGAGCCAGTACGAGCTGCTCCGGGACCGTACGGCAAGGGCGCAGGCCGACGGGGTCAACGAGGAGCTGACGCTGGCCCGTTACGAGGCCGATCACGGCAGTCCCCGGGCGGCGGTGGAGCGGCTGGAGTCGGAGTGGCGGCGCGGCCACCGGAGCATGCGGGTGTCCGACACGCTGGCGTGGGCGCTGTACCGGGCGGGTGACGCGGAGAAGGCACTGCCGTACGCGAAGCGGGCGACGGAACAGGGGATGCGGAGCGCGCTCTTCTCGTACCACCGGGGAGAGATCGAGCGCGAGCTCGGGATGGAGGGTCCGGCGCGCCGCCATCTGGACGAGGCGCTGCGAACGAACCCCCACTTCTCGCCGCTGCTGGCGCCGAAGGCACGTGCGGCGCTCAAGGAGTTGGGCGAGCTGCCGGGCGGCGGTCCGAAGGACATGTACGGCGACGGGGAGAGCACGCCGCTGACGGCACAGCCCACGGCGCCGTCGGCCGCGTCGTCCTCGACAGCGCCCGCACCGGCGTCGTCGCCCGCGCGGTCCGCGGCACCGTCCGCGGCTCCGGCCGTGCCGTCCGCGTCGCCGGCCAGGCCGGAGCCCGTTCCCACGCCCACGCCGCCCGTATCGGCACCTTCCGCCGCCCGAAACTGAGCGACCGCCGCCGCTGGGCCCGAATCTGGGTCCTGAGGCCCTGCGTCTGGGCCCGTCCTCGTCCCTAGTCTCCGTTTCCCCCTGGGAAATGGCTGACGGCTTGGGCGAGGAGTCCAGATGAACGGCACGGAGTGCGTACGGAGTTCACGTCGGCCACGCGACAAGGGTCAGGGCGGTGTCGAGTATGTCGCGATGATCGGCGTCGTCGCCGCGGTCGTCGCCGCGATCCTGGCGCTGACCGTCCCCGCCGATACGGCCGTGGGCCTTCAGGACGCGGTGTGCCGGATCGTCAACGCGGGCGACGGCGGTGACGGCTGCGACTCCGGGGGCGGCGGTGGGGACGACGGCGGAGGGGGAGGTGGCGGGGACGGCGACGACGGCGGGATACCCGGCGACCCCTTCCAGCCCGCGAAGTGCCTGCTCGCCCAGGAGCAGACGAAGGACACGGTCGTCGTCCAGATCGTCTTCATCAAGATCAGCGGCTCCGAGCAGGTCAAGCTCCAGCAGTGGTCGGACGGCACCGTCACCCTGGAGCGCGTGGGCGAGGGCGGCATCGGCGCGACCGCCAGCATCTCGGCCGGGATTCCCGGTCTGAAGGACTGGGGCGGCAGCGCGTCGCTGAGCGGCAGCTATATGAAGGGCAGCGGCAGCGGCGGTCAGTGGTTGTTCAACGGCAACAAGACCGGCGACCCCCAGAAGGACCTGGAGCTGAATCTGGAGGACGCCAAGAAGTTCGCCTCGTACCTCAAACAGAACGACGGCTGCCGCTACCAGAGCGGCTACAACCCCGGTGCGGCGATGGGAGCCTGCCAGTCGGACGCGGCTTCCAAGAAGCCCGACCTCGAACCGGAACTGGCGCCGGACGTCGACATCACCAAGACCAGCACCGAGGCGGCGGGCAGCGTCAGCTTCGGCAAGTCCTTCACCAAGGGCAAGGGCGGGAAGGACAAGGACGGCAAGCCGACCGATCTCGGCAACATATCCGGCGAGTTCGGGACCGGCACCATGACCGAGGACGTCGTGGTGATGCGCGCCAACACCGGCCCGGACGCGGGCAAGATCACCTTCATCTACACCTTCAGCGTCGACGCCAAGGGCGGCGAACTCGCCCAGGGCAAGGCCACGCGGATGCAGCAGGTCGCCGTCACCTACGACGCGGCGACGTACGACCAGGAGGAGAAGGACGGCAAGGAACACCGGCCGGAGAAGCTGGTGATCACCACCAGCCAGGAGAACGGCGAAGGCGCCGGCTTCCAGGGCGGCGCCGGCGCGAACGTCCCCGGCACCCCGGTGACCATCGACGTCGGCGGCGGAGGCGGCACCATCAGCTCCCAGATCCACACCGAGTCCGCCGAGGTCGTACTGGACAACGACGGGGACAGCAAGACGGTCGAGGACTGGCTGCGCGGTCGCGGCGACTTCCCCGCCAGCGACGCCCTGCCGACCCCCTCGGAAGCGGCGGAGGCACCGGGCAGCGACGCGGGGCCGCTGGAGCGCCTGATGCACGACAAGGGCAAGCTCTCCCGGCTGGACTACAACGCCAACACCGACTGGTGGAACGCCTCACTCGGCATCGGCTTCGGCATCTCGGCCGGACAGATCACCGCGGGGTTCAAGCTCTTCGGCATCGACATCACGCACGAGGAGAAGAACCAGGCGATCACCGGCAACCCGACGTACGCCAAGGGCCCCAAGAACGGCGGCGCACGGGAGTGGGTGGAGTGGAAGAACTGCACTCAGACGAAACCGATCGTGTAGGGCGTGTCTTTTGGATCAGGCCGGAGCGCGGGTCCCGAGAGGGACGAGGCACCGTACGCGGAGCCGTCACGCTGCCGTGACGACCTCGTTAACCCCGCCCCTGGTGAGGAGACATCCGGCACCTCCGATGGCAAGATCTGCGCAACTCACAACACCCTGTGGGCTGTTGCCCGTTCCCGCGTTGTCCGTTCCCGCTTGGAGGCGTCTTGTCCCCGCGCACCGTGTTCGTGTTGCCCGTAGTAGCCACCGCCGCCGCCCTCGTCGCCATGACCGGATGCACGAGCACCGAGACCACCGGGTCGTCCGACGGCTCGAAGGTGGAGCTGGTGAAGTCCGGGAAGCTCACGACCTGTACCCATCTGCCGTACGAGCCCTTCCAGTCCCGCCAGGACAACAAGATCGTCGGCTTCGACGTGGACCTGGTGGATCTGGTTGCCAAGGAGCTCGACGTCACCCAGGAGATCGTGGACACGCCTTTCGAGGGCATTCAGACGGGCGAGGACCTCAACGCCCGTAAGTGTGACGTCGCCGCCGCCGGCATGACGATCACGCCCGTACGTGAGGAGAACCTGGACTTCTCCGCCCCCTACTTCGAGGCCACCCAGGCGCTCATCACCAAGAAGGGCGCCGGTTACGACTCGCTGGCGGGCCTGAAGGGCAAGAAGCTGGGCGTCCAGCAGGGCACGACCGGTGAGGAGTACGCGAAGAAGAACGGCAAGGACGTGGAGACCGTCCAGTTCGAGGACCTGGCTCTGCTGCTCACGGCCGTGAAGACCGGCCAGGTCGACGCCGCCGTCAACGACAACGGTGTCCTCTTCGAGTACGTGCGCAAGAACCCGGACACCGAGGTCACCGCCGAGTTCGAGACCGGCGAGCAGTACGGCGTGGGGGTGCGCACCGGGAACGACGCGCTGCGCGCGGAGATCGACAAGGTGATCAAGGCGGCCCAGGCCGACGGCCGTTACGACGCCATATACAAGAAGTGGTTCCCCGCCGCCCCCAAGAGTTGAGGAGCCAGCACCGATGTCCATGTCCCGCCGACAACGGGTCCGCCTCGTCCGAAGTGCGCAGTACGCCGTCCTGGCCGTCGTGCTGGTCGTCGTCGCCCAGGCCACCGACTGGGGCGAGATCCAGCGGGCCTTCTTCGATGTCGAGGTCGCCAAGGCCCAGTTCCCCGACATCATCACGACGGCGCTGGTCAACACTGTCGTCTACACCCTGCTCGGCTTCGGGTTCGGGCTGGCGCTGGGGCTGCTGCTCGCGCTGATGCGGCTGTCTCAGGTGCCGCCGTACCGCTGGCTGGCCATCGTCTACATCGAGTTCTTCCGGGGCGTTCCGGCGCTGCTGGTCTTCATCGCCCTCGGGTTCGGTGTGCCACTGGCCTTCCAGGTGGCGATCAACCAGTACGTGACGGTGATGCTGGCCCTGGGCCTGGTCGGCGCCGCGTACATGGCGGAGACGATCCGGGCGGGTATCCAGGCCGTGCCCAAGGGGCAGACGGAGGCGGCGCGTTCGCTCGGGATGTCGCAGAGCCGGGCGATGGTCTCGATCGTCATCCCGCAGGCCCTGCGGATCGTACTGCCGCCGCTGACCAACGAGTTGATCCTGCTGACGAAGGACTCGTCGCTGGTCTATCTGCTGGGTCTGTCCCTGTCACAGTACGAGCTGGCCAAGTTCGGCCGGGACGCCCTGAACCAGAACCGCAGCCTGACCCCGATCCTCATCGCCGGTCTCTGCTATCTGGTCATCACCCTGCCGCTGGGTCATCTGGTCCGGCGGCTCGAAGCGCGTACGGCAAGGGCGAGGTGAGCGCGGTGGAGGAACCGGTGGAGCTGGACCGCGAGGCACCGGCCATCGAAGTACGGGCTCTGCACAAGTCGTTCGGCTCGCTGGAGGTCCTCGCCGGCATCGACTTCACGGTCGCGCGCGGCGAGGTGGTGTGCGTCATCGGCCCTTCGGGGTCCGGCAAGTCGACGCTGCTGCGCTGTGTGAACCGGCTGGAGGAGCCGACGTCGGGCACCATCCTGGTGGCGGGCGCGGAGGTCACCGACCCGGACGTGGACATCGACAAGGTGCGCCGCGGCATCGGGATGGTCTTCCAGTCGTTCAACCTCTTCCCTCATCTGACGGCTCTTCAGAATCTGACGCTCCCTCAGCGCCGGGTGCTGGGGCGCGACAAGGCGGAGGCGGCGCGGGTCGCCCGCGAGCGGCTGGCGCGGGTCGGTCTGACCGACAAGGAGTCCTCGTATCCGGCCCAGTTGTCCGGCGGGCAGCAGCAACGGGTGGCGATCGCACGGGCGTTGGCGATGGACCCGCAGCTGATGCTCTTCGACGAGCCGACGTCCGCGCTCGACCCCGAACTGGTGGGTGACGTCCTCGCGGTGATGCGCTCGCTCGCCGACGAGGGGATGACGATGCTCGTCGTCACGCACGAGATGAGCTTCGCCAGGGAGGTCGCCGACCGGGTCGTCTTCATGGACGGCGGGGTCATCGTCGAGGAGGGGCCCCCGGCCCAGGTGATCGGCGCCCCGAGCCATGCCCGCACCCAGTCCTTCCTCTCCCGCGTCCTCGACCCGGCCGCCGCCGGGCTGAGCGAGGGCAGGGCGCGGACCACGAAGGAGTAGCGGGACGCGACGCGGCGCGGCCCCACGGTGAACTCCCGTGGGGCCGCGCCGTGTCGCACGTGCCGGGCGACGCCGGACGGTGTCGTACGACGGGACGGTGTCGTACGACGGATCAGAGGTTGCCGCGCCTCTCCTGCTCCCGCTCGATCGCCTCGAACAGGGCCTTGAAGTTGCCCTTGCCGAAGCCCATCGAGCCGTGCCGCTCGATCATCTCGAAGAAGACCGTCGGCCGGTCCTGGACCGGCTTGGTGAAGATCTGGAGCAGATAGCCGTCCTCGTCGCGGTCCACGAGGATCTTCAGCTCGCGCAGGGTCTCGACGGGAACCCGGGTCTCGCCCGCCCACTCGCCGAGGGTGTCGTAGTACGAGTCCGGGGTGTCGAGGAACTGGACACCGGCCGCGCGCATCGTGCGTACGGAGCCGACGATGTCGTTCGTCGCGAGCGCGATGTGCTGGACGCCCGCGCCGCCGTAGAACTCCAGATACTCGTCGATCTGCGACTTCTTCTTCGCGACCGCCGGCTCGTTGATCGGGAACTTCACCTTCAGGGTGCCGTCGGCCACGACCTTCGACATGAGGGCGGAGTACTCGGTGGCGATGTCGTCGCCCACGAACTCCTTCATGTTCGTGAAGCCCATGACCTTGTTGTAGAACGCCACCCACTCGTTCATCCGGCCGAGTTCGACGTTGCCCACGCAGTGGTCGATGGCCTGGAAGGTGCGCTTCTCGGGGCCCGCGACGATCGGGGCGGCCTCGGCGAAGCCCGGCAGGTACGGGCCCTCGTACCCGGTGCGCTCGACCAGGGTGTGGCGGGTGTTGCCGTAGGTGGCGATGGCGGCGAGTACGACGGTGCCGCTGTCGTCCTTGAGCTCGTACGGCTCCTGGAGACCGGTGGCGCCGTTCGCGGTGGCGTAGGCGTACGCGGCACGCGCGTCCGGCACCTCGATGGCGAGGTCGACCACACCGTCGCCGTGCTCGGCGACGTGATCGGCGAGGAAGCGCCCCCACTCGGTGGACGCCTTGATGACGGAGGTGAGGACGAAGCGGGCCGAGCCGTTCGTGAGTACGTAGCTCGCGGTCTCGCGGCTCCCGTTCTCGGGGCCCGAGTAGGCGACCAGCTTCATGCCGAACGCCGTCGAGTAGTAGTGGGCCGCCTGCTTGGCGTTGCCCACGGCGAAGACGACGGCGTCCATTCCCCTGACCGGGAAGGGGTCGGCGTCGCGCGCGGTGGAGGGGGCTGAGTCGAGGTTCACCGAGGTGTCTGCCATGACGGCAGCGTCTCCCCGTTCCGCAAGGTGCGCAACAGTTCGCGCATTCGCTGGGCAGTCTGTACAGCCGGGGGCGAGGATGACCGGACCATCTGCACAGGATGACCACCACGAACCGCCCCGGGAGGCGCCATGGGTATCGACGGGCTCGACGGCAGGCTCATCGCCCTGCTGGCACGGGAACCGCGCATCGGGGTGCTGGAGGCGTCACGCCGGCTGGGGGTGGCGCGCGGCACCGTACAGGCGCGGCTGGACCGTCTTCAGACCAACGGAGTCATCCGGGGATTCGGTCCGGACGTCGATCCGGCCGCTCTCGGCTACCCAGTTACGGCGTTCGCAACCCTGGAGATCAAGCAAGGACAAGGTTCGGATGTCCGGGCCCATTTGAGCGGCGTTCCAGAGGTTCTCGAACTGCATACCACCACCGGAACCGGGGATATGCTCTGCCGACTCGTCGCTCGTTCGAACGCCGATCTCCAACGGGTGATCGACCGGGTTGTCGGTTTCGCCGGTATTCAGCGGGCCTCCACGGCGATCGTCATGGAGAACCCCGTTCCGCTGCGGATCATCCCGCTGGTGGAACAGGCAGCCCAGGACACCGACGGCGACCGGCCACCCGAACGGCCGGGTGGCTGACCGACTCCGACCCACCAGAGAGGAGCGCCGTGGACTTCTGGGACTATCTGGCCAACCGCCACCAGCAGTTGCTCACCGACTCGTTCCAGCACGCCAGCGCCGTCTTCCAGTGCATGGTCATCGCCACCGTCCTGGGTGTCGCCATCGGCGTACTGACCTACCGCAGCCCCTGGGGCGGCAATCTGGCGGTCCTCTCCACCGCCGCCGTCCTGACCATCCCCTCGCTGGCGGCCATCGGTCTGCTCATCCCGCTCGTCGGGCTCGGCGTCGCGCCCACGGTGATCGTGCTGACGCTGTACGGGCTGCTGCCCATCGTCCGTAACGCCGTCGTCGGACTGCGCGGCGTGGACCCGGACCTGGTGGACGCGGCCAAGGGCATCGGCATGTCGCGCACCGCCCGGCTGCTGAGGGTCGAGCTGCCGCTCGCCTGGCCGCCGATCCTCACCGGCATCCGGGTCTCCACCCAGATGCTGATGGGCATCGCCGCCATCGCCGCGTACGCGTCGGGGCCCGGTCTCGGCAACGAGATCTTCCGTGGCATCGCCTCGCTGGGCAGCGCCAACGCGATCAACCAGGTACTCGCCGGAACGATCGGCATCGTCATTCTCGCCCTGCTCTTCGACGCCGCGTACGTCCTGCTCGGCCGACTGACCATCTCAAGGGGGATCCGTGTCCGAGACCACTGACCCGACGCCGGTCCACGCCGCGGACGACGCCTCGAACGGCGACCAGGCCGTGGTGCGGGCCGGAGCCGTATCCGCCGACGGCGCGGACGGCGCGGACGGCGGCGCCTCCACGAGCGCCGCCTCCACGAGCGGCGCCACCATCCAGCTCGACGGCCTCACCAAGCGCTACCCGGGCAGCCCCAACCCGGCCGTGGAGAACGTCTCGATGGAGATCAGGGCGGGCGAGACCGTCATCCTCGTCGGCCCCTCCGGCTGCGGTAAGTCGACCACTCTCAAGATGATCAACCGGCTGATCGAGCCCTCCTCCGGGCGCATCAGGATCGGCGACGAGGACGTCACCGACATGGATCCGGTGAAGCTCCGCCGGCAGATCGGCTACGCGATCCAGTCCTCCGGTCTCTTCCCGCACATGACGGTCGGCGAGAACATCGCGCTCGTACCGAAGATGGCCGGCTGGTCCAAGCCGAAGGTGAAGGACCGGGTCGAGGAGATGCTCGACCTGGTCGGGCTCGACCCCCGCGAGTTCCACGGCCGTTATCCGCGTCAGCTCTCGGGCGGTCAGCAGCAGCGGGTGGGCGTCGCGCGGGCGCTCGCCGCCGATCCGCCGGTGCTGCTGATGGACGAGCCGTTCGGCGCGGTCGACCCGATCACGCGCGACCATCTCCAGGACGAACTGATCCGTCTCCAGCACGAGTTGCACAAGACGATCGTGTTCGTGACGCACGACTTCGACGAGGCGATCAAGCTCGGCGACCGGATCGCGATCCTGCGGGAGCGCTCACACATAGCGCAGTTCGACACCCCCGAGGCGATCCTCACCAACCCCGCCGACGACTTCGTCTCCGGCTTCGTGGGCGCGGGGGCCGCGCTGAAGCGGCTGAACCTCACGCGCGTACGGGAGGTGGAGATCGCCGACTTCCCGTCGGTGACGGTCGAGGACCCGCTCCAGTCGATCTTCAACAAGCTGGGCAGCGGCCCGCACAACGAGCTGCTGATGCTGGACCGGAAGAACCGCCCGTACAAATGGCTGCGCCGCGGCGACCTGTCCCGCGCCAAGGGCTCGCTCGCCAACGCGGGCCAGTTGGTGCACCACACCGTGACCAGGGACGCCACCCTGCACGACGCGCTGGAGGCGGTCCTGACCGAGAGCGGCGGCCGGGTCGCCGTGACCGGCAGACGCGGTGAGTACATCGGTGTCGTCGACATGGAGACGCTGATGACGTCCGTCCAGGAGCTGCTGGAGGCGGACCGGCTCACCGCCTTCGAGCACCAGCACGAGCTGGCGGAGCAGCGCCGGCAGCGGACCGGCCAGGAGCCGGCGGGCGGTGCGGACGTATGACCTCTCCCGCGCGCAGCCGGCGCCCACCGGGCGAGCACGACGTCAAGGGGCACGCCTTCCGGGACGAGGAGTCGGAACCGGCCCCGCCGCCGGCCGCCCCGGAGCGCCGGATAACCCGGGCCAAGCTGCTGACGGTGCCCTCGGTGGTCGCGGTTGTCCTGCTGCTGACTTTCGCCTGGATCACGAATGTGGAGCTCGATTCGATCGCGCGGAACTCGCTCGCCAACGGAAATGTGCGGCTCCGGCTGTGGCAGCACGTCGAACTGACCACGGTCTCCACCTTCTGGGTGCTGGTCATCGCGATCCCGCTGGGCATCGCGCTGACCCGGCGCGGGCTGTCCAGGGCGGCGCCGGTCGTGACCGCGCTGGCCAACATCGGACAGGCGACCCCGGCACTCGGGCTGCTGGCGCTGCTGGTGATCTGGCTGGGCATCGGCCCCTCCACGGCGATCATCGGGATGGTCGTCTACGCGGTGCTGCCGGTGCTCGCCAACACCGTGGCGGGTCTGCGGGCCATCGACCCGCAACTGGTGGAGGCGTCGCGCGGCATCGGGATGTCGCCGCTCGCGACGCTGGGCAGGGTCGAACTCCCGCTGGCCGTACCGCTGATCCTGGCGGGCGTACGGACGGCACTGGTACTCAACGTGGGTACGGCGACACTGGCGACCTTCGGCGGTGGCGGCGGGCTCGGTGACCTGATCACCTCGGGCATCCAGACGCAGCGCATGCCGGTCCTGATCCTGGGCTCGGTGCTCACGGTGACGCTGGCGCTGCTGATCGACTGGCTGGCCTCGCTGGTCGAAGTGGTCCTCACCCCGCGCGGACTGGAGGAGCGCTGATGCGCCGGACGAACAGAAGGCTTGTGACGGGTGCGTTGGCGCTGGTGCTGAGCGCCGCCACGCTCGGCGGGTGCGGTCTCAAGAGCGGCTCCCCGATGGTGGACGAGGTCGCCCCGGGCTCGGTCGGCCAGGGTGAACCCCTCAAGGGCGCCTCGCTGACGGTGACTTCGAAGAACTTCAGCGAGAACATCATCCTCGGCCAGATGATCGGCCTGATCTTCAAGGCGGCGGGCGCGGAGGTCGTGGACCGGACGAATCTGCCGGGCTCGATCAGCGCGCGCGAGGCGATCGTCAAGGGTGACGCGGACGCGATGTACGAGTACACGGGCACGGCATGGATCACCTACCTCGGCAACGAGAAGCCGATCACCGGCTCGCGGGACCAGTGGACGGCCGTACGGGACGCGGACCGCTCGCACGACGTCAGCTGGCTGGCGCCGTCCACGCTCAACAACACGTACTCGCTGGGCATCAGCAAGAAGAACAACGCGAAGTACCGGCTCAAGACGATGTCGGACGTCGCCGCCCTGTCGAAGAAGCAGCCGGGCGGGATCACAGTCTGCGTGGAGAACGAGTTCGCCTCGCGGGAGGACGGGCTGCCGGGAATGGTGAAGGCGTACGGGATGAAGGTCCCGGCCTCCAGCGTGAAGAAGATGGACGCCGGGATCATCTACACCCAGGTCTCCAAGTCCAACTCCTGCCTGGTGGGCGAGGTGTTCACGACGGACGGCCGGATCAAGGCGATGGATCTGGACACGGTCGCCGACGACAAGCACTTCTTCCCGAACTACAACGCGGCGCCGGTGATCCACAGTTCGACGTACGAGAAGTACCCGGAGATCGCCGGTCTGCTCGACCCGCTGAGCGAGCGCCTCAACACGGGGATCGCGCAGGAGCTGAACGCGAAGGTGGACGTGGACGGCCAGGATCCGCACGAGGTGGCGAAGGACTGGCTGATCGAGGAGGGCTTCATCAAGGAGGGCTGAGGGGGGCGCCGGCCCTGAGCCTCAACTTGCAAAGAAGTGGTTGCAAAGAAACCCTTGCAACCACTTCTTTGCAAGCCTACGCTGAGGCCATGCCCGAGAATCCCGACACCCCCGCGCCGGACGTCCCCGTACAGGACGTCCGCACCCTGGACCCGCGCTCACTGCGCGGTCTCGCCCACCCCCTGCGGATGCGGCTGCTGACCGCCCTGCGCCACCACGGCCCGGCCACCGCGTCCCAACTCGCCGACCGGCTGGGCGAGTCGAGCGGCGCCACCAGCTACCACCTGCGCCAGCTGGCCGAGCACGGGTTCGTCGCGGACGACCCGGGGCGCGGCAAGGGCCGGGAGCGCTGGTGGAAGGCGGCGGACCGGGGCGTGATGGTCGACGACACGCTGCACCACGACCCCGACCCCGAGGTACGCGGAGCACTGAACACGTTCATGCACGAGATCGCCTCCATCCACGACCGGGAGGTGAGCACCTGGCTGGGCACGATGCACGACTGGCCGGACGTCTGGGCGACCAAGTCCGACCTCAGTGACTTCACCCTGCGACTCACACCGGAACTGCTGGCCGAGCTGGGGAGCCGACTGCACGACCTGATCTCCAGCTACGAGGACCGCGCGCTGCCCGAGGGCGAGGAGTCAGTGGCACAGGTCCGGATCCATCTGCACGCCCTGCCACAGAAGCGGCTCGACACCCCGAACGCCTGACGCACTCCGCCCCCTCTCATCACCCTCGCACGAAGGGACGATTTGTCATGCCATTTTCTGACGTGCACCTCCAGCTCCACGCCATACGCGCGACCGAACTCCAGACCGAGGCCGCCACCCACCTCCCCCGCACCCACGGCTTCCGCCCCCGACTGGGCTGGCTCCTGGTCGAGTTGGGCCTGCGCCTGGTCGAACACCCGACGCGCGCCCGCATCCGCCCCGTATGACCGCCGCGGCGGTACGACGGTGGCCGCTCACCGCGGTCCTGACCGCCAACGCCATATCCGCCCTGGGCCGGACCCTGAGCCTGATCGGCATCCCCTGGTTCGTGCTCCAGACCACCGGAAGCGCAGGCCGCGCCGGCGTGGTGGCCTTCTGCGCCACCCTGCCGGTCGTTCTCTCCGCGCTCATCGGCGGCCCCGTCATCGATCGGATCGGCCGCCGCCGCGTCTCGATCGCGTCCGACACCCTGTGCGCGCTCTCCGTCGGGGCCGTCCCCCTGCTGCACCGCTCCGACTCGCTCCCGTTCTGGGGGCTCTGCGCACTGGTGGCGCTCCACGGTCTGGCCCACACGCCCGGCGACACGGCCCGCTACGTCCTCGTACCGGATCTCGCCGAGCAGGCGGGCACCACCCTCGTCCGCGCCGCGAGCCTGTTCGACGCTGTCGAGCGCGGCGCCCGGATGCTCGGCGCGGCGCTCGCGGGCCTGGTGATCGCCCTGCTCGGTGCCGAAGTCGCCCTGCTCCTGGACGCGTTGACGTATCTGCTGTCGGCGCTGCTGGTCGGCGCCGGGCTGCGCGGCATACGGGGAGCGCAGCCGGTCAAGGGCATGCCGCGGGTCTCGCCGCGTACGTACGCCGCCGAACTGCGCGAGGGTTACGCCTACTTGGCGCGCACCCGGCTCCTGGCCGCGGTCGTCATCATGGTGATGTTCATGAACGGCATCGACCAGGGCTGGAACGGGGTCCTGCTGCCCGTACACGCCGAACGCAACCTCGGCGGCGCCGCCGAACTGGGCCTGGTCACAGCGGTGTTCGGGGCCGGAGGCCTGCTGGGCGCGCTGCTGTACTGCGCGGTGGGCCACCAGTTCGCCCGCCGCACGGTCCTCGCCGTCGCCGTCCTGCTCTGCGGCGCGCCACGCTTCGCGGTGGCGGGACTCACCGACTCCACCGCGGCACTCGCGGTGATCATGGGCGCAGCGGGAGTGGCGGGCGGGATGATCAACCCGATCCTGACGACGGTGACGTACGAACGCGTCCCGGACGAACTCCGCAGCCGGGTCGCGGGCGCGATGACCGCCGGCTGCGAGCTGACGATGCCCCTGGGCGCCCTGACGGCCGGCCTCCTCGTCGAGGGCACGAGCCTGTCAACGGCGCTTCTGCTGATGGGCGGGGTCTACCTGCTGGCAACACTGAGCCCGGCGCTGCTCCCGGTCTGGCGCGGCCTGGACGAGGCGCGCCGGACCACGGCCATGAACGAGGGCAAGCGGCCGAGTACTTACCCCGCCCGCCAGCCGTCCAGGGAGACCTGAGCCCTGTCGTTCAGGTAGTGGTGGAGGGCGCTGGCGGTGGTATCCACGAAGGTGTCGGGGATGGCATCGGCGTCGATCCAGCGGACTTGGGCGTGTTTGCGTGGTTCGCGGTTCTCGGGTTCGCCGACCCATTCGTGCGTGACGAAAACGACCGTGAGGAAGCCGTTGGGGGCTTCGACGCCCCAGGCGCCGTGGATGATGTGGGCGACCTTGAGGGACTCGGGCTTCACCGTAAGGCCCGTTTCCTCGTAGAGCTCGCGGACCGCCGTTTCGGTGATGGGCTCGCCTGGTTCGCTCTTGCCGACGGGGAGGTCCCACATTCCCTGGGCGAACTTGGCATTCTGGCTTCGTTGGAGGAGGACGACGCGGTTGGTGGCTTTGTCGTGGACGATGACGGCGGCGACCAGCAGGGTCATCGAGTCGAGCGCCGGCTTGAGGGCTTGGGGGCGGTCGTTGGTCTGCTGGGCCACGGTGTTCCCTTCGTCGGGCGGGTTGTTGGGCATGTTAGGCGAGGGCCTCGCGAGCGCGGCGGGCGAGTTCGGCCGCGCCTGGGACGCGGCGGCGCTGGTAGATCGCGAGGGTGGAGCGGATGGAGGTGATCGCCTTGCGGGTGCGGTCCGAGGCCATGCCTTCCATGAGGACCAAGGCTTGGGTCCAGGCGGCGACCGCTTCGTCGGCGCGCGCCTGGGCGGCGAGGCTGTCGCCGAGGTCGGCGTGGGTGAGGGCGTGGACGCGCTTGTACTTCCCGGGGTCCCAGCGGGTCAGGGCGTCGCGGTGCTGCTGTTCGGTGCCGGTGTGGTCGGCGAGGTCGGTCAGCGTGCGGGCGGTGTGGCTGGCCACGGTGCCTGCCACGGGGCCGCTGACACGGGAGAAGCTGGGCTGAGGAACGTCGTCGCGCAGGAGCGCGTCTTCGGCGGCGAGCAGGGCGCGGGCCGCTGCGGGCCTCTCGCCGACGGCGGCGTAGGCACGGGCGTGGGTGATGTGGAGGAGGGCTTCGGTCTGGCCGTCGACGTGGCCGAGGCCGCGGGTGAGCGCTCCTTCGACGAGATCGACGCAGTGGTGGGGCTGCTTGAGGCTGAGGGCCTGGTGGGCGAGGGCACGCATCATCCAGGCGGCGTGGCCTCGGGGGTCGGCTTCGCAGGCGAGCTGGTAGCCGACCTGGTAGTAGCGCTGGGCGGCGCCTTCATGGCTGAGGTCGTGGTGCTTCCACCCTGTTGTCGCCGCAGAGACTGTGTCCCATGCAGGTCGTGTCGTTATTAGGAGGCGGCTGCCGCTCCGGCTCGCGTCTCGTAGAGACGGTGCATCGTGTCGCTTTCCATGGCAACGATCACCGTATCAGGTGACGAAGGCCACTCTTGGTGGCCTGTCGCTGGGCGGGCTGGGAGGCCGCCCCCGCGCGCGTTGGGGGTCGCAGACGCAGGGGCGGCCGGTCTTGGGGTCAGCGCAGTGCTTGGGCGACGCGCTGACCCAACCTCTCGTCGTGGAGGGCGCCGACCGTTCGCCAGGCAGCGTCGGAGACTTCTTCGGCCTGGAGTTCGCCGATGTCGGCGGTGGTGCGGAAGAGGAAGCGGAAGTCGAAGTGCTGGTGGGCGGGCTCGCCCTTGGCGGGGTTGGCGTCGATGGGGTGGATGTCGATGTGGAGCGGAGTCTCGCCGTGCGGGGTGACGACGTGGGGCGGGATGCCGGTCTCCTCGGCGAGTTCGCGGTCGGCGGCCTGCAGGAGCGTCTCGTCCGAGGGCTCCAGATGACCGCCGGGCAAAAGCCATTTCTGGGTCACGTTGTGGAGAATATGCAGGATGCGGCCGTCGGGGCCGACGAGGATGGCCCCTGCGGTGACGTGGCCGGGCAGGGTCTTACGGCTGGTGAGGTCGTCGCCGTCGTCCAGGAGGCCGAGGACGAGGCCGAGTTCGCGCTTGTCCTCGGGGTGTTCGTCGAGGTAGGCGGCGATGGTGGTGCGGATGTGGTGGGCCGTGATGGTCATGGTGATCACCTGTTGAAGTAGGAGAGCCAGGTCGCCGCGATGGCTTCGCGGTCGGGTGCGGGGACCTCATGGATGCCGGGGGCGAGGTCGCCGCGGGTGAGCATCCTGATCGCGGCGAGGATCTCGGCCTGGACCAGGAAGATGAACGGCCCAACGCTGGCGCCGTGGATGAAGTTGACGGCGTTGCCGCCGTTCGCCAGATAGAAGTAGTGGCCGGTGGTCTGGTAGCGGGTGACGTGGTCGCCGACCTGGGTGCGGGTGTAGACGTCAGGGAGTCCGGCGAGGTCGAGTTCGTCCTCGCTGCTGGTGACGGTGGCGACGTAGGCGCCGTTGCGCAGGTGGGAGAAGTCCTCGCCGCACAGGGAGACGGCGCCGGTCGCGCAGAGCACCAGGCCGGCCCCGGTCAGGGCGGCTTCACGGTCGCGGGCGACGGTGAAGCCCTGGGAGAGTGCCTGGGTGCGGCGGACGGGGTCGATGTCGAAGACGGTGACATGGACGCCCTTGGCATGCAGGAGGCGGGCGATCGAGCTGCCGAGCTTGCCGAAGCCGATCACCAGGGCGGGGCGGCCGTGGAGGATGTCACCGCGATCGCGCATGACGGCCTCGGTGGAGAAGACTACGGACTGGCCGACGAGGAAGTCTTCGGGGTCCTTCAGTGGTGAGCGGGCGACGGAGATGACGGGGCAGGGCAGTTTGTCGAGGTCCTTGTAGCGGTGGTGCCCGTTCTCGGTGTCCTCGATCACCCCGGCGAGCCGGCCGGTAAAGCGGTTGTGGACGTCTGCGAGGCTGGGGGCGAAGTAGCCGCCGACGTCCAGCAGGGTGACCGTCTGGTCGGCGGCACGGGATTCGAGGTAGTCCAGAGCGTCGTCGGCCTGGGCGAACATTTCGCGGGTGAGGGTGTCGACCATGTGCGTCTGCTCGACCTCGCGCTTCGCGGCCGGGTGGACGGACTTCGGCTTGGGCAGCACCGCAGTGAGCCGGGTCATCGCGGCGACCGCGCGGACGAACGCGGGACGCTCGGCCAGCAGGTGCGTGATGAGGAACGATGCCGTCTGCTCACCCGGGGCGAACTGGGCGGCGATCCGGGCGAAGTAGGCGTCCAGCCGGGCGCGTTCGAAGGTTTCCATGGCAGTTCCCTCTCATCCGTTCCGTCCGGGGGCCGTGCGAGGAGATGCGGGTTCAACGGGTGCGGGCGCGTCCGAACAGCAGCCGGTCGGCTGCGAGCGCTGCATCCAGGTAGGCGTCGACCTTGGCGGCGTCAGCGGACTGCGGCAGGGGGTCCAGCCCGAGTAGGAGGATTGCCTCACCGCTACGGGCGACCTGTTCGGTCCAGGACCGACGGGTGGGCAGCCGCAGCCGCCGGGAGGCGCCGGGGAAGCGCACCAGCACCTGGTCGCCGACGATCTGCAGGCAGCGCTCCAGCACCGGAACGACCTCCCGGGCGCCGACCAGGCCACCCAGGCTGGCGGACAGCCGCCGCATCCTGGCCTCGGCCGTCTCAGCGGTGCCCGAGCCGGTCAGGGGCGGGGTGTGGGTGATCAGGATGTGCGCGATCTCGCGGCCGTCCGGGCGGGTGCCGGGCCAGGTCCAGGCTGCGAGCGACGCCAGCAGCCGCAGCTCAGGGCCGGGCGGAGTGAGCAGGACGCTCATGCTGTCGTGCCTCCCGTGGCCTTGAAGCAGGACCAGACGATCTTCCCGACCGGAGTGCGGTCCTCGACTCCCCAGCCGTCGGCGAGCGCGTTCACCAGGATCAGCCCGCGTCCGGAGGTGTCCGTGCCGGCGGCCCGCCGGGCTTCCGGGTGCTGGCGGCGGCTGTCGTGCACTTCCAGGCGTACGACATCCTCGTCGGCGTCGAGCTTGACCAGGAAGCCGTGTCCGGGGGCAGTCCCGTGGACCAGGGCGTTGGTGGCGAGTTCGGAGACGCAGAGCCGGACGTCCTCGGCGCGGTCCGGCAGACCCCAGTCGGCCAGGGCCTCAGAGGTGAAGGACCGTGCCTGGCCGACCGACTCGGGCCGCGCGTCGAAGAACTGCTGGGTCGTCTTGGTCATCACGGTGGTCCTCATGACTCGGCGTCCAGGACGCGGGGGGTGCCGGGGTGACGGCGGCGGAGGGGACCGCTGCGGGAGATGGAGTGGTGGGCCGTGCGGGGCTTGCGGACCAGCAGCAGTCGCGAGCCGACCGCCTCGATCCGCCGCCCGCGTTCAGCGGCTATGGCCTTCGGCCCCAGGTGCGACATGGCCGGGGCGATGACGCCGTAGACGTCCGGCAGCGCGAGCACGTCCAGTAGCCCGGTGAACGCCGCTGAGGCGGGCCGGGCGGACGCGTCGCGGTCGGTGAAGACGCCGGACAACTGCAGTTCGTGGCTGCGGCAGTACTCGGTGAGCGAGGCGACCAGCGCGTCCTGCCGCGCTTGGGAGACCCGCACCAGCCGCAGGAAGCCGTAAACGACCAGGCCGCTGACCGGGCGATGCTCCGTGAGGGGTTCCATGCTCAGGACCGTCCCAAAGGCTCGACAAATGGTGACGCTCTGAGCGTGGCGTCCGGCCAACTCGCCGCCAATCACCGGCCGTTCTACTTCCGTTCCACTTCCGTCCCGCCGACTGCACGGATCTGCTTCGATGACCGGTGGAAGGGAGTGACGCGTGGCGACCGTGCACCACTGGACCGGCCTGGAGGCCAGGGCCCTGCGGCTCGCTCTGCGACTGAGCGTGCGGGCCTTCGCCCAGCAGCTCGGCCTGGCCGTCGCGACCGTGTCCAAGTGGGAGAGCAAGCTCGCCGACACCGAGCCCAGACCCGACACTCAGGCCATCCTCGACACCGCCCTCGGCCGCTCGGACGCCGCTGTCCACCTGCGGTTCGAAACGCTCCTGTCCGAGATGACCAGCCCGGTGCAGAACGCTGGCCGACGCCGCCTAACCGCCTCCGGCCCCAGAACCTGGGAATACGAGTCCTGGGCCGATGACCTCGACCGCGTCGTGGTCGCCCTGTCCCGGCAGAACTTCGCCTTCGCCGACAGCCTCCTCACCCGGTGGCTGAGCCGGTTCAAGGCCCCCGAGCTGGACGAGAAGGGCCTGTATCTCTTCGCCCGCTCCACCGCCCTGCTCGGCGACCTCAAGCGCGACCAGGGCGTTGTCCTGGGCCCGCTGTCCGCCCAGCACTCCTATGCCGGCGCCCGCGCGGCCTTCACCCAGCTCGACATCCCCCGCCGCGTCGCCCAGCTCGACTTGTCCCTCGCGGTCGTCACCGAGATGTCCGGGAAGCTGGAGATCGCCGCCCGCAACTACGAGACGCTCGCCGTCGATGACCGGCTCTCCCGCCGCGACCGGGCCCGCGCGAGGCTGTGGGTGGGGACCGCGCTGAGCAAGGACGGTCAGCACGACTATGCGACCCGCGTCATGCAGGTGGCGACCCGCGACTTCGAGGACCTCACCGAACCGGACGACTGGTCGGTGGCCCACCAGAAACTCGCGCTCGCCCGCCGCGGCGCCGGCGACCTTACCCGGGCCCTGCACTTCATCGACATCGCCCGCAGCAGCGGGACGCCCGACTCACCGATGCAAGGCGTGCGACTGGACACCGCTCATGGCCACATCCTGCTCTCCGATGCGGCGACCCGGGATGATGGACTCCTCGTCCTCGACCAGGCCGCCAAGGTAGCCGCGCAGTACGGGCTTGTGCACCAACTGCGCAGTATCGAGGGCATCAAGGCCATGAGCGAGGGGCCGGTCGGCCCTCGGCAACGATGACCAGGGAGAAACGCGTGAGCAACGACCAGCAGGGCATCACCGAGGACCAGTGGCGCCAGGCCAAGCTGATCTGGAACTACCACCAGATGCAGCACGAGCTGCGGCCCGTCGACGTGGCGATCGGGCTGGGCAGCCACGACCTCGGCGTCGCGGCCCACTCCGCCGAGCTGTACCGCTCCGGGCTCTTCCCGACCCTGGTGTTCACCGGCGGCAACAGTCCCACCACCACCAAGGTCTTCCCGCGCGGGGAGGCCGTCCACTTCCGCGAGCACGCCATCGACCTCGGCGTCCCCGCCGAGGCGATCCTGCTGGAACCGAACGCGGGCAACACCGGACAGAACATCACCCTCTCGCGTGAGGTCCTCGTCGCCGCAGGCATCACCCCGGCGTCGGTGCTGCTGGTCTCCAAGCCCTATATGGAAAGGCGGTCGTTCGCGACCGCCCGCAAGCTGTGGCCCGACGTCGAGATCCTCTGCGCGTCGGAGCCGCTGGAGTTCGACGACTATCTGAAGTCCATCGGCGACGAGAAACTCGTCTTGGACATGCTCGTCGGCGACCTCCAGCGGGTCATCGAGTATCCAAAGCTCGGATTCGCCATCGAGCAGGAGGTCCCGGAGGACGTGCATGCAGCGTACGAGTCCCTCATCCGCGACGGCTTCACCAGCCGCCTCATCAACCCCTGACCTGCCCGAGCCGGGCGGGTTGTGTGCCATCCACCAGCCGAATTTCCTGCCCCGGCTGACCACGCTGGCCAAGCTGTTCGCGGCGGACTACTGGATCGTCCTGGACGACGTGCAGTTCACCCGCCGCGACTACCAGCACCGAGCCCGCCTTGCGAACCTCGACGACCCCGCCGGTCAGCAGTGGCTTACCATCCCCACCCGCCTGCCGAGCGGACGGCCCACCCTCATCCGCGACGCCGTGATCGACGACCCGGACCTGGCCCGCCGCAGGACCGAGGGGATGCTGCGGCAGCACTATGGGGCCAGCCCTCACTGGCGCGCCCTCGCCGAGGCCCTGGATCCGGTGCTGGATGCATTCGACACCGGCAAGACCGCGACGGTTGCCGAGACCTCCACCCGCGTCCTGCTGGACCTGTTGGGCTGGGAGGGCCAGGTCCTCACCAGCAGCCGTCTGTCGGCCCGGCCGGGCCGCTCCGTCCGGCTCGCGGACCTTTCTGCGGCGACCGGCGCCCGCGCGTATCTGTGCGGGACCGGTGGCATGACCTATCTCGACCCCGCCCCGTTCACGGTTCAGAACATCGCCGTGGCCTCGTTCCGGCCGCCCACCACCGGCATCTGGTCCTCCGGCCGCCGCCTCAGTGCCCTGTGGGCCTTGGCCACCCTGGGCCCGGACGCCGTGGCAGGCCGCCTCCGGGCACTCGCCGCCCACCGCGGCCGGCTCCAGATGGCAGCCGCCCCCTCCTCATGGAGGGGGGCGTCACCGAACGTGGCCCTGGCAAGATCTCCGTGAAGCCGGGATGAGCCCCCGTGCGCCGGTAACACTCCGTCACCGGTAGTCGCAGTGTCGGCGAGCGCCCTGGCAGCGGTCCGCCTCAGTGATCCTCGACGATGAAGCAGGCCCGCTCGTAGAGTTCGTCGAACGTGATTACCTCGACGTCCTGGATGGATGTCCGGTATAGCTCGAAGGAGCTCATCTTCTCCGGGTTCACAGCGCCGTTGTGGGTGAACTCGCGCAGGCTCCCGATCACCACGACCTGTCGCGGGCGGGTGGTGGACAGTTCAGTGCCTGTCGGGGTGCCGTCTTCCTCGTAGATCCGGGTGAGGAACTGGCTGGAGATGAGCTGTTGGGCCTTGCTGGCCGTCTTTTGCACCTGCGCCACACCGCCGCCGAGTTCCTTGGATGCCTGGTAGACGCCCGCGCAATACGGGGTCTTGGAGAGCAGTTCGGTGTCGTGGGTCTTGATCTCGCAGAAGAGCATGCTGCTGATCAGGCCCTTGGACCGCATGATGGCGTCGATGCGTTTCCCGGTTCCACCGAAGATGTTGGCGCCGGTGGTGATGCGTTCCAGTTTGCGGTCGTTGATGGATTCGTCAGGGAGCGACGCTCGACCCGTTCGGCTGGGTCCACTCCGAGTTCCACCCCACGAGCGTCCACATCGGGGAGAAGGGCCGACACCTCCTCGGCTTCGCACGCGCCTTCACCGGGCCCGGTCTGATCGACCTCGCCTCGTACCACGGCACGATCGACGCACCGAGTCCCGTACGGCTGCGGGTGTTCCTGGAGCAGTACGTCACCGCAGGGGGCCATGAGGACTCCCTTGCCCCCCGGGGTGGTCTGGCGGCCGAGGCCTGGGCGCTGGGCTGGCACCGCATGTGGGTCGTGGAGTGGTTCATGGAGCAGGCCGTCCGCTGGATCGACGACCCGGCCAAGGACCCCGTCTACATCTCTGTCGTCCGTCGCCACCTGAACGACGTGGTCCACCACTTGGAGGTCTAGATGCTCACCCAGGTCTCCCCCTGGTACGCCCACGCGGCCCAGCGGATGGCCACCGACCCCGCCAACGCGCTCAGCGCGCCCGCCCGCATGGAATGGAGCACCCACCCGGGCCTCGGCCCCGGAGCCGAGCTGCTCGGCCCCGACCTGCGCGGCAAGCACATCCTGGAGCTGGGCTGCGGCCCCGGCCACAACGTCGCCCACCTCGCGAAATACCAACAATCCCACGTCACCGGCGTGGACTTGATCGGACTCCAGGTGCGCCGCGCCCGCTCCCACTACGGCCACATCAACGGAGCCACGTTCACCGCGGTACACGCACTGCACCACCTCCAGGCCACCGGCACCGGCCGGACCTACGACGCGATCTACTCCGTCTTCGGCGCCGTCGGCCTCGTCGCCCCCGAACTCCTGCTCACCGCCATTTCCCGCCGCCTCAAGCCGGGCGGCGTCCTGGCCTTCTCCGTCCCACACCCGGCACGGGCCGGAAGACATCCATCCACGGACGACCGTCCGCGCGAGGACTACGTCACCATGCCCGACCGCACCCGACTGCCCCTCGCCCGCTGGGAGTTCGACGCCCGCCGCTGGGACGCCCACCTCACGCAGACCGGACTGCGCATCACCACCGCACGGGAACTGCGCCACCCGCACCTCGACCGGTGGCCCACCACCCTCCTGATCACCGCCCGCAAACGCTGACCAACGGAGACACCACATGACCCTGCCCTATCTGCTCCTGGACATCGACGGCGTCCTCATACCGTTCCCGGCCGCCGACGGCACCACCCCGCCCACCCACCTCCGCCACACCGTCCGTCCCACCGGCCGATCGCCGGACAAACCCGTCGACGTCTGGCTCGACCCAGCCGCCGTGGTCTGGATCGACGACGACTTCACCAGCCTCGACCACGCCTGGGCTGCGGAACGCACCGCTCGCGGCAACCCCACCCTGCTCGTCCAACCCGACCCTTACACCGGTCTCCGTACGGACCACCTCACAGAGGTACGGGATTGGGCAGCCGGAGTGTGGCGGCCTGACTAAAGCGATCGGCGACGGCGGCCTGGTCGTGCCCGAGGTTCAAGCGACCGGGGTCATCCCGTCATAGCCGCCTTGCCCTCAGGAGTGGATGCACGCGCGGCGTGCATACCGGGACTGGCAACCGCAGCAACCCTGTCCAAAGCGTTCTCACTGGTCTCATCCACGGCACCAAGGTCGCGTACCCCGGCGGACGGCTCCCCCGTCAGCAGTTCGGGACCTTGCCGCCCCGTTTCAGGGAGCGCAGGGACGACACCGCGTCCTTCAGGGTTCTGACCGGGATCAGGCGCATTCCGTCGGGGAGTTCGGAACGGGCGTCGGTGCATTCCGCCTCCGGGACCAGGAAGACCGTCGCGCCGTCGCGGGCCGCTGCCTGGGTCTTGAGGGAGACGCCGCCCACCGCGCCCACGTCGCCGTCCGCGCTGATCGTGCCGGTGCCCGCGATGGAGCGGCCGCCCGTGAGGTCGCCGTCCAGCATGTCGACGATGCCGAGCGCGAACAGGAGGCCCGCGCTGGGACCGCCGACGTCGGCGAGGTGGAGGGTGACGTCGACCGAGTCCGGCTTGCGGCCCAGCTGGGCGAGGGCCGCGTCGACGGCGACGTTCTGCGACTTCACCATCTCCTGGGTGTTGTGCCGCTCGATCTCCTTGTCGGACTGGCCCGCCGGGTAGACCGAGTTGCGGGGCAGCACCGCGCGGTCGGTCCGGATCCAGCCGTCGAGCACATCGCCGAAGTCGACGTCGGCGGACGGTCCCGTCGCCAGGATCGTCGTCATCCGCAGCTCACCCTCCGGCTCTCTGGTCTCCGCGCCCTTGATCGAGATGACGGGATCGCCCCGGTAGTCCCCCAGCACGTTCGCGGTCAGGCCCGGCTGGGCCACCGCGTACGGCAGCGGGGCCACCCCGACGACGACGAGCAGCGCGACGACGGGGACCGCCGAGAGGGCGAGGGAGCGGGGGCGCGAGAGACCGGAGAGACGAGAAAGCACAGCGTCAATCTATCGGCCGGTCCGCCGCCCCGGTCCAGAGCCCGTCTCCGGAGCCCGTCCCGGGGCGCCTGGCGACCGCCTCAGCGGAGCGCGTCGGCCACCTCGCGCGCGGCGTCGACCACGCGCGGGCCCACCCGCTCCGGCACCGAGTCGGCGAGCATCACCACGCCCACGCTGCCCTCGATGCCGGTCACCCCGACGAGCGCGGCGGCGGCGCCGCTGGCGCCCGCCTCCAGTTCGCCGTGGGTCAGCGTGCACCGCGTCTCGGTGTACGAGCCCTGCCGGGCGGCCAGGATCGCCTTGCCCGCGGCGCCCCGGTCCAGCGGGTGCCGGAAGCCGGCGCGGTACGCCACGTGGTAATCCGTCCACGTCGGCTCGACGACCGCGACGGCCAGCGCCTCGGCGCCGTCCACGAGAGTCAGATGCGCGGTGGCACCGATGTCCTCGGCGAGCGCGCGCAGGGCGGGCAGCGCGGCTTCCCGTACGAGCGGATGCACCTGGCGGCCCAGACGCAGCACCCCCAGGCCCACTCTGGCGCGTCCGCCCAGATCGCGGCGGACCAGCGCGTGCTGTTCGAGGGTGGCCAGGAGTCGGTAGACCACGGTGCGGTTGACGCCGAGTTTGTTGGACAACTCGGTGACGGTCAGCCCGTGGTCGGTGTCGGCGAGCAGTTTGAGGACGCGCAGTCCCCGGTCGAGCGTCTGGGAGGTCTCCGCGGTCACGACGCCCTCTCCTTCGGAGTTTCGGAGTGAGTGACGACGGCACTCTCACGGAGCCCGCGGCACCGGTCCCATCGGCGACACACGGAGAGAGGCCGCCGGCAGGCCATGGCGCACCGGCCGCGCTCCGTGGCGGCGCTGCCACGGCGCGTATGTAATGACCGGACATTAGCGATCCGTACCGCTCAGCGGAAGACCTCGTCCAGAATCCGGTCATGGGAGGTCAGTTGGTCCCTGTTCGGGTTGGAACAGGCACCGAAAAGGGAATCGCTCTGACCAATCGCACGATTTCCCAGGAATGGACGCGCGTAGAAACGCCCCTCCGGACGCCGGAGCGACGTCTGAAGAGGCGGAAAATAATTTCTGGGCGCTCAGAAAATCAGCGCATTCGGGTCGCCCACTCCTGGACTTTTCTGATCCGCTCACGGAGCTGGCCCCCGGTCGCCTCCGCGCTGGGCGGTCCGCCGCAGACGCGGCGCAGCTCCGTGTGGATCACCCCGTGCGGCTTCCCGCTCTGGTGGACGTACGCGCCGACCATCGTGTTGAGCTGCTTGCGCAGTTCGAGCAGCTCCTTGTGGGAGACCACCGGGCGCCGGTCGGCCGGCAGCTCCAGCAGATCCGCCTCGGCGTCGGGCTTCTTGCGGCTGTGCGCGATCTGCCGGGCCTGCCGCTTCTGGAGCAGCATCTGGACCTGGTCGGGTTCGAGGAGGCCGGGGATACCGAGGTAGTCCTGCTCCTCCTCGCTGCCGGGGTGCGCCTGCATACCGAACTCGGCGCCGTCGTACAGCACCCGGTCGAAGACCGCGTCGGACTCCAGCGCCTCGAAGGGCAGCATGTCCTGTTCGCCGGTGTCCTCGTCGAGTTCGCGCTCGGCCTCCGCCATCTCCTTCTCGGACTCGGCGTACGGGTCGTCATCGCCCTGCTTCTTGGGCTTGTCGAGGACGTGGTCGCGCTCGATCTCCATCTCGTTGGCGAAGCCGAGGAGGCCGGGGATGGTGGGCAGGAAGACGGACGCGGTCTCGCCGCGGCGCCGGGAGCGGACGAAACGGCCGACGGCCTGGGCGAAGAACAGGGGGGTGGAAATGGTGGTGGCGTACACGCCGACGGCGAGGCGCGGTACGTCGACGCCCTCCGACACCATGCGGACGGCGACCATCCAGCGCTCGTCGCCCGCGCTGAAGTCGTCGATACGCTGCGAGGCGGCGGCCTCGTCGGAGAGCACGACGGTCGCCTTCGTCCCCGTGATCTCGCGGATGAGCTTGGCGTACGCGCGGGCCGAGTCCTGGTCGGTGGCGATGACCAGCGCGCCGGCGTCCGGGATGGACTTGCGTACCTCGGTGAGGCGCTGGTCGGCGGCGCGCAGCACGTTGGGCATCCAGTCGCCGCGCGGATCGAGCGCGGTGCGCCAGGCCTGCGAGGTCGCGTCCTTGGTCATGGGCTCGCCGAGCTTGGCGGCGACCTCGTCACCGGCCTTGGTGCGCCAGCGCATGTTGCCGCTGTAGCTGAGGAAGATGACGGGGCGCACGACGCCGTCGCCGAGCGCGTTGCCGTAGCCGTACGTGTAGTCGGCGGAGGAGCGGCGGATGCCGTCGTCACCCTCCTCGTACGCGACGAACGGGATCGGGTTGGTGTCCGACCTGAAGGGCGTACCGGTCAGCGCGAGGCGCCTGGCGGCGGGCTCGAAGGCCTCAAGGCAGGCCTCGCCCCAGGACTTGGAGTCACCGGCGTGGTGGATCTCGTCGAGGATCACGAGGGTCTTGCGCTGCTCGCAGCGGTTGCGGTGGAGCATGGGGCGTACGCCGACGCCCGCGTACGTCACGGCGACGCCGTGGTACTCCTTGCTCAGCGCCCCCGCGCTGTAGTCCGGGTCGAGCTTGATCCCTATCCGCGCGGCGGCGTCCGCCCACTGCTTCTTCAGATGCTCGGTCGGCGCGACGACGGTGATCTGCTGCACGACGTGGTGGTGCAGCAGCCAGGACGCGAGGGTCAGCGCGAAGGTGGTCTTCCCGGCGCCGGGAGTCGCGACGGCGAGGAAGTCACGCGGCTGCTCCTGGAGATAACGCTCCAGCGCCTTCTCCTGCCAGGCGCGCAGCTTGTTGGCGGTGCCCCAGGGGGCACGGCCGGGGAAGGCGGGTGAGAGATGGTGGGAGGCGGTAGTAGTCACGGTCTCCGCTTCGCGGACGCTCGGGTGCGGGCTCAGATACGACAACCGGGCCACCCTACCGGCGGCCCAGCCCGATCCTCCTACGAACAAGCCGTCGTGGAACAGGTGCGACCCGGGTCACATCCGGGGTGCCAGTAGTTCCCCAAGGGCCTCCGAAATGACCTTCACCTCGTCCATCGAGCCCGTCGCCACATCAATGACCAGGCGTTCAGCCGCGTCGATGTCCGGGCGCAACTGAACCCCGTTCAGCGCCAGGAACGTGACGCACGACAGCCAGGCCGTGCGCTTGTTGCCATCGATCAGCGGGGGATTGATGGCCAGCGACTGGAGGAGAGAGGCCGCTTTGCCCAGCAGGTCGGGATACGCCTCCTCGCCGAACATGGATGCGGACGGACGGTGGGTCGCGGATTCCAGGAGCCCGACGTCGCGGACCACCACCTGCATATCGGGGCACGCGTGTCCCGCGATGGCAAGGACGTCCTCGGCGGACAGATACACGCAGGTCACTTGAGCCGCTCCATGAGCTCGCTCCACTTGGCCGCCTGCTCCATGGCCGTCTTCTTGACCATGGCCTCATGCGCGGTCCTGGCCAGATAGTCGTCCACGGCACGGAGCAGTATGGCGTGCATGCTGGTGCCCTCCTGCTCTGCACGCTGCTTCAGTGCCTCGGTCTGGTCGTCACGAAGACGCAGGTTGGTAGCCATACCAGAACGGTACCAAATTAGTACCGCTCACCGCACCCGCACCCTCCCCGCCACCCACACCCCCGCCAGCGCCACCGCCGCCATCGGGAGGAAGACCGCCGCGAAAGCCGCCGGGTGCGAGGCGTCCGTCGTGGTGAGGTCGTGGGTGCCCACCGCGCCGCCGCCCAGGGCCGCGAACGCCGCGCCGCCCGCCGAGAGCAGCAGGACGTTCGAGAGGCCGTCGGAGATCTGGAGCGCGGCGGAGTTCGTGCCCGCCTCCTCAGGAGGTGAGAGCTTCAGCAGCAGCACGCTCGTGGACGCGATCACCGCGCCCATGCCGAGACAGCCCACCGCCCACGCGGCGCCCACGATCCAGACCGGGACCGAGTCGATCAGGACGCTGGGCGCGGCGGCTATGGCCGTGGCGACCAGCACCATGCCGCCCATCAGCAGCCGTTCGCGGTGCGGCTCCATACGGGGGCGGGACTGGATGTACGAGCCGAGCGCCCACGTCGCGCCGCCGACGGCCAGCGAGAGACCCGCCAGCGTCGGGGACAGGCCCCGCTGGGTGACGAGCATCAGGGGCACGAAGCTCTCCGCCGCGATGAAGGAGCCCGCCGCGACGCCGCGCAGCAGGACGACCGACGGCATGCCGCGGGCCGCGCGGTAGGTGCCGCGCGGCAGCAGGCCGAGGACCGCGGGCACGATGAGGGCGGCGCCGGCCGCGCCGGGGAGCAGCGACCACCAGGTCAGGTCCTGGCCCGCGTACTGGAGCAGCCCCGCGCCGAGCGAGATCGCCAGCGCCAGCCGGATCCGGGGCCGGTCGAAGGCCGGTACGGGGCCCGAGGGGTCGGCGGGCCCGCTCGCCATCTGCCGTATCGCGGGCAGCGCCGTCGCCAGCGGCAGCACCACCAGCACCGGGATGCCGATGAACACCCAGCGCCAGCCGAGCTGTTCGGTGACCGTGCCGGAGGCGAGCGGTCCGACCACCGAGGGGATCACCCAACTCGCCGCGAAAGCCGCCATGATCGCGGGCCGCAGCCGCTCCGGATAGGCGCGGCTGACCACCACGTACAGCGCGACGATCACCAGCCCGCCACCGAGCCCCTGGACCGCCCGGCCCACGATGAACAGCCACATGGTGCCGGCCGTGCCGGAGAGCAGCAGTCCGGCCGCGAAGGCGCTGATCCCGGTGACCAGCGGCCGGAGCGGGCCGCTGCGGTCCGCCCACTGCCCGGAGAGCACCATCGCGAAGAGGCTGGTCGTGAAGTACGCGGAGAAGGCGAACGCGTACAGCGAGACGCCCCGCAACTCACGTGCGGCGACCGGCATCGCCGTACCGACCGCCGTCGCCTCGAAGGCGATCAGCAGGACGACACAGACGATGCCGACGCTGAGCGCCCGGTGTGTCCTGCCGAGGATGCCGTCCTGACCGGTGTCGACGGGGGCGGAAGGGGCAGGTGGGGCGGCTTCGGCGGCGACGTCGGCGTCGCTCGGGTCCAGGGCGGTCATGGGCTCAGGGTAAGGGGCATGGCACCGGTTGGAACCTGTCGCTGGTCCCGGCCGCTCTCGTCCCTTCGTCGTACGCCCATGAACGCCGTATGGCAGTCGTGTTGCGGGACGCGCCGTTCCCTTGAGGGGCGTGCGCCGGCCCGCTTACGGTCGGGGCACCGGTACGCACGGCCGTGTGCCCGAGTGGTTCAGGGGCTCGACTGCAAATCGAGTTACGTGGGTTCGATTCCCGCCACGGCCTCTTAAAGAAGTCCTTCGCACTCCCGAGCTCGCGCGCTCACGCGCTCGCCGTCACCACCGCCGACTGCGGCCTGATCGGCAGCCTGTTGACCGGCCGCCCCGTCGCCGCCCGCACCGCAGCCGCGACCGCCGCCGGGGACGTCACGACCGGCACCGCGCTCGCGGGCTTCGCCCCGAACGGGGCCACCACGTCGCGTTCTTCGACCAGTTTGACGATGCGGATGTCCGCCGTGTCCAGGGCCGTCGGCAGCGCGTAGCCGGTGAGGTCGGGGCGGCGTACCAGACCCCGGGTCGTACGGAGGTTCTCCGTCAGGGCCGTACCGATGCCCTGCGTGACGCCCGCCTCGATACGGGTCGCGAGCTGCGCCGGGTTGAGGACCCGGCCGACGTCCTGCGCGACCGCCATCTCCACGACGCGGATGGACCCCAGCTCGATGTCGACGTCCACGACCGCGCGGATCGCGCAGAAGGCGAGCCCCACGAACGCGTCGCCCTGACCCGCCTCGTCCAGCGGCTCCGTGGGGTGCGGGCGGCACTGGGCCGTGGCCCACAGCTCCTTGCCGTCCATCGCCTCGGTGACGGTGGTCGACAGCACCCCGTCGTAAGAGGTGATCTTGCCGTCGGTGATCTGGAGCAGCTCCGTCGACATCCCGAACTGGTGCGCCAGCGGCTGGAGCAGCTGCGTACGGACCATCTTCGCCGCCCGCTCGACCGCGCCGCCCGAGACCCAGGTGTGCCGGCCGTGCGTGGCGGGACCCGCCGGGGGCTGGTCGGTGTCGACCGAGGCGACGTGCACCTCCTCGATGCCGAGCGTCTCCTGAACGATCTGGCGGGCGAGCGTGGAAAAGCCCTGGCCGGTCTCGACGGCCGCGCAGATGACCGTGGCGACACCGTCGTGGACCTTGACCGTCGCGGTGGAGACCTCGTCGGCGCCCTCGGCCCCCAGCATGTGGACCATGCCGAGCGCGTAGCCGACACCGCGGCGTACGGCGCCGGGCTCGCCCGCGCCCTCCGGCCCGCCCGGCAGCAGCCAGGACGACTCGGGGACGTCCTTGGGAAGCGTGGGGAGGGGGAAGTCGCGTACGGCGCGCAGCAGTTCGGCGACGGGCGCCGGGCAGGTCACGGTCTGCCCGGTGGGCAGGATGTCGCCGGTCGCCAGCGCGTTGCGCAGGCGCAGTTCGGCCGGGTCGATGCCGAGCTTGGTGGCCAGCTTGTCCATCTGGCCCTCGTACGCGGCGCAGACCTGCATCGCGCCCTCGCCCCTGACATGGCCGGAGGGCGGGTTGTTGGTGCGTACGGCCCAGCCTTCGATGAAGGCGTGCGGGACGATGTACGGCCCGCAGGCGAACGCCACGGCCGCCGCGAGGGATTCGGACGAGGCGTCCGCGTACGCGCCCGCGTCGAGCAGGATCTGCGCCTCGACCTTGACGAGCCGGCCCTCGCTGTCGGCGTGGTGGCGGTAGCGCAGCAGCGTCGGGTGCCGGTGGGCGTGGCCGAGGAAGGACTCCTCGCGGGTCGCGGCCAGCTTCACGGGGCAGCCGGTCCGCAGCGCGAGCAGGCCGAGCGGGATCTGGAAGCCGGGGTCCTCGCGGTCGCCGGTGGCGCCGGGAACGCCGGTGACGACGACCTTCACCTGGTCGGGTTCGAGGCCGAAGCAGGCGGCGGCCAGATCGCGGTCGGTGTGCGGGTCGGTGGAACCCGTGTAGATCTCCACGCCGCCGTCGGGGCGCGGCACGGCGAGCCCGGCCTCGGCGCCGATGGGGGCCGGGTCCTGGCGGCCGATGCGGTACAGGCCCTCGACGACCACCTCGCCCATGAGGTCGGGGTCGCCGTAGCGCAGCGGGATATGGCGGATGAGATTGCCGTCGGGGTGCAGCGGCTCGGCCTCGAAGGCCTTCTCCGGGTCGGTGACCGGGGCGAGGACCTCGTACTCGACGGCGATGGCGGCGGCGGCCAGCCGGGCGGCGTCTGGGTGGTCGGCCGCGACGGCGGCGATGGCCTCGCCGTGGTGGCGTACGACGTCGGAGGCGAAGACGGGTCGGTCGGCGACGAGCCGTCCGTAGGAGGTGTCGCCGAGCACGTCGAGATGGGTCACCACGGCCCGTACGCCGGGCATTTCGGCGGCGGCGGACGTGTCGATCGACAGGATGCGCGCGTGGGGGTGCGGTGAGCGCAGCAGCGCCGCCCAGAGCAGGCCCTCGGCCCAGAGGTCGGCGGCGTACGGGAACGTGCCCTCGGTCTTGGCGCGGGCGTCGGCCGGTGGGAGAGAAGCGCCGAGACCCAGCGCGGGCGGCTCCTGCTGGGGGCCGTCGAGCGTCTTGGTCTCGGTGGCCGCGTCGTTGCTCACGCCATGCCTCCGTCGTGCGCGTCGAGAGGTGCGGGGTGGGCGCCGCCGGCGCCCGGTGGTGCCTGGTGCGGAATGCGGGCTTCGTCGGCGGCATCGGCGCTCGCCGCGCGCTCGGCGACGACCTCGGCGACGGCGTCGAGCACGCCCCGGTACCCGGAGCAGCGGCAGAGGTTGCCGCACAGCGCCTGGCGGGTCTCCAGCTCGCTGGGGTCGTGGTTGCCTTCGAGGAGGTCGTGGACGGTCATGGCCATGCCGGGGATGCAGAAACCGCACTGCACGGCCCCGCAGTTGGCCAGCGCGCGCTGGACGTCGGACGGTTCGCCGTCGGAGGCCAGACCCTCGACCGTACGGACCTCGGAGCCGGCCGCCGTGGCGGCGGGGACGAGGCAGGAGGCGACGAGCCGGCCGTCGACCTGGACGTTGCAGGCGCCGCACTCGCCCTGCGAGCAGCCGTCCTTGGCGCCGGCGAGGCCGAGGCGCTCACGCAGGACGTAGAGCAGGGACTCGCCGATCCAGGCGTCGGTGACGGGGCGGTCGCCGCCGTTGACGCGCAGGACGTAGGAGTTGGCGGGGTGCTCGGCGCTGTCGTTGCTGCTGGTGAGGGGGGCGGGCTCGGGTTCGGGCTCGGGGGCCTGTTCGGGGTCGGCGGCAGGCTCGGGCGCGAGTTCCGCTTCCGGCTCCGTCACGGCTTCCGCCAGGGCTTCCGTTACGGCTTCCGCCTCGGCGCCGGCGAGCGGCTCGGCGGGCTCGGACTCGCCGTCCGTCTCCGGGTGCGGCAGCCCCGGCTCGTCCGCGGGCGGCTCGGGCGGCTGTTCCGCCGCGGGCTCCGGAACCGGTTCCGGTTCGGGGGCCCACGGAGCGCGCGCGCCGCCCGGGAGTGTGGCCGGCGGCGCGCCGCCCGGCCACTGCGATGTGGTGGGCATCGACGTGGTGAACTCGCCCGATTCATCGGGAAGTTCCTCACCGATGACCGGGATCACCCACTGGCCGTTGGGCTGTGAAGGAGCCTGCGGTGCCTGCTCCGCACGGGAGTCGGCGGCGTCCGCGCCGGCGTAGGACCACTGCCCGGTTGCCTGCGGATCGTGCGGCGCGCCCGGCCCGGCGGCCTGGCCGGCGCCGTACGCCTGCGGGTGCCCCTGCCCCTGCCCGTAGCCGTACGGATCGGGCTGCGCCTGCGGCGTCTGCGCCGCCCACTGCCCGGCGGCCCCGTCCGGCTGCCGCTGGTCGATCGTCGGAGGGACGTACCCGTGCCCGGGGGCCGCGAGCGGCGCGTCCGCCCCGGCCGTATGTGTGGGCGGCAGTTGGACGAAGGCGGTCGCCTCGGCGTCGTACTCGCCGGTCTGTGCGATCGGCTGCCACGCGCCGCGCCCCTGCGGGTGCCCGTGCGAAGGGTCCTGTCGACGCCCCTCCGGAGTCCCGGAGTTCTCGTTCTCGTCGGTGGTCACGGCAGCGCCCTCCCCAGTGCTCGTCGAGCCAGAGTGGCGACGGTACGCCTCAGATGCAGTACGGCCGGCGGCAGGGCGGGCGGTTCGCTCCCGTCCGCCGCCGGAGCCGGGTCGGGGATGCAGGCCGCCGCGACGTACTCGCCGAAGGCGGTCAGCGCCTCGGGCGCCAGCCCGCGGTCCGCGTCCCAGTCGATCAGCGAGGCGATCCAGCGCTCGGCCTCCAGCGGGCGCAGCGGCATCGGCGCGATGGCGCCGACCGCGCAGCGCACGCCCCGGCGCGCCGGGTCGAGCACGACGGCGACGGACGCGGTGGCGCGGCCGGGGCCGGTGCGGCCGGTCGCCTTGAGGTAGACCTGCGGGGCGTGCAGCAGCGGGACCCGTACGAAACCGATGAGTTCGGCGGGCGCCAGCATCTCGCGGCCGGCCAGCAGATGCGCGACGGGGATCTCGCGGCGTGCGCCGCCGGGGCCCGCGACGACGAGGTCCGCCTCCAGGGCGGCCAGCACGGGCAGCGAGTCGCCGGTGGGCGCGGCGGTGGCGATGTTCCCGCCGAGCGTGCCGGCGTTACGGATCTGGGGCGGCCCGGCGGCGCGCGAGGACGCGGCCAGCGCGGGGATGAGCGCGGCGAAGTCGGGCCGTCCCATCCGCGCGTGGGTGAGTCCGGCGCCCAGCAGGGCGTGTCCGTCCTGGTAGTGCCAGCCGCGCAGTTCGCTGATCCGGCCGAGGCCGACCAGGCCCGCCGGTCTGAGCAGGCCCTTGTTCACAGCGGCCATCAGATCGGTTCCACCCGCGACGGGCACGGCGGCAGGCATGGCGCTCAGCGCCGCCACGGCCTCGTCGAGCGAGGCCGGCAGCGTCACGGACTGCGCCGTCTGCGGTGCGTGCGTGGTCAACCCAGCTGCCCCTTCCCGGTGTCCCGGCCGTCCGTCTGTGTTGGCCGTACCGTACGTGCTCACAGGCCGGACGAAGCAACTCTGGCACATCTTCCGGGCCTACCGGTCCGAGGGTCCATGAAGGACGCATCCGCCCCCGAACGAGGGGAAGGTCCGTTTTCACGCCTGTTCACCGGCACATACGGAATGCCAGCATTCGACGCTCCATGTACGACTTATTCGCACGCGGAGCCCGGGGAGCCCGGCCGGAAAGGGGTCACACGTTCGGGGGCGCCCCCTCGATCGGACGTCCGAGAACGGTCGAGTCCCCGTTCGGTCCCGGGCGCTTGTGCCAGGGCAACGGGCCCCCGGGCGGCCGGTAATCGACCCCGAGCGCGTCAAGGCGCTTGTAGTGCACGGTCATTCGCCGTTCGAAGTCCTTGAAATCGCGGTCCTCGGACGCGGGCAGGGGGGACCAGGCGACCTCGGCGAAGGCGCAGAGGCGGGGGAAGAGCTGGTAGTCGACGCGGGAGCGGTCCTGCATCACCTCGGTCCACACATTGGCCTGGGTGCCGATGACATGGGCCGCGTCGGCGCCGGTGAGCTCCGCCGGTACGGGCTCGAAGCGGTAGACGTCCTCAAGTGTGCGGACGTATCCGATGGGCATCGGCTCGTCCTTGCCGGCCGCCTGACGGTGGTCCAAGTACACATGCTGCTCTGGGCACATGACCACGTCGTGGCCGGCCTTGGCCGCCGCGATCCCGCCGCCGTAACCGCGCCAGGAGGAGACGGCGGCGCCGGGCGCCAGCCCGCCCTCCAGGATCTCGTCCCAGCCGATCAGGCGCCGGCCGCGCGCGGAGAGCCAGCCGTCGAAGTGCCGGATGAACCAGGACTGGAGCTCGTCCTCGTCGGCCAGGCCCAGTTCACGGATCCGCTCCTGGGCGGCGGGCGACTCTTTCCACTGGTCCTTGCGGCACTCGTCGCCGCCGATGTGGATGAACGGCGAGGTGGCGGCGGGGAAGAGCTCCAGCAGCTCCTCGAAGACGCCCTCGAAGAAGCGCAGGGTGTTGTCGCTGGGGGCGAGCACGTTCGGGTTGATGCCCCAGGTGTCCCAGACCTCCAGCGCCGAGGTGTCGACGACGTCGGTGTTGCCCAGCTCCGGGTACGCGGCGATGGCGGCCTGCGAGTGGCCGGGGATGTCGATCTCGGGGACGACGGAGATGTGCCGCTCGGCGGCGTACGCGACGATCTCGCGGATGTCGTCCTGGGTGTAGAAACCGCCGTGCGGCTTCTCGTCCCACAGGTCCGAGAACCGGTGGCCGTACTTGGTCCGGGACCGCCACGCGCCGACCTCGGTCAGCCTCGGGTGGCGCTTGATCTGGACGCGCCAGCCCTGGTCGTCGGTGAGATGGAAGTGGAAGACGTTGAGTTTGTGCGCGGCCATCAGGTCCAGGAGGCGCAGGACACCGTCCTTGGGCATGAAGTGGCGTGCCACGTCGAGCATGACGCCGCGCCAGCCGAAGCGGGGCTGGTCCTCGATGACCTGACGGGGGATCTCCTGCCGTACGCCGGGCGACAGGGGCGCGCGGCGGAAGGCCTTGGGGCCCAGGAGCTGACGGAGCGTCTGGGCGCCCCAGAAGACGCCGGCCGCGCTGCCGCCGTGTATCTCGGCGCCCCACTCGGCGGTGATGTCCAGCCGGTACGCCTCGGGGGCCAGGGACTCGTCGATGCGCAGCGAGACGGCGTTGCTGCCGCCCGCGGGGCCGGGGGCCAGCGGCAGCCCCAGCGCCGCCCCGACGGTGGCGCGCAGCCAGCGCTCGGTGGTCTCGGTCCCGGGCGCCGCCCAGAGGGTGGTGGCCGAGTCGGGGACGAAGCCACCGCTCTGCGGGCCTTCGACATTGACAGGCGCCGGGATCAGGTCCATCACGTCAGTCCTCAGTCCTCGTTCGGCTGGCATATGCCGGAGTCAATTGGGTCGTTGGAGCGTGCACGTGGACACTAGGCCCGCCCCTGAGGAACGGACAAGTGGTCTCAACCATTCGGTGATCAGGCACAAGTGAGCGTGAGCGGGCACGTCTGTGCGCCCTGTCCGTCGCGCCCCTCAGACCTACCCGCTCACGCGCCCGCCGACGCGAACGGCTCCGGGGCGCGCAAGTGCACGCCCCGGAGCCGTCCGGTGCTCCATGAAGAACGGAAGGCTCTAGCTCTTGCCCTTGCCGCTCTTGTCCTTACCGCCCTTGTCCTTGTCCCCGCCGGGGCCCATGGACTCGTAGATCTCCTTGCACATCGGACAGACCGGGTACTTCTTGGGGTCGCGCCCCGGCACCCAGACCTTTCCGCACAGTGCCACCACGGGAGTGCCATCGAGGGCACTCGCCATGATCTTGTCCTTCTGGACGTAGTGGGCGAAGCGCTCGTGGTCGCCGTCGCCGTGCGACACCTTCGGTGTCGGCTCCACGAGGGTGCCCGTACCTGCGCCGCGCTCGGGCTCAAGAGTGCTCATAACCGCCAAGGGTACCCACGCCGGCGGCATCCTGAAGGCTTCGGGCCCGGGGGGTGTCCTGTGGATCTTGTCGGCCGCGCGCGGCGCGTCAGTTGAGCGAGGGGTCGTCGGGATAGGTGGCCACCATGGCCAGTTCGCTGCGCTGTCTGCGCAGCACCGCGCGCCACAGGCTCTCCGGTCGCGGCGAGGACACGTCGCCGGGCTCCGACTCGACCACGTACCAGGCGCCTTCGCTCAGCTCGTCCTCCAGCTGGCCCGGCCCCCAGCCCGCGTACCCGGCGAAGATCCGCAGGGAGCCGAGGGCCCGCGCGAGCAGTTCGGGCGGCGTCTCAAGATCGACCAGGCCGATCGCGCCGTGCACCCGCCGCCAGCCGAGGGGCCCTTCGTCGCCGGGGATGACCGCGAGGCCGAGCGCCGAGTCGAGGGAGACCGGTCCGCCCTGGAAGACAACACCGGGGTCGCCGGCCAGCCCGCCCCAGGACTCCAGGATGTCCCCCACGTCCACAGGCGTGGGCCGGTTGAGGACCACGCCGAGCGACCCCTCCTCGTCATGGTCGAGCAGGAGCACCACCGCGCGGTCGAAATTCGGATCCGCCAGGGCCGGAGTCGCGACGAGCAGCCGGCCTGTGAGCGAGGACACCTCGGTCATGCGAGACATGATCCCGCACATTCGCCCTTCGCGGGGGCCGCGCGGCAGAGTGCGCGTGATCGCAGCTCAGGCGCACGGCGGCACGGGGAGCGCAGGGGAACCGCCGCGCGGCGGACCGGCGTGGAAACGGAGAGAAAGGTGACTCTCGGCAAGGGTTGGCGGACGGAAAGTGTTCTGCCGTCTTCTCTACGGCTCCAGGACGTGCGATGCCCTGCGGAACAGGGGTGCGAGCCCCTTACTCTTTTGCTTTGGCCCCTGTCCGACGACACCGGAACGCGAGATTCATGACCGGCACAGCTGATGTAATGCTCGTCCACGGCGGAACCCCGCTGGAGGGTGAGATCCGTGTCCGAGGCGCGAAGAACCTGGTGCCGAAGGCCATGGTCGCCGCCCTTCTCGGCAGCGGGCCGAGCAGACTGCGCAATGTGCCCGACATCCGTGACGTACGGGTCGTCAGGGGACTGCTCCAGCTGCACGGCGTAACGGTGCGCCCCGGTGAGGAGCCGGGTGAGCTGATCCTCGACCCGTCGCACGTCGAGAGCGCCAACGTCGCGGACATCGACGCCCACGCGGGTTCCTCCCGCATCCCGATCCTGTTCTGCGGCCCGCTGCTGCACCGCCTCGGCCACGCCTTCATCCCGGGTCTCGGCGGCTGCGACATCGGCGGCCGGCCCATCGACTTCCACTTCGAGGTGCTGCGCCAGTTCGGCGCGACGATCGAGAAGCGCGCGGACGGGCAGTATCTGGAGGCCCCGCAGCGGCTGCGCGGGACGAAGATCCGGCTGCCGTACCCCTCGGTCGGTTCGACGGAGCAGGTGCTGCTGACGGCCGTTCTGGCCGAGGGCGTCACCGAGTTGTCGAACGCCGCGGTGGAGCCGGAGATCGAGGACCTGATCTGCGTGCTCCAGAAGATGGGCGCGATCATCTCGATGGACACCGACCGGACGATCCGGATCACCGGTGTCGACAAGCTCGGCGGCTACAACCACCGCGCGCTGCCGGACCGGCTGGAGGCCGCGTCGTGGGCGTCGGCCGCGCTGGCGACCGAGGGCAACATCTACGTACGCGGCGCGCAGCAGCGGTCGATGATGACCTTCCTGAACACCTTCCGCAAGGTCGGCGGGGCCTTCGAGATCGACGACAAGGGCATCCGCTTCTGGCACCCGGGCGGCCCGCTCAACGCGATCGCCCTGGAGACCGACGTACACCCCGGTTTCCAGACCGACTGGCAGCAGCCGCTGGTGGTGGCGCTGACGCAGGCGGCGGGCCTGTCCATCGTCCACGAGACGGTGTACGAGTCGCGGCTCGGCTTCACCTCCGCGCTCAACCAGATGGGCGCGCACATCCAGTTGTACCGGGAGTGCCTGGGCGGCTCGGACTGCCGCTTCGGCCAGCGCAACTTCCTGCACTCCGCGGTCGTGTCGGGCCCCACGAAGCTCCAGGGCGCCGACCTGGTCATCCCCGACCTGCGGGGCGGTTTCTCGTATCTGATCGCGGCGCTGGCGGCGCAGGGCACCTCACGGGTGCACGGCATCGACCTGATCAACCGCGGCTACGAGAACTTCATGGAGAAGCTGGTCGAGCTGGGCGCGAAGGTCGAACTCCCGGGCGGCTCCGTCGTCTGACGCCTCGTCCGCACGGCATCTCGTCCGTCCGGCACCTTGTCCGCCGGCACCTCGTTCTCGAACGCGAAGGGCGGTCACCCCGACCGGGGTGACCGCCCTTGTGCTCTGACTGAGGGTTACTTGCCCTTGGCGGCTTCCTTGAGCTTGGAGCCCGCGGAGACCTTGACGCTGTAACCGGCCGGGATCTGGATCGGGTCGCCGGTCTGCGGGTTACGAGCGGTGCGAGCGGCCCGGTGGGTGCGCTCGAAGGTCAGGAAGCCGGGGATGGTGACCTTCTCGTCGCCCTTGGCGACGATCTCGCCGACCGTCTCGGCGAGGGCGGCCAGCACGGCGTCGGCATCCTTACGAGTCACCTCGGCGCGGTCGGCCAGGGCGGCCACCAGCTCACTGCGGTTCATGTTGTTACTCCCGTGTTCTTCTTGCGTGTGAGGCGTGAGATCGAAGCCGATGCTGCCAGGACCCTCTGACAGTCCCGTCGAGCGGGTCTGTTTTTCAGGTCTTCGCGCCCCAGTGGGGTATCCCCTGGACATAGTCCTTGAGAAAGCATCCTGCCCCCACCAGCGGCGGGAAAGCCAATCCGGCCCTGAAACCCCCTTGGAGCAGCGGGCTCATGGTCCGTCACCCTAGAGGTGGCTTCACGGTGCCGCGAATCGCGACGCGCCGGGCGTCAGACGGACGTGGCGCCTGTCACAACCGCGCCGGCGGCCTTGGCGGCACTGCGTACGGCGCCCGCGACAGCGCCCGCGACCTTGTCGTTGAAGACCGAGGGAACGATGTAGTTGGGGTTGAGTTCGTCACCCGTGACGACGTCCGCGAGGGCCGCCGCGGCGGCGAGCATCATCTCCGTGTTGACGGTGCGTGACTGCGCGTCCAGGAGGCCCCGGAAGACACCGGGGAAGACCAGGACGTTGTTGATCTGGTTGGGGAAGTCGGAGCGGCCGGTGGCCACAACTGCCGCTGTCTCACGGGCGATTGCCGGGTCGACCTCGGGGTCGGGGTTGGCCAGTGCGAAGACGATCGCGCCGTCCGCCATGGCCGCGACGTCCTCGCCGTTCAGGACGTTCGGGGCGGACACGCCGATGAAGACGTCGGCGTCGACCACGGCCTCCTTGAGAGTGCCGGTGACACCCTCCGGGTTGGTGTTGTCGGCGATCCAGCGCAGGGGCGATTCGGCCGCCGCGGAGACCAGGTCGGCGCGGTCGGCGTGCACGACCCCATGGATGTCGGCGACGACCGTGTGCTTGACACCGGCGGCGATAAGAAGTTTCAGAATCGCTGTACCGGCGGCACCCGCGCCGGACATGACGACCCGTACGTCACCGATCTCCTTGCCGACGACGCGCAGCGCGTTGGTCAGCGCGGCGAGCACCACGATGGCCGTGCCGTGCTGGTCGTCGTGGAAGACGGGGATGTCCAGGGCCTCGCGCAGCCGTGCCTCGATCTCGAAGCAGCGGGGGGCGGAGATGTCCTCCAGATTGATTCCGGCGAAGCCCGGCGCGATCGCCTTGACGATGGCGACAATCTCATCGGTGTCCTGGGTGTCCAGGCAGAGCGGCCAGGCGTCGATCCCGGCGAACCGCTTGAAGAGGGCCGCCTTGCCCTCCATGACGGGCAGCGCGGCCTTCGGGCCGATGTTGCCGAGGCCCAGCACCGCGGAGCCGTCGGTGACGACCGCGACGGAGTTGCGCTTGATGGTGAGCCGGCGGGCGTCCTCGGGGTTCTCGGCGATCGCCATGCAGACCCGTGCCACACCCGGCGTGTAGATCATGGAGAGGTCGTCACGGTTGCGGATGGGGTGCTTGGACTGCATCTCGATCTTGCCGCCGAGGTGCATCAGGAACGTACGGTCGGAGACCTTGCCGAGGGTGACACCCTCGATGCCCCGCAGTTCCTCGACGATCTCGTCCGCGTGGCTGGTGGAGCTGGCGGCGATCGTGACGTCGATCCGCAGCTTCTCGTGGCCGGACGCGGTGACGTCCAGACCGGTCACCGAGCCGCCGGAGGATTCCACGGCCGTGGTCAGCTGGGACACCGCGGTACCGCTCGCGGGTACTTCCAGCCGGACCGTCATCGAGTACGAGACGCTTGGCGCCGTTGCCATGACCGTGTTCCTCTGCTTTCCCTGGCTTCACTTGCCGCACCGCCTCGCCCCTGGGGTCCGGCGGAACTTTCCGATCGTCGCACCTACCTGCTGGTAGGCGGTAACGGGGGGTCTGGCCGGGAAATCAGGAGCGGGTCCGCGTCAGTGTGTGACGCGGACCCGCTCCTGTGAAGACGTATTCCGGTGAATGTCCGTGAACACTAAGAAGAAAAGGACGGCACCGACCCGCCATGCTCGCCTCGCGGCAAGTGGTCGCTCGAAGCGACGAAGGTTGGGCCCGGGGGCTTGGATCGAGTCGGTGCCGCCACCAGGGTAACAAGCCACCCAGGAAAGTGATTCCCGCAAGTGAGTTGACTTGCGGGTCATTCTCTGAGGAGGTCGGGAACTCCCTGCTCGTCGGGGTCGTCGCGGTCCGCCGAGACGACCGTCAGCTGTTGGGTCGCGCGGGTGAGGGCCACGTACAGCACCCGCAGTCCGGCCGGGGACTCGTCGGCGATCTCGGCCGGCGATACGACCACCGTGGCGTCGTACTCCAGCCCCTTGGCCTCCAGGCTGCCGAGCGCCACCACCCGGTCGCCGAGCCCCGCCAGCCAGCGTGCCGCCTGTTCCCGGCGGCTCATCGCGACGACCACGCCGATCGTGCCGTCGACACGGTCCAGGAGGCGCGCGGCCTCCTCCCGTACGGTGCGGGCCAGGTCACCGTCGCGTACGGCGCCGAAGCGCGGCTCGACGCCCGTGGAGCGGACGGCGGCCGGGGACTCCATGCCGGGCATCGCGAGGGCCAGCACCTTGGCGGCGAGGGCCGCGATCTCGGCCGGGTTGCGGTAGTTCACCGTGAGGGTGAAGTGGCGGCGCGGGCGGTTGCCCAGGGCCTCGTCGCGTGCCTCGGCGGCCTCGTCCGGGTCGGACCAGGACGACTGGGCGGCGTCGCCGACCACGGTCCAGGTGGCGTGCCGGCCACGGCGGCCGACCATCCGCCACTGCATCGGGGTGAGGTCCTGCGCCTCGTCCACGATGACGTGGGCGTACTCCGTACGCTCCGCCGCCAGCCGCTCGGCGCGCTCCCACTGGGACTCCTCGCGCTGCGGCATCAGCTCTTCGAGCCCGGTCAGCTGGTCCAGCGGGTCCTGCTCGCGGCGCTTGCGCCGGCGGGGCGGTGAGCCGAGCAGCTGCTCCAGCTCGTCGAGGATCGCCACGTCGTGCACGGACAGGGGTCCCGTGCCGTCGGGGCCCGCGCGCCGCAGGGAGCGGGCGACCCTCCTGGTCTCGCCCGGGTTGAGGACGCGGCGGGCCCAGCGGCCGAGCCGGCGCTCGTCGGCCATCGCGGCCAGCACTCCGCGCGCGGTGAGTTCGGGCCACCAGATGTCCAGGAATTCGGTGAAGCTGTCCTCGGACGACACGTCCTCGTCGAAGCCGGCGCGCAGTTCGGCGGCCAGCTCGGCATCGCCGCCGGCCATATGGTCCCCGGCCCGTGACGCCGCGCCGGACTTCGCCCACAGGGCGTCGAGCAGGAGTTTGCGGGCGCGCGGGCGCAGCAGGTTGACGGGGGCGGTGCCGGTGAGGGCGGACTGCCTGATGCGGTGCAGCTCGTCGGATTCGAGCTCCAGGCGGCGGCCGAAGGCGACCACCCGCAGCCGGGTGGGGGTCACGGCGCGCCCGGACACGCCGGACGGGTCGCCGTCACCGCTGTCGTCGCCCCCGAAGGAGAGCTGGCCGCCTCCCGGGCCGGCTGCCGGGCCACCACGCCCGGCGCGGCCCCCGGCGGGCGTCCGGTCCCCCTCCAGGGCCCCGCGCGCCGCCTTGCGCAGCACCTTCAGCATGCGCGCCGAGCCCTTGACGCGGGACACGGCGGGTTCGTCGTACGCGGTGGCCTCCGCGCCGTCCACGAGCGACCCGACCGCGCGGATCGCGACCTGCCCCTCCTCGCCCAGGGACGGCAGCACGCCTTCGGTGTACGCGACGAGCAGCGGCGTCGGCGAGACGACCAGGATGCCGCCCGCGTACCGCCGTCTGTCCTGGTACAGCAGATAGGCGGCGCGGTGCAGCGCGACGGCGGTCTTGCCGGTGCCGGGACCGCCCGACACCTCGGTGACGGACGCGGCGGGCGCGCGGATCACCAGGTCCTGCTCGGCCTGGATGGAGGAGACGATGTCCCGCATGGTGTGGCTGCGGGCCTGGCCGAGGGCCGCCATGAGCGCGCCGTCGCCGATGACGGGGAGCACCGCGCCGTTCAGCCGCGCGGTCAGCTCCGGACGCATCAGGTCGTCCTCGACGCCGAGGACCTTGCGGCCCTTGGAGCGGATGACCCGGCGCCGTACGACCCGGCCGGGGTCGACCGGGGTCGAGCGGTAGAACGGCGCCGCGGCGGGCGCCCGCCAGTCGATGACCAGCGGCGAGTAGTCGGAGTCCAGGACTCCGATACGGCCGATGTGCAGCGTCTCGGCGATGTCGGCGGTGTCGTCGTCGCGTACGGCGTTGTCGGCGGGCTCGACGGAGGTGTACGCGCCGTCCGGGCCCTTCTTGCCGTCCTTGCCGCGCAGCAGGTCGACCCGCCCGAAGAGGAAGTCCTCGAATTCGTTGTTGAGCCGGTTGAGATGGATCCCGGCCCGGAACACCTGCGCGTCGCGTTCGGCGAGCGCGCCGGGCGTGCCGACCTGACCGCGCTTGGCGGCGTCGTTCATCAGGAACTCCGCCTCGTCGATCTTCTCTTCGAGGCGGCGGTAGACCTGGTCGAGATGTTCCTGTTCGACACCGATCTCGCGGTCGCGTACGGAGTCGGCCCCCGCGGCGCGCGCGCGGTCCTTCCCCGTCGCGTGAACGGGGTCGCTTATGGCGTCGTTTCCCTTGTCCCGTACGGGATCGACCACCGATCCGGCGGATTCAACAGCGGCATCCTGCGCGGCCACCGAGGCCCCCTTCTGACGTGCACTGGGCAGCCGTCAACCGTACGCGAAGGGGGCGGGTATGTCAGGCCTCGACCTCCACCAGACGCTTGCCGTCGAAGGTCCGGACCTCGAAGTGATCGATGTCGTTGCGCTCCATGGCCGAGCCGCCGTGCACGTACAGCGGGTTCTTCGCCACCTCGTGCGTGCTGTCCGGGATGCCGTAACCCCACTTCGGCACGGCCCAGGAGGTGACGATCTCCTCCTCGCCGGTCTTGGACACGGCGATGAGGCTGCACTTGAGCGGCCCCTTGACGTTCTTCAGCTCCAGGGCCGCGTGGGTCCCCCAGCCCTTGGGCTCCATGCCGACGGTCGCGCTGACCTTGGTGACGGGGTCCGTCGCCTCGACCTTCTCCGGCATGTGCTCCATGAAGGCGTCCTCGGCGGGGCTGGTGGGGTGCGGGTCCCCGGCCTGGTTGCTCGTGCCACCGTCGCCGGAAGTGGCGACGACCGCCACCGCGGGACCGCCGATGACCAGCGCGGCGGCCGCGGCCACCAGATACATCGACCGGCGCCTGCGCTTGGCGCGCTTGACCGCGACCTCGTCCACGAGCCGGTCGAGCAGCCGCGGACTGGGCTGGACGGTGACGGCGGGCGCCGTCGGCGGCGCGGGCGCGGTGTGCCCGAAGGGCGACGCCGAGGGGGCCGCGGACCGCCCGAAGGGATCCGACCGGCCGAACGGCGACGACTGCCCCACCGGGTCCGGATTGTCCGCCAGCATGGCGAGCATCGGCTCCATCCCGGCGAACTCCTCCAGATGGAGCGCGCAGATGTGGCAGCCGGCGAGGTGCGCCTCGAAGGCGGTGGCGTCGGCCTCGTCCAGAATGCCGAGCACGTACGCCGCCGCCGCGTCGTGCGCGGTCGTGCCGTCGCCCTGCCCGGACTGCTCGTACGTCGTCATGCCGAGACCCCCCTCTCCTCCAGCGCGAGCTTCATGGACCGCAGTGCGTAGAACACCCGCGAACGCACGGTCCCACTGGGTATACCAAGCGTCTCGGCGGCCTCGTTGACCGTGCGTCCCTTGAAGTACGTCTCCACCAGAACTTCCCGGTGGGCGGGGGTCAAATCATCGAGGGCATCAGAGAGCGTCATCAGCCACAACGCCTTGTCGATCTCGTCCTCCGCGGGCATGACCTCCAGCGGCGACGGGTCGACCTCCTGCGGCCGGGCCTGCCGGCTGCGGTGACCGTCGATGACGATGCGTCGTGCGACCGTCACCAGCCAGGGTCGGACAGAGCCGGTCGCCCGATTGAGCTGACCGGCGTTCTTCCAGGCACGGATGAGCGTCTCCTGCACGACGTCCTCGGCCCGTTGCCGGTCACCCGCGACGAGGCGCAGGACGTAGGCGAGCAGCGGTCCGGCGTGTTCCCGGTAAAGGGCGCGCATCAACTCCTCGTCGGGAACGGAGGAATTGGTGCGCTGTGCCTCGCTCCGGTGCCGGGCCCGGTGAGGTCGGTCATCGGCCACGGCCGCATCCTTGCGCACCTGAACCTCCCGGGTCGAGACCTTGAGACGGCTGCTTGTTCCCATCACGGTGACTTACGGACCCGTGAAGGGATCTGCTCAACGGCGCAGCGGAAATCTTTCAAGATCTTTATACGGGGGTGCCCGAGCCGGACCAGGACCGGGGTCGGGCGTGGGTTCGGCGGGTCAGGCGCGGGCGAGGGCCGCGCGGCGGCGGTGTCTCGCGACCCGTTCCCTGTTGCCGCACACCTCGCTGGAACACCAGCGGCGGCGGCGACCGCGTGAGGTGTCCAGGTACACCCGCCGGCAGCTGTCGCCCTCGCACTGCCGCAGTCGCGCCCGCGCGACGGGATCGGTCAGCAGGTCCACCGTGTCCCTGGCCACCGCCGCGAGCAGCGCGCCGCATTCGGGTTCGTCGCTCAGGGTGCGGACGAGGCCGCCGCCCGGCTCACGTACGGCCCGGATCCCGGGCGGTGCGCCGGCCGCGATCACGTTGACGCGCTCCAGCGCCGCTGCCGCGTACCGTCCGTCGATCTCCGCGCGTACCAACTGGCCCACGCAGTCGCGCAGTTCGTGGAAGCGCCGGACCCAGCCGGTGTCGACGCCGATGAGCGGGGTACCCGGGGGCACGAGGCCCGAGCCGGTGAGCCACCGGCCGAGGAGTCCCGCGTCGCCCTCCGGCGGCTTCTCTTCGAACCCCTTCGGGTCCGGCTCTCCGGTGGCCACCAGATCCAGGCAGACGCGCCCGGAGTCGAATCTCCACTCGTACGAGCCCACGCCCGTAGTCATGTGCCTGTCACCGCCTCGGTACCGTCCTGCCGCTTACTCCCCAGAGTGCATGCCCCGGCACGACTCCGGCACCCCTCCGGAAGCAACTCAACTCAACCTCGTCCGGTGAATTCTGGGCGCGGGACGGAACCCGGGCCCCCGGAACGCCCTCTTACGGCTTTACGGTGCGGCCGGTTCCGCGGCGCGCTACAGCGCCCTGTTCGGCGGCCCGTCGTGCAGGATCCGCTGGTAGAGATGGTGGTCACGCCAGGCCCCGTCGATGTGCAGATAGCGCGGCGCCGTCCCGATGAGCCCGAACCCGCATTTGCCCAGGACCCGTTGCGAGCCGATGTTGGACGGCATCGTGCTCGCCTCGATCCGGTGCAGCCCCAGATCCTCCAGAGCGGCCCGGCAGACCTCCTCGACCGCGCGGGTGGCCAGTCCGCGCCCGGTGTACGCGGCGTCGGTCCAGTAGCCGAGGCTCGCGCTGCGGAACGGTCCGAGCACGAGGGTCGAGAGGGTGGCCTGGCCCACGACATCGGGCCCGTCGACGAAGAGCCAGCGCAGGGCGGAGGGGTCGGACAGCAGGGTGGCCTGCGCCTCGGGGGTGAAGAAGTCGGCCGGGCGGTACGGCGACCAGGGACCCATGTGATCCCTGTTGCGCAGGAGCGCCGCGGCGAGAGCACCGGCGTCCTCCGCGCGCGCGGGCCGGAACTGAGGAGAGTCGTTGACCATCCGATTAAAATAGACGCCCAGGTTCCGGTTCGGTACCGCAGCGGGTGCCCGTGATCGACGGACGGTCACTGGCCCGCTGTTCGAGCAGTCTGTCCTCACGCGCTGTCGTACTTCGTGCCGGCCGCCGGATCCAGCGCCAGCCGGTAGCCGCGCTTGACGACCGTCTGGATCAGTTCCGGCGCCCCGAGTGCCGTACGGAGCCGGGCCATGGCGGTCTCGACGGCGTGCTCGTCGCTGCCCGCCCCCGGCAGGGCCCTCAGCAGATCGGCCCGCGAGACCACCCAGCCCGGCCGCTTGGCGAGCGCGGTCACCAGGGCCATTCCGGCGGGCGGTACGGGCCGGGGCTCGCCGTCCAGCAGCACCGCGTGGCCACGGATCTCGAAGCGGCGGCCCGCGACCGTCAAGGTCCGTGTGCGGCCCGGCAGTTCGAGGCAGAGGACCTGAACCAGCGGGCCCAGGCGGAAGCGTTCGGGCTGCACGGTGTCGATACCGTGCTCCTGGAGCGGCAGGGCCGTGACAGGCCCCACGCAGGCGGCGAGCACATCGTGGTGGAGCGCCTCGACCAGCGCGTCCAGCAGACCGCGCTCCCTGGCCCGCGAGAACAGCGACGCGGCGGCGGGCGCGCTGGTGAACGTGACGGCGTCCAGGGTCCGCGCGACGGTCGCCTCGATGAGCCGGTCGACGGGCGCGATGTCCTCGGGCGGCATCCAGCGGTAGACCGGTACGACGACGACCTCGGCGCCCCCGGCCCGCAGCGCCTCCACGAAACCGGGCAGCGGCTCCCCGTGCAGCTGGAGCGCCACCCGGCGTCCGTCGACGCCCTCGGTCAGCAGCCGGTCGAGCACCTCCGCCATGGACTCGGACTCCGGCGACCACTCCTCGGTCAGCCCGGCGGCGCGGATCGCGCCCTTCACCTTCGGGCCGCGCGCCAGCAGTTCGGTGCCGCGCAGACACTCCAGCAGGTCCTGGCCGTAACCCCAGCCCTCGGCCGCCTCCACCCAGCCGCGGAAGCCGATGGCCGTCGTGGCGATCACCACATGGGGCGGGGCGGCGATCAACTCCTTGGTGGCGGCGAGGAGTTCGGTGTCGTCGGAGACCGGCACGATACGCAGGGCGGGGGCGTGCACGACGACGGCGCCGCGCCGCGTGAGCAGCGCCCCCAGTTCGTCGGCGCGCCTGGCGGCGGTGACGCCGACGGTGAATCCGGCGAGTGGGCCGTGCTGCTGCTGTTCGGACATGGTCTGGGGTCCCGCTCTCTCGTCCGTACGGCTCCGGTACGGCTCCGACGCGGAGCCGGGCTCACACCTCCGCGTAATCGAGACCGCGCCGCATGCCGCCCCCGGCTCCGGTGTCCGCCTCCGTCGCCGGTCCGGCCGTCTGCTTCCGAAGGTATACCGCCCAGGTGAGCGCCGAGCACACCGCGTAGAAGCCGAGGAAGGCCACGAACGCGGCGGTGCCCGTACCCGCCGACTGCTGGAAGGACTGCCGGAAGGCGAGGTTGACCCCGAGCCCGCCGAGGGCGCCGACGGCACCGATCAGCCCCATGGACGCGCCGGAGAGCCGGCGCCCGTACCGCGCCGCCGCCTCCCCCGTCAGGCCCCTGGCCAGGGCTTTCGTCTGGAAGATGCCGGGGATCATCTTGTACGTCGAGCCGTTGCCGAGGCCACTGAGCAGGAACAGCGCGGTGAAGCCGACGAGGAAGACGGGCAGCGACTCGGTCAGCGAGGCGAAGATCACCACGACGGTCGCCGCCGCCATCCCGGCGAAGTTCCACAGGGTGATACGGGCGCCGCCGTGCCGGTCGGCGAGCCTGCCGCCGACGGGCCGTATCAGCGAGCCGAGCAGCGGTCCCACGAAGGTCAGCGAGGCCGCCTCCAGCGGCGTACGCCCGAACTGTGTCTGGAGCACCAGACCGAAGGCGAAGCTGTAGCCGATGAAGGAGCCGAACGTCCCGATGTAGAGCACGGCCATGATCCAGGTGTGCCGGTCGCCTGCGGCCTCCTTCGCGGCCCCGGTGTCGTTGCGCACCGGTGCCAGGTTGTCCATGAACAGCGCGGCGCAGACGGCGGCGGCGACGATCAGCGGCAGATACACCGCGAGCACGATCCTGGGGTGCGTGGCCCCGGCCGTCCCGATCACCAGCAGCCCGACGAGCTGCACGACAGGGACGCCGACGTTGCCGCCGCCCGCGTTGAGGCCGAGCGCCCAGCCCTTCTCGCGCAGCGGGAAGAAGGAGTTGATGTTGGTCATGGATGAGGCGAAGTTGCCGCCGCCGAGGCCGGTGAGCGCGGCGACGGCCATGAAGGTGGTGTACGAGGTCCCCGGCTCCATCACCGCGTACGCGGCGCCGGTCGGCAGGAGCAGCAACAGGGCGCTGAAGATCGTCCAGTTGCGTCCGCCGAAGCGGGCGACAGCGAAGGTGTACGGGATCCGTACGAGGGCGCCGACGAAGGTGGCCATGCCGATGAGGAAGAACTTCCCGGCCGGGTCGACGCCGTACTCGGGCCCCATGAACAGCACCATCACCGACCAGAGGGTCCAGATGGAGAAGCCGATGTGCTCCGAGAGCACGGAGAAGAGCAGATTGCGCCGGGCGGTCCTGCGGCCGGTCCGCTCCCAGAAGACGGGGTCCTCCGGATCCCACCGCTCGATCCATCGCCCTCGTCCGGCGCCGGGTGCCTCATCGGTGATCGTCGGGCCAGTCATCGCGCCTCCACTGACGGTGCGGTTCGAAGACTCCCGACCGTAGGGACGCCGCGTTTCACCCCGGTGCCCCGAGATGACCGGCACGCAACCTTGCTCTCACCGTGGGGCAAGCGGGGGTGTGAGTCTTTAGCTATCCTGTTTATGAAGATTGTTGTTCATAAACAGAGGGAGTCCCGTTGAGCCTGACGACGATCGACCTTGATGACCAGGCCCTGGCTGACGCCATGCGCGTATCCGGCATAAGGACCAAGAAGGAGGCGGTGAACACCGCTCTGCGCGAGTTCACCGCCCGGCACCGTCGCATCGCGGCACTGGAGGAGTACGCCTCCCTCGCCGAGGACTGGGACTACGAGTCGTGGGAGCGGCAGCGTGCCTCCGAGAAGCGGGGCGGGCGGTGATCCGCTATCTGATCGATTCGTCCGCCGTGTGGCGGATCCTTCGCGACAAGGAGCTGCGCGCTCCCTGGAGCGAGGCGATCAGCGGCGGGGCGGTCGGGTCCTGCCATCCACAGCGGGTCGAGTTCAAGCGGTCCGCACGGCACGTCGACGAGTACGACCGCATGACGGACATGTTCGCCGAGCTGCACCCCGACGTCTCCGTACCGAAGAATCCCTGGCCCTGGATCGAGGCCGCCCAATACCGGCTCGCTCAGCGGGGTCGCCACCAGGCTCTCTCGGTGACCGACTGGCTGATCTGCGCGACAGCGGCGCACCGCGACGTTGTCGTCCTGCACGACGACAACGACTTCAAGTCCGCGGCCTCGCTCCTGCCCGACCTGCGCGAACGCCGTATCCACGAGATCCCCCACTGAGCACGTCGGTCGCGCACGGCGCGGCAGCGCGATACCCAGCCTGTGATCAGCGACGGTCCGGCGAACCGGTGTGCGCGGGTGGCGCGGGGGCCCTGGACGGAGCCGGGCCGGCGGAACGGTGCGAGCCCATGGAGCCCGAGTCGTCCCGGCCGTTCGGCCAGAGCCTCGGCCGCCGCTTCGCCGCGAGGTCCTCGACCCAGCCGAAGGCGAGGACCGCCAGCGCCACCAGCGGCCAGATCAGGACCAGCGGCAGCATCGGATACAGCGTGTCCACCAGGCCGGCGTGGGCCGACAGCACGGGGGCGTCGTAGAGCAGGTCGATGAGCGGGAACGTCGCCATGATCAGCACGTTGTGCCAGAGATAGACGGTCACGGCACGGTTGTTGGCGAGCGTGATCACGGAGTCGAACCGCGCCCATCGTCCGGGCAGCTCCCGCCAGGAGGGCGCGTACTGGAGCAGGATCGCGCAGAAGCCCAGCGACCAGGCCGCCTGGGCCAGCGGGATCTCGTCCAGGTTCCAGCCCTCCTCGGTGAGATGCCCCGAGGCCCACCAGATCCCGAAGGTCATGGCGAAGGAGGCCAGCGAGACCGTGAGGTAGCGCGGCACCCGCGTGAACAGGCCCTCGTGGTGGGCGAAGCCGAGAATCCAGCACGCGCCGTAGACCGCGAAGTCCGTGAGCGCCTCGCCCGTCTCGCCGGGGATCTCCACCAGTCCGGTGCCGACGACCGCCGTGAGCGCGAGCGGCGCGAGGAGCGTCGCCCACGGCACCCGCCGGAAGGCCCACAGCAGCAGCGGCGAGGCCAGGACGAACCAGAGATACGTACGGATGTACCAGAGCGGACCCACCGCCTGGTCCGCCCAGTCCTGTTCGAGCAGCCCGCCGGCGTCACCGCTCTCCGCCGGGAACGGCGGCGCCCCCACCGGGAACAGGTAGTTGACCAGCCTGAGGAGGCCTCCGAAACCCTCCTCGCCGACCGGCCGCCAGCCCATCACGAACATCAGCGGCACGACGAGCAGCGCGAACACCCACATCGGCGGCAGCAGCCGGCGCATCCGGCCCCGGACAACGGCCCACGACGGCCGGCCGCCGAGCGAGCGCGCCATCAGCGAGCCCGCCAGCGCGAACATCACGCCCATGGACGGGAAGAGGACCGTCAGCCAGGCCCAGCCGAAGATGTGGTAGATCACCACCCGGCCGAGTGCCACCGTACGCAGCAGGTCGAGATAGCGGTCACGCCCGGACGGGCGCCCGCCTTCGACGGAGCCCTCGCTCATGCCACCGGCCCCCGGACATCGTCGCGCCGCCGGGCGGTCGTGGACCCGGGCGCCTCCACGGCGCCCGTGCGCCGCAGCTTCTGCCAGCGGAGCCGGCCCCCGGTGAGGGCGGTGATCCAGGACTGGAGCAGGACCACGTACATGAGCTGCCGGTAGAGGATCTGCTGGAGCGGCAGCGAGATCAGATGGATCATGCGCTCGCGGTCGAGCCGGAAGGCGTACGCGGCGCAGACCGCCTGTACGGCCAGTACACCCAGCCACGCGATGACGGTGTTCCTGGTGGGGCCGAAGACCAGGCCGTACAGCAGGAACACGTCGATGAGCGGCGCCAGCAGCGGGAACAGCACCATGAACAGCGAGACCAGCGGCAGTCCGACGCGGCCGAAGCGCCCGGAGGGACCTCGTTCGATCACCGCGCGGCGGTGCTTCCAGATCGCCTGCATCGTGCCGTAGCTCCAGCGGTAGCGCTGGGACCACAACTGCTGTACGGACTCCGGGGCTTCAGTCCAGGCGCGGGCCCGCTCCGCGTACACGACCCGCCAGCCGTCGCGGTGCATGGCCATGGTGATGTCGGTGTCCTCGGCGAGGGTGTCCTCGCTCATCCCGCCGACCCGCTCAAGTGCCTGGCGGCGGAAGGCGCCGACGGCGCCGGGGATGGTGGGCATGCAGCCCATCAGGTCGTACATCCGGCGGTCCAGATTGAAGCCCATCACATATTCGATGTGCTGCCAGGCGCCGATGAGGGTGTCGCGGTTGCCGACCTTGGCGTTGCCGGCGACGGCCCCGACCCTCGGATCGCCGAACGGCTGGACCAGCTCCCGCACGGTGGACGGCTCGAAGACGGTGTCACCGTCCATCATCACGACGATGTCATAACTGGCGTGCGCGATGCCGTTGTTGAGGGCCGCGGGCTTGCCGCCGTTGGCCTGCCGTACGACATGGACGTTGGGGAGCCACATCGCCTCGACGATGTCCGCCGTGCCGTCCGTGGAGCCGTCGTCGATGACGATGACCTCGATGGGATGGTCGCTCTCCATCAGGGAGCGGACCGTGTTGGCTATGCACTCGCGTTCGTTGTACGCGGGCACGAGCACCGTCACCGGTTCGGTGACCGGCTCGCCCCAACTGAAGCCGCGTCCGCGCACCTTGCGCGCGTGCGCGAAGGAGAGCACCAGCATCAGCCCGAACCGCCCGATGACCAGCACGCCGATCACGGCGAGCCCGGCGACCAGCGCGCTGGTGGTGGCCTCGGAGACGGCGACGGCGCCGACGAAGGCCTTGCCCTTGAGCAGTTCGACACCGGAGACACGCGTGTGCGCGCTCGGGGCGCCCAGCGCCTCTGTGAGGTTGGCGAACTCGTACCCCTTGTCCTGCATCTGGGGCAGGAGGTCGTCCAGCGCGGCGACGGTCTGCGAGCGGTCCCCGCCGGAGTCGTGCATCAGCACGATCGCACCGCGCGGGCTCTTCGGGGTGGCGTTACGGATGATCACCTCGGCGCCGGGACGTTTCCAGTCCTCGCTGTCGGTGTTGTTGAGCACGGTGATGTAGCCGAGGCTGCCGATGTACTCGGTGACCGGCCAGGACTTGTTGTCCATCGCGTCGGCGAAGGAGGAGTACGGCGGGCGGAACAGCGAGGTGCGGATGCCCGCCGCGCCCGCGAGCACCATCTGGTTCTGGGTCAGCTCCCAGTCGATACGGGACTCCGACTGGTAGGAGAGGTCCGGGTGGTTGAAGGTGTGCAGACCGATCTCATGGCCCTCGTCGACCATCCGCCGCACCAGGTCCGGATGGCGCGAGGCCATGGTGCCGGTGACGAAGAAGACGGCGTGCGCGTCGTACTCCTTCAGCTTGTCGAGGACCTTGGGCGTCCACTCCGGGTCGGGTCCGTCGTCGAAGGTCAGCACGAGCTTGCGGTCGGGAATCCTGAGCGCCTTGGCCGTGGTCTCCCCGCGGGCGTCTATGACCGGGCCGCCGCCCAGTATCCGGTCCGGCACCTGGTTGGTCGGGGCCGGCGGGCGTACACGATGGTCCGCCAGGATCTCGCTGTGCACATAGCCGCGGAGCATCAGCATCGCGAGCAGGGCCACGAGAAGCAGGGAGGGGAGCAGATAGCGCATGGGCAGTCTGCGTCCGGCGACGCGCCCCTGCTTCCGCTTGATCTGTCCGTGCTCGGGGGACGGGGCCCGTCTGCCAGAAGGGTTCATTTCTACCGGGCGCCTTCCGCGGCTGATTGCTGGCCGTCCTGATCAACGGGTGGATCGACGGGCGCGGAGTCCGTCGGAGTGGGGCCGGGACCGGGGTCCGTACCGGGATCGACCGACCCCGGTTCGGACTCACCGGGGTCCGGATCGGGGTCCGGGTCGGGCTTCGGATCCGGCGGGTCCGGCTTCGAATCGGTCTTACCGGGTTTCGGGTCCGGGTCGGGCTCACCGGAGGGCGAGCCGGACGGGTCGGGCCCCTCCGTGGCTCCGGTGCTCGCACCGGTCGGCTCCCGCGAGCCGGCGGCGGACTCCGTGGGGCTCGGGCCGGGGCCCCCGGCACCCGGCGTGGCCGACACGGTGGGCCGGTCCTTCGGGGGCGGCTGTATCTCGACCTTGTCCGAGTCGCGCTTGTCACCGACACCGGGTATCTGGAGCCAGGGAGCGCTGGAGTTGCCGCCCATCAGGGACGCGACCAGGGCGACGGCGTAACAGGCGCTGGCTATCGCCAATACCCAGCCGAGACGCCGGAGTTTCTTGCTCCGCCGGCCGCTGGCATCGACGAAGACGGGACCCTCGGAGCCATCTGCGGAGCGTGCCGCTGAGCCGGGGCCGCCGTCGGCGTCCGTGGCCGGGCCGGGCAGCTCGGAGAGCTGTCGCCCCAGACCGTCGAGCTCGACGGTGACATCCATCGGCTCATGCGTATGGCCCTTTTGGGCATCTTCTCGCCAATTGTTCACTGCAGTACGCACATCCCCCACACAGGATCACTGGGTGCGTGCATGAAAGCCGGCCGGATACGGGCGTCGACCGGGTCCCCAACCCGGAACGAGCGCCCCCCACCACTTGCACCCGAGCCCAGAATGTAGCGCACGGCGACCACGCCCGTGCGCCTACTTCAGCAGTTGTTGGGTGTCTGTACGACTTCGTTGCCGAACGGCCGGTCTTGAGGGAAAAATACCCTCCGCCCGGTCGGGCGCACGGCGAAGGCCCCGCTGCCGACAGGGCAGCGGGGCCTTCGCCTCACATGGGAACTGTGGAGATGGCGGGAATCGAACCCGCGTCCAACGGTGCGGAACCAGGGCTTCTCCGAGTGCAGTTCGCTACGCTTTTCTCGGCCCCGGAGATCACGCGAACAAGTCTCCGACGGGCTCAGTCACTGTTTAGTTTCCCACTGTGCCCCGTGACCGGACGCGGTGGTTTAGTTCCCTAGTTGATGCCAGGATCCGGGTCGGGAACACCCCCGGGCTGACACTCCACGGAGTCTTCGCTAGCTGCTAATTAAGCAGCGAGAGCGAAGGTGGAGGAATCGCGCTTGGAATTGGCGATTATTGTTTGCGACATATGGTTAACGAGATCATTGCCGCTTCCTCGACTCGCTTCCCCTGCCTCGACATCCGCTGTCGAAACCGATCATCCCCATGTTGATTTTTCAAACGCCGTCCCTGCTCTGCGGGACTCCATCCATCGTACGTGACCAACGCCTGGCCCTGCCACCTTATTCCGCCCGTGGGGCGATCAGGCCCGCCGGCCGCGTCAGGCCCGCTGGCGGCGGCGAACGGCCGAGACCGCGCGCTCCGTCTCCCGCCGGTCCTGCTTCTCACGCAGCGTCTGGCGCTTGTCGTATTCCTTCTTGCCCTTCGCCAGCGCGATCTCGATCTTGGCCCGGCCGCCCTTGAAGTAGAGGGCCAGCGGCACGATCGTGTGCCCGGACTCGTTCGACTTCTGCTCCAGCTTGTCGATCTCCAGCCGGTGCATCAGCAGCTTCCTCTTCCGCCGCGCCGAGTGGTTGGTCCAGGTGCCCTGGGTGTACTCGGGCACGTGCACGTTGTGCAGCCACGCCTCATGGTCGTCGATCTGTACGAAGCCGTCCGCCAGGGAGGCGCGTCCCTGGCGCAACGACTTGACCTCGGTACCTGTCAGCACGAGACCGCACTCGTAGGTGTCGAGAATGAGGTAGTCGTGCCGCGCCTTCTTGTTCTGCGCGACCAGCTTGCGCCCTGTGTCCTTTTCCTTTGCCATAGTGCGTTCATTTTCGCACTACGAGCCGCCTCCGAGGCCACTCAATACTGTGCGGGCCCTCTCCTGGGCCTCTTCGGCCACCACGAGGTCGGGTGTGATGCCCTTGTCGTCGACCTTGTGACCGGACGGAGTCCGGTAGTGGCCGACCGTGAGCTCGGCCACCGAACCGTCCGGCAGCCGGCTCGGCATCTGTACGGAGCCCTTGCCGAAGGTGGGGGAACCGACCGTGATCGCCCGGCCACGGTCCTGGAGGGCGCCGGTGACCAGCTCTGCGGCGCTCATCGTGCCGCCGTCGACGAGCGCCACCACGGGCCGCTCGGTGTCGCCGCCCGGATCCGCGTACAGGGAGCGCTGCTCGCCCCGGACGTCGTACGTGGCGACGAGGCCGCCGTCGAGGAAGGCGGAGGCCGCCTGGACGGCCTCGGTGACCAGCCCGCCCGCGTTCCCCCTCAGGTCGAGCAGGACGCCCGCGCCCCTGGGTGCCTCCAGGACGGCGTCCCTGACCTGCTTGCCGCTGCCCTTGGTGAAGGCGGCGACCTTGATCACAAGAGCCCCGTCGGGGGCGGTGTCGAAGGTGACGGCGTCCGTACTGAGGCTGGCCCGGCGCAGCGTCTCGGTCCACCGGTGGCCGCCGCGCGAGAGACCGAGGACGACGGTGGTGCCCGCGGAGGCGTCCTGGGACCGGCCGGTGTCCCGGTCCGTACCGTCCCCGCGCAGCATCGCGACGACCTCGGTCACGGGGCGAAGGCCCACCGGTTCGCCGTCGATCGTACGGAGGATGTCACCGGCCCTGATGCCGGCCCGTGCGGCGGGGCCGCCCGGCTGGACCTTGCTCGCCGCGATCCGGCCGTCGGCCAGCCGCTTGGCCGAGAGACCCACCCCGGTGTACTTGCCGTCGAGGGCCCGCTCGAATTCCTCGTACTCACCCTTGTCGTAGACGGCGCCCCAGCGGTCACCGCTGCGGCTGACGACATCCTCGGCGGCCTCGGTGGCGGACTTCCCGTCGGCCATGGCCTCGGCCGCCGCTCTCGCGACCTCGTCCCCGTCGGCCGTGGAGGCGACGGAACGGGTGCTTATGCGGGCGGCTTCCTCGTCGGCGCGGGGCAGCGAGTCGGTGGCCGCGGCGGTGGCGAGCACACTCGCGAAAAGCAATGTCAGGGCCGCCCCGCGGTAGAACCCGTGGGGCCTGAGGCGATTTTCGTGGCCCGGCATGGCGACGAGTCTAGGACAACCCCCGGCGCCGCAGCGCGGCTTGGCGAGACGACGCCAGGGGCGATCGTCACACCTTGAGGTACTTGCGCAACGCGACCGAAGCCGCAACTGCCGGCATGAGCAGACCGATGACCAACACCAGTGGCAGGACCGCCAGTACGGCGTCCCAGCCGATGAAGTTGACGAGCTGCATCTTGTCCTCCAGCGCGATGCCGCCGTCGATCAGGAAGTAACGCCCGGCCAGGAGCAGGACGCAGGCGACGACGCCGCCGATGAGTCCGGCGAACGCGGCCTCCATGATGAACGGCATCTGGATGTAGAAGCTCGACGCTCCCACCAGCCGCATGATGCCGGTCTCGCGCCGTCTGCTGAACGCGGACACCCGGACGGTGTTCACGATCAGCATCAGGGCAATGACAAGCATCAGCGCCATCACTCCGAGCGCGGCGACATTCATGCCCTGCATCAGATTGAAGAGGTTCTCCAGGATGTTGCGCTGGTCCGCGACGGACTGCACACCGTCCCTGCCCTCGAAGGCGGTTGCCACCACCTTGTACTTCTCCGGGTCCTTCAGCTTGACCCGGAACGACTCCTGCATCTGGTCCGGGGTGATCATCCCGGCGATGGGCGTCTCGCCGTACTGCTCGCGGTAGTGCTTGTACGCCTCGTCGGCGGTCTCGTGGTAGACCTCCTCGACGATCTCCATCTTCTTGAGGTCGGCCTCGATGGTCTTGCGCTGATCGGCGGTGACGGGACCCTTCTCGCACTTGTCGGTGGTCTCGGCGTCACCCTTGTTGCACATGAAGATCGAGACGTTGACCTTGTCGTACCAGAAGTCCTTCATCACGCTCACCTGCTCGCGCATGAGCAGTGCGCCGCCGAACAGCGCGAGCGAGAGGGCTACGGAAATGATGACGGCGAACGTCATCGTCAGATTTCGGCGGAGACCGACGCCGATCTCCGACAGGACGAACTGGGCGCGCATGGCGTCCTTTCAGCTTTCGATGCTCTTCGCGGTGCTCAGTGCTGGTAGCCGTAGACGCCTCGCGCCTGGTCTCGCACGAGACGGCCCTTTTCGAGCTCGATCACACGCTTTCGCATCTGGTCGACGATGTTCTGGTCGTGTGTCGCCATCACCACAGTCGTGCCGGTGCGGTTGATGCGGTCCAGCAGCTTCATGATGCCGACGGAGGTCTGCGGGTCGAGGTTGCCGGTCGGCTCGTCCGCGATCAGCAGCATGGGGCGGTTGACGAAGGCCCGCGCGATCGCGACGCGCTGCTGCTCACCACCGGAGAGTTCACCGGGCATCCGGTCCTCCTTGCCGCCCAGTCCGACGAGATCGAGGACCTGGGGGACGGATTTACGGGTCTCGCCACGGGACTTGCCGATGACTTCCTGGGCGAAAGCGACATTCTGCGCGACGGTCTTGTTCGGCAGGAGGCGGAAGTCCTGGAAGACCGTGCCGAGTTGACGGCGCATGCTCGGTACCTTCCAGTTCGACAGCCGCGCGAGGTCCTTGCCGAGGACGTGCACCATGCCGTGGCTGGCGCGCTCCTCACGCAGGACGAGGCGCAGGAAGGTCGACTTGCCGGAGCCCGACGAGCCCACCAGGAAGACGAATTCCCCCTTCTCGATTTCGAGGGAGACATCGCGCAGGGCGGGTCGGTTCTGCTTCGGATAGGTCTTGGAGACGTTGTCGAATCGGATCACGGGTGCACCACGGTCGGCCGGGAGTAGGTGAGCGAGACCTTACGCGACCGGGCGAGGGGCGCGCAGTCGGCCGCCGGGGTTGGTCCGGGCATGGGCGATTTATCACGGATGCCGACGGGCCGCCACCGGGGACGGACCGGGTGTGATCCGACGGGGCGCGCCGAAATGAGCGGGAGCTGGCACAGTGGTACGGGGAACGGTGGTGTTTCCCGGAGCGTTGAGCGGAGTGAGAGTGCCCGCGGCTCCGCGGCGCGGGAGGAGGAGAGCGCATGACCTTTGATCGGCTGGTGTGCGCCAACTGCGCGGGACCCGTCAGCGAGGGCCGGTGCCATGTATGCCGCGCCAACAGGCAGCGGCTGGAGCAGGCGGGCCCCCTCGGCGGTCTGAGCCCGGTGGCCCTGCTGACCCTGCTGGTGGTGCTGATAGCGGCGGTGGCCCTGGTGGCGGTGGGGCATCAGACGGCCTGAGCCGTCTCAGGAGACGTACGGAAGGGCCCGGACACTGGATGATCAGTGTCCGGGCCCTTCCGTACGTGCGGAATGCCTCAGTGCGTGCTGGTTCAGGCGGCCGTGGCGCGGCTGCCGACCAGACGCGGGAGCATCCGGAAGCCGATGCCGCCGGCGATCATGGTCGCGGCACCGATGATCAGGAACGTGGTCTCGGCGGCGCCGGTCTCCGCCAGCTCCTCCTTGGCCTCGCCCTGCTCGACCGGCTGCGAGCCCGCGTTGTCGGTCTCGGCGCCGGCGGTTACGTCGGTGCCACCACCGATCTGACCCTCGTCGGTGCCTCCGCTCTGGCCCTCGGTGGCGCCTTCGGAGGTGCTGCCTTCGCTGGCACCGCCTTCGCTGGTGCCCTCGGACGTGCCCTCGGACGTACCTTCGGAGGTGCCCTCCGAGGTGCCCTCGCTGGTGCCCTCGGACGTACCCTCGCTGGTGCCTTCCGAGGTGCCCTCGGACGTACCGACGGAGGTGCCCTCGCTGGTGCCCTCCGACGTACCTTCGGAAGTGCCCTCGGACGTGCCCTCCGAGGTGCCCTCGCTGGTGCCCTCGGACGTACCCTCGCTGGTCCCTTCGGAGGTGCCCTCCGACGCACCCTCGCTGGCGCCCTCCGAGGCGCCCTCGGACGCACCCTCGCTGGCGCCCTCGGACGTGCCCTCCGTGGTGCCGACGACGGTGTTGCCACCGTCGGTGCCCTCGGTGGCGCCCTCGGTGTCACCGGCGTCGAGGCCGAGGCCGACGTCCAGACCGTCCTTGTTGACATCCGCCTTGGCGCTCAGGCCACCGACGTTGACATCGATGCCGACGGCCGAAGCGGCGCCCGCGGCGGTCAGCGAAGCACCGGCGGCGATCACGGCGCCGGCGGCTATCCGCGCTACGCGGATCCGCGTCTTCTTGGTCATGTGCTTGCTACCCCCAGTAGCTGATCGTGAGTGGTGCAGCGGTCCGGGGCCGGCCGTCGGAGATCCGTGCGTGCAGGTCCCCCGTGCGCACGCGCCCCGGAAATACGCATGCCGAGCGTCACCATTCCGAGTTTCCGAAGGAGCGTCAAGGTCGTTGCGCGCGCGATGCCCGGATTCACGTCAGTTGTCCGCCGCGCGCGGGGTAACTGTGACATAAACGGGAACTGCCGCCCTGTTGGCGGCAGTTACTTTGTCGACAAAGCGAGTCCCTTGCGGGGAGCCCTAGTTGGCCTCTGACCTTGGCGGAGGCCGTACGAAATCGCTTACCGCTCCTGCTGCTTGCGCCAGCGAATTCCGGCTTCAAGGAAGCCGTCGATCTCGCCGTCGAGCACGCCCTGGGGGTTGCCGACCTCGAACTCCGTACGGAGGTCCTTGACCATCTGGTACGGGTGCAGGACGTACGAACGCATCTGATTGCCCCACGAGTTGCCGCCGTCGCCCTTGAGGGCGTCCATCTTGGCCTGCTCCTCCTGGCGGCGGCGTTCGAGCAGCTTCGCCTGGAGGACGTTCATGGCGCTGGCCTTGTTCTGGATCTGCGAGCGCTCGTTCTGGCAGGAGACGACGATGCCGGTGGGGATGTGCGTGATCCGGACTGCGGAGTCGGTGGTGTTGACGCCCTGGCCGCCGGGGCCCGACGCGCGGTAGACGTCCACGCGCAGCTCGGTCTCGTCGATCTCGACGTGGTCGCTGGACTCGACGACGGGCAGCACCTCGACACCCGCGAAGGAGGTCTGGCGGCGGCCCTGGTTGTCGAAGGGCGAGATACGGACCAGCCGGTGGGTGCCCTGCTCGACGGAGAGCGTGCCGTAGGCGTACGGCGCCTTGACGACGAAGGTGGTCGACTTGATGCCGGCCTCTTCCGCGTACGACGTCTCGTAGACCTCGGTGGGGTAGTTGTGCCGCTCGGCCCAGCGGACGTACATGCGCTGGAGCTGCTCGGCGAAGTCCGCCGCGTCGACGCCGCCGGCCTCGGCCCGGATGTTGACGAGCGCCTGGCGCTCGTCGTACTCGCCGGACAGGAGGGTGCGGACCTCCATCTCGTCGAGCGCCTTCTTCACCGAGGCGAGTTCGGACTCGGCCTCGTTACGGGCGTCGGCGTCGCCCTCGCTCTCGGCGAGCTCGAAGAGCACCTCGACGTCGTCGATCCGGCTCCGGAGCGCCTCGGTCTTGCGCAGCTCGGCCTGGAGGTGCGACAGCTTGCTGGTGATCTTCTGCGCCGCCTCCGGATCGTCCCAGAGGGACGGCGCCGCTGCCTGGTCCTCCAGGACGGCGATCTCGGCCCTCATGTTGTCGAGGTCAAGGACCGCCTCGATCGACCCCATGGTCGAGGAAAGGGACTTCAGCTCTTCGGATACATCGACGACTGCCACGCACCCAGCCTAACGGCTGAGCGCCGAAACCCCGCCGCCGCTCCCGCGAGGACCGGCGGCGGGAGGCGTTACGGGACCGGCGACGCCGAGCGCGTCGAGCCCCCGGGGTCGGCTTCTGCGCCGTCGCTGCTCGTCGCCAGCCAGCCGCCGACGCCGAGGACGGCGACCAGCAGGAGGGCCGTCACACCCAGCGTTATACGGCGCTTGCGGACCGTCTCCGCCTTGTGGCGGGCCGACCCGGGCCTGCGCTGGCCCGCCGCCCGGGGGGCCCGTGCCGTGCCGCGCGCGCCGCCCGCCAGCTCGTCGGGGGCCGGGACGCGCATGCTCGTGTGGGTGTCCCGGTTGGAGTCGGGAGCCGCTCCGGGGACGAGCGAGACGGCGCCCCGGCGGCGCGGCTGCTCGCCCGCCGTCGCGTGCTCGGCGTCGGCGTCGCCGTACGGCCGCTCCTCCTCGGTGGGCCCGCTGTCGGGTTCGTCCACCTCCAGGGAGGGGATGCCGGCGAGCTGGGGAAGCTGCTCGCGGAGCCGGGCCGCCAGCTCGGAGGCGCGCAGCCGGGAGGCCGGGGCCTTGGCCAGGCACTGGACGAGGAGCTGCCACAGCTCGTCGGGGATGCCGGGCAGCGGGACGACGGTCTCGGTGACATGGCGGCGCAGGACGGCTCCGGGGTGGCCGCCGCCGAAGGGCGTGAAGCCGGCAAGGAGCTCGTACAGGACCGTAGCGAGCGCGTAGATGTCGACGGCGGCGCGCGGCGGCAGGCCCTCCACGATCTCGGGCGCCAGATAGTCCGGCGTACCGATGATCTTGGTCGCCTTCGTACGGCGGGGGGTGTCGATCAGCTTGGCGACGCCGAAGTCGGTGAGCAGCGCCGGGTGCGAGCCGCCAGGACCGATCGGGCCCTCCATGTCGAGCAGGATGTTCTCCGGCTTGACGTCGCGGTGGACGACACCGGCGGCGTGCGCGGCGGCGAGACCGTCGGCGACATCGGCGACGACGGCGACCGCGGCCTCGGGGGCGAGCCGGCGCTCGCGGTCGAGGCGGGTGCGCAGGTCGGTGCCGCGCACCAGCTCCATGACGAGTGCCAGATCGTTGCCGTCCACGACGAGGTCGCGGACGGCGACCACGTGCGGGTGGTCGAGTCCGAGCAGCGCGGTGCGCTCCTGGACGAAGCGCCCGACCAGCTCCTGGTCGGAGGCGAGGTCCTCGCGCAACAGCTTGATGGCGACGGGCCCGTCGGGTCCCTCACCGAGCCACACCGTGCCGGCGCTGCCCCGCCCAAGAATCTGATGGGCGGTGTACCGGCTGCCGATATTCCGTGCCAAGACTGCTCCCTCAGCGGCTGGCTTTGCCCATCAAAGTACGCGGGTATCGGGGTGTTCACTGCCCGGTACCGCGTCAACGTTCACTTCTGCGGGCGAATTGATCCCGCGGGAATCGACAAAGAGACAGAAGCGCCCGAACAGCACCGGTGCCGGCGGGAGCCCCCGCCGGCACCGGTGTCAGTTGCTTCCGGTGGACCCGGAGGTGGTTCCCGAAGTGGATCCGGCGTCCGAACCACCGAGCTCCGTGACCCAGTCCGACACCGTGCTGACGGTGTCCTTGATCGCGTTCCAGTAGCTCTTGCCCTCACCGATCCAGTCCTGGAGCGGGGTCAGCTCCCAGACGAGCCAGCCGGCGACGAAGAGCAGGACCAGCGTGAACAGGCAGCCCTTGAGGCAGCCGAGACCGGGAATCCGCATCGGGTTGGCGCCGCGCTGCCGGGGCGGGCGCGGCGCGGGCTGCTGGGGCGGTGGCTGCTGCGGCGGCGCGTAGCGCTGCTGCTGCTGCGGGGGCGGCGCGTACCGCTGCTGCTGCTGCGGGGGCGGCGCGTACCGCTGCTGCTGCGGCGGGTGTGGCTGCTGGGGCGGGTACGGCTGCGGGGGCGGGGCCTGCTGCTGACGCCGGCGCTGCTGGGCCGGCGGCGGGGGCTGCTGGCCCTGGGGGCGCTGCGGCCTGCGCCGGAGCGGGTCCTCGCTCGGGTCCAGGTACTGGACCTGGGTCTGTTCGTTGCGGTCGCGCGCGGCCCTGAGCTGGCTCTGCCAGGGGTGCGGGTCCTCGGGCCTGGGTCCGGCGTCGGGGCCGGGGCCACCCGTGCCACCGGGGCCGACGGGCATCACCGACGTGCGGTCGGCCGCACCGGCCGGGGCGCCCGGCGCGTTCGTCGGCAGCACGCTGGTCGCGGCGCCAGGGTCGTACGACCCTGCGTTGCCCGGCAGCACCTGGGTCGGGTCGGCGGCGCCCGGCTCACCGGGCACGGCGGTGGGCGCCGGGTCGGGCGCCAGCAGGGCCCCGACTCCCATCGCCGCGTTGACCTGGGCGGAGTTCGCGTGCACGCCGATGCCGGAGGCGACGGTGCGCAGGGCGCGGGCGAGATTGACGGCGCTGGGCCGCTCGTCGGGCTCCTTACGGAGGCAGCGCTCCATGACCGTCCACAGCGGTTCGGGAACGCTGGAGGGGCGGCGCGGCTCCTCGCTGAGGTGGCGGTGGAGCACTTCGAGCGCCGTTCCGCCCGCGAACGGCGGACGGCCGGTGACCAGCTCGTACAGCAGGATGCCCGCGCCGTAGATGTCGACGGCGGAGGTCTGCGGACGGCCCTCGGCCGACTCCGGCGCGACATAGGCGGGCGTACCGACGAACTCGTGCGTCCGGGTCAGCCCCGGGGAGTCCGCGAGCCGGGCGATACCGAAGTCGGTCAGCATCGGGTGCAGCTGGTCGCCGTCGTCCTTCAGGAGGACATTGGCGGGCTTCAGGTCGCGGTGTACGACGCCGTCGGCGTGGCTGGCCGCCAGCGCGTCCGCGATCTGGGCCGTGAGCAGCGAGGCCGCGACGGGGCTGAAGGGGCCGTTCTGCCGCAGGTAGTGGTGCAGGTCGGGGCCTTCGACCAGATCCATGACAAGGGCGAGGAGGTCACCCTCGACGACCAGGTCACGGGTGCGCACGATGTTGGGGTGCGTCAGGCGGAGCAGGACGGAGCGCTCGCGCAGGAAGCGCATCACCACGTCCGCGTCGTTCGCCAGCTCCTCCTTGAGGACCTTGATCGCGACGGTCTCGCCGGGCTGCCCGGCCACCGCGGCCTCGGCCCCTGCGGTCTCCCGCTGACGGGCTCTCCAGACGGTGCCCGTGGCGCCGCGCCCGAGGGGCTCCTCCAGGAGGTACTTGCTGCCTACCGGCCGCACGTCACGCTCTCCCTGCTGCTGGTGGTCCTTGCATGGCCCCGGGGCCATGCACCCGGGTGTCCGACCCACTTTAAAGGCCCCGCGCGGGTTCCCGTCGCGGTCATGTTCGAGTGGAGGACGCACGCATCTGACGGATGGTTGCCCATCACGTGTACCCGCGGGGTCCTCGGATGATCCCAACCCGCTCCCAACCATGCACTTTTGCACCCACAGCAGACCATTCAAGATCACTTACCCATGGTCCGTGGGCGTGTTGTCGGTGGCAGGTGCGAAGATGCCATCCAGCACTCGGTGTGTGGGGTCGTACGCTCACCGTCCGTGCCGACCTGTACCGGACGATGTGTCGGTGCCGGGTGGGGGGATTCACAGAGGGCAGCACCCCTGCCGGGCACCCCGCGCAGAAGGGACCGCTGACGGCGATGCAGATCCGGCTGACCGTCCTCGCGCCGCGCAGCGGCCACCCCGCGGGGCGCGCGTGCGACGTGCTCGTCACCGCACCGGCGGGGACGGCTCTCGCGGCCGTCGCCTCCGGTCTGGCCACGGCTGTCGCCGGCCCCGACCTCTCGGGCCCCGTCGTGCTGTACGCGGGGCGGGAGCGGCTGGACACCCAGCGCCGCACCCTGGGCGAGCCGCCGCTGGTGGACGGCGCCGTGCTCTGGCTCCAGGTCCCCGGCGAGGACGACGCGCCCGCCGACGAGGTCCCGGCCCAGCTCCATGTGGTGGCGGGTCCGGACGCGGGCGGCGTACATCTGCTGCACGGCGGCCAGGTCAGGATCGGCCGTTCGGCGGACGCCGACGTACCGCTCGACGATCCGGACGTCTCGCGGCTGCACTGCGCGGTGACGGTCACCGACGACGGCCATGTCACGGTGGCGGACCTGCATTCCACGAACGGCACGACGCTCGAAGGCGTACGGGTCGGGTCCGTGCCCGTACCGCTCCCGGCGGGTGCCCTGCTGCGGCTGGGCGAGTCAGCGCTGCGGCTCACCCCGGGCGGCCGGACGCCGACGCTGGCGGCCACGCCGGACGGCGAGGGGCATCTGCGGGTCGCCCGCGGAAGCGTGACCGAAGCGGGAAGCGGCGCGGCAAGCGGTACGCCGAGCGGCGACACGACCACGGGAACGGGGTCGTACGGAGGCGCGCGGCCCGGCCCGGACTCCGCGTCGTACGGAGCGGGCGGCGGCCCCGGAGGGCGGACGGTCCAGGCGTACACCCACGGCGGACACGGCGGCCCCGCAGCCACGCCCCGCGTGCCCGAGCCGCGCACCCCCCGCTCGGACGCCGACACCCGCTACGGCGACGCCCTGTACGTGCCGGTGCCCGGCGCCGGCCGCCGTCCCGCGCACGACCGGGCCGAGAGTGACGAGATTCACGGCGCCGCCGACGACGACGGCCCGCAGGGACACAGCCGTACGCCCGGCTCCCGCCGGCAGGGCACACCCACGCGCGGCACGGAGCTGCCCGATGGACCCGGCAGACGACGCGGCGGGATAGGCGCCTGGGCGAGGCGGCTGGCCGGCACCCGCGACGAGGAGTTCCCCGAGGACGACGTCCCGGCGGCCACCGGCTCCGCCCCCCGCACCAGGGGCCACGCGCCCCTCGACGACACCTGGCCCGACCCCGCCTCCGTACTGATGACGGCGCTGGGCCCCGGCCCCCGGCTCTGGGAGCGCGGCCCGGACCACCCCGAATCGCTCGTCCTGCGCCTCGGTACGACGGAGCGCACCTCGCCCGACGGATCCGGTCCGCTGCCCTCGGTCCCGGTGACCGTGAGCCTGCGCGAGGCCGGCTCGCTCGGTCTCGCGGGCCCCAGGGAGCGGCTGACCGGCCTCGCCAGGTCCGCCGTGGCGCAGCTCGCCGCGCTGCACTCCCCCGCCGATCTGGAGATCGTGCTGGTCAGCTCGGACCGGACGAGAAGTGTGGAGCAGCGCAAACGGGAGTGGGGCTGGCTCGGCTGGCTGCCGCATGTCCGGCCGGCCCACGGCCAGGACTGCCGGCTGCTCCTGGCCTACGACCGGGACCAGGCCACCGCGCGGCTGGGAGAGCTGACCCGCCGGCTGGACGACGGGCCGCTCGGCAGGGCGTGGGCGTCGGCCGACAGCAGATCGATCGCGGAGGCCGCCGGGCGGTACGAGGGACCGGCGACGCTGCTGGTCGTGGACGGCGATCCCGGTTCGTCGGCCCTGCGCGAGACCGCCGCGCGGCTGGCCGGCGCCGGCTCCGTGGCCGGTGTCCATGTGATCTGTCTCGCCGAGACCCCGGCGGCCTCGCCCGTCTCCCCGGTCGCCGCGACGTACGAGACGGCGTGCGCGGCCTCGGTGGCCTTCCGTGAGTGCGGGGCCGTGGCCCTGCTGAGCGGCGACGTCGCGACGGCCCTGCGGCTGCTCCGTACGGCGGTGGGACAGCCCGCCGGGCAGGGCTCGGTCGCGACGGTGGACGCGGTGTCCCCGGCCTGGGCGGACCGCTTCGGCCGGGCGCTGGCCCCTCTCCGTACGGAAGCGGGCAGCGCCGCCGCGTCGGGCCGCAGCCGGCAGGCCGCCGAACTGCCCCGCTCGGCCAGGCTGCTGGACGAGCTGGGGCTGGCGCGGGCGACGCCCGCGTCGCTGATGGCCCGCTGGGCGTCGGCGGCCGGGAGCACCACGGTGCTCGGTACGGGGCCGCACGGCCCGGTGACCGTGGATCTCGTGGAGGAGGGCCCGCATCTGCTGATCGAGGGCCCTCCGGGCAGTGGCCGTACGGAACTGCTGCGCGCGATCGCGGCCTCGCTGGCGGCGGGCGGCCGGCCGGACAGGCTCGGTCTGCTTCTGGTGGACGGCGCGGGCGGCGAGCGCGGCGAAGGGCTGGGGGCCTGTACGGAACTGCCGCATGTGACCGAGCACTTGGTGGCGTCCGACCCCGTCAGGATGCGGGAGTTCGCGCAGGCCCTGGGGGCGGAGCTGAAGCGGCGCGCCGAGGTGCTGGGGCGGCTGGACTTCGCCGAGTGGCACAACAGACGTGAGGTCGCGGAGCGGATGGTGGGGCAGCGCGCGCCGAGCCCGGCCGAGCAGCGCGGTTCGCGGCGTGAGCGCGCCGATCAGCAGGTGGCCGGACCCGGGGCGCCCTCCGGAGGCGCGCAGGGTGTGCCGGTCGCTGGTCAACCGGAGCAGCCGCAGGCGGGCACCGGGCGCACAGGAGCAGGCATAGGCACCGGCGCGGGCGTCACCCCGGACGGCGGCACCCTGCGGCTGCGCCAGACCTCCGCCCGTACGCGCGGCGAGCCCGGCCCCGGCCCCGTCCTCCCCCGGCTCATCGTCCTCGTCGACGACTACGACGCCCTGGTCGCGCCCGCGCTGGGCAGTCCGGGCCGCCCGGCGGCCGGTTCGGTCGTACGGGCCCTGGAGGCGGTGGCCCGGGACGGCGAGCGCCTCGGCGTCCATCTGGTCGCCACATCCGCACGCCCCGAACGAACGTCGGAAACGGAGCTGGCGGGCCGGACGCGCCTACGGGTGGTTCTGGACACACCACCGGCCTCCCCCGGCCCGGACGATCCGCTGCCCGGCCGCGGCAGGCTCGGTCATCCGGACGGCCGGGTGACACCGTTCCAGGGCGGCCGGGTGACCGGCCGGATCCCCCGTACGGCGACACAGCGCCCCACGGTGGTCCCGCTGGAGTGGGAGCGCATGGGCGACCCCCCGACCCGCCGCCCCGTACGCGAACTGGGCAACGGCCCAACGGACCTGGCCCTGCTGGCAAGCGCCCTGGAAAGAGCGGCCCGCTCGGTCTCGGCGGTGCCGGTGAGCCCTCTGGGCCGGGTCTGACGGCTCCCTCGGGCCGGGTGACCGCAGAGGGACCGCCGAGTCGTACCTGCGTTCGGATGCCCAGTCGATCGTGTGGCTTGTCCGGGAACCTGTGAGCGAGATACATGCGTACTGCTCATAGTTGGTTCATGGCCACACCGGAGGAAGCGGGAGATGTCGGGCTTGCCCGGTGGACTTTCCGTGTCCGGGTCTCGTCCACTGCGCGCACTGCCCTTATGGCGGAGTGGGACCGTTGCCGGTGGGTGTGGAACGAGTGCTGCGCCAAGTCCAAGCAGACCCACCTGTGGAACAAGCAACGGCCCGAAGGTGTCGGCAGGCGCACGTGCGGTCCGGCGCGACTCGACAAGATACTGACCGACGCCCGCGCCGGGAACACCTGGCTGCGTGAGGGCAGTTCGGTGGTGCAGCAGCAGATCATCCGGGATTTCGGGAAGTCCCGTGCCAAGGCGCAGAAGGACATCAAGGCACGGTTGCCCATGCGCCGGCGGGCCGGGATGCCGAGGTACAAGAAGAAGCGCGAAGCCCGGCCGAGTCTGAACTACACGAGGCGCGGTTTCCGGTTGAGGGACGGGAAGCTGCACCTCGCGGGCGGGATCGCACTGAGCGTGGTGTGGTCGCGGGACCTGCCTGCCGACCCGTCCAGTGTGCGGATCTACCAGGACAGCCTTGGGCACTGGTACGCGAGCTTCGTCATGCCCGCCGAAGTCGAGCCGCTACCGGCAGCGGGTGCCGTGATCGGTATCGACTGGGGCGTGAAGGAGACCGCGACCACCACCAGCGACACCTACGACCTCCCGCACGCCGAGCACGGCAGGAAGGCCGCCGCCAAGCTGTCCGGATACCAGCGGATGATGGCCCGCCGGAAACCGGCGCGCGGGCAGGCCGGCTCGAAGGGGTACCGCCGGGCGAAGAAGCTGACGGCGAAGCTGCACAAGAAGGTCGCCCGGCAACGGCAGGACACCGGCCGCAAGTGGGCCAAGTCCGTGGTCCGCGACCACGATGCCGTCGCGGTGGAGGACTTCCGCCCGAAGTTCCTCGCGAAGTCGACCATGGCCCGCAAGGCGGCCGACGCGGCGATCGGCGCGACGAAGACGGCCTTGGTCGAGATGGGCCGCAAGCACGGACGCGCTGTGCACCTGGTGCACCCCGCGTACACCACGATGGACTGCGCACGGTGCGGAGCGAGAACCAAGCACGCACTTCCTCTTTCGATACGTACCTATACCTGCACCGCGTGCGGCGCCGTGTCCCCCAGGGACAAGAACTCCGCACACGTGATGCTGGTCCGGGCTGGTCTCAACCCGGCTGGTGCCGATCGCGGAAGACCAGGCGGGGCGCAGCCCCCTCTGGCAGCGTGAGCCAGAAATCCCCGACCAACCCTGGAAGGAGAGGAAGCCCCTCCCCCATCAGGGTGCGGGAGGATTCAAGTCTCTGAAATTACCCCTACGTCCGTAAACCACGTCACGAGCCCATCACGATCTTCGAATTGAAGCTCAAGACAGTATTGCGGCCTACGGTCACGGCGCGTAGGACTTACCGCACGGGACAAGGACGGCGTCGTCGGCTCGCTCGGGGCGCCGGTCCGCATGCGTAAACATGCGTCAAGATCCGCACGCGCACGGGAGAGACGGGGCAGTCATGCGTACAACTCTTAATGGCCGCAAGGCGTTTGGAGCCGGAGCACGCTCAGCAGGCCGAGGTTCGCACAGAGCGGCGGTGGCGGCCGTCGTCGTCGGCGCCGTGGTGCTCACCGGCTGCGGTGGCGACTCCGATGACACGGAGGACGGTGGCGGCGAGGCCAAGAAGCCCGCGGCCACGGTCGAACTGCCCAAGTTGGACGGCGAGAAGATCCAGGTCGCCGCGGTGTGGACCGGCCCGGAGCAGGCCAACTTCACCAAGGTCCTGGACGAGTTCGAGAAGCGGACCGGTGCGACGGTCACGTTCGTCCCCGCGCAGGACCCGATCGTCAACTTCCTCGGTACGAAGATCGCGGGCGGCAGCCCGCCGGACGTCGCGATGCTCCCGCAGGTCGGCGCGATCACGCAGGCCGTGGAGAAGAAGTGGGCCAAACCCGTCGGCGCCGAGGCGAAGGCGCAGCTGACGAAGAACTACAGCAAGGGCTGGCAGGATCTCGGCGCGGTCGACGGCGAGCAGTACGGCGTGTACTACAAGGCCGCCAACAAGTCGCTGGTCTGGTACAACAACACGGCCTTCGAGAACGCGGGCGCGGCCGAGCCCAAGACGTGGAAGGACTTCCTGACGACCGCCGACACGATCTCGGCGTCGGGTGTCACCCCGGTCTCCGTCGGCGGCGCCGACGGCTGGACGCTCACCGACTGGTTCGAGAACATCTACCTGTCGCAGGCCGGCCCGGAGAAGTACGACCAGTTGGCCAAGCACGAGATCAAGTGGACCGACCCGTCGGTGGCCACCGCGCTCACGACGCTCGCCGAGCTGTGGGGCAAGCCCGCCCTGATCGCCGGCGGCGCGGACGGCGCGCTCCAGACCGAGTTCCCCGCCTCCGTCACCCAGACCTTCACCGGCGGTGACGCGCCGAAGGCGGGCATGGTCTTCGCCGCCGACTTCGCCGGGGTGAACGTGGCCGAGGCAGGTGCCAAGGTCGGTACGGACGCGAAGGTCTTCCCGTTCCCGGCGGTGGGCGCCGACTCCCCGGTGGTGACCGGTGGCGACGCGGCCGTGGCCCTCACGGACAGCAAGGGCGCCCAGGCGCTGCTGACCTTCCTGGCGTCCACGGACGCCGCCCAGATCCAGGCGGAGGCCGGCGGCTTCATCTCGCCGAACAAGGCCCTGGACGGCAAGGCGTACCCGAACGACGTGCAGCGTGACATCGCCAAGGCGCTCATCGACGCCGGTGACGACTTCCGCTTCGACATGTCGGACCAGATGCCGCAGTCGTTCGGCGGTACGCCCGGCAAGGGCGAGTGGAAGGCCCTCCAGGACTTCCTGAAGAACCCGAAGGACGTCAAGGGCGCCCAGCAGCAGCTGGAGTCGGACGCCGCCAAGGCCTTCAAGAGCTGACGCGGTGACATCGGCGACAACAGGGGGCGCCGACACCTCGGTGCCGGTGCCCCCGCCCCCCGCCAAGGGGAAGCGCAAGAGCGTGACAGGCACACGTAAAGGCCTCGCGGTGGCGTTCCTGCTGCCCGCGCTGGTCCTGCTGGGCGCGCTCGTGGTCTACCCGATCGGGTTCTCCGTCTACAGGTCGTTCCTCGACCAGTCCGGCGACAACTTCGCGGGCTTCGACAACTACGTGGAGATATTCACCGAGGACACCATCCGGACCGCGATCAAGAACAACTTGATCTGGGTGGTGGTGGCCCCGACGGTCGCCACCGCGCTCGGTCTGATCTTCGCGGTGCTCACCGAACGGGTGCGCTGGGGAACGGCGTTCAAGCTGATCGTCTTCATGCCGATGGCGATCTCGATGCTCGCGTCGGGCATCATCTTCCGGCTGGTGTACGAGCAGGCCCCGGAGCGCGGCATCGCCAACGCCGTCGCCGTGGGCGTGCACGACACGTTCTCCGAATCGGCCGGCTACCCCAAGGCCCGCCCGCTGCCGGTGCATCCGCTGAAGGCGGGCGACGCCAAGGGCTCGTTCGTCACCAAGGCGCCGGTCTCGGCGGGCACTCCGGTGCTGATCCCGCTGGTCGGCGTACCGCCGGACAAGATGCCGTCCGACGCCGAGCCGGCCAGGGCGGCCGAGAGCGGCGGCGAGGGGATCACCGGCACCGCCTGGCTGGACTTCACCAAGGGCGGCGGCGGCAAGCCCAATGTCGTCGATTCCAAGGAACTCGGCCTGGGCGGCCTGAAGATCGAGGCGGTCAAGGACGGCAAGGTCGTCGCGTCGGCCAGCGCCGCTTCCGACGGTACGTTCACCCTGCCGGCCTCGGCCGACGGAGCCGTACTCCAGCTGCCCGAGACCAACTTCAGGGAGCCGTACAACGGCGTGGACTGGCTCGGCCCGTCCCTCGTGACCCCCGCGATCATCGGCAGCTATCTGTGGATGTGGGCGGGCTTCGCGATGGTGCTGATCGGCGCCGGTCTGGCGAGCATGCCGCGTGAACTCCTGGAGGCGGCACGGGTCGACGGCGCGAACGAGTGGAACGTGTTCCGCCGGATCACCGTCCCGCTGCTGGCGCCGGTCCTGGCCGTCGTCATGGTCACCCTGATGATCAATGTGCTGAAGATCTTCGACCTGGTACTGATCATCGCGCCAGGCTCCTCCCAGGACGACGCGAACGTGCTGGCGCTCCAGCTCTACCGCTCGTCGTTCGGCACGGACGCCAACGTCGGCGTGGGCAGCGCGATCGCCGTATTCCTCCTGCTGCTCGTGATCCCGGTGATGCTCTTCAACATTCGCCGGATGCAGAAGGAGAACCGCCGATGAGTACGACTGACACAGCGGTACAGGCGAAGCAGCCCCTGCCGGCGGACACGACGGCCAAGGCGAAGCCGTCCCTGTCCTCCCGGATGGCGGGGAAGGCGGGCAGCGGTGTCGTCCAGGTCTTCCTCGTCCTGGTGGCCCTGTTCTGGATGATGCCGACGATCGGTCTGCTGATCTCCTCGCTGCGCGGCTCGTCGGACATCGCGGCGAGCGGCTGGTGGGAGGTCTTCACCAAGCCGGCGCAGCTCACCACCGAGAACTACTCGGAGCTGCTCTCCAACGACATCATCACCAACTCCCTGTGGTCCACGGTGATGATCACGGTCCCGTCGACGGTGCTGGTCGTGGTGATCGGCTCGCTCGCCGGCTACGCGTTCGCGTGGATGGACTTCCCCGGCCGCGACTGGTGGTTCATGCTCGTCGTCGGTCTGCTGGTGGTGCCGGTGCAGGTCGCCCTCATCCCGGTCTCCGAACTCTTCGGCGAGATCGGGATCTTCGAGACGACCTTCGGCGTGGTGATGTTCCACGTCGCCTTCGGACTCCCCTTCGCGATCTTCCTGTTGAGGAACTTCTTCGCGGAGATCCCGCGGGAGCTCCTGGAGGCGGCGAGGCTCGACGGCGCGGGCGAGATCCGGCTCTTCGCCCGGGTCGTGATGCCGCTCGGCGGTCCCGCCATCGCCTCGCTCGGCATCTTCCAGTTCCTCTGGGTCTGGAACGACATGCTGGTGGCCCTGATCTTCGCGGACTCCGACTCGCCGCCGATCACGGTCGCCCTCCAGCAGCAGGTACGGCAGTTCGGCAACAACATCGATGTGCTGGCGCCCGGCGCCTTCCTCTCGATGATCATCCCGCTGGCCGTCTTCTTCCTGTTCCAGCGGCAGTTCGTCTCCGGGGTCATGGCGGGGGCGGTCAAGTAGGGCCGTTTCGGGCACCCGTTCGACGGAGAAGTACGCCAAAAGGGGCGGGCCGGTTCACCCACCGGCCCGCCCGGCGTATGTGTCCCCCGTATGCCACGTCTGGCGTAACCCGGTCACTCCATCGGCCGTTCCCGAGCCATGGCCCGGTTCAGCATCATCGTCCCCGCGTACAAGGTCCAGGCGTACTTGCAGGAGTGTCTGCGGTCGGTGCTCGACCAGACCTATGAGGATTTCGAACTCATCGCCGTGGACGACGGATCACCCGACGCCTGCGGGACAATTATCGACGAGACCGCCGCCACCGACCCTCGTGTGGTCGCCGTGCATCTGCCGGAGAACGAGGGCCTCGGGCCCGCCCGTAACGCCGGAATGAACCGGGCCACGGGCGACTACCTGATCTTCCTCGACGGCGACGACACCCTCACCCCCGGCGCGCTCCAGACCATCGCGGACCGGCTCAAGGAGACCGACGGGCCCGATGTCCTCGTCTACGACTACGCCCGTACGTACTGGTCCGGCGAGGTCGTGCGGAACGTCCTTTCCGACCTGCTCGACGAGAGCGGCCCCGCGCCCTTCCGACTCACCGACCGGCCGGGCCTGTTGAGGGTGCTGATGGTGGTCTGGAACAAGGCGTACAGCCGCGAGTACATCGAACGGCAGGGCTTCTCCTTCCCGCCGGGTTATTACGAGGACACGCCCTGGACCTTTCCCGTCCTGATGGCCGCCGAGTCGATCGCGACGCTCGACCGCGTCTGTGTGCACTACCGGCAGCGGCGCCAGGGCAACATCCTGTCCACCACCAGCCGCAAGCATTTCGACATCTTCGACCAGTACGACCGCGTCTTCGCCTTCATCGACTCACGGCCCGCGCTCGACGACTGGCGCCCCGTTCTGTTCCGGCGGATGCTCGACCACTTCTCCAAACTCGTCGCGGCGGGCGGGCGGTTGCCGCGCCGCAGCCGTCCCGAGTTCTTCCGCAGGGCCCGCGCCCACCACCGCCGGCACCGCACCCCGGGCTCGGCGCCGCTGCTGCGGGCCCGGCTGCGGCACACCCTGCTGCGGTTCGGCGCCCACCGCACGTACCGCGCCCTGTGGACGGCGCAGCATCTGCAACTCGGCGCCCACCGGGTCGCCACGACGCTCGGCCGGGCCGTGCGCGCGGGGGCACTGCAACTGCACTACCGGATCCAACGGTGCCTGCCGGTACGGGAGAACAGGGCGGTCTTCGCGGCGTACGACGGCCGGGGTTACGCCTGCAACCCGGCGGCCATCGAGGAGAAGGTCCGCGAACTCGCCCCGCACATCTTGACGTCGTGGATCGGGCGCGCCGAGTACCACCACACGGTGCCCACCGCCACACGCAAGCTGCGCCCCGGCAGCTTCGGCTACTGGACGGCGCTCGCCCGCGACAAGTACCTCGTCAACAACGTCAACTTCGACCCGCGCCTCGTCAAGCGCCCGCGGCAGATCCTCCTCCAGACGCACCACGGCACCCCGCTCAAGTCCATGGGCCTGGACCTCCAGGACCACCCGGCCGCCGCCCGCCGTACGGAGTTCGACCGGCTCCTCGCGGGCGCCGACCAGTGGGACTACTCCCTCTCGGCGAACCGTCACTCCACCCTGGTCTGGGAGAAGGCCTATCCGACCGGGCACACGGCGCTCGAATACGGCTATCCGCGCAACGACGTGTTCCAGCGGGCCACTTCGGCCGACGTCGACCGGCTGCGGGAGTCGCTGGGCATCCCCGACGGCTTCACGGCGGTGCTGTACGCCCCCACGCAGCGCGACTACCGGCGCACCCCGTACGTCCCGCTGGACCTGGAGCGGCTCGCCCAGGCGCTGGGCCCGCGCTTCGTGGTGCTGACCCGCGCCCACCACACGTACGAAGCCCCTCTGCCGCACACCCCGCACCCGCGCATCATCGACGTGTCGGGCCACCACCGGGTCGAGTCGCTGTGCCTGGCCGCGGACGCGCTCATCACGGACTACTCGTCGCTGATGTTCGACTACGTGAATCTGGACCGGCCCGTGGTGATCCACATCGACGACTGGGACGCGTACGAGGCGGCCCGCGGCACCTACTTCGACGTCCGGTCCTTCCCGCCGGGCGTGGTGGCACGCGACGAGCAGGACCTGATCGACATCTTCACCACCGACCACTGGCGCGGCTCCCGCTCGACCCAGCTCCGCGCCGCCTTCCGGGCCCGCTTCTGCCCGTACGACGACGGGCTGGCGGCGGAGCGGGTCGTACGCCGGGTCTTCCTGGGCGAGACGACGGGCCTCCCCGCCCCGGTCCCCCTGGAAAAACGCACCCCGGCGCCGTCCCCGCTGTCCCTGCCCCAGCAGCGCCACGGCCGGAACATGTCGGACGCGGGGCGCTGAGCCGCATCCGGCGCGGACTTCCGGGCCTCCCGGCCGGTTCAGGGCAGGATCTCGACGTACCCGTCGGTTCCGTGCACGCGGATCCACTGTCCGTCCCGGATCAGCCGCGTGGCCCGCTCCACGCCCACGACGGCCGGCAGGCCGTACTCCCGGGCGATCACCGCGCCATGGGTCATCAGGCCGCCCACCTCCGTCACCAGGCCCGTGATTCCGACGAACAGCGGCGACCAGCTGGGGTCCGTGAAGGCCGTGACCAGGATGTCGCCCGCTTCGAGATCGGCATCCGCCATGTCCAGGATGACGCGGGCCCTTCCCTCTACGGTCCCGGCCGAGACCGGCAGGCCGACCAGGGCACCGGCGGGCACGTCGTCGCGCCGGTACGCGCCGCTGAGGGCCTCACCGTCCGAGGTGAGCACCCGGGGCGGGGTGAGCGCCTGGTACGAGCGGAACGCGTCCTTGCGCCGCTGGATGAGCCGGCCGTCCATCTGGTTCGAGCGCACGACCTCGTGGAGCTCCGGGAACGTGAGGTAGAAGATGTCCTCCTTCTCAGAAAGCACATGGGCCCGCACGAGGCGCTCGGCCTCCGCCAGCAGGGCCCGCTTGTAGACGAAGTAGCGGCTGACGATGCCGTACTTCGGGTACTCCCGGTATCCGGCGAAGCTTCTGACGCGGTCGATCATCCGCTTCGTCTCGTCTGCTTTCCGGCCTCCGTCCGGCAGGGCCCGCAGGCGTGCGAGCACGTCCTGTTCCTTCTTCCGTGCCTTCCGACGGCCCTGCTCGAAGCGGTGCGCGGCGGCGCCCGGCGCGAAGTTCCTGACGTTGTCGAGGATTACGGGCACGAGTGTGGTGGGGCGCTCGCGCCACCGTGGTCTCGTGATGTCGATCTCGCCTACGCAGCGCATGCCGTACCGGTCGAGGTAGCCCTCGATGGCGTCGCACGCCTCGGTCCCGCCCGTGAGCTTCGCCAGCTCGTGCAGGAATCCCTCGTCCTCGACGGACTCGACGCCCCGCAGGAACGCCACCACCTCCGGCCACGGGCGGATCACGTCCGCGACGTCGAGCAGCGCGAGCCCCATCTCCGAGGTGATGTTGCCGGGGGCGGAGAGCGTCAGTGTGTCGGCCGCGTTCTTCTCGCCCAGCCACTCCCGCAACTTGTCGTTGAGCCACCATGTGGCCTCCATCCCCGCCATGATCGCCTGATGGCTCAGCGGGTCACCGAGGACCCGCTTGTGCTCCTCGAAGGCCGCGAGCAGGAAGTCGAACAGCGCCGGTCCGGTCTTCGTCCGGATGTCGCGCTCCAGGGCGTCGACGGACGCCTGGCTGCGCTCGATCAGCTCGATGACGACGGCGGGATCGGGCTCGACGGGGTCGGACGCACGGCCGACGGGCGGCCTGTCCGGAAGCGACGGGATGAAGCCATCACGGTCGAGGACGGTCTCCAGAGCGTCCCTGATCAGCGGATCGCCTTTCCCCATGACGTCCAGAAGGCCGGCGCGGCTCGCGGGCGAGGCGAGGCGCCGGGTGACATCGACGAACAGCCTCCCGCCGGCCTCGTGCATCGGCACCATGGCCGTCAATTGCCACATGGACAGCCCCAGGGGCTTCATGGGGTCGGTCATCATCTGCCCATGGCCGACGGAGACGTAGACGTGATTCTCTTGGTCGCGGGTCTCGGGGACGGGGAACAGCGTCGTGATCGGCCGGCTCTGAACGATCTGGAAGCCGTCGTCGGCCAGACACCATTCGATGTCCTGCGGGCGCCCGAAGTACGCTTCGATCCGCCGCCCGAGCTCAACGAGTTGTACGACCTGCGCATCCGTGAGCGCGGGCTGCTCCCGCCGCTGCGAGTCGATCACCGCTTCGCCGTGCCGCACCTTGAAGACGTCCGGGTTCACCAGACCGGAGACCAGGGCCTCGCCAAGACCGAAGCCGGCGTCCACGGTGGCGACCTTCCGGTCGCCCGTGACGGGGTCGGCGGTGAACAGGACCCCGGCCGCCTGCGGGAGGACCATCCGCTGCACGACCACGGCCATCTGGACCGTGCGGTGGTCGATGCCGTTGCGCCGCCGGTAGACCACGGCCCGCTCGGTGAACAGCGAGGCCCAGCACCGGCTGATGTGCCGGAGGATCTCCGCCGCCCCGACGACGTTCAGATACGAGTCCTGCTGACCGGCGAAGGAGGCGGTCGGCAGATCCTCCGCCGTCGCACTGGACCGGACGGCCCAAGCGGCCCGCTCGCCGAACCTGCCGAGGGCACGGGTGACTTCGACCGCGAGATCGCCGGGGACGGCGGCCCCTTCGACGGTCCGGCGAAGCCCCGCGCTGAGGGTGCGGATCGCCTCCCGGTCGTCGGGGCCCACGCGCGACAACTCATCGAGCTGCTCGCCGACCGACGGCGCATCCGCGACGACCCGCCGGAACGCATCCGTGGTCACACAGAAGCCACCTGGCACCCGGATCCCGTCGATCCGCACCAGCGCGCCGAGGTTCGCACCTTTGCCGCCGACGACCGCGCCCTGCGTCTCGTCAACCTCTTGAAGATCCAGCACATACCGCTCACGCACGTGGTGCCCCGTTTCCGCAGGTTATGGCGTCGGCGGACGATTCTGCGGGGTACCCCGGGTCTTGTGGCAAGCCCCCCGGTGCGCTATACGTTGAGAGTGGCGGGGAGAGTTCTCCTCGCCATTGCTACGTGCCATCGGCTGCAAGGCCCAACGAACCGACCGGGCTCAGGAACGAGTCGCGGCTAAACGGGGATCAGCTCGGGACGGACAATGGTTCGTGCGCGCTCGTACAGGGCCTGCGCATCGTGATTCCTCAGATGTGGCCCGATGAGGCCGAACATGTCGGCCATGCGCTTGTCGATACGGCCTGAGTTGACATGCGGGTAGTCATCAAGGGCGAGACCCCAGGTCGCGCAGGCGGCTTCGAGGTGCCCGATGCTCAGTTGCCGCTCCGCGAGGATCGCCCGTTCCTTGACGCGTGTGCGGCGATAGACGCTGTACCGCAGCTTGTCGGATTCCTGCATGGCGGCGACAGCGCCGGTCAAGTCGCCCATTTCAAAGCGCACTTGGCTGGTGTGGTAATTGAGCGAAGCCGGGTCGTACGAGCCGAATGCCTTACTCCGGGATTCCGCACGGTCCATCGCGACTTCTGCTTGCGCCAAATACGTCCGCGCGCCACGGTGGTCACCGATCTGCGCGGCGGCATGCGCTTGTTGCCCGGCCAGGAAGGCACGCATCCGGGGGCCGGCCTGCGGGGACGCCGCAGCGGCGGCGTCCGCCAGCCGCATGGCGGCGGGGCCTTGATTCAGGTCTACGGCTTGCACGCTCATACCCCGAAGCGTGGTGCAGAACGTCAGGTGATCTTCCGAAGCCCCGGCGAGCTCCAGCGCTTTGAGGTAATAGCGCTGCGCGAGCCCGTGCAAACCCTCGTCCACAGCCATGTAACCCGTCAGGTAGCAGAGATCGGACGCCGCGGACAGCATCGCTTTGCGTACGTCCTCCGGCCCGTCGGTCCGCAGGAACGGGGCAACGGTGTTCACAAGAAACGCGGCGGCGAGCGGCCTGGCGGTGCGGCCCCCGAACTGGTCGTCCATTGACGAAAGTTGCTCGGTCATCGCGGAGACCGTAGCCACGTCGGACATTCCTATACGCGTCCTGGCCCCTTGCTGCGAGGCCTCCACGCGCCCCACGACATCCGGCCAGTTCGGCACCGCGAGGGCAGCAGAAAAGAGCGTGGCGCTCAACACGCTGCGGCGGGAAGGATCCATGTCCAACCTTCCAAGATCGATGATCCCGTCAACGGTGCCACGAGGCCCTGCCTCCGCCCCAGCGTTGGGTGCCGGAAAACCGGCTTCCAGATGCGTGACGGGTCGCCCCAGCCTGCGGGCGAACGCTTCCAAGATCAGCGGTCGCACCTCATCGCGCGGCAGGCTGCCGCCCAGCCACTGATGGACAGAAGGCGCACGGTATCGAGTTGGGGCGCCCTCCTCCGTCCCGACTCGGTTCACCGCTTGCGCACACTGCCGAAGCGTCCAACCGGACTCACGGTACAGCCGCTCCAGGCCCGCATTCGGCTCGCTGATGCTCACGGTTCGTTCAACTCCCCATGCACGGTGGCACCGAGCGCTTAACGCTCTTAATCCTTGTCCGCTTCCCAACAGTACCGCTGTGCGTGACCGCGCTGTTGCCTAGAGCGAACAACCCGATCGCGATGCGGAAGGTAGCAAAGACAGTGGAGCGAGAGACATGAACGCCAAGGCGGACAAGGCGCAGGAGACCGTCGCGGGCACGGTCGGGGACGACGTACGAACCGTGCACAGACTGCGGGTAGTTGACCGACACGTCCGCCGGGCCGTGTGCGGAGCAGGCGATCCCAGCGGCGTGACCGACGTGTGGCTGCGCGCCGTGAACTGCCCCGCCTGCCTCACCACCGACTCCGACGGGGAGGCATAGGGATGCCCGCCACCCCCTACGTCGCCGCGCGCAGCACCGATGTGGGCCCGCGCAAAGCCGAGTTGACCGTGGAGTTCACCGCGAAAGGCCCCCGGCTCGCCTACACCCACCCCCGCCCCGACGACCGCGACCGGCACGGAAACCTCTGGATCCGCATGCAGGAACCCGCCGAACCCGGCCGCGTCCGCTACGACTCCCTGCACCCCGCCCGCCAACGCGCCTGCATGGAACAACTCCTCTGCCAGATCTGCGCCCAGCCCGCCGACCGTAACAAACACGGCTGGCTCTTCATCGACTGGCGCCGCCCGGACTCACCCCCCACCTGGCCCGAGAAATCCATCACCGCCATGCCACCCCTCTGCACCGAGCACGTCCAACTCTCCCTGCGCCAATGCCCCTTCCTCCGCCGCACCCAACACGCCGTACTACGCGTACGCAAACCCCACCTCTACGGAGTCTCCGGCACCCTCTACCGCCTCACCGAACACGGCTGGCACACCTCCGACACCGACACCCTCCTCCCCTACAACAAACCCCAACACCCCGGCATGCTCGCCACCCGCCTCCACCGCCAACTACGACACGTCACCGTCGTAAACCTCCCATAGCCCATCCACCACACCACCAGCCCGCGTGGAGATCAGCGGCGTTCGCCGCTCGGGCCATGCATGTCGCAAACACATCACAGAAGGGGACGACTCATGAGTGCTACTGCCGAGCATCGACCACAAAGGGGCGCCAGGGTGACGACTCCCTTACGGAGTCGTGCGGCCGTCCGGCGGTTGCTGGAGCCGCAGATACTCACCCCCGCCGATCTGTCCATGGTGCTGCTCGTCACCGAGGAGCCCGCCGACCGGCCCATGCCCACCGTCACGCTCGCCGAGATTCCCGCGGTGATGCGCGACGCCGCCCGTCTCGGGATCAGGTCCGTGAAGCTGTTCGCCGAGTCGTCTGAGCGCGACGCCACAGGGAAAATCTCGCTCGCAGCCGATTCGCTCATGGCCCGAGCCGTACACGCCTGCAAGGACACCGTTCCGGACCTCGCGGTCATGACGGAAACGTGCCTGTGCTCCTACACCGCCGACGGAGTCTGCTACCTCGCCGACCGCAACGGGCGGCCCGACGTACCCGGAACCATGGAGATCACGTCACGGCAGGCTGTCGTTCACGCGGAAGCGGGCGCGGACATCGTCGGCCCCGCGTCCATGGTGCTCGGCACGGTCGCCGGCGCACGGAAAGCACTCGACCAGTCCGGGCACGACGGGGTGTCCGTCATGCCGCACGTGATCTTCTGGTCCAGCCTGTATGACGGCTTCCGGCTCACGATGGGCGCCACTCCCAGAGCGGGCATCAACCGGGAGTTCCAGATCAACCCCGGACGGGCCGATCAGTTCGTTGACACGGCCTTACGCATGGAAGCAGTCGGAGCCGACATGATCCTGCTGGAGCCCGCACAGTTCACGGCGGACGTGCTCGCCACGCTCCGGTCAGTCACCCGCGCGCCCCTGTTCCCGTTCTCGGTGTCCGGCGAATACACGTCCATGACGCGTACGGACGAGACGGGCAGGCGGGACGTGCGCCTACTGGTCGAGCTGTTCACCATGCTCAAGAGGGCAGGTGCGAGCGGCAGCGTCACCTACGCGGCGCTCGACATCGCGCGGCAGCTCACCTGACCGAGAGAGCGGCCCGCACCGCGTCAAGGATCGAATGCGCGCCCTGGTCAATGAGCATCGCGGCCGGGGCCGCGCCCAGCTTTTCCGGCTCGGCGGACGGGCCGGACAACGTCCCGGAAATCTGCTCGGTGCCGTCCAGCGAACTGACCTGACCGAACAGCCGGATTTCCCCGTCGGGCAGAGTCTCGCCGTACGCCCCCACCGGCACACTGCAACCGCCGTGCAACTCGGCGAGCAGCGCGCGCTCCGCCCTGATCCCCGCGTCAACGGCCAGATCACCGACCGTGGACAGGACCGCGCGCAACGAGGCCGAGGATTCGTCCGTACGAACCTGAATTCCCAACGCTCCCTGTCCGGGGCTCGGCGGGAACAGGTCGAGCGGCAGCAACTCGCCGATCGCGTCGTCCAGTCCGAGCCTGTGCAGTCCAGCGGCAGCGAGGATCACCGCGTCAAGTCCTTGCGTCTCAATCTTCTTCAGGCGCGGCGGGACATTTCCCCGGATCGGCACGATCTCAATGTCCGGCCGCACCGCGAGAAGCTGCGCGATACGTCGAGGAGCACCCGTCCCGACACGTGCTCCCTTCCGCAACCCGGCGAGCGTCGAACCGCACAACGCGTCTCGCACATCCTCGCGCCCCGGCGGGGGAAGCAGCTCAAGACCGGTGGGGTTCGCCGTAGGAAGGTCCTTGAGCGAATGGACAACCACGTCGACGTCGCCACGGAGCAATGCGGCTTCCTGCTCGCTGCTGAACGCTGAGCCGCTTACCGCCGAAACGTTCGACAGGAGCGACTTACGGTCCTTGTCGCCCTCTTCCAGAATCACGCGGTGCGTGAATGTGGTGTCCGGGAAGCGTTCACGCAAGGGCCGGAGATACTCGCGCACCTGGGCCTTGGCAAGGTTGCTTGCGCGCGATCCGACAAAGTACTGAACCACGGTGACCAACTCTCCGAAACGAGAAGATGCCACCAGGCTATGACCCGATGAGACATGCACATACAGACAGTGCGTCGGCTGACGACAAGCAGAAAGGACTGCCCGGGAGGGCCTACCGGTCCAGCAGGTCGAACAACTCGTGCCACCGGCACAGGATTTCGGACTGCGAGTAGCGCTGGACGTTCGCGCGGGCCCGGTCGCCCAGGGTGGTCCGGAGTCGGGGGTTGCCCGTCAGGCGCAGCAGGCGGTCGGCCAGGGCGTCCGTGTCGCCCGGGGGTGCCAGGAGGCCGTCCTCCGTGTCCGTGATGATTTCCCGGACACCCGGCGCGCAGTCGAACGCCGCGCACGGCATTCCGCTCGCCATCGCCTCCATGAGGGCCAGGGGGAATCCCTCGCCCCGTGAGGACTGGACGAAGACCGAGCACTCGGCCAGCGCCGCCGGCACGTCGTCGGTGCGGCCCATCCAGGTGACCGAGTCGTCCAGGCCCAGTTCGGTGCACTGCTTCTTGAGCGCCGCCGCGTCCTGGCCGGCGCCGTAGACGCGCAGGCGCCAGTCCGGGCGTTTTCCGGCGACCATGGACCAGGTCTCCAGGAGCAGGTCGATGCCCTTCTGGTCGTCCAGTCTGCCGATGCTCGCGACGGTCTTCCCCGTGCGGGGCGAGGGGAGTTCGGGCAGGGAGCCGAGTGCGTTGGGCATGGCGCCGACGTTGTCGAAGCCCTCGGCGATCCAGGCGTCCGCGTCCTCCTGGGTGAGGGTGAGCCAGCGGTCGACGCGCGGGTAGCTGTTCTTGATCCAGCGGAAGCGGTGGCAGCGTTTGCTGTACTCGTACGACTCGTGGCTCATCCCGATCAGCCGCAGACCCGTCGTGTCGGCCTCCAGGACCCACTCCATCGGCCAGACCTGGGTGACGATCACCAGCGCGCCCGGCCCGGCCGCCTGGAAGATCTCCGAGAGACGGGCCACGGCCCGCCGTTTGTCCGCCACCCTTGCCGCTTCGCGGCGGCGCGCGCGGAGGTCGAAGTGGTCGAGTGGTGAGCGCGGTTGCCAGGGGGTCGGCGGGTGGGCGGGGTAGAGCGCGGTCACCGGATAGGCGGGCGGCTCGGGGAGGGTGAGTTTCAGCTCGGCCTCGTGGATGCCCACGACCTGGACGCGGTGGCCGTGGGCCGAGAAGAGGCGGGCCATCTGGTGGGTCCAGGCGGTGACCCCGCCGAGGACGTCCGTGGCGTTGGCGAGGAGGATCAGCTCACGGGGGACGGTGGCGAGCGCGGTGTCGGTCACCGGCGGGTCCTTCCTGCGAAGAGCACGTCCACGGCGGTACGCGCGGCCTGGCCGCTCTCGTAGCCGCCGAACTTCTGGGCGAAGCGCGCCCGGTCGGCCCGGTGCGCGGTGTCGGACTGCTTCAACTCCTCCATCGCCCGCAGCAGTTCGTGCTGCGTTTCGACCACGGGCCCGGGGGCCTCCGCGCGCAGGTCGAAGTAGCTGCCGCGCTCGGCCGCGTACGCGTCCAGGTCCGGTGCGAAGAAGACCATCGGCCGGTCCAGCAGGGCGTAGTCGAACATGATGGAGGAGTAGTCCGTGATCAACACGTCGGCGAGGCAGAGCAGTTCGCTGACGTCATGGTGGCCGGACACGTCGATCACCGTGCCGGGCGGACAGACGGGCAGGACGGCGGACTCCAGATAGTGGGCCCGTACGAGCAGGACGTACTCGTCCCCGAAGCGCTCCGCGAACTGCCGCACGTCGAGCGGCAGTTGAGTCGTGCGGCCCTTCTTCGGCATTCCCCGGAACGTCGGCGCGTACAGCACCACCTCGCGGTGGTCGGAGATCCCGAGCGCGGTCGCGAGCGCCGGGCGCGGGAAGCGCCCCCGCGTCTCGTCGGTCGCGCGGGCGCGCACGAGCCGGTCGTTGCGCGGATACCCGCACCGCACCAGGGATTCGGCGGGCTGCCGGTAGTCGCGCGCGAGAGTCGCCACGTCGTGCTCGGACCGTACGAGGAAGTGGTCGAACCGGGCGAGCGCGGCGCTCAACTTGTCGCGCTCGGAGGCGTTCTGCGCCTTGATCCGGCTCTCAGCGAAGCCCATGCGCTTGTACGCGGAGCCGTGCCAGGTCTGGAGGTACGTGGTGCGGGGAGGCTTCTTGAGGTCGAGCGGAAAGCCCTGGTTGTCCACCCAGAACTGGGCGCGGGCCAGGGTCCACAGATAGCGCCAGGACAGCCGCCGCACCAGCCTGGCGTCTGCCGGGAAGCCGTCGGCGGACGACGCGTACGACCAGGTGCAGCGCACCTTGCGGCGCCCCTGCGCCAGCAGTTCCTCGTACATGGCGCGCGGGCTGTCGCCGTAGCACTTGCCCATATGGCTTTCGAAGACCACCGAGCCCTTGCGGACGGGGAGCCGGATCAGCAGCCGGTTGTAGACGCGCGCCTTGAACGAGCGGGCGAAGAACCGGTCGAAGCGCCGGCGGAGCCCCTTGGCCAGCCTCTTCAGCTTGCGCGCCGGGCGGAAGTGGGTGAGGTAGTGGAGGGCCGCCGCCGCGATCCGTCCTGGGCGGCGACGCGCTTCAAGTTGCAGCGCGAGGTGGTGTTTCACCGTGACGTACGGCTTCCAGCAGTCGCCGAACAGCCGCCCCCGGCGCGGACGCGCCCGGTAGCCGCCCGCCGACTCGACCCGGTCCCGCTCCAGGAACAGCGGGCCGCTGGTGGTGCCCACCGGAGTGTGCAGGGCGAAGTGCGGGTCGCACACGCGGTCCCGCGCCCCACCGACGCGCAGGAGCGCACCGAGCTCGACGGAGGCGCGCCAGTGGACGGCGTCGGCCTGACGCCAGACCTCGTCCACCGGCGCCCGGAACACGAGCCGGCCGTTGGTGCCGCGTGCCAGGAACTCCAGCGTAGCGTTCAACGGGGCGTCGGGGGGGAGCAGTTGGAGCGGCACGGGGAGCCGCCCTTCGAGGACGAGCTTCTCGCCCTCCTGGCCGCAGTGGGTGAGGTGATTCATCAACGGGGTGCCGTTGAAGGGCCGGTACTGGTGGCCCAGCTCCGTGACGTCGAGTGCCGCCCGTTCCCCGGGGTCGTCCGACAGGGACGCGCGCCAGTACACCCGGCCGTCCCGCTCGACGAGCGCGGAGGTCACGGTGTCGGGCCTGCCGAGCGCGTAGCCGGCGGCCAGTACACCCTCGGCGTCGCCGTCGGCGAGGAGTTGGAGGCAGACCCGCTCCAGGGGCGGCAGGTCCAGCCGGAGGTCCGGATCGGTCCTGGCGGCGGGCAGTGCGGCGACCAGGGCGGCGGCGTTGGCCCGTTCCTCCGCGTCGAGCTTGGGGAACTGCCGGGCGAGGGAGATGAGTTGGTCCACGAGGAAGGCCCGGTCGCGGGCCTCGCGGAGGGCAACGTCGTTGCGCAGCAGGGGCAGTTCGGCGACGCGTACGTGCGCGGCGAGCTGCCCTTCCAGCGTGCCCGCCGGGTCGTGGGCCGCCCTGCCGCTGACGACCAGGTTGGGGACGACGGCGATCCGGTCAGCGGCGGCGGCCAGTTGGGCGCCGAACAGGATCTCGGGGCGGTCCAGGTCCTCGGCGTAACGCAGCCCCGCCCGGTCGAGGAGGGCGGTACTCACACAGAATCCGGTCACCAGGGCGTCGGCGACGACGAGTTCGGGGGCGTCGGCCAGTTTGTCGATGGTGCGGGAGCGCGCGTACAGCTTGCTCTCGACGATCCGGGCCGGTGGCTGCTCCTTGGCGCGGCGGCCCGCGCGGCGGGTCCACCGCCCGGCGGCGAGTTCGGCGCCCGAGCGTTCGGCGGCCTCCCACAGATTGCGGCAGGCGTCCCGCTGGAGGCGTTCGCCCTCGCCGAGGACGGTGACGTACCGGCCTCGTGCCTGGTCCAGGCCGTGGTTGCGCAGCACGGCGGTGGTGGGGGCCTCGGCTCCCGAGGTGACGACCCTGACGCGCGCGGGGTCCAGCGCGGCGAGTTCGTCGGCCACGGCGCGTACGTCCTCGGCGGCGGATTCGGCATCCGATTCGGCGTCGGACGTCGCGCCCGACGCGGCGTCGGCTCCGGTCCCGGCATCGGTATCGCTTGGCCCGCCCACCGCCCCCGCGACCGCCGGCCCGAGCACCACCACCGCTTCCGTGGCCCGCATCGTCTGCGCGACGACCGACTCCACCGACCTGCGCAGCGCCTGCGCGTCCACCCCCGCGGTGACGACACAGCTGATCTCGACCGCGCTCATGCGCCGCCCCCCACGGGCATCAGGTCCGCGACACGGGCTGCGGCGGTGCCGTCGTCCAGATCGCAGAAGGTCTCCCGGAACCGGTCGTACGCGTCGCTGGCCACCCGGGACTCCGGGGCCCGCAGAGCCGCCACGAGCGCGGCGGTGTCGGCGACGACCGGTCCGGGCGCCGCCGACTCGAAGTCGAAGTAGAAGCCGCGCAGGGTGTCCCGGTAGTGCTCCAGGTCGTACGCGTGGAAGTACATCGGCCGGCCCGTCTGCGCGAAGTCGAACATCAGCGACGAGTAGTCGGTGACCAGGACGTCGCTGATCAGCATCAGCTCGGCGACGTCCGGGTAGCGCGACACGTCGCGTACGAAACCGGTCGCGCCCCGCCCCGCGCCCGGGACCGTACCGCCCACCAGGTAGTGGCGGCGGACCAACAGGACGTGGTCGTCCGCCAGTTCCGCGGCGGCCAGGCCCAGATCGAGCCGGAGGTCGAGCCCGTAGCGGCCACCCTTTCTCGGCTGGTCCTCACGCCAGGTCGGCGCGTAGAGGATCACGCGTTTGTCCTCGGGAATCCCGAGGTGTTCGCGCAGCGCGGCGGCGACCTTGGCCCGGTCGGGCGCGTACAGCAGGTCGTTGCGCGGATAGCCGCACTCCAGGACCGTGCCCTCGTACCCGAAGGCGCGGCGCATGATCGGAGTGGAGAAGCTGTTGGGCGAGACGAGCACGCTCCACTGCGCGGCCCGGCCCGGCAGGGTCGCGATGTACGCCTCGTCCGCGTGTGCGCTGCCCGTCAGGTCGCGGCCGATGCGCTTGAGCGGGGTGCCGTGCCAGGTCTGGACGACATGCTGGCCGTCCGCCCGCTCGAACCACTCTGGCAGATGTGTGTTGCTGACGACGCATCGGCTGCGCGCCAGCGCCTCGTACCAGTCGGCGCTGTGCAGTTCGACCGCGCGTACGTCTCGTGGCAGGGCCACCTGCCTGTCGCGTACGACCCACAGATGTTCCACGGGGGCCTGCCGGCGCACCAGTTCCTCGTGGACGGCGCGTGGTGAGTCGGAGTACTGCCTGCCGTCGAAGCTGCTGTAGAGGACGGCGTCCCGCAGCGGGCCGGCGGCACGGGAGTTGGCGTAGACGCGGCGCAGCCGCCGCTGCCGGTACGCGCCCCGGTCCTGCTCCGGGAGCACGGACCCGGAGTGCAGCTGGAGCATGTCCTGCTGGTGCCGGTCAAGGGTGAACTCGCGTCCGTCCAGGGTCCGTACGAGCGGCAGCGTCTGGTGCCGCGAGGGCTGGACGCGGACGGGGGTGTAGCTCTCCGGGTCGCTCTCGCCGGCCTCGCGGACGTACAACAGCCAGCTTCCCTCGGGCAGTTGGCGTACCCCGTTCAGTCCTTCGACGGCGCCCGGCAGCAGGGCCGTCCGGAACCGGCCGTCCGGGAGGGTGCTGAGGGGAAAGACGTTCTCCTCACGGTGAGCGGTGTGCCGCAGTACCAACTCGGGCGAAAGCAAGGCGGGTTGGCTGCCTTGCAGGACCAGCTCGCCGTCCGCCGTCCAGCCTGCCATGTCGACCACCGGTTGCCCGGTCCGGTCGCTGAGGACGAGATCACCCGCCGCGTTGGCGGTGACGTACAACTCGCGGCCGTCGCCGAGGCCGTACCGCCCGGGACGGACGGCGCCCCGGGCGGCCAGGGCGAAGCGGCTGCCGTTGGCCCGTACGAGATGGACGCCCCAGGGCACGGTGGACCGCCGCCCCGCCGTGGGATCACCGAAGACCGACAGCGGGACGTCGGCGCTGAATGTGCCGTCCGCGAGGCGCAGCGGGAACTCCCGGACCTCCTTGGTGTACCAGTTCTGGACGGCCAGCGTGCTCGGCGAGCTGCTCATGGCGTGGAGCAGCCCCTCGATCCGTACGGCTCCGTCGGCGGGCGACGGGCCACGGACGGTGAGCGGGGCGTGCCCCGTGAGCAGGGCGTGTACGGGCTCGACGCGCAGTTCGAGCTTGTTGCCGGAGAGCGCGGGCACGACGCGCACGGTGTCGTCCACGTAGTGCACGGCCGGTACGGCGGGCGCCGCGCCCGAATCCGTCAGTCGCAGCGGCGCACGGCGCAGCCGGCCCGCCCCGAACACGCCCATCTCCAGCTTCCACACGGTGCGGGAGCTGCGGGACGACGCCTTCGCCCTGGCGAGCCGGCCCGCGTCGACCACGGTCTCGAACCCGGCCCAGTCGTAGTCGTGCAGCCCCTGCCGGGACTCGTACGTCGCCGCCGGCGCCCGCACGGTGCGGGTCCGCAGCGGCAGCACACGCCGCTTCCCGGTGCGCAGCCAGGCGGCTTTGACGGATTTGCGCCGCGCGTCGGCCGGGACGTTGCGTACGTACGCGTAGCCCTTGAGGTGCAGTCGCCCGTCGCGCCATACGGCCTCGGTGAGATGCGAGGTCACCGGCAGCTCCTTGGGCCTGAGGGTGGCGACGGCCCGGGGCAGACGGCCGGTGAGCACCGCGAACTCGGCGCGGGACCCGCGCAGTCCGCGGACGCCGAAGGCCCCGGGGTCGGACTTCTCGTGGGCCAGCAGCGCGAGGAGTTCGGGCATGCGGCGTTCGCGGATCAGCTGCCACTTGACGCGCAGATGCAGCGGCAGGTCGTCGAAGACGCGCCGGTCGACCCTCGCGGCGAAGGTGTTGGCGTGGTCGAGGAAGGCCGTGTGGAAGTCGGCGTCGCCGTCGGGCAGCGCCTCGATGAAGAGCCACAGATCGCCGGAGAGGACATGCTGGTGGTAACGGCGTTCCGCATCGGCCCAGTTGATGCCCTCGGTGCCATCGATGCTGTCAGTGCCGTCGGTGCCGTCGGTGCTGTGGGTGCTGTGGCCGTCGATGCCCTCACCCGTGGCCGTACGCCGCCGCTCGGCGAGGAAGTCGCAGACCGTCGACACGGCGGTGACCCGGTCCCGGATCCCCTTCGGCACGGCGCGCTTCGCGGTGATCGACCCGTCCCTGGTCCGCCAGTGGTAGACAGGGCCGGACAGCACGTCCACGCCGCTCGCCAGGAAGTACGCGGGGAGCACGACGGCGATGTCCTCGTACAGCACCCCGGAGGGGAAGACGAAGGAGTGCCGGTCCCAGAAGGACTTCCGGAAGACCTTGTTGCAGGCGATACGGTCCCCGAGCAGCACCCAGTCGCGGGTGAGCCGCGTCCCGGAGCGCTCCGTCGCCATCGGCTTGCGGAACATGGGCGCCTGTACGAGCACACCGCCGGGACCGAGCCTGAGCACATTGCCGGTCGCGAAGTCGGAGCCGGAGGCGTCGAGCGCCGCGAGCATCCGCTCGTACGCGTCGTCCGGTACGACGTCGTCACTGTCGACGAAGGTGAGGAACTCCCCCCGGGCGCGGGTGACTCCGGTGTTGCGCGCCGCGCCGAGCCCGGCGTTCTCCTGCTCGACCAGCCGGAAGCGCGGGTCCCGTTCGGCGAACCGTCTCGCGATGCATGCGCTCCCGTCCGTGGATCCGTCGTTCACCATGACGATCTCGGAGTCGGCCATGGTCTGTCCGGCCAGCGAGCGTAGGCAGTCGTCGAGATAGTCCTCCACGTTGTAGATGGGCACGACGACGGTGAGGCGGGGGGTCATGCGTGGTGCACGGTCCTTCCGAACTTCCGGACTTCCACAGTCAGTTCAACAGCGGGTTCAGGGCTTGACCGCGATCCGGCCCTCGTCCATGCGCAGCATGAGCAGCCGTTCGCCCGTCTTCTCCAGGAACTCGTCCACGGCCTGGCGGGAGCCCTGCCAGTAGCCGTAGTCGTCGATGAGCAGCACTCCGCCGCTCACCAACCGGGGGTAGAGAAACTCCAGTTCATGCTTGGTGGAGGCATACCAGTCGGTGTCCAGGCGCAGGATGGAGATCTGCTCCGGCGCCTGCCGCGGCACGGTGTCCTCGACCAAGCCCTGCACGTAGTGCACCCGCTCACCGGGGTAGGGCAGCTTCGCGAAGCCCGCCTGTACGTCCTCCAGCGAGGCGATGGCCCAGATCGGCCTGTCCTTGCCCTGCGCCGCGAGCAGTTCCTCGGCGGACTTGCCGTCACGCCGCAGATCCTCGGCGGTGGGCGGCGGCATGCCTTCGAAGGTGTCGAAGAGATGCAGGCCGCGGTCGGTCTCGCCGAGCGAGAGCAGCGTCTTGGCGCAGGCCTGCATCGAGCCGCCGCGCCAGACTCCGCATTCGACGATGTCACCGGGGATGTTGTGCCGTACGACATGGCGGGTGGCGAGGATGAAGGCGTTGAGCCGTTCCGGGGAGGTCATCGTGTACGGCTTGACCGCGCGGATGATCGACTTCGCCTCGTCGTCGTAATCGGCGGGCAACGGCGCCGCCTTGGGCTTCGGCTGCGTCTGCGGCTGCGGCTGCGGCTGTGCCTCCGTCGGCGCGTGCGCATCGGCCGGTGCCTTCGCCGTGGCCGGCCGGTACGGCGTCGGCGTCGGCGTCGGCGTCGATGCTGGCGTCGCCGACCGCGGGGCCGGGACCGGGATCCGCCTGAGCTGATATCCGGTGAGCTTCTCAAGTGCGCCGTTCACTGCGTTTCGCCATGCCATGCCGACGGACGGTACGCGCAGAACTCCGCAGATGTCACCTTTCGTCAACTCCCGCCCTATTGTGCCTCTTTCGTGTGTGCCTTGACCTTGGCCGTTACGGACTGCGCGGGTACGACGGGCGTGGCAGGGACACCCTGGCCGCCCCGGCCGCAACGGTCGCGCCCCGCTACCGGCTCGGGCAGCGGGACGCCGTCCACGCCGCCGACGCGGTTGGCGTACCGGACGGTCAGTTCACGTACCGCGTACTCCCACACCCGCCGCCTCGGCCGGCGCGGCCTGCGGAACACCGCGACCGAGTCGCCCCAGTAGGCGCGCTTGCCGTCGATGGCGGCGTAGTCGAACCGAATGCCCTTCATCGGCGGGAAGTCCGTGTAGGCCTCGGCCAGTTCGAGCCCGGCGAAGGCGGCCATGGCCCTGAACCCGTCCGGGTAGTACCGCCAGCAGTCCTGCGCGTCGTGCGCGTGGCCGCGCGAGGGCGCGGTGACGAACGCCAGCCCGCCGGGCCGCAGCACACGCGAGATCTCCATCATCGACGCCCAGAAGAACGGGATGTGCTCGAAGGCCTGGCCGGAGAGCACGAAGTCGGCGGTCCGGGAGCGCACCGGGATGCGGTACGGCCTGGGCATCACGATGTCGACGTTGGGACCGTCGAGCACGTCGACGCCGATGTACTCGACATCGCGCCCGTCGAGCAGACCGCGGTGCGTGAGCGACTGGTTGGGCGAGATGCGCGAGCCCAGATCGACCACCCGGTGGCGGCCGGACTCGGGCATGTACTCCTTGACGCAGAGCTCCATCTGCGCGTACGCGGACTTGTGCACGGGTGACTCACTTTCCATCCGGCTCGTTGGGTGCGGCGCTCCCCCGACGCCGGTGGCGTCTCGTCCTGCGGCGTTCGAGGTCCCGGCGTTCGAGGACATCAACGCCCGAACGGCCGTATGGTCACGTGCTCACGCGCCGTGCCCGGCCGGTCAGTTCGCGGTCGCGCCCGCCGGGTCGCCCGGCTCCGTCTCCTCCCCGGGGCCCGGCCTGCCGCCGGGTGCGGGTTCGCCGGCCGGCCCCTGCCCGCCTCCGGGCGCCGGTTTGCCGAGCGCCGCTCCGTCCAGCGGGACCGTCGCGGCGACGGTCGCCTCCGCCGGGACCGCCAACAGCCCCCGGTAGACGCCGTCGAGGATGTCGGCCTGTGCCTCCCAGGTCCACTCCGCCAGCAGCTCCGGGCGGTCGTACGCCCTGCGGTAGGCGGCCGGATCGTCGAGCACGGCACGCGCCGCCCGTACGAAGTCCCCGGTGTCCTCGGCGCGGAACACCTCGCCCTGCCCGGTCTCCCGCACCTTCGCCGCCATGGTGCGTACGTCGCTGACGACGATGGGCAGCCGGGCGTGCGCGTACTCCATGAACTTGGTGATCAGGGCGAGTTCATGGTTCGGCCAGTGGTGGATCGGGATGACGCCGATGTCGGCGGTGGCCAGGAAGGGCACGATCTGCCAGTGCGGTACGTACGGCAGCGGGTGCACGCGGTCGGCGACGCCGAGTTCCGCCGCGTGGTCGAGCACCTTGCGTACGACCCACCCGTCGGGCGCGGGAACGATCAGCGCCGCGTGCGCGCCCGGCAGTTGGGGCAGCGCCTCGATCAGCGTGGCGAGCCCGCGCTGCGGGGCGAGGGCGCCGCTGTAGACCAGCAGCGGCGTGGCGGCGTCGATGCCGCACAACTCCCGCAGATCCGGGACGGGTTCATGGGCCCGCTCGGGGGGCGGGCCACCGCCGGGGGCGTTCAGCACGACGACAGGCAGCCGGGGCAGCCGGTGCTCCTTGTGCAGCAGCTCGGCCAGCGTCGGGGAGACGGTGACGACGGCGTCCGCGCACCGCCCGTACTCCCGCTCGTGCGCGACATGCGCCGGCATCCAACGCCGGTACCCGGCACGGGGTTTGATGCCCGGCAGATACTCGTGCGCGTCCCAGACCAGCTTCACGCTCCGGCCTCTGCCCCGCGCCCGGTGCACGGCACGGGCGGCGACTCCGATCATCCGGAAGTCGTTGGCGTGGATGAGATCGGGTTCGAGCGCGTCGACGACGGGGCCGAAGGCGAACTCGTAGTCCCACAGGTACGGTTCGAGTCTGCGCCAGCAGCGGTCGCCGAGCAGCGCGCGCCACATGGCCGTACGGAGCCGCTCGGGCAGCGAGTCCGGGTTGCGTCTGCCTTCCACCAGGGCGAGTTGGCGGTGCCGGAAGCCGACCCAGCAGGCCAGGATCCGGGCCGCCGTCCGGCGGATCAGGAATCGTCTGCCCTCGGCGGATCTGCGGGCCAGCAGATCGGCGCGCCAGGCCTTGACCCACTGCTTGCGGTGGTGCGCGATGCCGCCGCGCCGGTAGGCGAAGAGCCGGGGCAGAACGACTCTTCGGTAGTCCCTGCGGCGTTTGGCGAGGGTCATCACGACGGGGATCAGGTGGACTTCCGCGTCGCCGATGGTCCAGCGGTGCCGGTCGCGGTCCGGCGACTGGCCGAGCAGCACCACGTCCCAGCCCGCGTCGGCCATGGAGCGGGCGGCCTTCTGTACGCGGGAGTCGCCGTTGACCGCGTTGTCGACAAGCATGACGACCCGGCCCCTGCCGCGCCCCCGGGCCCCCGCGGCGACCGCCTCCCGGGGCCGCCCGGAATCTGGTGTGGAAGCGACCGTCATGGCGCCCGTCCTTCGGCTCGTCCTCGGCGCTCGGCTTCGCGCCCGTCTTCGCGGAGGGACCTGCCCTGGCCCGCCCCTCCGGGCAACGAAGGTTCGTCCACCAGGGCTACGGAGGCGGGGGTCATGTCACCCGTACGGCCGAGGCGAGGAGCCGGGTGAGCGCGCGTGGGCGCGTGAGGGGGCGCGACGCGCGCCGGGCGCGCCGGGTCGGCGGTTTGGGGCGGGGGGTTTGGGGAGAGGCGGGCGCCGCGCCTCGATCAGGCGCTGCGGTCGCGGGTCAGCGCGGTGACCGCCGTGGTGGCGAGGTCGTCGAGATAGCCGGCGGGCAGGTCGCCCCGTACGACGACGAGGCGCCAGTAGAGCGGCCCCGCGATGAGGTCGAGCGCCCGGTCGGGATCGGTGCCGTCGGGCAGTTCGCCACGGGCGACCGCCTCGCGTACGACCGCGGCGGCGATGCCCTTCTCCTTGTCCAGCAGCGCGGACTTGATCGCCTCGGAGATCTCCGGATGCCGGGCGGCCTCGACCAGCAGGTCGGGGATGACGCGGGAGGCCAGTGGGTGGCGCAGGGCGTGCGAGGCCACTTCGAGCAGGGCGCGTACGTCTCCGTACAGCGAACCGGTCGCGGGGACGGGCAGCCCCTGGGCGGCGACGGCGGAGACCAGGTCGAGGACCAGCGCCAGTTTGGACTTCCAACGCCGGTAGACGGCCGTCTTGCCGACGCCAGCGCGGCGGGCGATGCCCTCGATGGACATCCGCGCGAAGCCGACGGCGGCCAGCTCCTCGAAGACGGCGGAGCGGATGGCGTCCGTCACATCCTCACGGAGCACGGCGGCTCCCGCTGGGGCGCGGCGTGAGAGGCGGGGGTCCGTGGGCATGCCGACGAGCATAGCGTCACGGACGTCACGACGAAACGGTTGCGTTGCGACGCACTTCCGATCTAACCTCTTCGTTACGACGAAACGGTCCCGTTCCGTCGCTCCGGCACCCACCGCCCACCGCCCCACCGTCTTCGTTCGATGTCCCTCGTCGAAAGCGACCTCCGTGAGCCAGACGACCGCACCCCCCGCCCCGGTCCGGGCCCCCGAAGCACCCTCGCGCGCATCAGCCCCGGCAGCGCCGCAGGACCTGCGCGCTCTCGCCGCCCGGCACGGTCTGACCGAGAGCGGGGCCCGGCCCACGCTCCCCGGCTATCTGCGCGGGCTGCACTCCCGCCGCCATTTCGTCACCGCGCTCGCCACCGCCCGGCTCACCTCGCAGTACAGCCAGGCGAAGCTCGGCCAGCTCTGGCAGATCATGACGCCGCTGCTCAACGCGACCGTCTACTACTTCATCTTCGGCCTCCTCCTCAACACCAAGGACGGGGTGCCGGACTACGTCCCGTTCCTGGTCACCGGCGTCTTCATCTGGACGTTCACCGCCGGGACCGTCACCGCGGGGACCCGCGCCGTCTCCGGCAGCATCGGTCTCGTACGCGCCCTGCACTTCCCGCGCGCCTCGCTGCCCCTCGCGTTCGCCCTCCAGCAGTTGCAGCAGCTGATGTTCTCCCTGGGCGCGCTGACGGTGATCCTGGCCGTCTTCGGGCAGTACCCGAGGCCCGCCTGGCTGCTGGCCGTGCCCGCTCTCACGCTCCAGACCGTGTTCAACACCGGGCTCGCGATGATCTTCGCGCGGCTGGCGGCGTCGACGCCCGACATCGCGCAGCTGATGCCGTTCCTGCTCCGCACCTGGATGTACGCGTCCGGAGTGATGTGGAGCCTGGACACGGTGTTCAAGAACGGGGACGTACCGCACCTGGTCCGACTGGCGCTCGAATGCAATCCGGCGGCCGTCTACATCGACCTCATGCGCTTCGCGCTCATCGACAGTTTCACCGCCGGTCAACTCCCGCCCCACGTCTGGCTGGTCGCCACCGGCTGGGCGGTGCTGGTCGGGGCCGGCGGATTCCTGTTCTTCTGGCAGGCGGAGGAGAAGTACGGCCGTGGCTGAGACCGAGCGAGTTCCCAACGAGCGAGTTCCGACCGTCGTCGTCGACGGCGTCCATGTCACCTACAAGGTGCACGGCACCAAGGGCGGGAAGGGCAGCGCCACTTCGGCGCTCAGCCGGATCGTCTCGCGCCGGTCTGCCCCCGGCGTGCGCGAGGTGCATGCCGTACGGGGCGTGAGCTTTGTCGCGTACAAGGGCGAGGCCATCGGTCTCATCGGCTCCAACGGGTCGGGGAAGTCGACCCTCCTCAAGGCGGTCGCCGGGCTGCTGCCGCCGAGCCAGGGCAAGGTCTACACGCGGGGCCAGCCCTCGCTCCTCGGGGTCAACGCGGCGCTGATGAGCGATCTGACCGGCGAGCGCAACGTGATACTGGGCGGGCTCGCGATGGGCATGACACGGGCGCAGGTCAGATCCCGTTACGCCGGCATCGTGGAGTTCTCCGGGATCAACGAGAAGGGCGACTTCATCACCCTGCCGATGCGCACCTACTCCTCCGGCATGGGCGCCCGGCTCCGCTTCTCCATCGCGGCGGCCAAGGCGCACGACGTGCTGCTGATCGACGAGGCGCTGTCGACGGGGGACGCCCGGTTCCAGAAGCGGAGCAAGGAGCGCATCGCCGAACTGCGCGCGGAGGCGGGCACCGTCTTCCTGGTCAGCCACAGCAACAGGACGATCACCGAGACCTGCGACCGGGCGATCTGGCTGGAGTCGGGGACCCTGCGGATGGACGGGCCGGCGGCGGAAGTCGTCGCGGCGTACGAGGAGTTCACGGGCAAGAAGCCTGGGCACAAGCCCGGCAAGAAGCCCCCCGCGAAGACGTAGCGCCGCACAACGCGGGAGGGGCGCCCGGCTCTCAAGCCGGGCGCCCCTCCTGCTCATGTGCCCGTTACCCGTGCGTGCGCAGCAGCGTCCGCATCGTCCGCATCGCGACCGACAGATTCGCCAGGTCGAAGGAGTCCGAGCTCTGGATCTCCTCCAGCGTGCCGCGTGAACGCGTGAGAATCGCCGCGTTCTTCTGCTCCCACGCCTTGAAGCGCTCCTCCGGCGTCGACGTCCCGTTGCCGACGGACAGCACGTCCGATGCGAGGGCCGCGTGCGCCGCGTACAGGTCCTCACGGATCGACGCGCGGGCCATGGACTGCCAGCGGTCGGCCCTCGGCAGCTCGATGATCCGGTCCATCAGCTGCGTGATCCGAAGCCGGTCGCCGAGGTCGTAGTACACGTCGGCGACGGCCAGCGCGTCCTTGCCCGTGCGGTCGGCGATCTGCACGATGTCGAGCGCCGGGAACGCCGCGGAGAATCCGGCGACCCGCAGCGCCAACTCCTCGGGCACGCCCACCGAGGAGAGCTCCTCCACGATGTTCTGATACCACTCCAGGTCGGCGCCGCGCAGCAATCGCGGCAGCTGCTGCCACACCTGCTCCACGCCTTCGGCGAAGAACTCGACCGTCTCCGCGATCTCCACCGGCTGCGGCCGGTTGCCGAGCAGCCAGCGGGTGCCGCGCTCGACCAGCCGCCGTGAGTGGAGCCGGATCCGGGTCTGGACGTCGGCGCCGACGGTGTTGTCCAGCGCCTCGACCGCGTCCCAGACCGGGCCCAGACCGAAGATCTCCCGGGCGGCTGTCTGCGCCCGTACGATCTCCTCGATCGACGCCCCGGTCTCCTCGCGCAGACGGTGCAGGAAGGTCGAACCTCCCGCGTTCACCGTGTCGTTGACCAGCACCGTCGTGATGATCTCGCGGCGCAGCGCGTGCGCGTCGACGTGCTCGGAGAACTTCTCGCGGAGCTGCGCGGGGAAGTACGCGTACAGCAGCTTGCGCAAGTAGGGGTCGTCGGGGAGCTTCGTGGAGATCAGCTCGTCGGCGACGGTGATCTTGGTGTACGCGAGCAGGACGGCGAGTTCGGGCTGGGAGAGCCCCTTGCCTCCGTTGAGCAGTTCGCGGATCTGGCGGTCGGCCGGCAGGAATTCGAGCTGCCTGTCCAGGCTGCCGTCCCGTTCCAGTCTGCGCATGAACCGCTGGTGGGCGTGGAGCAGGGACGGGGCCTGCTGGACGGCGTTGGCGAGCGCCACGTTCTGCGCGTAGTTGTTGCGCAGGACCAGCTTGCCGATCTCGTCGGTCATGGCCGCCAGCAGCTTGTTGCGCTGCTTGACGGTCATGTCGCCTTCCTTGACAAGGCTGTTGAGCAGGATCTTGATGTTCACCTCGTGGTCGGAGGTGTCCACACCGGCGCTGTTGTCGATCGCGTCGGTGTTGATCCTGCCGCCCTGGCCGCCCGCGCCCCGCCGGGCGAACTCGATCCGGCCGAGCTGCGTCGCGCCCAGGTTTCCGCCCTCGCCGACGACCTTGGCCCGCACGTCCTCACCGTTGATGCGGATGGCGTCGTTGGCCTTGTCGCCCACGTCCGTGTTCGACTCGGCGGACGACTTGATGTACGTACCGATGCCGCCGTTCCACAACAGGTCGACCGGGGCCCTGAGGATCGCCCGCATCAGATCGGCCGGAGTCAGCTTGGTTACGCCCGCCTCGATCCCGAGCGCCTCACGCACATGCGCGTTGACCGGAATCGACTTCGCCGTACGGGGGTGGATCCCGCCGCCCTGGGACAGCAGCGACTTGTCGTAGTCGGCCCAGGAGCTGCGCGGCAGCTCGAAGAGGCGGCGGCGCTCGGCGAACGAGGTGGCCGCGTCCGGCGTCGGGTCGAGGAAGATGTGCCGGTGGTCGAAGGCGGCGACCAGCCGGATGTGCTCGGAGAGCAGCATGCCGTTACCGAAGACGTCACCGGACATGTCGCCGACGCCCGCGACGGTGAAGTCCTCGGTCTGGGTGTTGTGGCCCAGCTCCCGGAAGTGCCGCTCGACGGACACCCAGGCGCCGCGCGCCGTGATGCCCATGCCCTTGTGGTCGTAGCCGGCGGAGCCGCCGGAGGCGAAGGCGTCGCCGAGCCAGAAGTCGTAGGCGATCGCGACCTCGTTGGCGATGTCGGAGAAGCTGGCGGTGCCCTTGTCGGCGGCGACGACCAGATAGGTGTCGTCCTCGTCGTGCCGCACCACGTCGGTGGGCGGCACGACCTCGCCGCCCACCATGTTGTCGGTGATGTCGAGGAGGGCCGAGATGAACGTCTTGTAGGAGGCGATGCCCTCGGCCAGCCAGGCGTCGCGGTCCACGGACGGGTCGGGGAGGTGCTTGGCGACGAAGCCGCCCTTGGCGCCGACTGGCACGATCACCGTGTTCTTGACCATCTGCGCCTTGACCAGGCCGAGGATCTCCGTACGGAAGTCCTCGCGCCGGTCGGACCAGCGCAGACCGCCGCGGGCGACCTTGCCGAAGCGCAGGTGCACGCCCTCGACGCGTGGCGAGTAGACCCAGATCTCGTACGCCGGGCGGGGCGCGGGCAGATCGGGGATGGCCTGCGGGTCGAACTTCATCGACACGTAGCTGTGATGCTTCTCGCCCGCGCCCTTGCGGCCCGTCCCGTCGTGCCCCTTGCTGGCGCTCTGGAAGAAGTTCGTGCGCAGCGTGGCCTTGATGACGGTGAGGAACGAGCGCAGGATCCGGTCCTCGTCCAGGCTGGCGACCTGGTCGAGGGCGCCGGTCAGCTCTTCGAGGAGCCCTTCGATGAGCTCCGTGCCGGCCCGCTGGCGGTTGGGCGCCATCCGGGCCTCGAAGAGGGAGACCAGCAGCCGGGTGGTGTGGACGTTGTTACGGAGGGTGTCCTCCATGTAGTCCTGGCTGAAGGTCGCCCCCGCCTGGCGCAGATACTTCGCGTAGGCGCGGAGCACCATCGCCTCGCGCCAGTTGAGCCCGGCGCGCAGGACGAGGGAGTTGAAGCCGTCGTTCTCCGCCTCGCCCGTCCAGACGGCCGCGAAGGCGTCCTGGAAGCGCTCGCGGGCGTCCTCGGCGAGGTGGTCGTCCTTGGCGTGGCCGCTCTCGCCGTGCGGCATGCGCAGCCCGAAGTCGTAGATCCAGGCCAGCGCGCGGTCCGAGCAGCGCAGCTCGTACGGCCGCTCGTCCACGACCTCCACACCGAGCTGCTGGAGGACCGGCAGGACGGCGGAGAGGGAGACCTGCTCGCCCGTGCGGTAGATCTTGAAACGGCGCTCGCCGGGGCCGGCGCCGACCGGCTCGTAGAGGGAGAGGGCGAAGTCCTTCTCCTCCCGGCTCAGCTCCTCGACCCGTACGAGGTCGGCGACGGCGGCGCGGGGTGAGTGGTCGGCCTTGTAGCCCTCGGGGAAGGCGTTGCCGTAACGGCGCAGCAGCTCGGCGGCGCGCTCCTCGCCCAACTCGGCGTTGAGGGCCTCACCGAAGCCGTCGGCCCAGGAGCGGGCGGCCTCGACGAGCCGCGCCTCGATGCGGTCGACGTCCCGATCGGTGAGCCCGGCCAGCTCGGTGCCCTGCGGGACGCGTACGACGAAGTGGAGCCGGGACAGGATCGATTCGGTGTTCCAGGCGGTGAAGTCGACGCTGGTGCCGCCGAGCTCCTCCTTGAGGATGTCGATCAGGCGCAGCCGGACACCGGTGGTGTAGCGGTCGCGCGGCAGGTAGATGAGGGCGGAGTAGTAGCGCCCGTACTCGTCCTGGCGGAGGTAGAGGCGCAGCCGGCGCCGCTCCTGGAGGTACAGGACGCTGGTGACGATGGAGCGCAGCTGCTCGACGGGCGTCTGGAACAGCTCGTCGCGCGGGTACGTCTCCAGGATCTGCATCAGGTCGCGGCCGTCGTGGCTGTTCGGCGAGAAGCCGGCGCTCTCCAGGACCTCGGCGACCTTGCGCCGTACGACGGGCACACGGCGTACGGACTCGGTGTACGCCGCCGAGGAGAAGAGGCCCAGGAAGCGGCGCTCGCCGACGACGTTGCCCTTGTCGTCGAACTTCTTCACGCCGACGTAGTCGAGATAGCTCGGACGGTGCACGGTGGAGCGGCTGTTGGCCTTCGTAAGGACGAGCAGCTTGTGCTCGCGGGCCTTGGCACGCGCGTCGGCCGGGAGCCGGTTGAACGACGGGCTCACCGGGTGCGCCTCGTCGTCGGTGTGCCGCGGGTCGGAGCGCAGGATGCCGAGGCCGGTGCCGGGCACGGCGGTCAGCGCGTCGTCGCCGGTCAGTTCGTACTCGCGGTAGCCGAGGAAGGTGAAGTGGTTGTCGGCGAGCCAGCGCAGCAGTTCGCGCGCCTCTTCGACCTCCTGGTCGCGCAGGTCGTCCGCGGTCGGCTCGCCCGGCAGCTCGTCGGCGATGCGCAGCGCGGACTTGCGCATCTTCTCCCAGTCCTCGACGGCCTCGCGGGCGTCCGAGAGGACGCGCAGCAGGTCGGAGGTGATCTGCTTGAGATCGGAGCGGTCGGTCTCACGGTCGATCTCGACGTGGATCCAGGACTCGATCAGGGTGTCGTGCGTCAGCTCGGCGCCCTCGGCCCGGCCTTCGGGAAGAACCTCGATCAGCTTGCCCGCGACATCGCGGCGCACCAGGATCTGCGGGTGGATGACGGCGTGGATGCCGCGGTTCTGCCGGGAGAGTTCGTTGGTGACCGAGTCGACCAGGAACGGCATGTCGTCGGTGACCACCTCGACGACCGTGTGGGTGCACGTCCAGCCGTTCTCCTCGACGGTCGGCGTGTGGACCCGCACGTTGGCCGTGCCCTGCGGGCGGTTCTCGGCCAGTCGGTAGTGGGAGAGCGCCGCGCCGTAGATGTCGACCGGATCGCGGTCGGCGAGGTCGTCCGGGGCGGTGTGCAGGTAGTACCTGTGGAGGAAAACGAGCAGCGCCTCGTTGTCCGGATGCCGCTCGTCGCCCGTACCGTCAGCGACCCGTGCCGCCCGTGCGAGCAGCTCGGCCTTGGCTTCGTCCAGCTTGGTCTGCATGTCCTCTGGCTCCTGTCGCGCGCCGTTGCGTGACGTCGATGAAAGAAGCGACACGACGCCACGACGCGGGGTGTCCGGTCGGAGTTGACGCTATGCCGCGATGAGAGATGTCCGGGACGTTATTGGCCAAAATTGACGGCCACGCCGGATTGTGGGGATCAGGGAGGCCCGGGGCGCTGTGGCACTCCGGGCGCGGGCCGGGAGCTTCACTGCTCCCACGGCGTATCGCACTGATCACGACCCCAGGCTATCTCGCCGCGCCCCGGGCCCGTCATGAACCGCATCTGTACAAAAGAAGGGGAGGAAATTTGCCGTTCCGGCCAGTGACAGGTGGCGGTGCGCGGTCAGGTGGCGACGCGGAGGGGTGCGCGGTCAGCGCGCGATGCGCTGCGCCAGGTCGACGGCATCGGCGAGACTGTCGACGACGGGAACACCCACCGCCTCCAGGCTCTTTCGGCTGTGCGATCCGCCGGTGTAGAGCACGGCGCCGGCCCCCACATGGGCGGCGGCCAGGGCGTCATCGACGGCGTCACCGATCACCACCGTACGCTCGGGGGCTATCCGGCCCTCCTGGGCGAGCGCGGCCAGATGGCGCTCCATGTGCACGGCCTTCGTGCCGCCGGAGGGTCCCGTCCGTCCGTCGACCCGGACGAAGTGCTGGTGAATCCCGTAGCCCCGCACCACGGGCACCAGTTGGTCGTGCTCGTACATGCTGAGGATGGACTGGCTGCGGCCGGCCAGCGTCCACTGCGTCAGCAGCTCCTCGACGCCGTCGGTCAGCAGACACCCGACGCGGCGCCGCACGTAGTGCCGGTGGAATGTCTCGTCCATGACCAGCCACTCGGCGTCCGTGGGGAGACGGCCCATCAGACGCTCGTAGAAGACCGGGATCGGCATGCAGTACAGATCCCTGTACCGCTCCGCGGTGATCGGCTCCAGGCCGATCTCCTCGAAGGCGGCGTTGGTCGCCCCGATGACCGCGCTGAAGTCGTCGAGCAGTGTGCCGTTCCAGTCCCAGACCAGATGTGTGTCGTGCTTCCCCATGCCGGAAACGTTACCGGCCGGGTCTGACAACGCGCCGCGGAAACCTACGCGACGATGCCCGGGATCTCCTGCACCCCGAACCAGAGCAGTTCGTGGTCCTCGGCGCCGTCCACCGTGAACTGCGCGTCGTCGTCGCCGTGGTCGGCTGCGCCCAGCGCCGCGGCGGCTGCGGACACGTCGGCCTCGGCGTCGTCCGCGTCGACGTGCACGGCGGCGGCCTTGGCCAGGGAGACGGCCGAGGCGATCCGCACCTCGCCGAGCCCGGCGGAGTCCACCCCGCGGTCGGGGTCGGCCGCGGCGTCCTTGTCCGGTACGTCGACGGCGACCACGACCCGGCGCCGCGCGGCGGAGGGGTCACCGGCGAGCAGCCGGAGAGAGGCGGCGGCGGCGCGGTTGAGGGCCGCGTACTCCAACTCCTCGATGTCGTCGGAGAGATACCACTCGCGCAGTCCGGGCGTCACCGCGTAGGCCGTCAGCGGCCCGGGACCCAACTCGCCCGCCTTGTGCGCCTCGGCGAGACCGGGAAGGGTCAGGGGGACGTAGACGCGCATGCGATGACCGCTTTCGTAGTCGGAAGAGCGGTTCAAGGATACGTGCGGCACATCCGGGCAGTCCCTCGTCGGGGTGACACTGCGGAGTCAATTCACGTCCAGTTGAATACGCAGAGTGACTCCTCCAGCCCTGCTGCGGCTTGCCCGGCCACTCGGACAGGTGACATCCGACACGCGGTCCGCCCCGGTATCCGGCCCTTGCGGCGGCCGCGGATCGCCCGTAGAAGATCCCCAACACAAGTTACCGCCCGGTAACGCGTTCGCGGACCGGGCCGGCGGAACGGGGCGATCTGCGTGAGCGACACCGGGACCAGCAGGACGTACGACAGGGCGGCGGCACGGGCGGTCGCCGGCGCCACCACCCGGCCACCGGCCAGGCGCGACCCACGCAGGCCGGGCCGCGTGGTCTCCCAGCGCCGCCAACCCTGGCTCCAGCCGCACGAACGCTTCGCGGAACTGCTGCTCGCGGTCCTCAGCGGCCTGCGACCTGTCCACTCGATGCTGGGCCAGACGGTCGGCGAGGCGTACGACCAACTCGTCCACCTGGCCCCGACAACGCCCCTCCGCGCCCGCAACACGACCCCGGTGATCCGCACCTGCCGGGGCTTCCACCCCCGCCCGGGAGTGGTCGAGGCCTGGGCGAGCATCGCGGCGGGCGACCACGTCCGCGCGATGGCATTCCGCCTCGAACAGGGCCCGGACCTCCGCTGGCGCTGCGCAGCGGTAGAGGTAGCGGCCCGCCGCCCCCGGGGGTAAGGGGCCCACACCAGCCCACCCGAAGCGTGGGCCAACACCCACCCGCCGGGCGGCGCTTGAGAACCCCCCGGGACCGGGGCTACCTCAGCCCGTCCGGCGCTTGAGGACACACCCCACCACCGGCCGAACCCATTCCCACCCGTCCGCCGCCAACCCCCAGCCCGCCCGGCGCTTGACGGCACCCACCGGCCCGGGCAGGCCTTTTCAGCCCGTCCGGCGCTTGAGGACACCCAACAGGCCGGCCGACCCACTCCAGCCCGTCCGGCGTTTGAGGACGAACCGGCCGCCGGACGGACCCGGCCCACACCGCTCACCAGGGCCACAGGGCCCTCGTAGGAGCCGTACCAGGCAGCACCCCTCCCAGTGGCACAAGAAACCGCGGCCGGGCCCGGACATCGTGTCCAGGCCCGGCCGCCACATCCGTACCGCGCGAAAAGGGGCCCCGCTTACTTCTTGCGGCGCCGCCCCCCACCCTTCTGCGCCTTCCGCCGCTCCGCGCGAGTCGTCCCCGCACCCGCGCCCGCGCCCGCCTCCGTGCGATCCGAGCCGCCGTTGCTCTCGAAGTCGCCCTCGACGACGCCGCCCTCACCGTCCACCGTCGGCGCGGAGAAGTGCAGCCGGTCGCGGCGCTGCGGAGCCTCCAGGCCCTTCGCCCGGATCTCCGGACGCCCGCCGCCGCCCCGCCCACCGGCCGGCGCCTCCGCCTTCGCCAGCGACGTCCGCTCAGCCGCAGCCGCGGTCGCCGCCGCGTCCTGCACCGGAACCTCCTCGACCTGCTGCTCGACCTGGACCTCCAGGTTGAACAGGTAGCCGACGGACTCCTCCTTGATGCCCTCCATCATGGCGGTGAACATGTCGAAGCCCTCGCGCTGGTACTCGACCAGCGGGTCCTTCTGCGCCATCGCGCGCAGCCCGATGCCCTCCTGGAGATAGTCCATCTCGTAGAGGTGCTCACGCCACTTGCGGTCCAGCACGGACAGCACCACGCGCCGCTCCAGCTCCCGCATCACGTCCGGGCCCAGCGACTTCTCGCGCTCGTCGTACTGCTCGTGCGCGTCGTCCTTGATGGACTCGGCGATGAACTCCGCCGTGATGCCCGCGCGGTCCCCCGTCGCGTCCTCCAGGTCCTCGACGGTGACCTTCACCGGGTAGAGCTGCTTGAAAGCGCCCCACAGCCGGTCCAGATCCCACTCCTCGGCGAAGCCCTCCGCCGTCTCCTGGCGGATGTAGTCGTCGATGGTGTCGTCCATGAAGTGCCGGATCTGCTCCTGGAGGTCCTCGCCCTCCAGGACCCGGCGGCGCTCGCCGTAGATGACCTGGCGCTGCCGGTTGAGCACCTCGTCGTACTTCAGGACGTTCTTACGCGTCTCGAAGTTCTGCTGCTCCACCTGCGACTGCGCCGAGGCGATGGCACGGGTGACCATCTTGTTCTCGATCGGGACGTCGTCGGGGACGTTCGCCATCGACATGACACGCTCGACCATCTGCGCCTTGAACAGCCGCATCAGGTCGTCGCCCAGCGACAGGTAGAAGCGGGACTCGCCCGGGTCGCCCTGACGGCCGGAACGACCGCGCAGCTGGTTGTCGATCCGGCGCGACTCGTGACGCTCCGTACCGAGGACGTACAGCCCGCCGAGCTCGACGACCTCCTCGAACTCCGCCTTCACCGCCTGCTCGGCCTTCTCCATCGCGGCGGGCAGCGCGGCCGCCCACTCCTCGACGTGCTCCACCGGGTCGAGCCCGCGCTGGCGCAGCTCCGCCTCGGCGAGGTCGTCGGGGTTGCCACCGAGCTTGATGTCGGTACCACGGCCGGCCATGTTCGTGGCGACGGTGACCGCGCCCTTGCGCCCGGCCTGGGCGATGATCGGCGCCTCACGGTCATGCTGCTTGGCGTTCAGCACCTCGTGCTGCACGCCCCGCTTCGAGAGCTGCTGCGACAGGTACTCGGACTTCTCCACGGAGGTCGTGCCGACCAGGATCGGCTGGCCCTTCTCGTGCTTCTCCGCGATGTCGTCGACGACCGCCGCGAACTTCGCGACCTCGGTGCGGTAGATCAGATCGGGCTGGTTGACCCGGATCATCGGCCGGTTCGTCGGGATCGGCACGACACCCAGCTTGTAGATCTGCTGGAACTCGGCGGCCTCGGTCATGGCCGTACCGGTCATGCCCGAAAGCTTGTCGTAGAGGCGGAAGAAGTTCTGCAGGGTGATCGTCGCGAGCGTCTGGTTCTCGTCCTTGATGTCCACCCCTTCCTTCGCCTCGATCGCCTGGTGCATGCCCTCGTTGTAGCGGCGGCCGGCGAGGATACGGCCGGTGTGCTCGTCGACGATCATGACTTCGCCGTCGATGACGACGTAGTCCTTGTCGTTCTTGAAGAGCTCCTTGGCCTTGATGGCGTTGTTCAGATAACCGACGAGCGGGGTGTTCACCGACTCGTAGAGGTTGTCGATGCCCAGCCAGTCCTCGACCTTCGCGACGCCGGACTCGTGGATCGCGACGGTGCGCTTCTTCTCGTCGACCTCGTAGTCGCCGGTCTCCTCGATGCCCTTGAGCTGGTTGCCCGCCTCGCCCTTGGTGAGCCGCGTCACCAGCTTCGCGAAGTCGCCGTACCACTTCGTGGCCTGGTCCGCGGGGCCGGAGATGATCAGCGGCGTACGGGCCTCGTCGACCAGGATCGAGTCGACCTCGTCCACGACGGCGAAGTTGTGACCGCGCTGGACGAGCTCCTCCTGGGACCACGCCATGTTGTCGCGGAGGTAGTCGAAGCCGAACTCGTTGTTCGTGCCGTACGTGATGTCGCAGTTGTACTGCTCGCGCCGCTGCGCGGGCGACATGTTCGCGAGGATGCAGCCGACGCTCAGGCCCAGGAACTTGTGGACCCGGCCCATCATCTCGGAGTCGCGCTCGGCCAGGTAGTCGTTGACCGTGATCACGTGAACGCCCTTGCCGGACAGCGCGTTCAGATAACAGGGCAGTGTGCCGACGAGAGTCTTGCCCTCACCGGTCTTCATCTCGGCGACATGGCCGAGGTGCAGCGCGGCGCCGCCCATCAGCTGGACGTCGTACGGACGCTGGCCGAGCACCCGCTTGGCCGCCTCACGGACGGTCGCGAAGGCCTCGGGGAGCAGGTCGTCCAGACTCTCGCCGTCGGCGTAGCGCTGTTTGTACTCGTCGGTGAGGGCCTGCAACTCGGCGTCGGAGAGGGCGGTGAAGTCCTCCTCGATGGAGTTGACCTGGTCCGCGATGCGGTGCAGTTTGCGCAGGATCTTGCCTTCGCCTGCACGCATGAGCTTGTTGAAGACGGACACTGAGGTTGGTCTCCTTGCCGGTCGGGCCTGGCACTGGGTCTGGTGATGGACACTGGCGCGGGCGCGGCGGGCCGACCCCACCGCAACGGCCATCGTAAGCGAGGACCCGGCCGCCTCGGGAGGTCCACGTGACGCCGGCCTCCTGTCACCCGTCCTGAGAACGCGCGGGAGGCTCCGAAGGTGCCGGTGAGCCGTTGAAAAGCGCTCGCGCCGGGGAACCCCGCTCACCAGAATCCCCCCATGGAGCCACTCACCCCCGATTCCGCCCGGCACGACGCCTCGACCACCTCCTTGATCACCGAGCGTCTGCGGCTGCGGCCCCTGGTCCCGGACGACATCGACGCGGTGTACACGGCCTGCCAGGATCCCGGCATCCAGCGGTGGACGACGATCCCCTCTCCGTACGAAAGACAGCACGCCGAGCACTTCATCGAGCGGGTGGTCCCGGACATGTGGCGGGCCGGGACCAACTACGTCTTCGCGGTCGAGCCGGTCGGCGGCGGCCCGCTCCTCGCCTCGATCAACGCCCACAGCCAGACCGGTGTGTGGGAGGTCGGCTACTGGACGGTCAAGGAGCACCGCGGCCGGGGCTACACGACGGAGGCGCTGCGCGCCCTGGTCCGCTGGATCTTCACGGAGCTGGGCGCCGAACGCGTCGAGTGGCGGGCGGAAGCCGGCAACGAGGGGTCGCGGGCCGTCGCCCTCAAGGCCGGTTTCGTGCTGGAGGGCACCCTGCGCGCCGCTCTCCTCATGAAGGAGACGACGCGTGACGTCTGGATAGGCGCGATGCTGCCCTCCGATCTCGGTCTGTCGTCCAGGCATCCGTATCTGCCCGCCCGGCCCTGAGGGCCCCGCTCCGGGCCCCGGTCGACTGTCAGTGCCGCCGTCTATCGTTCGGGCATGACCACTGTGCCGTCCCCCGCCGCCGAGCTGTCCGCCGCCGAAGCCCGCCGTCTGGCACTACGCGCCCAGGGGTTCCTCGGCGCGCCCGACCGTCGCGGCGGCGTACGTGGTGTGCTGCGCCATCTCGGGGCCGTCCAGCTGGACACGATCTCGGTGCTGGCGCGCTCGCACGAGCTGATTCCGTACGCACGGCTGGGTGCCGTGGGCCGCAAAAAGGTCGAGGAGTCGTACTGGACGGAGGCGGCGACCGCCGGCGCCCCGCCCCGGCCGCACGCCTTCGAGTACTGGTCGCATGCGGCCTGCCTGCTCCCGATCGAGGAATGGCCGCATTTCGCTTTCCGGCGCCGTGCCTACCGCGCCCGCCCCCACTGGCACCACGAGCTGTCGGACGGGGCGTACGACGCGGTGATCAAGCAGTTGCGTGCCGAGGGCCCGCTCACGGCGACGGAGCTGGGCGGCGCGAAGAACGGCGGGGAGTGGTGGGACTGGTCCGAGGCGAAGGTCGCTGTCGAGCGGGCGCTGATGCACGGCGAGGTGGTGTGCACCGGGCGCCGCAGCTGGAAGCGCGTCTACGACCTCGCGGAGCGTGCCATCCCGGACGAGGTGCTGCACGACGATCTGGACGACACCGAGTGCCTTCGCCGGCTCGTACGGCTCGCGGGCAAGTCGCTCGGGGTGGGCACCCGCTCGGACATCGGGGACTACCACCGCATCAAGGGCGAGCAGGTCGACGCGGTGATCGCGGACTCGGGGCTGGTGCCGGTGACGGTGGAGGGCTGGGCGAAGCCCGCCTGGGCCGACCCTGACGCGCTGGCGGGCGTGCCGCGCGGGAGGCACCGTACGACTCTGCTCTCACCGTTCGACTCGCTCATCTGGGAGCGGGCCCGTACGGAGCGGATCTTCGGCTTCACCCACCGCCTGGAGGCCTACGTCCCCAAGCCCAAGCGGATTCACGGGTACTTCGCGATGCCCCTGCTGTCGGGCGGGAAGCTGCTCGGCCGTGTCGACCCGGCGCGTGAGGGCAGCACCCTCGTCGCCCGGCAGGTGTCGCTGGACACTCCCGCCGCTGTCGAGCCCATGGGGCGGGCGCTGCGGGAGGCCGCGGAGTGGGTGGGCTGCGACTCCGTACGGATCGAGCGCGTCGACCGCCCCGACCTCGCGGCGGCGCTGACGCGGGCCGTCATCTGATTTCGAGGATCTTCTCGCGCATCGCGTAGACCACGGCCTCCATCCGGGAGTGCAGCTGCAACTTCTCCAGGATGTTGCGGACATGGTTCTTCACGGTGTTCTCGGAGATGAACAACTCCTTGGCGATATCCCGGTTGTTCATTCCCGTGGCGACGAGCTTGAGGACTTCGAGCTCGCGTTCCGTGAGCCTCGGCGCGGGCACGAGCCTTCGTTCGTCGGTGCGCTGAATCATCGACTTGAACTCGGTCAGCAGCTTGGAGGCCATGGAGGGGCTGATCTGTGACTGCCCGTCGGCGACGGCGCGAATCGCGGTGGCCACCTCGTCCGTCGAGATCTCCTTCAGGAGATAGCCGGTGGCGCCCGCCTTGATCGCGTCGTAGAGGTCGGCCTCCTCGTCGCTGATCGTCAGCATGATGATCTTGGCGCTGGGGGCCACCTCCTTGATGGAGGTGCATGCCTCGATGCCGCCGCGCCTGGGCATCCGGACGTCCATCAGCACAATGTCGGGGAGCAGGTCGGCGGCCTTGTCGACGGCCTCGGCGCCGTCGCCGGCCTCCCCCACGACCTGGATGTCCTCCTCCTGGGCGAGGACGATCTCCAGCCCCCGGCGGAAGAGCGCGTGGTCGTCCACGACAAGGACCCTGATGGGCTCCTTGCCGGGGTCGTCCGGGTCCGCACCGCCGCCCGGTCCGGCACCGCCGGTCGTACCGCCGGCACCGTGAGCGTGGTGCACCGGCCCGAAGCTGTCCGCCATCGTTCCTCCCCCTGAAGGCCATGGGCCGAAGTACATGCGAGCTACACCAACCCCGGGTCAGGGACGGGGCGTTGGCGTGCGTGGCCATGATTTCATGCCCGGCCGACAGAGCGGTGATCCAGTAGTCGCGCGGTGGTGCCCCCGCGGCCGGATCAGGACCGCGGGGGCACCACCGAGGGGTGTCGTTTCTCTCAGCCGCCGAGCGCGCCGCCCGCGCCCGCCGCCCCGGACTCGGCCAGCTGGTCGGTCCTCAGGTGGATGACGCCGTAGTCGTAGGCGTGCCGCCGGTAGACGACACTCGGCTCCTTGGTCTCGGAATCCACGAACAGATAGAAGTCATGTCCGACCAACTCCATCTCGTAGAGAGCCTGGTCGAGGGTCATCAGGGCCGCGGTGTGCGTCTTCTCGCGGACCACCAGCGGTCCTTCGCCCTGCACCTCGAGCGAGCCGATCCTGGTGGTGCGTACGCCGTTCGACGGCTCGTTCACAGGGGCGGGACCCGAGCCGTTCAACTGGGCGACCCCGGGAACGACGTCGACGACCTCGGCTGCCGAAAGCCTGCCGTTGCCACGGCGGTTGAAGCGCTTCTCGTGCTGCCTGCGCAGCCGTGCCTCCAGCTTGCCGGTGGCCAGGTCGAGCGCTGCGTACGGGTCGGCGGCGGAGGCTTCCGCCCTGATGACGGGGCCGCGGGAGTGGAGGGTGATCTCCACCCGGTCGCAACGGTCCGCCTGACGCGGGTTGTGCTCCTTGGACACCTCGACGTCGAGGCTGATCACCTTGCCGTCGAGCTTCTGGATCTTCTCCAGCTTCAGCTTCTCGGCCACGTGCTTTCGGAACCGCTCGGGTACCTCTGTCTTGCGGCCCTTGACGACGATGTCCACGCAGAACTCCGTTCCCGGATTCGCTCCGCCGCGTTGCGGAACTACTCCCTCTTGCACCCGACCTCGATGATCATCGAGGCCTCGGACTTGGTGACTTTCACCTCCTCCTCCCCCATGGGCAAGATCTCCATTCCCTCTGCCTCCGAGGTTCTGGAAAACGCTCCAACACGCCGCTGCATATCGGTGAGTACAGCTTTCGCTTTCCTCACAACCGAACATAGCCCTCTTGGGCGGGTATCGGCACCCGCTACCCGCGCGTACGTCCGTTCCGGTGTTTTACGACCCTCACCACCTGCAACGAAGCAAACTTGCGATCAGTTCCGGTTTATTTCGAAAGAGAGCGGAGGCGCGGCCACCACAGCGGCGCTCACCTGTGCGAATACCGAGTTCCCGGGTCTCGTCGCGGCGTGGACCGCACGCGAAGCCTCCACAAGCGAGGCACCGGTTGTCATGAGATCGTCCACCAGCACCACTCGGCCGCCCTCCAGGAGCCCCGCACCACCGACCGGGACCTCCAGAGCCCCGGACAGATTGGCGAGCCTCTGACGGGCTCCCAGGCCCGACTGGTCGGCCACCGCTCGCCGCTGCCGCAACACCGGGAGCACCCGGGCCGAGCGCCCCGTACTCCGCAGCTCCCCGGCCGCCGCCAGCGCGATACGGCGGGCCGCGTCGTGTCCCCGCGCACCGACGGCACGTTTCGTCGAGGGAACCGGCACAAGTATCAGCGGGCCGACGCCGGTGCCCGGCGGCACGGCGGCCTCGATCGCCCCGGCCAGCGCCCTGCCCAGGGGCGCGGCCAGCCCGAGCGTGCCACGCTCCTTGTGGGCCAGCAGCACGGCCCGAACGGCGTCCTCGTACGGCGCGGCCGCATGCACCACCGGCAGCCCCACGGGCTCGGGAACCGGTCTCACCCGGCAGGGCCACATCCCGTACAGCGCCCTTCCGCACGCGTCGCACAGCGGCGTCCTGGGACTCCCGCAGCCGCCGCAGGCGACCGGAAGCACCAGCCCGGTGATTTCTCGCCACCACCCCCGCATGTCATCCACTGTGCCAAGGTCTCGGACCTGCGGCCACCCCTGTGGATAACCCGGTTCGAGATCCGGCCACAAAGTCCCCCAGGAGCCGCAGCCGACCCGTCGGCCAAGGAGGTGACCGGGTCCTGTCCGGTGGGTCTTCCACCGGACAGGACCTAGGGCGTGTTTGAGAAGTCCCGTCTGGCCCACGACGCCTGGCACGCGCGCTCGCTGCGTTGTCGGAGTCATCCAAGTACGTCCGGTCCATCTACGGGGCTGATCCTCCGCCTTGCGATCGCACGCACCAGACGCCGTGGGCCCCGCCCGATGGGCGGACGACGCTACTTCTCAAACACGCCCTAGCCCGGATAGACCGGTGACGAGCCCTCTTTCACCATCGTCTGCCAGTTCGCGCCGGTCGGCAGCCGCACGATGCCCGCGTCGTCCGAGTCCGCGACCAGCGGCTGCTGTTCGTCGTCGGTGGCGGCGATGCCCGTGACCTGATTCAGACCGGGCAGCACACCCGCGGCCGACGTCGAACCGTCCGTTTGGATGTAGCTCACCTGCTGCACTCCGCCGGCCTCCTTGCCGACCACGACCAGCCGGCTGGGACCGGCCCACGACACGGCGGTCACCGTCTCCATACGAGGTGCCACGGCCTTCAGCTCCGTCACGGACACCGTCTGCTGGGTGGCGGGCCCGCGACGCTCCACCCGGCCGATCTGGAGGGTCGTCCGCCCGTCCTCGGAGAGGAGCAGCGCCACCCGTACGCCGTCGGCGGAGACCCGCAGCGCCTCGATACGCGCGTCGCCCAGACCGTCGACCGTGACCTCGCGGGGCGCGTCCGCGCCGTCGGCGAGACGCAGCAGCCGGGGCTGCCGCGGGTCCCGGTCCGCTATCCACAGATCGCCGTTGCCGTCCCAACTGGGCGCCGACAGCCGGTCCTCCTTCTTCTCGGCCTTGCTGACGACCAGGGCGTCGCCCACCTCGCCGGCCGAGATGATGGACCCGACGTACATGGACTTGCCGTCCTGCGAGACGCCCGCCGCGTGCTTCTCGTCCCGCGCCACCGCGACCTGGCCCAACGGCATCGTGCCGTCGCCGAACGGCCCCCGCACACGCGGCGGGTCGATCGGCTCCTTGCTGCTCGCCGACAGTTGCGCGAGGCGGCCCTTCGCGTCGATGAAGTACGGACTGTCCGCGCTGCCCGACGTGCGGTCGGCGGCGAACTCCTCGGCCTGGTCACCGCTCAGCACGCACAGCGAGGAGCCGTCCTGCCGCAGCAGTTCGACCTGTTCGCCCCGGGTGGATGTCAAGTCCCGGAGAGTGAAGAGCAGTTGCGCCGCCATCTTGCGGCACTGCTCGCGCCCGACGTTGTCGACCTTCGAGTTGAGCGGGACCTTCAAGGCGTTCCGGTCGTCGAATTCGAGTGTCCGGGTACCGCGTCTGAGCTCCGTACCGGCCGGGAAGGGCGAGTCGACCACGGGCCGCATCCAGTCCGTGGGTCCTTCGAGGAGCACCTTGACGGCCTGGGTGACCGGGTCCATCCGCGTCACGGGGTCTATCCGCTGCCGGATGTAGACGGGGTCGGCGACGAGCCAGCCCTGCCCGGAGGCGAAGTAGTACTTGTTCACCGCGCGGTAGTTGCGCTGGAAGTCGGACTCGCCGAGGACCAGCCCCTGCGGAAGGTCGTCGATGCGCCATTCCTTGCCGTCCAGCACGTTCTCCTGGACGAGATGGATGGAGCCGCTGTACGGCTCCGGCGCCACCGGCTGGTAGGCGTGCCCGGCGTCGACGGCGGCGATCTGGTCGCCGTACAGCGGGTAGGTGAGCCCGGGGCCGTCAGGACCGGAGGGGCCCTGGGGGTCGGCAGGGTCGGGGGCCGCCGCCAGCACCGTCGTACGGTTAGCCGGCTGCCAGCTCTGCGACGCCTGCTTGGTCAGATACTTCCTGGCCACCGCGAAGTCGGGGTCGTCGCTCGTCATCGCCTCCAGGAAGCCGTCGACGATCTCGTTCGGATCCGCGCCCTCGGCGGGAGCGACGGGATACACCCGCACCTGGGAGTCACCGCGCGGCGACGCCTTGACGGGCTCGACGTCCCCGCTGTTGGGGATCGACGCGCAGCCGGCCAGCAGCAGGGCACCGCACCCGAACACGAGGGGCAGCCGCACCGGGCGCCACCGGCCCTGACGAAGGCGGTCAACGCCCACGAGTTGTGTCCTCCCGCTGAGGTGCCTGCGCCGCGGGCGCGGAGGCAGATGACGATGTGGTCCTCGACGCCGAGGGCGAGGAGGTGGCAGCGGAGGGGTCGGGATCCCGTTCCACGGGCTCCCCGGCGGCACGCGGCACGACCCGGGAGCCGTTGCCCGGCAGCGCCGTCGGGTCGGCCACCGGGGCGGGCGGTGGCACCGGCGCCCGGGGTGGCACCGGAAGCGACGACGCCGTCGGCGCCTGGGAGGGCACGCTCGCCAGCCGGTGCGCGCTCTCCTTGGAATCGAAGGCGGAACGCTCCCGGCCGCGCCGCGAGTCCTCCGGCTCCAGCGGTATCGGCGAGCCGCGCAGCGGCTCGTCGGCGGTGCGCGGCAGCGTCAGCCGGAACTGCGACCCGCCGCCCGGCTCGCCCCACGCCTGGAGCCAGCCGCCGTGCAGGCGCGCGTCCTCGACGGCGATCGACAGGCCGAGGCCGGTACCGCCGGTGGTACGCGCCCGCGCCGGATCCGCCCGCCAGAACCGGTTGAAGACCCGCGTCGCCTCGCCGGGCTTGAGGCCCACCCCGTAGTCCCGTACGGCCACGGCGACGGCTCCGCCGGCCACCGCCATCCGCACCACCACGTCCCGCCCCTCACCGTGCTCGACGGCGTTGACGACGAGATTGCGCAGCACCCGCTCCACCCGCCGGGCATCGGCCTCGGCGACGACCGGCTGCTCGTCGCCCATGACACGGATCCGGGTGCCCTTGCGCTCGGCGAGCGGTTCGGCCCCGCCGATCACGCGGCGTACGACCACCCGCAGGTCTATGGGCTCGGCCTCCAGCGCCGCGGCGCCCGCGTCGAACCGGCTGATCTCCAGCAGATCCGAGAGCAGGGACTCGAAACGGTCGAGCTGGTCACCGAGCAGTTCCGCCGAGCGCGCGGTGACGGGGTCGAAGTCGACCCGGGCCTCGTGAATGACGTCCGCGGCCATCCGGACCGTGGTCAGCGGGGTGCGCAGCTCGTGCGAGACGTCCGACACGAAGCGCCGCTGCATCCTGGAGAGCTCCTCCAGCTGCTGGATCTTGAGCTGAAGATTCTGGGCCATCTTGTTGAAAGCCTCGCCGAGACGGGCGATGTCGTCCTCGCCGGTGACCTTCATACGTTCCTGGAGACGGCCCGTGGAGAGCCGCTCGGCGATCCCCGCCGCCATCCGTACGGGCGTCACGACCTGCCGTACGACGAGCCAGGCGATGGCCCCGAGCAGCACGACGACGAACAGCCCCGCCGTCGCGAGGGTGCCCTTGACCAGATTGAGCGACTGCTCTTCCTGGGTCAGCGGGAACAGGTAGTACAGCTCGTAGGAGTTGCCGTCGACATCCGTCAGCCGCTTGCCGATCACCAACCCGGACTCGGGCTCTCGGCCGTCCGTGTACTGGATCAGGGTGTAGGTCTGGAAGGTCCCCGTGCCCTTGGCGACGTCCGACCGCAGATCCGCAGGAACGCTCGCGATGTGGTCCACGCCGCCGGAGGCGCGCGGGAAGCGGCTGCTGGATCCCGCGCCGTGCGCGTCCGCGCTCAGCGCCACCACGTTGAACGCGCTCTGTCCGCCACTGGCCAGCTGTACGACCAGGTCGGAACGCCAGTTGACGGAGTTACGGCTCGACCTGCCGTCCCCGGCGCCGCCGTCCTGGCCACCCGGCTCGACCGGCGCGTCGGCCTTCTCCTTGGCGACGGTGAAACCACCGGCCGCCTGGCTCTGGGCCGCTTTCTCCTTGGCGTCGAGCAGACCGTTGCGGACCTGCCCGATCACGACGAAGCCCAGCAGCAGCACGACACCGAGAGACATCAGCAGAGTGGTGGTGACCACCCTGAGCTGGATGTTCCGCCGCCACAGCCGGACGGCGGGCAGCACCGGACGCCTGAGCCAGCGCACGACGAGCCGCAGCGCGGGACTGCCCGCCGCCCCGTCCTGGAGCAGCCGGCCACGGCGCAAGAGCCTGCCCAGGCGTGAGGCCCGGCGGCCCCGCTCGGCAGTCCGCCCCGCACGGGCTCCCGGCTCCCCGGGCTTCGGGGCAGCACTGCCGCTGGACATCTCAGCTCGGTCCGGCCTTGTAGCCGACACCGCGTACGGTCACGACGATCTCCGGGCGCTCCGGGTCCTTCTCGACCTTGGAACGGAGCCGCTGCACATGCACATTGACCAGGCGGGTGTCGGCTGCGTGACGGTAACCCCACACCTGCTCCAGGAGCACCTCACGGGTGAACACCTGCCACGGCTTACGGGCCAGCGCGACGAGCAGGTCGAACTCCAGCGGTGTCAGCGCGATGGACTGCCCCTCACGCTTCACCGAGTGACCCGCCACGTCGATGACCAGATCGCCGATGGCCAACTGCTCCGGAGCCGGCTCCTCGGACCTGCGCAGCCGCGCCCTGATCCTGGCGACAAGCTCCTTGGGCTTGAACGGCTTGACGATGTAGTCGTCGGCGCCCGACTCGAGCCCCACCACCACGTCGACCGTGTCGCTCTTGGCCGTCAGCATGACGATCGGCACACCGGACTCGGCCCTGATGAGCCGGCACACCTCGATACCGTCGCGGCCGGGCAGCATCAGATCCAGCAGCACCAGATCCGGCTTGGCCTCACGGAAAGCGGCGAGGGCCTTGTCTCCGTCCGCTACGAACGACGGCTCGAACCCTTCACCTCGCAGCACGATGCCGAGCATCTCGGCCAGTGCGGTGTCGTCATCGACGACAAGGACGCGTCCCTTCATATCGACATCATCCCATTTTCATTTCCGTTGCGTAGACTTGCGTGATCCAGCTCACTGACCTGGGACGACGTGGACGTATGTCCTTCGTGGACCGTCGCGGTTCGTGGCTGTTGACGTCAACCACAGATGTCAGGGCCTGTCTCGTTGACCTTCTCCGACAGGAACCATAGCGAGCCGCCCGCCCGGCCCACCCGACAATGTCTCTCCCCCACCCCTCGCGCACCTGTCCCGTCAGTCCCGCGCCTCCTGTCGAGCCTGGGCACACAGCTCCGCGATCCCGTCCCTGGTCACCGGGGACAGCGCCCCGTACTCGGTGACCAGCGCCGTCACCAGCTCCGGAGGCGTCACGTCGAAAGCCGGGTTGTACGCCTGGGTTCCCAGCGGCGCGATCGGCATCCCACCCCCCAGCTCCACCCCGGCCCCGGCCGCCTGCGGCGCCGTGAGCTCGGTGACCTCCTGCCCCGCCCGCTGCTCCACCTCGATCGCCGCGCCGTCCACGGTCTCCAGGTCCAGCGTCGTGGTCGGCGCGACCACGACGAACGGCACATGGTGGTACTTCGCCAGCACCGCGAGCGGATAGCTGCCCACCTTGTTCGCCACCGAGCCGTCGGCAGCGATCCGGTCCGCCCCGATGAGCACGGCGTCCACCTCACCCGCCGCGAACAGCGAACCGGCGGCGTTGTCCGTGAGCAGCGTGTACGCCATCTCGTTGCGAGCCGCCTCGTACGCCGTCAGCCGCGCCCCCTGCAACAGCGGACGTGTCTCGTCGACCCACAGCCGTCTGAGCCGCCCCGCCCGGTGCGCGGACAGCGCCACGGCGAACGCGGTGCCCTCGCCACCGGACACCAGGGCTCCGGTGTTGCAGTGGGTCAGGATCCGGTGACTTCCGCCCGGCAGCAACTCGTCGAGAAGGGCCAGCCCGGATGCCGCCATTCGAGCGCTGGCCAGAGCATCCTGCCGGTGCAGCTCCCTGGCCTCCGCCAGCGTCGCAGCGGCCGCCCGCTCCTGGTCGGCGCCCCCCGCGATCGCGGCACGGTGCACCTCCAGCGCCCGCCGGACCCCGTACCCGAGGTTCACGGCGGTGGGCCGCGCGCTCTCCAGCAGCGCCGCCGCCTCGTCCACGTCGTATCCCCGGGTGGCGGCGAGAGCGACGCCGTAGGCCCCGGCGATGCCCAGGAGCGGCGCCCCACGCACCGCGAGCGTCCGAATCGCCTGGACCAGGGCCGGCACATCGGTACAGACCAGCTCGGCCTCCTCGACCGGCAGCCTCGTCTGGTCGAGAAGGACCAGCACGGGCCCCTCCGGCAGTTCGTCCCAGCGCAGCGCCGGAGACATGGACGGCTCGGCAGCGAGCGGCGATGGTGCGTACTGATCAGTCATCCGTCCAGTCTGCCCGGTACCGCACGGACTATGAAGGCGAGAAGGAGAGGGAGCACCCCGCCCACCGGCGGGCCACGCGTGGCACGATGGCTGCCAGCCTCCCGCTCTGCTTCGCAGACAGGCACCGTTGAAGCGCCGGCTCCCCGAGCCTGCCTCCGCAACCAATCCACGAGGTGGACGACCGTGAACGACACTCCGGGCTGGGCCTCGCCCGGATCTGCCCCGTCCGACGGCCAGGACGCGTGCGTGCCCCGGCCCGCCGCGCCCGCCGACGACTCCGGCACGCCCTCGGACTCCCCCTCGAAGTGGTCCAAGACCCAGCCGCCGCCCGGCCAGTGGTCCGCGCCCAGCGCGCCCGGCCCCGTTCCCCCGGCACCCAGGCCCGCACCGGGCTGGGGCGGCCCCGGCCCCGGCGGCGGACGGCAACCCGGCTGGGGACAACAGCCCCTCGCCGCCAAGCCCGGTGTCATCCCGCTGCGCCCCTTGGGCGTGGGCGAGATTCTCGACGGTGCCGTGTCCACGCTGCGCGCGCACTGGCGGACCGTCCTCGGCGTCACCATCGTCGTCGCGGTTATCTCGCAGATCGGCGACATACTCGTCCAGCGCTATCTCCTGCCGGAGCCGGTGGACATCGACCCCAACGCGAGCCCGGCGGAAGCCCTGAACCAGGCCGTCGACGCTCTGCAGGCCAGCCTCCTCGCACTGGCTCCGTCCCTGTTCATCACCGTCATCGGCACCCTCTTCACCACGGCCGTGCTGACCGTGGTCATCAGCCGCTCCGTGCTCGGCCGCGGAGTCTCGCTGTCGGACGCCTGGGCCGAGGCCCGGCCCCGGCTGCTTCAACTGCTCGGCCTGACGCTGCTGTTGCCTGTCATGGGCGCGGCCATCGTGGCCGTCGGCATCCTGCCGGGACTGCTGATCGGCTCCGGTGCCGGAGTCGCGCTGACTGTGCTCGGCGGACTGGCCGCCGCCGTCGTACTGATCTGGCTGATGGTCAACTTCAGCCTCGCCTCGCCCGCCCTGATGCTCGAACGGCAGGGGATCGTGGCGTCCATGCGCCGCTCCGCCAAGCTCGTGAAGGGCACCTGGTGGCGGATCTTCGGGATCCTGCTGCTGACGATGCTGCTGACCTTCGTGGTCTCCATGATCATCGCTGTGCCCTTCAGCCTCGTCGCCATGGCGGTGGACGGCGACGGCGTCGGTGGCCTGTTCTCCGAGACCGGCCCGGACTTCGGCTGGCCCTTCCTGATCATCACCGGCATCGGCACCGTGATCAGCACCTCCATCACCCTGCCGATCTCCGCGGGTGTCTCCGTGCTCCTCTACGTGGACCAGCGCATCCGGCGCGAAGCCCTGGACCTCGAACTCGCACGCGCCGCCGGTGTATCGGGCTACGGCTCCGAGCGGCCTGGCAACGACGCCCTCAGGGGCTGATGCGGTGTTCGGCACGGGGGGCTCGGCAACGGCTTGGCTGACGGCAGGCACAAGCGACGACATACCGGTGGACACCCCGCGTGTCCCCGCTCGTGAGGCCGCCGAGAACGAGCTGTCCAAGCCGATGTACCACGAGAACGACCCGAATCTCCTCCAGCGCGCGATGGACCGCTTCTGGGAGTGGATCGGGGATCTCTTCAACTCCGTGGCCGGCTCCGGCGTCGCGAGCCCCGTCGGCCTCGCCGTGATCGCCGCGCTCGTCGCGACGCTGGGCGCCGCCCTCTGGTGGCGACTGGGCACGCCCCGGCGCACCACCCTCCCCAAGGACGCGCTCTTCGAATCCGGCCCACGCGGCGCGGCCGAACACCGCGCCAACGCTGAGGAACACGCCACGGCCGAACGCTGGAACCAGGCTGTCCAGGAACGGATGCGCGCCGTCGTCCGCTCCCTGGAAGAACGCACCATCCTCGACCGGCGCCCCGGCCGCACCGCCGACGAGGCCGCCACCGACGCCGGCCGGTCACTCCCCGACCACGCCACCTCCCTGCGCGCGGCGGCCAGAGCCTTCGACGACGTCACGTACGGCGGACGCACCGCGGACCACCGGACATACCTGCGCCTGCGCGAACTGGACCTCGCACTGGAGAGCAGCAAACCCCAGCTGAGCGGCGCCACCCAGGGAGCCGCCGAATGACCGGCACCGGGACCGGCGCCCCACCTCGGCCGACGACCAGCCCCACCTCGATGTCGCCCAGCGCCCAGCAGGTCTGGAAGCGCGTCCGGGGGCTGCTGCTCGCACTCGCCATCCTCCTCGTGGCCGGCATCGCCCTGGCTGCCGTACGCTCCGGCGACCAGCACGGCCGCCTCGACCCCCGCTCCGCCGACCCGCTCGGCAGCCGCGCCGTCGCCGAGCTGCTCAAGGACCGTGGCGTCCCCACCCGCGTCGTCACCACGCTCGCCGAAGCCACCGCAGGAACCGGCCCGGACACCACCCTGGTCGTCACCTCCCCCAACCTCCTGACCTTCCATCAGCAGCGCACCCTGCAGACCGCCACAGAGCTCTCCGGCGGTCGCACCGTCCTGCTGTCGCCAGGACCGCCCTCCGTCGACACCCTCGCTCCTGGCGTCACCTCGACCACCGAGACACCGGTTGCCGCGCGAGACTCCCGCTGCTCCCTGCCGGCCGCCCACGAGGCGGGCGCCGTCGACATCGGTGGGCTGCGCTACGTCACCGACGCGCCCAACAGCGACGCCTGCTACCCGACGGACGGGCAGCCGTCCCTTCTCCGGGTCGACACCACCGCCGACGGCGACACCGTCCTGCTCGGCGCCCCCGACCTCCTCTACAACGAGCGCCTCGCCAAACAGGGAAACGCCTCGCTGGCCCTTCAACTCCTCGGCTCCCGGCCTCATATCGTCTGGTACCTCCCCTCACTCAGTGATCCCTCCGCCACCGAATCCGGCAGCGGCATCGGCAATGGCGACAACAGTGGTGACAGCACCGGAGGCGAGGAGGACCAGGACGGAGGAGGCAACGAGTCAAGCTTCCTTGACCTGATCCCCTCCGGCTGGCTCTGGGGCACTCTCCAACTCGCCCTCGCCGCCGTACTCGCCGCCGTGTGGCGCTCCCGCCGACTCGGCCCCGTGGTCGCCGAACGGCTCCCGGTCGCCATCCGCGCCTCCGAGGCCACTGAGGGCCGCGCCCGCCTCTACCGCAAGGCCAACGCCCGCGACCGCGCCGCCTCGGTCCTCCGAACGGAGACCCGCACCCGCCTCGCTTCCCTCCTCGGTGTCCCACCGTCCGAGGCACACACCCCGGAGGCCCTCGTCCCCGCCGTCTCCGCACAACTCCCCGACGACTCGCGGGATCTCCGCACGCTGCTCTTCGGCCCGGCGCCGGCCGACGATGCCGCTCTCATCCGCCTGACGGACCAACTCGACGCCCTCGAAAGAGAGGTACGCACCTCATGAGTGCCCCGACCCCCGAGACGCTTGAGAACTCGGACAGCGCCCGCGCCTCCCTGGAGGCCCTGCGCACCGAGATCGCGAAGGCCGTGGTCGGCCAGGACCCCGCTGTGACCGGACTCGTCGTCGCCCTGCTCTGCCGGGGCCACGTCCTCCTCGAAGGAGTCCCCGGCGTCGCGAAGACACTCCTGGTACGGGCCCTCGCCGCCTCTCTCGAACTCGACACCAAGCGCGTCCAGTTCACCCCCGACCTGATGCCGAGCGACGTCACGGGCTCTCTCGTCTACGACGCGCGAACGGCAGAGTTCTCCTTCCAGCCCGGCCCGGTCTTCACCAACCTGCTGCTCGCCGACGAGATCAACCGCACCCCGCCCAAGACCCAGTCGTCGCTGCTCGAAGCGATGGAGGAGCGCCAGGTCACGATCGACGGAACGCCCCGGCCGCTCCCCGACCCCTTCCTGGTCGCCGCCACCCAGAACCCGGTCGAGTACGAGGGCACCTACCCCCTCCCCGAAGCACAGCTCGACCGTTTCCTGCTGAAGCTGACGGTCCCCCTCCCGTCACGCGACGACGAGATCAGCGTCCTGACCCGGCACGCGGACGGCTTCAACCCACGCGACCTCCAAGCTGCGGGCGTACGCCCCGTCGCCGGCCCGGCCGACCTCGAAGCGGCACGCGCCGCAGTCGCCAAGACCTCCGTCTCCCCGGAGATAGCGGGCTACGTTGTCGATATCTGCCGTGCCACTCGTGATTCCCCCTCGTTCTCCCTCGGCGTCTCCCCGCGAGGCGCCACCGCACTGCTCTCCACCGCCCGCGCCTGGGCCTGGCTGACCGGCCGCGACTACGTCACGCCGGACGATGTGAAGGCTTTGGCACTACCCACCCTGCGTCACCGCGTCCAACTCCGCCCCGAAGCGGAGATGGAAGGAGCCACAGCCGACTCCGTCATCACCGCGATCCTCGCCCACGTCCCCGTACCCCGATGAGGCGATGAACCATGGCCCTCACCGGACGAGCGGCGCTCCTTGCCGCTCTGGGCTCGCTTCCCGTCGGCCTCCTCGCCCCCAGTTGGGCCGGGATGCTGGCGGTCAACGCGCCCCTCTCACTCGCAATTCTGTGCGACTACTGCCTGGCCGCGCCAGTACGAACGCTCCAGTTCACCCGAAGTGGTGATACCTCAGTTCGACTCAGCGAAAAGGCCGAGGTCCAGCTCACGGTCGTCAACCCCGCACGGCGCAGACTGCGCGCCCATATCCGCGACGCGTGGCCCCCGAGCAGTTGGCCGACAGGCACGGAACAGGCCGCCTCCCGCCACGAGTTGAGCGTCCCGGCCGGTGAACGTCGCCGCCTCACCACCCTTCTCCGCCCGACCCGCCGCGGCGACAGGCGAACGGAACGAGTCACCGTGCGCTCCTTCGGCCCCCTCGGCCTGGCGGCCCGCCAGGGAAATCACGATGTCCCGTGGACGGTGCGCGTTCTGCCTCCCTTCACCAGCCGCAAGCACCTGCCGTCCAGACTCGCGCGTCTGCGCGAACTCGACGGCCGGACAAGCGTCCTCACCCGCGGCGAGGGCACCGAGTTCGACAGCCTGCGCCCCTATGTACCCGGGGACGACACCCGGTCCATCGACTGGCGCGCCACCGCCCGCCAGTCCGCGGTGGCGATCCGTACCTGGCGACCCGAGCGTGACCGCCATATCCTCGTCGTCCTCGACACGGGCCGTACCTCGGCCGGCCGCGTGGGCGACGTCCCGCGCCTCGACGCAGCGATGGACGCCACGCTGCTCCTCACCGCACTCGCCACCCGCGCAGGCGACCGGATCGACCTGCTGGCGTACGACCGCCGGACACGGACCCAGGTCCGGGGCCGCGCGGCGAGCGACGTACTGCCCGCGATGGTGAACGCGCTCTCCACGCTGGAGCCGGAGCTCGTGGAGACCGACGCACGAGGCCTCGCTGCCACAGTCCTCAAGAGCGCACCACGACGTTCACTCATCGTGCTGCTGACCAGCCTCGAAACGGCTCCGGTGGAGGAGGGGCTTCTGCCCGTCCTCCCTCAACTCACCCAGCGCCACACGGTGATCGTCGCCTCGGTGGCCGACCCGCACGCAAAGACCATGAGCACGGCACGAGGCTCAGTGGACGCGGTATACGAGGCCGCCGCCGGCTCCCAGGCCCAATCGCAACGACGCCGTACGTCGGAAAAGCTCCAGCGCTACGGCGTCACAGTCGTCGACGCCGTACCCGACGCACTTGCGCCGGCTTTGGCGGATGCCTATCTGGCTCTGAAAGCTGCGGGCCGCCTCTGAAGGGAACGTGTACGGGGAGAGAAACACCTCGTGCACGTAAAAGGGTCTTGAACGCAGAAGTGCCCCGCACCAAAAGGTGCGGGGCACTCCCGACAAAGAATTGTTCGGCGGCGTCCTACTCTCCCACAGGGTCCCCCCTGCAGTACCATCGGCGCTGAAAGGCTTAGCTTCCGGGTTCGGAATGTAACCGGGCGTTTCCCTCACGCAATGACCACCGAAACACTGCGAAACACACAAACAGGTGGATGACAGCACAGCCTGTTCGTTGTCTCAGAACTAACACAGTGGACGCGAGCAACTGAGGACAAGCCCTCGGCCTATTAGTACCGGTCAACTCCACACCTCACAGTGCTTCCATATCCGGCCTATCAACCCAGTCGTCTACTGGGAGCCTTACCCCATCAAGTGGGTGGGAGCCCTCATCTCGAAGCAGGCTTCCCGCTTAGATGCTTTCAGCGGTTATCCCTCCCGAACGTAGCCAACCAGCCATGCCCTTGGCAGAACAACTGGCACACCAGAGGTTCGTCCGTCCCGGTCCTCTCGTACTAGGGACAGCCCTTCTCAAGACTCCTACGCGCGCAGCGGATAGGGACCGAACTGTCTCACGACGTTCTAAACCCAGCTCGCGTACCGCTTTAATGGGCGAACAGCCCAACCCTTGGGACCGACTCCAGCCCCAGGATGCGACGAGCCGACATCGAGGTGCCAAACCATCCCGTCGATATGGACTCTTGGGGAAGATCAGCCTGTTATCCCCGGGGTACCTTTTATCCGTTGAGCGACGGCGCTTCCACAAGCCACCGCCGGATCACTAGTCCCGACTTTCGTCCCTGCTCGACCCGTCGGTCTCACAGTCAAGCTCCCTTGTGCACTTACACTCAACACCTGATTACCAACCAGGCTGAGGGAACCTTTGGGCGCCTCCGTTACCCTTTAGGAGGCAACCGCCCCAGTTAAACTACCCATCAGACACTGTCCCTGATCCGGATCACGGACCCAGGTTAGACATCCAGCACGACCAGAGTGGTATTTCAACGACGACTCCACAACCACTGGCGTGGCCACTTCACAGTCTCCCACCTATCCTACACAAGCCGAACCGAACACCAATATCAAACTGTAGTAAAGGTCCCGGGGTCTTTCCGTCCTGCTGCGCGAAACGAGCATCTTTACTCGTAGTGCAATTTCACCGGGCCTATGGTTGAGACAGTCGAGAAGTCGTTACGCCATTCGTGCAGGTCGGAACTTACCCGACAAGGAATTTCGCTACCTTAGGATGGTTATAGTTACCACCGCCGTTTACTGGCGCTTAAGTTCTCAGCCTCGCCACACCGAAATGTGACTAACCGGTCCCCTTAACGTTCCAGCACCGGGCAGGCGTCAGTCCGTATACATCGCCTTACGGCTTCGCACGGACCTGTGTTTTTAGTAAACAGTCGCTTCTCGCTGGTCTCTGCGGCCACCCCCAGCTCAAGGTGCAAGACCCATCACCAGAAATGGCCCCCCTTCTCCCGAAGTTACGGGGGCATTTTGCCGAGTTCCTTAACCATAGTTCACCCGAACGCCTCGGTATTCTCTACCTGACCACCTGAGTCGGTTTAGGGTACGGGCCGCCATGAAACTCGCTAGAGGCTTTTCTCGACAGCATAGGATCATCCACTTCACCACAATCGGCTCGGCATCAGGTCTCAGACTTATATGCACGACGGATTTGCCTACCGTGCGTCCTACACCCTTACCCCGGGACAACCACCGCCCGGGCTGGACTACCTTCCTGCGTCACCCCATCGCTTGCCTACTACCACCTCGGGTCAACGGCTCCACCACTTTCCATTCCCCGAAGGGTCCGGAACGGCTTCACGGTCTTAGCATCAGAGGATTCAACACTGGGCGTTTCAAAGCGGGTACCGGAATATCAACCGGTTGTCCATCGACTACGCCTGTCGGCCTCGCCTTAGGTCCCGACTTACCCTGGGCAGATCAGCTTGACCCAGGAACCCTTAGTCAATCGGCGCACACGTTTCCCACGTGTGTATCGCTACTCATGCCTGCATTCTCACTCGTGAACCGTCCACCACTGCCTTCCGGCGCGGCTTCACCCGGCACACGACGCTCCCCTACCCATCCCAACGGGCGTTGGCCCACATGCTGGAATGACACGACTTCGGCGGTACGCTTGAGCCCCGCTACATTGTCGGCGCGGAATCACTTGACCAGTGAGCTATTACGCACTCTTTCAAGGATGGCTGCTTCTAAGCCAACCTCCTGGTTGTCTCTGCGACTCCACATCCTTTCCCACTTAGCGTACGCTTAGGGGCCTTAGTCGATGCTCTGGGCTGTTTCCCTCTCGACCATGGAGCTTATCCCCCACAGTCTCACTGCCGCGCTCTCACTTACCGGCATTCGGAGTTTGGCTAAGGTCAGTAACCCGGTAGGGCCCATCGCCTATCCAGTGCTCTACCTCCGGCAAGAAACACACGACGCTGCACCTAAATGCATTTCGGGGAGAACCAGCTATCACGGAGTTTGATTGGCCTTTCACCCCTAACCACAGGTCATCCCCCAGGTTTTCAACCCTGGTGGGTTCGGTCCTCCACGACCTCTTACAGCCGCTTCAACCTGCCCATGGCTAGATCACTCCGCTTCGGGTCTTGAGCGCGCTACTATGACGCCCTATTCGGACTCGCTTTCGCTACGGCTTCCCCACACGGGTTAACCTCGCAACACACCGCAAACTCGCAGGCTCATTCTTCAAAAGGCACGCAGTCACGACTGCATGTGCAAGCACACACAGCGACGCTCCCACGGCTTGTAGGCACACGGTTTCAGGTACTATTTCACTCCGCTCCCGCGGTACTTTTCACCATTCCCTCACGGTACTATCCGCTATCGGTCACCAGGGAATATTTAGGCTTAGCGGGTGGTCCCGCCAGATTCACACGGGATTTCTCGGGCCCCGTGCTACTTGGGTGATTCTCAAACGAGCCGTTAATGTTTCAGCTACGGGGGTCTTACCCTCTACGCCGGACCTTTCGCATGTCCTTCGCCTACACCAACGGTTTCTGACTCGCCGACCGGCCGGCAGACCGGTCAAAAGAACTCCCACAACCCCGCATGCGCAACCCCTGCCGGGTATCACACACATACGGTTTGGCCTCATCCAGTTTCGCTCGCCACTACTCCCGGAATCACGGTTGTTTTCTCTTCCTGCGGGTACTGAGATGTTTCACTTCCCCGCGTTCCCTCCACACTGCCTATGTGTTCAGCAGTAGGTGACAGCCCATGACGACTGCCGGGTTTCCCCATTCGGACACCCCCGGATCAAAGCTCGGTTGACAGCTCCCCGGGGCCTATCGCGGCCTCCCACGTCCTTCATCGGTTCCTGGTGCCAAGGCATCCACCGTGCGCCCTTAAAAACTTGGCCACAGATGCTCGCGTCCACTGTGCAGTTCTCAAACAACGACCAACCACCCACCACCCCCACCACACGGCAGAGTTCACTGGGGCCGGCAACCCGAAGATCCGGAACAAGTCCGCACCCTCAGACACCCAACAGCGCGCCCGGCACCCCCAACCACCCCGTTCCCGTTCCACGCCCCTCAAGAGGGGCAGTACTGGAGAACCAAGCAGCCAAGAGTGCCGAATAGTCAACGTTCCACCCATGAGCAACCAGCACCGGACACTCGCCGATGAACTGGCCTCTGACCAAACAGAAGCCTGGTAAGAAGTGCTCCTTAGAAAGGAGGTGATCCAGCCGCACCTTCCGGTACGGCTACCTTGTTACGACTTCGTCCCAATCGCCAGTCCCACCTTCGACAGCTCCCTCCCACAAGGGGTTGGGCCACCGGCTTCGGGTGTTACCGACTTTCGTGACGTGACGGGCGGTGTGTACAAGGCCCGGGAACGTATTCACCGCAGCAATGCTGATCTGCGATTACTAGCAACTCCGACTTCATGGGGTCGAGTTGCAGACCCCAATCCGAACTGAGACCGGCTTTTTGAGATTCGCTCCACCTCACGGTATCGCAGCTCATTGTACCGGCCATTGTAGCACGTGTGCAGCCCAAGACATAAGGGGCATGATGACTTGACGTCGTCCCCACCTTCCTCCGAGTTGACCCCGGCGGTCTCCTGTGAGTCCCCATCACCCCGAAAGGCATGCTGGCAACACAGAACAAGGGTTGCGCTCGTTGCGGGACTTAACCCAACATCTCACGACACGAGCTGACGACAGCCATGCACCACCTGTACACCGACCACAAGGGGGGCACCATCTCTGATGCTTTCCGGTGTATGTCAAGCCTTGGTAAGGTTCTTCGCGTTGCGTCGAATTAAGCCACATGCTCCGCTGCTTGTGCGGGCCCCCGTCAATTCCTTTGAGTTTTAGCCTTGCGGCCGTACTCCCCAGGCGGGGAACTTAATGCGTTAGCTGCGGCACCGACGACGTGGAATGTCGCCAACACCTAGTTCCCAACGTTTACGGCGTGGACTACCAGGGTATCTAATCCTGTTCGCTCCCCACGCTTTCGCTCCTCAGCGTCAGTAATGGCCCAGAGATCCGCCTTCGCCACCGGTGTTCCTCCTGATATCTGCGCATTTCACCGCTACACCAGGAATTCCGATCTCCCCTACCACACTCTAGTCTGCCCGTATCGAATGCAGACCCGGGGTTAAGCCCCGGGCTTTCACACCCGACGTGACAAACCGCCTACGAGCTCTTTACGCCCAATAATTCCGGACAACGCTTGCGCCCTACGTATTACCGCGGCTGCTGGCACGTAGTTAGCCGGCGCTTCTTCTGCAGGTACCGTCACTTGCGCTTCTTCCCTGCTGAAAGAGGTTTACAACCCGAAGGCCGTCATCCCTCACGCGGCGTCGCTGCATCAGGCTTCCGCCCATTGTGCAATATTCCCCACTGCTGCCTCCCGTAGGAGTCTGGGCCGTGTCTCAGTCCCAGTGTGGCCGGTCGCCCTCTCAGGCCGGCTACCCGTCGTCGCCTTGGTAGGCCATTACCCCACCAACAAGCTGATAGGCCGCGGGCTCATCCTGCACCGCCGGAGCTTTCAACCACCCCCCATGAGGGGAACAGTATTATCCGGTATTAGACCCCGTTTCCAGGGCTTGTCCCAGAGTGCAGGGCAGATTGCCCACGTGTTACTCACCCGTTCGCCACTAATCCACCCGAAGGCTTCATCGTTCGACTTGCATGTGTTAAGCACGCCGCCAGCGTTCGTCCTGAGCCAGGATCAAACTCTCCGTGAATGCTCTGCCCGTACCCATTGAAGAGCGCGGGTGACACCACGAGAGCGGAACACCAGGACGGAATAAGACCCGGTGTTCACAGCGTCCTCGCTGTGTTTCTATCAAAGGAACCCAAACCCAACCCACCAAACAGGTGGACCAGGCCGGGGTATCAACATATCTGGCGTTGACTTTTGGCACGCTGTTGAGTTCTCAAGGAACGGACGCTTCCTTCGGTCCCGTCTCCGGGCCCCTCCGGGCTTTCCCTTCGGTCTCGCTGTCTTGCGTTTCCGACTCTATCAGACTCTTTTTGCGTCTCACTTCTCATGGAGAAGCGATCTCAATTAAGAGGTCTAATGGCCTTCGGACTGGCCCTTTGCCTTTCGGCGAGCCCGACATTATCAGAAACAACGGGGCCGAACTAAATCGGCCGCTGCGATTCGGATGATGTATCGGAGAGCTCCGCGGAAATTCGATTCCCGCTCGGAGCAGAGTTGAGATTAACCGTTGCTCCCGAGCTTGTCCAACTCCGGGCAACCGTTCAAATCTACCTCCCCACACAGACCATGTCAATGATCGGCACCGATCTCTGTGGAGCGAACTGGAGACTAGCAGGTCAGCGAGCGTCGACGCACATCAGGCTGCCGTGGGCAGCTGGGCGCTCTGGTCGGCGCTCTCCACGTCGCCCGTGTCGCCCTCGCGGGCCGCTCGGCCGCCGAGCACGTACACGTACGCCAGAAAGGCCAGCTCGAAGAAGACGCCGATGGCGATACGTGCCCATGTCGGCAGGCCTGACGGGGTCACGAAGCCCTCGATCAGGCCCGACACGAAGAGGATCAGTGCCAGTCCGATCGCCATGCCGACCGCCGCCCGGCCCTGCTGGGCCAGTGCCGTGCGGCGCGTGTACGGACCGGGGTCGATCAAGGTCCAGCCGAGCCGGAGGCCCGTACCCGCGGCGACGAAGACAGCCGTCAGTTCGAGCAGGCCGTGGGGCAGGATCAGGCCGAGGAAGGTGTCCAGCCGGCCGGCGGACGACATGAGGCCGATGCCGACGCCGAGGTTGAGCATGTTGAGAAAGAGGATCCAGATCACCGGGAAGCAGAGGAACGCGCCGAGGACGAGGCACATGGCAGCGGCCTGGGCGTTGTTCGTCCATACCTGGGCCGCGAAGGACGCTGCCGGGTGACTTGAGTAGTAGGTCTCGTACTCGCCGCCGGGTCGGGTCATCTGCCGGAGGTCGTCAGGGGCGGCGATCGCCGACTGGACCTCGGGGTGCGCGCCTATCCACCAGCCGATGACCGAGGCGACGAGCACCGAGAGCAGGGCGACCGGTATCCACCAGTGCCGGGAGCGGTACATGGCAGCGGGGAAACCGGCCGTAAGGAAGCGTGCGGCGTCGCGCCAGCCGGCGCGGCGGGTGCCGGTGACCACGGAGCGGGCGCGCGCGACCAGTTGGGTCAGGCGCCCGATGAGCATGGGATCCGGGGCGCTGGACTGGATCAGGGAGAGATGGGTGGCTGTGCGCTGGTAGAGGGCGACGAGTTCGTCCGCCTCGGCACCGGTCAGGTGCCGTCCACGGCGCAGGAGAAATTCCAGACGGTCCCACTCAGGTCGGTGGGCCGAGACGAAGACGTCGAGATCCATGGTCGGCTGCTGCTCCAGGCACTGGGTGCGTACGGTCCGTACTACTGCGGCACGTTGCAGGCCAGCTTGGCAGACTGAGCGGTCCGGGGGCAGAGAAGGTCGGCGAAGGGTGAGCACCGGTGAATGAGCTTGTCACGGGCGACGCGGTCGTATTGGGGCTGCGCCCCGCGAGGCTGCCGAGCCGGGCGTTGGCCGTCGTCATCGACCTGGTGGTGGTGTGGGCCGGGTACATCGTGGTGTCGATCGTCCTCGCCGTGGCAACGGATTCGCTGGACACCGCAGCCGTGGCGGCGATCGCCGTCGCGAGCTTCCTACTGATACCGGTGGGAGTGCCGATCGCGGTGGAAACCCTCAGTCACGGACGGTCGTTGGGGAAGCTTGCCTGCGGGCTGCGGGTGGTGCGTGACGACGGCGGGCCCATTCGCTTCCGGCACGCGCTGGTGCGCGGGGCGATCGGTGTGGTGGAGCTGCTCATGTCCTTCGGGGTCATCGCGTGCATCGCTTCGCTCGTGTCGGCGCGCGGGCGTCGGGTCGGGGATCTGTTCGCCGGGACGCTGGTCGTACGCGAGCGTGTGCCGGCCGATCGGGCCCCTGCCGTACCGCCACCGCCCCCGTGGCTCGTCGGGCGCTTCGCCGAGCTGGAGCTGTCGTCTGTGCCCGATGACCTGTGGCTGGCCGTGCGGCAGTACCTGACGCGGATGAGCCAACTCGACGCCGGCGTCGGGTGGTCGATGGCGCAGCGGCTGGCCGGTGATCTGGCGGTGCGTACGGGCGTGCCGCTTCCGCACGACGTACCGCCGGCGGCATACCTCGCGGCTGTGGTCAATGAGCGCCAGGCGCGGGACGTGCGGCGGGCCTTCGGCTCTGGTGCGGCGACGGCTGGTCGGTCCGCGCCCGGCACGCCGCCCGGCACGGTCGCTCCCGCCCGCCCGTCCGTACGTCGCCCTGAGGTCGTGGCGCCGCAGGACGCGAGGCCCATGGAGGTACCGCGGGACGCGGCGGAGGCGGCGAGTGGGGAGCCGGGGCCGACCGCTCCCCCGGCCTCCGGGTTCGCGCCGCCCGCCTAGGCCGTCTCAGGGCAGGGGGGACGGCGGGGTTTCGAGGTCTTCGAGTTCGATACCCGGCGCCGCGAGGACCACGTCGCCACTGATGTGGACACTGTGCTGTTCACCGGTGTCCAGGGCGCTGACCTGGTATTCGTCCACGGTCAGAGGTCCATTGTCAGTGGCATGCGCTTCACTGCTCAGCAGCACCCAGGACTGGTCGACAGTTCGGGGGGCGAGGACCGGGTCCGTGAAGGCGACGAGACGGACTCGGGTCGCCGGGGAAGCGGGCGTGAGGCGCAGAAGGCGGGTGATCGCGACGAGGAACGCGGGGGATGTGCCGGTGAAGGCGTGGGCGCGGACATTGCCTTCGGTGGCTTCGGTGCCGGTGGGGTCGGTCCGGACCCAGGTGACGCCATCGAGCGCGGCTCCACGGACCTGCCAGCTCGCGGCGTGCAGTTCGAGACGGATGGGGCGGCCGAGTTCGTCGAGGGTGAGGTCGACGGAGCCTGTGTGGTCGCCCCCGGGGGCGGTGATCTGGGAGACGTAGCGCCAGCCCGAGGGGCCCGGCGCGCAGTGGAAGTGTTCTTCGCCGAGGGGGGTGCGGTCGTGCGGATCGTGGAGTGAGTAGCGGCCACGGGGCATGGGCGGGAGTCCTTCGGTGTCCTCCGGGCCGTGCCGGGAGGGGCCCGGCCGTGGGAGCGCATGGCAGTACCGCTCGCGCGCACACGAACCACATGGGACCAGCGGCCGGTGGGACCAGGGGCGGGAAAGCGGGGCAGGCCCCCAACACGGGGGTGTGGGGGCCTGCCCGTACCGCTGGATGTCAGCGGCGGTGCTTGTGGATCAGTAGCGGTAGTGGTCGGGCTTGTACGGGCCTTCGACCTTCACGCCGATGTACGCGGCCTGCTCGGGGCGGAGCGTCGTGAGCTTCACGCCGAGCGCGTCGAGGTGAAGGCGGGCGACCTTCTCGTCGAGGTGCTTGGGCAGCACGTAGACGTCGGTCGGGTACTCCTCCGGCTTGGTGAAGAGCTCGATCTGGGCCAGCGTCTGGTCCGCGAAGGAGTTGGACATCACGAAGGAGGGGTGACCGGTCGCGTTGCCGAGGTTCAGCAGGCGGCCCTCGGAGAGGACGATCAGCGTCTTGCCGTCGGGGAACGTCCAGGTGTGAACCTGGGGCTTGACCTCGTCCTTGACGATGCCGGGGACCTGCGCCAGGCCGGCCATGTCGATCTCGTTGTCGAAGTGGCCGATGTTCCCGACGATCGCCTGGTGCTTCATCTTGGCCATGTCGGCGGCCATGATGATGTCCTTGTTGCCCGTCGTGGTGACGAAGATGTCGGCGATGCCGACGACGTCGTCCAGCGTCGCGACCTGGTAGCCGTCCATGGCCGCCTGGAGCGCGCAGATCGGGTCGATCTCGGTGATGATCACGCGGGCGCCCTGGCCGCGCAGGGACTCGGCGCAGCCCTTGCCCACGTCGCCGTAGCCGAAGACGACGGCGACCTTGCCGCCGATCAGTACGTCGGTGGCGCGGTTGATGCCGTCGATCAGGGAGTGGCGGCAGCCGTACTTGTTGTCGAACTTCGACTTGGTCACGGCGTCGTTCACGTTGATCGCCGGGAAGAGGAGCGTGCCGTCGCGGTGCATCTCGTAGAGACGGTGGACACCGGTCGTGGTCTCCTCGGTGACGCCGCGGATCTCAGACGCCAGAAGGGTCCACTTCTGCGGGTTCTCCGTGAGAGTGCGGTTGAGCAGACGGAGGATGTAGCTGTACTCCTCGCTGTCCGCCGTCGCCGGGTCCGGGGCCTCGCCGGCCTTCTCGAACTCGACGCCCTTGTGGACGAGCAGAGTGGCGTCGCCACCGTCGTCCAGGATCATGTTCGGGCCGCCGGTGGAGGAGTTGGGCCACGTCAGTGCCTGCTCCGTGCACCACCAGTACTCTTCCAGCGTCTCGCCCTTCCAGGCGAAGACGGGGATGCCCTGCGGGCTGTCCGGGGTGCCCTTCGGGCCGACGGCCACCGCGGCGGCGGCGTGGTCCTGGGTGGAGAAGATGTTGCAGGAGGCCCAGCGGACGTCGGCGCCGAGCGCGACCAGCGTTTCGATGAGGACGGCGGTCTGCACGGTCATGTGCAGGGAGCCGGTGATACGGGCCCCGGCGAGGGGCTGCGCCTTGGCGTACTCCTCGCGGATCGACATCAGGCCGGGCATCTCGTGCTCGGCGAGGGTGATCTCCTTGCGGCCGAACTCGGCAAGCGAGAGGTCGGCGACCTTGAAGTCCTGTCGGTTGGCGACAGTGGTCATAGCGAGCTGCTCCTCGTAAAGGGGTCGAGGGTGGGTACGGCTGACTTTGCGGCGGCGGGCACACGAATGCCCGGACGTACGCAACGCAGTCCGTCGGAGGCCCTCTCTCCCTCGGCCGGTCCGCGCCGCAGACCGCCCGACCGCCATCAGCAGCGACGTCTGGCTCTGATGACGAATCTACACCGATCGGCCCAGCGGCCCCACAGCGCACCGGTGCCCGCTCCTTGTCTCCGGCAGGCCCCGAAGGGTCCCCAACTCGGGCCTCAGAGGCTTTCACCGCACGTCGTGACCTCGTACGGACAGCTCGTCCGTAAGGAGGCCCCGACGCGAGATGCGCCGGGGCCTCCTTACTGATGCGCGCGGGTGATCAGTGGTCCTTGTCAGCCTCAGGAGTGGCCTCGGGGGCAGCCTCGGCGGTCGCGCCGGGACTCGTCTCCGGCGCCGGCTCGACATCTGTGACGCCCGGCGACTTGGCCGGGTTGGTGCCCGCCGCTGCCGCCGCCTCGCTGTAGATGTCCGGCTCCAGGTAGATCACCCGGGCGATCGGGACGGCCTCGCGGATCCGCGACTCGGCCGCGTTGATCGCGTGCGCGATCTCGGCCGCCGTGTCGTCGTGCTCGACCGAGATCTTGGCTGCCACCAGCAGTTCCTCGGGGCCGAGGTGGAGCGTACGCATGTGGATGATGCCGGTGACGACGTCGCCGTCGACCATGGCCGCCTTGATCTTCTCCACGTCCTCCAGGCCGGCGGCCTCGCCGAGCAGCAGGGACTTCGTCTCGGCCGCCAGAACGATCGCGATCACGATGAGCAGGATGCCGATGCAGAGCGTGCCGATGCCGTCCCAGACGCCGTCCCCGGTGGCGAGCGACAGGCTCACGCCCAGGAGGGCGAGGATCAGACCGACCAGCGCGCCGAGGTCCTCCAGGAGGACGACCGGGAGCTCGGGAGCCTTGGAGTGCCGGATGAACTCCTTCCACGAGCGCTTGCCACGCGTCGCGTTGGACTCCTTTATGGCCGTACGGAACGAGAACGACTCGGCGATGATCGCGAACACGAGGACGCCGACCGGCCAGTACCAGGCCTCGATCTCGTGCGGGTGCTTGATCTTCTCGTAGCCCTCGTAGATGGCGAACATGCCACCCACGGAGAAGAGCACGATGGAGACGAGGAACGCGTAGATGTAGCGCTCACGGCCGTAACCGAACGGGTGCTCCGGGGTCGCCTCGCGCTTCGCCTTCTTGCCGCCCAGGAGCAGCAGCCCCTGGTTTCCGGAGTCGGCGAGCGAGTGCACGCTCTCGGCGAGCATCGACGACGAACCACTGAAGAGGAACGCCACGAACTTGGCTACTGCGATCGCGAGGTTCGCGGCGAGCGCCGCCACGATCGCCTTGGTTCCGCCTGACGCGCTCATGGGTGCGGTGGATCCCTTCCTCGGTCTGCGGCCCTGGCGCCGCGGGTACGGCGGGACATTGTTGCAGCCGCCGGAGCGGGCCGTGCGCGAAGCGTGGGTTCAGGCGATGACGGTGGCACGGAAGACCGTGCCCGTACCGGTCAGTTCGGTCTTTTCGCCCGCTGGGACGAAGACCGAACCGCCCGGCGCCAGGTCGAAGTCGTTGGCGCGCGGCGTGCCTTGCGTGCAGAGGAGGATCTGCGGGGTTCCCGTGGTGAGTTCGCGGGGTTCCGCACCGGGTGCCAGGACATAGCGGGACAGACGGAACTCATCGATCGGGGTGTCGTACAGCTCTTCGCCGGACGGCGAAGCCTCGGGGCGGAGCACGGCGGCATCGTTCGCTTCGAAGCGCACGATGCGGAGCAGTTCGGGCACGTCGACGTGTTTGGGGGTGAGGCCGCAGCGCAGGACGTTGTCCGAGTTGGCCATGATCTCGACGCCCAGGCCGTTCAGATACGCGTGCGGGACGCCGGCGCCGAGGAAGAGGGCTTCGCCCGGCTGGAGTTGTACGTGGTTGAGCAGCATGGCCGCGATGACGCCCGGATCTCCGGGGTAATGGTGGGCGATCGACACATATGGCGAGTACTCGCCGCCGAGGCGTGCGGCGGCTTCGGCGGAGGAATGAACTGTGTGGGACATCTCGCCGGGGTCGGCGGTCAGCACGGCGGTGAGGACCTCGCGCAGCGCGGCTTCCTCGGGGTGCGCGTGCAGGAGGTCGACGTACGGCTTGAGCGAATCGACGTCCAGCCGGGCGAGGAAGTCGGCGGTCTCGTCGGGGGCGCGGAAGCCGCAGAGACCGTCGAAGGGGGTGAGGGCGCAGATCAGTTCGGGCTTGTGGTTGGCGTCCTTGTAGTTGCGGTGCGGCGCGTCGATGGGGACGCCCTGGCGCTCTTCCGCCGCGAAGCCCTCCTTCGCCTGGGCGAGGTTGGGATGGACCTGAAGGGAGAGAGGGGCGCCTGCGGCGAGGAGTTTGAGGAGAAAGGGAAGGCGTGGACCGAATTTCTCGACGGTGGGGGTGCCGAGTTCCGCCTCCGGGGCGGCTGCGATGACTTCGGAGAGGGGGTGTTCTAGCGGGGTGGTGGTGCGGTTGATACGGGACGGGGCCCCCGGGTGGGCGCCCATCCACATCTCGGCCTGGGGCTCGCCGGTGGGGGCGGTGCCGAGCAGCTCCGGGATGGCGGTCGTGGAGCCCCAGGCATAGGGGCGCACAGTGTTGGAGAGGCGGTCCATGGGGTGCTTCCTAGTCGCGTGACGGTGAGTCGACGGTGCGAAGTCGGGGGTGTATGAGGTGAGTTCAGCGCGGGGGCCGGCCAGGGCAGTTGGTCGGAGTCATTCACGGTTGCCGGAGGCCAGGGCCAGGTAAACGGCCGTGAAGTCGGTGACGGCGACGAGTTCCGCGAGGGCTTCGAGCTCGCTGCCCTCCTGCGGTTCCAGTTCGCTGATGGCCGTCTCGTGGCTGATGGCGAGTTCCCGGGCCGCAGGTGCCGCGGTCAGTCCGCCGACGGGCCGGTCGCGGAGCAGCACGACACGGGCGCGCAGCGCCTGGGGCTCCTCGACGCGGTCGCGGAAGAAATCGTCGGGGTCGGCGCCGCCGCCGGCGAAGTCGCCGCCCAGGAGGAGGCCGTGCGCGGGTAGTGCGCCCGGAAGCTCGGCCGCGAGTGCGGGGCGGCCGGACAACTCGGCCAGTACGGCCGCGAAGCGGCGGCCGACGGGGGCGGCGGTCGTGCCTTCCGTCCAGATCAGCGGGAGGCTCTCGGCGAGTTCGGCGGCCAGGGTCTTGGCCGGGTTGCTGTACGTCGCGATGGCCGGGCCGCAGCGCTCCGCCGTGCTGTCGAGGCGGTCGGCGACAAGCTGAAGCGTCTCGGCCGAGGCGGTGAGCAGTCCAACGCGGTCGAGAAGGGAGAGAAGGGGGGTGAACAGCGCCCAGAGGGCACCCGGGCTCGCGGCCTGGGTCTCCTCGTACTGCTCCTGTGGTGTCGGCGCCATGGGCACGGCGAGACCGCGACTGCCGCCGACGGCCTCGCTGAGCGGGGATTGGCGTGGGGCGACGGCGACGACGGTGCAGCCGCGGCGGTAGGCCTGCTCGGCAAGGAGGGCCAGGCCGGGTTCGCCGCCGTCGGTGGTGGCGATCAGGAGGAGGTCGACGGAACCGGCCCAGCCGGGGAGTGCCCACCGCAGGGCGCCTGCGGCGGGGGCGACGCCGGTGGGGCGCAGCAGGGTGACGGGCGCGGCGGCACCGGCGAGTGCGCCGAGCAGGTCGGCGACGCCGAGTGCGGCGGTGCCGGAGCCGGCGAACAGTACGGCGCGGGGGCGGCCCTCCGGGTTGAGATGGCCGATGCCCGCCTCGGCGGCGTGCCGGACGGCGGTACGGACGCGTGCCCCGGCCTCCGCGGCGCCGAGGAGGAGCCCACGGTGGTCGGCGCGGGCCAGCGCGTCCGGCGCGTCGAGCAAGGACTCGTCGAGCATGGCGGGGTGGTTCTCCGATCGCCGGGCGCCGTGGACGGCGCGTGAGCACGGGTGGCCTCCGGGGTGGGGCTCACGCCCGCCGCGGAGCGGCTGATGACTCGTTGGTGCGTGCGATCGCTGGGCGGACGGCCGCTCTCGTACCGGACGTACTTGAGCGACTGAACGACGCGGCGAGCGCGCGTGCGGGGTCGTGAGCCGGACGGGCCTCGCGGGCACGGGCTAGGCCGTGTCTTCGAAGTAGCGCCGTCCGCCTGCAAGGCGGGGCCTGCGGCGTCTGGTGCGGTGCATCGCAAGGCGGAGGATCGTGCTCGTACTGGACGTACTCGCACGACTCCGACAACGCGGCGAGGTGCCGTGCCAGACGCCGCAGGCCAGGCGGGACTTCGAAGACACGGCCTAGGCGGGGCGGCGGGCCTCGTCGACGAGGAGTACGGGGATGTCGTCCCGGACCGGGTAGGCCAGGCCGCAGTCCTCGCTGGTGCAGATCAGCTCGGGGGTGTCGTCCGCCGTGTGGTCGCTGAGCGGCGCGTGGCAGGCCGGGCAGGCGAGGATCTCCAGGAGGCCGGCTTCGAGCGGCATGTGGTGGGTGTCCCTTCGAACGAGCTGAGGCGTGCGGAGTGGTGCGGATCGAGCCACATCAGCCTACCGCCGGAGGGTTGCGCGGGGCTCGCTCCGGGGCTGGAGCTGGGGCGGCCCCCAGACCCCCAGCCCCCCGGCTTCCGCGGGAGCCCGGTCGCGTCCTCAGGACCGGATCAGCGCGAGGGCCTCGTCCCTGATCTTGGACATCGTCGATTCGTCGCGGGCCTCCACGTTGAGGCGCAGCAGCGGTTCGGTGTTGGAGGCGCGGAGGTTGAACCACCAGTCGGCGGTGGTCACCGTCAGGCCGTCGAGGTCGTCGAGTGTGACGCCCTCGCGGTCGGCGAAGGCTTTCCGTACCGCGGCGAGGCGGGCCGTCTGGTCGTCCACCGTGGAGTTGATCTCGCCCGAGCCCGCGTACCGGTCGTAGGAGGCGACGAGTTCGGAGAGCGGGCCGTCCTGTCCGCCGAGCGCGGCCAGGACGTGGAGCGCGGCGAGCATGCCCGTGTCCGCGTTCCAGAACTCGCGGAAGTAGTAGTGCGCCGAGTGCTCGCCGCCGAAGATCGCGCCGGTGCGAGCCATCTCCTGCTTGATGAAGGAGTGGCCCACGCGCGTGCGGACCGGGGTGCCGCCGCGCTCCCTGACGACCTCGGGCACCGACGAGGAGGTGATCAGGTTGTGGATCACCGTGCCGCCGGGGTGCTTGGCGAGTTCACGCTCGGCGACCAGGGCCGTGATCGCCGACGGCGACACTCCTCTCCCCCGCTCGTCGACGACGAAGCAGCGGTCGGCGTCGCCGTCGAACGCGAGGCCCAGGTCCGCGCCTTCGGCCAGGACACGGGCCTGGAGGTCCACGATGTTCTTGGGGTCGAGCGGGTTGGCCTCGTGATTGGGGAACGTGCCGTCCAGCTCGAAGTACATCGGGACCAGGTCGACGGGCAGCGGCGCGAGGACCGTGGGGACGGTGTGGCCCCCCATGCCGTTCCCGGCGTCGACCACGACCTTCAGCGGGCGGATCGCCGAGAGATCGACCAGGGACAGCAGATGTGCCGCGTAGTCGTTCAACGTGTCACTCTGCGTGAGGGTTCCCGGCTTCGCCGCCGGTTCCGGAGGCCCTTCGGCCAGCCATGTCTCGACCAGCGCGCGGATCTCCGCCAGGCCGGTGTCCTGCCCCACCGGTGCGGCGCCCGAGCGGCACATCTTGATGCCGTTGTACTGGGCCGGGTTGTGCGACGCGGTGAACATCGCGCCCGGCAGGTCCAGCGCCCCGCTCGCGTAGTACAGCTGGTCCGTCGAGCAGAGCCCGATCAGCGTGGCGTCCGCCCCCCGCCGGACGGCGCCCCTGGCGAAGCTCGCCGACAGGTGGGGCGAGGAGGGCCGCATGTCGTGACCGACGACGATCGCCGTGGCGCCCGTGACTTCCACGAAGGCCGCCCCGAACAGCTCGACGAGCCCGTCGTCGAGCTGGTCCGGGTATACGCCACGTACGTCGTACGCCTTCACGATCTGGCCCAAGTCGGCCACGGCCACCCCTCCTGAGGTCTCTGCGGACAGTCAGCACAAACTACCCGCCCCGAGGAGGGGCCTGGAGGGCGCGACCCCACGCCGGACAGGGCCTAGGGCAGCATCCAGTCCAGCACGAAGGTGCTCTGTCCCACCACGATCAGGCACATCACCAGCAGCAGCCCGAGGCTCCACGGCAGGACCTTCCTGAGGAGGTCCCCTTCCTTGCCTGCGAGACCGACCGCGGCGCACGCGATGGTCAGATTCTGCGGGGAGATCATCTTGCCGAGCACACCGCCGGAGCTGTTCGCGGCGGCCAGCAGTTCGGGCGACAGTCCGGATTCGCGGGCGGCCGTCACCTGGAGGGCGCCGAAGAGCGCGTTGGCCGAGGTGTCGGAGCCCGTGACGGCGACCCCGAACCACCCCAGCACCGGCGAGAGGAACGCCAGCCCCGCGCCCGCCGCCGCGACGAAGTGGCCGATGGTGGCGGCCTGTCCGGAGAGGTTCATGACGTAGGCGAGGGCCAGCACCGAGACGACGGTGAGGATCGCGTACCGCAGTTCGTGCACCGTTGCCGCCCACTCCTTGAACGCGTCCTTCGCCTTGAGCCCGATCACCCCGGCCGTCAGGAGGCCGGCGATCAGGACGAGCGTGCCGCCGGTCGAAATGACCGGCAGCGAGAAGACGTTGGCCCCGACCGGCTTCCCCTCGGAGTCGGCGACGTCGAGGAAGGGCCAGTCGAAGGACTGCGTCGCCTTGGCCAGCAGGTCCTTGATCGGCGGTATCTGCGCGACGGAGAAGATCACCACGATCAGTCCGTACGGGGCGTAGGCGCGGACGACTTCGCGGCGGTCGTCCTCAACGTCCAGGTCCTCGCTGCGCGCGCCCGTCAGTACGGAGGTGCGCACCGCCTCGGCGGCCGGCTTGCGCGCTCCGGGCACGGCGAGCAGCGCGGCGGCGCCCACCAGCGCGGCCCCGATGTCGGCGAGTTGGGCGGAGACGTAGTTGGAAGCCACGAACTGCGCGACACCGAAGGCGAGTCCGCACGCGAGGGCGGGCGCCCAGGTCTCGCGGAGCCCCCGCTTGCCGTCGACGAGCCCGACGAGCACCAGGGGTACGACAACGGCGAGCAGCGGCGTCTGGCGGCCGACGACGGAGGCGACGGTGTCCAGCGGCAGTCCGGTCACCTGGGCCAGGGTCACCACCGGCGTACCCATCGCACCGAAGGCCACGGGCGCGGTGTTGGCCACAAGGGCGACGACCGCCGCCTTGACCGGGTCGAAGCCGATCGCCACGAGCATCACCGCGGAGATGGCGACCGGAGCGCCGAAACCGGCGAGCGCTTCGAGGAGTGCGCCGAAGCAGAAGGCGACGACGAGCGCCTGGATGCGCGGATCGTCGGAGAATCGCCCGAACGAGCGGCGCAGGATGTCGAAGTGCTGGGTGCGGACCGTCATCCGGTACACCCAGAGGGCGTTGACGACGATCCACATGATCGGGAAGAGGCCGAAGACGATGCCCTGTGCGCCGGCGGAGACGGTCTGGCCGATCGGCATCCCGAACGCGAGCCAGCCGACCAGGGCGGCAACGGCCAGGCCGATCAGCCCGGCGCGATGAGCCTTCATACGGACGGCGCCGAGCAGTACCAGCACGGTGATCAGGGGAAGCGCGGCGACCAGGGCGGACAGGCCGAGTGAATCGGCGACGGGTTCCAGTTGCTGTTCGAACACGACAGGGCCTCCGAATTCCGCGATGCGGAAAGTGATCTCTCACGGCTGGAGGGAATGATCGTGTCCACGACAAAAGAGGTCAATGGCCCGTGCAGGATCCGTCACGGAAACCACTGGAAGGATTCAGTACGGCCGAAGGGGCAGGCGGGAACGGGAGAGACGCTGGACTCAGGAATCGGGGGAACGCAGCACCCGCAGGTGCCCACGGCGCCCGACCTCGGCCCGGTCCGCCCCGCGCGGTCCGTTGCCGCCGGGTCCGCCCGGCCGCTCCGGCGGGCGCGCCGCCTCACGTACGGCGTTCGCCAGGGCTTCCAGATCGTCGCCGCTGGGGCGGGCGGGCGCGGATCCGTCCGTGAGCCGGACGACCTCCCAGCCGCGGGGCGCGGTGAGTCTCTCGCTGTGTTCGGCGCACAGGTCGTAGCAGTGGGGCTCGGCATACGTGGCGAGCGGACCGAGGACCGCGGTCGAATCGGCATAGACGTACGTCAGTGTCGCGACAGCGGAACGGCCGCACGCGGTGCGCGAACAGCGACGTACAGGGCTCACGATGTTGGACGGTACCGCACTCTTGAGCGGGCCGCGACGACTCTCCCCCACGTCACTCCACCGTGTCGTGACGCGACGTTTACCCCGCCCGGCACTCGCGCAACTGCCCTGACCTGCGCGGGAAGAACGGTAATCGATCAATCACCATCAGTGACGCAGTCATTACTTGGGGCAAATCCCGCCAATGAAGGCGAGTTCCACGATCCGGCGGACGTAGCGAAACGAGCCCAAGCTTGGCCGGAATGCTCAATTTGCGACATGACGTCCGGCGGGCCCGTCAGGCACCGTCGCGGCGTCCCCCCGGAGAGCTACCCTGCGTCAGTGATGGACAGTCCCGCACCGCAGCAGCCGACCGAGCCGAGACCCCGCCGCCGAGACCGCCACGGCCGCGGTATGCGGGGGCCGGTCGCTCCGCCGCAGGTCCCGCTCTCGGCGAGCCGCTCGGACTCGTTCCGTGATCTCGTCCAGGACTCGGTGGAGCGGTTGGAGCGGCGCTGGCCCCAGCTGGCGGAGATCGACTTCCTGGTGCTGGACGTGCCCGGCGCCGACGACGAGTCGGTACCGCTCGGCCGGTCCGTCCCCGAGGGCAAGAACCGGCCCGCGCGCATCGTCGTCTACCGGCGGCCTGTCGAGATCCGTACGAAGAACCGCGAGGAGCGCGCCATGCTCGTCCACGAGGTCGTGGTCGAGCAGGTCGCCGAACTGCTCGGGCTCGCACCGGAATCCGTCGATCCGCGGTACGGCCAGGACTGACCGCCGCGAGAACCACCGATTCCCGCGGCGTCACTTCAGTACGGAGAGGTCTTCCTTCGTCGCCGGTACGGACACCATGCCCCGGTCGTCCGGCAGCGTCTGCACCGTGAACAGCGGTACGCCGTCCTTCGTCTCGTCGAGTGTGCGCGCCGCGTAGACGGGGCCGCCCGACTCGGATTCGACCGTCAGCGCGTACGAGCCCTTGAGCCCCGTCGGTACCGGCGGGGTGACGGCCTGCGTCGTGCCGCCCTTGACCGTGTACGTCTTGACGACCTGCGCACCGCCCTCGCTGCCCGCCGAGGCCGTGACCTTGACCTTCCCCGTCCCGCTCGGCGCGGTGAGGGACAGTGTCGAGCCTTTGGCGCGGTTGTCGGCGACCGTGGCGCGCTCCGTCACGGGGCCGGTCGCGGGGATGAAGGCGACCTCCTGGTCGGTGCCCTTGCCCCGTACGACGCGCAGCGCGGCGACCACCGGGGTCTCCCTCCCGCCCTCCGCCGGACCGACGATCACCGAGCCGGCCTCGCCCTTGGTGACGTCCCCCAGGTCGAGCGAGGCCGTCATGCCGGACTTGACGTTGAGCGTCTCGCCGGCCGTGGCCGGGACGATCGTGCCGCTCTTGCCCGCCAGTTGCACCTTCAGTTCCGCGTCGTCCTCGCCGGGCGCGAAGACCACCAGTCGTACGGAGGTGGCGTCCTCCGGGACTCCGGGGAGTACGGCGCGGGGCACCGCGTCGGCGGAGGCGGCCAGCCAGTCGCCGCCCGCCTTTTCCTCGGCGGCGTTCACCACCGCGCCCACGCGGCCGGTGCGGGTGCTGACGTGGACGGTGACGTTCGGCTCGACCTCCGCCGTGAGGGTGGACAGCAGGACGGGGACGCTGGAGCGCGCCGGGACCGGAATGCCCTCTCCCGTACTGGACTTGAGCGTGCCCTCCTTGCCGTACAGCGCGACGTCGGCGACGGCGGCCGTGTCGTCCGGGTTGGTGAGGTGGACGTAGTCCTGGCGCGACTTGTCCGTGGAGGCGCCCGGGAACCAGAAGTCGGTGTCGGGCGGGGTGCAGCTCATGCCGTACAGCGCGCGCGATTCGCCGGCCGTGATCGTGGTGGTCTGCTGAGTGGTCCAGCCGGGCGCGAGAGCGCCGGTGGCGGAGCCGACGAGCGCGGGGGCGTCCGCGACGTTCTTGGTCGCTGAGACGGGCTTGCCGGGCCCCTTGACGGCCAGGAACGGCTTGACCTTCGCGTCCGCCCCGTCCGCCGCGGGCTTCTTGGCCTCGTCGTCCTTGGCTGAGTCGTCGTTGGCCGGGTCGTCCGCCGTCTCCTCGTCCGTCTTCTTCTCGTCGGCGGCGGCGTCCTCGGTGTCGTCCAAGGGCGCGACGGACGGCGCCAGTTCGGCCGCGCCGCCCGTCCCCCCGCCGGTTGTGCCGCCGGGGGTGAAGGACGTGTACACCGTCTCGGCGAGCTCCGACGTGCTGGGCGCGGGACAGAGCAGGCTGCTGCGCTCCACGGGAAGCCGCGCGGCCGTCTTCGCCGTCGCCGCCGTGTCGTCGGCGTCCGGCGCGGTGACGGCGGCCAACCCGGTGACCGCAGCGAGCGCGGTGGCGGCCGCGAGGAGGGAGAGTGTCGTGCGGTTCACCGGTTGCTGCTCCCGTCGGGACGCTGCTCGTTCTCGTTGCCGTCCGTGTACGGCTGTTGGGTGTCGCCGTAGGGCTGCTGCCCTTCCACGTACGGCTGTTGGACGGCGTATCCGTACTGGTCGTACTGGACCGGTGCCTGCTGCTGGTACTGGTCCGCCGGGTACTGCTGGTAGACCTGGTATCCGTCGGCGTCGTACTGCGGGGCGCCCTCGTACTGAGGAGCACCCTCGTACTGCTGCTGCGCGCCCTGATAGGAGGCGCCTTCGTACTGCTGCTGTTCGTTCGTGGCGTACGAGCCGTAGTCCGCGCCCTGGTACGCCGTCTGGGCCTGCTGCCCGTCCCACTCTCCGTACGACTGTTGCTGCGGCACGGCCGCAGCGGCGACGTACGGTTCTGCCACCGGCTCCGGTGGCAGAACCTCGGCGGCCTCGGCGGCCTCGGACGCGACGGCCGCTTCCCCGGTCTCAGGACCGGCCTGCGCCTCCGCTTCCGCCTCCGCCGCGGCCCGCAGCCTGCGCGCCCTTCGGCCCTCGCCCGACACGGGCTGTGCGGGCACGTCGGCGCGCTCATCGGGCAGGTCGTCGTCGATCTCCTTGCGCCGCCCCGGCAGGGCGAGCACGAGCAGCACGACGGCGAGTGCGCCCTGTGCCCAGACCCACGCGGTGTGGGTGAACGTGTCCTCGTACGTGAGGTCGAGCCGGCCGCCGTCGGCGGGGAGCTGGAATCCCTGCGCCCAGCCGTCGACGGTCGTCTTCTCCAGGACGCGGCCGTCGAGCGTGGCCTGCCAGCCCTCGGCGGCCCGGTCGGCGATCCGCAGGACCCGCCCGTCCTTGCCGGCCGGGATGTCGGTGTGGGCCTCGACCGTGGACGACCCGACGGGCAGCGGCTCGGCGTCGCTCTCGCCCTCGATGATCGTGGCCCGCGAGATCTGGCGGTCGACGCGCCACAGCGCGCTGCCGTCGAGCTGGCTGAGCCGGCTGAGTCCGGGGGTGGCGTCGAGCACACGGGACATCTGCGCCGGGGCGCCGTCCCGTACGAGGACGTAGCGGATCGCGAAGCCGCTGAGCTGGTCGGTCTGGTCGGCTCCCGAGCCCGCGACGAGGCGCCCCACGACCTTGTCGAGACCGGGGTCGCTGCCGCCCGACTCGGTCAGCTCGGCGTCACCGATCCGGCCGCCCGAGCCCCGTACGAGGGAGTACGAGACCTCCGCGGGCGAGGTACCACCGAGGATCAGCGTGCGCGGCTGGTCGCGGGTGATGCTCTCCTCGGCGACGAACGCCGGTACCTGCACCGGGTCGCGCCGTTCCAGCGGGCCCGAGGCGCCGCTGATCATCCAGCCGCCCGCCGCGAGCAGCGGGGCGGCCCCGGCCGCGAGCGCGATGACCGCCGCGACGGGCTGGCGCCAGCCGAAGCTCATCGCGGCGACGCGATCCTTGGCGCCTTCGGCGCCGAGGACGGAGGCCGCGATGAGCGCGAGACCGTAGACGAGGGTGGCGGGGCCGGCCCAGCCGGAGTTGTTGGCGAGGACGGCGAAGACCAGTGCCACAAGGGCGGCCACCCAGGCCGCCCGTACGGCGAACTGCCGCTCGCCGCGCAGCAGTGCGGCCAGTGCCGCCAGGACGACGCCGATCAGCAGCAGACCGCCGGCGGCCTTGGGGCCACCGGGGCTCAGGCCGAGCAGGTCGAGAGCGGTGGCCTGTCCCGTACCGAACTCCAGTCCCGCCTCCTGAAAGAGGTCGGACGGTGACGTCAGCAGCGAGAGCGACCAGGGGGCCAGGACGAGCAGCGGGGTGCCGGCCACGGCCAGCAGGCGCAGCCCGTACGCGACGATGTCGTCACGCCGCAGGGCGAGGACGGCGAGGCCGAGAACGAGCGCCATCGGCCAGACGATGGGCGTGAACGCCATCGCGAAGGTGAGCAGGAAGGTGTACGCCCACGTGGCGCGCCAGCTCCCCCGCGGGGCGCTCTCGCTGTCCCCCGCGCGGAACCCGTACGCCGCGACGGCCGCCCGCGCGATCAGCGGCAGCAGGACGGCCAGTACGGCCGTGCCGAGCCGCCCGGTGGCCAGGGCGCCGGTGGCGGCGGGCAGGAAGGCGTACGCGACGCTCGCCCAGGCCCGCAGCAGCTTCGACTCGATGAGCGGCCGGGACGCGAAGTACGCGGTGACCCCGGCCAGCGGTACGGAGCAGACGAGCAGCAGGGTCAGCGCGAAGCCGGTCGAGCCGAGGAACAGCGCCGACAGGGCGGCGAGGACCGCGAGGTACGGAGGCGCCGTCTGGGTGCCGCCCGTGCCGATGGGGTGCCAGCCGTCGGCGTACCGGGACCACAGGCCCGCCACGTCCGGCGGCGCGGGCAGCAGCGCGCCGCCCGCGAGTGCGCCGCCGCCGAGCAGTGCCCGGCAGGCGACGAGGGAGACGACGAGCAGTACGGCGAAGAGCACGGGCCCCGGCCGGTGCGCGAGGCGCTTCACCCGCGCGAACTGCTCGACCTCCAGAAAGTCCGCGTCGTCCCCGCCGGGGCCCGACTCCACCGCGCCGTGGCGTGAGCCGCCGGCATCGGTCTCAGAGCCGCCACCGAGGCTTCCAGCTACTTGCTCGACCGTTGCCCGGACGGTGGCGCCGGGTGGCGGGAAAAGCGCGCGAAGTTCACTTGCTTCGACGACGCCTTTGCCGCGTCGTTTTCGCGCGCCGATGATTCTGCCGGGCCGCAGGAGCGTGCCGAACAGGCCCATGACCTCGTCGACGGCCTGTCCCGGCGCCTTGCCCACCAAGTAGGCGACGGTGCGCAGGAGTGTGCCGACGACGAGCCGCAGTAGTACGTAGGGCAGTACACCGCTGCGCGAGTTGACGAGCATCGTGTAGACGGCGCCGGCTTTGTCGACCCGGTGCGGGTTGACGACGGAGCGGCCGGCGCAGTCGACGGTGCGGCGCTCGCGTGCCGCCGCCTCGGCGTGCCTGAGGACGGCGTCGGGGGCGACGAGCACCCGGTGTCCCGCAGCGTGCGCGCGCCAGCACAGGTCGACGTCGTCGCGCATCAGGGGGAGTCTGCGGTCGAAGCCGCCGAGCTCCTCCCACACGTCCCGGCGGATGAGCATGCCCGCGCTGGAGACGGAGAGCACGGTGCGGACCTGGTCGTGCTGGCCCTGGTCCTGTTCGCGCCGGTCGAGGCCGGTCCAGCGGCGTCCGCTGTTGGCGATGGAGACGCCCACCTCCAGAAGCTGCTTGCGGTCGTACCAGCCGCGCAGCTTGGGGCCGACGATCGCGGCGTGCGCGTCGCTCTCGACGACGCGCAGCAGCTCGGTGAGGGCGTCGGGATCGGGCGCGCAGTCGTCGTGGAGGAGCCACAGCCACTGCACGGGCTCGCCGTGGGGCAGGTCGGGCATGTCGTACGCCTCGTCCTGCCAGGTTCTGGTGACGGGGTCCCAGCCGCTCGGCCGTTTCAGATACGGCAGGTCGTCGGGCGTGAGCACGCCGGCGGTGCGGACCGCCTCCTCGACGGCCGTACCGAAGCTGGTGCGGCGGGCGAGGTGGACGACGCGGTCGGGACCGAGCGATTCGGTGAGCAGCGTGGCCGATTCGTCGGCGCTGCCGGTGTCGGCGGCGATGACGTTCTGTACGGGGCGTTCCTGGCCGATCAGCCCGGAGAGGGCGTCGGGGAGCCAGCGGGCACCGTCGTGGGAGACGAGTACTGCGGTCACGACGTGCCGCGGGTACTCCGGTGCGGTGGCGGGAACGAACGCGGCTGTGGTGGCGGACATCGAGGTAGGGGCCCTCCGGCCGGGGGGTCGGCCCCGATGGGGCGTTGGGGCGTCTCGGACGGGGCCCCACACTAACGGTAGGAACAGACGCCGGATCGCCGAGCGGCCGGACAAACCGGACGACGCGGGAGGGAGCGCCGGCCCTGGGGCGTGTGTGCGAGAGCGCGCGTGCCGGGCGCCGTGAGTCCGGACGGGACGTTCTCACCACGCCCCGGCGGCCCCCGGCGGTCACGACAACGGTCCGCCGCCTGCGAAGGGGACGCAGCCGACGGACCGTTCGGAAAAGGTCGCGCGAGGTGTTACGCGGGGTATCGCGTGGGGCGCGAGCGGAGATTGGCCGGAAGTGTTCAAACCGCGGCCTTCTTCAGACGGCGGCGTTCGCGCTCGGACAGACCGCCCCAGATGCCGAATCTCTCGTCGTTGGCGAGGGCATACTCCAGGCATTCGGAGCGGACCTCACAGGCGAGACAGACCTTCTTCGCCTCGCGGGTGGAGCCGCCCTTCTCGGGGAAGAAGGACTCGGGATCGGTCTGGGCGCACAACGCGCGCTCCTGCCAGCCGAGTTCCTCGTCCGCGTCCTCGACCAGCAGTTGTTCGAACAGCTCGGTCATGTGCGCCCCTCGTCTGTCTTTACGTCCCTGTGCTTGCGGCCGCTACCGATTTCGGCCGAACGACACGAGTGAAATTACAAGTGTGCGGATACGAGCCAGTCAAGCCGAGATCTGCTATTGGTCCCGGTATTCACTCTGCGGAACCAAGGCTATGCGGAAAGTGTTCAAATCACCAAAAATCTGACACCTGCCGCTGGTCAGCTCGCATCCACTCCTCCTTGAGGGAGACGCCCGGAGTCTCGCCGACGTTGCGATTCAGCCACGGAAGGGATCCGAATCACAGTCTGATCACGGGACCGTGACGGTGTTTGCGAGTACGGCTGCTGCGCCATGTCTCCACGTCAGCGTCTGCACAAACCTTTCTCCGAACCCAGTAACCGGATGAGGTGAAACATTGGCGCCAAATCGGTCACTGAGTTGACAGGCGGGAAGCGTTCCCGCCACCTTTGAACGTATGCCGATCACCTCAGCGCCGTACGCGATCCACACCCGTGGGTTCCGCAGCGCTGTCCAGGCGCGCTGTTGCTGTTCCTGTTGTCCCTGCTGTTGAGCCATCGAAGCTCCGGCCGGACAGGTAGTTCGCGCGGTTGACGCCGTTCTCCCGGTTCTCCCGCGTATCCGCAGTTCTCGCGTCTCCGCCCCGCGCTCCCGCTCCCCGCCTTCACCTTCCGTCAGTACGTTCAGGCCTTCTGCCGAGGAACCCCACACCCATGACCAGCGACAGTGACCTTCAGATCGCAGGCGACATCCTTGAGGTGCCGCATCTGCTCCAGCCCGCCCGTGAGCATCCCGGCACCGTCGCCGAGTTCGCCGGTCTGGCCCGTGCCATCGCCGCCGACCGCTCCCGGTGGGCCGGTCTCGTCGAGTACGACGCCGCGAGCCGCTGGTACCACCGGCTGACCACCGGCCCCGGCTACGAGGTCTGGCTGCTCTCCTGGGTGCCCGGTCAGCGCAGCGGACCGCACGACCACGGCCGCTCGTCAGGTGTCCTGACCGTCCTGGAGGGTGAACTGACGGAGCGTACGGAACGCGCGAGCCGGGCACTGGGCGGCGGCGCGCAGCGGGTCTTCGCCCCCGGTTACGTCCACGAGGTCGTCAACGACTCGATCGAACCTGCCGTCAGTCTGCACATCTACTTCCCGGGCCTGACCGAAATGCCTATGCACTCCGCGCGCTGCGCCCCGGCGGCCCAGGATGTCGTACCCGCCTGACAAACTGCACAGCATGCGCATTGTGGTTCTGGCCGGCGGTATCGGTGGTGCCCGTTTCCTGCGTGGCCTCAAGCAGGCCGCGCCGGACGCGGACATCACGGTGATCGGCAACACCGGTGACGACATCCATCTGTTCGGGCTCAAGGTCTGCCCGGACCTCGACACGGTGATGTACACCCTCGGGGGTGGCATCAATGAAGAGCAGGGCTGGGGACGCGAGGGCGAGACGTTCCAGGTCAAGGCGGAGCTCGCGGCGTACGGCGTGGGGCCGGAGTGGTTCGGCCTCGGCGACCGCGACTTCGCGACCCACATCGTCCGCACACAGATGCTGGGCGCCGGCTATCCGCTGAGCGCGGTCACGGAGGCGCTCTGCGCGCGCTGGAAGCCCGGGGTGCGCCTGCTGCCGATGTCCGACGACCGCGTCGAGACGCATGTCGCCGTCGATGTGCCGGACAGCCCGACCGGCGAGCGCAAGGCCGTGCACTTCCAGGAGTACTGGGTGAAGATGCGCGCGTCCGTGGAGGCCCACGCGGTCGTGCCCGTCGGCGCCGACCAGGCCAAGCCCGCGCCCGGCGTGCTGGAGGCCGTCGCCGCGGCCGACGTGATCCTCTTCCCGCCGTCCAACCCCGTCGTCAGCATCGGCACGATCCTGGCCGTGCCGGGGATCCGCGAGGCGATCGCCGACGCCGGGGTGCCGGTCGTCGGGCTCTCGCCGATCGTCGGGGACGCGCCCGTGCGTGGCATGGCCGACAAGGTCCTCGCGGCGATCGGCGTCGAGTCGACGGCCACCGCCGTGGCGCAGCACTACGGTTCGGGGCTGCTGGACGGCTGGCTGGTCGACACGGTGGACGCGGCGTCGGTCGCGGAGATCGAGGGGGCGGGGATCCGCAGCAGGGCCGTACCGCTGATGATGACCGACCTGGAGGCGACGGCCGCGATGGCGCGTGAGGCGCTGGCGCTGGCGGAGGAGGTGCGGGCGTGACCTCTTACGAAGGATCGTATGAAGGAGACGGAGGTCCCGGGGCGGCCGTGTCGTACAGCGTGCGGGCGCTCGACGGGCTGCCGGAGGTCCGCGCGGGGGACGATCTCGCGAAGCTGATCGTCGCGGCGGGGCCCGGTCTGGCCGACGGCGACATCCTTCTCGTCACGTCGAAGATCGTGTCCAAGGCAGAGGGCAGGATCGTCGAGGCACAGGACCGCGAGGCGGCGATCGACGCGGAGACCGTCCGCGTCGTCGCGCGGCGCGGGCCGCTGCGGATCGTGGAGAACCGGCAGGGGCTTGTGATGGCCGCGGCCGGTGTCGACGCGTCCAACACCCCATCGGGGACGGTGCTGTTGCTGCCCGAGGATCCCGACGCGTCCGCCCGTGCCATCCGGGACGGGCTGCGGGACGCGCTGGGCGTTGACGTCGGCGTACTCGTCACGGACACGTTCGGCCGACCCTGGCGCAACGGGTTGACGGACGTCGCCATCGGCGCGGCGGGTGTGCGGGTCCTGGACGATCTGCGCGGCGGTACGGACGCGCACGGCAATCCGCTGAGCGCGACCGTCGTCGCTCTCGCCGACGAACTGGCCGCCGCCGGCGATCTGGTGAAGGGCAAGTCCGCCGGGCTGCCGGTGGCGGTGGTGTCGGGCCTCGCGCGGCTCGTCGGCGAATCGGCGGACGGCGCGCGGGCGATGGTGCGGGTCGCGGCCGACGACATGTTCCGGCTCGGGACGTCGGAGGCGGTACGGGAAGCGGTCACCCAGAGGCGTACGGTCCGGGAGTTCACGGACGAGCCGGTCGATCCGGGGGCGGTACGGCGCGCGGTCGCCGCTGCCGTGACGGCGCCGGCGCCGCATCACACGACGCCGTGGCGGTTCGTGCTGCTGGAGTCGGCCGAGTCGCGCGTGCGGCTCCTCGACGCGATGCGGGACGCGTGGATCGCGGACCTGCGCCGGGACGGCAAGTCGGAGGAGTCCGTGGCCAAGCGGGTGCGGCGCGGGGACGTGCTGCGCGCGGCGCCGTATCTGGTGGTGCCGTGCCTGGTGGCGGACGGCGCGCACGCGTACGGGGACGAGCGGCGGGACACGGCGGAGCGCGAGATGTTCGTGGTCGCGACGGGCGCCGGTGTGCAGAACTTCCTGGTCGCGCTGGCGGGTGAGCGGCTCGGCTCCGCGTGGGTGTCGTCGACGATGTTCTGCCGGGACGTCGTGCGGGAGGTGCTCCAACTGCCAGCGAACTGGGATCCGATGGGGGCGGTGGCGATCGGGCACGCGGCGGTGGAGCCGAAGGTGCGACCTGGCCGGGTGGCGGAGGACTTCATCTCGGTGCGCTGAGCTGTTCTGACGCCTGACGCCGCGTGGCTGCGGCCGCGTGGCTACAGGTGGGCGATTCTGCCGACGGGCATGCGGGGGGCGCGGCGTGGTGGCGTACGGCCGGTGAGCAGGATCAGCCGTACGGCGCGGTGCCGCTGGCCGGCGTACGGCTCAAGCAGTTCAAGCATCCCGGCGTCGTCGGTGTCGGGGCGGCCGGCGAGCGCGTAGCCGATGATGCCCGGCAGATGGAGGTCGCCGACCGTGACGGCGTCCGGGGCGCCGTTCGACCGCTGGAGGACTTCCGCGGAGGTCCAGGGGCCGATGCCGGGGATCAACTGGAGGCGGGCGGCGGCGAGTTCGGGCTCCATGGTGGCGGCCTCCTCCAGGCGGCGGGCGACGCGGACGGCGCGCGCGATGGTGTCGGAGCGCTTGGCGTCGACGCCGGCCTTGTGCCACTCCCAGGACGGGATCATGGCCCAGGTGCGGAAGTCGGGCATGACGTACATCCGGCTGTCGCGGCGGCCGTCGGGCGAGTCGCCGTACGGGCCGGGGGCGGGCTCGCCGTACTTCCGTACGAGGTGGCGCCAGGACCGGTACGCCTCGATGGTCGTGACCTTCTGCTCCAGGACGGACGGGATCAGGGACTCCATGACGAGTCCCGTGCGGCAGAGGCGGAGGCCGGGGCGGCGGCGTTGGGCCGCGGCGACGAGTCTGTGGCGCGGGACGAAGGCCTCGGGGTCGTCCGAGGCGCCGAGCAGCTCGGGCAGGCGCTCCAGCAGCCAGTCGGCGCCGGGGCCCCACGCCTCGGCGCGCACGCCGGTGTCGCCGGCCCTGACCCGCAGAGTGCCGGGCCCTTCGGGCGTCCGGGTCGCGCGGACGGCGGACCCGTCCTGGGAGAGCCGGAAGGTGGGGTCGGCGGGACCGCGGCGGAGGGGTCCGAGGACGAGCCCCAACTCGAAGTCCCCCTCGGGCACCCAGAGGCGGGTCTTGGGGGGCGGGGTGGGGCGGCTCGGCCGTGGGGTGGGTAGGGCGGGGGTGGTACGGGGGGTGAAGCGGCCTGCCACGGGGAGGGTCCTTGGGGGTCGGGGTCTGTGAAGAGGGTAGGCGCTGCCGGGCGGTGCCCTCTCCCCAACCCCGCCCCTTCCCGAAACCGGGGGCGCTGCCCCCGGACCCCCGCGCCGGGGAGGCGAAGCGCCACGCTGCGCCGGCGCCCCGGGCTCGTGCCACGGCTGCGCCGGGCGAGGGCCGCAACGAGTCAGTCCGCACCCGGCGGAACAGGACGAACTCCAGGCCACAGACCCCCGCACCGGCGCTCTGTGCTCGCGCCACGGCTCCGCCGGGCAAGTACAACGACGAGTCGGCACACCCGGCGATGCCGGGCGAACTCCGGACCACAGGCCCCCGCACCGGCGCCCTGGCCTCACGCCACGAGTCAGCACACCCGGCGGAACTGGGCCAGCTCCGGGTCACAGGCCCCCGCACCGCGCAGGCACCCCGCCTGCCGGAGGCAAGGCGGCGCGCCGCGCCGCGCCAGCCTCCGACGTTCGCCCCACGGCTCCGCCGGGCGAGTGTCACAACAAGTCCGTCCACACCCGGCGGAACCGGACGAACTCTGGGCCACAGACCCCCGCGCCGACGCCCCGGGCTCGTGCCACGGCTCCGCCGGCCGAGCCCGCCAGCTCCGGGCGACAGACCCCCGCCTCGCGAGACGCCAGCCTCAGGGCCGTACCACCAGGAGGAAACGGTGGGCGCTCCCGAGCACCCGTCCCGGGGAGGAAGTGGCGCGCTCCGTCGCGCCGGGCGGGCGCCGCAACGAGTCGGCCCACACGCCGCGCTGGGCCAGCTCCGGGCGCAGACCCCTCGCCGGGCGAGACGCCGGCCTCAGGGCCGTACCGGGCGGAACCGAAAGCCGACTTCGGACACCCTCGCCGTGCCAGCGCCCTGCCTGGCACGGAAGCGAAGCCGCCGGCCCCGCCCCCCCTCACTCGTCCGGCGAGAAGCGGATCGAGTGAGGGGGAAGCGTCGTGTCGCACCAGATGCGGGCTCCTGACTGGAGTTCGTTGTCCGGGCCCACCGTCGCTCCGTCTCCGATCACCGCTCCCGACAGGATCGTGCGGGCTCCCACTCGCGCTCCCGCGCCCACCAGGGAGTCCGTGATCACGGCGCCGGGGCCGATCACCGCGCCGGGGAGGATCGCGCTGCCCGAGATGCGGGTGCCCTCCGCGATCAGGGCTCCCTCGCCGATCACCGTGCCCGCCGTGAGCTTCGCGTCCGGGGCGACCGTGGCCGTCGGGAGGATCAGGCGGTCGCCGCAGCGGCCGGGGACCGACGGGGACGGGGCCACGCCCAGGACCAGGTCCGCCGAGCCGCGGATGAAGGCCTGGGGGGTGCCGAGGTCCAGCCAGTACGTGGAGTCGACCATGCCTTGCAGATGCGCACCCGACTCCAGCAGGCCCGGGAACGTCTCGCGTTCCACCGACACCGGGCGGCCCGTCGGGATCGAGTCGATCACCGAGCGGCGGAAGACGTACGCCCCCGCGTTGATCTGGTCGGTGACGATCTCCTCCGGTGTCTGCGGCTTCTCCAGGAACGCCGTGACCCGGCCGTCGTCGTCCGTCGGCACCAGCCCGAACGCCCGTGGGTCCTCGACCCGGGTCAGATGCAGCGAGACGTCCGCCCCCGACGACGCGTGGGTGCCGACCAGCGCGCCGATGTCCAGGCCCGTCAGGATGTCGCCGTTGAAGATCAGCACCGGATCGTCAGGACCCGAGTCCAGGCGCGCGGCGACGTTGCGGATCGCGCCGCCGGTGCCGAGCGGCTCGCGTTCGGTGACGTACTCCAGAAGGAGGCCGAGGGACGAGCCGTCCCCGAAGTACGGCTCGAACACCTCGGCCAGATACGACGTCGCGAGGACGATGTGCTCGACCCCGGCCGCCCGCGCCCGTCCCAACTGGTGTGCGAGGAACGGGACGCCGGCCGCCGGGACCATCGGCTTGGGCGTGCGCACCGTGAGCGGCCGGAGCCTGGTGCCCTTGCCGCCGACCAGGAGGATCGCTTCAGTCACCTTGTTCGTCTCTGCTTCCTGCTGGGTCGGCGGTCCCCCGTGCGGGGGGGTGCCGGGCCAGTCTAGGAGCGTCCCTGGTACTTCGCGGCGGATACCCGGACCGCGCCGAGCTTGCCGTACAGCCTGTTGCCGGGGCAGTCGGTCACGAACCCGTCCCGGTGGCCCGAGACCGCGTTCATGCTCACCTTCTTGCCCTGCTGGTACTTGTTGCTCCCGCCCGACGTCAGCGTCACCTTGCCCTTCGGGTTGATCCCGTGCAGCCCGAGCTTCCAGGCGCTGAGCCTGGCCACCGCCGTCGTCACGGCCGCGGGCGGGTTGACGGTCGAGTACGACCCGAGGACGGCGATTCCGGTGGTGTTGGAGTTGAAACCGAGCGTGTGCGCGCCCATGACGGACTTCGTCACGCCCCCGGCGCGCCCCTCGTAGATGTTTCCGCACTTGTCGATGGCGAAGTTGTAGCCGATGTCCCGCCAGCCGCTGCTCGTCACGTGGTAGCGGTAGATACCGCGAATGACGGAGGGCGCCTGCTTGCAGGTGTAGTTGTTGCCCGTCGCGCTGTGATGGACGAAGGCCGCCTTCACCGTTTTCGTGTAGCCGAACTCGCGTTCACGCAGCTTCTCGTTCGCGCCCCACCCCTTGCGCGAGACGATCTTCGGGCGCGGGGCCTTGTACTGCTTGGCGGCGGCTCCGGCGGCGGCTCCGGTGCCGGAGCCTGTGCCGCCGCCACCGCCCGCCGACTGGCCGCGCGACGCGTCGGTCTCCTTCACCGGCAGTTGCTCCGGCGCCTCCCCCGGGTCGACCAGTTCCAGGCTCAGCCCGTGCGGCAGCGGCTCACGGCCGGGACGGTCGTCCGAGCCGGCGTCCTTGGTCTCGTCCGCCTGGACCCTCACCTGGACACCGTCCGACGGCCCGACCCACAGGGGCGCGGTGGAGCCCCGTACGGTGCCGGACTCACGTTCCGCCGTACCGCGATCCGCGCCGTGTTCGGCGTTGTGCGTCTCCAGGCGCTGCCAGCCGGACCAGTCGCCCGTCCCGGCGGACCGGCTTCTGACCTGGACCGAGCCGTGGAGTTCGGCCTCCGCGTCGTCCCAGACGACACCGACGAGCGAGTAGGGCTGGACGTCCTGCTTGGGCAGCCCCTGCTCGGTGACTTCACCGGAGGAGCGTTCGGGTCCGAGCGGGACCAGTGGCAGCGACTCGGTGGAGCCCGGCACGGATGAGCCCGCCCGGCCGTCCTGGGGAGCCGCCGCGGCCCCGGAGGACAGCGAGAGCGGGAGTACGAGCGCCGCGGCGCACGCGACGCCGATCGAGGAAGACAGGAATGCACGCATGTGCCGATCGTGCGGCCGCACCGCCGTACCCGCCTTCCGGGAGCACCCGCGGAAACTGACGGGCCATCGGACCAACCGGTGGACCGCGTCACCGGTACGGCGGTGTGCGCCCGGCCGCCCCGCGTACCCTTGCCCGGGTGAACGCCAGCGACCGCACCCCCGCCGACCTGCTGCGATCCGCCCTCGCCACGGATCCGGCCCGCCCCTTGGTCACCTTCTACGACGATGCCACCGGTGAACGCGTGGAATTGTCCGTGGCCACCTTCGCCAATTGGGTGTCCAAGACCGCCAACCTCCTCCAGGGCGACCTCGCCGCAGCGCCCGGCGACCGGCTCGCGCTGCTGCTGCCCGCGCACTGGCAGACCGCGGTCTGGCTGCTCGCCTGTTCCTCCGTCGGCGTGGGCGTCGAGATCGGCGGCGACCCTGCCGACGCGGACCTCGTCGTGAGCGGCCCCGACACGCTGGACGCCGCCCGCGCCTGCCGTGGCGAACGGCTCGCCCTCGCGCTGCGTCCGCTCGGCGGCCGTTTTCCCCAGGCACCCGAGGGTTTCGCCGACTACGCGGTCGAGGTGCCCGGCCAGGGCGACCGTTTCGCGCCGTTCGAGCCTGTGGACCCGGACGCGCCCGCGCTCACCGTCGGCGGTACGGAGCTGACGGCGGCCCAGATCGTCGAGCGCGCCCGCACGGACGCCACGGCCCTCGGCCTGACGGCCCCCGGCGCCCGGCTGCTGTCCGGTGAGTCGTACGACACCTGGGAGGGACTGTCCGCCGGGCTGTACGCACCGCTCGCCGCCGGCTCGTCCGTGGTGCTCTGCCGCAATCTGGACCAGCTGTCGCCGGAAGGGCTGGCCAAGCGGATCGAGAGCGAGCGGGTCACGGGCACGGCGGACCCCACAGGCTCTCAGCGTTCGGGATAGCGTCCGGTCGGCGACACGGTGACCTGATGGCCCGACGGGTTCCGGCGCGGAGCGCCACCTGCGGTAGATGATCGTCGGTATTCCTATTTCAGTGCACAACCAAGTGTGCGATTCAGCCGTCTACCCCTGAAACCGGCGGAGCCGTACGCCGCCGACGCCATGAAGGATGGACTCCGCCGTGACCGACAGCGCTGGCACGCCGCCCGAACCGGACCCCCGGGCAGACGACGAGCCGCCGACCGCGTCGCCCGGGTCCGACGGCGACGCGAACGAGAACGAGAGCGAGACCACTGAGGAAAGCGGGACCACTGAGGAAAAGGAAGAGGAGACCGGGTCCTCCGACGCCGATGCCGACGCCGACACACCCCGCAAGCGCCACTGGCTCCGCTGGACCGCCCTCGGTACCTCCGTCGTCGTCCTCGCCGCCGCCGGTGTCGGCTGGTGGTTCTACCAGAAGCTCGACGGCAACATCACCACCGACACGACCGCCGCCGCCGAACTGCGCACGTACGAGAAGGAACGCCCCCGGCCCATCGCCGTCGACGCGAAGAACATCCTTCTCATCGGCTCCGACACCCGCGCCGGGGCGGGCAACGGCAAGTACGGCCGGGACGACGGCGGCTCGCAGCGGTCCGACACCACGATCCTGCTGCACCTGGCAGCCGACCGGCAGAGCGCGACCGCCGTCTCCCTCCCGCGTGACCTGATGGTCGAGATCCCGAGCTGCCTCACCTCGGAGGGCCGGCGCTCCAAGGAGCAGTCGGCGCAGTTCAACTGGGCGTTCCAGTTCGGCGGTACGGCGTGCTCGATCCGTACGGTCGAGAAGCTCACCGGCATCCGGATCGACCACTACATGGTGATCGACTTCAGCGGCTTCAAGGACATGGTGGACGCGGTCGACGGCGTCGATGTCTGCCTCAAGAAGCCCGTCGACGACGTCGACGCGCATCTGAAGCTGCCGGCGGGCAAGCAGACCCTCAGCGGTGAGGAAGCCCTCGGTTTCGTCCGCGCCCGCAAGACCATCGGGGACGGCAGCGACACCGAGCGGATGGAACGCCAGCAGCAGTTCCTCGGTTCGCTCGTCAGGAAGGTGCAGAGCAACGGTGTTCTGCTCAATCCCACCCGGCTGTATCCGGTGCTGGACGCGGCGACCAAGTCTCTGACGACCGACCCCGGTCTGAACACGCTCAAGGACCTGTACGACCTGGCGCGCGGCCTGCGGAACGTACCGACGGAAAAGGTGCAGTTCATGACGGTTCCGCGTCAGCCCTATGTCAACGATCCGAATCGTGACGAACTCGTACAGCCGGACGCCGGGCGGCTTTTCTCGCAGTTGCGCAAGGACGAGCCCGTTTCGATCGCTCCTCCTGGGGAGAAGGAGAACACACAGCGTGACGAGGGACGTTCGGGAACAGATGAGAAGCCGGACGGCCCGGGAGCGTCGGACGCCACCGCGACCCCGAGTTTCCCGGGCACAAATGCCGCCGCCGGACTCTGCGAGTAAAAGGAAAACCAAGTAGAGGTCGACAGTCTATGACGATTGACCAGATTGCCCACTTGTAAGAGGAGTCGAATTTGTCACCGACGTCGCTCGACGCTGAACTGGGCGGATAGTGTGACTCGATCCGGTTCATCGGACCGTGAGGTCGCGCACTGCCGGATCGAAAGACCGAGCGCCTTTGGGGGAAGAGGCGCTTCGCGTGGCACCGACGGAGGACTCAAGCAACCGTGGATGCGCATAGCCGTGGCGAGTCGGGCGGGATCGACCCCGCCGACCAGTGGGTACTCAACCCGCAGACCGGCAATTACGAATTGCGACTGAACCACTCCGAAGGGCAGTCGTCCGCCCCTTCCCGCGACGCGGGAAACGGGACCGGCGCTCCTCGCCGGTCCAGAAACGCGTCACCCACGGACGACGGTTCGCCGCGCGGCCGTTCCGGCCGGGACCGCAGAGCACCGGGCGCCGCGGGAGCGGGAGCCGCCGGAGCGGGCGCGGCAGCCGGAGCCGGCGCCGACGAAGCGCCCGACGGCGCCGGAGCGCGCATTCCCCGCGCACGTAACTCCTCCGGTTCCACCGGCACTTCGGGTACGGCGCGCCGCGACGTACCCGGCCAGCGCAGCCGCCGCGCCGCGAACAACGCCGACAGCGGAGCCGCCGGAGCGGGCCGCCGCAAGCGCAAGGCGCCGCCCAAGTCCCGTAAGAAGAAGCTCCTCGGCTGGACCGGCGGCATCACCGCGTTCGTCCTCATCGGCGGCGCGGGCGCGGCCTACTACGCGTACCAGGAGCTCAACGGCAACATCAAGACGATCGACGTCCAGGGCGCGGGCAGCGGCGGCTTCAAGAAGGACCAGGCAGTCAACATCCTGGTGATCGGCACCGACAAGCGCACCGGGGCCGGAAACGAGAGCTACGGCGACAAGGACAGCGTCGGTCACGCCGACACCACGATCCTCTTCCATGTCTCCAAGGACCGGACGAACGCGACCGCGCTCTCCATCCCCCGCGACCTGATCACCGACATCCCCGACTGCGAGACGAAGACCGAGGACGGCACGAAGGTCGTCCCCGGCGAGCAGGGTGTGCGGTTCAACACCAGCCTCGGCCAGTCCGAGCGCGACCCGGGCTGCACCATGCGTACGGTCAAGGAGCTGACCGGTCTGACGGTCGATCACTTCATGATGGCCGACTTCAACGCGGTGAAGACGCTGACGTCCGCGGTCGGCGGTGTGGAGGTGTGCGTCGGCAAGGACGTCGACGACCCCGACTCGCATCTGAAGCTGACCAAGGGCAAGCATGTGATCAAGGGCGAGCAGGCGCTCGCCTTCGTCCGTACGCGGCACAGCTTCGGCAACGAGAGCGACCTGGACCGGATCCAGACCCAGCAGCAGTTCCTGGGCTCCCTGATCAGGAAGATGAAGTCCAGCGAGACGCTGACCAACCCCGCGAAGCTGTGGGACCTGGCGACGGCGGCGACCGACGCGCTCACGGTCGACACCGGCATCGGCAGCATCGAGAAGCTGCGTGACCTCGGTATGGAGCTGTCCAAGGTCAATCCGAAGAACATCAGCTTCACCACGCTGCCCGTCATAGACAACCCGGCCGAAGTCGTGAAGGCGACGGTCGTGGTGAACGACGCGCAGGCGAAGCCGCTGTTCGCGATGATGCAGAACGACACCTCCCTCACCGAGGTGAAGGAGAAGGAGAAGGCCGCCAAGAGCAAGCAGGCGGCGCTCCTGAAGGGAACCAAATCGGCCCCCGAGGATGTCAGGGTCGATGTGTTCAACGGTGGCGGGCCGCAGGGTTCCGCCCAGGAGACTCTCGCCTGGCTGCAGAACGAGGAAGGCGTCAACAAGTCCACCAACAAGGGCAACGCCCCTGAGGACTTGGCCAAGACATCACTGGAGTACGCGCCGAACCAGGCCGACCAGGCCCGCCGTCTCGCGGACCTGATGGGCCTTCCCGCCGGCGCGATGAAGCCGGGCACGGAGGACGCCGTGGGGCTTGAGGCGATGACCCTCACCCTCGGCGCGGACTTCAAGGGCGCGGGCATTCCCATCGTCGGTCCGGCAAAGGCGCCGGAAGGTGTGCAGAAGGTGGAAGCGGACAAGCAAGTGTGCGCCACGTGAGCCCGGTTCCGGTGATCCCGGAGCCCCGACTCGTGCGGCGCGCCTGAACGACAGGGGTAGGGGGGTACGGAGTGGGGCAGAGCATGCGCAGAAACGGGACGCGGCAACGCGTCCCGCACGCCCGCGAGTTGGGCTGGGACGACAGTCTGTACGAGGACGGCCCGGGTGACGCGGCCGGTCCTGACGGCGCGTCGGGCGACGGAGCGTCGGGCGGAGCAAACGGCGGCACGGGCGCCGGTCCCGGCGGCGCGTCCGCTTCCCCCTCCGGCGGCGGTAAGGACCGCTCCGGAAAGAAGCGAAAGGGCGGTCCGCGCCGCAGCGGCTCGCGCCCGCGCAACCGCCGCGGCAAGCGCCGAATACTTCTCTGGGTCTCCGCCTTCCTCGCCCTGCTGATCCTCGGCACGGCCGGCGCCGGTTACCTCTACTACCGTCATCTGGACGGCAAGCTCAAGAAGGAAGACCTGACGCTCGGCGACAAGCCGATGGCCGACCACAAGGCCAACTCCGCGGGCCAGACCCCGCTCAACATCCTTCTCATCGGCTCCGACGCCCGGGACTCCAAGGAGAACCAGAAGCTCGGCGGCGCAAAGGAGACCTTCGGCGGCACGCCTCTCGCCGACGTACAGATGCTGCTCCATGTCTCGGCCGACCGCAGCAACATGTCGGTCGTCAGCATGCCGCGCGACACGATGCTGAAGATGCCCAAGTGCACGGACCCGGACAGCGGTGAGGTCTACCCGGCGAGCACGGTCGACGTACAGACCAACGAGAGCCTGGGACGCGGGGGTCCCGGGTGCACGGTGGCCGCCTGGTACGAGCTGACCGGCATCACCATCGACCACTTCATGATGATCGACTTCGCGGGCGTGGTGTCGATGGCCGACGCCATCGGCGGCGTGCCGGTCTGCGTCCAGGAGAACGTCCACTCACGCAACGCCGAGGGCAAGGGCTCCGGGCTGAAGCTGGAGAAGGGCGAGAACGTCATCCAGGGTGAGCAGGCCCTCCAGTGGCTGCGTACGCGTTACGGCTTCGAGGACGGAAGCGACCTCGCCCGTACCCACGCCCAGCACATGTACATGAACTCGATGGTCCGCGAGCTGCGCAAGGGCGCCAAGCTGACCGACCCCGGAAAGCTGATGAGCCTCGCCGAGGCGGCCACCGACGCGCTGACCGTCGACACGGGGCTCGGCGGCGTCAAGAAGCTGTACGACCTGGCGGAAGAGCTCAAGAAGGTCCCCACGAACCGCATCACGATGGCGACGATGCCCAACGTGTACGGCGAGGGCGCCCAGGCCGGGCGGGTCTTCCCCAAGCCCGAAGACGCCGAGCAGCTGTTCACCATGGTCCGCGACGACGTGCCGCTCGACGGCAAGGCTTCCAAGCGCAAGCCCCCGGCCGAGACCGACGACCCGGCGGCGGCACCGGCGGACACCGGGGTGCTCGTACGCAACGGCACGGGCAGCGCCACGCAGGCGCCGACGCCGCAGCGGGCCACGGCGGTCGCGGGGCTGCTCGTCGGCAAGGGCTACACGAAGGCCGTCGCGGACGCGACGCCCGATCCCACCGAGCGCACCCAAGTCCTGTTCCCCAGCGCCGACTTGGAAGGTGACGCACAGGCGGTCGCCAAGTCCATCGGGATTCCGGTCTCTTCGGCGAAGAAGTCGACGGACGTGTCGGGTGTGACGCTGGTCGTGGGCGCCGACTGGCGCACGGGTGACACGTATCCGAAGTCGGCCGCGCCGGACGAGAACAAGACGCCGGACACGGCGCGGGCGCTCAACGGGGCCGACGACGGCGAGTGCATGGAGATCCAGCCCGGCTTCACCTTCTAGGTAACTGGCCGGTATGTCGAGGAGCCCCGGGCGACGCGCCCGGGGCTCCTCGCCGTACGTATCGGTCGTGCGTACGTAACGCTCTTACGTAACGGCCCCGCTCAGGCGGTCTGCCCGACCGCCGGGCGGCGGCTCGCGATGACCTTCCTGGCGAGCGAGCGAGGGCTGGTCAGGAAGCCGACCCCCCACGACATGTGCATCGTGGCGAGCGCCAGCGGGATCTGGAGCCGCGCCTTGAGCGGCAGCCCCTTCCCCGCCGGTATCGAGCCAGCGACGATCGCCGCGAGATAGCCGCCGGGAACGATCAGCGCCCAGGGGGTGAGGGCCAGACCGACGACGACACCCAGCGCGTTGGCGCAGACCGCGACCGGCGGCGCGAGGTAGCGCAGATTGATCGACCCCGAGTGGAAGCGGGCGACGACATGGCGCCAACGGCCGTAGTCCTTGTACTGCTTGGCGAGCGCCCGGACGGACGGCCGCGGCCGGTACTGGACGCGCAGTTCGGGCGAGAACCAGATCCGACCGCCCGCCTCCCGGATCCGGAAGTTCAGCTCCCAGTCCTGGGCGCGGATGAACTCCTCGTTGTAGCCGCCCTGTTGCTCCAGCGCCGCGCGCCGGAATACGCCGAGATACACGGTCTCGGCGGGTCCCGCCTCGCCGCCCGTGTGGAAGGCCGCGTTGCCGACACCGATCTTGGAGGTCATCGCCGCGGCGACGGCGTGCTCCCAGTCGTTCTCGCCCTCGGCGTGCATGACGCCGCCGACGTTCTGCGCGCCCGTCTCCTCCAGGAGCCGTACGGCGGTCGCGATGTAGTTCGGCGAGAGCATGCCGTGGCCGTCGACACGTACGACGACGGGGTGCTTGGACGCCTTGATGGCCGCGTTGAGCGCCGCCGGCGTGCGGCCGGTCGGATTGGGCACCGTCTGCACGCGGGCACGCGCGCTGTCCGCGGTCTCACGGACGAGTTCGGCCGCGATCTCGTCCGTACGGTCCGTGGACGGGCCGAGCGCGATGACGACTTCCATCTCGCCGTCGTACTCCTGCTCCAGGATGTGCCGGACGGAGTCCCGCAGATGCCGTTCCTCGTTGAGCACCGGCATGATCACGGACACGGCGGGGGGCTGGGCAGGCATGTGATCCTTCGGGCGGCCGGGAGACGGGTTCTGGCACGCCACGTTACCGCGAACGGGGGACCCCGACGCGCGTCGGGCGGGCTCAGCGCAAGGCTGCTGATCGTATGGGCCTACCTTGCGTCCCCTGGCCGTCCCTCGCCCCGCCCCGCCCCGGCAGTCCAGTCGATCCCGTCACCCGCGGAGGTGTCCCCCCGTGCCCACACCACCCCGCTCCCCCCGGCCCCGGCCCGCCGGTCGGCCCAGACCGGCGCAGACCGGCGTCCGGTCCGCGCCGACCGCCGGCGCCGACCGCGGTGTGCGCGGTGTCCGAGGTGGGCGCGGCCTCCGTGGCGGGCGGCGGAACGGCCGTCCGGGCCGGCCCCGCTGGGGGATGCGGGTGGCGACGACGCTCTCGGTGCTGGTGCTCGGCGCCGGGGGCATCGGGCACGCCGTCGTCACGAGTCTCGACACCGGGATCGGCCGGGTGGACCCGTTCAAGGACATGAAGAACCGCCCCGACGGGGGGAACGGCATGAACATCCTCCTGGTCGGCACCGACGGCCGCGACAAGATCACCAAGGAGGAGCGGCAGAAGTACCGGCTCGGCGGCGCCCCCTGCCGCTGCACCGACACGATCATGCTCGTGCACATCTCGGAGGACCGTGAGCGCGCGAGCGTCGTGAGCCTGCCGCGCGACAGTTACGCCGAGCTGCCCTCGCACACCGATGAGAACACCGGCGAGAAGCACGGGCCGCACCCGGTGAAGCTCAACGCGGCGTACGCGGAGGGTGGCCCGCAGCTGACGGTCCGGACCGTCGAGGGCATGACCGGCGTGAAGGTCAACCACTATCTGGAGATCGACTTCACCAGCTTCATGAAGACGGTCGACGCGGTCGGCGGGGTGGAGATCTGCACCGCCAAGCCGCTGAAGGACTCGCACACCGGCCTCAATCTGCGCGCGGGGACGCACGAGCTGGACGGCGGCAAGGCTCTCCAGTACGTGCGCTCCCGCTATCTCGACGGCTCGTCCGACCTCGGCAGGATGCAGCGCCAGCAGCGCTTCATGGCCGCGCTGATCAAGCAGGCCACCAGCAGCGGGGTGCTCCTGAATCCGGTGAAGTTCCGCGGTGTGACCTCGGCCATGCTCGACTCGGTCCGGGCGGACAAGGGCTTCGGTACGCAGGAGCTGCTCACGCTCGGCAAGGCGATGCGCGACTTCACTCCGGCGTCGTCGGAGTTCACGTCCGTGCCTGTCACCCAAGGGGGCTTCCCGGTCAAGGGCATCGGCTCGACGCTGAAGTGGGACCCGGTGAAGTCGAAGAAGCTCTTCCGCGCGCTGCGCGAGGACAAGCCGCTGACGCCGCCGGCCCCCGCCGGACCGCACGGGCCGCAGGCGCCCAAGCAGCCGCCGGCCTCGCTGGTCGAGGTGTCGCCGCAGCAGATCAGGGTGCAGGTCTACAACGCGACCCGGCGGGACGGTCTGGGCCAGCGCGTGGACAGCGCGCTGCGCGCGACCGGCTTCGGTACGACGCGGGCCCCGCTGAATCACACGGGGCCTGAGGCGACGCGTACGCAGGTGCTGTTCGACCCGCGCTGGGACCGCTCGGCCAAATCCCTGGCGGCCGCGCTGCCGGGCTGCGAGCTGAAGCCGATGCCCCGGCAGGGCGCGACGCTGAAGGTGATGGCGGGGAAGGACTACAAGGCGGTACGGCCGGTGAAGGCCGAGGATGTGCACCAGGGCGAGTTCGGGGCGGTGACGGGCGACCAGGTGGTGTGCCCGTGACGAGGACGGCGTACGGGCCCCGTGGGCAATCGATCTCTTCCGCCCCTTCCGCCCCTTCCGCTCAGTCGTCGATCCCGTCGGCGGCGCGCTTCTCGCGCAGCTCCTTGATCGCGCGCCGCCGGGCGAGCCGGTGCGTACGCCGGATCTGCGCCTCCTGGTGGCGCCGCTTGTCGCGCTCGGTCTCCGGAATCACCGGCGGTACGGGGCGGGGCCTGCCGTCCGCGTCGACGGCGGCGAAGACGAGATAGGCGCTGCCGACCTGCTGGGCGGGGGTGGACTCGTTCCAGCGCTCGGCCAGCACGCGTACGCCGACCTCCATGGACGACCGTCCCGTCCAGTTGACCTGGGCCTTCACATGGACGAGGTCCCCGACCCGTACCGGCTCCAGGAAGACCATCTCGTCCATGGAGGCGGTGACCGCGGGCCCTCCGGAGTGCCGGCCGGCGACCGCTCCCGCGGCGTCGTCGACGAGCTTCATGATCACGCCGCCGTGCACCGTGCCGAGGAGATTGGTGTCACCGCCGCTCATGATGTGACTGAGCGTGGTACGGGACGCTGAGGTGGGCTTACCCGGAATATCTGTCTCGGGGCGGACGGCCTGGTCTGTCATGCCCTCCACCCTATGCGGGGGTCCGTAACGGCCCGCATTGCATCAGCTTGGCAACAGGGATGCTGTGATTTTCCTCCACCCCTGTCTGCGCGACACCTCTGAGCCGCACACTGGTCCGCATGAACGATTGGCCTGACGGATGGAACGGCGACCGCGCTGACCGTGGCGGCGAGCGTTACGGACGCGGCAGCGCGGGCGGTCAGCCCGAAGGCGTACGCGCGATGCCGCACGTGCAGCGGCGCGCGGTCCCCCAGCAGCCGTCGCAGGGGTACGACGGGGGTTACGACCCGCCGCCGTACAACAGCGACTACAACACCGGCCAGGTCTACGGCACCCCCGCCGACCGGGGTCAGGGCGGCCCGCCGGGCGTGCCGCCGCAGGGGTCCTACAACAACGGCGGCGGTTATCCGCCCGACCACGCACCGGACTGGCGGCGCCGTATCAAGATCACCGCGATCTCCCTGGTCGTCATATTCCTCGTCGTGTCCATAGGCACCTACTTCTGGGCCGACTCCAAGCTCAAGCGCGAGGTCGACCTCTCGAAGGTCATCGAGCGCCCGGAGGCGGGCGACGGCACGAACTATCTGATCGTCGGCTCCGACAGCCGTGAGGGCATGTCCGACGAGGAGAAGAAGGAACTCCACACGGGCAGCGCCGAGGGCAAGCGCACCGACTCGATGATGATCCTGCACGACGGCTCGAACGGCCCGACGCTGATCTCGCTGCCGCGTGACTCGAACGTGGTGATCCCCTCGTTCCGCGGCTCGGAGTCAGGGAAGCTGTTCCCGAACCAGGGCCGCGAGACCAAGCTCAACGCGGCGTACGCGGAGGACGGGCCCGAACTGCTCGTGCGTACCGTCGAGTTCAACACCGGTCTGCGCATCGATCACTACGTCGAGATCGGCTTCGCGGGCTTCGCCAACATCGTGGACGCGATCGGCGGCGTCGAGCTGGACATCCCGAAGGCCTTCAAGGACAAGAAGTCGGGCGCCGACTTCAAGGCGGGCAAGCAGACGCTGGACGGCGAGCAGTCCCTGGCGTTCGTACGCACCCGGTACGCCTTCGCGGGCAGCGACCTGGACCGTACGAAGAACCAGCAGAAGTTCCTGGCGGCCCTGGCCTCCCAGACGGCCACACCGGGCACGGTCCTCAACCCGTTCAAGCTCTACCCGACGATGGGCGCGGGCCTGGACACCCTGATCGTCGACAAGGACATGTCGCTCTGGTCGCTGAGCCAGATGTTCTTCGCGATGAAGGGCGTCACGGGCGGCGACGGCAAGTCGATGAACATCCCGATCTCGGGCAGCACGGGCGGCAACCTGGTCTGGGACAAGGCCAAGGTCAAGCAGCTCGTGGAACAGCTGAACAACGACGAGAAGGTCACGGTCACCTCGGACTGACCCCTCGATCGCCACGCACACCACCCGAATCGCCCCGGCCCGCTCACGCGGACCGGGGCGTTTCGTCGTACAGCGCCTACGGCAGGTTGCGCGCCATCACGATGCGCTGGATCTGGTTCGTGCCCTCGTAGATCTGGGTGATCTTGGCGTCGCGCATCATCCGTTCCACCGGGTAGTCGCGCGTGTAGCCGTAGCCGCCGAGGAGTTGGACCGCGTCCGTCGTGATCTCCATCGCCGCGTCGGAGGCGAAGCACTTGGCCGCGGCGCCGAAGAAGGTCAGGTGTTCCTTGTCGCCGCCGTCGGAGATGCGCTGGGAGCGGGCCGCCGCGGAGTAGGTGAGCTGGCGGGCCGCCTCCAGCTTCATCGCCATGTCGGCGAGCATGAACTGGACGCCCTGGAAGTCGCCGATCGGCTTGCCGAACTGCTTGCGCTCCTGGACGTAGCCCGTGGCGTAGTCGAGCGCGCCCTGGGCGATGCCGAGGGCCTGGGCCGCGATCGTGATGCGGGTGTGGTCCAGGGTCTTCATCGCCGTGGCGAAGCCGGTGCCCTCGGTGCCGATGAGGCGGTCGGCCGGGATGCGGACGTTGTCGAGGTAGACCTCGCGGGTCGGGGAGCCCTTGATGCCGAGCTTCTTCTCCGGGGCGCCGAAGGAGACACCCTCGTCGCCCTTCTCGACGACGAACGCCGAGATGCCCTTCGTACGGCGGTCGGGGTCGGTGACGGCCATCACCGTGTAGTACTCGGAGACGCCTGCGTTGGTGATCCAGCGCTTCACGCCGTTGAGTACGTAGCTGTCGCCGTCCCGTACGGCCTTGGTCTTCATGCCGGCGGCGTCCGAGCCCGCGTCCGGTTCGGAGAGGCAGTACGAGAACATCGCGTCGCCCTTGGCCAGCGGGCCGAGGTACTTCTTCTTCAGGTCCTCGCCGCCGGAGAGGATCACGGGCAGCGAGCCGAGCTTGTTCACGGCCGGGATCAGGGAGGACGAGGCGCAGACGCGGGCGACCTCCTCGATGACTATCACCGTGGCGAGGGCGTCCGCACCGGCGCCGCCGTACTCCTCGGGGACGTGGACCGCGTGCAGATCCGCGGCGACCAGCGCGTCGAGCGCCTCCTGCGGGAAGCGGGCCTCCTCGTCCACCGCGGCGGCGAACGGCGCGATCTTCGCCTCGGAGAGCGCGCGCACCGCCTCCCGGAGCATGTCGTGCTCCTCCGACGGGCGGTACAGGTCGAAATCAGCCGATCCGGCCACGGTCCTTCACTCCCCTGAATGCTAACTACCGTTAAGTAACACCGATTTTAGAGGTCGGGAGCACCGCGCCGTACGTGAGTTTTCCGACAGCTCCCGCACCTTGCCGTACGGGCGACCGAAAAGGCGTCCGGAGCGCGGGGCTATGCTCGGGCACCGCATCCCGACCGGACTCCCAGGAGCACGACATGGCCCTCAAGATCACTGTGATCGGTACCGGCTACCTCGGCGCCACGCACGCCGCGGCCATGGCGGAACTGGGCTTCGAGGTCCTCGGGCTCGACGTCGTCCCCGAGAAGATCGAGATGCTGTCGGCGGGCCGGGTCCCGATGTACGAGCCCGGTCTGGAGGACCTGCTGCGCAAGCATGTCGCGGGCATCGAGGGGTCGAGCGGCCGGCTGCGCTTCACCACCTCCTACGAGGAGATCGGCGCCTTCGGCGACGTCCACTTCGTCTGCGTGAACACCCCGCAGAAGCACGGCGAGTACGCGTGCGACATGAGCTACGTCGAGAGCGCCTTCGACTCGCTGGCCCCGCAGCTGGGCCGGGCGGCGCTGGTGGTCGGCAAGTCGACCGTGCCGGTCGGCAGCGCGGAGCGGCTCGCGCGGCGGCTCACCGAGCTGGCGCCGGAGGGCATCGACGTCGAGCTGGCCTGGAATCCGGAGTTCCTGCGGGAGGGCTTCGCCGTACAGGACACGCTCCACCCGGACCGGATCGTGGTGGGCACCGGGAGCGAGCGAGCGGAGAAGCTGCTGCGCGAGGTGTACGCGACTCCGGTCGGGGAGGGGTCGCCGTTCATCGTGACGGACTTCCCGACCGCCGAACTGGTGAAGACGGCCGCGAACTCCTTCCTCGCCACCAAGATCTCCTTCATCAACGCGATGGCCGAGGTCTGCGAGGCGGCCGGCGGCGACGTGGTGAAGCTGGCGGAGGCCATCGGCTACGACGAGCGCATCGGCAGGAAGTACCTCCGGGCCGGGATCGGCTTCGGCGGCGGCTGTCTGCCCAAGGACATCCGGGCGTTCATGGCGCGGGCGGGCGAACTGGGGGCGGACCAGGCGCTGACGTTCCTGCGCGAGGTCGACTCGATCAACATGCGGCGCCGCGGGCACATGGTCGAGCTGGCGCGCGAGGCCGTCGGGGGCGACTCGTCGTTCCTCGGCAAGCGGGTCGCGGTCCTGGGCGCGACGTTCAAGCCGGACTCGGACGACGTACGGGACTCCCCCGCGCTCAACGTCGCCGGGCAGATCCATCTCCAGGGGGGTCAGGTCACCGTGTACGACCCGAAGGGCATGGACAACGCCCGCGGGCTCTTCCCGACGCTCGGCTACGCCGAGTCCGCGCTGGAGGCGGTGCGGGGCGCCGATGTCGTCCTGCATCTGACCGAGTGGCGCGAGTTCCGGGAGCTGGACCCGGCGGAGCTCGGCGGCGCCGTGTCGCGGCGGCTGATCCTCGACGGGCGCAACGCACTTGACCCGGCGGTGTGGCGCGGGGCGGGCTGGACGTACCGGGCGATGGGCCGGCCGAGGGCCTGACCGGCCCCTGGACACAACTAGGGCGTGTTTTAGAAGTAGCGTCGTCCGCCCATCGGGCGGGGCCCACGGCGTCTGGTGCGTGCGATCGCAAGGCGGAGGATCAGCCTCGTACTGGACGTACTTGGATGACTCCGACAACGCAGCGAGCGCGCGTGCCAGGCGTCGTGGGCCAGACGGGACTTCTCAAACACGCCCTAGCGGCGGGCGTCGTCCAGTTCTTCGATCTTCGCCGTGGACGGCTGGCGCCGCTGCTGGTTGGCGCGCGCCAGGAACTCGGTGTCGCGCAGCACACGTGCCGCGTTGCTCCAGGTGAGATCAGTGACGGCGGTGTCGTCCCAGCCGCGTTCGAGCAGTTCGGCGATCAACTGCGGGTAGCACGAGGTGTCTTCGAGGCCGACGGTGTGCGGCGTCCGGGACTCGCGGCCGTACGTCCCCGAGAGACCGACGCACTCCGGGCCCGCCACGTCCCGTACGCGCTCGACGGCGTCGGCGGCCTGGGAGAGTGTCGGAGTCCTGCCGTGGGCGATCTGGTCCGGTGCGAAACTCACCATGCAGACACCGTTGTTGGCGCCGAGCAGCGCCAGGATGTCGTCCGGGACGCTCGCGGCGGAGTGGGAGAACATCGCCGGTGCCTTGGTGACTGCGAACGTGGCGCGCGCCGTCTCGTCGGACGTGCCGGTCAGATCGATGATGACGCCGAGCCGGTTCAGCTCGCGCACGACCTCGTGGCCGAAGCGGCTGAGCCCGCCCTCGGCCCAGCGGGCGCCCGCGAGGGAGAGGGCCCGCACGCCGAGGAAGTGGAACGCCCGCAGCGTGGCGAGCGAGTCGCCCATGGCCGGGCCCGAGACGGGGCCGAGGAGCGAGGCGACGCGTCCGCAGTTGCGGGCGTCGGCCAGGTCCCCGGCGCCGAGCGCGATGCGCAGGCTCTCCGGGTAGGACGAGATCAGATCCCGTACGAGGTCGATCAGCTCCAGCGTGGTGCTGACGGCCCGGCCCTCGCGGACCGCCGCGGCGTCGACCTCCAGGGACCAGAACTGCGCGCCGAGCGCGCCCTCTTTGATCCGCGGCATGTCGGTGTCCAGGAAGCTGTCGCCCTGTTCGAGGTCGTGGCTGTGGCTGGTGCCGCGGCGGCGCAGCAGCGTGGGGGCGAGGCTGTTGTGGCCGTCGACGACGGGGTGCGAGGCCAGCAGCTCGCGGGCACGCTCGGCGGACGAGGCGGACGTGGCGGGTGTGGCCGACGACGCGGGCGTGGCCAGGGAGGCGGCGTCCAAAGGCGTCATCAGCTCGGCGTCCGAGGCCATCACCGATTCCGCGGGCGGGCTGGGGTGCGGCCGCGCGTCGAGATCACCGGCCGCCGGTGTCGCGTCCGTGTCGTAGGGGTCGTCCTTCAGATCTGCCATGACGAGGCTCCGTGGGGTGCGAAGGCAGTACGGCCACCGTGCCACGGGCCGCCGGACGGGTCGCGGCGGACGGGGCGTTCGGGGGTACGGCGCGGGGCGCGGGCCCGACAAGTCCGGCCCGCGCCCCGTACCCCCGGCGTCTCAGTACCCCCGGCGTCTCAGCCGTCCAGTTGCCCGATGGTCGCCGTCGAAGGACCGCGCTCCACGCGCAGCGCACGGGCCACGTCCTCCGCGGCGCGCAGCACCCGTACCGCGTTGTGCCAGGTCAGCTTCGCCAGGTCCTCGGGCGACCAGCGGCGGGCGAGGAGTTCCGCGACGAGGTTCGGGTAGCCGGCGACGTCCTCAAGGCCGTCCGGCGTGAACGCCGTGCCGTCGTAGTCGCCGCCGATACCGATGTGGTCGATGCCCGCGACCTCGCGCATATGGTCCAGATGGTCGGCGACCGTCGCGACGGTGGCCGCCGGGCGCGGGTTGGCCGCCTCGAAAGCCCGGTGGATCCTCATCGCGGACTCGGTGGTGTCGAGCGGGTGGGCACCGTGCTCGCGCATGTTCTCGTCGGCGGCCGTCGTCCAGGCGATGGCCTCGGGAAGGATGAACTTCGGTACGAAGGTGGCCATCGCCACCCCGCCGTTGGCCGGCAGCAGCTCCAGCACGTCGTCCGGGATGTTGCGCGGATGGTCGCAGACCGCCCGCGCGGAGGAGTGCGAGAAGAGCACGGGCGCGGCGCTCGTGGCGAGCGCGTCGCGCATCGTCGTGGCGGCCACGTGCGAGAGGTCGACCAGCATGCCGGTGCGGTTCATCTCGCGTACGACCTCGTGGCCGAAGGGCGAGAGGCCGCCCACGCCGGGCTCGTCGGTCGCCGAGTCGGCCCACGCGAGGTTGTCGTTGTGCGTGAGCGTGAGGTAGCGCACGCCGAGCGCGTACAGGGCGCGCAGCGTGGCGAGGGAGTTGTTGACGGAGTGGCCGCCCTCGGCGCCCATCAGGGACGCGATCCGCCCGGTGCGGCGGGCGTTCTCCATGTCGTCGGCGGTGCGGGCCGCGGCGAGGTCGTCGGGGTAGCGGGCGATCATGCGCCCGACGACGTCGATCTGCTCCAGGGTCGCGCTGACCGCCGTGTCGCCGGCCATGTCGGAGCGTACGTACACCGACCAGAACTGCGCCCCGACCCCGCCCGCCCGCAGCCGCGGGATGTCGGTGTGCAGATGCGCCGACTGGTCGTCGGCGAGGTCGCGGCGGTCGAGGTCGTAGGCGACCTGTTCACGCAGCGCCCACGGCAGGTCGTTGTGCCCGTCGACCAGGGGGAAGTCTTCGAGCAGTTCACGAGCCTGCTCCAGATAGTCATCGGTGCCCATGGGGGCCCTCACTTCCCGAAGCCGAAGCTGTCGTGACCGCTGACCTTCGCTCGCAGGAGTCTGCCCTTGTCCGTGGCCTGTTCGTTCAGGCTCCGCTGGAAGTCCTCCATACGGGCCCGCAGCCCGGGGTCGTGCGAAGCCAGGATCCGCGCGGCCAGCAGACCGGCGTTACGGGCTCCTCCTACGGAGACGGTCGCGACCGGCACGCCCGCGGGCATCTGCACGATCGACAGCAGCGAGTCCATGCCGTCCAGGTACTTCAGCGGTACGGGGACGCCGATGACGGGCAGCGGTGTGACGGAGGCCAGCATGCCCGGCAGATGGGCCGCGCCGCCCGCGCCCGCGATGATCGCCCTGAGCCCGCGTCCGGCGGCCTCCTCGCCGTACGCGATCATCTCGCGCGGCATCCGGTGCGCGGAGACGACGTCGACCTCGTAGGCGATCTCGAACTCGTCGAGCGCCTGCGCGGCGGCCTCCATGACGGGCCAGTCGGAGTCCGACCCCATGACGACGCCGATGAGGGGAGAGCTCATGTGGTGATCGTTCCTCGGAGGTATCCGGCGGCGTGGCGGGCGCGCTCCAGCACGTCGTCCAGGTCGTCACCGTAGGTGTTGACGTGGCCCACCTTGCGGCCGGGCTTCACGTCCTTGCCGTACATGTGGATCTTGAGCTGCGGGTCATGGGCCATGCAGTGCAGATACGCCGCGTACATGTCGGGGTAGTCGCCGCCCAGCACGTTGCACATGACCGTCCACGGCGCGCGCGGGCGCGGGTCGCCGAGGGGCAGGTCGAGCACGGCGCGTACGTGGTTGGCGAACTGCGAGGTGATCGCCCCGTCCTGCGTCCAGTGGCCGGAGTTGTGCGGGCGCATGGCCAGCTCGTTGACGAGGATCCGGCCGTCGGCCGTCTCGAACAGCTCGACGGCGAGATGACCGACGACGCCCAGTTCGGCCGCGATCCGCAGCGCGAGCCGCTGTGCCTCGCCGGACAGCTCGTCGGAGAGGCCGGGCGCGGGCGCGATGACGGTGTCGCACACGCCGTCGACCTGCTGGGACTCCACGACGGGGTACGCGACGGCCTGGCCGTGCGGCGAGCGCACGATGTTGGCGGCGAGCTCCCGGACGAAGTCGACCTTCTCCTCGGCGAGGACGGGGACGCCGGCCCGGAAGGGCTGCTCCGCGTCGTCCTCCGATCGGGCGAACCAGACGCCCTTGCCGTCGTAGCCGCCGCGCACCGTCTTCAGGATGACGGGGAAGCCGCCGACCTCGGCGGCGAAGGCGGCGACATCGGCGGGGTCGGTGACGATGCGATGGCGCGGGCAGGGCGCGCCCAGCTCGGTGAGCCTGGCGCGCATCACACCCTTGTCCTGCGCGTGCACGAGGGCGTCCGGCCCGGGGCGTACGGGGATGCCGTCCGCCTCCAAGGCGCGCAGGTGCTCGATCGGCACATGCTCGTGGTCGAAGGTGAGCACGTCGCAGCCGCGCGCGAAGGCACGCAGGGTCTCCAGATCGGTGTGGTCGCCGATGACCACATCGGCGACCACCTGGGCCGCGGAGTCCTGAGGGGTCTCGCTGAGGAGCTTGAATCTGATGCCGAGGGGGATGCCCGCCTCGTGGGTCATACGGGCGAGCTGACCGCCGCCGACCATGCCGACTACCGGGAATGTCACACTCCCAGGGTATCCGTCGCCCGGTCCGGCACCTTCCGGTGGTTACAGTGGGCCGGTCGGCGACGTAACCGCGACGTCGACGGAGCACGTCGACAGAGCACGTCGACGGACCACATCGACCGAATACGCCGACCGACACATACCGACCGACACACGCCGACCGGACGGGGCTGAGCGACCTGATGACTGCCGCGCCTTCGCAGAGACCAGCCCTGCGGGAGCGGTTGTCGCTGCTCACCCACGAGATCGCCAAGTTCGGCGCGGTCGGCGGGGTGGGTCTGCTGGTCAATCTGGCGGTCTTCAACCTCGTACGGCACACCACCGAACTCCAGGTCGTACGGGCCAGCATCCTGGCCACCGTCGTCGCGATCGCCTGCAACTACGTGGGCTTCCGCTACTTCGCCTACCGGGACCGCGACAAGACCCGGCGGACGAAGGAGCTGACGCTCTTCCTGCTGTTCAGCGCGGTCGGGCTGGTCATCGAGAACGGTGTGCTCTACACGGCGACGTACGGGTTCGGCTGGGACGGGCCGCTCCAGAGCAACGTGTTCAAGTTCCTCGGTATCGGCGTGGCGACGCTGTTCCGCTTCTGGTCGTACCGCACCTGGGTGTTCCGCCGGCTCCGGCCGGAGCCCGCGCCCGTGCCGGGGCTCGTGCCGGACGCGGAGCCCGGCCGGGTCACCTGACACTCACCTGACGGTCCTCTTGGGCTCCTTGCGGATCCGCACCTCGCGGCTGAGGAACAGCGCGAAGACCGGCGGCTGCTGCTGGAGCAGTTCGAGCCGACCGCCGTCCGCCTCCGCCAGATCACGGGCGACCGCGAGCCCGATACCCGTCGAGTTGTGCCCGCTGATCGCGCGCTCGAAGATCCGTGAACCGAGGTCCGCCGGTACGCCGGGGCCCTCGTCCGTGACCTCGATCACGGCCTGGTTGCCGGTGATCCTGCTGCGCAGGGCGACCGTGCCGCCACCGTGCATCAGCGAGTTCTCGATCAGCGCGGCGAGGACCTGCGCGACGGCGCCGGGGGTGCCGACGGCCCGCATGTGCTGGGTGCCGGAGCAGACGATCGCGCGTCCGGCGCTGCGGTAGGCCGGGCGCCACTCCTCGATCTGCTGCTGTACGACGTCGTCGAGGTCGAAGACGATCGCGGAGCCGGTGCGGGCGTCGCGCGAGTTGGTGAGCAGCCGCTCCACCACGTCGGTCAGCCGCTCCACCTGCGTCAGGGCGATCGTCGCCTCGTCCTTGACGGTGTCGGGGTCGTCGGTGGTGGAGATCTCCTCCAGACGCATGGAGAGCGCGGTGAGGGGCGTACGGAGCTGGTGGGAGGCGTCGGCGGCGAGGCGGCGCTCCGCGGTCAGCATCCGCGCGATCCGCTCGGCGCTGGCGTCGAGGACGTCGGCGACCCGGTCCAGCTCGGGCACCCCGTACCGCTTGTGGCGGGGGCGCGGGTCGCCGGAGCCGAGGCGTTCGGCGGTCTCGGCGAGGTCGGTGAGGGGCGACGCGAGCTTGTTGGCCTGGCGTACGGCGAGCAGGACGGCGGCGATCACGGCGAGCAGTGCCACGGCACCGATGATCATCAGGGTGCGGCCGAGTTCGGCCGTGACGGAGGCGCGGGACTCCTCGACGGTGACGGTCTCGCCCTGCTCGCCCTCGGCCTTGCCCCTGATGGCGCCGTCGTCGGGGCGTGCGCCGATCTCGACGGCCGGGCGGCCGGGGATCTCGACCTTGGCGTACCGTCCGCCGTCGACCTGCTCCCGCAGGATCGCCTCGGTGACGCGCTCGCCGCCGAGCAGCCGACTGTCGACGATGCTGACCAGCCGTACGGCCTCCAGGTCCACCCTCTCCTGGGCGCTGTTGCTGATGGTGCGGGTCTCGACGATGACGAGCGAGACGCCGAAGACGGCGATCACGACGAGCACCACGGCGAGCGTGGAGTTGATCAGACGACGGCGCACTGTGCCCTACTTCTGTTCGGCCCTTGCCGGATCGGGCCGGGTCGCCCGCCTCAGCTCTTCTCGAAACGGAAACCGACACCCCGTACCGTCGCGATGTACCGCGGGTTCGCCGCGTCGTCGCCCAGCTTCTTGCGCAGCCACGAGATGTGCATGTCCAGGGTCTTCGTGGAGGACCACCAGGTGGTGTCCCAGACCTCGCGCATCAGCTGGTCGCGCGTGACGACCCGGCCCGCGTCCCTGACGAGGACCCGCAGCAGGTCGAACTCCTTGGCGGTGAGCTGGAGTTCCTCCTCACCCATCCAGGCCCGGTGCGACTCGACGTCGATGCGGACGCCGTGCGTGGTGGGCGATGCGGCCGGTTCGCTCGCGCCGCGCCGGAGCAGGGCCCGGACCCGGGCGAGCAGTTCGGCCAGCCGGAAGGGCTTGGTCACGTAGTCGTCGGCGCCGGCGTCGAGGCCGACCACCGTGTCCACCTCGTCGGCGCGGGCGGTCAGCACCAGCAGGGGCACGGAGTGGCCCTCGGAGCGGAGTCTGCGGGCGACTTCGAGACCGTCCATGCCGGGCAGTCCGAGGTCGAGTACGACCAGGTCCACTCCGCCCTGGAGGCCGGCTTCGAGCGCGGTGGGACCGTCTTCGCGTACCTCCACCTCGTAGCCCTCCCTGCGCAGTGCGCGGGCCAGCGGCTCCGAGATGGACGCGTCGTCCTCGGCGAGCAGTACACGGGTCATGAGGTTGATGGTAGTCCGCGTGGAGGAGCGTCCGGGCAGTGATCGCCGATGCCCGCGGCTCCGGCCGCGCGGCAGGTCGTAGGACCAATCGGGGATCTTTGGCGGCTCAAGGGCCGAAGGTCCCCTTTTCGCGTACCCGACCGGGCGAGGATCCCCCCATGGCGTCCAGCCTCACCAAGGACTCCCCCGAACCGACCGGCGGCCGCCCCACGGCCCCCGGCCCCCAGGGCGTACCCGAGAAGACGTTCTTCGGCCATCCGCGCGGACTGGCCACGCTCTTCATGACGGAGATGTGGGAACGCTTCAGCTTCTACGGCATGAGGGCTCTGCTCACGATCTATCTGATCTCGGGCGGCCCCGAGGCCTCGAAGGGCCTTCAGGGGGGCGGCCTGGGGATGACCCTGGCCACCACGACGGCGATCTACTCCATCTATCTGTCGATGGTCTATCTGCTGGCCATGCCCGGCGGCTGGCTGGGCGACCGGGTCTGGGGGCCGCGCAGGACCGTGACCATCGCGGCCTGCACCATCATGGCCGGCCATCTGACGCTCGCCCTGCCCGGCTCGGGCACCTTCTTCGCCGGTCTGGGGCTGGTGGCGCTCGGCTCGGGTCTGCTGAAGTCCAACATCTCCACGATGGTCGGCCATCTCTACGACGGCACCGACGACCCGCGCCGCGACGGCGGCTTCACCATCTTCTACATGGGCATCAACATTGGTGCCTTCTTCGCGCCGCTGGTCATCGGCACCGTCGGTGAGAAGTACAGCTGGCACCTCGGCTTCGCGCTCGCGGCGCTCGGCATGGGCATCGGCCTGCTCGTGTTCCTGCTCGGTACGAAGCACCTGGCGCCGCGGAGCAGCCACGTACCGACGCCGTTGTCCGCCGAGGAACGGGCGAGCTGGCTGAGGAAGGGGCTGACCTGGCTGCTGATCGGCTCGGTCTTCTACGGACTCGCCGTCTTCACCGGCCACTTCACCATCAACTGGGCGATGGTGCCGCTGACACTGGCGGGCATCGTCATCCCGGCCGGGGTGCTGGTCCGGATGAAGCGCGACCAGGATCTCTCGCCGGCCGAACAGGCGAAGCTGTCCGGCTACATCTGGTTCTTCGTCGCGGCGGCCGTCTTCTGGATGATCTACGACCAGGGCGGGTCGACGATCCAGGCCTTCGGTACGACGAAGGCCGCCGGCCATGTCTTCGGCATCGGCTTCCCGACGTCCTGGTACCAGTCGCTGAACCCCGTCTTCATCATGGCGCTGGCGCCCGTGATCGCCTGGCTCTGGCTCTGGCTGAACCGGCGGGGCCAGGAGCCGAGCACGGTCGTGAAGTTCGCCGCGGGTCTGGCCTTCGTCGGCGTCTCGTTCTTCTTCTTCCTGATCCCGCTGATGCTGGCGGCCGACGGCACCCTGGTCAGCCCGGTGTGGCTGGTGGGCATCTATCTGATCCAGACGGTGGGCGAGCTGTGCGTCTCACCGGTCGGTCTGTCGGTGACGACGAAGATGGCGCCGGCGAAGTACGCCGGTCAGATGATGGGCGTGTGGTTTCTCGCGGTCACCGCGGGCGACTCGGTGACGGGGATGCTCTCGATCGCCGGGGTCGATCTGAGCCGTACGGGGGTGGTGGCCGTGGAGGCGGCGCTGGCCACGCTCGCGGGCTTCGCGGTCTTCATGTACCGCAGGACGGTGCGTGGGCTGATGGGGGACGTGCGCTGAGCGTCTCCCGCCGGTCTCGCCGCTAGGGCGTGTTTGAGAAGTCCCGTCTGGCCCACGACGCCTGGCACGCGCGCTCGCCGCGTTGTCGGAGTCATCCAAGTACGTCCGGTCCATCTACGGGGATGATCCTCCGCCTTGCGATCGCACGCACCAGACGCCGTGGGCCCCGCCCGATGGGCGGACGACGCTACTTCTCAAACACGCCCTAGGACGGGGCCGCGAGGATCGCCCAGACCGTCTTGCCGGGGGCTCCCGGCGTACGGGACACCCCCCAGTCCAGACAGAGCCGCTGCACGATGAACATGCCGTGGCCGCCCGGCCGTCCGGCGCGGTGCGGGGTACGGGGCGCGGGCTGGCCGGTGCCGCGGTCCGTGACCTCCAGGCGCAGCACCTTGGTGTCGGAGGAGACCCGGAGCTGTTCGGGGCCCTCGGCGTGCAGGCACGCGTTGGTGACCAGCTCGGAGACGACGAGCAGGACGTCCTCCGCGGCGGCGCGCCGGTCCGCGGTCTCGGCCGGCAGCCAGCCCCAGTCGTAAAGGGCCTGGCGGGTGAAGTCGCGGGCCATCGGGACGATGCCGCTGGCGCTGCCCAACGCCAGGGTGCGTACCCGGCTTTCGGGCCCGGCGGAGTGGGTACCCGCGCCGTCCGGCTCGGAGCCGAAATCGCCCGGCGGAAACTGCCGGGTGGTGCTCATCAGCGCTTCACCTCACCGATTCACCGGTTCGCCAATTGGTCGTTCTCATCTAGACATCGGTACAGAGACTGCCTGGCCTGTCCCGACCGGCCCGGGGTCTCTTCTGCCCGGCGTAATCGTGACAACACCCACAAGACCTACGCGGGTGACGTGACACGTGCAACATCTGGTTCACACAAGGCCCTCGTGCGGGCCCCAGGTCAGTCGGCAAGAGCCGCTTCCAGCGAATCGTGCACGGTGAAGACCGCGTCGGCGCCGGTGATTTCGAAGACCCTGGCGACCACCGGCAGCATCGCGGCCAGATGAACCGCGCCGCCGGCCGCTTCGGCCCTGAGACGCGCCCCGAGCAGAACGTTCAGTCCGGTCGAGTCACAGAATTCGAGCTGCGAGCAGTCGATCACGAGCCGGTCCCGGCCCTGGTCGAGCGCTTCGTCCAGAGGTGTGCGCAACAGCTCGGCGGTGTGGTGATCCAACTCACCCGCGGCTGTCACGACCTCGCTTCGCCCCTCGGTCCGAACTTCGACCCGGAGCCGGCCCCGGTTCGTGCTGCCGACCGTCTGGCGGTCCATGCCCGTCCGTCCCTCTTCTGCCGTGAAGTGCGCCGTCGTCAGATATTTCAGAAGTTGCCGCATGTCGCGCGGTGATCGCATTGATCGCTGTGATCGTGCCTTGTCGTCGCGTCACATGCCGCTGACTTTCGTCGAAACATTACGCCTTTCGAACAGCCTTCGGTACCCAATCTCCCCCACAAGATGGACATATGTGCGAAATGACACTTGCACCTGTCCGCGCCGAACCGATAGGGCTAGTAAGGACACAAGAACCAGACCGACACGACCGGCTATGGAGGCGCCGCAAACCGCAGCAGCGCGTATTGGCATCGGCAGCCATATGCCGAGAACGTATGGAGGAGACCATGTCACCCCGGCTCGACGAACCGCGTACCCACGAGGCGCCGTCGACAACCCCGTCCGAACCTGACGAGACCGGCGCCACACTCGCGTCCGGTTTCCCGGGCCTCGATGACATGCCAGAGATCCCGCCCTTCGAAGAGGTCGGCGCGCTGGACGCACGCGCGCTGTCCAAGACGCTCTTCGAGCGCCTTGAGGGCCTGGAGGAAGGCACCCACGAGCACGCGTACGTGCGCAACACCCTGGTCGAGCTGAATCTCGCCCTGGTCAAGTTCGCCGCCTCCCGGTTCCGCTCCCGCAGCGAGCCCATGGAGGACATCATCCAGGTCGGCACGATCGGCCTGATCAAGGCGATCGACCGCTTCGAGCTCAGCAGGGGCGTCGAGTTCCCCACCTTCGCGATGCCGACGATCGTCGGCGAGATCAAGCGCTTCTTCCGCGACACGTCGTGGTCGGTGCGGGTGCCGCGCAGGCTTCAGGAGCTCCGCCTCGAACTGGCCAAGGCGGGCGACGAGTTGTCCCAGCAGCTGGACCGCGCGCCGACCGTCGGCGAACTCGCCGACCGGCTCGGCATCACCAACGACGAGGTCGTCGAGGGGATGGCGGCGAGCAACGCGTACACGGCGAGCTCGCTGGACGCGCAGCCGGAGGAGGACGACACCGAGGGCGCGCTGTCGGACCGCATCGGCTACGAGGACCACGGGATCGAAGGCATCGAGTACGTCGAGTCGTTGAAGCCGCTGATAGCGGGGCTTCCGTCACGCGACCGGACGATCCTCTCACTGCGGTTCGTGGCCAACATGACGCAGTCGGAGATCGGCGAGGAGCTGGGCATCTCCCAGATGCACGTGTCCCGCCTGCTCTCACGCACGCTGGTGAGACTCCGAAAGGGCCTGACGCTCGACGAGTGACGGCACCGATCCCACCACGGCCCGGCGGCAGCTCCGACTCCCGCCGGGCCGTTTGCGCGTGGGGGCGGCGGCCCGAAACGGGCCGGTGGGTAGCGCCCGTACCGGTGAACGCGGCTCAGCCGACGCGGTGCAGTGCCCTCTCGCGGCGTTCCGTGACGCTTGAACCCGACTCGCGGCGTGCCATGCGGCGCAGGAGCGGCGGGGCGAGTGCGAGGCCGAGTACGGACCAGAGGCCGAGTACGCCGGCCGTCTCCCACGGGCGCCAGGAGCCGGCGATCTCGACCGACGCCGCGGAGTCCGGGAGGAGGGCGGAGCGCATGCCCAGGCCGAGCCAGTAGATCGGGGTCGTCTGGGCGAGCCACTGCACCCACTCCGGCATCGAGGTGAGCGGGTAGAAGATGCCGGAGATCGCGATCGTGCCCAACACCGGTAGCTGGATGAGCCCTTGGGCGCGGGCGCTGGAGAACGCCGAGCCCAGGATCGCCCCAACGGGGAGCGTCGCCGCCATGCCCAGGAGCAGTATCCAGCTCACGGTCGCCCAGGATCCGGCGCCGCCGGCCGCAAGGCCGTCGATGAGGAGCAGGCCGGGGATCAGCAGGATCGCGAGATCGGCGAGGAGGCCGCCGCCGACCGTGACGACCTTGCCGATCAGATAGGCGGGCATGCCGTCGGGGGTGGCCTTGGCTCGCAGGAGGGTGCCGTCCTGGCGTTCGGCGGTGAGCCGTTGGCTCATCGAGACCATGCCCATCGCGACGTTCATGCCGAGGATGCTGGGCAGGGCCAGGGTGCCGAGCATGAGTCCCCCGGAGCCGAAGGCCGTGTCCCGCAGGACGTACATCACCGTCAGCATCAGAGTGGGCCAGAGCAGATGGGAGAGGAGTTCGGCGCCGTTGGTGAAGGACTGCCGCAGTTCGATCAGGCCGCGGGACCAGCCCGTGCGCAGTGTGCGGGCCGTGGGGTTCACGAGGCTCGCCGGGCTCACCGGGCCGCCTCTTCCTCGCGTACGAGCGTCATGTAGGTGTCCTCCAACGAGGCCCGGCGGACCTCCAGTTCGCCTATCGCCGTGCCGTGGCGTGCGAACAGTTCGCGTACGAAGGCGGTCGAGTCCGTGGTCGTGTGCGTGCGGTGGTGTCCGTCGTACGTCCAGCGCACCTCGTCCTCGCCGGTCACCTGGCGCGCGAGTTCGTCCGCCGTGCCGTCGGCGATGATCCGGCCACCGGCCAGGATCACGATGCGGTCGGCGAGCTTCCCGGCCTCGTCCAGGTCGTGCGTGGTGAGCAGGACCGTCGTCGCGTGGTCGCGGGCCAGGCGGTGGACGAGGTCGTGGAAATCGTGGCGCGCCCGGGGGTCGAAACCGGCGGTCGGCTCGTCGAGGAAGAGCAGTTCGGGGCGGCCGACGATGCCGATCGCCACGTCCAGCCTGCGCCGCTGCCCGCCGGACAGGGTTTTGATCTTCTTGCCCGCGTGCGCCGTCAGCCCGACCGCCTCGACCAACTCGTCGGTGTCCCAGGGGCGTCGCACATGCTCGGTGGCGTACGGGGCGTAGTACCGGCCGAGATGGGCGAGCAGTTCGCATACCCGCCAGTTGCCGTGGTCGCGCCAGGACTGGAGGACCACGCCCAGCCTGGCCCGCCAGCGTTCGTCGCCGTGCGCCGGGTCCGAGCCGAGTACGTCGACGTGGCCCGCCGATCGCGTCCGGAAGCCCTCCAGGATCTCGATCGTGGTGGTCTTGCCCGCCCCGTTCGGTCCCAGCAGGGCCAGTACCTCGCCGTGGTGGGCCCGGAAGCGCACATCGCGCAGGACGTCGTCCGCGCCGTACCGCATCCGCAGTCCATCGACGTCGAGCACGACCCTCTCGTCGGCCGTCATACCGGCCCCCCTCACCGTTGTCCTTTCAAGAAATGCGAAAGCTACGTTGCGTTTCATGGATCGTCAACATTGATTGCAATGGTGGCAGAGGTGAATGCAACCACCTCAATGGACGGATCGTTGCAATGAGCTGACGGTGAACGCATACTGGACCGACCATTCACCGACGCACTGTCAGGAGGCGAGCGCGGATGCCGGGAGGCAGGCTGACGCACGAGGACCGCCGGGAGATCGGAGCGGGACTGGCCGAGGGGCTGGGTTACGCCGAGATCGCCAGACGCCTCGGCAGGCCCACCTCGACAGTCAGCCGGGAGGTGGCACGCAACGGCGGCCCCGACACCTACCGGGCCGACCGCGCGCTGCGGGCCACCGAGCGACGGGCGCGGCGGCGCGGGCCCGCGACCGCCCTTGAGGCACACGACGACACCGGCCGTGACGAACTCCGGCTGTTCGCCGAGCAGTTCGTCGCCATGCTGGTCGGGACCGGGCTCCCTCGCATGCCCTCCCGTGTCCTCGTCCGGCTCTTCCTCACCGACTCCGGCAGCCTCACCGCGACGGAACTGGTCCGGCAGTTGCGGGTCAGCCCCGCGTCGGTCTCCAAGGCCATCAGCTACCTCGAAGGCCTGGCGGTGGTCCGGCGGGAGCGCGATCCCCGGGGGCGGCGCGAGCGGTACGTCGTGGACGACGACGTCTGGTCGCGGGCCTGGACGCGTGACACGCGTGCGACCGCGAACTGGGCCGAGACCGCCCGACAGGGCTCCCGAATCGTCGGCGCGGCCACCCCCGCCGGGGTCCGGCTCGACCGGATGAGCCAGTTCTTCGCGACCCTCAGCGACGACATGGCGGGAGGCCCCTCCGGTGTCGACGACGCGCTCACCCTGCTCGCCGCGCTCCTGCACGGGCGGGCGCCGGAGGAGGTCGAGCGGCTCGCCGCCGGACTCGGCTGGTCCGCCGGGCGCCTCACGGACGCCCTGCGCCACGCCGCACCCGAGCGGCTCGCGACCGCCCGACAGGCCGCTCTGACGCACGGACCCGGCGGAGACCGTATTGACGGGAGCGTCCGCTAAGGCCACATTGATCCGGGGGCAGGGGGGAATGGTATGGCTCAGGGGGTGGGCTGTCCGATGCCGTACGCCGTGTTGGAAGGGGTCATGCGGCAGCGGCTCGGCAGGGAGTGTCTTTACGTGCCGTCGTGCCGGCTCGGGCTCTACGTGGCGTTGCGGCACTGGTGCAAGCCCGGTGGGCGGGTGTTGATGTCGCCCGTCAACGACGACGTCATCATGTTCGTGGTGCTCGCCGCCGGACTGCGCCCCGTCCAGGCGCCGCTGAGCGCGCGGGACGGGTCGATCGACCTGGCGGCCGTGCCGGAGTCCGACTGGCGCGGGCTGTCCGCCGTACTGACCACGAATCTGTACGGGAATCCCGATCCCGCACCCGAACTGCGCGCCCGCTGCGACGCGTTGGGGATCCCGTTGATCGAGGACGCGGCACACGCCATCGGCAGCGAGGTGGACGGCCGGGCCGTCGGCACCTTCGGGGACGCGGCCGTCTTCAGCCTCTCCAAGCATGTGGGCGCCAAGACCGGCGGGTTCCTCGCCATGGCCGACCCCGGGCTCCGTACGGAACTGGCGGCGGCCCGCGACGCACTCCTCCGACCGGCCGGACTCGCCGCCGAACTCGCCTACGCCGTAAGGCCGTACGCGGAGGCCGGGGTGCGCGGACTGCGGCTGGTGCGGGCCGCGCGGGGGCTGCTGCGCGCCGCCGGGGCCGAGGAACGCCGGGGCATCCGGATGGAGTTGCGGCCGGGTGAGCTGAAGGAGGCGCTGGCCGACGCGCGGGGGCTGGACGGCTTCGACTCGTGGGTGCGCGTCGACATGCACCCGTACCGCATCACGCCGGGCCGCGTGCGCCTGAGACGTACCGAACGGCTGCTGTCCGGGCTCGATCCGCTGCTCGGGGCCCACCGGGCGGGCACGGAACGGCTGTTGGCGACGCGGTGGGCGCCGGCCGGGACGCACGGAGGGGTGCAGCCGCTGTTCCGGGTGCCGTTGCTGGTCGCCGACCGGGACGCCGCGGTCACCGCGCTCGCCAAGCGCCGGATCACCACCGGTTATCTGTACGACCCGCCGCTCGACGTCTACGCGGGCGACGTCTTCACCGACGCGTCGCCGCACCCCGCGCCCGCCGCCTGGTTCGCCCGGCACGCGCTGCCGGCCGATCCGTTACGGGCCGGTCAAGTCATCGCCGCACTGGACGAGTTGGGGGCCGAGCCCGTCTTACCTCCGGGGCACGACGGTGGCTGACACCCTGCGGAAGGGCGCGTCGACCGAGGGCGGCGGAGACGCCGAGAGCGACAGCGGCGACCACAGCGACTCGATGTTCCGCAACGCGTACGCGCTGATGCTCTCCACCGGCGTCTCCGCCGCCCTCGGTCTCGGCTTCTGGCTGGTCGCCGCCCGCTATTACACGGAGGAGGCCGTCGGCCAGGGCTCCGCCGCCATCGCCGCCATGCGGCTGCTGGCGTCCCTCACCGCGACCACCATGATCGGCGCGGTGGTGCGCTACGTGCCCCGGGCCGGGCGGACGACCGGGTCGCTGGTCCGGCGTGCGTACGCGGTCAGTTCGGCCGTCGTGTGTGTCGCCTGTGTGGTCTTCCTGCTGACGCTCGACCTCTGGGGCCCCTCGTACGCGCCGCTCAGCGGCGTCACCGCCGGGCTCGTCTTCACCGCCTCATGCGTGGCCTGGGCGCTGCTCACCCTCCAGGACGGGGTGCTGACCGGGCTCCGCAGGGCCTTCTGGGTGCCGGTCGGCAACGCTGTCTTCTCCCTCGGGAAACTGCTGCTGCTCGTCGTGTTCGCCACCGCGATGCCGGTCCTCGGCGTCTTCGTGTCGTGGGCGGCGGCCATCGCCCTGTCCGTACTGCCCCTGGGCTGGCTGGTGTTCCGCCGGCTCATCCCGCGCCAGGCCGCCGCCGACCGGGACCGCGAGCCGCCGCGCCCGGCGGACATCGGGCGGTTCCTGGCCGGTGACTCGGTCGGCGCCCTGTTCAGCCTGGCGATGATCAACCTGCTGCCGGTGATGGTCGCCGTCCGCTTCGACGCGGCGCACAACGCGTTCTTCTACACCGCCTACACCGTCGGCGGGACGATGGAGTTCATGGCCATCAACATGGCCTCGTCCCTGACCGCGCACGCCTCGCACTCCCCCGAGCGGCTGGCGGAGGGCGTACGGGGGGCGCTGCGCCGGATGACGCTGCTGCTGGTGCCCGTCGTGCTGGTGCTGGTGATCTTCGCGCCGCAGGTGCTCGCGCCCTTCGGGGCGGACTACGCCGAGCACGGCTCGACGGTGCTGCGCCTGCTGGCCGCCGCCGCGCTGCCCCGGGTCGTGGTGGAGCTGTATATCGGTGTGCTGCGTGTCCAGGGGCGTACGGGCATGCTCGCCGCCCTTCAGGGCGCCATGTGCGTGTGCGTCCTCGGCAGCGCGGTCGTGCTGCTCGGGCCCGCCGGGATATCGGGCGCCGGGCTGGCGATGCTGCTTTCCATGACGCTGGTCGCGCTGCTGGCGGCGCCGGGGCTGCGGTCGGCGCTCAAGGGGCACGGCCGGGGGCGAGGGTGGGGCCGGGCGCGGGAACAGGGTTACGGAACGACGTGGGCGCGCGAGGCCGCCGAGCACAGGGTGGCCACGGCTCGTACGGAGGCGGAGGAGGCGGAGGAACCGGCCCCACACCCCAAGGGGCGCCTGTCCACCGCCGCGCTCTGGATGCTCCTGGCGCTGGCCACCGGACTGTTCTGGATACCGCTGCGGGGCATGGCCGACATCGCGGCCGACGAGATGTCGGGGGCCCAGCTCATCGCCGCGCTTCCGCCGTTGACCCTGGGCGCCGGAGTCCTGCTGATCGTCGTCCAGTGTGCGGCCGTGGCAGCCGTACGGTCGCGTCCGCTCCTGCTCACGGCCGGCCTGGTGGCCCTGTTCACCGCGCTGCACGGTGCGCCGGCCCTTCTCGGCGTACGGCCCGAGGCGGTGTCCGGCCCCTGGCACCGGCCGCTCACTGACGCCCTCGCCCAACTGACCGGTGAGGCACGGGCGTTGGAACTCCTGCCCGTCGCTCTCCAACTGCTCTGCCTGGGGCTGGCCGCCGTCGCCCTCCGCACGTCATTCGCGAACGGGCGGCTGGACGGGCGGGCGGTCGCGACGGCGGTCTGGTGCCTCGCGGTGGTGGGCTGGTCGGCACAGCGCGCCTTCGCGGCGGTCGCCGTCCCGGTGACCCTTGGTCTGCTGGTGGTCGCCGTCACCGCCGTACTCCTGCGGATCCCCAAGGGAAGGACCCCGTCCGGCCACTGAGCGTCCGACCGGTTCGTGCGACGGCGTACGGGCGCTGCTCGGCGGTCGAGAGCTACCCGGGCAGCGGCTGCCGGAAGTAGTCGTCCTCGCCCGCCTCGCGGTAACCCGCCAGCCCCGGGCCGTCGTTGACCGTCAGATCGCAGTTGTCGCCCGGCACCGGTCTGTTCCACTGCACCAGTGCCTTCACGTCCGGCATAGAGCGCACCGATCCGGGGATGTCCGCGTACCAGTCGCGCTGTCTGCCGGGGTCGCCCGGATCGGGAACGGTGCCGAACTCGGCCAGCATCAAAGGCTTCTCCGCCGATACGTTGGCCCGCAGCCAGTCATAGGTCGGCCGCTGGCTGCGTTCGAAGTCCTTCCAGTCGGTCGTGTCGTGACAGAGGAAGTAGTTGTACTGGTCCATGCCGATCCAGTCGACGTAGTCGTCCCCCGGATACAGCGCCTTCATCTCGTCCGCGCTGCCCAGATAGCCGGAGACCGTCCACACCCACACCACGTTGTCGACGCCCAACTCCTCGAAGCGGTCCCGGAGATGGCGGTACGCGGCGACGTACTCCTCCGGGGTGCCCGCGCCCTCCTTGATCCGGGCGTCGACCTCCTGGTCGAAGGAGAAGAAGATCCGTTTGCCCTGCTCGTCGCCGTACTCCTTGATCCGGCGCGCCTGCGGATCGATGATCTCCTCGTCGTGCTTCCCGGAGGCGATGTTCGCCCAGCCCAGCTGGTCCTCGGTCCAGTTGGCGTGGTGCGGCTCACGCCACACGGTGGACTCCCAGGCCAGCATCAACATCCGGTCCTCGCCCAACTCCCGCTCGTCGGGGGTGAGAAGCTGTCCGTCGAGGTCGGTGTTCGACATGTCGTGGTAGTTGTAGACGAGGTCGAGCCTGCGGCCGATCTTCTTCTCGAAGGCGTACACCGCCCGGGTGAGCGAGCCTTCCGCCGGGCCGCTCTCGTCGTACGGGACGTACGCCCCCCACCACGCGCCGCACGGCGGCTCCAGCCGGTCGGTAGCCGCGCAGGGGTCCACCGGCCCGTCCGACTCGGTGGCCCAGATGCCGATCCCGGCGATGAGCAGCCCGACGGCGACGAGGACGATCACGGTGTACGCCTGCTTCTCGGCGTCACTGAGCCGTGCCGCCATCAGCGGTCCCTCCGGCCCACCGCGCCGCGCGTCGCGGCGGGCAGGGGCAGCCCCGGCAGGGCGGCGGCGACGGTCGTGACCGCCGCCAGTGTCACCAGGAAGGCCGTCGCCGAGAAGCCGCGCACCAGAAACAGGGTCGTGGAGACCGTCACCGCGAGGGAGAGACTGAGCGGCGCGGCGAGCGCGACGGCCTCGATACGGGCGGCCGGGCGCAGCGTGCCGCGCAGCGGATGGAGGAGCGCGAGACCGGGTCCGAAACAGACGAAGAGCGACACCGGGATCCAGCGCAGTGGTGAACCACCGGGCAGAGCGGTCGCGGCGAGCGCGCCCCAGCCGGCGAGGGCCAGCGGTACTCGGAGCCGTAAATGATCCAAAGTCATGGACGTTCGCCTTCCGCGGCCTGCCGGTACTCCAGGACGATGCCGTACGAGTGCGCCTCCACCACCCGGAACAGGGGCGAGACGCTGAGCCGTGACCGCAGGGCGCCGAAGCCGCCCGGGGGCAGCAGTCCTTCACCGGCCGCGTAGATGTCCTGCGTACGGGTGAGGATCACGTACGCGTCGGTGTCCGGCGGGATCCGGTCGGCCAGATAGCGGGCGGGGTCCTCCAACATCCGTTCGTTCTCGGGTAGTTCCTGCTCGGCGAAGAACCAGTGCTCCACCCGGTCGTAGCGGTGCAGCGCCTGCGGGAAGGAGCCGGTGGTGGCGAGGATCAGCGCGCCGTCGGGCGCCCGGTCGATCGCGCGGGTGACCAGCGCGGTCTCGGCGGGCGGGGTGTAGTACATCTTCTCCTTGCCGTAGTACGAGGGCAGGAAGCCGGCCAGCAGCGCCACCAGGGAGACGGGCAGCGCGACATGGAGCGTGAGCGCGGCGGCCCGGCGGCGCGCCGGTCCGCGCCGGGTTGCACCGACGGCGGGCACGAGCGTCGCCGCCGCGAAGAACGCGGCGCCGGGCAGCCCGAACAGATAGACCCGGAAGAGCATTTCGCCGCCGTAGTCGTTCACGACGAAGAGCGGGACGGGAGCGACGGACACGAGCAGCAGCGGCAGCGCGCTCCGCAGGAGCCGGCGCCGCAGCAGAAGCGCCGCGCCCGCCAGCGCGGCGACGGCGAGCACCATCAACACGTTGGCGCGGCCCGCGAGTTCGGGGCCGGGGCCGGTGAGCTCACCGGCGTAACCCGCGCGTGAGTTCTGGGTCAGCTCGCCGAGCGAGTCCCGCACCGTGCCCAGGGTCTCGACGAACAGCGGCCGGCCCATCGTCAGGTCCCAGGCCAGCATGATCAGGACGGCGACGGCCAGCAGTCCGTAGTTGCGGTAGCGGCGGGTGAGGGTCAGGGCGAACAGCGAGACGCAGAGCATCACCGGCGTGAGCTGGTGCGCGGCGTTGACGGCCAGGATCAGCGGCGCGAGGAGCGCCACACAGACGGCACGCTGCCGGGTGCCGGTGGGCGGTGGCACGGCGGCGGACGCCGGGTCGAGGAACGACCGGTCGCGCAGCCTGCCCGCCGACTTCGGCAGCACGAAGTGCCGCAGCACGACGGCGATCACGGACAGATGCAGCAGATACGCGAAGCCCTGGGGCGCCAGATAGTCCTGCCCCACCCAGTTGGCGAGCTGGAAGATCCAGACGGCGGTCCACACCAGCCGCCAGTCCTCGGTGAAGGTGCGGTACAGCAGCACGAGCACCGGCATCATGAGCAGACCGAGCGCGATCGGGGCCCAGTTGAGGAACGCGGCGGCGCTCTCGACACCGAAGGCGCGGACCAGCCCGCCGACGAGGGTGAAGAAGCCGGGCCACTGGTCGTAGGCGGACATGTTGCCCGACAGGGCGCCGTTCGGGCGCAGTTCACCGTTGAGCAGGAGCTGGTTGACGACGGCGTCGTGCTTGGAGGCCCAGGGATAGCGCACGGAGTCGTACAGGACGGCGGGTGGCGCCTTGAGCGCGACGAGAAGGGCGACGCAGTAGCTCGCCGGCCACCATGGCGCGGTTCCGGCGCGGCGCAGGGCGGCCAGGAATCCGCAGGTGAGGAGGGCGAGGGCGGCGTAGAACGCGACGGGGAAACGGTCGAGGAGCCCGTAGTCGCCCATGGTGCGGAAGCCGATGCGCGGCAGCGCGTACATCCAGAGGGCGGCCCCGGCGAGCAACGGCAGCCAGGAGAGGAGGAGTTGGGGCCGCAGGGCCCGTAACGGCCGGGGCAGCGCGCGGCGGGGCCGGGGCGGGATTGATCGCGTCGGCGGCGGGGCCTCGGTCTCAGCCTCAGCCTTGGTCCGAGGCTGGGCCATGTCCGGTGCGGGCACGCGTGGTTGCACGGTGCGGCTCCCCCCACCCCTGTGTCGCGGCCGTCACGCCGCTGTCCCCTTCAGCGAATTATATGAACTCTCTGCGCTTTTGCGTGGCTCTCGTACATCTCTGTTGCGTAAGAGCCGCCCCCTGCGCCGGCCTCGTCTAGCCAGCGAACCGCGGACCCCCGACGGCCGCGCGCGTCCTGCGGTAGAGGCGCCAGCCCACCGTCGCCGCCGAGTCGGGGAACGGCGCCGCCCGCGCGCCCTCCCCCGCCATCCACGCCTCCACGTCCGCCACCGTGTGGCCGCTGCGCAGGATGAGGCGGGAGATACGGAACGGTTCGTCCGTGTCCGAGCTGAGGGCGTGGCGTACGGCGACGGCCGAGGTGTATCCGGCGCGGCGGGCGGCCCCCCGTACGGCACGGCTGTTGTAGCCGTGCGGATAGGCCAGATGCGCGACCTCATGGCCCAGGACGTCTTCGAGCGCCGCCTTGGACTCTCTTAGCTCGCGGTCCAGTTGGGGCGCGCGGAGGGTGTCCAGCTGCGGATGGGTGACCGTGTGCGCGCCGACCTCCACGCCGTACCGCTCCAGCGACGGCGCCTGCGCGAGAGTCATCATCGGGGCGGGCGGGAGCAGGCTGCCGAGTCCCGGGGTGATGGCACCGGTCGTGAGATAGGCGGTGGCGGGCAGGGCGCGCTCGGCGAGCGCTTCGGCCGTCGGGCCCGGCAGGTCGGCGAATCCGTCGTCGAAGGTCAGGACCACGGGCCGGGGTGGCAGCGGGGCGCCGCCGGTCAGCCCGTCGACGAGCGCGCTGACTGGTACGGGCGTACGGCCCGATGCCACGATCGCGTCGAGTTGGTCGGTGAACTGCCTCGGTGTGACGGTGAATTCAGCGATCCAGGCGGGTGGATCGGCCATCACCGCGTGGTACAGCAGTACGGGGATACGGGACGGTGAGTGGTCCCCCGGTCGCGTCGCCGGGTGCGGCACCCGACTCGTCATCGCCGCCCCCAGCGGGCCTTGGCATAGCCCAACGGGCCGTACAGCATCCCTCTGCGCTCCAGCCGGGACAGGGTGCGCGGCCACGGGTGGCTGTGGGTGCCGTGCGCGCCGGGGGCACCAGGGGCGCTGGCCCCGGTCTCGGCCGGACCCTGGCGGTGGGCGGTGATGGCCCGCGCGTGGGCCAGCCCGCGCGGCAGCTTCGCCAACAGCGCGGGCAGCAGGGCCGGGTGGCGGCAGATGACGGCGGTGAGATAGGCGGTGAGGCCGGCGCCGTAGCCGTACGCCTGGTTCCGCAGGTCCTGCCAGGTCTCGCGGTGGTGGTGCCAGACCAGCGCGCCGGATACGTACCGCAGCCGGTGGCCCGCGCTCAGGATCCGGACGAACGCGTAGAGGTCGTCGCCGCCCTTGGCGGGTGTACCGGTGCCGGTGGCGGGGTCGAAACCGCCGACGGCGCGCAGGGCGGACGCGCGGAACGCCATGTTGGCGCCGGATCCGAAGCTGCCCGCCGTGAACGGGAAGAGCGGTTCGCCGGCGGGCGGCGCGGCCGGGTCGTAGAGACGCGGGGTGAAGCCTTTCGCGAAGCCGCCGTGGCTCTCCAGGAGGACCTGCGCGGGGGTGGTCAGACGGGCGGGGAGGATCAGGCCCGTGACACAGCCGGTACGGGGATCGGCGGCGAACGGCGCGGTGAGCGCGGAGAGCCAGTGCGGATCGGCGACGACGTCGTCGTCCGTGAAGGCGATGACGGGGCTGTCGGTGGCCGCGACGCCTCGGTTGTGGGCGGCGGCCAGTCCGGGCACGGGCTCGTGGACGTAGGTGACGCGGCCCGCGTAACGGGAGTGGACGAGTTCACGGGTGGCGGTGGTGACGGGCGCGTTGTCGACGACCACGACGGCGAAGTCCGGGTGGTCCTGCGCGAGGAGCGAATCGAGGGCGCGGCCGAGCTGGTCGGCGCGCTCGCGGGTGGCGACGACGACTGTCGTACGGGGCGGCTCATCGCCCAACGGGCCTTTGGCCGACGGGTGTTGGAGGTGCTCGCCGTGCTCGCCGCCGCGCTGCGCGAGGAAGGCCGCCGTCAGGACCTCGGCGGGGTCGGCGCCCTCCGGGACCGTGGTGAGGACAGTGGCGACGGGGCGGCCCCGGAGCCGTACGAGCGCGTAGACGGGACCGGCGTGGAGGGGCGGGCCGCCGGGGGCGGGGGTCAGTGACAGGACCTCGGCCTTGGCGCCGGGATCGCCGGGGCCACCGGGACCGCCGGGATCCAGGTCCAGGTCGGCGACGCCGACGTCTCGCAGGAGCGATCGTGAGGGCGGTCCTGAAGGTGGTCGTGAGGACGTGCTCGGAGTGTGGGGCATCCTGCCTCCGCTCGTGGGCACTGAGAACGACTGCCAAGTGGTACGCGGAATCGGCCCGGTCGCCGGCCGCCGTCACCGGTCCCGGAACCGGCCCACCTGCTTCAGAGCGCGCTGCGCGTAGCCCGCCAGCCTCGGCCTGTTCCGTACGAAGCTGTGCGCGCGGCGCGACGGCTCACGGCTGAGCCGGTACAGGGCCGCCCGCGGCCCGCGCCGTACCGACGCCCCCTCGTACACCCGCAGATCACCGGTCTTGAGCGCGTCCTTGTACTCGGCGGCGCCCCGGCCCAGGTCGAGCAGGCCGATCCCGGCACCGGCCGCCGCCTCCGCCATCCGCAGATGGAGGATCAGACCCGGTGAGTACTTGGCGAAGTCGGTGTCGTACGCGGGGAACCAGCAGGACAGGACCGTCCGTGAGCGGAGCCCGAAGTGCGCGGCGACCGGGCGGTCACCGACGTACAGCACGGAAAGGACACCGGAGCAGCCGGGCGTGCGGTCCGCCGCCAACTGCCTTACCAGCGCGCTGATCCACTCCTTCGCGAACCGGTCGCGGCGGCCCGTCCTGCGGTACTGGGCCGACTTCCACTCCATGAGCGTGCGCAGGGCCGCCGGATCACGCTCGTCGAAGACGAACCGCACCTCGCCCGCCTGCCGGGCCAGTTTGCGTTCCTTGGCGGTCGTCGTACGGAAGAACTTGGGCGAGCCGGCGCGCAGGACCGCCTCGTACGCCTCGTACCCCTGAGCGACGTCGATGACCGGAGAGTCGAACTCCTCGGCCGCAGCCGGGACGAAGAGCGTCTGGCCCCCGTCGAGATTGTCGAACTCCCAGCTGGTGAGGGAGCACGCGCGCAGCAACTCCCCGGCCGTGAGCGTGTGTTCGGGGCTCAGCACCACTCCCTGGCAGTCGGACACCCCGAACCCGATCGCACGGCCCTGCCCCAACGGGCCCTTCTCGTAAGGGAAGAAGCCTTCGTACTCGCCGCTCCCGCCTCCGACGACGGCCACCCGCGCGCCCGGCCGCACGCGGCCCACGGCGAGGGTGAACTCGGGCTCCATGAACGGATTGGCGGGGGCGCCGGACAGCGCCCGTAACTCGCGCCAGCGTTCGATCTCCGCCGCGCCCATCTCCCCCGGCCGCATCACACGGATGCGGGCGGCGGCACCACGTACACGTACATCGCTCAACTCGACCCCCCGGCCGCTCGGGCCCGTCCCTGTCGGCCGTCCCCACGGCCGGTCCCCCGACGAGCTCACGCCGAACAGGACGGTACCGGCCCAAATCGCTCCGGTACAGGGCCAGTCGGCCATGTCATGACGGATACGGATCACGGCAGACGCGGTGGGTGAACCTGTACATGTGGCCGATGGTGGCCAGGGGGCCGGTGTGGCGGGGTGCGGCCACACCCACTGCCAGCCCGAACGTCCCGCGGGTCCGCCCCACTTGTGTGCGGGTAGTGCCCGGCTTGTGTCGCCGTGTGACAGGAGTTGAGCAACTCCTGCCCGCGGCAGGCACATTGCTCGTAGGATCTGGTTGCTCGCGATCACGCCGGCGGGAGCCCTACGTGTCCGACGAGTCCTGGAAGGGGCCCGGTCTCCGTGTTCGCCGTATCCGTGCCTGTCATGTCGGATTCGCCGTGTTGAGCCGTCCGGTGGACAGAGGGAACAGACGGGCGGTGTGGTGGCTCGCGGTCCTGGCGGTCGCCGCCGTCGCCGCCGTGCTGATCGGCCAGGGCTCAACGGAGGAGTGGCGTCAGGTGCTCGCGGGCGGCTGCGCCGCCGTCACCGTGCTGCTCCTGGCCTGGGTGCTCGTGCTGCGCCGACAGCTGGCCGCGGAGCGCGCCGAACACGACCGGGAGCGGCGGACCGCCGCGGCGCGGGCCGCCGAGATGGCACATCTCGCGGCGGTACGCGCCCCCGCCATCGCCGAACGGGTGCGTACGGGACGGCGGTTGGAGGGCATCCCGGGACCGGTCGCGCCCGAGGCCGAGACCGGCGAGGACTTCGCACGCGCGCTGGCCGCGGTGGTCGCCGCGCTCGGCTCGGACGAGGGCGTACGGCGCGAGCGCGGCCTGCGCGACTCGGTGCAGACGGCCTTCGAGTCGGTCGCCCGGAACATGCACGCGATGGCCACGGTCCAGCAGCAGGTACTCGACCAGGTGGAGCGCGCCATCGACGACCCGAGGCTGATGGCGGACGTGATGAAGGCCGACCACGCGGCCTCGCAGATGACCCGCAAGGCGCAGACGCTCCTCGTGATGTGCGGGATCTGGCCGGCCAGGCGCGAGTCGCAGCCGGTCTCGCTGTACGACTGCGTGCGCGGCGCGCAGTCGCGGATCGTGGAATTCGGGCGCGTCGAGGTGCACGGCGGGCAGACCCTGTACGTGGTGCCGCCCGCCGTCGAGGGCCTGATGCACGCCGTCGCCGAACTCCTGGAGAACGCGACCGTGTTCTCGCCCTCCCGCACCCAGGTGATCGTGACGATCCGGGAGGTCGGCGCGGGAGCCGTCGTGGAGATCGACGACGCGGGCCTCGGCATGCCGCCGGACGTACTGAAGCAGGCGATGTCGCAGCTCAGGGACGATCTGGACCTGACGCGACTCGGGGCCGTACCGCGCCTGGGGCTGGCGTGTGTGGGGCGCTGGAGCCGGGAGATGGGCTTCAACGTGGAGCTGACGGGGGCGTCCGCGTACGGCGGGACCCGGGCCGTCACCTTCGTACCGCACCGCCTGCTGACCGAACCGCTCTCGCACTTTCCGCCGCTGGCGGTCCGCGACCGGGCGTCGGAGGGCGAGGCGCCCGCGGGCAGGGCACCGGCGGACGAGGGCGCTTCCGGCGACGCGTCTGCGAATGGAGCGCGTGAGCACGAACGATCTGCCGTCGCGGCCCCGGAGGACGCGCCCGGCGGGCTGCCGCGCCGCCGCAGCAGGCGGCGGAGCCCGTCCGCCGTCCCCGCCACCGCGCGGGTAAAGGAACGGACACCGGAACAGGCACCACAGGCGTCGCAGCCGCAACCCCCACAGCAAGCGCAGCCCGACCCCTCCTGGACCCCCGAAGCGGCACGCGCGTCGATCACCAGCGTGGTGTCCGGCTCCCGTCGTGGCCGCGCGGCGGCCGTCCAGGACACCGAAGTGCCCGACCAACACGACGGAGGCCGGCAGTGACCGGAAGAGTGACCGGAACGATCTCCCGACTCCCGGATCTCGGGTGGATGCTCCGCCCGCTGACCGAGATCCCGGGGGTCCGACACGCCGTGGTCGTCTCGGAGGACGGCCTGCGGCTCGGCCACGCGTCCGCCGAAGGCCTGAAGGGCCCGGTGTCCGAACTGAGCGTGGCCGAGGCCGAATCGCTCGCGGCGGCCTCCGCCGCGCTGACGATGACGGGGCGTTCCACGGCGGGGCTGCTGTTCGGCGGCGGCGCCGACGTACGGCAGTTGATGCTGGAGTCCGACCAGGGCTTCGTCCTCTTCACCTCGGCCGGAGTGGGCGCCCAGCTGGGCGCCGCGACCGAGACCGACGCCGATGTGGGCCTGGTGGCCCAGCAGATGCAACTGCTGGTCGTGAAGATCGGCAGCCACCTCAGCAGCCATCCCCGGGATCCGGTGAGCCCGTCCTCATGACGGAGCGCCCCGACGACCGGACCACGTCGGCGGTACGCCCGTACGTGATCACCGGTGGCAGGGCGGACGCCGGAGTCGAACCACTGTCCTGGGAGTCCCTGGTGGTGGCCGCGGCAGCGGTCCCGCCGGCGACCCTCCAGCCCGAACACCGAACGATACTGACGCACTGTCAGGGACTGCTGTCGGTGGCCGAGGTGTCGGCCCATCTGGGCCAACCACCCTCCGTGGTACAGGTGTTGCTCGCCGACCTCATCGACTGGGGGCTGATCGTGACCCGCCCACCCATACCGCCGGCCGAACGAGCCGATGTGACCATGCTGAGAAAGGTCCTCCATGGCCTCGAAAGCCGCCTCTGAGGCCTCCGCGCCCGAGGCGCCGGATGCGGCGACGTCGTCGGACGCCGCCCCGCCCGAGCCGCGGTCCGGGGCGGAGTCCGAGGGCGTCGCCTCCGGCAAGTACGTGAGCTCCAGCGTCTCCGGCGCTGCGAAGATCATGGTCGTCGGGCCGCTGGGCGTGGGCAAGACGACGTTCATCGGTACGGTCTCCGAGATCAAACCGCTCAGCACGGAGGCCGTGATGACCCAGGCGGGCGCCTCGGTCGACGTACCCCCCGACCAGGCCAAGGCCACGACGACCGTCGCCCTGGACTTCGGCCGGATGACGCTCGACGGCGAGCTGGTCCTCTACCTCTTCGGTACGCCGGGGCAGCAGCGTTTCCTGCCCGCCTGGCGCGATCTGGCGCGGGGCGCGCTGGGCGCGCTCGCCCTGGTGGACACCCGTGATCTGACCGCCTCCTTCGACGCGCTCGGCCATCTGGAGGACCTGGGGCTGCCGTTCGCCGTCGCCGTCAACGTCTTCCCGGGCAGCCCCCGGCACAGCGACGGTGAACTGCGCGCTGCCCTCGACCTGTTGCCGGAGACGCCGCTGGTCTCCTGCGACGCGCGGGACGAGCGGTCGTCCGTCATGGCGCTCATCGCCCTCGTACGCCATCTCGTCCTCGCCGCCGAGTCCTCATGACGGAGTCCACATGACCACGACGGAGTCCACATGACCACTCCCGCAGCCGACGCCGTACCGACGCCGGCGCCCGAGCCCGAGCCCCGCGCCGGGGGCTGTCCGGTCGCCGGCCACATGGCGGCGACGCCCATCTTCGGGGAGCAGCTCGACGGCGACATGCTGCCGCGCCTGTACGAGCGACTGCGCGCCGAGCACGGTCCGGTGGCGCCGGTCGCCGTCGCGCCCGGTATCGAGGCATGGCTGGTGCTCGGCCACCGTGAGCTCGTACGGCTGACCCGTGAGGAGCAGGACTTCTCCCACGACCCGCGCCGCTGGCGCCAGTTGCGCGAGGGCCGGGTGCCGGAGGACTCGCCGATCCTGCCGATGGTGGGCTGGCGCCCGGCGCTGCTGTTCGCCGACGGGCAGCAGCACCGCCGGATGCGGGCGGCCGTGTCGGACGCGCTCTCCCGGATCAACGGGCATGAACTGCGGCGCGGCGTACGGGCGTTGTCCGAGCGGCTGATCACCGAGTTCGCCGACCGCAAGGAGGCGGACCTGGTCTCGGACTACGCGCGCAAGCTGCCGCTGATGGTGATCACCGGCCTGCTCGGGCTCGACGAGCCGACGGGCCGGGAGCTGGTGAAGGCCATCGCGGGGCTGGTCGTGGCGAACGCCGACTCCGGCGACGCGAGCAAGCGGATGGGCTCGATCCTGCTCGCCCTCATCGAGGAGAAGCGGCGCCGTCCCGGCAACGACGTCACGTCCGCGCTGCTGCACCATCCGGCGCGGCTGACGGACGAGGAAGTGCTGCACAACCTGGTGGTGATGTTCGTCGCGGGCAACCAGACCACGGTGAACTGGATCGCCACCACCCTGCGCATCCTGCTGTGCGACCCGGCGTTCCGGTCCTCGCTCAGCGGCGGTCATCTGAGCGTCGACGACGCGCTGGACCTGGTGCTGTGGCGCTTCCCTCCCACGCAGAACTTCCCCGCCCGCTACGCCACCCGCGATCTGCGGTTCGGCGGTCAGGAGGTGCGGGCCGGTGACATGCTGATCCTCGGTCTGGCCGGGGCGAACGCCGACCCCGACATCCTGCCGGAGGACGGCACGCCCGTCGTCGGCAACCGCTCGCACCTGGCGTTCGGGGCCGGGCCGCACACCTGCCCCGCCCAGGACCCGGCCAGGCTGATCACCCGTACCGCGGTCGACACCATCAGGCACCGGCTGCCTGATCTCGAACTGGCCGTGCCCGAGAGCGAGTTGGCCTGGATCAAATCGCCCTGGAGCAAGGGCCTGGCGGCCCTTCCCGTCCGCTTCACCGAACCGCAGTTGCCGCGTGGAGCGCAGGCACCGCGGAATTGAGGAGAGCACCGATGATCGCCAAGCCCGATCCGTCCGCCGACATGTCGCCCGGCGTCCCCGTCGGCACGTCCGCCGATACCTCTGCGGACGTCTCCGCCGACGCCGCCGCCGATGTCCCGCACCGGATGGACCCGTCCGGTGGCTGTCCGCACGCGGCCAACGCCCGGCTGCTCGCGCGCGGCGCGGTGGCCCCCGTCGTACTGCCCGGCGAGGTCGAGGCGATGGCCGTCATCGGGCACGACGCGCTGAAGGAGTTCCTGTCGCACCCCGATGTCGCCAAGGGCGCCGCCCACTTCACGGCGTTGCGGGAGGGGCGGATTCCCGACGGCTGGCCGCTGAAGACGTTCGCGACCGTTCAAGGCATGACGACGGCGGACGGCGACGACCACCGGCGGCTGCGGTCGCTGGTGAGCAAGGCGTTCACGTCGCGACGGGTGGAGGCGCTGCGCGGGCGGGTGGAGGAGGTGACGGCGGAGCTGCTGGACGGGCTCGCGGCGGCCGGCAGTCCTGGCCAGGACGGCCAGGCCGGACCGCACGTCGTCGATCTCCGCGCGGACTTCGCGCTGCCGCTGCCGATGGGCGTGATCTGCGAACTGCTGGGCGTGGGCGAGGAGTTCCGGGACCAGCTGCACCATCTGTCGAACCAGATCGTCGCGACGGACATCTCTCCCGAGGACGCGATGGCCGCCAACCGGGACATCGTGGCCGTACTGAGCGCGGTGGCCGCCTCCCGTACCGAGAGCCCCGGCGAGGACCTGACCAGCGCGCTGATCGCGGCGCGCGAGGAGGACGGCGACCGGCTGAGCGGGCATGAACTCATCGGCACCCTGCTGCTGATGATCATCGCCGGGCACGAGACGACGCTGAATCTGATCACCAACGCGGTGCGCGCCCTGTGCCGCAACCGCGACCAGCTCGAACTGGTCCTGCACGGCAAGGCGAGCTGGTCGGACGTGGTCGAGGAGACCCTGCGCTGGGACAGCCCGGTGAGCTTCTTCCCGTTCCGCTACCCGACCCGGGACCTGACGGTGGACGGCACGGTGATCCCGCAGGGTACGCCGGTGCTCGCGGGCTACTCGGCGGCGGGCCGCGACAAGGCCGCGCACGGGGACGACGCGGACGTCTTCGACGTCACCAGGTACGCCACGGGCTCGACCACCCGCCATCTCTCGCTCGGGCACGGCACGCACTTCTGTCTGGGGTCGTCGCTGGCCCGGATGGAGGCGACGATCGCGCTGGAACGGCTGTTCACCCGCTTCCCGGACCTTGACGTCGCGGTCACGGAGGCCGAACTGCCGCGCCACGCCAGCTTCGTGGGCAACAGTGTGCAGCGACTGCCGGTCTCACTTTGGTCCATACCAACTCCTTGACGGCCCCTCCCGGCCCCCCTTAAATCAAGTATTGAATTAAAGCACTGCATGTCATGCCCATGCCCCCATGAGAAGTGAAGTGATGACCTGTGCGAACCCCCCTGCGGCGTCGTGTGACGCTGTACGCCCTGGCTCTTCTCTGTTGTACGAGCGTGGCCACGGCCGTGCCCTCCGGAGCGGCGACGCCCTCCCCCGAAGCCCGCATCAGTGCCGCGAGCGATACGAACGACACGAACGGCACGAAGGCGGCCAGAGCCGTCACGTTCGACGAGAACTTCGACGGTCCCGCCGGATCAGCCGTCAACGGCAGTAGATGGCAGATCGAGACCGGCGACAACGTCAACAACCATGAACGGCAGTACTACACGGCCGGCAACAACAACGCCGCCCTCGATGGCCAGGGCAATCTCGTCATCACCGCCCGCAAGGACAACCCCGGCAACTACCAGTGCTGGTACGGCCGGTGCGAGTACACATCGGCCCGGCTCAACACGGCGGGCAAGTTCACCGCGCAGTACGGCCGCGTCGAGGCGCGGATGAAGGTCCCGCGCGGGCAGGGCATGTGGCCCGCGTTCTGGATGCTCGGCAACAACATGGGCGACGTCGGCTGGCCCAACAGCGGCGAGATCGACATCATGGAGAACGTCGGCTTCGAGCCGAACACGGTCCACGGCACCCTGCACGGCCCCGGTTACTCGGGCTCGGGCGGCATCGGCGCCGGCTACAGCCTCCCCGGCGGCCAGGCGTTCGCCGACGCCTTCCACACCTTCGCGATCGACTGGTCGCCCAACTCCATCCGCTGGTCGGTCGACGGCAACGTCTTCCAGACCCGTACGCCCGCCGATCTGGGCGGCCGGGAGTGGGTGTTCAACAAGCCGTTCTTCCTGATCCTCAACCTCGCGGTCGGCGGCTACTGGCCCGGCGACCCCAACAGCAGCACGCCCTTCCCGAGCACCCTGACCGTCGACTACGTGCGGGTCACGACGGACGGCGGCGGGGGCACCGGCGGTTCGATCACCGGTATCGGCGGCAAGTGCCTGGACGTGGCGGGCGCGAGTTCCGCCAACGGGACGGCTGTTCAGCTCTACGACTGCAACGGCTCCGGCGCGCAGCAGTGGAGCAGGGGCGCCAACGACTCGCTGCGGGCGCTCGGCAAGTGCCTGGACGTGAAGGACAACAGCACCGCCGACGGCGCGCAGCTCCAGCTCTGGGACTGCAACGGCGCGGGTAATCAGCGCTGGGCCGTGTCGGGCGCGAACGATGTCGTGAACATCCAGGCGGACAAGTGCATGGATGTGACCGGCAGTTCGACGGCGAACGGGGCGCGGGCCCAGATCTGGACATGCACGGGCGCGGCCAACCAGAAGTGGTCGGTGAACGCGTAACACTCTCGCCCGGTCCGCTCTCGGACCCCGGCCGCGCGGCAAGTCCCTTGCCCGCGGCCGGGGTTCGGTACTTTCCCGGTCCGGGTCGCCTCGCCGTTCTTCCCGGCCGGTCAGTGCAGGCGTTCGCCGGCGCGCCAGACCGCCCGGGTCAGCGGCACCCCCGGCCGGTAGGCCAGATGGACATGGCTCGGGGCGTCGAGCAGGACGAGGTCGGCGCGGGCGCCGCGCGTGAGGCGCCCGACGTCCGTACGGCGCAGTGCGGCTGCGCCGCCCGCCGTTGCCGACCAGATCGCCTCGTCGGGCGTCATCCCCATGTCGCGTACGGCGAGGGCGACACAGAACGCCATCGACGAGGTGAAGGACGAACCGGGGTTGCAGTCGGTGGACAGCGCGACGGTGGCGCCCGCGTCGAGCAGCCGGCGGGCGTCGGGCCAGTTGGCGCGGGTGGAGAACTCGGCGCCGGGCAGGAGCGTCGCGACCGTACGGGAGTTGGCGAGCGCGTCGACGTCCTCGTCGGCGAGGTGGGTGCAGTGGTCGGCGGACGCGGCGTCCAGTTCGACGGCGAGCCGGACGCCGGGGCCGTACGACAACTGGTTCGCGTGGACCCGTGGTTGGAGTCCCTTCGCCAGGCCCGCGGTGAGGATCGCCCGCGCCTGGTCGCCGTCGAAGGCGCCCTTCTCGCAGAAGACGTCGATCCAGCGGGCGTACGGGGCACAGGCGTCGAGCATGTCGCCGGTGACGAGGTCGACGTAGGCGGCGGGGTCGTCGGCGAGTTCGGGCGCGACGATGTGGGCGCCGAGGTAGGTGACCTCGTCCGTGTGCCGGGCCGCGACGCGCAGCGCGCGCGCCTCGTCGGTGACGGTGAGGCCGTAGCCGGACTTGGTCTCCTGGGTGGTGGTGCCCTGGCGGAGGCCTTCGGCGAGGTACTTGGCGACGTTGGCGCTCAGCTCGTCGTCGGTGGCGGCACGGGTCGCGGCGACGGTGGTGCGGATGCCGCCTGCGGAGTAGGGGCGGCCCGACATGCGGGCGTTGAACTCCTGGGTGCGGTCGCCCGCGAAGACGAGGTGGGAGTGGGAGTCGACGAAGCCGGGGACGACCGCCCGGCCGCCGGCGTCGACGGCGTTGTCAGTGGCGGGTGCTTTGCTTGATTCACCGACCCAGACGACGCGGTCGCCGCCGATGACGACGGCCGCGTCCTGGATCAGACCGATGGGGGATCCGTCACCGAGGGAGGGGTCGTTGGTGACCAGAGCGGCGATGTTGGTGATGGCTGTGGTGGGGGCGGCCGTGGGGGCGCTCGGCTGGACGGGCGTGCCGGGGGTCGTGCTGGCGGGAATGTCGGTCGGCGTCATGGTGGGCGCGCTCTCCTTCAGCCGCGTGCGGCCGCGATGGACCGGGCGAGGGCTCCGGGCACGTCGGGGATCAGGGTGTGCTCCCCGTCCCGTACGAGCTGGCGACCGCCCACGATCGTGTGACGTACGTCCGCGGATGTCGCGGCGAATACGGCCGTCTCGGCGCCCAGCCTCGGTACCTGTCCCGCTGTTCTGACGGAGTCCAGGGCGACGGTGACGAGGTCGGCGAGCGCGCCCCGCTCGATCCGGCCGGCCTCGGGCCTGCCGAGGGCCGCGTGGCCGTCGGCCGTGGCGGCGGAGAGGAGCGCGGCGGCCGTCCAGTGGCCCCGGGCGCGGGTGCGCAGCCGCTCGTTGAGCTCCATGGCGCGGGCCTCTTCGAAGATGTCGATCACGGCGTGGCTGTCGCTGCCCAGCGACAGGGGCGAGCCCGCGAGCTGGAGCCGCGCGGCGGGGCCGATGCCGTCGGCGAGGTCGCGTTCGGTGGTGGGGCACATGCAGGTGCCGGTGCGGGAGGAGCCCAGCAGGGCGATGTCCTGGTCGGTGAGGTGGGTGTTGTGGACGCCGGTGGTGCGGGGGCCGAGGACCCCGTGGTCGGCCAGGAGCTGGGCGGGGGTGCGGTCGTGGGTGGCGAGGCAGGCGTCGTTCTCGGCGGTCTGTTCGGAGAGATGGACATGGAGCGGGGACTGCCGGGCCTCGGCCCATTCGGCGACGGTCGACAGCTGCTCGGCGGGCACGGCGCGTACGGAGTGGACGGCAGCGCCGATCCGCACATGGTCGTCGTCCTTGGGATACCGGTCGTGGAGGGCGGACACGCGCTCCGCCCAGCCGTGCGCGGTGCCGTCGGAGAAGCGGACCTGGTGGCGGTCCGGGGGCTTGCCGCCGCGCCGCTTGGAGATGCCGGAGGAGAGATAGGCGGTGTCCAGGAGGGTGATCCGGATCCCGGCCTCGTCGGCGGCGGCGATCAGCGCCTCGCCCATCGCGTTGGGATTGTCGTAGGGCGTTCCGCCAGGAGCGTGATGCAGATAGTGGAATTCACCGACGGAGGTGATGCCGGCCAGTGCCATCTCGGCGTACACGGCGCGGGCGAGCGCGTGGTAGGTGTCGGGGGTGAGGCGGGAGGCGACCTGATACATCATCTCGCGCCAGGTCCAGAAGGTGCCGGAGCCGACCTGGACCTTGCCGCGCAGCGCCCGGTGGAAGGCGTGCGAGTGGGTGTTGGCCAGGCCGGGGAGGGTGAGGCCGCGCAGGGCCGTGGCACCGGCGGGCGGGGTGTCGTCCCCCGTACGGACGTCGGTGATACGGCCGTCCTCGACCGTCACGGTCACGGCCGGTTCGACGTGGGTGTCGAGCCAGGCGTGTTCCAGCCAGTACGTCGTCACGTGCACGCCAGCCCTTCCAGTACGTCGGCGAGTGCGAGGACACCGGCCACGCAGTCGTCCTCGGCCGCGAACTCGGCCGGGGAGTGCGAGACGCCGGTGGGGTTCCGTACGAACAGCATGGCGGTCGGAATGGATCCGGACAAAATACCCGCGTCATGACCGGCGCCGGTGCCGAGCACGGGCAGCTTGCCGCCGAGGATCCTGCCGACCTCGTCGCGCAGGCCGTGGGCGAACTCGACCACGGGCGTGAAGGACTCCCGTACGACCCGCAGATCGATGCCCGCGCGCTCGGCGTGCTCGTGGGCCGCCGCCTCGATCGCGGTGACGAGGGTGTCCAGGGTGGCCTGGTCGGCGGCGCGGGAGTCGAGCCAGCCGCGTACGAGGGAGGGGATGGCGTTCACGCCGTTGGGTTCGACGGCGATCTTGCCGAAGGTGGCGAGTGCACCGGCGAGTGCCGCCTCGCGGCGGGCGGCGAGGACGGTCTCGGCGTAGGTGAGCATCGGGTCGCGGCGGTCCGCGAGGCGGGTGGTGCCGGCGTGGTTGGCCTCGCCGTGGAAGTCGAAGCGCCAGCGGCCGTGGGGCCAGATGGAGGAGGCGATACCGACGGGGTCACCGGTCAGGTCGAGCGCGCGCCCCTGCTCGACGTGCAGTTCGACGAACGCGCCGATGCGGGCGAGGCGTTCGGGGTCGGGCCCGATGGCGTCCGGGTCGTATCCGGCCGCCTCCATGGCGCGCGGCAGCGGGACGCCGTCCCCGTCGCGCAGGGCGTGCGCCTGCGCGACACCGAGCTGCCCGGCGGTGAGCCGGGAGCCGACACAGGCGAGCCCGAACCGGGCGCCCTCCTCGTCACCGAAGTTGGTGATAGCGACGGGTCTGGTGAACTCGACTCCTCTGCGGCGCAGTTCGTCGAGCGCGGCGAAGGAGGACACTACGCCGAGCGGCCCGTCGAAGGCGCCGCCGTCGGGCACGGAGTCCAGATGCGACCCGATGACGACGGCGTCCCCGGCGCCGGGGTCGCCGAGCCAGGCCCACTGATTCCCGTTCCGGTCGCTCTCGTACGCCAGCCCGCGCGCCTCGGCCTGCGCCCGGAACCAGTCCCGGCACTCCAGATCGGCCCCGGTCCAGGCGTACCGCCGATACCCACGGCTACCGGAGTCCCGCCCGATGGGAGCGAGCTCCCGCCACATCTCCTGAAAGGAGACAACACCGGGACCTGGGCCACCGCCGGCCTGGGCCGGGGCCCGTCCGGGGCCGGCGGGTGCCTCGCCCGAAGCGCCGGGGGGAGCCGCCCCAGCGCCGACCGGTGGCCGCGCACCGTCCACCGCCGGGGCGGGCGGACGCGCGGCCCCGCCCACCTCGTCGGCGGCTTCGCCCGAAGCGTTCGGCGGGACCGCCTGCCCGCCGGGGCGGTCGCCCGGGGCCGGGGCCGGGGCGCCACCCACCGCCCGGCCGGGCCGCGCCGCCCTCACGGGCGCGGCCGGCCTCGCGGTCTCGCCCGGAGCGCTGCCCGCCCTACGCACAGGGCCCGGACCGCCGGCGGAGGTCACTCGCTCTCCCGCATCGGGATGCGGACGCCGCGCTCCGTGGCGACCGTCGTCGCCGTGTCGTAGCCCGCGTCGACGTGGCGGATGACGCCCATGCCCGGGTCGTTCGTCAGGACGCGGCGGATCTTCTCGGCCGCCAGCGCCGTGCCGTCCGCGACCGTCACCTGGCCCGCGTGGATCGAGCGGCCCATGCCGACGCCGCCGCCGTGGTGGATCGAGACCCAGGTCGCGCCGGAGGCGACGTTGACCATGGCGTTCAGCAGCGGCCAGTCGGCGATGGCGTCCGAGCCGTCGAGCATCGCCTCGGTCTCGCGGTACGGGGACGCCACCGAACCGGCGTCCAGGTGGTCGCGGCCGATGACGACCGGCGCGGCGAGTTCACCGCTCGCCACCATGTCGTTGAAGCGCTCGCCCGCCTTGTCCCGCTCGCCGTAGCCGAGCCAGCAGATGCGGGCGGGCAGGCCCTGGAAGTGGACGCGTTCGCCGGCCATCTTGATCCAGCGGTGCAGCGAGGCGTTCTGGAGCGAGTCGTCCTCGGGGAACAGCTCCAGGATCGCCCGGTCCGTCTTGTGGATGTCCGACGCCTCGCCGGACAGCGCCGCCCAGCGGAACGGGCCCCGGCCCTCGCAGAACAGCGGGCGGATATAGGCCGGTACGAAGCCGGGGAAGGCGAACGCCCGGTCGTAGCCCGCCAGTTGGGCCTCGCCCCGGATGGAGTTTCCGTAGTCGAAGACCTCGGCGCCCGCGTCCATGAAGCCGACCATCGCCTCCACGTGCCGCGCCATGGACTCGCGGGCGCGGAGCGTGAAGTCGGCCGGCTTCTCGGCGGCGTACGACGCCATGTCGTCGAAGTCGACGCCCAGCGGCAGATACGCCAGCGGGTCGTGCGCCGACGTCTGGTCGGTGACGATGTCGATCGGCGCGCCATCGGCGAGCATCCGGGGCAGCAGCTCCGCCGCGTTGCCGAGCAGCCCGATCGACAGGGGCCGGCGCGCGTCGCGGGCCTCGGTGGCGAGCTGGAGCGCGTGTTCCAGGGAGTCGGCACGCACGTCCAGGAAGCGGTGCTCGATGCGGCGGTCGATCGCGCGCGGGTCGCAGTCGATACAGATCGCGACCCCGTCGTTCATGGTCACAGCCAGCGGCTGCGCGCCGCCCATCCCGCCCAGCCCGGCGGTGAGGGTGATGGTCCCGGCGAGGGTGCCGCCGAACCGCTTCGCGGCGACGGCGGCGAACGTCTCGTACGTGCCCTGGAGGATGCCCTGCGTGCCGATGTAGATCCAGGAGCCGGCGGTCATCTGGCCGTACATGGTGAGGCCGAGCTGTTCCAGGCGGCGGAACTCCTCCCAGTTGGCCCAGTCGCCGACCAGGTTCGAGTTGGCGATCAGTACGCGCGGCGCCCACTCGTGGGTCTGCATCACCCCCACCGGGCGGCCGGACTGGACGAGCATCGTCTCGTCCTGTTTCAGCGTCCGCAGCGTGCGTGTCATCGCGTCGAAGGAGCGCCAGTCGCGCGCGGCCCTGCCCGTGCCGCCGTAGACGACGAGCTGGTCGGGGTGTTCGGCGACCTCGGGATCAAGGTTGTTCTGGAGCATGCGGAGGGCGGCTTCCTGCTGCCATCCCAGGGCGCTCAGTTCCGTACCGCGCGGTGCCCGTACGGGTCGGGGTCCTGACATGGCGGGTGCCTCCTCCGTCACTGCTCCACTGTTGGCCGATCTATTCACATACTCGGCGCCTGAATAGATGTAGTCAACAGTGGAGCAACCGGCGGCCGGATGATTGGCTGACACACATGATCGAGGACACCGGCACGGCCCACCAGACAGGCGAAGACAACGGCACCGGCTACGCGACACCCGAGTCGGCGAGGGAGGCCGCCGACCGGCGCGATCTCGCCGTACGGGCGGCCGTCGGGCAGGGGCTGCTCACCGAGGCGGCCCCGATCGCCGCCCTCCTCGACGTGGCGGGTATCCGCGCCTCCGTCGCCGCGCTGCACGCCGCCTTCGCCGCCGTCACCACCCCGGACACCCGCGTCCTGCACACCTTCGCCGTCAAGGCCGCGCCCCTCGTACCCGTCGTGCGCCTGCTGCGCGACGAGGGCGTCGGCGCCGAGGTCGCGAGCCCCGGCGAATTGGGCATCGCGCGCGCCGCCGGTATCCCGCCCGGCCGCACCGTCCTGGACTCCCCCGCCAAGACGGGCGCCGAACTGCGCGAGGCCCTCGCCCTGGGCATCGCGGTCAACGCCGACAACCCCCAGGAGCTCACCCGCCTCGACGCGCTCGTGCACTCGGCGCCCACCCGCTCCCCGATCGGTCTACGGGTCAACCCGCAGACCGGCAGCGGCTCCATCGGCGCCCTGTCGACGGCGACGGCCACGTCCAAGTTCGGCGTCGCGCTGCGCGACGAGGGCGCCCGTGCCCGGGTCGTCCGGGCCTTCCTGGACCGGCCCTGGCTGACCCGGCTGCACACCCATTCCGGCTCCCAGGGCGTGCCGTTCGCCCTCATGGCGGAGGGCGTCCGGACGGTCCACGAACTGGCCGAGGAGATCAACGCGGCGGCCGGCCGGCAGCAGGTCGACACCATCGACATCGGCGGCGGCCTCCCGGTCAACTTCTCCTCCGACGAGCAGACCCCCACCTACGCCGAGTACGCCAGGCTGCTGAAGGCCACCGTCCCCGGGCTGTTCGACGGCCGCTACGGGCTCGTCACCGAGTTCGGCCGCTCCCTGCTCGCCAAGCACGGCACGGTCCTGGCCCGGGTCGAGTACGCGAAGTCCGCCGGCGGCCGGCCCATCGCCGTCACCCACGCCGGCGTGCAGATCGCCACCCGGACCGTCTACGACCCGGAGTCATGGCCGCTGCGCATCGCGGCGTACGACGCCGAAGGCCGGCCCAAGGACGGCCCCGACGTCAACCAGGACATCGCGGGCCCGGCCTGTTTCGCGGGCGACGTGCTGGCCACGGACCGGCCCCTGCCGCTGCTGGCGCAGGGCGATGTCGTGGCGGCGCTGGACACCGGCGCGTACTACTTCGCCAACCACTACGCGTACAACAGCCTGGCCCGGCCCGGCATCCACGGGTTCACGGCGACAGGTGGAGCGGTGCGGTTCGCCACCGTACGGCCTGCGCAGACCGTGGCGGAGATCGTCGCCGAGTCGGGCGGCGGGGATCCGGACGCGCTCGTACGGGACTGATCAACGGACGTCAGACGGGAGCCCGTTCCGCCTTGGCCTTCTTGCCCTGCTTGGCCTGCCTGGGCTGCTTGGCCTGCCTGGCCTGCTTCTCGCGGGGCCGCCGCGCCCCGCCGGGTGCGGCGTCCCCCGCCTCCAGCCCGGTCGTACGGAAGCCCTTGACCTTCTTGCCGACCGGGCTGCCGCGCCCGGCCCAGTCGGTACGGACCCACAACAGTTCCCCGCCGGCGCGCTCACCGCGGCCCAGCAGGACGGCCTTGAGCCACAGCCCGGCTCCCGCGCCCGCGAGGGCCGCGCCGCCCGCTACCGGTACGGCGAACGAGAGGCCCACCGCCGCGATGAACCCGCCCGCCAGCCACCACACATGGGCACGCCGCCAGACCCGCAGCGTCACCGCGCGGTCCTGGAGATAGTCGAACTTCCCCGCGCGCGAGGTGGCTTCGCCCCAGCCGCCGTACCGCCGTCGCCGCACGAGTGCGACGGCCGCCGCGCTCAGGACGAACAGCGCCACCCCCGCGTACAACCCGGGCCGGCGGCCGGTCAGTCCGGGGATGAACGCCCCGATCCCCGCCGCCACGACCCCCAGCCACCACATCGGGGCCGCACCGGCCCTGACGATCACCGCCACCCGCGCCAGCGACTGCTGCCCTCCGCGTCCCACGGCCGCCTCCTCTTCACAGAAGTTTTGGCGGGCAGATTAATGGTGTTTCCTGAGCTTTTCCTGAGAACGGGCGAACTCATTCGACGAAGAGGCCCCGGGCCGCGGCCCGCCCGTCGAACTCCTCCAGGCGCGCCTGCGCGTCCGGCAGGTCGTCGCACATCGCCTCCAGCAGCACCCGGCCCAGGAGCATCGGCGCGCACGCCGTGTCGAAAGCGAGGCCCGTGCCGACGGCCGCCGGGATCAGCAGGTCGCTGTGGGCGGCGACGGGCGCGAAGGCCGAGTCGGCGACCGTGACCACGAACAGCCCCGCCTCGCGCGCGTAGTCCAGCGCCTCCACGACCTCCTTGGGATGGCGCGGCAGCGCGAAGCAGAGCAGGGCGCTCGCGCCCGCGCGGCGCGCCGTGTCGACCCGGTCGGCGAGCATCGTGCCGCCCTCATCGAGGAGCCGGATGTCGGGGTGGACCTTGGCGGCGAAGTAGGCGAAGCCCTTGGCCTGGGCGGAGGCGGCGCGCAGACCGAGGACGAGCAGCGGGGTGGACGCGGCGAGTACGCGGCCCGCCCGCTCGACGGGCCCCGGGTCGGCGAGCAGGTCGGCCAGCTGCCGCAGATTCTCCAACTCGGCGTGCACGGCCTGCTGGTACTCGTTGTACGCGGACTCGCCCGCGCCCTGGCCCGCGGGCGCGACGTCCCGCAGGTGCCTGCGCAGCGCCGGGTAGCCGTCGAAGCCGAGCGCGACGGCGAAGCGTGTCACCGATGGCTGGCTGACCCCGGCGAGTTCCGCCAGCTCGACACTGGACAGGAACGGCGCGTCGGCGGCCCTGCGCACCATGCTGTGCGCGATACGCCGCTGGGTGGGCGTGAGCCGGTGGCCCTCGAAGAGCTCCTGGAGCCGGGCGGCCGGACTGTCGCTCACGCGTTCCCCCTCGTCGTACCTGCCGTGCCGGTGCCACCCACCGGGCCCGTACGTGTCATGTCGTCAGCCGTGGCGGCGAGTTGGTCGAGCAGCCGCGCCGCTCCCGTCACATCATCGGTCAGCGGCCGGTCGGCGACCTCCGCGTCCAGTACGGACTCGGCCAGGGCGAAGACTCTGCCGACGGGCAGTCCGGCCTCGGGCCTGAGGCCGCGCTGGCGCAACGCCCTTACGGCGGCGACGAGTTCGCAGCCGACGACCAGACGGTAGGGCTCGCACGCCCGCAGTGTCTGGCGGGCGGCCAGCGAGGCGAAGCTGGCCTGCTCCTCCACGCCACGGGACAGTACCGCGTGGCCGAGCGAGGCCGGCGCGGAGAAGGCGCGCAGGTCGCCGAGGGCGGCCCCGGCCGCGTACTCCAGGATCATCACGCCGGAACTGGCCGGCTCGGCGTCGGCGAGGAAGGGCCGCAGCCGGGTGAGGGCCGGTTCGTTCAGCGCGGAGAGCCGGGAGGTGGACAGCCGCGCGGTCTGCACGACGGCGAGCCTGAAGTGGTCGAGCGCCAGGGCCAGTTGGGCGAGGTAGAAGCCGCCGTGGTGGTACGCGGCGGGCGCCAGGTCGGCGTCGGTGCCCGGACAGATCAGGGGGTTCTCGGCGGCGGAGTTGATCTCGACGGCGAGCGCGCTCTCCAGCGCGCGGGCGGCGTCCCGTGCCGGTCCGTGGACCTGGGGGACGCAGCGGAAGCCGTACGGGTCCTGGATGCGGCCGAGCGGTGGGGTGGGGCGTTCGGGGGCGCCGAGGATGTGCCGCATCCGGGTGGCGACGGTGTACGAGCCGGGGTGCGGGCGCGCGGCGTGGACCGGTTCGGCGTACGCCTCGTAACTGCCGTCCACGGCGAGCAGCGAGAGCCCGGCCACGAGTTCGGTGGCCGCGATGAGCCGACCCAACTCGTCGAGTGCCAGGGCTGCCTGACCGAGCGTCAGGGCGTTGCTGCTGATGAGGGCGAGGGCGTCGTTGTTGTCGAGGGGCGCGGACTCGGGCGGCCGGCCGCCCTGCCAGGGGTGTTCGCCCACGAGGGCAAGGCCCAGCTGGGAGAGGGCGGCGATGTCACCGGTGCCGACCGAGCCGAACTCGTTGACGACGGGGTGCGCGCCGGCGGTCAGGGCGTCGCAGAGGGCGGTGATGACGGTGGGGCGCAGTCCGGCGCCGCCGGCGAGGAGTTGGTTGGCCCGCACGGCGAGCATGGCGCGAACCTCGCGGGCCGGCAGGGGGCGGCCGATCGCGCCCGCGTGGCTGCGCAGCAGGCGCAGGCCGTGGTCGGCGGCGGTGTCGGAGGGGACGGTCTCGGTGCGGTTCGCGCCGACGCCGGTGGAGCGGCCGTAGACGCGGCCGGATGCGGCGAGTTCGCGCGCGGTGTGCCAGGACCGCTCGACGCGTTTCATGGCGTCGGTGCCGGGGACGGGGCGGGCGGTTCCGTCGGCCAGCCGGACGATGTCGGCGACAGGGAGGCTCTGGCCGTCGAGGACGACGAGAGGCGCGCACCGTCGGGTGTCCCTGGCCGGGCCATTGCTCATGTCATGAGATTAGCGATCATCTCAACCGGGGGCGCAGCGAACACCTCCCGGCGGGAAGCAGAGGGGACCCTGAGGCGCCCCCGAGGTAAAGAGGGGGGATAGCCCCACTGCCCGTGGGGCGCCGTCTTCGTACCGTTGTCGCCATGGAAGCCCGCGACCCTGAGCTCAAGAAGGAGCTCGACGCCACCCTTCAGGCCCGCAGAGAGCTGGGGCCCGAGTACGAGTCCGCGCTCATCGAGTCCTTCCTGGAGAAGCTCGATCAGCGCCTCGACCACACGACCGACCGTCGTGTCCGCCGTCAGCTCGCCGAACAGCAGATGGTCGTCGCACGGGGCGCCCGACCGCCCAGTACGGAGGAGTCGTTCGCCGAGCGGTACGGCTTCGGCGTCATCTCGCTCGTGCTCTCCATCCCGATCTCCGCGATCGGCGTGGTGCAGGCGGACTTCGCCGGGCTCTGCGTGGCCTGGCTCGGCATCGTCGGCGTGAATGTGGCGCAGGCGGCCGGTGGTGTGCCCTGGGCGCGCCGGCGTTCGCGCGGGTCGAAGCAGTCGTCCGACTGGGAGGACTGACGCCGCACGCACGCACGTCGGCCGGTCCGCGGGCGGACCGGCCGACGTGGCACGTGGTGGGGTGGGGCGAAGCCCGGTGGTACGGATAAGTCGCGGGAACCGCCGCACCCCCGTTTCCGGAGGGCGGGACGACGGCGGTCCCCGCGAGGGACCCGGGCCGGGTCAGTACCGGCACCGTGTCCTGGCGTCCATGTGGGTCCGGGAGCCGCTCCGGAGGTCACTGACGCCGACAACAACCAGTGTGGCCGAGCCGTGTTAAGCGCGTGCTGCGCGTAGATGTCGCGCTGGTACCACTTCCGCGAAGGGCCGCACGGCCCGTCCCGGCAGGCCCGGTTGACCGCCTACTTGGCTTCCTTCGCGAGGAACGCGAGCAGGTCCTGCCTGCTCACCACGCCCGTCGGCTTGCCCTCCACCAGCACGATCGCGGCGGCGGCCGCGTTGGCACCGCTCAGCGCGGTCATCAGGTCGGCCACCGGCTCGCCGGAGCCGACCTGCGGCAGCGGCCCCGACATGTGCTTCTCCAGAGGGTCGCCGAGCGAGGCGCGCCGGCCGAAGAGCGCGTCGAGCAGTTCGCGCTCCACGACGGACCCGATGACCTCGGCCGCCATGACGTCCGGGTGCCCGGCGCCGGGCTTCACGATCGGCATCTGCGAGACGCCGTACTCGCGCAGGACCTCGATCGCCTCGCCGACCGTCTCCTCGGGGTGCATATGAACGAGCGAGGGCAGGGCGCCGCCCTCCTTGTACCGCAGGACGTCACCGACGCGCGGGGCGTCCCCGGCCTGCTCCAGGAAGCCGTAGTCGTTCATCCACTCGTCGTTGAAGATCTTGCTGAGATAACCCCGGCCGCTGTCGGGCAGCAGGACGACCACCACGTCGTCCGGGCCGAGCCCCTCGGCGACCCGCAGCGCGGCCACGACCGCCATGCCGCAGGACCCGCCGACCAGCAGGCCCTCCTCCTTGGCGAGGCGCCTGGTCATCTGGAAGGAGTCCTTGTCGGACACGGCCACGATCTCGTCCGTGACGGTCCGGTCGTACGCGCTCGGCCAGAAGTCCTCACCGACGCCCTCGACCAGGTACGGGCGGCCCGAGCCGCCCGAGTAGACGGAGCCCTCGGGGTCGGCGCCGACGATCTTGACTCGCCCGTCGCTGACCTCCTTCAGATAACGGCCGGTGCCGCTGATCGTGCCGCCCGTGCCGACGCCGGCGACGAAGTGGGTGATCCGCCCGTCCGTCTGCTCCCACAGCTCGGGACCGGTGGTCTCGTAGTGCGAGCGCGGATTGTTCGGGTTGCTGTACTGGTCCGGCTTCCAGGCGCCCGGCGTCTCGCGCACCAGCCGGTCGGAGACGTTGTAGTACGAGTCGGGGTGCTCGGGGTCGACCGCCGTGGGGCACACGACGACGTCCGCGCCGTACGCCCGCAGCACATTGATCTTGTCCGTGGAGACTTTGTCGGGGCAGACGAAAATGCAGTGGTAGCCCTTCTGCTGGGCCACGATCGCGAGTCCGACGCCGGTGTTGCCGCTCGTCGGTTCGACGATCGTGCCGCCGGGGCGGAGTTCGCCGCTCTCCTCCGCGGCCTCGATCATGCGCAGGGCGATACGGTCCTTCACCGAACCGCCCGGATTGAAGTATTCGACCTTGGCAAGAACTGTCGCCTGAATGCCCGAGGTCACATTGCCCAGCTTCAGCAGCGGGGTATTGCCAACCAGACTGATCATCGAGTCGTGGAATTGCACCGTTGTCTCCGGGGTCTCCGTGATGGTCCGGCCAGCGTATGCGCAGCCGTAAGAGATTGGGCCACGGCCGTTACGGGGCAATTACCTCTTGCTGGTCTTATTGCGGTGTGTGAATGGCTACAGCGTGTGAACGGCTACAGGGAGGTGACCCGGACTGTGTCGAGAGCGAGAGTGGCACGGCGGATCGCGGCGGGCGCGGCCTACGGCGGTGGGAGCGTCGGTCTGATCGGAGCGGCCGGAGTGGGGCTCGTCCTGGCCGAGGTCCAGCTGGCGAAGCGGTCGGTCGGCGGCGGCAGGGCACCGATCCCGCCCCGGGGCAACGGTTGGTACGGGCTGGTCTACGGGCACACCGACCCGCTGCGAATGGGCATCCTCGGCGACTCCACGGCGGCGGGGCAGGGCGTGCGGCGGGCGGGCCAGACACCGGGGGCGCTGCTCGCGTCGGGCCTGGCGGCGGTGGCGGAGCGGCCGGTGGACCTGCGGAACGTGGCGCTGCCCGGCGCGCAGTCGGACGATCTGGAACGGCAGGTGACGCTGCTGCTCTCGGACGCGTTCCCGGCCCCGGACGTCTGCGTGATCATGATCGGCGCGAACGATGTCACTCATCGCATGTCGGCCACCGCCTCGGTCCGCTATCTCGCGGCGGCGGTACGACGGCTGCGGACGGCGGGCTCGGAGGTCGTCGTCGGCACCTGTCCCGACCTGGGGACGATCGAGCCGGTGTACCAGCCGCTGCGCTGGCTGGCCCGCCGCGTGAGCAGGCAGCTGGCGGCGGCCCAGACGATCGTGGCGGTCGAGCAGGGCAGCCGTACGGTCTCGCTAGGCGACCTCCTGGGGCCGGAGTTCGAGGCGAATCCCCGTGAGATGTTCGGCGCCGACAACTACCACCCGTCGGCGGAGGGGTACGCGACGGCCGCGATGGCCGTCCTGCCGACGCTCTGCGCCGTACTGGGCCTGTGGCCGGAGACGGACCATCTGGACTCGGCGCGCGACGAGGACATGCTGACGGTGGCGAAGGCGGCGTCGGCGGCTGCGGCCGAGGCGGGCACGGAGGTCACGGGCGCGCGGGCGCCGTGGGCCCTGCTCAAGCACCGCAGGCGCAGGCGCCTGCCGGCACCGGAACCGACCCAGACAGAACCGGCGTCCCCCCCACCCACCCCAAAGGAACAGGCCCACCGCACCTGAACCCCCGAGGCGGCCGTTCTGAGCGCTTGCTTAGCAGCTTCCGGCGTGCCACGCTGCGGTCCTCGTCACACGTACAGCCCGGTGACCCGCGCAGTACGTGCGGGTAACTTCACCAGACGGCACTTCCGCCGTACCGCACCCGCGCCACTGGAGCCGTGATGCCCGAAGCCGTGATCGTCTCTGCCGCCCGCTCCCCCATCGGGCGGGCTTTCAAGGGCTCCCTGAAGGAGCTGCGGCCCGACGACCTGACCGCCACGATCATCCAGGCCGCACTAGCGAAGATCCCCGAGCTCGACCCGCGCGACATCGACGACCTGATGCTCGGCTGCGGTCTCCCGGGCGGCGAGCAGGGCCACAACCTGGGCCGGATCGTCGCCGTACAGATGGGGATGGACCATCTGCCCGGCTGCACCGTCACCCGCTACTGTTCGTCCTCGCTCCAGACCTCCCGCATGGCGCTGCACGCCATCAAGGCGGGCGAGGGCGACGTCTTCATCTCGGCCGGTGTCGAGATGGTGTCCCGCTCCGTCAACGGCTCCAGCGACGGCATGCCCGGCACCCACAACCCGGTCTTCGCCGACGCCGAGGCCCGTACCGCCGACGTCGCGGCATCCGAGGGCGCCGGCTGGCACGACCCCCGCGAGGACGGTCTGGTCCCCGACGCGTACATCGCGATGGGCCAGACCGCCGAGAATCTGGCGCGTCTCAAGGGCATCACGCGCCTGGAGATGGACGAGTTCGGCGTGCGGTCGCAGAATCTCGCCGAGGAAGCCATCAAGAACGGCTTCTGGGAGCGCGAGATCACCCCCGTCACGACCCCCGACGGCACGGTGGTCGCCAAGGACGACGGCCCCCGCGCCGGCGTCACCCTGGAGGGCACCCAGGGCCTCAAGCCCGTCTTCCGCCCGGACGGCCTGGTCACGGCCGGCAACTGCTGCCCGCTCAACGACGGCGCCGCGGCGCTCGTGATCATGTCGGACACCAAGGCGCGCGAGCTGGGCCTGACCCCGCTGGCCCGGATCGTCTCCACCGGGGTCTCCGCCCTCTCGCCGGAGATCATGGGGTACGGTCCGGTCGAGGCCAGCAAGCAGGCGCTCGGCCGCGCGGGCCTGGGCATCGGCGACATCGACCTGGTGGAGATCAACGAGGCGTTCGCGGCCCAGGTCATCCCCTCCTACCAGGCTCTGGGCGTCGACCTGGACAAGCTGAACGTGAACGGCGGTGCCATCGCGGTCGGCCACCCCTTCGGTATGACGGGCGCGAGAATCACGGGAACGCTGATCAACGGGCTCCAGTTCCACGACAAGCAGTTCGGTCTGGAGACCATGTGCGTCGGCGGTGGCCAGGGCATGGCGATGGTCATCGAGCGGCTGAGCTGAGCCGGAGCTGAGGGCAGGGGCGGCCCGAGGTACGAGGGCGGCACCTGCCATCCGCGGTGGCCAAGCGAACGCGGCCGAAGAGACCGGGCGGCTGAGCCGAACCCGGTCGAGCCCCAGTCGTGACTCAATCTCCCCCAGGATGTGACCTACCTGCTGGGGGAGACCCATTTACGCTGGTCGCGGCGGTAATGGGGCTGATCGTAAGGTCGAAAGACCTGTCCAATTCATGACGTAATGCACTGCCGACGTGCGCGCCCCCACGACAAGCTGATGTAGGAAGTCGGGGGACCATTGAAGACCGGGAGTAAGTCAGTGAGCGCCATGTCTATTGCCCTGCTGCTCACCACGGCCGCCGCCACGGCCGTGGGCGTCGCCGCCCTGCACGCCGCACATGGGCTGCGCCGAGAGGTCACCGCCCTGCGCGGCGAACTGTCCCTGGCCGGCCAGAGCGGCCACGGCGCCGCCGTACCGCAGGCACGCTGCGGTGACTCGGCTCCGGCCGCCGGCGCCTCCACCGAGGACATACGCCTCGCCGTCGCCGAGGCCCTGGCCGAGGAGCGCGAGCGCGAGCTGGCCGAGGCGCGTGCCTTCTGGGCCGCGCAGGAGGCCCGCGACGCGTCCGACTCGCCGTCGCTGCTGAGCGGCCTCACCGGTCCCGGCGCCGACGACGGTCCGTTCTACGTACCGCGCCAGACCGACTTCGTGGGCCTGGAGGCGCTGGACCTGGACGCCCTCGACCGCGCCGACCGCGCCCGCCGTGCCGCCGACGACGACTACGACGACCTCGCGGAGCTGGCGGAACTCGCCGAGCTGCGCGAGCGCGCCGAACTGGGCGAGCCGGCCGACAGCGCCGACGCCGCCGAGCTCGGTGAGTACGACGACCTGGAAGAGCTCGCGGAGTACGGGAACTTCGACGGACTGCCCTCGCTGAGCGAGGTGAGTGAGGTCAGCGAGGTCGGTGAATTCGCCGAGGACTCCCCGGAGCTGGCCGCCGCCCGCCGCAGGCACCCCTCGCACCCGGACTTCGTGCCGGTCCGCACGCCGGTCGTCACCGACCACGAGCGCACGGTCGCCCGGCTCGAAGAACTGGCCGACGCCCGTACCGCGCTGGCCGACGTCCGCCCCGGCCCGCTGGGCACGCTGGACGTGTACGTCTTCACGGACGGTACGACGCTCTGTATGACCCCGGGCCACCGCGAGACCGCGGAACGCCTCGCGGGCGCGCTGCGCGACGGCGGTACGCCGTTCCTGCTGGGCGGCTCGGGCATCTCGGGGGCGTACGCCCTCACCTTCTCCTGCGGCGTGCCCGCCGGCGCGTGCGACGGCACGGGCGCGGAGAACACGGGTACGGCGGACGAGGACGTCCCCGCCGACGACCACATCTACATCCTCGCCGACCGGGTCATAGCCTCGCTCTAGTCACGGCCCGCTCGACAGCCCGCACGGCCTCGTCCAGTTCCGCCACGGACGGGGCCGTTCTCAATGCCTCGGCCAAGTCACCCGCCGCGACCGTGAGTTGATCGGCGACGACGAAGACGCCGGCGTCCGGCATGATCCTCGGCGGCTCGTCCGGGGCCTCGATGCGCTGGGCGGCGGCGGACAATTCCCTGGCCAGAGCCAGCCCTTCGGCCGCGGCACCGCGCTGAAGCCGGCTCTGCGGGGCTGCCCGCAGCCGGTCGGCGAATCGGTCCACGGCGGCTGTCAGGCGCGTCGTATCAAGCACCCCGCGACCCTACGCGCCTCTTCCGTACTGTTGCCAACGGGCAAACGCTCAGGCACGGTGGCGTGAAGGACCAGTACGCGCGAAGCTGCCTCCGGAGGCGCCGATGTCCCTTGTTTTCTCCGAAGAGACCCATCGCAACCTGTTGTCCCGTATCCCGCAGTGCACCGGTCGCGAGATCTCCGACTGGCTCCGCGCGGTCGACGAAGGTCCCGCGCTCGTGCGCTTCGACGAGAAGGTCGCCTGGCTCCGCGGCGAGCACGACCTCGCGTACGGGCACGCCAAGGCGATCATCCACGAGCACGACCTGAGGCGGGCCGCCCGCCGTCTGGGCTGACACCTCCGGGCCGACCACGCCGACCACACCGGGCCGGTACCCATCGGCATGACGAAGGGGTCCACGGGCATTCGCCCATGGACCCCTTCGTCATGCCTTGCGACCGCTACTAGTCGTTGCCGCTCAGGATCGAGAAGAGCCGCAGCATCTCCAGGTAGATCCAGACCAGCGTCATGGTGAGGCCGAAGGCCGCCATCCAGGACTCCTCGCGCGGCGCGCCGTACGTGACGCCGTCCTCGACCTGCTTGAAGTCGAGCGCCAGGAAGCACGCGCCGAGGATGATGCCGATGACACCGAAGAGGATGCCGAGGCCGCCGCTGCGGAAGCCGAGGCCGTCACCGCCGCCGAAGACACTGAACAGCAGGTTGGCGACCATGAGGAGCACGAAGCCCATCGCGGCGGCCATCACGAAGCCGTAGAAGCGGCGCGTGACGCGGATCCAGCGCATCTTGTACGCGAACAGCACACCGGCGAAGACCGCCATCGTGCCCATCACGGCCTGGACGACGACGCCCGGCGAGAGGTACGTGCTCACCGTGCTGCTGATCACGCCGAGGAAGACGCCCTCGAACGCGGCGTAACCCAGGATCAGCGCGGGAACCGGCGTGCGCTTGAACGACTGGACCAGCGCGAGCACCAGGGCCACGAGGGCCGCGCCGATGGCGATGCCGTACGACTTGCCGAGGTTGCTCTCGTCGACCGGGAGCAGGACCCAGGCCAGGACGGCCGTGAGGACGACCGTGCCGAGCGTGGACGCGGTGCGCGTCACCACGTCGTCGATCGTCATGACCCCGGCGCGGGCGGGGGCCTGGGGGCCGCCGTACTGACCGTCCGTCTGCGGGGCGTAGGGGTTGGCGGCGTACGGGTTGGTCGCGTACGGGTTCTGCGTGCCTACGACGGGGCCCCCGGCCTGCGGCGCCGCGTTGAAGCCCGCTTGGCCGTTGTCGCGACTGAAGCCCCGTCGCGAGAAGACCGGGTTGCTGCTCCTCATCTCACTCCTCCATGGCGGCCACCGTGCGCGGCCTTGGCACAAGAGTAATGGGGGAGCAAAAGGAACACCCTAGTGCCCAGGGAGGATCTTTCCTCGATCGTGACGCGACGGGTTCCGGCCCCTGGCCGCCAGGGCGCCCCGGGCCGCCGCCCACTGGCGGTTCCTCGACCGTCCGGGGGCTCCGACGACGGCGTCGCGCGGACCCTTCGGCGACACCGTCCCGGCGACCCCGAATCTGGTGATTGACGCGCACTCGACAAGATGATCACGGGCTCTGAGCTGCGGATTCACCGCGTTTCTGAGCTGACTATTCGTCAAGAACGCTATTTCTTCTACAAGTTGGCCGCCGGGGGTGATCCGCAGGCACGTTTCAGCAATAATGTGCCTCAGAGGCAAAAAGCTGGAGGTAAATCGATCTTCGCAGGTCAGCACACTTTCAGAGTGTGTGCCCGGAACCGGACTTGAACCGGTACGCCCCAATTGGGGCAGCGAGGTTTAAGCTCGCCGTGTCTGCATTCCACCATCCGGGCGTACGCGGCTCCGCGTTGGCTCACGAGCCTATCCGGGAGGACCCCTCGGACGGCCGAGTACTCAGCCGATCTTGTCTGATTTTATTGGCACCTGAGGGAGTGTCAGCCCTGGTAACACGCCATCGGCACATGCCGGAAGCAGGACGAAGGTCTTGATACGGACCTTGCGATATGACGGAAAGTCGCCGCTCTCTGTCTACTATTCGCCACTCCCCGCACACGGATTGCACACAGGCGTCGAAGGTATGACCGGACGGTGACGGGTGTACCTGAGTCAGGGTCGACGTCATACCGGAGGAGGACGGAGCGGCCTTCCGGTCCGACCCGAGATGGCCCCAGGAACGGGCATGCGGGGTGACGACCTGATCCCTCACGGCGGAGAGGATGAAGTCAATCCGCCAGACACTCCCCGCTAGGAGCCCCGCCCGTGACGACCATGCCTCTCCTCCACCGCGCCAGCGCCGTGGCCGCTCACGCCTCCGACTTGTCCAAGGTCTACGGGCATGGCGAGACACAGGTGGTCGCCCTCGACCAGGTGACCGTCGACTTCCGGAAGGGCGAGTTCACCGCGATCATGGGCCCGTCCGGGTCCGGCAAGTCGACCCTGATGCACTGCGTGGCCGGGCTGGACAGCTTCACCAGCGGCTCGGTGCGCATCGGCGACACCGAGCTGGGCAGCCTCAAGGACAAGCAGCTCACCCAGCTCCGCCGCGACAAGATCGGCTTCATCTTCCAGGCGTTCAACCTGCTGCCGACACTGACGGCCCTGGAGAACATCACGCTTCCCATGGACATCGCGGGCCGTAAGCCCGACAAGCAGTGGCTCGACAACGTGATCTCGATGATCGGTCTCAAGGACCGGCTCCACCACCGTCCCACCGCGCTCTCCGGCGGCCAGCAGCAGCGGGTGGCCGTGGCACGTGCCCTGGCCTCCCGCCCCGAGATCATCTTCGGTGACGAGCCGACCGGAAACCTCGACTCCCGGGCCGGCGCCGAGGTGCTGGGCTTCATGCGCAACTCCGTACGGGAGCTGGGCCAGACGGTCGTCATGGTCACGCACGACCCGGTGGCCGCCTCCTACTCCGACCGGGTGATCTTCCTCGCGGACGGCCGGATCGTCGACGAGATGCCGCACCCCTCCGCCGACGGTGTGCTCGACCGGATGAAGGCCTTCGACGCCAAGGGCCGCCGGAGCTGACCTCCGCCGCCCTGCGCCCCTGACGCCCTCCTCTCCCGCCCGGCCGGCACCTCCCGGCACGTCGTCCCGCCCCGCCGCCCTCCGGCCCCGGTCCGTCCCCGCGACGCCTCCGGTCGCGCCGTCCCCTCGCCCTGCCCACTTCGTCTGGACTCCCACCATGTTCCGTACCGCCCTGCGCACCGTGCTCGCGCACAAGGCCCGGCTGCTGATGACCGTGCTCGCCGTGATGCTCGGCGTGGCCTTCGTCTCCGGCACCCTGGTCTTCACCGACACCCTCGGCAACGCCTTCAACAAACAGTCGGCCAAGAGCTACAAGGACGTGGCCGTCGCCGTCTCCACCTACGAGTCCGGCGAGTCCGGACCCGACGGGAAGAAGCCGGAGCCCGGACTCAGCCCGAAGACCCTCGACCGGATCGCCGCCATCGACGGCGTGGAGACCGTCACCGGCCGGGTCGACGGCTTCGCCGGCGTGGCCGACCCGGACGGCAAGCTCATCGGCAACGGCTGGTCCAACACCGGCACCAACTTCTCCCCCGCCGGGAACGGCAAGGACGCCGCGTACGACTTCACCGACGGCGCGGGCCCCACCGAGGCCGCCCAGATCGCGCTCGACAAGTCCACCGCGTCCAGGGGTGAGTACAAGGTCGGCGACCGCGTACGGGTCGCCACCAGCGGGCCGGTGAAGGAGTACACCCTCTCCGGTGTCTTCACCACCGAGGACGGCGCCGTCAACGCGGGCGGCAGCCTGGTGCTGTTCGAGACCGCCGTCGCGCAGAAGCTGTACCTGGAGCCGGGCTTCTTCCGGGACGCGACCGTCACCGCATCGCCCGGCGCCTCCGAGAAGGAGATCCTCGGCAAGGTCGAGCCGATGCTGCCCGAGGACGCCGACGCCCAGACCGGCGCGCAACTCGCCGACGAGCAGGCGGAGCAGATCGAGAGCCAGCTCAGCGGCATCAACCAGATGCTGCTCGCGTTCGCGGCCATCGCGCTCTTCGTCGGGATCTTCCTGATCTCCAACACCTTCACCATGCTGGTCGCCCAGCGCACCAAGGAGCTGGCGCTGCTGCGCGCCGTCGGTGCCTCGCGCCGCCAGGTCAAGCGCTCGGTGATGGCCGAGGCGCTGGTCGTGGGCGTCGTCGCCTCCGCGATCGGCTTCGTCCTGGGTATCGGTCTCGCCGTCGGACTGCGTTCCGCCATGGGCTCGTTCGGCGCGAAGGTGCCCGCGGGACCGCTGGTGATCAGCCCGGTCGCCGTCGCCGCGGCCTTCGGTGTCGGCGTGGTGATCACCCTGATCGCCGCCTGGCTGCCGTCCCGCCGCGCCGCGAAGATCCCGCCGGTCGCCGCCATGAGCAGCGTGCACGCCGTGGCCACCATGAAGTCGCTGGTCCTGCGCAACTCCATCGGCGCCGTGCTCACCCTCATCGGCGCGGCGGGCATCATCGCCGGCGCAGGGGTCGGGAAGGACGGCAAGCTGCTCATCGGCGCCGGTGCCTTCTTCGCGCTCGTCGGGATCATCGTGCTGATCCCGCTGCTGTCGCGCCCGGTCATCGCGCTCGTACAGCCGCTGCTGAAGGGGCTGTTCGGCGTCGCGGGCAAGCTGGCCGGGCTGAACTCGGTGCGCAACCCGCGCCGTACGGGCGCCACCGCGTCCGCGCTCGCCATCGGCCTCACCCTGGTCACCGGCCTCACCACCGTCGGCGTCACGCTCGGCCAGGCCATCGACAAGATGACCACGGACAACATCAAGGCCGACTACATGGTCACGATGGCCAGCGGCCGCGGTCTCGACGAGTCGGCGGTCACGGCGCTGGAGAAGGCGCCGGGCGTCAGCGCGGTCTCCCCGCAGCGTGCCTCCTACCTGTTGATCGACGACAAGGACACCTCGGCATCGGGTGTCACGCCCGGCGACATCACGAAGGTCCTCGCCCTGAAGACGGAGACGGGTTCGCTGGACACGCTGAGCGGTGACGCGATCGCGGTGGACTCGAAGACCGCGAAGTCGCGCGGCTGGAAGACCGGCGACACCGTCACGGTGGAGTACCAGGACGACAAGAAGGCGCGGCTGAAGATCGGCGCGACCTACGAGCAGAACGAGTTCACCTCCCCGGTCCTGATCTCCACGGATCTGCTCGGGCCGCACGAGGTGAGGCCGCACACGCCCGAGGTGTACGTGACGATGGACGGCGGCATGTCCGAGGCCAACGAACAGGCCCTGGTGGACGCGCTGGGCGACAACCCGGCGATCAGCGTCAACGACCGTCAGGACATCAGGAACATGTTCGGCGGCATGATCAACACCGCGCTGAACATCATGTACGGGCTGCTGGCCATGGCCCTGATCATCGCGGTGCTCGGTGTCGTCAACACCCTCGCGATGTCCGTCTTCGAGCGTCAGCAGGAGATCGGCATGCTGCGGGCGATCGGCCTGGACCGCCGCAGGGTCAAGCGCATGATCCGGCTGGAGGCCGTGGTGATCTCGGTCTTCGGCGCGGTGATCGGTGTCGGGCTCGGTACGTTCCTGGCCTGGGCGATCGGCGAGACGATCCGCTCGTCGATCCCGGGTTACGCGCTGGTCCTGCCGTGGGAGCGGATCGGGATCTTCCTGGTGCTCGCGGGCCTGGTGGGTGTGCTGGCGGCGCTCTGGCCGGCGCGCAGCGCGGCGAAGCTCAACATGCTGACGGCGATCAAGACGGAGTGAGTCCGGGCGCCTCCGGCGCACCTGGCTCAAGGGCCCCGCACCCCCCTGGGTGTGCGGGGCCCTTCGCCGTACGGACACGGCTGAAGCGCGCCCGGCGGCCCTGGGGCCCGCCCTGGCGCGCGGGGAGCGTTCCGCCGCGACTGCGCCCTGACTCGTGTCAGCGCCAGTCGCGGGTACGCAGCGCGAGACCCGATGCGCCCGACCCGGCGGGCTTCACCGCCAGGATCTGGTTGACGCCGATCCTGTTGTGCTCGAACGACAGCGCCGACGCGGCCATGTAGAGGCGCCAGACGCGGGCACGGCCGGGTGAGGTGGCCCGTACCGCCTCGGGCCAGTGCCGCTCCAGGTTCCGCACCCACTGACGGAGCGTCAGCGCGTAGTGCTCGCGCAGGGATTCGACGTCCCTGGCCTCGAAGCCCGCCTCCTCCAGCGTGCCCACGGTGCGGGAGAGCGGGGCCAGTTCACCGTCGGGGAAGACGTACGCGTCGATGAAGTCGTCGATCCGGTACGTGGATTCGTCCTTCTCGGGACGGCGTCCGATCTGGTGGTTGAGCAGCCGCCCGCCCGGCTTGAGGAGGGCGTAGAGGTCGTCGGCGTACTCACGGAAACGCACCGACCCGACGTGCTCGGCCATGCCGATCGACGAGATGGCGTCGTACGGGCCGTCCCTGACGTCCCGGTAGTCCTGGACCCGGATCTCGATCCGGTCGGTGAGGCCTTCGCCCGCGATGCGCTTGCGCGCGAACGCGGCCTGCTCGCGGGAGAGCGTGACGCCGGTGACCTGGGCGCCGTACTCGCGCGCCGCGTGGATGGCCATCGATCCCCAGCCGCAGCCGACGTCGAGCAGCCGCTCGCCCTTCTTGAGCCCGAGCTTGCGGCAGACGAGGTCGACCTTGTCGCGCTGCGCGTCCTCCAGCGGGGAGTCCGGCTGCGCGAAGTACGCGCAGGAGTAGACCATGGACGGTCCGAGGACCAGCTCGTAGAAGTCGTTGCCCACGTCGTAGTGGTGGCTGATCGCGGCCCTGTCCCGGCGCTTGGTGTGCAGCGCGCCGCTTCTGCGCCGTACCTCCTCGAGCGGCGGCGGGGGCGGCGGCCAGGGGCCGGCGATCTCCAGCAGGCGCTTGCCCGCTGCGCGCATCCGCGGGTCGCGCAGCGGGTGCACCGCGTCCTTGGCCTCGGCGCCGCGCTCCCAGAGGAGCCCGGCGATCCGGTCGAGGACGGCGTACAGATCGCCGTCGACGTCGATCTCACCGGCCACCCAGGCGCGGGCGAGGCCCAGCTCGCCCGGCTTCCAGAGCAGTCGGCGCAGGGCCCGGCGGTGCCGGACGACGAGGGTCGGCGCGCCGGGCGGACCCGACTCGCTGCCGTCCCAGGCGCGGATACGTACGGGGAGCGGGGCTCCCAGAAGTTCCTCGGCAAGAGTGGTCAGCCGCAGTGCGGCGTCTGCCATGGCACACACCTCCGTGATGGTGGATCCCAGAAATGCTCAACAGATACGTAAACACCGCCGGGAGGGAGTTGCAGTCCCGACAGCACGCAATGGGCGGGCAAAAATAGCTGCACCTGCCATGTACTTTGTGACTAAATCTGCCGGTGCGCACCCTTGCGTGCCTTGTCGTACCCACCTTCGACGCCGGGCGCACACGAAAGGGCCGCCCGCACCACGGATGGCGGGCGGCCCTTTCGGCTCGTTACGGGCGGCTACGCGCCCCGGCGCACGGTCGTCAGGAGGCCTTGGCGCTGGTGCCGGCCTTGGCCTTCGTGGCCCCCGGCTCCGGGGTCGAGCCCGGCGCACGCTCCGGGCCGGACTCCGGCTTCGGGGCGACGGCCTGACGCGTCGGGGCGGGCTTGGCCGCCTCGTAGAACTCCTCGCGCGGCGTCTCCATCGCACCGAGGGAGACCACCTCGCGCTTGAGGAACGCCGAGAGCGTCCAGTCGGCGAAGACGCGGATCTTACGGTTCCAGGTCGGCATCGCCATGCCGTGGTAACCACGGTGCATGTACCAGGCCAGCCGGCCACGGAACTTGATCTTCATCTTGCCGATGACGACCATCGCGACGCCCTTGTGCATGCCGAGACCGGCGACCGCGCCCTTGTTGGCGTGGCTGTACTCCTTCTGCGGGAAGCCCCGCAGGCCGGAGATCACGTTGTCGCCGAGGACCTTCGACTGACGCAGCGCGTGCTGGGCGTTGGGCGGGCACCAGGCGTTCTCGACACCGGCCCGGCGGGCGGCCAGGTCCGGGACCTGGGCGTTGTCGCCGGCGGCCCAGATGTGGTTGGTGCCCCGCACCTGGAGCTTGGCGTCGGTGTCGACATGACCGCGCGGGCCGAGCGGCAGACCGTAGCGGGCGAGCGCCGGGTTGGGCTTGACGCCGGCGGTCCACACGATGGTGTTGGAGTCGACCTCAAGGCCGTTGCCGAGCACGACGTGGCCGTCGACGCAGGAGTCCATACCGGTCTTGAGGTAGATCTCGACGCCCCGGCTCTCCAGGTGCTCCTTGCCCCACTTGCCCAGCTTCGGGCCGACCTCGGGAAGGATCTTGTCGGCGACGTCGACCAGCAGGAAGCGCATGTCCTCGCGCTTGACGCTCGTGTAGTACTTCGCGGCGTCGCGCGCCAGGTCCTCGACCTCACCGACGGTCTCGGCGCCGGCGAAGCCACCGCCGACGAAGACGAAGGTCAGCGCCTTGCGGCGGACTTCCTCGTCGGTCGTGGAGTCGGCCTTGTCGAGCTGTTCGAGCACGTGGTTACGGAGACCGATCGCCTCCTCGATGCCCTTCATACCGATGCCCTGCTCGGCGAGGCCGGGGATCGGGAAGGTACGGGAGACGGCGCCGAGCGCGACGATCAGATAGTCGAAGGGAAGCTCGTAGGCCTCACCGACGAGCGGCGAGACGGTGGCGACCTTGCGGTCCTGGTCAATGGTGGTGACCCGGCCGGTGAGCACCTCGGCCTTGGGCAGCACGCGGCGCAGCGGTACGACGACGTGCCGGGGCGAGATGTTTCCGGCGGCGGCTTCGGGGAGGAAGGGCTGGTACGTCATGTACGAGCGGGGGTCGACAACCGTGACCGTCGCCTCCCCGTAGCGCATCTTCTTCAGAATGCGACGAGCCGCGTACAGGCCTACGTACCCTCCGCCTACAACAAGGATCCTGGGACGCTCCGTGGTGCTCATGCCATCGAGTATCCACCTGCCTGGGAGGGGGTGCTCGTGAGCCCCTTCACAAGCACCTTCCCCATCTCTGCTACACTGCGCGACCCTCATGATCGACATCATCCGCCCGAAGCGGACCCACACGGTCTCGCGGGACGTCCCGCACCCCTTCTGAGCTGGCCCTTGGGATGTTTCCGAGTGACCGACCGGTGGGTGGTTCACACCCCCGCAATGCCGCCGGAACGGCCCGTTGACCGCCCGTACAGGGGGGTCGGGAGGGGGTCGGGTCTCCCCGGAGAGTGATGTGCGCCCAACTCGGCGGTTTCTCTTGTGAAGAACTTCACGAACTTCGTTCCGGGGTGGCCGCGAGAGGGGCTGCAGAAGCCCCGTAAGACCTCCGTAAAGGGGGGCCCGGACGTCCGGCCCCGGGCCCGGTCACCCGCTCAGGCGAGCGACCACGCGATGCCGTCGAGGATGTCGTGTTCGCTCACGACGACCTCCTCCGCGCCGGTCCTTTTCATGATCGTGAGCAGGATCAGCGCGCCCGCCGCGATCACGTCGACCCGTCCGGGATGCATCACGGGAATCGCCGCGCGCTCGTCGTGCGTGGCCGACAGCAGCATGCCGGTGATCTCCTGGACCCGCTCGAAGGAGATCCGGGAATGGTGGATGGCCCGCCAGTCGTACTCGGTCAGGCCGAGCGCGATCGCCGCGACCGTGGTGACGGACCCGGCGAGGCCGACGAGCGTACGGGCTTCGGCCAGCGGGACGCTCTCCTCGACCAAGTCGAGGGCGGCGTCGATGTCGCCGCGTATGGCCGTGATCTCGCCGAGGGTCGCCGGGCTGCTCGGGCGGTGCCGCTCCGTCATCCGTACGCAGCCGATGTCCACCGACCGCGCGGCCGTGACCCCGTCGGTCCCGACGACGAACTCGGTGGAGCCGCCGCCGATGTCCACGACCAGGTAGGGGCGGCGCAGGTCGGTGCGGCCGGTCAGTTCCTTGGTGGCGCCCGTGAAGGAGAACTCCGCCTCCTGGTCGCCGGTGATCACTTCGGGTTCGACTCCGAGGATGTCGAGGACGCCGCGTACGAAGTCGTCGCGGTTCTCGGCGTCGCGGGAGGCGGAGGTGGCCACGAAGCGGATCCGGTCCACGCCGTGGCTCTTGATGATCTCCGCGTACTCGCGGCAGGCCGCGAAGGTGCGCTCCAGCGCCTCGGGGGCGAGCCGGCCCGTCCGGTCGACGTCCTGGCCGAGGCGCACGATCGTCATCCGGCGGTCGAGGTCGGTGAGTTCGCCGGTGGCGGGGTCGGCGTCGGCGACCAGGAGGCGGATGGAGTTCGTACCGCAGTCGACGGCCGCGACCCTGGTCATCGGGTGTCCCCCTCGGTGGCCGCCCCGGCGGCCGGCCGGCTGCGGTCGTCGTTTGTGAACGGGATCACACAGGGGCCCTTGCGCCACCACTCGGGCAGCATCGCCAGCGCCTCGTCCCCCAGCGGGTTCACCCCCGGGCCCGCCGCGAGCGAATGGCCGACCAGCACGTGCAGACACTTCACCCGGTCCGGCATTCCGCCCGCGCTCGGGAAGCCCGCCAGTACCTCGACGGCGTCGCGGCGCGCGATGTAGTCCTCGTGCGCCTTGCGGTACGCGGCGGCCAACTCCGGGTCGGTGGCGAGGCGTTCGGTCATCTCCTTCATGACACCGTTCGCCTCCAGCGTGCCGATGGCCGAGGCCGCGCGCGGGCAGGTCAGGTAGTAGAGCGTCGGGAACGGAGTGCCGTCCGGCAGCCGCGGGGCGGTCTCCACCACGTCGGGCTGACCGCAGGGGCAGCGGTGCGCGATGGCGCGCAGACCGCGCGGGGGCCGGCCGAGCTGCTGCCTGAACGCGTCGACGTCCGCCTCGGTGGGTTCGGTGCGTTCGGTCTGCGGAGGGGGCGTTTGCATACCTGCGTCAGTTTCCTTGATGTCTGTCTGTCCGTCGGTGTCTGTCGCGGGCCGATGCTTGTCGGCCGATACCTGTCGGCCGATGTCCGTCTGTGCGGCCGGGCCGCTACCGGTCCGTCCGGTCCGCCTTGTCGACGCCGTCCATGAGGTTGGAGTACCAGGGCCGGTCGCCCGCGCCCTGGTCGGGTCGGTGCTCCTCGGCCGCCCGGGGGCCGGCCATGATGTAGCCGGTCTCCCCCGGCATCACGTAATGCAGATGCTCGCGCGCCAGCCGCTGGACGTACGCGTCGTCCTGGAGGCGGGCCCTCTCGTCCCGCAGCTCCTCGACCCGCTTCGCGGCCTCGCGCGCCAGCTGTTCCTGCTCCGCGATCTCGCCGCGCTGGGACACGTACTGCCGCATCGGATAGGCGAGCGCCACGATCAGCGAGCAGACCACGAGCACCAGGAACGCGGCGCGTCCGGTGAGCCGGGAACGGCGGGCCTGCCTGCGGGTCTGCGAGCGGTAGACACGGGCGGCGGTCTGCTCGCCCAGAATCCTGATCTTGGTCGCGGTGGAGAACCGGTCCCGGTTCGCGGCCATGGTCCCGCCTCCCTCAGAGGCCCGGCGGACCCCGTTCCTCTGTACTGCCGTACTGCCTCTGTACGCGCGTACGTCCCCGGACACGGTACGGGACCGTGGCCGGGGACGGCCGTAGGACGGGCGGACCGGTGGCCGGTGGTCCCGGGGGTCAGTCCTTGAAACGCGGGAACGCGCTGCGGCCCGCGTACACCGCCGCGTCGTCGAGGATCTCCTCGATGCGCAGCAGCTGGTTGTACTTGGCGACGCGCTCGGAGCGGGCCGGGGCGCCGGTCTTGATCTGGCCGCAGTTGGTGGCGACGGCGAGGTCGGCGATCGTGACGTCCTCGGTCTCGCCGGAGCGGTGCGACATCATGCACTTGAAGCCGCTGCGCTGCGCCAGCTCGACGGCGTCCAGGGTCTCGGTCAGCGAACCGATCTGGTTGACCTTGACGAGCAGGGCGTTGGCCGAGCCCTCCTCGATGCCACGGGCCAGGCGCTCGGGGTTGGTGACGAAGAGGTCGTCGCCGACGATCTGGACCTTGGAGCCCAGCTTGTCGTTGAGGACCTTCCAGCCGGCCCAGTCGTCCTCGAAGAGCGGGTCCTCGATGGAGACCAGCGGGTACGAGGCGACGAGCTCCTCGTAGTACTCGGTCATCTCGGCGGCCGAGCGGGACTTGCCCTCGAACTCGTAGGAGCCGTCCTTGTAGAACTCCGAGGCCGCGACGTCGAGCGCGAGCGCGATGTCCTTGCCCGGGGCGTAGCCGGCTTCCTTGATGGCCACGAGGATGAGGTCGAGCGCGGCGCGGTTGGACTCCAGGTTCGGCGCGAAGCCGCCCTCGTCGCCGAGGCCCGTGGAGAGCCCCTTCTCCTTCAGGACCTTCTTCAGCGTGTGGTAGACCTCGGCGCCCCAGCGCAGGGCCTCGGAGAACGACTCGGCGCCGATCGGCGCGATCATGAACTCCTGGATGTCCACGTTGGAGTCGGCGTGCGACCCGCCGTTGAGGATGTTCATCATCGGAACGGGCAGCAGGTGCGCGTTCGGGCCGCCGAGGTAGCGGAACAGCGGCAGGTCCGAGGCCTCGGAGGCGGCGTGCGCCACGGCCAGGGAGACACCGAGGATGGCGTTGGCGCCGAGCGAGGACTTGTCGGGGGTGGCGTCCAGGTCGAACATCGCCTGGTCGATCAGGCGCTGCTCGGTGGCGTCGTAGCCGACGAGCTCCGGGCCGATCTGCTCGATGACGGCGAGGACGGCCTTCTCGACGCCCTTGCCCTGGTAGCGGTTCTGGTCACCGTCGCGGAGCTCAAGGGCCTCGAACGCACCGGTGGACGCACCGGAGGGGACAGCAGCACGGCCGGTGCTGCCGTCGTCGAGGCCGACCTCGACCTCGACCGTTGGGTTGCCTCGGGAGTCAAGGATTTCCCGGGCTACGACGACGTCGATGGACGGCACGAGCATCTCCTTCTGGGATGTGACGCGTGGAGTGCAGGGCCTCATGGGTGCCGGGCCTCGTCGGCCTTGCGTTGGCCTTGCGGCATGAGCCTAACCGGCTCCCGGTCGGCGGTCGGCAGATGCCCGCCCGCTGGGACGAAAAGAGTCCGCGATGCCCGTTCAGGCACGAATGTCCAGAGGTTGGGCCGAGCCCTTCCGAAGCCCCGGGCCGGAGACCGTCCGAAGCCCCCGGCCCGGCGCGTCCGGGGGGAGTGAGGCGCGCCGGGCCGGGGTTCAGGGGGGAAAGGGTCAGCTCAGGTGGAGCTGCTGACCCGGGAAGATCACGTCGGCGTCCTCGACGATGTCCTTGTTGAGCTTGAAGAGCTTCTTCCAGCCGCCTTCGACCTTCTTGGTCTCGGCGATCTTGGAGAGCGAGTCGCCGGGCTTGACCTTGTACTCGCCGTCGCCCTTCTTGACCGGGCCGCGCGTCTCGGTGCGCGAGGCGGGCTGCTCCTGTGTCGCGCGCGGGGCGGACTGCTTCTTCGGGGCGGCCTGGGGGGGCTGCTCGGTCTGCTCGGGGGCGGCCTGCTGCTGGCCGGAGTCGCCGGAGCCGGAGCCGGCCGAGCCCGCGTCGTTCGACGCGTTGGACAGGCCCACGCCACAGCTCGGCCAGGCACCCTTGCCCTGGCCCGCCAGGACCTTCTCGGCGATCTGTATCTGCTGGGACTTCGAGGCCTGGTCGGCGCTGGACGCGAACGCGGTGCCGCCGTACGCGGCCCAGGTGGAGGCGGAGAACTGGAGCCCGCCGAAGTAGCCGTTGCCGGTGTTGATCGACCAGTTGCCGCCGGACTCGCACTGGGCGACGGCGTCCCACTCGGAGGTGGTGGCCGCGGAGGCGGCGGTGGCGCCGATCAGCGGGACCGCGACGGCGGCACCGGTGATGCCGGCGAGCGTGGCGTAACGAACGGTCCTGGAGGGACGACGGTGCTTGCCCTTGCCGGACGCGCTGGAAAACAGCATGCGAGATCTCCTCACCGACGCCTGCGAGGTGAGCTGTCGGGTTCGGGCCAAGTGAGTTGCCCGGCCGTGCGACCCGGGAACGTCTGCACGTCCCCTCGCACACGGCTGCACCCCGAGCCGGCCGTACTGGCCGGCACTTACCTGGGTCCCCCGCTCCTGCCTTCGGCGCGTGAAGCGACGAGTACTCCCCCCGACCGACGGCAGGACTCGGCGTGACGGTCGACGGTGCCCGCGGTGCGAGCGGTTCAGACCGTAAACACAGACATCCCGGATGTTCAAAGAAGGAACATCCGGGATGATTCGCCCATCCCGCCCCGAGGAAACCTCTGTTTACGCAGGTCGGAACGGAAAGGGGGCGAGTTGCCGGGCAGACCGCATCAGTTGGGGCGAAGAGACGCTTGTCTCACTTGCTCAGATGCGGACATAGCCCGCTTAACTACCCCTGATTCGCGGTCAGATCGAGCTTCTGGCCCGGCAGGATGAGGTCCGCGTCGGAGCCCACGACCTCGCGGTTCGCCTGGTAGAGCGCGGCCCAGCCGCCCTCCACCTTCGCCTCGTCGGCGATGGCCCACAGATTGTCGCCCGCGCGGACGGTGTACGAGCCGTCCGCGACGTCGTCGGCGCGTGTCGAACTGTCACCCCGTGAGGCATGACGGCCACTTTCGCGCTCTTCGTCCGTCTTGCCTTCCTCGCCGGCTTCGGCTTCCCCGGCAGGCTTGCCCGCCTCGGGGGCCGCCTCGCCGCGGTGCTTGCCCTTCCCCGCGTCGGCGGTGCTGGGCTCCGAACTCGGCTCGGCACCCTGCTCCTCGGCCTCGGACGCGGAGTCGCGGCCGAACTGCCCGGACGACGGGGTCGACTCGGGAGCGGGAGGCAGCTCGGCCGTCTCGCTCGGCTCGGGCTCCGGGGAGGTCTCCTGCTGCTGGGTGGACTCTCCGGAGGACCCGTTGCCCTGAGCCTTGTCCGCTTCACCGTCGGCGCCCGCGTCCGTACCCGGCTCCGCCGTGAGCCCGGTGACCAGCGCGCAGGTCGGCCACGCGCTCGGCCCCTGCGCTTCGAGGATCTTCTCGGCGACGGCTATCTGCTGGGTGCGGCTGGCCTGGTCGGCGGTGGGGGCGTACGCCGTACCGCCGAAGTCGGCCCAGGTCTCCTGGGAGATCTGGAGGCCGCCGTAGTAGCCGTTGCCGAGGTCGGCGCTCCACATGCCGCCGCTCTCGCACTCGGCGACGCGGTCCCAGGTCGAGGCGTCCGCCGCACTGGCGCCGGTCGCGCCGAGCAGCGGGATGGCGATCGCCGAGCCTGTCACCCCTGCCGCGACGACAAGGGCGGGGGCCTGACGGGGCCGACGGTGCCGGCCGTTCCCGGAGCGCATGCGGTTGCCTTCCGTGAGACTGCTGGGACGTGAACCCCGGCATGTGACTGCCGGGACGATCGTGAACGTAGCCGTACTCGAACGTCTGTCACAAGTCGATGCAGCGTAGATCACGTGAAAGTCACAGTGTTGACGATCCGTCAGTCACCCACCGCTGTGAACTGCACCGGGAGCGTACGCAGTCCACGCATGATGAGCCCCCCACGCCACCTCAAATCGGACGGTTCGACCGCTAGCCGCAAGTCGGGCAGGCGGGTCAGAAGGGTGGCGAGCGCGGTCTGTCCCTCAAGCCGGGCGAGGGGCGCGCCGAGGCAGTAGTGGATGCCGTGGCCGTATCCGAGGTGTTTGTTGTCACTCCGCGCCAGATCGAGCCGGTCCGGGTCGGCGAACCGCGCAGGGTCCCGGTCGGCGGCGGCGAGTACGACGAGGACAGGGTCGCCCACCGCGACGCGCTGCCCGCCGAGTTCGACGGGCTCGGTGGCGTAGCGCCAGGTGGCGAGCTCCACCGGTCCGTCGTAGCGGAGCAGTTCCTCGACGCCGGTCGCGAGGAGTTCCTTCTCGCCTGCGTGGAGGGAGCGTTGAAGGCGCTCGCGCTGATCGGGGTTGCGAAGCAACGCGTACAGGCCATTTCCGACCAGGTTCACGGTTGTCTCGAACCCGGCGAAGAGAAGGATGAACGCCATCGCGGCGGCCTCGTTCTCGGTAAGGTGCTCGCCGTCGTCGCCGGCCCGGATCAAGCCGGAGATCAGGTCGTCTCCGCTGTCGTCCCGCTTACGGTGGATGAGCTCGGCGAGATACCCGCGCATCTTCTTGACGGACCGCGCGACCCCGCCCCGTGGCCCGCCGCCGTGCCGGATCATCATCCCGGCCCAGTCGCGGAAGTCGTCCTGGTCCTCGCGCGGGACGCCGAGCAGATCGCAGATCGCGTAGATGGGGAGCGGGAAGGCGAAGTCGTGGATCAGGTCGGCCTCCCCCTTCGAGGCGAATGAGTCGATCAGCCCGTCGGTCAACTCCTGCACCCGGGGTGCGAATTCGGCCACGCGCCGGGGAGTGAACGCCTGCGAAACCAGCCGCCGCAGACGGGTGTGATCGGGCGGATCGATGTTCAGCAGATGCGTCATCAACTCCGCACCTCGCTCCCCCGGGATCCCGGTCTTCCCCTTGGCGTGCGGCGACTCGGCGTGATGCACGGGATTCTTGGACAGCCGGGCATCGGCCAGAGCCTTCTTGGCATCCGCGTACCGCGTCACCAGCCACGCGTCGACCCCACTGGGCAGCCGCGTCCACCGCACGGGCGCGTGCTCACGGAGCCAGGCGTAGGCGGGGTAGGGATCGGTGGCGAACTCCCAGGTGAAGAGTTCGGGAGCGGCGTCGGCGGGCGGCTGGTTCTGCATGCGACGACCGTACGCAACCGGGGCGGGCCCCGCGCGTACGGGCCAGGCTCAGCGGTCCGGGCTGTCCGCGCCGCCCCGCGCTCTCGTTCTCCCCGTCAGCTCCACCGGCTCGCCGCCCAGCGTCAGGCCGCGCACCGTGAGCGTACCGGCCGACGCGTGTGCCACGAACGCCCGGCCGCCGACATGCTGTTCCCCCAGTGCGCGGACCACCATGGCGACTCCACGGTGCCGTGGTGGCCGCCAGTCGCACCCGCCGCTCACCGTCCAGATACCGGCTCGGCCGAACACTCCCTTCTCCAACCGGGGGAGCCACCACGCCAGTTCGGGCGGAGTCCCGGGCAGGTAGAGCTGCGGGCACAGCAGCAGTCCGATCCTCTCGTACAGCGAGAGCGCCGGGTGGTCGGCGTCGGCGCGCAGTCCGCCCGCCTCGACCCTGAACGCCGGTGCCCGGCCGACCGTTTGGTATACGGTGACGCGGGCGCCGGCCGGCAGCGGCACGTCCGGGCTCGGCGCGGCGGGGCGGTCGCTCCCCGGTACGTACCCTCGGTCGATCGCCAGCGCCTCGCCCAGATGGACCAGATCACCGAGCACGCGCAGCGGCAGCACTGTGGCCTCCTCCGGCGCGAGCAGTACGGCGGCCAGCCGCTCGACCACCTGCGGAGTCTCGCCGAGCAGGTACAGCCGTCGCTCACCCACCCCGGCGACGGTGACCCGGTAGCGCGAGGCGTCCAGCACCCCCTCCACCACGACCGGTTGGGGAAACCGCTCCGGTGCGGCGGGCGCGGGACGGGGCGGCTCCAGGTCGAGGAGCGCGGCGAGCACGGTGAGCAGGTGGTGCGCCTCGTGGGTGTCACGCGGGCGGGCGGGCAGGGGCCAGGCCGCGCCGGACGGCATGAACACCTTCATCCAGGCGATGTCGGACCGCCCGTCGGCCGTGCCCCTCAGCGACCACGAGCCGGGCGCCCGCAACACCCAGTCCACCGCGCTCACGTCGTTGTCCAGGAGCCAGGAGACCACCGCCTCGGCTGAGTCGGCGTACGCGCTCTCGATGTCCCGCTCGACCGGATTCCCGTTGCCGGCTCCACCAACGAACCGCTCAGGACCGGCGCGCTGGACGCGGAACTCTCCGGGCCCCACCTCGAACCGCCGCACCGTCCGGCGCAGCCAGTCGCCGAGCGCGACACCCTCACCCCGCCGCCAGCCCAGCACCCCGTCGTTCATACCGCCCCGTCCGCGTCCGGACCACTCCTGGAGCCGTGCCCGATCGCTACGGCGTTGTGGTGTCGGCGCCCGTGTCCGCGAAGTGGTCGAACTCGCCCGCCTTGACGCCGAGGATGAAGGCGCGGAGCTTTTCGGGGGTGGTGGTGACGATGACGTCGGGGTCGTCGCTCTCGTGGAGCTTGATGGAGCCGTCGTCGGCTGCGGCGATGTGGACGCAACTGTTGGCGTTGGCGCTGAACGAGGACTTCTGCCACTGGAGGGCGGACACGTACGTACCCCTTCTCAGGTGTCTCCTGCGACTCGGCGGATCAGATCCCGCGACTCCGCTGATGTGAGGCTACAGCTCTCCATACGGTCGAGAACCGTCCGGTATTTCGCCAACTGTGGCTGGGCATCGAGGAAACCGGCACCGTGATCCGTGTCGAGCTGAACCGTGTCCAGAGCCGGGACCGTTCCGCCCATGTAGTGGATGTTCTGGCCGGAACTGGGAAACGTGCCGGCGCCGAACGGGATCACCAGAACGGTGATGTGTTCCCGCTCGCTCATGTCGAGGAGATGGTGCAGCTGCGCACGGGCCGTCTCCTGTCCGCCGAAACCCATACGCAGGGCCGCCTCGTGGATGATCGCCGTCAGCGGTGCCGGACTCTCTCTGTACAGCACCGCCTGCCGCTTGATCCGGTAGGAGACGCGATGCTCGACCTCGGGTGGGGTGAGCGCGGGGACGTCGTCGCTGATAACGGCGTGGGCGTGCGCCCGGGTCTGAAGTAGTCCCGGCAGATGGATCACCGATGCCGTGCGCATGGTGGTGGCGTGGTGCTCCAGCTCTGCCAGATCAAGTGAGTCCGGAGGCAGCATCTCCCGGTACTCGTCCCACCAGCCGCGCGTCCGTCCGCCGGTCATCTCCGCAAGCGCCTCGACCAGAGCGTCATCCGAGCATGTGTAGCTCCGGGCCATGGACCGCACCCGGTCCGCGCTTACCGCGAAGCGGCCGGTTTCGACGCTGCTGATCTGTGGCTGGGAGGAACCGAGGAGCGTGGCGGCCTTCGTAACGGACAGGTCCACCTGTTCACGCAGCCTGCGCAGTTCGGTGCCGAGACGCCGCTGACGCATGGACGGGAGGCTCTTCCGGACCATGACTCTCCCTCACCCGTTCTGATGTATCTGAGTTTTCAGCTTCATGGATAGTAGCGCCTGGGCTACGGTGTGAAGCACGCCACTTCAACTGGCCGCGCCTCACGGCGCCTTACTCGCCATGCCCAACCACACCAGCCGGGCAGGCGTCACCCTCTCGCCGACAGGGGAAATCCATGACGACCGTATCGCCGCACTGCCCTGCCCCGGAGCCGTTCGACTTCGCGCGGGAGGTGTACGAACTCGTGCGTGACACCGCGCCACGCCTCTTCGCCGTCGTGGAGGAGTACCGCGTCGGTACGGAGGACGCCGACGCTGTCGTCGTCGCGTGGGGACTCGCGCATGCGGACGGCGCCGCCGAGGTCATCTCGGTGGAGGGACACCGGCGTTGGCAGCTCGCCGCCGCCGAAAACGTCGTACGGTACTTCGGCCGAGCCGAGGACCTGTCCGCCCGTCTCGTCTGGCTCACGGCCCCAGACACAGACCCGCACACCGAGGCGTACGCGGCCTGATCGCCGGCGCCACCGGTCAGATCTTGTAGCCCTCATGCGGGACGGCCCGTTCCCACACCGTGTCGAATGCCGCGACACAGAGAGCGACCGTCGCCGGGTCTTCGGTGATCTCGTCCTCGACCACAGCACCGTCCCCCGAGAAGTGGTGCACCCGGAGCAAGGTGCCGTCGAACGCCCAGAAGTCGTTCGCCGGGAGAGCGATCCCGTTGGCCAACCTGCGGGGCAGCCAGCGCACTTGCTCACCGGCAGTCACGTTGGCGTGTGTCACGTAGTGCTCCCACCGGATGTACTCGCTCACCGGTTCGGAGACGATCCGGGCCCGGCGGATCGTGACGCCTCGGGCCACGGTGTCGGCGATCAACTGGTCGTACGGGTGCCACCACGACTGCCGGTCGGCCCAGTCGACACGCTCGCCACGGCGCCACGCGTCGAACCGTTCCGTGGGAGCGTACGAGTCACGTAGCTCTAAGTGCACTGCGGACGTGCGGCATTGACCAAGCAGTTCACCGAAGCTCGGCACGTTCGACGGCATCGCACGCCTCCGTTGCTCACCGTCTCAGACGGCGTGGCCTTCGTAGTTGAGCGGAATGAGTATCGGCTCAAAACCTCGGGCAGCCCTACAGGCTCGCAAGTACCGAGGCCACAAGTTGACGTGCGGCGTGCCCGTAGACGGCTTCGGATTGCAGTTGGTCGAACATCGCCAGGTAGAGCCCTATCTCCTGAGGCCTGGTGACTTTGATGGCGGCGGTCGGCGTTTCCAGTGCGACCGCGTTGTGGTCGAAGATCCAGAACCCGATCGTGCCGATGGCCCGCCGCTGGACATCGGCCGGGATGATGCCGACGGACACGAACGGCAGGCGCATCAGTGACAGGAGGTGAGCAAGCTGATCAGCGTGGTCGGAAGGGGTGCCTCTGCGAGTACGGAGTGCTTGTTCGCCGAGGACCACCATGATTCGGTTGGCCGGGCGCAGCGCGACCGCGGTGCGTTCGGCCTTCATGGCCACGGTGGCGTCGGCGTCGTCGGGCGCGATCCCATCACGGAACGGATCACCGTCGCCCTTGCCGACCGACTTCGGTGCGCGGGAGGGCGTTATGAACGCTCATGAGACACCGCGAGGCTCCTTCCGGTCCCTCGCCGACCGGATCGCGGAGAGCGGATCGCTGACCGATCCCGCGTGGCGGGCCGCCGTGGAGGACGTGCCCCGTGAGGTCTTTCTCGGTAACGACGTCTACCGGATGAATGGGTCCAGATGGGAGCCCGTGCACCGCGCGGACGTCGGTGAGGAGGAGTGGCGGCGGCTCGCCCACTCCGACATCACCTGGGTGACACAGGTGGAGGGCATTGACGCCGCCGATGCCCCGGGGCCGTTGGCCGGGCGGCCCACGTCGTCCGCCACGCTTCCCTCCCTCGTCGTGCGCACGCTTGATGTGGCGGGCGTCCGTGAGGGGGACAGGGTGCTTGAGGTGGGGACGGGCACCGGGTACTCCACCGCGGTCCTCTGTCACCGGCTGGGTGACACCAACGTGACCTCGGTCGAGTACGACACCGGTGTCGCCGAGCGAGCCGCGGCCCACCTGCGTACCGCCGGATACGAGCCGACCCTCGTCACCGGCGACGGCCTTGAGGGATACAGCGACGGGGCCGAGTACGACGCCGTGGTCGCCACCTGTTCCGTACGGCACATCCCCCGCGCCTGGCTGTGGCAGGTCCGGGCCGGCGGGAGCATCACCACCACCCTCAACGGCTGGATGATGGCCTCCGGCTTGATCCGCCTCACCCTCGACAGCGCTGGCGTCGCCACCGGCCGTTTCCTGGGAGACCAGATCTCCTACATGCTCGCCCGACCCCACGAGCGCCCGCCGCGCCCGACGTTCCACCGGCTTCCCGGAGATGTCCGTACGAGTCGCGTCGCCCCCGGCCTCCTGGATGACTGGACCGGCCACTTCGTGGCCCAACTCGCGGCGCCCTCAGCCGAATTGTGGACCTCGCGCACAGGCGTTGTCCTCGCGGACGTGGCGACCGGGTCGCAGGCGTGGACGGAGTCCAACCGCGACGGATGGTCGGTCCACCAGAACGGACCGTTGCGCTTGTGGGACCAGGTCGAGACGGCGCTGCTGACCTGGCAGGCGGCGGGGGCGCCCGAGCAGAGCGCCTTCGGTATGACCATCACCGACGAGGCACAGACCGTCTGGCTCGGAGCCCCGGACGGACCCAGCTGGCGGCTACCCCTCTGAGCTCCGTCCCTCCAATTCCGCCGCCAAGATCGCGTCCCTGTACACGCGGGCCGCCGCCCGCAAGGCGGCCTCCGGGTCGGTGCCTGACGCTTCCGAGCGGGACGCCAGGGTCAGGAGTTCGTAGCCGATGCCCTCCGTCTGGGGGAGCGGGACCTCCAGGGGGGACGCGGCCACTCGGGAGGAGAGTTTGGCCGCCAGGGCCAGGGCCGGTTGGGCCAGGGGGACGCCCGAGGTGATCGAGTCGCGTTGTTTTTCCGCCGCCTTCGTACGGAGCCAGTGCTCCTTCACGTCCTCCGGGGTCCCCGCCTTCTCGTCGCCGAAGACATGCGGGTGGCGGTGGATCAGCTTCTCGACGATCGTCGCCGCCACGTCGTCGATGGAGAACGGTTCGTCCTCCTCCTCCGCGATGCGGGCGTGGAAGACCACCTGGAGCAGCACGTCGCCCAGTTCCTCGCGCAGTTCGCCGCGGTCGCCGCTCTCGATCGCCTCGACCAGTTCGTACGACTCCTCGATGGCGTACTTGGCCAGGCCCTCGTGCGTCCGTGTCGAGGACCAGGGGCATTCGGCGCGGATGCGGTCCATGACCTGGACGAGGTCGAGGAGGCGGGCGCCCGGGAGGTCGTACGAGCCGGGGAGCAGTTCCAGGTCGGGCATCTGGACGCGGCCGGAGCCCGCGAGGCGGGAGAGGCCGTCGGTGAGGGTCTGGTCGCCCTCGCCGGAGGGCAGGACCACGACCGTACGGCCGCCGGCGCAGGCATCGACCAGTTCCTGGGCAGTGGGCGCGGCGAGAGCGACGGTGACGCCGGCCTCGCGCAGATACGGCAGCTGGGGGTGTCCGGGGTCGCCGCACAGGACCTGGTCGGCCTCGCGCAGCGTCTGCCAGGCGGGCCAGGACAGCAGGCCGGGCGCGACCCGGTGGCTGGCGGTGAGCAGGACGATACGGCCGGGGGCGACGGCAGGTTCTTCGGTCACCCGAGGAAATTTACCTCCGGGCCCCGGCCTCGTCTCACGCGCCCGTCGGAGCCTGCTCCGGCGGGGCCTCCTTGGTGACCTGGGTGAGCCACGGCGTCTTCGCCTCGCCGAGCCTGACCTGCTTCACGTCCCACGCGCCGTACCGCGGGTTGACGTCGATGCCCAGCTCCTCCGACGTCTTGACCAGCACGGCGAGGACCTGCTGCTGGCCCTCGGGCGTGGTGGTGTTCGCGCCCAGCGACTGCGCCAGCTTCGACATCAGCACCTCGCGGCGGATCGCGTCGTCGATCTGGCCCGGGGTGAGCGCGCCCTGCTGGAGCAGCATCGCCGCCAGCTGGTCCTCGCCGCCGGACTGCTGCGCCGCCGCCTGGCGGGTGGACTGGATGTCCTTGCGGGTCGCCTTCACACCGGCGTCGTCCGCGGCCTTCTGAAGGATCCGGTCGAAGATCATGCTGTTGAGCTTGACCTGGCTGAGCTGGGCGGTGTTCTTGATCAGCTCGGCGCCCTGCGGGGACGCCTGCTGCGCGTCCCGCACGTCCCGTACCTGGGCCTGGAGCGCGGACACGTCGATGCGGTCGCCGCCGACGACGGCCGCCGCGCCGGGGTGGGCGTCGTTGCCGCAGGCGGTGAGGAGCGGGGCCGCTGCGAGGAGCGCGGCTGAGAGTGTGAGCGCTGTGCGACGGCGGCGGTGCAAAGGGTGCCTCCTGGATCGTGACAACGACCGTGCGTTGATCGATGTTAGGCAGGGGTGGCGGATCCGATCCAGTCACCCTGTCCTTTTGCGAAAACTTCGCCCTATCCCGTCCGCTGCCCGACCGGCGCCGTCTCCCGCGCCGGGGCGTCCGCGTCGTCGGGTCGCAGCATGATCGTGCGGGAGACCACGAAGGTGATCGGGATCGCCGCCGCGGCCGCGATCAGGGGCGCGTACGTACGGCTGAGTCCGAGGACATCCACCAGCAGATAGACGCCGCACGTGGTGATCGTGAAGTTCGCCGCGTTGGTGAGCGGGAAGAGCAGGAACTTCCGCCAGGTCGGCCGGGTCCGGTACGTGAAGTAGGAGTTGAGGAAGAAGGAGCCGATCATGCTGAGCACGAAGGCGATGACGTGCGCCGCGACGTACGGGAGCCAGGTCAGCAGCACCAGATAACAGGCGTAGTACGAACCGGTGTTGACGACTCCGACGAGCGCGAACCTGATCAGCTGGCCCCGGACCCTCATGTGCCTACGAGCTCCTGCTCCTGCTCCTTGGTGGGAAGCACCCCGCGCGGCCGGTCCACGTCGGTCGCCGCCACCAGGTAGTGGGGGCGCCGCTTCACCTCGTAGTAGATGCGGCCGACGTACTCGCCGACGACTCCCACCATCACCATCTGTACGCCCGACAGCGCCGTGACGGCCACCAGAAGTGTGACATAGCCGGGTGCGTCGACCCCGTTGACCATCGCGTCGACGACGATCCACGCCGCGTACAGCGAAGCGAACGAGAGCAGCACCAGGCCCAGGTAGAGCGCGGCGCGCAGGGGCTTGTTGTTGAAGGAGAGCATGCCGTCGAGCCCGTAGTTGAGCAGCTTGCCGAAGCTCCACTTGGAACGGCCCTGCTCCCGGACCGCGTTCTCGTACTCGAAGGTGGTCGAGCGGAATCCGACCCAGGCGAAGATGCCCTTGGAGAAGCGGTTGTACTCGGCGAGGCCGAGCACCGCGTCGACCGCGCGGCGCGAGAGCAGCCTGAAGTCCCCCACACCGTCGACCAGTTCGACGTCGATCAGACGGTTGATGAGCCGGTAGTACGCACGGGCGGCCAGGGTGCGGGTGACGCGGTCGCCCTTGCGCGTACGGCGGGCGATGACCTGCTCGTACCCCTCCTCGTGGAGGGCGAGCATGCGCCGGACCAGCTCCGGCGGGTGCTGGAGGTCCGCGTCCATGATGACGACGGCGTCGCCCTTCGCGTACTGGAGACCCGCCAGCATCGCGGCCTCCTTGCCGAAGTTGCGGCTGAAGGAGACGTAACGGGCGCGGGGGTCGGCCGCGGCGAGCTCGTCCAGCCGCTCCAGGGTCCCGTCCCGGCTTCCGTCGTCCACGTAGACCAACTCGAATTCATGCCCGAGTTCCCCTTCGAGCAGGGCGAGTTCATCGGTCACGCGGTCGTGGAAGCGGTCGACGATCTCCTCTTCGTTGAAGCACGGGACCACTATCGAGATCAGCACCGAAGAACGACATCCCACTCGAATGTCACCGGTGGAGTCCCGTGGTGAATTACAAGCGGCCATCGAGTGAACTGAAGCGGTAACGCCCCTTATGCCGGGATCCACACTGACATATTCGATCACTATGCCGATCCTGGAATCCGTGCGTGGCCGGGCAGCCGCGTTCGCCGCTCTGATCACCGTGGCCACCGTCTGTGCGGGTGACGCGGTGGCGCGGAGCTTCCCCTTCGGCTCCGAAACCCGGAGCGTCAATGACCTGGGCAACCAGTTCGTGCCCTTCCACGCCAAGCTGTGGGACCTGCTGCACGGGCGCGGGGACGGCGGGCTGCTGCTCAACTGGCAGTCCGGGTACGGCACGGCGTTCCTGCCCGACCTGGGGACGTATCTGACCAGTCCGTTCGCCCTGCTGGTGGGGCTCTTCCCACGGGACCGGATCGATCTCGCCGTGTACGTGATCACCGTCCTCAAGATGGCGGCGGCGGGCGCGGCGATGGCGTGGCTGCTGCTCGCCCTCGTGACGAAGCGGCCGGGACGCGCCGCCACCCCGTGGTGGATGGCCGGGGTGCTCGGTGCCACGTACGCGCTCTGCGGCTGGTCCGTCATCGAGGCGACGTACAACCCGATGTGGCTCGACGGGCTCATCGCCCTCCCCCTGCTCTGCCTGGTCGGCGAGTGGGTGCGGCAGGGCCGCCGGCCGGTGCTCGGCCCGCTCGTCGTCGCCCTCGCGTGGATCGCCAACTTCTACACCGCGTACATGGCGACCCTCGGCGCGGCGCTCGTGCTCTGCGTCCAACTCCTGCTCGCCGACGGCTCGGTGCGCGAGCGGCTGGGCATCATGCTGCGCGGCACATGCACCGTGCTGCTCGGGATCGGGCTCGCCGCGCCCGTGCTGCTGCCGGTGGTGATGGGGACGGGGCACGCGTACCCGGGCTGGACGACGGAGTTCCAACGGGCGGGCTGGAGCGAGATGTTCGCGCGGGCGCTGCCCGCGACGTACGACTTCTTCACGCCCGCCGTCTTCCTGGGCGGCGGGGCTCTGCTGCTCGCCGTCGTACTGCCGTTCAACGGGGCCGTGCCCCGGCGCGAGCGGCTGGCGTGGGCCGGACTCGCGGGCGGGGTCGCGCTGTCCATGCAGTGGGGGCCGACGCATCTGCTGTGGCACGCCTTCGCGACGCCCAACGGCAGCCCGTTCCGGCAGACGTTCGTGCTGTCCGGGCTGCTGGTGATCGCGGCGTGGAAGTGTCTGGCGTACGGCTGGCCCGCCCGCCGCCCGCTGCTCGCCGGCACCGGTGTGCTCGTCGTGGCCGGTGCCTTCGCCGCCACCGACGCGCTGACCGGCCGACGCGCCCTCGCACTCTTCGCGTACGGGCTCGCGGCGGCGCTGGCCGCGCTGCTGGTGGTACGGCTGCGCACGACACGCCCCAGCCGCCGTTACGCCGCGCTGGCCGCGCTGCTGCTGGTGGGCGGGCTCGCGGGGCAGGCCGCGGCGACCACCGCGTACGCCGACCGGGCCCGGCTCGACCGGCTCGACCACTACCCGGCGTGGGACAAGGCGCACCAGGAACGCGCCGACGCGATAGCCGAGGTGGACGGGTGGCCGCGCTACCGCACCGACCCGGGGCGTACGCAGATCACCGCGAACGATCCGATGCTGCTCGGCGGGCAGGGCTCCTCCTACTACAGCAGTCACACACCCGACGTGCTCACCCGTACGCTCGGGGCGCTCGGCGCCGGCTGGACGTCGAACGGGCGGGCGGTGCAGAGCCTCGACAGCCCTGTGGTGGACGCCGTGTTCGCGGTGGGCGCGCGCTTCCGTACGGAGGGGGGCTCCCGTACGGAGGAGGGCGCGTCGCCGAAGCCGATCCGGGCCGAGGTGCCGCCGCTGGTGACCGTACGGCCTCCGGAGAGCACACCGCCGCGCTACGGTCCCTCGCCCTTCCGCAACCAGGAGACGCTGCTCGGCTCGCGCGTCTACTCCGCCCCCGTCGCCGGGTCCTGCCCGGCCGGCCGTGAGGTCTTCCTCTGGGCGCCCGACTACTTCGGCACCGCCAGGCTCGGCGACGCCCCGCCCGTCGAGCTGCGCGGCGACAAGCCCCGCTGGCGCGCGGCCGTGACCTCGCTGGGGATCGCCGAACGCGCCGATGAACGCGTCACATTCGACCGCGAGATGAGGGGTAGGCGGACGATCGCCTGTCTGGACCGGGCGCGTCTGGACGCCGCCGTGGACCGGATGAAGAAGACCGGCGCCGTCTCCGTGGAGGTCACGGACCACGGCGTACGGGCCCAACTGCCGCCCGGCAGCAGGGGAACGGCCGTCATCGCCGCACCCCGGATCGCCGGCTGGAGCTGCGCCGGGAAGTCGGCCGGTTCGTCGCTGGGCCTGGTCGCCCTCCCGCTGGACCCGGACGGCACGACCACCTCGGTCGACTGCTCGTTCCGGCCGCCGGGGCTGCGCTCGGGCGCCGCGCTGGGAGCCGTGTCGCTGCTCGTACTGCTGGGCGTCGCCGTGCTCTCCGTACGGAGGCGCCGTCGTGAACCCCGGAGCCCTGTGGAGCTACCTGCCCCGGGTGGTGCCCCGGAACTGCTGCCTGCGGTCGAGCCCGCGCCGTAGCTCGACGGGGAGCGGGTGGTAGGGGCCGTACACCCGCTCCGCGTCGTAGAGCAGATGCTGCAACTGCTGCTGCGCCCCGGAGTGGTCGCCGACCGCCAGCAGCAGATTGCCGATGCGGTGCCTGATGTCGAAGACGCGGGACTGGTCGGCGCCCGGCTGCGCGGCGCTTTCGTAGAAGGAGAGCAGGGAACGGTACTGGTTGAGCGCCGCGTGCGCCTCACCGAGCTGTTCGAGGCACTGCGCGGCGTCGTAGCCGTACTGGAGCGTCTGCGGGTCGCCGGGGCCCGCCTCGGCCGCGCGGTCGTCGGCGAGGCGGCGCAGCTCGGGCAGGGCGCGGCGGTACTGGCCGTCGTCCATCAGCGTCGTCGCGTACTGCTTGCGCAGGATGCGTACGACGGGTGAGCGTTCGCCGTGCTCGGCCGCGGCGGCGGGCAGGATCCCGCCGAGGATGTCCACGGCCTGCGTGATGCTGCCCTCGCCGAGGAGACGCTTGGCCTCGTCGACGGCGGCGGCGACATCCGGGCGCCGGCCGGGCACGTGCTCCGGCCTCGGCGGTACGGGGGCGGACGGCGGTGCGGTCGCGCGGTCGGGCCAGGGCGCGAGCGGGCGCAGGAAGGGGCGGGCCGGGCCGAGCGAGGCGCCGGGGCCCACGGTGCCGGGCGCGCCGATGACCCCGCGCGTCGGGAGCAGCGGGGCGAGCGCCTCGTACACCTCCTGCGCTCCGGAGGGGCGGTGCTGCGGGTCCTTGGCGAGCAGCCGCAGAACGAGCGCCTCCAGTGCCTCGGGGATGTCCGGGCGGATCCGGCGGACCGGCACGGGCGGCTCGTACAGATGCCGGTGCAGCACCCCGAGGGCGGTCGTGCCGGGGAACGGCACGGTGCCGCTGAGGAGTTCGTGCAGGACCACGCCGAGGGCGTAGAGGTCGGTGTACGGGCCGACAACGCCGCCCATCACCTGCTCGGGGGCCATGTAGGCGGGGCTGCCGATGACCGAACCGGTGTGGGTGAGGCGGGTGGTGTCGGTGTCGATGACGGAGGCCACGCCGAGGTCGAGCACGAGGACCGTGCCGTCGGGCTTGACCATCACGTTGCGCGGTTTGAGGTCGCGGTGCACGATCGGCACCGCGTGCACGGCGGCGAGCGCGGCGCACAGCTGGGCGGCGACCGAGGCGGCCCACTGCCACGGGTAGGGCGCGTGCTCGGTGAAGTGGGCGGCGAGGTCGGTGCCTTCGACGTACTGCATGACCAGATAGAGCTCGTCGCCGTCGCTGCCCGCGTCGTGGACGGTGACCAGGCCGGGGTGGTCGACCTGGGCGGTGACGCGGCATTCGCGGACGAACCGCCGGCGCATGTCCTCGGCGGCGGTGTCGGCGGCCATCTTGTCGGGGCGCAGCAGTTTGACGGCGACGCGGCGGCCGAGGCGCTGGTCGTACGCCGTCCAGACCTGGCCCATGCCGCCCTGCCCGATGAGCGAGGCCATCTCGTAACGGTCCGCGACGACGCGGGCGTTCACCGTCTGTCGCCCTCGCCGCTGTCACGGCGCAGGAGGTCGCTCAGCTCGTCCAGTTCGGCGCGGACCTGGTCGATCCGGGGCGGCGGCGTGGAGGGGTTGGGCTGGGAAGGGGCGGGGTTGGCGGGGCCGGGCTGGGGGCCGGGCTGCGGGTACGGCGGCTGCGGCTGCTGCGGCTGCTGTTGCTGCGGGCCGGCCATGGGCCGGGTCGGACCGCCGTACCCGTAACCGGAATTGGCGGCCGGCGGCTGGTACGGCGGCGCCATGTGCGGCGGGTAGTAACCGGCGTACGGCGCCCGGCGGCCCGCGTAGTGCCTGATGTCCACGAACAGGAAGTGGGTGACGGACGCGATACCGGTGAACAGCATGCCGAACACGCCGATGTTGCCCTCGGGGCTGCTGAAGTCGTCGGTGTCGTCCTGGGCGAGGAAGTAGACCCACACGGCGCAGAGGGCCACGTTCCCGACGACCAGCCACCAGTTCAGGGCGGACCGGGTCACGATCGCCACCCGCAGCGTCGCCGCCCAGGCGAGGAAGCCGCAGGTCAACAGCGGCAATCCCACGAATATCACTCGCAGGAAGGCGAGCATGCCCGGCGAGGGTGTGCCGCTCGGCGGGGGCTGCGCTATTCCGGGGCCGTGCATGCTGCTCCTGACAGGCCGGTGGGGACGTCGGCGAAAGCGTATCGAGGGTATACAGCGGCACCGCCGGCCGAGGCCCGCCGTGTGAATCCCCCTGCCCCCGCACCTGGGATCTGTCGCTCAGATCCGGTGGCGCACCCACACGTTGGGTTCGACGTAGACACCGTATCCGCGTGTGGCCTCGCAGTGCACGGGCATCAGCGCTCCGGGTACGACGACGGGTCCGTCGGTGTCGAACGGGAGCCCCGTCCACTCGCGCCACTGGGCGACCGATCCGCTGACGGTCATGGAGGCGGGCGCCACGGACTCGATGACGCCGCCCGCGCGTACGTGGACGCGGAGCCAGGGGTCGTACGGCAGCCCGTCCTCGTCCCGTACGCGGCGTGCGTACTCGTCCATGGCGGCGTGCGGCTCCAGGTGCTTGGCACTGGGCCTTACGGGGGCGAGCAGTTCGGTGAAGCCGCGGCTCGCGGCGTTCTCACGCATCGCCGCCAGCATCCTGCCGGACAGGCCCCGGCCCTGCCGGTCGGTGGCGACGGTGATCTCGACGGCACAGACGGTGTCGGGCTTCCTGCCGCGCCGCAGATCGGAGAAGGCCCACAGGAGCGCCTGGTCCCAGCCGGTGGGCGGCAGGGTCTCGCGTCCCTCCGCGTGGAGCTGGAGGGGAACGCTGAAGGCGCGTGCCACGACGGTCCCCTCCTCGTCCGTACCGACGAGCACGTACTCGGGCAGCTCGCCGACGATCCGCCCGATGTTCGCCCAGCCCACGGGGTCATGGAGCATGAACTCGGGCCAGGTGTCGAGCATCCGCCACATCGGCCCGACGAGTCCGGGACGTTCGGCGAGGGTGGTGACGGTGAGATCCATGCGGGCAGGTTAAGGGCACGCGGCCCGGCGCCCCACTGCTTTAGTACGGCCTCCGGGACGGGGAGGCCGTCAGCTCCTGGGCCGACCTCACTTCCCTCCCGCACCCCAAGGATCACGAAGGAGGCACGGAGGCGGTGAACTCGCCTGAACACCGTGGGGACATGGGGCGGGTGCGGGTCCGGTCGGAGACCGGGCCCGCACCCGCCCGCTTTCACGGGGCGATACGGATACCGCGACTGCTCGGGGCGTCGGTCAGAGCGCCGGGTAGGCGTTCCTCATGAGCTCCTGGAACTGGGCCGGGAACCAGTGGCCGGAGAGCGGCGCGTCCGGCAGGGCGCCGGACAGGTTGTTCCCGTTGCGGGGGTTACCGGTGTACGTCGGGTCGCACATCCGGTCGAAGCCCTTGCCCTCGTCGTTCGGGATCACCTTGCTGGCGCCGTCCGACTCACCCGGGGGCTTGACCCAGACGTACGCGTCGATACCGGCTGCCGGGGCCGCCTGGGGCCGTGCGCCGAGACCGGCGCCCTTCTGGTTGCACCAGTTGCCCAGGTGGATCCGGCGGTCGATGCGGCCGCCGTTGACGTACGTGTCCGAGGTGGTCCTCGGGCCCGCGGCGGTCGGCCGGGCCGAGCCGCCCCAGCCGTTGCGGGAGGTGTCGATCAGCATCCCGACGTTCGAGGAGAAACCTTCCTTCTGGGCCTCGGTGCGGAACGCCTGGGCGAACGACTGCTCGTCGACGTAGCGGTTCCAGTCGATCCACTTGGCCTTTTCGCGGATCGGACCGTCGTTGGCGGTGTCGCCTATCTTGAAGTACGGCTCCCTGGTGGCGCCGTAGTTCGCGGTGTTGGCGATGAAGCCGTGCACGTTGGCCAGTGTGCTGCCCTCGGCCTTCGCGGCTTCGGCGATCTGCTTCGCGGAGGCGTTGAAGTTGTCGTCCCAGCCGATCCAGCCGTGGTGACCCGCGTCGACGTAGTTGTACGCGTTCGGGACCGCGCCCAGCTTGGCCAGCGCGTAGCCGACACCCTTGACGTAGTTTCCGTTCGCCTTCATCACGTCGCAGTTCGGGACCGCGGTCGGGCGGGGCGAGACGTTGGTGACCAGGTTCGGCAGCGAGTCGATCTCGACGATGTTCACGATGCGCAGGTTGGCGTAGGCCGGCTTGGCCAGGATCGCCGCGATCGGGTCGATGTACTCGGTCTTGTACCTGGCGAGATCCGTCGGGCCGAGCTCGCCGTTCGAGGCGAGGGCGGAACAGTCACGGCCCGGCAGGTTGTAGATGACCAGTTGGATCGTCTGCGCGCCCTGGCTGACGGCCCTGGCGAGATGGGCGTCCAGGCCCATTCCGCCGGCCACACCGTTGATCGCGGCGATGCGGTCGAGCCACACGGCGGTCGGCTGGTTGGAGATCCTGCTGCCGCCCGGCTCGGCCGCGGCCTTCGCGGACCACTCCGGGTTCACGTACACCTTGGCACCCGCGTACGGGTTGTCCACGCGGGCAGCGGCCTTTGCGGAGGCGGAGGCGGGGGTGGTGGTGAGCTCGGTGACCGCGCCGCCGGTGAGGAGCATCGCGCCGACGGTGAGAGCGACCAAGCCGCGGCGGACTCGTCGTTGGGGTAAGGCGGCTGAGGTGGTGAGGGGTGTCATGTGCGAACTACCTCCGGAGGAATTTGGATCTTCACCCCAAGGGGGAAGATGTGCTCTTAAGCCCGGTTCAGTTGCACGTTCTTAACGATGGGAGCGCTCCCATCGTTAAGTCTTGACCTAGCCCTGTCAATACTTGGAGCTGAATGGCGAATCAGCAGAACGCGCCATCGAGCCCGGATCGACGGATCAAGCCAAGGCTTCTTCAGACGCCGCGAGGGCATTTACTACTCAACTCGCGCGCGCTACGTTGCTTGTGGGAGCGCTCCCATCAGTACCCCCCACCGCACGCCAGACCCTCTGTCAGGTTGATCGCCGGGTCCGGGACTGCCCAGAACACGCAAGTAAACCCGCGTCACGGGACTCTGCCCGTCTGCTCCGGCCTGCCCTCCTCCCGGTCGGCTTCAGGCACAGGGCGACGCCCACGACAGATCCCCGCCGATCGGTCAGTACTTGAAAGAGAACCTTCACGAAGGAGACCACCTCATGGCCATCAACTCGGTCCGTGCCCGGCGCACGCTGGCCCTAGCCGGGGTCGCGGGCGTTGCCGCCGCGGTGCTGTCCGTGCCGTCCCCGGCATCGGCGCACGGCGTCAGCATCATGCCCGGCTCGCGCACCAGCCTGTGCTACAAGGACCTGATCCAGAACAGCTCGACCCAGATGCCGTCCAACCCGGCCTGTGCCCAGGCGGTCCGGCAGAGCGGTACCAACCCGCTGTACAACTGGTTCGCCGTTCTGGACTCCAACGCCGGCGGCAGGGGCGCGGGTTACGTCCCGGACGGGAAGCTGTGCAGCGCGGGCGACCGGAGCCCGTACAACTTCTCCGCGTACAACGCGGTCCGCACCGACTGGCCGAAGACGCACCTGTCCTCGGGTGCGAACATCCAGCTCAAGTACAGCAACTGGGCCGCTCACCCGGGCAAGTTCGAGGTGTACCTCACCAAGAGCGGGTGGAGCCCGGCCAAGGCCCTCGCGTGGGGCGACCTGGACCACCTCCAGACGGTGACCAACCCGCCGCAGTCCGGTGGTGTGGGCACAGAGGGAGGCCACTACTACTGGAACCTCCAGTTACCGCAGCGGAGCGGTCAGCACATGCTCTTCATCCAGTGGATCCGCTCGGACAGCCAGGAGAACTTCTTCTCCTGCTCCGACGTCGTCTTCGACGGCGGCAGCGGTCAGGTCACCGGTCTGGCGGGCGGCGAGAAGTCGGCTGCCGAGGTCGAGGCGCTCGGGGCGGACTTCAAGAACACCAAGGCCGACCCGATCCACGCCGCCAACCACGCCAACCACGCCGCGGCCGGTGAGAAGCTGGCGGCCTCCACCGAAGAGTCGGCCGTCGCCGTGCCTGCGGCGGTGGCGGGCCTGGGCGCAGTCGTCTTCGCCAGTGGCGCGATGGTCTTCAACCGGAGCCGCCGGGCCAAGCAGCACGGCTGACGCCACACGAGGACCCCGGCGGCACCGCCGGGGTCCTCTCACCGTTCACGTCGGATTTCACCGCACTGCCGCAGCATCATCTCTTTGTCCGGGGCCGTCACCGGCATCTCGTACTTGAGGGCCACCTGCGCGAAGCGGACCGCGTAGGCACAGCGGATCGTCCTGTTCGGCGGCAGCCAGGAGGCGGGGCCCGAGTCGCCCTTGCCGCTGTTCGTGGGGCCGTCGACCGGGAGAAGGTTCAGGGGGTCGTTTATGTCGGCACCCGTAACTGTCTCAACACTCCTTGTGTTATGTGCGCGTACAGCATGTCTCGTACGGGGAGAGCGACTTGCACACGGCGGACGCGGAAGAAACTGACAGTGATCCTGAGACGACGGTGCTGCTGCATCGGACGACCCTCGGCGGATCATCCACCGACCCACTTCCCTTCGACGGAGACTCCGTACTTCAGCGAGTCGGCGCCAACGACGGCAGGCCCTTCGTCCTCGGCCCCGACGGCAGCTACGACCTCCACCTGAACCGCTTCCTGCGCGACCTGAAGAACTGGGGTGTGCTGTCGGAGAACAGCCGGATCGCCTACAGCACCGACGTCATGCTCTACTGCCGGTTCCTCCACGAGTCCCGGGGCGGCAAATCCATCTGGGACTCGGACGGCGCGGACCTGCGCGCGTACAAGGCCGTAAGGCTGCACGGCAGCGGACCGGGCAGCGTGTCGGTGGCGACCTGGAACCGCTCGATCGCCGCGCTCGACAAGTGGGTGCAGTGGTCGCTTTACGAGGAGCTGCTGTCGGCCGAGCCGTTCCGATACGTCGACAAGACCGTGGTGTCGCCCCAGGGACCGAAGCGGGTTCGGGTCAACGCCGCCGCTGAGCCCGAGGTGCCCCGGCAGCCGATCAGGTTCCTGTCGCACGAGGACTTCATGCTCTGGCGGGACATCGGCCTGCGGGGGCTGCTGCCGGACGGCTCCCCCGATCCCGCCTGGCGGGGGCGCAACGGCGAACGCAACGCCCTCTTCGCCGACTTGCTGATCTGTACCGGCATGCGCCTGGGCGAAGCCACGAGCCTGCTGACGGCGGAACTGCCGCCGGTCACCGGAAAACGTGTGCTCGGCGACATCACTGTCTCGGCCGCCGTGGCCAAGCGCAACAGGGCACGGACGGTGTATGTCCGCCCCCGGGTCGCCCGTGACCTGCACCACTACGTCGGCATCGAGCGGGACGAGCTCATGCAGCGGCGGCGCGTCGAGGGGGTGTACGAGGCGTGCGCGGATCGCCTTCCGGTGCGCCGGGCGAACCGGCACGCCCTGGCGCTCGACTCCGGCACCAGTTGGTCGTACTCGCGGATCGGCACGATGGACCGAGCACGGCTCCTGCGAGTCGACGGTCACGGCCGCGCGAGCGGACCCCTGTCGCTGTGGCTGGGGGAGAACGGGCTGCCGTTGCGCGCCGGCACCTGGCAGTCGGTGTTCCGGCGAGCGAACGAGCGGTGCTCAGTGCTCGGCCTTGACTTCGATGTCCACCCGCACACCCTGCGGCACTCCTTCGCCGTCCACATGCTGGGGCTTCTGCTGCGGCAGACTGTCCGGGCGCTCGGCATGCGGGAGGACCGGCGGTTCACGCACGCCGAGGTGAAGCGCCTGCTCATCGGCAACCCCCTGCGCAGGCTCCAGTTGCTGCTCGGCCACCGTCACGAGGCAACGGTCTACACCTACCTGGACGTGCTGGACGAGGCCCAGGAGATCGTCCTTGCGGCTCTCGACGACTGGGACGAACAGGCCGCCGCCTTCGAGCAGGTCCGCCCGGAAACGGAGGAGCTCCGGTGAGCCCGCGCCGCGTCCGCTTCCCCGCCGAGGTCAGCGCCCCTGCGTCGACGGACCCCGTCCCGTCGATCGGCCCCGTGGTCTTCGCCGTGGATCTGGACGGAACTCCCGAGCACATCGATCTGTCGGAGCTTCCTTGTCCGCGTCTCACCCGCGCCCTGGCCGGTGCCCTCGCCGATGTCATCAGCAGCCCCGGCACCATGCGTGACCGCAACGGCGTCCGATACGTCGTCAGGCGCATCCGTGAGTTCGTCGAGTTCACCGCCGCGGCATTGCCTGCGGCTGCCGCTGATCTGCACCTCAGCGACCTGGCTCCCGACCTCCTGGACGCGTTCGAGCAGAAGCTGCGCGTCCAGTACGGGGAGCGGAGCAAGGAGCCGTACCTCACCATGACGTACCTCGTGCGGCTGCTGAAGCTGGTGCACGAGGCGCACCCCGACGCCTTCGACGCGGCCTTTCATGCGCGGCTGGGATTCACATCGGCCTCAGCCCACCGGGCGACGAACCCGCTCGACGCGTACCCCTTCCCGGTGCTGGACGCGCTGGAGAATGCCGCCCGGGACGACATCGCCCGCATCCGTGACCGGATCCTGGAGAGCGAGAAGCTGGCAGCCACCGGCCGTGACCCACGTCAGCACGGCTGGGACCAAGTGGAGAACGTCCTCTGGTACATCGCCCGCCACGGGCCGTTGACCGCCGACGACGTCTCGTACAAGATCCTGCGCCCCTTGGGCGGCAGACCGGAGCTCAACAGCCGCCTCCACCTCACTGCACGGGACCTGGTGCCTTTCCTCCTCCTGCTGGCCTGCCAGACGGGTATGGAACCCGAGAGCCTCCGGCAGTTGCGCTCAGACTGCCTGGTCAGCCCGGCACGCGGCTTCGTCAGCGTCACCTACGTCAAGAAGCGTGCCCCGGGCTCGACGCACAAGACGATCAGGGTCTCCGACGGCGGCTCGCTGCGCTTTCCCGGCGGCGTGATCCGGCTGGCCTCGCGTCTCACGAAGAGGACACGTGATCTGGTCGGCACCGACGCGCTCTGGTGCGACGTCAGCAGCCACGGACAAGCACGCGCACCCTTTGACGGGCTGACCCCATGGTCGGGCGCGACGCGGGAGTGGATGTCCAGGCGGGGGCTCGACCGCCTCACCGACAGCAACGGCGAACCCGTCGCCCTTGACCTGCGCCGAGTACGCAAGACCGTCAAGTCCCGGCAGTACCTGCGGGCCGGCGGGGTGCTGGAGGACTTCGCAGCCGGTCACACCCGGCCGGTCGCGGCGAAGCACTACGCCGATATCGATGCCCACAAGGAGACGCACGAGCAGGCGGTGGAGGCAGGTCTTGAACAGGCGCTCGGCGCAGCTCTGGCCCCGCCGGTGGTGCTCTCGGACGTCGGCGGTCGACTCGACGACGGTGAGGCCGCGCTGAGCGCGCAGGAGATCGAGTCGGCACTCTCCGGTGAGCAGGACGTGTGGCTTGCCTCCTGCCGCGACTTCTTCGCCTCCCCGTTCGCCCGCAAACCGGGAGCCGCCTGCCCGGTCCCGGCCTGGGGCTGTCTGGAGTGCCCGAACGCGGTGTTCACCAGCCGTCACCTGCCGAGTCTGCTGTCCTTCCTGGACTTCCTGGAGCGGCAGCGCGAGGAGTACGCCACCGCCGAGTGGGACGCACGGTTCGGTCTTGCATGGGATCGCATCGTCCACGGTGTCCGTGCCCGCTTCAGTACGCGACAGCTCGCCACGGCCCAGGCCATCGCCGAGGCCGATGGTGATCGCCTGCTCCTGCCTTCCTCCTTTCTGGAGGTCATCTCGTGACTGCCGTACCCCACCCCAGGTCGGAGCAGCAGGACCTGACACCGTCCGAGGACTCCGCAGAGTTCGTGCTCCCCAAGCGCCTCACGGTCGGGCTGCCGAGCCGTGGCCCGCGCCTGGCCGAGGACATCTGGGACCTACGGTGCGTACTTCCCCGCACCTGGCGGACGTGGCGGCTCGACTTCACGCAGATCGCCGACCCTGTGACGCGACGCGCGGCGAAGGAGTACATCGCCTCCCGCCTGAGCCGGGGTTCGCTGGGCCTGGGGCCGCTCAAGGCGACGACGGCAGCCACCGAGCTGCGCACGTTCATCGTCGTCATGGACGATCTGCAGGCAGTGGGCGCCCCACGGCTACCCGACGTGGAACACACCCACCTGGACGCCGCACTGAAGAGGTGGAAGAGCAGCCCACACACCGCGGTTCGCAACGTGACCTTCCTGAAGCACTTGTCGGCCCACGGACCATTCCTGTCCGAGGACAGGCTGGGCGTCCTGCCGTGGAACGGCCGGAGCGCCTACGGTGTCGTCGGACTCCAGCGCGTAAAGGGCGAGAACACCACGCCCCGCATCCCTGAGGAGGTCCTCGCTCCCCTGCTGCGAGCGGCAATCTTTTACGTAGAGGCGGCGAGCGGGGACATCCTCGCCACCCAGAAGGAGATCGCCGCACTCGAAGCGGCGCGCAACAGCCGCCGTCTGGTGCAGGGCCAGGCGCGAGAACGTGTGCTGTCCTTCATCACAGAACGGCGCGAGGCCGGGCGGGGCATCCCCGCAGTCCCGCTCGGGACGGCCCACACCGTGCCCGGCGCCGTCGTCGTCGACGGCGTGCCCCAGGCGCCCAACCACCGACTCGTCTCCCTCCTCGCCGGTGTCGCCAAGACGTCACACGTGCTTGCGTTCATGGTCGAGGCCGGGAAAGAAATCGGCTACGAGGAGGGCGGGCTCGAGACACCGATGTCGCCGTGGCCCGGCTCGGGCGGCCCTTGGCGGCCGAGGCTCAGCCCCTTCACCCTGGCCAACGAGCTGTCCTTCTTGCGCACGGCCTGCTGGATCGTCATCGCCTACTTGTCGGGGATGCGGGATGTGGAGAACGGGGCGGAGTTGCATCTGATGCAGCACTCTGCAGGGTTCAAGTAAGCGCGAATCTGCAGGTGATGGGCCTCTGCTCCGTCAGCCTCTCGCACTCTGCAGGCGATCTACCAGCGGCTCTTGCGCTTCCCTGATGTCATCCCAACAATGATGCGTCTAACGCAACGGAGGTTGGAGTGGCGAAAGCGGCCGATTTGGCGGGTGCGGCACACCTGATGCTCGTGGACGGGATTTCCTACATGGACCCCGCGCCTGCCGTGTTCGAGGCCATGCTGGAGGGGTGGACGAAGCAGCAGCGGGCCCGCTTCCTGAAGTGGGAGGGGACCATCAAGCCGCGGCTGTCGCTGGTCCGCCGGTTCGCCGAGTTCTCCAACCAGTACCCGTGGCAGTGGCAGCCGGCGGAGTTCGAGGCGTTCATCGACCACCTGCGCACGAAGACGCCGACGTTCACGATGTCGAGCGGCCGCAACTACCAGAACCACCTGCGGCTGTTCTGCGAGTTCATCACCGATCCGCGCTACGGCTGGATGTCCGTCTGCCAGGAACGATTCGGTGAAGTACCGGTCCAGATCCTGCACGAGTGGAACACCGTCACCCATGTCAGCGAGTACGAGGGCGACCCGAGCCGCCGGCCGCTGACTTACGACGAGATCCAGGACCTGTTCGACGCCGCCGACGGGCGGGTCGAGGAGATCCGGAAGCGTGGCCGCAAGGGTGCGTTGACCGCGATGCGCGACTCCGCCCTGCTCAAGACCTACTACGCCTACGGCATGCGGCGGCGAGAGAACGTCGGCCTCGACCTCGCCGACCTGCGACGCAATCCGAAGGCCCCGCAGTACAAGCGCCACGGGGCGGTGTTCGTACGCTGGGGCAAGTCCTCCAAGGGCAGTCCACCCAAGCGCCGCACCATCTTCACCGTCCCCGAGATGGACTGGATCGTCGACGACCTCGACCACTACCTGACCGAGGTCCGACCCCGCTTCAACGTGGGAAAGCACCCCGCGATCTGGGTCACCGAACGCTCCGGGCGCCTGTCACGCCGGTCGGCGAACGAAGCCTTCGAGGCCGCCAAGCAGGCCGCTGACCTGCCCGAAGAACTCGAATTGCACTGCCTGAGACATTCCTATATCACGCATTTGACCGAATTTGATTATCCGGAACGGTTCATTCAGGACCAGGCCGGTCACGGCTATGCCAGCACGACGGCCCTCTACACCGGCGTCTCGGACGAGTACCGCAACCGGCTGGTCCACAAGAAGTTGGGCCAGCGTTACCCCGGCATCTGGGAGGACCCGAAGTGATCAAGAAGATGGGCTACCGCTGGAACCTGCGCAAGCTCATGGCCGACCGGGAGATGTTCCAGACCACCGACCTGGTGCCGCTGCTGGCCGAACGGGGCGTCGCCCTCTCGCGCGAGCAGGTCTTCCGCCTGGTCACGCAGCCTCCGCAGCGGATGTCGATGGACACCCTCGCGGCTCTGTGCGACATCCTCGACTGCCAGCCCAACGACCTCATCGAGGTCCAGGTCGTCAATGAAGAGGTACGCAAGACCGCTGGCGGCGAGACGCCCGGCCCGCTCCCGGCCGTGCGCCGGACCTCGATCCGACGACCGGAGGGATTGTGACCGCACCCTCGCCAACCGCCCCGTCGGTCATCGCCCGACTCGCCGCGCAAGCGGCTCGGATGGAATCCGCCACGAACGCCGCCGTTGGCCAGGTCACCACGGCTCTGCCGGCCCTCAGTACCGCCGGCGCGAACGCGGCGTTGGAGACGGCGGTGCCGATCCCCGTCCGCGGCGCCGCTCGGTTCCTGGAGGAGCTGGCCGATCACATGGCCGCCCACCCTGACGCCCTGACCTCGGGCAGCTCTCTCTGCCCACCGGTTCTACTGCGGCTGGCCGAGGTGCTGCACGAAGCCGGACATCCGGTCGTTCGCCCCGGATGCGCGCACTGCGGAAAGATCCGGTCCGACCTGCGGCAACTCCGCCCCGAAGGGCGAGTCTGCGGTTCGTGCGACGCCCGAAGCCGCAACCGCGAAACCTGCGCACGCTGCCACCGTGAAGGCCAGCGCGTCACTGCCCGGCGCCCCGAAGGCCCAATCTGCCATCGCTGCTACCGCGCGGACCCCGCCACGTTCGAGGAGTGCGCCGACTGCGGTCAGCTCCGACACCCGGTCGTGCGACGCGACGACGGCCGAGGGCTGTGCATGAAGTGCTGGAAACGCCCGATGCACACGTGCATAAGCTGCGGAAAGAGCGCACCCGCTGCCCTCGTTGACGACGACGGCGCACTCTGTCACCTCTGCTACAACCGCCATCGCCGACCCCGACGGCTCTGCGGTCGGTGCGGGCAACTCAAGCGCATCGCCCGCAACGCGCGCGACGGGCAGCCGGACCTCTGCGACGGCTGCTACCAGGGCCCCGAGGCAACCTGCTCAATCTGCAGCCGGGTCCGCCCCTGCACCAGCCGCGACCAACAGGGCCAGCCGATCTGCGCCACCTGCTACCAGCGACACCGCACCGGCGAGCCGTGCGCCCGCTGCGGTCGGACCAAGCCGGTCAACACCCGATGGCCGATCGGGCCGGTCTGCATGACCTGCTACACCGCCGTGCTTCGGTCACCAGCCGAGTGCCCGCGCTGCGGCATAGTCCAGCCGCTGATCGCGCGGGGCGACGACGGCGACGACGTCTGCGGACCCTGCGTCGGCTTCGCCGCCGACTACACCTGCAAGCAATGCGGTCGAGCCGGCAATCCCCACAGCCGCGGACGATGCGCTCACTGCGTCCTCGCCGAGCGGGTCAACGCCCTGCTGGCCGGGTCCGACGGTGCGATCGCCCCGCAACTGGAACCGCTCGCAGCCGCACTGGCGGACGCTCCCTCACCGTTCCCCGCCATCCAGTGGATCAAGGAGAGCCCGAACACCAAGCTCCTCGCCCGATTGGCGGCCGAAGGGCACGAGCTCACCCACGACTTGCTGGACGAGCTCCCACCCAGCCGGAACCAGCGCTATATCCGCCAACTCCTCGTTCACACCGGCATTTTGGAGGAGCGGCACGAAGACCTCGAACGCATCCCCGGCTGGCTGGAGCACGAACTCGCGGACAAGCCGGTCGCACACGCCAACCTCGCCCGCCCGTTCCTGAACTGGTTCCTGCTCCGACGCGCCCGCCAACGGGCCGCCACCCGCCACCATCCCGCCTCAGCCGACCGCGACCTGCGGCGCCGCGTCAGCGTTGCCCTGGACTTCCTGGCCTGGATCGACCAACGCGACCTGGCCCTCGCCGACCTCACCCAGGGACACATCGACGACTGGATCACCGGAGCCACCAGCCAACGGCGCTACCTGATCCGCTACTTCCTGAAATGGACCACGAGCCGTCGGCTCACCCGCGAACTGACAGTCCCCTCCATCCCGAGGCAGGAACCCCAGGACCTCCTCGACGAAGACGACCGATGGCCGCTCCTCCAGCGCTGTCTGACCGACGATGCCCTGCCTAGGGACGTCCGGGCTGCTGGCGCGATCACCCTGCTGTTCGGCCCGTCCACCGAACGCCTTTGCCATCTGACGCCTGAGCAACTCAAGTTCGGCGACAAACACACCCACCTGGTCCTGGGCCGGCACCCCGTCCTGCTGCCGCCACGGCTCGCTGAACTCCTTCGTCAACTTTCCGAACAGCCCCAGATACGGCCGCAGCTCTCGCGAGTCCACCCAGGGCCTCGGTGGCTCTTTCCGGGCATGGTCCCGGGCAAGCCGATCTCGACACACGGCATGACCCAGAAACTGGGCCGACATGGCATCCCGGTCCGCACCGCGCGCAACGCGGCGCTGGCCGCCCTCGCTGCTGATCTCCCCAGCCCGATCCTCGCCGACGTGACCGGGATGCACCGCCACACCGCGCTCCGCTGGGTCGCCTATGCCCGACGCGACTGGGCCGAGTACCTTGCCGCGCGAGCCGAGGACAAACCAGGAGACGTTGTTCCAGCCGTCGACTAGCCTCGCGAGGTTGTTCTTCACGCCTTCAGGAGGAGACCACCATGGCCCAGCCGTTCCCGCCCATCGAACTGTACGCGCACGGTCTCCTCGATGTCGGCGACGGAAACCAGATCTACTGGGAGACCAGCGGGAATCCCAATGGAAAGACGGCTCTGTGCGTGCACGGCGGGCCCGGCAGCGGGGGGCGCCGTGGCAGTCGCAAGATGTTCGATCCCGAGGTCTACCGGATCGTCCTGTTCGATCAGCGTGGCTGCGGTGAGAGCCGGCCTCACGCCTCCGACCCGTCCGTCAGCCTCGATCTCAACACCACCGACCACCTCATCAAGGATATGGAGCGGCTACGCGAACACCTGGGCATCGAGCGATGGCTCCTCTACGGCGGCTCCTGGGGCTCAACACTGATCCTCGCCTACGCTGAGCGCTATCCCGAGCGAGTCTCCGAGGTTGTCATCGTCGGCGTCACCATGACCCGGCCGGAGGAGACCGACTGGCTCTACCACGGCGTCGGACGCCTGCTGCCAGGCCCCTGGGAGACATTCCGCGACGCACTTCCGGAGGCGGACCGGAGCGGCAATCTCGTGGCCGCCTATAACCAGCTGCTGAACAGCCCTGATGAGGCGGTCAGGGTGAAGGCGGCGCGGGACTGGTGTGCTTGGGAGGACGCCGTCATCGCCCACGAAGTACTTGGTCATCCGGGCGCCTACAGCGACAAGACTGACAGCGCACTGATGGCATTCGTTCGGATCTGCGCGCACTACTTCGCGAACGATGCCTGGCTTGAAGATGGACAACTGCTCCGTGACGCACATCGGCTGGCCGGTATCCCAGCAGTGCTGATCCACGGCCGACTCGACCTCGGCAGCCCATTGAAGACCGCGTGGGAGTTGTCCAAAGCGTGGCCAGACGCGGAGCTGAAAGTGATCGACGACTCCGGACACACAGGCAGTCCCACGATGCAGGACGCGACCCTGGAGGCGATCGCGCGGTTCGGCAAGAGCGGACGGTGACTGGCACCGCTACGCCGTGCTCCCTCGCCCCACGAGAGAGCCAGAGGACAGGAATAGCGCACGGTCGGAATAACCCCCTCCCGCCAGTAGTGCGTGAGCTTGGCCGGGACTGTGCCCTCACCGAGCGCGGCGCCGACGGACGGACCAGGTACAAGCTCCGGGGCCGGGTCTACAAGGGCAAGGGGCGCGAACTCAGCGGGGAGGAAGCCGAATGGGTCGTGCTGAATGTCGTCCACCAGGCCGTCGCCGTACTCCGCGAGATCAACGACGACCCCGGCCACCTCTTCGGCTACGACGGCGGCGGGCGCAACGGGTACGTGCTGCTCAGCAACATGCCGCGCCGCATTCGGGCTTTCCGGGACCATCTCAACGAGCTGTTCAGCACACCGGAGGGGCTCTACATACCCACGATCACGGCAGCCCCACCACCCGATGCCGGCCCGATCACCGACGGCGCGGTTCCGAACGACACGGCGGAAGGGGCAGCGGTGGCAGAGTCCACTGCTCTTCCATGGGCCTTCGACACCCGACAGTTCCGCCGGACGCTCGCGTGGCACATCGCCCACCAGCCCTTCGGCGTGGTCGCGGGCGCCCGCCAGTACAAGCACGCCGCGATCACCATGTTCGAGGGCTACGCGGGAACATCCGCCTCCGGCTTCGCCGACGAGGTCGCGGCCGAGGAGGCCGTGGCCAAGCTCGATTATGTCGAGGACCTCTACCACGACTGGAACGACGGCGGCGCCTCAGCGGGCGGCGCCGCCCGGCGCATCGAGGCCGAGTTCGACCGCATCCGCAGCGAACTCGGAGACCTGCCGGGTGTCGTGGCCAGCCCCTCCCGGCTGAGGACGCTGCTGCACCACTTGACGAAGACCCTGCACCCCGGCGTGCTGAACGACTGCTTCTACCAGGCGGAGACGGCTGTGTGCCGCAAGCGAGCCAAGCCGCTGGGACGCCCCGTCCCCATGCTCGACATGTGCATGAACTGCCCCAACTCACGCCGCTCCGTCGTCCACCTGCCCCGCCTGGAACGAGCACACGACATGGCTCGGGCCGAACTCGGTGAGGCCGCCGGCTTCCCACAGTTCCAGCGACTCGCCATCGCCGAGCACCTGGCCACGCTCACCCGCCTGATCGCCGAGATCGACCACGAGGACACCTGACGATGACCAACTCCATGGACGAGACCCTTCAAGCCGTCCGCACCGCCTTCGCCCGCCTGGCCCGGGAAAACACCGGCCTGACCGACATCGACCAACAGATCATGCGTGCCTTCGAGCGGCTCATGCTCGGCCGTCCAGAGATCACTGACGGCCGTACCTCAGCAGTGAACATCGCCGCCGAGGCAGGCGTCTCCCGAGCCTCGTACTACCGCTCTCCCGTCGCGGCAGTCATCAAGGGGATTCTCAGCTCGCCCGCGACCAGGCGTCCTGAGTCCGACGAGCTCAGGCAGGAAGTCGCGCGCCTGAAACAGTCCGAGCGGGAACTCCGCCGGGAGAAGGGCGCCGAGATCCGGGAGTTGCGTGCCACCGTCGCGGCGTACGCGAACCAGATCCAGATTCTCGCCCTGAGGAACGCCGAGTTGGAAGCGGACGCCCGTCGCCTTCACGCTCAGCTTGCCGGGAAGCAGGCAGGGGTGGTCAAGCAGCTCAAAAGTGCCAGGACAGCCACGGGCTCAACCCTGGTGCAGCCCTGACTCACCCACGCCGTCCTGTCGCGCTCTCCGGCTGCTGAAGGTAGCGCTGCCATACATCCAGCCCGTCTTCCACGAAGCTCCAGCAAGGGGTGACTGCGGAGGGTGTGGGGGTGGGCGGTCAGGCGTCGGGGTCGACCTCGGGGTGCGTGAACCGCACGGGCTTGCCCAGCGACCGGGCGTAGGCGATTTCGGCTCGGGTGCTGTCTCCGATGTAGTCGCCGACTACGAGCACCTCATCAGCGAGCCGGATCTTCGCCCGGTGCAGCTCGTCGAGTCGAACCTTCAGCGCCTCGGCCTCGACAGGATCGGACCAAAGTTCGTGCGGCGACTTCATGTCACAGCCCGGTTTGACGACAATCTTTCCGGCTTTGGTCTCCCGCAGATCGGCCTCGGTCATCTCGGTCATGAAACGGGTGGAGCCGCAGATCACGACGATACGCGGGAGGCTCAACAGCTTCTTCGCGTCGGCGAGCTTCTCCGCGTCGGCGAGCTTCTCCTCAGGGGTGTGCAGTTGCGGGTATGACACTGGTTCCTCCTGGTGGTGGCCCAAAGGGTGCCTGCGGAGACGTGAACGGGGGTGCCCAAGTCTGACAGCAGCGCCCTGCAGAGCTGCCGAACCTCTGGACCCTCAAGCGCCGCACTGGTGCAGCATCATGGTCTTGTCCGCCGACGTCACGGGCAGTTCGTACTTGGCTGCCACTTGCGCGAACCGCACCGTGTACGAGCACCGGATTGCCTTGTTCGGCGGCAGCCACGAGGCCGGGCCGGAGTCGCGCTTGGCGGAGTTCGTCGAGCCCGAGACCGGAAGAAGGTTCAGCACGTCGTTGGCCAGCCGCTGCCGCTTCTCCTCGCTCCAGCGGGCGGCGCCCATCTGCCAGGCGTACGACAACGGCACCACGTGGTCGATCTGCACCTCGGTGGCCTTGGCCTTCTTCCAGGCGATGTCCTTGCCGGTGTACGGGTCGTACAGGTCCATCGACACGACCACGCAGTCGGAGCCCACACGGAACTGGACGTTGCGTCCATGGAGTTTCAGCAAGTCGTTGCGCGTGTCACAACCGTTCCTCGCCAGCGGCACCCCGTCCGCCGTGTCCATCCACGCGTAACCGAACTCGTCCCGGTCATAGCCCGTCTTCGGCCCTCGCCCCTTGGTCGGCAGCTTGGAGATCAGTTCACGCGCTGTCGCCTCGTCCGTCTCGGACGAGAGCGGGGCCAGCCCCGGCTTCGTTCCGTCGGGGGCAGCCAAGGGGCTGGTTCCGTACCTGCCTGATGCTGACGAGCCACCGCCCGATGAACCGCTCTCGTCGGAGAGCCCACCTCCCGTACAGCCCGCCAGGACCGCCCCGACAACCAGTGCAGCGCCGGTATGCAGCACGCCGCTCGTGAGACTCCGCCTGGACACTCCGCCGCCCCGCCCCTGAGACACATCACCGTGAGACATCTACACCGCCAACATAAGGTCGTTCGCCAGTTGCTCGCGCTTGGACTCGTTCCAGCGGGCCGCGCCCAGTTGCCAGCTGTAGGAGAGCGGCACCAGGTGGTCTATCTGGACGGCCGTCGCCCGCTGCTTCTTCCAGGCGATGTCCTTGCCGGTGTACGGGTCGTGCAGCGTCAGCGAGACGATCACGCAGTCGGAGCCGGACCGGAACTCGATCTCCTGGCCGTCGCGTTTCAGGAGGTCGTTACGGGTGTCGCAGCCGTTCCTCGCGAGCGGCACCCCGTCGGCCGTGTCCATCCACGCGTAGCCGAACTCGTCCCGGTCGTAACCGGTCCTGGGGCCGCGCCCCTTCACCGCCAGCCCGTCGATCAGCTTCCGGGCCGCCGCCAGGTCCGCGTCCCCGGTGAGGGGCGCGAGACCCGGCGCGGTGCCGTCGGTGTTCTTGAGCGGGCTCGTCGCCCGCCCGTCCGGGGTGCTGTCGTCGACATCGGCGGAGTCGAGGGCGTCGCACCCCGCGAGCAGCGAGGCCGTGAGTGCGACGAGGGCGGCGAGGGCGGCGACGAGGAGCGGTGGCGTGCGTTTTCTGGAGGTGGTCACGACCCCAGGATCGTCGCCAGGAACTCCCCCGTCCACGACAGCAGTTCGCGTCCGACCACCGGCTTGCCACCGATCTTGCCCGCCGTCGGGCGAGGCACCAGGATCTGATGGGCCGTCGGCTTGATCACCGTACGGGGATGGAGGCGCTTGAGCCGCAGCTCCTGCGACTCCCTCAACTCCACCGGTGCGAAGCGGATGTTGGGCCCCTGGAGGACGATCTCACCGACTCCGCACGCCCGCGCCAGCATCCGCAGCCCCGCCACCAGCAGCAGGTTCTCGACCGGTTCGGGGAGCTTGCCGTAACGGTCCGTCAGCTCCTCCCGTACGGCGGCGATGTCGGCCTCCGAGTTGGCCGAGGCGATCGCCCGGTACGCCTGGAGGCGCAGCCGCTCGCCGGGCGCGTAGTCGTGCGGGACGTGCGCGTCGACCGGCAGCTCGATCTTGACCTCCAGCGGCGGCTCCTCCTGCACCGTGCCGTCGACCGCCGCGCGGTAGTCCGCGACGGCCTCGCCCACCATGCGTACGTACAGGTCGAAGCCGACGCCCGCGATGTGCCCGGACTGCTCGCCGCCGAGCAGATTGCCCGCGCCGCGGATCTCCAGGTCCTTCATCGCGACATACATGCCGGCGCCCATCTCGGTGTGCTGGGCGATCGTCGCGAGGCGTTCGTGCGCGGTCTCGGTCAGCGGCTTCTCCGGCGGGTAGAGGAAGTACGCGTAGCCGCGCTCCCTGCCGCGTCCCACCCGGCCGCGCAGCTGGTGCAGTTGGGAGAGGCCGAAGTTGTCGCCGCGCTCCACCACCAGGGTGTTGGCGTTGGCGATGTCGATGCCGGACTCCACGATCGTGGTGGAGACGAGGACGTCGAACTTCTTCTCCCAGAAGTCCACCACGACCTGCTCCAGGGCCTGTTCGGACATCTGGCCGTGCGCGGTCGCGATCCGCGCCTCGGGGACGATCTGGCGCAGCCGGGCCGTGGCGCGGTCGATGGACTCGACGCGGTTGTGGATGTAGAAGACCTGGCCCTCGCGCAGCAGTTCACGCCGGATGGCCGCGCCGATCTGCTTCTCCTCGTACGGGCCGACGAAGGTCAGCACCGGGTGCCGCTCCTCGGGCGGGGTGGTGATGGTCGACATCTCGCGGATGCCGGTCACCGCCATCTCCAGGGTGCGCGGGATCGGCGTCGCGGACATGGTCAGCACGTCGACGTTGGCGCGGAGCTTCTTCAGCTGCTCCTTGTGCTCGACGCCGAAGCGCTGCTCCTCGTCCACAATGACCAGACCGAGATCCTTGAACTTCGTCTCGGAGGAGAAGAGGCGGTGCGTGCCGATGACGATGTCGACCGACCCCTCCCGCAGCCCTTCGAGGGTCGCCTTCGCCTCGGTGTCGCTCTGGAAGCGGGACAGGGCCTTCACGACCACGGGGAACTGCCCGTACCGCTCGGAGAAGGTGCCGAAGTGCTGCTGCACGAGCAGCGTGGTCGGGACGAGGACGGCGACCTGCTTGCCGTCCTGGACGGCCTTGAACGCGGCGCGTACGGCGATCTCCGTCTTGCCGTAGCCGACGTCGCCGCAGATCAGCCGGTCCATCGGGACCGTCTTCTCCATGTCCTCCTTGACCTCGGCGATGGTGGAGAGCTGGTCGGGCGTCTCCACGTACGGGAACGCGTCCTCCAGCTCCCGCTGCCAGGGCGTGTCCGAGCCGAAGGCGTGGCCGGGCGCCGCCATGCGCGCCGAGTAGAGCTTGATCAGGTCGGCGGCGATCTCCTTGACCGCCTTCTTGGCGCGCTGCTTGGTCTTCGTCCAGTCGGCGCCGCCGAGTCGGTGCAGGGTGGGGGCCTCGCCACCGACGTACTTGGTGACCTGTTCGAGCTGGTCGGTGGGGATGTAGAGGCGGTCGCCCGGCTGGCCGCGCTTGGCGGGGGCGTACTCGACGAGCAGATACTCGCGGGTCGCGCCCTGCACGGTGCGCTGCACCATCTCCACGTACCGGCCGACGCCGTGCTGCTCGTGGACGATGTAGTCGCCCGCCTCCAGGGTGAGCGGGTCGATCGTCTTGCGGCGCTTGGTCGGCATCCGTACGCCGTCCTTGCCCGCCGCCTTCTGGCCGGACAGGTCGGTCTCGGTGAGGACGGCGAGCCTGAGCGCCGGGTCCACGAAGCCGTAGTCGATCGAGCCGCACGCCACGTGCACGAGGGCCGGGGAGATCTCGGCGAGACCCTGGCCGCCGCGTGCCTCGGGGGTGTCGAGCCGGGCGGGGATGCCCTCGCCGCCCAGCACCTCGACGGTACGGGCGGCGGTGCCGTGGCCCTCGGTGACGTACACGGTGCGCCAGCCGTCGGCGAGCCAGCCCTTGGTGTCGGCGAGGGCGCGGGCGGTGTCGCCCCGGTACGTCTCCGGGGCGCGCATGCCGAGCTTGAGGGTGTCGTCGGACAGCTCGTCGTCGGCGGCGAACGGCGACACCGACCACCACATCATCCCCAGCTCACGGGCCCGGTCCCGGACGTCCGCGATGCCCCAGAGCGAGGCCGCGCCGACGTCGATGGGCGCCTCACCGCCGCCGGCTCCGGCCGCCCAGGACGCCTGGAGGAACTCCTGGCTGGTGGCCACGAGGTCGGCGGCCCGGGTGCGGACGCGCTCGGGGTCGCAGACCAACGCCATCGAGCCGGCGGGCAGGACGTCGAGCAGCAGCTCCATGTCGTCGACGAGGACCGGCGCCAGGGCCTCCATGCCCTCGACCGCGATGCCCTCCGAGATCCTGCCGAGCATGTCGGCCAGCTCGGGGTGCACCTCGGCGAGGGCGGCGGCGCGCTCCCGTACCCGCGGTGTGAGCAGCAGCTCACGGCAGGGCGGCGCCCACAGTCCGTGTTCGGCGACTTCGAGCGACCGCTGGTCGGCGACCTTGAAGTAGCGGATCTCCTCGATGTCGTCGCCCCAGAACTCCACCCGCAGGGGGTGCTCCTCGGTGGGCGGGAAGACATCCAGGATGCCGCCTCGTACGGCGAACTCGCCGCGCTTCTCGACCAGTTCGACGCGGGCGTACGCGGCGGCGGCCAGCGCCTGCGTCACCTCGTTCAGATCGGCGGTGCCGCCGCCGCTCAGCGAGACGGGCTCCAGGTCGCCGAGGCCCTTGACCTGCGGCTGGAGCACGGAGCGGATGGGCGCGACGACGACGCTGACCGGTCCGGCGCCGGGATCGTCCGCGCGGGGGTGCGCGAGCCGGCGCAGCACGGCGAGCCGGCGGCCGACTGTGTCGCTGCGGGGCGACAGGCGCTCGTGCGGCAGGGTCTCCCAGGACGGGAACTCCGCGACGGAGTCGGCGGGCAGCAGCGACCGCAGCGCGGCGGCGAGATCCTCGGCCTCCCGCCCGGTCGCGGTGACCGCGAGCACGGGCCGGCCCGCGTCGCGTGCGAGCGCGGCGACCGCGAAGGGGCGGGCCGCGGGCGGCCCGACCAGATCGACGTGCGAGCGGTGCCCGTCGGCGGCGGCGCCGACCGCTTCGGCGAGCGCCGGGTCTCGTACAACGGCGTCGAGCAGACCGTGCAGGCTCATGAAGGGGTTTCCGTCCGGATCCAGGGGTGAGGCGGGGCTTACGAACCGACGCGAGGTGCGTCACCGCAACGCGAAGGGCCCGACACGTCTCACGGGCCGGGGGCTCCCAGCGTACGACCCCGGAGAGGCGGCTGCCGCGCGGGAGGGGCTGCGAGCGTTGGCCGGAAGCCGCCACCGGGCGACGTTGCTCTACGTAGTCGGCCTCAGTAGAATCTGTGACAACAATCCGCCGAAATCTCTCGCCCGGAGGTAACGAGTGACTCGTTCCTGGGAAGCAGATCCGTCCGCGTTATTCGAGCGGCGCCTCGGCAAGACGGCGCAGGAGCTGGGAAATTCACAGGACAAAGAAGACTGCCCGGACATCTGGCAGCTCGACAACGGCGACATCGCGATTATCGGCCGAGATCTCACAGCAGATTATTCGGCGAATCTTCCTTCCGGAGTCTCCTTGGCAGCGGACGAACGTCTCGTCGTGATTCCCGGCAATATGCTCAGCGCCGCGAAAGAGGACATTCCGGATGCTTGACCTGACTGTGCCGACGCTCGCCCTTGAGTTGGGTGAGCGTCTCGTGAGCAAGGACTACAAGCGCGACTTCAGGGAGCGCGACACCGCGATCCACGACGGCGCCTCGTGGAAGCTGGAACGGCGGCAGTATTTCGAGGAGCAGAACTCGCGCAGCAGGGATGCGCTCACTCGCGGTGAGTGGGCGGAAGCGCTTCGGCTCCTTGCTGAAGCCCGGGACACGGTGCGGGCCAACGCGCTTGAGGACGAAAGCCGCCGACACGCGTTTCACCGGGTGCGCATTGTGGAGTATCCCATCACTTCGTATGTGCAGTGGGAACTTCATTCACTGGTCCAGCAGGACGAACTGGGTGCGAATCGTGTACGAATCGTCACTGCGGACCAGGTGGCCAACGCCGAGAAGAAACAACAACTACCGGAAATCGTGGTACTTGGCAGCCACACCCTTTACAACGTCATCTACAGCGACACCGGGGTCCCGATGGGCTCGATCCGCTTCACCGACGAGCAGCATGTCAGTTCCTGGGAGCGGTACATCCGCTCGCTCTACGAGATCGGCGAGGACATCGCCCCGTACTTCGCCCGCGAGATCGCACCCCTGCCCGCACCCGTCCCTTAACCGGAGCACATCATCAACGAGCACAGCGGTGCGTCGAGCGGTGCGTCGGACGTTCCCGACAGGTCGCGCAACGACCTGTCGGGAACGTCCCGCGATGTCGTCCAGGCCGGGAGCGTCACCGGCGGGGTCCACTTCCACCGGCACGACACGTCCCGTAGGGAGGGTACGAGTCACGACGGACCGGTGCCGCGCCAGTTACCGGGGGACGTCCATCGCTTCATCAACCGCACCGCCGAACTGGGCCAGCTGAACGCCGTCCTGCCCGGCGAGGACGGCGACGGCGCCCCCGTCGTGGTCTCGGTCTGCGTCGTCGCGGGCACCGCCGGTTCGGGCAAGACCTCGCTCGTACTGCACTGGGCGCACCAGGTCCGTGAGCGTTTCCCCGACGGGCAGCTGTACGTCAACCTGCGCGGGTACGACCCCGCGCAACCACTGAGCGCCCAGGAAGCCCTCCGCGGATTCCTCTCCGCCCTTGGGGTGCGGGCGGACAGCGTGCCCCAAGAACCCGACGCCGCCGTCGCGCTCTACCGCTCCCTGCTCGCCGACCGGACCATGCTGATCGTCCTGGACAACGCGGCCACCGCCGCGCAGGTCCGCCCACTGCTGCCCGGCGGTACCAACTGTCTGACGCTGGTGACCAGCCGCAGCAGACTCTCCGGACTCGCCATACGGGACGGCGCGCACCGGTTGACACTCGGCACGCTCCCCGAGCCGGAGGCAGTCGCCCTGCTCCGCGCGGTGACCGCCGGCTACCGGCCGGAGGACGACCTGCGTGAACTCTCCGAGCTCGCCAAGCTCTGCGCCGAACTCCCGCTTGCCCTGCGCATCGCCGGGGAACGCGCCGCGAGCAACCCACATCTGCGGCTGGCCGACCTGATCGCCGAACTGCGCGACGAATCCGTCCTCTGGGACGCCCTCAGCATCGGTGACGACGACGAGGCCGAGGCCGTCCGCACCGTGTTCGCCTGGTCCTATCGTGCCCTCTCCGAACCGGGCGCGACACTCTTCCGGCAGCTCGGCGTTCATCCCGGGCCGGAGTTCGGCCTGCCCGCCGCAGCCGCGCTCGCCGGGCTGCCCGCCGTACAGACCCGCCAGCTGCTCGACTCCCTCGTCGGCGCGCACCTCCTGGAACAGACAGGGCCGGACCGCTACCAGTTCCACGACTTGCTGCGCGCGTACGCGGCCGGGCTCACCCGGAATGACGAGCCCCAGGAGGAGGGGCGGACGGCTCTCCACCGGGTGCTGAGCTGGTACCTGTGCACTGCGGAGGCGGCACGGACCAGGCTCGCGCCCACGGAGGAGCCCGTATCGCTCCCGGAGTTGCCCGAGGCCGTACAGCCGCTGAGTTTCGCGGACTACGACGCGGCGATGGACTGGGCGGAGCGCGAGCACACCAACCTGCTCAGGGCGGTCTCCGCTGCTGCCGGGGAACACGACGTACTGGCGTGGAAGTTGGCGTTGGTCCTGTGGTACGTCCAGCCGGCGTCCGCGTCCATGACGGACTGGCTGACCGTGGGCGACACCGGACTGGCCGCGGCCCGCCGGGTGAACGACTCCGTCGCCGAGGCAGAACTCCTCAGCTGCCACGGCATGGCCTACCACCGGATCAACGCCTGGGACGAGAGCCTGGACCGCCATCAGCGGGCGCTGGCGATCCGTCGCGCCAACGGGGACGGGGCCGGCGAGGCGGACTCGCTGAATCTGATCGGTCTCATCCATCTGCGTCGCCGCCAACTCGGGCCTGCGGCCTCGCATTTCGATCAGGCCGCGACGCTCTGGCAGGCCGCGGGCTCCGAACGCTGGGCCGCCTCCGCTCTGTCGAACCTGGCGACCACGCACTACAACGCGGGGCGCCTGGAAGAGGCTTCTGTCTGTACCGAGGAGGCTCTCGCCGCCCATCGCGCACTCGGAAACGCGGGCAGTGTCGGCAACGCACTGCGCGTACTCAGCTGTTTACAGCGGGAACGAGGTGAGCTGGACGCGGCTCTTGACTCGGCCGAAGAGGCCATGGACATTGCTCTGTCCCTGCGTGACCACATCTACGAGGCCTACTGGCTGCTCACACTCGGAGATGCCCAACTGGCCCTGACCCGTCACGCGGACGCCCTCGCCTCCTACCAACGCGCGGCCGACCTGCACCGGCGTCTCGGCAACCGCAGCCGCGAAGCGATGTCCTGGCAGGGCGCCGGTGAGGCGTACCGCGCGCTCGACAGGCCTGACGAGGCAGCCCACTTCCACCGCCGGGCGGCCGCCGTCCACCACGACCTCGGCGACTCCTGGCACGAGGCGCTGGCCCTGGAGGCGCTGGCTTCGGCACTGGACGGGCTCGGTCCGCACCGGTCCGAGGCGCTGCGGCTCATCGCCCCGTACGACGACAGCCGGGCGGTGGCCATGCGGCGGCGTCTCACGGAAGGGCGTACCCAGGAAGCCACGACGGACGAACCGGTTCGCTTTCATCGATTGTCCGAATAAGAACCCCGACAGGTGATATTCCAGTCATCGGAAGCCCACCCTCCGCCGGCTCAGGCGGGTTACCGCCGTTTACTCCATGTACTACGCGGATTCCATCGGGGAGACTGCCGAAGACCGGACACGGGGGGAGATCCGCGTGCGCCCGCGAGCCATTTCGCAATCCGGCGCGCCGGGCGGGCGGCGGCGGGTGTTTACGTCATGACTGGTTCACCCACATCTGGCGTGCAGTTCCCCGGAAGATCAGTTACAGAGTCATGGGTTTGCCTTTACTCTCTCCTCGGCGTGGACCGATCGACTAGCGGAGGCCAAGTCTTGGGCGACAACGAGATGTCCGTCTTCGGTGTCACTCCGACCGAGGAAGAGATCTACCGCCATTTTCTCCGTAACCCGGACACCTCGGCGGACGACATCCATCTGCTGGTGCACACCGAACAGGACGACGCCCGAGCAAGCCTCGACCGGCTGCGGGAGTTGGGGCTGCTCCACCCCGACAGCGACCACCACCGGGTCTCGCCCGCCGACCCCGGCGTGGCGCTCGCGCGGCTGACCGACGCCCGGCTCAACGCGCTCCACGAGGAGTTGCGCCTGGTGATGCAGGCGCGCGACCTCGTGGACGGTCTCCGTGCCGAGCAGGGGTCGCGGCTGCCCCCGGTGCAGGGCATCGAGCAGTTGGAGGGCCTGACCGAGATCCGGAACCGGATCGACGACCTCGCCTTCTTCGCGCGCGACGAGATCCTGTCCGTGGAGCCGTACACGAAGCTCTCGCCGGAGAACATCGAACGGTCCCGCCCGCTGGATCTGCGATGTCTTCGGCGCGGGGTGCGCATCCGCAATGTCGTGCACACCGCCGCGCTGGACGACCTGCCCACCCATGAGTACCTGCGCGAGCTGGTCAAACGCGGGGCGCACATCCGGGTGGCGGAGAACATCACCGAGCGGATCCTGGTGTACGACGGCCGTACGGCCCTGGTCCCGGTCGATCCGCAGAACACCGCGCGCGGGGCGCTGCTGGCCCACAAGAGCGGGCTCGTCGCCAACATCATCGCCCTGTTCGAGAAGATCTGGGCGCAGGCGGACGATCTGCTGGCCGTCAAGGAGGAGACCGCCGACGCGGTGGGCGGGCTCAGTGAGATCGAGCAGCAGGTGCTGATCTCGATGTGCACGGTGGGCAAGGACGAGGCCGGCGCCCGGGACTTGGGGATCTCGGTCCGTACGTACCGAAGACACGTGGCGGACCTGCTCCAGGCCCTCGGTGCCGCGAGCCGCGCGCAGGGCGCGCTGCTGGCCCGCGAACGGGGCTGGATCTGACGAGCCGTCAGGACCGGGTCAGCGCTGTTCCGCCCAGCCCCACAGCGCCGTGTCCGCCAGGACCTCCCGGACCCTGCGGCGGATGTCGGTGTCGCTCGTCCCGCGCTCCCGCTCGATCCACAGCCGCACCCGGTCGCCCGCGACCTCGGGGACACATCTCCAGTGCGCGGGCAGCAGACCGACCAGGCGGATCGCCGTCGTCTCGGCGGACGGGGCCGTACTGTCCTCGCGGACCGTCACCACCTCCACGTACCGGGGGACGTCCTCGATGTCCGTGAACCCGTGCCACTGGGCCGTCATCGTCAACGTGTCTCCTTGAACAGCTGCCTGGCGGCGGTCGCCATGGCCGCGATACCGGCCGGCAGGGCGGTCCGTACGTCGGGGGCGAACTCCGCCGAGTGGTTGGGCGGTACCGGCCGGCCGCCCGTGCGTGCGGCGCGCCACTGGCTCGGGGACGCCGTACCGACCATCCAGTATGCCGTCCGTACGCCGTCGACGGCGAAGCGGGGGAAGTCCTCGGTGGCCATCGAGCCCGGCCAGTCGGCCACCCGGTGCGGGCCGAACTCCCGCTCGTGGGCCGCCCGTACGCTCGCGGTGACCGCCGGATCGGCCAGCAGCGCGGACGAGCGGGAGACGAGCGTGATGTCGGGGTCTTTGGGGCAGCCGGATGCCGCGCTCTCGGCCCGTACGATCCGTATCCCCGCCGCCAGGGCCCGCTCCAGGGCCTGGTCGGTGGCCGCGCGGACGGTGATGCTCAGCTCCGCGTCGTCGGGGACCACGTTGCCGCGGCTGCCCGCGCGCAGGGAGCCGACGGTCAGGACGACCTGGTCGGACGGCGCCGTCTCGCGGGAGACGACCGTCTGGAGGCGCATGACGGTCGCGGCGGCGGTCACGACGGGATCGACGGTCAGCTGCGGGGTGCCCGCGTGGCCGCCGTAGCCGCGCACGACGACCTCCAGCGCGGCGCTCGCCGCCATCATCGGGCCCCGGCCGTGCGCGAGGATCCCGGCCGGCAGGGGCGCCGCGTGCTGGGCGAGAACCACGCCGGGGACGCCGAACCGTTCGTAGAGACCGTCGGCGAGCATCGCCTCCGCCCCTTCGAGGGTCTCCTCGGCGGGCTGGCCGACGACCAGGACGGTGCCGTTCCAGGTCTCCGGCTCCCGGGCGAGCAGGGCCAACGCGCCCGCCGCCGAGGCGAGATGGAGGTCGTGGCCGCAGGCGTGCATGGTGCCGGGGACGGTGCTCGCGTACGCCAGGCCGGTGCGTTCCCCGACGGGCAGGGCGTCCAGCTCGGCGCGGAGCATGAGGGTGGGGCCGGCGCCGTTGCGCAGGACACCGACGACGCCGTGGCCGCCGACGCCCCGGGTGACGGTGGCGCCGTCACCCGCCAGCCGGGCGGCGAAGCGCTCGGCGGTCTCCGACTCGGCGCCGGACAGCTCGGGGTGGGCGTGGAGTTCGAGATAGAGCCCGAGGGCGCTGCGCAGGATGTCGCGCGGTACGCCGGCGGGGTGTGCGGGTGCTGGGGGCGTGGACTCGTCCAGGGCGTCGGTCATACGCCGTTCACCTCCTTGCTTGAGCTTTTCTTGAGGTCCGAGCGTGCGGCAGGCCATGCGCAGCGGAACGCACATTCCACTGACACCAGGTGTCAGCGGTGTGACAGCGAAAGCCGGGCCGAACTGACAGCGGGCGCCGGTGGAATGAGGACATCGCAAGGGAGCGCCGCCGGAGAAGCCGGTGAAGCCCCGGTGACCGAAGGAGAACCCCATGGCCCCGAAGACCGGTCTCGCCACCCTCGCCGACGAGATCCTGGAGCTGGAGTCGGAGACCTTCGAGATCTCGGACTACTCGGACGCGGTCGAGGTCGTCCTCGCCGGCTCCACGTCGTCCTCCTCGACGTCGACCTGCTCCAGCACCACCAGCACCACCTCCTGCTCCGCCTGATCCGGCTTCGCAGCGAGCGACCGGCCCCTCCTCCCGTACCGGGCGAGGGGCCGGTCGTCGTTGTGCGCGCCGGATCGTCCGGGGACCTGTCCGGGACATCTCCCGGCAGGCCCCCCGGAGGCTTACGGGAACGGATGCGGGACCGCCTTGATCTCCGGCTCCGGCAGATCGTCCCCGCGCCGCCCGGCCGCCCGCAGCGCGGTCCGCAGTCTCGGCATCAGCAGGGCGCGCTGCCGGGTCCAGCCGAAGTCCAGCGGCAGCAGACCGGGCACGGTCGTGCTCACGGTGTGCAGCCCCATCCGCCGCTGCTCCGGCGTCGTCTGGTCGACGGCGATCACGTCGTACCCGGCGCCCGCCAACTCGTCGCGCAGCAGCCGCAGATCGTCCAGCAGATCGCCGGTGCGCGGGCGGACCGGGGCCCAGTCGGCGTACGTCTCCGCCAGCGGGCGCACGGCCGTCGGCTCCAGGTACTCGCGCGCGTGGTGCGTCATCTCCGGCAGGCCGTACAGCTGCGCGTGGTCCTTGAGGTGCAGGACCTTGCGGTAGTCACCGGCCATCTCGCGCAGCTCGCCTTCGCGTTCGGCGACCTGGTAGGGCAAGTGGGGGATGTAGGTGAGGACTTCGGAGAGGGCCGCGTCGACGGTGCCCTCCGGGTCGAAGCCGGCGGCGGCGCTGAAGGAGAGCGTGCCGAGACCGCCGTCGCGCCGGACAGCGAGGGCGGTGACGACGGGTACGGCGAGGTCCATCCGGGTGTCGAAGGCGTGCACGTCGTAGCCGTGCAGCGCGGCCCGGTCGAGCATGGTGCGGATCGCGCCGCCCCGGCACGAGCCGAGGTCGATCTCGGTGAGCCGGGCGCGGCCGTACCAGGCGAGCAGGAACGCGTCGCGTTCGATCAGCTCCAGCAGCCCGAAGAGGATCGCCTCCTCCAGACTGCCGCCGGTGGCACAGCCGTTGGAGCACTCGAAGACGAAGTTGTCGGCGTCGACGCCCGCGCTGTAGTGCGCCAGCCGTGCCGGGACGAGGATCGGGCGCTCGTCGCGCAGCGAGTGGCCCCACACCCAGGGGATCGGCCGGTCCGGGTCGAACGGGCTGACCAGATGGTCCTTCTCGTATGTCGCGTCCGCGTAGAAGCCGCAGTCCGCCGGGTTCAGCGCGTCGTGGGCGAGGTTGTTGTACGAGTCGACGACCGGGCTCGTACCGCGGCGCCGGTGGGTGCCCGCGTACCGCTCAAGTCCCTCCAGGAAGGCCAATCTCCGGCTGGTGGAGTAGCTGTTGGCCTGCCCGCTCCAGGTGACGTCGTTGAGGCCGGCGTAACCGCGGACGAAGTGCGTGCCGGCGACGGGCGCCGTCGTCGTGGAGGCGGGGTTGATCCAGGTGTCCGAACCGAGCGCCCCGCAGACGGGGTTGGCGAGCGCGGCGGTCGGCAGCCGGTACGCGCCGAGGGGGCGCAGCCGGTAGTCGGCGGGGTCCGGCTTGGGCCGGGCCGTCAGACGCATGCGCGCGGCGTTCGCGGTGTCGGGGCGCTCGGGGACGCAGGAGGGGCAGAGCGGCTCGGGCAGCAGCGGGAACGTCGCGGTGGCGAGGGTGCCGAGGTCGACGCGGGTGACCTGGGGCAGCTCGCGGTCGGCGGCGGCGGTGGCGGGCGGGGTGAACTCCCCCGTACGGACGGCGAGATACGCCGCCCAGACCGCGTCCACGGCGTAGTCCGTGAGCAGCGGCCAGTCGGCGGCGCCGCGCGGTTCGTGGCCCAGCTCCAGCGCCTCCCGCTCGGAGCGGCTGCGCAGCCGCTGCCAGCGCATGGCGAGGCACTGGCCGCAGGCGGGCCCGGTGTCGCCACCCCAGGGCCCGACGAGGGCGGCGCGGGAGGTGAGCTGGACGTTGGCCGCCGGGCGCACGGCTGCGTACGGGTCGGGGTGCCCGAAGCCGAGGACGTCGGCGCCGCCGAGGGGCACCACGAGCGGCGCGGGCAGCTCCGCCGTGCGCGGGCCGGCGGCCTCGTACCGTACGGTCAGGGCCTGTTGGAGGCGGGCACGGGCGCGCTCCAGGGGGCTGCCGTCGGCAACCCCCGGCGCACCTGTGGCGGTCGCTGTCGTCATGACTGGTCGCTCCAGCGGAAGGTCTTCAGCGCGATCGCGCCGAAGACGACGGCGAAGGCGGTGACGCCGCCGCAGGCCACCAGGATGTCTCCCCCGCCGCCGTCACCGGTGATCGCGGCGGAGATGCCGTCGTTGAAGTAGCGCAGCGGCAGCACCAGGGACACGTTCTGCATCCAGCCCGGCATGGCGTCGAGCGGGAAGAACGAGCCGGACAGGAACGCCATCGGCACCATCAGGCAGTTGGCGACGGCGGCGACCGCCTCCGGAGTCCTCGCGAACGAGCCGACGATCACGCCGACCGCGAGGAACGCGGTGATGCCGAGGAACAGCACCGGCAGCGCCAGCGGCCAGCTCCCGGCCGGTTCGAGACCGAAGAACGGCAGCATCGCGACGAGGACGAACATCGCGGCCTGCACGGTGCCGATGGCCAGCGCCAGCACGTAGCGGGAGCCGAGGATGGTGGGCAGCGGCGTCGGCGTCATCCGGATCAGCCGCAGGATGTCGTCGCGGCGCCACTGCATGATGACGAACCCGACGCCGAAGACGGCGGCGTTGGCGACACCCCACGACAGCACGCCGGGCGCGATGTAGTTGATGTACGGGCGACCGCTCTCCTCGACGGTCATGCCGTGGAAGATCAGGCCGAAGACGACGAGGAAGAGGAGGGGGAAGGCGAAGGTGAAGAACAGGGTGGTCTTGTCGCGCGTGTACGCCTTGTAACCCGCCTGGCTCAGCGCGGAGTAGGCGCTCATGGCGCGTGTGCGTGCCGCCGGTGTCGTGGGCTGGGTGCCCGATGCGCTCGTGGTGCTCATGGTCGTTGCTCCGTCTCTCGGTTCTCGGCTCGCGCGTCGGACATGCCCTAGGACTGCGGGCTGCCGGTCAGTTCGAGGTACACGTCCTCCAGGCTCGCGGTGCGCGTCTGGACGCCGTGCAGTCCGGCGAGCGCGTCGACCGCGGAGAGCACCGGGCCCGAGTCCTCGGTCTCCAGCACGATCAGGTCGCCGTCCTCGGTGGCCCGCAGCACTCCGGGGATGGCCCGCGCGTCGGTGAGCGAGAGCCGGTCGGCGGGGACGAGCAGACGGGTGACCGAGCTGCTGGCGGCGACGAGCTTGCCCGGTGTGTCCAGCGCCACGATCCGGCCGTCGATGACGATCGCGACGCGGTCGCAGAGCGCCTCGGCCTCGTCCAGGTGGTGCGTGGTGTAGACGATGGTCCGGCCGGCGCCCTTGAGCGCGCGCAGCACCTGCCACAGCGCGCGGCGGGCCTGCGGGTCGAGTGCGGCCGTCGGCTCGTCGAGGAAGATCAGTTCGGGGTCGTGGACGAGCGCGGACGCGATGGCCAGGCGCTGGCGCTGGCCGCCGGAGAGGTCGTCGACGCGCACGTCGCGCTGGTCGGTGAGGCCGACGGCGGCCAGGGAGCGCCCGGCCGCCTCCCGGTCGGCCCGGTAGAGCGCGGCGACCGTCTCCAGGTGCTCGCGCGCCGTGAGCCGTACGAAGAAGGCGGACGACTGGGTCTGTACGCCGAGCCGGGGCAGCAGCTCCGGGTCGCGCGGCCAGGGGTGCCGGCCGAGGACGGTGACCGTGCCCGAGTCGGGGCGGCGCAACCCTTCCATGATCTCGACCAGGGTCGTCTTGCCCGCGCCGTTGGGCCCGAGCAGACCGAAGAACTCGCCGCGCGGCACGGTCAGCGAGATGCCGTCGACCGCGCGCTTCTCCCCGTACCGCTTGTGGATCGTGTCGAGGACGACGGCGGGTCCTTCGGTGCCGGTGGGTGTGGGGGTCATGCGGGTCTCCTTGGAAGCGGGACGGTGTGCCGGGCTACGCGGCGAAGAGACGGACGATCAGGGCGGCGACCGCCGCGAGGATCAGGGCGAGTACGAGCGACGAGCCGACGGTGTAGGCGAGATAGGCGGTACGGGCCCGGCGCGGGTACGCCTTCGCCGCCGGATCGCGCCGCACGGCCAGCCGTACGTACTCCTTGCTGGACGCGGCGAGTCCGGTCGCGCCGCACAGCTGCGCGGCGATCTTGTAGCCGTCGAGCGGCGGGAACGGTACGAGCATGGCCAGCGCCTGCGCACTGCCGAGGAGCAGCAGCCCGGCCAGCGCCTCGCCGGTCGCGTCGTCCACCGGCGCGAACAGCCACACCGCGCAGAACGGCAGCAGGACGGCCAGATTCATCACCGCGCCCGCGACGGCCGTCGCGATCCGGTGCCAACGGGTCCGCAGATACTGGTAGTTGTCGACCGTGCAGTACATGATCACGACGGGCAGGCGCCAGCGCAGTCCGATCTCGGCCACCTGCCCGCCGTAGCGTCTCGCCACCACCCCGTGGGCCAGTTCGTGCAGCGCCGTGCTGAACCAGAGCAGCGCGGCGGCGCCGGCGAGCAGGACCGGGTTGGTGAAGAGCGCCACCGCCCCGTCGACGAGCTCGCCGAGCCGCGCGACGGCGACCACTTCCATGGCGGTGATCAGGAGCAGCAGCGGGACCATGAAGGGCGCGGCGAGCAGGAAGCCGACGGCGCGGTGGAGCCGTTCGGCCGTCGCGTCGGCGTCGGCGACGAGGGGGAGCGTGCCGCGCAGCAGGGTGCGCCGGGGCTTCGGCGGCGGTTCATCGGCGGTGTCGGCGGTCTCGGTCCGCGCGCTCGCGGGGCCGCCCGCCAGCAGTCCCCGGACCCCCAGGATGCCCAGCAGCTGCTGCCAGTTGGCGTCGCCCAGGCGCTTGCCGTACTCCGCCGCGTACTCGGCGCCCAGCTCGTCCAGACCCCGCGTGCCGTCCATGCGCGCGATCAGGAAGTGTTCCTTGACCCCGACCTCGTACGACTTGCCGCTCCGGGGGTTCTTCACCAGATGCACGGTCCGCGCGCCGAGCAGGAACGCGTCGCTGACCAGCACGCCGGGGCGCAGGGACGGCCGGTAGCGGTCCGTCGGGCGACCGTCCTTCGCGCGGCGGTCCGTGGGCGCGGTCACGGGGCGGCCACCGCCTCCCGCAGTGTCCGGCCCAGCACGTGCGAGAGATAGGCCTCGTCGCGGATGGTGACATGCAGCCGGTTGTTCGTCATATGCATGTACGGGGAGAGCAGCAGCGGCAGCGCGACCGCCGGGTCACTCACGCGCTCGTCCCGCTCCCCGTCCCAGGACCGGAAGACCAGCTCGCCGGCCAGCGTCAACTCCCGTGCGCGCCGGTTCAGTTCGGCGCAGTGCTCGGCCCAGCCCGCGAGGAAGGCGGGCAGCCTGCCGGGCTCACCCGCGCCGACGGCCGACCTGATGCGGGCGAACCGGTCGGTGAGGCCGGGGGCCATCGCCGCGTAGTTCTTGTCGTACTCGACGGTGCCGATGAAGCCGGTGCCGGGGAACGCGGTGTGCCAGAACTCGTAGTAGCTCTCCAGGTATTCGGTCAGCTCCCGGTCGTCGGGCAGGAAGGTCCCGGCCATCACCATCATCAGCTGCGCGGACGTGCCGAGCAGCACGGTCCGCAGGTGCAGGTTCTTCGTCCGCAGGGCCTCGATGACGAGATCGCTGGAGTGCCTGAAGTGCCACTCGGCGAGCTCGATCCCGGCGGGGCCGCCGTACTTGCCGTACTCCGGCTCGTACGGCTCGGCGCTGCGCGAGTTGTTGGGGCGCAGATTCATCCGGCCCTGGTCGTCCATGTAGTGGCCGCGCTCGCTGCCGGGGAACTCGATCTCGAAGAGCGTGTTGTAGAAGTCGTTGAGGAAGCCGGAGTCGACCTCGTACAGCGCGGGCCGCTCGGCCAGGAAGGCGTCGACGGCCTGCTCGGTGCGGGTGCGCACGGTGGCGGCGACAGCCTCGGAGATGGGCTTGATCCGCAGCCGTACGTGCGGGCCTTCGAGCCAGTAGTTCATGAAGAAGTAGGTGTCGATCAGGCCTTCGGCCTCCAGCTCGGCGACGAGCGGGCGCACGCACTGGAGCAGGAAGGGCCGGGGGTTGGCGGCGTAGAAGACGTGCGTGGCCTGCCAGTCGCCGGGGACGGGTGCGGTGCCGGGAACGGGTGCGGTGCCGGTCATGAGGCATCCCTCCGTGCGGATACGAGTTCTCTGCGAAGGGGAGGCGCGCCGGCCAGCGTTTCCACGGCCAGTTCGGCGACATGACGGCCCCGGCCGGAGACGGCGTGCAGGCCGTCCTCGTCCGGCAGCATCTCGCGGAAGACGACGCGCGCCCCGGCCGTCTTGAGCAGCGCCTCGAACGCGGCGAGCGAGAGGGCGCTGTCGAAGTCCAGATACTGCGGCTTCGCGCCCGTCGCGCCGCGGGCCCCGCTGTCCGAGACGGTCACGAAGACCCGGTCGGGCAGCCCGGTCGCCCGGCGGAAGCGGTGCCAGCCGAGGAACCATTCGTCGTCGGAGACCCCCGGCGCGTGCAGCGGAAGCTCCGCGGCGGGCGCGCTCCAGCTGCGCCTGCTCAGGACGACGCTGCCGTGGCGCACGCGCGGCCTGCGGCTGACACCTCCCACGGGCTCGCCCTCCGGGACCCCGCCCCACACGTTCAGCGGGGCCATCGAGGTCGGCGAGAGGAGCAGCAGGGTGCGGGGCAGTTCGGGCAGGGCGAGCGGGACGAGATAGCCGAGGTAGACGGGGACGACCTCGCGGCCGAGCCGGGTCGAGCGCAGCACCAGCCGGTCGGCGGTCTCGTCGTGCTCGATGAACAGGTCGTGCAGGTCGATGCGGTACTCCTCCGGCAGCGTGCCGGTCTCGCCGGGGCAGACGATCTCGTACTCGGTCAGCCGCCCGTGCAGATTGAGATTGCTGGTGACCGGACCGCCGGTGACCTCGGCGAACACCGCGCCCGGCGGCCGCACTTGGGCCGCGCCGGCCAGCAGGGCGGTGTCGAGCCCGTCGAAGCACTGGGTGAAGCGGCTGAACGGGAAGGACAGTCCGCCGTAGGAGCGGTTGAGAACGACCAGTGGGTCGTGCGGGCGGTCGGCGAGCTGGATGTGGTGGCTCATGGGGGCGAACTTCGGTACGGCCGGGGCGAGTTCGGCGGCCACATCGGCGAGGAAACCGGTGTCGAGGTCGATCTCGTCGCTGTCGCCCTCCGAGGCCCAGAGGGCGCGCATCCGCTCGGCGAACAGCTGCCGCGCGGTGTCGATGGCCTTGAGCTGCGGCAGCCCGAGCCAGTTCACCTCGGGCACGTACCGCCCGTCCGCGTCGAAGGTGGTCCGGCTCCCGGTGAACGTCATGTACTGGTCGAAGAAGTCCTCGTGGAAGTCGTGCACCAGCTTGAGGAGATCGCCGCAGCGCCCGCCCTGTCCGTATCGCGCGAGGAAGAAGCCCTTGAACGTGACACGCTGAGGCAGCGTCAGGTCGAAGGCGGGGAGCACGCCTTCCACCCTGCTGAGCGGCCCCGCCGTCAGCTCGCGCCACGCGCCGAGGCCCATCGCCGTCTCGCGTCCGGCCGCAGCGTCCTCGTACAGCAGGGTCTGCGGCACGCGCGCCTTCCCGGCGCCGAGCCCGGACTGGATGTCCTGGAGCGTGGCCCTGAGCGCGGCGAGCACCTGGCGGCGCTCGGCCGGCCCGGCGCCGGCGAACCGGTCGGTCAGCGCCACGGCCTCGTCGAGCCGCCCGGCCAGCTCCGTGGCCCACGGCCGGCCGAGCTCGCGCAGGGAGCGCTGGAAGGCGCGCAGCGGGTCGGTGTCGTGAACCGCCGTACGCAGCGCGGGTACTTGCACCATGCCCAGGTCCAGCAGCGCGGCGAGATACCGCTCGGCCTCGTCGGCCCCGGCGCCCGCGTCGTCCGCCAGCCAGGCCGCCAACTCGCCGTAGCGCAGGGCCGGACGCTCCTCGAAGAAGTCGAGCAGCCGCTCCAGCGTGCCGCTGCGGCGCAGGAAGAACAGCCGGTCCTTCACCGCGTCGAAGGTGACGGCCGTGTCGTCGTCGCCGGTGGTGACCCAGCGGCGTACGTAACGCACCCGGTCGTGGTCCCTGCCCCAGCCGGACGCGGGGGCGACGGGCAGATCCGCGCGGCGTACGGGATCGGCGATCACACACTCGGCGAGCCGGCCCAGCGCGACGACGTTGAGCCGCGCGTGCCCGGTCCACTCATCGGCGACGCGCACCTCGAAGCCGCCGTCCCCGGCCGGCCCGTCCTCGAACTCACCGAGGGCGACGCCGGTGAACGTCGAGAAGGGGCTGGTCTTGCAGACGGTGCGGTAGAGGTACGACAGCAGGGAGCGCTCAATCTTCCTGCGGCGCTTGTCGGGCTTGCCCTCTCCCTGCGTGACGAAGGCGTCGATCTGCGCGTCGAGCGTCGGCGAGGCCAGCAGCAGCCCCTTGCGCAGGCGGTCCTCGCCCGCGAGGTCGCGGAGCGCGGCGCGCGCCTCGGCGCTCTCGCCCGTGAACAACGCCGCGCCGGTGGCCCGCAGTGCGGCCAGCTCCCGGCGGTCGAGCAGCCAGCGCGACAGGGCCTCGCCCGTCGGCGTATCGCGCCCGGCCACCAACTCCAGTGCTCCGTCCGGCTTTTGGGGGAGCCGGTTGTTGAACACCTCACGGCGCAGCTTCAGCAGCGCGCGGCGGTCGGCGGCCTCACCGGGCCCGGCGTCCGCGCCGTCGCCGGTGCGGCCGACGAGGTCGTGCAGCAGATCGCCGACGCGCTCCCCCGCCGCCCGCAGCCGCTCCTCCTCGGCGAGCACGGTGTCCGCCCAACGGCGGCTCGCCGGGCAGCGCAGGGCGCGCACGGTGTCGATCGGCAGCCCGGCGACGCGCAGCATGAACGCGCGTCTCGGGTCCTGGTCGTGCGTCTGGTACACCTGGTCAGGCATCCCTGTCCCCCTCCGGATAGGTCATCGGCTCAGGCGATCTCGTACCGGAAGTCGGCGGGGGCGGGCCGCTCGTTGCCGACCATCATGATCAGGAGCGGGGCCTCGCCGGTGGTGTCTAGGTCCTGTCCGGGCCCGGCAGAGATCGCCCGGACAGGACCTAGCCCCAACTCCTCGATGTACGAGACGTTGTCGAAACCCAGGGCGACACCGCAGCCCAACTCCAGTGCGGCGCACGCCGTGTAGAGGGACTGGGCGACGGCGCCGATGGTGGCGTTGACGAGGCGGTAGCCGCGGTCACCGACGGCGTCGAGGACGGCGGAGGTACGGATCGTGGGGACCAGTACGGCACCGGCCTGCTCCAGGTTGTAGTTGGAGAGGAAGTAGTTGCGCTGGAGGAACTCGCCGGGACGGCCCGCCTTGACCAGCCGCAGCTCGTGGGCGTCGGGGTCGTACGCGTACGCGCCGGGCTCCAGGCCGTCGACGTGGTTCACGAAGGCGTACAGCTTCGCGAGCCGCACGCCGCCACCGTCGAAGCCCGTGCCGGTGCCGGTGTCGCCGCCGAGGCGCGAGCCCGCGCTCGACGCGGCGAGACAGGCCGCCAGTTGCTCACCCGTGACCGGCCGGCTCGCGTCGAAGCGGCCGAAGCTGCTGCGACGGCGGCGCAGCGTGGTCCGTACGTCGGCGGGCATCGGCCGCGCGAGGGGCAGCGGTGCGAGGGGCAGGTCCGGGTTCGCCGGGGGCGCCGCGGCCGGGGCGAGCGCGCCGGGAGCGGGCCGCTCAGTGGCGTGCGCGGAGGTCGTCGCCTGCATCTTCAGCAGCGCGTCGAAGGTGAAGACCTCGCGCGAGCGCTCGACGTCATGGCGCCGTACGGAGACGTTCCCCGGGCCCGGTCCGCTCTGCTTCGCGGCCGAACCGGCGGGCGCACCGGCCCACTTGAGCGGGACGACGGCGAACACGCCTTCCTCCTCGCCCCGTACCCCGAGCAGCTTCTGGAGCCGCGCCTCGTCGAACCACATCGCCGGCTCGACGGACAGCCCACGGGCGCTCGCCCAGATGCGCCAGGTCTGCACGGCGGCGCCGAGGTCCATGCTCACGGCGTGGAAGGAGAAGCTGTTGTACTTGAAGGAGTTCTGCCAGTACTTGATGCCCAGGACCAGGTACTGGTCGGTGTCCGGGCCGTGCCCGCCCAGCGATTCGCGCACCTCACCGGAGACGTCTCCGGTGAGCAGGCGCTGCATGGTGTGGTGCCGGGTGGAGTAGTAGTGCACACCCGGTGCGAGCGGTCCGCGCGGTCCGGAGACCCAGTAGACGCTCACGGGGTAGAGGCCGCCGCCGGAGGCGGAGCCGCGCGAGAAGTTGGCGAGCGGGTAGAACGGCAGGGCGCTCAGGTCGGTGTTGGCCTGGACGCCGAGCCTGCGGCCGGTCAGACCGTACGAGTCGAGGAGCATGCCGGACAGCGACGTCAGGTCGAACGCCCCCGGGAGCGTTTCTCCGCTGCCGCCGAAGGCCCGGTCCAGGCTCGCGTCCGCCGGATAGCCGGACGCGGGCAGCGGCAGGCTGTCGACCCCCGGGTAGTACTTCGCCTTGCGCGGCCCGTCGGACCAGTTCGGCACGAAATCGGCCGGTGCCATCGGGACCCGGCCCCGCTGCATGATCGCGGCGGCGTAGTCATGGGCGTACCCCATGGTGGGACTCCTCTCGGGGGTTCGGGTCAGGGTTTCGGTCAGGGGAAGGGGTGCGGCGCCAGGTTCAGATCGGCGTCGGTCAGGTCGTGGTCGCGCAGCCCCGCCTCGCGCAGGGCGGTGCGCAGCCGGGGCATCTTGAGCGCGCGCTGCCGGGTCCAGCCGAAGTCGATGGGCAGCAGGCCGGGGACCAGCACCGAGACCGTCGTCAGGCCCAGGTCACGCTGTTCGGGCATGGTCTGGTCGACGACGACCACGTCGAATCCCTTGTCGGTCACGGCACTTACGCACCGGGTGAGGTCGTCGCGCAGATCGTCGGAGACGGGCGGCAGCGACCCGTCGCCGTACGCCTCGGTGAGCGAGCGCTTGCGCGGCCGGGGGGCGCCCGGCTCGCCGATCAGGAAGTGGGCGTTGTTCCCCATCTCGGGGATGCCGTAGGCGAGGGGGTGGTCGTGCAGCGCGGCGACCTTGTCGTAGTCGGTGGCCATGGCGCGCAGCCGGACCTCGTCGCGCTCGGTGCGGCCCCGGAGGTTGACGGCGTCCGTGGCGATCTCGCACAGCGCGCCCGCCAGGGCCGACTCGGGGTCGAGCCCGGCGCCCGCGCCGAAGCACATCCGGCCCCTGCCGCCGTCGGGGCGGACCGCGACGCCGGTGACGACCGGGATGGGGAAGCTGATCCGGGTGTCGAAGAAGCGGGCCTCGTAGCCGTACATCTGAAGGCGGTCGACCATCTGCCGGGTCGCGGCGCGGGTGCTGGTGCGCGGGTCGAGTTCAGGGAGGGCGGCCTTCCCGTACCAGGTGAGGAGGAAGGCGTCGCGTTCCACGACCTCCATGAGGCCGAAGTAGACGGCCTCCTCCATACAGCCCCCGGACGCACAGCCGTTGGAGCTCTCCTGCACGAACCGGTTCTCCAGGCCGGGCGCGTGATAGTACGTCAGCACTTCCGGTACGAGGACCGGCTGGTGGTCGCGGAGCGAGTAGCCCCAGACCCAGGGAAGTTCACGGTCGGGGTGGAAGGGGGTGACACGCGGGTTGGCGCGGTGGAACTCCTCGGAGTACAGGCCGACTTCACGCGGGTCCAGGGCGCGTTCCCCGGCTTTCCTGAGTCCGTCGAGCGAGCCGTGCACGCCGGCCGCCTTGGCGCGCGAGCGCATCCCGGCGTACCGCTCAAGTCCCTCCAGCACACCGATGCGCACGCTCTGCGCGAAGGTGTCGGCGTGGCCGCCCCAGAACGTCTCGCGCAGATAGTCGCCGGAGCGCATCGAGAAGCAGCCGATGGTCGCCGAGGTGGACGTGGAGGAGATGTCGTGCACGACGGAGGGGCCGAGTGAGCCGCAGACGGGATTGGCGTACGGCTCCGCGGGCAGTTCGTACGCGCTGATGTCGCGGAGCCGGAAGCTGCCCGGCCTGTGCTTGAGCGCGGGGTTGAGTGTGAGGACCGCCGCCTCGGGGGTGTCCTCCTCGCCGCGTCCGCAGCGGGGGCATTCGGGGTCGGGTACGAGCGGGTAGTGCCGTATCCGAAGGGTCTGAAGGTCCACGAGGTGGACCGCCGGGAAGGAGCCGGTCGACGGCCCCTGCCCGGCGAGCCTGGCCGCGACGATCCCGGCGAGGGCGTCGGCGCTGAACGGGGTGATGTACGGCGACTCCCCGGCGGCCCTGGTGCCGGAGCCCAGCTCCAGGGCCTCGCGCAGGGCGACGGAGCGCACGCCCTGCCAACGGCGGGCGAGACAGCGGACGCAGGGGCGGGCCTCCGCGCCGGGGTCCGTGAAGGGCCCGACGACCGCGTGGCGGCCGTAGAACCGTACGGGCACCCCGCCGTCCTCGCCCTGAGGCTCCTCGTCCGTGAAGGCGTCGCGGACGCCGAGCGGCGCGACGTCGAGCGCGGGCGTGGCGGAGGTCCCCCCGAAGCCGCGGCGCATCAGCGCGGCGAGGTCGCGGGCGGACCGCTCCCAGGGATCAGCCGGCATCGGGCGCACCTTCCGCGCCGGTGGTGAGCAGGACGCGCGCCGTGCTGACGCCGCCGGCGGGCAGGTCGGCCGGGGTGGTGTCGACGTACAGCACGTCCCGGCCGGCCTCGCGCAGCCGGTCGAGCACCGCGTCGAAGGTGGTGGCGGTCGCGTCGGCGGCGACCGGTTCACCGGTCAACAGGACCGTGGCGGCGGCGAGTTCACCCATCAGCGGGTCGCCGAGGTCGACCGTGGAGTCCGGGTCCTCGGTGTCGAGCTGCACCTGGCCGAGCAGATCGCGCAGGGCGGCGCAGGCGGCCGTGGTCCGGGAGAGCCCGGCGGCGACGGCCCAGCGTGCGTGCCCTTCGGTGCCGTCGGCGGCGCCCGTCTCGCGGGCCAGGACGACATGGGCGCCGGAGTGCTCCCACTCGCCGAGGTCGACGAGTTCGGCCCGGATGCCCACGTTCGGCACGGACTTGAGCAGGAACACCAGCTCCGGGTCGGCGTCCGGCTCACCGGCCGCCGGGGAGGTCACGAGCGCGCAGCGCGCCTGGCCGCGTACGGCCCGCAGCAGCGCGCCGTGGGCGAGCGCGGAGAGCAGGCCGCGGCCCGCCGCCTCCTGCGGGCTCGGGCCCGCGCCGGCACCGGCGGTGGTCGGCTGGTGCAGACGCGCGGCGTTGTACGGGCCGAACGGCCGTACCGCGGCTGCCGGTACGCGCACGGGCTCCTTGGTGAGCAGCGACGCCGCGGTGAGCCAGGCGCCCACCGTCTCGACGGCCGCGCCGGTGCCGCTGCCCGTGGTCAGCTGATCGGGGGCGACGGCGGCGATGCCGTCGGCGGACGCGGGGGCACCGGGCCCGGGGGTCACGGGCACGACGTGCTCGACGTACGTCTCGGCCGCCGCGTACAGCGCGCGCAGCCGGGCGCCCGCCAGATGGTGCACGTCGAAGGCGGCGATCCGCCTGCGCGGTCCGTGGCCGACGGCCAGTTCGACGCGGCTGATCTTGAGCGGGGTCTGGGTGAGGCTCTCGTCGTCGTACCGGGCGAAGATGCCGGTGAATGGGCGCACGAGCGCCGTACTGATCCGGTTGAGGTCCTCGACCAGGGCCTCCGCCTCGCCCGCGCTCTCCACGGTCGGGGTGACGGGGAGCGTCAGTCCGCCGGGCAGTCCGCCGGGCAGGGCGGGGCGCCGGGTCGCGGCGGCGGGCGCGCAGAGCGCGCAGCGCGGGTGGGGCTGGACGGGCTCGGCCATGACGTCGAGCGATTCGAGGTCCTGGACGATGACCTGGCCCTCGGTCTCGGCGGGCAGCACGCCGGTGGTGAGGCGGAAGATCTCGTAGCCCAGGAGGTTGCCGGACATCGCGGCGACGGGGCCGGTCAGCGGGGAGTGTCCGGCGGCGCGGGCGGTGGCTCCGCCCGCGACCTCGCTCCAGATGTCGGCTGCGGCAGCGGCGTCGGTGTTGCCGCCGAGGCGCAGCACCGCGCAGGACCAGCAGCCGGCCGAACCGGCCTTGCTGAGCGGCCCGGTGACCGAGCGGCGGCCGAACGTCCAGGCGGGGATGAGAGTTGTGCCCTCCGGCACGCCTGCCGACAGCAGCGCGTGGGTGCGCGGGGAGGCGTCGGCGCCGGTGACGACGACGATGTCCTGCCCGTCGAGTGCGGACCAGGCGGGATGCGCGGGGAGGGTGTCGAGAGTCACCGGACAGTCCTGGTCGGCCAGTTCGGCGATCTCGGCGAGCAGGGCCGGGTCGCCGGCGGTGTCGCCCTCGACGGCGAGGTGGGCGCCGCCGTTACGGACGAGGCTCAGCGCGCACCAGCGGGCGACGGGTCCGGTGCCGAGGATCGCGACGCGGGTGGTGCGGTAGCGGTGGAAGCGGGCGGGGGCGCCGTCGGCGTAGTGGTCGGCGTACGCGATCTGGGCGGCGAAGCGGGTGGTGACCGCGTCGGTGAGGCCGTGGGGGACGGGGGCGGCGGAATTCCCTGGGGCGGTCCCGGGGGCGGTCTCAGGGGCGGTGCCGGGGGCGGTCCCGTCCTCGGGGATGTCCCGGGCGAAGCCGCGCTCGTACAGCGTCTTGACCAGTTCGGCGGCCATGGCCCGCTGGGCGGGGCCGAATCCCTGGCAGATGTCGGCGAGACGGTGGTGGCCTGCGAGGTGGGGCACCATCAGCGAGGCGAAGCGGTAGGCGGTGCGGCCGGTGAGGTGGAAGCCGCCGTCGGCGTTGTGGAAGAGGACCCCGCCGGGTGTCTCGGTGAAGAGCACGTCGCGGCGGACGCGGGGGCGGGTGCCGGCCAGGGCGTCGAAGGCGGTGGCTGCGGCAGCCGGGGCCTGAGCCGGTGCCGGTGCCTGTGCCGCCTGCGCGGCCGGAGGCGCGACTGCCGTCGGAGTCTCTGTCGCTTCTGCAGCCATGGGATTCACACCTTCTGTATCGGTCGGGATCGATACGGCGCGGTTCTGCGCGCGTACACACGGAGCAGTTCGTGCACCCGGTACGGGCCGGGCGGCCCTTCTTCCAGCAGTCCGGCGTCGGCGAGCCGGTCCAGTACGTCGTCCGCCTCGACGGGCGGCATCCCGAGTACGCGCACGCTGTCCTCGGCCGTGAAGTGGTCGGGGATCTGCGCGGCGACCTTCAGGAAGGCGTCGGCGAGCCGGGGGTCGAGCCGGTCGAGCGCCCCGCCCAGGACGCGGTGCACCGACAGATCGGGCGAGTCGGCGAGCGAGAGCCGGGCCAGCGGGTCCTCCGCCAGCCAGCTGACGGAGTCGGCCAGCCGCAGCGCGGGCCGGGTGAGCAGCCGGGCCGACATGATGCGCAGGGCCAGCGGGTGGTGGCCGCAGGCCTCGGCGAGCCGACGGGCCGCGTCCGGTTCCGCGTCGACGCGTTCGGAGCCGAGTACGGCGAGCAGCAGCTCGTACGACTCCTCCTCTGCGAAGGTGCCGAGCCGCAGCACCCAGCCGCCGTGGGTGGCGACGAGTCCGGCGAGGCCGCGCCGGCTGGTGACGATCGCCGCTCCGTCGGTGCCGGCCGGCAGCAGCGGTCGGACCTGGTCGGCGTCGACCACGTCGTCCAGCACGAGCAGCGCGCGCTCGCCGCGTGCCTGGTCGCGCAGGGCGGCGGCCACCTCGGCCGCGGCGTCGTCGGGGCCTCGGGGCGTACCGTCCGGGGCGACCATCCGCACCATGAACAGCCCTGCCGGGAAGCTCTCCTTGACCTGGTGGGCGAGGTGCTGGGCGAGCGCGGTCTTGCCGATGCCGGGCGCCCCGGACACCAGGAGGGTGACCGGTTCCTGGCCGGGCGCGGTCAGCCGCTCCAGCAGCGCGGCGCTCTCGGCGGCGCGCCCGGAGAAGGAGCGCACCGCGGGGACCGGCTGCACCATCGCGGAGGGTGGCGCGAGCGGGGCGGCGGTGAGGGCGGCGGTGAGCCGGCGCTCGCCCGTGGCGCCCGTGGCGCCCGTAACGCCGGAGACGTACGGGGCGGCGGCCGGGGGCCGGTCGTCCGCCGGTCCCAGATCCTCGCCGCGCAGAATGGCCAGCTCCAGCCGGCGCAGCGCGGGCGAGGGGTCCACGCCCAGCTCGTCCAGCAGATACTCCTTGACCATCCGGTACTCGGCGAGCGCCTCGGTCTGCCTGCCCGTCCGGTACAGGGCCTCGATGAGCTGTTCCCGGAACCGCTCGTGCCCGGGGTGGGCGCGGCTGGCGCTCCACAGCTCCACCAGCGCCTCGCCGCAGCGGCCGAGCCGGAGCTTGAGGTCGCAGGCGCGCTCCAGGGTCCGCAGCCGCTCCTCGACGAGCCGGGGGACTTCGTCGCGGTGCAGCACGTCGGAGCGGACATTGGCCAGGACGGAGCCTTCCCACAGGGACAACGCCCCTTTGAGCACGTGCAGTTCGCTCTCGGGATCGGCGATGTCCGCGGCGCGCCGTACCTCTTCCCGGAAACCGATCAGGTCGAGATGCCGGGGCCCGGCGGTGATGCGGTAGCCGCCGGGCACCGCCTCGATGGGCGTCTCGGTGACCCCGTGCTTGGTGAACAGCCGCCGCAGGCGCAGTACGCAGGTCTGGAGCGCCGCCCGTGAGGTGGCCGGCTGTTCCTCGCCCCACATGGTCCGCTGCAGGTAGTCGGCGGAGACGACCGTGTTGGCATGCAGGAGCAGTGAGGCGAGGAGAATGGTGGGCTTGGAGGGCTGGAGGACGACGGTGTCGGGGCCGTCGGCGATGCTGAGCGGCCCGAGGAGCTGAAACCGCACCGGCTACGCCTCAGTCCCAGCCGTTCACAAGCTTGCACAGGGCCATGACCTCGCGCTCGACGGGCCCGGGGAGGTGGGCGACGGCGGACTGGCAGGTGGTCACCGCGCCGGCCGGGGGGACGACGCGGGGGGCGGCGGATGCGGTGCCCGGGGACAGGGTCAGTGCCGCGGCGCAGAAGCCGAGAGCGAGAACGGTACGGGTGACCCGGGCGGTGCGTGCGGTACGAGCGGTGCGCGAACGGGCCGTGACCTTCGTGGAGTTGCGGTGCGGTACACCGAGCACAATTCCCCCTGTTGAATCGTTCCGCCGGACCGGATCGGTCCCGGTGGGACGACGATGGCAGCGGGTGTCTCGAAATGGGGGGCCGAGGCGTGTCAGCTTGCTGCATCTACGCGCGCAGCTTGTTGTCACCACCTCCCCGACCAGGGAAAACGGAATCGGCCCCGATGGGTGTGAAGGACACCCATCGGAGCCGAAAACCTACCTTGGCCGACTACCGGCCACCGTTCGGGAAGACTCGGTCCACCCTTCGGGAACCCGGTCCGTCGTTCAGGGGCACTCAGTCCGTGGCGATCGCGTTCAGGACGTTCATACGGCCGGCCCGGAACGCCGGGACGAGCGCGGCGAACAGTCCCACGAAGGCCGAGGCCACGAACACTCCGCCGATCGTCGGCCAGGGGATCTCCAGGACCCCCAGCCCCTCCAGGGCAAGGATCTGCTGGGCCGACGTGCCCCAGCCGATGCCCAGACCGAGGCCGAGCAGGGCGCCGAAGAGGGCGATGACCATCGACTCCAGGCGGATCATGCGGCGCAGTTGACGCCGCGACAGACCGATGGCCCGCAGCAGTCCGATCTCCCTGGTCCGCTCGACGACCGACAGCGCCAGGGTGTTCACCACTCCCAGCACCGCGACGACGATCGCCAGTCCGAGCAGACCGTAGACGATGTTGAGCAGCTGGCCGATCTGGTCCTTCAGGTCCTGCTTGAAGTCGGTCTGGTCCTGGACCTTGTACTGCGGGTACGCGGAGAGCGAGTCCTTCAGCGCCGCGTACGCCTCCTTCTCCTTGCCGTCGTCGGCCGCCGCGAACATGAGGATGTTCTTCGGCAGCTTCTCCGCCGTCAGATACCGCTTGGCGGTGTCGATGGAGAGGTACTTGGCGCCCTGGTCGACCGACACGTCGTCGGAGGTGATCGCCGCGATGGTGAGCTTGGCGGTGTCGCCGCCCTTGAAGGCCACGGTCAGTACGTCCCCGACCTTGACGCCGTACTCCTCGGCGAATGTGTCGCCGACGGACATGGCGTCCTTGCCGTACGCGGCGGACAGCTCGCCCGCGACGGTCTCACGGCGCAGATCCTTCGCGTACGTCGGGTCGGCCGCCGCCAGTTCCTCGTCGGCGGTCTTCCCGCCGGGCGTGGTCAGCTTGGCCTCGATCGACTTGTACTCGGTGATGTGCGAGATGTGGGGCGCCTTCTCCAGCGCGGCCTGGGCCTGCGGCACGATCGGCTGGCCGCTGGTGGACTGGATGATGAAGTCCGCGCCGACGGATTTGTCCAGCTCGTCCGTCGCCGAAGCGACCATCGACGAACCGACCACCGACAGACACGCCACCAGGGCCAGCCCGATCATCAGGGCCGCGCCGGTCGCCCCCGTACGCCGCGGGTTGCGCAGCGCGTTGCGCTCGGCCATCCGTCCGACGGGACCCCAGGCCCGCAGGACGAACAGGCTCAGGATCCGGACGAAGAAGCCGGCGAGCAGCGGACCGATGACGACGAAGCCGATGAGCGTGAACACCACGCCGATTCCGAGGAACAGGGAACCCTCGGCCGCCTCCTCGGCCCTCGTGGAGGCGAGGAGCGCGGCGAAGCCGCCCGCGGTGAGGACCAGACCGATGCCGCCCCGGATCCGTCCGGCGCGGCCGTCGGCCGGCGTACCGGCGTCCCGCAGCGCCGCCATGGGCGAGATCTTCCCGGCCCGGCGGGCCGGGATGTACGCGGCGAGTACGGTGACGATCACTCCGAGCGCCAGCCCGACCGCGGGGGTCGTCCACTTGACGGTGAGGTCCTCGGTGGACAGCTCCATGCCGATGGACGACATCAGTCTCATCAGGCCCACGGCCAGCCCGACGCCCGCGGCGACACCGGCGACGGAGCCGACGACACCGAGCAGGACGGCTTCCAGCAGCACCGACCTGTTGACCTGCTTGCGGCTGGACCCGATGGCCCGCATCAGGCCGATCTCCCGGGTGCGCTGGGCGACCAGCATGGAGAAGGTGTTGACGATCAGGAAGATGCCGACGAGGAAGGCGATCCCGGCGAAGCCGAGCATCGCGTACTTCATCACGTCGAGGAACGAGCCGACGCTGTCGCGGCCCGCGTCCGTCATCTCCTTCTGGGTCTGGAGCTTGTACGCGCCGCTGAGAGAGCCCGCGAGGTCGGTCTTGAGCGCGTCGTCGCTCACGCCCTGGTCGGCGACGACGTTGACCTGCGTGAACCGGCCGGTCTCACCGAGGAGTCCGCGCTGGGCGGTCTCGGTGTCGAAGTAGACGACTGCCGCGCCCGGGTTGGTCACCTTGAAGGTGGCGATGCCGACGATCTTGGCGTTGATGTCGCCCGTGACGACGATGGTGCGCAGCTCGTCGCCGAGCTTCAGGTCGTGCTTGTCCGCGGTGTCGGCGTCGACCATGACCTCGGTGGGACCGCGCGGGGCGTGCCCGGAGGTGATCTCCATCGAACGGAGGTCGTTCTTCGTCCAGTTGCCCGCGATGGTCGGGGCGCCGGTGGACGCCCCCACGTTCTCGTTCCCGGAGTCGACGACCGTGACGCTCATGCTGCTGACGGCGCCCTCGGCGGACTTCACGCCCGGCGACTTCTCGACGCGCGCGACGACGGAGGCGGGCAGCGACTCGGGCTTGCCGGTCTGGGACGGCATGTCGTCGGCCGCCGCGGCGCCCTTGGGGCTGACGGTGACGTCGGACGAGGTCGAGGCGAAGAGCTTGTCGAACGTGGTGTTCATGGTGTCGGTGAAGACGAGCGTCCCCGAGACGAAGGCCACCGACAGCAGGACGGCGACGGCGGAGAGCGCCATGCGTCCCTTGTGCGCGAGGAAGTTGCGCACGGAGGTCTTGACGACGGTCACGACGTCCGCCCCCGCGCGTCGAAGTTCTTCATCCGGTCGAGGACCTGCTCGGCGGTCGGGTTGCGCATCTCGTCGACGATCCGGCCGTCCGCGAGATACAGCACCCGGTCCGCGTACGACGCGGCGACCGGGTCGTGCGTGACCATCACCATGGTCTGCCCCAGCTCGTCCACCGACCTGCGCAGGAAGCTCAGCACCTCGGCGCCGGCCCGCGAGTCCAGGTTTCCGGTGGGCTCGTCGCCGAAGATGATCTCGGGCTGGGCGGCGAGCGCGCGGGCGACCGCCACGCGCTGCTGCTGGCCGCCGGAGAGCTGGGTGGGCCGGTGCCGCAGCCGGTCGGCGAGACCGACGGTCTCCACGACCCGCTGGAGCCACTGCCGGTCGGGCTTGCGGCCGGCGATGTCCATGGGGAGCGTGATGTTCTCCAGGGCGTTGAGCGTCGGCAGCAGGTTGTAGGCCTGGAAGATGAAGCCGACGCGGTCCCTGCGCAGCTGCGTGAGCTTCTTGTCCTTGAGCTTCGTGATCTCGGTCTCGTCGAGGTAGATCTCTCCCGATGTGACCGTGTCGAGGCCGGCGAGGCAGTGCATCAGCGTCGACTTGCCGGAGCCGGACGGGCCCATGATCGCGGTGAACTGCCCGCGGGCGATGTCCACATCGACATGGTCGAGCGCGACGATCCGGGTCTCCCCCGAGCCGTAGGCCTTGACGACCTGCCGCGCTCGCGCGGCGACGGCCAAACGCCCTCCCGTGCCCCCGTGCTTGGGGATGGTTGCAGCCGTTGTCACGGTAAGTCTCCTAAGTCCGTCGATAATCAGGCGTCGTGAGGCACGGGTGCGCGCCTCGCGCTGTGCGGTGGTGTGGTGTGGTGTGCCTTGATTCTGCGCGCCCCAGGTGCCCCGGCGCGCTGGGGAAAAGCAGACACTTCTCCTGAGGTTTCCCTCAGCGTTTACGGGTGGTAGCCCCCCTCGGGCCCGTCCCCCCGTCACCCACCGGCCCCCGGCCGGCCCCCTGCGGTGTAAGACCAACTTAAAGAACGGGCCCCGTTCCTCTCATCCTCCGGCGGGACGAACCCGTCCCCGGCGGATGTAGGGAGGACCACCTAAGGGGTCTCCACCTCCAGGAGGAGCCTTGCTGAGGGTTGGCCGGGAAGAGAGCCGCGCCCTGCCGCCGTGCCAGGGTCGGTGAGAGGCTGTTCCCCGGGAAATACCTGCATAGGGAAGGAATCCAGTGGCCAGCGTCAGAACCGAGCCCCGCCGCGGTCCCGTCGTCGCCGCCCTGATGCTCGGCATGGCACTGGCAGCGCTGGACGGCACGATCCTGTCCACCGCCGTCCCGCAGATCGTCGGAGACCTCGGCGGTTTCTCGATCTTCTCCTGGCTCTTCTCCGGCTATCTGCTGGCCGCGACGGTCACCCTGCCCGTGTACGGGAAGCTCTCCGACACCTTCGGCCGCAAGCCCGTCCTGGTCGCGGGCATCGTCCTCTTCCTCATCGGCTCGGTCCTCTGCGCCACCGCGTGGAACATGGGCTCCCTGGTCGCCTTCCGCGTCGTCCAGGGTCTCGGGGGCGGCGCGATCCAGGGCACGGTGCAGACCATCGCCGCCGACCTGTATCCGCTCAAGGAACGCCCCAAGATCCAGGCCAAGCTCTCCACCGTCTGGGCCACGTCCGCCGTCGCGGGCCCCGCGCTCGGGGGGCTGCTCGCGGGGTACGCGGACTGGCGCTGGATCTTCCTGATCAATCTGCCGGTCGGCGCGGTCGCGCTGTACCTCACCGTCCGCCACCTCCGGGAGCCCGGCCGTGCAGCAACGCCCACGAGCGACCGCGAGGACGGCGGCCCCGCACGAAAGCCCGCGCCAACCTCCGTACGCAGGAGGCGACTTCCCCGCCCCAGGACCGGCGCCGGGCCCCGCCCCCGTATCGACTGGGCGGGCGCGCTCGCCGTCTTCGCCACCGGCACACTGCTGGTCACCGCCCTCGTCCAGGGCGGTGTCGCCTGGCCCTGGCTCTCCGCCCCCTCGATCGCACTCCTCGCCGGCACCGCGCTGCTCGCCGGCGTCACCTTCCTCGTCGAACGGCGGGCGGCCGACCCGATCATCCCCGGCTGGGTCTGGCGCCGCCGCCCCATCGCCGCCGTCAACCTGGCGCTGGGCGGGCTCGGGCTGCTGATGATCGCCCCGACGGTCTTCCTGCCGACGTACGCCCAGTCCGTCCTCGGCCTCGGCCCGATAGCCGCCGGCTTCGTACTCTCGGCGATCACCCTGACCTGGCCGATCAGCGCGGCCCTCTGCGACCGCGTCTACAACCGCATCGGCTTCCGCCGTACCGCGATCACCGGCATGACCTCCGCGCTGCTGGTCCTGCTGGCCTTCCCCCTGCTGCCCTTCCCCGGCCAGGCGTGGCAGCCCACGGTGCTGATGCTGCTGCTCGGCGCGGCGCTCGGGCTGTTCCAACTCCCGCTGATCATCGCCGTGCAGGGGACGGTCGGCTGGTCCGAGCGCGGTACGGCGACGGCGTCGATCCTCTTCTACCGCCAGCTCGGCCAGAGCGTGGGCGCCGCGCTGTTCGGGGCGCTGGCCAACGGCGTCATCAGCAACAGGCTCGCCGACTCGCCCGGCACCGGGCTCCCGCGCGACCTCGACTCCGTGGCACACGCCCTGGACGACCCGGGGGAACTCACCGCCCGCGCGGCCGACTTCCTGCGCCGCGCGGTGGACTCGGCGGTCGACGCCGTCTTCCTGGGCGCCGCGACAGCCGCGGCCCTCAGCCTGCTGGTGCTCCTCTTCCTGGCCCCCCGCCGCTTCCCCGTCCACCAGGACCCGTCCCCGGACCCCGCCCCTGGCCCTCAGCCCCACAAGGCGACCGACCCCGCGACCGACCCGGCGACGGGCGCCTCCTGAGGAGGACGGGTACTACTTCTCCGCGTCCGCCGGTGCCCGGCCCGTCAGCGCCGCCAGGCTGTTGCGGATGTGCGTCATCCGCGCCTGTACCTCCTCGCGGACCTCCGTGTGCTCCCGCAGGATCCGCTCCGTCTCCCGTACGGTCCGCTCCTCCGCCACCCGCGCCCGCGCGATCAGCTCCTCCGCGCGCGCCGCCGCGTCCTCCCGGATGTGGCGGGCGCTCTCCTCGGCCTCCGTGAAGGCGCGCCTCGCGTCCGCGAGCCGGGCGTCCGCGTGGGCCGACAGCTCCGTCCGGTGCGCTTGCGCCTGCGTCTCACGGCCCGCCAACTCCCGCTCCGTCGCGGCCAGTCGATCCGCGTGCTCCCCCGCCAGCTCGCTGAGCAACGCCTCCGTACGCTGCCGGATCTCGTCGAAGCGGGCCAGCGCCGCGTCCCGTAGCTCCCCGGCGTCCCGGCGCGCGGCCGTGCGCAGTTCGTCGGCCGCGCCCTGCGCGTCCTCCTCCGTCCGCGTCGCGTACGCGTCCACATCGGCCGCGACCGCCTCCACGTACGCGCGCGCCGCCTCACGTGTCCCACGGACCGCCTCGGCGGCGGCGTCCTGCCGCGCCCGCACGTCCTCCCACGCGGCCGTGCGCACCCCGTCCGCCTCCTCGACGGCCAGGGCCAGAATCTGCCGGGCGCGCTCCCCCAGTGACTCGTACGTCTGCGGCGGCAGCGCCTCGACCTGCTGCCGCAGCAGCTCCGCCTCCAGCTGAAGGCGCTCCGCCGCCGCCGCGAGCCGGCGCTCCTGCGCCTCGGCGACCTCGCTGTCCCCCGACAGCTCCGTGACCAGCCGGTCGACCTGCTCGGGGCGGTAACCACGGCCCCGTACGGAGTCGAAGCCGTGAGCCGATACGCGTGCGGCAGCCATGACTGAAGCCTCTCTCCGGCGGACGGTGGCGAGAGCGGCTTCCCCGCGAAACGCCCCACCCGTCCATCCTGCTCAAGGATGCGGCATTTGACTCCGGGCGCCGGATTCCTCTTCTCCCGCCGCCGGCGCGGCCGACGCGTTCCAGCCATCGTCCGGGGCAGGTGCCGGAACGGCCGGGGCGCCCCCCGTGAATCACGGAGAGCGCCCCGGGCGCATGCGTTCGTGGCCGGCTTCAGCGCCGTACGGTCAGAGCAGCCCGTCCCACATCTGCTCCAGCAGCACCGACCACCAGCTCTCCGGCGACGACAGCGCCGCCGGATCGATCGCGGCGAGCTGTGCCTGGAAGTCGACGGTCCAGCGGCCGGCCTGTTCCGGATTGAGGCCGAATCGCAGCCGCCACATGCGGCCGAGCAGCGCCATCGAGCGGGTGAACTCCGGCAGCCCGGTATTGACGAACTGCGGCGGGATCGTCTGACCGCCCGGACCCGTCTCCACCGACACGGCCATGATGTGCGCCGTGCCGTACTGGACACAGATCGCCCGGCCGAAGTCGCTGCCCATCACCAGATACGAGCCCGCGTCCGCCGCCGGCTGCACCTGCCGCTGCGCGGCCAGCTCGGCCAGCGTCGGCACCACCGGCTGCGGGGGCTGGGCCCAGAAGAACGGGCCGAAGTCGCCCGGCAGGCCCGCCCATACGAGCGTGCGCGCCACGATCTCCGGTACGCCCTGACGGGACACCGCGCGCTGGTCGAACCGGCAGATGCCCTGCGGGCCGAACGCGCCCGCCAGCTCCTGCGCGATCGCCTCCGGCGGCACCGGCTGCGCGGGCGGCACCTGCGGCAGCGGGGCGCGTACCGGGGCCGGCCGCGCCGGACCGTCCGCGACCTGGTGCAACTCGCCCTGGTGGGTGAGCAGATGCTGCATGCCCTGCTGACGGCTCGAATGGTCCCTGCCGTACGGGGCGACGCTGGTGATCCGCACCTGCGGCCAGGTCTCGCGGATCATCCGCGCGCAGTAACCACCGGGCAGCTCGCAGGACTCCAGCTCCGTGTGGAGTTCGAGCACCTGCTGCGGCGGCACGTTCATGGCGCGCAGCTCGTGCAGGATCTGCCACTCGGGGTGCGGGGTGCCGGGTGCCGAGCGGCGGATGAGCTGGGCCTCGGAGCCGTCGGGGGCGCGGTAGCGCAGCACGGCCTGGTAGCCGGGGCCGACCGTCGGCATGCCGCCGGCCTGCTGCGGATAGCCGTACGTGCCCGGCGGGGGGCCGGGAGGCGCACCGGGAGGACCGGGCGGTCCGGGGGTGCCGGGCGGCGGACCCGGTACGGCGCCGGGGCCGGCCAGCATCGTCGCCGCATGATGCACACCACCGGGCGGCGGCGTACCAGGCGCACCCGGCGGAGGAGGCGGCATCCCCGGAGCACCGGGCGGACCGGGCGGACCCGGCGGACGCGGACCACCCTGCGACGCAGGCTGACCACCCTGACTCGGATCCGCCAACATCGTCGCCGCATGATGCACACCGGGCGGCGGCGTACCAGGAGCACCCGGCGGAGGCGGCGGGGTGCCTGGCCCGCCCGGACCCTGGGGCGGGGCGAACCGCGTCGGCTGGTAGCCACCGGCCGGAGCGCCGGGCACGCCCGGGGCGCCCGGCGGAGCCGGCGGGCCGCCACGCGCGCCGCGCGGCGGCGACGACGCCTTGCTCGTCGCCGCGTCGGCGATGTCACCGGGGCTGCCGGGAGCGGGAGACGACGAGCCGAGGCCCGGGGCCACCGTCGTACGAGGCAGCTGACTGCCGCCCGACATCAGCGCCGTCGGCGCCTCGGCCGCCAGACCGGGCGGCGGCGTACTGTCGTCGTCCACGCCGGACAGCGGCGGCGCGAAGACCGTCGCCGGGAGGCCCACGGAGCCGTCGTCACCGGCGGCGTTGGTGTCCGTACCGGCCCAGGGGGTCGCCCCGGCCGGAGTACTCGACGGCACGGGAGCCGGCGCCGGGACGGACGGCCCGGCGGGAGCCGCACCGGCACCCGGGGCACCCGCACCTGAGCCGGAGCCGGCACCCGGAGCCCCCGGGGTCCCCAGCTTGTCTGCCGCGTCCTGCAACCACTCCGGCGGCGTCAGCAGGAAGGACGTCTGATTGAGATCGATACGCTGCGGCGCCCGCGGCGGCTCCGGGGCCCCCGCCTGCGACCCGTACTCCTCCTCGTACCGCCGGATCACCTCACCCACCGGCAGCCCCGGCCACAGCGTCGCCTCACCGCTGTCCCTCGCGATCACCAGCCGCTGGACGCCGCCGTCCGACCTCGGACCGTCCGCGCGGTCCTCCGCCCACACCACGAACCCCAGCTCGAACTCCCGTACCCGCACCTCACGGTGCTGATACGCGGGCACATCGCCGTTGACCCACTCGTCCGCGCGTTCCTGCGCCTGAGCGAATGTCACCATCGCGCTCACCCCTCCACCGGGACGGCGCGGGCGAAGCCGCCGTCCACCATCAGGTTCGCCACCGTGTCCAGCTCCGGCGGATTGCCCGCCAGCCTCGACAGGAAGGCGTCGAAGTCCGCACCGCAGGGCAGCAGCAGGCGCTCCACCCGCTCCCGCACGCTCAAGCCGTCGCGGTCACGCGCGTCGTCGTACGCGCAGAACCAGACCGAACCGGCCTGATCCCCCCGGACCTTGAGCGCCAGGATGCCGCCCTGGACGAACGCCACGCCCAGATAGTCCTTGGTCAGATGGTCCCGCAGACACTTGTTGACGTACAACAGGTCGTTGACCGCCGCCTCTTCACGCACCGTGAAGAACGGCTGGTCCACCAGCAGCCCCAACTCCGCGTCCAGCGCCGCCCCGACGGGAGCGCAACCGCCCGCCGCCTTGAGGAAGCTGCGGTACGGGCCGGGCAGCCGGTAACCGAGATCCTCCTCCACACCGAGCAGTTGCTGCTCGGTCACCGACACCGAACTCTTCGGCAGCCCGAAGTGCACCGGCCTCGTCTCCTGAAGAGGCCGCGTCCCGCGCTTGCCGTGATCCACCAGCGTCGTCGCCAGCCCGCCGTGATGCCGCAACAGCGCCTTGACCTCCACCGGCACCAGCAGCAGCCGGCGCGACCCCGCCGCGTGGTGCCAGGTCCAGCCGTGCGGAGTGGCCACGGCCGGGATGGTGTCCCACAGGTCATGGCCGGACGCGTGCAGCGCGGCGTTGGCGGACACGTAGTCCGTGAGCCGCAGTTCGTCCACGCCGAAACCCTCGGGAGGCTCGGCGATCTCGGCGGCGGCGCGCGCGTACGGCGAGAAGTCCGGAAAGCCGTTGCCGTCCACCGGCACACCCCTGGGGTGGCGGGAGGCCCGGACCGGGTCCGGGAAATGCACGACCTGCCCGGCGTAGGCCGCGTTCGGTGGCGCGGCTTGCTGACCGAGCCGACCTGTCGTCATGGCGGATGCCCCCTGCTGGCTTCTGACTGGTTCGACACAGCCTATGCGGTGAGGCAATAGGGGACGCCGCCCCTCCGCCTCCTGCACCACCGGCTCCCGTTACCCCCGTTCGGGTGCCGGTGACAACGCGGTCACCCCAGGTCACGCAGCGACGGCGCCGCGCCCCGATACCGCCCCGACTTCCCCACGGCATGTCACATTTGGCAGGCTGTCCCCCGCAACTCGGGGGATTGCGTGGGGATTGCGCAGAGAGGGACGACGCTTTGCACACAGCACAACAGGACACATCGGGGGATCCACGACTCGGGGCACCGGACCCCCCGGCCGGTGACGCCTCCGGAGATCCGCGCCTGAGCTGGAGCAGCACCGAACCGCACCGCCCGCCGGCCCTGCGCCAGCGCCGCGACGGCATCCTGCCCGCCGTGGCCGCCGCGCTCTCCGTGCGTGGCGAAAATCTCACGTGCACCGCGGGCAAGGCCGACCAGCCGCCCGCCCTGCACCCCCTCGTACAGGACTTCCTGGACACCCTCACCAGCGGCCAGCGGGAACGATTCACCGGCCGCTGCCCCGAGACGATCCTGCTGTCCCGGCATCTGGCCGCCGTCGAGGGCTCGCGTTCCAAGCGGGCCCAGCGCAAGGCCCTCACCCACGGCGAGGCCCGCCGCTCCCTCAAACACGGCAAACTCACCGCACGCCGTATCCGGGAGGACGGCGACCCGCTCCACGGCAGTTACGCGCCGCCCTGCCGCTCCTGTACGGCGATGCTCGCCCATTTCGGCGTACGCCCCGTCGACCCGACGCAGAACGGCTGACCACCCCGTGCCCGACCTCACCACCACCAGATTCCCCGTCGCCGTCGATGTCGCCCTGCGCGAGGCCGGCTGGCAGCCGGGCCGCTGGGACATGCGGCAGGCCGAGGAGTGGGCGGACACGCTGCGCGCCCACATCACCCCCGCGGGACACGTGCACGCCGTGTTCGCCGCCGTCGTGGAGATCTGGGCGGAGTTCGGCGGGCTGTCCGTGACCGGGCCTGGACCGGGGCGGCAGATCGCGCCGACGACCGTACGGTTCGACCCGCTGGCCGGCATCCACTTCGCCCGTACGCTCGGCGACCTCGGACGCTCCCTCGACACGGAGATCAGCCCGATCGGCGAGGAGGGCGACGGCCAGGCCGTACTCGCCGTCGACGCCACGGGGCGCGTCTACTCCATCGACCACACGGGCGACTGGTTCCTCGGCCCGCACATCGACCACGCCCTGGCGGCGCTGGTGACAGGCACGCAGCCGCAGCGGCTCACCTCGGACTGAGCGCCGGAAGGCCGCTACGCCGCGGCCCGGTCCGGCAGCACCGCCGAGACCCGGAAACCGCCCGCGTCCGTCTCCCCCGACACGAACACCCCGCCCAGCGCGTGCACCCGCTCGCGCATCCCCACCAGGCCGTTGCCGCCGCTGGGCAGGCCGGCGTCGGCGACTCCGTACGACGGGCCGTTCTCCACCTGCATCGCGATCTCGGCCTCCCGGTGCGCAAGCCGCACCATCACCTTCGACCCGGCCGCGTGCTTGTGGACGTTCGTCAGCGCCTCCTGCACCACCCGGTACGCGGTCTGCTCCACCTCCGGCGCGTACGCCCGCGACTCCCCGTGGACGGCGAACTCCACCACCATCCCCGCGTCCCGCGACTGACCCACCAGCGTCTCGATGTCACCCATACCGGGCCCGTCCTCCGCCGCGGCGGCAGCGGCAGCCGCGGCGGCGGCACCCACCGAGGCCAGCGGCACCGTACCGGCCACCTTCCGCGCCGCCTGCTGCTCCCCGGCCCGCAGCACCCCGAGCATCTCCCGCAACTCCGTCAGCGCCTGCCGCCCCATGTCCCCCACGAGCGCGGCGTTCTTCACGGCCTTCTGCGGATCCTTCAACGCCACCGCCTGCAACGCGGCGGCATGCACCACCATCAGACTCACCCGGTGCGCCACCACGTCGTGCATCTCCCGCGCGATCCGCGTCCGCTCCTCGGTACGCGCCCACTCGGCCCGCTGCTCGGCCCGGTCGGCGAGCAGCGACAACTCCTGCTCCAGACTGTCGGCACGCTCCCGCAGGCTCTCCATCAGCCGGCGCCTGGCTCCTACGTAGAGGCCGAGGAGCACGGGCGGCAGGGACAGGCTGAAGGCCATGAAGACGGCTATCAGCGGGATGTACCAGCGGGTCGCCGACGCGAGATCCGAGCCCACGATGTCCTGCCGCGTCCGTACGAAGCCGACGATGAGCGTCCCCACGAGCGACATACAGGCGAGCGACCCGATGATCCGCCGGGGCGCCTCGGAGGCGGCGAGCGTGTAGAGCCCGACCACGCCGAGCAGCACGCCCATCTCGGCGGGAGTGACGGAGATGGAGACGAGCACGACGGCCATCGGCCAGCGCCGCCGCAACAACAGCACGGACCCGACGAGCACCCCGAAAACCACCCCGAGGGCCACCGGCAACTGCGCGTTGCCCGCGAACCGGACCCCCTCGAACGCACACTCCAGGGCCGACACACCGGCCAGCCCCACATCCAGCACGACACTGCGCCGCCGTCTCCACCACCAGAGCCCGCGGGCGGTCAAACCCTCGGCCTCCTCGTGTGCCCCCGTTGTGGTCATGCCGTCCAGCCTACGGGCGCCCGCGACCCAATTTCCGAGGAGTGCGGGACGAGTGCGCTCAGCACGCGAACGGGCCTCACACAAGGGGAACAGCCCCCGCTCACACGATCCGGCGAACCGACCACACATTCGAGCCGGACGTCCGGATTCCGGACGATGATCTCCTACATGGCAGCAACCAACGGTAAATACGCTGATTTCGAGATGCTGAGGGAGCGGACGTGAACGCGAAAAGCGACCTGCGCGACAGAGCCCGGGAGCTACGGCTCCAGGGGCTCACGTACGACCAGATTCAACTCGAGCTCGGGTGCTCGAAGAGTTCGATCTCGTTATGGGTACGGGATCTACCGAAGCCGCCGAGGCGCACGCGCGAGGAGGCGTCGGCGATCGCCAGGCGCGGATGGGAAGCGACGCTCGAACGGCGCGAGCAGGAGCGCCGGGAAACGAAACGCAGGGCCACCGAAAGCATCGGAACGATGTCCGAGCGCGAGCTGTTCCTCCTGGGGGTCGGCCTGTACTGGGCCGAGGGCACGAAGGACAAGCCCCACGCCCGGCGGGAGCGGGTGGCGTTCGTGAACAGCGACCCGGGCATGATCAGGATCTTCCTGGCCTGGCTGGACCTGCTCGGCATTCCGAGACAGCGCCACACCTACCACGTCATGATTCACGAGAGCGCGGATGTCACCGAGGCGGAAAGGTTCTGGGCGGATCTGACCGGGTCGGGCGCCGAACGCTTCGGCAGGACAACGCTCAAGAAGCACAACCCGACAACCGTTCGCAAGAACACCGGTGAGTCGTATCACGGCTGCTTGGTGATCCACATTGGGCGAAGTGCCGACCTATACCGTCGCATCGAGGGCTGGTGGTACGGCATAGTAGGGGCGGCACTTCTGTCCGACCTCAAAAGCGGACATAATTGATGAACCATCCCGGATCGTCTAAGGGCAGGACAAATGGTTTTGGTCCATTGAATGAGGGTTCGAATCCTTCTCCGGGAGCCGCCAAGTTCGGGTCCTGACCTTTCCGGTCAGGACCCGCCTTCGTTTCCGTCCCGAAACCCCCCGGTATCCTGCGGATGTCCGTCACGCCAAGCATCCGAAGCCGAAGGGCATTCCCGTGAGCGTCAACCGCCCGGCCGCCGTCGTCGTCCTCGCAGCGGGTGAGGGCACCCGCATGAAGTCGAAGACCCCCAAGGTTCTGCACGAGATCTGCGGGCGCTCGCTCGTCGGTCATGTCGTCTCCGCCGCGCGCGAGCTGGAGCCCGAGCAGCTCGTGGTCGTCGTCGGGCACGCGCGGGAGCTGGTCGAGGGGCATCTGGCCGGTACGTACGACGGGGTGCGGGCCGCCTTCCAGGCCGAGCAGAACGGCACCGGGCACGCCGTACGGATGGCGCTGGAGGAGTTGGGCCGGGCCCCCGACGGCACGGTCGTCGTCGTGTGCGGCGACACCCCGCTGCTCTCCGGCTCGACGCTCGCCGCGCTCGCCGAGCGGCACGAGAGCGACGGCAACGCCGTCACCGTGCTGACCGCCGAGGTGCCGGACGCGACCGGGTACGGGCGCATCGTGCGGGACGGGGCGAGCGGCGCGGTCACCGGGATCGTGGAACACAAGGACGCGACGGACGAGCAGCGCGCGGTGCGGGAGATCAACTCCGGAGTGTTCGCCTTCGACGGGCAGTTGCTCGCGGACGCGCTCGGCAAGGTCAGCAGGGACAACAGCCAGGGCGAGGAGTATCTGACCGATGTCCTCGGCATCCTGCGCGAGGCCGGGCACCGCGTCGGCGCCTCGGTCGCGGCCGACCACCGCGAGATCCTGGGCATCAACAACCGCGTACAGCTGGCCGAGGCGCGCCGGCTGCTGAACGAGCGGCTGCTGGAGCGGGCGATGGCCGCCGGTGTGACCGTGGTGGATCCGGGATCGGTGCTGATCGATGTGACGGTGACGTACGAACCGGACGTGATCGTGCATCCGGCCACGCAGCTGCTCGGTTCGACGCATCTGTCGGAGGGCGCGGAGGTGGGCCCCAACTCCCGTCTGACGGACACGATGGTGGGCGAGGGCGCCCGCGTGGACAACACGGTGGCCATCGACGCGGAGGTGGGCGCGGGTGCCGCGGTGGGCCCGTTCGCGTACTTGCGTCCCGGCACCAAGCTCGGCGTGAAGTCGAAGGCGGGGACGTTCGTCGAGATGAAGAAGGCGACGATCGGCGACGGTTCGAAGGTGCCGCACCTGAGTTACGTGGGTGACGCGACGATCGGCGAGCAGACGAACATCGGTGCGGCGAGTGTGTTCGTCAACTACGACGGTGAGTCGAAGCATCACACCACCATCGGCTCACATTGCAAGACAGGTTCAGACAACATGTTTGTGGCGCCTGTCACTGTCGGGGACGGTGCTTACACCGCCGCCGGGTCGGTCATCACGAAGGACGTGCCGTCGGGTTCGCTGGCCGTAGCGCGGGGCCAGCAGCGGAATATCGAGGGTTGGGTGGCCCGTAAGCGGCCGGGTAGCGCCGCCGCGCAGGCAGCCGCCGCGGCCTCCGAAGAGCTCGCGCTCGAAAGCTGACCGGAAACAGGCGCTCCGTACAGCGCGTACCGTGATAGATGCTCACGTTCGGCTGGCTCGCAGGGACGCGCGGGTGCAGCGGCAATCAACACGTCTGAGGAGACTGTGCTGTGACCGGGATCAAGACGACCGGCGAGAAGAAGCTGATGCTCTTTTCCGGCCGCGCCCACCCCGAGCTGGCCGAGGCGGTCGCCCACACTCTGGGCGTCGGGATAGTGCCCACCAAGGCTTTCGATTTCGCCAACGGCGAGATCTACGTGCGCTACCAGGAGTCGGCCCGGGGCGCGGACTGTTTTCTGATCCAGAGCCACACCGCGCCGATCAATAAGTGGATCATGGAGCAGCTGATCATGATCGATGCTCTGAAGCGGGCCTCCGCCCGGAGCATCACCGTGATCGTGCCCTTCTACGGATACGCCCGGCAGGACAAGAAGCACCGTGGGCGTGAGCCCATTTCGGCCCGGCTGATCGCGGACCTGATGAAGACGGCGGGCGCGGACCGCATTCTGACCGTGGATCTGCACACGGACCAGATCCAGGGCTTCTTCGACGGTCCGGTGGATCATCTGTTCGCGCTGCCGATCCTGGCGGACTACGTGGCGACGAAGGTCGACCGCACGAAGCTGACGGTGGTCTCGCCGGACGCCGGCCGCGTACGGGTGGCGGACCGCTGGTGCGACCGGCTGGACGCGCCGCTGGCGATCGTGCACAAGCGCCGTGACAAGGACGTCGCCAACGAGGTGACGGTCCATGAGGTCGTGGGCAACGTCCAGGGCCGGGTCTGTGTCCTGGTGGACGACATGATCGACACGGGTGGCACCATCTGCGCCGCCGCGGACGCGCTGTTCGCGCACGGCGCGGAGGATGTCATCGTGACGGCGACGCACGGTGTGCTGTCGGGTCCGGCCGGGGACCGGCTGAAGAATTCGCAGGTGAGCGAGTTCATCTTCACGGACACGCTGCCCGATCCGTCCAATCTGGAGATGGACAAGATCACGGTCCTGTCGATCGCGCCGACGATCGCGCGTGCGGTGCGTGAGGTGTTCGAGGACGGTTCGGTGACGAGCCTCTTCGACGAGCAGGCGTAGTACGGGACCGAGGGACGATTTCTGGGGCGGCCTCCCCGCCGGGTAGACTGATTCAGTTGCTCGGCGAGGGAGGCCGCTTTCATTCGCGGCTGTCCGTTATCGACGCGCTCTTCGTAGCAGGCCTGTCGTGGCCGGGTGACCACCAGTTCCGTCGTCACCTATGTGTCATCTACGAGGAGTGCAGCCATGGCTGAGATCAAGATCGCCGCTGAGGTCCGTTCCGAGTTCGGCAAGGGCGCCGCCCGCCGTACCCGTCGTGAGAACAAGGTTCCCGCGGTCGTCTACGGCCACGGTGCCGAGCCCGTCCACATCTCCCTGCCGGGTCACGACCTGATGATGGCGCTCAAGACGGCCAACGCGCTGCTGAGCGTCGACATCGAGGGTCGCAAGGAGCTCGTCATCCCCAAGGCCATCCAGCGTGACGCGCTCAAGGGCTTCATCAAGCACGTCGACCTGCTCTCGGTGAAGCTCGGCGAGAAGGTCTCCGTCGAGGTCGCGGTGCACACCGAGGGCGAGCTGGCCCCGGGCCCGTTCCTGCTGGAGAACGTGCTGAGCACCCTGACCGTCGAGGCCGAGGCCACGCACATCCCCGAGTCGGTCACGGTCTCCGTCGCGGGCCTGGAGGCCGGTGCCTCCATCGTGGCGAAGGACGTTCCGCTGCCCGAGGGCACGACGCTGGTGACCGACGAGGACGCGGTCGTCATCCAGGTCCTGGCCGCGCAGGCGGAGGAGCCGTCGGGCGAGGAGACCGCGGACGAGGCCGCCGCGGAGGCCTGAGCCCCGGCACGAATCGCTTTGCCCGACGGGGTGGCGGGCCGGTGCCCGCCACCCCGTTCTTCTTCATGCCGAGTCCTGAGTCCTGAGTCCTTGTCCTGAGGAGACGCAGCGCAGATGACGACCGATGCGACCGCCCCGTGGCTGATCGTGGGCCTGGGCAATCCCGGCCCCGGTTACGCGGCCAACCGGCACAACGTCGGTTTCATGGTGGCCGATCTCCTCGCGGGCCGGATCGGCGGCTCGTTCAAGCGCGCCCAGAAGGCCCAGGCGCAGGTCCTGGAGGGCCGGGTGGGGCCGATGGGGCCCGGCAGCCGGCGGGTGGTGCTGGCGAAGCCGCAGTCGTTCATGAATCTGTCCGGGGGCCCGGTCGCCGGGCTGCGGGACTTCTACAAGGTGCCGACGGCCAACATCGTGGCGATCCATGACGAGTTGGACATCGACTACGGCACGCTGCGCCTGAAGCTGGGCGGCGGCGACAACGGTCACAACGGGCTGAAGTCGATGACGAAGGCGATGGGCCCCGACTACCACCGGGTCCGGTTCGGGATCGGCCGGCCGCCGGGGCGGATGCAGGTGGCCGACTTCGTGCTGAAGGACTTCTCCTCGGTGGAGCGCAAGGAGCTGGACTATCTCGTGGACCGCGCGGCCGACGCCGTGGAGTCCCTGGTGACCGAGGGGCTGGAGCGGGCGCAGAGCTCGTACAACTCCTGACGCAAACGCGCACACTCCGCGCATACTCACCCCGTTCATCGTCCACTCAACGACCATTTGTCTGCCACAAGTTGACCGACCCCGTCCGGATGGCCAAGGATCGCGGTCCATGAAGCGGAGCTCGTCGCAAGTGGCGCTGTCGGTGGGCCGTCGTGCCGCGATGGCGTTCGTGGCCGCGCTGTTGGTCGTCGCGGGTTTCTGGACGTCCTGGGGTACGGCGCAGCATGTGCTGCTCTCCAAGGGCCGCGAGCACGGGACGCTGGCCGTCACCGAGTGCGGCGAGACGGCCTGTACGGGGACGTACGACCCCGAGGGGAGCGCAGGGCCGCGTGCCGATGCGCCCATAGAGCGGTCGGTGGCGGTGAAGAAGGGCCAGGAGTACGAGGTGGTGCGGAAGCCCGGCAGCGACGAACTGGTTCGCGCGGGATCGTCCGGCCGTCTGCTCGCGTGGGTGCCGCTCGGCGGCGCGCTGCTGCTCGCGGCGCCGGTGGTCGGCGGCGGGCTGCGGCTGACGCGTACGGCGTGGGGTACCGCGATAGCGGGTGCGCTGCTGCTGGCGGCGGCGTTCTTCGCGCTCTGACAGACCCTTCAATACGTACACGAGCGCCGGACCGGCCGTCATCGGCCCGTCCGGCGCTCGCGTCACAACACGCTCCGGATCAGCCGGTGTTGCGCAGCCCCGCCGCCACCCCGTTCACGGTCAGCAGCAGCGCCCGCGAGAGCAGCGGGTCCGGTGCCTCCTCGCGCGCCGCCGCCGCGCGCTGGCGCGCGAGCAGCGAGACCTGGAGGTAGGAGATCGGGTCGAGATAGGCGTCCCGGATGGCGAACGTCTGCCGCAGCACCGGGTTGGAGCCGAGCAGCTTCTCGGAGCCGGTGATCCGCAGGACCTCCTGGACCGTGAGCGCGTGCTCGGTCTCGATGGCGGTGAAGACGTGCTTCAGCTCGTCGGGCACGAGGGTGTCGACGTAGTGCCTGGCGATCCGCAGGTCGGTCTTGGCGAGGGTCATCTCGACGTTGGAGAGGAAGTTCTGGAAGAAGTGCCAGTGCTCGTGCATCTCGTCCAGGACCGGGTCGAGACCCGACTCCCGCAGCGCCTTGAGACCGGAGCCGACCCCGTACCAGCCGGGGACGATCTGCCGGGACTGCGTCCAGCCGAAGACCCACGGGATGGCGCGCAGCCCGTCGAGCCCGGCGCCGGAGTCCGGGCGCCGCGAGGGGCGTGAGCCGAGGTGCAGGTCCGCGAGCTGGTCGACCGGGGTCGCCGCGAAGAAGTACGCGGGCAGGTCCGGGTCCTCGACGAGCTCGCGGTACGCGCCGTGGGCCGCGTCCGAGACGGTGTCCATGGCGGCGTCCCAGCGCGCGAGTGCCTCGTCGGACTGGCGGGGCGCGGTGTGCAGGGCGGATGCCTGGAGGGTGGCGGCGACGGTCAGTTCCAGGTTCTCCCTGGCCAGGGCCGGGATCAGATACTTGTCGGAGATGACCTCGCCCTGCTCTGTCACCTTGATCTCACCCTCCAGGGTGCCCCAGGGCTGGGCGAGGATCGCGTCGTGCGAGGGGCCGCCGCCGCGGCCGACGGTGCCGCCGCGGCCGTGGAAGAGCCGGAGGCGGACGCCGTAGCGGTGGGCGACGTCGCGGAGCCTGCGCTGGGCGCGGTGGATCTCCCACTGGCTGGTGGTGATGCCGCCGAACTTGGAGGAGTCGGAGTAGCCGAGCATGACCTCCTGGACGTCGCCGCGCAGCGAGACGAGCCGCCGGTAGGAGGGGTCGGCCAGCATCTCGTCGAGGATGATGTCGGCGGCGCGCAGCTCGTCGGTGGTCTCCAGGAGCGGCACGATGCCGATCTTCGCCCAGCCGGCGTGCAGGTCGACGAGGCCGGCCTCGCGGGCGAGGACGGCGGCGGCGAAGACGTCGTCGGCGCCCTGGCACATCGAGATGATGTAGGACTCGATGACTTCGGGGCCGAAGCGTTCGAAGGCCTGCTTGACGGTGTGGAAGACCCCGAGGGTCTTCTCTCCCGCGGCGTCCAGCGGCGCCGGGGTGGGGGCGAGCGGGCGGCGGGAGCGCAGCTCCTTGGCGAGCAGCTTCTGCCGGTACTCGCGCGGCATGTCCGCGTACCGCCAGGACTCCTCGCCGAGGCGGTCGAAGAGCTGGCCGAGCGCGTGGTGGTGGGCGTCGGCGTGTTCGCGTACGTCCATGGTGGCGAGCTGGAGCCCGAACGCGGCGAGCGTGCGGATGGTGCGGTCCATGCGGCCGTCGGCGAAGAGCCCGCCGCGGTGGGAGCGCAGGGAGGTCTGGATGAGGGTGAGGTCCGCCAGGAGCTGCGCGGTGCCGAGGTAGTCGCGGCCCTCGCTGTGCGGGGTGCCCTTGGCGAGGCGCTCGCGGGTGTTGACGAGCTTCTGCCGGATGCAGGTGGCCTTGAGGCGGTACGGCTCTTCCGCGTTGAGGCGCTTGTAGCGGGGGCTGATCTCGGGGAGCCGGTCGAGGTCGGTGGCGAGCGAGTCCAGGAGTTCCTGGGTGGCGCCGGCGTACCGGATGGAGTTGGAGAGCTGGCCGCGCAGCTGGTCGATGAGTTCCAGCGCGTCGGTGATGCCGTGTTCGTGCTGGAGGATCAGCACTTCCCAGGTGACGGCGGGGGTGACGTTCGGGTTGCCGTCGCGGTCGCCGCCGATCCAGGTGCCGAAGCTGAGCGGGCGGGTGCCGGGGGGCAGTTCGACGCCGACGCGCTCCAGCTCGGCGACGAGGTCTTCGAGGACGTCGCCGACGGCCTCGGCGTGGAGTTCGTCGAGGTAGTAGATGGCGTTGCGGGCCTCGTCGGCGGGCTCGGGCCGCACGACGCGCAGCTCGTCGGTCTGCCAGATCAGGTCGATGGACTCGGCGAGCCGCAGGTCGTGGCGGCGCCGGTCGGCGGCGATGACGGGGGCTTCGAGGAGTTCGGCGATACGGCGGAGCTTGTTCAGCACCGAGCGGCGCGCGGCCTCGGTGGGGTGCGCGGTGAAGACGGGCCGGACGCTGAGGTTCTTGACGGTCGCGCGCAGGTGCTCGGGATCGGCGTCCTTGAGGCGGTCGGCGGTACGGGCGAGGAGCCCGCCCTCGGCCTCGCGGCGGTCGCGCATCTCGCGGCCACGGTGCACCTGCTCGGTGACGTTGGCGAGGTGGAAGTAGGTGGAGAAGGCGCGGACGAGCTTCGCGGCGGTCTCCAGGTCGGTGTCGCCGAGCAGCGCGGCGGCTGCCTCGCCGTCCTCACGGGTGAGGGCGCGGACCCGCTCGACGAGTTCGAGGAGTTCGGGGCCTTCCTGGCGTACGAGTGTTTCGCCCAGGAGGTCGCCGAGCCGGCGGATGTCGGAGCGCAGCTCCACGTTGGCGGTCGTGCTGCTCTCGGTCGGGGTCTGGTCGGCACTGCTCACAGGTGCGGCTCCTTGCAGTGTTCGAGCACGTCGGGAGGAGAAGTTCTGGAGAGATTGTTCGACCGGACCGCGCTGTCCGACGTCACAAGGATAGGTGGCCTTCGCGCGTCGTTATCCACAGGCCCCTTGTCGCGTGCCTTCCCGCTGCCATACTTACGTCGCCGTAAGTTACGCGCCCGTAGACGGGCAGAATGCCGCATTCCACACTTCCAGGGGACACACCCATGTCGACAAGCCCTGACGTTCTCGGCGACTCCTCCCAGGCCCAGCCTGCGCCGGACGGTTCTTCCCTTCCCTTCGACACCGCCACCCCCTTCGCCGACCCGGTTCCCTCCGCCACGCTCGGCGGGGAGAACAAACGCTCGCTGGAGCAGATCACGCTGCTGCTCTTCATCGTCGTCCCTTTCATCGCCCTGCTCGGCGCCGTTCCGCTGGTCTGGGGATGGGGTGTGAGCTGGCTCGATCTGGGGCTGCTCGTCGCCATGTATTTCATCGGCTGTCATGGCATCACGGTCGGCTTCCACCGGTATTTCACCCATGGTTCCTTCAAGGCGGCGCGCCCGCTGCGGATCGTGCTGGCCGTGGCCGGGTCGATGGCCGTGGAGGGTCCGGTGGTCCGCTGGGTAGCCGATCACCGTAAGCACCACAAGTTCTCGGACGCGGAGGGCGACCCGCACTCGCCGTGGCGCTTCGGCGAGACGCTCCCCGCGCTGCTGAAGGGCCTGTGGTGGGCGCACATCGGCTGGCTCTTCGACGAGGAGCAGACGTCGCAGCAGAAGTACGCGCCGGATCTGATCAGGGACCCGGCGATCCGGCGGGTCTCGAAGCAGTTCCTGCTGTGGGCCTTCGTGTCGCTGGCGCTGCCGCCGCTCATCGGCGGTCTGGTGACGATGTCGTGGTGGGGCGCGTTCACGGCGTTCTTCTGGGGCTCGCTGGTGCGGGTGGCGCTGCTGCACCATGTGACGTGGTCGATCAACTCGATCTGTCACGCGGTGGGCAAGCGGCCCTTCAAGTCGCGTGACCGGTCAGGCAATGTGTGGTGGTTGGCGGTCTTGTCCTGTGGCGAGTCATGGCACAACCTGCACCATGCGGACCCGACGAGCGCCCGGCACGGAGTGCTGCGAGGGCAGATCGACTCCAGTGCCCGGCTGATCCGGTGGTTCGAGGTGTTCGGCTGGGTGCACAGCGTGCGGTGGCCGGACGCCGGACGGCTGGACGCCCGACGGAAAATTGACCATCCCAACGCGGCATGATTGGCAACGTGGCGATCGACGGCGGTAAGAGCGACCCCGACAAGAGCCGGACCCCCGCAGCGCCCCGGCGCTCCCGCCGGGTCCGGATGACCGGCAAGGAGCGTCGCGAGCAACTGCTGGACATCGGCCGCACCCTGTTCGCCGAGAAGGGGTACGAGGGCACGTCGGTGGAGGACATCGCCTCCAAGGCGGGCGTCTCCAAGCCGGTGGTGTACGAGCACTTCGGCGGCAAGGAGGGCCTGTACGCGGTCGTGGTGGACCGCGAGATGCGGCAGCTGCTCGACATGGTGACGAGCTCCCTGACGGCGGGCCATCCGCGCGAGCTGTGCGAGCAGGCGGCGTTCGCGCTCCTCGACTACATCGAGGAGTACACGGACGGTTTCCGCATCCTGGTCCGCGATTCGCCGGTGGCGCAGTCGACCGGCACGTTCGCCTCACTGATCAGCGACATCGCCACGCAGGTCGAGGACATCCTCGGCATGGAGTTCAAGGCCCGCGGCTTCGACCCGAAGCTGGCCCCGCTGTACGCCCACGCGCTGGTGGGCATGGTGGCGCTCACGGGCCAGTGGTGGGTGGACACCCGCCGCCCGAAGAAGAACGAGGTCGCGGCCCATCTGGTGAATCTGGCCTGGCACGGCCTGGGCAATCTGGAGGCGAAGCCACGGCTCATAGGCCACCGCAAGGTCTGAAAGCAAGCCGGGCCGGGCCCGTAGTCACTCTTTGTGATGACGGAGTCGGATTCCGGCCGCTACGGTGTGATGAGAGGCCCAGAATTCCGTCCATGGGAGGAATCATGACCGCCGAGCCCGTCAAGGCCGCGCATCGCTGGCCGATGCCCCCGCAGGACGGCTACACCGTGGACGATCTCTTCACACTGCCCGATCTCCCGCCGCACACAGAGTTGATCGACGGGAGCCTTGTTTTCGTGAGTCCGCAGAGGCGTTTCCACGCCAAAATGATCAGCCTGCTGGAGAACGGCCTGCTCAATACAGTTCCGGAGGAAATGAAGGTAGAGCGTGAGATGACCGTGCTGCTGGACAAACGCAACGGTCCGGAGCCCGACATCTCGGTCGTCCGCGCGGAAGCGGTCACCGATCTCGAACAGACCCGCTTTCAGGCCGCTGATGTCCTGCTGGCCGTCGAAGTGGTCTCACCGGATTCTGAAGCCCGCGACCGGAGCACCAAACCGCAGAAGTACGCGGCTGCGGGCATCCCGCACTTCTGGCTGGTGGACATCGCCGGGGCGGACCGTCAGCCGGTCGCGCATGTCTATGAACTGGACCCGCTGTCCAAGACGTACGCGCTCTCGGGCATCCACCACGAACGCCTGAAGACGGGCGTCCCCTTCACCATCGACCTGGACATCACTCTGGACGCGCTGAACAAGCGCTGAGACCTGCTCCAGGATCTGGTCCCACCACCGGGGCGCCACGTTTCTCGTGGCGCCCCGGTGGTCTGCTGTCGGGGACCGCTCAGGGGGTCGTACGCGCCACCGCGAAGATGCGGCGGAAGGGGAACACCGTGCCGTGCGGGCCTGGTGGGTACGCCTTGCGGAGCAGGTCGCCGTACTGGGCGAGGAATTCCGCCGCCTCCTCCGGGTCGTCCGCCAGCTCGGTGAGGACGGGGCGCAGGGCCGTGCCCTTCACCCAGTCCAGCACCGGGTCCTCGCCGGAGAGCAGCTGGAGGTACGTGGTCTCCCACGCGTCCGTCACGCAGCCGAGGTCGGTGAGGCGGACCAGATAGTCGGCCGGGTCCAGGATGTGTACGAAGCGCCGGCCGTGGGTGTCGAGGCGCTCGCTCCAGCGCGGGGTCTCGCAGAGTTCGCCGAGCAGCGCGTGGCTGGGCGCGGTGAAGTTGCCGGGGACCTGGAAGGCGAACGTGCCGCCGGGGGTGAGGGCGTCGATCCAGGCCGGGAAGGATTCGGCGTGGTTCGGGACCCACTGGAGCGCGGCGTTGGAGACGATCAGGTCGTACGGCTCGTCGGGTGTCCAGTGCGCGGCGTCCGCGGGCCGGAAGTCCAGCCGGCCGCCGCCGGGTGTGGGGCCCGCGTACTGCTTCTCCGCCTCGGCCAGCATCTCGGGCGAGAGGTCGAAGCCGGTGATGTGGGCGGTGGGCCAGCGTTCGGCGAGGAGCGCCGTGACATTGCCGGGGCCGCAGCCGATGTCGGCTATCCGGACGGGCCGGTCGCCGCCGCCGGGAAGTTCGGGGATCCGGCCCAGCAGATCCAGGAACGGGCGGGTGCGGTGCTGGGAGTGGTGGAGGTACTGCTGCGGGTCCCAGGTAGGTGCGGACGTGCTCGCCGGACCGGTCTCCGGACCCTCTGTCGAACGCATGTATGAAGCCCCCTCGGGATACGTATCGGACAAGCGGAATGCCGTCCGCGCCCGACCCTGCCCAAGCCTGCCTCCAATTATATCTTGACGTCAAGAGACTTCATGTCGAGGGACCCTTTACACTGATCGCCATGGAGGACGAGGTCGACCGTCTGGTCGCAGCATGGCGCCGGGAGCGCCCGGACCTCGACGTGGAACCACTTGAGGTGCTCAGCCGCGTCAGCAGGCTGGCGCGCCATCTCGACCGGGCCCGGCGTCTCGCGTTCTCCGAGCACCATCTGGAGCCGTGGGAGTTCGACGTGCTCACCTCGCTGCGCCGGGCCGGTGCGCCGTACCAGCTCTCCCCCGGTCAGCTGCTCACCCAGACCCTGGTCACCTCGGGCACGATGACCAACCGCATCGACCGGCTGACCAAGAAGGACCTGGTCGAACGGCTGCCGGACCCCAGCGACCGGCGCGGGGTTCTCGTACGGCTCACCCCCGAGGGCCGCGACCGCGCGGACCAGGCGCTGGCCGGGCTGCTCGCCCAGGAGCGCGCGATCCTCGCGGAGCTGTCGCGCGGGCAGCGCGGCGAACTGGCCGCGCTGCTGCGGCGGTTGACGGCCCCGTTCGACAACGTCCCTGGCTGAGCCGGCTCAGCCGACCCGTACCGCGTCCGACCCGTCCAGATCCGCCGGACCCACTCCCGCCCGTCGGGCCAGCGCGACCGCCGCCAGCGTCGAGTGCACGCCCAGCTTCCCGAGCACGTTCTGCATATGCGTACGTACCGTGTGCGGGGACAGGAAGAGGCGCTCGGCCACCGCCTTGCGCCCCAGGCCCGCCACCATGCAGCGCAGTACTTCCAGTTCGCGCGGGGTCAGCGAGTCGACCAGCCGCTCGCTGTCCGTGCGGTGCTTACGGGCTGCGGTCAGCTCCCGCAGGACGCTCGTGAGCAGCGCTGGCGGCAGATGCGTCTCGTCGCGCAGGACGCCCCTGATCACCGCCAACAGCCGTTGCAGCGAGCAGTCCTTGGCGACCCAGCCGGACGCGCCGGCCTGGAGCGCGAGCGCCGCGCGGCCCGGGTCGTCCTTCTCCGCGAGGACCACGCAGCGCACGGACGGCTGTCCCGAACGGACGCCCGCGACCAGCGAGATGCCGTCGACGAGGCCGAGACCGGCGTCGCCGTTGTCGGGTACGGCGCGGGCCACCGGCCCGCCGCCCGGACCCCCGACGATGCCGAGGTCGGCGTCGACCAGCAGCACGTCGTACTTACGCCCTTCGGACGCCGCCCGCTCAAGACACCGCAGCGCGGCGGGACCGCTGCCCGCGGCGGTGACGTCCACGTCCGGCTCCGCCGCGAGGGCGGCTGCCAGCGACTCGGCGAATATGCGGTGGTCGTCCACCACGAGGACTCTGATACGGACCAATTGACACCCCCAGAGGTCGGGGCGCGGACGACGCGGGCACGGCGCCCGGGGAGGGATGGGGATCGCGTCGCGTGGACACGGTGCCGCCTCGGCCGCCGCCGTGCGGCTGCCCCACCCACCCCGGGCGTCGTACCCGACTGTCTCGCTTCCCTGATCAGCACCGGCCCCCACCGGTGCTGTGCATCAGCGTACGGGCGGGCGCCCGGAGCGGAAGACTATTTACAGAACTGATCGACGGCGTCCCGTTAGGGTGAGGCGCATGTTTCGTATCGAGACAGAAGTCGACAAAGAACGACGCGCGTTGCTCGGCGAACTGATGCGGGAGAACAACACGGCCCGCTCGCCGGTCCTGCGGGGGCTCCGGGGGTCCGCCGAGGACGAGGAAGTCCCGCTGCACGTGTGGCTGATCGAGGAGTCGACGGGCGCGCTGGCGGGCGGCCTCACCGCCCATATCTGGGCGCGCTGGCTCCATGTCGACCTGCTGTGGGTGGCCGACGCGCACCGCGGCACGGGCCTCGGCACGCGTCTCCTCGCGGAGGCGGAGGAGGCAGCCCGCACCCAAGGCTGCCTCCACGCCCGCCTGGAAACCTGGGACTTCCAGGCCCCGGCGTTCTACCGCCGCCAGGGCTACGACCTGGCGGGCCACATCCCGGACTACCCACCGGGCGTGACGGAGTACTTCTTCACCAAGCGCCTGACCTGAAGGGACGGCCTGGGGCGGGCTGCGGAAGGCGGGCCGTTGTACACGCGCCCACGCGTCACGACCGCCGGCCGGCAGGCGGCTGGTCACGGCCTACGGACCCCAGGCCCGCAAGGCGCCGGCGCGGAACGCACCGACGGACCGCAGGTCCGGAAACCGCACGCTCGTCCGCGAGCCCACGCATCACGGCCGACGGCCGCCCGCCGGCAGAACCGCAGGTCGCGGGCGCGCGGGTCGCAGGCCCGTGGGGCCCGCCCAAGCCCGCCGCCGGTCTCATGCCACCCGGCGTGCCCCCCGCGACGGGACCGCGGGGAAGAGCCGGGGCGTCGTGTGGCGCGCCAACGTGAATGCCTCCAGGATTGACTTCGTCACCGTCTCCGCGTCCGCCGTCTCCACCAGGACGATCGCCGAGCCGCCGAAGCCGCCGCCCGTCATCCGGGCGCCCAGCGCGCCCGCCGTGACCGCCGTCGAGACCACCAGGTCCAGTTCGGCGCACGAGACCCGCAGGTCGTCGCGGAGGGAGGCGTGGCCCTCCGTCAGGATCGGGCCCACCGCGCGGACGTCGCCCGCGTCGAGCAGGGCTATCACCCGTTCCACCCGGTGATTGTCGCTCACGACATGGCGGACATAACGCCGTACGTTCTCGGCCTCGCCCGCCAACCGGTCCAGCGCCTCGGGCAGTTGCGCGTACTCCACCTCGCGCAGCGTGCGCGCGCCGAGCGCCCGCGCGCCCGCCTCGCAGCCGGCGCGCCGTTCCGCGTACGCGCCGTCGCCCAGGGCGTGCTTCACCCGCGTGTCCACCACCAGCAGTTGGAGTCCGACGGCGGCCAGGTCGAACGGGACCTGGCGCTGCGAGAGGTCGCGGGTGTCGAGGTACATCGCGTGCCCCTCCGTGCAGCACGCGGACGCCATCTGGTCCATGACCCCGGACGGCACCCCGACGAACGCGTTCTCCGCCCGCTGCCCGAGCACCGCCAACTCGGGTGCCGACAGGCCCAGTTCGTACAGGTCGTTCAGCGCGAGCGCGGTCACGACCTCCAGCGCCGCCGACGAGGAGAGGCCGGCCCCCGTGGGCACGGTCGACGTGAGGTGGATGTCCGCGCCCGGCACCGTGTGCCCCGCCTCGCGCAGCGCCCAGACGACGCCCGCCGGATACGCGGCCCAGCCGGTGTCGGAGAGCGGAACCAGTTCGTCCGGGGCGAGCCGCACCACACCCCCGGGCACGTCTGCGGAGTGCACCCGCAGCACCCCGTCGCTCCGCCGGGACACCGCCGCGACAGCGGTGTGCGGCAGCGCGAGCGGCATGACCAAGCCGTCGTTGAAGTCGGTGTACTCGCCGATCAGGTTCACCCGGCCCGGCGCGGCCCACACACCCTCCGGCGCGCAGCCGTACAGCTCCTCGAACTGCGCGCCGACGCTCTCCCCAGTGCTCACCCGTGTGTCTCCTCTCGGCGTGCGAACGCCCACGCGTCCGCGACGATTCCCGCCAGGTCGGAGCGGGCCGGACGCCAGCCCAGCCGTTCCCGCGCCGTCGCCGCGGAGGCGACCAGGACCGCCGGGTCGCCGGGGCGGCGCGCCGCCGCGGCCTCCGGCACCGGGTGCCCGGTCACCGTACGGACGGTCTCGATGACCTCGCGGACGGAGAACCCGCTGCCGTTGCCGAGGTTGCAGACCAGGTGCTCCCCGGTGGCCGCGGCCTTCAGCGCGAGCAGATGGGCGTCGGCGAGGTCGGCGACATGGATGTAGTCACGTACGCACGTGCCGTCCGGGGTCGGGTAGTCCTCCCCGTACACGGCGATCGACTCCCGCGTCCCGAGGGCGACCTGGAGCACGAGCGGGATCAGATGCGACTCGGGATCGTGCCGCTCTCCGTAACTCCCGTACGCCCCCGCCACGTTGAAGTACCGCAGCGAGACCGCCGCCAGCCCGTGGGCCACGCACTCACCGGCGATCATCTGGTCGACGGCGAGCTTGGTCGCGCCGTACGGGCTGGTGGGCGCGGTCGGGTCGGTCTCCGTGATCGGCGTGGAGACCGGCTCGCCGTACGTCGCCGCGGTCGAGGAGAAGACGAGCGTGCGGACCTCGGAGGCCCGCATCGCCGCCAGCAGGGCCATCGACCCGCCGACGTTGTTCTCCCAGTACTTCTCCGGCTTGGCGACGGACTCGCCGACCTGCGACGACGCCGCGAAGTGCAGCACCGCGCCGTAGGAGGGGTCGAGCCACTTCGCCGCGTCGTGCACCCGGCCCTCGATGAACTCCGCCCCCGCCGGGACCGCTTCGCGGAAACCGGTGGAGAGGTCGTCGAGCACGGTCACCTCGTGCCCGGCCTCCAGCAGATGCGCGGCGACCACGCTGCCGACATAACCCGCGCCGCCCGTAACCAAGTACTTGCCACTCACGTGCTCGCTACCTCTCGCAGTGTCCGGGCCGCGGTCTCCGGCGGCACGTCGTTGATGAAGGCATCCATCCCGGACTCCGATCCGGCGAGGAACTTCAGCTTGCCCGACGTCCGGCGAATGGTGAAAAGTTCCAGATGCAGGGCGAAGTCCCCCCGCCCGGCGGCACGGAACGGCGCCTGGTGCCAGGCGGAGATGTACGGCGTCGGCGGCTCGCCCTCGCCGAAGATCCGGTCGAAGCGCCGCAGCAGCTCCAGATAGATCCCCGGGAACTCCGCCCGCGCCGCCTCGTCCAGCCCCCGCAGGTCCGGCACCCGGCGCAGCGGGTAGAGGTGCACCTCGTACGGCCAGTGCGCCGCGTACGGCACGAAGGCCACCCAGTGCTCGCCCGCGAGAACCACCCGGTCGGCCCCGCGCTCGCGCTCCAGGACGTCGTCGAAGAGATTGCGCCCGGTGGCCGCCCGGTGCCCGGCCACCGAGCGGGACATCCGTTCGGTTCGCGGGGTGACGAAGGGGTACGCGTAGATCTGCCCGTGCGGATGACCAAGGGTCACACCGATCTCGGGCCCGCGGTTCTCGAAGCAGAACACCTGCTCCACCTGCGGGAGTTGGGCGAGTTCGGCGGTGCGGTCGGTCCATACGTCGAGGACGAGCGCGGCCTGTTCCCCGGTGAGCGAGGCGAAGGAGGCGTCATGGTCGGAGGTGAAGCAGACGACCTCGCAGCGGCCGGAGTCCCCGGCGAGGGAGGGGAAGCGGTTCTCGAAGACGACGACGTCGTAGTCGCTGTCGGGGATCTCGCTGAGCCTGCCCGCCGCCGCGTCGGTGGGGCAGAGCGGGCACTCACCGGCCGGCGGGTGGTACGTGCGGCCCTGGCGGTGCGAGGCGACGGCGACCGAGTCGCCGCGCAACGGGTCGTGGCGGATCCCGGAGGTGGTGGAGATCGGCCCGAGAGGCCGCAGGTCCACGGCGGCGCGTACGGCGTCGTCGCGGGAGTCGTAGTAGATCAGCTCCCGGCCGTCGGCGAGCGCCGTCACCGTCTTCTTCATCGATTCTTCCTCCGGGCCCACCATCCAAACAGAAACAAACATAATTAACCACGAGCCCACACTCACGTCAACGACTGCTTCACTCGATCACGATTGATCACGATCGAACAAAGAACACCATCAAAAGTGTTCAGTATCTGTAATGACAGGCGTAGGTTCCGACTGACTTACGAGTAACGTTCACGCGACGAAGCGGGTACCCCCATGCAGTCCCCCACATATCACCTGGCCGAGGGGCTTCGGCTCCCCACCAACGGCCTCGACTACACGATCCTCGCGATCTACTTCATAGTCGTCCTCGGCATCGGCTTCGCCGCCAGGGCCAGCGTCAAGACCAGCCTCGACTTCTTCCTCTCCGGCAGATCACTGCCGGCCTGGGTGACCGGCCTCGCGTTCGTCGCCGCCAACCTCGGCGCGACGGAGATCCTGGGCATGGCCGCGACCGGCGCGCAGTACGGCGTGGCCGTCGTGCACTGGTACTGGATCGGCGCGATCCCCGCCATGGTCTTCCTGGGCCTGGTGATGATGCCGTTCTACTACGGCTCCAAGGTCCGGTCCGTCCCCGAGTTCCTGCTCCAGCGCTTCGACAAGCCGGCGCATCTGCTCAGCTCGGTCCTCTTCGCCTTCGCCGCCATCCTCATCGCGGGCGTCAACCTGTACGCCCTGTCGATCGTGGTCGAGGCGCTGCTCGGCTGGCCCCAGTGGGTCTCGATCGTCGTCGCGGGCTTCTTCGTCCTCGCGTACATCACCGTCGGCGGTCTGTCGTCCGCCATCTACAACGAGGTGCTCCAGTTCTTCGTCATCCTCGCCGCGCTCATCCCCCTCACGGTCCTCGGCCTCAAGCGGGTCGGCGGCTGGGACGGGCTCAGCGACTCGCTCACCGCGAGCAAGGGTGAGAACTTCCTGAGCGCCTGGGGCGGTACGGGCATCGGCGACGCCAACCCGCTCGGCGCGAACTGGCTGACGATCATCCTCGGCCTCGGCTTCGTGCTCTCCTTCGGCTACTGGACGACGAACTTCGCCGAGGTTCAGCGCGCGCTCTCCGCGAAGAACCTCTCCGCCGCCAAGCGCACCCCGCTGATCGCCGCGTTCCCGAAGATCTTCATCGTCTTCCTGGTGATGATCCCGGGCCTGGTCGCCGCCGTGATCGTGCCGAAGATAGGCACGGCGGGCTCGGACCTGACGTACAACGACGCGATCCCCCTGCTGATGCAGGAGTTGCTGCCGAACGGTGTGCTCGGGATCGCCGTCACGGGTCTGATGGCCGCCTTCATGGCCGGCATGGCGGCCAACGTGTCGTCCTTCAACACCGTGTTCACCACCGACATCTGGCAGAAGTACGTGGTGAAGGACCGGGAGGACGTCTACTACCTGCGCTTCGGCCGGCTCATCACCGCGATCGGCGTACTGGCCTCCGTAGGCACGGCCTTCATCGCCGCCAGCTTCTCCAACATCATGAGCTACCTCCAGACCCTGTTCTCCTTCTTCAACGTGCCGATGTTCGTGGTCTTCATCATCGGTATGTTCTGGAAGCGGGCCTCGATGAAGTCCGGCGCCTGGGGTCTGGTCGCCGGTACGACGGCCGCGATGGTCAACTACTTCTGGATCTACAAGCAGGGTGTCATCGACATCCCCAGCGACCAGGGCGCCAACTTCGTCTCCGCGATCGTCGGCTTCGTCGCCGGCGCCGTGGTGATGGTCGCCGTCACCCTCTTCACCGCGCCGAAGCCCGCGTCCGAACTCGCGGGCCTGGTCTACGGGACGACCTCACCCGGCATGTCCGAGCCCCCGGCGGAGGGTGACGACGCGTGGTACCGCAAGCCCGCCCTGCTCGGCTGGGGCGCCATCGTCATCGCGGCGATCTGCTACGTCCCGTACTCCTTCTGACCGAAACGGAGGCACACACCATGTCCGACCTGCACAAAGAAGTCTCCGAACTGGAAAACAGGTCCGCCACCGCGGCCCGCCTGTTCGACATCCGTCTCATCATCGGCGGTCTGTTCACGCTGTACGGGGTGATCGTCACCGTCGCCGGTGTCTTCGTCTCCGACGCGGACCTGAAGAAGGCCGAGGACGTCAACATCAACCTCTGGACTGGGCTGGCGATGCTGGCGCTCGGCCTGTTCTTCCTCGGCTGGATGAAGCTGCGCCCGGTGGAGATACCGGCGCAGACCGCGACCGACGGGACCGGCCCGGAGAAGTAGTCGCGCCCACGCGGGGGCCGGGGGTCACGTACTCATTCGTACGCGGCGTCCGGCCCCTTCGACGTGTCCGGGGGCTCGCCCGGCAGGACGCTCACGGCCGCCCGGTCCAGCAGCCCGGTCCGGGCGGCCAGCGCCGCGGCCTCCAGCCGGGAGCCGACGCCCAGCTTCATCAGGACCCGCTGCACATGCGTACGGGCCGTGCTCGGCGCGATGCCCATACCGGCCGCGATCAGCCGGGTGTCCTCCCCCTCGGCGACCCGCACCAGCACCTCGATCTCGCGCGGGGTGAGCATCCGCAGCAGCCGCTGCCCCTCGTCGTCGGGCTGGGCCACGGGATTCAGCAGCTCCGTGAACGCGCCCTGCAACAGACCCGGCGCCACGGCCGCGTCGCCCGCCCGTGCCTTCACGATGGCCCGCTCGACACCCTCGATGCGCTCGTCGTGCCGTACGTATCCGCAGGCCCCGGCCGCGAAGGCGGCGGCGATGCCGCGCGGGCTCGGCACCGGACCCAGCACCACGACCGCCACCTGGGGGCGGTCGCGTCTGATCTGTACGATCGGGTCGAAGGCGCCAGGCTCCGCCGGTGCCGCGGTCCCCATGAGACACACCTCGGGCGCCCGGCTCACGACCAGTTCGGCGGCGCCCGCCGTGGGCGCCGCCGCGGCGAGCACCCGGTGCCCGCGCAGTTTCAGTGCCGAGGCCAGCGCCTCGGCGAGCAGTCTGTGGTCGTCAACCACCATGAGCCGTACGCCCATCGAGCAAATCCCATCCCCGCCGGCCCCGGGCCCCCCGGCCCCCCTGACCCGGCAAGCTACACGCTCCGCCGGGGTCGCGCCGCGTCTACTGCCAAGAAACTGCCCCAATCCGATAGTTCGGCGCGGTTCAGGTCAACACGTATTCGTTGGACGGGATATAGGGCCACAATTACCATGTGCATGGCAGCCGTCAGTTCTCAACACGGAGGAATACATGCGTCTTTCACGGACGACCATCACGCTGGCAGTGGCTCTGGCGACGGCCGCGGGCCTCGCCTCCCCCGCCCAGGCTGAGACGTCGGCCGCCGCAGGCGCAAGCGTCGATGTGAGCGCGAGCTACGCCTACGGCAAAGCGGGCTGGAACTGGCGGTTCGACCGGCTGGAGCCGCTGACGCTGGCGGTTCGGGACGACGCGGCCGATGGGCACAGCGTGACGATCCAGTTGGTGACCATCTCCACTGCGGGGAAGCGGTACTGGCCGATGCGCAGGGTCTCCACGGGCAAGGGCACCGGCGAGACCTGGAGCACCTACGCCATCCCCGGCGGTTTCCCCCAGGAGGCATGGATTCGCATCTGTCAGATGGAAGGCAGCACGATCCTGCAGTGCAAAGAGTCCGCGCACCGCAAGACCACGATCAACGACAACTGACGGCCGACGCGACTGACAGTGACGGAACGGGTGGGTGGCCCCGCTCATCAGCGGGGCCACCCACCCGTCGTGCCGTCCGAGGCCCGGTCCCCCCGGCGTTTAGTTCGTGGTGAACGCCACCACGAGGTACTCCTTGCGGTCCTTGCTGTACTCGCTCGGCTCGCTGATCAGCGTCTCCGAGGTGTACATCCGGCCGTTGCCGTACCTGATCTCCGCGCCGTCCAGCGAGAAGCTGGTCTCCGCCTCGCGGACGGACTCCTCGCTCGGATTCTCCATCAGCAGCGTCTCCTTGAAGGAGCCGCCGTCGATGGAGACGATCTGTCCGCCCTTGTCATAGGGGGGCCATTTGTACGCGATGATGTTCGAACCGTCCATGCGCAGCGGATACATGGCGTAGCGCTCACCCGCGTCGGCCCGGTCGGTCGTGGCCTTGCCGGTGGCGAGGTCGAAGGAGACGATCTCGTTGGTCTGGCCGTAGTCGTCGCCGGTGCCCTCGTGCTCCTCGGTCGGCACATAGATGCGGTCGTTGCCGACCGCGAGCTTGCTGCACTGCTCGACCTTGGTGGAGGCGCACCGACCCGCGTACTTGTCGGCGTCCACAGGAATCTTGGCTCGCAGCTTGCCGGTCGCCTCGTCGATGGAGAAGAAGTCGGAGATGCCGCTGCCGTCGCCGGCAGTGTCCCCGACGTCGGCCGCGACGACGAGCGGCTTGGTGGAGACGATGGAGACGTAATCGACGCCCTTGGGCATCGTGAACTTGGAGAGGGGCGCCCCGTCGGTCGGCTTCACGGTCTCGATCGTGACCGTCGGGTCGTCGTACGAGCCGCACTTGCGCGCCGCGACGAGCCCGGGGCCGCCGCCGTAACCCATGTCGTAGCAGCCCTCGGCGTTGACCTCGGGCTTCCACAGGTTCTCGCCGGAGGTGAGGTCCCAGGCCGCGCCGCCGTCGGTGCCGCCGGCGGCTACGGTCTTGCCGCTGAGGGTGACCTCCCTGAAGTCAGCTTTGTTGTCACCGGCGTTGCTACCCGTCACCGACTTGGTCCACAGGAGCTTGCCCGCGTCGAGGTCGATCGCGCCGACCTCGGTACAGGAGACGTACTTGTCCTTGGCGGTCGGCTTGCTCGCGGCGAAGACGACGGCCGTCTTGTTGTCCTCGGTGGCGTGGCGCGAGGCCGCGCAGACCTGGCCGGGCAGCGGGATGGTCCACAGCTGCTTGCCCGCGTCCGGGTCGTAGGCGACGATCTGGTTCACGCCGGTCTTGACGTACGCCTTGTCGGTGATCCAGGAGCCGGACACATCGGTGATGTCACCGACCTTGGGCTGCGGCAGCTGGAAGGCCACCTTCGACTTGGTGTTGGCCGGCGGCTTCTCGTCGCCGCCGCCGAGGGACTTCTCGCCCTTGCCGTCGCCGCCCTTGGTGCCGGACTTCTTGGCCTCGTCCTTCTTGTCGTCGCCGCTGGAGGCGAAGTAGACGCCACCGCCGACGATCAGGACGACGGCGACCACCGCGGCGATGATGATCTGCGTCTGCGCGCTGATCTTCCTGCCGCCGCCGGGACCGCCCGGAGCGCCGGGCCCGCCGGGTCCCGGCTGACCGTACGGCTGGCCGGGCTGCTGCGGGTAGCCGTACTGGGGCTGGGCTCCCTGCGGATACCCGTACTGCGGCTGACCGGGGGGCTGTTGCGGCTGGCCGTACCCCGGCTGGCCCGCGGGCTGCGTCGGCGGCTGCTGCGGATAGCCGTACTGCGGCTGACCGGGCTGCTGCTGCGGGTAGCCGTAACCCGGCTGCTGGGGCGGCGGCGTCGGGGCCCCGAAGCCGCCGGGGGGCGGCTCGGTCGGTGCGCCGAAGCCACCGGCCGGTGGCTCCTGGGGCTGGCCGAACCCTCCCTGCGGGGGCTCGTTGGGCGGCTGCGGTGGCTGCGTCATGGCGTGCTTACCTCAAAACGGGTGCGAGTACGGAGGGGTGACGGAAGACCGCCGGAAGGCGTGTCGCCCGAAGGCGGCTCGTGCCGACAGCTCATCACTTGCCGAACGCCATCATGGTCTTCGTCTCCATCTCGGCCTTGTCGTCACTGGCGCTGACGCGGCTGCTTGTTACGAAGAACCGCCCGTCCACGTAGTCCAGTTCGGAGTCGTAGAAGGAGTTCTCGATCTCGGAGGTGGACTCCGGATTCTGCAGGACCACCTTGGGCGAGCCGCCGGTCGGCGCCAGGGTCGCGACCGCGCCGCCCTTGTCGTACGACGGTTCGTAGTACACGACCACGTTCGCGCCCTCCATCCGCAGCGGCGTCATGACGCGCGCGGACGGGGCCTTGGCGCGCCACTTGGCCTTGCCGGTGGCGAGGTTGAAGGCGATGACCTCGTTGGTGCCGTTCGAGCCGGTCTCGCTGGGCTGCGTCGACATGTAGAACGTGTCGGCGTCGGCGGCGACGCCGGTGCAGCCGTCCAGGTTGGCGCCGAAGACGATGAAGCTTCCGCCGCAGTTGGGCTGGAACTTGTCCTTGCCGCCGTCGATCTGCGAGCGCAGGGTGCCGTTGGCGTTGAGCGCGACGATGGCCCAGGTCTTCTTGTCCGGCTCGGTCAGCGACAGGACGATCGGGTCGCTCGAATAGACCTTGTCCAGTTCCCAGTTGGTCTTGAGCTTGTACGTCCACCTGGCCTTGCCGGTGGCCGGGTCGAGCTCCTGCACCTGGTTCTGCTGCTTGTCGACGTCACCGCCGGGGCACGACTCGGCGGCGATCATCCGCGGACCGCTGGAGATGGCGCTCGGCTGGCAGTCGCCGGGCACCTCGTCGAAGAGCTCCTTGCCGTCGCTCATCCGGTAGGCGTTGACATGGCCGGTCCGGGCCGCGGTGACGGTGTCGCCGTTGATCGCGAGGGTGATGTCGGAGAGGAAGTCCCAGTTGTCCGCCTCCTTGACCTCCTGCTTCCAGCCGCCCTTGCCGGTCTTGAGGTCGACCTGCTGGAGCACGGTGCAGTCGGCCTTCTCCGAGACACCGTCCTTGATCGCGATGACGATCTTGCCGTCGGCCGTGGGCAGCGAGGGCGAGGCGCACACCTCGGCGGGCAGGGTGAGGCTCCACTTCTGCTTGCCGTCGGCCGCGCCGTACCCGACCATCTTCTTGTACATGGCCTTGGCGACGACATCGCCGGCGAACCACGGGCCTTGCACGTCGGCGCCGTTCTTCGGCAGGTCGACGTCGTTCTTCTGGAGCCACAGGACCTTCGACTCGCCGTCCTTGCGCCCGGCGTTGAGGTCGTCCTGCGCCTCGCGCCCGCCGCCGGTGCCGTCGCCCTCGTCGGGGACGGACTCGCCGGTTGGCTTGGCGTCCTTGTCCTTGCTGACGTTCTTCTTGCCGCCGCCGCTGTCGTCACCGCTGAGGGCGAACCAGGTGCCGCCGCCGATGACGAGCAGGCCCGCGACGGCAGCGGCGATGACGACGCCGGGCTTGCCCTGGAAGAAGTTGCCGCCGCCGCTGCCGCCCGGGGGCGGGGTGGGCGCGCCGGGGAACTGCTGGGGCGGGTAGCCGCTGCCACCGCCGTACGGGTTGGGCTGGGAGCCGTACGGTCCCGGCTGGTTGTAGGGACCGGGCTGCTGGCCGTACGGACCCGGCTGCTGCGCGTAGGGGCCAGGCTGGCCAGGCTGCTGCCCGTACGGTCCGGGCTGGTTGTACGGACCCGGCTGCGCCGGCGGCTGGCCCGGGGCGGGCGGCGTCTGCTGCGGGTACCCGTAGCCGGGCTCGCCCTGCGGCGGTCCCTGCGGGTAGCCGTATCCCGGCTGCTGGCCCGGCGGCGGTGGCTGGCTGGGCGGCTGGGTCATCAGCGCTTCCCCCCTTGTCGTACGGTCCTTCGTCCGGTCGGTCTCCCCCGCGATTCCGGTTGGCTGGAAATCAGCTCTCGAATACGAGCCGATGGCCACCGGATGGAGCGATTCGGGCTTGGAATCCGCAGTGTCACGTCAGTCGAGCGGGCCTTCTTTGTATCACTCGCACCCCTGTACGGGACGGGCCGGTCCGCCCCTGTTCCCAAGGGAGGACCGGCCCGTGATGCGGTTGTTACGAGGTCTGTACGGGACCTCTACGCGTCCTCGGCGAGCTCCATCCAGCGCATCTCCAACTCATCGCGCTGAGCGACGAGTTCACGTAGCTCACTGTCGAGTTTCGCCACCTTGTCGAAATCCGTGGCGCTTTCCGCGATCTGTCCGTGCAGCGCTGTCTCGCGCGTCGACATCTTGTCCAGCTGCCGCTCGATGCGCTGGAGTTCCTTCTTCGCGGCGCGGTTGTCCTTCGCGGACGCGGCGGGTGCGGCGGCGGCCGGTGCGGGCGTTCCACCGGTCCGCGCCGGCGCGGGGGCCGCCGACTCGACGACCTGGCGCCGCCGTTCGAGATATTCGTCGATACCGCGCGGCAGATGACGCAGGGCGGCGTCGCCGAGGAGCGCGTACACCTTGTCCGTCGTCCGCTCGATGAAGAACCGGTCGTGGCTGATGACGACCATGGAGCCGGGCCAGCCGTCGAGGAGGTCTTCGAGCTGGGTGAGCGTCTCGATGTCGAGGTCGTTCGTCGGCTCGTCCAGGAACAGCACGTTGGGCTCGTCCATCAGCAGCCGCAGGATCTGGAGCCTGCGCCGCTCACCGCCGGACAGATCGCCCACGGGCGTCCACTGCTTGTCCTTGCCGAAGCCGAACTGCTCACAGAGCTGCCCGGCCGTCATCTCCCGCCCCTTGCCGAGGTCGACCCGGTCGCGCACCTGCTGAACGGCCTCCAACACGCGCAGCGTGGGCTTGAGTTCGCCGACCTCCTGCGACAGGTACGCCAGCTTGACGGTCCGGCCGACGATCACCTTCCCGGCCGTGGGCTGGACGTCACCCTGCGTACGGGCCGCCTCCGCGAGCGCGCGCAGCAGCGAGGTCTTGCCCGCGCCGTTGACGCCGACGAGACCGATCCGGTCACCGGGGCCGAGCTGCCAGGTCAGATGCTTGAGCAGCACCTTGGGCCCGGCCTGGACGGTCACGTCCTCCAGGTCGAAGACCGTCTTGCCGAGACGGGCGTTGGCGAACTTCATCAGCGACGAGGTGTCGCGGGCCGGCGGCACGTCCGCGATCAGTTCGTTGGCGGCCTCGATGCGGTAGCGCGGCTTGGAGGTACGGGCCGGCGGGCCGCGCCGCAGCCACGCCAGCTCCTTGCGGACCAGGTTCTGCCGCTTGGACTCCTCGGTGGCGGCGATGCGTTCACGCTCGGCGCGGGCGAAGACGTAGTCGGAGTAGCCGCCCTCGTACTCGTGCACCGCGCCGCGCTGCACGTCCCACATCCGTGTGCAGACCTGGTCAAGGAACCACCGGTCGTGCGTCACGACGACGAGCGCGGAGCGGCGCTCGCGCAGATGCCGGGCGAGCCAGGAGATGCCCTCGACGTCGAGGTGGTTGGTCGGCTCGTCGAGGACGATCACGTCCTGCTCGGCGATGAGCAGCTTCGCCAGCGCGATCCGGCGCCGCTCGCCGCCGGACAGCGGCCCGATGACGGTGTCGAGCCCCTGCGGGAACCCGGCCATCTCCAGCCCGCCGAACAGCCCGGTGAGCACGTCCCGGATCTTGGCGTTCCCGGCCCACTCGTGGTCGGCGAGATCGCCGATGACCTCATGCCGGACGGTGGCGGCGGGATCGAGCGAGTCGTGCTGCGTGAGCACCCCGAGCCGCAGCCCGCCACTGTGGGTGATCCGCCCGGTGTCGGCCTCCTCCAGCTTGGCGAGCATCCGGATGAGGGTGGTCTTGCCGTCTCCGTTGCGCCCGACGACCCCGATCCGGTCTCCCTCGGAGACGCCGAGGGAGACACCGTCGAGCAGCGCACGGGTGCCGTACACCTTGGTGACTGCCTCGACATTGACCAGATTGACGGCCATTTCACTCCTGCTGCGGGGACGGGCTACGGGACGGACGGGTCGACGTCCCAGGGTAGTCGGCGCGGGGGGTGACCCGGGCGGGCGGTCCGGGTGGTGGGCGGCGGCCCGACGGAGCCGGCTGTGTGCGCCCGCGCGACGGCCCCGTGGGCTTCGACCCCTCCGGGCTTCGGTTCCATCCCTGCGGGCGGTTTGATCATCGGAGCCGTACGAGCCGCGCCAGGCACCCATACGCTACTCGCCGTAGTCGCTCGACTACCGATAGCTGAAGGGGATTTGGTATGCGTTCCACATCTGCGGGTCGGCTGGCGGCCCTCGCTTCAACAGTCCTGGTACTGGTCGGCGGGGTGAGCGTCGGCGCGGCTCAGGCGGAGGTGCCAGGTGGGCCCATCACGTACTCGATCGAGTTCTCCAACCCCCGGGAGAACGACGACAACGATCTGCCCGAGCCTTACGGCGAAGTCACCGTGAGGGCACCGTGGGGCCAGCAGACCGCGCTGTGGGAGCACCCGGACCGGGACATCAACACGCCCACCCTGCCCCGCTATCCGCTCTTCGGCGGCGCGGAGCACCGGTACGCCCCGCACCCCGTCTCCGAGGTGTGCGCGTTCGTGGGTGAGGACGACACGGGCATCAATGAGGACGACGTCCTGGCCGATGGCTGCGTGCCGTACACGGGCCCCGGCGAGTACACGATCAGCGCCGAGGGCGGATCGGTGACGGTCACGGTCTACAACTTCGGCTGACGCTTTCCGTCCGACCGCTGAGCCCGGTGCACGGGTGCCCGCCCCGCGTGGGCACCCGTGCGCCGGGTCAGGCGGGTTGGGGCGGGGTGGAGCGAAAAGGGACCGGTATTGGTCTGGGCCAGAACACCCCCGTCTCTGTAGCCTCACCCGTGGCCGGCCGCCCCGAATCCCCCCCACTCGCCGGCTCCAGGAGGTCACGGTGAAATTTCGCACCAGAAGCACGGCGATCATCGGCACCATCTGCCTCATCGGTTCCCTCGCGCTGGGCCAGGCATCCGCCGACGAGCCCGCCGCCCCGCGTGCGTCGGCGGCCGAGGTCGTGCTCACGGACGTGGGCACGGCCACGAACCCCATCGCCGGCGCCGCCGGGCCCGACGGCACGGTCTGGATCGCCGAACGCGCGGGCACCGTACGGGTCCTGGGCGACCAGGGACTCGGCGAACCGGTGCTCGACATATCCGACGAGACCACCACCGACGGCGAACGCGGGCTGCTGGGCGTCGCGTTCGACAAGGACTTCGCGCACTTCTACATCTCGTTCACGAATCTTGAAGGCACCAGCACGATCGACGAGTTCGCCGTACAGGACGGCGCGATCCAGCAGGACACGCGACGCACGGTCCTGACCCAGACGCAGCCGTTCGAGAACCACAACGGCGGCGACATCAAGTTCGGCCCCGACGGTTACCTCTACATCGCGCTCGGCGACGGCGGCTCCGGCGGCGACCCGCAGGGCAACGGGCAGAAGCTCGACACGCTGCTCGGCAAGATCCTCCGTATCGACCCGGCGGGCGCCGAGCCGTACGCGATCCCGGCGGACAACCCGTTCGTCGACGACCCGAACGCGAAGGACGAGATCTGGGCGTACGGGCTCCGCAACCCCTGGCGCTTCTCCTTCGACTCGGGCACGGGCGACCTGCTGATCGGCGACGTCGGCCAGAGCGAGTGGGAGGAGATCGACTGGGCCTCCGCGGACAGCGCGGGCGGCGAGAACTACGGCTGGGCCTCGATGGAGGGCAACCACCCCTTCCGCGGCGGCACGGAGCCCGCGAACCACGTCCCGCCGGTGCACGAGTACGACCGCAACGGCCTGGGCTGCTCGGTGACCGGCGGCTTCGTCTACCGGGGCGACGCGATCCCCGACCTCCAGGGGCAGTACCTCTACAGCGACTACTGCGACGGCACGGTGCGCACCCTGACGATCGAGAACGGCGCGGTGACCGCCCAGGGTGACCTCGGGGTCAACCCGGGCGAGGTCATCTCGTTCGTCGAGGGCGGCGACCGCGAGCTGTACGTGCTCACGCTCGGCGGCAGCATCTCGCGCATCGACGCGGCGTAGCTCCTGTCGGACACGAGGCCGGGCCCGGTGCTGCTCTCTCGGCGCCGGGCCCGACCCGTGTCCGGACCAGCCCGGCGGCGAGGCCGGCGAGACAGGCGGCGGTGAGTATGAAGTCCCACGCGAGGTGCCTCACGCGGCGACGCCGTGCCGGGCGAGGCTGAACCAGACGGCCTTGTACGAGGGCGAGCACCCCCCGTAGATGGTGAGCCCCCAGCCCCGGGCGATGCTCTCGACAAGCCGCAGCCCCTGCCCGTGCTCCGATACATCCTGGGCCTCCCCGGGCACGGGCAGGGCCCAGGGATTGCTGTCGCAGACGTACACAGTGGCCCGCTTCCGACTGACGACGGCCTCGACCCGAATCTGCCGGGTCCGGGTATGCCGATGAGCGTTGGTGACAAGCTCGCTGACACAGATCCGGGCGTCGTCCACGAGGGTCGCGTACCCGCTGACGTCGAGAAGAGCGCTGACGAACTCCCGGGCGAGACGGGGGGCGTGGGCGGTATTGGGCACGACGAGTCGGTAGCTCTCGCCGCCGTGGTGGGGGGTTGGGGTGGGGGTTACGGGGGGCATGTCGGGGTCTCCCTACGGGCGGTGGATGCGCGCTGGTGCCGCCCATGAGCGTAGAGTTAATACATGCACCGGTGCAACCCTGGTGGAGATCGCGATAGCCGGTGGACCCGTGACACCGTTACGAGCGACACTGTGGGCAAACAGGGGAAGGTAGCCATGCCGCCAAGAGACAACCCGACCGCACGCCAGACACGCCTTGGCTGCGAGTTGCGGAAACTTCGCGACCGCGCAGGCAAGACGGCTCGCGAAGCGGCCGGTCTTCTCTCGACGGATCAGGCCAGGATCAGCCACATCGAGGCCGGTCGGATCGGGATCAGCGAGGAGCGCATCCGTCGGCTCTTCATCTACTACTCCTGCGACGACGACGCACTACTTGATGCCCTGTGCACCATCTCGCGGGAACACCGGGGACAGTTCTGGTGGGACGAATACCGCGGCGTCCTCGCACCGGACTTCTTGAACATCGCCGAATTGGAGCATCACGCCGTTGAGCTGCGGTACCTGCAAGCCGTAACCCTTCCGGGCCTGTTGCAGACGGAGGACTACGCGCGAGCGCTGTTTTCCGTAGCAATCCCGCGGCTGCCGTCGGACGAAATCCAGGCGCGTGTGGACCACCGCATGAGGCGTCAGTCCGTTCTCGACCGCGAGAACCCTCCGGACTGCGAGGTCATCGTTCACGAAGCCGCGCTCCGGATGCGTCCGGGTGGCCGGGCGGTCGCCCGCAAGCAGCTTGAGCACCTACTCGAAGCGTCCGAACGGCCCGAGGTAATGGTTCGAGTAATCCCCTTCGCCAGCGAACACTTCGTTGACGTCACTCACACAACCCTTTACGCGGGCGGGATCGTCCCGCAACTCGACACGGTCCATATCGACAGTCCGTTTGTCGGCCTCTTCCTTAACGCGGCAGCCGACCTGGAAGCACACCGAACGCAGCTCGACCTTGCCGAGCAGGCTTCTCTGGAGCCTGATGAGTCGCGCAGCTTCATCCACCACATCGCACGAGATCTGTGAGACACGCAGGCATGAACTCAAAAATCAAGTGGCAAAAGTCGTCATTCTCCGGGTCGGGCGCACAATGCGTGGAGGTCGCCGAGCACAACGGCGCCATACTCCTCCGCGAGAGTGACGAACCAAACGCAATCACGACCACCAACCGCGACAAGTTCGCCGCCTTCATCGCCGGCATCAAGGCGGGCGAGTTCGACCACTTCGCCAACTGACCACCACCCGGAGGCAGAGGTATGAGCAACGAGATCAAGTGGCAGAAGTCGTCGTTTCTCCGGTGGCGGAGGTGAGCAATGCGTCGAGGTCGCCGAGCACAACGGCGGCATCCTCGTCCGCGAGAGTGACGACCCGAACGTAGTCACGACCACCAGCCGGAACAAGTTTGCCGCGTTCATCACCGGCGTAAAAGCTGGCGAGTTCGACCACTTCGCCAACTAAGCAGGTCTGACCTGCGATTGGAGCCCCTCCGTCACCTGACGGAGGGGCTCTCGCCGTAGGCACCGTCAACCATGTTCCGGTGCACACTTGCAGACGCCCCGTCCGTGACGCTACCGTCACTACGCGTCGCACCGACCAGGGGCCACCTCGGCAGGCCCCTGCCCAGCCGCGACGTCGCAAGGGTCACCCCCTGCCCACCCGCTCCTCATGCCGGCGGCCAAGGCGCGGGGGGTGATCGCGCCAACCGGCGAAAGGTCCATCCATGCTCCAGCCCGCAGCTTCGCCATGCCCGGACGCGGAAATCCGCTACTGGTACGAGCACGTCACGTACCGTTCGCTCACCGCCGCGGGCTCGGATGTCGAGACGATCGAACGCCGCTCCGCCCGCACCCCCGCCGAGGCGATCCGCCAGATCCGGCAGTCCGTCCGCGCCCTCACCACCACACTCCCGCCCAACGAGCGCAAACGCGCGCTCAGTTGGGCCGAGGGCGGCGGCTGCGTCGGAGCCGTAGCCGCTCTGCACAGGGGCGAACCCTGCGGGTTCTCGCTCAGCCGCCGGGGCGCCTGGGTGGAGTGGACCGTCCACCCGTACCACGTGTTCCACACCGCCGAAGCGCGCCGGCTTCCCCTCGTACCCACCTGTCCACCGCTGAACGCAACCGGCGCACAGCAACACTCACAGAAGGCGAGTCGCCCATCATGACCAGCACCCCCATCAACTGGCAGAAGTCCTCGTTCTCGGGATCCGACGCCGAGATCCAGTGCGTCGAACTGGCCCACGTGGACGGCCGGATCCTGCTCCGCGAGAGCGACGCGCCGGGCACGATCGTCACGACCGACCGCGACAAGCTGCGGGCGTTCCTGCTCGGGGTGAAGGCGGGCGAGTTCGACCACCTGGTCTGACCCACCCGGCCGCACTACCCCGCTCGCGCATCCGAACCGTGCGCGAGCGGGCGCCCGCCCCGCTGCCCGGCAACTCACGTCACCGAGGCCGTCGCGATGAGTTCCGGCCCCGGCGCCGGTCTGTACCCGTGAGCGCCGCAGCACGTCGTACGGCGCTGTCCCACACCGGACAAGCCACCACGGAGGACACCATGGCCACCGCACCGCCCGGACGCCCGCCCGTCGCCGACCCGGCGGCCTGGCAAGCCGCCCGTGACGAGCTACTGGTCCGCGAGAAGGCCCACACCCGCGAGGGCGACGCCATCGCCGCGGCCCGGCGGCGGCTGCCGATGACGGAGTTCGACGGAACTGTCGAGGTCACCGGGGCGGACGGACCGGTGCCGTTCCTGGGGTTGTTCCAGGAGCGTGACGAGCTCGTCGTCTACAAGCACATGTGGTACGACGGGGCGCCGCACCAGGGGCAGTGCGAGGGGTGCACCACCACCGCCTGGCATCTGAAGGACGCCGTGTACCTCAACGCCCGCGGCGTCTCGTTCGCCGTCCTGACCACGGGCCGGTGGGACGAGGTGGCCGCCTACGTCGAGTTCATGGGCTACACCGAGCCCTGGTACTCGGTGCGCGGCCTGGACGCGCCGGTCGGCGACAGCATGGGTCACCTCACCTCCTTCCTGCGCGACGGCGACCGCGTGTTCCTCACCTACTCCACCACCGGCCGCGGCAACGAGCGGGTCAACGGGGCCATCGGCCTGCTCGACATGACGCCCTACGGCCGCGGCGAGACGTGGGAGGACAACCCCGCCGATTGGCCAGAGGGGCGTCACGCGTGCTGGTCCTGGCGCTCGGACGCCGACGGGAACGCGACCTGGGGCCCGACCAGCCGCCCCGTACCGCAGTGGACCCGTCCCGGCGCGACCCCCGTGGAAACCCTGGGCCGAAACGGCCACCAGCACTGACGTACGCGGCGGGCCCGGCGCCGGATGCCGCGACCTCGATGTCGAGAACGCGTGCCCGGCTCCGTCCCTGGTTCGAACGCGGCCAGAATGGGCCGCGTCGGAACCGAGGAGAGAGACACCATGGCCAAGTACCTGCTGCTGAAGCACTACCGCGGCGCCCCTTCCGCGGTCAACGACGTCCCCATGGACAAGTGGACGCCCGAGGAGATCACGGCGCACGTGACGTACATGCGGGACTTCGCGGACCGGCTGGAGAAGACCGGCGAGTTCGTCGACGGGCAGGCGCTCGCTCCCGAGGGGGCCTGGGTCCGGTACGACGGCGAGGGGCGTCCGCCGGTCACCGACGGGCCGTTCGCCGAGACCAAGGATCTGATCGCCGGGTGGATGGTGATCGACGTCGACAGCTACGAGCGGGCCGTCGAGCTGGCCGGGGAGCTGTCGGCCGCTCCCGGGGCGGGTGGCGAGCCCATCCACGAGTGGCTTGAGCTGCGTCCGTTCCTGACCGAGCCGCCCACCATCACGGACTGACCCCGACGTGAACGAGGAACTGCTCAGGAGCCTCACGCCGAGCGTGCTCGGAATCCTCGTCCGCCGCGGAGCCGACTTCGCGGCGGCCGAGGACGCCGTACAGGACGCGCTGGTCAAGGCCGTCCGCGTCTGGCGTGACGACCCTCCGCGCGATCCGAAGGGCTGGCTGGTCACCGCGGCCTGGCGGCAGTTCCTCGACGCGGCGCGGGCGGACACCGCCCGTCGGCGCCGGGAGGACCTCGTCGAGGAGGAGCCGGCACCCGGGCCCGCGGCCGACGTGGACGACACGCTCCGGCTCTACTTCCTGTGCGCCCACCCGTCACTGACGCCGTCGTCGGCGGTCGCGCTCACCCTGCGCGCCGTCGGCGGGCTGACCACCCGGCAGATCGCCGAGGCGTATCTGGTGCCCGAGGCGACAATGGCGCAGCGCATCAGCCGGGCCAAGCGGACCGTCTCCGGTGTGCGGTTCGACCGGCCCGGCGACGTCGCGACCGTGCTGCGCGTCCTCTATCTGGTCTTCAACGAGGGGTACTCCGGGGATGTCGACCTCGCCGCCGAGGCCATCAGGCTCACCCGGCAGCTCGCGGCCTCGATCGATCACCCCGAGGTGTCGGGGCTGCTCGCCCTGATGATGATCCACCACGCCCGCCGTGCCGCCAGGACCGCGCCCGACGGGAGCCTCGTACCGCTCGCCGAGCAGGACCGGGGACGGTGGGACACCAGGTCGATCGCGGAGGGAATCGAGATCCTGCGAGGTGCGCTCGCCCGCGACCGGCTGGGCGAGTTCCAGGCCCAGGCCGCCATCGCGGCGCTCCACGCGGACGCGCAGACCGCCGCGGAGACCGACTGGGTGCAGATCGTCGAGTGGTACGACGAACTCACGCGCCTGACCGACAGCCCGGTCGTCCGGCTCAACCGCGCGGTGGCCGTGGGCGAGGCGGACGGACCGCGCGCCGGTCTGGTGGCGCTCGCGTCGGTGGACGACTCACTGCCCAGGCACACCGCCGTGGCGGCGTATCTGCACGAGTGCGACGGCGACCTGGCGACAGCGGCGCGGCTGTACGCGGAGGCGGCGCGCAAGGCGCCCAACCTCGCGGAACGCGACCATCTGACGCGCCAGGCGGCCCGGCTCAACGCCCGCTCGGACACATAGCCCCGGGCCACTGGCTCCGGTTCAGGACCGGCCGCCGAACTGCCAGTTGTGGACCTCGATGTCCGCGTACGCCTCCGGAGTTCACAGTCCAGCTTCCCGGGCCTGTTCATAACCGAGTTCGAGCAAGGCGGATCGGAGCTTCGTCGCGGCTTCATCCAGAGCCGACTGATCCTCCTCCGGCTTCGCCTTACTGAAATCGAAGTCGGACATGTCCCAAACGGGTGCGACATGTATATGCATATGCGGCACCTCGAAGCCCGCGACGACGAGACCGGCCCGCGGAGCGTCCCAAGCCCGCTGCACCCCTCGCCCAACAGCCTGGGCCACCTCGAAGCAACGCGCCAGCAGGGCCCCGTCGGCATCCGTCCACTGGTCGACCTCACGCCTCGGCACAACAAGAGTGTGACCGGGGCGCAACGGTGCGATGGAGAGGAACGCGGTGATTTCCGGATCCTGCCAGACGAAACGCCCAGGCAGGTCACCAGCGATGACACGGGAGAACAGAGTAGTCATGCAGGGGATCTTGCCATGCCGTGGGCGCCCGCTTCGGAGGACGTCAGCGGGATTCCTCGCCCGCACGGGTGGACGCACCCCCTACGCGGGGATCCGGCTGTGGACGTCCGTGAGCGTGTTCCGCATCGCCATGCGGAAGAGCTCGGCCTGGTGGTCGCCGAGGAACGAGGTGTGCCCGAACACCTCCAGGACGACGAGGCCGTGCAGATGCCCCCACGCATGGAGGAGCAGCACGGACGCGGGGGCCGGCAGTCCACTGGGGCCGTCCGGCCTCAACTGCCCCAGATACTCCCGGAATTCGGACGAGAGCTCGGGGGCGTCGGCGGCGGCGAGCTGGGCCTCGGTGAACCCGTCGAACAACTCACGCTGGAAGATCCCGCTCATCCGGAGCATGGCCTCGGTGGTCGGCCCCCCGACGGGCGCCGCGTACTGCCGCAGCGGTGTGCCGTAGAGGAGTTGGAACAGCTCGGGGTGGGCGATGGCCCACCGGCGGTAGCCCTCCGCCGCCATCACCATGCGCGGCACTGCCGGGTCCGCGGGCGTGGCGTCGGCCGCGGCCTGCACGGCATCGGCCAGCGCGTCGTACGCCTTGGTGATGAGCGCCGTGATCAAGGCGTCCCGGTTCGGGAAGTAGTGGTAGAGCGCCTGGACGGTCATGCCCAGACTCCGGGCGACCGCTCGCAGCGACAGCGCGTGCGGCCCCTGCTCGGCGATCTGCGACTCGGCCGCGGCCAGGATCTCCTGGGTGGCGGCGGCCCGGCGGCGCTCGCGCAACGAGGGGCGCGCGGGCGGGTGTTCGTCTGCGGGCATACGGCGACGGTACGACGCGTGGCCCGGCGGGACACCAGGAAATCTCGAAGTGTGAGGAAAATCTAACACTGCCAAATCTTCTTGTGCCTCGCTAACGTCGGCTGCGGCCACCCCAGGCCGTTTTGATCTTTTTGCGCGGTAGATTCGTTAAGTTCATAAGGAGAACGGGCGTGTTTGAACGCATAGCCGATCTGGCGATCCGCCGGTCCCGGCTGGTACTCGTCGTCGCCGTCGTGGCCGTGGCCCTCATGGGCGCACTCGGCGCGGGCGCCTTCGGCAAGTTGAAGGGGGGCGGTTACGACGACCCTTCCTCGCAGTCCAGCCGGGCGGGCAAGGCCATCGAGGAGAAGTTCGGCGGCGAGACCAATCTGGTCCTGCTGGTCCGGGCCCCCGAAGGCCGCGTCGACACCCCGGAGGCCGACAGGAGCGGCCGGGCTCTGGTCGCCGACCTCAAGGGCGAGAAAACCCTGGACAACGTGGTCTCGTACTGGGACACGAAGAGCCCCGGCCTGATCTCCGAGGACGGCCGCGAGGCCCTGGTGCTCGTCCATGTGAAGGGCGACACCACGGAGCAGGAGAAGAACGGCAAGAGCCTCGTCGACGACTACAGCGGCTCGTACGAGGGCGGCCTCAGCGTCCAGGCCGGCGGCGGCATCGGTGTGGGCGTGGATCTGTCGACCCAGGTGCTCGACGACCTCATCCTGGCCGAGGCCATCGCCGTACCGCTGACCCTCCTGCTGCTCCTCGTCGTCTTCGGCAGCGTGGTCGCGGCCCTGCTGCCGCTGGTCATCGGGACGATCGCCATCGCGGGTACGTTCGCCGAGCTGTTCCTCCTCGGCGGCGTCACCGACGTCTCCAACTCCGCGACCAACCTGACCACGGCGCTGGGTCTCGGCCTCGGCATCGACTACGCCCTGCTGATGATCAGCCGCTTCCGGGAGCAGCTCGCGACGGGGGCGGGTGTGGAGGACGCCGTACGGCACACGGTGCGTACCGCGGGCCGTACGGTCGCGTTCTCCGCAGCGACGGTGGCCGTGGCGCTCGCGGCGCTGCTGGTGTTCCCGCAGTACTTCCTGCGCTCGTTCGGCTACGCCGGGGTCGGGGTCGTCGCCATCGCGGCGGTCAGCACGCTGTTCGTGATGCCGGCGCTGTTCATGGTCCTGGGGCACCGGGTCAACAGCGGGCGGCTGCCCTGGGCGAAGAAGGAGCGCGCCGCCGACGCCCGTACGCCCCTGTGGGGGCGGCTGGCGCGCACCGTCATGCGGCGGCCCGCGATCACCGCGCTGCCCGTGCTCGCGGTGCTGCTGCTGGCGGCGAGCCCGCTGCTGGGTATCACCCTCGGCACGCCGGACGAGCGGGTGCTGCCGGAGGACGCGGAAAGCCGTCAGGTCTCCTCGGTGCTGCGCGAGAAGTTCAGCGGCAACGACGACTCGGCCGTCCACGTCATCCTCAACACGTCTGTGAGCCAGGCGCCGTTGGCGTCGTACGCGACCGAACTCTCCGGGCTCGACGGTGTCGTACGGGTCGAGACCGGTGCCGGGAACTACGTCGACGGGCAGCCCTCGCCGGGCGGCCCCGGCAACGCCGCGCTCAGCCGGCCGGACGCGCAGCGGCTCAACGTGGTGAGCGATCTGGAACCGAAGTCGGTCGACGCGCAGGCTCTGGTCAAGGAGGTGCGGGCGCTCGCGCCGCCCGCCGGGTCGGAGCCGCTGGTGGGCGGGGCCGACGCCGGACTGGTCGACTCCAAGGACTCCATCGGTGCCCAGATCCCGCTCGCGCTGGCCCTGGTCGCCGTCACCACCTTCATCCTGCTGTTCCTGTTCACGGGAAGCGTCGTGCAGCCGCTGCGCGCGCTGGTCCTCAACGTGATCAGTCTCGGAGCGACGCTGGGCGTCATGACCTGGATCTTCCAGGACGGCAATCTGGCGTCGGCGCTCGGCGTCACACCGCAGCCGATGGAAGCGTCGATGACGGTGCTGATGTTCGTCATCGCCTTCGGTCTCTCGATGGACTACGAGGTGTTCGTCACGAGCCGGATCAAGGAACTCCACGACCTGGGCGAGGACAACGAGTCCGCGGTGACCAACGGCCTCGGTCACACGGGACGGATCGTCACGGCGGCGGCCTGTCTGCTCGCGGTGAGCTTCTTCGCGTTCGGGACGGCCAAGGTCAGCTTCATGCAGATGTTCGGCCTGGGCAGCGGGCTGGCGATCCTCATCGACGCCGTCGCCGTACGCGGTGTGCTGGTCCCGGCCGCGATGCGGCTGCTGGGCCGCTCGGCCTGGTACGCACCCGGCTTCCTGCGGAAGTTCCACGGGCGGTTCGGTCTCAGCGAGGGCGGCCCGGCGGCGGCTCCCGTGGAGGAGTCGGCGCAGCTGAAGACCACCACGAAGGTCTGAGAGAGCTGAACGCCTGTCCGGGGGGCAGGCGTTCAGCCGTTACGGCCCGGGTCAGGCGCTCAGCAGGATCCGGGCCAGTTCGTGGGGCTGGGAGAACATCGGCCAGTGGCCCGTGTTCATCTCCACCAGCCGCCAGTTGTCGCTCTTCACCAACTCGGCCACCTCCGGCGGCAGTTCGGGCCAGTCCAGCAGGCACTTGATGTATGTCGCGGGAAGGTCCCCGAGCGACCCGTCCAGCCTCGCCCGCCCGGTCAGACTCCCACCCGGGTGCGGCGTCGACCCGGCCACGATGCGGGCGATCTGGTCGTCCGTGAGGCCCTGCCCCTCGAACTCCTCCGGTGTGAGGGGCGCCCAGAAGCCGCCGTTCCCTGCGATCGACGCCTCGACGGCCGGGGAACCGGAGACGAACGACTCCCCGTCCACGGGCACGTTCGAGTCGACGAACACCACCCGTGCCAACCGGTCCCCGACGCGCTGGGCGGCCTGCCCGACCGGGATACCCGAATAGCTGTGCCCGACGAGGACGACATCCCGCAGATCGAGCCGCTCGACGGCGCCCACGATGTCCTGGACGTGCGTCTCCTGATCAATGACCGCCTCCCCCACCTCCTCCCGCCGGTCGCCCACCCCGGCGAGCGTCAACGCATGAGCCCCATGCCCGGCACCACGCAGATCGGCACCCACCTCGTCCCACGCCCACGCGCCCAGCCACGCCCCTGCCACGAGTACGTATTGAGTCATGGCGGGAATCTAACGCAGGGGTCTGACAACGGGGTGTCGCCCGACGCGGTTAGCGTTCTCGTGAAGCGAGTCCACGCAGAGCGAACAGGAGCGCCCCGTTGACCGTCGAACTGCGCGTCGAGCCGACCCCCGACGGGGCTCCCGCTCTCGGCCTCCGCCCCTGGGACGACAGCGGCATCCAGCCGCTCATCGACATCTACCGTGACCCCCTGCTCCGGCGGTGGACCCGGATACCAGTCACCGGAGTCGAGGACGCCGTTCGGTGGCTGGAGCTACAGCGGGAGGGGTGGCGGAGTGGGGAGCGGCTCAGTTTTGCCGTACACGAGGAGGATCGGATCGTGGGGCACGTCGTCGTCAAGTGCCCTGCCGGGCAAGGCGATTGCGCCGAGGTCGGGTACTGGACCGCCGTCGAGGCGCGGGGGCGGGGGATCGCGTCGCGGGCCCTGGAGACCCTGAGCGGCTGGGCGTTCGGCACACTCGCCGGAGTCACCCGGCTCGAACTGCTCCACCAGGTCGACAACCTGGCCTCCTGCCGCGTCGCGGAGAAGACCGGTTACGTCTACCGCCAGACCCTCCCCGCCCGGCCACCGTTCCCCCTGGACGGCCACCAGCACGTACGGGAGGCTCCGGCACCGGCCGTCGGCGGGCTTCCGGTGTGACGCGGTCAGGCCGGGGTGGACTTCACGATCCAGAGAGGACCGTCCGCGCACATCGCCTCCCTGCCATCGGTGGGTTCGAGCGAGGTCCGCAGTACCTTGATCTGCTCGCCGGACAGCTCCGCTACGGGGCCGGACTTACCTGAACTGCCGAATCGCGTGGCCCGAACCTGGTTGTGGATCTCGTTCCTGGTGCGGCCCCAGTCGACGTACGAGAACTCGGGCTCCATCCATCCCGCGTACGATGCCTGGTCCTCACGCTGGGCAGTACCCGAAAAGCCCGTCTCCACATGCGCGAGCGCAGTGGGAAGCAGCCGAGCGATATATCCGTCGACCTCGTCCCAGAGCCGGTTCGGTACGACATCATCGTCCAGCGCGATTCCGGATTCTTGGACCAGAATCCCACCGGAGTCGAACTCCTCGGTCATACGGTGAATACTCACTCCGATCTCGCTGTCCCCGTTCCTGATCGCCCAGTTGACAGGGATGGGCCCTCGATATTTCGGCAGCATCGACGTATGCACATTGATGGCACCCGATGTGGTGGCCCGCAGCGCCTCTCGTGGAAACTTCCAGGGGAATCCGTAGCAGACGACGAGGTCGGCCTCGTACGCCCGCAATGTCCGCGCCAGCAGCACCTTCTTGCTTCCTGGCAGAAGCAGGTCCACACCCGGCGGAACGCTCTCGACGATTTCGGCGACCACCGGTCCGGCACCGGGTCTCGTGGCGCCACCAGGGCGCAGGGACCGGGCGTGCAGATAGGCTACGGGCACGTGTCCCGCCTGTTCGCAGGCAGTGCGGAGGATCGCGAACCCCCGGGCCGAGTAGGACACCAGGATGACACGCATCGGCACGTCTCACCCCTCAACCGCAGGGGGTGGCAAGGAAGCCACACGGCGCTTGAAAAAGCTCGCCAACTGCTCACCGGATCCGTGAATACCCCGAATTAACTTCCGGCACTCCGCGATCAAGCCCCCATCGGTGTACCTGATGCCGCCGGCCAGCTTCCCGTCATCGTCGTAAATGATCTCGTACAGCGCGGACGACCCAATGATGGCGATCTCAGGCAGCCGCGTACCGGATTCGAGCGGCGAGAGGTCGCTCACCTTCGCGATCCGCGTATCCTCCCCGCATTGTTCTTTGAGCCGCAGAAGGTGAAGCTCCCATTGCAGATAAGGCGTCACCGGCTCGTCGACCACTCGAACACGATGCAGCCCAAACCCATGCTCGGCGATTTTCTGGAAGTACCGCTCGTAGTGGCTCCGTTGTTCGGCGATCAACGCCAGAGCCGTGTCCCAGTCCCCCCGGGAGAACGCTTCCCAGCTCGCCACTCCCGGCTCCTTGAAGGACTGCTGGCGTTCGAGTTTCCAGAAGCTCGCCTCGTCCGACGTACCGGCGTTCCAGAAGCGCTTGTCGAAGTCTTCGAGGTAGGCGTCCAGCTCAAGCCGCTCGCCGGAAGCACCGCTCAGCAGCCTACGCATCGGGGGTGTCCGCCTTCGCGGCCACGGCCGTCCTGCGCGGGATGACGACCAAGCGCTCGTCCGGGGCGATCTTCACACCCTCCGGAAGGCCCGTCCGGTAGGAATCGGTGAGGTCCCGGCCGATGACGGCGATGTCCCCGTTCTCCAGTTCCCAGATGTCGGGACAGCCCGACTCACCGCCCGTGGTCCCCAGTTCCTCGGGGGATTTGCCCAGGCGCCGGGCCAGCGGTGATGAGGGATCTGCTTCCCACCCACGAATCATTGATGTCCTCCGGGTAAGCCGCTCTGCTGCTCGCGGTATCTGTCAAGTTTCTTGCGTGCCGCCGACGTCCACTGATGCGTGGGGCCGAGCACCCGCTCGCGCCCTTCGATGACCCTCTCGATCTGCCGGATGGCCTCGGTGCTCTCACCCAGCGTGGCCAGGACACCGCTGAGGAGACTTCGTGCGGCCAAGGTGATCGGGTAGTCGGTTCCGTAACGGCGTTCGTGCGCGGCCAGGGCGCTGCGCGCCAGCGGCAGCGCTTCAGCCGGCCTGTCTGTGTTGAACAGCGCGTGTGCGCAGTTGAGTTCCGCCGCCAGGGTGGTCGGGTGGTCCGGGCCGAGTTCGCGCAGACAGGCGGCGATCAATTCGGGTCCTTTTCCGACTTCCTCCTCCAACTCGGCTCCGGGCGGGAGTTCCAGCAGACATGTCCGCGCCTCCAGCGTCAGAGGGTGCGAAGGACCGAGCAGCGCGGAACGGCCGGTCACCGTCCTGCGCATCAATGCCACACCCTCCGCCGTACGACCGAGCCAGGTGAGGGGACGCGAGAGCTGGAGGCAACTCGTCAGCGTGTCCGGCGAGTCGGGGCCGTATACGCGCTCCAGATCCTCCAGCACCCGCCGATGACGTGCCACCGCGTCCTCGAAGTGGCCGAGCCGGTCGACGGCCTTCGCCACGCGCTGACGCAGTCTCAGGACAAGGACATGTTCATCCCCCAACCGCCCCGCCACGAGTCCCAAGGCCTCGGTGGCCACCGCCAGCGCGGAGGCGTACTCGCCGGAGCGGTGCTGTCCGGTCACCAGTCTCCACGCGCATTCGGCCGCCGTCTCCGCCGTACGCCGTCGTACCGAGGACCAGTCCCGCACCCGGCGCAGGAGCGCCAGGACGTGCGGGGAGAGGAGATTGAGCAGCGGATCCCGTGCCCCGCGTTCGGGTACTTCGGGAAGAGCCGCCTTGAGAAGTCCGGCGGCTGTGGCAACGAGCGCATCGCGTCGGTCGTCCGGTGTACCGCGCGCGACGCTGTCGAGCAGCACTCCGTGGGTGCGCAGGCAGCGCAGGTCGCCGCTGCGGACAAGCTCGGTGAGTGAATGGTCGAGCAGTCCGCGAAGGGCCGGCTCCACTCGGGCGGCCGGCAGGTCGGGGCCCAATTCGGCGTCGGCGAGCAGTGAGAGAGGGAGCGGGTCGTCGGACCAGCAGGCCAGCAGCCGCAGAAGGGGGGTCGCGTCCGGCATTCCTTGCCTGACAAGGGCGTTGAGTGAGAGCTGCCAGGTGCCGCTCACCAGATGGCGGGAGTCGTCGCCGATGGCGCCCGCGCCCCGGTCGATCAGCTCGATCGGATCCTCGCGGGCTTCGAGACGCCGACTGTATTCGGACATGGTCCAGGGCTCGATCACCTGATGCGCGAGAAATCCGCCGGCGAGGGTCAGTGCGAGGGGGAGCCGGCCGAGCCGGTCGGCGACGGCGCGGGCCTCCTCGGCGGTCCCGGCTCCCGGGGCGAGGTCGCACAGCACTTGGGCCGCGTCGTCCCGTGGCAGCACACCGACGTGCAGCAGTTCGGCCGCCGGCCACCAGTGCGTGGCCGACTGACGTGTGGTCACGAGTACGGTGCCGCGCGGGCTTGTCCGGAGCCAGCCGCCGTCGCGTAACACCGCTGGATCGTCCGCGTTGTCGAAGACCAGCAGCCAGGGTCTGTCAGAGGCGTCGAGACGGTCCCAGACAAGATCGGCCGCGGCCCGGAGCCCGTTGCGCGCCGCCATGAGTTCGCCGTCTCCCGCGCCCCGGTCGGCGGCCACGGCGAGCATTCCGGCACGTAGGGAGGCGTGGTCGGAGGCGTTCACCCAGAGGCCGAGCCGGTCGGATTCGCCGGCGGCGTACCGGAAGAGTGTGTGGGCGACAGCGGTCTTGCCGCAGCCGCCGAGACCATGGAGGACGAGCACCTCGCCCGCAGCGTCCTGGGCGACGGCGGACCGCAGGCGCAGCATGAGCGCGTCGCGGTCTCGCAGTATCGCGGGTGCCCGGCCTACGGCGGGACGGCGTACCGAGTCCGGACCGCGCGACGACGGGCCCTCGTCCGACGGTCCCCGGCCCGACAGGTCGTGATGATGGTGTTCGGTGATGTGCTGGTCACCGGATGCCTGGTAGACGCGCCCCCGGCCGTCGGCCTGCCCGTCGTTACGACCGGTCACCGCTGATCGATGTGGAGGTCACGACCGGCCTGATAGATCCGCGCCTCACCGGAGGCGGTGGCCTGCTGGGCCGGACCGGGCGGGGCGGCTGATACGGGAGCGGGTGGCGCTGTCTCGGCCAGCAGGGTCCTCAGATCCTCGGCGAGCTCGGGGTGGGCGTACAGCAGTCTTCGCACCCGCCCCTGCCACTCCGCCCTGATCTCGCCCCTGGTCTCCGCCTCCGCCTGTGGGCCGGAGGCTCGTACCGCGAGTAATTCCTCACGCGACGCCTCAAGTTCCGCGTCGACATCCTCGGCCCGATCGGGACGGGCGCGTCGCCAGAGGAGCACCATTCCCTCTCTCATGCTGTTCCAGGTGTCCGTCGCCAGCGAAGTGACGAGCGTTGTTCCGGCGGCGGCCGCCAGAGCGGCCAGTTCCGCTTCCATCCACCCAGCCCCCGTTCAAGCCCATGTGACGCATTACATTAAGCGTCCGAAAGCTATACGTACAGTGAGCGGCGTGTGGGTGGGCCACCCGTCGGCGCGATTCGGACGCGCCGTCAGGACACCACCCGCGCCCCCGCCGCCGGGGACGAAGTCACCCTTGCCGTGCGGCAGTTGCCCGAGGCCAGCAGGGCCTCGGCCACCGATGTCGCCGACTCCTCGTCCTTCGTCAGGAACGCCGTCGTCGGGCCCGAGCCCGAGACCAGCGCGGCCAGCGCGCCCGCCGACGTGCCCGTGGTGAGTGTCGCCGCCAGCGACGGGCGCAGGGAGAGGGCCGCGGGCTGGAGGTCGTTGGTGAGGGTGTCGGCCAGGGCCGTCGCGTCGCCCGTACGCAGGGCCGCGAGGAGGGCAGGGGCGGCGGCCGGTGGCGGGACGTCGGCCGCCGCGTTGAGGCGGTCGAACTCCGCGTACACCGCCGGGGTCGACAGCCCCCCGTCCGCGACCGCGAACACCCAGTGGAAGGTGCCGCCCACCTCCAGCGGCGTCAGCCGCTCCCCGCGCCCGACGCCCAGCGCCGCGCCGCCCAGCAGGCTGAACGGCACGTCGCTGCCCAACTCCGCGCAGATCGCGAGCAGTTCGGCCTGCGACGAGCCCAGCCCCCAGAGCGCGTCGCACGCGAGCAGCGCGCCCGCGCCGTCCGCGCTGCCGCCGGCCATGCCGCCCGCGACGGGGATGTCCTTGTCGATGTGGATATGGACGCGCGGCTCGATCCCGTGCCGCCGCGCCAGCTCGATCGCCGCGCGCGCCGCGAGGTTCGTCGCGTCCAGCGGCACCTGGTGCGCGTCCGGGCCCGCGCAGGTGACGCGCAGTTCGTCGGCCGGGGTCACGGTGATCTCGTCGTGGAGACCCACCGCGAGAAAGACATTCGCCAGGTCGTGGAAGCCGTCGGGGCGCGCCCCGCCCACCGCCAGCTGGACGTTGACCTTCGCCGGTACCCGTACGGTCACCCCGGTGCCACTCACGCGCCCGCTCCCTTCGACTCCGCGATACGTGCGAACTCCTCCACCGTCAGAGACTCCCCCCGCGCCTGCGGCGAGACGCCCGCCGCGAGCAGCGCCGTCTCCGCCGCCGGGGCGGACCCGGCCCAGCCCGCGAGCGCCGCGCGCAGCGTCTTGCGGCGCTGCGCGAAGGCCGCGTCCACGACCGCGAAGACCTCGGTGCGTGACGCGGTGGTCGTCAGCGGCTCGGCGCGCCGGACGAGCGAGACGAGGCCGGAGTCGACGTTCGGCGCGGGCCAGAACACATTGCGGCCGATCGCGCCGGCGCGCTTGACCTCCGCGTACCAGTTGGCCTTCACCGACGGCACGCCGTACACCTTGTTCCCCGGCGCCGCCGCGAGCCGGTCCGCGACCTCCGCCTGGACCATGATCAGGGTCCGCTCGATCGTCGGGAACTGCTCCAGCATGTGGAGCAGGACGGGCACGGCGACGTTGTACGGCAGGTTCGCCACCAGCGCGGTGGGCGCGGGGCCCGGCAGTTCGCTCACCCGCATCGCGTCCGCGTGCACCAGCGAGAAGCGGGCGGCGCGGTCCGGCATCCGGGCCTCGACGGTGCGCGGCAGCGCCGCGGCGAGGATGTCGTCGATCTCGACGGCCGTCACGTGCTCGGCCGCCTCCAGCAGCGCCAGTGTCAGCGAGCCGAGCCCGGGGCCCACCTCCACGACCACGTCGTCCGGCCGCACACCGGCCGTACGGACGATCCGGCGGACGGTGTTGGCGTCGATGACGAAGTTCTGGCCGCGCTGCTTCGTGGGGCGTACGCCCAGCGCGGCGGCCAGCTCGCGGATGTCTGCGGGGCCCAGGAGGGCGTCGGGCTCTGTGGTGCTCACCCGTGCAGCCTACGGCCGCAGTGCGGCCACGGACTCGCCCCCCTTCGCGCGTAGAGCTTCTTCGCCCGGTACGTCTGCTCGCCCGCGGACGCGTCCTGCGGGCGTCCGCTGCCGCCGAGGGAGTGCCACGTGGCGGTGTCGAACTGGTAGAGCCCGCCGTACGTCCCCGAGGGGTCGACCGCGTCCGGCCGGCCGCCCGACTCGCAGGCGGCGAGCGCGGCCCAGTCGAGTCCGTCTGCGCCCGCGACGGAGGCCGGGCGCTGCTTCGTACCGACCCTGACGCGCTGGGTCACGGGCGCGCGGACGAGCTTCTCGGAGATCTCGCGGGGCTTCTGCTTCACCCCGTTGACCGCGCGCACCGCGTAGGTGAGGCGGCGCGTCCCCTGCTCGCCCCGGCGTGTGACGACCTCCGTGCCGGTGAACAGCGAGGGGTCCTGGATCCGTTCGGTGTCGTACGGAACGGCCTCGTCGCGGACGATCTCGTCGCGGGTGATACGCATCACGGTGATCGTCTGGCCGTCGCGCGGGAAGCTCTCGGGCCGTACGGAGGTGGTGTCCTGGCCGTGCAGCGACAGCCCGGCGTCGGTCAGGGCCTCGCGTACGGTCGCGGCGTTCGTACGGATGGTGCGCTCGCGACCGTCGGCCATGAACGTCACGGTGCGCTCGGTGAGGACGTCGAGGGCGAGCCCGCCGCGGGGGATCGCGGACGAGCGCGAGGCGGACAGAACGGCGCCCTGCGCGCGGACGCCGAGGTGCCGCAGCGCGCCGTCGACGGTGTCGGCGGTCGTCCAGATCTGGCGGCGCCGGCCGTCGACGGTGAGCATGACGGGGCGGCCGTGGCGCACGACCACCGTGTCGCCGTCGCTGAGCTCGGTGTCCCGCCCGGGGGCGACGATGTCGTGCTCGCCGGTCCTGACGCCTTCGTCGGCGAGGAGTTCGGCCACGTCGTCGGCGAAGGTGTGGAGGGTGCGCGGGGTGCCGTCGACGCTGAGGCTGACGGCCTTGTCGTCGGCGACGAAGGCGGAGGTGCCGCCGGCCAGGACGGCGACGACGAGGGCCTGCGGGACGAGACGGCGGCGCCCGCCAGGTCCGCCGTGCTGACTGTCCTGCGCACTGTTCATGACGCTCGACGCTCCACAAGTCCGGTCCGGCCCGATCCAAGCGGCAGACCCTAGCCGAGGGATCGTCACTCTCCAAAGCCGCACCACTACGCGTCGTAGCTGTTCGAGTGCGGTGACAGCCGTCGGAGCGGCCCGGACCAGCCGTCTCAGTAGCCGAAAGCGCGCGCCGTGTTGGCCGAAATCGCCGTCGCCATCGCGTCCTCGCCGATCCCCCGGACTTCCGCCATCGCGCGCACCGTGATCGGAATCAAATACGGCGCATTGGGCCGTCCCCGGTACGGAACGGGCGTCAGAAAAGGCGCGTCGGTCTCGACCAGCACGAGTTCGAGCGGAGCGACGGCCAGCGCGTCACGCAGCGGACGCGCGTTCTTGAACGTCATATTTCCCGCGAAGGACATGAAGTAGCCCGCTGCGGCGCAGATTTCGGCCATTTCCGCATCGCCCGAATAGCAGTGGAAAATGGTCCGTTCCGGAGCGCCTTCGTCGGCGAGGACGCGCAACACGTCGGCGTGCGCTTCGCGGTCGTGGATCACGAGCGCTTTTCCGTGCCGTTTGGCGATCTCGATGTGCGCGCGGAAGGAGCGTTCCTGCGCGGCCATCCCCTCGGGCCCCGTACGGAAGAAGTCGAGCCCGGTCTCGCCGACGGCCAGCACGGGCGCGAGCGCGGCCAGGGCGTCGATCTCGGTGAGCGCGTCGTCCAGGGCCGCGTCGCCGCCGGCCTCGCGCGCGCCCTGGCGCGACCAGCCGTCGGGGTCGCCGTGGACGATGCGCGGAGCCTCGTTGGGATGCAGCGCGACAGCCGCGTGCACGGACGCGTGCGCGGCGGCCGTCTCGGCCGCCCAGCGGGACCCCTTCACGTCGCAGCCCACCTGGACGACGGTCGGCACTCCTACGGAGGCGGCCTTGGCAAGGGCCTCCGTGACGGTGCCGCTCTGCATGTCCAGATGGGTGTGCGAATCGGCGACCGGCACCCGCAGCGGTTCGGGGGCCGGCGGCGCTTCGTCGGAGCGTGTGGCGCTTCTCGGGCTCATGGGCACGATCGTACGAGGACCGCACCCGAGCGGCCTACCTGCGGTGGAAGGGGTGCAGGAGATCGGAGAGATGCCAGTGGTGGGCCGCCTTCCCCCGCGCGTTCTCGGCGACGGCGGCGACGGCCGCACCGCCCGCCTCGTTCCTCACCGGCATCGGATCGGCCGGCTTCGGCTCCTTCGCCGCCCGGGACGCTTTGGACGCCTTCGCTGCCTTGGGCGCCTTCGGCGGCCTGGGGGTCGTGGCGGCGGCCCGCTGCTGGCTCATCAGGGCGTGCACCGATGACACCTGTCCCGAGCGCATGATGCGCACGACGTGGTGTCCGCAGTTGACGCAGGTCGGGCTCGACAGCGGTGAGGGCACCCGCAGTCCGTCCGCCTTGTAGACGACGAATTCCTGTCCGGAACCGTCCTTGTGGTGCTCTATGTCGTACGCCTGTTCCCAGCCGTGACCGCACCTCATACAGCAGAACGCATATGCCTCGTGGGCGACGGCGTTGCCCGTGATCTCACTCATGCCCTGCTCCTCTCCACTTGACCCAGTGGACGCCTATTCGGGCGGGAGCGCATCAACGCTGTCGATTAATGGCAGGCTCTTGGCCTCCTCATGCCGAAAGGGCCCGGCACACGGTCTGCGCTTTGCTTTTCAAGATAGTCCTTTACCGTCCGGGGAGCTTGTCCGAGCGGCATTCTTTGCCGCGACGACCGCATCGAAGACCTCGCGTTTGGGCACCCCTGACTCCAGGGCGACCGCCGCGATGGCCTCCTTCCTGCGCTCCCCCGCCTCCTCCCTCACCCGCACCCTGCGCACCAGCTCGTCCGGGTCCGTGACGGGCGCGCGCTCCGGGGCTCCCTCGACCACGACGGTGATCTCCCCGCGTACGCCGTCGGCCGCCCACTTCGCCAGTTCACCGAGGCCACCGCGCTTCACCTCTTCGTACGTCTTGGTCAACTCGCGGCAGACGGCGGCCCGGCGGCCGGCGCCGAAGACCTCGGCCATCGCCGCGAGGGTGTCGTCGAGCCGGTGCGGCGCCTCGAAGTAGACGAGGGTACGGCGCTCGTCGGCGGCCTCGCGGAGCCTCGCGAGCCGTTCGCCCGCCTTCCGCGGCAGGAACCCCTCGAAGCAGAAGCGGTCGACGGGCAGACCGGAGAGCGCCAGCGCGGTCAGTACGGCGGACGGACCCGGCACCGCGGTCACCGTGATGTCGCGCTCGACGGCCGCCGCCACGAGCCGGTAGCCGGGGTCGGAGACCGACGGCATCCCCGCGTCCGTCACGAGGAGCACGCGGGCGCCGCCGGCCAGCGCCTCCACGAGTTCCGGCGTACGGGCGCTCTCGTTGCCCTCGAAGTACGAGACGACACGGCCCGTGGTCCGCACGCCGAGCGCCTGGGTGAGCCTGCGCAGCCGCCGGGTGTCCTCGGCGGCGACGACGTCCGCCGCCGCCAGCTCGGAGGCGAGGCGCGGCGGGGCGTCGGAGATGTCGCCGATGGGGGTCCCGGCGAGGACGAGAACGCCGGCCGGGGCTGCGGGGGCCGTTCCCCTGGAGGGCACAGTAGTCACGTACGCCATCCTCGCAGGGCGCCCTCCGCGCCGTGTCCGCCGCCGTGTGCCCACGACCCACAGCCGCGTTCCCTACGATGGCGCGGTGACCAGTACTGCGCCAGAAGCCCTCCAGGGTCGGGACGCCGAGGACAGGCCGCCGTCGTGGCCCCAGCGGCTGCGGCGGTTCGGCTATGCGCCGAGACCGGTGATCGGGCTGCGCGAACGGCTGGTCCCGCCGTACACGGAGCCGTCGACCCGCCTGTGGATCGTCCTCGGCGTGCGGCCCCTGCTCGCCGACCGGCTGATCCGCTGGTCCGCGTGGACCGGTCCGCTGCTGGTGGCGCTGGTCGCCGGACTGATGCGGTTCTGGCACCTGGGCAGCCCCAAGGCGGTGATATTCGACGAGACGTACTACGCGAAGGACTCGTGGGCGCTCGTCAAGCAGGGGTACGAGGGCAGCTGGCCCAAGGACGTCGACAAGCTGATCCTGGCCGACCCCTCCCAGGTCCCGGTGCCGGCCGACCCCGGGTATGTGGTGCACCCGCCGATGGGCAAGTGGATCATCGGGCTCGGCGAGCTGATGTTCGGCTTCGACCCGTTCGGCTGGCGCTTCATGGTGGCCGTCCTCGGCACGCTCTCCGTACTGATGCTGTGCCGCATCGGCCGCCGGCTGTTCCGTTCGACGTTCCTGGGCTGTCTGGCGGGCGGGCTGCTCGCCGTCGACGGACTGCACTTCGTGATGAGCCGCACCGCCCTGCTCGACCTGGTGCTGATGTTCTTCGTACTGGCCGCGTTCGGCTGTCTGCTGCTGGACAGGGACTGGGCGCGAAGGCGGTTCGCGGACGCGCTGCCGCTGGACGAGGAGGGGGTGCTGCGCCCGGACGCCGCCGTCGCCGGGGGCCTGCGTCTCGGCTGGCGGCCGTGGCGTATCGCCGCCGGTCTGATGCTGGGGCTCGCGTTCGCGACGAAGTGGAACGGCCTCTACATCCTGGCCGCGTTCGGTCTGCTCACCATCTTCTGGGACGTGGGCGCGCGGCGCACCGCCGGCGCCGTAAGCCCGTATCTCGCCGTACTCAAGCGCGACCTGCTGCCCGCCTTCGTCTCGACGGTCCCGGTCGCGATCGGCACGTACATCGCCTCGTGGACCGGCTGGATCGTCACCGACAAGGGCTACTTCCGGGACTGGGCCGCCACCCAGGGCCAGGGCGGGATGTGGTCCTGGCTGCCGGACTGGCTGCGCAGCCTGTGGCACTACGAGACCGAGGTCTACAGCTTCCACGTCAATCTGACTTCCGGGCACACCTACCAGTCCAACCCCTGGAGCTGGATCGTCCTGGGCCGTCCGGTCTCGTACTTCTACGAGGACCCGAGGGGCGGTACGGAGGGCTGCACGGCGGCCCCGGCGGACAAGTGCGCCCAGGAGGTCCTGGCGATCGGCACGCCCCTGCTCTGGTGGGCGGCGTGCTTCGCGCTGCTGTACGTGCTGTGGCGCTGGTTCTTCCGCCGCGACTGGCGCGCGGGCGCCATCGCCTGCGGGGTGGCGGCGGGCTGGGTGCCGTGGTTCTTCTACCAGGAACGCACGATCTTCCTCTTCTACGCGGTCGTCTTCGTGCCGTTCCTCTGCCTGGCGGTGTCGATGATGATCGGCGCGATGCTGGGCCCGGCGGGCTCGGACGAGAGACGCCGAACGATCGGCGCGGTCGGGGCGGGTGTGCTGGTGCTGCTGATCGTGTGGAACTTCATCTATTTCTGGCCGATCTTCACGGGCCAGACGATCCCGGTCGAAGGCTGGCAGGACCGGATGTGGCTCGACACCTGGGTCTAGGGTGCGTCTTTCGGATCTTGCCGGGCTCGCGCCGCCGAGGCGGCGACGCCTCAATCGGCGGACGGGACCGACAGCGCGTCCGTCGCGTCGCGCAGTTCCAGCCAGCGGGAGTGGAGTCGCTCGTAGCGCGCCGCACGGGCGGCGTCCGGGTCGATCCTGCGTGGGGTGCCGATCAGTCGGGCGCGGATGGCGTCCAGGTCGGTGTCCAGTCCGGAGCCGATGAACGCCAGCGCCGCGGCGCCGAGCAGGGTCACGTCCGGCTCCGGGGAGATCAGGAGCGGCCGGGCGAGGATGTCGGCGCGCAGTCGTGCCACATGGGCACTGCGCGACGAGCCGCCGGCCAGGGCGACCGGCAGGCCGCCCGAGGGGTCCAGGCGGTCCATTCCCTCGCGGACCGTGAAGGCCGCCGCCTCCTGCGCGGCTCGCAGCAGGCAGGCCGTGTCGTGGTCGGGACGCTGACCGAGCACCGCCCCGCGGCTACCGGACCGCCAGGTCGGGAAGCGCGCGCCCGTCATGCCGGGCAGGACGGTGAGCCCGTTCGCGCCCGGCGGCACCGCGGCGAGTTCTTCGTCCGCGACGGTGCCGACCAGGGAGCGCCACCGGGCGACAGCGCCCCCGGTGAGTCCGGTCGCCCCGCCGCCGACAAATCGGCCGGGCAGGACGGAAGGGTTGAGTACGGCGCCCTCCGGTACGTCATCGGGGCCCGGGAGCAGCCTGCCGATGACGTCGGTGGTGCCCGCGACGTCGGCGATGACGTCGTCGGCTCCGCCCAGGAGCAGACCGATGCCGACGGATCCGTCCGGGCCCCCGGCGATCACCGGAAGTCCCGTGGGCAGGCCGGTGGCCGCCGCGGCCTCTCCGCTGAGGGCGCCGACCACCGATGTCGGTTCCGACTGCGGCGGCAGCAGTACGGGGTCCAGACCGGCCTCCGCGAGCACGCCGGTGTTCCACCGGCGGCGGCGTACGTCGGAGGCCAGCGTGTAGGCGGCGCTGATCGTGTCGCAGGTGAGCCGTCCGGTGAGTCCGGCGACGAGGAAGTCCTTGGGCGACAGCACGGCGCGCACCCGCGAGGCGAGTTCGGGCTCCATGCCCATCAGATGGGCGAGGGCACCGCCCGTCAGCGCCGGACGGCCCGCCGCGCGCAGCAGCCGCCGCACCGTCGCGTCGCCGAGCGCCGCGAGCCGTGCCACGCCCTGGGTGTCGGCCCAGCCGCCGCCGCGACCGAGGGGCCGCAGAGCGGAATCGACGGCGACCGTGCCGATGTGGGCGGCGATGGCGAGCGCCGAGGGCGGCCGTCCGCCGGAGACCCCCGCCAGCGCGGCGGTGACGTCCCGCTCCAGTTCGCCGGCGTCGAAGGTGTCGCCGCCGAGTCCTGAGGTGCGGGCGATCCGCCGCTGGGCGACGACCTGTCCCCCCGCGTCGATCGCGACGGCCCGCACGGCCGAGGTGCCGACATCGACCGCGACGACGTGTGCGCTCATTCGGCGTCGATCCTCAGCAGGAAGGGGAATCCGGGCAGCGTCCAGCTCGTGGTGAACTCGACGATCTCGCCGCGCGACCCGTAGGTCGTACGGCGAACCACCAGTGCGGCCCCGCCGGGTTCGGTGCCGAGCAGGTCCGCCTGTTCGGGGTTGAGCAAAGTGGCTGTCATGGACTGGTCGGCGTGGCGCAGTTCGACACCGAAGCGTTCGGTCAGGGTGCGGTAGAGGGAGCCGTCGAGCAGCGGATCCCGGCACAGTGACGGCGCCACGGAGTACGGGATCCAGGCGTCCTGGAGCGCGGCGGGCGAGCCGTCGACGAGACGTACGCGGGTGAGCCGGTTCACCGTGTCGTCAGCCGTGCCGCCGAGGACTTCGGTCACCTCGGCGGGCGCGGTCGTGGTCTCGCAGTGGATCAGCCGGGTGGACGGCTCACCGCCCGTGCCCTCGATCTCCTCTGCGAAGGAACGCAGCCGGTTGAGCCGCCGTCCGCGATCGCCGTGGCCGCTGACGAATGTGCCGCTGCCCTGCCGCCGTACGACGAACCGCTCCGAGTCGAGCAGGTCCAGAGCCTGCCGCACGGTCATCCGGCTCACCCCGTACTGCCTGGCCAGGTCCGTCTCGCTGGGCAAGCGCGCCGAGGGGGCCAGGGCGCCGGACCGGATCCGGGAGACGAGGTCGTCGTAGATCACCTGATACCTGGGTGCGCGCGCCATGATCAGATGGCTCCCGACCCGCGCAGTTGGGCCATGTCCTGGGCGGACAGCCCGAGGATGCCCCCGTAGACGTGACTGTTGTCCTCGCCGACCCGAGGTGGCGCCTTGCGGACCATGGGCGGGGTCTTCTCCATCTTGATCGGATTACCGGGCATCCGGATGGTACCGAGTTCGGGATGCTCCGATTCAACGATCATGTCACGGGCGGCGATCTGCGGTGACTCGGCGACTTCCGCGACCGACGCGACCTTGGCGTAGGGCACGCCCGCCTCGTCGAGGGCCCGCGCGATGGCCTCCCTCGTACGGCCGGCCGCCCATGCGCCGATCTCGCCCTCCAGGAACTCCTGGTGCGTCATCCGCCCTTCGACATGGGCGAAGCGCGGGTCCTCGGCGAGATCCGGCCGGCCTATGACGGCGCAGAGCTTCGGGAACAACGAGGCGGTGCCTGCCTGGATGTAGATGGATCCGTCAACTGCCTCGTAGACGTTGACCGGTGCCGTCAGCAGATCGCGTGAGCCGCTGCGCGGCATGTCCTGGCCGAGCATGAGCTGGGACATGAGGCGGATGCCGAGCGCGGAGAACATCGTGTCGAAGGACGCGATGTCCACGAGCTGGCCCTCGCCGGTGCGCTCGCGGTGCAGTATCGCCAGCAGGGCCCCGATCGCGCCCTGGTAGCCGGTGGTGTAGTCGGCGATGTAGGTGCCGCTGAGGGTCGGTTTGCCGTCCGGTTCACCGGTCATGTCCATCAGCCCCGACGACGCCTGCGAGATGGCGTCGAACAGGGCGCGGCGCGAGTCCGGACCGGTCTGGCCGAAGCCGGAGATCGACACCAGGATGATGTCGGGGTTGAGCTCCTTCATCCGCTCGTAGCCGATGCCCATCTTCTCGATCGTGCCCGGCCGGTAGTTCTCCACGACGACGTCCGCCCAGGCGATCAGCCGCTCCAGGATTCCGAGCGCCTCGGGGTGACGGGTGTCCAGGGAGGCGTCGTACTTGTTCCGGTGGTAGAGGAACATGTAGACGCTCTCGTCACGGTGGTACGGGCCGTGGTGCCGGGAGTCCTCGCCGCCCGGTCGCTCGATCTTGACCACCTCGGCTCCGAAGTCGGCCAGGATCTGCGCGCAGAGCGGACCCGCGATGAACCGCGAGAGGTCGAGGACCTTCACTCCGTCGAGGGGTGCGGGGTTCGCTGCCGGGTTCGGTACCGCGTCCGCGTCCGCGTTCGAGTTCGGCTGCGGATCCGGTGCCGGGTTCGCGTTCGACATTGCCGCTGTCACCTGCTTCCTGCTCCTACTTCTTCGGCGCCACGAACGACGGGAACGTCCAGGCGTTGGCGGCACGGTCGATCGGTACGTCGAGTATCACCGGCGTACCGGCCGCGAAGGCGTCGGCGACCCGTTGCCGCAGCGCGGCCAGGCCGGTGACGACCTCGCCGTCCACTCCCATCGCGCGCGCCACCATGCCGAAGTCGACGGTGCCGAAGTCGACGCCCGTGGTGCGGCCGTCGAAATGCAGCTCCTGCTCTTGGCGGATGTTGCCGTAGCTGGAGTCGTTGAGGACCACGACGCAGACATTGCCGCCGACGCGTGCGAGCGTCTCGATCTCACCCATGCTCATACCGAGGGAGCCGTCGCCGATCAGCGCGAGCACGGGGCGCGCCGGGTCGATCAGCGACGCCGCGATCGCCGACGGCAGCGCGAAGCCCATGTTCCCGAAGCCGACGGGCTTGATGTAGCTGTTGGGCCGCCGGATCTCCCAGAGGAACGACCAGACGCCCGGGTTGCCGGCGTCCGGGATCAGCAGCGTCTCATCGGGCGCGACCTCGCGCAGGGTGCGGACGATGTCGGCCGGGGACAGCGGGCCTTCGGCGGCGGTGTCCGTCACCTCGGAGGCCCGCCACCAGTCGGTGCGCGCCTTGTCGAGCGAGCTGATCCATTCCGCGCGTCCGGCCTTCGCGTCGGCCGCGTGCCCGGCGGTCGCGGTGACCAGGTCGCGGGCGAAGGAGCCGAGGTCGCCGACCACGCCCTGGGTGATCTCGGAGTAGTAGCGCCCGATCATGGCCGGCTCGACGTCGACCTGGATCACCTCGGGGAGTTCACGCCGCCAGCGGGTGGTCGACACGGCGTTGAGGCTGTTGCCGAGCGCGAGTACGAGATCGGCGTCGCCGAGGACCTCGCCGGAGAGCGTGGTGCCCATACGGCTGACGGCCCCGAACACCAGCGGATGTGTGGTCGGTACGGACCCGATGCCGTTGAAGGTGGTCACGACCGGGATTCCGAGCGCGTCGGCGAGCGCCAGTACGTCCTCGCTCGCCCGCGCGCGGTTGCCGCCGTTGCCGAGCCAGATGACCGGCCGTTCGGCGCGCAGCACCCGTTCGGCGACCCTGGCCAGCGCGACGAGGTTGGCGGACGGCCGCTCGGTGACCCACGCGCGGCTCGGGTGGACGGCGGGAACCACCGGCGGGTCCGGCACCTGGCCCTCGATGGTGTCGCGGGCGAAGTCGAGATGGACGGGGCCGGGGTTGCCGGTGAGGGCGTTGACGTACGCCTCCTCCATCGCCTGCTTGATGGACGAGCTGTGTGCCACCAGCCGGGAGTACTTGACCAGGGGCTTGAGCAGTTCGACGTGGTCGGCGTTCTGGGCGTCGTCCTTGTGGATGTTCTCGCCGTTGTTGTTGCACGTGAGGACGAATCCGGGGCTGGAGTCGCGGTAGGCGCCCCCGACGCCGGTGAGCAGGTTGGTGGCGCCTGGCCCGGTCGTGGAGATGCAGGCGGCCGGGGTGCCGGTGAGCCTGCCGTAGGCGTCCATCATCACGGCCGCGGCGTTCTCGTGCCGGGTGTGGACGAGCTGGATACCGGGGGTGTCGATGATCGCGTCGGTGATGGCGAGGGTCTGGCCGCCCACGACGCCGAAGACGTACTCGACGCCGAGGGAGGTCAGAAGGTCGACGACGACCTGGCCGCCGGTCTTGGAAGTGCTCATCTGTGAAGAACCCGTTTTCTGTGTCGGTGCGGTGGTGCGGTCGGTCGGGACGGGGAAGGGTCAGGGCGGAGGGATGGTCACGGCCGCCCAACCGGCCGTGAGGAGGCGGTTGTCGGCGTCGCGGCGTACCCAGACCTCCAGATCGATGCGGAGACCGTCGTCGACCGGGGTGACGGCGGTGACGACGCCGGTGGACGTGAACGGCTCGAACACCTCCAGCGGCGCCAGGAACTTGACCCGCAGCCAGCCGGTGGTGAGGAACGAGGGACCGGCTCGGAGAGTGAGCAACTGGGCCAGCACGCCGAACTGTTGCTGCCCCTGCACGATCGGCACCGGCAGCCCGCCGGCGCGGGCCACGTCGATGTCGTTGTGGATGTTGCGCACGTACTCACCGACGCGGCTGAAGACCGCGGCCTGTTCGGCGGTCACCGTCTTGCGCAGCGGCGCGAGTACGTCACCGGGGCGTACGTCCGGCCCCAGCGTGCGAGAGGTCCGCGCGCCCTCCAAAACCTCGCCGGTGACGCGGCGTTCGGGCGCCGCCGATCCGCGTCCGCCGATGGCCCCGGGGTCGGTCCTGAGGATCTCGACCCCGCGATGGCGGACGACGCTGCGCCCGTCCTCGCCCGTGGCGGTGGCCTCCATCACCACGTAGCCCTCGCCGCGGCGCCGGTAGGCCTCGGTGTACGTACCGCTGAGGGTGACGACCTCGTCCAGGACAACCGGGCTGTCGAACCACATCTGTTCCTCGGTGTGGTATCCGACGACCTGACTGGCCGCGTAGACGAGTGTGAAGAGTTGTACGAGGTCGTTGCCCAGGAGCGCCGCGTGCCCGACACGCTCCCCGCCGAACGGACTCTCCGTCAGATGCCAGGGGGAATGGTCGTCGTGGGTGAAGGCGTACCGTTTGATCTTGTGGTCGTCGACGACGACCCGCACGGTGCCCAGCTCCTCGGGAATGTCGAGGTTCTCGAACTCCGGCTCCTTGAGCCCCTCTTCGAGCCTGTCGGTCGCGCCCGCGCGGCGCGGGTCGGTCAGGTCCCGCCATGGACGGGGATCCGGTTCCGTCATCGTGCCTTCTCCGTCTCGTCACCGACACGTGTCATGTCGATCCGGTTGGTCTCGGGGGCCAGGTACGCGCACACCATCCCGACGAGCAGGGCCGCGACGGTGATGGCGGCGATGGGCCAGGGGTCTCCGCCGGTCGCCGCGAGCAGGGCGGTCGAGGCGAGCGGCCAGAGTCCGATGAGGACGCTGGGTATCTGCGCCGCCAGTGAGATGCCCGTGTAGCGCACCTTCGTACTGAACAGCTCGGCGAAGAAGGCCGGTTCGACGCCGTAGACGGCGCCCACACCGATCGCGTACGCCACGGCGTAGGCCACGTACATCAGCACCAGGGCGTCGGCGTCCAGGACCCAGAAGAAGGGGAAGGTGACGACCACGCCCACGAGTGAGCCGGTGATGAAGACCGCGCGCCGGCCGATGCGGTCGGACAGCTTCCCGAAGAAGTAGTACGTGTAGATGGCGAGCGCGGCGGCGATGCTGCTCGCGACGAGGACATGGGTGCGCGGGATGTCGGTGTAGTTCTCGGCGAACGTCAGGCCGATGGTGAGGATGATGTAGCCGAACACGGCCTCGCCGAGGCGCATGCCCATGGCCAGGAGCAGAGGCCTGCGGAACCGTTTGAACAGTTCGGCGATCGGCATCCGCTCCTTCGCCTGTTCCTCGGCAGGCTGCTTCTCCAGCTCTTCCTGCGCGGCCTTGAAGGCGGGTGTCTCGGTGAGCTTGAACCGGATGAACAGGCCAACGGCGATGAGTACGGCACTGAGCAGGAACGGCACGCGCCAGCCCCAGCTCATGAGTGCGTCGTCGGGCAGCGTGGACACGATCGCGAAGATGCCCGTGGAGAGCACGAGCCCCACCGCGTTGCCGATCTGCGGGAAGCTGCCGTAGGCACCACGTTTGTGTGCCGGGGCGTACTCGACGGCGACCAGTGAGGCGCCTCCCCACTCGCCGCCCACGCCGAATCCCTGGATGAGCCGCAGCAGGACGAGCAGGATCGGAGCCCATATACCGATCTGGTCGGTGGTGGGCAGGAGGCCGATGAGGAAGGTCGAGACGCCCATCAGCATGAGCGTCGTGACCAGGGCGGCCTTGCGGCCGAACTTGTCGCCGAAGTGACCGAAGACCACCCCTCCGACGGGGCGGGCGAAGAAGCCGACACCGAAGACGGCGAACGCCGACAGGGTGCCGATGATCGGGTCGTCCTCGTTGGGGAAGAAGAGCTCCCCGAACACGAGGGCGGACGCGGTGCCGAAGATGAAGTAGTCGTACCACTCGACGGCGGTGCCGACGAGGCTGGCCACGGCGGCTCGTTTGGCGAGCTTGGTCCGTTCCTGCTCGGTGGTGGGCGGGGCGGTGGCTGATTGCGCCATGGATGACTCCGTTGTCGATCTCACGGACCTGCGGGGACGGGGGTGCGGGGGTGGGGTGCGGGGGCGGGGTTACGGCGGGTCAGACCAGGCGCGCGGGGCGCCGGTGGTCGGTGTCCACCAGGGCGGACGCCCACCCGAGAGCGGTACGGGTGCCGTCGGCCTTGTCGACCCAGACCTCCAGTTCGAGCCGGTCGCCGGTGACACCGGCGACGGCGCCGCCGGCGGTGAGTTCGTCGCCGACGAAGGCGGGGGAGACGAAGCGGAGGTCGAGTTCGCCCGAGGTGAAGAACGTCTTGCCGAACACGTCGATCAGGTTGGCGACGATGAAACCGGTCTGCTGCTGGGCCTGGACGATCGTGCGGTCCAGGCCGGAAGCGGCGGCCTTCTCGGGGGCCGTGTGCACATTGGCGTAACCGCGCCCGGCCCAGGAGAAGACCGACATCTGGTCCTGGGTGAAGACCGTTGTCCGCCGTGGCAGGGCGGCGCGTGCGGGAGCGTCGAGGCGGGCCCGGTCCAGGGCGGGGACGGCGGTGTCCACCGTGCCGAGCACGGTGCGTGACCGGACGTCGCCCGCTGTCCGGTTCTGTCCGGTGATCTCACCGGCGACCGTCCGCATGATCTCTTTGCCGGTGTGGCGTACCAGGAGCCGTCCGTCGGCGCCGCGTGCCTCCGCCTCCAGGACGACATAACCCTGGCCCCGGCGCTCGTACTTCCGCGTGTAGCCGCCCTCGATCGTGACCGTCTCCCCCACCTCGACCGGCGAGTGGAACGTCAGATGCTCGTGTGTGTGCAGACCCTGGGCGGTGTTGCCGTCGTACTTCTCGTAGAAGAGGAACAGCAGGTCGTTGGCGAGTACGAGGGGGTGTCCCACGGGGCCGCCGAACGGGGAGTCCTCGAAGTACCAGGACCCGAAGTCGTCCTCGCTGTAGGCGTGGTCGAGGACCTTGCGCCGGTCCACGGTCACGGTGACCGGGCCCATCGGCTCGGGAATCTCGACCAGCTCGTAGCGAGCTTCTTTCAGATGCGGTGTCCGCGACTCCATGATCACCTCCGAGTCGGAGCCCAGTGGGCTCAATTAGGTCTAGACGACTAGTCCTTACGCTATGTTCGCGGAATCCGCCGTGTCAACGGTCGTGCAGAGGGTCGCGCCAACGGGTCCGCGCGGGATCCCGTACGGGATCCGTACGGGATCCGTACGGCTCGGCCGCCTGCCGGCGGGCCCTCATCGCGGTCCGATAACGGGCTCCTCCACGTTCACGGGCGTCCCGTAGAGTGCGAAACAATTGCCCCTTGAACACGTTCAAACCTGGCGGGGGCGCTCCTGGGGGAGGGGACCGCGCTCATGCGCAGTGGTACGAAGGTCGCGATCGTCGGCGGCGTGTTCGTCGTCGTCGCCGGTGGCATCGGGTACGGGGCGTACAACGTCATCAGCGGGGTCGACGGGGGGAACACCGACACCCGGTCCACGTCGGCCGAGGTGAAGACCGGGCCGCCGAGCGCGGAGGAGATCAAGAAGACCGCCGAGGAGTTCCTCGCCGCGTGGGCCGACGGCAAGGACCCGGAGCTCGCGGCCGCGTACACGAACAACGCCGCCGCCGCGAAGGACGCGGTCGCCGGCTACAGCGAGCAGGCGCACATCACCGACGCCGTGATCACTCCGGGGAAGGCGACGGGCGCGAAGGTGCCCTTCACCGTCGAGGCGACCGTGAAGTACAAGGGGCTGAGCAAGCCCCTGTCGTACGCCTCCGAGCTGACCGTCGTGCGTGGGGTGACCACCGGGAAGCCGCTGGTCGACTGGGCGCCGACCGTCATTCATCCGAAGCTGACGAAGAACAGCAGCCTGATGACCGGCGAGGCGCCGACGCCGCCGATCAAGGCGGTCGACCGCGACGGGACCGAGCTGACGGCCGGGAAGTACCCGTCGCTGGCGCCGGTGCTCGACCAGTTGCGGGACAAGTACGGCGAGAAGGCGGGCGGCGAGTCCGGTGTCGAGACCTGGATCCAGACCGACGGCGAGAGCGCGGGCGGCGGCGCGAGCGGCGGGGACAGCGCTCCGCGCAAGACCCTGCTGACGCTCTCCAAGGGCAAGAGCGGCGAGCTGACGACGACGCTCGACGCGAAGGTGCAGGCGGCGGCCGAGCAGGCCGTGAAGAAGTTCGACGAGGCGTCCGTCGCGGCCGTGAGGCCGAGCACCGGCGAGATAGTCGCCGTCGCCAACAACCGTAAGGACGGCTTCAACGCGGCGATGCTCGGCAAGCAGGCGCCGGGCTCGACGATGAAGATCGTGACGGCGGCGATGCTGCTGGAGAAGGGCCTGGTCGGCGCGGACCGGCCGGCCGAGTGCCCGAAGACCGTGCTCTACCAGGGCACTTCATTCCACAACCTGGACAACTTCGATATCCAGGGCGGCACTTTCACCCAGAGCTTCGCCCGGTCCTGCAACACCGCCTTCATCAAGCTGATCGACGACACGAAGGACGACCACGCGCTGCCCGCGGAGGCGCGGGAGGTCTTCGGTCTCGGGCTGAACTGGCAGACCGGTATCGCGTCGGCCGACGGCAGCGTGCCGGAGTCGGACGGGGGCGGGGCCGCGGCGCAGTACATCGGCCAGGGCACGGTCCAGATGAACGTGCTGAACATCGCGTCCGTCACGGCCACCACGAAGGACGGCACCTTCCGCCAGCCGATCATCGTCCCGCGCGATCTCGACGACCGCGAACTGGCCGTCGCCGAGCGGCAGTTGCCCGGCTCGGTGGGGCAGCAGCTGCGCGACATGATGCGGGAGACCGCCTCGTGGGGCACCGGCAAGGCGGCGATGGCCGGGCTCGGCGGTGACAAGGGCGCGAAGACGGGGTCCGCCGAGGTGGACGGGCAGGCGACGTCGAACAGCTGGTTCACCGGCTTCCAGGACGACCTGGCCGTCGCCGCGAGCGTGGAGTCGGGCGGACACGGCGGTGACGCGGCGGGGCCGGTGGTCGCCGCCGTACTCGCGGCGGGGTGAGCGGGCGGGCTGCCCGGCGGGACCGCGCGCGGGGCAGGTCCGGCCCCGGGGCTCAGCCCAACGCCGGTGCGCGGTACGGCCGGAAGAACGCGCGCAGCTCCTCCGCGTACAGCTCCGGCTCCTCGAACGCCGCGAAGTGACCGCCGCGCGGAGGCTCGGTCACCCGCACGACGTTCGCCGTGCGTTCGAGCCACGCGCGCGGCGGGCGGACGATGTCGCCGGGGAAGAGCGAGAAGCCGGACGGCACCTCGACCCGGCGGGCGAGCTGCGCGGGCGGGATCGCGGCGTTCGCGCCGTACATGCGCATCGAGGAGCCGATCGTCCCCGTGAGCCAGTAGAGCGTGACGTTCGTGAGGATCTCGTCCTTGGTGAAGCTCCGCTCGACATGGCCGTCGCAGTCGCTCCACGCCCGCATCTTCTCCACGATCCACGCGGCGAGCCCGGCCGGTGAGTCGGTGAGCCCGAAGGCGGCGGTCTGCGGTTTCGTACGGTGCACGGCGGCGTACGCGCCCTCCTTCACGCCCCAGGCCGCGGCGCTGTCGAGCCAGGCGCGCTCCTCGGGGGCGAGGTCCGCCGGGTCGCCGCCGAAGATGGGCACCCCCGCGTCCGAACGGTGCACGGCCACGATCCGCTCGGGATGGTCGAGCGCGAGATAGCGGCTCACATGGCTGCCGATGTCACCGCCCGCCGCGCCGAACCGGTCGTAGCCGAGGACCCCCATGAGTTCGGCCCACAGACCGGCGACGGCGATGGAGTCCAGGGGCGGTCCGGCGGGACGGTCGGAGTACCCGTAGCCCGGCATGTCGGGCACGACCACGTCGAACGCGTCGGCGGGGTCGGCGCCGTGCGCGCCGGGATCCGTCAGGAGCGGGATGACCTTCGCGTACCGCCAGAACGAGTCCGGCCAGCCGTGGCTGAGGACCAGCGGCAGCACGGGCCCGGCCGTCTCGTCGGCCCGCACATGCGCGAAGTGGACGCCGAGGCCGCCGAGTTGGACCCGGTAGCGGGGGAAGCGGGCGAGGGCCGCCTCCTGCGCGGGCCAGTCGAAACCGTCCGCCCAGTAGGCGACAAGCTCACGGAGGTAGTCGAGGTCGGTCCCGAGCGACCAGCCGGCGTCCTCGGGCGCGTCCGGCCAGCGCGTCGCGCGCAGTCGCGCGCGGAGGTCCTCCAGGGCGGCGGCGGAGGTCCGCGCGGTGAACGGCTCGGGGCGGGGCGAATGGTCCGGCATGGCCCGCATCCTACGGACCGGGCCCGCCCGGACCGGGCCGTACGGCGCGTGCCGCACCGCGCGTGCCGCGCTCCGCGTGCCGCGCCCTCCGCCTCAGTCCAGGCAGAACTCGTTGCCCTCCGGGTCCCCCATCACGATGTAGCCGGTGCTCATCGGGGGCGCGGGCTCGTCGCGGCGCAGCCGCGTCGCTCCCAGCGCCACGAGCCGCTCGCACTCGGCCTCCAGCGCCGCCATCCGCTCGTCCCCCTCCAGCCCGGGGGCCGCCCGGACGTCGAGGTGGACGCGGTTCTTGGCGACCTTGTCCTCGGGCACCTGCTGGAAGAACAGGCGCGGGCCCTGCCCGTCCGGGTCCTCCAGGGCCGACCTCGTGTTGCGCTCCTCCTCCGGTACACCGACCCGTGCGAGGAAGTCGTCCCACGCGGCCAGCGGGTCGGCGCCCTCGGGCAGATCGATCCCGGGCGGGGCGGGGTGGATGTAGCCCATGACCTCGCGCCAGAAAGCCGACAGGGCACGGGGGTCGTGGGCGTCGAAGGTGATCTGGATGTGGCGGCTCATCGGTTCGCTCCGTTCATCGAGGGTTCGTCGCAGGCGACCTCGGCGAGAGGGTGGCTCAACTCCCGGTGGACACCCTGACACCCCTGGCGGACAGGACCGGTCCGCGATCCAAACGTGTTGGCACCCGCCGGGCCCGTGGCGCTAGCGTGCCCGTCATGACCGACCCCGGCGGCACGCCTGACACCCCGGCCCATCCCCGTTTCGTCCAGGCCCTGCGCGAACTGGGCATCGACGACCTCGTCGGCGAGGTCCGCACCTTCCCCGACGCCACCCGTACGGCGGCCGAGGCCGCCGCGGCCATCGGCTGCGGGCTCAGCGAGATCGTCAAGTCGCTGATCTTCGAGGCCGACGGCGTGCCGGTCCTGGTACTGATGGACGGCGCCTCGCGCGTCGATGTGGAGCGTGTACGGGAGGAGTTGGGCGCCGGGAAGGTCACACGGGCGCGGGCCGATCTCGTACGGGAGACCACCGGCTACGCGATCGGAGGCGTACCGCCCTTCGGCCACCGCACCAGGACGCGCGTGCTGGCCGACCGGGGACTTCTGGACCACGACGTGGTGTGGGCGGCGGCCGGCACCCCGCACACGGTGTTCCCGATGGATCCCAAGAGCGTGGTCTCGTACGCGGGCGGCACCCTCGTGGACGTCCGCGAGCGCATGGCGTGACGCCGGCCGTCGCAGCCGCCGTTCTCCTGGCGGCCGTCACGCACGCCACCTGGAACGCCATCGCACACACCATCAAGGACCAGTTGGTCGCCTTCACCCTGATCTCCGGCGGCGGCGCCCTGCTCGGCGCGGTCTTCGTGTGCTTCGCGCCCGTCCCGGCCGCCGGCGCGTGGCCGTATCTGATCGCGTCCGCCGTGCTGCACGTCGGCTACCAGGCGCTGCTGATGCGGTCGTTCAGCCTCGGCGACTTCGGCCAGATGTATCCGATCGCGCGCGGCACGGCCCCGCTCCTGGTGACCGTCCTGGCGGCGGTCTTCGTGGGCGAGTCGCTGGACCGCTGGCAGGCGACGGGCGTGGCCGTGGCGTCGGCGGGGCTCGTCGGCGTGGCCCTGTGGGGCATGCGGAGCACGGAGACGAAGCCGCAGTGGCCCGCGCTGCTGGCCGCGCTGGCGACGGGGGTGTCGATCGCCGCGTACACCGTCGTGGACGGGGTGGGCGTACGCGAATCGGGCACCCCTCTCGGCTACATCGGCTGGCTGATGATCCTCCAGGGCTCCCTGATCCCGCTCTACACCCTGCACACCCACGGCGGCACCCTCCTCGCCCTGCTACGCCCACACGCACGACTCGGCCTGCTCGGAGCGGTGCTGTCGGTCGGGGCGTACGCCCTCGTGCTGTGGGCCCAGACCCGCGCACCACTCGCCCCGATCGCGGCGCTGCGGGAATCGTCGATCATCGTGGGGGCGGCGATAGGGGCGGTGTTCTTCAAGGAACGCTTCGGCACACCACGCATCGCGGCGGCGGGGCTGATGGTGGTCGGCATCAGTTTGATGCTGCGGACGAGTTGAGGCAGGAACGGGGGCCGGGACCGGAATGAACAGACAGCGGGGCCGGTGAGTGGGTGGTCGAGGCCGGCGGAGGCGTTGGCCGCCCCATTGGAGACGACTTGGCTACGGCGGGGGCGGCAGCCCCTCGCGACCGCGGACCAGGCGAAGCAACTCGCCTAAGCCCCCGACAGCGAATCGGAACAGAACTACGCCCTTCTCACCAAGGCCAGCCACACACTCACCTGGCACGAACCCGTCAGCGCCCGCATGCCCCTGCCGGACGAACGCACCGCCCTCCACACCCCCGACGTCACCCCGATCATCCACACCACCCGCACCACGCACGGCAGCCAACACCCGCTGATCCTCTAAGAACTCCGCACGGGCGTCGACCGCACCCAACTCGCCTACCGCATCACAGCAGACAGCCCGCGCACGCTCCACGTCGTCTGAGCGGGACGCCCCCGCGAACTGTCGAAAACTGAGCGTTTTCCAACCTCACGTTGACGCGTGGTGAAGGACGAGGACGGCCTTCACCATGTCGGTGATCCGGTTGGGTCGATCCAGGCAGGGCGGGCGAGGCCCAGAGCAGGCGTCCGAACGGATCGGCGAGGACCTGGATGTTCATGCCGTGGCGCTTGTGTTTCCCGGAGTAGTACGGGGAGTCCGCAGCGATCCGGTCGATCGGCAGCAGAGTGCCGTCCAGGATCACGAACGCCTTCTCGCGGATCGTCCGCATCGCCTCGGCGAGTGAAGGCGCGAGGGCGGCCAGGGCCTCGACAGCTTCGCGTATATAGCGGTAGACCGTGGCGATCCCGATGTCGAATCCGGCAGCGAGCTGGGCGTAGGTACCACCGCACCGCAGGTGCGCGAGGGCGAGCAGAGCCTGGCGGCCGACGGCCAGACGTCGCCACCGTGTACCGATCTTCGCCCGCCGCGCGGCCAGTTGACCGGTAAGGAACCGCAGGGTTCGGCTGGACAGATCGATCGAGGATGAGTAGACAAGCATGCGAAGCTCCTGGCAGGCACGGGTGATCTTGGTCGAGAACCCGTCTACCAGGGGCTTTGTCGTTGCGCAGGGGCGTCCAGCTTGCGGTCAGCATCGGGATGCTGGGAATCGCTCACTGTTCAGTCACGGCGGTGAGCTCGGCGATGAATCCCGTTCGTGACCTCGACGCGGTCGCTCCCGGAGCCGATGTTCAGCACATCGACCGGTTGCCTATGAACGAGTACTCATGCAAGAGTAGTCGTATGTCATCGATCAGGTTGTTCATCCTCGACACGTTCGCGAGGAACGGCGAGATGCACGGGCATAGGGTGCGCCTCCAGGCCGAGCGGGAACATCTGCACCTGTGGACGGACGTGTCCGTGGGCAGCCTGTACCAGGCGATCAAGCGCCTGCTGGCTGAGGGCTTGCTCGAAGAGGTCAGGACCGAGAAGGAGGGCAATCTGCCCGAGCGTCAGGTGTACGGCATCACCGGTGAAGGGCGGCTGCGTCTCAAGGAACTCCAGTCCGAGAGTCTGCGCCACATCTGGATGAAGCCGGACCCGTTCGACCTGGCCCTCACCCGCCTGGACCCGGAGAAGCTGGACGAGCTCCACACGGTGATCGCATCCCGGCTGGATGAACTCGCCTCCATGCTCTTCGACACCGAGGCGCTGAACGCCAACGCCATCGACGGCGGCTACCTGACGGTGAGCGAGGCACTAGCGGTCAGTCACAGTGCGCACAGGCTGCGCGCCGAGATCGCCTGGCTCCAGGAGGTCCTGGACGCGGTGCCCGAGATTGTCACCGATGAACGGACCCGTCAGCCCGACACCCTCTGAATCACCGGATTCCGCCCCCCTTGAATCCACCCGCGTCGCAGTCGGCGCGGCATTGCCCGGTAAGGAGCACGCCCCATGTCCGAACTCATCGAACCCTTCACCCTGTCTGTGCCGGAGGAACAGCTGACCGACCTGCGTGAGCGGCTCTCCCGCACCCGGTGGCCCGATCCAGAGACCGTTCTGGACACCAGCCAGGGACCCCAGCTGGCGAAGCTCCGCGCGCTGCACGACTACTGGCTCAACACCTACGACTGGCGGCGGTGCGAGAAGACCCTCAACGGCTTCGGCCAGTCCCGCACCATCATCGATGGTCTGGGCATTCACTTCCTCCATGTGCGCTCGCCTGAGCCGGACGCCCTCCCGCTGGTCATGACCCACGGATGGCCCAGCTCCGTCCTCGATTTCCACAAGGTCATCGGCCCACTGACCGATCCCGCGGCCCACGGCGGTGACCCGCGGGACGCCTTCCATCTCGTGGTGCCGTCGCTGCCGGGATTCGGGTTCTCCGACCGGCCTACGGAACCCGGCTGGGGATTCCCCCGGGTCGCCGATGCCTGGATCACGCTGATGGACCGGCTCGGCTACCGGCGATGGGGCGCCCAGGGCGGCGACCTCGGATGCGCGGTCACCGACGAGATCGGCCGCAAGGCCCCCGACGGATGCGTCGGGCTGCACCTCAACTTCGCCATGTTCCCGCCAACGCCCGACGAGATCCGGGACGCCACCGAGCATGAGCAGGCAATGCTCGACAGCGCCGCCTACTTCTGGGAGAACCTCTCGGGCTACGCCAAGGAGCAGGCAACCCGCCCTCAGACCATTGGCTACTCCCTCGCGGAGTCCCCCATCGGCCTGGCTGCCTGGATCTACGCGATGTTCCAGGACACCTGCGGCACGCCGGGGGACGCGGAAGCATCTTTCACCCTGGACGAGCTGCTCGACGACATCATGCTCTATTGGCTTCCCAACACCGGGACGTCCTCTGCGCGGACCTACTGGGAAATGGCACGGTCGGCACGGCCCTCCGCGCCGAACGCCGCCGCACCGATCGCACTGCCTACCGGATTCAGCATGTTCCCGGAGGAGCACGTCCGGAAGTCCCAGCGCTGGGTGGAACGCCGCTACAGCAACGTCGTCCACTTCAACGAGCTTGAGGTGGGCGGGCACTTCGCGGCCCTGGAACAACCGGCACTCTTCGTTGACGAAGTCCGGACCACCTTCCGTTCCTTGCGCTGAGTGCACCGCCGGCATCGGCACCTCACACCGACAGCTTCCCCCCAGGAAGGGCGATACCTCATGACACCCCTGCCCGGCGAACTCCTCAAACTGCTGGACCGGCCCAGCCCCTGCTTCATCGCCACCACCATGCCGGACGGCTCGCCTCAGCTCACCCAGACCTGGGTCGACACCGATGGTGAACACATTCTCATCAACACCGTCGAGGGCTACCGCAAAACCAAAAACGTTCAACGCGACCCCCGTGTGGCCGTCAGCATCGCCGACCCGGATGACACCTCCCGCTACTTCTCCGTACGGGGACGCGTCACCAGCGCCACGACCGACGGCGCCGCCGCGAGCATCGAACACCTCGCCCAGAAGTACACAGGCCACCCCTACGCCTCGTACGGCGGCCCGGGCCAGACCCGGCTCCTGCTGACCATCACCGTCGACTCCGTCATCCATTCCCCCACGCACTAAAGACCGAAGGGACCGTTATGGCCAGCTTCCCCCACAGCGCCGGCACCGCCCGCCCCTATGTCTGGGCGCCGGACCAGTCCCCGGCCTACTGGAACGTCGGCACGTACTGGAGAGTGCTCGCCGACGGCAGCCAGACCGACGGCCGGTCCTGCACGTTCGAGGAACTGTGTCCGCAAGGACTCGTCGCCCCACCGCACGTCCACGACAAGGAGGAAGAGGCGTTCTTCATCCTCGAAGGTGATTTCGTGTTCACCGTCGGAGACGAGGAGATCCCGGCCGGACCCGGCAGCTACATCTACCTGCCGCCCAAGGTCCGCCACGGCTTCCGCGTCGAATCCGAAGTCGGCCGTGTCTACAACATGCTCACCCCGGCCGGATTCGAGCAGAACATCATCACCAACGGCCAGCCCGCCCCCCAGGTCTCGATGCCCCCACCGGGAACGAGCGCCGTGCCGCTGTGGAGGCAATTGCGTACCTCCAGGCCCCCAGCCCCCTGGGACGACCCTGCCTGGGCGCCTGACTCGTCCTTTTAGAGCGCCGGCCTAGGCCCTGGATGTTTGGTTTACGGTGCAGGACGACGAGTCGGTGTTGATGTACCCGCCGAGCGCTGTCGCCCCCACTCACGGTACGCACGCGGACACGCCATGCCTTCGCCGGCCGCGGAACGCTCAGCCCGGTAAGCGACTGTGGCGATCTGAGCGAACGACCGGACCAGCGGATTCGGGTCATCCTCGTTCCACGCCGCAACCACGCGGCTCGGCGCAATGTCGATCAGCGGCACCACAGCCAGCTCCCTGGGCAGGTCCTGCCCGAACGGGGCAATGCCGACTGTTCCGTTCCAGAGCACGGCCTGCAGGCACTCCTGGACAGCGCGTACCACCGGACCCTCGCGCGGCTCCCCGCCGTTCCAGTACGAATGCCAGATCGGATCCGTGCCGTCCGGGAACCGGAACCAGCGCCTGTCTGCCAGGTCGGCCACCTTCAGGCGGTCGCGGCGGGCCAGTGGATCATCGGCGCGCAGCACCGCGCCGACTGGGTCGACGCGCAGCTCGTGCACTGTCAGACCTGTCTCGTCGAACGGCCCACGGGTCAGAGCGACGTCGACCAGTCCGGCGCGCAGTCCGCAGGTCGGATCGGTCAGGTCGGTCTCGCGGATGCGGACCTCGACACCTGTCCGGATCACCGACATGGTGAAGGCCGTCCTCGTCTTCACCACGCGTCAACCTGAGGTTGGAAAACGCTCACTGCTTCCGGGATCTCGGCCAGGGGCCCGATGCTGTCCGGCTCGCAGAGCGCGCCGTTGAGCTAACCGATCCCAAGTACGCCCGTACTCTAGGCTTTTGTCGCATGGTTCTCGCTCAGAGCCAGCTACTCAATGGCGACCTTGAGGCCGCCGTGACGACCGCCGGCTTAGCCGTCGAAGCAGGCGACGCCCTTCAGTCCGCGCGCTTTCAACGCTACGTCAGTGACTTCCAGCGTGAGGTGTCGGTCCACGCACACAACCCTGCCGTCCAGCAGTTCAACGGCGACGTGCAAACCGCGATGCGATGCCTGGACGACGAGTGTTGAACTCCTGCAACGACCGCAAGGTGGAGAACCCCGCCCACGAGCGGAGATCCCGACCGTACGCACCGACGAACGCCCCGTACTCCTGCGGAGTCTGCCAACCCAAGCTGTGATGCTCCGTGGCCGTGACCATCAGGTCCCACTCAGGATGGTCGTAACCGAACCTCTCCAGGTCGATCAGGATCACCCGGTCAGTACGGTCCACCATCAGGTTCTGTACGTGAGCGTCCCCGTGTACGGGCCCCTTCCGCGACTCGAAGCGCAACTCCCCGACCCGGCCACGGAGTTCACGCGCGCGCTTACGCAGGAACGCGCGGTCGTCCTCCGGTATCCCGGTCGCCGCGTTGATACGTCGGTCCGTCCGGTCCAGCACCGGGTACGGAGGGAGACTCAGGGAAGCGGGCAGGCTGAGCGAGTGGAGATCGCGGAGGATCGCCCCCAGCTCGCCGTACGTCGGCTTACGGTCGCTCTCCTCGATCAAGTGCCAGAACGTCACCGGGTGACCACCGTTGATCACGGGCTGCTCCAAATCATCCAGAGCCCGCGTCGCCGGGAAGCCCTCACCGGCCAGCCAGCGAGAGACGGCGACCTCACCTTGGGCGGACTCCAGATACTCGGTCGACCGGGCGATCCGGATCACCACCGGATGCGCCTCCAGACGGAACAGAGCGTTCTCACCCAGGCGGATCAGACGGGCCCCGTCACCATCGAGCCCCGCTTGTCGGCATGCCTCTACCGCCACCCGCGTAGTGACGGCCGAGGTGAAGCCTTCTTCCGCGTTCAGTTCAGCACCAGACGGCATGCCCCCACCAACTCCTCAGATCCGCCGACCTGCCATGCGACCATCGCGCACAGTGTCGCGACAACATCCATACTCGTGGAACAGCCCCGTGGGCCACGACGCACGAGCAGGCCAGAGCTTCCCTTCTGACCTGCCGCCTGCGTATAAGGCCCTGACCAGGCAATTAATTACGGCTTCAGCAAGAGTTGACATCGATCATCGTGGGGGCGGCGATAGGGGCGGTGTTCTTCAAGGAACGCTTCGGCACACCACGCATCGCGGCGGCGGGGCTGATGGTGGTCGGCATCGGCTTGATGCTGCGGACGAGTTGAGGATCGGGTGGACCGAGCGGGGCACGCCGCTGTGCGGGGCGGCGTGCTGGGGGCACGTCGGCGCCGTACGCGAACTGCTCGCGTACGGCGCCGATCCGCGCCTGTGTGAGGACGGCGGCAGTGGGCGCTCGCCGCTGGAGTGGGCGCGGACCGGGCCGTATGCGGAGACCGTGCGGCTGCTGGAGGAGGCGGGCGGCTGAGGCGGGTGGGTGGGTGTCAGGGCCGAGTCGCGGAGGACAGCATGTCGAGCGACACCTGCCACAGGCGTTCGGCCGCCGCCGGGTCGAGGGCGTGCGGGGCCACGCCGCCCGGTTCGCCCTCGCGGTAGGGGCGCGCCTCGTTGCAGTTCTCGAAGTACCGGCCGCCGATGCCTTCGAGGCCCGGCCAGGTCGCCACCAGCACGGAGGTGGCCGCGCCCTGTTGGGGTGTCTTGACGGTGTACTGGGCAGCTGCCTTGTCGAGGTCCTCCTGTCTCATGTAGCGCGACAGGTTCGTCAGGACCGCGCCGGGGTGGACCGCGTTGACGGTGATGCTCTGGGCGGCCCAGCGGCGGTTCGCCTCGACCGCGAAGAGCGCGGTGGCCGTCTTGGACTGGCCGTACGCGAGCACGGTGTCGAAGGGGCCGTTACGGAAGTTGATGTCGTCGAACCTGATCCCCTGCCGCAGATGCCCGACCGAGGTGAGCGCGACGACCCGGGCCCGGTCCGCCTCGGCGAGTGCCGGGTGCAGGCCGGTGGCGAGCGCGAAGTGGCCGAGGTGGTTCGTGGCGAACTGGAGCTCCCAGCCCTCCGGCGACCGCAGCCCCGGCGTGTACATCACACCCGCGTTGTTGATCAGGATGTGCAGCGGCCCCTCCCACCCGGCGACGAACTCCGCGACGGACCGCTGGTCTGCGAGGTCGAGCCGGGCGACGGACAGGCGCCTGCTGCCGGTGGTGCCGGTGATGTCCTGGGCGGTGCGCTCGCCGGCGTCGACGTCACGTACGGCCAGGGTGACCTCGGCGCCCGCGCCGGCGAGGGCGCGGGCGGTCTCGATGCCGATGCCGGAGGACGCGCCGGTCACGACGGCGCGGCGCCCGGCGAGGTCGATACCGGCGACGACCTCGGCGGCGGTGGACTCGGCGTCGAAGGGGGTGGTGATGCGGCTGGGTGGGTCGGTGGTCATGGGGCGGCCTGCCTCTCTGGACGCTCTCGGCTCTCGTGGCTCTCCTGGGGCATCGCCACATGCAATCACTGCATTTCGGTCGAAGCAGCTCAAAGCCAACCACTGGAGAGAGGTCGTTCGGCGGAGGCAGCCGGTCAGGCCGGTCGGGCCGGTCGGGCCGGTCGGGCCGGTCGGGTCGGTCGGGTCGGTCGGGTCGGTCGGGTCGGTCGGGTCGGTCGGGTCGGTCGGGTCGGTCACGCCCGTCAAGCCCCGGGCGGGGGCGCCGCGGGCAGCCGCCAGTACTGGCGTTTCTTCTCGTCGCGGACCGCCAGGCCCAGGCCGTTCAACTCGTCCCGCAGCGCCCGTACGTCCTCCGCCGTCCCCGTCTTCCCCATCGCGTGCGCGCGGGCGCTCAACAGGGCGTTCGCGCCCACCGGAAGGCCCGGCGTGTCCGGGACCCAGAGATGGAAGCCGGCCCGGTGGGGGTCATCGGCGGCCCAGTTCCAGCCGTGGGCGGTGAAGGCGGCGGCCAGCTCCGCGCGGTCCAGATCGCAGGGCTCACGGGCCGTCTCCTCGGTGTGACGGCCGAGCAGTACGAGGAACTTGCCGTCCGGATGGACGACACCGACGTCGGCGCGGCGCAGCTCGCGGGACTCGCCGCGGATCGTGAGCGTCACCTGGGTGTCCGACACCCGTACGGTCAGCGACTCGTGCAGCGCGATGAACCCCACCAGCACCCCGAGCACCGCGCCCACCGTCAGTCCGAGGACGGTGAGCCAGGGCTCGGGGACTGCGTTCAGCAGCTCCGCCGGGCCCTTCATCGGGGCCCAGCGCAGGGTCACCAGCCAGTTGGCGAGGAGTTTGAGCAGCCAGCCGGCGAGTGCCCCGGCCGCGCCGAACGCCGGGACGAGCCAGGCCGGTTGGGACAGGACGGTGGTGGCCTCGGCGGACTCGGCAGGTCCGGGTCCCTTGTCCAGATCCATGCTCAGGCGGCCACGTGCTTCTTGACGGCGTCGGAGAGAAAACCCACCGCGCCCCCGAGCAGCGTCATGACGACATAGCCCAGCACCTCGTGTCCGTCGGGAACGATGAAGCGGGAGAAGCCGAAGATCGTCGGCATCCAGTCGACCCACTGGTGGAGCAGTCCGGTGACGCCCGACGCGACCAGTACGAAACTGATGAACCCCAGGATTGCCTTCATGCGCCGAGGCTAGGCAGAGGCGGCCGGGGCCGGCATCGGCCGAAGGGATCCGCGGGGGTGACCAAAGTATCGGCCCCCGGCCGGGCGGACGCCCAAGGCCGAGCCAGGCGGACCAAGCCGCCCGCCCGCGCCGCGCCAAGCCGGCCCGCGCCGGGGGCCGTGGTGCTTGCCTTCGACCGCACTCCAAGTCCTAGAGTGCCCGCGTATGCCCCGATGGGGGCCTGACCAGCGAGGGAGCAGCACATGCGTTACCGCACGCTCGGCGGCACCGGTATCGAGGTGAGCGTCCACTGCCTCGGCACGATGATGTTCGGGTCCGTCGGCAACCGCGATCACGACGACTGCGTACGCATCATCCACTCGGCCGTCGACCGGGGCGTCAACTTCCTCGACACGGCGGACATGTACTCCACCGGTGAGTCCGAGGAAATCGTCGGCAAGGCGCTCAAGGGCCGCCGGGACGACGTCGTACTCGCGACCAAGGTGCACTTCCCGATGGGCGAGGGCCGCAACCAGGGCGGCAACTCGCGCCGCTGGATCGTCAGGGAGGTGGAGGAGAGCCTGAAGCGGCTGGACACCGAGTGGATCGACCTCTACCAGATCCACCGGCCCGACCACACGACGGACATCGAGGAGACGCTCTCCGCGCTGACCGATCTGGTGACACAGGGCAAGATCCGCGCCTTCGGCTGCTCGACGTTCCCCGCCGAGGAGATCGTCGAGTCGCATGTCGTGGCCGAGCGCCGCGCGCTCCACCGGTTCCGTACGGAGCAGCCGCCGTACTCGATCCTGGCGCGTGGCGTCGAGACGTCGGTGCTGCCGGTCTGTCAGCGGTACGGGATGGGCGTGCTGACGTGGAGTCCGCTCGCCTCCGGCTTCCTCACGGGCAAGTACCGCAAGGGCGGCGCCATCGACCTGACCGTGGGCCGCGCCGCGCTCACCCCGGCCCGGTTCGATCCCGCGTCCCCGGTGACCATCGCCAAGCTGGAGATCGTCGAGCAGCTGGCCGCGCTGGCCGAGAGCATCGGCTGCACGCTGCCCGAGCTGGCGGTCGCCTTCGCCGTCGCGCATCCGGCCGTGACGTCGGTCATCATCGGCCCGCGCACGATGGAGCAGTTGGACGGTCTGCTGGCGGGCGCCTCGCTCACCCTGGACGACGCGACGCTCGACCGGATCGACGAGATCGTGACGCCGGGGACGAACGTCTACCACCCGGACGGCGCCTGGACGGCGCCCGTGCTGGCCGACCCGTCGCTGCGGCGGCGGCCGGTCGCCGAACGCGCGGCGTCGGCGTCGGCGTAAGCCCCATATAGCCCCGTACGACCCCGTACGGCCGGGTGGAGGTGGGCGGCGCGGGCTTCCGAGCGGGCGAGCGGTCGAGCAGGTGACGGGAGGCGGGAGGCGGGAGGCGGCCTTCACACGGTGCGGATACGGGCGTGGCGACCCGCCACGCGCAGGTCCCCCTCGATGCCCGCGGCCGGCGCACCCCCCGCGCACCATCCGCCGCGCGACTACCCGCCGTACCGCAGCACGCTGTTGCGCCATCCGAAGCGGCCACCGGTGGTCGTGGCGGGTGACCCCGAAGCCGTCGAGCTGTACGGCCCGGTGTTCGGACACAGCGACGTCACCGATCTCGACGCGGACCTGACGGCCCAGCACGTCGGGGAGCCTCTCGGCGAGCGCATCACGGTCTCCGGCCGGCTGCTGGACCGCTCGGGCCGTCCCGTGCGGGGCCAGCTGGTCGAGCTGTGGCAGGCGAACGCGGCCGGGCGGTACGCGCACCAGCGCGACCGCCATCCGGCGCCGCTGGACCCGCACTTCACCGGGGTGGGCCGGACGCTGACGGACGACGACGGCGGCTACCGCTTCACGACGATCAAGCCCGGCGCGTATCCGTGGGGCAACCACCACAACGCGTGGCGCCCGGCGCATCTGCACTTCTCGCTCTTCGGTACGGCCTTCACCCAGCGCCTCGTGACGCAGATGTACTTCCCGGGCGACCCGCTGCTCGCCCACGACCCGATCCTCCGCTCCGTCCCGGACGAGGCCGCGCGTCAGCGGCTGGTGGGGACGTACGACCACGGGCTCTCGCGGTCCAAGTGGGCGCTCGGCTATCGCTGGGACATCGTGCTGGACGGCCCGTCCGCCACCTGGACCGAGGAAGGACAGCGATGAGTGCGTACGACTCCGCTCACGGCACCGGCCTGGCCGGCGGCGCCACGCCGTCTCACACGGTCGGCCCCTTCTACGGCTACGCGCTGCCCTTCCCCGGCGGCGGCGACATGGCGCCCGTCGGCCACCCGGACGCGATCTCCGTGCACGGGCGCGTGTACGACGGCGCGGGCGCGCCGGTGCCGGACGCCCTGCTGGAGCTGTGGCAGCCGGACCCGGCGGGTGAACCGGTGCGGCTGCCGGGATCGATGCGGCGGGACCAGGTGACCGGCGGTCACGCGGGCCGGGACGGTGTCACGTTCACGGGCTGGGGGCGGGTCGCGACGGACGCCGACGGGCGGTGGGCGGCGCGGACGCTGCGGCCGGGCGCGCGGCCGGGGCACGCCCCGTACCTCAGTGTGTGCGTCTTCGCGCGGGGGCTGACCCGGCACCTCTATACCCGCCTGTATGTGCCGCAGGACGCGGAGGCGGGTTCGGCCGGGGCGCGTCCCGCCGATCCGCTGCTCGCCTCGCTGGACGCGGACCGGCGGGGGACCCTGATGGCGAAGGCCGGGCCCACGCCCGGCGCGTACCGCTTCGACATCAGGCTCCAGGGCGACGAGGAGACGGTTTTCCTTGACTTCCGCTGACCACCGACCGGACGATCCGGACCACTCAGACGACCCGAACCACCCGGATCACGCCTCCGACGCGGGTCCCGCCTCCGACGCCGGGCTGCTCTCGCCCGGCCGGGCGGGATCCGCCGCCGAGGCGGCGACCGGCGACGCCGCCTTCCTGCGCGCGATGCTGGACGCCGAGGCGGCGCTGGCCCGCGCGCAGGCGGCGGTCGGGCTCACCCCGATGGCGGCGGCCGAGGTGATCACGGCGGCGGCCGGGACGGCGGGGCGGTTCGACGTACGGGACGTGGCGCTGCGGGCGCGCGCCGGGGGCAATCCGGTGATTCCCCTGGTGGCGGATCTGACGGCGGCGGCGGACGAGGAGGACGCGAGGGCGGGCGGCGGCAGTGACGCGGCGCAGTACGTCCACCGGGGCGCGACCAGCCAGGACATCGTGGACACGGCGATGATGCTGGTCGCCACGCGTACGGGGCCGCTGATCCTGGCGGACCTGGACCGTACGGCGGACGCGCTCGCCGTTCTGGCCACGGCCCACCGCACCACCCCGATGGCGGGTCGCACCCTCACGCAGCACGCGGTTCCGACGACGTTCGGGCTGAAGGCCGCGGGCTGGCTCTCGTCCGTACGCGATGCCCGTACCAGGCTGGCCGCCGTCCGGCTGCCGGTCCAACTGGGCGGCGCGGCAGGGACGTTGGCGGCTTTCGCCCAGGTCGACGACGCGGTGGACGGCCGGCCGGAGAGGACCTCCACCGCCGCGTCCTGCGAGCCCGTCTACGACCTGACCGGTGCGCTCGACTCCACGGTGGACAGCCCTCCCGAGCCGTTGCCGGAGTATCCGGCCGGGGCCGACCCGAGTTCCGAGCCGGGGTTCGAGCCGGGGTTCGAGCCCGAGCGGGGGTTCGAGCCCGAGCCGGGGCTGGAGCCCGAACCGGGGCCGGGGACCGGCCCCGCGCCCGAGGACGGGAGCCCGGAAGAGGTCCAGGCGGCGGAGGCGCCCCGGGGCGCGTCCCGGAGCGACACCGGAGTACGGCTCCTCGCCGCGTACGCCGATCAGCTCCCCCTCGCCGAACCGACGCTGCCGTGGCACACCCTGCGTACCCCCGTCGCCGATCTCGGCGCGGCGCTCGCCTTCGCGGCGGGGGCGCTCGGGAAGGTGGCCGCCGATGTGCTCGTGCTGTCCCGGACCGAGACCGGCGAGGTCGCCGAGGCGCGCGGCGGCGGTTCGTCCGCGATGCCGCACAAGCGCAATCCGGTGCGGGCCACCCTGATCGCCGCCGCCGCGCGGCAGGCACCCGCTCTCGCCTCCATACTGCTCGGGGCTCTCGTCGCCGAGGACGAACGCCCCGCGGGACCCTGGCACGCCGAGTGGCAGCCGCTGCGCGAGCTGCTGCGGCTGACCGGCGGAGCCGCCCACGACGCCGCCGAACTCGCCCACGGCCTGCGGGTGTTCCCCGACCGGATGCGGGACAACCTCGGGCTCACCCATGGACTGCTGGTGAGCGAACGGCTCGTGACGGCCCTGATCCCGGCCGTCGGCCGGACCCGTGCGAAGGAAGTGGTGGGCGCGGCCGGCCGCCTCGCGGAGCGTGCCGGCATCCCGCTCGCACAGGCGCTGACGGAGACCGACCCGGGGGTCGCCGAGCTGATAGGCGACGCGCGGCTGCACGCCCTCACCGACCCGGCGGGCTACACGGGCTCCGCCCCCGCGCTCGTGGACCGCGCGCTCGCCGAACACGCCGCCGCGGGGCGCGCGTTGGCGGAGGCCGCGCTCACCGACGACGCTTCGACGGACGACTCGGAGGACCCCCGATGACCGACCCGACGGCGGAGCTCCGCCTTCCCCACTCCCGGCTCGACGGCCCGGCCGACGGGGCGCCGCTGATCCTCGGACCGTCCCTCGGCACGTCCATGCGCGTATGGGAACCCCAACTGGCGGCTCTCGCCCGCGACCACCGCGTCCTGCGCTGGGACCTGCCGGGCCACGGCGGCTCCGTCCCCGCGTCGGCGCCCGCCGTCTCCGTCGCCGCCCTTGCGGAACAGGTGGTACGGCTGGCCGACGAACAGGGCTGGGAGCGGTTCGCGTACGCGGGGATCTCGCTGGGCGGCGCGGTGGGCCTGCGTCTGGCCGTGCACCACCCCGACCGCCTCGTCTCCCTCGCCGTGCTCTGCTCGTCCGCGTACTTCGGCGCCCCCGACAGCTGGCGGGACCGTGCGGCGACCGTCCTCGCCAGGGGTACGGAGTCGCTGGTGGCGAGCCGGCCGGGCGTCTGGTTCGCGCCCGGCTTCGAAGACACCCCGCCCGGCTCGGCGCTCGTGGACGATCTGCGGACGGCGGACGACAAGTCGTACGCGGCCTGCTGCCTGGCCGTCGCCGAACACGACCTGCGCGACGAGCTGGCGGCCGTGACGGTCCCGACCCTCGTCGTCGCCGGCCGCGACGACCCGGCGGCCCCGCCGTCGCACGCCCGTACGATCGCCGACGGCATCCCGGGCGCGAGCCTCACGGAGATCGCGGGAGCCGCGCATCTGGCGAACGCCGAACGCCCCGCGCCGGTGCTCGCCGCGCTGCTGAACCACCTCGAAGCGACGTCCCCGGCCGGGGCGAGCGCGGTGAACGTCGGGGACGCCACGCGGCACGGCGCCGGGATGGCCGTACGCCGCGCCGTACTCGGCGACCACCACGTGGACCGGGCGGTGGCCCGTACGACCGCGTTCACCGCGCCCTTCCAGGACTTCATCACCCGCTACGCCTGGGCCGAGATCTGGACCCGGCCGGGGCTCGACCGCCGTACCCGCAGCTGCGTCACCCTGACGGCGCTGGTCGCGGGCGGGCATCACGACGAGCTGGCGATGCATGTCAGGGCGGCGGTACGGAACGGGCTGAGCCGCGAGGAGATCCGGGAAGTGCTGCTCCAGTCGGCGGTGTACTGCGGGGTGCCCGCGGCCAACAAGGCGTTCTCGATCGCCGACGACGTGCTGTCGGAACACGCCTGAGGCCGGGGGGCCCGGCGCCGAGTCGCGAGTCCCGTTCGTCCCACTTAGAGTCAGATCCGGGTGAACGGTGGCGCTCCCTGTCGGAGGGCGCGCACACCCCGTTCACCACCCCCACCTATGACTGATTCACCGCCCACCCCGCCGAACTCACCGCCCAAGTCACCGCCCAACTCACCGCCGAACACGGGGAAGCCCCCCACCCCCGAGGGCGGCCACGGCATCGCGCTGGCCATCATCGCCTCCTGCCAGCTGATGGTGGTTCTCGACATCACCATCGTGAACATCGCGCTCCCCCATATCCAGAGCGCGCTCGGCTTCTCGACCCAGAACCTGTCGTGGGTGGTCAACGCGTACACCCTCACCTTCGGCGGTCTGCTGCTGCTCGGCGGGCGCCTCGGCGACATCCTGGGGCGGCGCCGCGTCTTCATGTTCGGCATCGGGCTCTTCGCCTTCGCCTCACTGCTCTGCGGTCTGGCGCAGGACTCCTGGCAACTGCTGGCCGCCCGTGCCCTCCAGGGGGTCGGCGGCGCCATCGCGTCCCCGACGGCGCTGTCACTGATCACCACCACGTTCCGCGAAGGGCCCGCCCGCAACAGGGCGTTCGGCGTGTTCGCCGCGGTGTCGGCGGGCGGCAGCGCGATCGGGCTGCTGCTCGGCGGCATCCTGGTGGAGTGGCTCGACTGGCGGTGGATCTTCTTCGTCAACCTGCCGATCGGGCTGCTGCTCATCGCTCTGACCCCCCGCTTCATCAAGGAGTCCGAACGGCACCCCGGGCACTTCGACATCGTCGGCGCGCTCACCGCGACGCTCGGCATGGTGGGTCTGGTCTACGGCTTCATCCGGGCGTCCGAGGAGGGCTGGACCGACAGCCTGACGCTCGGGTCCTTCGGCGCGGCGGTGGTGCTCCTGTTCCTCTTCATCGTCATCGAGCGCCGCTCGCGCCAGCCGATCACGCCGCTGTGGATGTTCCGTGACCGCAACCGCGCGGGTGTCTACGGGATGATGCTGAGCCTGTCCGCCGCGCTGTTCGGCATGTTCTTCTTCCTCACGCTCTTCACCCAGGAGGTCCTTGACTTCAGCCCGCTGCGGACCGGCCTCGCCTTCCTCCCGGTGAGCGCGGTCATCGCGGTCGGTTCGGGGGTGGCCTCACAGCTGCTGCCGCGCTGGGGCCCGAAACCGTTCATGGTGACCGGCGCGATCCTGGCCACCGCCGGCCTCGCGTGGCTGGCCCAGACGGACGTCCACAGCACGTACGCGGGCAGTCTGCTGGGCCCGGTGCTGGTCTTCGGCCTCGGCATGGGCTTCCAGTTCGTGTCGCTGACCCTGATGGCGGTCTCGGGAGTCGAGCCGAAGGAGGCCGGCGCCGCCTCCGGCGTCCTCAACGCGATGCAGCAGGTGGGTGGTTCGCTGGGGCTGTCCATCCTGGTGACGGTGTTCGGCACGGCCACGAGGGACGAGGGCAAGACCCAGGCCCGCGACTTCATGGAGCACGCGACCCCGGCCCAGAAGATGACGTTCCAGAAGACGCATTCACTGCCGAAGCCATGGAGCGACGAGGTCCTGACGGCGGGCGTCTCGAACGCCTTCATCGTGGCGGCGATTCTGGCGGGCGTCTCGGCGGTGATCGCCCTGTTCGTGATCCAGGTCCGCGCCTCGGACCTGGAACGCCTCCAGGGAGGCATGCCCCCACCGGGCGGCTGACCTACACCGTGTGGGAGATCAGCCCAAGGGCCAGGATCAGCGCGGGCCCGGCGGTCCTGCGGGTCACGGCGGCCTGCGCGGGCGGGTAGCCGCGCGGCACGGCCTCGACGAGCATGATCAGGTAGAGGTAACAGCGGTAGAGCGCCATGCGCAGCCGCGCGGCCGTGTCGAAGTCCGTGTCACCACCGCCCGCGCGGTACCCGGCCAGCAGCGCGGGATCGTCCTCGGGCTCACCGAACAGATTGAGCGACACGAACTCCGCCAACGGATCGCCCCAGAACATCCGTTCCCCATCAACGACCCCACCGATCCGCCGCTCCCCCGGCTCACCGGTCAGCAGGATGTTGCCCTGCCACAGATCGAAGTGCACGAGCACGGGCACGGTGACCTCGTCCAGAGCGGGAGCGGCACCCCGCACGACCGTCCGTACGCGCTCCACGGACACGGGCAACTTGACCCCGAACCGCTCGGCGTCGCCGAGGACCGCCTCCACCATCGCGACGAACGCCTCCCGCCAACTCCCGGCGTTGGCCACGGCCCCGGACGGATACCCAAAGCGCGTACCGGTGACGGTGTGCAACTGCCCGACGTACGCCCCAAGTTCCCGCCGCAACCGCTCGTACTCCGCATCGCCGAGCTCGTCCGCCAAGGCGGACCAGGGCTCCCCCGGACACTCCGACATCACCAGCGAGCCGCCCCCAAGACGCACCACCTCGGGCACGGGCACGCCGGTGCCACTGGCCTTCCGGTAGAACTCGCCCTCGTTGACGAGCAGTTCGCCCTCGTACGTCAGGCGCGGCGTACCGGCATCGGGCGCCACCTTCAGAATCACCCGCCTGCCGTCGTCCAGCCGGACGCGATAGAGGGTGTTGTACGTCCCCCCACCCAGCGGCTCGTACCCGACAACGGCCCGCGCCCCTGCCGCATCGACGACGTCGGCAATCCGAGACGCACTCAGCGCGGACACGTATGGACCCTTCCGATTGACACGCTACGACCGAGGCGGTCGAGCAACGGTAGTTCGAAAGGCTGGCCGAGGCGAGCCGCGAGCCACACCAAGGGCGCTGATGGCTCGTCCCGTGCCTCAGCCCCCCAGCACCTTCCGCAGCACCCCCGCGAACTCCCCCGGTGCCTCCATGAACCCGCCGTGGCCGCCCGGGAATTCGACCGGGTGGGTGCCGAGCCGTGCGGCAAGTGCCGTGGAGGTGCGGTGCGTGAGCAGGGGGCCCGACGTTGTGCCGATGGCGATCAGCACGCGGGGCCGGGCGGCCGTCAGCGCCTTGATGTCGGGCAAGTAGTTGGCCGTGCCGCGCAGTTCGTGGGCCAGGAAGCGTGCTCCGTCCGCCTGGTCCTGGGCCGAGGGCTCGCCCGGGGGCGGGCCGGCGGCGGGCTCCATGCCGGAGACGGTCATGAACTTCCCGAACGCCGGGCCCAGACCCTCCCGGTGGAACGTCTCCACGATGTCGTCCATCTCCGCTCGCCTCTCCGCCGCGTCCGGCAGCACCTCCAGCACCGGCGGCTCGTGCGCGACGAGTGTCCGGACCCGGGCCGGGTGGCGTGCGACCAGGGCGAGGCCGGTCACCGCGCCGCCACTGCTGCCGAACACATCGGCCGAATCGGCGCCGATGTCGTCCAGGATCGCGGCGATGTCGTCGGCGCGCAGCTCGGGGGTGGAGTCCTGCGTGGGGTCGTCCAGCGTGCTGCCGGAGATGCCCCGGGGGTCGTGCGTGACGACGGTGTACTCATCCGCGAGCGCGTCGGCCAGCGGAGCGAAGTGCGCGGCGTTCATGGGCGCGCCCGTGAGCACCAGTACGGGGCCCGAGTCACGTGCTTCGTAGGAGAGGTGCGCGCCGGGGACGTCGAGTGTGCGGGTGGTGACCATGGGCGGCCGTCCTTGCCTGGGGGTCCGGAGATACGCGGTTGAGACCCTGCCACCCGCGGAAACTCATCGCTCCCCCGACACCGGCTCCCCCGCGAACGCCTTCCGCAGCCCCACGTTCGCCGACAGAATCCCCCCGTCCACCGGCAGCGACACCCCCGTGATCCAGGCCGCGTCCGACGACGCCAGGAACGCCACCGCCGACGCGACGTCGTCAGGCAGGCCCACCCGGCCCATCGGGTAGTGCGGTGCCGCGCGTTCCAGGCCCGCCTCGCGGCCCGCCCAGCCCTCCGTGTGGATCGTGCCGGGTGCGACGAGGTTGACGCGGACCCCGCGTGGGGCCGCGTGGCCCGCCAGGGTGCGGGTCAGGCTCGCGAGGCCCGCCTTCGCCGCGCTGTAGGCGTGGTTGCCGAAGTCCCGCTCGCCGTTGACCGAGCCGATGTTCACGATCGCGCCCCGGCCCGACGCCGCCAGGTGGGGCAGCGCCGCCCGCGCGCAGCGGAAGGCACCGGTGAGGGTCAGGTCGAGGTCGCGGGCCCAGTGTTCGTCCGGCTCGTCCTCGAAGAGCGGCGCGTCCGGGGTGCAGGAGTACGCGTTGTTGACCAGGACGTCCAGCGAGCCGAAGCGCTCGACGGCGTACGCCACGGCCGCCTCCACCGACGCGCGGTCGCCCACGTCGCACCCGTACGGCACCGCGCCGTCGATCAACTCCGCCGCCCGCGCCGCCCGTTCACCGTCCACGTCCGTGATCAGCACCCGCGCGCCCTCGGCCGCCAGCCGCCGCGCGATCGCCTCGCCGATGCCCCGCCCGGCTCCCGTGATCAGCGCGGCGTGGTCCTCGAATCGCTCCATGCACCGATCATGCGGCCGATCTGACGGCTCGCACCAGGGCCTGTGCCCGGGGATCCGCCGTGACTCCCTTGCGCATGCCGTTGGTGACATAGCCGAAGGCGATGCCCGACTCGGGGTCGGCGAAGCCGAGCGAACCGCCGCTTCCCGGGTGTCCGAAAGAGCCCGGCCCCAGCAGCGGCGCGCCCGAGCCGTGGAGCATGAAGCCGAGTCCGAAGCGCGTGCCGACGACCAGCACCCGGTCGGGGCCCGCCGACTCCTCGGTACGGGCCAGGGTCAGCGTCGCCGGCGCGAACAGCCGCTCCCCGCCCCGGTAACCGCGCCCGGGGCCGTCCACCCGGCCGATCATCGCCGCGTAGCAGCGGGCCAGCGCACGCGCGGTGGAGATGCCGCCGCTCGCGGGCAGTTCGGCGGCCCGGTAGGCGGCGCTGTTCAGGTCCGGCGGCGGATCGATCGCGCCGAACGCCCGCCGCGTGAGCGATTCGGGGTCGTCGTACGCCTCCGTGACCGAACGCTTCGCGCGCAACCGCAGCCCCCCGCCGGCCCCGGCGGGCTCCTCGATCTTCCCTGTCCGGCCCACCCGGTGCGCTTCCTCGGCGGGCAGCCCTATCCAGAAGTCCAGGCCGAGCGGGCGGGCGATCTCGTCGGCCATCCAGCGGCCGATGGACCGGCCGGTGACGCGCTTGACCAGCTCGGCGATCAACCAGCCGTACGTGTGCGCGTGGTAGCCGTGATCGGTGCCCGGCTCCCACAAGGGCCGCTGCGCGGCCAGAGCGTGCGCTCCCGACTCGCCGTCGAGCGCCTCCGCGACGCTCAGCGGCCGGTCGAGCACGGGCACGCCCGCGCGGTGCGACAACAGGTGCCGTACGAGCACCCGTTCCTTCCCGGCCGCCTTGAACTCGGGCCAGTACGTGCCCACCGGCGCGTCCAGATCGATCCGCCCGCGCTGGTGCAGCAGAAGCGGTACGGCGGCGGCGACGCCCTTCGTCGCGGAGTGGACGATCTGCGCAGTGTCGACGGCCCACGGCTCCGAGCCGTCGACGTCGCGTGTGCCGGCCCACAGGTCGACGACCTTGTGCCCGTCCCGGTAGACGGCGACGGCGGCGCCCCGCTCACCGCGTTCCTGGAAGTTCCGTACGAACGCGTCCCTGACGGGTTCGAAGCCCGCGGCCACCGTGCCCTGGACGTCAGCGACGCCTACCATCCCGCTCATACCTCCATGGTGCACGCATCGCGGCGAGGTCAGACCTCAGGGCGTCACCGAAGCGGGGTTGAAACCGAACGGCAACTCCAGCCGGTGCGCACCCATCAGTTCCGCGTCGCCGAGCAGGTCCCCGGTCGGCCCGTCGGCCGCGATGACGCCCTCGCTGAGGATCACCGCGCGCGGGCACAGTTCCAGGGCGTACGGCAGGTCGTGCGTGACCATCAGGACGGTGACGTCCAACGCCCGCAGGATGTCAGCGAGTTCGCGGCGCGACGCCGGGTCGAGGTTGGACGAGGGCTCGTCCAGTACGAGGATCTCCGGCTCCATCGCCAGGACCGTCGCGACGGCGACCCTGCGGCGCTGCCCGAAGGAGAGATGGTGCGGCGGCCGGTCCGCGTACTCGGCCATCCCGACCTGGGTGAGCGCGGCGACGACCCTGGCCTCCAGCTCCGCGCCGCGCAGCCCGGAGGTCGCCGGGCCGAAGGCCACGTCCTCGCGCACCGTGGGCATGAAGAGCTGGTCGTCGGGGTCCTGGAAGACGATGCCGACCCGGCGGCGGATCTCGGCGAGGTTCCGCTTCGCGACGGGCAGCCCCGCGACGGTGACGGACCCGGCGCCCGCCGTGTGGATGCCGTTGAGGTGCAGGACGAGGGTGGTCTTGCCCGCGCCGTTGGGCCCGAGCAGCGCGACCCGCTCACCGCGCCCGACGGTCAGGTCGACGCCGAAGAGCGCCTGGTGGCCGTCGGGGTACGCGTACGCGAGCCCCCGCACTTCGAGAGAGGGCGGCGGCGACTGCTCCTGGGACTGCGTGCTCATAGGGTCCAGCCAAGCAGACAGACCGCGAGCGCCGAGAGGGGGAGGGCGGCGGCGGACGTCCATTGCGCGCGGGAGGCGGTCATCTCGTCGATGACCGGCATCGTGCCCGTGTAGCCGCGGCTCATCATCGCCAGGTGCACCCGCTCCCCGCGCTCGTAGGAGCGGATGAACAGCGCCCCGGCGGATTTGCCGAGCACACCCCAGTGCCGTACGCCACGCGCCTCGAAGCCGCGTGAGCGGCGGGCGATCGACATCCGCCGCAGCTCGTCGGTGATCACGTCGCCGTAGCGGATCATGAAGGACGCGATCTGGACGAGCATCGGCGGCAGCCTCAGCCGTTGCAGCCCGAGCAGCAGCGCGCGCAGTTCGGTGGTGGAGGCGAGGAGTACGGAGGCGGCCACCCCGAGCGTCCCCTTGGCCAGCACGTTCCAGGCGCCCCACAGGCCCGGGACGCTCAGCGAGAGCCCGAGGAACTGGACCTGTTCGCCGGGGACCACGAACGGCATGAGGACCGCGAAGGCCACGAACGGGACCTCGATCAGCATCCGGCGGAGCAGGAAGCCGGCCGGGACGCGGGCGAGCGCCGCGACGCCGGCGAGCAGCGCCGCGTACAGGCCGAAGGCCCATACGGCCTCGCGCGGTGTGGAGACCACGACGAGCACGAAGCACAGGACGGCGGCGAGCTTGCAGTGCGGCGGGAGCGCGTGGACCGGCGAGTGGCCGTGCCGGTAGAGCTTGTGGGCGTGGCCGGCTCCCATGTCAGGCCCGCTCGGGCGACGCGGAAGTCCCGGAGCCGGCGGGCCCGGAGCCGGCGGCGCCGGACGAGCCGACGGCGCCGGACGAGGCCGGGGTGTTCCCCGTCGTACGGCGCCGGTGCACCACGTAGAAGATCCCGCTGCCGACCACGACCGTCGCGCCGACGCCGATCACACCCGCGAGCCCGCCGGAGAGCCGGGCGTCGGAGATGTCCGCGACGCCGTAGTCGGCGAGCGGCGAGTCCGCGGCGGCGTGCTCCTCGACCTTCTTGTCGATGCCCTTGTCGGCGGCGACCTTCTCCAGTCCGTCGGGGCTGGCGGAGGCGTAGAAGGAGACGACCCCGGCCAGCAGCAGGGCGGTGCCGAGGCCGGCCACCAGCAGCCCGCGCGGCGAGCGCGCGGCGACCGGCGCGGCCTGCGGGGCGGCGGCGGGCGCGGCGGCAGGCGCGTCCACCAGCTCACCGTCGATCCGCAGCTTGAGCGGCGCGGCCAGCCCGCGCGCCCCGTGGACCAGGTCCGGCCGTACGGCGATGACCGCCCCGACCGTCAGCGCGGTGATCGCCGCCTCGCCGATGCCGATGAGCACGTGCACGCCGACCATCGCGGTGAACACCTTGCCGATCGGGATGTCCGTGGTGCCGCCGATCGCGTAGAGAAGGGTGAAGGCCGCGGCGGCGGCCGGCACGGACACCAGCGCGCCGACGAACGCGGACACGGTCACCGAGCGCCGCCCCCGCGGCAGGACGCGGAGCAGGCCGCGGAAGATCCCGTACGAGACGATCACCGTCACGACGCCCATGACCGTGATGTTCACGCCGAGCGCGGTGAGACCGCCGTCGGCGAAGAGGATGCCCTGCATCAGCAGGACGACGGCGATACAGAGGACCCCGGTGAAGGGGCCGACGAGTATCGCCGCGAGCGCCCCGCCGAGCAGATGCCCGCTGGTGCCCGCCGCGACCGGGAAGTTCAGCATCTGCACGGCGAAGATGAAGGCGGCGACGAGGCCCGCGAGGGGTGCGGTGCGCTCGGCGCCATGGCCCTCGGCGAGCGGCCCTGCGCCCAGTTCGCGGCGGGCGCCGCGCAGGCTGACGGCCACGGCTCCGGCGGCGACGACACCGGCGGCGGCCGACACGGGCAGGTTGATCATTCCGTCGGGGACATGCATGGGCGGGCTCCGCTTCCGGGCAGGCGTTCAGGCAGGCGTTCAGACATGAACCGCTCGGAATGAGCCGTTCGAATAGATAGTCCTCTCTTGCGAACGAGTTGCAAGAGCGCGTGCCATGCGAACCGGTGTACGGGCACCGAACGGCACGGAAAGTTTGAGTTTTCCGGGACACTCGGAGTTAAATAAGGGACAAAAGGCATCTTTCGGTGTAAAGCGACTGCCGTAGAGGAGCGAAACGATGTCAGCCGTCGTCGAGCAGCCTGCCAAGGTCCGTCTCATCACGGACGCCCCCCACCACGGGTGCCTGACCGTCACCCTCCGCTATGACAGCGCCGACCCCCTCGCCGTCCGCGTCGCGTTCCCCGCCGAGGTGTCCCGTGACGACGCCGAAGTGGTGTGGGCCTTCGCCCGTCAGCTGCTCGAATCGGGCCTGCGTACGCCGTCGGGCGAAGGCGACGTACGCGTGTGGCCGTGCGGCAGGGCGCAGACGATGCTCGAATTCCACTCGCCGGAAGGGGTGGCGCTGACCCAGTTCGACACGTCCTCGCTGCGCCGGTTCCTCCGGCTGACGCACCAGACGGTCCCGGTCGGCGAGGAGCGCTATCCGCTGCGCGCGAAGCGCGGTCTCGACCGTCTGCTGCACCACAGCTGACCCGCACCCGGCACGCACAGAAGCACACAGCACACCGGACACACGTGAGCCGTGCCCCGGACGGACCCGCGAGGGCCCCGCCCGGCGCACGGCTCCCGTACGTCAGACCCGCACGAGCTCCTTCTCCGGCCCGGCGTCCCCGCCCGCACCGGCCGGCTCCTTCTCCAGCATCTTCCGCAGCTGCTCGCCCTCCACGTCGACGTTCGGCAGCAGCCGGTCGAGCCAGCGCGGCAGCCACCACGCCTTGGTGCCGAGCAGCGCGAGCACCGCCGGCACGATCGCCATCCGGACGACGAACGCGTCGAAGAAGACGGCGATCGCCAGCGAGAAGCCGATCATCTTGACCATGGACTCGCTGGATCCGATGAAGCCCGCGAAGACCGCCATCATGATCACCGCGGCGGCGGTGACGACCCGCGCCCCGTGCCGGAAGCCGGTGGTGATCGCCTGGCCGGGCCGCTCCCCGTGGACGTACGCCTCACGCATCCGCGTCACCAGGAAGACCTCGTAGTCCATCGCGAGACCGAAGACCACACCGACCATGAAGATCGGCATCATCGACATGACCGGACCGGTCTGCTCCACACCGAACAGACTGGCGAGCCAGCCCCACTGGAAGACCGCGACCACAGCGCCGAGCGCCGCTACGACCGACAGCAGGAACCCGAGCGCCGCCTTGAGGGGCACCAGGACCGACCGGAAGACGAGCATCAGCAGCAGGAACGCCAGACCCACAACGAGCGCGAGATACGGCAGGAGCGCGTCGTTCATCTTCTCGGAGAAGTCGGTGTTCATCGCGGTGGCACCGGTGACCAGCACCTTCGCCTCGCTGTCGGCGGCGATCTCACCGCCGGCCTCGCGGATGGTGTGGACCAGGTTCTCCGTCTCCACCGACGAGGGGCGGTCCTTCGGGACGACCGTGATCGTCGCCGTGTCGCCGGCCTTGTTGTAGCTGGCCGGGGTGACGGCGGCGACGCCCTTCAGGTCCTCCACGGCCGCGGTGACCTCCGCGGCGGTCTCCTTGGCGTTGTCGTCGCCCTTGCCGTCGACGACGACCATCAGCGGGCCGTTGAAGCCGGGCCCGAAACCGTCCGACAGGAGGTCGTACGCCTTGCGCTGCGTGGTGCTCGTCGGCTGCGATCCGTCGTCGGGCAGCCCCATCTCCAGCTGGGTCGCCGGGACGGCGATGACGCCGAGGCCGACGACTCCGGCGAGGAGTACGGCGACGGGGCGGCGCAGGACGAAACGGGCCCAGCGGGTGCCCATGTTGGGCTTGCCCTCTGCCGCCCCGCCGTCGGCCGAGACCGCCTGCTCGCGGGCCATCTTCGTCCGCAGCTTCTTGCCGTGGACCCGCTTGCCCGCGAAGCCCAGCATGGCCGGGACGAGCGTGAGCGCGACAAGGACCGCGATGACGACCGTTCCGGCCGCCGCGACACCCATCTTGGTGAGCATCGGGATGTTGACGACGGCGAGCCCGACGAGCGCGATGACAACGGTGAGTCCGGCGAAGACCACGGCCGATCCGGCCGTCCCCGCGGCCCGTCCGGCGGCTTCCTCGGGTTCCCGCCCCTCGGCGAGCTCCGCCCGGTGACGCGAGACGATGAACAGGGCGTAGTCGATGCCGACGGCGAGGCCGATCATCATCGCGAGAATGCTGGTGGTGGAGCCGAGATCCATCACGCTCGCCAGCGCGGTGATGGTCGACACACCGATTCCCACGCCGATGAGGGCGGTGAGCAGCGGCAGTCCCGCGGCGATCAGTGAGCCGAAGGTGATCACGAGCACGACCGCCGCCACGGCGATGCCGATGACCTCGGTGGCTCCCGTCTCCGGCGCCGCCTGGAGCGCGTCACCGCCGATCTCGACGGTGAGGCCGGCCTCCCGCGCCTCGGCCCCCGTCTCCTCCAGCGCCGTACGTGTCTCCTCGGTCAGCTCCATCGAGTTGACCTTGTAGGTGACCGAGACGTACGCCGTCGAACCGTCCTGCGAGACGGCCTTCGCGGTGTACGGGTCGGCGACCCGGGCGACCTGGTCCGAGCCGGCGGGCAGCTCGTCGACGATCTTCTCGACCTCGGCCTTGTTCGCGGCCGATGTCATCTTCTCGCCCTCGGGCGCCTTGAAGACGACCCGGGCGGTGGCCCCGTCGGCGCTGCCGCCGGGGAAGCGCTCTTCCAGCAGGTCGAAGGCCTTCTGGGCCTCCGTCCCCGGGATGGAGAAGGAACTCGATGTCGCGGTGGACGCGGACGCCGCGCCGACGCCGGCGAGTGCCAGCAGCACCACCCATACGAAGGCGACGAGATTTCGGCGCCGGAAGGCGAACCGTCCGAGTCTGTAAAGAAACGTGGCCACGAGGCGTACTCCCGGTCTGGGGGGTGGATCAAGGGCATGGGGAGCCGACCGACGGCGCGAGAGCGACACGCGTCAGGTGCTGACGCCACGACCGGCAGAAGTTGCCGTGCGAGGACGCCGGGTACTGCTGGGGAGGCCCCGGAGGTGGGCGAGCGGCCCAGGGAGGCGATGCAGCGAGCTGCGGGGAGGGTCAGACGCCGAGGGCGGGGAGAAGCACGGCGTCTATGTAGTCAGCGAGGAAGGCCTTGTCGACCGACCTGTCCTCGATGAGCTGCCGGGCGACGAAAGCGCCGACCAGCATGTGTGCGACGTATTTCAGCGCGGGATGGTCCGCGCTGACCTCGCCCCGTTCCACCGCACGGTGCAGAAAGACGCCGAGCCCGGTGAGTTCGGGCGCGACGAGCAGTTCGCGAAGTGCCTGATGGAGATCGGGATTGTTGTGGACGGCATGGACCAGGCCCCGCATCAGCGCGGAGTCCCGCTCCATCTGGCAGTCGTCGCCCATCGAGACCATGGCGTGGAAGTCCCCGCGCAGCGAGCCGGTGTCGATCTGCGCGACATCGGCCGGCTTGTTGTGCCGCAGGGCTCGTGCGACCAGCTCCGGCTTGCTCCCCCACTGGCGGTAGAGGGTGGCCTTGCTGGAGTGGGTGCGGGCGGCGACGGCGTCCATGGTGAGGGCGTCGTAGCCGACCTCGCGCAGCAGGTCGAGCACGGCTCCGTACAACTCGCCCTCGCGTTCCGGCGTGAGTCTGGTGCGTGCCATGTCCGACCTCCCGTCAGGCTCTCCAAGCTGAACGAAACGATTTCGTACAGTACGAAGATAGACCACCCTCATCGAAACGGCAACGTTTCGCTTGTGGGCTCCGCCACACTCCGCACACACGTCCGCCACCCCTTCACACACAGGACCGAGTGCCCGCCGAACACATCCGGCCAACTCGACTCCTCCTACGAGTTGCCGCGCCCCTCCCGCACGGAAAGCATTGGGGGGTGAGTGACGACGTCGCGTATCTCCGTTATCCGCATCTGCACGACGACTTGCTGTGCTTCGCCGCCGAGGACGATCTCTGGGTCGCCCCCCTCTCGTCGGCCAAGCACCGCCCGGACCGTGCGTGGCGGGTGACCGTCGACCGCACACGAGTGGGGCATCCGCGGTTCTCGCCGGACGGCAGCCAGATCGCCTATACGAGCTGGCGCAGCCTGGATCCGGAGATCCATCTGGCGCCGGTGGCCGGCGGGCCGGCCCGCCGGCTCAGCTACTGGGGCTCCACCGACACCCGCGTCTGCGGCTGGACGCCGCCGGACAAGGACGGCGCGGCGCAGATCCTCGCCGTCTCCTCGCACGGCCAGCCCTTCTCGTACTACTCCTGGGCCTACAGCGTCCCCACCGACGGCTCCCCCGGCGGCAAACTCCCCTGGGGCCCGGTCGCCGACATCGCGGTCACCGACATCGACGGCGAGCGGCGCAGCCTGCTGCTCACCGGCAAGCCGCCGCACGAACCGGCCGCGTGGAAGCGGTACCGGGGCGGCGCCATGGGCCGGCTGTGGCTGCACGGCGAGCGGCTTCTCGCGGATCTGCCCGGCCATGTCGACTGCCCGATGTTCGTGGCCGGGCGTATCGCGTTCCTCTCCGACCACGAGGGCGTCGGCAATCTCTACTCGACGCTCCCCGACGGCACCGGCCTGCGCCGGCACACCGACCACGACGCCTTCTACGCCCGCCACGCCTCGTCCGACGGACGCCGGGTCGTCTACCAGTGCGCGGGCGAGCTGTGGCTGGTGGACTCGCTGGCGCCCGACTCGGTGCCGCGCAAGCTGTCGGTACGGCTCGGCGGGCCGCGCGCCGGGCGGCGCACATACCAGGTCCCGGCCGCCCACCACGTCGACGCGATCTCCGTGGACACCACGGGCCGGGCGAGCGCCGTCTCCGTACGCGGCAGCCTGTACTGGCTCACCCACCGCGACGGCCCGGCCCGCACGATCGCGGACACACCGGGCGTACGGGTGCGGCTGCCCGAGATGCTGGGCAGCGGCGGCAAGGTCGCCTACGTCACGGACGCGGACGGCGAGGACGCGATCGAGATCGCCTATCTGCCGCGCGCGAGCGGCGACATGCCGCCGCTGCGGCTCGCCTCCGGACGGCTCGGCCGCGTGCACGAGCTGATCGCCGACCCGGCCGGTGAACGGCTCGCGCTCAGCACGAACGACGGAAGGCTCCTGATACTGACGGTTCCTGACGATCCATCAGATGACGGCACGTCAGAACCCGAAGCGGTGACCGGCGAACCGGCGACGCCCGCCGAGGAGGACGTCACCGAGCTGATCCGCTCCGTCAACGGCCCCGTCACCGACCTCGCGTTCTCCCCCGACGGCGACTGGATCGCCTGGTCCCACCCGGGAGTCGGCCGCTCGCTGCGGCAGATCAAGATGGCGCGAATCGCCGACCGTACGATCGTCGACGTCACCAACGGCCGTTTCGAGGACGAGAATCCTGTTTTCACGCGGGACGGCCGATATCTCGCCTTTCTTTCCTGGCGCGGGTTCGACCCGGTGTACGACGTGCACACCGGCGACCTCTCCTTCCCGCTGGGCTGCCGCCCCTACCTCGTACCGCTGTCGTCGGCGACGCCCTCGCCGTTCGCGCTGCTCCCGGACGGCCGCCCGGCCGCCGGCGGGCTCGACCCGGTGGCCGTCCCCCCGTCCGACGGCACGGCCGCCCTCTTCGGGGGCACCTCCCAGGCCGAAGGCTCTGGGGGAGGGACGGTCACGGTCGAGGTCGAAGGGCTCGCGAGCCGGGTCACGCCGTTCCCCGTCTCGGCGTCCAAGTACTCGGCCCTGCAACCCGTCAGCGGCGGCGGGCTCGTCTGGCTGCGCTGGCCGATCTCCGGCGCGCTCGGCGAGACGTTCGCCAACCCCGCCGACACCTCGGGCCGTCCGACCCTCGAACACTTCGACATCACCAAGGCGCGCAAGAGCGAACTCGTCGACCACCTCGACTGGTTCGCGCTCAGCCGGGACGGCTCACGGCTCGTCGTCGTGGACGACGACGACCTGCGCGCCGTGCCCGCCACCGAGCCCGGCGACGGCGACTCGACCGTCCATATCGACCTGCGCCGCATCCTGCACGAGGTCGACCCCGCGGCCGAGTGGCGCCAGGCGTACGCGGAGGCGGGCCGCATCATCCGCTCGTACTTCTGGGAGCCGGAGATGTGCGGCATCGACTGGGACGCGGTGCTCGACCAGTACCGCCCGCTGGTCGAACGCGTCGCATCCCCCGACGAGTTCGCCGATCTGCTGCGCGAGGCACTGGGCGAGCTGGGCACCTCGCACGCGTACGTCACCCCCGCCCGCCGCAACGAGGGACCGCCGCACTACCAGCGCGCCATGGGCCTGCTCGGCGCCAACCTCGTCTGCCGGGACGGCGAATGGCTCGTGAAGCGGATCCTGCCCGGCGAGTCGTCGGACTCCAAGGCCCGTTCCCCGCTGGCCGGTACAGGCATCCGCGAGGGCGCGGTCCTCACCCATGTCGACGGCCGCCCCGTCGACCCGGTGACCGGCCCCTACCCGCTGCTGTCCGCCGCCGGCGGTACGACCGTCGAGCTGACCTTCCGCCCCGCCGAGGACCTGTCACCGGGCAACGGCGGTACGCGGCACAGTGGTTCACGGCGAGTGGCGATCGTCCCGCTCGTCGACGAACGGCCGCTGCGCTACCAGGACTGGGTGGCCAAACGCCGCGAGGTCGTCCGCGAGATGAGCGGCGGCAAGTGCGGCTATCTGCACATCCCCGACATGGGCGGCTCCGGCTGGGCCCAGTTCAACCGCGATCTGCGTCTGGAGGTGTCCAGGCCGGCGCTGATCGTGGACGTACGGGGCAACGCGGGCGGCCACATCAGCGAACTGGTCGTGGAGAAGCTGACCCGGCGCATCCTCGGCTGGGACCTGACGCGTAACGCCCAGGCGGTGAGTTACGCCTCCAACGCGCCGCGCGGCCCGGTCGTCGCGATCGCGGACGAGGCGACGTCCTCCGACGGCGACATGATCACGGCCGCCTTCCGGCTGCTGAAGCTGGGCCCGGTGGTCGGGCAGCGCACCTGGGGCGGGGTGGTCGGCATGACGGGCAGGCACCGGCTGGGTGATGGCACGGTCATCACGGTGCCGATGAACGCGGCCTGGTTCGACACATACGGCTGGTCGGTCGAGAACCACGGCGTGGAGCCCGACATCGAGGCGCTGCGTACCCCGCTCGACTGGGCGGAGGGGCGGCACGCGCAGCTCGACGACGCGGTGTGGGTGGCGCTGGAGCTGCTGGCCAAGCAGCCGGCGGCGACCCCGCCCGGCTACGGCGACGTGCCGGACCGCCGCCGCCCGCCGCTGCCGCCGCGCGGCTGAACCCGGCCGCGGGCAGCCGCCGCCAAGAGGCGCACCCGGTCCACGGACATCGGGTGCGCCCCTTCAAGCTCGCGGGTCAGGCGTCGTAGTCCTCGGCGAACCGGTCCCGCGAGTCCTGCGCGCGCTGCCGCGCCCGGTCGCCCTCGTCCCGCATCCGCTCCTGGCCCTGACCCGGGCGCTGGCTCTGGCCCTGGCCCTGCGGGGAGCGACCCTGCGAGGAGCGCTGGGACGCCTCGTCCTTGCGACGGGTGTTCCCGGCGTTCCCGGCGTTGCCGGCCTCGCGGGCATCACGGGCCTCGCGGGCGTCGCCGGGGTTCCCGTCGGCGTTCTCGCGCGTCTTCTTCTTCGCCTGGTCGGCGAGCTGCTGCGACTTGTCCTTGAACTGGTCCGCGATACCCATGGGTTCTCACTCCTGGAAGTCGGGCGAAGTCCGGTGAAGTCCGGTGCGGCCCGTGGACGAACTCCCGAGCCACGACCAGACTTACACGCTCCGACATACCGCGCATTTCGATCAGTTACGCTGCGTACGCCCCTCCTCGTCGGCCGCCCCGCCGGCCCCCAGCAGCCCTCTGGCCACTCCCCCGAGCCGCGGTTCGAGCCCCCGCATCCGGCGGGACCCAACGGTCGCGACCAGGCCGGGCAGAGACCCTCGTACGGACCGCATGCCCCGCAGCCACCACTGCGCGTACACGTGCGCCGAGCGCCGCTCGATGCCCGAGACGATGCGCTCGGCCGCGGGCCCGAGCGGATATGTCTTCCCGGCCGGCCACGGCAGCCCCTGCCGCATCTCGCGCATCACCTCGTCCTCGTCGGCGCCGCGCACCATGTCGGTGTCGGTCCACGACAGATAGCCGACGCCGACCCGGACGCCCTTGTGCCGCACCTCGGCGCGCAGGCTGTGCGCGAAGGCCTCTACCCCCGACTTGGAGGCGCAGTACGCGGTCATCAGGGGCGCCGGGGTGATCGCGGCGAGCGAGGCTATCTGGAGGAAGTAGCCGCGGCTCTCCATCAGTACGGGCAGGAACGCGCGCGCCGTGACCGCGCCGCCGACGAGGTTCACCTCGATCACCCGCCGCCAGGCGGCGGGGTCGGAGTCCAGGAACGGACCGCCCGCGGCGACACCCGCGTTGGCCACGACGATGTCGACCTTCCCGAACCGCCGCTTGACCTCGCCCGCGACGCGGACCATCGCCTCGTGGTCGGTGACATCGGCGTACCAGTGCTCGCACTCGGTGTGCAGCCTGCTCGCCACGTCCTTCAGCTCGTCCGCCTCCAGCCCCACGAGCGCCACCCGGGCGCCGCGCGCCGAGAGTTTGCGGGCCAGCGTCTCGCCCACACCCCGTGCCGCGCCGGTGACGACGGCGACCTGTCCGTCGAGGCCGACCCGGCTCATACGGCGCTCCCCTCGGTCTCGTCGGCGTGCCCCGTCCTGTCGCCACCGGCGCCGAGGTGGTCCGCCACCAGCCCCCGGATCACGGCGGTCACCGCCTCGGGAGCCTCCACCGGGGTCATGTGTCCCACGCCCGTCAGCTCGGTGACGCCGACGCAGTGGGGCAGCGCGGCGGCCGTCCGGTGGGCAAGGACCGGGGGCGTGAGCCGGTCGGCGGTCCCCGTGAGCACCGCCGTGGGGACCCGCAACTCCCTTACGCCCGCGTCGAGATCGAGCGAGCCCAGCACATGCGACCAGGCGACCCGCACCGCGCGCGGGCAGGCGTGCACGATCCGCGCGCAGGTGGCGATCCGGTCCGGCGCCGTACCCGGCCCCATCGTCCCGTACCGCAGGAGCCGCTTCGAGAGGGGCGTGACCGGGCCGAGCGGGGCCCGTGCGCCGAGGATCATCCGGGTCAGCCGCGTCCGCAGCCGCCCGGGGCGCATCGGCACCACGAGCGATTCGGCCACCAGCCGCGAACTGCCCGTGCTGCACAGGAGCGCCACCGCCGCGTGCTCCCGGAAGGCGGGCCGCGCGGAGGCGGCCATCAGCGTCATCCCGCCCATCGAGTGCCCGGCCAGTACGGCCTTCTCGCCCGGCGCGAGTGTCGCGCCCAGCACCGCCTCCAGGTCGTCGGCGAGCGCGTCGGTGCTGTAGCCGTGGCGGCCGACGGCGGGTGAACGCCCGTGCCCGCGCTGGTCGTAGACGATCACACGGTGGTCCGCGGCGAGGTCGTCGATCTGCCCGGCCCAGAAGCGGGTCGAGCAGGTCCACCCATGGCTCAGCACGACTGCGGGCGCCCCCTCGGAGCCGTACACCTCGATGTGCAGCCGCGAGCCGTCGGCGGAAGTCGCCGTCAGCACACGGGGGTTGGGTGTCGTCGTCATCGAAGTACCTCCTCGGCCGCCTGCGTCTTCGCGTCCCGTGCCCGCACGATGTCGTACTCCCCGAGGTCCACGGCCCGTGTCGCCCGCCGGAACTCGGTCGTCGTCCCGGGCCAGATCGTGGTGTTGCGCCCGCCCGCGTCCAGGTACCAGCTGGTGCAGCCCCCGGTGTTCCACACGGTGCGCCTCATCCTCTCCTGTACGCGGCGGTTCCACGCCTCGACGGCCGCCGGTGTGGGGGTGAGAGCGGCGCCCGCCCCGAGCGAGCCGAGCGTGCGCAGATAGTCGCCCAGATAGCTGAGCTGGGACTCGATCATCAGGATCATCGAGGAGGTGCCCAGCCCGGTGTTGGGGCCGATGATCGTCATGAAGTTGGGGAAGCCGGCGGCCGTCGAGCCGCGCAGGGACGCCATGCCGTCCTTCCACGACTCGGCGAGCGTGATCCCGTCGGCCCCCACCACCCGCTCCATGATGGGCATGTCGGTCACCCGGAAGCCGGTGGCGAAGACGATCGCGTCGGCCTCGGCCTCGCTCCCCTCCGCGCCCACCAGGGTCGACCCGCGCACCTCGCCGAGCGCGGACGCGACGACGTCCACATTGGGCCGCGCGAGCGCCGGATAGTACGTACTGGACAGCAGGATCCGCTTGCAGCCGATCCGGTACGAGGGCGTCAACTTGGCCCGCAGTACTGGGTCCTTGATCGCCCGCGCCATGTTCGCCCTGGCCACGCGCTCGACCAGCCGCAGCTCGCCGGGCCGTTTGGTGAACGCCTGGACCTGCAACTCCCTGATCCCCCAGAGCAGTCCGCGCCGCACGGCGCCGGCGGCCGGCACCGTGCGGTACAGCCACCGCTCGGCGGCGGAGATCGGCCGGTCCGCCCGCGCCATCACCCACGGCGGGGTGCGCTGGAAGAGCGTCAGCCGCGCCACGTCGGACTGGAGGGCCGGCACGATCTGGATCGCCGACGCACCGGTGCCGACCACGGCGACGCGCTTGCCCCGCGGGTCGAACCCGTGGTCCCAGCGGGCGGAGTGGAAGACCTCGCCGGGGAACGAGTCGAGCCCCGGCACGTCCGGCACCCTGGGGTCCGACAGCCCCCCGGTCGCGGAGACCACGACGTCCGCCGTGAGGGTCCCGCGCGAGGTCTCGATCTCCCAGTGCGCCGCACCGCTGATCCAGCGCATCAGCAGCACCTCGTGGTCCAGCCGGATGTGCGGCCGGAGCCCGAAGGTGTCGGTGACGCGCTCCAGGTACGCGCGGATGTGCGACTGCCCCGAGAAGGTGCGCGGCCAGTCGGGGTTGGGCGCGAAGGAGAAGGAGTACAGGTGCGAGGGCACGTCGCAGGCGCAGCCCGGATAGTCGTTGTCGCGCCATGTCCCGCCGATGGACCCCGCGCGTTCCAGGACGACGAAGTCGGTGATCCCGTCGCGCCGCAGCCGGACGGCGGCCCCCAGACCCCCGAATCCGGATCCGATCACCGCCACCCGTACATGCTCGTGCTTGGCCATGCCGCCGCCTCCCGCCGGAGCGCCTCCCGGTAACCGCGCCAGTAATCACTGGCACTGTTGGGAGAGTAGGGCAGCTCCCTACTCATGGGTAGGGGGCGGACAGGAAAAGCTACCGGCGGTACGGGCCGGGGGCGGGCGCCGGCCGCGGCATAGGCTGACCGCCATGTCCGACCAGGAGGAAGTACGGGAGGAAGTACGCGAGTACCGCGTGAAGGAGCTGGCCGAAGCGGCCGGCATCACCGTGCGTACGGTCCGCTTCTACCGCGAACGCGGCCTGATCCCGCCGCCCCGCAGGGAGGGCCGGATCGCCTGGTACGACAGCCACCACCTGGCCAGACTCCGTACGATCGCCGCCCTGTTGGAGCGCGGCCACACCCTCAACGGCATCGCCGACCTGGCGACCGCCTTCGAAAGCGGCCGGGACGTCGGCGAGGTTCTGGGCCTCGGCGAACCGACCGAGGAGACCCCCGTCCGCCTCACCCCCGAGGAGCTGGCCGACCACTTCGAGGGCGAGGTCACGGCGGAGAACCTGGCCACCGCGCTCGAACTCGGCTACCTCGCCACCGACGGCGACGACCTCGTCCACATCAGCCGCCGCCTCCTGGACGTCTCGGCCCGTCTGGTCCGCGAGGGCATCCCGCTGTCGGCGGTCTTCGAAGCGGGCCGCGAGGTCCGCGCCCACGCGGACGCCCTGGCCGAACTCTTCGCGAGAACGCTCCAGGCCCACGCCCCCGACACCGCCCCGGAGGTCCTTCGCCCGCTGGCCAAGAGCGTGGTGGAGGCGGAACTCTCCATGGCGATGGACCGCCGCCTGCGCGAGAAGTAGCGCTACCCCAGCTCGTACGCGACACTCACCGGCGCGTGATCGCTCCACCGCTCGCCGTGCGTCGCCGCCCGCTCCACCCACGCCTTCACCGCACGCTCAGCCAGGCCCGCCGTCGCCACCTGGTAGTCGATACGCCAGCCCGTGTCGTTGTCGAAGGCGCGCCCCCGGTAGGACCACCAGGTGTACGGCCCGGTCTGGTCCGGGTGCAGGGCACGGACCACGTCCACGTACGACGCCTCGTCGAAGACCCGCGTCAGCCACGCGCGTTCCTCCGGCAGGAAGCCGGACGACTTGCGGTTGGCCTTCCAGTTCTTGAGGTCGGCCTCCTGATGCGCGATGTTCCAGTCGCCGCAGACCAGCACCTCCCGGCCGTCCGCCGCCGCGCGCTCCCTCAGACCGCCCAGGTAGGCCAGGAACTCGTCCATGAACCGGACCTTCTCGTCCTGGCGCTCCGTGCCCACGTCACCCGACGGCAGATAGAGACTGGCCACCGTCACACCGGGCAGGTCGATCTCGGCGTACCGCCCGCTCGTGCCGAACTCCGCGCCACCGAAGCCGATCCGCACCCGCTCGGGCTCCCGCCGCGAGTAGAGCGCGACCCCCGCGCGCCCCTTGGCCGCCGCCGGCGCGAACACCGTGTGCCACCCCTCGGGCTTCCGTACCGCCTCCGTGAGCTGGTCCTCCTCGGCCCGCACCTCCTGGAGGCAGACCACATCGGCCCCGGTCCCGGCCAGCCACTCCACGAAGCCCTTCTTCGCGGCGGCACGCAGCCCGTTCACATTCACGGTTGTCACAGTGAGCATTCCGGCACCCTACCCAGGAGGCCCTACCATCGGTGCCGTGGCCATCCAAATACGTCAGGTCCCCTACGACCACCCCGACGCCGCGAAGCTCGACGCCGAGGTCCAGCTCGAATACGCGGCGCGCTACGAGAGCGAGGGGGACGCCACCGTCCTCCACCCCCGGATGTTCGACCCGCCCCACGGCATCTACTTCCTGGTCTACGACGCCGACGACCGCCCGATCGCCACGGGCGGCTGGCGCTCGCAGGAAACCAACGACGAGGGCTACTCGGACGGCGACGCCGAGATCAAGCGCATGTACGTGACGGTGGAGGCGCGCGGCCTCGGGCTGGCCCGCCGTATCCTCGCCCGGCTGGAGGAGAGCGCCCGCGCCGCGGGCCGTACCCGCATGGTCCTGGAGACGGGCACCAAGCAGCCGGAGGCCATCGCGCTCTACCGCTCCAGCGGCTACACGGACTGCTCGAAGTTCGGCCACTACCGCGACGACCCGCTGAGCATCTGCCTGGCCAAGCCGCTCGGCTGAAAGTGGTTCTCGCCCGCCGCGTCCGGACACGACAGAGCCCGGCCGGGCAGCCGAGCTGCCGGACCGGGCTCTGAGCGGAATGTCAGTGGTTGCCCACGCCGTTCGCCGAGAGGATCGGGATGTCCTCCAGGATGTGCGACAGCGGCTCGTCGCCCTTGGCCTGCGTCGAATTCTCCGTGCACTGCTGGTTCTGCGGGGAGGACAGGACGTTGATGTCGTGGACGCCGACCGGCACGAGGCCCCCGAGCGAGCCGATGTTCCCCTTGACGGGCAGGCCGATGCAGGGCTTGTTGAGCGAGCCCTGGACGAGGCTGAGCTGCGGGCTCAGGTCCCCGTGGGTCTCCGAGTTGCCGTAGGCCTGCTTGGCACCGTTGCCACTGAGAGACGTCGTACCCGTGTCGTTGCCAATCGCCAGCGCTGGCGACGCGGTGGCGGCGAGACCGCCGACCATCGTGGCCGCCACAGCAGCGGTGGCCCACAGCTTGTTCATTTTGTTGCCTTTCCGGAAAGTCGGACTCCACCGGTGGAGTGCCAATTTGCTCAACTCGCCGTATCTGGTTTGGTTGCGCCCGTTCCCTCTAACAGCCCATAAGCCATATCGGTGCGTCAACGGCGAGCGTGAAAACGACCGGGCCACCGCGGAATTCCGCAGTGGCCCGGCAGCTGTGTTTCAGTGTTTCAGCGGTGATATCAGCCGTTGCCCGCACCGTTCGCCGACAGGATCGGAATGTCGTTGAGGATGTGCGAGAGGGGCTCGTCGCCCTTCGCCTGCGTCGAGTTCTCGACGCACTGCTGGTTCTGCGGCGAGGACAGGATGTTGACGTCCTGGACAGCGACCGGCACGGCACCCAGAAGCGAGCCGGCGTTGATCTTGGCCGGCAGACCGATGCAGGGCTTGTTGAGCGAGCCCTGGATGAGCGCCATCTGCGGGCTCATGTTCCCGTACGTCGCCGAGTTGCCGTAAGCCTGGGTGGCACCGTTGCCGCTGAGCGACGTGGTACCCGTGTCGTCACCGACGGCGAAAGCCGACGGCGCGGCCATGGCCGACATGCCGACGACGGAAGCGGCGACGGCCGCGGAGGCCAGAACCTTCTTGATCACGATGAGTCCCCTTCTGAAAGATGCCCCAAGTCCCCGGGGCGTCATGAGCAACTACGTTCAGCGGGCTTGGTTATCGCGATTCACTCCAACGGCTCATTAGGCACTCAATCAGCCCGCTCGGGCCCCGCAAACCGTACGAGTGAAGCACCGGAACCAAACACGGGTGAGCCGGTTGGGCAGGCCGCACCACCTGCATTTCTTGAGAAAAGGAACCAACCGTGATCAAGAAGATTCTGGCAACCGCGGCGGTCACCGCCTCCGTTGTCGGCGCCTCCGCCGCCGCCGCGCCGTCGGCCCTCGCCGTCGGCAACGACACCGGCACCACGTCGCTCAGCGGCAACGGTGCCAAGCAGGCGTACGGCAACTCCGCGACCCACGGGAAGATGAGCCCGCAGCTCAGCCTCGTCCAGGGCTCGCTCAACAAGCTCTGTGTCGGCCTGCCGGCCAAGGCCAACGCCGGCTCGCTTGTCGGAATTCTCGTGCCGGTCGCGGTCCAGGACATCAACGTCCTGTCCTCCCCGCAGAACCAGCAGTGCGTCGAGAACTCGACGCAGGCGAAGGGCGACGAGCCGCTGTCGCACCTCCTCAACGACATCCCGGTCCTCTCGGCCAACGGTGCGGGCAACGGCTGACAGCCATCGCCGATCCGGCCCCCCTTTCCGGGCTGACGAGCCGGCCGGGGCGAATTCGCCCCGGCCGGCTTCTGTTTCATATGAACGTGTTCACCGGCTCCCACCGACTCGTTCGCCGCGCGGATACGTGAATCCCCATGGCGATGGAGTGAACCAGCAAGGGCCCGTAAATCAGGGCAGTTTCCTCATGGGCGCGTACTCGTTGGAATTCCAGCAGCGGCGGTGCGGCTGAAAATCCGTGCTCGCGTGGCACGAGAGCCGTGCGCGCGACCCGTTGCGGAAAGGGCTCAACCATGAATGCCAAGAAAGCGGCCACTCTTGTGGCGGGTGTTCTCCTGGCCGTCGGTGCCGCGGGGCCGGCCGTCGCCGACTCGGGCGCGCAGGGTGCCGCGCTGAACTCCCCGGGCTTCCTGTCCGGCAACCTCGTCCAGATCCCCGTGCACGTGCCCATCAACGCGTGCGGCAACAGCCTCAACGCGTTCGCGCTGCTGAACCCGACGGCCGGCAACACCTGCGTCAACGCCTGACCCGCACCAACGTGCGCGTGAGCGCACACGCGCCCCCCCGGGGCGCACCCGGGGCCGGTCCCGACCGCGTACGGCGATACGCGCGTCGGGGCCGGCCCCGGTCAACACAGCACACACACGAAGCACCGAAGCACCGGCCACACAGGAGAACCAGATGCGAGAACTCATCGGCAAAGGACTGCTCACCGCCGCGGCGGCGTCGAGCGTGCTGTCCCTGAGCGGTGGATACGCCCAGGCCACCAACGGCGAGGCAGCCGCCACCGGGTCCCCGGGACTGCTGTCGGGCAACAGCGTCCAGGCCCCTGTCGAGATCCCGGTCAACCTCTGCGGCAACACGGTGAACCCGGTCGGCGCGGGCAACCCGTCCTTCGGCAACAGCTGCGCCAACTCCTCCGGCGACCACGCGCCGTCCAAGCCCCGGCCGGACCACCACGCGCAGCAGCAGGCCTCGCACGCCAAGCCTGCGCCCCACAAGGTGCCCGCCCAGGGCACCCACAACACCGACGCGAGCTCGACGCACGCCGCCAGGCCGGGTGAGAACGGCGGGAGTTCCGCACCGGTCAGACCCGGGCACCGCCCCGACCAGGGAGCCCACACAGGCCCCGCCGGTCACTCAGAGCGCCCGGACCACGGCGGCTCGTCGGCGTCCGGCGCCGCGACCAACTCACCGGGGTTGCTCTCGGGCAACCTGGTCCAGGCCCCGCTCGACATCCCGCTGAACATCTGCGGCAACAGCGTCGACCTGGTCGGGGTGCTGAACCCGGCCTTCGGCAACGCCTGCGTGAACGGCTCGGACGTGAGGCCCCCGAAGACCCCGGTCGACCCGCCCCACCCGGGCGAACCGATCGACCCCCGCAACCCCCCGAGGCCCCCCGCGGAGCCCCCGGTCGTACCGGACAACCACGTCCCGATGATCCCCGAGCAGCCGCGCCCCGTCGAAGAGGGCGACTTCGTCGACCAGTTGGCCACGACCGGATCGAACACGAACCTGATGGCCTCGGCCGCGATGAGCACCGGCCTGCTGATCAGCGGCGGCATCCTCTACCGCCGCAGCAGGACGGCCGCCCGCCGCTGACTCTCCCCCCGCCGCCGGACACAGCGCCCACGCGGCGCGTCCGGCGGCGGTTCCGTCAGAACCTCTCCATCCAGTTCGGCTGCGCCGCACCGGCCGGAAGCGCCTCGTGCGGTTCTCCTGGCTGTACGTGCCGCGAGCCCGTTCCCAGCCGCCGTCGCACCCCGCGTACGACCCGCCCCGCCGTGTACGTCGCGCCGAACACGAAGCGCATCGACGGGCCGAACGACGGCGCGCTCAGCAGACCGGCCACGAACAGACCGGGGTGCGACGTCTCGAAGGAGGCGTCCGTCTCGGGGGCGCCGCTCGCGCCCACGGTGCGCAGCCTGCGGCGCAGCCGCTCGTCGAGCAGTCCGGTCCTGTCCAGGCCGGGGGTGAAGCCCGTGGCGGCGATGACATGGTCGGTCGTGACCGCGTCGGACCCGCGGCCGGAGAGCAGGTCGAGCCGGATCCGGCCCTTGGCGGGAGCGGCGGCGACCACGTTCTCGCCCAGCCGGAGGTCCACGGCCCGCTCGAAGCGCTCACGCAGCCACCAGGCGCCGGCGGGTCCGAGCGCCGAGGTGAAGACACGCGTCCGGGTCGACGCGGGCAGCCGGTGGAAGAGCCCGGGGGTACGGGCGTAGAGCCAGTTCTTCCAGCCGCAGCCCAGGCCCGTGTGCGGGGTGCGGGCGGCCTCGCCCATGGGGCGTTCGAGGGGCGGCGGGAGGGTGTTCCAGTTCAGCCGCTCGGACCGGGCGACCACGCGTACGGCCGTGCCCTGTTCGGCGAGGAGCGTCGCGGTCTCCAGCGCGGCCTGGCCCGCCCCGACGACCGTCACGTCCATGCCCTTGAAGCGCGTGAGGTCCGCGTGGTCGACGCTGTGCGACAGCCGCTCGGGCGGGAGGGCGCGCAGCGGTCCTGGGATGTCGGCGAAGGGGCGGACGCCGACGGCGAGCACCACCGTGCGGGCCAGGACCGTTTCGCCGTCGGTGCCGGTCGCGGGGTCGTCGACGGTGACCTCGAAGCCGCCCCCGGCGCGGGGGCGTACGGCGGTGACGGTCCGTTCCTCCACCGGCGGCGCGGCCTTGGCGGCGAACCACAGGCCGTACGAGGCGAAGAGGCCGACCGGCAGCGGGACCCCGTGCCGGGTCTGCACCCCCTGGGTCGCCGCGTAGGCCGCGAGCCCGTACTCGCCCTTGGGGTCGGAGAGGTTCGACGCCCACGGCTCCGACTTCAGGAACATCCCGGGCGGCATCCCGTCCCGCCAGGCCGCCATCGGCCGCCCGAACACCCGGGGCTGGAGACCGGCCGCCGCCGCGTGCGACGCGATGGACAGCCCGTAGGGGCCGGCACCCACAACTACCAAGTCCTGCATAGGAGTTCGCCGCTCTCTTTCTCTCGTGGGATCGGGGTCAGCGCGGGACGGGCGGGGTGGTGCTGTCGGCGGCGGGCTCCGGGGCGCGCCGGCGCTGGCGTACGCCGGACAGGAGCGACCGCGGCGCCCGCGCGTCCCCCGGCAGCCCGGCGGACGGCCGGGCCCGGAGGCGGAGCCGGCGTACGCTGCCGCGCGCCGCGTGCAGGAGCCAGGCAGCGGTCATGGCGTACGCGGGACGCGGGTCGTCCCGCGCGAACCACGCCGCCTCCGTGCCGGCCGGCCGGATCCGCCGGGTCTTCGCGTGTCCCCGCTTCCGGCGCCCGGCCGAGGACAGGGCGGACAGCACCGCGTAGTGCTCGACCACGAAGGTCCGCCCGTGCGCCGGGACCAGAGGGGGAACGGGGCGCCCGGTGAGGTCCAGATGCAGCGCCCGTACGACGTCCGTGCCCGCCGGGTCGGTGAAGAGCCGGAACTGGGCGCCGGGCCTGGGGTTGAAGTCGAGCAGGTGGTACGCGCCGGTGGCGGCGTCGAGCCGGAAGTCGAGGTCGACGATGCCCCGGTAGCCGAGCGCGGCGATCACCTCGCCCGCCAGCCGTTCCACGGTGGGGTTGGGCAGCCACCGGCCGACCGCCGTCAGCCCGGCGGCCACCGGCCACGACCGTTCCTTGCGTCCGGTCGCGCCCAGGAGCGTGCCGTCGCCGCCGCTGTAGCCGTGGAAGAACCAGTCCAGATCGCGCCCGCGCGGCAGCATCTCCTGGAGCAGCAGCCGGCTCCCCGCCTCCGCGCCGCGCCCGAACAGTTCCCTGGCCTCGCGCGGTGAGCGCACCACGACGGTGCTGCGCAGCCCGGAGCCCTGGGGCAGCAGCCATGGACGGCTCCACTTCGCGACCACCGGCAGCCCCAGCGTCCAGGCCGCCCGCGCGGCCTCCGCGCTGTCACCGGGGACGGCCGTACGGGGATGCGGCAGCCCGAGGGTGGCGCAGATCTCGGCCAGCTCCGCCTTGTCGGCGACCCGCTCGGGCAGGCCTGACGGCTGCTCGGGCAGGAGATAGCGCCCGGTCAGGCGGGGCCTCAGCCGGGCGACGGAGATGGCGCTCAGATCGTCGAGGGGGACGAGGACGGCGGGGGTGCCGAGCCGCTCGGAGATCCGCAGCAGCAGTCCGTGCAGTTCCTCCCTCTCGTCGGCCGCCGTGGCCCGCGGCCCGTCGTCCGAGACCCGGTTGTCAGGACGCGGATGGCCGGTGTGCAGATACCGGGATCTGGCGACGGGGCTGCGCGCCGACTCGATCACGGCGTGGACCGTGATTCCCGCCCGGCCGAGTGATCTGACGGCGCCGAGGGTCCCGTGGTGGAAGGGATTCCGGTCGAGCCGCACGAGCACGGCGGGGACGCTGGTGTCAAAGCTCGCCACGGTGGTGTCCTTCATTTTCGATGACCCATGCGGGGGGTGAAATCCACGGACGGTCTAGTAAAAGGGCGGACCGGGTTCCCGATCGGCTTGCCAGAAATAGTTTTGGAGCTGTGCGATACGGAACGCCTCCCCTCATGAGGAGCACACATGTCCTATCGATTTCGACGGCTGATCAGCACCTGGCTTGGTGTCATCATGACCGGCCTCCTTTGCTCGGGTTCCGCGCTGCCGATGGCGAGTCACGCCGCCGGCCCCGACGCCCGCGGCATTCCCGCACCACCGGAAGTGAAATCGCCTGCGATGGGGGCATACCTCGATTTCGGTCCCGAGGGCGTCCGCCGTATCGCCGCAATGCAGAAATGGCTCGGGGGTACGGAACTGCGGGTCGGGCACTCGTATCTCCCCGGTGACGTCTGGTCCAACATCGAGGGCAGCCCGAGCTTCCTGAAGGACTGGGCCGACTGGAAGAAGGCCCGCGCCGACCGCATGTTCGTGCTCAATGTCCCGATGCTCGAACGGACCGAGGGCCGGGTCGGTGACACGGATGTCCGCAAGGAACTGCGCCGGGGCGCCCTGGGCGAGTACGACCGGCACTTCCGGATCCTGGCCGAGCGGCTGGTCTCCCTCGGCGTGCCGGACACGGTCGTCGTGCTCGGCTGGGAGATGAACGGCACCACGTACACCCATCGTTGCGCCCCCGACCCGCGGGCCTGGAAGGCGTACTGGAAGCGGATCGTCGGCGCCATGCGCGCGGTGCCCGGCCAGGAATTCCGTTTCGATTTCGCTCCGAACCGCGGAAGGGACGCCATTCCCTGGACCGATTGCTATCCGGGCGACGACGTCGTGGACATCGTGGGGATGGACTCCTACGACCAGCCGCCGGGGCGGACGTTCGAGGAGCAGGTCAATGAGCCGTACGGGCTCCATCACCATGTGAACTTCGCCGCTCGGCATGGAAAGGTTATCTCCTATCCGGAGTGGGGCCTCTTCCGCAACGGCGACAATCCCGAATACATGCGGGGCATGCTCAAGTGGATCAAGGATCACCGGCCGCTGTACAACACGGTCACGGATTACTGCCCGCACGGCGTATATCAGTGCCGTGAGAATCCGCGGTCCTCGAAGGTGTTCCGTTCGATGCTGTACGGGCAGAAGCCCGGGGCGGAAGCCAGTGTCCCGCCGGTCACGCCCGCCGAGCCCGGGCCGGATCCCAGCGCCCCGGCGAAGCCCGAGACGCCGGCGAACTGCAGGACGCTGACGCTCAGTTCGTGGATCGAGACCGTCCTCGGCAAGAAGATCTGCCTCCGCTTCAGCGGGTGGGAACGCTGGCTGACCTGAGCTGAGGTCTGTCACCCCGGCGGCGGCACGGTCATCCCTTGCCGCCGCCTCGGTGTGTGCGCCTCACCGGGCCCTGTCTTCAAGATCCCGTCCGGCCCGCCCTGCGGGCGGACGATGCTCCTTTGAAGACGGGGCCCAGCCTCGCCTTCATCGCCGGCAGCCGCTCGTTGACCAGGACGGCGGCCCGGCCGCGCGCGGCGGCGTGGGCGGCGACCATGCGCAGCGAGGGGGCCGCCAGGCGGCGCGCCATCAGCAGCCGCTGGTTGCAGACGGTCTCCGGGCGCCAGTGGTGCTTGTACGGCTCGTTGCCGCGCAGCATGCTCAGCGTGGAGCGGCCGTCGGCGCTGATCCGCCGGGCGCTGTCGCGCAGCAGCATCGTGGCGACGTCGACCTTCCGCTCGCGCAGCATCGGGTCGGCGCCGTACAGATAACCGCCCGCGAGCCGCGGTGACATCAAGGTGAGGTCGGCGGCGACCACCTCGCCCCCGAGCAGGAACTCGGTGATCCGCGCGTCGCCGCACTCGACCATGGCCCGCACCGAGCGGGTCAGATGCTGGGCGAAACGGGCGCTGAGGTGTTCCTGGGTGACGCCGCGTCCCTCCCACTGGAGCCGGTGGAGATGGAGGAGCCGTTCGACGGCGGTCGGGATCTCGTCGCCCGGCACCTCGCGTTCCTCGATGCCCGCCGAGTCGATCTTGCGGATCTTGGCCCTGACGCGCTGGGCGCGGGAGGACTGGAGACGGCCGAGCAGTTCGTCCATGGGGACGGCGGGCAGTTCGAGGCATTGCGAGTCGGGCAGCGTGTCGCGCGGGCCGTCCCAGCACTCGTAGACGCGTTCGACGGCGGCGCCGGGCCGTACCTCCCGGAGGTCGATCACGGCGGTGCGCGCGGCGTTGGCGAGGGCCTTCGCGAGGGCGGGGGCCGCGCTGTCGGCGCAGTCGTCGTCGAGCAGGAAGTCGGAGAAGTCGGAGATGGAGCCGCCGAGCTGGACCAGTACGGGGAACGGCCGGTGGACCAGCATCAGCGGCGCGGCGCCGACGAGCGCGCCGTCCCGGCGCAGGAGGACGACGCGGAGCCGGCCGCGGGTGCCGTACGACAGCCACCAGGAGTGCAGCCACGCGTGGCTCTGGAAGGGGGTGGCAGCGCCGGAGCGGCGGTGGAGCGCGGTCCACTCGGCCGCGAGGGCGCCGAACCGGTCGGGGTCCCGGCAGACCTCGGAGGTCAGTGCCGTGAAGGTGCCTCTGCCGACAGTCCTGGCCGGGGCTGCCGCGCCCGCCCGCCGGCCCCGCTTGGTGGTCGATTCCGGCGCCATCACACACTCTCCGTCTGGGGCACGGGCGCGGCCGACGGACCGGGTACCGGCGCGTGCACCTCGCCGGGCCGCCGCTTCGGGCGCACCAGTACGAGGAGTCCGCCGAGAAGGCCTCCCGCGGCGGCGCCGACGAGCGCCGCCAGCGGCACCGACGGCGACACGGGGCTGGTGGGCTTGACCGCACGGGCGAACTGGACCACCCGGACGTTCGTACTGCCCTGCATCTGCGTGCCGTTGAGCACCAGCGAGCGCGCGACGCCGTCGGCCATGCTGACGGCCGCCTGCCGGCCGCTGGAGGTGGCGGTCACCGAGATCATCGGGGCGTCGGGCGAGGTGACCGTGGTGACGTTCTCCTTGAGGACCTTCCGGGACACCCCGGCCCACACCTGGGCGTCGCCGGTGACGGCGACCTGCGAGGCGACCCGCCCGTAGGCCTGCGCGAAGCCGAGCGCGGCGGCGGGGTCGGTCTTGTCGGTCGGTACGACGAGTACGTAACTGGTGGCGGAGTACTGCGGCGTACGGAGCGTGCCGTACGCGCCGCCCGCGAACGCCCCGATCAGGACGCAGACCGGCACGATCCACCAGACGAACAGGGCTTTGGTCCTCGCCAGGACCCGGCCGGGCCAGGAGCCCTCGCGGCGCTTGCCGCTCTCTTTCTCGGTCTTCGTCATCGGGCACTCACTCCTCGGGGGTGGCCGGGCGGCGGACGGGGCGCGCGGGCGAGCCGCCGTTCCCCCGCAGGGCGTGGTCGTAGACGGACATCAGCTGTTCGGCGCTGCGGGAGATGTCGTAGTGGCGGGCCGCGGGCGGTACCGGCAGCCGGCGGGGGCCGTCGCCGGAGGTGAACCGCCTCTGGAATTCGGCCAGTTCGGTGACGAGATCGGAGACCGTCCCGCTGATCTGGCGCGCGCCCGGTGCCGCGTCGGGGGGCAGATCCGTCAGGGCGGGGCAGGTGACGTGCAGGACGGGCAGCCCGGCTGCCAGGCCCTCGACCATCGCGAGCCCGAAGGCCTCGTCCTCGGACGTGGACACGAAGAGGTCCATGGCAGCGAGAAGTGACGGCAGGTCAGGTCCCTCGTCGGCGGCCGGATTCGGTGGCGGGTCCTCGCACGCGCCGGGCATCAGGACCCGGTCAGAGGCGCCCAACTCCGTTGCCAGGGCACGCAGTCGGTCGCGCTCGGGGCCCTCGCCGACGAGCAGGAGGCGGGCGCCGGGCAGGGCGGCGACGGCCCGGACGAGCGTGTCGAAGCGCTTGCCCGGACTGAGCCTGCCGAGTCCGCCGACGACGAACGCGTCGGCGGGCAGGCCGAGTTCGGCACGGGCCTTGTGCCGAGCCGTCTCGTCGTAGCCAAAGCGCGGCACGTCGATGCCGTTGGGCACGACATGGATACGGTCCCGGCGTACGCCCCAGCGGCGCAGCCGGTGCGCGACGGTGGTCGAGACGGCGACCGTCGCCGAGCCGAGGCGTTCGGTGCCGAGGTAGAGGGCGCGGGCGCCGGCCGTCAGGGGGCGGCCCTCGATCTGGGTGGCGCCCAGGGAGTGCTCGGTGGCGACGACGGTCCGTACGCCCGCGAGGCGCGCGGCGAGGCGTCCGTACACGCAGGCGCGGTAGAGGTGGGTGTGGACCAGGTCGTACCGGCCGTCCCTGATCAGCCCCGTCAGGCGGGGCAGTGCGCCGAGGTCACGGTTGCCTCTTATGTCGAGGTTGGTGACGGGGCAGCCGTCGGCGGTGATCCCGCGTGCGACGGCGCCCGGGTTGGTGAGCGTGACGACGGCGCTGTCGGTGGGCAACTGGCGTAGCAGCAGGCGCAGTTGCTGTTCCGCGCCGCCGATGCCGAGACCGGTGATGACATGCAGCACCTTCATGCGCCGCCGCCCTCGCCCGTGGTCGCGGCCTCGGCGGGCAGCGAGGCGGGGCCGTACGGGACGTAGGGGACCGGCTCACGCCGCCGGCCGTGCAGGGCGCGCTTCAGGAAGAGCCGGAAGGCGGTGTCCTCCTGGCCGATGTGCACCCGCGGCAGGGCGAACAGGCCGGTGAGCGGGCCGGGGCTGATACCGACCGCGTACCGGTAACCGGCCTCCCGTACGGCGGTCATGGCGCGTTCGTCGACCGTGCCGTACGGATAGCAGAACCCGGTCACTTCCGCGCCCGTGAGCGCGGACAGCGCCTCGCGGCTGCCGCGTGTCTCCTCGGTCAGCAGCGCGTCGTCGGCGGCGGTGAGATCGGTGTGGCGCAGCCCGTGCGAGCCGATCTCCATGCCGGCCGCCGCCGCCTCGCGGATGCCGTCGGCCGTGAGGAGGGGCTTGCGCGGACCGAGGCTGTCCCATTCGTTGCTGCCGCCGAGCCGGCCGGGGAGCACGTAGACGGTGGCGGTGAACTCGTACCGGTGCAGCAGCGGCACGGCGTTCGTCAGGAAGTCGGCGTAACCGTCGTCGAAGGTCAGCCCGACGAGTCCGGAGTCGCGGCCCCGCGCGCGGGCGACCAGCAGGCGCTCCATACTCACGCCGGTGAGCCCGCGGCGGCGCAGCCAGCGCAGCTGCCGGTCGAGCCGGTCGGGCGAGACGGTCACCTGGTAGGGGTCGTCGGCCGAGTCGGTGATCGAGTGGTACATGGCTGCCCACAGGGGGCCTGCGGAGACCGTGTCAGCGGACATCGATGAGCTTTCGTGTGGCGGAGCGGACGAGGGAGTCGATCTCGGGCACCTGGAGGGCGCGTGCGATCACGAGGAACACCGCGGCGACCACCAGACCGGCGAGGGCCGCCGCCGGTACGGGGGCGGGGACGAGGGCGCCGCAGAGCCATCCGGAGCCGGTGGCGGCAGCGGCGGCGGCGCTGAGTTTGACGAGCCCTCCGGTCATGTGGCGGACCCGCACCGGAACGCTGTGCCGGGCGACACCATGGAGCAGGAGGGCGGCGGTGGCGGTGATGCCCAGCGCGTTGCCCGCCGCGATCCCGAGGACGCCCCAGGTGCCGACCAGCAGGGCGCCGCCCGCGGTGGTGAGGGCGAGGCCGGCGAGCATGGCGAGCGCCGGGAACCACAGGGGGCGCGCGGCGGAGAAGTAACAGCGGACGAGGGCCCCGACGAGGGTGTGGCCGAGCAGCCCCAGTGCGTAGACACGCATCACGGTGGCGGTGGCCGCCGTGTCCGCCCGGTCGAAAGCACCGCGCTGGAAGAGGATTTCGATGATCTGCGGTGCGCACGCGACGACGGTCGCGGCGCCCACGAGCACGATGACACCGGCGAGCGCGAGGTCGCGTTCGACGCGCCGCCTGGCCCGGTCGGTATCCCCGGCCGCCATGGCGCGCGCGACGACGGGGAAGGTGACCGTACAGAGCATCAGGGACAGCACCATCGGCATCTGCGCGACCTTCTGCGCGTAGTTGAGATGCGAGATGGCGCCGGCGGGCAGGGGCGCGGCCAGGAAGCGTTCGATGAGGACCTGGGACTGGCGCGTGAGGGCGAAGACGATGACGGGGGCGAGCAGTCCGATGACGACGAGCGGCCGGCCGGTGCCGGGCTGTTCGCCGGGCGGCTCGGGGGCCGGCTCGTGCGCGGGCCCGGCGGCGCGGCGTTCGCGCAGCCGGCGCCAGACGACCGGCGCCTGGACGAGGACCATCAGGACGCCCCCGAGGGCGACTCCGACGGCCGCGGCGCGCACCCCGAGCCGGTCGCTGAGGACCAGCATCGTGGCGATGATGCCGACGTTGTACGCGACGTAGATCATCGCGGGCGGTACGAAGCTGCCGTGCGCCCGCAGGACGGCGCTGCAGTACCCGGCGACGCCGAAGCTGAACGCGCAGGTGGCCGTCAACCGGGTGCAGTCGACGGCCAGTCGGGTGTCGGGGAGGCCGGGGGCCAGGACGGCGACCACCCAGGGCGCGGCCAGGATCAGCAGGACGGCGCCCGCGCTGAGCGCGAGCAGCAGGACCGGCAGGGTCGTGCGCAGCAGGGCGTGCACGGGGTCACGATCGCGGTCGGGATCGAGGTCGAGGTCGGGAGCGAGGTCGGGCGGTGGGCCCGGCAGGAGCGGCTGACGCGCGGCCCTGCGCGTGAGCGCGAGGCTGAAGGCGGGCACCAGGATGAGCGCCATCGCGTCCTCGATGAGCAGCGTCGACGCGACTTCCGGGACGGTCCAGGCGACGAGGAACGCGTCGGTGTCGGGGCCCGCCCCGTAGAGGTGGGCGATGGTCTGGTCGCGTACGAGACCGAGCAGGGCTCCGGCGGCGGTGAGGACGGCGGTCACCAGCGCCGCGCGGGCGAGGAAACGGCCGGAGAGATGGGCACCCCCGCCGCCCGGATCGGCGGCGTCCGCGCCGTTGTCCGCGTCGGTCCGCTTGGACAGTGAGATCGAGGGGGGCGGCGGCCTGCGGCTGGGAACGGCGGGCTGCTGGGCGGTCGGAGCGGATTCGGCGGGCGCGCCCGCCCCGGCGGGCTCCGTCCGGGGCTGCGTCGCGTCGGTCAGATCGCTCACGCCGCACCGGATTCCTGGACGGCTCCGCCGTCCTCGCGGTGGTTCGCCCGGCGGTTGAGCGCCCACCACGCGGCCAGGCCGAGCACGACGGCCGTCAGCACCGTCGACGGCCCGCCGATGTCCGCGTAACCGAAGTCCACCAGCTGCCAGATGAGGAGCCCCGCGGCGACCAGCGCGCAGTCGAAGCCCGTGTGTCCGCGCCGCGCGCCGGGCAGCCGCCGCAGCACGAGGACGAGCAGCGCGGCCCAGCTCCCGGCCAGCGCCAGCAGACCGACGATCCCCTGCTCGCTCAGGACCAGCAGATACATGTTGTGCGGCGAGAGCAGCGGCTGACGCTCGAACGCCTTGCCCGCGCCCGCCGTGTCGCTGCCCGACGAGAGCGCGACCGAGGAGTGGCTGTCGCGGTAGGCGGGGAAGCCCTTCAGCCCGACGCCGGTGACCGGATCGGTGCGCCACATCCCGGCCGCCGCCGCCCACATCGTGTACCGGTCGGTGACCGACCTGTCGGGCGCCTCGGTGACCTCGGTGATGCTGCCGAGCCGTTCGGAGACCATCTGCGAGCCGATGCCGAGTCCGCCGACGAGTACGACACCGAGCGCAGCCACCACGAGGGCGACCCGGGCCGCGCGGCGCAGCCCGGAGAGCGCGAGCTGCAGCGTGACGGTCACGGCGGTCGCGATCCACGCGCCCCGGCTGAAGGAGAGCACGAGCGGCAGGAAGAGCAGTGCGGCGCAGGTGAGCGCGGCGGCCCGCTGCCGGCGCGGCACGTCACGCCCGCCGCCCTGGCCGGGTTCGGCTCCCGCGCCAAGGGCCAGGCCGACGGCGGCGACCAGGCCGTACGACACGACCGTGGCCATGCCCATGACGTCGGTGGGTCCGAACGTGCCGACCGCGCGGACGTCCTCGCCCATGTACGAGGCGCCGGTGCCGGTCAGGTACTGGACGACGCCGACGACCCCCTGCACCAGCGCGAGGACCACCATCGACCAGGCGATGAGCCGGAAGTCCCGGCGGTCCCTGATCAGCAGCAGCAGCGCGCCGGGGACCAGCACGAAGATCTGGAGGTAGCGCGCCACGCCCGGCAGGCTGGACACGGGGTCGTACGACGTGATCGCGGCGACGCACACGCCGAACACGGGAAGTCCCAGTACCAGCGCGGCCGTTCGGGTCAGCGGCCGGGCGCGCTCGCGCAGCACCCGTACGAGACAGAAGAGGACCAGCAGCGCGGAAGCGGCGTCGGCCACCGTCCCGGAGCCGGCCGCGCCGTCCCCGGCTGGACCGGCCACCGGCACGGCGACGAGCGCGACCACCACGAGGACGGGCAGCACCGGAGCGGCCCGGCGCAGCGCCCCGCGCCAGTCGCGTTCGGCGAAGTCTGCGTGGGGAAGAGGATCGGATTCGGTACGGGGGGCGAGGAGCAGCGTGCCTCGGGCGTCGGCCACGTCAGCTCCCCGCCGGGCGTACGAGGGAGAGGGCGGTTCGGATGATGATGCACACGTCCTGCCACAACGACCAGTGGTCGATGTAGTGGTTGTCGAATCGGGAGCGGTCCTCGATGGAGGTGTCCCCGCGCAGCCCGTGGACCTGCGCGAGACCGGTGATACCGACGGGCATCCGGTGGCGTGCCGCGTAGCCCGGATGGGTCTTGCTGAAGTTGGCGACGAAGAAGGGGCGTTCGGGGCGGGGGCCGACGAGGCTCATGTCGCCCCGCAGGACGTTCCAGATCTGCGGCAGTTCGTCCATCGACGTACGGCGCAGGAGATGGCCCACCGGGCTCATCCGCCGGTCGTTGGCGACGGACCAGCGGGTGGCCGCCTCGTGGTCGTCGGCCGGGCGCAGGGTGCGGAACTTCAGCAGGGTGAAGGGGCGGCCGTGCTGTCCGATGCGTTCCTGGCGGAACAGCACCCCGGGGCCGTCGAGGAACCGTACGGCGAGCGCGCACGCCAGCAGCACCGGTGAGATCGCGAGCAGGATGGGGGCCGCGACGGCGATGTCGAGCAGGCGCTTGGCGAGGGTGCCGCGGCGCGCGGTGGGTGCGGGGACGCGGCGGCAGGTGAAGCCCCAGAGGTGCTGCGACATGGCGCCGCCGACCCCGGCTCCGCCGATTCCGCCGATGAACCAGGTGGCGCAGCCGTACTCGTGGAAGAGCGCGACGAGCCCGGTCCGGTCGGCCTCGGCGCCGGGGATCGTGCCGCCCCTGGTGTCGTCGAGGAAGACCGCGTGCCGGACACCGTTCTGGATGACGGCGCGGTGGATCTCCTCGATGGTGCTCAGCACGGGGAGCACGGGAACGAGGATGTCGGCGTCGGTGTCGGCCTCGGCGGGGTACTCCTCGGACGGGCACTCCTCGCCTTGCGGGTCAGTGGTCCGGTCGCCGGTCCGGTCGCCGTGGGCGGGGGCGACGATGCCGACGGGCACCAGGCCGTAGACGGGGTGCCGGGCGAGCAGCCCGGCGAGCCGCCGTGGCGCCGGGCCCGCGCCCACGACCAGTGCGGAGGTGAGCCGGCTGCGCGCCGTGTGCCGCTGGTAGCCGTGGACGAGGGCCCGGCCGAAGCAGGCGACGACTAACTGGGTGGTGCTGCCGGCCATGAGAGCGGTGAGGCTCAGCGTGTGCCCGGGAAAGAGAGCGGCCAGCAGTGCGGCGGCGGTGCACCACGCGATGAGGATGCGCGCGCCCAGTGCGGGGAGTTCGTCCAGTGCGGTGCGCGGTCCCGACCGGCGGTAGAGCCCGGCGTACGTGTTGAGGACGGCGACGCACGCCATGAGCGGCACGATCAGCGCCAGGTGATGCTGTGCGGAGTCGAGTACGGCAGTGCCCAGCAGGGCCCCCGTCCAGTCGGCGGCGATGAGCGGCAGCGCGAAGCGCAGGGGCGCGGCCGTACGGCGGCGGGGCGGGAGCGCGACACGGTCGGCCCCGTCCTGCTGCGGTCCCATCGGGACGAACCCGAGCGGCCGCAGGCCGGTGGCGGTGAAGGTCACTCCGCCGGGCCCTGTGAGCGTGCCGGGGCCGGGGCTGCCGGGTTCCTTGCTCAGCGGTCCGGCGCCCGCCGCCGCCGGGTGGCCTGTCGATCCGCGCCCGGAGGGAGCGGGGACGCTGGTGCTTTCCGTGGTCACTGGGAGATCGCCTCCCTGCGCTCGGAACGCGGCACCGCGACCACGTCGCGGTACACGTCCGCGATGGCCCTGGTGGTCTGCCGTACGTCGTAGGTGCTGCGTACGTGCTCGTGGCCCTGGCGGCCGAAGTCCTCCCGCAGCGCCCGGTCGCGCAGCAGCGCGGTGATCGCCTTCGCGGTGGCGGAGTGGTCCTCGGGCGGGGTCAGACAGTGCGCCCGCTGGGCGGGCGGCAGGCTCTCGCGGGCCCCGTCCACGTCGCTGAGCAGTACGGCCCGACCGCTGGCCATGGCTTCGAGCGGCGCGACCGCCATGCCCTCCCAGCGGGAGGGCAGTACGACGAGGTCGGCGGCGCGGTACCAGGGCGCGGTGTCCCGTACGGCCCCGGCGAAGAGCACCGACGGCGGGGCGCCCGCGCGCAGCCGCTCGGCGTCGGGGCCGTCGCCGACGAGCACGAGGCGGGCCTCCGGCACCGTGTCGAGTACCAGTGGCCAGGCCCGCAGCAGGATGTCCTGGCCCTTCTGGCGGCAGATCCGGCCGACGCACGCGACGAGGGGTGTGTCCGGGGGGAGTTCGGCCAGCCGGGGAAGCGCGGCGCGGGCGGCGGCCGTGGATGCGAGGGGGCCGGTGGTGCCGGCCGGGCGGAAGCGGTCGGCGTCGACGCCGTTGTGGACGACGGACCAGGGCGCCCGTACCCCGGCGCGCTCGCCCCTGCCCCGTTCGGCCTCGCTCACGCAGACGACGCGCGCGGTCCAGCGGGCGGCCAGCCGCTCCCAGCCCCGGGCGAGGGCCGCGGTCGTACCGCTGACGGCCTCGAACGACCAGGCGTGCGGCTGGAACACGGTCGGGACACGTCCCCGTACGGCCAGGCGCCCTGCGAAGCCCGCCTTCGCGCTGTGCGCGTGCACCACGTCGGGCCGGATCCGCCCGACCAGTTCGGCGACCCGGCGGATCTCGGCGGGCAGTCCGAAGCCGGGGTCGCGGGTGGCGTCCCAGATCTCGGTCTCGGCGCCCAGCGCGGCGGCGTCGGGCCCGAGTTGCCCCCGTTCGGGGCAGGCGACGACGACCCGCATTCCGGCGGTGACCTGTGCCTGGACGAGATCCGCGACGACGCGGGCCACTCCTCCGTCGACCGGTTGGACGAGATGGAGCACCGTAAAGCCGGGACCGGGTCTGCGCGTTGGTGGGCGCACGCGTAACTCACTCCGCTCGTGGTCTCAGGTGTCATGAGGTCGGACAATCCGGTAAGCCAGAAAGCGCCGCTGAAACGCGGACGCGCGAGCCGGCTCAGCGCCGCGCGTCCACCGCGACGAAAAACGCGCCGAGCCAGACCGAGTCTCGCCCGGTCCGGTAACTGACGTTCATAGTGTCGCCTCCCGGGACCAGTGCTTCGCGCAGGTCGAAGATATCCGAGTCATATCCGAGAGTGTTCTTGTAAGCGGGTTTTCGTTTTATCTGATTGATACCGTCATCTGCGATGCTTGAATTCATCACATCGCCAGCCGGATTGGCCCTGTCGCCGATCGAACGAGCATTCCCGCGCCCTGTCCCGGCGGTCAGTGATTCACCGCCCGCCCCGGAGTCCCCGTCGTACGAGACGACCCCGATGGTGCCCTCCGCGCCGGTCGGCGTAGGCAGCTTCCCGAGCCCGGCCCGCACCTGCGGATGCTCCGCGTCGAGCGCCTCGAAGCCGTCCCACACCACCAGATGACGCGGCGGGTCCTCGGCCCTCTCGTACGCGACGACCATCGTCCAGCCGCCCCACGCGCCTGCCGCCGTCCGGCCCATGGCGACATTGATCTGCGCCACCGTGTACATGCCCGAACCGGCGAACCGCACCAGCGGTGTGATGTCCGCCGACGCCTGGTAGGCATCGGCGCCGTCGGCCGAACGGCGGCCGATCAGCGTGTCGGACAGGACTTCCTTGTACGCGCCGCCGGGTTCGGCGATCAGCACGCGGCCGTTGTCCTCCGGCGGCTTCTGCTCACCGACACGGAGGTTGCCGCCCCAGTAGAGCCGCGCGTAGCTCACCTTGCCGCCGGCCGGTACGCGCAGTTCGCCCCGGGTCGAGTTGTAGGTGCTCGGGTCCTCGTCGAGGTCCGTGTAGAACATGTCGTACTGGTCGTTGGCCGCCGTGGCGCTGTCCCGTGCGGCTTCGCAGGCCGATGCGGCGGATGGGGTGACCGGGGTGAACCGGCCCGTGGTGCGGCAGGTGATGGCCGAGTTGGCGGCCCGGACGATCCCGCCGTGCTGGACGGCGTGATAACGCTCGCCGAACGGAATGCGGGCCGCCTCGTCCGGGGACCCGTCCGCGGAATCCTCCGCGACCTCCGAAACCCCCGGCGCTGCCACGGCAGTTGCCGACGAAACCGGGGCCGGAGTCACTGCGACGGCGGTCGCCGTCGCCGTCGCCGTCACGGCGAACAGCAGACCCCTCCTTACAGCATGAACCACGCAATCGCGCATAGGGACTCTCCGACCGGAAGAACGAAACGCCAGTGCACCCTTACAGGCGCGGAGTGAAAATCACGTGAGCCGCACGGGACCGAACCGAAGGCACAATCGCTTTCCCGGAATCGGGCCGTGCTCAAACCAGCACGCGCCGCCATTCGAACTCTTCGGGCCAACTCGCGTTTCCCGGAGGGCCGCCGATCGTTGAGTCTGTCGCACCGTTGGCAAATCGAAAGGAAATGGTCATGAACCGAGTCGCCAAGTCCGTAGTCATGGCAGCGTCGAGCGCCGCCCTCCTCCTCGCCGGTGCCGGTATGGCGTCGGCCACCGGTCACGGCGGTCACGGCTCCGGCGGTTCCAGCGGCGCCTCCGCCGAAGGTGTCGCCGCCAACTCCCCGGGCGTCCTCTCCGGCAATCTGCTCCAGATCCCGGTCCACGTCCCGGTCAACCTCTGCGGCAACACGGCCAGCCTCGCCGGCCTGCTCAACCCGACCTTCGGCAACACCTGCGTCAACGCCTGACCCACGACGGTTCCGACCGTCCACCGCGGGAACGGGCCGGTTTCTTCACTCATTCGGGCCGCAACCGATCAGCACTCCCCGCGTTGATCGGTAAGTCGGGCGACCGCGCCCGTACCCCCCACTCCCATACGACCGAGGAGCTCATCCCCATGTCGCGTATCGCCAAGGCTGTTGTCCTGTCCTCCGCGGCGGCAGCCGCCGTCGTCGGCGCCTCCGGTGCCGCCATCGCCGACAGCGGCGCCCAGGGCGCGGCTGTCGGTTCCCCGGGTTTCCTCTCCGGCAACGCCGCCCAGATCCCGGTGCACGTGCCCGTGAACGTCTGCGGCAACACCGTCGGCATCATCGGCCTGCTCAACCCGGCCTTCGGCAACACCTGCGTCAACGCCTGAATCAGACCGCAGCACGAGTGCCGTCACCCCCGGCAAGAGCCGCTCCCCCCGTCCCGGGGTGGGCGGCTCTTCCGCTGTACGGGGACGGGTGCGCCCACCCTTTCGGCGGCGACACGCATCCCGGACGAGTGAGATTCCCCGGCGCCCCGGCCCAGGTCAGCGGGGGCGAAGCGGCCGGATGGCGGACACGGGGCGGGGCTCCGGATCGGTTGCGGGCGGCGGCCCCGCGACCCACGGTGAAGACGAAACCCCACCTAGTGTCCTGAAAGGACCTTTTCATGCGTTCCCACGTCTCATCCCGCGCCGCAGCCGCCGTCGTCTGCGCCGTACTCGTCATGGGTACCGCCGGTACCGCCGCCGCCGTCACCGTCCAGGAGACGCCGGTGGGTGTCGGCGCCAAGGCCGTCGCCCCGATCGCCGACGCCGAGGCCCTCAAGCAGCAGACGCAGACGCTGAGTTCGCTGTCCGGCGCCATCAAGCCGGTCACCGACCTCCTCGACTCCGTCATCGCCGCGGACAACGGCCAGATCTCCGCCGCCGAGGTCCAGAGGTACCAGAAGGCGATCAGGAAGGCCCTGAACGCCGTGCAGAACGCCGCGCCGGCCGCCCCCGCCAAGCCGGCGGGCCACATGGGCGACATGGACGCTACGAACGGCATGGGCGCCGACGACAAGGCCCAGGCCGCAGCCGACCTGAGGGCCGAGGCCGTCGACTCTGTGCGGCGGGCCACCGACGCGCTCCTCAGGGCGACGACCGCCAGGGACGCGAACGCCGTCGCCACCCAGTCGAAGGCCGTCGTGACCTCGCTGGTCAACCTCACCACGGCGCTCGTCATGAACGGTGGCCTGCCGGCCCCGAACCTGCCGGGTCTGCCCGAGCTGCCGCAGCTACCCGAGGCCGGCGTTCCCGCGCCGGCTCCGGAGCTTCCGGGCGTGCCGTCGACGCCGCAGCTTCCGTAGCACCACGCAGCGCCAGAACGGCCGTACCGGCCCCGTCAACGCGGGGCCCGTACGGCCGTTCGTCGTGTCCGGCGCGGTCGGAAATCGTTGATGAGGTCGAGATCAGGCAAGCGAGAACTCCCGTCGAAAGAAGGACTCACCATGAAGCCCACGAAGCCCATGAAGCCTGTGAAGGTCGCCGCGGTCCTCGCCGGTTCCGTGCTGGCACTGGGCGCCGGCGCCCCGGCGTTCGCGGCCGGGAGCGTCCCGATGAGCCTGAACGGCGGACTGGGCGGGGCCCTGGAGACGGTGACCAACCAGGAGTCGCTCGACGCCCAGGTGGTGAACACGAACGCGCTGGACCCGAAGAACGACGGCTCACTCGTCAACAGCCTGGGAGACGTGGCGAAGGGGCTGGGCGGCGCCAAGGGCGGCAAGGGCGGTAAGGGAAGCAAGGGGGGTAACGGCGGCAAGGGCGGGGCGATGCTCGGTGGGATCCCGCTCGGTCAGTAGGCCCGCGGTCCCGCCCGGGTGGGCCAACTGCCGTACCACCGGCGGCCGCACGAACCGGCGCACGTGAGTGCGCGCTTCGTGCGGCCGCTTCGTCGTGCGGGCTCGCGGGGGACGCGGGGGACGCGAGGCTCGTGGGCGGCGGGTCAGCTGGTCCAGAAGTCCCACCAGCGGGTCAGGATCAGCATCCCGATGATCCCGGTCCAGAGCACCGGGAGCACCCAGTGGAACTCCCCCAGCGCGGTGCGCAGTCCGGCGGGCGCGGGCAGGATCCGGTGCGTGACGTTGTACGTCGTGACGTACGAGAACATCACGATCGTCGCCACCCAGGCCAGTGAGCACCAGAGGCAGAGGGAGCCGATGCTGTAGAGCGACTGGTACTGCAGCCACGTACAGAAGCCGACACCGAAGAGCATCCCCGCGTTCAGCCCCAGCCAGAACCACCGCCGGTAGCGTGCCCCCGCCAGCAGCCCCGCCCCCACACACACCACGACCCCGTACGCCGCCAGCCCCAGCATCGGATTCGGGAACCCGAACACCGACGCCTGCTCGCTCTTCATGATGTTCCCGCACGACACCACCGGATTCAGACTGCACCCCGGCGTGAAACCCGGATCCTCCAGCAGCTTGAACTTGTCGATCGTGATCACCCACGACGCCAGCACACCCGCCGCACCCGACACCACCAACAACCACGCCAGCACCCGCCCCGCACCGAAAACCCCCGGGGCGCTGTGCCGTCCCTCCCGCGCGGGCTCGTCCCCGTACCTGTGCGCGCCGGACGCCGGCGCCTTGTCGCTCACTGCTGTTGTCATGGTGTCTGCTCCACCGATTCGGTCACGCATTCGAAGTAGCGTTTCAGCTGTCCCCCTCAACACGCCGGGCACAGTGACTCAGGGGGCGATTACGGCGTTTGCCAGAGCATGAACTCCGTTCAAGCACCCCGATGGCAGCGCCTCACAGCGGTGCCCAAGCATCGTGCCGAAGCGGTCCCGCCCCCTCCGCCGACCCCGCCTCCCCCCGCCGCCGCGCCGATCCCCACCCCCATCTACACCGCTCTGGTACGGGAGTGGGACGAGGCGGGACGTACGCTCCCCGCCACCGGAGGGCCCGGCCGGAACGGGCTGTGAGCCGGGGCCGCGCGTCAGCCTCGCAGGGTGCTCACCGGCACCAGGCTGTGCGCGGCGCCGGTCAGCACCGCCTCGTCGCCGACGAAGGCGCGCAGCGCCTCCTCGCTCACCGGCCTGCCGGGGATGCCCTCGGGCCACGGCTGGGTGGCGAGGATGAAGTACACCGCGCCCGTCGCGCGGGCGTCCTCCTCCCACTCCGGGGGGACGGCGCACTGGGCCTTCAGATACGGCATGGTCAGCACGGCCCGCCCGGCCTGCACCAGCAGCGTGATCGGGATGGCGGGCGACGCGGCGACATCGGTCAGCCCCGGGCCGGTCCTGAGACCGACCTCCTTGATGACGGCGTGCATCGCCTCTTGACCGGCCTCCGCGCCGTCACAGCCGTCGCCGAGTGAATAGGCCAGCAGGAAAGGCGGGTTGCGCTCGTCGTCGGACTGCTCACCGGTCCAGGGAATTACCGTGAGGGTGCCGAGCAGAGGGGCATATTGCAGGCTTCCCTGCGCGGTGTTGGAGAAGGTCATGCTTCGGCACAGTAGCGGCCTGCGGGCACGGGAGGTGAGTTCGCGTCACCCGAGTGGCGGAGTAGTCGCCCCCGTGTGCGAGAACAGCTCACCGATACCCCCGTCTGCCCTACGTCCGGCGCACGCTGATGTCGCGTCCGCCGTGGGAAGCTCGAAGCCACGGAAGGAATGGACACATGACGCCGAATCTCGCCGATCCCTCGTTCTGGCAACTGCCGCATTCCGAAAGGCTGGAGGGCTTCGCCCGGCTCCGCGCCGCCGGACCGCCGCGGTACTTCGTTGAGCGGCCGGGAGGCCGGCTACGGCCGGAGCGGGGTTTCTACGCGCTGGTCAGGCACGCGGACGTGGTGGAGGCCAGCCGGAACGCGGAGGTGTTCGGCAGCGCGCCCGGCGTCACCACTCCCGAGCCGGCCCGCTGGGTGCGGGCGGTGTTCGGGGAGTCACTGGTCAATCTCGACGAACCGCAGCACACCCAGCTGCGGCGGATCGTCTCCCGCGCTTTCACCCCCCGCATTCTCGCCGCGACGGAGGAGGATGTCCGCTCGGTGGCGAAGCGCATTGTGGACGACCTGCTCCGGGAACGGCCGAAGGATTTCGTCACTGCGGTCGCGTCACGTATGCCGTTCGAAATCATCTGCAATCTGATGGGAATTCCCGAGAAGGAGCGTCCATCGATCCTCGCCCAGGTGAATCGGGCGTCCGTGGAAACGGGTGTCGCGCGGACGGTACGGCAGCGAATTCGCGTACCGGGAAAGGGACTTCGCGCACTGGCCGCCATGCAGGGAATGGTCGCGGACCTCGGGCGGCAGCGGCGTAAGAATCCGACCGGGGATCTCATCTCCGCGCTCGTGAACGCGGATATCGACGGCCAGTCGCTGAACGGCCGCCAACTGGGCTCGTTCTTCTCGCTGTTGATGGTCGCCGGGGTCGAGACCACACGTAACGCGATCGCGCACGGCCTGTCCCTGCTGACCGATCACCCCGACCAACGGGCCCTGCTGCTCAGTGACTTCGACCGGTACGAGGACGGCGCCGTCGAGGAGATCGTGCGGCACTCGACGCCGATCATCCAGTTCCGGCGCAGACTGATCCAGGACCACCGGATGAACGGTCACGACTTCCGGCGGGGCGACCGGGTGGTGCTGTTCTACGCCTCCGCCAACCGCGACGAGTCGGTCTTCACCGACCCGGACCGCTTCGACATCACCCGGAGCCCCAACCCGCATGTGGGGTACGGCGGCGGGGGTCCGCACTACTGCCTGGGCACGTTCCTGGCGAAGCAGGAAATAAAGGCGCTCTTCCGGGAGTTGCTGACGAGATCGCCCGAACTGCGCTCCGTGGGCGCGCCGGTGCTGGTGCCGTCGAACTTCGACAACCGGGTCCGCTCGATGCCGTGCGCGTTCGCGGGAGAGCGCTGACGGCCGGCCGCCGTGCAGGTACGCGCCGCCGGCCGCCGGGCTGCCGGGTGTCAGCCCGCCAGTTCGTCCTCCAGCCAGGTGCGCCCGCGCGTGCGGGCGCTGAGCCTGACCTCGCCCAGAGGCACGGCGAGGCGCTCGGCCTCGCGCCGTACCGCCGCCTCCGCGTCGGCGCCGACATCCTCCAGGAAGCGGCACACGATCTCACCGTTCCTGTCCTGCGCCCAGCCGCCGACGACGCGGCCGTCCCACCACAGCGAAGGGCCGATGTTCCCAACCCTGTCGAAGAGGCGCGGCCCGTGCTCGCCGAGGAACCAGCCGCGCTCGTGCCACCCCATCGGCGTGGAGTCGAGGGCCGGCAGCAGCGCGGCCCACGGCTCCGGCGGCACGGTCTCTTCCAGGTCGTCGGGCAGGAGCAGCCCGGTCGCCCCGCCGCCGAGATCGACCTCGACCGGCCTCACTTCCGTCAGCACCCGTTTGACCTGTGTCTTCGTCCACCCCGCCCACCAGCGCAGATCGTCGGCCGTGGCCGGGCCGAACGCCCGCAGCCAGAGCCGGGCCAGCTCCTCCTCCGCGCGGTGGGTGTCGCCGTGCGCGAGGCCGCCGGGGAACCAGTCGGTCAGCGGCGCCCAGCGGTACTGGTGCGAGGTCCACGAGCCACGTGGCCGGCCGCGTACCACCCGGCCCTCGGCGGCGAGCAGGAGCAGCAGTCTGCTCGCGACCTTCTGGGTGCCCTCGTAGGCCTTGCCGGGCGAGAGCACGACCTCCGTACGGAGGCGGGCGTCGTCGCCCGCGAGTTCGGCGGCCGTCGACTCACCGCGGGCGGCGAGCGCGCGTACGGCGATGTCCTCGGTCTCGGCCAGCCACGCCTGTACGCCCGCCTCGTCGTCCGCGACCTTCGACGCGGCCAGGAACCCGAGCAGCTTGCGGCGCTCGCGCGCGGCCACGGCGTCCGAGCAGGCGGCCTGGAGCACGGGGGCCACGTCGAGGGGGGTGACGAAGACGGTACGGCGCATGCCCAGCAGCCGGATGAGGGTGCGGTCCTCGTACAGGACGCGCTCCACCTCCCGTACCGAACCGCCGTTCGTCCGCGCCCAGATGGCGACGTACACGGAGGACGGGTCGGTGCTGTGCAGGGCGACGAGGTCACGCGCCACCTCGACGGGCCCGTCCGCGCGGGCGGCAACCGCCAGCCGGTGCCGTACGCCGAGCCGGGCCCGCCGCTCCGTCACATCGATCCGCCGCACCCCGCCACTCCTCCGCGCCTTGCCGGCCCTTCGCCGGTCTTCTTCCCTACGGGAAGGGAAGCGTACGTGCGAAGAGGGTCACGAGGATCAGCACGGCCGGGAAACAGGCGAGGAACATGGCGGGCTGCAGCAGATTGGCACTCGCCTCTGACCGAACCTGAGCCGGCTCAGGAACAGTCGCGATGTGGGGTGTTCACGTGTGCCGATGGCCGAGGGCTCTGCAGTGCGTGCGTGACCGACCAGTGTCCCGGGCCTGGATCTCGTTCTACGGGCGGTCTTCGGTCAGCGGAAATAGGCCCACCGGTCCGCGTGGGCGGACGCTAGGGTCGTGAAGATGTTGAGCCCATCGGAGAGCAGGGACTTGGTCGTCGTCGGCGCCGGCATTGTCGGCGCATCGGTGGCCTATCACGCCGCTCGGGCGGGCGCCGACGTGACGTTGGTCGACGCCGGGCGGCCAGGCGCCGGCGTGACGGCGGACTCGTTCGCCTGGATCGGCGCGTCTGGCGTGCGTAAAGGTCCGGCCGCCGGGCTGCGGGCCACCGCGACAGCGGAGTACCACCGGCTCGGAGCCGAGTTGCCGGGGCTCCCGGTGACCTGGTCCGGCTCGCTGAGCTGGACCAGGGAGGGCAGTGCGCCGGACGCCGGACCCGGGCAGACGATCGTGGACGCGGCCACCGTGGCGACACTTGAGCCCACTCTTCGGCAGCCTCCGGAGTGGGCTGTCTGGGTGCCGGATGACGGCGCTGTTGACTCGGTGGGCGTGACCGAGCGGCTGGTCGCGGGCGCTCGCGCCCATGGAGCCCGGGTATGTCCGGACACGCCGGTTACCGCGGTCCGCCGGGATCCAGCGGGCCGGATCGCCGGGGTTGAGACAGCAGCAGGACCCCTCTCCGGCGCGACGGTGGTGCTGGCGGCCGGAGTTGCCACGGCCGCGCTGAGCGCGCCGCTCGGCGTGCGCGTTCCGGTCGAACCGTCGCCCTCGCCGCTGTTCCGGCTCCGCGCCCCGGCCGGTCTGGTCCGCACCGTGGTCAACACAGAGGACTTCGATCTTCGGCAGGTCGCCGCGGACCGGCTGATTGCCGCCGCGGACTCGCCAGAACGGACCCTTGCCGCCGTCCGGTCCACTTTCGATGGCGCCGGGAGCGTCGAGCTGCTCAGCACCCGAATCGGAGTGCGTCCAATGCCGGTCGACGGTGAGCCGATCATCGGCCCGGTCGCCGAGGTCCCCGGCCTCTACGTGGCAGTGATGCACTCGGCGGTCACGCTCGCCGCGGCCGTGGGCCGCCTGGTCGCACGGGAGTTGGTCGACGGAACCGTTGAGTCGGCTCTGTCAGGTTGCCGCCCAGATCGCTTCTAGTGCCCGCACCCCGGCAATCGGCAGCCACGGCACGCATCGAGCCACCCCGGCACAGGCACCCAGACCTCCCGACGAACCCCGGAAACGACGAAATCCCGCCCGATCAAAGTGATCGGACGGGATTCGTAAACCGCTTACGAGCTAACTCGTGAACGGCCCTGCCGTGGACCTGTGGGGATTTGAACCCCAGACCCCCTCGATGCGAACGAGGTGCGCTACCAGACTGCGCCACAGGCCCTTGCGACGAGTGAAACTTTAGCACCACCGTCGGGGTGCTTGGAAATCCGTTCCTCGCTGGTCACTCATTGGCCGCGCGGGGGCGGTCGTCGTTGTCGAACTGGTCGAAGAGGGGGGTGCGGTCGCGGGGGCGGCGATGGGGCGGGGGGTCGGCGGGGGCGGGTTCCGGTGGGGTCGGTTCGGCCGTGGAGGAGCGGGCCGCGCTCCAGGTTTCCGGGTCGCTGACGTTGACGCCGCCCGTGGCGCGCGGGGCGACCGGGGCCGTCACGTACGTGGGGAGCGGGACCGGGACCGGTTCCCAGCTGTCGCCGCGGGCCGGGCCGCGGTCGCGCTGCTGGTCGACCCACTCCGCGTGGTCCGTCTGCTCGACCAGCGCGCGGCGGCCGGCCTCCTGGGGGGAGACCGAGGCGGCCGGTTCCGGGGCGATGCGGGGTTCGGGCTCCTCGTCCGGCTCGGCCGGGGCCGGGGCCTGGTGGCGGCGGGGGCGGTTCTCGCGCAGACGCTGCGCGGCGATCTCGGCCCTGCGGCGGTCCATGGTGAAGACGAAGCGGCGCCGCTCCTGGGCGCGCAGATGCACGATGTAGACGCTGAGGAGTACGGCGGGGACGCCCGGTGCCCACAGGAAGGCGAGCCCCTGGACGCCCGCGACGACCGCGCCCACCGTGAAGGCGAGGAAGAGCACCATAGTGGTGCGCCGGCGACGGGCGAGGACCTGGGACCGCTGGGCGCGGCGGGCACGTTCGGCCGCCGCGCCGGACGGGGCCTCGCGCCGCGGGGGCGACGGTGCCGGTGCCGGTGCCGGGAGTTCCAGGCGGACTTCCGTATGGGCCGGGGGCGCGGAGAAGGCCCGGACGTCGACAGAGCTCGTCGGCTCCGCCGCCACGTCCGGCTCATCGTCGGGCCCGGCCTCCCCGGTGGTGCGGTCCCGCAGCTCCCTGGTGTACCGGCGCTCCATCGCCGCCCGTCCGGACAGCAGCCGGATGGCGGTGCTGAAGCGTTCCGTCGGACGGGCTTCGTTGAGCTCGTCCTGCCTGCGGAGCCACATCGGTACCAAGTAGGCGGCCCAGGCCCCGACGATGACTGCGTAGATGAGGCCGCTGCTGCTCACGGTTCACACCGTAGAGGTGTTCGCGCGAGGGGATCCGCCAATTGAGCCGGTGTGTCGCACGATCTGGCTGATATCACGGACTTTTTTTGTGATTGTTCGGATCACTTGATGGTCGGATGGCGACCATTATCGAACACTTATTTCATTTCTGTGGCGTCCCAGGTCGCGCCTGGTGCCAGCGGTACAGGAGTCCTTCCGGCACTTCCTCGGCCGTCAGCGCGAAGACCAGATGGTCCCGCCACGCCCCGTCGATGTGCAGATAACGGGGCCGGGTGCCTTCCTCACGGAATCCGAGTTTCTCCACGACCCGGCGGCTCGGCCCGTTCTCGGGCCGAATGCAGACCTCGATCCGGTGCAGCCCCACCAGCCGGAAACAGTGGTCGACGGCGAGGGCCACGGCCGTCGGCATGACACCGCGGCCCGCCACGTCGCGGTCCACCCAGTAGCCGACATGCCCCGAGCACATCGAGCCCCAGGTGATCCCGGCGACGGTCAACTGGCCGACCAGGCGCCCCTGGTACTCGATGACGAAGGGCAGCATCCGCCCCGCGTTCGCCTCGGCGCGCAGATGACGCACCATCTGCCGGTACGTCGGGCGCTGGGCGACCGGGGCGCCGGGCGGCGCGGGCGGGATCGTCGCCTCCCACGGCCGCAGCCACTCGCGGTTGCGCCGGTTCACCTCGCGCCAGGCCCGTTGGTCGCGCGACTTTATGGGCCGGAGGACGACATCGCCGTCCACCAGCGCCACGGGCCAGAAGGAGTTCATCCGTCGGTACGGGGGTGATCGCCGCCGTGGATCTGGTCGACGGCGTGGACGAGCAGCCGGTTCAGGACGGCGAGCCCGTCCCGTACGCCGCCGGACGAGCCCGGCAGATTCACGATCAGGGTCCGGCCTGCGACACCCGCGAGGCCCCGCGACAGGGCGGCGGTGGGGACCTTCCGGGCGCCCTCGGCGCGGATCGCCTCGGGGATGCCGGGGATCTCGTGGTCCAGGACGCGGCGGGTGGCCTCGGGGGTGCGGTCGGTGGGCGAGACGCCGGTGCCGCCGGTGGTGAGGATGACGGCGTACGACGCGGCCACCCCGTCGCGCAGGGCACGCTCGACCGGGTCACCGTCGGGCACGACCAGCGGGCCCTCGACGGAGAAGCCGAGCTCCGCGAGGGCGCTCGCGATGATCGGGCCCCCGGTGTCCGCGTAGACGCCGGCCGCCGCGCGGTTGGACGCGGTGACGACGAGCGCGCGGTACGGCTCCCGGGGCACGGTGCCGCTCTCGGCGGAATCGTTCATGCCGTGCCCCTCTCCGGGGTCCCGTCCGTCTGCGGCCGCCCGTCCGGCTCGGGAGCCCGGCGGGAGTAGCGGCCCGACTTTCCGCCGGTCTTCTCCTCGACCCGTACGTCCGAGATGACCGCGCCCTTGTCGACGGCCTTCACCATGTCGACCACCGTCAGCGCCGCGACCGAGACCGCTGTCAGGGCCTCCATCTCCACGCCCGTGCGGTCCGTGGTCTTCACGGTCGCCAGGATCTCCACCGCGTCGTCCGTGACGGTGAGGTCGAGCGTGACTCCCGAGAGCGCCAGGGGATGGCAGAGCGGGATGAGCTCGGGGGTGCGTTTCGCGCCCATGATGCCCGCGATACGGGCGGTGGCCAGGGCGTCGCCCTTGGGCATCCCCTCGCCCCGCAGCAGTTCGACCACGTGCGGCGAGACCAGCACCCGGCCGCTCGCGCTGGCGGTGCGCGCGGTGACCTCCTTGGCGGAGACGTCGACCATGCGGGCCGCGCCCGCCTCGTCGATATGCGTCAGGTGGCCTTGTGGAGAAGGTCCGGGGGTCTCCCCCCGGGTAAACGCAGTCATCGCTGTGGCGCTCCCGGTCCGGGCCCGGCGGGGCCTGTCTGGCAGGACACGCTACCGCCACCGCCACTCCGTCAGCGGAGCAGCACCACGTCGACCTCGCTCCCCGGCTCCGCCGAGACGACCTCCTCGGGGACCACGATCAGCGCGTCGGCGTGCGCGAGGGCCGCGACGAGATGGGAGCCGACGCCGCCGACGGGGACGACCGAGCCCGCCTCGGCGTCGTACATCCCGCGCAGGAACTGGCGCCGGCCCGCCGGGGACTTCAGCGTCTCGTCGCTCTTCAGGGTCGCGCGGACCGTCCGGCGGTGGACGTCCTGGCGGCCCATGAGCGCCCGGATCGCGGGGCGCACGAACAACTCGAAGGAGACGTAACTGGACACGGGGTTGCCGGGGAGGGCGAGCAGCGGGGTGTGCTCGGGGCCGATCGAGCCGAAGCCCTGAGGCTTGCCCGGCTGCATCGCGAGCTTGCGGAAGTCGATGCCGCTGCCCGGCTCGTCCTCGTCTCCTACGGAGGACAGCGCCTCCTTGACCACGTCGTACGCCCCGACGCTGACACCGCCGGTCGTCACGATCATGTCCGCGCGGATCAGCTGGTCCTCGATCGTGGCCCGGAGGGTGTCCGCGTCGTCGGTCACCGCGCCGACCCGGTAGGCGATGGCGCCCGCGTCCCGCGCGGCGGCGGTGAGCGCGAAGCTGTTGGAGTCGTAGATCTGGCCCTGGCCCAACGCCTCGCCCGGCTGCACCAGTTCGCTGCCGGTCGACAGGACGACCACGCGCGGGCGCGGGTGGACCCGGACGGTGGAGCGGCCGATGGCGGAGAGCAGGCCGATCTGCGGCGGTCCCAGGATCGTGCCGGCCTCCAGGGCGAGATCCCCGGCCTGGACATCGCTGCCGCGCGCGCGGACGTGGGCGCGGGGCTCGACGGGCCGATAGACCCTGACCTCGCCGCTCGCGCCCTCGGGCGCGGAGCCGGCCGGCCGCATGGAGGTGGCGGCCCCGCCGCCCGTACCGCCGTCGGTCCACTCGACCGGGATGACCGCCTCGGCGCCGGGCGGCAGCGGTGCGCCGGTCATGATCCGGGCCGCCTCCCCGGGGCCGACGCGCGGCAGGGCCTCGCCGCCCGCCGCGACATCACCGATGACGGTCAGGACGGCCGGGAACTCCTCGTCGGCGCCGGACACATCGGCCGTACGGACCGCGTAGCCGTCCATGGAGCTGTTGTCGAACGGCGGCAGCGCCACCGGCACCGTGACGTCCTCGACGAGGACGCAGCCCTGGGCATCGGGCAGTTGCAGCTCGATCGGGTCGAGCGGGCGGACCGTGGCGAGGATGTCCGCCAGGTGCTCGTCCACCGTCCAGAGCCGTCCCTGGCCCGAGGCAGGCGCCGGTGCCGGTGTCGCCGTACTGCTCAAGGTCTTACATCTCCTCGTTGACGTAACTGCGCAGCCAGGTCCGGAAGTCCGGTCCCAGGTCTTCACGTTCGCACGCGAGTCTGACAATGGCACGCAGATAGTCGCCGCGGTCGCCCGTGTCATAGCGGCGTCCCTTGAAGACGACGCCGTGCACCGGGCCGCCGATCTTCTCGTCGGCCGAGAGCTGCTGGAGCGCGTCGGTCAGCTGGATCTCGCCGCCGCGGCCGGGCTCGGTCTGACGCAGTATGTCGAAGACGGCCGGGTCCAGGACGTATCGGCCGATGATGGCGTAGTTGCTGGGCGCGTCCGCCCTGTCGGGCTTCTCGACCAGGTCGTGCACCTTGACCACGTCGCCGTACGGGGTGGGCTCGACGGCGGCGCATCCGTAGAGGTGGATCTGGTCGGGCTCGACCTCCATCAGGGCGATGACGCTGCCGCCCTCGTTCTCCTGGATCTCGACCATGCGGGACAGCAGCGGGTCGCGCGGGTCGATGAGGTCGTCACCGAGGAGCACCGCGAAGGGCTGGTCGCCGACGTGCGGGGCGGCGCACAGGACGGCGTGGCCGAGTCCCTTGGGATCACCCTGCCGGACGTAGTGCATCGTCGCCAGGTCGCTGGACTCCTGCACCTTGGCGAGGCGTTCGGTGTCTCCCTTGCGGGTGAGCGCCTCCTCCAGTTCGTAGTTGCGGTCGAAGTGGTCTTCCAGGGGACGCTTGTTGCGTCCGGTGACCATGAGAACGTCGGAGAGCCCTGCCATCACGGCTTCCTCGACCACGTACTGGATCGCGGGCTTGTCGACGACAGGCAGCATCTCCTTGGGAGTGGCCTTGGTGACAGGCAGGAAGCGGGTTCCCAGCCCTGCGGCGGGGATGACAGCCTTGCTGATCCTGGGGGGCGACTGAGTCATGGCGCGCAGCCTATCTGCCACGGATGAGAGGAAGATGTTGCTCCGGTTAACTTTCTCTCCATACGTATACATACGAGAGATTTGCGAAGTCCGATGAACTCCGACTTGCCAGGAAAGACCGCTCTGCGGCAGGAGCTCCTTCGCGCGCGGCGCCTGCTGTCCGAAGACGACGTCCGGGACGCCTCCGCGGTTCTCGCGCGGCGGGCGCTGGAGCTTCCCGAACTGGCGAAGGCCGGGACCGTCGCCGCGTATGTCTCGGTGGGGCGCGAGCCGGGCACGCGCGCGTTGCTCGACACGCTGCGGGAGCGGGGGGTGCGGGTCCTCCTGCCGGTGCTGTTGCCTGACAACGATCTGGACTGGGCGGCGTACGAGGGGGCGGAGCGGCTGGTGCGCGCGGGGCGGGGGCTGCTGGAGCCGGAGGGTGCCCGGCTGGGTGTGGACGCGGTACTCCAGGCGCGGGTGGTGCTGCTTCCCGGGCTCGCGGTTGACGGGCGCGGGATGCGGCTGGGGCGGGGCGGCGGGTCGTACGACCGGGTCCTGGGCCGACTGGAGAGGGCGGGGGCGGAAGCGAGGGCTGACGCGGGAGCCGTTCTCGCGGTGCTGCTGTACGACCACGAGGTGGTCGGGCGGGTCCCTGAGGAGCCGCACGACCGCCCCGTGCACGTGGTGGTGACCCCGGGCGGGACCAGGCGCTTCGGGAGCGCCTGAAGGGTCCGCCGGGGCCGCACGCGGGTGCCTACGGCGGAGTGCTTACGGCGCGAGCGTCAGGGTGTCCCCCGTGCTCTCCTCCACCGCTCTGCTGCTGAACGACCAGTCGATCAGCTCACCCTTGGCCCATTTCTCCGTCTGGTCGGTGTAGTTCGGGCTGTACGCGTGCCCGGAGGCGCCCGTCAGATTGATCCAGCGGGACTTGTCCCAGTCACCGACGTTGACCACCATCCGCATCGACGGCACCCACATGACGTCGTAACCGCTCGCCGCGTTCCAGCCGGTGGCGTTGACCGCGGCCTCGCCGCCGCCCACATTCCACGGGCCGCGGTTGAGCAGGGTCTTCACGATGCCGGGACCCTCCGTACCGAGGGTCTGGTTCTCCAGGTTCAGCTGGTGCAGCCGGCCCCAGCTCCACGTGGACACGTCCTTGCCGAGCTTGGCGGTCAGCTCCCAGCGCGCGTCCGTGAGGGCGCGGAGCAGAAGTTCGTCACGGGTGTCGGTGGCCTTCTCCGTACGCGTCTTCGGGGACTGCCACCACTCGTTGTCCTCGTCCTTGAGGATCTTGCGGGTGATCTCGAACCAGCGGTCGCCGCCGTCCGGCTGCGCCGAGTCCTCCGACCGTCGGCCGCACTCCCGTACCAGCTCCGCGAGGTCGTCGGCCGGGCCCGTGCTGTCGGCGGGGCGCACGTTGAGGCATTCGCCCTCGACGCGCATCTCCTTGGGAAGCTTGTTCCCGAAGGCGAGCTTGAGGACGTTGCGCCAGACGGCGTTGAAGTACGCGGCTGCCGCCGAGTCCGGTTCCTGGGTGGAGTCCCAGCCTTCGAGGAGCTTCTGGGCCTCGCGGATGGCGGGGTCCGAGACATCGATCTTCAGCAGGTACGGCATCAGCTGCGTGGCGATCTCGCTGCGGTTGTCCGTCTGCATCGTGCGCATGTCGTCGGTGGAGATCTTGCCGCCGTCCTTGATCTTCGACTTGATGAGGTCGTTGATCCGCTGGCTGCGGGCGCCGTAGCCCCAGTCCTCGGTCAGCGGGTACGGGTAGTCGTCCTTGTCGATGACGGCCTGGTTGGCGGTGACGATGTAGCCGCGCTTCGGGTTCTCCTCGTAAGGAAGCTCGTCGAAGGGGATGTAGTCCTCCCAGCGGTACTCCGGGTCCCAGCCCGGGGCCGGCAGTGAGCCGTCACCCTTGGCGCGGATCGGGATCCGGCCGGGCGCCTGGTAGCCGATGTTGCCCTTCGCGTCGGCGTAGACCAGGTTCTGCGAGGGGACCTCGAAGCTCCGCGCCGCCTTGCGGAACTCCGCGAAGTTCTTGGCCTTGTTGAGCTCGAAGACCGCGTCCATGGACTTGCCGGGCTCCAGGGCGGTCCACTGGAGGGAGACCGCGTATCCCTCGCCGCGGTCGGGGGCCGCGTTGTCGACGGGGGCCTTGTCGCCGACTCTGCGCAGCTCGGCGTCGCGGTCGGAGACGACCGGGCCGTGTTCGGTGGAGCGGACCGTGATGGTCTGGCTCTTGGCACCGGCGATCTTGATCGTTTCCTGACGGGTCGTGAACTTCTTCTGTTCGTTCCCGTACTGGTAGGTGTCGCCGTTGACCTTCTCCAGATAGAGGTCGGTCACGTCCGCGCCGAGGTTGGTCATGCCCCAGGCGATGTCCTTGTTGTGGCCGATGATCACGCCCGGCATACCGGCGAAGGTGTAGCCGGCGACGTCGTACTGGCACTCCTTGGTGGAGCTGCGGCAGTGCAGGCCCATCTGGTACCAGACGGAGGGCAGCTGGGGCGCGAGGTGCGGGTCGTTGGCGAGCAGCGGGCTGCCGGTCGTCGTGTACTTGCCGGAGACGACCCACGAGTTGGATCCGATGCCGCTGCCGCTGGGGCCGAGGAGGGCGGGGATCTCGTCGAGGGTGGCGGAGAGGGAGTCGAGCTGGGACTCCAGACCGTCGGTGACGGCGCCGCCGCTGGTGCCGGTACCAGTACCGGTGTCTATGCCTGTGCCGGTGCCCGTTCCCGTACCTGTGCCGGTTCCCGTGCCCGTACCGTTCTCCGACACGTCACCCGGCTCGGCCTTGGGGTCGTACTCCTCCGCGAGCGGATCGACGGCGCCCTCGCTGACGATCGGCTTGTTCCTGTCGTACGGATACGACGGATAAAGGTCCTCGATCTGCTTCTCGTCCATCCTGCTCGTGAGCAGCGAACGGTCTATCTCGTCCTGCATGTTGGAGCGCAGGTCCCACGCCATCGCCTTGAGCCACGCCACCGAGTCGACGGGGGTCCACTTCGCGGGCTTGTAGTCGTTGGTGAACTTCAGCGCCGCGTACTCGACGGAGATGTCCTTGCCGTCGCGGCCTTCGAGGTAGTCGTTGACCCCGTCCGCGTACGACTGGAGGTTCTTCTTCGTCTCGTCGGAGAGCTTGTTGTCGTACTCCTCCTGCGCCACCTGCCGCCAGCCCAGCGTGCGCAGGAACTCGTCCGTCTCGACCTGCCCCTTGCCGAACATCTCGGAGAGCCGCCCCGAGGTCATGTGGCGCCGGACGTCCATCTCCCAGAAGCGGTCCTGCGCCTGGACGTAGCCCTGCGCGCGGAACAGGTCCCGGTCGGTGTTGGCGTAGATCTGCGGGACGCCGTAACTGTCGCGCTTGACCTCGACCCGGCCGTCGAGACCCGGCATCGTGATGGTGCCGGTGGTCTGCGGGAGCGAGGCACGCACGGTGCTGACACCCCAGTAGGCGCCGTAACCAACGCCTGCTACCAGAGCCAGCACCAGGACGATCACGACAAGGCGGGCGCGTCGCCCCTTCTTTTTGGTGGCAGGGGGCGTTGAGTTGGCGGGCATCGCTGTCCTTCGAGGGGCAGGGTGGTCCTGGAATGCTGCAGCAACCATAGGCGCAGCCGTTCACCCGCTCCGACGCGGTGTCACTAGTACGACCCGCCGGGACTCCTCGGACGATCACACAGGAAATCACGCGATCGATCGCACGAACGATCGATCGCGTCAAGAAAACGTTAAAGATTAGGTAAGGTAACGAAGTGCCGACTGCCGGGAAACCGATCCGGTGTGCGTGAGGGGAAGGATCGGCCGCTGACTGTCCACCAGCTCAATGAACTCCTGCTCATCTGCTCGCTCGTGCTGCTGATCGCGGTCGCCGCGGTGCGGATCTCGTCCCGGAGCGGGCTGCCCAGCCTGCTGCTCTACCTCGGGATCGGCGTCGTCATAGGCCAGGACGGCATCTTCAACGTCAAGTTCGACAACGCCGAGTTGACCCAGGTGATCGGCTACGCCGCCCTGGTCGTGATCCTCGCCGAGGGCGGTCTCGCCGCGAAGTGGAAAGAGGCGAAACCCGCGCTGCCGGCCGCCGTCGCCCTGTCGACCGTCGGTGTGGCCGTGAGCGTGGGCGTGACCGGGACCGCCGCGTACTTCCTCGTCGGCCTCGACTGGCGGCAGTCGCTGATCATCGGCGCCGTCGTCTCGTCCACGGACGCCGCCGCCGTCTTCTCCGTACTGAGGAAGATTCCGCTGCCGTCGAGGGTGACGGGTGCGCTGGAGGCGGAGTCGGGCTTCAACGACGCCCCCGTGGTGATCATGGTGGTCGCGCTGTCGAGGGTCGGACCGGTGGAGCACTGGTACATACTGGTCGGCGAGATTTTCCTGGAACTGGCCATCGGCGCCGCCGTCGGGATCGCGGTCGGCTGGCTGGGCGCCTTCGGGCTCCGGCATGTGGCGCTGCCGGCCTCCGGTCTGTATCCGATCGCCGTGATGGCCATCGCCGTCGTCGCGTACGCCGCCGGGGCCATGGCCCACGGCAGCGGGTTCCTCGCCGTGTACCTGGCGTCCATGCTGCTGGGGAACTCCAAGCTGCCGCACGCGCCCGCGACCCGTGGTTTCGCGGAGGGGCTCGGCTGGCTCGCGCAGATCGGCATGTTCGTCCTGCTGGGACTGCTGGTGACGCCGCACGAACTGGGCGACGACATCTGGCCTGCGGTGATAGTGGGTCTGGTGCTGACGGCGGTGGCGCGGCCCGTGTCCGTCCTGGTCAGCCTGGCGCCGTTCCGCATCCCCTGGCAGGAGAAGGCACTGATGTCGTGGGCGGGCCTGCGTGGCGCCGTACCCATCGTCATGGCGACGATCCCGATGGTCTCCGAGGTCGAGGGCAGCCACCGGATCTTCAACATCGTCTTCGTGCTGGTCGTCGTCTACACGATCGTGCAGGGGCCGACACTGCCCTGGGTGGCCGGGAAGCTGCACCTCGGCGACCCCTCCGAGGCGGCCGACCTCGGGATCGAGTCGGCGCCGCTGGAGCGGCTGCGCGGTCATCTGCTGTCCGTGGCCATCCCGGACCGGTCGAAGATGCACGGCGTCGAGGTGGGTGAGCTGCGGCTGCCGCCGGGGTCGGCGGTCACGCTGGTCGTACGGGAGGACAAGAGCTTCGTGCCGGGGCCGTCGACCGTGCTGCGGCACGGGGACGAGCTGCTGGTGGTGGCGACCGATCCGGTACGGGACGCGGCGGAGCGTCGTCTGCGGGCCGTCGGGCAGGGCGGAAAGCTGGCCGACTGGCTGGGTGCGAACGGGACGCGCGGGCCAGGCGCTGGGCCCTCTCGGAGGCCGGGAGGGCACGGGAAGCCGGGGAGCGGGGTCGGTGGGGGCAGCGGCTTCGGGCCGGGACACCGCTGACGGCGGGCGGGGTCGGCGCTGGGAGCGGGCGTCGGCGCTGGGGGCGGGCGGGGGTTGTACTGGCGGCGGGGCCTGGGAATCGAAGGCCTTGACGCCCGGAGGCGTCAATCACAGGTACGGGCCGGGATCTTCCTGGTATTTCACAGGTAGGATGAGGCCCGTGCCTGTTGCGTCAAGGACGTGACGCACAGGCGTGGACGCACAGACTTAATCGACCAACTCTGCCTGACGCAGAGCTGGCGCGACCGTATGGCGGCCGTGGTGTCCCCTCCAGTGGACCCGGGTATCTACCGCAGTTCCGCGCAAGAGGACAGCTCTCGGCAGCCCCCGTACGTCCGGGGGTGTCACCAGGCGGCAGAAAGGCAAGGACCGTGTCCGACACGGTCGACACCACCGCCGGCGCCTCCGGGGGAACCGCCCCGCGCCGCCCCGGTTACGGGCAGTTGCTGCGTACGCCCGGCGCCTGGACGTTCCTGCTTCCCGGCTTCGCCGCGCGGCAGCCCTTCGCGATGCTGACGATCGGCATCGTCCTTCTTGTCCAGCACACGTCCGGTTCGTACGGTCGCGCCGGTATGGTCGCCGCCGTCACCGGTGTCTCCATGGCGCTCTTCGCACCGCAGAACGGCAAGCTCGCCGACCGGTTCGGGCAGGGCGCGGTGCTGGTGCCCGGCGTCCTGCTCCACGCGGCGTCCGTGGCCGCCCTGACCGCGCTCGCACTGGCCGGCGCGCCCCTGTGGGCGCTGTTCGTCGCCGCCGTACCGACAGGCGCGTCGATCCCGCAGGTGGGGCCGATGGTCCGGGCGCGCTGGGCGGCCGTGCTCGGCGGGTCCGACGAGCGCGCGCGGCTGCTGCCGACGGCCGCCGCCTTCGAGTCCGTCACGGACGAGTTCACCTTCGTGATCGGGCCCGTCCTCGCGACCGCGCTGTGCACCGGCGTACACCCGGCGGCGGGACTGGTCGCCGAGAGCGTGCTGACCCTGGCGGGCGGGCTGCTGTTCGCCGCGCAGCGCAGAACGCAGCCGAAGCCGACGGGGCGCGGCGCGGGCGCGGCAAGCGGTTCGCGCGGGGCGCGGGTATCGGCGCTGTCCGTGCCCGGCGTACGCGTCCTGGCCGTGGTCTTCCTCGGTATCGGTTCGGTCTTCGGCGGTATGCAGGTCTCGCTCACGGCCTTCGCCGAGGAGATCGGGAACCCCGGCGCGAACGGCCTTCTGTACGGAGTCTTCGCCGCCGGCAACATGCTCGCCGGTGTCGCGTACGGCACCATCGCCTGGAAGGCCGGGCCCCGCCGTCGGCTGATCACCGGTTATGCGGGCCTCGTTCTGGCCGCCTCCGGGCTGTGGGCCGTGCACTCGGTGCCGCTGCTCGCCGGCCTCGGCCTGCTGGTCGGGCTCTTCATCGCGCCCGCGCTGATCAGCGGCTACACCCTGATCGAGGCCCTGGTCCCCGCCGGAGCCCGTACGGAGGCCTTCACGTGGCTGACGGGCGCGGTCGCGCTCGGGCAGGCAGGCGCGGTCACGGCGGCGGGGCAGCTGGCGGACGCCCATGGCGCGAGCGCCGGGTTCGTGGTGCCTCTGGTGGGCACCGCACTGGCTCTGGCCACGCTTGTCGCGCTGCGCTCGCGGCTCACGCCGAAGGCGTCGGGCCGTGTCGCGGCGCGTGGAATGGGTCACCGCGTGCCGGTGGCAGTGGACTGATCCAGCGGAATACGTCACTATGGAGCGTCGTTAGCACTCATTGAGTGAGAGTGCCAGGAGGAAAAGTGCCGACCTATCAGTACCAGTGCACCGACTGTGGCGAGGGCCTTGAGGCGGTGCAGAAGTTCACCGACGATTCCCTCACCGTGTGCCCCGCGTGCCAAGGACGCCTGAAGAAGGTGTTCTCGGCGGTCGGCATCGTCTTCAAGGGCTCCGGTTTCTACCGGAACGACAGCCGCGGCTCGTCGTCGAGCAGCACGCCGGCCAAGGCGGGCGCCTCGAACGGCTCGGGTGACTCAGGCGGTTCGAGCGACAAGTCGTCCTCCTCGTCGAGTTCGTCGTCGGACTCGAAGTCGTCGTCCGCGTCCACGTCGTCGAACGGCTCTTCGTCCAGCTCCGGCTCGGGCTCCTCCGGCTCCGGCTCCGGCTCGAAGTCGGGCGCCGCGAGCGGCAGCTCCGGCTCCAGCGGTTCCTCCGCCGCCTGACCGACCGATACATCCTCCGGGACCCCGCCGTTCGGTACGGCGGGGTCCTCGGCGTTCCCGGGTGCGCGCACACCCGTACGCCGTGCGGCGCCGGACAGGGCCTAGGGTGATCGTCATGGTGACCAAGGCGAACGCAGAGGGCTCGGAGACCGCGGAGATCGGCGTCATCGGCGGCTCGGGCCTGTACTCATTCCTTGACGACGTGACCGAGGTCACCGTCGACACCCCCTACGGACCGCCCAGCGACTCGCTCTTCCTCGGCGATGTCGAGGGCAGGCGCGTGGCGTTCCTGCCCCGCCACGGGCGCGCGCACGACATCGCCCCGCACCGCATCAACTACCGCGCCAATCTGTGGGCGCTGCGGTCCGTCGGCGTACGGCAGGTGCTCGGCCCGTGCGCGGTGGGCGGGCTGCGTGAGGAGTTCGGCCCGGGGACGCTGCTCGTACCCGACCAGTTGGTGGACCGTACGAAGGCGCGCACGCAGACGTACTACGACGGTGTGCCGCTGCCCGACGGAGAGAAGTCGAAGGTCGTCCATATCTCGCTCGCCGATCCCTACTGCCCGGAGGGGCGCAAGGCGGCGCTCGTCGCGGCGCGGGGGCGCGAGTGGGAGCCGGTGGACGGCGGGACGCTGGTCGTCGTCGAGGGGCCGCGCTTCTCGACCCGCGCCGAATCGCGGTGGCACGCGTCGATGGGGTGGTCGGTGGTCGGTATGACGGGACATCCGGAGGCCGTTCTCGCCCGTGAACTGGGGCTCTGCTACACGTCGTTGACGCTCGTGACCGACCTGGACGCCGGGGCGGAGACGGGCGAGGGCGTGTCGCACGAGGAGGTGCTGAAGGTTTTCGCCTCCAACGTGGACCGGCTGAGGACGGTGCTGTTCGACACCGTGGGCGGGCTGCAGGACGGCGAGACGAGGGACTGCCTCTGCTCGCACGCGCTGGACGGCATCGATACGGGGCTCAAGCTGCCGTAACGCATGCGGAGGATCTCGTTCGGGTGGCCGAGTTATTCACATTCGGGCAGTTGTCCACAGGCTTCAGCGGGATTCCGGCCGGGCGTGGATCGTGAGGAGCGGCCAGCAGAAACTCCTCACGGCAGGTGGTGGTTGCCATGTCCCGTTCCTCCTCGCGCTCGTCCTCGATTCCTCCTCTCTTCCCGCCCGCGCCGGTGGCCGCAGCGCCCCCACCATGCGGGGTACCCGCGTTCGATCCACTGCGGGTGCGCGGCGGCGGGCATCGGCTGCGCAGGGCGCTGCACCGGCGGCGGCGTGCCATGGCGGCGGGACTGGCCGTGACTGCGGCGGCGTTGGCGGCGGCGGGTGGGGGCGGTCCCGGTGCGATGGCCGGAGCGGAGGAGCGCGCCGAGGCGGCGGCCCGCGCGGCGGCGGGTGGCGCGCCCGGCGCGGGCGCGGGCGCTCAACCGGACGTGCAGAAGGTGCGGTTGGTGACGGCTCCGGTGCGGATCGCGGATGTGGAGACGGTGCGGCTGCTGCGTCCCGGGGACCGGGTCGATGTGATCGCCGCCGCGCACTCCCCCGTCGGCGGGGAATCGGACGCCCGGGTGCTCGCCAGGGGCGTGCTGGTGGAATCCGTCCCACGGGCGTTGGAGAGCGCCGCCGAGGGTGGCGCGCTGGTCCTGCTGACCGTCGCGCGTGACGTGGCGGCGGAGTTGGCGGGTGCGAGCACGAACTCCCGGCTGGCGCTGACGCTGTGCTGACCCGCGAGGTGGCGACCCGCGCTCTTCGCCGTCGTACTGATGAGCAGACTCGTCACACCAAAGCATGGGCGATTGGACAGCCGGGGCGCGCGTTGCCCATGGTGTCCGGGCGGACGGCGGACCTCGCCGCTGTCCCTGCCCCGGTCCCCGTGGCACACATAACGAAGGGCTCACTGGTGAGCAACGAGAAGGAGAGCGTGCTGGAGGGCTTCAAGGCCTTCCTGACGCGTGGCAACGTGATCGACCTCGCGGTCGCGGTGGTCATCGGCGCCGCCTTCACCAACGTGGTGAACTCGCTGGTGAAGGGCATCATCAATCCGGTGGTCGGCGCGTTCGGGACCAAGGATCTGGACCACTACAGCTCGTGTCTCAAGTCTCCGTGCGAGACGAACGCCGCCGGCGACGTGGTGTCGGGCATCCCGATCATGTGGGGGACGGTGCTCAGCTCGACGCTCAGCTTCCTGATCACCGCCGCCGTCGTGTACTTCCTGATGGTCCTGCCGATGGCGAAGTACCTCGCCAGGCGCGCCAGGCAGCAGGCCGCCAAGGAGAGGGTGGAGGAGGTCGTCGAGGTGAGCGAGCTGGAGGTGCTGAAGGAGATCAGGGACACCCTGGTCGCTCAGCAGCGGGTGCCGGGTCAGGGGCAGAGCACTTCATAGGACCCGTCCGGTCGGTGCGCGGCGCGGTCGGGCTCCTCGCGCTCGGAGCGCTCAGATGTGGTGGGGCGGCTTCTCGTCGAGGAAGCGGGCCAGATCGGCGGCGCTGTCACCGCTCGCGGCGGGCCGGTCGCCCCAGCCGGCGTCGGTGTCGTCCGAGGACTGCCGGTCCAGGGGATCGTCGAAGACGAGCGACGGCCGCGGCGTGCCCTGCTTCGGGGGTGCCGGCCGGGGCTCTGCCGGCCGCTGGGGAGCGGGCTGTTCCGGAGCCGTCTCGGGGTCGCTCGGTCCGGGGGTGCGGGCGGTGCTCATGCGTCCAGGGTACGGGGGTGGGAGCGGCGGACGGGGTGATGCGCCGCGGTGGGGTCCGGCGCCGTGGTACGCATGGGATCCATGGCACTCAATGACGCATTGACGGATGTGGCAGGGATTCGGGTCGGCCACGCGCGGGTGGCCGGGGACCGGGCGCTCAGCGGTACGACGGTCGTTCTCGCGCCGGAGGGCGGGGCGGTCACCGCCGTGGACGTACGGGGCGGTGGCCCGGGTACCCGGGAGACCGACGCACTGGATCCGCGCAATCTGGTGAGCCGTGTCGAAGCCGTCGTGCTCACCGGCGGGAGCGCGTTCGGGCTCGACTCCGCCTCCGGTGTGGTGGCGTGGCTGGAGGAGCGGGGGCGGGGTGTGCGGGTCGGGCCCGACCCGGCCCAGGTGGTACCGGTCGTCCCGGCCGCCTGCGTCTTCGATCTCGGGCGCGGTGGTGACTGGCGGGCCCGCCCCGACGCCTCCACGGGCCGGGCGGCGGTCGAGGCGGCGGCCCGTACGGAGCCGGGGGCACCCGTCGCCGAGGGCGGGGTCGGTGCCGGGACCGGGGCCGTGGTGGGGCAGCTCAAGGGCGGGGTCGGTACGGCGAGCGTGCTGCTGCCGTCCGGGATCACGGTCGCGGCGCTGGTCGTCGCGAACGCGGCGGGGTCCGCGGTCGATCCGCTGACGGGTGTGCTGTACGGGCGGTACTTCCAGGGCCGTCCCGGCTATCCGACGGCCGATGTGCACGAGGCGGCTCTCGCGCGTCTGGCCGAGGTACGCGAGCGTGAGGGGCGGCCTCCGCTGAACACCACGCTCGCCGTCGTGGCGACCGACGCCGACCTCTCCAAGGCCCAGGCGCAGAAGCTCGCGGGGACGGCGCACGACGGTATCGCGCGCGCCGTCCGTCCCGTGCATCTGCTCAACGACGGCGACACGGTCTTCACAATGGCCACCGGGGAACGCATGCTCGATGCTGGGAACCCACTGGCGCTCAACGATGTCCTTGCGGCTGGGGCCGACGCCGTGACCAGGGCGATCGTAAGGGCGATGATGGTGGCCGAGGGCGTGGAAGGGCCGGGCGGTACGTTCCCCGCGTACCAGGATCTGTACGGCACGGACTGACCGACGGCGCAAGGGACTTGAGGGGGGCTTGAGGAACTTCTCGCGCGCCCCCAATCGTTTTACCGAACTTGGGACGCGATGTCAGTCCCAGGGGCTACGTTATGCAATCACCAAGTGACATGTGGCGACGGCCTGGAGACCCACCTTGAACGATCCGTATGAGACAAGCGAGACGCATCTTGAGCGTCTTCTGGGTCGGGCACTCAACTCCTTCGATCTGCCCGACACCGTGATCGAGCGGCTCGACTCCGCTCTGGCGCACGCCAGTTCATTGCGGTCATCGCACCACAGTGCGGGACTGCACCGCGAGACCTACCGGCATACGTATCTGCTCGCCGACAGCACCGCCCTCACCCTCTGGGAGCTGGTCCACAACACCGGGCGCGACGGCGCCGAACAGCACGAGCTCTACACCGACGAGTACGAGGTGCGCCTCGCCGCCTCCCGGCTGCGCCGCCCCCACCGGAGAGCCGGCGCCGACGAGGCCGCCGTCCCTTCTCTCGACCCCCTCGACGCCTTCGATCCCACCGCCGATTCCGATTCCCTGTTCGAGTCCCGTTTCGAGTCGGGTCTCGGTATCAGCCTCGATCCGAGTTTCGAGTCCGACCTCGCGGCCGATCTCGAACTGCTCAGCGGCCTGCTGACGGCGCCGCAGACACCGCTGCCCCGGGTGTACCTCCCGGACAACTCCGCCGACCACGCGCGCCGGGTGCTGCGGCGCGCGGAGAACGTGGACCGGCCGGGCCAGGAGGTCGCGAGACCCCTGCGCGCCGCCTTCGCCCACCAGATCACCCAGGTCTTCGGACGGCACGGCCACGCCGAGGGCAAGGACGCGGGCTTCACGCTCTACGAGCACGCGTTCCTGCTCCTGGACGGCACGGAGACGAGCCTGTGGGAGGTCGAGCACACGGCGACACCGGACGGCCGCCATATGTGCGAGGTGTACGCCGAGCGGAGCGCCGCGCGCGAAGCCATGGAGCTCCGCGCGCGGGGTCAGGTGAGCGGCTGAGGCGGGCGCTCAGACGGTCGCCGGGACCTTGGGCGCGGTCTCGGTCTCCGTACCGGGTACGGCGTCCCGCCCGAGGTCCTTGGCGCCGCGTCCGCCGATGCCCTTCAGCAGGATGACCAGGGCGGCGCTGACCGCCGTACCGGCCACGATCGCGATCAGATAGAGCACCGGGTTGCCGATCAGCGGGAGCACGAAGATCCCGCCGTGCGGCGCCCGCAGGGTGCACTCGAAGAGCATCGACAGCGCGCCTGTGACCGCGCCGCCCGCCATGGCCGAGGGGATGACCCGCAGCGGGTCGGCCGCGGCGAACGGGATCGCGCCCTCGGTGATGAACGAGGCGCCGAGCACCCACGCGGCCTTGCCGTTCTCGCGCTCGGTGCGGTCGAAGAGCGCGCCGCGTACGACCGTGGCCAGCGCCATGGCGAGCGGCGGCACCATGCCGGCCGCCATCACGGCCGCCATCACCTTCAGGCTGCCGTCGTTGGGGTTGGCGAGGCCGCCGACCGCGAAGGCGTACGCGACCTTGTTGAGCGGTCCGCCCAGGTCGAAGCACATCATCAGGCCGAGGACGACGCCGAGGATGACCGCGTTGGTGCCGGAGAGCCCCGACAGCCAGTCCGTGAGGGCCTTCTGGAGCTCGGCGATCGGCTTGCCGACCACCAGGAACATCAGGAAGCCGACGACGGCGGAGGAGATCAGCGGGATGACGACCACCGGCATGATGCCGCGCAGCGCGGCGGGCACCTTGATCCGCTGGACCGCCATGACCGTGCCGCCCGCGATCAGGCCGGCGGCCAGGCCGCCGAGGAAGCCGGCGTTGATGGTGAGCGCGATGGAGCCGCCGACGAAGCCGGGGACCAGACCGGGGCGGTCGGCCATCCCGTAGGCGATGTAGCCCGCCAGGACCGGTACGAGGAAGCTGAAGGCGAGGCCGCCGATCTGGAACAGCAGAGCCGCCCAGCTCATGGACTCCGTCCAGACGAAGTGTTCGGCGACGGAGGGCGCCTTGTCGACGGTGTAGCCGCCGATGGCGAAGCCGAGGGCGATGAGGAGTCCGCCGGCCGCGACGAACGGGACCATGTAACTGACGCCGGACATCAGCCACTTGCGCAGCCTGGTGCCGTAGCCCTCGCCGGGGTCGCCCGCCGCGTCGACCGGTGAGCCGGAGCCCGCGGGGGCGGTGGTCTCGCCGCGGGCGGCCTTGGCCCGGACCTCGGCGATCAGTTCGGCGGGGCGGTTGATGCCCGCCTTGACGCCGACGTCGACGGTCGGCTTGCCCGCGAAGCGTTCCTTCTCCCGTACCGGTACGTCGTGGGCGAAGACCACGCCGTCGGCGGCGGCGATGACGGCGGGGTCGATCCGGGTGAACCCGGCGGAGCCCTGCGGTTCGACGACCACCTCGACGCCTTCGGCCTGGCCGGCCTTTTCCAGGGCTTCGGCGGCCATGTAGGTGTGCGCGATGCCGGTGGGGCAGGAGGTGACGGCGACGATACGGAAGGCGGGGGCGGGGGCGGCTGACGGCGCGTCCGGTTCCGGTTCCGGTTCTGCTTGCGCCCGCGGTTCCGGTACCGCTTGCGCTTCCGGCGCGGGCGCCTCGGAGTCGGTGGCGGTGTCGCCGTTGATCAGGCGCGCCGTGGCCGCCGGGTCCGTCGCCGAGCGGAGCGCCGCCGTGAAGTCCGGGTCCATCAGACGGCGGGCCAGGGCCGACAGGATCGTCAGGTGCGCGTCGTCGGCGCCGGCCGGGGCCGCGATCAGGAAGATCAGGTCCGCCGGGCCGTCGGGCGCCCCGAAGTCGATGCCGTCGACCGGGCGGCCGAACGCCAGTGTCGGCTCGGTGACATGCTCGCTGCGGCAGTGCGGGATGCCGATCCCGCCGTCGAGCCCGGTGGGCATCTGCGCCTCGCGGGCGGCGACATCGGCCAGGAATCCGTCCAGGTCGGTTATCCGGCCCAGGGTCACCATGCGTTCGGCCAGCGAGCGGGCCGCGGCTTCCTTCGTCTCTGCGGCCAGGTCGAGGTCGACCAGGTCCGCGGTGATCAGTTCGCTCATCGCGGGCTCCTTCGTGCGGGGCTGTTCGGGGACGTACGGGGGAACGTGCGGGGAGAGGTCATGAGGCGGGCTCCGAGAGGGGACGGTCCAGGGGGATGTCCGCGGACACGGTGACCGCCCGCGGGTCGAGATCCGCGGGCGACGGCATCACGCTGCCCGGCAGTTGGACGGCCGCCGCTCCGTGGGCGACGGCCGAGGCGAGCGCCTCCGGGCCGGTGCCGCCCGCCGCGAGGAAGCCGGCGAGCGAGGCGTCGCCGGCGCCGACGTTGCTGCGGACCGCCGCGACGGGCGCCGAGCCGAAGTGGGCGCCGGCACCGGAGACCAGGAGCTGGCCGTCGGCGCCGAGACTGGCCAGGACGGACCGGGCGCCGTACGTGAGCAGTTCCTCGGCCGCCTTCAGCGCGTCGCCGACGGTGGCCAGCGGACGGCCCACGGCGGTGGCCAACTCCTCGGCGTTGGGCTTGACGACGTCCGGGCGCTCCTTGAGCGCGGCCAGCAGCGAAGCGCCCGAGGTGTCGAGCGCGATGCGGGCGCCGGCGGCGTGCGCGCGGGCGACGAGTTCGGCGTACCAGCGGGGGCCGAGCCCGCGCGGCAGGCTGCCGCAGCAGGCGATCCAGTCACCGGCGGCGCCCACGTCGTGCGCGCGGAGCGCGGAGAGCAGCGCCTCGGACTCGGCGGGGGTCAGTTCGGGGCCGGGCGCGTTGATCTTCGTCAGCGTGCCGTCCGGCTCGGCGAGGGCGATGTTCGAGCGGGTCGCGCCCGCGATCGGCACGGGGGCGACATCGATGCCCTGGCCGGCGAGGAGTTGGGCGACGAGCGCGCCGGGGGCGCCGCCGAGGGGCAGTACGGCGACGGTGCGGTGACCGGCCGCCGCGACCGCCCGCGAGACGTTGACGCCCTTGCCGCCGGGGTCCATCCGCTCGACGGTCGCACGCAGGACTTCGCCGCGGTCCAGGGCCGGGATCTCGTACGTACGGTCCAGACTCGGGTTCGGGGTGACGGTGAGGATCATGCGGGGCCCCTCCGGGTGGTGGCGGTGGGCCTGGGCTTTGTCCGGCGGGACCTAGACACTGAGCACCTCGGTCCCCGCCGCCTCGATCGCGGCGCGGGCGTCTGGGGCGAGGCCGGTGTCCGTGATCAGCAGGTCGACGTCGGCGAGCCCGCCGAAGCGGGCGAAGTGTTCCTGGCCGTGCTTGGCCGAGTCCGCGAGCAGTACGACGCGACGGGACGCCCTGATGAGTGCGCGCTTGACCGCCGCCTCGGCGAGGTCGGGGGTGGTGAGGCCGCCGTCCGGCGAGAAGCCGTTGGTGCCGAGGAACACGACGTCGGCGCGGATCTCGCCGTACGCGCGCAGCGCCCAGGCGTCGACGGCGGCGCGCGTACGGTGCCTGACCCGGCCGCCGACGAGGTGCAGGTCGATGCCGGGGTGGTCGGCGAGCCGGGCGGCGACCGGCAACGCGTGGGTGACGACGGTGAGTTCGCTGTCCAGCGGGAGCCCGGTGGCGAGCCGCGCGACGGTGGAGCCCGCGTCGAGGATCACGCTGCCGGCCGGGGGCAGTTCGGCGAGGGCGGCGTGCGCGATGCGGTCCTTCTCGTCCGCGGCGGTCGACTCGCGTTCGGCGAGGTCGGGCTCGAAGTCGAGGCGCCCGGCGGGGATGGCGCCGCCGTGCACCCGGCGGACGAGGCCGGCGCGGTCGAGCGCCTTGAGGTCGCGCCGTACGGTCTCGGCGGTGACCTGGAACTCCTCGGCGAGCGACAGCACATCGACGCGGCCGCCCTCGCGGGCGAGGCGCAGGATCTCTTGCTGGCGCTCCGGTGCGTACATGTTGTTTTAGGTCCGTTCGATGCCCGAATCTGTGGTTTCAGGGCCACGGTACGGGGTCGAGCTGCTGAAGTAAACACAAATGGGTCGCTGTTCGTTGCCGGGGGCGGGGGGGCTGATGTTCACACCCCACCGGCCCGCGGGATGGAAGGGGGACGCGCAGGGGTCGTGTCCGGACACTCAGGCTGATTTGTGTCCCGTGGACGACCCGACTCCCCATACACCAACAAACGGGGCACGCGGCGTAAATCACGCCGTCCGGGCATGACCCCGGAGCGGCACCCGGACACCGACCCGCACCAGAGAACCCCCGCCCCCCTGACCTTCAGACCCGTCGTCTCGGGAGCGCGAACATCAGGAGGAAGATTCCCACCAGCACCGCCGCCACCCACCACAGCGCGTTCTGGAAGCCGTCCTCGAACGCCCTCGTCACCGCGGCCGGGGTCGTCGCCCGGCGGTCGTCGACCACCCCGAAGAAGACCACCGACACCAGCCCGAGCCCCAGCGCCGTACCCATCTGCTGCACCGTGTTGATCAGCCCCGACGCCGAGCCCGAGTGCTCGCGCGGGACGTCCGACAGCACCGCGTCGGTCAGGGGCGCCACGATCAGGCCCATCCCCGCGCCCATCACCACCAGCGGCGGCAGCATCTGCCAGGAGGTGATGTCCGCCCCGTACCGCCCGGACTCCCAGATGTAGAGCAGTACGCCCGCCGCCATCGTCAGCGCGCCGCACTGGAGGACCTTGCGGCCGAAGCGCGGGACCAGCTTCTGTACGGAGAGCCCCGCCGCCGTGGAGACGGCGACCGAGAACGGCAGCCCGGTCAGCCCGGCGTGCAGCGGGCTCCAGCCGAGGCCGATCTGCATGTAGAGCGTCCAGACCAGGAAGAAGACTCCCAGGGCGACACCGAAGGTGAGCTGTACGGCGATGCCCGCGGCGAAGCTCTTCACCTTGAACAGGGACAGTTCCACCAGCGGCGACCCGTCCTTGCGGGTCTTCACCCTCTCGTACGCCACGAACGCGGCGAACACGAGGGCGCTGCCCGCCATGCACAGGTGCCCCCAGAGCGGCCAGCCGAGCTCGCGCCCGCGGGTGAGCGGGTAGATCAGCATCAGCAGCGCGCCGGTCACCAGGACGACGCCGACCACGTCGAGCCGCAGGGCCTGCGGTGCCTTGGACTCGGTGATGAACCTGCGGCCCAGGATCACCCCCGCGATGCCGACGGGCAGGTTGATCAGGAAGATCGGGCGCCATTCGAGCCCGAAGAGGTTCCACTGGGTGAGCAGCGCGCCGAGGAGCGGTCCCGAGACGGCGCCGAGGCCGACGATCGCGCCGAACATCCCGAAGACCTTGCCGCGTTCGTGTGCCGGAAAGGTGACATGGATGATCGCCAGCACCTGAGGCACCATCATCGCGGCCATCGCGCCCTGGAGGAGCCGGGAGGCGACGAGCATCTCGGGGTTCGCGGCGAAGCCGCAGAGCGCGGAGGCGAGGGTGAAGCCGGTGATGCCGATGAGGAAGAGCCGCTTGCGGCCGTAGATGTCACCGAGCCTGCCGCCCGTGATCAGTCCGGCGGCGAAGGCCAGCGCATAGCCCGCGGTGATCCACTGGATGGAGCCGAAGCTCGCGGAGAGATCCCGCTCGATGCTGGGGATGGCGATGTTGACGATGGTGACGTCGACCAGGTCCATGAAGGCCGCGGTCATGACCACGGCCAGCGCCAGCCAGCGCCGGCGGTCGCCGGGCCCGCCCGATGAGGTCGTGGTGGTGTCGATGGCCGTATCGGCTACGGCGGCCGGAGAAGTCATGCGGGAAAGCTAGGGACCATGTAGGTCAGGTCATGTCCTAGATGCCTGGCACGCTGGTTCGTATGACGGACACTCCGGCACGACTCCTGAATCTGCTGTCGCTTCTCCAGACACCGCGCGAGTGGCCGGGCAGTGAGCTGGCCGAGCGTCTCGACGTCAGCGCGCGCACGATCCGCCGGGACATCGACCGGCTTCGCGATCTCGGTTATCCGGTCGAGGCCACCAGAGGCGCGGTCGGCGGGTACCGGCTGGTCGCGGGCGCCGCCATGCCGCCGCTGCTGCTGGACGACGAGGAAGCCGTGGCCATCGCGGTGGGGCTGCGGGCCGGCGCGGGGCATGCCATCGAGGGCGTCGAGGAGGCGGCCGTACGGGCGCTGGCGAAGCTGGAGCAGGTGCTGCCCTCGCGGCTCCGCCACCGCGTCTCCACGCTCCAGGCCGCGACGGTGCCGCTGCTCGTCCGGGGGGACGCAGCGAGCGTGGACCCGCGGACGCTGACGGTCATCGCGTCGGCGATCACCGGCACGGAACGGCTCCGGTTCGGCTACCGCGCCAAGGACGGCGCGGAGAGCAAACGGCAGGTCGAGCCGTACCGCCTGGTGTCGACGGCCCGGCGCTGGTATCTCGTCGCGTACGACCTCGGGCGCGAGGACTGGCGTACGTTCCGCGTGGACCGGGTCGGCGACCCGTTCGCGACGGGGGCGCGCTTCACGCCGCGTGAGCTGCCGACGGGTGACGCGGCGGAGTTCCTGAGCAGCTCGATGGCGCGGGCGCAGCCGCAGGTGGACGTGGACGTGACGTTCGCTGCCCCGGCCCACTTCGTGTCGGCGCGGCTGCCCGCCTCGTTCGGGGTGGCGGAGCCGACCGGCCCCGACAGCTGTCGGCTGCGGGCCCGCGCGGCGGACTCACTGGAGTGGCTGGCGCTCCGACTGGCCCTGGTGGACTGCGAGTTCACGGTCCATGCGCCGACGCGGCTGGTCGAACACGTCAGTGAGCTGGGCGGCCGTCTGACACGCGCGGCGGGCGGCGGGCAGGGGGCCGATGGCGGGTGAGTACATGAAGGAACCCCGGCACCCGGGTGGGTTGGGTGCCGGGGCTCCGTACGGCGGGGGCCTCATGCCGCGGCGTCGAAGCCCACGTCGTGCGCCATCTTCTTCAGTTCGAGAAGGGCGTGCTTCTCGATCTGCCTGATCCGCTCACGGGTCAGGCCGTGCTGCTTGCCCACCTCGGTGAGCGTCCGCTCCCGGCCGTCCTCGATGCCGTAACGCATCTTGATGATGGAGGCCGTGCGGTGGTCGAGCTTGCCGATCAGCTCTTCCAGCTCCTCGCTGCGCAGCAGCGTGAGGACGGACTGCTCGGGCGAGACCGCCGAGGTGTCCTCCAGCAGATCGCCGAACTGGGTGTCGCCGTCGTCGTCCACCGACATGTTCAGACTGACCGGGTCACGGGCCCAGTCCAGGACGTCGGTGACACGCGCGGCGTTCGAGCCGAGCTCGGCCGCCACCTCGGAGGGCTCCGGGTCGCGCCCGTGCTCACGGTTGAACTCGCGCTGCACCCTGCGGATGCGGCCGAGCTCCTCCACGAGGTGGACGGGCAGCCGGATCGTACGTGACTGGTCCGCGATGGACCGGGTGATGGCCTGGCGGATCCACCAGGTCGCGTAGGTGGAGAACTTGAATCCCTTGGCGTAGTCGAATTTCTCGACCGCTCGGACCAGGCCGGCGTTGCCTTCCTGGATGAGGTCGAGCAGGGGCAGTCCACTGCGCGGGTAGCGCCGGGCCACGGCGACGACGAGACGGAGATTGGAGCGTATGAAGATGTCCTTCGCGCGCTCACCGGCGGCGACGAGGGCTTCGAGCTCCTCGCGCTGGGCACCGGCGCCCTCGCTCTCCACCGATCCGTCGAGGATCTGCTGTGCGTACACACCCGCTTCGATGGTCTGGGACAGCTCGACTTCCTTTGCGGCGTCGAGCAGCGGCGTACGCGCGATCTCGTCGAGGTACATGCCGACCAGGTCGCGGTCGGCGATCTCCCCGCCCACGGCGCGAACACTGCTTGCCGCTTTCGCACCACCCGTGGTGGTGGTACGACGGGCGACGGCACGGGTTGCCATGCGAGCTCCCTTACTGAGTCGGTCGCGACACCCTCCCGGGTGTCCTGCATCCGTTGGAAACAACGACTGGAATCCGGACAGAATTCCCCAGGCGTGCAATGATTTTTGTGATCATGCAGTACCCTGCCCCGCCACCGAGGGGCCACACCGTCGCCTTCACACCCTGACAACGTGCCTCGTGGCCGCTCTGTTACCCGAAAGACGGAACACATCGCACAAAGGTTGCTCGGGATGTCCGTTCTGACCTCAATGCCGCAGGCCCCGGACCGATGCGGTCCGGGGCCTGCGGCAATACTCGGGGGCGGTCGTCAGCCGCCGTGCGGGGTGCCGCCCAGGAGGCGCTCCACGGCCGCCTGCGCGTTGACGCGGGCCGAGCCGTACGTCACGACCGTGTTGGCCGCCAGCGCGTCCACAGCGTGCGGCCAGCCGGTGAGGACGACGACCGCGTCCGGGCGGCGGGCGACCAGCTCCCGCAGCAGCGCGGTCTCCGCCGCGTCCCGGTGCGGCTCCCGGGCGAGGAGGACCAGGGGGTGGCCTGCGGAGCCCTGGAGCGCGGTGTCCGCGCGGGCGGGGGCCGGTCCTTCGGCCGGTACGCCGGTGGCGGTCAGGCCGGGCATGGCCTCGGCGAGCAGCCGGTTCAGGTGCGGTGCGCGGCTGCCGGACGCGTGGTTGACGCGCTGTCGCAGGTCGATCACGTACGGCGGCGAACTGAGGGCCACGTTGCCGCGTACGCGCAGTGCGGCGCGCGCGACGGCGAGCGGCAGCCCGTCCTCCTTGGGAGGCGGCGCCGTGTCGCGGGCCCGGCCGATCCACCCGGCCAGCTCGCGCGCCCGGCGGCCGGCGTCGGCGAGCCGGTCGGCGGGAAGTACGCCGGAGGCCACGGCGTCGAGGAGGGCGTCACGCGCGCTCCGGTAGGCGGTCTCGGCGGCCTCCGGGCTGTCGGGATTGCCCAGGCAGAGCAGATCGGCGCCGCCGAGCACGGCCGCGACGCAGGCGGGGCCGAAGCCGGGGTCGAGAAGGACGGCGCCCATGTCGAGCGCGTCCGTGACGATGGCGCCGGTGAAGCCCAGCTCCTCCCTGGCCAGCCGGGCGGCCTCGGGGTTCAGTGAGGCCGGTGCCTCGCCGAAGGGGCCGGCGCTGATGTGCCCGGTCATCAGGCAGCGACTGCCGGCCTCGATCGCGGCGGCGAAAGGCACCAGGTCGCGCCGGCGCAGCAGGTCCATGTCGGCGTCCAGCCGGGGCACCCGCAGATGCGAGTCGACGGCCGTGTCTCCGTGCCCCGGGAAGTGTTTGGCGCAGGCCGCGACGCCCGCGGACTGGAGCCCCGTGACGTACGCCGCGGAGTGCCTGGCCACCAGCGCGGTGTCCGCGCCGAAGGCCCGTACGCCGATCACCGGGTTGTCCGGGTCGGCGTTGACGTCCACGTCGGGGGCGAGATTCAGTCCGATGCCCGCCGTGCGCAGATCGTGGCCGATGGCGCGGGCGACCCGTTCGGTGATGCCGGTGTCGTCGACCTCGCCGAGGGCGCCGTTGCCCGGGTACGAGGAGCCGGTCGCCGCCTCCAGGCGGGTGACGTCTCCGCCCTCCTCGTCGCTCGCGACGATCAGGTCGCCGCGGCGGGCGAGGAGGGCGGCGGAGAGCGCCGCCGCGGTCTTCGGGTCGGGCACGTTGTGCGCGAAGTACACGACGCCCGCGAGCCCGGCGTCGACGGCGTCGAGCAGCCACGGGGGCGGCACGGTGCCGTGGAAGCCGGGCAGCAGGACGGCGTTGACGAGCCGCGCCTCCGTAGAAGAAGGCGTCCGGCTCACCCCTTCACCGCCCCGGCCGCGAGACCGGAGGCCAGCCTGCGCTGCACGATGATGAAGAAGACCAGCACCGGCAGGGTGATGAGGGTGGAGCCGGCCATGACCGGCCCCCAGGACGTGGAGTTCTCGCCGAAGAACTGGAACAGGCCCACGGCGGCCGTGTACTTGGACCCGTCCTTCATGAAGGTGTACGCGAAGACGAACTCGTTCCACGCGGTGATGAAGGCGAACACGCTGGTGGCGACGAGACCCGGCGCGACCAGCGGCAGCAGTACGGACCAGAACATCCGCGGCCACGAGCAGCCGTCCAGATACGCGGCCTCCTCCACCTCCTTGGGCACCGTCGCGACGAAGCCGCGCAGCGTCCAGATCGCGAACGGCAGCGACAGCGCGATGTAGACGACGGTCAGCCCGATGAGGCTGTTGAGCAGCTCGTAGTCCCGCATCTGTAGGAAGAGGGGGATGACGAGCGCCTCCAGGGGCACCATCTGCACGATCAGCACCATGATCAGTACGGAGGTGCGGAACCGGAACCGGAAGCGCGCGACGGCCACGGCGGCGAACAGCGCCAGCAGCCCGGAGACCAGGATCGTGCCGAGGCCGACGAGCATCGAATTGGTCAGGAACTGGCCGAAGTTGCCCCGGTCGAAGATGTAGCTGAAGTGCTCGCCGCTGATCCCGCTCGGCAGGACGTCGGCGCCACGGGTGATCGCGTTCGGGTCGAGCGCGGTGCTGACCATCCAGTACACCGGGAACAGCGTGAAGACCAGCAGCGCGAACACCGCGACAGCGAGCCCGATCCGCCCGGCGGTCGTCGTGCGCGTCACAGCTCGTCACTCTCCTTGAAGAGGGTTCGGATGTAGACGATGGTGATCAGCAGCAGGAGCAGGGTGAGGAGTACGGCGGTGGCCGCTCCCGCGCCGTAGTCGTTGAGGGCGAACGCCTGCTGGTAGGACCACACGCCCAGGTTGAGTACCTCTTCGTTGCTGCCCGCGCCGCCCGGCATCAGATAGATCTGGGTGAAGACCTTGAAGTCCCAGATCGTCGACAGGATGGTGACGACGAGGAAGATCGGCTTGATGGTGGGCACGGTGATCTTCCAGAACCGCTGCCAGGCGTTCGCGCCGTCGATCATCCCCGCCTCGTACAGCTCCTTGGGGATCGTCAGCAGCCCCGCGAGCACGGTGATCGCGACGAACGGGAAGCCGTGGTGCACCACGTTGAGGGTGGCGATGGCGTAGAAGGACAGCCGCTCGGTGAACCAGTTCGTGGTCTCGGGGTCGATGAGCCCGAGCGAGCCGGCGAGCTGGCTCATCATCCCGTCGCCCGCCGAGAACAGCCACACCCATACATAGGTGCCGGTGACGGCGGGCATCGCCCAGGCCGCCATGATCGCGGTGGAGCAGATGACCCGCCAGGTGGTGCCGAGCCGCTGGAGCAGCAGGGCGGCGAGGGTGCCGAGCGCGACGGTGAGGGCCACACAGGCGACCGCGAAGAACGCGGTGTTGGGCAGAACGGTCCGCCACAGATCACCGTCGCTGAGCAGGTCCTTGTAGTGGTCGAAGCCGGTGTACGTGCCGACGCCGCCGCCGAACTTCACCTCGTAGTCCTGGACGGACAGGACGCCGACCTTGACCAGCGGCCACAGGAGCAGCCCCGCCAGCACCACGAGGGACGGCAGGAGGAGCAGCCAGGGGCGGGTGGTGCGGGTGAGCTGCTTGCGGCGCAGCGTCGGGCCCGGCCGCCCGCCGCGTGGCCGCGGCGACTTCACAGGGGAAGTCGCCGCGGCCACGTCGTCGTGCGCCGAGTCTTCGATGAGCGACTCAGGAGGCAAAGATCTTGTCCATCTCCTCGGCGGCCTGGTCCGCGGCCTCCTGCACGGTCTGCTTGCCGGTGAGGATGGACTGCACCATCTTCGTGACGACCTGCGTGGCCTGGATCTGGCCGTACGCGGGGGTCTTCGGGACGGTCGCGCCGGCCTCGGTCATCTGCTTGGCGAAGGGGGCGACGAGCGGGTCGTTCTTCGCCTGGACCTCCTTGAGGAGGGAGTTCTGGCCGGGGAAGTAGTTCGTCTGCTCGGCCCACTTGGTGGCGAACTCGCCGGTGGTGACCAGCTTGACGTACTCCCAGGCCAGGTCCTGGTTCTCGCCCTTGAAGGTGGAGAGGTAGGAGCCGCCGAGGAAGGACTTGCTCATGCCGCCGGTCTCACCGGGGATGGGCGCGGCGGCGAGCTTGCCCTCAAGGTCGGGGGCGGCCTGGACGAACGCCTTGGGCGTCCAGTTGCCGGAGAGGGACATGGCGATCTTCCCCTTCTGGAAGTCGGTCGCCACCTCCTTCTCGGTCCAGGTGGTGACCTTCGCCGGGGACAGCTTGTCCTTCTTCGCGAGGTCGGTGTAGTACGTGATGCCCTTGACCGACTCCGGGGAGTTGATGCCGGACTTCCACTTACCGCCCTCTTCTATGGCGAGTTCACCGCCGGCGCCCCAGACGAAGGGGGTCGCGAACATCTCCGCGCCGCCCGCGACCGGGAAGGGGATCATGCCCGGCTCCTTCTCCTTCAGGACCAGCGCGGTGTCGCGCAGTTCCTTCCAGGTGGTGGGGGCCTTGAGGTTGTGCTTCTCGAAGATGTCCTTGCGGTAGAGGAGGCCGCGGACACCGGCGTACCAGGGCATGCCGTACTGCTTGCCGTCCAGCGTGCCCGCGTCGGCCAGGCCCTCGACCAGGTCGTCGCCCAGCCCGGAGTCCTTCACCTTGTCGGTCACGTCCACGAGGCCGCCGGTCTCGGCGAACTGCGGGATCCAGGTGGTGCCGACCTCGGCGACGTCGGGGACCTGGCTGGGTCCGCCCTCGATCGCGGTGGTGAACTTCTTCTGCGCGGTGGCCCACTGCTGGTACTCGACCTTGACCGTGGCGCCCGTCTTCTTCTTGAAGGCCGCGGCGACCTCGTTGAAGAAGGGCTTGGGGTCCGGGTTGGTCCCCTCCATGATCCATACGGTCAGGGTCTTGCCCTTGCCCGACGTTTCGCCGCCGTCCCCGCCCGAGTCCCCACTGCCACAGGCAGAGAGTCCGAGCGCCATGGTGACGACAAGGGCCCCGATGACATGTTTCCGCATGGCCGCTCCCTAACAGGATGTCTAGACCATCAGGAACGTACGGAGGCCGGAATGCCCGGTCAAGTGCCATTGGCCGGGGGATGTCGAACCGTTGCCTATCTGAACCCGTCTGCCATTGGGCGTACCACTGGCGGAGTACGGCACGTAAGGGACGGGTCGGACGGGGCCGGATGGACGGGGGCGGGTGCCGCGTATCAGGACGTCGCGATCAGCCGAACTGGACCGACCGTTTGGCCAGACCCATCCAGAAACCGTCGATGACGTTCCGTACGCTCCCCCACTCGTCCTCGGCGGCGCCGAGTGTCACGAAGAGCGGTGCGAAGTGCTCGGTACGGGGATGGGCGAGCGCCCCGGCCGGTGACTTGTGGGTGAAGTCGAGCAGCGCGTCGACGTCCTGTGCGGCCAGCGCCTCCCGGCCCCAGTCGTCGAACTCGGCGGACCAGCCCGGCACTCCGCCGCCCGGATGGCGCAGCGCGGCGAGGTTGTGGGTGAAGAAGCCGCTGCCGACGATGAGGACTCCCTCGTCCCGCAGCGGGGCCAGTTTGCGGCCGATCGCGAGGAGTTGGCGGGGGTCGAGCGTCGGCAGGGAGATCTGGAGGACGGGAACGTCGGCGTCGGGGAACATCTCGACGAGCGGGACGTACGCCCCGTGGTCGAGCCCCCGGTCGGGGACGCGCTGTACGGGGGTGCCGGGGCCGCGCAGCAGCTTCTCGACGGAGTCGGCGAGCGCGGGGGCGCCCGGGGCCGCGTACCGGACCTGGTAGTAGTGCTCGGGGAAGCCCCAGAAGTCGTAGATCAGCGGCCGGGTCTCGGTCGCGGCGAGGGCGAGCGGCGCCTCCTCCCAGTGGGCTGAGACCATCAAGATCGCCCGGGGGCGCGGCAGGTCGGCGGACCAGGCGGCGAGCTGTCCGGGCCAGACCGGGTCGTCGGCGAGGGGCGGAGCACCGTGGGAGAGATAGAGGGCGGGCATGCGCTCCGCTGTGCTGGTCATGGCGTCTCCCTGCCTGTGGTGGTCCGGGCGGTACTCTCGGACCCATCTACTTGAATCTTAAAGCACTTGCGTGCGACCTTACGACTATCTAGTTTAACTTTCAAGAAGCGCTTAGGGTGGGAGACGTGGGAGACATGGAGAGCGACGGACAGCCACGCTGGCTCAGCGCCGAGGAGCAGGGCGTCTGGCAGGCGTACCTCCAGGCCACCACGTTGCTGGAGGACCATCTCGACCGTCAGTTGCAGCGCGACGCGGGGATGCCGCACATCTACTACGCCCTGCTCGTCCATCTGTCCCGGGCGCCGCACCGGCAGATGCGGATGACCCAGCTGGCGAAGAACGCCAAGATCACCCGGTCCCGGCTCTCGCACGCGGTGACCAGGCTGGAGAAGAGCGGCTGGGTGCGCCGCGAGGACTGCCCCTCCGACAAGCGCGGGCAGAACGCGATCCTGACGGACGAGGGCCAGGAGGTGCTGACGCGGTCGGCGCCGGGCCATGTCACCGCCGTACGGCAGGCGATCTTCGACCGGCTCACGCCGGAGCAGGTGTCCCAGCTCGGGGAGATCATGCGGGTGATGGCGCACGGGCTCCAGCCGGACGGTACGGACGCGGATCTGCCCTGGCGCCGCTGAGGAACAGCGACGCCAGGGCAGATGATCCGCGGGAGGGGGCGGATGACCCCGCGAGCCGGGACCGTCGGCGCACGGCCGGGTCAGTGCATGGGCACCGGCCCGGTCAGTGCATGGCCACCGGGATCTGGGCGTCTTCCGCCAGACCGTCGGCACCCTCGCCCTTGGCCACCTGGGTGCTCCCCGGACGGCCGGTGTTGATGAAGGTGAAGGCGATTCCGGCGGCGACGACCAGGATGCCGACCGCCCACCAGATGGCGCTCGCGTATCCGTGCACCATCGCCTGGAGCTCCAGGAGCTTCGGGTTGTTCGCACCCGCCGAGTTCGCCGCGACGTACGCGGTGGTGGCGGAGGCTGCCACGGTGTTCAGCAGCGCCGTACCGATCGCGCCGCCGACCTGCTGCGAGGTGTTGACCATCGCCGAGGCGACGCCCGCGTCACGCGGCTCGATGCCGTGCGTCGCGAGGGACATGGCCGGCATGAACGCCGTACCCATGCCGAGGCCGAGCAGCAGCAGCGCCGGCAGGATCAGAGCCGGGTACGAGGAGCCGATCTCCAGCTGCGTCAGCAGCAGCATGCCCGTCGCGCCGACCAGGAAGCCGGGGCCCATCAGCAGCCGCGGCGGGACGCGGGTCATCAGCCGGGCACCGATCTGGGTGGAGCCCGTGATCATGCCCACGATCATCGGCAGGAAGGCGAAGCCGGTGCTGACCGGCGTGTAGCCCTTCACGACCTGGAGGTAGTAGGTCAGGAAGAGGAACAGACCGAACATGCCGATGATGGCCAGGCCCAGCGAGAGGTAGACACCGCCGCGGTTGCGCTCCATCAGGACACGCAGCGGCAGCAGCGGGGACTTCACCCGGGCCTCGACCGCGACGAACGTGGCGAGCAGCACGGCCGAGATGACGAACATGGCGATGGTCGTCGGGTCGGACCAGCCCTCGGACTCGGCGCGCGTGAAGCCGTACACCAGCGCCACCAGGCCCAGCGTGGACAGGAAGACACCGGGGATGTCGAGCGGCGAGCGGTTACGGCCGCCCGCGGGCTCCCGGATCACGAAGTAGGCGCCGGCGGCGGCCACGATCGCGAACGGGATGTTGACGAAGAAGGTCCAGCGCCAGTCCAGGTACTCGGTGAGGAATCCGCCGAGGATCAGACCCACGGCGCCACCGCCACCGGCGATCGCACCGAAGATGCCGAACGCCTTGGCGCGCTCCTTCGGGTCGCCGAACGTCACGGCGAGCAGGGAGAGCGCCGCGGGCGCGAGCAGCGCGCCGAAGGCACCCTGGAGGGCACGCGAGCCCAGCAGCATGGCCTCGCTGGTCGCGGCGCCGCCGACGGCGGACGCGGCGGCGAAGCCGAGCAGACCGACGACAAAGGTGCGCTTACGTCCCCAGAGGTCGGCGATGCGGCCGCCGAAGAGCAGCAGGCCACCGAAGGCCAGCGCGTAGGCGGTGATGACCCACTGGCGGTTGCCGTCCGATATCCCCAGGTCCTGCTGGGCGGAGGGCAGCGCGATATTCACGATCGTCGCGTCGAGCACGACCATCAGCTGGGCCAGGGCGATGAACACCAGGGCTTTCCAGCGATTGGGATCGGGGGCCGACTCGGGGACCTGGGGGTCCTGGAGCCGGGTCTCGGCAGATTTTGACATGGGAGTGGCCGCCTATGCGTACGAAGAGGTCATAACGGGCGAGGGGACGCACTGGTCGGCCCCATGCGCGGGTTACGGGTTACTGGTTCGGGGAATCCGGCCCGCCTGATCGCGGTCGCCGGGTGTGTACGTGGTCGTCAGAACCGGGTGTACGTGGTCGTCAAAACTGGTCGGTGCTCAGTGGTCTTCGGGCATGGCCGACCCTCTGAACGTGCTTGGTCTGCGTGGTCGACAGAAGTTCTTGGTCCGGGGGCGCGGCACACGTCGTCATCGACGGTGGCGCAGATCCTCCAGAGTCGCCGCCGCACCCGGCAGCTCGGAGCGCGCGGGCGCCTCCAGGCCGTCCAGGAACAGCTGTAGATGCCGGTGCGTGAAGCGGTCGATGTTCAGACAGCCGGTACCGGGCAGCGGACGGGTGAGCTGGGAGAGAGCGACCATCAGGTCACCGACCGCGACGTCGGTGCGCAGCCTGCCGGTCGCGCGCGCCTTCTCCATGAGGCCTTCGACGGCCGCTTCCAGGCGCTCGCGTTCCGCGTGCAGATGAGGGAGGTCTCCGTTGAAGCTGCCGGAGAGGAGCGGGCACAGGGCACCGATCCGCTCGTCGGCCGCCGCGTGTACGAAACGGCTGAGCGCCACGAACGCGTCCGCCTCCTCGGCCGCGGCCCGCTGCGCCTGGTCCGCGGTGCGCGCCATGACGGAGTGCACCACCTCCAGTATCAGCGCGGAGCGGTCGGGAAAGTGGCGATAAAGCGTCGCGTTGCCGACACCCGCGCGACGGGCGATCTCGTCGAGCGGCACGTCGGGGCCCGACTCCACGAGGATTTCCCGGGCCGCCGCCACGATGCGCTCCCTGTTGCGCAGCGCGTCCGCACGCGGACGCGGAACGCGGCGCGTGTCGGATTCGGCGACGACAGTCACGACGGGGTCCTTCCCTCGGTCACACAAGTGGGGAACGCGTCCCCGTTTCCTTGACACGAGTGCAAACGGGGAAGCCATCCCCGGTTATTTCGCCAGGTCCTGTGAGCTGGGTCACAGGATCGTGGCCCGCTCCCCGCCGGTCCGGAAAACCCCACGATCGGGCGCACCCAACGAGCGCCGACACGCCGCCCGACGCAGGGTGATCGAACGGAGAGCAGTCAGGACGGACGACTGCCGCTGACCCGAAGGCGGCCGATGAAGCACTCCCGTCGGATACGCGGAACCGCAGGTCGCGGCAGCCATGCCCGGCCCCGCCGGGTCGGCACGCTCGCCGCGCTCGCCACCCTGACCCTCGCCGCGCTCACCACCGCCAGCGCGACCCTTCCGCTGCCGACGCGGGCCTCCGCGGGGCCGGTCTCCACCACGCACGACGCGACGCTCGTGCCGTGCCGTATCACCTCCGCCGTGGGCGTCCAGATGTCCGAGGGCATACCCACCCCCGCCGGCTACACCCGCTCCACCGGCACGGTCCGCGCGCTCAACCTGATGGTCGACTTCTCCGACGCGGAGGGTCCGGGGAGCGCCGCCGACCGGCTCGCGGAGTTCTTCCCGCAGACCTCGCAGTGGTTCCGCACCAGCTCCTACGGGCGGCTCGACTACCGGCCCGAGGCCCCGGTGAAGGACTGGCTGCGGATGCCGCTGCCGTTCGCGGAGTACGGGATAGAACGCGGCGCCCCTTACGAACCCGGCTACCGGCGGCTCGTCCAGGACATCGTGCGCGAGGCCGACCCCGAGGTCGACTTCAGCGAGTACGACCTGGTCAACATCCTCGTCACCCCCAACGCGGGCCCCTCGGCGCTCGACACCGTCCTGTCCGTGACGTTCTCCGGCAACGGTGAGGCCCCCGAGGCGGACGGCGTCCCCCTCGCCAACACGTCCTTCGTCTACAGCCGCCAGGACGACGGCTCGGGGTCGTACGCGCGCACCGGCTACCGCGTCCTGCCGCACGAGAACGGCCATGTCTTCGGCCTCCCCGACCTCTACACCCTGGACGGCGGCGGCGCGGTCGGGCACTGGGACATCATGTCCGAGGACTGGGGGGCCAACAACGACCTGCTGGGCTGGCACAAGTGGAAGCTCGGCTGGCTCGACAACGAGCAGATCAGCTGCGCCTCCGCCCCCGGCCGCAGCGAGCACGACCTCACCCCGCTGGCCACCGGGGGCGGTCACAAGCTGGCGTTCGTGCCGCTCTCCGAGGACTCCGGGTACGCGGTCGAGGTCCGCACCCGCGCGGGCAACGACGAGGCCGTCTGCAAGCCGGGCGTACTGATCTACCGGGTCGAGTCCGACGTCGACACGGGGCGCGGTCCGGTGACCGTCTCCGACAGCGAGGAGCGCAGCGGCGGCTGTACGCGGCGGCCCAATGTGCACGCGGAGCTGTCGGACGCGCCGTACGGGCCCGGCGAGACGTTCCGGGACCGGGAGGGCGGCATCAGCGTCGCGGTGGTCGGGAAGACCGGGGACGACGGCTACCGGGTCCGGATCAGCCGGTCCTGACCCAGCCGTCGGCGGTGAACGCCTCCGCGGTGGCCCGTTCGTCGCGCCAGTAGGCGTACGGGAGGGACTGGCCGCGCAGCCACACCTCGCCGGTGTCGGGGGCCACGCGCGACTCGACGGCGGGCGTGGCGACGAGCGGGGGCTTCCCCGGCGGTCCGGCTGGTACGTCCAGCATCAGCGCGCCGCCCGCCGCCATCGCGCCGTACACCTCGAAGAACGCGGCGGGCCCGGAGAAGGGAGCCGTGAGGCGGGTGACAGGGGCCTGGCCGAGGCCCGGCAGTTCGCCGCGTCCGAGCGCCTCCGCGGCGGCGCGGTAGCGGGCGTCCATCGCCGCGCCCGCCTGCGCGAGCTGGGTGGAGACGGCGCCCCTGAGCGGGTCCGCCGGTGACGGGTACTCGATGGTGGCATCGTCCTCCGCGCGGATCTCGGTGTCGGGCGGGGCGGCGTACGGATCGGGGGCCGGCAGGTCCTCGTACCGCTCGGTGAGCGCTCCGTCGGCCTCACCGGGCCCGAAGACCATGACGCGCGCCCGCGCACGCTCCGCCCACCCCGTGACGGCCGGCAGCCGTTCGCCGTCCACGAGCAGCACACGGGGCGCGCAGTGGTCCAGTACGCGGTCCAGCTCGTCCGCGCTCCATCCGGCGTCGAGCGGTACGGCGACCAGACCGGCGAGCTGCGTGGCCCAGAACGCCGTCTGCCAGTCGGGCCGGTCGCCCATCACGAGGGCGGCCCGGTCGCCCGGCCGCAGGCCGTAGGTGTCCACGAAACGGTTGGCCAGCATCGTCGCGGCGGCGAAGAACTCACCGTACGTAAGGAGGCCGGTCCCGTCGCCGCCTACAAAGAAGGGCCGCTCCCCGTAGGCCCACGTCGTCTCCACGAACTCCCGCAAGGTGCGCGGGCCGTCCGCGTACATCAGCGAGCCGTTCTCGGCGCGTACGACCTCGAAAGGCGCCCCGGGGGCGGTCAGGGCGGCGGTGTCCGGCAACGTACGTCTCGCTTTCTTCGTACTCTCTGGGTGAGTCCATCGAGCGAGGAGCTCCTGTTGCACCACTTGTACGTCAAGGTCTGCGGGCTGCGGAAGCCCGGCGAGGTCGAGGCCGCCGTGGCCGGCGGGGCATCCGCCGTCGGATTCATCCTGACCGAGAGCCCCCGGCGGCTGACCGCCGCCGAGGCCCGCCCGCTCGCCGCGCTCGTGCCGCCCGGTGTCGCCAAGGTCGCGGTCTTCCGCGGCGAGCCGCTGGAGGAGGTGCGCAGGGCGGCGGCCGAGGCGGGCGCCGACACCGTGCAGCTGCACGGCGGCGAGCCGCCCGAGGCGTTCGCCGCGCTGCGCGCCGACGGCTTCCGCCTCATCCGGGCCACCTCGCCGCGGTCGGGCCATCCGCTGGCCACGGGCGCGTACGGCGAGGACATCCTGATCATCGACTCGCCCCGGCCCGGCTCCGGCGAGCGCTGGTCACCGGAGTCGCTTCCCGAGCCGCCGACGGGGTCCTGGCTCCTGTCGGGCGGGCTCGCACCGGACAACGTCGCCGACGCCGTGGCGGGGCTGCGGCCGTGGGGCGTCGACGTGTCGAGCGGGGTGGAGAGCAGCCGGGGTGTGAAGGATGTCGGGCTGATCGAGAAGTTCCTCAGCGCCGTCGGAGCTCCGGGAGGACTCGACCGGACCCGGTGATCAGCCCTTCGGTCTGTGCTTCCCCTTCGGCTTCCGCTTCTCGTTCTGGTTCCGGCGGGCCGGCGGCTCCGGGCGCGTGTCCGCCGGGTGGACGCCCGGCCCCTGCGTGCGCGCCGCGAGCGGGGTCGGGGTCAGGTCCGTCCGCTCCTCGCCCGCTTCGAGCAGGGTGTCGGCCGGACCCACGATGAGCGGGTCGGGCACGCCGAGGGCCGTCTCGTCCTTCTGGTCGTATTCCATCCGCCACAGCAGGCTGCGCATGGCCTCCAGCCGGCCCCGCCTCTTGTCGTTGTTCTTGACCACGCTCCAGGGCGCGTGGGCGGTGTCGGTGGCGCGGAACATGTCGACCTTCGCCGTCGTGTACGCGTCCCAGCGGTCGAGCGACGCGAGGTCGGTGGGCGAGAGCTTCCACTGCCGTACGGGATCGATCTGGCGGATCGCGAAGCGCGTGCGCTGCTCGTCGTGCGAGACCGAGAACCAGAACTTCACCAGCAGGACGCCGTCATCGGTGAGCATCCGCTCGAACTGGGGCGCCTGGCGCAGGAAGTGCTCGTACTCGTACTCCGTACAGAAGCCCATCACCCGCTCGACACCGGCCCGGTTGTACCAGGAGCGGTCGAAGAAGACGATCTCCCCGGCGGACGGCAGATGCGCCACGTACCGCTGGAAGTACCACTGCCCCGCTTCTCGCTCGGTGGGCTTCTCCAGGGCCACCACGCGGGCGCCACGCGGGTTGAGCCGCTCGGTGAACCGCTGGATGGTGCCGCCCTTGCCCGCCGCGTCCCGCCCCTCACAGACCACCACCACCCGCTGGCCGGTCTCCTTGACCCAGCGCTGGAACTTGAGCAGTTCGATCTGGAGCCTGCGCTTCGTCCGCTCGTACTCACGGCGGCGCATCTTCGCGGCGTACGGGTAGTTCTGCCGCCATGTCTTCATCGGCTGACCGGACTTGTCGAGCAGGACGGGCCGCTCGGGGTTCCGGTCGTCGACGGTCAGCCCGTCGAGCAGGACACTCGTCGCCGGGTCCTGGCCCTTCTCATCCGCCGGCATGCGGGCGCTCTCCCCGGCCGTCGAAGTCGGCGTCGTCCTCAAGGGGCGGAAGGTCGACGGTGTAGTGCGCCTCCAGAAAGAGGTCGCGGTGCTGTGGACTCGAAACGGACTCATCTGCGGCGGGAAGAGGCGCGGTTCGGACGATACGACGCTGAGAGCTCTGCATCCAAGGCCATCCAGTGGAGGGAGTCGTGCGGGCCGCGCGGCCCATTGCCGGGCGACGGGCTCATCCTTACACAGGGCTCGATCTTGACAAGCGAGCCCAAATCCCTGGTGAGCCCACCGACAGACTCAGCCCGTTCGCCGATCGGGGCCAAGCCCCCCCGTGACACCCCCCGCGACGCTCCAGGGCCCGGTGCCGGTGCAGTGCGCCGGGTCCGCCAGGGCGGGGGCCTCGGCCAGGCCGAGTTCCCCGACGAGTGGTCGTCCACCTCGAACAGCACCTCGCCGACGGGGACGCAGGTGAGGCGGAACGATTCGGAGTTGGCGTCGCCGTGGCTCAACGCCCGTCACGCCCGCAACCCCGCATGTCTCGATGGCCAGCCGCGAGCGGTCCATGGCATTGCTCCAGCGGCACCACTCGCACACCACCGCACCGGTGACGCTCGACGCGCTACCGGGGATGGAAGCGACACAAGTATCGGCGTCCGGGCGATCCCGGCCATCGACGACATCACGTTGCCGACCGAGCACCCGGTGCTGGCGGAGATGCGTGACACGTACCTGAGCCTGCCGGGCGACCGGATCTGACGCGAGAAAGCGTGCACTGAGCGCCAGTCCTCCGGTGCCGGACTAGTGTCCGGCACCGGACGGCGCTCTCGCAGACCAGTGCCCACACGGTGACAGCCCCCAGCACGAGCACTCAGAGCCCGGCCAGCAGATCGACCGGCCCACCCCCACCCCGTCTCGCATCAAGGACCTCGCACTCGCGTCAAGGGGGCTCCTTGGCGACTACGCCACCTGCGTCCCAGGGCGCTTGAAGACCTGCCGACCGTGCCAGAGGACGAATCCCAGGGCTCCTATCTGCGCCCGCCGCAGCGCGGACATTGTGCTCATCAGTCTCCGAGACGGGCAGCTTGAAGGAAGATGGCCGATGACCTGGAAGGAACTTGACCAGCCCTCATGAGGGCTGCTCCGCTTGGGCAGTTGGGGTGTCGAGCTCGGGGGTTGCTTAGGTGGCCAGGTCGGTTCGTGGTGTGCTGCGCCGCGCGGGGAGCGTAAAAGCAGATTCGGCCTACCCCTACACAAGAATGGGGACTGACCACGCATGACGCTTCGGCGCGGGATCATCATCACCCTCGTGGCCGCCGGGGGCGCCGTGACGACGATGCTCGTGGGGCTCGTCACCAACGCGGTGTCCGAGTCGCGGTGGCCGGGCTGGCTCGGGTGGTTGCAGCAGCACGCCTGGTTCTCCTTCGTCATGCTGGGCGTGGCCATGGTCGGGTTGACCGTGCTCCTCGCGGCACTGTCTGAGACCCGTACGCCGGCGCGGCCCGAACCGCTTCCCCGGCCGGACGACGGCTCGGAGCCGCCGGGAGCCGCTCTGGTGCTGCGATCACTGCCACGTGACACCACCGCATTCACCAACCGCAACGCCGAGTTGGAGACACTGGTGCGCTCCGTACGAGAGTCGCAGGAGAGCGGCGCGGCGCTGCCCGTGCACGTGATCGACGGAATGCCCGGCGTCGGCAAGACGACGTTCGCAGTGCACGCGGGGCATGTGCTGTCGGACCGGTTCCCGGACGGACAGCTCTTCGTGAACCTCAACGGGCATACGACGGGACGGACTCCCGTGCAGGCCACTGAGGCGCTGGCCTCGTTGCTCGCGGCCACAGGAGTGCCAACGCAACAGATCCCCGTTGGCGAGGACTCGGGCGCGGTCACCGAGGCTCGTGCCGCCATGTGGCGAAGTCGGCTCGCGGGAAAGAAGGCCCTGCTCATCCTCGACAACGCGGCCAGCTACCGGCAGCTCGAGCCCTTGATCCCGGGCGCCAATGGCTGTCTTGTGCTGGTGACCAGCCGGAAACGGCTGGCGGTGGACGAGGAGGTGGTCCTGCCGGTGGATGCCTTGCCGCCGGAGCACGCGGTCGATCTGTTCGTACAGCTCAGCGCACGGCCGACCGGCTCACTCGACCAGGCAGTGCTCGGGGAACTGGCAGAGCTGTGCGGATACTTGCCGCTCGGGGTATCGATTCTCGCCGCGCGGCTGCGCCACCGTCCGTCATGGACTGCCCAGGACCTGCGGGCGCGGCTCGTAGCGGCAGGCGATCGGCTCGGAGAACTCCGGGCCGGGGAGCGCGCCGTTGCCGCGGCGTTCGAGTTGTCCTATCGCGACCTCGAACCGGATCGGCGGCGATTCTTCCAACGTCTCGGCTTCTACCCTGGAACCGATCTCGATTCCTACGCCGGGGCCGCGCTCGCCTCCATCTCGGTGGCGACGGCGCGTGAGCGCCTCGACGCTCTCTACGACGCCCATCTGATCGACGAACATCCGGGAAGCCGTTACCGACTTCACGACCTCCTCCGCGACTACGCCCGCGGTCTCGCCGACGAGGGAGGCACCATGGAGCACGTTCAAGCCGTTCAGCGTATGTGCGCCTATTACCTGACCGCTCTGGCAGTCGCGAACGGGCACATCCTTCGCAGTGGCGCCCTCGCACCGGCGCCTCCCGACGGTGTGCCCCCGGCTGAGGTCCCACCCATGGAATCGCGCACGGTGGCCCTGGGCTGGCTGGAGGACGAGCGGGCCAACGTACTGGCCTGCATCCGGCGGGCGAACAGCCTCGCCCTGCACGAACTGGTGATCCGCATGGCCGCGGCCATGGCTCCGTTTCTGAGGCAGGCCGGCCCCTGGGACCAGGCAGTTGGGCTGCACCGCACGGCTGTCGAGGCCGCCCGGCACACCGGCGACCGGCGGGCGCTGGCCGGTGCTCTTGCCGAACTCGGAGTGGTGAGGCGCTTCATGGCCTCCTACCCCGAGGCGATTGATGCGCTCAACGAGGCGGCGGCGGAGTACGAAGCGGTCGGCGAGAAGCGTGGCAGGGCCGACGCGTTGAACCAGGCGGGCATTGTCTGGTACATGGTCGCGGACAACGAAGCCTCAGCCCGCGCCCAGACCGAGGCTCTCTCCCTCTACCGCGAACTCGGCGACGGGCTCGGCCAGGCGAACGCGCTCGCGGACCTCGGCATGGTGCGCCGGCAGACCAGCCGCCTGGACGCGGCCTTGGACACGCAGACCGAGGCTCTGTCGATCTACCGTGGCCTGGGGGATCGCTACGGAGAAGCGAACTCTCTGCGAGATCTGGGCGTCGTGCACTGTCTCTTAGGTGAGTACGGCGTGGCCACGCGGCGACACCGCGCGGCGTTCGACATCTACCGGGAACTCGACGACCGGGTCCACCAGGCCTACGCCCTGAACGAGCTCGGAGTCGTACAGCGCCTGACCGGCGATCTCGCCGGGGCGCGCGAGGCGTACACCCAGGCGCTGGAGCACTACACCGAACTCGGCGAGCGGTTCGGCCGCACGAACAGCATCCGCCACCTCGGGGTGCTCGACCGGGTGGAAGGGAACGCCGCCGAGGCGATCCCGGTGTTGGAGGACGCGCTGAGTTCCTATCGCGAGCTCGGCAGCCGGGGTGGCGAGGCCGTGTGCCTGGGTGAGTTGGGCGTGGCCCGGGGGATCGTCGGGGAGCGGGAAGGCGCGGTCGACGCGTTCGGGCGAAGCCTGGAGATCCTGACGGAGCTCGGAGACCGATGCGGGAGGGCCGAGGTCCTGAACCACTGGGGAACGCTTCTGCGCTCCTCTGGCGACCTGGCTGCCGCACGCAGGCACTTCGAGCAGGCACTGGGACTGGCTCGGGTCATCAGCTGCCCGCTGGAGGAAGCGCGGGCGCTGGAGGGAATCGGCCGCTGTGACTGGATGGCCGACGGGCGGGCGCGGGCGGATAGCTCGCTGCGTGAATCGCTTGATATCTACCGGCGATTGGGGGTGGACAGTGCGGCCCTCACCGTCGAGCGGCTGCTGACCACAGGGGTGGGGTGAGCCGCATACGTGAGCCGCGTACATGGCCGGATTCCACATGCCACCGTGGGTAGTGAGACTGCTACGTTGCGGGCTGGCCTCTCGCTTCGAACGCCATCGCCATGACACGAGGAGCGTTGAATGCTGTCGAACACATCACTTACCGCGCCGCACGCCACGTCGCCCGTCGGAATCCAACCGACAGAGGGGTCGGCTGTCCTCGACCGGATCGCCGTGCGTGTACGGCAGCGACTGGCCGCCGAACAGGCAGCGACGACCCAGACCGGCGATGGTGGTCACGCGGCGTCGCTGATCTGGCCCAGGCCGCTGTAAGCACTCTTCCTCGATGACGCCGCACGAGGGCGACACTCCCTTCCGAACATTCATTCTCAAAGTCGCCAACCGCTGCAATATCGACTGCGACTACTGCTACGTCTTCAACTCCAAGGACCAGGGGTGGCGAGGCCTGCCCGCTCGGATGAGTGTGAGTGTGGCCCGGGAGGCGGGGCAGCGAATCGGTGAGCACGCCTCGGCGCACGGCCTGCGAGGCGTGCATGTCGTGCTGCATGGTGGAGAACCGCTGCTCGCCGGCCCTCGGCACATGGGCGAGCTGCTCGGCGCCGTACGAGAGGGAGTGCCTGCAGGCACGGAGATCCACTTCGAGCTTCAGACCAATGGCACACTTCTCACGGATCCCTGGCTGGACCTTTTCGAGCGGTACGAGGTTGTCGTGGGCGTCAGCCTCGACGGACCACCGGATGCGAACGACCGGCACCGGCTGACCCACGCCTCGCGATCGAGCATCGCGTCGGCCGTACGTGGTATCGAACTCCTTCGATCCCGGCCACATCTGTTCGCCGGACTTCTCGCCGTGGTGGACCTGGCCAACGACCCGGTCGTGGTGCACGACTACCTGGCGTCTTTCGAGCCGCCGGTGATCGATTTCAACCTGCCGCACGGGACACACGACGATCCGCCGCAGCGCGACGACGCGACCGTGCCCGAGTACGGGCTGTGGATGAGCCGCGTCTACGACACCTGGCTCGCCAGGCCGCAGCATCGGCACAGCGTCCGGATGCTGGAGGACATCGTGGCCCTGAGTTCCGGCGTGCGCGGCTCGGTGGAAACCCTCGGCCTTGCACCGCCTACGAGCGTCGTGATCGAGTCCGACGGATCGATCGAGGGCGTGGACACTCTGCGGTCTGTCGAGGAAGGCGCCTCCTGGCTGGGGTTCGACGTCATCGCGCACTCCTTCGATCAGGTCCTTCGGCATCCGAAGCTCATGCACAGGCAGTACGGCAAGGCAGCGCTCGCCGAGCAGTGCCAGAGTTGCCCTCTGGTGGAGGTGTGCGGAGGTGGCTACCTCCCGCACCGCTTCAGCACCGCTCGCAGCTATCGGAACCCCTCGGTCTACTGCGCGGATCTGGAGTTCCTCATCAGGCATGTCCAGGGGTCGTTATCACAGCACGGCTGGGACGCTCACACGCCGATGGGCCCTCCCCCCTCATAGCACGAGCCGTGCCGCCGCGACAGGATCAGGCGTTGGAACGTACGAATGAAGCGCTGAAAGAGCGACTGGAGATGCTGATGACCGTGTCGATCCGCCCCGCTGAAGAGCAAGACGCCATCGGCGTGGCCCAACTCATCGAGGAGATCGAACGGTTCTACGGATCGGCCGAGATCCAGCCATTCGATGAACGCCACGCACAGGTGAAGGAGGCGCTCTTCGGCTCGCCGCCACTGGCGTCCGCACTCCTGGTGGAGGATGAGAACGGTGATCTGGTTGGTCTCGCCGCCTACTCGTTCCTCTGGCCGGCTGCGGGCTCGTCCCACTCCCTCTTCCTGAAGGAGCTCTACGTCCGGGATACCCTCCGCCACCAAGGCATCGGGGCACGCCTCATGGCCGAACTCCGCGCCTTGGCCGCAGCACGGCCCGGGTGCAGCCGCGTCGAATGGATGACGGATCACGACAACCCGAGCGCACGGGCCTTCTACAAAACGCTGGGGTTCGCGGAGTTCGACGGGAAGATCGTCTACCGGGTGGACACGGGCACGGTCTGAGGACGGGTACGACCGCGATGCCAACAGGAATGGCGGCATATCGCCGTCACAGGGACTGGTGGTCCACCCCACGCGGGCCAGGCCACCGCCGCACGGAGGGCTCACCGAGGCGCTGCAGGTCTGGAACCAGCAGCGGAAGATGCGGAGCGAGGGCGGGCAGCCCGTCCTTTGCGCAGTAGCGCATCCGCGTTCTGTCCCGCCCAGGACAACCGGACTGCGAGGTTGTCACCAAGCTGCCACAGCAGGTTGGGTGATCGGCCAGGTCCGGTTGCTGGTCACGCGTAGACCCCGGACCAACTCCGCTGGGACATGTTGAGCAACGGTAGTGGGTGGCCGACTGTCGTTGGAACCTGTCGTCCATCCGGCGAGGTTGAGGTGGCGCAGTCGGGCGAAGACGTACTCGACTCGGGCGCGGACCTTTTTCGTGCGAGCGGTTGTCACCGAGAGGCGAGCTGGTTGGGCTCGGTGGGTTCACCGGGATGGGTGGGGTCAATGGGGCCCGCGGGCTCAGGGGGCTCGGCTGATGGCAGGACCTGTTCGGCCCAGATCGTCTTTCCGCGCGATGTGTAGCGCGTGCCCCAGTGCTCGGTGAGCTGGGCCACGAGGAAGAGACCGCGTCCGCCCTCATCCCCGGCCGTGGAACGGCGCAGATGGGGGGCAGTGCTGCTGCCGTCGGAGACTTCGCAGATGAGCGCGCGGTCTCGCACCAGGCGCAGATGAATGGGGGCGATCGCGTGGCGAATGGCGTTGGTGACGAGCTCGCTGACGATCAGTTCGGTTGTAAAGGCGACCTCGTCCATTCCCCAGGTGGAGAGCGTCCTCGTAACGCCGGCGCGGGTGTCCGCGACCGCGGCGGGATCAGCGGGTACGTCCCAGGTGACGAAGTGCTCGGCGTCCAGGGCGCGAGTGCGGGCGACGAGCAGGGCGACATCGTCACTCACATCGGCCCCATCGGTGGGCAGAAGCGCGTCAAGTACCGCGTCACAGGTCCGCTCCGGGGAGCGGCCGGGATGGGCGAGTGCCTGCCTCAGCCGCTCCAGCCCGATATCGATGTCCTGCCGACGGCTCTCGATGAGGCCGTCGGTGTAGAGAACGATCTCGCTGTTTTCTGCGACGTCGATGTCGATGACCTCGAAGGGGAAACCGCCAAGACCGAGCGGCGGTCCTCCCGGCACGTCGGGGAAGTCGACGGTTCCGTCGGGGCGGACGATCGCGGGCCCCGGGTGGCCGGCGCGGGCCAGGGTGCAGCGTCGGGAGACCGGGTCGTAGATCGCGTAGAGGCAGGTGGCCCCAATGACCCCCGTACCGCCGGTCGATGCCGCTCCCCGCTCCCGGACGCGGTGGTTCTCTTCCTGGTCAAGGCGGGCGACGAGTTCGTCGAGGTGGATGAGGAGTTCGTCGGGCGCCAGGTCGAGCGCCGAGAAGTTGAAGACGGCGGTGCGCAGGAGGCCCATGGTGGCGGCGGCGTGCAGCCCGTGGCCGACGACATCCCCGACGACGAGGGCGACGCGGGCACCGGACAGAGGGATGACGTCGAACCAGTCGCCTCCCACCTCCGACCGCGCCGGGACGTACCGGTACGCGGCGTCGACCGCGTTCTGCTCAGGCAGGTCCCCCGGGAGCAGGCTGCGTTGCAGGGATACGGCCATGGTGTGTTCGCGGGCGTAGCGCCGGGCGTTGTCGATGCAGACCGCGGCGCGTCCCACCAGTTCCTCGGCGGTGGACACGTCCTCCTCGTCGAAGGTGGCGAGCCGTTCGCCACGGTAGAAGCTCGTCACGCCCAGGATCGCGCCCCCGGCGCGCAGCGGAACGGTGATCAGCGAGCGCATCCCATGTGCCCGGAGCCACTCGGCGTGTGCGGGGTCTTGGCCCTTCCTCCGGAACGCTTCGACCAGATCCGGTTCGAGCGCCGGCCTCCCGTCCGCCAGGCTCCGGGCCTGCGGTGAGTCGGGGTGGAAGCTGACGAGTTCGCCGGCCTGGAACAAGGCACGCTGTCCGTGCGCCCCGGACGCGGCCGCCCGACGCAGCTCGTCCCTCTCGCGCGCCGGGTCCGCCCCTTGCAGTACTGAATCGAACAGGTCCACGGTGGCGAAGTCGGCGAACCGCGGAAGGGCTGCCTGAGCGAGCTCTTCGGCGGTCCGGGTCAGATCGAGCGTGTTGCCGATGCTCACGCTGGCGTCGTAGAGGAGGGCGAGGGTTTCGCGGGCCTCGGTGGCCTGGCCGACCAGAGCACGCAGTTCGGTGGTGTCCCGGAGCGTGGCGACGCTGCCCAGCGCGCGCCCGTCCGAGCGCGTGGGCTGCTGGTTGACGGCCAGGAAGCGGCCTGCCGCCTGGTGGACCTCGTCGGTGGCCACGCGTCCTTCGGCGAGGAGCCGGGTGAGGGCCTCGTCGAGCCCGAGATCGGTGATGTCGCGCAGCGGCTCGTCGGGGGGCAGGTCGAGCAAGCGGTGTGCCTCGTCGTTGACCAGCAGCAGTCGGCCGTCGTCGGCAACGATGAGAACGCCCTCCCGGACGGCGTGCAAAACGGCGTCATGGTGCTCGTACATCCGGGTGATCTCTGCCGGCTCAAGCCCGCGGGTCTGACGTCGCAGCCGTCTGCTCACCAGGGCCACTCCCCCGGTCGCCAGTGCGAGCACACCCGCGCCGCCACCAAGGAGCACCGGCAGCTGCCGGTTGACCTCACCCGAGGTGTTCGCGATCGTCACCCCCGCGTTGACGAGGGCCACCACCGAACCCTTTGTGTCGAACACGGGGGCCACCGCGCGGATCGACGGGGACGACAACGTCCGACCCGGGACCCTGTCCGTGAACGCCTTTCCCGCCGTAGCCGGATAGAGCGGGCCCATAATGCGTTTCGAGATCTCCGCCGGGTTGGGGTGGGTGTAGCGGATTCCCTTCGTGTTCGTCACAACGATGTAGTTGACACCGGTCTCACGCCGGGTCGCCTCGGCGATCGGCTGCAGCGTCGCGCTCGGATCGGGGGATTCCAGCGCGGCGAGCACACCTGGCGAGCGCGCGAAGGTCCCAGCGACGGCCACCGCCCGGACCCGGGCCTTGTCCTCGGCGTTTCTGCCCGCCTGCACCACCAGCGCCGACACCGCGCCCGCACCCAGGAGCAGGACCATCACTACAAGCAGGGCGAACATCTGACCGGCGACAGTGCGCGGAATCATTCGCCGAATGACCCCGGCGAGGGTCATTGAAGCCCGCCACCAGACATATGGAGATCCATGTGCCCATTTTGTGCCAGATCAGGTATACCGGCACGGTGGGTTACGCGAAGATCAGCGGCAGGCGAAAGCGAAAGGCGTCCTCGCGCCTGTGCGGTCCACACCAGGAGCAGATGGCGATATCGCCAGGATCAGCTCCGGCGGTCTGCCCCCGCCGCGAAGGGTGGTTGCCGGTGCTATCCGGCGGGTTCGGGTGAGGCGCGATATCGGGCGGGGGAGGCAGCGCCGGCGTAGCCCTGTTCCATCGAGAGCGCGCGGGCGGCCCGCAGGGCGGTCTCGGTGGCGCGGGTGCGGGCCAGTGGGTCCCGCATTCGCTGGCCCGCGGCAGCGAGGGTGATGCTGGACGTGGTCTGGCCGGTGGACCCGAACACGGGGGCGGACACTGCCCAGACGTCGTCGTCCAGTTCGTTCTCGCACACGTCGAAACCCTGCATCCGCACCTGGACGAGATGGGCGGTCACATGCTCCTCCGTGTGCGGGGTGTCTGCGGTGTAGGCCGTCAACTCCTGTGCACGCAGCACCATGGCGACGGTCTCGGGTGTCTGGTACGCGAGGATGCTGCGTGCCGAGGCTGCCGCGTGCGGTGGCATGACCTGGCCCACCCGGACGAACAGGCGGAGCGGGTGCACGCCCTCGACCAGGGCCACGCAGAGCAGGCGGGTGCCGGTCAGTTCGGTGAGGAATACGGTCTCGCCGCTTTCCCTGGCGGCGTCTTGCATGGGGCGCGGCGGGCTGACCGCCCTGCCCTGGGAGGCGATGGCCATCGTGGACAGCTCGGTGAAGGCCGGTCCGAGGAAGTAGCGGCGGTTGCTGGGGGAGCGGGTGACGTAGCGTTCTTCGACGAGCGCGGCCATCACCCGGTGCAGGCTGCCTATCGGGATGCCCAGCTCTTCATGCAGCTGTTGCAACGACATACCGCGCACGTGGGCCGCGATGACTCGCAGGACGCGCAGCGTTCTGGTGTAACTGTCGGTACTCAGCGGTCTGTCCGTTCGTTGAGGCCAAAGGACTGCCGGGCGGGGACAGGGGGATCGTACTGATGTGCTGTCAACGCTGTTCAGGTCGTGACCGCAGTGCCCGCCTGGGGATCGTCGTCGTCCGAGAGTAGCGCCGCGGCGCGAACCGCCACCCGCAGCATGGCGAGTTGGGCGGGACGGTAGTCCTCAAGCCAGTCGTCGGTGGCGCGGTTGGCGTGCGCGACCAGAACGGCGCCCGCTCGTACGCCGAGGGCGCCGGCCACCGCCAGCACCGTCTCGGTCTCCATCTCCAGTCCGTCGACGCCCAGTCCGCGCAGGACGCCCATCCTCGCGGCCGCGCGTTCCTCGTGTCCGGGAAGCGGTCGTCCCTGCCCGAGGTAGTACGAGTCGACCGTGGCGACGGTGATCTCGGTGAGCGGTACGTCCAGGTCGCGTGCCGCACGCCGGAGGGCGGTCAGGACGGCCGGATGGGCCGCTGGTCCGGCCGGGTCGGCGGGATAGTGCGAGGCGGCGCCGCTGCCCGGCACCGCTCGGGTGGCCGCGCAGACGGTGCCCGGGGCGATGCGGCCGGTCAGGGCGCCCATGCCGCCGGTGCGCAGCACGGTCCTGACTCCGAGCCGGGCGAGTTCGACGACGGCGATCTCGGTGGAGGGACCTCCGATGCCGGTCGAGCAGACCGCGATTCGCCGGCCGCCGGGTGCGCGGCCGGTACCGATCCTGAACTCCCGGTTCTGGCCGAGGATGTGGAAGTCGTCGAGCACCTCGGCGGCCAGGTCGACTCGCGCGGGGTCTCCCGGGAGCAGACAGACCGGTGGGAGGGCTTCGGCGGCGCCGACCGGGAGATGGGGCGGTGCCCCCCTGCGCCATGGATCCTGCGCGCTTCTTGCCATCGGCGACAACCTCCGTATGAGTCCTTGGGTTCCACAGGTGGAAAAAGTGCGTGACGGGGGCGTAACTTCTCACCGTCCGGGTTGTGGTCGCACAGCCCCCTGCGCTGCGAAAAACCGAACCCGCATCACGGTATACACCGAATTGCCGACCAGATCTAGGTCTTGACTGTGGCCGAGAAAGAGCCCAACCTCTGACCAACGCTTTGGAAATCCATTTTCCAGATACGGAAGTTGCGGTGCGATGGTGTGCCGGTCGTCCGGAACGATCCCGCTGGGCTCCGTACGGACACCGAGCCACCGTGACCATTGAGGAGATCTTCATGCCACACCGCTCCATACACACCGATGACGGGTGTCACCGCGGCGCGGGCGTCCCGGGCCCGGGACGCGCGACTTCGGGAGTGGGGTCCGCATGAACCCCCTTCTGTCGGTGCAAGGCGTCCACAAGACCTACACCGCTGCCAAGCGCTCGAAGGTGGTGGCTCTGGAGGACGTCGACCTGGACGTGGGCGAGGGCGAGATAGTCGCGCTCATCGGCCCTTCGGGGTGCGGCAAGTCGACACTGCTGAGGATGATGGCCGGCCTGGACACGGACTTCGAAGGAAACCTGACCTGGAGCGTTCCACCGCGTCCGGGCAAGGACATCGGCTTCGTCTTCCAGGAGCCCGCGCTGCTTCCCTGGCGCACTGTGAGGCGCAACGTCTCCCTGGGTCTGGAGGCGCAGCGCGACACCTCGGAGCAGGGGCGCGATCAGGTGTCGGAGCTGCTCGACCTGGTCGGTCTCACCGACTTCGCCGAGTCGTTCCCCAAGGAACTGTCCGGCGGCATGCGCCAGCGCACCGCGATCGCACGGGCGTTGGCCTACAGCCCCCGGATCCTCCTCATGGACGAACCCTTCGGGGCGCTGGACGCGATCACCAGAGACCGGCTCCACGACGACCTGTTGCGGATCTGGGAATCGACCCACAAGACCATCGTCCTCGTCACCCACAGCGTCGAGGAGGCCACCTACCTCGCCGACCGCGTGGCCGTGATGTCGGCGCGGCCGGGGCGTATCAAGGCCGTGCACACCGTCCCCCTGAGGCGTGAGCGCACCCCCGAGACGAGGCAGCTGCCCGAATTCGCGAAGTTCGCCGGCATGCTCCGTCGGGAGCTGGTGTGAGCATGGATACCCTCACGCGCCGGGGCCGCCCCGAGCGGGACGTGAAGCGTCCCGCCGCGTCCGGCCCCCGCGACAGCGCCGCCCCCAACAGGGTCGTACGCGTACTGACGCCGCTCGCCTACGCGGCAGCCGTGCTGGCCGCCTGGAGCGCCTATGTCACGCTGGCCGACGTACCGTCCTATCTGCTGCCCGCTCCCGGCGAGGTGCTGGACGCGGGGCTGAAGCTGGTACGGGACGGCACGCTGTGGCCCCACCTCACCTACACCCTGCGCAACATCGTGCTGGGCTTCGTCGGCGGATCACTGATCGGGATCGCCCTGGGCTGGGTCCTGTGGGCCTCCCGCACCGTCCGGGAGATTCTCGCGCCATACATGGTGCTGCTCCAGGCGGCTCCCAAGATCGCCGTCGCACCGCTGCTGGTGCTGTGGTTCGGTCTCAGCCTGACGTCGCAGTACGCGCTCATCCTGCTGCTGGTCTTCTTCCCGATGGCCATGGCCACGATGCTCGGGCTGAAGGATGTGCCCGCGGACATCAGCTCACTGGGCCGGCTGCTGCACCTGTCCCGGTGGCAGTACCTGCGGAAGATCCAGCTCCCCGCGGCCCTGCCCGCGCTGCTGGCCGGTGCCAAGATCGCCGTCATCGACGCGATGACCGGCGCGTTCCTGGCGGAGTACCTCGCCTCCGAACGCGGCCTGGGCTACCTCATGGTGCTCGGCAACACATCCAGTGACACCCCCCTGCTGATAGCCGCAGTCCTCATCACGGTAGCGGTCGGGCTCCTCGGTTTCGGCCTTGTCTCCCTGGCCGAGCGCAGGCTCCTGCGCGGACGCCGCTGAGTTCTCACTCCCACTTCGCCCTAAGGAAAGATCATGAACAGAAGGCCCCTGAAGCTGGCCGGCATCCCCGCAACCGTGGCCGCCGCCGCTCTCCTCGCCGCCTGCAGCCCTGGCTCCTCCGAGTCGGCGAAGACGTCGTCCGACGGCACCAAGAAGGTCACCATCCAGATCGACGGCGCCGCGGTGCCGTACTACGCCCCGCTGTACGCGGCCAAGGAGCAGGGGTACTTCGCCGACGCGGGCCTGGACGTCGAATTCACCTACGCCCAGGGCTCCGACATCGTGAAGAACGTGGCATCAGGCAACGTCGACTTCGGCTTCCCGAACGGCGACTCGGTCGTCACCGCGTACGGCAAGGGCATCAAGACCAAGGTCGTGCACACCACGTACCAGCAGGGCATCGGCGCCCTACTGTCGCAGCCTTCGGCGAACATCAAGTCCCCCGCCGACCTGAAGGGCAAGACCGTCGCCGTCACCGACCTCGGCAGCCCGAACTACATCCAGCTCCAGGCAATGCTGGAGAGCGCCGGACTGAAGCTGTCCGACGTGAAGGTCCGCACCCTGGGCACCGGCGTCATCGTGGACGCGCTGAAGAACGGTCAGGTCGACGCGATCGTCTTCTCGCGCCTGCGCTACTACGCGCTCCAGTCCGCCGGGGTCGACGTGAACCAGATCCTGAGTGACAAGTACCTGCCCTCCTTCGGCAACGTGGTCATCGCCGGCGAGGACAAGGTGAAGAACGACCCGGACACGGTCAAGGCGTTCGACAAGGCGCTGAACAGCGGCATCGAGTACACCGTCAAGAACCCGCGCGCGGCGGTCGACATGTCGGTGAAGAAGTACGCCTCATCCTTCAAGGGCCAGGAGAACGAGATCACCACCATCGTCGAGGACCTCTTCGCCAAGAGCCTGTGGCAGTCGGACAACACCAAGAAGAACGGCCTGGGCTCCCCGGACCTCGCGCGCTGGCAGCAGGCCATCGACTCCCAGAAGCAGTTCAAGCTCCTCGACACGTCCTTCGACGCGAGTGATCTGGCGGTGAAGCCGAATGACCTCGGCTGAGACGGCCGCTCGGCCCGGCCGGACGGCCGACGCCGTCCGGCCGGTGCTGATCGGCACGTTGTCCCTGCTGGCCGGTGTCGCACTCTGGTGGCTGGTCACGGCAGCTTTCGGCACACCGGCCTACAAGCTGCCGAGCCCGGCCTCGGTAGCCGGTCACGCCTGGCAGCTGACCGGGGACGACGTGCTCACGGTGCATATCCAGCAGACGCTGGCCGAGGTGGTACAGGGTGTACTGATCGGCGCGGTGGCAGGGATCGTCCTGGCGATCCTCTTCACCCGCTTGCCGCTTGTCGAACGAATGCTGATGCCCCTCGTCATCATGGCGCAGGTGACCCCGAAGATCTCGATCGCCCCGTTGATCGTGCTCTGGCTGGGGCTCGGTGTCGGCTCCAAGATCGCCCTCGTGGCCCTGGTGTCGTTCTACCCCGTCATGATCAACATGGTGACGCGGCTACGGTCCGTGCCCAAGGGCGTCGACGACCTGGCCCGCCTGCTGCGCATCGGACCGGTCGCCAGAGCCCTCAAGATCGACCTGCCGTACAGCCTGCCGGCCATCGCCGTGGGTCTGCGCCTGGGGGTTCTGCAGGCGGTGACAGCAGCGGTCATCGGCGAGTTCATCGGAGCGCAGTCAGGGCTCGGCTACCTGGAGAAGCAGGCCCAGGACAACGACGACATCAAGCTGGTGATCATCTGCCTCGGGCTGCTCTGCCTCATGGCATGGGTCATGTACGCCCTCATCGGCTGGGCCGAGCGCAAGCTCACCGAGCGATTCGGCGGCTGACACCCCGCGCCCCGCGGTCCCCACGCTCCAGCGGCCCCCGCTCCGCCGTCCCGCACACCGACCGGCCCGGCGCACTTCCGCCCCCTCTTCCTCGATCCCCCTGACGCAGAAGGCAGGCACCATGACGGAGGTTCAAGACCACGATCCCGCGGTGTTCGACGACCGCGACCGGCATTTCGCGGACCACGCCGCGTTCCGGACCGACCTCGCGGTCTCGCTCGGCCCGCTGCGTCTGGCCAACCCCGTGATGCCCGCGTCGGGTTGCTTCGGTCCTGAACTCGCCGCTCTCCTGCCGGTGCACGAGCTGGGCGCCCTGGTCACCAAGACCCTCTTCTCGCAACGGCGTTCCGGTAACCCCTCGCACCGGCTCACCGAGAGCGCGCAGGGCATGCTCAACAGCGTGGGAATCCCCAGTCCGGGCTCGGCGGAGTTCATCCGCACGGTGCTGCCCCGCTACCGGTCGTTCGGGGTACCCGTCGTGGTGAGTGTCGGGGGCCTCGCCGTGGAGGAGTACCTGCGGATCACCGAGGAGCTCGCCGACGCTCCCTGCGAGGCACTGGAGGTGAACGTCTCCTGCCCGAACCTTGAGCACGGCGGGCTCGCCATCGGAACGGACGCGTCGACCGTGGAGCGTGTCGTCTCCGGTGTCGTGGCGCGTACTTCGCTGCCCGTCGTCGTCAAACTGACCCCGAACGTGACATCGATCGGGGACATCGCGCGCGCCTCCGAGCAGGCGGGCGCGACCGCCGTGACAGTCGCCAACACCTTCCCCGGCATGGCCATCGACCTGAACGGGCGGAGCGCGGTGCTGGGCAACGGGGTGGGAGGACTGTCCGGACCCGCGGTCCGACCCATGGTGCTGCGCCTGGTGTGGCAGGCCGCCGCGGCCGTCGGAATACCCGTCATCGGATGCGGCGGCATCAGCACCGCGCGGGACGTCCTGGAGTTCGTCCTGGCCGGAGCCACCGCCGTACAGATGGGTACCGCGACGTTCACCCGCCCGTACGCGATGACCCAGGTCCTGCGGGACCTCGACGCCCTGTGCCGCGAACTCGGCATCACCCGTCTCGCCGACGAACGCGGCACGGTGCGCACCTGACCCTCCCGCGCGGCCGGACCACACCTCCCGGCGACCCGCCGGCCTCGCGCGGTCACCAAAGACCGTCCCATCCACGGAGCCCACATGAACCTTGACCAGGTCCTGCACACGGCACCTGACGCCCCCCGCGCCTTCCAGAGCGCCCAGCGACGAAGCGCCGAACTGTACGCCGACATACTGGCGGTGGCGCCCATCGGCGACGGCCGATTCGACATCGAAGCCGTCCAGTGCCGGCCGTCCATCCTGCGCCGCACCGCGGCGCTGCTGTCCGAGGTGCTCCCGCGCGGGACCGACCGGTTGGTGTGCACCACCCCCGAAGGCATCGCCGCCACCACCGCCCTGGCCCTGCACACGGGGCTGCCGTTCGCGACGGTGACCGGTACCGGGGACGACGCCCGTCTGACCGGCGAGGCCCACGCGGGCGAACACACCGTCGTCGTCGTTCCGTTGATGCGCACGGCGCAGGACGCGGCGCCGCCGGTGCACGCCGCCCTGAAAGCCGGGATGCGGGTCTCCTGCGTACTCAGCGTGCTCGACCTCGGTGACAGCAGCGTGGTGGACACGCTCCTGGAGCGGTACGGAGTACGGTTCCACGCGCTCTTCCCCGCCACCCCGTCGCCGGCCCCGCTCGGGTCCGCGACCGACACGAAAGAGGAGGGTCCCCGATGACCGAAAGCACCTCCGCGATCCTTTCCGGCGTCCGTGAACTCGGCGCGGCCACCGACGCCTACGGCGTCACCTTGAACACGCAGGTGTCCCCGGCCGCGGCCGACCTCATCGGCCGGGCCCTCGCCGACGCCGTGCGACACCTGGAGCCGGACCACATCTCGGTGTGGGAGAGCAGCGACGAAGCCGTGCTCGCCCACATCGTGGCCCTCGCGACGGGCGCGACCGTCCTACGGGTCACCGACGAGTCCGGAATCACCTCCGTCACCCCGGCGATCACCCCCGGCGACCGGGTCGTGCTGCTGGCGACGGCCTGGGAGCCGCGTCGGCTACAGGCGATGCTCGGCCTGCTGCGCGGCGCCGCCGCCGAAGTGACCGCGGTGGCCGCTGTCCTGCACACGCCGACACTCGAAGCCGTGGGTTCCGCACCTGTGGTGTCGCTGCTCTCCGAGGCGGAAGCCTCGTCGGCCGGACTCTGATGACCGCACCGACGCTCGCCGCTCTCCGTCGCGCCGACGCGGACCGGCTCCAAACGCACTTGGACACCTTCGCCGGAATGTCGGAGCCCGGCAGAGGCCCAGGCGTCACCCGGCTGGCCTACACCCCACTGGAGCGCCAGGCCCACGACGTGTACGCGGCGCACATGCGTGCGCTCGGCCTGGACGTGCGTACGGACACAGCCGGCAACACGCTCGCCGAACTTCCCGGCACGACCCCCGGACTGCCGGGTCTGGGCACCGGCTCCCATCTCGACAGCGTGCCGGGCGCCGGCGCGTACGACGGCATAGCCGGTGTGGTCGCGGCGATGGAGGTGGCACGGCTGTTCGTCTCGGCTGGGATCCGGCTCACCCGGCCGGTCCGCTTCGTGGCGTTCGCCGCCGAGGAGGGAGCCCGCTTCGGACAGGCGTGCACGGGCAGCCGGATCGCCGCGGGACTGACCGGCCCAGTCGACCTGAAGACCAAGCAGGACGCCGAGGGCGTATCGCTGGCGCAGGCCATGACAGCCGTCGGCCTCGACCCGAACGACACCGAGGCGGCCCGCTGGCGCGGCGAGGACTGGGCCGCCTTCCTGGAACTGCACATCGAGCAGGGCTCCCTGCTGGAGTCCGAGTCCGTTCCCGTCGGACTCGTCGACCTGATCTCGGGCAGTACCCGGCTGCGCCTCGATCTCACCGGACGGGCCTCGCACACCGGGGGAACCCCGATGCGGATGAGGGCCGACGCGATGGCCGCGGCGGCGGAGGTCATCCTGATGATCGAGACCCTTGCCAACGACAGCCGCCATCACGGCACCCGTGCGACCGTCGGACGCATGGATGTCTCCCCCGGGTCCCTCACCACGATCGCCGGGAACGCCGAGGTGTATGTCGACGTCCGGGACATCGACAACGACCGACAGCGGCTGACCGCGGCGGAGATCGTCGAAGGTGCACAGCGCGTCTGCTCCCGGCGCGGGATCGGGTGCGAATCCCGGCTGCTGGCCGACGCCTCCCCCGTCATCCTCCCCAGATGGCTCCGGGACACCGTCGCCGAGGCCGCGACGGAGGCCGGGATCGCGCACCGGGTGATGCCCAGCGGGGCCAGCCACGACGCACAGATGATCAACCGTGTGGTGCCCACCGGCATGATCTTCGTCCCCAGTCACAACGGCGGGGTCAGCCACAGTCCCGAGGAGCTGACCTTTCCGGCCGAACTCGCCGTCGGCACCGACATCCTGGCTTCGGGTCTCCTGCGGCTCGATGCCCGGCTGTCCGCACAGGAGGCCCCAGCCGCATGAACACCCTCGACACGGACGCCGGCATACCGGTCCGGGACAGCGTGACACCGCTGCCCGGGGCCGGGACCGACCGGCCCGCCGCGACCTGGCACCGTGCCCAGGTCATCGCCTCCACGCCGCACGGACGTGGCCACCACTTCCTGCGCCTGGAAGCACCGAGTATCGCCCGGACGTGCCAGGCAGGACAGTTCGTGATGCTGACCGCCGCCCGGGGCGAGCACACGGGTCCCGTCCTGCCCCGCCCCATGGCCGTATACGCCCGGAATCCGCAGGCCGGCACCCTCGACATCCTTCTCGGAGTGGTCGGTGACGGCACCCGTCGCCTGGCCTCCTTCCGACCGGGCGAGCGAATGCTGGTCGTGGGACCGCTGGGCCAGGGATTCCGGATCACCCGGGGAACGGGGCGCGTCCTTCTGGTCGGACGGGGCATCGGCACCTGTTCGCTGACCACCGTCGCCCAGGAGTGCGCCGGGACCGAGGTCGAGATCGTCGCCGTGGCCAGCGGCAGAAGCGCGGACAGAGTCGTAGGAGCGGACGTCTACCGGGCTGCCGGTGTGACACGACTGCACGAGGTCACCGACGACACCGGCAGCAGCGACGTGACCCGGCTCCGGGACATGCTGACCGCGGACCTCGATCAGGCCCCTCCACAGCAGATCATGACGTGCGGTTCGGAGCGGCTGGCCCGGCTCTGCGAGGAACTCGGCCGACGCTGGGCGGCGGACGTCCAGGTATCGCTGGAAGCCCACATGGCCTGCGGCCTCGGGTACTGCCACGGCTGCGCCACCGGGACCAGGAGCGGCCCCGAGGAGTCCCCGCTGATCTGCGCGGACGGACCGGTCTTCCGCCTCACCCACCCGGACACGGACAGGTGAACGGCCCCCCGGCCGACGGCTCCGCGGGCACGACGATCCTGCGGGGGGTCCGGCCCCTCGGCGGCGCACCCCGGGACGTGACCGTACGGGGCAGCCGGATCGCCGCCGTGACGGCCCCCGGGAACGGGGACGGCACCAGTGCCGCGGACGCGACGACAGCCGACTGCGACGGGCTGATCATGCTGCCGGCCTTGGTGGACCTCCATACCCACCTGCGCGAGCCCGGTGACGCCGCCTCGGAGACCATCGCGAGCGGCACCAGGGCGGCAGCGCACGGCGGGTACTCCGACGTGCTCGCCATGGCCAACTGCGTGCCGGTGACCGACACCCCCGAGCGGGTACGGCACATCATCGAGCGGGCGGCGCGAACGGCGTCCTGCCGGGTGCACCCGGTGGGGGCCGTCACCGGCGGGCTCGCCGGCCGTCACCTCGCACCCCTCGACGCCATGGCGGCGGCCGGCGCCCTGATGTTCTCCGACGACGGCGTATGTGTCGACGACCCCAGGCTCCTGCTGCGGGCGCTGGAGGCGGCCCGCCGCACCGGAACCCTCGTCGCCCAACACGCCCAGTGCCCGCGTCTCGTCGAGCGAGGCCAGGTCAACGCCGGCGCGGCAGCGCAGGCCACAGGACTGCCGCCCTGGCCGGCGACGGGCGAGGAGACGATCGTCGCGCGTGACGTGGTTCTCGCCGGGGCCACCGGCGGACGCCTGCACATCTGTCACGTCTCCACAGCGGGGACCGTCGAGATCGTCAGGTGGGCCAAGTCGCGCGGCTGGCCCGTAACAGCCGAAGTGACCCCCCACCATCTGCTGCTCACCGATCTCATGACGCGCGAAGCCGACCCCCTGCACAAGGTGAACCCGCCCCTGCGCAGCGCCGAGGACGTGGCGGCGCTGCGCGCGGCCCTGCGTGACGGAACCATCGACGCCGTCGCCACCGACCACGCCCCGCACACCGCGTCGAGCAAGGACAACCACTGGTGCGAGGCGCCCTTCGGCATGCTGGGCCTGGAGACCGCGCTCCCCGTGGTCGCGGAGGCCCTGGGCGCCGGGGGCGACCCGGACTGGGGCCTCGTGGCCAGGGTGATGTCCACACGTCCCGCCCGTATCGCGGGACTCGCCGACGTGGCGGGCCGCCCGTTGCTCGCGGGGGAACCCGCGACGTTCACCCTGGTGGACCCCCGGGCCGACTGGCGGGTGGACCGGACCGAGTCGGTCAGCGCGTCGGACAACACCCCTTTTCACGGCATGACGTTCCGCCATCGCGTCGTCGCGACCATGGTCGAGGGCCGCGTCACCGTCGACATCGACCGCAGACTGGCCTTCCCCACGGCCGCGAACGACAGCCCACCGGCGCCGAGGCCCACCGGTTGAGCGGGGCCCTGAGCTTGCTCCTCAGATCTTTACGGGGCAGACCGGCACGCTCGACTCACCGCGACCTGCTCGCCCTCATCCACGCCGCCGAACGGGCGATTTCTGCCTCGCCCCCCAAGGCGGGGCCCTCGCCCACGCCCACAACACTCGGCTTGTCACCCAGCCCGGCGCCTGGAGCGGCGATTGTCCGAGCTGATGGGCGAGCGGACGTGGTGGGAGTCGGGGCTCGGTGCCCCCGGCGACCAGGAAGAGCTTCAGCGTCAGGTCTCCCGCCTGGAACAGGCAAACACGGAGCTCTCGGCGCGACTGGAGCGCTCCCTCCGCACAGAACATGACAAAAGATACTCAGGATTACGGAACGGACGGTCCACAGAATCGATCAAACATGCAGGTCAACGCCACTCCTCTAGAACAGGCAGACCCCGACAACACCCCGGCGACCACCCCCAGACGCCGAATCCGCTACCCTGTCTCGGGTTGGAAGGTCTACTGTTCTGAACCTGTCGGCTCGTCACTTTCAGACGACACCAGACCTGGTGCACTCTTCTGACCTGGGACTTTGTCTGGCTGGCTGCGGAATTCTCTCTGAGTTTTCGCCAAGGTCCTGTACAAGCCCCCGCCTCCGTAGCTCAGGGGATAGAGCACCGCTCTCCTAAAGCGGGTGTCGCAGGTTCGAATCCTGCCGGGGGCACAAGGTATTACTGCTCTGACCTGGGACTTTCCCCATAGGGAGGGCCACTACTCGGCCTCGGACTCCTCGTCCGGGGCCGTTTGCGTCAGCGGTGCGTGAGCGGACGGGGAATCGATCTCCCGAATAACGCCCAATGGATCAGCATCATCCGGCACAGACTCCTGGGCCTCACTGGGCTGAACGTTCGCCCCCCGTCCAGTGCCCTTGGGCGTGCTGCGCGCTCACGGCACAAGCCGGGCTGCGGCCTCGGCGATCGTCAGATCCGCTTCAGGAAAGCTGGCCCCGGCCGCGTGCGCAAGCGTTGCCGCGCCGTGGCGGAGGTCGTGAAGCCGGACCGGCGGGAGACCGATTTCCTCGTACAACTCGATCAACCGCCCGGTGACGTTGGCCGGGTGGAGCAGTTCACCGTTCTCGCGGGTGAAGACCCTGCCGCTTTCCGCCCATGCGCTCCCCCAGTCCGCGCGGTCTCTGTCCTGCCGTTTGCGGTGCCGTTTCAGGGCTCGGACCGTGTAGGAGTCCAGCGCGATGGTGCGCGCGCCGGCGTCCGTCTTGGGGTCGTCCTCATAGACCTCCCAGCCGTTCACCACGAGTTGCTTGGCGACGGTGATGAGACCCGCGTCCAGGTGGGTGTCGGTCCAGCGCTGACCACACGCCTCACCGCGTCGAAGGCCACGGAACGCGATCAGGTGGAGCAGCGCGTAGAGGCGGTCTTCCGCGACGTGGTCCAGGAAGAGGCCGGTGTGCTCCGGAGTCCAGACCATCACGGGCGAGGGCGCTCACGCCGCCCGCGGACGACTGTCAGGCTCGTCCAGCCCAAGTCGGAAAGGCTGTCCGCGACGACATCGTAGAGACGGCCGTCGTCACCGGCCAGGTGCCGGGGGCCCAGTACGCGGGAGACTCGCCGGTCGCGAGGGAAGGATCGAACGGGAAGTACGGATTCAGGAGCGCCTCCAAGGCCACGAGAGGGATCTTCAGAACGCCGATGGGAAGGAACGGAGCGCAAGACGCGTCAGCAGGAGAGGCCCGGCAACGGGGTATCGATCCTGACCGGGCTGCCGCGCTACAGACCACCCGACCTGAGAATGCTCAGGCAAGGTCGTTTACGTTGACATGCGTTGCCCCGCATAGCCAGTCTTCCGTGAAGTTTTCCTGTCTGCCCCCGGCGAACTGGCCCCTGGGACCGCGCCCTCCAGGTTCCCGGACTCCGCCAGCCCCAGGGCATCCTGCACAACGTCATCGGCAGAGCCGACGAATCGCACAGCGGTGAAGGAGCGGAACACCTAGACGAGTCATTCCGATGTGATCAGTGGTCATAGGCGATCAGGGATCGCAGGACGGGCTGGCCGGTCTTGTGGTTGTGCCAGATCGCGGCGGCCATCGCGAGGACGCGCTGAGCGACGCGGACTGCGACGCCCTCGAAGGTCCGGCCGCCGTGCTGTTCCAGGTCGAGCTGGCCTTTGAGGGTGTCGTTGACCGACTCGATCAGTTGCCGCACTGATTTCAGGAGACTCTCGCCCTTGCGTTTCTTCTCGCGCTTGAACGACGGCCGCAGCAACTCGGCACCCCTCAAGGCCAAATCGGCCTCGAACTCCTTGGCGGCGAAACCCTTGTCGGAGATCACCAGCAGCCCCGGCCGGTTCGTGACTGTCTCGGGTTCGCGGTCGAGCATCGCGGTCAGTACCTCGCGCTCGTCCATCTTCGGGGTCGCCAGCGCCCACAGGATCGGCATCCCGGCCGGGGTGCACACCAGGAACAGGCGCAGGCCCCAGAAGAACCGGGAGTGCGAGGCGCAGTACCCGTATCCGGCCCAGCCGGCCATGTCCGACCGCTTGACCGTCGGACGCGAGCGGCCACACTCCACCGGCGTGGAGTCGACGATCCAGTGGTTGTCGAACCAGAAGTCCGTATCGACGGCCAGCAGCCGTATCGCCTTCCTGACCAGTGGCAACGCGGCTCTGAGCCGCTTGTTCCAGCCCGGCTGCCTGGGCACGTACGGGAACATCCGGCCCAAGCGGGAGTCCACGAACCGCAGCCACCGCGACTCTGAAGTGAAGCCCAGCAGCGCCTGCGCGACAGCGAGGCAGACAAGCTCGGAATCCGTCAGCTGCGGCGGTCGGCCCAGCCACCGGGTACCCCCGATCTCGTCGTCGATCTTCACGTACAGTGCGGTCAGCAGGGCGTCCAGGTTGTTCGTCACACAACGATCTTGGACGCCCTGTCTGCGTTCCCGGACACACCGTCAGCATTCGGAATGACTCGTCTAGCGGTAGCGTCGTCGTTGAGGTCAACGGAGAGGAACCCCGCAGCATGCCGCAACCCACGGGCACCGCCCACCACCACACCCCACGCGGGCTCATCCTGGACTTCGCCGGGGTACTGACCGGTGATCCACGTCCCGTACACCGCACCTGGTGCGAGTCGGAAGGGCTCCTCGCGGAAGCCTGGCGGGCGACCCTCAACGACCATCCCGAGGGCCGACGGCTGTACACGGCCCTGGAGATCGGGCAGATCAGCCAGGCCGAATGGAACGAGGGAACCGCCGCCCTGCTCGGCACGCACGTGAACGCCGACAACCTGATGGGGCGGGCCTGGGCGAAAGTACCAGCGGCCCAGCGGATGGCAGCGCTCGCCCGCGCCGCAAAGGATGCGGGGTACCGGTTGGCGCTCCTGTCGAACAGCTTCGGGCTGGAGCCGTTCAACCCGTACGAGCAGGCTGGCATTTGGGACCTTTTCGACGTCCACGTGATCTCGGAAGTGGTCGGTCTGGCGAAGCCGGACCCGGCCATCTTCCAGCTCACCCTGGACCGCCTCGGCCTGCCGGGCCCGGCCTGCGTTTTCGTCGACGACCACCCGGTCAATCTTCCGCCCGCCGAGGCCCTCGGCATCACCACCGTCCTCGCAACCACAGAGGACCAGTCGGTCGCCGAGCTGGAGCGCCTGCTCGGAGTGAGCGCGATCCTCCCGGTGTAGGCGTTTTCCGGACGCCCCCCAACTCCCGCTCCACAAAAGGGTGCACGCATCTCTACGAAGTGGGTACGGTCCAAGCCTGACTTGATCGGCTCGGGGGGTCACAGCCATGCAATGGTCGGAATACACCACCGCCGAACGCCTCAAGACCCTCCGCAGCGGGATGACGCAAGAGCAGTTGGCGGAGGCCGCCGAGGTATCGGTCGGTGTCGTACGGAAGTTGGAGCGCGGCGGTACTGCTTCTCTGCCTTCCCTGCTGGTCATCGCTTCCGCGCTCGGTACCGACATCGCCGTACTCCTCGGGCAGCAGGCACCGCGCCGCTCGATGGACCGTGACGAGCGGGCGGCCCTGCGTACTCTCTCGGCAGCCACGCACGACGCCGCGATCGGCATCCCCGCCAACACCGAGCCGGGCACCGTCGCCGAGTTGCGCGGCGTCATCCAGCACGCGGACGCCGCCTACTGGGCAGGCCGGTACACCGAACTCGGCACCCTGCTGGCTGCCCTGCTGCCGGAGGCCCGTGCCCGGTACGACGCCGCCGGCACCGACGACAGAGGAGTCGCGGCCGGCGTACTGTCTGACGCCTTCCAGACTGCGGGCATGGCCGCGAACGTCTGGGGTTCGCGGGACCTTGCCTACGCCGCCCTCACCTACGGGCGGCAGATCGCGGTCCAGGCCGGGGATGACCTGCGCGAGGCGCATCTCGCCGCCACGACGGCATGGGTGAACCTCCGGGACGGGCGTACGGCGCAGGGCTTCGCGCTCGCCACCGCCCAAGCCGACCGGATCGAGCCAAGGATGTCCGAGCACGACCCCGACCGGCTGTCCGTATACGGGCAGCTCGTCGCCAATGCCGCCGTGGCCGCCTCCCGGGGAGGGGCCTCTGCCGATACGGCGCGCGAGTACCTCTCCCAGGCCCACGCGGTCGGCGCCCGCCTTGGCGGTGAGTACGCACGCGGCGGCCATGCCCAGCCGTACGGCCCGCTGTACGCCGCCACCCAGGCCATGAGCATTGCCGTCGCCCTGGGCGATACGGCGGGAGCACTGCGGCTCATGGACACCGTCAGGCTGGACGAGACGGTACCGCTCGCGACGCGCGCCCGCTACGGACTCGATGTCGCCCTGACCCATGTGGAGTGCCGCCGGTGGGATCGGGCGGCCGACACCCTGGAGGCGGTCTGCACCATGGCGCCGGGGTGGGTGCAGCACCAGATGTTGCCCGGAGTGATCATCTCGCGGCTGGCGGGTGTGTCCGTGGGCCGACTTCGCGGGCTCGCGCACGCGGCCGGCGTCCCGCTGGGCGTGCGCTGACCGCACACGACCACGACCCGTGGTAGTTCGGCGGTCAGAAGTTTGCCGACTGCCACGCTCCGTGGCAGTCGGCACGGCTGCGGGGGGCTCTACCTGTACGGGGCGTGACAGCCCGCCCCGTCCCCAACTTCCGCCGTAGCCACGGCCCGTACCTGTTAGCAGGACAGCCTTCTCAGCACGCATGGGGCATGCCGAACTCCCCGTCCGGCGGCCTCGGGCACGTCCCCGTCGCCGTCTACTCCTGCGCCGCCGAACCTCCTGCCGTACGCGAGGCAGAGCGCCGAGCTCGCAATTACGCCGATGCCCGCCACTGGCACGTCGCCGGGATCTGGTCCGACGACGACCCCGCCGTGCCCCTCGACACCCGGTTGCGCTGGTCGGCCATCACGGGTGCCCTGTCGTCCGGCCTGGTCCGTGGCATCGTCGTTGCCGGAGCCGCACACGTCACCGACGATGACGCCCAGTTCGCCGCACTCGGCGTCCTCATCCGCGACCGTGGCGGGTTCCTGGCCGAGGCGACGAACAGCCCCTCCCGCCATACGCCCGGCCGGTACCAGCGTCGCCGCATCATCTTCGAGGTGGCGGCCGGCTGGACGCCGTGGGGACGCCTCAGCCCCGGAAGCGTCCAATGAGCGGCGTACGTGCGGAGGTCGGCGATCTCGTCCGGGACGGCACCGGCCAGCAGGCGATCGTGACCGACATCAGGCAGAAGCAGACCTGGGTCCTGCGTCGACCGGCGGGCGGCATGGCGCACCAGTGGGAGACCGACGACCCCGACTCGCTTCACGTGCTGGAGACCCGCGCGTCCCGGTCCACACGCCGACGGGACGCGCCTTGAGTGACCGCCACAATCCATCCCCATCGCTGCCTCTGGAAGGCGAACCCCTGTGTACGCATTCGGCTTGTGCCTCGACCAGCGCTACCTCGTCCCCGGACTGGCCGCCGTCACCGCCCTCGCCGACAGCCTCACTCCACGGGCTCGTCGGGACGTCGCGCTGCGTGTCCTCACCCTCGACCTGACTCCGTCCAAGGCCGTGCTCCTCTCACACCTCGCGCGACGGGCCGGATTCAGCTCGTTCGACCTGGCCCAGCGCGCCCCGCTCAATACCGCGCGGATGGCGGACGCCTCGTACATCAGCGTCGCGACCTACCTGCGGTTCGAGTTCACCGCCGAGTTCGTCCGACGCCCGTATGTGATCTACGTCGATGCCGACACTCTCGTCCGAGGCGACCTGAGCGCACCGCTGAACGACTTGCGCCCCGGTGAAGTGGGCGCTGTACGGGATGAGTTCGGCCCGTCGGTCGGCGACAGTCACGCCCTGCCGGGTGTCGCAGATCGCTGGCCGCACCTGAAGGGAAGGCCGTACTACAACGCCGGCCTGCTGTGGGCCCACGTCGCCGACCTGCCCCGGGTACGCCGCGGAGTCGGTCACGCACTGGTTCGGCAACGTCGGCACATCCACCACAACGACCAGGACGCCCTGAACCTCTGGCTCCTCCACGCCGGCCGCGTTCGACCGGTCGGTCCCGGCTACAACCGCTTCGAGCTCGGCCGGTTCCTCGAACGCGGCAACTGGGCCCGTCGCGTTGTCGCCCGCTCTCCGCGCCCCGACGCCGCCGCACCCCTCGTCCACTTCGTGGGTCCCGAGAAGCCGTGGCAGGCCGCCTGCCCCGGCACCGAGGAAGTCCGGGAGTACCGCGCGCACCTGCGACGGACCATGCGTCATGTCCGCGCCCTGGGCTCCACCCACGCCGAGCAACCGGAGCTCCGATGAACGCCTCCCCCGTCGTCCCAACCGTCCCGCCGATGGTCTCGCGCGCCTGCGGCCTGTTCCTGAGAAGTCCCGCCAAGACCGCCGAACGCCTGACGGCGGGCTCTCGTACCGCCGTCTACCGTGTCGCCCTCCACCACGGCCCGAGCGTGATCGTGAAGCTCTACTCCCACACCGCACGCCGGAATGCCCTCACCGAAGCCACGGCGATACGTGCGGTCTCAGCTGCCGTGCCCGTACCGAGGGTGCTCGGTTACGGCACCACCTCTACCACCGGCGCCACCGCCTTGATCACCTCGGACTTGGGCCCGGACACCCTCGGCTCTGCCGTTCGCTCGGGCAGCGTCCCGCGCTCCCATGCACTCAGAGACCTCGGCACGCTACTCGGCCGCGTGCACGAAGCACCGGTCACCACTGCGGCCCGTCGGCGCCTCGCGGTTGAAACGGTCGCCTCCCTGAGTCGCCGCTGCCCGCCCGACGTACTCGACCGGCTCGCCCCCGCCCTTGCCCTCATCACCGGCACACCAGACGAGGCGTCCACCGTGTGGTGCCACGGTGACCCCCACCTCGACAACGTGGTCCTCGCCGGCACCCGGCAGACCCGTCACCTGGTCGACTTCACCGACGCCGCCCCTAGGCGCCGCGAGGCGGACCTGGCACACGCTCTCGTCATGACCGACGCCCACGCACAGTGGGACCGGCACGCCTTCCTCGGCGCCTATCCCCACGTCGTGAGCGACACCCACCTCGCGGCATGGTCGGCCTTCGTCACCGTGAGCTGCTGGACCCACGCCGGCCCCGGCAACAACCGGACCGCCTGGTCCAACCGGTTGACCGAGCTGTCCCGTCGGACGCCACACCTCTTCCGACCCCATCCGGGGCACTCCCACACACCGCACGCGAGATGGAGAGCCCGATGACCAGCACCGCCCCCGGCCTGACGGTAGTCATTCCCGCCCACAACGAAGCCGCCTACCTGCCGCGCTACCTGCCGACCGTCCTCGCCTCCCTCGCGCAGTGGGAGGCCGCGAGCGGTGAGCAAGGGGAGGTGATTGTCGTCGACAACGCCTCCACCGATGCCACCGCCGACATGGCTGCCTCATTCGGGGTCTGCGTGATCAGCGAGTCCGTCCGCAGCATCGGCCGGGTACGCAACGCCGGTGCGACCGCTGCGCGCAGCCCTCGGCTGTTCTTCACCGACGCCGATGTCGCCTTGCCCATCGAGGCAATCGGCGCGGCAGCATCCGCGTTGGACGCCGGAGCCGTCGGCGGAGCGATCCCACCGCTCTACACACCGGACCGCCTCGGGGCACGGCTGCTGTGCGCGTACTGGGACCACTACCGCGCCCGCCACGGTGGCGCACAGGGGGTCGCCCAGTTCACCACCGCCGCCGCGTTCAAGACGATCGGTGGCTACCGCGAAGACCTGCTCATGAGCGAGGACGTCGACTTCTTCGCCCGCCTGACCACCCACGGCCGCGCCGCCAACGCATCGGTCAAGATCCTGGACGACCTGCGCGTACGCCCCTCCACCCGCCGTTACGACCAATGGTCGAGCCTCCGGATGCTGTGGTGGCAGAACCCCGTCACCGCCCGTCTCCGGCTCAGGTCCCCGCGCATGTGGCGCCACTGGTACGAGACCACCGTCCGATGAACCAGGAGTCCAGGATGAACGCCCCAACCGCCCTCACCCACACCTCCGCACAGCCAATCGCCCTGCCGGTGCCGGACGCGACAGGGATCTACACGTTCCCCGACGACCTCGACCACGCCCACCACCAGTGGACCCACCAGCTCCTCACCCGTCACCGCACCCACGACCACCAAGTCATCGAGCTGATGGCGCCGCACAGCGGCCAACCCCACTTCATCGAGCTGCGCCGCCCGGCCGACCGTCCCGTCCTCGCGCTCGAACCGCACCACGACGACTTCACGCTCTCGGCCGCCGGCACCTTCCTCGCCCACCCCCGCCCACTCACCGTCGCCACGGTCTTCACCCGCTCCACCAGCGTCCACCCGTCCCTGGAAAACGCTTACAACACCGAGTCCGCCGTCTCCCACCTGCGGGATCGCGAAGGTGCCGCCGCCCTGGCCCCATTCGCGGCGACCCGCCTCGCCCTCGGCCACAAGGACGCGGAACCTCCGTACCGCCCATACGGCCAAGACCGCCTCGACCAGATCACAGAGCAACTCCGCTCGATCGTCGCCGCCCACCCGCACGCCGAACTCCTCGCCCCCGCCGCCGTCACCCGCCACCCCGACCACCTGCTCGTACACGAGGCCGCGGTCAGCCTCGGGTGCCGCTGGTTCTGGGAGGATCTGGCGTTCTGGTCCACCTACGCGCTCGCGGGCTGCGACCAGCACCTCTTCCACTCCCGTACCCGGGCGGCGCTCGTGCCCTCGCAGGTCGACATCACCTCGGTGGTACTCGACAAGTGCACCGTCCTGCGGATGCACGGCTCGCAGATGTACCCGGCCCGGAAGATGTACCGGCCGATCCGGCACGCCTGGACCGTCGCCGCCGACCTCCTGGGCAGTTCCGGCACGTACGCAGAGCGCTTCTACCGGACGGAGTCGCTGTGAAGATCATCGCGATCGAAGGGCCCTCGTACGCCGGAAAGTCGACAGCGATACGTCACCTGCGCAGGCGCGGCTACGAGGACCGGGCCTACATCGCCAACTGCTACGTCAAGCAGATCGGACGCCAGGACGTCGTACCTCCGGCCCGCACCGCATCCGCCGCCGAACAGGTCGCCGCCTTCGACACGTTCATGGCCGTCGAAGAGGCCCGCGTCCGCACCGCACTCGTCGGCGCAAAGCCCTTCGTAATCCTCGACCGCTCCGTGGACACCCTCCTCGCGCACGCCCACGCCCTCGACGCCTTGTTCGGCTACGCCGTCCAGCACCGGCTGCGCGACCGGCTCCAGGTGCTCCCCCACCTGCGCCCCGACCACACGCTCTACCTCGACGTACCCGCCGAAGTGCTTGGCCTGCGTCGCAAGACCTCAGGCCATACGGCTGCCGAGCCGGACTACTTCCTGCACGAGCCCGCCTTCCTCACGCACACCCGCGACTACTTCCTCACTCACGCACGGCCTCCCGTGTCCCGAGAGGTCACCGTGATCCCTGCCGACACCAGTCCGGACGGCACCACCCACGCGGTGGAAGCTCTCGTCTCGTACTGGACTGGGTGACTCACCGATGCCCACTGCTCTCTTCGCTTGGCGCCGCACCCCGCCACCACTCCTCATCGGCGGCGCCGAAGTCACCCAGCAGCTACTGGCCGAAGAACTCGCCGCCGCCGGCTGGCAGGTCGTCTACCTAGGCTCCCACCAGGCGCCCTGGGACCAGACCACGCAACTCCCCCAATTACGGAACCTGCTCGACGCACGCCAGTCGCCGGACGAGGAGGCCGAGGGGGCGCTCCGCTACCGCTGGAACGGAGTGGACTGCATCGCCGTACCGCAGCATCAGATCGTCCCCACCCTTCACGAGCAGCTGGCCGGCCTGCATCCCGATGTCGTGTTCACCTCTCAAGAGGGTGCGGCCGACCTCGCCGAGCAGGCCCGGCCTGCTGCACTCGTCGCAGGCATCCTGCACTCCATATCAAAGACCGGACTCGGGGTCCTGAGCGGACGACCTCACTACGGCCTGGCCGTATCGGAGTTCGTACTCAGCCGAGCGCCCAAACACCCCGACACGCGTCTCGCTGTCCTCCACCCACCGTTCATGCAGCCCCCGCAGGGTACGAACACGCTGCGGACCGACTCGGTGCTGATGGTCAACCCGATACCGGCGAAGGGTTCCGACCTCCTGCACACGGTCATCCGCCTGATGCCCGACCAGCACTTCACGCTGGTCGAAGGCTGGTGGAACACCGCCGACGAGTTCGCCACCCATCCGAACGTGACCTACGTCCCCCGCACCTACGACATGGACACCCTCTACCAAAGCCACCGCCTGCTGCTGGTGCCGTCCACGGTGGAGGACGCGTTCCCCCGGGTGATCGTCGAAGCCGCACTGCACGGCACACCCAGCATCGGCAGCGACCGAGGCGGCATCCCCGAAGCCATCGGCCCACACGGAATCGTCCTGCCCCACACTGCGGGTCCACCGGCCTGGGCGAACGTCATCAACGCCGCCGATCACCACGCCCTCGGTAAGAAGGCCCAAGGCCACGCGGCCCACCTCACGCGCCCCAGGCTGCCCGAACTCGAAGCACTCGGGATCTACCCTGCGGCGAACGCGTCCTCGACCTGATCGAGCCGCTCCGTCCACCAGTGCAGCAACGCCTCATCCGCCGTGAAGAGTTCGTCGAACGAGAAGTCACCGCGGTCGTAGTGGAACTCCAGCTGCCAGAAGTCCGTCATTCGCTTCCACCACAACCGCCGCACACCATCCAGCAACGCGGACGTCTCCAGCGGAACCACGGAACGGTAGCCGCGCACGAAGGCCGTCACGCGAGCAAGATCGAACACCCCGCCCACCCCGAACTGCACCTGGGCCGTCCGCACAACCTCTTCGGCGTACGGACGGACACCGACACGGTCCCAGTCCAGGATGGCGGCCAGATCACCGCCCGACCACAGCAGATTCCGGTACTGGACATCACCGTGAGTCCACCCATGCCTGCCCGCAGGCACCTCGTCCCGCGGCCGACGATCGGCGTGGTTGCCAATCAGCACACGTCGCTGCTCCAGGGCGGCTGTCGCCGCCATATCGAAGGCAGTGCCGGCGCCCTGGTTTCCCACCGCTCCGGACAATCGCTCGGCCTTTGCCACTGCCCGCTCCGGCGTCGTCACCTCGGCGGGCACCGTCTCCGGCACTGCGGTCAGCAGACCTTTGCCGCAGGCCCGATCGAGCCCCTCGTGGAGGCGCCCCAGGTGCACTCCAAGGGAGGCGGCCTGGGACAGACTGAGGTCCACGCCGCGGAGATGGCTGCCGGCTACCCACGGGAAGAGACACCAGATACCGCCGCCAACCTCTGCCACCGAAGAGCCGGAGGCGGTAGGGACGGGAGCACTAGCCGGTACACCATCAGAGGCCAGCGAATCCAGCACCCCAAGGTTGCGCACCAGCCGATCAAGCGACACGTCGCTGACCCGCTTGAGTGCGAACGCCCCCGCCGCGGTGTCCACCTTCCAGTTCGCGTTCATCAGCCCATCGGTGAGGTAGCGCCTCTCCTGCACGTCGCCGAGGCCGAAAGCGCTGGTCAGCTCGGCGAGGACGCTGCCAGGGATGTCAGTCCTGTCCGTCGTGGTCGCATCAGTCACGTGAAGGACGATACGTCGCACCGACACTCCAGGGGCGAGGTTCAGTCGGGGCCATGTTTGTGCTGTCCCGAAGCGGGAGGGGAGCATGAGGTACTGGCTGTTCCCTCTCTGACAGTCTCGGCTGAGACGCCCGGACGGAGTCATTCCTTACCCATGAGCTGGGCAAGCAGTGCCACCACCGCAGTGGCTCCCACCAAGGCGGCCCCGACCTCGGGCACATGCAGGGTCAAGGCCATGACGAGGACTCCGACCAGCAGGAGGACTACAAGGCGCACGCTGATCTGTTCCATGAGGATCTGCCTTCCGAGTGGTACCGATTGGGTTGTGTATCCAGCGTTGGTGCTTCCCAGACGGCCCTGACGACTCCTTACGATCACTGACAGCATCGGCCAAAAACAGCCGCGGAATAACAGGCATGACAGATCCTGACGCCCATGAGTACGGGCGCCAACGCGCCTGATTTACAGGATCTGACGCAGAAGCACCAGGAGGGGGCAGAGATAGTGGTCGCTCAGTCATGGAAGAGGCCCGATCTTGCTGACCAGCCTGATCTGAAGAAGCTGAATGACGATCTCCACGAGCTGAGGCTGGACGCGGGGCTCCCGTCAGCGAGGACAATTCGCGACCGGGTTGGGAAGGATGAGCAGGACTACTGGATCGTGAATCACCAGGCAGTGTTGGACACGTTCCAAAAGCCAGACCTACCGCCGTGGGGCCGCCTTGAGGTCATCGCCCGTGTCCTGGCCGAATTCGCTCGACACATCGACGCAGACGGCGAAGTTGACCGTTTCAAGGGCCTGTGGAAGCAGGTCGTCAGGGAAACGGTCGCCCAAGCATCAGTACGCCCGCCGGCAGACACCACAGCGTCCGCCGAAGATGATCACGTGAACGACGCGACTACCCCCTCGGAGGACTTGCCGAAGCAGGACACCAAGGTCCGAAGGGGGCGGGCAGCAGAAGAGCCACCAACCGGCACGGAGACACCGACCAACGCCAACCAAGACTCTTCGCAGTTCAACTACGCGCATGAGTCCTTGAAGGGGCTGATCCTCAACGCGGCGCAGGCTCTGTGGCACGACAAGGACGCGTTGAGAGTGTTCCTTGGTGTAGTGCGCCGTAGTGAAGGCTTCGTCAGAATGGCTGATGCCGCAGAGGAGCAACGGCCAGCAAACGCGACGTTCTACGGTGTGGAGAGCAGCGAGTTTGAGGTGGACCGCTCTCCGGCGCGGCTGGAGTTGGTCACGCTGCATCGCCGCCTTGACGAACACAGGCTGAAGCGCAAGTGGTCCTTCACTGACATGGAGGAGCAGACGGGGATCTCGTCGGATGCGTGGATCCGCTGGTACACCCACGATGAGCTGCCCGAGCGGGAGGCACTTGTCGCCTTCTCCCACATGGCGAGCCTGACGCAAGAAGATCACGTCCTGTTGCTCGGCCTGTGGGACGCGGCCCATGATGCATTGGAGGTGCAGAAACGCTCTGCGTCCTTGCCGTCCAGCATCAGCTTCGATGAAGCGTGGACACTGCGCGACCCGGCGGCACCGAGGTTGTGGGCACTTGCGGGTGTCGGGGGCGCCGACCTGGCCGCCTATGGCCCCGATCTGGCCTCCGGCACGGCTCCCGCGTTCGTTGTGGCCGGGCCCGCAAAGTCAGGTCGCTCCACGGCACTGGTGAACATCGCACGCTCTTTGCTCGCATCTGGCACCAAGCTCGCCTTAGCCACGCCCAAGCCGTCGCCTCTAAGGGAGTTGGCGGATCAGGACGGCGTAGTGGCTTGCTTCGATCAAGGCGACATTGGGCACGACGAACTCGAGGCGGCCCTGGCAGTGGCGTCCGTTGAGGAACCGGTGGTTGTCGTGATGGACGACGCAGAGGTCTTGGGCGAGTGCGATGCCCAGCGTGTGCTTCGAAACCTGTTGGAACACGGCTTCGACGAGGGTACGGCGCTCGTCCTGGCAGGCGATGAAGACAAGCTCGGACCGAGCTACCCCTGGCTGGGCAAAACGAAGCGAGCCCATCGCGGACTCCTGCTGTCTCCTCAGGAGCGGCACGCTGGTGATTGGATCGGCATCAAGACGGGAGACTCCGTTATCGGCAGCCCTCTCACTTCTGGCCGGGGCTGGCTCCACCTTGGGGACGGCAAACTTATGGCAGTGGCCGTGCCGCAATAAGGCTGCCAACTCGTTGGGCAGAGCCATCTCCTCCTGGCCCGCGTCGGCTCGGCCTTCGGTTTCGGAAGTAGTGCAGATGCGGTGGATGACGAGGACGCAGGGCGAGGTGAAGAATCCCGACCTCGATGGGTGTAAGCACCCAGGCCGGGATCCTTCGCCTCGCGGTGGTGTCCGGTTCTCTACGTGGCTGGCATAGACGCAGCCGGAACCAGGACTGAGTTCGGCGGTGTCAGCAGCTTTCTTCGCAGCGATTCGGCGGACACCGGGGCTGCGGCTGGTTCAGACCCCACCCGCGCTCTCTCTGATGGCGATGACCAACCCGGCCCCGAGGTCTGTCATTGGCTGGTCCACCACCCCCACAAGAGGACCGCCAGTGCCCTCAGCGCGACACCAGCCATCCACCGGACAACGAGCGCGGCCATCCGGCGCCGAAGCCTTGGCGTGCGCCACACGTACCGCGCTTTACGACAGAGAATACGCACTGTCCGTCCCATCCGTGGACTTGACCAACCAAGTGATCGGTCACACGCCACCTGACCTGTTCGGATCGGGGTTCGGCGAGAAAGAGCTGCCGCCGGACTAGAGGTATGTGGTGGTCAGACGGGCAAGGAATAGGGTTCATAGAAGGTTCAGAACGAACGGGGAATGGCATGGTGGACGTCCCGGCGGCAGCCTCGCGCCTGGCCGAGGAACTGAGAGCAAGTCGGCAAGTATCGGGGCTCTCGTTCGGTCAGATCATCCAGCAAGGCAAGCGGCAGTCTCCTCCCGTCGTCCTGACCAAGAGCACTCTCAGCGCGTGGTTCAACGCTCAGAGTGTTCCGCGGGCTGGACACCCTTTTTCCTTCCTGACCGAACTCCTCGAAAGCCGTGCTGGTTCGAGGCCCGGGCCACGGTCCCGTGCTCGATGGGAGATTCTGCGCCAAGCGGCCGAGCAAAGCAGGATCACCGCTCGCCGCGACAGTGCGGCGTCCAAGCCCCGCATGCAGAAGCAGCATGGCGATAAACCCCGCAGCGCAAGGCCGCTGCGCATAGGTCTGGTCCCCGCCACAGCCGATCTACTCGTCGAGCGGACCCATCGCGAGGCCCTGACACGCGCTCTGGACGGCCCCTGGGACAGTGACGTCGGGGACGCAGTCGGCGCAGCCGTCATGGGGCGCGTGATCACAGGAACCGGAGGCGTCGGCAAGACCTGCCTGGCTGCCGACTACTGCCGCCGCGCTGCCGAAGGGGCAGACGGTGAGGTGGATGTGCTGATGTGGGTGACGGCGAATACCACCCCTGCCGTGACCGCTGCGTATGCCCGGGCGGCCCGCGAGCTTGAGCTGGTGCCCAGTAGCGAGAACACCGAGTCTGCCGCTGAGCAGTTCCTCAATTGGCTCCGTGTCACCGATCGTAACTGGCTCATCGTCCTCGACGATGTGCACTCCCCCGGCGCGTTGGAGGGACTGTGGGCACCTCGGGGCACCGCCGGTCGCGGCAGGGTCATCGTCACCGCCCGCAGCCGCGAAAGAGATCTGGTCACAGCAAGTGGTCATCCACTCCTATCTGTTGGCGTTTTCACCCCCGAGGAATCCCTCACTCACCTGCGCAACACACTGCAACGGGCCGTGCCCGCCGGTGCGGACGCGGAGCTGGCGGGCCTCGCCGATGACCTCGGCCATCTCCCCCTGGCGCTCTCGCGGGCTGCCGCGTACCTCGACTACAACGCCTCGTGCAGCATCGCCCGTTACCGACGACTGCTCGCGGACCGTCGGCTCACTCTCGAACGACTGATCCCTGCTGTGCGCGGCAGTGCTACGAGAAGCTCACTGGCAGCGCTGTGGGACATCTCCGTCGACCAGGCCGACCAGCACACCGGCATGCTGGCCCGGCCCATGCTCGAACTGGCCGCCGTCCTCGACGGGGCAACCGGCATTCCCACCCCGCTATTCACCAGCGACGCCGCCCGCGATTGGCTGACCGAGCGCAGCAGGGCAGACCGCCCCGTCGACGAGTTCGATGCCGAGCACACCCTGGCAACGTTGCACCGACTCCACCTCATCGATCACACCCCGGGCGAGGGTTGTGATGACGCATGGCTGGTCCGTGTGCACCAGCTCATCCAGCGTGCCGTGCGTGAGCAAGAACCTCCTGGTTCATCGCCCGACATCCGGAGGCAGCGCAGGAACGCCGTCCTGCCGGCGGCTGCCCACGCCTTGCTTGACATCTGGCCCGACACTGCCCACTACCAGGACTCCGCACAGCGGCTGCGGGCCAGCGCCCGTTCGCTGGCCACCCACGATCAGGACGGCGAGAGCCACCCCCTGTGGCAGGACGACACCGCGTACACCCTCCTCTTCCGGCTGGGTACGAGTGCAGGTGAATCCGGCGACATCTCCTGGGCGCGCGCCCATTTCGACGCGCTCCGCTCCCTCGCCCACCAGCACCTTGGAGCCGACCACCGGCACACCCTTTTTGCCCGCAGCGAGCTGTCCAGCTGGCAAAGCCGAGCCGGAGATCATGCCAGCGCAGTCCAGACCTTGGAAGGTCTTGAGGCGGACCACATCCGGTTGTTCGGCTACGAGGCACCCGAGACACTCGTGATTCGTCACAACCTTGCAGTCGAACGGAGTGAGACAGGCGACACACACGGCACCATCGCCGCCCTCACAGAGATTCTCGCTGTCCGGCGGCGCAATGGAGCGGACCGTGGGGCGATACTCGCAACTCTCCACAACCTTGCTTATTGGAAGGGCGTCGCGGGTGACGCAGCGGGGGCCACTGCCGCGTACAGCGAGCTGATTCCAGTCATGGAAGAGGAGTTCGGTGCCGATACCGAAGGCACCCTGACCGCCCGCCACAACCTGGCCCGGTGGCAGGGCGAGTCAGGCAACACAGCCGAGGCCGTCAGCTTGCTCGAAGCGCTACTACCCGACCAGACACGAGCGCTCGGGCCCCGGCACCTGCGCACCCTGAGCGCCCGGCAAAGCCTTGCCCGTTGGCAGGGAGCAGCGGGCGAGACAGACAAAGCCACCGCCGGGTATCAGGCGCTGATCCTCGACATGGGTGAAGTCCTGGGCCCGGACCATCCCGAGCTGCTCGCATCGCGCCATAACCTCGCCTATCTGCAGGCAAGAATCGATCCCGTCGCCGCGGCCGAAGACCTCGCCGCCGTCATTGCCGATAGAACCCGAGCCCTCGGCCCTTACCACCCCGACACATTCAGCTCCCGCCAGAACCACGCCTTGTGTCTGGGCTGGGCAGGAAAGCCACAGAAAGCTGTACAAGCGCTGGAGGACGTCCTCCGTGACCAGCGACACCATCTCGCGCCAGAAGACTCCGGCACTCTCAGCACCCGTCACAGCCTCGCCGTCATGCGCGGCTTTGCAGGAGCACCCCAGGCAGCCATCGCCGCGCTCCAAGAGCTCCTCCCTGATCAGAAGCGCATCCTGGGTCCAAGCCACCCCCATGTCCTGGCGACCTTCGAGACGCTCGGCCACTGGCAGGGCGCAACTGGCGACGCACAGGCGGCAAGCGACACCTACCAGGCCCTGCTGACCCACATCGAACGCCACCTCGGCCCTGACCACCTCGCCACACTGTCGGTACTCGACAAGCTCGCCATGTGGCGCGGACGCGCGGGCCAGCCCAGGGAAGCAGTCCGCATCCTCACCCGGATGCTTGCCGACACACGGCGCCTCGTAGACCCTGCTCATCCCAACGTCCCCATCATCACCAACAACATCGCAGGCTGGCTGAACCAGACCGGCATTGAGGAATAGCGCCATCGGTGCAGAAACCGACAACCACGGGCTCCATGAAACCGCAGCCGTGCCCTGAGTTCGGCGGAGCCAGCGTCCACAGGACATCGACCACAGAACCGGTGATCATCCTTGGATGCTCGGACAGAACGGATTCAGCACACATGAGGTCGGGAAACCCCGTGAACACGTGAGAACTGTGGAGGAGTGTTTTCGCAGGCCAAGCAGCCCAACGCCGACGTTCCCGCAGGTCAAAGCCCTACTCAGGGAAAACTCCTAAAGCGGGTGTCGCAGGTTCGAATCCTGCCGGGGGCACACCGTATTACCTCTCTGACCTGGGGTTTCTACGCCAGGAAGGGCTTCACTCGGCCTCGGACTCCTCGTCCGGGGCCGTTTGCGTGAGCGGCGGCGACCCGACCAGCGCTCACGAGGCAGCAGCCCGGCAGCCCGGCACGGTCGGATCAGGTGAACAGAGGGGAGCCGAGCGGGTGTTGGTCGTTGAAGCCGGGGAGGATCAGGAAAGTCGCGCTGGCCGTCGTGGTGGTGAAGGGGAGCAGGGCGTCGGAGGTGTCCATGCGGGTGAGCGTGGATGTGAAGGTGCGCAGGTCGTTCTGGAAGCTGATGAAGAGCAGGCCGGGGGCCGGCTCGTCGGTGCTGTAGGAGCGGCGGAGCATGTGGCCGACGCCGACCGCCGTGGGGTTCGCCCTGCGCACGTGGGCGTCCACGGGGACGAGATAGCGCCCGTCGGGTGTCTTGGCGCCCAGTTCCGGGCCGGAGGCGACGGTGCCGCCGGAGAGGGGTACGCCGCTGGCCCGGCGGCGCCCGAAGACCGCCTCCTGCTCGGCGACGGACAGGGCGGCGAAGCGTGTCAGGTCGAGTTCCATGCGACGCAGTACCGCCAGGGTGCCGCCGGCGACCGCGCGGGGCCCGGCCAGCCACAGGTCGCGTTCCTGCTCGGCGTTCGTGTGCGGGCCCACGATGCCGTCGATGAAACCGAGCAGGTTGCGCGGTGCGGTGCGGCCCTTGGCGACCGGCACGTCCGTACCGCGGCGTCCGGACTGCCGCCACCGTTCGCGGACGCGGTCGCCGGCCTGGTCCAGGAGCGCGGCGGCGGTGACCGGCAGGAGCAGCGCGTCGTCGGCGCAGATCTGAATCAACAGATCACCGCCGCGTGCCTGCGGAGCGATCCGCTCGCGGGAGAACCGCGGGAGGTCGACCGCGCCGGGCAGTGCGGCACCCGCCGTCCGCACCAGCCGTGGACCCACGCCGACAGTCACGGTCAGGTCACCCGGAGACAGGCCCAGCAGCCGCGGGTCGGACCCGGCGGTGAGAGTGCGGATGGTCTCACCGAGTTCGGCCAGTAACGGGCCGGGCGACACCGCAGTGCCGAGGTCGGCCACCACGGCCAGCAGGTTGCGCTGGGCCGACCGGGGAAACGTGACGCCCGCCTGATGTCGGCCCGTCGCCGGAACCGGTTTGGACACGGCCGCCGCGGAAGGGGTGGGCCGACCCGGCTCGGCGGAGTCCCATGAGCACCCGGTGGTGACGAGACCGGCGGCCACCGTGGCACCGGTGACATCGAGGAACGCGCGGCGTGACGGGGGGCGATCGGCGCGGTCCATGATGTGCACAGTGCCACACCCGCCTCGCGTCCGCCGGTCAACCGCCTTGTTCCGGCGGGGAATTCGCCCTCGTGCCAGACTGGGATCATGTCTCGATCAGCACTTCGCGTGATGGCGGCGTTACTGGGCGCACTGACTCTGCTGGCCGGCTGTAGTAGCGGTGGCGACGACGACGGATCGGACAAGGGCCGACGGCCGGACGGTGCGCAAGTGACGATCCGTGTGCCCGGCGACGCCCCGACGATCTCGGCCGGGGTGTCCCTGGCCCAGCCCGGTGACCTGGTGCTGGTGGCTCCGGGTGTGTACCGCGAGTCGGTGAAAGTCGACACGGCCCGCGTCACGCTGCGGGGCGAGTCCCGGGCCAAGGTGGTCATCGACGGTCAGCTGCGGCGGCCGAACGGGGTGGTCGTCACCGCGCCCGGCGTGGCCGTGGAGAACCTGACCGTACGGAGCAACACGCAGAACGGGGTGCTGGTCACCGGTTCGGCGGCGGCGGTCGCCGGGCTGCCGGGCAGCGGCGGTTACGACACCGGCGATGAACCCGTCAAGCTCCTGAAGTCGTTCCTGGTCTCGCATGTGACCGCGACCCGTAACGGTCTGTACGGCATCTACGCGTTCTCCGCGCAGAACGGTGTCATCGAGGACTCCCACACATCGGGCGGGGCGGACTCGGGGATCTATGTCGGCCAGTGCAAGCCGTGTCGGATCGTCGTACGGGACAACGTCTCCGAACTCAACGCGGTCGGTTACGAAGGCACCAACGCCAGCGGCGAGATGTATGTGACCGGCAATCGTCTGGTCGGCAACCGCGTCGGACTGACCACCAGCTCCGACCACCAGGAGAAACTGCTCCCGCAGCGCGACGCCGTCGTCGCCGGCAACCTGATCGCGGACAATCAGCAGGCGCGGACCCCCGAACAGGCCGACGGCGGCTGGGGCATCGGTATCGGCGTCGACGGCGGCAGCGACAACCAGTTCATCCGCAACCGGATCTCCGGCAACACCAACGCCGGGCTCGTGATCACCGCGACCGCCGACCTGACGGCGGACCGCAACAGGATCACCGACAACACCTTCACCGCCAATGGCGTCGATGTCGGCTGGACGTTCCCCACCGCCACCCGCGGACAGGGCAACTGCCTGCGAGGGAACGCGCTTCAAAGGACCGTGCCCGCAGGGCTCGTGGACACCGCGTCCTGCCCGGTCCCCGCCAAGTCACCCACGCCCTCCGGCAGTTGGCCGAGTCCGGCGGGGCCCGCGGGCATCCCGTTCACCGACGTGGCCGCGCCCGGCCCGCAGCCGGAGTTCCCGCGTGCCACCACCACAGGCGCCACCGTCGTGCCGGATGTTCCGGCACTGCCGGACATCGCGGACATCGCGCTGCCGTCGGAGTCGCTGCTCGCCGCCCGTGCGCGGGTGCGGACCTCGTGAGCGGCGGCTACAGCCGAGGGGCCGCTACGGCGCCGGTGTCAAGCCGGGTACCGGCTTGACGGGGACGTACGTCCGGTCGTCGAAGTCGAAGACCACCGGCTGCGACTCGGAGGCGATGCCGACCCGGACCCGGTACATGGTGCCGTCCGAGCCGATCCAGTAGCGCACGGTCTGTGAGGTACCGGCCTTGCTCGGCGTACCGGCCTTGTCGGACGAACCGGCGGCGTCCGGCCCGTTCATGATGTCCGTCCGGCGGCCGTGCACCTTGTCCCGTCCGACCCACGCCGCGCCGTTCTGCGGCAGCAGCGCGGCGTTCTCCGGCCGGTCGCTGCCGAGGCCGAGCGCGATGCCCAGCGAGGTGTCCAGAGCCATGCCGGACGTCCGCAGCGGACGGCTGTGCCAGCCGGACGCGGGCGGCGACGCCGGTGCGACCGCCGGGGGGTCCGTCATGGGGTGGACGAGGACGGTGGTGGACGTCCACTGGATCAGCCCGTCGCTGGACGTGTCGCGCCCGGTCCCGCGCACCACCCCGTAACCGGTGTGGGTGCGGTAGTCGATGGACCCGGTGATCACCAGTCCGCCGGTGGCGTTCGGCACGGTGATCGTCACCGCCCGGCCCCCCGCCTGGTAGTTGAGGAACCGGGTGACCGCCAGCCGGTTCGCCTCGTCCGAGGTCAACGCCCGTGGGGCGGTGGGGCCACCGCTGTCGCCGAGGAGGACGAAGGCGGTGACGGCGGCAGCCGTGATGCCGAGGGCGGCGGCTGCCACCCAGCGCAACTTTGGCCACCGGCGCCGCCGGCCTGCCTCGCGCCCCTTGAGGCCCCGCTTGATGTCGATGCTCCGCGTTCTGTTGCTCCGCGTTCGAATCCTCCGCACGCGGCGCGACTGTAACAGGTCTCCGCCGAGGCACGAGCAAACTCTGCGTTTGCCGAACATGACGTTCCGTAACTTGTAAACTCGGCTCGGAATTTGCCGAGTTGGCGTCGGCGTCGGACTGAATGACTGAGCAAAGGAGTGCCATGCCCTTACGTGGAATGGTGCGGTTGGGGCTGTCCGGCCTCTTACTGGTGGGCGGCACAGGCACGATCTTGACCGGTGCCGGGCAGGCCAGCGCCGCTGCCTCCGACGGCACCCTGACCGTCCAGGTACTGCGGGACTTCTTCGGCACCGGCGTGATCAACTCGACGATGGACGTGCCGCAGCGGGGCATGAAGGTCGATGTCGCCGACCCCGCCGGCCATCACGTCACCGGTGTCACGGATGCCACCGGAAAGGTCATCGTGCCGCCGTCGAACGAGCTGACCGGCGGCCGGTACCGCGTCGATGTCACCGTCCCGGCACCGTACAGCGACTATCTGCGGGCGGCGCCCGCCTCGACCGCGCCGAACCACTTCGACAGCTTCACCACGTTCGTGGACGTCTCGGACGGCAAGGACGACTCGGTGATCACCGGGGTCTGGGACCCGGCCGACTACGCACTGCCCGACTCCCGCTATTTCGTGCCGATCCAGAGCGGCGCCGGCGGGACGGACACCCGGGCACTGGTGGCGTTCGGGACGGACGCCCGCGGCAACTGTCCCGACCAGAAACCATGCCCGGAGGTGCTCAGCACCCAGGACCAGGTGGGCACGACCTACGGGCTGGCCTACGACAAGCACCGCGGCCAGCTGTTCCAGTCGGCGTTCGCCCGGCGGTACACCGAGTACGGTCCTGACGGCGGTGACGCGATCTACACCGTGCCGACCGACGGCGGGGGCGCCCCGAAGCTGTTCGCGAAGGTGCCGGGCGCCACGGAGACGCCGCACGACACCGCCAACCTGATCAAGGACGCCGGGTTCACCGACGCACCGGGCAAGGAGAGCATCGGCAGCCTGGACCTGTCGGAAGACGGCTCGACCCTGTACGCGGTGAACCTGCTCACCCGCAGCCTCGTCAGCTTCGACGCGACCAAGCTCACGGCCTCGGCGCCCGAGGCGACCGTGCCGATCCCCGATCCGGGCTGCGCGTCGGCCGGCGACTGGCGCCCGTTCAGCGTGGCAACCCACAACAACACCCTGTACGTCGGGGGCGTGTGCAGCGCGGAGAGCACACAGCAACGCGCGGACCTGAAAGCCGTCGTCGCCACCTATGACGGCGAGAAGTTCACCACCGTGCTGTCCCAGCCGCTGACCTTCGAGCGCGGGGCCGTGATCACCGGCAGGGCCGACTACGACCAGGTCAACCACTGGAACCCGTGGAACACCGACCTGGAGGACTGGGACGACCGCAGCGTGGGCGGCGCGATGATCGATCCGCAGCCGGAGCTGGCCAGTCTGGCCTTCGCCCGCGACGGCTCGCTGATCCTCGGCTTCCGTGACCGGTTCATGGATGTCGTGAGCTGGGGCGGGCTGGACCCGAGGCCCGGCAACGACACCCCGCAGAACGGCATGTCCGGCGGCGACATCAACATGGCCTGCGCCACGCCCACCGGCGGGTACGAGTGGGAAGGCACCGGAAACTGCGCCGACCACGCCACGGACCCGGCCCTTGACGGGGTCCAGCCCAGCGGCGTCGTCGAGTACTTCCCGGGTGACTTCTTCCCGAACGGCGGCTCCGCGACCCAACCCGGACCGCACCAGGAGTCCTCGCTGGGATCGGTCGCCTACATCCCGCAGCAGCAGTGGGTCGTCAGCACGCAGATGGACCCGACCGGCCAGGTCATCACCAGCGGAACCGGCTACTACGACATCGCCACCGGCCTCGGCCCCGGCAACGATCCGGCCGCCAACGCCTACCAGTTCGTCGGTCCGAACCAGAACGGGTTCGGCAAGGCCGGTGGCCTCGGCGACATCGCGTACGCCGCGGCGAACGCACCGATCCAGATCGGCAACGTGGTGTGGTTCGACGGCGATCACAACGGCGTCCAGGACGCCGGGCACGTGCTGCTGCCGGACGCGACGATCAACCTGCTGGACGCCGACGGCAAGAAGGTCGCCACGACCACGACCGATGCCGCCGGTGAGTACTACTTCGGTGGTGTCGGAGCGGAGTACGAGCTGACCCCGGGCGCCAAGTACACGGTGCAGTTCGATGTGTGCACGGCGGACACCGGCGAGGTGCCGGGCCGGCCGGCCGCCGACGACCTGCGGTTCACCCTCCCGCGGGCCGGTGACGACCGGGTACACGACTCCAATGTGACCCCGCCGACCGATGGCCGGCTGTGCAACGGGTACGCCCCGGTCACCGCGCCGGCCAAACCAGGAGGGGTCGATCACACGATCGACGCCGGTGTGTACATTCCGAAGGAGACACCACCGACACCCACGCCGCCGCCGACAACCGAGTCACCGACACCGTCACCGGCGCCCCCGACGGACCCGGCGCCCAACACCCCGGCGCCGGCCGGCGACCGGAAACCGGGTTCACTCGCGAACACCGGCGTGTCCGACCTGGGAGAGGCCCTCGCCCTCGTCGCCCTGCTGCTCGGGGCGGGTGCGGCAGTCGTCCTCGTCAGCCGTCAGCGGCGCGCCAGGCACCACTGACACCCGAACCACCCCGACGGGCCGGTGCGATCGCACCGGCCCGTCGGCATGGACGCCCTCGCCGGGGGCGGGCGGACCAGGGGCTTACGGACCGGAGGCGTACGACCGAGCCCGCGGCGCGCATCCCCGCTCCGGATGGCCGATAATGGATGTATAGGACATACGCCGCACCGCTCGTTTCGCGTTCCTCTCGGGCAAGGAGGTCGAGCCGTGTTGTTCATGGATCGCCGGGATGCCGGCCGGCAGCTGGCCGGATCGCTGAGACACCTCAGGGGCGCCGGGGTCGTGGTGCTGGGTCTCCCCCGCGGAGGGGTGCCGGTCGCCGCGGCCGTGGCCGAGGCACTGGACGCGCCCCTGGACGTCTGTCTGGTGCGCAAGCTGGGCGTGCCGTTCCATTCGGAGCTGGCGATGGGGGCGATCGGCGAGGGCGGCGTCCGCGTGATCAACGACGAGGTGGCGCGCATGACGGGCGTCACCGAGGAGGAGCTGGCCCGGGTCGAGGCGCATGAGCGGGAGGTGCTGGAGAGTCGCGCCCGCCGGTACCGGGGCGAACGTGCGCCGATCAGCCAGGAGGGGCGCACGGTGGTGGTGGTCGACGACGGGGTGGCCACAGGGTCGACGGCCCGCGCGGCCTGCCGGATCGCCCGCGCCCGGGGAGCGGCACGGATCGTGCTCGCCGTCCCCGTGGCGCCGTGGAACTGGACCGAGCGGATGGGCGGTGACGCCGACGAACTCGTATCTCCGTACACCCCCCACGACTTCTACGCGATCGGACAGTTCTACGCCGACTTCGCCCAGACCGAGGACGACGAGGTCGTCGCCTGCCTGGCAGAGGCCGCCGATCGCCGGGCGAGCGGCAGCCGGACTCGGTCGGGCCCCGCCGTTGACGAGGAGCGGGAGGCGTACATACCGGTCGGCGGGGCGACGCTGCGCGGGCGGTTGACGGTGCCCGCGGGCGCGGCCGGGGTCGTCGTGTTCGCGCACGGCAGCGGCAGCAGCCGGCGCAGCCCGCGCAACCGTTTCGTCGCGGACGGCCTGAACCGGGCCGGGCTTGGCACCCTGCTGTTCGACCTGCTCACCGAGGAGGAAGAGGCGGACCGGGCCAACGTCTTCGACACCGGGCTGCTGGCCAGGCGGCTCACCGGCGCCACCGGCTGGCTGCGCGAACAGCCCGCATGCGAGGGGCTGGCCGTGGGGTACTTCGGCGCCAGCACCGGTGCCGCCGCCGCGCTGTGGTCGGCCGCCGAGCCGGACGCCCGTATCGCCGCCGTGGTCTCCCGGGGCGGCAGGCCCGACCTGGCCGGACCCCGGCTGGCCGAGGTGACCGCGCCCACGCTGCTGATCGTCGGTGGCGACGACCTCGGGGTGATCGATCTCAATCGCGCGGCCCAGCACCGGCTGCACTGCGAGAACCGGCTCGCGCTCGTTCCCGGCGCCACCCACCTCTTCGAGGAGACCGGCGCCCTGGAGAGAGTCACCGAACTGGCCGGTGCCTGGTTCACGGACCACATGACCCCGGCCGCTCACACGGTGGCGGGCTTCTGACCCGCCCCGTACGGTTCGTCCTTTCTGTCCTCCTGTTGGCCGGGCCCCTCATGGTCGAGCGGACGTGCGGGGGCCGTCGGCCGAGCCGGGGATCTTCCGTAACCGGAATCTGGTGACGGCCAATATCGGCATCGGCCGTGACGGACGGCGCTCTTGCAGCTGCCCGCCCGGCTCGGTGCACTGATGGGCAGGTTCGGTGTGCACAACGTGCCGATACTGGGGATCTCCGCTTTCCTGCCTGCTGTTTGTTCATGCTGCGCATCGGTCCGGAGGCGGATCTTCCGGTGCAGTTCACGCGGAAGCGGACCTGAAGCGGAACCCTTGGCCCGGGTCGGGGCCGGGCCGGCCGTGGCGTTCAAGGGGGCTTGGGCGCCCAACAGCGCTATGAGTGAGGGGTGTTGACTATCCGTGGATGCTCTGCCCAGGGTTCTGCTGGACAGGGGCGCGGACTCGGAGTGATCATGTGTCTGCTGTGACGCCAGATTTGGCATTCGTGACCGTGCGTACGACACCGTGAGGATGAGTCAGCTGGATGGCATTTCCGCTTCGACTGTCCGACCGCACCGCCCCGGTTTCCCGAGGGGGGCTCGGCCAGTGACCCCTGACGAGAACGAGGGCGACGAGTACCCGGTCGAGAACACAGCCGAGAGAGCGGTCGAGGCGCGGGCCGGGGAAGATGCCGCACGGCCGGCCACGCAACCGGTCGCGCAGCCCGCCACGCAACCGGTCGCGCAACCGGCCGGCCGAACCGCCGACCGGGCCCCCAGCCACCCCGAACAACGCCCGCCGACTCTCCTGCGGGTGCTGCTCGAACGGCTGAACTGGGCCAAGTTCGCCGTATTCGACGTGCAGTTCAGCCTCGCCGCCCGCCGGGCCGCCAAGGAGTACGGCAACAGCCGCGTCGGCAACGTCTCCGTCTCCCGGATCACCTTCAAGCGCTGGCTGGCCGGAACGCAGTCCCCCCAGGGCGACGCGGCCACCGTCCTCGCGTACATGCTCGGCGTCGAGGTGGACCTGCTGCTCCAGCGGGTGCCCAGCCGCGAGGTGGTCCCCGCCCGGCTGCCGCACGGTTCGTCGCTGGCCACCGCCCGCTCGATGGACGCCCTGTGGTCCAGCTCCTCGCTCTCCCCGTCGGAGGCGGCGGCCGGCACCGGCGGGCTCTGGTATCTGGACGGTCTGCGGATCTTCGACGGTACGGCGGTGCCCGCCCAGATGTACGAGGCGACGTCGCAGGACGACGTCGTTTCGATCGCGGTTGAGGAGAATCCCCATCTGCGCGCGTTCGTTCAGCCCGCGCGTCGGGCCCTGCTGATCGCCTCCCTCGGCGGGAGCGGCGGCGAGGGGCTGTTCGTGCTCGATTCCGCCCGCGCGCGCTACCAGTTGGACGCCGATCCGCGCGGGACCCTGCCGATTCCGAAGCCGTACCGGCTGGACGATCTGACCTTCGGCATCGTGTGGGCGATGCTCAACCTGGAGGACAGCCTCCTCGCGGACGACCACATTCTTGACAGTGAACGGCGGGAGCTGGAGAGCCATTTAGCGATGCCCCGCTCGGCCGTGGCGCGTTCGGCCGTGCCCGAGCTGTCCCGGGTGGGAGCCGCCTGGCTGGGCTCGTACTTCTGCGCGCTGCACATCGAGCGGCACCTCGGCGACGTGACCGAACCGCCCTTCTTCTGGACGCGTGAGCAGACGGGCGAGGAGGGCGCGGCGTGGCTGTTCTTCCGGCACAAGCACGAGCACCTCGCCCGTGCGATGGCCCGGCGGACCGACACGTCGCAGCGGCCCGGCCATGCCTTCTGCATTCCGGAGAGGTCCGTCAAGGAGAGCGAGCCGTACGAGCGGATCCTGCTGTTCCTCGCGGTCGCCCTGATGGAGATGCACGGGCTGGCCGTGTGGGTCTGCGCCGAGGAGGAGTACTCGCAGATAGATGAGTTCGTCCTGGCACCCGACGACCGGGTGATCGTGGCCAACTGGCTGCGTTCGGACGGGATTTGGCGTGTCGGCATTACGGATCAGCGGTCCCAGGTCCGTACGTACACCCAGGCGATCGACCATGCCCGCGCACACAGCGTGATCGACGGACCCACCTCCGCACACCGATTGCGTGCCCTGGCAGACTATTTGGCGATCGACTGGCCCTGGCTGCTGCGGCGTTGCCAGGAGTTGGGCGCGTACGGGAGTTCCGGGATGCTCCGGCCGCGCAGCCGGCTGCTGAGCATGGACCAACTGGACGAGGTCCTGCGCTTCGTGGGCGAACTCGACCCGAAGTAGGCCGGGGCCGGGCAGGCCGAGGTGAACAGGGCGAGGGCGGCCCGGACCCGCGACCGGCTCGCCCCGGGGTCGCCTCCGCCCCAACACCACCAGTGACTCCCATCACACCCAACCCCCCACAAACCAAGCGCCGCTGACCGATTCACCCGGCGGGAATCACGAATTCTCCGTGTTGTGGAGGTCGAGCATGATTGAAGTGCCTTGCCGTTGGGCAGAGTTGAGTGGAGGATTGCGATGCACGGTTTGAGCGGTTCTTCCTCGGCTCCACCTCAAGTTCCGTGCGAATGCGGCCCCCACACCGATCGACGCGACCCGCGAAATCGATCGTTTGGCGGTCGCATCGTCGTCGTGCCCTGCCGACGGCGTCTTGGTGTTCGCACCAATAGCCGCTTTTGCGTGCTTCACATTGTGAAGCCCCTGGGATGAAGCGACCGCTGAACGATCCCTTCCGCCCGTGGCGGCGAACGCGCATACATACCAAGCTTGTTACGGCTCTTAATGACGCTGGCATGTGCCTGTCCCGTCCAACTGCCCGTCTGTGAAGGCTCCTTATCCCCATGGTCCGCTCCCTCAGGCTCGCGTCGCCGGCCCGGATGTACCGGCCGGCTGACGCGGCAGCTCCCGAGGGCGGCGGACGGGACAGTGAGCCAGGGGGCGTCTTCGAAGTCCCGTCCGGCCTGCGACGTCCGGCACACGCGCCCGGTGCCCCAACCGGAGCCCCAAGCCGGCGCGGAATCGCGGCCCCTTCACCTTCATCCGCCGGTCCCCGTCGTACCGAGGACATTTATGCCTGAACTCTCCCCGCACGCCGCCCCCGCCGACCGCCGCAGCGGCCGGCGGCGCGGACGTTCCGCTCGGAACACCGGGAACGCCACCCAGGTCCCCGCCAAGGCCAAGCGCAATCTGGCCACCGAGAAGGGCCTCCGTTCGCGGATCCGTCTTCTCGTCGTGACCCCGGTGACCACGGTCTCGGTGCTGGCCGCCGGCACGTGGTCCACCTGGTACTTCGTCGAGAACGCCGTGGCGACCTGGTCCGCCGCCGGCGCCGCCGCCGTCATCGGTGTGGGCACCTTGGTCGCCACCACCCGTAAGGCCACGGCCATCTCCACGGCCGTGCACGAGCAGCGGGTCACCAACGCCACCTCCGCCCGCCAGTGGGTCGAGCGCTTCGAGGCCGTGACGGCCGAGGGGCAGAAGAGCATCGCCCAGCTGCTGGAGCAGATCAGCCGTGGTGAGCGGCCCCAGCTCATGGAGCCGGCGCCCCACGCCGTCAGCCAGGGCAACCCGTTCGCGGATCTCGAACAGACCCTGCGGCTCGCCCAGCACCAGGCGCTGGCCGCCGTCGCCGAGGCGGGCGCACGCCAGCAGGTGGACGTGTTCGTCAACATCGCCCAGCGCCTGCACGCGCTGGTCAACCGCGCGCTGGCCCGGCTTGACGACCTGGAGAGCGAGGTCGAGGACCCGGACCTGCTCGGCGGTCTCTTCGGCGTCGACCACCTCGTCACCCAGTTCCGCCGCCAGGTGGAGAGCCTGGCCGTGATGGGCGGTGCGGTCCCCCGCCGTATCAACAAGCCCGTCCCGCTGCCGACCGTGCTGCGCCAGGGTGTAGCCGAGATCGAGCAGTACGCCCGTGTACGTGTGATCCAGCCGCCCGAGGGCACGCTGCCCGGCTACGCCGCGGCCGAGGTCATCCACCTGCTGGCCGAACTCGTCGAGAACGCCGCCCGGTTCTCCGCCCCGGAGACCCAGGTGACGCTGCGCGCCGAGCGCGTCCCGGCCGGTCTCGCGATCGAGATCGACGACCGCGGGCTGCCGATGGCGCCCGAGAAGCTGGACCGGATGAACCGGCTGCTCACCAGGCCGGACCAGTTCGACATCCGCGAGCAGCTGGAGGACGGCCGGATCGGGCTGTTCGTGGTCGCGCAGATCGCGCGCAGACACGACATCGAGGTCGCGCTGCGCCGCAACATATACGGCGGCACCCAGGCCGTCGTCGTACTGCCGAACGCGCTCCTCGACGCGGCTCCCCCGCAGCCCGTGCAGCGTGAGACGGACCACGAGCAGCGCCGGCAGCCCGACCAGGCCGCCGAGCACGCGCAGCGTACGGAGCCGTCGCACGAGCCCTCGTCGGGCGCCGCCTGGTCGCACCAACAACCCGCCGCACAGCAGGCGTCACCGCAGACGCCCGCGCACACCGCGTACATACCCCAGCAGGCGTCCCAGGACTCGCCGTACCAGGCCCCCCAGCCGTCGTACGGTTCGTCCTCCGACCACCGCAGCCCGCTGCCCGCCGAGGCCGGCTCCCGCAGCTCGCGCGGCGGTCGCGGCACGCACGGCGAGACGCCGTCCGTACGCCGCATCGGCTCGCCCTCGGCCCACGCCGCCGCGGCGGCGACGGCGACGGCCGGACTCGGCTCCAACGGCGAAGTCCCGCTCCCCCAGCGGAAACCCGCCCCGTACAGCGCGAGCAACGGCCAGACGGGCGGCACCAACGGCACCGGCGGCCACGGGGGTGCCCACACCCCTGGCACCCTCAACGGCGTCCACGGAGAGTCCCCGTACGGCTCCGGACACACCGGTGGCGGCCGGCCCTCCGCCACCGCCCACCCGAACTCCGGCCAATCCAGTGCCGGCCGCTCCACCACCGGCTCTGCCGACGTCACACCCCCCGAGGTCCCCCGATCCACCCAGGCCTCACCCCCCAGCGACGCCAACACTCCCCCCGGCCGTCGGCCCACCTTGCCCCGGCGGAGCGAGACGTACCGCGGACCTGAGTTCCCGCGGCTCGCCGACGCCGACCGAGAGGTCGTCGCACCGAATCCGGATCTGATGGCTCGTTTCGCCTCCGGCATCAGGCTCGCCAGTTCGGAAGACGGCCCCCAGGGGCCCTCCGACCAGACGAGCTGACGCTGCCTTCGGCGGTCGCCCAACCACTTACGGAGTCACTCTCTTGCCAAACGAAGTTTTTTCGGCCCAGCAGCCCGATCTGGACTGGTTGATGGCTGATTTCATCAGGCGCGTCCCCGGTACGGAGGGCGCCGTCCTGGCTTCCAGTGACGGAGTGCGCAAGCACTCGTACGGTCTGAGCATCGACTCGGCGGACAAGCTGAGCGCGATCAGCACCGCGCTGTGCTCCCTGGCCGGCGGCGTCCGTGACATCAAGGGTCCGGCCGACGGCAGGGTCAGGCAGGTGGTGGTCGAACACGACAACGGGCTGCTCTTCGTGTCCATGGCCGGCCCCGGGGCGGTACTGGGTGTACTGGCTTCCGACAGCGCGGACCTCGGCGCCGTCGGTTTCGAGATGGGGCAGCTGGTCAAGAGCGTGCCCGAGCACTTGAGTACACCGCCGCGGCTCCGCCAGCCCTCCGCCGACGACCGGGTGCACTGACATGGCGGCTTTAGACGGCACCCCCTGGGTGGACGACGACGAGCACGAGGTCCGTCCTTACGCCCTGACGGGTGGGCGAACCCGGCCCACGAACGAGATGAGTCTGTCGTCGCTCCTCAAGGCACGCGCCACGGCGCCGGAGGGCTACCTCAGCCCGGAGGCGGCCCACTGTCTCGCGCTCTGCCGCGGCGAGGCACGGTCGGTCGCGGAGGTCGCCGCCACGCTGGGCCAGCCGGTCCAGGTGGCCAAGATCCTGCTCTCCGACCTGCTGGACGCGGGGGCACTGATCATGGCGATGCCCACGAGAACGGCCGACCCGAAAGATCCGAATCTGCTGGAGGCAGTGCTTGAGGGGCTACGAACCTATGTCGTCTGACGATCCCATCGCCTTGAAAATCGTGGTCGGCGGCGGCTTCGGCGTCGGCAAGACCACCATGATCGGCGCGGTCAGCGAGATCAAGCCGCTGTCGACCGAGGAGACGCTGACCTCCGCGAGCAGCGGGACGGGCACCGACCGGCTGGAGGGCATCGAGAACAAGGCGACCACCACGGTCGCCCTGGACTTCGGCCGTATCACCCTCCAGAAGCAGAACATGGTGCTGCTTCTGTTCGGCACTCCGGGACAGCAGCGGTTCTGGTTCACCTGGGACGATCTGTCGCTGGGTGCCATCGGGGCCGTCGTCCTGGCCGACACCCGCCGGCTGCTGGACTGTTTCGCCGCCGTCGAGTACTTCGAGAGCCGCGACGTGCCCTTCGTCGTCGCCGTCAACGAGTTCGACGCCGACGACGCCTACCGCTACAGCTCGGAAGAGGTCCGCGAGGCGCTCGAACTCAGGGCTGACGTACCGGTGTTGCTCTGCGACGCACGCGATCCGGCGTCGGCCAAGCACGTACTGGTCTCACTCGTCTCGTACGCGCACGCGGTCTCGCTCCGCCGCGCGCGGGAGCGGGCCGTCCAGGCCCCGCCCGCCGCACCCCCCCTTCAGCACTCCAGCGACTTGGGAGCCACCTCATGACGTACGACACCGAAGCGGGACTGCATCTGCCCGCGCCCGACATGGAACTGGCGCAGCGCGAGGCCCGGCTGCGTGAGCTGGGTCTGGGTGACATGCCCGACGCGCAGTTCGACGCCTTCGCGACGCAGCTCGCGCAGGCGGCGGGCGCGCCGTACGCGATGGTCAACTTCATCACCGGCCACCAGTTCTTCGCCGGTCTGCACACGCCGGGCGCGGCAGCGGCTCCGTCGGGCGAGGCGGCGGGCGCGAGCGCCGCGCCCGAGGTGAGCCGGATCATGTCCCGTGACCACGGGTACTGCCCGGACGTCCTCAACCGCCGTAAGGCGCTGGTGCTTCCGGACGTGTACGCGTACCCGCGGTTCGCCTCGAACGAGGTGGTGGACCTGATCGGTATCCGTACGTACGCGGGCGCTCCGCTCATCGACGAGCGTACGGACACGGTGCTGGGCACGGTCTGCTTCGTGGGTACGGACCCGCGCGGCAAGGAGACGGGCCGCGACACGCTGCAGCTCATCAAGGAGAGCCGCGACGAGCTGATGCGCATGATCTACCAGCGCACCGGTGGGGGCCCGCGCTAGGGCGGAGGCCGGCGCCGGAAAGCGGCGGAGGCCCGCACTGGAATGCGGGCCTCACGGCACTTCGGCGTACAACGGCCGGCAACAGCCGGCTCCGGTTGGCGAGTTAGAGATTCAACGGATCACAATCTCAGACGGTGACAGTCGCCCCCGCTCCGGCGTGGGCGGCCAGTCGTCGTGACCAGTCGCCCTTCGAGGTGCCCAGCGCCGTCTCGGCCAGCCGCTGGAGCTGGATGTCGGACGTGCCGGCCGGTGCGAAGATGTGGAACGCGTCGCGCGTGAAGCGCTCGATGGGCAGGTCGGCCGAGAGGCCGATGCCCGCGTGGATCTCCATGGCGGCACGGGCGGAGTCCATCGCCGACTCGACGTTGATGAGTTTGGCGTTCATCAACTCGGCGTCGCACGGCAGCCCTTGGTCCAGCAGGTGCACGGCGTGATACGCCGTCAGCCGGGCGGTCATGAACGCCGACTGCATCTTCCCCAACTTCTGCTTGATGGTGGGGAGTTCGGCGAGGGGCGCGCCGTAACGCTGGCGTGAGCTCGCGAACGCGATCGTCTCCTCCAGGATCGCCCGGTGGATGCCGAGGGCGACGGCGGTGAGGTTGGCGCGGCCGTAGAGGATGCTGGAGGAGTACGCGACGGGGAGCCCGTCGCCCTCGTTGCCCAGCAGATTGGCCGCGGGCACCCGGCAGTTGTCGAAGATCAGCTCACCGAACGAGAAGCCGTGCAGGCCCATGGCGGGCCGGTGCGGGGCCAGCGAGAAGCCGGGGCGGTCCGACTCCACCAGGAAGGCGGAGAGGCCCTTGCTGCCCGGTCCGGTGCGCACGACGACACCGTGCAGATCGCCGACGTGCGAATTGCCGACGAACACCTTGGCGCCGTTGAGTACGTAGTCGTCACCGTCGCGGTGGGCGGTGGCCTCCATGCCGAGGACATGACCGCCCGAGCCGGTCTCGGTCACGGCGATGGTCGGCAGACAGGCGCCGGCCGCGATCTCGGGGAGCCAGGTCTTCTTCTGGGTGTCGTCGCCGAAGTGAATGATCTTCGCGACACCGAGCTGGGATGCCTGCACCATGGCACCCATGGCACCGCTGACCCGGGCCAGCTCCTCGATGATGATGGTCTTCGCGACATGGCCGGCTCCCATGCCGCCGTACATGGGATCGATGGTGACACCCAGCCAGCCCTGCCAGGCGATCAGCTGGGACAGCTCGTGCTGGACGGCCTTGGAGGCCTCCATCTCGGGGATCCGAGGGCGGACTTCGGCCTCGGCGAATGCGCGGACCTGCGCCCTGAGACGTTCATGGAATTCCGTGGTGAAATAGCCACTCATGCGCCTGTACAGCCCTCTCGAATGAGACATCTGTCAACTGTCAACATGGTTAGAACTGATTGGGTGCTCTCAGATCGGTCAGCGGAACCGGAACTCGCCCTACCGGCGGCAGGCGCCCCTACACAGTGACGATTTCCCGCTCTCGTTGCAGCACCGCACAGGGGTCGTTTGTGGGTCGTTTGCTGCGATGACTACACCCCGTGTCCGTCTGACTCTGTGCCAATCCGGCCTTTCTCACGTTTTGGCCGATCCGGCGCCCACCACGATCCGAACCGCAAACGACCCCGGCACGCCCCACGAACGATCGCGTTCGACGGTATGAAACGCGCCAAGAGACGTTTGCGGGCTATTCGGGCATGCCTCGGGCACGGTTTGAGCACTCTGCGATCCCGTTCGGGCACGGTGAGCGGCGGACCGTACGGGAACACGTCGTCATGATCACCCGCGAGTATTCATGTCGTCCTTGTCCGGGACCGGGGATGATCAACTCCCCGAATCCGGAGGTATGCGTGAATACGCGAAGAACGACTGGCCGTGCGGCCTTGATCATGTCCGTCATGGTGGCCCTGTTGCTGGGCCTGATACCCACGGCCGCGGCGGTGGAGGGAGCACAGCCCGCCGAGCCGATCAGCACTGAGCAGATTGGCGAGTTCGGGGACTTCTCCCTGGTGGTCGAGGACGATTCCGTCACCCTGAAGCTGGACGCGCCCGGCTACGACCGGGACCGGATGCGCCTGGCCCTCGACGAGACGCAGAACCGTAACCCACTCCTCAGCGACACCTTCCGCGAGGACTTCCAGGAATTCAGCGAGACGGACGGCACGGTGGGCGGCAGCGCCGACTGGGCCGACTTCGACGGGGAACTGTCGATGACGGAGACCGGTATCGCCCCCGGCGGTGGCGGCTGGGCCGCACAGGGCCTGCTCGCCCAGCCGCAGTCGGCGGCGGTCACGCAGAAGACCGTGTTCGCCAACATGAACTGCGACAAGCGCGCCGACTACGTGTTGCGCGACCCCGGCGACAACAACGCCCTCTACGGCTGGATGAACCTCGGCGGCTTCGACAACCGGTGGTCCGCGAAGAGGAAGATCGCCTACGGCGTCGCGATGAGCTTCCCGGTGGAAGTCCACCTCGCCGACCTCGACGGTGACGGCCTCGACGACTACCTCGTCGTCGACCCCACGAACGGCGCCACCCGCGCCTGGCTCAACAACGGAGGCAACTAGGGCGTGTTGTGAAAGTAGCGTCGTCCGCCCTCAGGGCGGGGCTCACGGCGTTTGGTGCGTGCGATCGCAAGGCGGAGGATCGCTCTCGTACTGGACGTACTTGAGCGACTCCGACAACGCAGGGGGCACCTCCCGTGCCCGAAGGGCTACGGGGGAGAGCTGGCGTCCAGACGCCGTGAGCCAGACGGGACTTTCACAGCACGCCCTACTGTAGGAACTGTCCGGCCGATCATGTGTGGAGCCGGATGACGAGGGCTGCCGCGGGCCGCCCGCCGCGGGGGAGCCCTCCCGCAGGCGGGCGGCCCGACTGTCGGTCTTCTCCGGGATCGTGTGCCGGATGGCGTGCCTGCGCGGGTGGTCGTGGCACGGTCCGTTGCTGTTGGCCTAGGGCGTGTTTCGGGGTCGGTCGGCTCGGGACGTGGGACGAGGATCTTCTCCAGCACGAGCTCGAACTGGGTGCTGTCCACCCGATGCCCGAGCCGACGCCCCAGGTCGGCGGTAGTCACGTGATCGGGCGAACAGGTCCGGTACGGGCCGCCGCCCAGGGCAACCCCGCACGTGTCGTGCCCCGGCGCCGACCGCAGCGCGCCGGCGTCCCCGACTCAGGGCGCGGTGGCTTCCCAGGCCGCCTTGATCATTCGGAAGACCTCGTCCACCGTGGCCCCGGGATCGTCCGCCCGGCAGGCCAGCGCGTAAGCGTCGATGGCGAACCGCGCGGTCGCCCGGCAGGCAGTCGCACTCCGGGACAGGTGGGGATCGGAGGCCAGCGCCGCCGCCAGCGCCTGCGCGTGACGCAGGCTCATCGACTCCTCGTATTCCCGCAGGGCGGGTGATCCCTCGATCATGCGTCGGACGGGGGCACTGCCCTCCGCCGTGCAGTGCCGCACCAGAGCCTGGACCTCGCGGTGCAGGGCCGGGATGAGCGGCTCGTGCGGAGGCCGGTCGGTTACCGCTCGCGTGAGGCGGTGCTCGAAGTCCTGGTCGCGTTCGAACACCAGGGCCTCTTTCGAGGCGAAGTGGGCGAAGAGGGTGGTGACGGCCACGTCGGCCTCGGCCGCCACGTCACGGATGCCCACGGCCTCGTACCCGCGCTCCAGGAAGAGGCGCAGCGCGGTGTCGGCGATCTTCTGACGGGTCGCGGCCTTCTTGCGTTCGCGGCGTCCGGACGGCTCGATCATGGCGTGACACTACCAGGTATGAATCCATAACCGTTGCGAAACCCTAACCGTTAGGGTTATCTTCGCCCTCATGAGGAAAATCAGCTTCGCCGAGTTCGGCGGTCCCGAAGTCCTGCAACTGGTGGAAGCCGAGGAGCCCCATGCGGGCCCCGGTCGGATACGCATCGCCGTACGGGCGGCGGGTGTCAACCCCGTCGACTGGAGGATCCGGGAGGGCCAGGTCCTGGGAGCCCATCCGGTCGAGCTGCCCGCCGGGGTCGGGCTGGACGCCGCCGGGGTGGTGGATGAGGTCGGCGAGGGCGTCGAGGGGGCCGAGGTCGGCGACCGCGTGTTCGGGGAAGGCACCGACACGTACGCCGAATTCGCCGTGCTGTCGGCCTGGGCCCGGATGCCCGAGGGACTGGCCTTCGAGGAGGCGGCCGGGTACCCGTCGGTGGTGGAGGCCGCGCTGCGCATCATCCGCGAGGTCGGCGTGCGGCCCGGGCAGACACTGCTGGTCAGCGGCGCGTCCGGCGGCGTCGGGTCGGCGGTGCTGCAGATCGCCCGCGCGCGCGGCATCACGGTGATCGGCACGGCCGGGGCCGCGAACCAGGACTACCTGCGCGGCCTGGGCGCCCTCGCCGCGACCTACAACGAGGGCTGGGTCGAACGGGTGCGGCACCTGGGCCGGGTCGACGCGGCCCTCGACCTGGCCGGCTCGGGCGTGATCCGCGAACTCGTCGAGCTGACCGGGGACCCCCGCAAGGTCGTCTCCATCGCCGACCTCGGTGCGCCGCAGCTGGGCGTCCGGTTCTCCGGCGTGGCCGGGAGCGTGCCGGACGCACTCGCCGAGGCCGTCGACCTCATCTCCCGGGGGAGGCTCCACATCCCGGTCGAGAAGTCGTACTCGCTCACCGAGGCAGCGGCGGCGCACACTGACAGCCGCGCAGGCCACACCCGGGGGCGCCGGGTCCTGGTCGTCTGAGCCGCCTCCGCCGTGCTGTCCGCCCATGACGGTCTCCCTTCCTGATGCGGACGGTGGGCCCGATCCGCCACGCGAACCACGCTAGGGAGTCCGGTCCTGCTTCCGCCTCCCCTCCGATGGGGCCGGTTGAAGATTCAGCTTGCGTCAGATGGCGGCTGCCCGGCGTGCGGATTGCGAGAGGCGGGCGCCGCTGGGCGCGGTCAGCGGCCGCGCCAGAGCGCCACGACGATCGAGCCGCCGACGGCGGCGACTGCGATGACGTAAAGGGCCTGGGCCTGGGCTGTGCTCACCGGTTGGCTTCCCTCGCGGCTTCGTGGAGGTCGGCGAACGACCGGGTGGTCTCGGCCAGAGCGCGCATCAGCTCGTACGCGTGCAGGGGCGGGGTGGTCGCGTCGAAGGTCTCACAGAGGGCCAGGAGGCGGTAGGCGTCCCTGTGGAGGGCGAGCACTGGTGGGGCGTCCGTGTCCCCGCCGAACTCCCCCAGTAGAAGCTGGAGATGGCCGCGCAGCGTGTGCGTGGTCATGTCCACCCAGGCTCGCTCGGGCAGCGGAAGCCGGAAGGTGAGGGCGTCGGTGACCGTGCGGGAGATGGTGGCGAAGTCGATGGCGTGAGGGCGGTTGTACGTCATGAGGCGGGCAGCTCCCGCGTGTCGACGGTGCACCAGGTCCTCGTACCGCGCCGCCCCCAGGCGCGCGCGAGCGCGGCGACGAGCAGCAGTCCCCGGCCGGTCTCGTCGTCGGTCGCGGGGTTACGGACCGCGATCCGCGCGGGTGCGCCGTCGTCCGCCTCGATCAGGACGTCACCGCTGGGGCCGTACGAAATCGAGAACCGGACGCGGCGCCCGCCCCCGTGCACCACGGCGTTGGTGACGATCTCACTGACGAGAAGCAGCACGGTCTCGACGGCGTCCTCCCGGATGTCGCCCTCCCGCAGAAGCGTCCCGGCGATGCGGCGCAGATGCGCAACGCGGCGGGTGTGGGGGCGGAACGAGACGCTCAGGCGGACGGCGTCCCGTATGTCGACTGCGGTGGGTGGGGCGGGAGTTGCGCTACGCGTCATGGGGGGCATCGGGAGTCCTTGTCGTCGAATCTCCACGCTCACGCAATGAGTTGAATCGACTGCGATGCGTGAGCTACGCGTATAGCCTCGCATCAGATCCATCACGTTGGGGACTCCGCAGCCGAATTCTGCGTGCGGAATTGTCCGTGAATCACCCGCCGGGCAGGGGGTGTTCACGCGGAGAGACGGTCGCTCCCGCTCGGACGCGGAAAGTTCCTTGCGGATGCGGAAGCAACGTCGACACACTGGAAAACGCTCCGAGAGGACGGCAGATGATCACGGACATCGAGTCGGCAACCCCGGCCCTGTGCCGCTTGCACCTGGGCAACGAACTTCGCCACCTCCGGCAGAAGGCCGGGCTGACGTCGACTCAGGTGGTCAAGAAGCTCTACTGGAGCCCGTCGAAGCTCACCCGACTGGAGACGGGAGAGAACTCGGTCGTGGAGCCGGTCGACGTCATGGCGCTCTGCCAGATCTTCGGGGCGGACGAGGAGACAACGGAGTTGCTGAAGGGGTACGCGGCCGTCACCAAGCGGAAGCGGGACTGGTGGCAGTCGACGGAGTACCGGCCGGTCATCTCCCCTGGTTTCAGGGCGTTCTTGGGTCTGGAGGCCACGGCGGTAGCGCTGCACAACTATGAGTCCGAGTTCGTCCCCGGCCTGCTCCAGACCGAGGCGTACGTGCGCGAGACGCATCAGAACGCACACCAAGGTCTCAGTGAGGAGGAGATCGCCCGCATGGTGGCCGTGCGGATGACACGGCAAGAGGCGCTGCGCCGCGAGGCGCCGCTGAAATTCGCGGCGATCATGAGCGAGGCCGTGCTACACCAGCAGGTGGGAGGCCCGGAGGTCATGCGCGCGCAACTCGCGCATATTGTTGACGTGGCCGCGCTGCCCAACGTCAGGGTCCAGGTGGTGCCCTTCAAGGCGGGTGCCCATCCGGGGATGAACGGGGCCTTCGCAACGCTCCAGTTTCACGACCGGGACGCTCTCAAGCCGATCATCTACTTCGAGAACCTGGCTGACTCGTGGGTGAGCAGGCGCCAGTCGGACGTGGAGCTGCACGAGGAAGCGTTCAGCGAACTGCAAGCCATCGCTCTCGGGCCGCAGGAGTCCCTGAGCCTGATCAAGAAGGCAATGAAGGAGCTTTGATTCCGATGACGACCACGGCTGACACGCTGGCCGGCGCCGACTGGTTCAAGTCGAGCTACAGCAACGACCACGGCGGCAACTGCGTCGAAGGCGCACAACTACCCGGCCGCGCCATGGCCGTACGCGACTCCAAGAATCCCCACGGGCCCGCCTTCATCCTCACCGGCAACGCATGGACCGCCTTCGTCAACGGCCTTGTCGGCGGGGACATCTAGCATCCGTCTTGTGGGCTGCCTCCCTCCCGGAGGCAGCCCACAGATGTTTCGGAAGCCGTACCCGCTACACGGGAAGCGCGTGCAACTGCTTGCCGTGCAGGGCGAAGACGTGCTTGCCGTCGGTGGCCACGATCCACGCGTGGTAGTCGCCGGACTTGTCGTTGAACGTCCAGCGCAGGGCACCGGTCTTCGCGTCGAAGGCGTGAATGCCGCCCTGCTTGTCGAGGTCGGTGGCTCCGTAGAGCGTGCCGCCCACCTTGACGAACTGCCGGGGTACCTGGGCGTTCGCCTCCGCGAGGGCCTTGGACTGCCAGATCTTCTTTCCGGTCTGCGGCTCGATGGACCAGAGCGTCCTGCCGCTGTCCGCGATGTGGAGTACGTCCTCCAGGACGGTCGGCTCCTTGAACGTGTCGAACTTCTCGGTCTGCAAGGACCACTTCTCGACGCCGTCGGACAGGTTGAACGCCTGGAGCTTCTGGCCCTGGGGGACGATCACCAGATCCTGGTGGACGGCGAAGGAGCTGAAGCTCGTCTTCGTCGTCTTCTGCGTCCACACCTGCTTGCCGGTGGCCGTGTCGCGAACTGTGAGGTTCTTCTTGAAGTCCGTGTAGACGAGGTGACGTCCCTGTACGACGGCGTGCACACCGCTCTGCTCGGTACCGACATCGCGCTGCTCCTTCCACACCACCCTGCCGGTGGCGCTGTCCAACGCGGCGATCACGTTGGTGTAGGAGGAGCCGTCTGCCTCAAGGATCTCGGCGATGACGTACACCTGCTTCTCGTCCACCGCGATCGGCCTGGGCTGCCGGTACTCCTTGCCCAGGTGGCTGCGCCAGGTCTCCTTGCCCGAAGCCGGGTCGTACCCGCCGACGGTGCCGTCGTACTGGCCACTGGCCAAGTACAGGGTGCCGTTGCCGAGCAGCAGCGGCGCACCGGGGACCGCGCCGCCCTCCAGCGACCACTTCGGCTTGCCGGTCGCCCCGTCGAGGGCGGCCAGCGGCTCACCGGTCGCCACCACCACGCCGTTCACGGCGACGAGTTCGTCGTTGTCCCCGTACGTCTGGGCCGAAATCGGCTTCGTCCACAGCGGCTTGGGCGCCTGCCCGTCCTGGGGGGTGGCGCCCTCGGACGTCTCGGCGCCCCCGGAGCCCCCGGCGCCCTCTTCGTCAACCACGTCCTCGCGGCAGCCGGCCGTCCCGGCCCCCAGGGCTGTCACAATGAGACCGCCCCCGGCCAGCCGAAGTATCCGCCGCCGGGAGGACCTGGCGCCCGCTGTGCTGTACCCCGTGAACATATCGCCGTACCCCCGTGAAGTCGTATGAGCATGAGCAGACCGCGCCCGCAAAGGCGCACGGTCCTGCGACCAGGTACGTTAACGCCGCCGCCCCGGCAACGGTGAGTCCAGGACCCGGCCGGGACAACGCCGTGAACCAACCGGAACATTGAGAGGCCACTGGTCACCAGGCTGTGTGCGCTTCGCGACATACTGCGAGAAGCCGTCCGCCGTTCCTGTGTACGTAAAGCCCGCTTTCACCAGGACTCTTCCGGAGGCTCCGTTCTCCACCTGGTGCTTGGCGCGCACGGTGGACAGGGACAGTGCGCCGAAGGCGAGCGCCAGCAGTTCGGTCACGGCACCGGTGGCGAAGCCCCGTCCCCAGGAGTCGTGGCGCAGGATGTAGCTCAGGCGACCCTCGCCGTTGGTCACGTTCAGCTTGATGATGCCGACCAAGTCCCCCTCGGCGTTGATGCCGAGGATGAACCGGAGACGGGGCCGGGCCGTCGCCGCGGCGACGTACGCCGCTGCCTCATCGGCGCCCATCGGGCCACGGCCCAGGAATCGCAACGACCGGCCACTGTAGATTCTCTGGACTTCCGGCGCGTCGTCCGATGTCAGCTCCCTCAGCTCCATCACGTCAGTGACGCCAGCGCGTTGCCGAGTTCGACCGCTGTGGGCCGGTCGTCGGGGCCGGACAGCAGGACGGGGCGCAGCACGTCCTGGAACTCCGGCCACGGGGTGGCGGAATCCAGCGGGATGTTGCCGACAGCGATGGCCGCCCGCCGCTCGGCCGGTCCTACGTCCGGCTGGATGCCGGCCGCGGTGTAGTCCAGCGGCCACCTGCCGGTCGCACAGGTCCAGAGCACTCCGGCGAGGGCATAGACGTCGGACCGCGCGGATGGCACTACGGGTTGCGGCCCGTCGGTGATCCACGCGGCCAACTCCGGTGCGACGAGGTGCGTGATGCCGCCGTAGAACGCCCGCCAGCGGGCCGTACCCGTACCTTCGTGCCACGACCACGCGAAGTCGATGAGTCCGACGCCGGTACCCGTGTGGATGCCGTGGGAGGGCTGGAGGTCACCGTGGACCCATCCTGCGGCGTGGAGTCCGGCGACAGCGCGGCACAGTTCGACAGCGCCCGCGAGGACCGGAGCGCGGTCGCCCCGCCGGTCCTGGGTGTCCCTGCCGTCGCGGACCGGCGCGAAGACCTTCCAGGTCGACGGCCCCTCCAGCCAGGGCGTGACGTACCAGAAGCCCCCGGCGGCTCGCCCCGCCACGACGGTGTAGCCGGAGAGCTGGTCCAGGACCGCGGCTTCCCGCGCGGTGGTCCCCTCGCCTTCTCCGTAGCCGTACTTGACGGCCATGGTGGCGACGGCACCCGTTGCCCTCCACACGGCGGAGCCGCGCCGGTCCGTGATCTCCGTCAACTCGACAGGGCGGCCACAGACGGCCTCGGCGGCCCTCAGCGCTTCCGCGGGGCAGGGAGCGAACTCGCCCATTCTCGTGCCGTCTTCCAGTCGCAGGGGATTCTCTCGAACACATCGCGGCCGTCGTCCTCCGCGGTGGCCAGTGCCATCGAGAGCTCGGGGGTGTCCTTCAGGAACTCCGGGTCGAGCCGTCACACCGAGGCCCGAACGGGGAGGAACGAGAACGGGGCCGCCGGGATGAGCCGACCGAACCTGTCCCGCCCCTGGACGCCTTGGGCGAACTTCCCGAACATGATCCCCACCGGGCCGTACAGGTGCTTCAGCGCCCAGTGGGGCCATGCCATGAGTTTCCGGTGGTCGGTGTTCGACGCACCGGCCAGAAGGACGATGTTCTCGCAGCCGAGCGCGCCATTCCGCCTCGCCGACAGACGTACCCGCTCAGCGGCGTGCACCGCGGCGTGGAACAACTCCGCTTCGACCGCGCACCGTTCGGCTCCCGTCGCGATCTCGTACACCGTCCAGCCCGTCATGCCCCGGGCGATGGACGCTTCGAGGAACGGGCAGTGCCCGTACATCGCCTCGACGTAACCGGACACGTCCACGCTCGCGGGATTCCCCGACCGGGGCTCAACGAGGCGGAGCGCCCCGGCGGTGGGCCGGGACGCTCCGTCGGTCGGTGCGGTGATCACCGTGTGGCCGCTTTCGGCGCCATGTCGCCGTCGCTGGGCGTGGGTGAGCAGTCCCACTCGGCCACTACCGTGCCGGTCTTCCGGTAGAAGGCCAGGGACCGCTCGTTGATCGTGCCGTCCGCGTGGGTGAACCAGATCTCCGGCAGTGGGCCGTACATCTCCTCGTACGCGGTCACCCAGGCGATGGGTCCGCGTCCCGCCGTCTCGACATGGGTGAGCTCTCGACCGGCGTGCTCGGTGGTGAACGCGGCGTGAGCCTGGGGTGCGTCGGCCAATTCGTGCCACACGGCGTCGATCGCCGTGGAGAACATCTCCGGTGCGGTGTGGCCGGCTTCGAGCCGACGTGCGGTGACGGTGAAGAACTTGCCCAACTCGTCAAGTTCGACTGTGCTCTTGGTGGCGGTACGCATGTGCTCCTCCAACAGATTGGCGGAGTCCGACGCTAAAGGCGGGGGAATGGGTCATCAATGACTTTGCCGGAACTTGCCTGCAATCACCGGAGAGATTCAATGGCCGCACTGATCAATTCTCTTGCCGCTGGGCCGCGAACGGCGAGTTCCGACAGATCCGAGAACATCTGAACGTACATGTCGATCTCATGGGAATGTTTCACACTGAGATGCGCCGATACCAACTCGACATTTACCTCTGCCTCGTCGAAAAGGAAAAATCCCTCGACCGGCCAGAGGCTGGTGCGATCAGCGGTCATGGGGATGATGCCGAGGCTCACCGAGGGAAGGGACGCAGCCGCGAGAAGGTGTCTTAGCTGGCCCGTCATGACCTCCGGGCCGCCGATGCGGTGGCGGAGGACACTCTCCTCCAGAACAAGGGCGAAGCGATGGTCACCCTCATGAAGAATGCGCTGCTTATCCACGCGTACCCGGACAGCCTCCTCCACATCGTCGACAAGCCCCCGACGATCGCGGATGGCATTCAGCAGCGCCTCGATGTACGGCGCTGTCTGCACGGGGCCCGGGATGAGCCAGGACGAGTAGATACGAAACCGCCGAGTTCGTTCCCAGAGGGGAAGTACGGATTCCTGGGCACGTTTGAGCCCGGTCTGCTCCATACGACGCCACTCGACATACATGCCTTCGATACCGCGCGCGGTTGTCACCAATTCTTCGGCGAGCTGCGGGACTCCGCAGTGAAGTGCCCAGACGCGCAGGTCGGTCTCGGAAGGACGTCGGCTCCCGCTCTCGAAGCGGGAGCACTTCGATTCGTGCCAGCCGGCTCTCCCGGCCAACGCGCGAGAGGTGAGTCCGGCGTTCTTCCGGATCTCCCGAAGACGTAACCCCAGAGCCTTTGTGGCCTCCTTGACGCTTGACGAGGATGGCGGCGACGGTGGATGCCGTGAGGATCGCATGACCTGAGATGTCCGTGCGGTTCGGATGGTGGTCAGCTCGGCCGGTATTCCCCGTGTTCCGTTCCCAGTTCCCACACGGTCTCGAAAGCTGAGGCGCAGAGCTTTGCCACTTCGGGGTCGGTCGTCACATCGTGCTCAAGGGAGTCACCATCCCCGTCGAAGTGGTTGATGAGAACGAGACTCTCATCGAACAGCCAGAAGTCATTGCCGGGAAGAGCGATGCCCGTCGCGTGACGACGGGAGAGCCAACGGACCTTCTCTCCGGCCGCGATGTTCAGTCCTTCCGTCACCTCGTGCTCGAAGCGGATGTATTCGCTGACGGGTTCCGAAACGATACGGGCCCGGCGTACCTCCACCCCGCGAGCGGTCGCTTTGCGCACCAGCTCGTACCAGTCCGGCCAGCGCTCGGCCGCGTCGATACGCTGCCCGGCGCGCCAGTCGATGAAGGCGGGGTCCGACTTCATGTAGCCATCGCGCATCTCCAGATGCACCGCCGAACTCCGGCAGTTCTGGAACAGCTCGTCAAAGGTCGGTAGCTTTCCCACTCTTCACCTCCAGGAAGAACTGCACCATGCGCCTGGGAATCTCCACCACCGTCTCGTGTTCAGGGATGTCCATCTGCGTCAGGCGCTCCCTGTCCAGAACCCTCAGGCCCTGGACAAGGTAGCTGTCCGTGGTGTCGTCCAGATACACCGTGGGAGAGCCCCCGTTGGGGCTCTCGGGATCCTTGCCGAGTTTGCGCAGGGCCATGCAGCCCACCTCCACCGCCGGTGACGTTCTGTACGGCTGATGTTGCCGTGCGTCCGCTCCGGAGGCCAGGAACTTGCCTGAACTTGCCACCGTCAACGGGCCGACGGTCGCGCGGTGTTCAGGCACGGCGGGCCTACGGCGCCTCCGCCGCGACCGCCGGCGTGCTCGACGACCGTTCCGCCCTGCTGCGTTCCACGCAGAACTCGTTGCCCTCGATGTCCGCCAGCGTCGCCCAGCCCAGGCCGTCCGGGCGGCGGTGGTCGGAGAGCAGGGTGGCGCCCAGGGTCAGGAGGCGGGTGATTTCCTCCTCGCGGGTTCGGTCCTGGGGTTCGAGGTCCACGTGGAGGCGGTTCTTCGTCGGCTTGGGTTCCGGGACCGTCACGAACAGCAGCGTGATGCCGTCCGCGGCCACCAGGACCTCGTCGTCGCCGGGGTTGTCGTCGGGGGCGACCGTCGTGCCGAGTACCTCCGCCCAGAAGGTGCCCAGGCGGTAGGCGTCGGTGCTGTCGATCGTCAGGTGTCGTACGCGAGAAGTCATCCGGTCACTCTGTACGGATCGGCACGGCGCCGCAGGTCAATTTCCGCCGCCCCACTCCCGCACCGCCGCCGCCATCGCCGCGACCGCGCGGTCCGTGCGCGCCGCGTCGCCCCGTACCGTCCGGTTCACCTCGACGTGCAGGAAGGGCACCCCCTCGTCGGCGGCGAGTCTGCCCTGTTTGTTGTTACGGCCTTCGAGCGGGCACTTCTCCTCCCAGGCTCGGCAGACGCGGAACCCGGAGTCGTCCAACGCGCCCGCGAGCGTGCGGGCCTGGGGGCGCGCGTGGTCGCCCGCGCCCGTGGAGATGACGAGATCGCGGCCGGGGAGGGTGCTGTCGGCGTAGCCGTGGACCTGGATGCCGGGGATGGACCGGTCCACGAGTTCGGCGGCGATCGCGTGGAAGACCGTGTCCCTGCGGTGGGCGACATCGGCCGCGTCGCCCTCGCCCGCCCGGCGGTGGGCGCCCGCGATGACCAGGATGCCGCCGGGGGCGCCGCGCAGTACGCCCGCGCCGAGGCGGTCGGTGTACGCGTCGGCGACCGGGTGCGGGACCTGCACGCTGTAGCGCGGCGCGGTGTCCAGGTCGATGTAGACCCGTCCCCAGCCGCGCCGCGACTCGTCGCCCCGGTCTGCGATCTCCGCGTACCGGCGGCCGGGGCCGTCCCCTTCGCGCGGGGTGTCCCGCACGATCCGTACGCCGAAGTCCGCATCGGCCAGCCTGCGCTCGGCCTTCGCGTGCTCACCGCCCACATACAGGGCCACGCCCTCGGCGAGAGCCTCGCGTTCGGCGCGGTCCGGGGGCCGGAAGCGGGAGTCCGCGACGACCTCCGTGGCGTACGCGGAGAGCCGGCGCTCCAGCCCCGACGAGGGGCCTTCGGCGGGGCCGGGGCCGGGGGACGGCGCGTCGGTGAGGGCGCTGTCGAGAGCCGGGACGACCACCGCGACCGCTGCCACCAGGAGCGCCAGAAGTACGGCGGTACGCGGCAGGTTTGTCGCTACCGTTATCTTTTTGGTCGGAACAGGGCTCATTGTCGAGTGAAAATATCAGCGTGACACCACAAAGAAACATGTCCGTCATACGCGACCGCCTGCCCAGGAGCACCGTCGCGCTGGCTTTCGCGCTCCTCGCGACGACGGCGGCCGGCTGCTCCCTCGTCGGCGGCGAAAGCGACGCCGCGGGGCCGAAGGGCGATCCCGCGTTCACCGTCGCCGCGGCCGGCGACATCCTGATCCACCCGCAGCTGACGCAGCAGGCGTACCGGGACGCCGGTGTCACCGAGGTCCCCGAGCCGGTCGGCAAGAAGGTCGGCGCGGACGTTCCCGACCCCGACTTCCACAAGATCATGGCCGGGGTGAAGCCCGTCATCAGCAAGGCCGATCTGGCCATCTGCCACTTCGAGCCGGTGGTCGCCGGACCGAAGGGCCCCTTCCGCGGCTTCCCCGACTTCCTCGTGCCGCCGCAGATCACCAAGGCGATCAAGGACACCGGATACGACACCTGCTCGACCGCCTCCAACCACACGCTGGACGACGGCCCCGCCGGTGTGAAACGCACCCTGGACGCGCTGGACGCGGCCGGGGTGAAGCACACCGGTTCCGCGCGCAGCGCCGCCGAGGCGGCGAAGCCGCTGATCATGGACGTCAAGGGCGTGCGCGTGGCGCAGATTTCGTTCGCCCTCGGGTTCAACGGCCGCAAGGTGCCGGCGGACAAGCCCTGGCTCAGCAACAAGAACTCGCTCGACGCGATCGCCGCCGCCGAGAAGGCCGCGCGCAAGGCGGGGGCCGATGTGGTGATCCTGAGCATCCACTGGGGGCGGGAGCACCACCCCGACCCTCATTCCACGCAGCTCGAACTGGGCCGGCGGATCGCGAAGGAGACCGGGATCGACCTGATCGTCGGCCACCACGCGCATGTGGTGCAGCCGATGGAGAAGGTGGACGGTACGTGGATCGCGTACGGCCTCGGGAACCAGGTCGCACGGCACGACGTACCGTCCGGGCTGACCGAGGAAGGCGCGATCGGCTGGTTCGAGTTCCGCAAGAAGTCCGGCGGCGGGTGGGACGTGCAGGCGCGGTACGCGCCGACCTTCGTCACGATCCCGCCGGAGGAGGAGGGCGAGGCGGACGCGGGCACGGACGGCGTGGTCGTCGACCAGTCGCCCGACCCCGTGAAGGGCGCGGCGAAGGACCACCGGCTGCTGGACATCGCGGGGGTGCTGCGCGACGACAAGGGTCTGTCGGCCGAGCAACGGGCTCAGTACCGGCTCGCCTTCGAGCGCACCCGGGGCACGATGCTCAACCGGGGCGCGGCGAAGGACGGTCTGCGGCCGTTGAACGAGCTGCCGGACTGAGCCGGGGGTGCCGACAACACCGCCGGACAGGCCCTGTCCGCCATCGAGAATTGAGCGGGTGCCCCTCGGTACGTAAGCCCCCGGACACGCTCAGGGCCCAGCATCCGAACCGCTGGAGCACGTCTACGCGCGCGTAGGCGGAATCCCCCGGTCCAAACGTCGCGTAGGTCACACTAGTCACTCTTTGTGCAACCATCCCCAAGGCTTGCGAGTCGGACTCTTGCGGCTAGGTCCTGTCGGGCGGATCTCCGCGAAGATCCGCCGGACAGGGCCTAGGGCTGATCCCCGCGCGCCCGCACGCACGCACAGCACCCGCCGATCACGAACATCCGAAAGGGAACGCTCATGGCCGCTTCGCCCGCGAAGCGACGGCACAAGGTCCGCAGACGGGCCGACATGTCCCTATTGGGCGGCATTCGCCCGCCCATCGCGGTCCTGTCCGCGCTCCTGCTCTCCCTCGCGGGAATCACGGCCCTCGGCTTCGGCCGCGCGAGCGAGGACTCCGTCCCGAAGGCCGTCATGACCTCACAGGCGCACTTCGCCGAGGACGGCGCCGTCGCGATGCGTGCCTCCATCGACGAGAGCGCGGCGGACCTGGCCAGAACCGCCGGACTGTTCAACGCGGGTGACCCCGCCCAGCCGGACGCCGTGGTCGACAAGATCGGCAGCGTCTACCAGAAGTGGGTCGGCACCGCCGTCGTGGAGATATCCTCCGGCCGGATGCTCGCGGCCCGCGGCGAGAACGTGCCCGTGGCCGCGATCGACACCTCCAAGCTCTCCGAGGAGGACGGGCTCAGCCCCCGTATGGTGCGCCTGGCCAACGGCGAGACCCGGCTGCTCTCCCTCCAGGTGCTGTCCTGGAAGGGACAGCCCCAGCAACTGCTCATCGCCTCCAGCAGCCTGCGCTTCCCCGGGATCAGCCTCGGCAAGTTCCGCTCCATCGCGGTCATCGACAGCACCGGGCGCATCCTCAGCAGCGACGGCATCCCGGAGAGCGAGCAGGTCCTCACCGAGGACGAGCGCACCGGCGTCGCACGCTCCGAGAAGCAGCTCAAGGCGTTCGCCGAGGTCGCGGCCAAGCGGGCCAAGGAGCACCCCCTCAAGGCCAACGAGCCCGGCCAGGGCGGCTACACGGGAGTCAGCGGCAGCCTGCGCGGCGACCTCTTCGAGGGCGACCGCGCCATCGCCGGTTACGCGGCCCTCACCGGCCCGGAGCCCGGCAAGGGCACGGTCGCCACCTCGCTCGGACTGACGGTCGTCGCCATGGTGGACGTCGCCGAGGATCCGACGCGGGTGACCGACCCGCTGTTCGGGCTGCTCGCCGCCGGCGCGCTGCTGCTGATCGGCGCGCTCGCCGTGGGCGTCCTGCTCGGTACGGTCCAACGGCCGCTGCTGCGGCTCTTCCTGGAGAGCCGGCGCCTGACCCGCGGCGATCTGACCCGGCCCGTCCACGCGCCCCGCTTCGGCGAGGCCGCGCGGATCGGCGACGCGCTGGAGCGGCTGCGCCGCCAGCTGCTCGGGGAGCGCTCCGCGGCGGACGAGACCGCGGACGGTACGTCCGGCGGCTCCGCCGCACGGTCCCGCCGGGGCCGGTTCGGCGCCCGCGCCCTGCTCGCGGTCTGCGGCATCCTGCTGCTCGTCTGGTCCGCCCCGATGCTGCTCCTGCTCAACCGGGCCGATGCCACCGCCGTCGTACCGGAACAGATCACCAACGACCAGCGCGAGCGCACCGACACCCTCTCCGACCGCGTCCGCCGTTCGCTCAACGAGGGCCACGCCGACCTGCTGTCCGTCGCCGGTCTGCTCGGCGAGCGCACCTCGCCCGAGGACATGACGAAGGTCCTGGAGCGCACGCGTACCGACCACTCGCGCTATCGCTCGCTGTACGTACGCGACGCCGACGGCACCATCGTGGCGCGGTCCGGCGAGTCCCCCCGGCTGCCCGACAACCCGAAGGACGAGAGCGAGGGCGCGGGCAAGAACGGGGACGGGGAAGGAAGCAAGGACGGGGCGAAGGACGCCGCCGCCGACGGCAGGCCGTTCGCCGACCCGATCACCGTCCTCAACGACTCCGGCACCGAACCGATCATCGCGAGCTACGCCGAACTGCCCGGCCGTGACGGCAGTTCGGTCGTCGGCGAGTTCCGCATCGACTTCATCAACTCGCTCCTCAAGCGGCCCGGCCTCGGCGAGATCCGTGTCGTTGACGCCGAAAGGCGCGTCCTGGGCGGCAATTCGGGCTATCTCGCCTTCGAGGACCTGCCGTCGGCACGCCTGACGGAACTCGTCGCGGGCACCAGCCAGAAGACCGGCGTCAGCGCCCGCGCGGGCGCCGTCGTCTACCGCGACGGCGGCGGCGTGCAGGTGGCCGGCGCGGCCCCGTTCGTCGGCGGCGGCGCCGCCAGTTCGCTCAACTGGAGCGTGGTGAGCTGGCAGCCGGCCGCGGGCCTCGCGATCCCCGAGTACAGCCTCCAGAACCGCACCGTGCTCGCGGGCCTCCTCGGCATCACCGCCGCGGCCGCGTGTCTGGGCTGGCTGCACATCATCGTCGTACGGCCGCTGCGCGAGGTGGCCAAGCAGGCCGAATCGCTCGCGGGCGGCGACCGCCGCACCGTGCTCTACCCGCGCCACCACGACGAGGTCGGCGCCATCGCCCGCTCCCTGGAACTGCTGCGCCAGCAGGTGCTCGAACAACGCAAGCGGGACAGCGCGGGGGCGACGGCCCCCGCCGCCGCCCCCGCGCAGGCACCCGCCGGAAGGAACTGACCGACCGTGCTCTTCCTCTACACCGTGCTGCTGGTGTGCGGCGCGATCCTGCTGGTCGCCGGCGTCGTGGAGCAGCGCCGCCACTTCACCAACCTCAACCGCATCCCCACCCGGGTGCTGGTCAACGGCATCCGCGGCAAGTCCTCCATCACCCGCCTCTGCGCGGGCGCGCTGCGCGGCGGCGACCTGATCACGGTCGCCAAGACCACCGGCACCGCGGCCCGTTTCATCCACCCGGACGCGACCGAGGAGCCGGTCTACCGGAAGTTCGGCATCGCGAACGTGGTGGAGCAGATCGGGATCGTACGGCGCGCCGCGGCGTACAACCCGGACGCGCTGGTCATCGAGTGCATGGCCGTCATGCCGGCCCTCCAGGAGATCAACCAGTCGAAGCTGATCCGCTCCACGATCGGCGTGCTGTGCAACGTCCGTGAGGACCATCTCGCCGAGATGGGCCCGACGCTGGACGACGTGGCGCGCTCGCTGTCGCGCTCGATGCCGGAGGACGGCATCTGTGTGACGGCGGAGAAGGAGCGCTTCGACATCCTCAAGGAGGAGGCGGACGCGCGGAATTGCCGGCTGATCTACGCCGATCCGGAGACGGTCAGCGACGAGGAGCTGCGCGGCTTCAGCTGGTTCACGTTCAAGGAGAACGTGTCGATCGCGCTGAAGGTCGCCGAACTGATGGGCGTGGAGCGCGAGACGGCGCTCCAGGGCATGTACGACGCCCCGCCGGACCCGGGTGTCCTGTCGGTCGAGCGGTATCTCACGCCGGACGGGAAGCGGCTGCGGTTCGCGAACGTCTTCGCGGCGAACGACCCCGAGTCGACGCTGATGAACATCAACCAGCTGCTCGACCTGGGCGCGATCGCGCGCCCGCTGAACGTCGTCATCAACTGCCGCCCGGACCGCGTCGAGCGCAACGGCCAGATGGGCGAGATCGTCCCCGATCTCCAGCCGGACCAGGTGTTCGTGATCGGGCACCCGGCGAAGAGCGCGATCGACGCGATCCCGGCGGAGTGGCGCTCGCGCGCGGTGGACCTGGGCGGTGACAAGCGCGACCCGGAGGAGTTCATGCGGGAGCTGCTGGAGCGGCTCGGGCCGGACTCGTCGCTGGTCGCGATCGGCAACATCCACGGGCAGGGCGAGCTGCTGCTTGAGCACCTGGCGGAGCTGCCGGCGGACGAGACGCCGGACCCGGACCCGGTTCCGGGGCAGGGCTCCGTCCCTGCCGCGGCGTCCGCGCCCGCCCCCGCCCCCGTACCTTCATCGGCTTCGGTGGCGGACCCGGCCGGTGACCCCGCCGCGACGGCCGCGCTGCCGGTGGTCGTACCCACGCAGGCCCCCCCGCGGTCGGCCGAGCCGGCCACCGAGCTGGTGGCCCGCCTGACCGGTCAGCAGCCGCCCGCTCCCGCCGCGCCCGCGCCCGCACCAGTCGCGGGAGCTCAGCACCCGCGCCACGAAGACACGTTGGCGCTCCCCCGCTACTCACCCCACATCGACCCGTTCCAGCCCTACCCCGAGGCCTACGAACAGCGCTACCAGCGGCCGGCCCGTCCCCGCGGCCCCTTCGAGCCGGTACGGCTGCCGGCCGACGCGGCGGACGACCGTGAGCCCGACCCCGGTCGGCAGCCCCAGCAGCCCCCGTACGGCCACGGTCCGCAGCCGCCGCAGACCCCGCAGAATCCTGGAGAACCCCGTTGATCCCCGCAGTCCTCACGCCCGAGATCGCCGCCATAGGCATCGGCCTGGGCCTGATGTTCTCCCTGATCTGCTACCTGACGACCAATCTCTCCCCCGGCGGCATGATCACGCCGGGCTGGCTCGCGCTGACCCTCGTCGAGGACCTCCAGCGCGCCGCCATGGTCGTCGGTGTGACCGTGCTGACGTACGTGACCACACTCCTCGTCCAGCGCTTCGTGATCCTCTACGGAAAGCGGCTCTTCTCCGCCGTCGTCCTCATCGGTGTGCTCCTCCAGGCGACCGTGATGATCGTGCTGTCGCTGGAGTTCCCCCTGCTGTACGCGAACCAGACGCTCGGCTTCATCGTGCCGGGCCTCATCGCGTACCAGCTCGTCCGCCAGCCCAAGGGCGCGACCATCCTCGCGACCGGCACGGTCACGCTCATGGCGTACGTCGTCCTCACCGCCGGCATCCTGCTCGGCGCCCTGCCCACCACATGAGCGGCCCTGGAATGACACCCCCCAGGACCGCCCACGTGCCCGAGATACCTGGACCCTCCGGAGCTGACCTCTCATGAGTGCCAAGGCCAACAAACGCGGTACCCGCCGTTTCCTGCACGCCGCCACCGTCATCGCGCTGCTCGCCGGCAGCGCGTATCTCACCGTCGAACTGCGCAAGGACGAGCAGGCGAAGGCCCCCGCCGTCCAGGCGATCACGGACACCCCGGACCTGACGTCGGCCGGGGACGCGCGCAACGGTGAGCAGAAGTGGGAGCGGCTGAAGAACCCGGAGCGCTCGGTGCTCCGCTCCGGCAAGGGGGCCGTGCTCGCCACCTTCACCGACGGGGCGCGCACCGCGACCCTGACCGGGCCGAGCCGTACGTTCTCCGAGCCCACGAGCACCAAGTCCCGCGTGGTGACCGAGAACTGGGTGCGGCTGATGCCCGAGCCGTGGAAGAAGGACGCCGAGAAGGAGCAGTGGTTCAAGGACTGGTTCGAGGAGTTCTACGGCAGCGAGGAGGACGACCTGTTCGCGTACGCCTTCCAGTACGTCCAGGGCGCCCCGGTCAAGGAGGACGGCGAGGGCACCCCCTACGCGGGTGACGCGGACTTCGGCCCGATCAACCCCGAGGGCAGCCTGGGCGCGGACTACCGGCTGGAGCAGTCGGACTTCTACGACTACCTGGGCATTCCGTACACCTTCCGCGACGGCACCACCATCCAGCCGGAGCAGATCCGCTACCGCTCCATCGACTGCTCGGGCTTCATCCGGACGGTCTTCGGCTACCGGGGCCGCTTCCCGCTGATGGCCGACGACAAGACCGGTGACGGACTGCCGCGTACGGCGAACGGCATGGCGCGCTCGGGGACCGGTACGGACATCATCAAGCTGACGGGGAACGCGCCGTACGAGCGGCCGAAGTCGATCAGCGTGCTCCAGCCGGGCGACCTGGTCTTCTTCAAGCTCGACGCGCGGACCAAGGAGCGGCTGGACCATGTCGGCATCTACATGGGTGTGGACACCGACGGGCACCAGATGTTCGTCTCCAGCCGCGAGGAGGTCAACGGGCCGACGATCGGCGACACGGGCGGCACGTCACGCCTCGACGGCAACGGCTACTACGCGAAGACGATGCGCAGCGCGAAGCGCCTCTGACGGACCGGGGGCGCGGGGCCGGGCGGGAGCGGCCGTCAGCCCTCGTCGCGCAGCTCCTCCGGGCAGGGCGTGCCCGGACGGAGCTGGTACGGCGCCGCGATGCGGTACGTCCCAGGGCGCGGGGCCAGCAGCTCCGTCCACTCGTCGCCGTCGGTGTTCTTCTCGGCCCGGAACAGACAGCCGTTGGGGTTGGTGTACTTCTTCGGACCGTCCTCGTCCGCCTTGGACGCCGCCGTCTCCTCCGGCCGGTCCAGGCTCTCGCCCTTCTCGTCCACGACGGCGAGCCAGCGCGAGTACGGGATACGGATCAGCACCCGCCCGGCGGACTTGACCTCTATCGTCAGCTCGTCGGGCGACGCCCGCCGCACGTCCGCGGGCGGGTCGGCCAGCGGCATCGGGTCCTGGACCTCGTAGAGCTGCCAGTTGGCGTCGCCCCACAGGTGGTTGAGATAGGGCAGGCCCCGCTGTACGAGCTCCGCCTCCTGGTCCGCGCCGTTGTCGGGACGGCCCTTGGGCAGCACCACGTAACGGACGGCCCAGCGGTCGAGCCAGGCACGGTAGTTGTCGTCGGTGAGGCTGTCGTCGTAGAAGAGCGGGTTGCGCTCCATGTCGGCCTGGCGGTTCCAGCCGCGGGCCAGGTTGACGTACGGCGCGAGCGCGGAGGCCTCGCGGTGGCTGCTGGCCGGGACGACCTCCACCCGGCCGCGCTCGGCGCCGACCTCCTGCAACTCGTTCACCAGCGGCGCCAGTTCCCGGGCCCAGGACGCGGTGGGCGCGGTACGGATGATGTCGTCGACGCCCTTGAAGCCGACCCAGAAGTTGACCGCGGCGAAGGCGAGCAGGAGCGCGAACCACTTGCGTGTGCGCGGCGCCGTGTACGGCAGCGCGGCCAGCAGCACCACACCGCCGACGATCATCGCTAGCCGCGACACGTTGGAGCCGATCTGCGAGTCGATCGCCCAGGTCAGCAGCGTTCCGATGCCGTAGACGGCGGCTGCGGTGCGGACCGTGTGCCAGTCGCGCGGCACCAGGAAGAAGGTGGCGACGGAGAAGACGAAGGGCAGCGACGCGGTCCCGAGCGACATCGGCTGGGTGCCGGAGAACGGGAACAGCCAGGCGGAGAGCGCGACGACCGCGACCGGGGCGAGGCCGACCGCGTACGCCCCCGGACGCCGCTTGTTGAGGAAGAGCGCGGCGGCGACCACGCCGAGGAAGAGCCCGGCCACCGGGCTCGCCGCCGTGGCGAGACCGGCGAGCGGCGCGGCGACCACGGCCTTGGCCCAGCGCTTGTAGCGCCAGCGGTGGGGCCAGCAGAAGACGGCGGCGACGGCGCCGAGCGCGAACATCGTGCCGAGACCGAAGGTCACGCGGCCGGAGAGCGCGTTGCAGAGAAAGGCGAAGACGCCGGCGAAGGAGCAGGCGAGCGGATTCCGGACGGCCTTGACGCGGTAGAGGATCAGCGAGGTGAGGGCGGCCGACACCGTGCCGACGATCATCATTGTCGTACGGACGCCGAACAGCGACATCAGGTAGGGCGAGACGACGCTGTACGACACGGGGTGCATCCCGCCGTACCAGGCGAGGTTGTACGCGGAGTCCGGGTGGCGGCCGACGAACTCGGCCCAGGCGTCCTGCGCGGCGATGTCGCCGCCGCTGTTGGCGAGGAAGAAGAACCAGAGAAGGTGGACGATTCCGGCGACGGTGCCGGTGAGCAGGACGGGGTGGCGGAGCAGGCGGCTGCGGAGGTCTTTGGCGGGTGCGGGGTCGGGTGCGGCCTGGCCTGAGGTCTCTGTCCGCTCCCCCTCCGCCCCCTCGGGCGTGGCGGAGTTGCCGTCGGCGCGCGTCGGCTCAGCGGTGGTCACTGCGACTCTCCCCGTCTCACCGTCAGCCCGGTGTGCCGGCCCTCCGGGATCTGTCCGGCCCTGGAGGTATAAGGACGCCGTCCCCGCGTCCCGAGTTGCCTGGCTTCCCTTTCACGGACGCTAACACGCGTCCGGCCGGGGGGAGGGCGCCCGAACAGGCGCCCTCCCGTGCGGTCGTGGCCGGAATCGGCCGACCGGGTCAGCTCACCCGCGTCAGCTTGTCGGTGAACGTCGGCTCGGAAACGTCGCTCTGAAGGGCGACGGCCACCTCGACCTGGCTCCTGCCCTCGCCCACCGTGAGGGTGCCGACGTGGGTTCCGGCGGCTGCCGAGTGCGGCAGGGTCTCGCCGCCGTCGGTCAGTTCGAGCTTGACGGTGAGGCCGGACCAGCCGACGGCCTTCACGTCCTCGGTGGCGACTACCGGGGTCGTCGTGCCCATGCCGTTGTCGACCTCGCCGACGACGGCGCCCTTCTTCACTATCGTCGCGCCCTCCAGCTCGTCCTGCGTCGCGAGCATGACGTCCTTGCTCACGGCGTTGACGGTGTCGATGATGGGCGCCTCGTGCTGACCGAGGACGGCTCCGACGATCAACTGGTCGGTGTCGCCGACCATCTTGTGCGCGGCGAAGAGGAGATTGCCGCCGGCCTTGGTGGTAGAGCCGGTCTTGATGCCGAGGGCGCCGTCGTACGGGACGAGGGTGTTGTAGTTCCGCCAGCTCTTGCCCGACGGGTCCGTCCACTCGGGCAGCTTGGTGATGTCCATCAGGGCGGGGATCTCGACGAGCTTCTGCCCGAGCTTCACCTGGTCCTCGGCGGAACTCACCGTCGTCGCGTCCAGCCCGGACGGGTCGGTGTACGTGGTGTTCTTCATGCCTAGCTCTTCGGCGGTGTCGTTCATCTTCTTGACGAACGCCTCCTCGGAGCCGTTCGCGTCCCAACGGGCCAGCAGGCGCGCGATGTTGTTCGCGGACGGGATCATGATGGCGGCGAGCGCGTCGTGCTGGGTGAGGGTGTCGCCCTCCTTGACGGTGTTGAGGGTCGACTCGCCCTGCGCGTCGAGCCCGCCGTCCTCCTCGGCCTTGGCGTCGACCTCGATCGACGGGCCCTCGTCGCCCCGCTTCAGGGGCTTGTCCTTGAGGACGACGTACGCGGTCATCGCCTTGGCGACGCTGCCGATGGGCACGGCCTTCTGCTCCCCGAACGACCCGACGGTGCCGAGCCCGGTCGCGGCCATGTAGCCCTGCCCCTCGCCGGGCCACGGGAGCGAGGGCTTGTCGCCCTCGAAGGTGTACGTGGACTTGGCGGTCAGGTTCAACGTGGGCGCGGGGAGCGGACGCACGGCCTGTACGACCGCAAAGATGATCAGCACGAGCACCAGCAACGGCGTCCAGATCTTGACCCGCCGGACGACGGTACGGGCGGGGGTCTCGGGCGGCGCGGGCTTGTTGGTGAGCTCGGCGAGCAGATCGAGCGGCGGCAAGGGCGGCATGGGCTGCTGCCGCGTCCGCTCGGCCTCGGCGACGGCCTGCGCACCCGGCGTCCGCTGGTCTTCGCCCCGAAGGGGCACGAATGTGCTGCCGCGCTCGGAGGGAAGCTCGCCCGGCGCCTGCGGCGGAAGCTTGAGCATGGCGGTGGGCTGATCGACCTCGGGCCGCTTGACGGCTCTGAAGACGGCGGTCTTCCGATCGACCCCGGGCTCGTGGTCGGTGCCGGGGTCCGACTGGGCGTCGGTCTTGGCAGACACGGCTGCGGGCTTTACGGCGGTGCCGGCGTCCGGCTGAGCAGCTGCGGGCTTCGAGCCGCCGCCTGCGTCCGACTGGCTGTCGGGCCTGGCGGACGCCGGCCCGGCGGGCGCGACTGCGGGCTTCGAGCCGTCGCCACCTTCCCGCCCGGCTCCGGGCTTTGCGGCGCTGCTGGGGTCCGGCTGGCCGCCGGGCCTGGCGGACGCCGGCCCGGCGGGCGCGGCGGTGGCCTTCGCGCCGCCGGTTTCCCGCTCGGCAGCGGGCTTTGCGGCGCCGCTCGTTTCGGCGTTGGAGGCCGTCGGGTAGGGCTTCGCGCCGCCGCCGGTTTCGGGCCCGGCCCCGGGCCTGCTGGCCGTGGGGTGGGGCGTCGGCCCAGGCACGGTGGGCGCGGCACCAGACTTTGCGGCCGGGCCGGCCTCGGCCTTCGGCTCGGCAGACGCAGCCTGCGGCGTCGCACCACCGCCGACTCCGGCCTTGGCGTCGGACACTGGCCCGGCGGACGCCAGCCCATCTGCCGAGCCGACTTCGGCCTTCGGCTCGCCGGACGCAGCCCGAGGCGTCACGGCACCGCCAGCTCCAGGCCTGACGGCCCCGCCATCGGACACCGGCCCGGCGGCCGGGTCGGCCCCGGCCTTCGGCTCGACACCGCCGGCTTCCGGCTTGCCAGCCGTGGCATCAGCCGCCGACTCGGACTTCACCTTCGGTGAGGCAGACGCCGCGCTACCCGGCTTTGCGGCCTCCGGCTCGGCGTCGGCCGACGCGGCCTGAGGCGTTACGGCACCGCCAGCACCCCGCCCGGCCCCGGGCCTGACGGCCCTGGCATCGGCCGCCGGGTCGGCCCCGGCCTTCGACTCGGCAGAGGCGCCGCCGGTCCTCGCGGCACCGCCGGCTTCCGGCTTGCCAGCCGTGGCATCAGCCGCCGACTCGGACGTCGCCTTCGGCGGGGCAGACGCCGCACCACCGGGCATTCGCGGCTTCGCCGGGGCAACGCCAGCCTCCGACCCCGCCTCCGCGCCCCGCTCGGCCTCCGGCACCCGGAAAACGGCAGTCCCACGGTCGGCCTCGGCCTCGGCCACCGGCTCAGGCGCCGCGCCACCCCGCGTTTCCGGCTTCGCCGGAGCGACTTCGCCCTCCCGCCCGGCATTGGCCGACGCCGCGGTCGCCGCTCGGCCCGGCATTCCCGGCTTCGCCGGCGTAACGCCAGCCTCCGACCCCGCCTCCGCATCCCGCTGGGCCAACCCCGTATCCGCAACGGACTTGCGTCCGGCCGTGGATTCCAGTTCGGCCGGTACCCGGAAAACAGCCGTCCCCCGGTCGGCGCCGGCCTCGGCCGAATCGGCCCCAGGCGCGGCAGACTCCCCGCCGTCCGCCATCTCCGCCTCCGCCGGGGCGACTTCAGCCACCCGCCCGGCCGATGGGGACTCCGGCTCCGCGTCCGCACCGCCCCGTGAACCCTCTGGCCGCTCCGAAGGGCCCTCAGAAGCCGTCACAGGCGCCCCAGCAGCCTCAGGAGCCCCAGAGGCCTCCCTCTCGCCCCGGGCCGGGGAAACGGCCTTCGCAGGGTCGACAGAGGGCTTCGTCGTGTCCACCGCGGAACCGTCGCGGTCCGGTGTCGCGTCCTTGGACGTGTCGGCGCCGTCCTTCGCCTCCCCGGCAGTGGCGTCCGCGTCCGCATCCGCCTCCCGGACGGCGGCCGACTCTCGGAAGACCGCGAACCTCGGGTCCTGTTCCGCCGTCGCCTCCCCCGACGACTTCCGCTGCTCCGACTTGTCGGGGGACTCGCCCGCCACCGTGCCTCCTCATGCGTGTGCGGCGCATCGCGCACTCCGCCGCACTCTCCGAACCGATTATCAGTGTCCTGTGGGAAACCACAGCCCAAGCGCAAGACGAGAACGACATACATAACGGTTCCCGTACAAAGCGACCAGGCACTCTCGACAGACCAATGTGAGAGGGGTCACCCTGTCATTCATCCACGCGGGGAGGCATGGATGGGCAGGAGCCGCAGAACAATTCCGGAGGAGCTTCTGTTGCTCGCTCTGGACCCGGCCACGGGTACCACAGCGCAGCCGCAGTCGCTCGACCTCGGCCTGGCCGGAGCACAGCTAGTGGAGCTGGCTCTGGCAGGACGGATAGCCCCTGACGGGGATCGTATCGCCGTGGTGATGCCACGGCCGACCGGAGATCCGACTCTGGACTCCGCGCTGGAACTGCTGCGCAGACGTGGCAGTCCGGTTCGCGCAGTTCACTGGATCGGCGGGCCCCGATTGGGGCTCCGTCAGATTTACCTCGCGCATCTGGAGCGGTGCGGCATGGTTCATGCCGTGGCGGGCCAGATGTGCGGAGTGCTGCCGACGACGCGCTACCAGGCGACGGAGACGGCGATCAGCCGCGACATCAGGTCACGGCTGGACAGTGCGATCCGCACCGGCGTACCGCCGGACCCGCGGACCGCGGCGCTCGCCGCCCTGGCCCACGCGGTCGGACTGGGCAAGCACCTGTACCCCGGTAACGAGGGGCGCTCGTCGCGCTCCCGGCTCCGGGATCTGATCAGACACGACCCCATGGGCGGCCTCGTGGCGCATGCCGTGATGGACGTCCAGAACGGTGTGGCCGCTCAGCCACGCCGTAACCCCGCACCGGGAGGCCGACCGCCGGCCGTACCGATGCAACCGCAGCGCGGCGGCATGGCCCGCGTCGCGGCGCACTGAGACAACACGGACGACAAAGCACGGACACGACAGCACGCGGGTATCCGAATCCGCCGCGCCGACGTCCCCAGAGACCCGGTTCGGGAGCCGCAAGAGACGCGCGGGGTCCAGCCGTACAAACGGCTGCCCCCGCGCGTCGCGCGCCCGGATACAGGTCCGGCGGCGGTGTGTCCACTTAATCGACCGCGCTTTCTCCTGTGTGCCTGTTTTCCAGCGCGATTGGCCCTATCGGTGGCAGTCTGCTGAGACGTAGACACTCAGAGCTACGCAGTTTCTCAGCAGGAGGTGCCGTTTCCGTGGCGTCCAGTGTCAATCCCACCGTCAGGCGACGCCGGTTGGGCCAGGAGTTGCGCCGGCTCCGCGAGGTCAAAGGCATGACGGCCGAGGAGGTGGCGGAGCGCCTGCTGGTCTCCCAGTCGAAGATCAGCCGTCTGGAGAACGGTCGCCGTTCCATCAGTCAGCGCGATGTCCGCGACCTGTGCGGTGTGTACGAGGTCGAGGACAAACGCATTGTCGAGTCGCTGATGCAAATGGCCAAGGACTCGCGCCAGCAGGGCTGGTGGCACGCCTTCGGCGATATCCCGTACAGCGTCTACATCGGCCTGGAGACGGACGCGGCCTCGCTGCGCGTGTACGAGTCGCTCATCGTCCCCGGCCTGCTCCAGACGCGTGAGTACGCCCAGGCGGTCATCGAAGGCATGTGGCCCGAGGAATCGGCCGGTGATGTCGAGAAGCGGATCCAGATCCGGCTCAAGCGCCAGGACCGGCTCACGGACCCCCACGACCCGCTGCGCTTCTGGGCGGTCATCGACGAGGCGCTTCTGCGGCGCGTGGTGGGCGGCCCCCAGATCATGGCCGACCAGTTGAAGCACCTTTCGCAATTGAGTGCCCAACCCCACGTGACGCTGCAGGTGGTTCCCTACGACGCCGGCGCTCATCCGGGTATGTACGGCAAGTTCGCGATTCTTGAGTTCCAGGAGGCGTCGGACGCGACCGTCGTCTACTTGGAAGGAGTGACCAGCGACCTCTACCTGGAGAAGGCGAATGACGTGCAGAGTTACACCGTCATGTATGAGCATCTTCGGGCCAAAGCCCTCAGCGCCGAGCATTCGAGGGCGTTCATCGACAAAATCGCTGCGGACTACGGCGGCTGACGGGCAATCAGAGGAAGAGGCGCGGAGTCTACACACGCAATGATGATGTGGGTAGCTCACTTCGGCGATTGCCACCCTGTTGAGTGAACACGCAATGAAACCCATGATCTCACGGCGTAGCGTCGATCAAGTCAGCGCGCAATGCGGCGCGCGAGCGATTCGACCCGCGCCGAAATGGCACGACCACCGGAGTGATCATGGTTCATCAGCGAGGTTCTTTGGCCGAGTGGACGAAGTCCACGTACTCGGCGAACGGGGATTGCGTGGAGGTGCGCACAGATCGGGCAACAGCGATCTCTGTCCGTGATTCCAAGAATCCCAGCGGCCCTGTCCTGAATTTCGACTCGAAAGCCTGGAAGACCTTCGTGGCCGATTCAGGCAGGCTGTAAGCCACAATTTTCCGAACACCTTGGTGAGCGGCCCGAGTGATTCCGAGCCCAGCCCTCTCGTCTGGTTCGCCGTCCCGGCCGAGGGGGCCCCTCGCTTTCAGGCACAGTGATTGTCACGGAGACACGCCAAGTCGGCCTGCTTGAGCCCCAGAAGCGGTTCGCAAGGTCATGGCGTGAGTCCGGTGTGTCCCCCTCTTCCGGCCGGCACGGAACCCGCATCCCGTACAGCCTTCTCCACTGATGGCCGGAGTCTGACGAAGTGCCAGCCCATCGTGTGGCCCGTGTCACGTGCACGACAACGGCTTACATGGTCAAGAACTGGCAAAATGGTTCGGCTTTCTGATCTGCGTTCACATCTCTGACCGTAGAAACTCTTGACCCGCTACCGCGAGTAGCGGTTCAATCCCCGAAGTCCCCGCTCCCGCACGGGGGCGCCGCTGATCGGACGTACTGGCGAAGCGCACCCACGTTCACAAGGCGGACCCCTGGAGGGGGCACATGAACAGTCTCGACTGGACCGTGCTCATCGGATACTTCGGTGTGATGGTGGCGATCGGCGTCTGGTCCCACAGGCGCGTGGGCGACGTCCATGACTACTTCACCGCCGGCGGCAAGATGCCGTGGTGGCTCTCCGGTATCTCGCACCACATGTCCGGGTACAGCGCGGTGATGTTCACCGGGTACGCGGCCATCGCGTACACCTACGGCGTCACGTCGTACGTCACCTGGTCCTTCCCCATCGCCATCGGCATCGCGATCGGGGCCAGGCTCTTCGCTCCCCGGCTCAACCGGGTGCGGTCGCGGTTGCGGGTGTCCTCGCCGCTCGAATACCTCAAGAACCGCTACAACCTGCCGACCCAGCAGGCGCTCGCCTGGTCCGGTGTGCTGCTGAAGATCGTGGACGTCGGCGCCAAGTGGGCCGCCATCGCCACCCTGTTGTCCGTCTTCACCGGTGTCTCGCTCAACATGGGCATCCTGATCACGGGCGCGGTCACCGCCGTCTACTGCACGGTGGGCGGGCTGTGGGCCGACGCGCTGACCGAACTGGGCCAGTTCATCATCCAGTTCATCGCCGGTATCGCGATGCTCGTCGCCGTCCTGGCGGAGCTGGGCGGGTTCAGCAGCCTGTGGAACGTCTGGGACGAGCCCGAACTCCAGGGCCACACCGAGCCGTTGGCCGGGCCGTACATGATGGTCTTCCTGATCGCGTATCTGTTCATCAAGACCTTCGAGTACAACGGCGGCATGTGGAACCAGGCGCAGCGCTACATGGCGACCGACTCCGCCAAGTCCGCGACGCGTTCCGCCACCCTGTCGGCCGTGCTGTGGCTGATCTGGCCGCTGGTGCTGTTCTTCCCCATGTGGGTCGCGCCGGTGCTCATCGACACCGACGTACCGGCCGACAGCTACGCGCTGATGGCCGAACAGCTCCTGCCCCACGGCCTGTTGGGCCTGGTCATCGTCGGCTTCTTCTCGCACACGATGGCCATGTGCTCCTCGGACGCGAACGCCATCGCCGCGGTCGTGACCCGCGACATCATGCCGGCCGTCTCCCGTCGCGTACGGGAGTGGGACACCCGGGCCGGGCTGCTCGCGGCCCGCTGGACGACGCTGCTCTTCCTCGGCCTGTCGATGGCCATCGCGACGCAGGTCAACTCGCCCTTCTTCGGCGACATCATCACCGTCGTCATCAAGTGGGTCGCCGGGCTCATGGGGCCGATCGCGATCCCGCTGATGCTGGGTCTGCTGCCCTGGTTCCGCAGGAGCGGCCCCACGGCCGCGCTGATCAGCTGGGCCGTCGGTCTGGTCACCTTCTGGCTGGTCAACTACCCGATCAGCTGGAATGTGGACGGCGGAGTGCCGCTCCAGTACCAGGTGTCGATCCCGCTCGCCGTCTCGCTCGTCCTCTACGTCCTGATCGGCTTCGTCAAGCCGGAGGACACACCGGAGCGCGACGCCGTACTCCAGAAGATCAACAACGACGACGACGGTTCGGACGCCGTCGCGGCGGTGCCGGTGCCGGCGGAGCCGGGCGACTCCAAGCAGCTCGGACGCGAGGGCGCGTCCGGCTGACGGACCCGCCGTCCGGCGCGATGCCGGGCCCGGACTCGCTTCACCTGGCCCGGCCGGTGGCCGGTGAAGCGAGTCCGGGCCCAGGACACCCCTCAGCCCCGCGGGTACCTCGTCAGCCAGCCCGACGCCGTGACCGCCGGGCTGTGCAGCGCCGGCCCCTGCGTCATCTCCATCGCGAAGTCGTCCGCGATCTCCAGCAGCGTCGGCCGGCCCTCCAACTCGGCCAGCCACGCGGGCGGCAGCGCCGTCTCCCCGTGCATCGCGCCGAGCAGGGCCCCGCACAGCGCCCCCGTCGCCGACGACGGCCCGTCGTGGTTCACGGCCAGCCGCAGACCATGGCGTACGTCCTCGCCGACCAGCGCGCAGTACACGGCCACCGCCAGCGAGTCCTCCGCCGCCCCGCCCTCCCCGAGCACCGCGACCCGGCCCGGGGTCGGGATCCCCTGCCGTACGGCTCCGAGCGCCTGCCCCAGCGCGTCGGTGACGGGCTGATGGCCGGGCCGCTGGGTCAGCAGCGCCAGGGCCCGCTGCACGGCCGCGTCGACGCCGTCGCCGCGCGCGACGGCGTGCACGATCACCGCGAACGCACCGGCCGACAGATACGCGGTGGGATGGCCGTGCGTCTGCGCCGCGCACTCCACGGCGAGCTGGCACACCAACTGCGGCTCCCAGCCCACCAGCAGCCCGAAAGGCGCCGAGCGCACGAGCGCGCCCGCGTCGCGCGCGGTCGGGTTCTTGGGCTTCTCCAGCGTGCCCATCACGTCGTCCGCCAGCCCGGTCAGACAGGGCCGCGTGGGGTCCCGGCGCGCGTACAGCCACTCCTCCCGCGCGAGCCAGCCGTTGTCCTTGCGGCGCTCGTCGGGTCCCCAGTCGCTCTGGGTGGCCGCCCAGCGCAGATACGCGCGGTGCACGTCGGTCGGCGGGTGCCAGGCGCCCGTGTCGCGCCGGACCTGGGCGCGGATGAGGCCGTCGACGGTGAAGAGGGTCAGCTGGGTGGCGGCGGCGACCGCGCCGCGTCTGCCGTACGCGGGGGCGAAGTCGGTGACGCCCTCGGCGCCGTGCGCCGTGCGGGTCTCGTCGAGGGTGAGCGTGTCGACCCCCGCGCCCAGCGCGTCGCCGATCGCTCCCCCGAGGAGGCAGCCACGGACGCGGCTGCGGAAGTCCTGCTGTTCCGCCCGGCCCCATATGGCGGTGGCTGGCCTGTTCACGCGTCCCCTCCCTCCCGTTCCACGGAACGCACCGTCTGGCGCAGCACTGTAATCGAACGGGAACGGACGGTTGAGCACGGGCGGCGGGTGGCCGGTGGCGGGCCGGTGAGAGGCTGGTGACAGGCCGGTGGCGGGCAGGACACCGGCCCCGGTCACCCGCCCCCGTCACTCCGCGGGCAGCAGCGGCAGCAGCTCCGGCAGGTGCCCGTCGGACGCCGTCGCCGCCCGTACGCGCTCCTCGGGCACCTCCCCGTACAGCGTGGTCCGCGGCCTGGCCGGCCTGCCCGCCGCCTCGGCGATGGCGATCAGGTCCTTGACCGAGCGGTACGAGCCGTAACTGGAGCCCGCCATACGGGAGATGGTCTCCTCCATCAGCGTGCCGCCGACGTCGTTCGCGCCGGAGCGCAGCATCTCGGCGGCGCCTTCCGTGCCGAGCTTGACCCAACTGGTCTGGATGTTGGTGATGTACGGATGGAGGAGGAGCCGGGCCATCGCCATCACCGCGCGGTTGTCACGGGCCGTCGGCCCCGGGCGGGCGATGCCGGCCAGATAGACCGGCGCGTTGGTGTGGATGAAGGGCAGCGTGACGAACTCCGTGAAGCCCTCACGCCCCGCCTCCAGCGCTTTGCGCTGCATACCGGCCAGCGTGCGGAAGTGCCCCAACCAGTGGCGGGGCTGGTCCACATGGCCGTACATCATCGTGGAGCTGGAGCGGATGCCCAGCGAGTGCGCGGTCTCCACGACCTCGATCCATGTCGCCGTCGGCAGCTTGCCCTTGGTGAGGATCCAGCGCACCTCGTCGTCCAGGATCTCGGCGGCCGTGCCCGGGATCGAGTCGAGCCCGGCCTCCTTCGCGGCCGTGAGCCATTCGCGGATCGACATCCCGGTGCGCGAGGCCCCGTTGACGACCTCCATGGGTGAGAAGGCGTGCACATGCATACCGGGCACGCGCTTCTTCACGGCGCGCGCGATGTCGAAGTACGCCGTCCCGGGCAGGTCGGGGTGGATACCGCCCTGCATGCACACCTCGACGGCGCCGACGTCCCACGCCTGCGCCGCGCGGTCGGCGACCTGGTCGAGGGAGAGGGTGTACGCGTCGGCGTCCGTACGGCGCTGGGCGAAGGCGCAGAAACGGCAGCCGGTGTAGCAGACGTTGGTGAAGTTGATGTTGCGCGTGACGATGTACGTGACGTCGTCGCCGACCACCTCGCGGCGCAGTTCGTCGGCGATCCGGGTCAGCGCGTCGAGCGCGGGACCGTCCGCGTGCAGCAGCGCGAGCGCCTCGTCGTCGGTGAGCTTCGTCGGGTCGGCGGCGGCCTGCTTCAGCGCCTGCTTGACGTCGGTGTCGATGCGCTCGGGCACCATGCCGGGCGCGGCGGCCTCCCTCAACGCGTCCCAGTCGCCGTACACATGGTCGAAGTCGTCGCGCCGGTCGCCGGTGCGGCCCTCGGTGTCGATGGTGCGGTGCAGGTCCGTACGGCCGGTGGCGGTGAACCCCTCGTCGGGCTCCTGCCACGGCAGCCCGGCCGGTTTGACGTCTTCGCGGGCGAGCCCGGTCGCCGGGTCGGCGAGCGCGCGTACGTGCGGCATCACGCGCGGGTCGAGCCAGGGCTCGCCGCGCTGGATGAACTCCGGGTAGATCGTGAGCCGTTCACGCAGCTCGAACCCGGCCGCGGCGGTGCGCTCGGCGAGTTGGTCGATGTGCGGCCAGGGGCGCTCGGGGTTCACATGGTCGGGGGTCAGCGGCGAGACGCCGCCCCAGTCGTCGATGCCGGCGCCGATGAGGAGCGCGTACTCCTCGTCGACGAGGTTCGGCGGGGCCTGGATCCGGGCGGCCGGGCCGAGGAGATGCCGGGCGACGGCGATGGTCGCGGCCAGTTCCTCCAGCTCGGCGTCGGGCATGGCGCGCATCGCGGTGTCGGGCTTGGCGCGGAAGTTCTGGACGATGACTTCCTGGATGCCGTGGTAGGCACGGGCGGTGCGGCGCAGTTCGAAGAGGGAGTCGGCGCGCTCCTCGTGGTTCTCGCCGATGCCGATCAGGATGCCGGTGGTGAAGGGGACGTTGGACCGGCCCGCGTCTTCGAGCACCCGCAGCCGTACGGCGGGCTCCTTGTCCGGCGAGCCGTGGTGCGGGCCGCCGGGCTCGGACCAGAGCCGGGTGGCGGTGGTCTCCAGCATCATGCCCATGCTGGGCGCGACGGGCTTGAGCCGCTGGAAGTCGGTCCAGCCGAGGACGCCGGGGTTGAGGTGCGGGAGGAGACCGGTCTCCTCCAGTACGCGGATGGCCATGGCCCGTACGTACGCGAGCGTGTCGTCGTACCCCTCCGCCTCCAGCCACTCCTTCGCCTCGGGCCAGCGGTCCTCGGGGCGGTCGCCGAGCGTGAACAGCGCTTCCTTGCAGCCCATTTCGGCGCCCTCGCGGGCGATGGCGAGGACTTCGTCGGGCGACAGGAACATGCCGTGGCCGGCGCGGCGGAGCTTGCCGGGGACGGTGACGAACGTGCAGTAGTGGCACTTGTCGCGGCAGAGGCGGGTCAGCGGGATGAAGACCTTGCGGGAGTACGTGATGATCCCGGGGCGTCCGACGGCTTCGAGCCCGGCGTCGCGGACCCGCGCGGCGGATGCGGCCAGGTCCTTCAGGTCGTCGCCGCGCGCCTGGAGCAGAACGGCGGCCTCACCGACGTCGAGCGCGACACCGTCCCTGGCGCGTTTGAGGGCGCGGCGCATGGCGTTGGCGGTGGGGGCGCTGGTGGCACCGGTGGCGGATGGGGAGGGGGAGCCGGAGGGGGACGTGGCGCTCGTCGTCATGTTCCGAGCATACGAGCGGGGTCCGACGATTCCGGGGTGGCGAAGGGCAGGTGAGCGGATGCCCACATTCGGGTGACGACCGGGAATAACGGCCAACCGGCCAACCGGCCGGGCCGGAAAGCCCGGAGGGGCAGTCGCTGTGTGCGACTGCCCCTCGGCGGCTTTTCCTGTCGGTGCGATGCTGTCCGGTCTGGTGCCGTCCGGTCTGGTGCCGTCCGGTGCGGCGCCGGTGCTGTCCGGTGCGTCATGTCAGGCGGCCAGTGCCACCGCCTCGACAGCCGGTGTGCGCAGGCCCCGGTAGGCCGTACCCACGCTGGTGACGATCGTCGCGACGGCGCCGATGCCCACGACGGCCAGCCAGATCCCGAGGCTCTGGTCCGGGACGGCGGTGTCGGTGCGGACGATGCTGAAGGAGACGATGCCGGCGAGCGCCGACAGCGTCGCGAAGAACACCCCGAAGACCGTCAGGATCAGCGATTCGAGACTGATCATGCCCAGGACCTGACCCGGCGTGGCGCCGGTGAGACGCTGCTGGCCGAACTCCCTGGTGCGGTAAGTGGTCGCCGCGTAGAGGCTGTTGACCAGCATGATGCAGGCGAAGACCACGATGATGCCGGCGATCACGAAGTTGAGGGTCTGGACACTCATGTCCTCGCCCGACCGGGTGAGGCCGGCGGCCTCGGCCGCGTCGTTCTCGATGACCTGCATGTAGAAGATGGCCGTGGCGATGCTGATGAAGAGGATGAGCGGCATGAGCACGCTGGAGAGCTGCGCGGCGCGCTGCCGCATGTTGTGGATGGTCAGGTAACCGCTGGCGCCGAAGACCAGGGTCAGCGGCTTGGTCAGGGCACCGAGCAGGATCCGCAGCAGTGCGGGCGAGAGGATCGCGAAGCCCGCGGCCAGCAGGATGGCACCGTAACCGGGGGCGGCCATCAGCGCGACGTCCGTCTTGTCCATGGCGAAGGTGGAGCCGACGGTGCCCGCGCCCAGGAACAGGGCGGCGACGCCGGCGAAGGTCTTCGCCCGGCCGCGGGACTTGCGGCCGCCGGCCGCTTCCTTGGTCGCCCGGCGGACCGCGAGGAACGCGGCGCCGACGGACGTCAGCAGGGTGACCGTCGCACCGAAGGTCAGCGCGATCGGGCCGAAGACGTGGTCCACACCGGAGGCGACCTGGTCGGTGTCCTTGAAGACTTCGAGCAGCTGAGCGCCGCCGATCATCGCGGGCACGATGGCCAGCAGCGTTCCGGCGATCCCGACCACGGCGGCCTCGAAGACCACCATCCGCTTGATCTGCGCGGGAGTCGCGCCGCTCCGGCGCAGGAGTGCGATCTCCTCGCCGCGCTGGCGGACGTTGACGGTGAGGGTGGAGGCGATGGCGAAGAAGACGAGAAGGGCGCCGTAGCCGCCGACCACGTTCGCCGCCGTGGTGATGGACTCCTTGCTGAGACTGTCGATGCCCGGAGTCGCCGCGGTGTCGTGCATCGAGCTGAAGGTCATGATGATCGCCGCGCCCAGGAAGGTCGAGAGCAGGGTGGCGATGAAGCGCCCGGGGCGCCGACGGATGGAGCTCATGGCGAGAGTGAACATGTGTCAGACCCCCGCGAACGCGTTGTCGGCGGACCGGTCGGCCACGCGGCCGGCGGAGGACCGGGCTCCCGAGTGCGCCGCCGGGTTGACGGTGTCTCCGAGGTGCGCGAGGCGCTCGGCGACCGCGTCGACGGTCGGGCGGTCGATCTGCCCGGCCAGGCGGCCGTCGGCCAGGAAGATCACGGAGTCCGCGAAGGAGGCGGCGACCGGGTCGTGGGTGACCATGACGACGGTGCGTCCGTGGATCCGTACGCTCTCCTGGAGCAGCCGCAGCACATCACGCGCGCTGCGGATGTCGAGCGCGCCGGTGGGCTCGTCGGCGAAGATCACGCTGGGCTCGGTGACCAGGGCGCGGGCGATGGCGACGCGCTGCTGCTGGCCTCCGGAGAGCTGGTCGGGCCGGTGGCCGAGACGGTCACCGAGGCCGACCTGGGTGAGGATCTCCCTGGCGCGGGCCTTGTCGATACGGCGGCCGGCGAGCTTCAGCGGCAGGACGGTGTTCTGGGCGACGGTCAGGGTGGGCAGGAGGTTGTACTTCTGGAAGATGAAGCCGATCCGGCGGCGGCGGAACTTGGTCAGGGCCGCCTCGCTGCCGCCTGTCATCTCCTCGCCGTCGACCATCACCTGGCCGCTGTCGGGCCGGTCGAGACCGGCCGCGCACTGGAGGAGGGTCGACTTGCCGGAGCCGGAGGGCCCCATGACGGCGGTGAAAGAACCGGCGGGAAGACTCAGCGACACACCGTCGAGGGCGGTCACGGCGTTCTCGGCCGCCCCGTAGACCTTGCTCACGTTCGCCAGACGAAGAGCTTCGGCGCTCCGGGTCGGGCTGCTCTTGCTCTTGCGACGCATCATGATCGTTCCTTCCGTCGGGCACCCTCTGTGCCACGAGTAAGACGCTACGGACGACGGACTTCGATCACATTGGGCGTACGGCCCCAAGTCGCAGGTGTCGCTGAATACACCCGCCGCTGGGGCCACCCCCCGACGCCCTGTTGACACACCCACGCTTCCCCATACGTTCAATTCACTAAAGCAAATACACGGGGTGGGGTTTGTGGCGTTCTGGATGGCTGCCGCGTCTTTGTGGTGTGTGCTGCAACTGCTGCTGATGTCATGGCCGGCCCGTACGGTCGGCTGGCCGACCGTCCTGCTGGCCTTCGGCGTCGGGGCGTACGGCTGCGGCGTCTTCTCGGTCCTGATCGAGACGCTCGTCACCCGCCAAGTGGCCGCCGCCGACGAGACGTCGATGCGGACGGTCATGGACACCGTCATGTGGACGACGGCCCCGACGGCCGAGGAACTGCTCAAGATCGCACCCCTCGCGCTCGCCGCCTGGGCGCTGCGCGGCCGGGTCCAGTGGGGCCTGACGGACTTCGTGGTGCTGGGCGCCGCGGTGGGCGCGGGGTTCGGGCTGCTTGAGACGGTCCTGCAATTCACATTCGCACCGGATGTACAGGTTCGCCCCATCGAGTCGGCGGGCGGCTGGTCGGTCGGGACGCGGCTGTTCACGGTGCCCTTCGTCTCCGGCTTCCCCGAGCTGCTGGGGCACTGGCTGCCGGGGGCCATGGGCTCCCTGGAGCTGGGCACCGCCACCGTGACCGTGCCGGTGGACAACCACGTCGTCTGGTCGGCCCTGGGCGGTCTGTCCGTCGGTCTGATCGTGTGCGGGCACCGCTGGTGGGTACGGGTGGCGGGGCTGCTGCCCCTCCTCGCGGCCATCGGCCTGCACACGGCGGTCAACTACATCGCCGCGATGCGCAACCCGAACGGGGCGCCGCGTGAGTGGTACGACCGGATCGTCGCGAGCGGGCTCTGGCTGGTGCTGGGCTGCCTGGTGGTGGCGGTGGTGTGGGACGTACGTACGCGACGGGCCGGCCGGTCCCGGGAGCCGGGGGTGTGGCTGAGGGCGGAGCGGGAGGGCGCGGCCTCGGGCGCCGGCGGTGGTGCGCCGCTGCTGAACTACGCGTTGCTGCGGGCCCCGTGGACCATGTTCATCGCCCTCCGGTACGCCCGCAGGCGCCGGACCCTCTTCCATGTCACCACCCACCCCCGCGCCCGCCCGGAGCACGTCACGGCGCTGCGGGACGAACTCACCACCCTCACGGCCGAGTTGGACGCCACCTCGGACCCGTCGACCTGGCAGGGCCTCTCCGTACGCGAGGCCTGGCGCCGGCTCCGTGCCCGCGGGGCCGGCCGGCTGCCCTGGTGGGAGAAGGTCCTCCTCGTCCTTGGCCTCCTGCTGCTGATCCCGTCCGCCCTCCTCGCGGCCACCTTCGCCTTCGAGGGCACGGAGGCCCTGGAGGAGTTCTTCACGGAGGGCCAGGGCTGGCGGCTGCTCGTCGGCTGCGGTCTGGCGGCCCTGCTGCTGGCCGCGTTCCGCCTCGTCATGACATGGCGTTCCCTCCCCCGTATGCGCGCCCTCCCCCCGGCGGAGCCGTACGCCGCCGCGCTGCTGCGGGTGGCGGTGGTCGCCGGCGGCCTGTGCGCGGGCCTGCTCCTGCTGTCACGCGCGGGCGCGATAGCCGAGTACGACAAGGTCCTGCCCGACCACCTGATCGTCTCGTTCGTCCTGGAGAAGTTCCTGGACGTGGCCCCGGCCCTGATCCTCACGCTCCTGATGTTCGCCCTCCCGTTCGCCCTCCCCCTGGGCCTCGCCACGGGCGGCCTGGGCGCCCTGCTCCCAGAACTCCTGGCGATGGCGGCGGGCCGGGTCCTGGCACCGGTGGCAGCCCGGGTCGCGGCCCAGGTGGGGGCGCGGCTGGCCGGCCGGGGCGCGCTGGCGTGGGCGCGGAACGCGCTGCGGAGCGGCCGGGGCAGGTTCACCCGGCGTGCGGACGAGGTCAGGCACGGCCGGACGGACCCGGTGGATATGGCGACGGGCCGGATGTTCCTGCCGCTGACGGATGTGGAACTGCCGGGTGTGCTGCCGCTGGTGTTCTCGCGGCGGGTGGACTCCGGTTACCGGGGCGGCCGTTGGTTCGGTCCGACGTGGGCGTCGACGGCGGACCAGCGGCTGGAGTTCGACGACGAGGGCGCGGTCTTCTTCACCGAGGACGGCTCGCTCCTCGCGTACCCGCACCCGGTGGCGGGCGGCGGCGCGGTGCTGCCGGAGGAGGTCGCCGGGCGCGCACGGTGGCCCCTCGCGCGTGCCGCCGACGGCTCGTACACCGTCACCGACCCGGAGGCCGCGCAGGTGCGCACGTTCACCGCGCACGGCGACAGCGGCACGGCCCTGCTGCGTACGGTCACCGACCGGCACGGCAACCGGATCACGTTCACGTACGACGCGGAGGGCGCGCCGGCCGAGATCGCGCACAGCGGCGGTTATGTGCTGCGCCTGACGACGCACGGCGAACGGATCACCGCCCTGTGGCTGGGCGGGCCCGGCGGCGATGTGCGCGTCATGGCGTACGAGTACGGACCGGAGGGCCGGCTGGAGCGGACGTACAACTCCTCCGGTCTCCCCTTGCGTTTCACGTACGACGAGGCGGGCCGGGTGACGTCGTGGACGGACACCAACAACCGCTCGTACGCGTACGAGTACGGCGGCCCCGACGACGACCGGGTGGTGGCGGAGGGCGGCGAGGGCGGCCACTACAGCTTCCGCTTCACGTACGGCGAATCCGACCCCGCCTTCCCCGGTCTCACGCTCACCACCCTCACCGCGCCCGACGGCACCACCACCCGTTACCTGGTCGACGAACGCCGTCTCGTCGTCGGAGAGATCGACGCGAACGGCGCGGTGACGCGTACGTCCTACGACGCGGCCGGCCGCCTCACCGCCGGGACGGACGCGCTGGGCCGCACCACGGAGTTCACGTACGACGGGCACGGCCATCTCACCGGCGTACTGCGCCCGGACGGCAGCTCGATCGCGGCCGAACTCGACTCCGACGGCAGGCCGGTACGGATCACGGACCCGGCGGGGCAGGTGTGGCACCAGACGTTCGACGCGCACGGCAGCCCCACCTCGGTCACCGACCCGACGGGCGCCACCACCCGCTGTCTGTACGACGGCCGGGGCACCCCGCTCGCGATCACCGACCCGCTGGGCGCGACCACGCGCGTGCGGTGCGACGCGGCGGGCCTGCCCGTCGAGACGACGGATCCGCTGGGGGCGACGACGCGGCTGGTGCGTGACGCGTTCGGCCGGGTCGTGTCCGTCACCGACCCGCTGGGCGCGGTCTCGCGCTTCGAGTGGTCCACGGAGGGACTGCTCCTGCGGCGTACGGCCCCGGACGGCGCGGCGGAGTCGTGGACGTACGACGGCGAGGGCAACCTCGTCACGTACACGGACGCCAACGGCGGTGTCACGCACCACGAGTACACCCACTTCGACCTGCTGACCTCCCGCACCGACCCGGACGGCGCGCGCCACACCTTCACGCACGACGACGCGACCCGCCTGACGTCGGTGACCAACCCGGGGGGCCTGACGTGGAGTTACGCGTACGACGCGGCGGGCCACCTGATATCGGAGACGGACTTCGACGGCCGTACGGTCACGTACTCGCTGGACGTGGCGGGTCAGCTCACCTCGCGTGTGGATCCGTTGGGCGTCCGCACCGACCACCGTTACGACCTGCTGGGCCGGCTCGTCGCGCGGGACGCGGGCGGCGAGGTGACCACGTTCGACTGGACGGCGGGCGGCGACCTGGCGCGGGCGACGGGGCCGGACGCCGAACTGCTGCGTACGTACGACCCGGCCGGGCGCCTGCTGACGGAGTCGGTGGACGGGCGCGTGCTGCGTCTGTCGTACGACGCGGCGGGGCGGCTGTCCGAGCGGCGGACCCCGGCGGGCGCGGTCACCGCGTACGCGTACGACGCCGCCGGCAACCGCACCGAACTCACCGCGTCGGGGCGGCCGTTGACGGTGACGCGCGACGCGGCGGGCCGCGAGACCCGGCTCGACTGGGGCGGGGCGCTGTCGCTGACGCAGGCATGGGACCCGGCGGGCCGGCCGCGGTCCCGTTCGTACGCGGGCGCGGACGTCCCCGCGCGCACGTACACCTGGCGCCCGGACGGCCACCTTGTCGCCGCGGGTGACGCGCGCTACACGCTGGACCCGGCGGGCCGGGTGACCGAGGTCCGGGCGGCGGCGGACTGGTCGGAGTCGTACACCTACGACTCGGCCGGCAACCCGACCGACGCCGCCTGGCCGACGGACCTGGCGTACCCCGAGTCGACAGGCCGGCGCACCTACACGGGCACCCGCGTGGGCACGGCGGGCGCGGTCCGGTACGAGTACGACGCGGCGGGCCGCACCACCCTGCGCCAGAAGCCCCGCCTCTCCCGGAAGCCGGCCAACTGGCGCTACACCTGGAACGCGCGCGACGAACTCGCGGCGGTGACCACGCCGGACGGCACGACGTGGCGCTATACGTACGACGCGCTGGGCCGCCGGGTGTCCAAGCGGCGCCTGGCGCTTGACGGTTCGACCGCGGAAGAGACGCGCTTCACGTACCAGGGCGCCACCCTGATCGAGGAGACGTCGACGTCCACAGGGTGGCCGGGCGCCCAGACGCTCACCTGGGACCACGACGACTCGTCCCTGGTCCCGCTGGCCCAGACGACCCGCTACACCCCGGCGGCGGACGCCCCGCAGTCGGAGATCGACACCCGCTTCCACGCGATCATCACGGACCTGATCGGCACCCCGACCCACCTGATCGACGAATCAGGCGCCACGGCCTGGCAGTCCCGCCGAACGCTCTGGGGCACCACGACCTGGCCCCCCGACACAACGGCGTACACCCCGCTCCGCTTCCCGGGCCAATACCACGACCTGGAAACGGGCCACCACTACAACGTCCACCGCCACTACGACCCCGAAACCGCCCACTACCTGACCCCGGACCCCCTGGGCCTGGCCCCGTCCCCGAACCCGACGGCGTACGTCCACAACCCGCTGACGTGGTGCGACCCACTGGGCCTCGCGCCACGCTACAGAATTGGAGATCTCAACGACGCCGCGAGAAGGAATCCGAACGTTGCCCACACACTTTCTGAGCACGTAAACGTCTCACCCCAGCAAGCCATCGCACTCGCGAAGAAGAAAGGTAAACCTAATGGAGTATTCCACGACCAGCAAACAGCTCAGCAAGTGATTGACTACGGACTCGCCAAGAATTCCAAGAAAATAGAAAGCTGGCTGAGAGGCTCAGATCAGTCTCTTCCGCTTCCACCAGGTCACTTCGGGGCAAATAATCCGATCGGATGGGCCGCTCACCCGAATGGCAGCATAGCCGCGACAGGAAATCAGTATACTATTGTGCTACAACGCCAGAAAGGGGCGCCCGGCGGATACTTCATCAAAACTGCATACCCATGGTAAAGAGAGGATGCTATGTCACGGTTCACGGATTTCGATTTCGGAATCACCTGGCTTGCGGCCATGTTTCATCGAGACTGGCCCAACGAAGGCGGCGAGATCGACGTGCTGCGGGCTTTTCTATGGGATGGACAAGACCCTGCGGCAGTTCAGGCACTGCGGCACGATGCGCTGCGAACACTCGAAGGCTTGACTGCAGGGCAAATTGAGACCCTGTGGCTCGCAAGCATTCAAGGAAAATTCGACTTCACAGGAAATCTGCCCTCAGGGCGAGAATGGATACGGGTCATTCTCGAAGAATGCAAACAATGGCTTCAAGACAGATCGGATCCGAAACTCGGCGAAGTTGATTCAGATTCAGGATTCGCACTTGGCAGCGAAATAAAGGAAACCCTCGCCGATTTCTCCCATTCGAGCCTCCCGCCCCACACCGCCGAAGCACTGTGCGACTGTGCACATAACTGCTCTCCGGACCTCGCTCTGAGATTTCTGCTCAGGATTATTTCTTCCAAGGGCATGAGCATCAGCAACGCTCAGTACGCGACGCTACTTCGACTGGGAGATGATCTAGATTACGGAGAATTCTTGGTTTCCGAAGTGGAGGATTTGGTCGACCCGACCCTTGATTGACCATGGGGCGGACGGTCGACCACGTTCGGCTGCGGTCTGTCAGCCGCTGGCAATGATGGCGGGTCGCAGTACCTCCGCTTCGGATCTGTACGACCTGGGTTGTGAAGCCTGAGTACGCAAAGAAGCTCCCGAACACTCCGCGAGCTGCCCAGCCGAGCCCCTGCGAAGCCTCTCGGTGGCAAGCGGCGCGCAGCCGTCGGCGAACTCGCCGCGCGCCCCCTCGACGTGGAGCGCCTCCTCCCCGAACTGGCCGGTTTTCGCGGCACCAGCACGCGTCTGCATCCGCGTCCCGGCGCGCCGACGGTTGAGGAGAGTTCGGTCGGCGGGCCGTTCCTGTGGCCTGCGGACGAGCCGTGGCCCGTGTGCCGGGAACCGCACAAACGGCGTACGGGAGAACGGCCCACCGATGTGCGCCGTCGTCGGCGGATCCTGACCGAGGCGTGGGGACGTCCACCGGGAAGCCAGGGGCCGACCGACGATGAACGCGACATCCTCAAGTCACTGCACCGCGGTCGTCACGCGCCCTGGCTCGGCGATACGGACCCCATTCCCCTACTGGCTCTGGCTCAGCTGTACGCACGAGACGTTCCGGATCTCAAGCCGCCCGCAGGGTGCGAACGATGGCGATCCGGTGAAGACACGACGGCCGTTGTCCTCGCCGTTGGAAACGCGCGAAACCAGGCGTGGATGAGGAACCCAGCCCATGGACAACGACACCCGCGTCGACCCGCCCCGCCTCGGATCCGAGCGGGAGACCCTGCGGGGGTTTCTCGGCTATCACCGTCGCACCCTCGCCATGAAGTGCGCCGGGCTCAGTGACGAGGAGTTGCAGCGACGGGCGGTGGCGCCCTCGGCGTTGTCGCTGCTCGGGCTCGTGCGGCATATAGCCGAGGTTGAACGCGCCTGGTTCCGGCGGGTGTTCGAGGACCGTGCCGCGCCGATGATGTGGTCGCCGCCGGGGGTGGTCGATTTCCAGCTGGCGTACGACGCCAGCGCCTCCACTCGGGCCAAGGCCTTCGCCGCCTGGGAGGCCGAGGTCGAGAACGGGGCATCAGCCGCGCTGGGGCGAGGACGTGTCGCTGCGGATGGTCATGGTGCACGTCCTTCTGGAGTACGCCCGCCACAACGGCCACGCCGACCTCCTCCGCGAGGGCGTCGACGGAACGGTGGGCGCGTAAGGCGCCCCGCAGCAGGAACAATCCGCCTCCCGACCCCTTTCCCTTGTAGGGCCGTTCACGACTCAATACCAGGGTTCGAAAGCACCACTCCTGTCCCTCTCGAACCGACCCTGGGGAGCCGTCCGCATGTGTAACGACCACACGGAACACGCGATGGGCAGACGCGGTCTGCTCGTGACCGGGGCCGCCGCGGCCCTTACGTTGGGCAGCGTGAGCTTCGCGAACGCCGCACCAGGGAGCGGCAGCGGCGGTGCCTCCGGCTCCACGGAGAGCAAGACCGTCCGCGGCACCCTGCCGACCGGCTCCCCCGACTTCGTCCATCTGCCCGTCGACGTCCCCCGCGGCGTCCGTGAGATCCGCGTCGCGTACACCTACCAGCGGCCGGCCGTCCCCGCCGGTACCCAGGGCAACGCCCTCGACATCGGCATCTTCGACGAGCGCGGCACCGACCTCGGCGGCGAGGGCTTCCGGGGCTGGTCCGGCGGCGCGCGTACGGAGTTCTTCATCCGCGCCGACGAGGCGACCCCCGGCTATCTGCCCGGCCCGGTGCGGCCCGGGAAGTGGCACATCGCGCTGGGCCCGTACACCGTCGCGCCCGAAGGTCTCCCGTACGAGGTCACGATCACCCTCACGTACGGCGAACCCGGCCGCACCGTACGCCCCGTCCATCCGCCGGAGCGCGCCAAGGGGCGCGGGCGCGCCTGGTACCGGGGCGACTGTCACCTTCACTCCGTGCACTCGGACGGCCGGCGCACCCCCGCCGAGATCGCGGCGGGCGCGCGTGCCGCCGGGCTGGACTTCATCAACACCAGCGAGCACAACACCTCGTCCGCGCACGCCGCGTGGGACGGGCTGTGGGGCGACGACCTGCTCGTCCTCACCGGTGAGGAGATCACCACCCGCAACGGCCACGTCGTGGCCATCGGCATGGACGCGGGCACGTTCGTCGACTGGCGCTACCGCGCCCGCGACAACCGCTTCGGGCACTACGCCCGCGAGGTACGGAGGGCCGGCGGTCTGGTCGTGCCCGCGCACCCGCACGCCACGTGCATCGGCTGCAACTGGAAGTTCGGTTTCGGCGACGCCGACGCGGTCGAGGTGTGGAACGGCCCGTTCACCCCGGACGACGAGGTGGCCCTCGCTTCCTGGGACAACACCCTGGTGTCGTCGGCCCGTTCGGGACGCCTCTGGACCCCGGCGATGGGCAGCAGCGACGCGCACCGCGACCCCGACCCGATCGGGACCCCGCAGACGGTCGTCCTCGCCGACGACCTGTCCCGCAAGGCGATCCTGGCCGGCATCCGCGCGGGCCGGAGCTACATCGCGGAGTCGTCAGCGGTGTCCCTGGCCTTCGGCGCCTCGGGCGGTCGCGGCCGGCACGCGGGCATCGGCGAGCGGCTGCGGGTGAACGACGACGACCCGGTGACGGTACGTCTGGAGGTCACCGGCGCCCCGGCGGGCAGTTCGGCGCGCATCGTCACCGATCAGGGGACCCTGCACACCGCGGAGTTGGGCGCGTCGGGCGCGGGCACGGTGGAGTGGCGTACGACGGCCGAGTACGCGACGTACGTACGCGCCGAGGTACGCCGCCCGCCCACGGTCCCGGGCCTGCCCGGCAACTTCGTGGCGCTGACGAACCCGGTCTTCCTGGGCGGCAGTTGAGCCTGAGGTCCGGTCGGCCCCCCGCCCCCGGCGCAAGGGGGCGAGGGGCCGGCGGACTCACTGCCAGGGATCCGTGAAGGACCGGCCGGCCACCGGCTTGGCGATCCGCGCGATGGGGATGAAGAAGCCGACCTGCCCGATGGCGTTCATCAGCGTCGCGAGCGCCCTGGGCTCGTACTGCTCGGCCGCCAGCGCGTAGAGCTCGTCGGAGACGCGCTCACCGTCCGCGGACGGCTGGAGCACCGCTTCCACGAGCGCCGGCGCGGCACGCTCGGCGCTGTCGAAGTACGGCGAGTCCCGCCAGGACGCCACCGAGGTGATCTGCTCGTCCGACGCCCCGGCCTTCCGCAGGAAACCCGTGTGCAGAACGGTCAGATAGGTGCTGGCCACGATCTGGCCCGCGCGCAGGTGGACCAGGCTGATCGTCCTGCGCGGTACGGAGCCGTTGGCGACGGCCTTGAACAACGCCGCCGACACCTCCGCGAGTTCGGGGACCAGCTCCGACGGGTCCTCAGCCAGCCGCGGACCCTTCGGTGCCACCTCGGTGATCGAACGTGCCTCCATGACCGTCTCCTCAAGACTTCCCTGCCTCCGTCACCGGCGCGTTCGCCGGCGCACTCAGTGGCGCTCTCACTGCCCTGACGGATGCCGGCGCGCAGATGTGACCGATGGGCTGTCCGGATCTGGATTTACCCAGGGGGGTCGCGTCCTTTACCGTGTCGAGGGCTTGTGCAGACCCCCGCCCAAGGCTGACGCCACCACTCCGGACAAGGCAGACTGTCGGGGGCGATACCGGCAGTTCGGGGGCAGGGGAAGCTATGGACCGTGACAACGGGCCGCGCGTACCGGAGCAGCGAGCTCCGGCCGCACCCGCACCCACACCCGACACCGAGCTGCGCTTCGGCGTGCTCGGCCCCGTACGCGCCTGGCGCGGCGGCGAACCGCTGCCCTCCGGTTCGCCCCAGCAGCGCGCGCTGCTCGCCGCCCTGCTCCTGCGCGAGGGCCGTACCGCCACCGCCGGCGAACTGATCGACGCGATCTGGGGCGAGTCAGCCCCCTCGCAGGCGCTCGCCGCCGTCCGGACGTACGCCTCCCGCCTGCGCAAGATCCTCCCCGGTGTCCTGGTCAGCGAGTCCGGCGGCTATGCCCTGCGCACCAGACCCGACGCGCTGGACCTGACGATGGCTCAGGAGCTGGCCGCCGCCGCCGAGAAGGAGCGGACGGCGGGGGACCGCCAGCAGGCACGCGTGCTGATCAACAAGGCGCTGGGCCTCTGGGACGGTGAGCCGCTGGCGTCGGTCCCCGGTCCGTACGCGGAGACCGAGCGCGCCCGGCTCGACGAGTGGCGCCTCCAACTCGTGGAAGGCCGCCTGGACATCGACCTGGAACTGGGCAGGCACGCGGAGGCCGTCTCCGAACTCACCGCCCTGACCGCCGCGCAGCCGCTGCGCGAGCGTCTGCGCGAGCTGCTCATGCTCGCCCTCTACCGCAGCGGCAGGCAGGCCGAGGCACTGGCCGTGTACGCGGACACGCGCCGCCTCCTCGCCGACGAACTCGGTGTGGACCCACGTCCCGAACTCGCCAGGCTCCAGCACCGCATCCTCCAGGCGGACGCCGAACTGGCCTGCCCGGTGGAGGATGCCGCACCGGTCGCCGCCTTCACCCGGCCCGCCCAACTTCCCGCCACGGTGCCGGACTTCACCGGCCGGGAGCTGTTCGTACGGGAGCTGGGCAGGCTGCTCGCGAGCACCGAGGGTTCGGTGATGGCGGTCTCCGCGCTCGCCGGTATCGGCGGTGTGGGCAAGACGACGCTCGCCGTGCATGTCGCGCACGCGGCCCGACCGCGGTTCCCCGACGGCCAGTTGTACGTCGACCTCCAGGGCGCGGGTGCGCGCTTCGCCGAACCGGAGGCGGTGCTCGGCTCGTTCCTGCGGGCGCTCGGCACCCCCGACTCGGCGATCCCGGACTCCCTGGACGAACGCTCCGCGCTGTACCGCTCGGCGCTGGACGGCCGCCGCGTCCTGATCCTGCTCGACAACGCGCGCGACGCCGCGCAGGTACGCCCGCTGCTGCCCGGTACGGAGGGCTGCGCCGCGCTCGTCACCAGCCGGGTCCGGATGGTCGATCTGGAGGGCGCCCATCTGGTCGACCTGGACGTGATGTCGCCGGAGGAGGCGCTCCAGCTCTTCACCCGCATAGTCGGTGAGGAGCGCGTCAACTCCGAGCGTGAGGCCGCGCTGGACGTGGTCGCCGCCTGTGGATTCCTGCCGCTCGCCATCCGGATCGCCGCCTCCCGGCTGGCCTCGCGCCGCACCTGGACGGTCTCGGTGCTGGCGGCGAAGCTCGCCGACGAGCGCCGGCGGCTGGACGAACTCCAGGCGGGCGACCTGGCGGTGAAGGCGACCTTCGAGCTCGGCTACGGCCAGTTGGAGCCGGCCCAGGCCCGCGCGTTCCGGCTGCTGGGGCTGGCTGACGGGCCGGACATCTCGCTGGCGGCTGCCGCCGCCGTGCTCGATCTGCCGCTCCACAAGACCGAGGACGTGCTGGAGTCCCTGGTGGACACCTCACTGGTCGAGTCGGCGGCGCCGGGCCGCTACCGCTACCACGATCTGGTCCGGCTCTACGCGCGTGCCTGCGCGGACCGTGACGAGCAGCCGCCCACCGGGATCGACCTGGCGCTCTCCCGGCTGCTGGACTTCTATCTGGCGACCGTGGCACGGGTGTTCAGCATCGAGCGGCCGGGCGACCGGCTCAAGGACCATCTGGAGCCGACGGCGTACGACGGTCTGGTCTTCACCGACCGGAACGAGGCGCAGGACTGGCTGTACGCGGAGGCGGACTGCCTGCTGGCGTGCGCCCGGCAGGCGGCGGGCGGGGCCAGGCTGCGGGCCGCCGTCGATCTGTTGTGGGCGGCGCAGGACCTCGCCGAGTCGGGCGCCAACTCCAAGTCGTACGAGACGGCGGCCCGTTCGGCGCTCGCGGCGGCGCGCGAGGCGGGCGACGCCCGTACGGAGGGGCGGGCGCGGACCTCGATGACCAACGTCCATCTGGTGGCGGGCCGTTACGAGGACGCGGACGAGGAGGCCCAGCAGGCGGCGGCGCTGGCGGAGTCCGTACAGGACCCGGCGCCGGTCTACTGGTCGGACAACGACCGGGGCATCATCGCCTTCAACCAGGGCCGGTTCAAGGACGCCGAGGCGCATCTGTTCAAGGCGATGGAAGGCTCCCGAGCCGACGGCAACCGCCCCGGAGAGGCGAGCGCCCTGTGCAACCTCTCGCGCATCCAGCTCGCCCTCGGCCGTACGTCACGGGCCATCGCGCTGGCCGAGCAGGGCGTCGAGGTCTACGACAGCATCGGGCACACGCTGCGGCTCGCCAACGCCCGCTACGCGCTTGGCGTCGCGCTCACCCACGCCGGTCGCAACCGGGATGCGCTGGAGCAACTCGCGCAGGCGCTCGACCGGTTCGGGGCGAACCGGCAGCGGCTCTGGGAGGGCACCACCCACTTCCGCATCGCCCAGGCCCATCTGGCGGCCCGTCGGACGGCCGCCGCCGCGCAGCACGCCGAACAGGCGCTCGCGATCGGCTGCATCGGCGGCGACAGGACCCGGGCCAACGTCCTCATCACGCTGGGCAAGGCGCTGGAGAATCTGGGACAGGCGGACCGGGCGCGGGTGTGCTGGCGCGAGGCGCTGGCGCTGCACGAGGGGTCGGGCGCGGTGGAGGCGGAAGAGGTACGGGAGTTGCTCGACGCCCCGCTCAGCGCGGCGTAGGCCGTGTCTTCGAAGTAGCGCCCGAACCCGGCGCGGCCCGCGGCTTTTGGCGCGAGACGGGTTGTTCCGGTGGGGTGTCCGATGACGTACGGGGTGCCCGGCCTGGGCGTTCATCGAATGTTTATGCTCGTTCGGCATGCTCCAGTGCATATTCGATCCGTCGCCTCGGGGGGCAGACGGGTCACTTGGGACCACCACTTCCCCAGGGATGTGGGAGGTCCCCCAGGCCTTCTGCCCGGCGACCTCGGGGGAGTATCCGGGCAGAAGGCCGCCTTCGGTTCATACGCAGGGCAACCCCAAGGGGCGAAAGAATGAGCAGCAACGAGAAGAACGCGGACGAGCCGACGACGCAGGGCGACCACCACACGCCCGCGCCTCCGAAGGACACCACGACGACGCAGGGCGACCACCACACACCGGCGCCTCCGAAGGACAACGCCACGACGCTGGGTGACCACCACACGCCCGCACCGCCCAAGTAACGGCCGGGCAGGACGGGGCAGGACCGGGTGACGGTCGCGGCGGCGGGGGAGGGGAGCCGCCGCGGCCGTGCTCAGCCGGCTGGGGGCGGCTGAGCCAGGGGCCACCCGGTCCAGGGGGCGCGAAAAGACAGAAGAACGACGGCAGTCGGGACCGTTCAGGGGGCCCCGCCGACCGTCGTTCTTCTGTCTTTTCCCGCTTCTCAGGTCCCGGTCCCAGGGTCCCGGTCTCAGGTGGCGAGGCGGACGACGTTGTCGACCTTGCACTCGCCGCCGGACGCGCCGTCGTCGTTGGACAGGTCCACCGCGGTGACCTCGATGGTCTTCGTCCCGCCCGCGAGGACGTCCGGGATGCTGCCGACGGTGTTGCCGACCGTCGCGCCGGCCGAGTCGGTGAAGTCGACCGTGAACGAGTACGAGTACTCCACGGAACCGCTGTTGTTGGCGGTGACCTCGGCGACGAAGCCGCGGGCGGTGTCGTACTTGCAGCTGTCAATGGTGAGATCGCGGCCGGCGTCGGCCGTACTGCCGCCCGTCACGGAGCCCCCGGTCGTGGAGGAGCCCGACGAGCCGCTGTCGTAATCGTCGTCGTAGTCACTGTCCGAGTGGCTGCCTCCGCTGCTACCGCTGCTTGAGCTGCTGCTGGAACAGCCGCCGCCGCTGGAGCCGCGTGCGCCGGTCAGCGCGACGATGGCGATGCCGAAGACGGCTATCGCGCGGACATGGCGGATCTTCACTTCAACCCCCGTTGAAAATGGTGTGGTTCGTCATGATTAGCGCCCTTTTGTCGAGCGCATGTCACCCTAGCAGGATGTGAGCGGGCTCCCTGCACGGGACCAAATCTGGCGGCCCCTGGTTCCCGGGCGTAGCGTCGAAATTGGAAAGTTGTGCTCTGCACGCTCATCCAAGGAGGCCGGCGATGGTCCGCAACATCATCGGGTCGGTCCTCGCCGTCATCGGTGCCGCCGGGGCCGTGGCGAGCCCGTTCCAGGCCTGGTACAACGGCCGGCACGGCCGGGACTACCGCGTCGAGGACCTGTTCAACGGCATCACCGGCACCAGTTCCGACCTGTGGGTCTCACTGTTTCTGCCGCTCGTTTTCGCCGCTCTGGTCACCCTTGTGGGACTGGTGCTGCGTTCACGGCTGCTGGTGGCGCTCTCCGGGCTGATCGTGCTCGGGTTCACCGTCCTGTGGATGGTGCGGCAGGGACAGGACACCGGGAGCCTGACGCTGGACGGCGACGGAAACGGCATCGGTCTCGGCGTCCTCGCCGCGCTGGGCGGAGGGGCGCTGCTGCTGATCGCGGCGGCGGTGATGAGCGGCCGGCGGCACCGCGGAGACGGCCGCGGCGGTCATCGGTACATGGGGCGGGAGCAGTACAGGGACGTGGAACAGCGGCCGTACGAGCCGTACGAGCCGTACGAGCCCAATGAAACGTACGAGCCGTACGAGACGTACGAACCGCACGAGTCCTACGGGGAGCAGCGGCCCGCCGGCCCACCCGCGGCGGGGAGCACCGAGGCGCACGCCTGGCCGCCCGAGCGGCAGACCTGGGACACCAGGGAGCAACCGTGGGCACCGCCGCCACCGGACGACACCGGCCGCCGCCGGTGAGGGAGTTGGCGGGTCAGCGGTGAGGGAGTTGGCGGGTCAGCGATTGCCGCGGCCCGTGGCCGTCCCCTTGATCGCGTCCAGCGCGTACACACAGCGGTCCTTGCTGCACGCGTACACCACTCCCCCGCGTGCCACCGGCGAGCCCGTGATCTCGCCGCCCGTCGCCAGCTTCCAGCGGAGCTGTCCCCCGCCGGCGTCCAGCGTGTAAAGGACATGGTCGGCCGAGCCGAAGTGCAGTCTGCCGTCGGCCACGACGGGGGCACCGACGACCTCGCCGCCCGCCGCGAAGCGCCACTTGGGCGTACCGGCCACCGCGTCGAGCGTGTAGAGCGCGCTGCCGCTGCCCACGTGTACGTTCCCGGCCGTGACCAGGACCGGTTCGAGCGACTGGCGGGCCTCGGTGGCGATGCGCCAGCGGTCCTTGCCGGTGGTGGCGTCCAGCGCGTACACCGTGCCGAGATAGTCCGCGAGATACACGCCGCCACCGGTCACGGCGGGGCCCGGCGCGAAGGCGGGCGGCGAGAGGAAGACCGCGGGCGCCTCGAAGTGCCAGCGCACATGCCCGCTCGCGATGTCGATCGACAGCACGCGGGTGCCGGCGGAGACGTAGACGCAGCCGTCCGGCGCGGGCACCAGGCGAATCGGTACGCCACCGCAGGACGCGCCGTCGCCGATGGGGTACGACCAGCGCTCGCTGCCGGTGCGCGCGTCGAGCGCCCTGAGACGGGCGTTCTGCCATACGTACACCGTGCCGTCGAAGATCGCGGGCCCGGCCTCCGGTGTCTCGAAGTCGGTCTGGGCGCCGCTGACTTCCCACAGCTTCTCGCCGTTGGACGCCTCCCACGCCTGGACCCCGCCGCCGCGCGTACCGGTGACGACGGTGCCCCGGTCGGTCTTGAGTGAGTACACCCACGCGTCGGTCTGGAGCCGCCAGCGCTCGGTGCCGTCCGTGCCGTCGAGCGCGTACAGCGTGGGGCCGTCGGAGGCGTGGATACGGCCTCCGGCGACGGCCATCGCCCAGGCAACGTCGCGGGTCTTGAACTGCCGGCGACCGCTGCCGACGTCCAGCGCGTGCACCTCGAACGACGTGACGTAGAGCAGATCGCCGTCGACGACGGGGGTGCCCCAGACGTCGTTGGACATCCGGAAGCGCCAGGGCCGCCAGCGGCCGGGGGCCGCGCCGCCGTCGGGGACGGGCGCCGGTGCGGTCATCGGCGCCCCGGCGGGGGCCTGGAGGGCGCTGGTGGGAGGCAGCTCGCCGCCGGGCAGCCCGGTTGTCAGCCCGGCGGGCGGGCGGATCCAGCCGGTGGCCGGTCCCGCGTCGGCGGATGCGGCGCCGGCGCCACGGCGGTCGGCGGCGCGGGGGCCCGGGCCGATCGGGACCGGGGAGCCGGAGAGCCTGACGGGACCGCCGGGGCCCGGTACGGCAGCCGCGGGCACGGGGGCGCCGCCCCGGCCACCGCCCTGCTGCCCCTGACCGGCGTGCCCCTGACCTGCGCCATGACCGCCCTGATTGCCGCCATGACCGCCCTGCCCGCCCTGCCCGTCGCCGTCGCGGCGCCACGCGGAATCCCAGTCGGGCGAGTGCGCGGGCGGCGGCGGCTGGTGGGACGGCGGCGGCGGTACGGGCGGACGCGCGGCAGCGGCGGCAGCCGCCGCGTTGACGCGCCCGCCGCCCCGCCGTTCCTCGATCATCTCGGTGGCGGACGCGGGCAGCCAGGCCGAAGCCGTACCGCTGTCGTCGCTGCCGGAGGCGAACAGATGCGGCGCGAGCTGCGACTGGAGATCGGCGGGTGACGGGCGCTGGGTGGCGTCCATCTGCATGCACGACTCGATGAGCGGGCGCAGCTCCTCGGGCAGCCCCTCCAGATTCGGGCCCTCGCGCAGCAGCATGAAGACCGTCTCGACGGGGTTGGCCCCGTGGAACGGCGCGTGCCCGGTGGCGGCGAAGACGAGGGTGGAGCCGAGCGAGAATACGTCGCTGGCGCCCGTGACGCTGCGGGAGTCGCGCGCCTGCTCGGGCGACATGTACGCCGGGGTGCCGACGGCCACGTTGGTCATGGTCAGCCGGGTGTTGGAGACGCCGGACGCGATACCGAAGTCGATGACGCGCGGCCCGTCCTCCACCACCAGCACGTTCGACGGCTTGAGGTCACGGTGGACCAGGCCTTCGCCGTGGATGGACTGGAGCGCCTCGGCGATACCGGCGGCCAGCCAGCGCACGCCCTGCGCGGGCAGCGGCCCGCACCGGTTGACCATCTCTTCGAGCGAGGGCGCGGGCACATAGGCGGTCGCGAGCCACGGCACGGCGGCCCGGGGGTCGGCGTCGACCACGGCGGCCGTGTAGAAGCCGCTGACCGCGCGGGCGGCCTCCACCTCGCGGGTGAACCGGACGCGGAACAGCTGGTCCTCGGCGAGCTCGGTGCGCACCGTCTTGATCGCCACGCGCCGGCCCGAGGCCGATCGCGCGAGATAGACGAGACCCATGCCGCCGGCTCCGAGGCGTCCGAGCACCTCGAAGGGCCCGATGCGTCTCGGATCGTGCTGCGTCAGCTGCTCCACTTGCCTGCCACCTCCCCGTACGGGCCACCAAGGTACGGCCCCCTGCCCCCTGATTCTTCCTGTCTGGCGCGTTGGTTGCGAACCCGGGGGCGGATCGGGGTGTCTCACCCCGATTCGGACAGGAAATGAGCGAACAGCCTCCTACGGAGTGAGTATCACGTCCGTATGAGTCGTGACGCGTACCGGCCAAGCCGGGTTGCTTCCGCTTCCCGGCGCGGGAGTTGTCTCACAGAGCGGTCGGGCTCTACGCCGCGGCCGGCTCCGCCAGAACGGCGAACACCGCGCCCTGGTTGTCCGCGAGGACGGCGATCCGGCCGTACGGGGTGTCGGCGGCGGACTCCCTGATCCGGCCTCCCAGCCGTACGGTCTCGGCGACCGTCTCGTCGCAGTCCGCCACGGAGAAGTAAACGAGGAAATGCCCCGGCATCTCCTTGGGAAATGCCTCGGTGATGACACTTCGCCCGCCGATCGCGCTGTCGGTGCCCGGCTCGGATCCCGCCGGGGACCAGGTGCGGAAGTCGGCCGGTTCGTCCGGGAGATCCTTCCCGAGGAAGCCGAATACCGACTCGTAGAAGAGGTCGACGCTCTCCTTGTCCCTCGTATAGACCTCTGTCCAGCAGAAAGATCCGGGCTCACCCTGCTTTTCGAACCCGGAGTACGCGCCGGGCTGCCAGACGCCGAAGACCGCGCCGCCGGGATCGACACCCTGCGCCATCGTGCCGTACGGCCCCACAGACGTCGGATCCCGCACCATTCCGCCGCCGGCCTCCTTGATTCGCGAACTGAGCGCGGTGGCGTCCGATGTCGCGAAATAGACGCCCCAGGCGGTCGGCATACGCCCGTCCTGCTTCGCGGCGAGAGCGGCCACTCGCTTTCCGTCACTGAAAGCATTCGTGTAGTACCCGTATGCCGCACCGCCGTCCGCGCCGAATGTCCAGCCGAACAGCTCGCCGTAGAAACGCTTGCCCGCCTGGACGTCGGGAAGCGACACATCCACCCAGCAGGGCGTGCCTTCCGCGAATGCGGCCATGAGCCCGGATCCTTCCTGCGTGTGCGCACCGCCCAGGGGTGCACCTTCCGGCCACGCTAATGGCGCATTCCGGCGGGCGCAGGGCGGGACAAATCGAACAATTGACTAATTGTCTCCCCGTGAGGGCTTGTGCGCATTGAGTTGTCCACCACGGTTGTCCACAGGCTGTTGATAACACTATTCCTGGTCACGGGGCTCCGGCCGAACCTCTTCCCGCCCTCTTCCGGCTTCCTTCCGGCCCACTTCCGGCCCACTTCCGACCCCCCGCGATCAGCGGCCGGATCCCCATTTGCAGTCGGCCGAATCGCGCTCCGATCACCCCTCGGTAAGCTGACGGCATGACAGGACAAGTACGTACCGTCGACGGCCGTGTGGCCGGTCGGCGCGGCCAGGCGACGCGGCAGAAGCTGCTCGACTGCCTCAGCGAGATGCTCAGCACCTCGCCATATCGGGACGTCAAAGTCATCGACGTGGCCCGGAAGGCAGGCACTTCACCCGCGACCTTCTATCAGTACTTCCCGGACGTCGAGGGCGCTGTCCTTGAGATCGCCGAGGAAATGGCCAAGGAGGGTGCCGGATTGACCGACTTGGTCTCCGGCCGCTCCTGGGCCGGTAAAGCAGGACGCCAGACCGCGGAAGAACTCGTGGAGGGATTCCTCGACTTCTGGCGCAAGAACGACGCGATCCTCAGGGTCATCGATCTCGGCGCCGCCGAGGGCGACAAGCGGTTCTACAAGATCCGCATGAAGATCTTGAGTTCGGTCACCAACTCCCTTACGGATTCCGTGAAGGAGCTCCAGTCCAAAGGCAGGGTCGACAAGGACGTCAACCCCGCCGCGATGGCCGGCTCACTGGTCGTCATGCTCGCCGCCGTGGCCGGGCATCAGAAGGGCTTCCAGACCTGGGGTGTGAAGCAGGCCGAACTGAAGCCGAACCTCTCCTTGTTGGTCCATCTGGGCATCACGGGCAAGAAACCGGCGAAGTAGCCGCGCCCACGGGGCACGGTGCGGGCGTGCCCTTCCCTCCGTCCTGTCACGCCGGCGGCGGATCAGACAACTGATCCCCGCCGGCGCTCCCGTCTCACGGATCTCTCAGGGACGCCTCACGGACCGGACGGCAGCACCCGCTCCACGAGGCCGCCGATCAGCCGCTCGGCCTCCTCCTCCGAGAAGACACCGGGCAGCGTGAGCCGCTCCACCACCAGCCAGTTGACGGCCAGATAGATCATCTTGACCGCGTCGGCGTCACCGGGGAGCCCGGACGCCAGATGGTTCCTGACGTTCTCCTCGACGTCCTCGGCCACGCGCGCGGTCAGTACGGCACGCAGCTCGGGCCGCCGGGTGGCCTCCAGCCGCAGTTCGAGCAGAGCGAGAAACCCGGTCCGGAACGCGGCGACCCGCTCCACCACCAGCCGTACCAACTCCGCCGTCCGCTCCCGCGTGTTGGGCCCGGCGAGCATCCTCGCGGCGGCGGCGTCGTCCGGGATCAGCCGCTCGTAGATACGGTGGCCGACCTGGTTGAGCAGTTCGTCCCGGCTGGTGAAGTAGTTGGACGCCGTCCCCTTGGGTACGCCGGCCTCGGCGTCGACGGCCCGGAAGGTCAGCCCACGGGCCCCCTCACGGGCGAGCACTTCGATGGCGGCGTCGACGAGCGCGGAACGACGGGCCAGGTTCTGTCGCATCGGGGCGGTCACACCTTCTCTGTTGACACCACTCCATGTGTAGTACTACACCCTAAGTGGCGGCAGACCCCGGCCGTCGGCCTTCATCAGGCGGATGCCCCCGCCCGCGCTGTTGAATGGGCCCATGAGCGACGTGAGCGAGGAGCAGCGGGCGTTCCGCTCGGTTCTGCGGGATCTGCGGGTCTGGGAGAGCGGTCTGGCCGGGTTCGACACCGGGGACGTGCCCGATCTGCCGCTGGTGCTGTTCCAGCGGTGGTTCGTCGAGGCGGCCGGGGCCGGGCAGGCCGAGCCGCACGCCATGGCGCTCGCGACCGTCGACGGCGAGGGGCGGCCCGACGTACGCACCCTGCTGCTGCACGACGCCGACGAGCGCGGCTGGCACTTCGCCACGCACGCCACCAGCGCGAAGGGCCGGCAGCTGGCGGCCCGCCCGTGGGCGGCGCTCGGGTTCTACTGGCCCGCGCAGGGGCGGCAGGTGCGGGTGCGGGGTGCGGTGAGCGCCGCCGGGGAGGACGAGAGCCGGGCGGATCTGGCCGTACGGTCCACCGGTGCGCTGGCCGCGGCTCTCACCGGGCGACAGAGTGAAGTGCTGGGCTCCGCCGAGGAGTTGGCGCGCGCCTCGCACGCGGCGTGGCAGCGGGCGCAGGCCGAGCGGGACGCGCCCGTGCCGACGTGGAGGCGGTACGTGCTGGCGGCCGACGAGGTCGAGTTCTTCCAGGGCGACACCGAGCGCCGGCATGTACGGCTGCGCTACCGCCGCGCGGACCCGGCCACGACGGACGGCGGCGCCGGCTGGTCGCGCGAGCTCCTCTGGCCGTAGACCGCGCCCCGCGGATCCGGCCCCTCAGACGGTTTCGAAGCGGTCGCGGGAGGACTCGATGTGGCCGATGTACCGGTGGGTCCAGTCGCACATCCGGTCGACCGTCTCCCGCAGGGCAAGGCCGGGCTCGGTGAGGGTGTACTCGACCTTCGGCGGCACCGTGGGATGCACCGTGCGCTCGACCAGGCCGTTGCGCTCCAGCATGCGCAGGTTCTGGGTGAGCATCTTGTGGCTGATGCCGTCGACCTCGTTCCGCACCTCGCCGAACCGCAGGGTGCCTTCGCCCAGCGCCTCGATGATCAACAGCGCCCACTTGTTGGCGACGTCCGAGAAGATCTCCCGCGCCAGCGAGTCCGCGCGGGAGAGATCCGCGTCCTCGGGTGTGCCGCTGAGCTGCTTGGTTCCCATCAGGTTCCCCAGTCACCAAAAAGTGCGTTCTTCCATGTCAGAGCTCACTCTCTTACGGTTTCCGAGTAACCGCAAGAGACCGTGCACAGCAACAGAAAGCAGGCAGCAGCATGGCCATCAACCTGGTGAACCCCACCGGACTTCCGCAGATCGACGCCTACCACCAGGTTGCCGTCGCGACCGTGTCGAAGCTGGTCTTCCTGGCCGGGCAGGTCTCCTGGGACGCCGACGGGACCACGGTCGGCGAGGGCGACCTCGCCGCCCAGGTGGAGCAGTGCTACCTCAACGTCGCCACCGCCCTCGCCGGGGCCGGCGCCACCTTCGAGAACGTGGCGAAAGTGACCGTCTACGTCGTCGACTGGACCCCGGACAAGATGCCCCTCTTCCTGGAGGGAGCCGCCCGCGCGTCCGCGAAGCTCGGGCTCGCCCCCGTACCGGCGGCCACGCTGGTGGGCGTGGCGGCGCTCGACGTACCCGAGCATCTGGTGGAGATCGAGGCGACGGCCGTGCTCGACTGATCCCGGGAGGAGCCTTCCGGGAAGCACCCTGCGGGCGTCGGATTCACGCCGCTTTCACCGCGGATTCAGCCTCTGCGCGCAGGACTTACCCGGACGTAACCCATTCGTAATCGATTCCCATCTTGACCGAGACCCAACAAGTGCTCGCTCGATTACGCTCAGCTCTCATGGCCAGCGACATCGACCTCACCAACGACCGTCCCGTGTACGTCATCGGCGGCGGCCCAGGCGGTCTCGCCGCCGCGGCGGCGCTTCGCGCGCAGGGCGTACGAGCAGTCGTACTGGAGAAGTCCGAGGCCGTCGGGACCTCCTGGCGCCGGCACTACGACCGGCTCCATCTCCACACCACCCGCAAGCTGTCCGCGCTGCCGGGCCTCCCGATGCCGCGGTCCTTCGGCCGCTGGGTCTCGCGCGATCAGATGGTCCGCTATCTGGAGAAGTACGCGGAGTTCCACGGTCTGGAGATCGTGACCGGTGTCGAGATCACCGGCATCGAGCGTTCGGCGGACGGCGAGAGCTGGCTGCTGCACGGGACCGGCGGCCGGGAGCTGACCGGGAGCGCCGTCGTCGTCGCCACCGGCTACAGCCACACCCCGCGGGTGCCGTCCTGGCCGGGGGCGGAGGCGTACGGCGGGAAACTGCTGCACGCGAGCGAGTACCGCAACCCCGCCCCGTACAAGGGGAAGGACATCCTGGTCGTCGGCGTCGGCAACACGGGCGCGGAGATCGCGGTCGACCTGGTGGAGGGCGGCGCGGCGCGCGTACGGCTCGCGATCCGCACGGTCCCGCACATCGTGCGCCGTTCCACCCTCGGCTGGCCCGCGCAGCGCACCGGCATGCTGGTCCGGCGGCTGCCGACGCGGCTGGTCGACCGGGCGGGCGAGCTCATGTGCAAGATCGCGGTGCCCGATCTCGCGGCCCAGGGACTGCCGCGTCCCGACACCGGGCTGTACTCACGGGTGCGCGAGGGCGCCATCCCGGTGCAGGACGTGGGGTTGATCGCGGCGGTGCGGGACGGCCGGGTCGAACCGGTCGCGGCGGTCGAGTCGTTCGACGGCGACAAGGTGGTGCTGGCGGACGGTTCGCGGATCTCGCCGGACGCGGTGATCGCGGCGACGGGCTACCGCCGGGGCCTGGAGGGCCTGGTGGGCCACCTCGGCGTACTGAACGAGCGCGGGCTCCCCGTGGTGCGGGGCGGGCGGACGTCCGAGCGGGCGCCGGGGCTCTACTTCACGGGCTTCACGAATCCGATCAGCGGGATGCTGCGCGAGCTGTCGATGGACGCGGAGCGGATAGCGAAGGCGATCAAGTCCCGGGCGCTCAAGTCCCCGGCGCTCAAGGGGCGTTGAGGAGGTCCGCCGACTCGGCCTTCGTACGGCTCCTGATCAGCAGAGCCATCAGCGCCGCCGCCGCGCACAGCGCGCCCGAGGCGTACCAGACCGTGTTGTACGAGCCGGTGACATCGCGCGCGATGCCGCCCGCGAACGCGACGACCCCGGCGCCGATCTGGTGCGAGGCGAGCACCCAGCCGAAGACGATCGCGCTGTCGGCGCCGTAGTACTCGCGGCACAGGGCGATCGTCGGCGGGACGGTCGCGACCCAGTCCAGGCCGTAGAAGACGATGAAGAACAGCATCGGCGGCCGGACGTCCGGGGCGAGCAGCATCGGCAGGAAGAGCAGCGAGACGCCGCGCAGCGCGTAGTAGACGGCGAGCAGCCGGCGCGCGTCGAAGCGGTCGGTGAACCAGCCCGAGGCGATCGTCCCGATGATGTCGAAGACACCGATCACGGCGAGGAGCGAGGCGGCGGCCGTGACCGGCATGCCGTGGTCGTGCGCGGCGGGGATGAAGTGCGTCTTGATCAGGCCGTTCGTGGAGGCCCCGCAGATCGCGAACGTCCCCGCGAGCAGCCAGAACGGGCCGGTGCGGGCGGCCCGGAACAGGACGGTGACGGCCCGCCGCGCGGCGCCGGTGACGGGGGGCGGCTTGGGCTTGAACTCCTCGGAGCCGTACGGCGGAAGCCCCACGTCCGCCGGGTGGTCGCGCAGCAGGAGCCAGACGAACGGGACGACGACGAGCGCGGACATCGCGACGGTGATGGAGGCGGGGCGCCAGCCGTGGTTCTGCACGAGCCAGGAGAGCAGGGGCAGGAACACCAGCTGCCCGGAGGCGCCGGCCGCGGTGAGGATGCCGGTGACGAGTCCGCGCCGGGCGACGAACCAGCGGTCGGTGACGGTGGCGGCGAAGGCCAGGGCCATCGAGCCGGTGCCGAGGCCGACCAGGATGCCCCAGTAGAGGACCATCTGCCAGGCGGCGGTCATGACGACGGTGAGCGCGGACCCGGTCGCGATGACGGTGAGCGCGACGGCGACGACCCGGCGTATCCCGAACCGGTCCATGAGCGCGGCGGCGAACGGGGCGGTCAGCCCGTAGAGGGCGAGATTGACCGAGACGGCGAACCCGATCTCGCCGCGCGACCAGCCGAACTCCGAGTGCAGCGGGTCGATGAGCAGTCCGGGCAGCGAGGCGAAGGCGGCGGCGCCGATGATCGTCACAAAGGTAACGGCAGCGACGAACCAGGCCCGGTGGATACGGGGCCGGAGCCGGGGCCGGTGGTTCGGAGGCGTGGCGGGGCCCTGGGCGGGGGTCTCGGCTGTCTGTGTCACGCCAAGAAGCATCCGCCCCACGGACGCCGCGCACGAGCGGCCCGAAGGACAGCGCCCAATAGGATCGGGCCACCCGAAGCCCCGAACTCGGCACGGCGCCCTACGACGGACAGGCGTGGGGCGCGCGTCGCCCGCCGGAAGCGGAGGGGCCGAAGGCTTGTTGCCGCGTGCGACCACAGGGCGGTATCTCCCACGAGAGCCGACGCCCAGGCGCCCTGAACCAGGAGGCACCGCCGTCCGCCCGCAAGGCAGGCCCGCGTAGCGGCCCATGTCCCGTGGGCGCGGGGCGCATCCGAAGGGTCGCGGCGCCGCGGGGCTGACGGGGCTTTCCGGACCCGGCCTGGAGGGCGCCCGCGAAGTAGCGTCGTCCGCCCACAGGACGAGGCTCGCGCCCGCCGCGCAGCGGCCGACGGCTCGTTGGCGCGTGCGACCGCACGGCGGAGGATCGCCCTCGTACTGGGCGCACTTGGGCCACTCCGACAACGCCGCAAGCATGCATGCCAGGCACCCCGGCCAGGCAGGGCTTTCCGGACGCGCCCCTAGGCCGGTGACTTCCGCGGCCGGGGGGTCGGCGGTGGGGCGCCCGTCGGTGTGGGTGGGCGGGGGGCGCGGGGGAGGTCGCGGATCGGGCGGGACGCGAACAGCGCTCCGCAGACCAGGACGTTCACCACCGCCCCGCCCACCAGCACCTCGTGCGTGCCGACCGCCTCCGCCACCGGACCCGCCAGCGCGCGGCCGACCGCCAGCATGATCAGGGAGCCCGCCACGTCGTACGCGTGCAGCCGGTTCAGTGCCTCCGGCGGGATCATCGTCTGGACCGTCGTGGACCACATCACCAGCCAGAACGCCAGAGCCACCCCGCCCACGAAGAACCCGGCGGCCAGCAGCGGCAGCGGGACGTCGTACGCAAGCACCAGCAGGTTCGCGGCGACCGCGAGCAGCGCGACCGTCCCCGCGAACAGCGGTCTGGCGGGCCGCAGCCGCAGCGCCAGCAGCCCGCCCGCCACATTGCCCGCGCCGTGGACGGTCATCATCAGACCGAACATGGCCGAGCTGTGCCGCTCGGTGACCACCACCGCCTCCAGCGGGACCATCGGCCCGAGCACCGTGACGCCGTACACCGACCAGACCGCGATCACGCCCCACAGCCAGGACCGGGCCCGGAACTCCCGCCAGCCGCCGATCAGTTCGGTGAGCATCGTGTCGCCGCGCACCGGCTTCATGGTCGCCATCCGGACCAGGAAGAGACACAGGCCGCTGATACCGAACGTGGCCGCGTTCACCGCGAAGATCGTGCCGGGTCCGCCGAAGCCGGCCAGCGCGCCCGCCGCGGCCGGACCCGCCATCGTCGCCAGGGACTCGGTGACCCGCAGCACCGCGTTGCCGCGCTGTACGTCGGGCGAGAGCACGGGCAGCATGCTGGCCACGCCCGGCTGGAAGAGCGCGGCGCCGAGCCCGTTGACCGCGCTCAGCGCGTACACGAGCCAGAGCGGCGGCGCTCCCCCGGCGAAGAGGACCGCCAGGGCCGCTGTCCCGAACAGCCGCGTCACATCGGCGAGAACCATCATCCGGCGCGGGGTGAACCGGTCCGCGAGCACCCCGCCGAAGAGTACGAATCCGGCGAAGCAGGCCATCCACGCACCGAGTGCGAAACTGACGGACGACGCCCCGTGTCCGGCGTCGAGCAGCCCGGCGGCGAGCGCGACGGGCACCATGCCGTCGCCGAAGCGCGCCACTGTCCTGGCCAGGAAGAAGAGCCGGAAGTTACGGTTCCACAGCGGCGTCCCGGCCGGGCCGGGAATGGCGGGGTCCCTCGGGCGCTTAACAGTCACAGGGCTGACAGATATCAAGTACTGGTCTGGACCTCCAGGGGTTTCCGTATGACGGACGACACAGACCACCGGCACGGGAGGGGCGGGACGATGACGGAGTGCGGTTCGGGGAACGGGAACACTCCCGGGAGCGGCGGCGACCGGCCGCGCCACCGCGTCGTGGTCCTCGCCCTCGACGGGGTCCTCCCCTTCGAACTGGGCATCCCCCAGCGGATCTTCGGCCGCGCCAAGAGCCCCGACGGCGCCCCGCTGTACGACGTGATCACCTGCTCGGTCCGCCCGCCGGGCCCGGTCCGTACGAACGCGGACTTCGACATCCTTGTGACGAGCGGCCCCGAGGCCATCGCCACCGCCGACACGGTGCTGGTCCCCGCCTCGTACGAACTCGGCCCGGTCCACGAGGAGGGCAGGCTCACCGACGAACTCAGCGCCGCCTTCTCGTACTTGCGCCCCGGCACCCGCATGGTCTCCATCTGCACGGGCAGTTACGTGCTCGCCGCCGCCGGATTCCTCGACGGGCGGCCCGCCTCCACCCACTGGTCGTCGGCCGCGCACTTCCAGCGGACCTTCCCCCGGATCAAGGTCGACGCGGACGTGCTCTTCATCGACGACGGCGATGTCCTGACCTCGGCCGGGGTCGCCGCCGGGATCGATCTCTGTCTGCACATCGTGCGCCGCGACCACGGCACGGCGATCGCCAACGACGTGGCGCGGCATACGGTCGTACCCCCGCACCGGGACGGCGGCCAGGCCCAGTACATCCAACGCCCGGTCCCGGAAGCCCAGTTGGCGACCACCACCAAGGCGAGGGCCTGGGCGCTCGCCCGGCTCCACGAACCGATCCAGCTGCGGGACATGGCGGAGCAGGAGTCGATGTCCGTGCGTACGTTCACGCGCCGCTTCCGTGAGGAGGCGGGGATCAGCCCCGGACAGTGGCTGGTCCTGCAACGGGTCGAGCGGGCGCGGTATCTGCTGGAGTCGACGGACCTCTCCGTCGACCAGATCGCGAAGGACGCGGGATTCGGTACGGCGCAGTCCATGCGCCAGCATCTCCAGGCGGCGCTCGGTGTCGCGCCGACCGTCTACCGCCGGACCTTCCGCGCCGTCCCCGGGCAGCGGACGCCGACGATCGACGGCGCCCGGAACGGCGACAATTCCCGGAACGGCAGCGGGGCGGCGGCGCTCAGGCCTGTGTGACGGCCTTCGACGAGCCGTCGGCGGGGCGGTCCACGTCCACGGGCCGCCCGGTCGTCACCGGCAACTCGACCGCGTACCGCCCGATCCCGTCGTTCCGCCCCTGTGCCCGCACGGCCGCCGACGGCTCGTACTCCGCGCTCCCGTCCGGCTCACAGCGGTCCACCTCGCACCAGATGCGCTTGCCCGAGCCTTCCGGCTGCCAGCCCCACCGGTCGGCGAGCCCGTCGACCAGTTCCAGGCCCCGCCCGTTGGTGTCCCCGCCCTGCGCATGGCGCGGATGGGGCGGTCGCGCACTGGTGTCGGCGACCTCGACCCGTACGGTCCCGGCCTCGACGGCCCCCGAGCCGAAGAGCATCCGCAGCACGGCCGGACAGCCCGTGTGCACCACCGCGTTGGTGACGAGCTCGGAGATCAGCAGGATCAGCGTCTCCGCCAGCGGCTCGTCGTCGTTCATTCCGGAACCAATGAGCCGCGAACGCGCCCATCGACGGGCCCGGCCGACCTCCGCCGGATCGGCCCCGACCTCCAACTGCACCTGAAGTACCTGCACCGCTCACACCATCCGAACCGGCGGGCACATCGCCTCGCGCCTCGACAAGGTCCACGACAAGGTCACAGAACGTGATTCCCTTGTGGGACAGCATGGTTGACGTACAGTCACCGCAACAAGCGCTTCGGGCATATTCCAACGCGAAGGAGTACGCGTGAGGCATACTGTGCGACGCGCTCTGCGGGAAGTCGAACAAGGACGCTTCGGGCGCCTTCGAACGGCGCGATCGGCAGGCATTCGCCGGTCCGGCGTCGCCGTACCGGCCACACCGGATCCGTCTCGTCCCACCGAAACTCGCACCCGAGCGAGCGTACCGGAGCCTGCCGCCGACTGCGGCCCGTGACGGTCGCCGGAAGGACACAACCCGGTATCGACATGTGCGCGCGCTCCCTCGTCACGCATGGTGACGCTCTCCGGTGCGGCCCGGCCGCGGCTCCTCCGCAGCTCCGGGCGGCCGGCCCGGTGCCCCTCGCTTTAGGGCTCCGGCGTCACGTAGTACTCGGCGAACGCCGTCAGGATCTCCTCCTCGGAGATCCGGCCGTCACCGTCCGCGTCCAGCGCCCGCGCGGCCTCCCCCGCCCTCGCCTGCTCCGTGCCGAGCACGAGCAGCACGCGCTCGGCCGCGGCGGGCGTGACACCGCCGCCGTCCTCGTCCGCGATGGCGATCACCGCGTGCAGGAAGGGCCGGGCGATCTCGGCGAAGCGCTTGGGGCTGTCGCGCAGTCTCTTCGCCGCGCCGGTGATGAATTCCTGCCGGGTGACCCGCTGGTCACCGTCGACGTCGGCGATACCCGCCATGCCCTGCCAGAAGGCCTCGGCCCCGTTGTAGAGGTTCTGCCCCTTCTCGGATCGTGCGGTGACGCCGAACTCCGCGAGCAGTGCCGCTGCCGCTCCGCTGAAGTCCTCGCGGTCGATGTAGCCGTTGCCGTCCTGGTCGAAGGCGGCGAATCGGGAGGCGATCTTGCCCTCGTACTCTGCGCTGTCCATGACTGGGAGCGTACGACGCCGGGGGGCCACCGTGTGGTGGCTTCACGTCTGTCCGGTGGACATGAACGGCGCCCGACCAGTGCCTTGGCCGTGACCGGCCTATGCCGACAGGGGCTGGGCCTCCTCGTCGACGGCCTCGGAGACGTCCGAGTAGACCTCGAAGAGACGGCGCACGCCGAGAGCCGCGAGGACGCGGTTGACATGCGAGCCCTCCTCCGCGCCCTGGGCGGGCAGGATGAGGTGGAGCCGGCCCTGGCAGGAACGCAACAACTTGCGGGAGGCGATGAGCACGCCGACGCCGCTGGAGTCGCAGAAGAACACCCCGGACAGGTCGAGCACCAGCTCACGGCGGCCGGCGGCGACCGCGTCGTGGACGTGCTGGCGGACCACGGGCGAGGTCACGAGATCCAGTTCTCCGGTGATGCGCAGCACGGTCCACAGGCCGTGCTCGTCCTTGTCCACCTTGAGCGTCACGCCTGGACCTTCCCTGGAGATCGTCCTTCTTCCTCGCGGCTGCCCCTGTGACCACCGATGAAACACAACGGACACCGGAGCCGGGGAAATTCCTTATCATCTCGGACGGCCTTCGGGGGCGCACTTGACGCAAAGGGGCGCACTTCGATGACACTGGCCAGTACATTCGAAATGGCGGGGTCAGCTCACGGAGTCGGACGACGGAGCGGTCACAGGGGCTGGGGGTCTCATGGCAAAGGACACACCGTCCCGCTGGGACCGCCGGATGCGGCAGCGGCTCGCGCGGGGTGAGGCCGCCGCGCTCGGCGAGCTCTACGACCGCTTCGCCTCGCTCGTGCACAGCCTCGCCCACCGGGTGCTCGACGACGACGAGGCCGCCGACCGGATCACCCGCGAGGTCTTCGGTTACGTGTGGGAGCACCCCGACGCCTTCGACCCCAAGCAGGGCTCGATGCGGTCCTGGATCGCCACGCTCACCCGCCACCAGGCGGTGCACCGGCTGCGCGAACTGGAGACGGCCGCCCGTCAGGCCAGCGGCGAGGGCACCGCGGAGGAGCTGGAACAGAAGATCCGCGAGGCGTCGGCCGCCGCACGCGCCGACTACATCGTCACCTCCATGCCGGCGTCGCTGCGCGCCGCGCTGGACCTCGCGTACTTCCAGCGCCGTGACTACCGGCAGACCGCCGCCGACCTCGGGGTCACCGAGGACGAGGCGCGGCGCCGGCTCCGGCTCGGTCTGCAACTGCTCTCATCGGCGAACACCCGGCCCCTGGAGGGCTCGTCACCGCCCGGCAACGGACGGTCGCTGTGAGCGGGCCGCTCGACGGCGGCCGGGGCCGGGGCAATCCCGACGACCCCGACGACGTGCGCGGCATCCCGCGCATACCCGGCCAGCGCGCCGCCGCGGACGACCTGGAGCCGCCCGCGGCGGACGTACTGCGCCGGGCCGTCGAGGGTGCCGCGCGCGCCGCGCAGAGGGCGAAGGAGAGCCGGGAACGGGAAGAGCCGGATGGGACGAACGAGCCGGATGAGGCCAACGAGGCACACGCGGCGGACGGCACAGGCGACGCGTCGGCGGACGAAGGGGCCAGCGGCGTTACGGGCTCGGCCCCCGGCAGACCGCGCGAGCCGGCCCATCCGCCGGATCCGGCCCGGGAGCGGGACATGACCGGCGGCCGGGGCCCGCAGGGTTCGCCGTCGCCCTGGCCGCCCACGGATCCTGCCGGGCCGCCGCCCTCGCACTCCGTACTGAAATCCCTGCTCGGCGCGTGGGCCCTGGCCGCCTGCTCGCCCGAGGAGACGACCCACGTCGAGAACCACCTCACCGAGTGCGCGCCGTGCGCCGACGAGGCCCTCAAACTCCGAGACGCCGTCGGCCTGTTGCAGACCGACCGCACGCTGGATCTCCCTCCGCTGCTCCGCTCCCGGGTGCTGGAGACCTGTCTCGACCGCCGGGCCGCCCGTATCCCCGTGCCGGTGTGGGCCACCCCGTACGACGCGGAGACCGCCCGGCTCGACGCGCTGCTGCGCGACTTCGGCGACGCGGAGTGGCACGCGCCGCTCCAGCTCAGATGGTTCGAGAAGGAGGAGTTCGTCGCGCGCAGGGCCACGGTCGCCGGGGTCATCGGGCATCTGATGACCGTCGACGGGCTGGTGGCTTCGGCGCTGGGCCTTGAGGATCCGCTGGGCCCGTCGGCACCGCGGTCGCCGACCGACCGGACCGAGGCGTTCTGGCGTACGGCGCATCCGCCGCCCACCCGCACGATCCACGAACCGTGGCGCGACCAGAGCCACGAGCTGCTCAGAACGGTGTCCTTCGCCGGGCGCGGGGTGGCCGAACTCTCCGTCTCGTACGGCGAGTTCGCCCTGCCGTTGCGCGACGCGCTGATCGACAGGGCCTTCGAGTGCTGGATCCACGGATCGGACATCGCCGTGGCGGTGGACTACCCGTATCCGCCGCCGAGCGGCCCGCACTTGCGCGTGATGATCGACCTCGCCGCGCAACTGATCCCGTCCGCCCTCGCGGCCCGCCGCCGGGCGGGCCTGGCGTCACCGGCCCGGCAGCTGGTCGTGCCGGGCTCGCCGGGGCGGTCGCTGCATCTGGAGGTCGAGGGCGCGGGCGGCGGGGACTGGTACATCGCGCTCGACTCACCGGCCGCGGTCGGCACCGCCGAGCACGCGGTGGCCCAAGTGGCGCTGGACGGCGTCGAGTTCTGCCAGTTGGTGGCGGGCCATCTCGCGCCCGAGGAGGCGGCGGCCGGACAGGACGGCGACCGCGAGGCGATCCGCGACGTCCTGTCGGCGGCGGCCTCGCTGAGCCGGCTCTAAGGGCTGTCCCGTAATCCCTGGCGGGCGCGCGGTACTCACGCGTACGGCTACGCGAAGATCACCGTGCGGGTGCCGTTGAGCAGGATGCGGTGTTCGGCGTGCCATTTGACCGCGCGGGCCAGCGCCTGGCACTCCACGTCGCGGCCGATCGCGACCAGCTGCTCCGGGGTGACCTCGTGGCCGACGCGCTCGACCTCCTGCTCGATGATCGGGCCCTCGTCGAGGTCGGCGGTCACATAGTGCGCGGTGGCGCCGATCAGTTTCACACCCCGGGCGTGCGCCTGGTGGTACGGCTTCGCGCCCTTGAAGCTCGGCAGGAAGGAGTGGTGGATGTTGATGATCCGGCCGTTCAGCTGCTTGCACAGGTCCTCGGAGACGACCTGCATGTAGCGGGCGAGGACGACCAGCTCGACGTCCTCGGCGCGGACCAGCTCCAGCAGCTGGGCCTCGGCCGCCGCCTTTGTGTCCTTGGTCACAGGGATGTGGTGGAAGGGGATGTCGTACGAGGCGACCAGCTCGGCGAAATCGGTGTGGTTGGAGACGACGCCGGCGATGTCCACGGGCAGCGCGCCGGTCCGCGACCGGAAGAGCAGGTCGTTCAGGCAGTGGCCGAACTTGCTGACCATCAGGATGATCCGCATCCGGTCCCCGGCGTGGTGGAGCTCCCAGTCCATCCGGAAGGAGTCGCCCACGGCGGCGAAGCTCGCGCGCAGCTTCTCCACGGTCACCGGTGTCTCGGCCGAGAAGTGGACCCGCATGAAGAAGAGACCGCTGTCACGGTCGCCGAACTGCTGACTGTCCTCGATGTTGCATCCGGTCATGAACAGAAAGCTGGACACGGCGTGCACAATGCCCTGTTTGTCCGGGCACGAGAGCGTCAGGACGTACTGGTCGGACAGGGCGGCGGGCCGGTCGGACCCGGCATCGGACTGCTGCGCGGCACTCATGAACCCTGAGGATTCCACACGGGACCGGCACCCGCACGGCCCACCGGAAACCGCCGGGCCGAGCCCACCGCGCGCACCGCGTGCGCCCCCGGGCCTCAGGCGGACTGCGTCAGGATCCGCAGCACGTCCAGCGAGCGCGGCACCGTGTCCGGGTCCTCGCCGTCGTTCACGGCGAGCCTGACATGCGCCTCACGCGCCGCCCGCACGGCCTCCGGCCAGCCGTGGTGCTCCAGATACACCGCGATCGGGGCGTCCGGCCCCACCTGGTGCATGATCCGCAGCACCCGCAGGACGGCGACGTCGACCAGCGCGGCCTCACCGGAGTCACGGAAGATCGTCCCGACGTATTTCTCCGCCGACCAGTTGTCCAGCCAGGTGTCCTCGACCAGCCGGTACACGGCGTCGGTGACGTCGCCGTACCCCTCGCGGCCGGCCAGCCAGTACTCCTGGTGGAAGACGGGATCGGAAAGCATGTGCAGCGCCGAGCGCACGTTGCTGCGCCAGCGCCACCAAGGAATGTCATTGAGCGGCATGCCGCCCATGGTGGAGGAGCGACGGCCACGACGGGAAGAGTTATCCGAACCTTGCTGCACAGCAGCAGATCGTACGGTCAGTCCGGTGGTGACGATATTCGCCCCCTGTAATTCACCTCGTGGTCATGTGTGGTTGAACAAGCCCCACCTGGCAGTTACCCACAGGCCGGAAGTGTGCGGATACATGACCGGTAGGCAGCAGCGCTCGTCCTTCCCTCACAACTTCCGCCGGAATCCCGTGGTCCGCGCCTTGTGCACGGTGGCGGCCGGGACGTCGGTGGTCACCGGATGTGGCGTGCTCCCTGGTGACCCGGGGGGCTCCAGGGAGCCCGTCACGGTCATGACATGGGCGCCCGAGGGCACCGGCGCGACGAACATGCCCGGCATGCCCGCCATGGCCAAGGCGTACGCGCGGTGGGTCAACGAGGCCGGCGGCATCGACGGCCACGAGCTGCGCGTGCTGACCTGCAACGAGCGCAACACCTCGGCGGGCGCGGCCGACTGCGCGCGTCTGGCCGCCGACAAGGACGTGACGGCCGTCGTCGGCTCGTACAGCCAGCACGGCAACGCCTTCATGGCGCCCCTGGAGGCGGCCGGCATCCCGTACCTCGGCGGCTACGGCATAACCGAGCGCGAATTCAGCAGCTTCGTCTCCTACCCGGTCAACGGCGGCCAGGCAGCGCTGCTGGCCGGGAACGGCCTCCAGCTGGGCGGGGAGTGCGGCCGGGTCTCCATCGTGCGGCCCGACACGATCACCGGTGACGCGATGCCGGAGCTGCTCAACTCGGGCCTCAGCAAAGAGAAGGACAAGGGCGACGGGGACGGCGAGAAGGCGACGGACGTCCGCGCCGCCGAGGACGCCACCGACTACACCGCCTCGGCCGAGAAGGCCCGCGAGAACGCGGCCGACGGCTGCGTCACCGCGGTGCTCGGCGACCGTACGGAAACGTTCTTCGACTCCTACCGGCGCCTGCCCGACGACGGCGGCAACGTCCGCATCTCCTCGGTGCTCGGCAGCGTCGGCCAGCCGCTGGTGGACCGCACGGGCGGCGCGAAGGGCCTCTTCGAGGGCGCGTACGTCACGGGCTGGTACCCGCAGGCCTCCGACCCGGCCTGGGAGCCGATGCGCGACGTGCTCCAGAAGCACGCCTTCGGCGACGCGAGCATCGACCCTTCGGACCCGGGCGTCCAGACCACCTGGATCGCCTACACCGCGCTCAGGTCGGTCATCGAGTCGATCGACCGCGACACGATCTCCTCGGCGACGCTCGCACACGCGCTGGACACGGGCGCGAAGGTCGACACGGGCGGCCTCACACCCCCACTGCGCTGGCGCTACGAGGACATGCTGGGCCTCCCGGGCTTCCCCCGCATCGTGAACAGCGAGGTCACCTTCCAGGTGGTCCGCGACGGCCAACTGGTGGCCCTGAAGGACGGCTTCGTGGACGTCCGGGGCACCCTGAGCGACGCGGACACGAGGGCGTAAGCCGCCGGTGGGGCGGCGCGTCAGTCTCCGGGAATGGTTGATTTCTCCCCGGGGCAGGCTCGTCTCGCTCCGCTCGGCAGGGTGGTCGACGTGCTGTGGGTGGGTACGGCAGGCGGGCTGGCTCTGGCCGATGTGGTGATCTCCCGCAGCGGGGTTGCGGGTGGTGGAGAACTGGAACTCCGCGAACAAGGACCTCTTCTACGGCCTCCGGATGGCGTTCGCGTAGGCGCCCGTCGGAGAGTATGCGTCCGCCGCCCTCGGGCCGGTCGTGGACAGGCGCTGTCAAGTAAGCTGCCGGAGCGGATGGTTGCCCGGACAGAGCCGTCCCGCCCGGCAGAAGGAGCGTCATGGGTGTCAATGGCTCGTCGCCAGCGGCCGACTCCGCTGCGGAGGGTGCTCCGGCACCTCCCTTCGATGCCGAACTGGGCGCCGCGCTGTCGGCCAAGGGACTCGGGGCGTCCTCGGCGAGGGTGCCGTTGACCGCTGACAACCTTGTGGCCAGGCAGGAGCGCGATGCCGCTGCCCGGCCGAGGCCGACGCTCTCGGACCTGCGGGCCGAGGGCAGCTTCGAGGTCGAGGAACTCCGTGTGCCGGGCCGGCGTGGCGAGCCGGACGTCACCCTGGTGAGCGCCCGGCCGGCCGGGCTCACCGGGCCGCTTCCGCTGCTGTATTACCTGCACGGCGGAGGAATGGTCATGGGGAACGCGTGGTCCGTGCTTCCGCGGCTGCTGGTTGACTGGGCTCTCCCGCTGGGGCTGGCCGTCATCTCCGTCGAGTACCGGCTGGCACCGCGGTCGCGGTATCCCGCGCAGTTGGAGGACTGCTACTCCGGACTGGTCTGGGCCGTCGAGAACGCGCATGCGCTGGGCGTCGACGCCCAGCGAGTCATCATCGGGGGCAAGAGCGCCGGCGGCGGGCTCGCCGCGGCGCTCGCTCTGCTGGTCCGTGACCGGGGCGGCCCGGAGCCGATCGGGCAACTCCTCCTGTGTCCCATGCTCGACGACCGCGGCACCACCTTCTCCAGCCACCAGCTGAACGGCATCGGCACCGGGGACCGGGTCTCCAGCGCGACCATGTGGCAGGCGCTGCTGGGTGACGCGTACGGCACCGCGGACGTGCCGCCCTACGCCGCTCCCGCTCGCGCCACGGACCTGTCCGGCCTTCCCCCCGCCTACCTGGACGTCGGGTCGGCCGAGATGTTCAGGGACGAGGACATCGCCTACGCGAACGCCATCTGGCAAGCCGGAGGCCAGGCGGAACTGCACGTCTGGCCCGGCGCCTTCCACGGCTTCGACACCTTCGCACCCCAGGCGGCCCTCAGCCTGGACGCACGCGACACCCGCCTCCGCTGGCTCCGCCGGGTCCTCCGCCGGAGTGCGACCCACTGACGTTCTCTCGGCGTGGCCGCCGGTGGCCGCCACGTAGTACCAGCCGGAAAGCCGCGATCGCCCTTGCCCCGGCGGAACCGCCGTACCGGCGGTATGTCCTCGAAACGGACACGCCGCCCGGCACCCTGCGTGGCGCGCCGGGGCACTCTGCTCGCCCGCGCGGAGAACACTGTCACCTCGATCGCGAAGCTCCTCGGCGTCTCCAGGAACACGATCCACACCTACGTGCCCGAGCTGAAGGGCGGTCGCCTCGGACTCGCCGAGGCGACCAATACGCCGGAACTGCCCCGACCTGCCAGGTCCGAGGACTGATCACCGCCGGTTCTCACCGGCACCCCCACTCGCCGGACACGGCATCCCACGGGACAAGATCTTCGCCGAGAAGATCAGTACCCGGGTCCGGGTCCGCCCGCGGTTCGAGGCCGCGCCGGCCGCCGCGAGGGAAATCAAGGCACACGCCCCGCACTTCTGGCGCGCCCGAGGCTCCGACCGCGGACCGCCGTCGAGCAGGGTGCGGACCCAGGATTCGGCGTCGCGACGGATGCCCGGGGTACCTTCGTGAACCTTGCGGTCAAGCCACCGGTCGACCGCTGAGGCACGGTCGTCGGTGAACAGGCCGAGACGAACGAGGACTTCGGCAGTCCGCACGACCGGAACTCCGCTTCAAGAATCGTGAAGTTACGTCATCGGCTCGAAGAACACTCCCAGGAGACAGAACACCCTGGCCACAGGGACAAGGACTCAGCAGGGCTCAGGGAAACTCGCGGGATGTCGCACACACAGACCCACGCGAGAGCGGAAAGCGAGCCCGGGCCCCCCGTTCCCTTTGGACAGGGGATCCCGCGCGCTGTCACAGTTCCGTCGGGGCGCGTTCCGTGAGGCCGTACTTGGACGCGATGCCGTTCCAGAGGCCCGATGCCTTCTGTTTGGCCGCCGTCGCCTCGCCGCTCGCACGGTTGCCCTCGGCCGCCGCCTTTGTGGTGCGGGCCTTGCCGCCGCGGCAGCCCTTCTTCGTCTTCGCCTCGGTCGCCCACGTCGCGTAGTGGTCGTCCGCCGAGGCGGAGGCCTGCCAGGCATTGGTCAGCGAGTTCGAGAGCCGGGCGTGCTGCGGCAGTTTGTCGAGGGTCAGTTCCTTGAGGCGGGAGACCAGGTCGCGGCGCTGGTCGGCCGCGTCCTGGAGGTCGGTGACCGCCTGGTCCAGGTTCTTGCAGCTCTTGATGGAGTCGACCGCGCTGATCACCGCCGACCGGCTGTCGTTGCTCTCGGCGAGGAGCTTGTCGAGCTCCTCGGCCTGGGGCTTGGCCGGGTCCTCCTCGGCCGGGTCGCCGCCCTGGCCCGAGGGTGAGGACTCCGACGACACGGTCTGGTTCTTGTCCTGCTTCTCGGAGTCGTCGCCGCTCATCAGCCAGCCGGCGCCGAGGCCGAGCACCGCGCAGCCGACGACCACGGCGGCGATCAGCGGGACCGGTGAGGACTTGCGGCGCCCTGCGGCCCGGCCCTGCGGGCCCGACGGCTGCTGCGGGGCGCCCTGCTGCGCGTACGGGGGCGGGGTGGCGCCGTAGCCCTGCTGTCCGTGGGGCTGCTGGGTGCGGGCCTGCCCGCCGCGCCTGCGGCCGGTGCCCGCGCCGGGGTCGATCTGCGGCAGTTGCTGGGTCTCGTCCGGCACGGCGCCGCCCCCGCCGGGGGCCTCCGTACGGAAGAGGCTGTCGAACTCGGCGGGCGGCTGGCGGTCGCCGGGGGCGCCGGGCCGGATGCCGTACGGGGCGCCCTGGGGCGCGGCCGGGATCTCGTTCGGGTCCCCCGCGGGGACGGGCGCGATGAACTGCGTGGCGTCCGCGTCCGAGGTGCCCTGCGCGGGCGGGCCCGGCTGGACGGTGCCGAGGTACTGGGTGGACTCGGCCGGGCGCTCGGGCGGCAGCCCGCCCGGGGTCTGGCCCTGCTGGTACGACGGCACCGGCGGTATGTACTGCGTGGCGTCGGCGGGCCCGGCCGCGGCAGGCACCGGCGGTATGTACTGCGTCGCGTCCGCGCTGCCGCCGGGGGGCGCCTCGGCGGGCAGCGGCTGCGCGCCGTACACACCGGCCATCGGCGGCCCGTAGGACTGCGGCGGCTCCTGGTGCGGCGGCAGCGCCTGCGGCAGCGGCCCCGGGTGGGCGGGCGGCAGGGGCTGCTGGTGCTGCGGCGGCTGGTAGGACTGCTGCTGAGGAGGCTGGTAGTGCTGCTGGAGCGACTCGGGCTGCTGCGGGTAGCCGTAGCCCCCGTCCGCGCCCCCGCCTCCGCCTCCGTACGACCCGTAGGCGCCCGGGTCCTGCTGCGGGGGCAGTTGACCCTCCAGCTCCGGCTGCGGCTGTGGCGCACCCGGCCCCCAGGGCTGCCCCCACGGCTGCCCGCCCGCCGGGGCCGTCTGGTCGGCCGGGGCGGACTGGTCCGCCGGGGCCCCGGGGATCAAGGGGGGACCGCCGTCGGCGGGCAGCACGATGCCTTCGTGCGCGGGCCGAGAGGCAGGCAACTGCGACTCGTCCCTTTGTCCGCTTTGCGTCACCGGGACTCCTAGTGTGGACCTACGGAATCGTCAGTTCACGCTACCGGGTGTTTCAGCGGCCCTGCCACGCGCCTGGAACCAGTCACCAACCGCCTGTTCAAGACACCTTCCGACGATGCGGGTCAATCGGACACCCGCGTCCCGCCGGCCCCGCGACCGGTCTCATCCCTCATCCGCCCCGGTCACGGAGCCGCACTCGGGTCGCGCCCCGCCCCACCGGCCACCGCGCCAACTCCGCGCCGTGGCCGCACGACCACCGACCGCAGCACCCCCGCCCCTGCCCCCGGCGGAAGTTGTAGCAAAGCCGTGTCACGCGGCCTGCGTCTCCAGCCGGGCGCTGAACTCCCGTACGGCGGGCTCCGAGCCGTACGGCTCCAACCGCTGCTGGAGATCGTCCAGATACTCCGCTCCCCTGCTGGAGCGCAGCGTGCCGAGCAGCTCCGCCGCGCGCGTGCCCGTACGGCACGCCTCCTCCACCTCGCGCTGCTGCACCTGCGCCGTGGCCAGCAGGACGAGGCCGATCGCCCGCCGCCTGGAGCGGGTCTCGGGATGACCCGTCAGCGAGTCGGAGGCGTGGCGCGCCGCCGCATCGGGCTCCCCCAGATCGCGGTAGCAGTGGGCCAGCTCGTCGGCCAGATAGGCGTGGTCGAAGTGCGCGATCCACGCCGGGTCGTCGTCCTGCTCCGGATCCGCCTGCTCCAGCGCGGTGAGCGCCCGGCCCGCGACCGCGTGACACTGGCTCGCGTCGCCCAGCAGCGCGTGCCCCCGCGCCTCGGCGGCCAGGAACATGGCCTGCGCCCTCGGGGTGACGTGCCCGCGCGCGCCCTCCTGCGCGGCCCGCGCCAACTGGGCGATCTCGCGCGGGTTTCCGAGCTGGGCCGCGAGATGGCTCATGGACGCGGCCAGCACATAGCCGCCGTATCCCCGGTCCCCCGCGGCCTGCGCGAGCCGCAGCGCCTGGATGTAGTACCGCTGGGCGAGCCCCGGCTGACCCGTGTCCACCGCCATGTACCCCGCGAGCTCGGTGAGCCGGGCGACGTCGGCGAAGAGCCTGCGGCCGACCGATTCCCGGTACGACCCCGAGAGCAGGCCCGACACCACGCTGTTCAGATAGTGCACGACGACCGGGCGGACATGGCCGCTGCCGAAGCGGTGGTCCAGGTCGACCAGCGCCTCGGTCATGGCGGCGACCGCCGCGACGTCCGAATCCCCCACCCGCGCACCGGTGTTGCGGGCCACGGACGCGTCCGCGCCCGTGATCAGCCAGTCCCTGCTCGGCTCGACGAGGGCGGAGGAGGCCACCGCCGATCCGGAGAGGAAGTCACGCCGGCCCACGTCGCTGCGCCACAACTCGCAGACCTGCTCGATCGCGCCGACGACCGTCGGCGAGAACTGGAGGCCGATGCCGGAGGCGAGATTCTTGCCGTTGGCCATCCCCAGCTCGTCGATGGTGACCGTACGCCCCAGCTTGCGGCCCAGCGCCTCGGCGATGATCCCCGGGGCCCGGCCGCGCGGCTGCTGCCCGCGCAGCCAGCGCGCCACGGACGTCTTGTCGTAGCGGAGGTCGAGACCGCGCTCGATCCCGACCATGTTGACCCGCCGGGCGAGACCGGCGTTGGAACAGGCGGCTTCCTGGATGAGTGTTTGCAACCGTTCGTTCGGCTGACGGGCGACGAGAGGCCTGGCTGCCAATGGATACCCCCTGTGGCCGCAGTGATCGACAGAGTGATCACTGCCCGGCAGATCTGCCGTGAATGCGTGCGATGGTCGAAATCAGCAATCTTCGGTAACTTCTCGGAAACGCCGCCCGCTTGGCGTCGAGGTGTGCGTGACTCAACCTCGGGCCTCCCAAAGGGCAACCCCCGGTCACCAATTGTGGTTACCCATCCACGTGGCGCAACCTCTTACGCGCCCCCGTCCATGCCTCAGTGCGCCCCACGTGCAGGATCGATGCTCCTGCGCGACGGTTGCCGGCGCCCGTAACCCCAGGTCCGGGCGGGAGTTGTGCTCTCCGTGGACAAGACCATCGGAGTGACGGGCGTCGCGGACGCCGCGCAGATCCCCAAGCAGCGGGGCGACCTGCTGCTGGACACCGCCGTACGGTACGCGGAGGAACGGCACTGGGACGTGTTCCCCGGCACCTGGCTGGAGGCGGTCGACGGCAGGGAACGGTGCTCGTGCGACCGCGCCGACTGCCCGGCCCCCGGGGCGCATCCCACGCGGCCGGACTGGGCGGCCCAGGCGACGGGCAGCGGGGTCGCCGCGCGCCGGCTCTGGTCGAAACAGCCCGGCGCGTCGATCCTGCTGCCGACGGGCCGTACGTTCGACGCCCTGGACGTGCCGGAGTCGGCGGGGTTCCTGGCGCTCGCGCGGATGGAGCGGATGGGGATGACGCTCGGCCCGGTCACCTGCACCCCGGACCGCCGGATGGTCTTCTTCGTCCTGCCGGGCGGCTCGCTGAAGGTGGGCGGCCTCGTGAAGAAGCTGGGCTGGTCGGCGTCGGCGATCGATCTGGTGCCCCTGGGTGAGGCGCGGTACGTGGCGGCGCCGCCCACCCGCGTCGGCGGCTCCGGCGCGGTGCAGTGGGCCCGGCGGCCGACTCCGGCCAACCGCTGGCTGCCGGACGTGGAGGAGCTGATCAGCCCGCTGGCGTACGCGTGCGGCCGGGACGCGGCGGCGGCCAGGGCCGGTCGTCCGGCCTGATCCCCTCCGTCCCTGAGATCTGTCCCTGAGTTTGTCCCTGAGGGGCCGCAGGGGAGCGGTCTTATGGTGGGTCTTCTCGACACCACGAAAAGGAACACCGAAGGGCAGTGCGGCATGCCGGAACACGTACCGGACCGAGCGGCGGAGCGGACAGGACGGACGGAGCGGGTGGTGCCGCCGGCTGCGGGCGCGGCGGACGCGGTGGGCTCGGAAGGCGGGGCGGGCGGGGCGCGTACGGCGGGTGCGGCGACGCCGCCTCCCGCCGTACGCGTGGAGGGGCTGTGGAAGCGCTTCGGCGAGCAGGTCGCCGTCGCCGGGATCGATCTCGATCTGCCCGCCGGCCAGTTCGTGGGTCTCGTCGGCCCGAACGGCGCGGGCAAGACGACCACGCTCTCCATGGTGACCGGCCTGCTGCGGCCGGACATGGGCCGGGTCCAGGTCGCCGGGCACGACGTCTGGGGCGACCCGGCGGCGGTCAAGGCGCGGATCGGCGTACTGCCCGAGGGGCTGCGGCTCTTCGAGCGGCTGTCCGGGCGCGAACTCCTCGGATACACCGGCCGGCTGCGGGGGCTGCCCGGTGACGAGGTCGACAAGCGCGCCACGCAGCTCCTGGGCGTACTGGACCTGGCGGACTCTCAGCACAAGCTCGTCGTGGACTACTCGACCGGTATGCGCAAGAAGATCGGGCTGGCGGCGGCGCTGCTGCACAACCCCGAAGTCCTCTTCCTGGACGAGCCGTTCGAGGGCGTCGACCCGGTGTCGGCGCAGACGATCCGCGGCGTGCTGGAGCGCTACACCGAGTCCGGCGCGACCGTCGTCTTCTCCAGCCATGTGATGGAGCTGGTCGAGTCGCTGTGCGACTGGGTCGCGGTGATGGCCGCGGGCCGTATCCGCGCGCAGGGGACCCTCGCGGAGGTACGGGGCGACGCGCCGTCGCTCCAGAACGCGTTCCTCGAACTGGTCGGCGCGCAGGGGCGGGACACCGGCGAGTCCCTGGACTGGCTGGGCGGTGCCCGATGAGCGCCGCCGCCGCTGACAGCGCGGGGCTGTCGGAAGCGGCGGGTCCGGCCGGATCAGCCGGTCCCGTCGGTTCCGGTACGACGCCGGTCGTCACCCTGGGGACCCGCGCGCTCGCGCCCGTCTTCGTACGGCTGAAGCTGTCGCTGCTGCGCAACGGGCTGCGCCAGTCATCGGGCCGTACCGCCGCGTACGTCGTCTCCGTCGTCTTCGCCCTCCTCATCGCCGCAGGCCAGTTGCTCGGCCTGATCCTGCTGCGCGGGAACGACGGCGCGGCCACCCTCGTCGTCGTACTGACCGCGCTGGTGGCCCTGGGCTGGGCGATGCTGCCGCTGTTCTTCCCCAGCGGCGACGAGACGCTCGACCCGAGCCGGCTCGTGATGCTGCCGCTGCGGCCCCAGTCGCTGATCGGCGCGCTGCTGGCCGCGTCCCTGGTGGGGATCGGGCCGCTGTTCACGCTCTGCCTGGTGCTCGGCTCGGCCATCGCCGTCGGGCACGGCGCGGGCGCGGTGGTGGTGTCGGTGCTCGCCGTACCGCTGGCCCTGCTGGTGTGCGTGGCGCTGTCGCGCGCCGTGGCAGCGGCGAACATCCGGCTGCTGACGTCACGCAAGGGGCGGGATCTGGCGGTGCTGAGCGGTCTGGTGATCGCGGTCGGTATCCAGTTCGTCAACTTCGGTGTCCAGCGGCTCAACGAGGCGGGCGGGCTGTCGGCGCTCGACCCGGTGGCGGACGTCCTGCGGTGGGTGCCGCCCGCGTCGGCGATCGGCGCGGTGGACTCGGTGAGCGAGGGCGCGTACGGGCTTGCGGTGCCCCAACTGCTGCTGTCGCTCGCCGCGTTGGCCGCGCTCCTGTACTGGTGGCGCCGCTCGCTGGTGAAGCTGATGACCGCCCCGGACGGCTCGACGATCGCGGCGGCTTCCGGCCCGGCCCGCAAGGAGTCCGCGTCCGGGCCGCTCAGCAGGCTGCTGCCCGCGGGACGTACGGGCACGGTGATGCAGCGCAGCCTGCGGTACGTGTGGCGCGACCCCAAGACCAAGGCGGCGTGGGTCACTTCGCTGGCGGTCGGCCTGATCGTGCCGCTGGTGAACGCCCTCCAGGGCAACGGCTCGATCTATCTCGCCTGCTTCGCGGCGGGGATGCTCGGGGTCCAGATGTACAACCAGTTCGGGCAGGACACCTCCGCGTTCTGGATGGTGGCCCTGACGATTTCCTCGACGCGCGACGCGTATCTGGAACTACGGGCACGGGCCTTCGCCCTGCTGGTGATCACGCTGCCGTACTCGGCACTGGTGACGATCCTGACGGCCGGGCTGCTGGGCGACTGGCAGGCGCTGCCGGAGGCACTGGGGCTGTCCTTCGCGCTGCTCGGCGCGATGATGGCGACGGGGGCGGTGGCGTCGGCGCGGTTCCCGTACTCGATCCCGCAGGACAGCGCGTACAAGAACGTCGCCCCCGGCCAGGCCGGGCTCGCGTGGATCTCCATCCTCGGCGGCATGCTGGGCGGCGCACTGCTGTGCGCACCGGTGATCGGCCTCTCGATCGCCCTGCACGCGTCGGGCGCGAACGGCTGGACGTGGCTGGTGCTTCCGGTGGGCACGGCGTACGGCACGCTGATCGCCTGGGCGGGAGTCCGCCTGGCGGCACCCCGCACGGCATCGACGCTGCCGGAAATCCTGACGGCGGTGAGCAAGGGCTGAGGGGGCTCGCCTGGGTCCTGTCCGGCGTACCTGCGCGGATGAGCCCTCGGCGCCTGGGGCGTGTCTTCAAAGTCCCGCTTGGCACGCGACGCCCGGCACGGCGCGCTTCGTGCGCGCCAGGCGCCGCGTGCGGGGCGGGACTTGGCGGGTACGACCGGGGGCGTGCCGCCAAGTCGCCCCACCGACAGGCGGGCGGGGCCTGCGGGACCGGTGCGTGCGGCCGCGCGGCCGGTGACGGCCGGGGGCGACCCCGCGGCACGGCCCCGCGTCGTACCGCCGAGCCGACCGGGCCCGCGAAGATCCGCCGGACAGGACCTAAGCTCGCCGCATGACTGTGATACTCAGCGCCGCCGCCCGGAAGCTCCTCGACGGCCGTAACCCCGCCGTCCTTTCCACCGTCAACCCGGACGGCAGCCCCCAGTCCTCCGTGGTCTGGGTCGGTATCGACGGGGACGATCTGGTCATCTCCTCGCAGGCCGGGCGGCGCAAGGTGACGAACCTGGCCGGTGAACCCCGGGTCAGCCTCAGCGTGTTCGACCCGGCCGACTCGCAGATCTACGTCGAGGTACGCGGCACGGCCACCGTCACCGAGGACGCCGGCAGGCGGACGGCCGTCGCGCTCGCCGAGAAGTACGAGGGGCCCGGCGCCGGGCAGGAGTATCTGGACCTCCCGCCCGAGGCCGTACGCGTCACGATCCGGATCACCCCGCAACGGCTCACCGGCAGCGCGGCGGTCTGAGCCGAAACGATTCAGACCGGCCGCCGAAGAAACGCGCTACGGCGTCAACGCACCGTCCAGGAACGGCTCTATCGCCGCGCGCCAGGCCTCCGGCTTGTCGTAGTGCACGAGATGCCCGGCGTCGTCCACCTCCGCGTACTCCCCTCGCGGCAGGACCCGCACCATCTCCTGCGCCTCCGCGCGGCCCAACTCGCCGTCCAGGCCCCGCACGACCAGCGTGGGGCAGCGGACCTGCGCCAGCTCCTCCCAGTGCGCGTCGTAGACCCACGTAGCGCGTGAGGTGAGCATCTGACGGCGGGAGAAGACCGGCCACCAGCCGTCGGCGCGCTCGGTCATCACCTCCGCGAAGAACTCGCCGCGGCCCGGATTCGGCCCCTCCAGCCAGGGGTCGTCCTCGCCGAACCACTTCCGTACGTCGGCGAGCGTCTTGAACGGGAGGGGCCAGGCGCGGAACCAGTCGTCCCACAGGCGCTGCGAAGCCGCCCCCAGCGCGGACGCCCGCATGTCACTGATGACCAGCGCCCCGACCAGGTCGGGCCGCTTCGCGGCGAGTTGCCACGCGGTCAGCGCGCCCATGGCGTGGCCGACAAGGGTGACGGGCGCGAGGCCGAGCTGTTCGATCACCGCCTCGGCGTCCGACACGTACGCCTCGCGGGTGTACGACGCGTCGGGGGGCTTCGCGCTGAGGCCGTGGCCCCGCTGGTCGAGCGCGACGACCCGATGGCGCCCGGACAGCCAGCGCGCGGTGGCCGCCCAGTGCGAGGCGCGGCCCATCAGGCCGTGGAGCAGCAGCACACCCGGGGTGGCCCCGGTCTCGGCCCGCTCCTCGGGCTGGTCGGTGAACTCCCAGGCTGCGAGCCGCAGCCCGTCGAATCCGCTCACATCGATGCGCTGCACCATGTGTCCTGGCACCCCCTTCGGTCCTGAGTGGTCGAGTCCGATGGCACCGGCCCGATTCCGTGCCGTTCGGTCATGCGGCTCCCAGACTATCGAACTCCTATTCGAAAACCTGGCCGCCGCACCCAACACCGCTCGTTCGAGTGACCGTGGTCAACGGTTGTCCAGAGCGGCGGAGGGGAGATTTCCTGCGGGAGGCGGACCACTCGGGGATGAGGGTCCGTGGGGACCGACCCCGGGAGCTCGGGGCTCCGGGTCGGAAGCGGGGAGGACAGGCCCCGGCGCCTCAGGGCGCCGGGGCCCTTGCCGTACGGATCCCCGGCGGCGGGCGCGACAGGCCCGCGACAGACACAGCGGCGACAACAGGCACAGCGACAGGCGTCAGGCGCACAGCCCCGCTCCCTCCTCGGCCACGGGCCACGCTCCGCGACCGCTGCCCTCAGGTCATATGCCCCCGGGCAAGCCTGGCACGCGAATCGCCCGCCCGCTGCCATTCCGCCGGGAATTCGTATTCTCCGTCGCCGAAGGAATACTCTCCGCAGCCGTGCCCGGGTGCCAAGAACTCGGCCCCGGGGACCCGGGACCGAGGTCAGGATCCCCGGAGGGAAGTCAGCGCTTGGCGACGAAGACGTGCGAGGCGACCTCGGAGTCCAGCTCCGCCGCCTCTCCGCTGCTGCCCACGAGCACCCCGCCGACCGGCGACTCGGTCACGCTCACCACGGAGCCGGGCTGCACGCCCGCCCGTCGCAGCGTGTACATCAGCTGTGCGTCCGTCTGGATCGGCTCGCCGATCCGCCGCACCACGACCGTCTTGCCCTCGGCGCCCGGGTCCAGCTCGGCCAGGCTCACCATGCCCTCGTCGAGGAAGGGGTCGGCCCCGGCGTGCTCGCCCAGCTCCTCCAGGCCCGGGATCGGGTTCCCGTACGGCGACTCCGTCGGGTGCCGCAGCAGCTCCACGACCCGGCGCTCGACCGCCTCGCTCATCACGTGCTCCCAGCGGCAGGCCTCCGCGTGCACCTGCTCCCACTCCAGGCCGATCACGTCAACGAGCAGACACTCGGCGAGGCGGTGCTTGCGCATCACGCGCGTCGCCAGCCGGCGCCCCTCCTCCGTCAGCTCCAGATGCCGGTCGCCCGCGACCTGCACCAGCCCGTCCCGCTCCATACGCGCCACGGTCTGGCTGACCGTCGGCCCGCTCTGATCCAGCCGCTCCGCGATCCGGGCGCGCATGGGGACCACACCTTCCTCTTCCAGTTCGAGGATGGTGCGGAGATACATCTCCGTCGTGTCGATCAGTCCGGACATACGTGCCCCTCGATGCTGTGACATGAAAACAACCGTGCGCAGGCCCCGTGCTCAATTCTGACGCATCGCACCGACAACCGTGCCGTGCGGGAAGCCGCCGAAGGCGAAGCCGTATTGACACGGTAAAGGTCCAGACCGCAACGTGATCCGCGGCACAGGCATTCCCTCCCCTGTCCGTCTTCTTTTCCGCCCTTTTCTCCGCCCCCTACGGAAGGTCTTCCGAATGAGCGAGAGCACGCTGGCCGGTCAGTTCTTCGGCGCCGCGATCGGTCTGCTGGAGCGCGTACGCGACGAGGAGGCCGCGAACATCGAAGCGGCCGGAAAAGCGATCGCCGACACCGTGACCTCCGGCGGCCGTGTCTTCGCCTTCGGCGCCGGGCACTCCTCGCTCGCCGCGCAGGACGTCGTCTACCGGGCCGGCGGTCTCGCCGTCATGAACCTCCTCAACGTGCCGGGCGTGATGGGCGTCGACGTGATGCCCGCGACGCTCGGCTCGGCGCTGGAGCTGGTCGACGGCCTGGCGAGCGCCGTGCTGGACTCCAGCCCGGCGAGGTCCGGCGATGTCCTGGTGATCATCTCGCTGTCGGGACGCAACGCGCTCCCGGTGGAGATGGCGCTGAACGCGCGGGCGCGGGGTCTGAAGGTGATCGGGGTGACATCGGTGGCGTACGCGACGGAGACGAAGTCCCGTCACGCGTCCGGGACTTACCTCAAGGACCACTGCGACATCGTGCTCGACAGCAAGATCGCCGTGGGCGACGCGGAGCTGTCGGCGGAGGGGATCGAGGCACCGTTCGCACCGGCGTCGACGGTGGTGACGAGCGCGCTGATGCAGGCGATGGTGGCGACGGCGGCGGGCGGCCTGGTCGACCGCGGCGTGGAACCCCCGCTGCTGCGCTCGGGAAACGTGGACGGCGGCCACGAGTGGAACGGCCGCGTGATGACGGAGTACGGGGACCGGATCTTCTACCGGCACTAAACGCGCCGGGCCGGGCCGGGCCGGCGGCGACCGGCACGCCGGGCCGGCGTGCCGGCGTGCCGGCGGCCGGGCGGAAGGCCCGGAGGCCCGCCGCCCGAGCGGCCGGAGCACCGGGCTCGCCAACGTCGGACGTCCGGCGTCCGTGGCTACCGCCCAGCCGGGGCGTCGGGCGGCAGCCCGCCGCTGAGGCCGACTGCGGCGCCCGGCGCCGACGGACGCTTCAGCGGCGGGTGAACCCAGGCCGCACGCCCGGGGGGCCGCCTCCCGGCATGTCCCCGGCGGCAAGGCGTATGCCTGGCGGAGGCCCGGCGGAGGTCCGGCGTCCGAGGGCTACCGCCGCGCGGCGGCGGATACGGCGGCGCCGGCGACTGCCGGGGCGAGGCATGCGGGGTCAGCCGATGGTGAAGGCGGGCTCCGGGTCGTACGCCCCGGGGGCCGCCCGTCGGACGCCGGGCCGTCAAGCCTCCGGGCCGGGCTCGCCGTCGAGCAGGGTCAGCAGGTCCAGGGAGGCCGCCATACGGGCCGTGACGTCCTCCGCGTAGATCGCGTCCTGGCGTTCGAACGAGGGGCGGGTCGTGCCGCGGAGGAACGTGACCACGCCCAGCGTCCTGCCCCGGCTGCGCAGCACCGTGCAGAGCGCGTGCACCGAGTCGGGGGGCCACTGGCGCGAGACCGACCAGGTCGGGGTCGTCGACGCGCCCGTGGGGGCGCTCGCGCGTACCGAGCCGTTGCGGGACACCGCCTGGAGGGCCGGGTGACCGTCCCGGTACCGCACCGGGATGCCGCCGGCCGCGACCGGCAGGCAGGGTCCGGCCGAGCCGGCCGGCGTCGCCGCCACCCGTACCAGCCGGGTCGGCGGCACGTCGCCGCCGTAGGGCGCGACCGGGGCCGGCCCGCCCAGGACCAGATCGATCAGCGCGTGGTCCGCGAAGCCCACGAGCGCGAAGTCCAGGCAGACCCGCGCCGCCTCCATCGGGTCCTCGCACTCGCCCGCGGCCCGCCCCGCGCGGTGCAGCTGGCTCGTGCGGAAGCGCAGCTTGTCCGCCTCCTGCGCCGCCAGCCGCGCCTCCGTGACGTCCTGGAACAGCCAGCCCACACCCAGCGGCACCGGCTCCTCCGCGAGCGGGGACGCCAGCCGTACGAAGCCGCTGCGCCAGCACCGGCGCCGCTCGCTCCCGTCCTGCGTGCGCAGCGTCACCCACAGCTCCGCGAGCGCACGCGGCGCGCCCTCCGCCAGTACGTGGTGGAGCGCTCCCTCCAACTCCTCGACGCCCTGTACGACGGTCTCGCCCAGGGGCCGCCCGAGCAGCGCCGTACGGCCCGAGCCGAGCGCACGCGCGGCGTGCCCGTTCACGACGGTCGGGCGCAGATCCACGTCGACCAGGACCACGCCCCACAGCGCGTCGTCGAACAGCGCCTCGCTGAGCGCGATGGACCGCTCCAGATCGATCTGCGCGTGGACCTCGCTGAACGCGCAGTACACCCCGGCAGGTTTGCCGTCCGCCCCGCGTACGCCCGCGGACTGTGTCCGTACGAGCACCCTGCTGCCGTCCTTGCGCAGCAGCGCGAACTCGTGCACCAGCCGTCCCGGCACGCCCATCGCCGACATGAGACGCCCGTGCACCTCGTCGGCGTCGGCACTGCGCACGGCCCAGCCGGCGAATCCGCGCCTGCCGACGGCCTCGTCGGCGGACCAGCCGAGTATCCGCTCGGCCTCGCGGTTCCAGTGGGTGATCACGCCGTCGGCGTCGAACGCGCAGAGCGCCGCGTCCATCCCGTCCAGCAGCGCGGCCAGCAGATCCGCACCGGGCCCGCCGTCCGGGCCCGTCACCTCGGCCGCGCCCGCCGCGTCGGCCTCGCCGGATTCCGGTCCGTCGGAGCCGGGCGGGCGAGTGGTCCCGCTCCGGGAAGCACTCATCCCTGGCACCCCCTGCCGCCTGCTCGGTCATACCTACGATCATTCAACTCCAGGGTGACCCAGCACACACCTTGTTCAGCGAAATCGTTGTGCGGTGGAAATCCAAATAATCACTTGTGGGGCGCGGGAGCGCTTCCTAGGGTGGTGAGCACACTAGAAGGGAGGTGGTTCGGAAGTGATTTCAATCCGGACAAGTGAGGTGGCTGCGGGCTGACGCCCGTCGTCGCACACGTGCGGTGCCGGTGAACCACCGGCCCAATCCAAGCAGTCACCCGACCCGCGTGCTCGCCGGTAAGTCCGGCCGGCTCCTCTCCGGAGGGACCTGAGCACGCGGGTCGTCTGCGTTCCCGGCGCTGTCCTACGGGCAGAGCCTCTCCACCCGCCAGCCGCCTTCCGCCGCCACGTACCGCAGCCGGTCGTGCAGCCGGTTCTCGTGGCCCTGCCAGAACTCGACCGTCTCCGGGACGACCCGTATCCCGCCCCAGTACGGCGGCACCGGGACCGGCTCACCGGCCGGATAGCGGGCGGCCAGGTCCTCGTACCGCTCCAGCAGCTCCGCGCGCGAGCCCACCGGCGAGGACTGTTCGCTCGCCCAGGCACCGAGCTGGGAGCCGTGCGGGCGGGTGCGGAAGTACGCCGCCGTCTCCGCGCGGCCGACACGGGACGCCGTACCGGTCACGACGACCTGGCGGCCCAGCGCGTGCCAGGGGAAGAGGACGCCGACGTACCGGTTCGCGTCGATCTCCCGGCCCTTGCGGGACCCGTAGTTGGTGAAGAAGACGAAGCCGCGGCGGTCGTAGGCCTTGAGCAGCACGGTCCGGGACGACGGGCGGCCGTCGGGGGTCGCGGTGGAGACGACCATCGCGTTGGGCTCGTGCAGACCGCCGGCCACCGCCTCCTTGAACCAGCTCGCGAACTGGTCCATCGGCTCGGTGGCGAGGTCGGTCTCCAGGAAGGCCGCCGCCCGGTACTGCTCGCGCATGAGGGCGGGGTCGGGGGACTCGGCGCGGTCGGGGCTTTCGGCGGTGTCCGGGCTCTCGGCGGACGGAGTGTGAGGCACGCGACCCATACTCCCGCAATGCCGGAGCCGTGGCATGGTTGATTCGATGTCCGTGCTGGGCAGGACGGTGGGTAACGGATGACCGTTCCGGACCGCGAGTCGTACGACAACGACCGTGGATCCGTATCGGCGCCGACAACTTCTGACATCGGATGCGCGGGCCGTAGGCCGTGAGCCGTCATCCGGTTCAGCCGATCGTTTCCGCGTCAGTCCGCGTCAGTCACACCAGAGGAGCCGCCTGATGTCCGATTTCGTACCCGGACTCGAAGGAGTCATCGCTTTCGAGACGGAGATCGCCGAACCGGACAAGGAGGGCGGTGCCCTCCGTTACCGGGGCGTCGACATCGAGGATCTGGTCGGCCGCGTTTCCTACGGGAACGTGTGGGGCCTGCTCGTCGACGGCGCCTTCAACCCCGGGCTGCCGCCCGCCGAGCCCTTCCCCATCCCCGTCCACTCCGGCGACATCCGCGTCGACGTGCAGTCGGCGCTCGCGATGCTCGCCCCCGTCTGGGGCCTCAAACCGCTCCTGGACACCGACGAGCGTACGGCCCGCGACGATCTGGCGCGGGCCGCGGTCATGGCCCTGTCGTACGTGGCGCAGTCGGCGCGCGGGCAGGGCGTGCCGATGGTGCCGCAGAGGGAGATCGACAAGGCGGAGTCCGTCGTCGAGCGCTTCATGATCCGCTGGCGCGGGGAGCCCGACCCCCGGCATGTGAAGGCGGTCGACGCGTACTGGACGTCGGCGGCCGAGCACGGCATGAACGCGTCGACGTTCACGGCCCGCGTCATCGCCTCCACCGGCGCGGACGTCGCCGCGGCCCTCTCGGGGGCCGTCGGCGCCATGTCCGGGCCGCTGCACGGCGGCGCCCCTTCGCGCGTCCTCGGCATGATCGAGGAGATCGAGCGGACTGGCGACGCGACGGCCTGGGTGAAGAAGGCGCTCGACAAGGGCGAGCGGCTGATGGGCTTCGGCCACCGGGTGTACCGGGCGGAGGACCCGCGCGCCCGCGTGCTGCGGCGTACGGCGAAGGAGCTGGACGCACCGCGCTTCGAGGTCGCCGAGGCGCTGGAGAAGGCGGCGCTGGAGGAGCTGCACGCGCGCCGTCCTGACCGGGTGCTGGCGACGAACGTGGAGTTCTGGGCGGCGATCATGCTGGACTTCGCGGAGGTGCCCGCGAACATGTTCACGTCGATGTTCACGTGCGCGCGTACGGCGGGCTGGTCGGCGCACATCCTGGAGCAGAAGCGGACGGGGCGGCTGGTGCGGCCTTCGGCGCGGTACGTGGGTCCGGGGCCGCGCGACCCGCGCGAGATCGGGGGCTGACGACGGCGCTCCGGCACGGGCAGCGGTGCCCGGCCGTCGGACGGGTCCGGGGCCCGTCCGACGGCCGGGGGCAGCCGCCTCAGCGTGTCCCCGTCAGCTCAGCGCCGTATCCACGATGCTCGCCCACTGCGCCACCACTCGCTTCCGCCGCTGCGTGTCGTCCGTCAGCAGCGTCGCCAGACCCAGCCCCCGCGCCATGTCCAGCAGCCCCTGGATCGTCTCGCGCACACCGGGCACGGACTCGTCCGCGCCCAGCAGTTCGACGGTCATCCGGTGCGCCTCGCGCCCGACGCGTCCTTCGAGTTCGGTGACGCGGGCCCGTAGCTGCTCCTCGTTGGACGCGGCGACCCACAGTTGCAGCGCGGCCCGGAACAGCGTGCCGGTATAGAGCGCCACGACCTCGTCGACCACCTCGCGGCGGCGGTCCGGCCCGGTCGGCGCGAGCGCGCGCAGAGCGCTGGTGCGTTCCTCGGCGACGTACTCGACCGCCGCCGTGAACAGGTCCTCGCGGGTGGGGAAGTGATGCTGCGCCGCGCCGCGCGAGACCCCGGCGCGTTCGGCGACGACCGAGACCGTGGAGCCGGCCCAGCCGTGTTCGGCGAGGCAGGACACGGCGGCCTCCAGCAGCCGCCGGCGGGTGGCGCGGCTGCGGTCCTGCTTCGGCGCGGCTACCGTACCCATGCCGCGTCCCGCCGCTCGACGAACGCCGCCATGCCCTCGCGGGCCTCGGCCGTGGCGAAGAGCGACGCCGAGCGCTGTACGAGATCCTCCGCGTACTGCTCGAAGGCCTCCAGCACCCGCGCGTTCAGCAGCTTCTTCGATTCGGCCAGGCCCTGTGGGGAGCCTCTTCGCAGGGCGTCGAGAAGCGGGGCGAGCGCGGTGTCCACGTCGTCGGCGGCCTCGGTGATCAGCCCGTCGGCCAGGGCCTCTTCGGCGCCGAAGGTCTCGCCGGTGAGGTAGTGGCGGGCTGCGGCGCGCGGCGCCATGCGGGGCAGCAGGGGCATCGAGATGACGGCGGGCGCGACGCCGATACGTACCTCCGTGAAGGCGAAGTCCGAGCCGGTGGAGGCGATCACGATGTCGCAGGCCCCGAGCAGTCCAAGGCCCCCGGCCCGCACATGGCCGGTGACGCGCGCGACGACGGGCTTCGGGTGCGCGACGATCTGCCGCATGAGCGCGACGAAGGTGTACGGGTTCGGCGGCTCCTTCAGATCGGCGCCGGCGCAGAAGGTGGTGCCGGTGTGGCTGAGGACCACGGCCCGTACGGCCGGGTCCTCGGCACAGTTGGTGAGCGCGCCGGCCAACTCACCGACGAGGCGCGCCGACAGGGCGTTGCGCTTCGCCGGCGCGTTCATGGTCAGGGTGGTGATACCGCGTTCGTGCGCGGTCGCGACCAGCGTCACGTGGTCTCCGTCTCTCGCTCGCGGTCCGTCGGTTGGCGTCCGAGGATCCGAGCGCTGGTGTGCGAGATTCAGAGCGTGGCAGCGCGCGAGGGATCGATCAAGCGCGCATGCGGTATTCCCGCGAGGGCACACGTATCGACGGCGACGCGGGCCATGGACCGGTACGACGCCGGGCAGCCACGCCCGCAACGCACGGCGATCCGCCGGCAGTTGCGGGGCGTGCCCGGACGGCTACTCCGGTGCCACCAGGCGGTCGCGGTCAGTCACACCGCCCGACGGGCCTTACATCGGCTCCGGCTCCCTCTCGCGCTCCTCCCGTGCCCTCAGTTCACGGCGGAGGATCTTCCCGGACGCGGCCCGCGGGACGCCCCCGATGAACTCCACCCTGCGGACCTTCTTGTGCGGGGCGACGTGTTCCGCGACGTACGCCATGACGTCCGCCCCGGTCAGCCCGGCCGCCGACGGCTGGCGGACGATGTACGCCTTGGGGATCTCGTTCCCGTCCTCGTCGTGGACACCGATGACCGCGGCGTCCGCTATCGACTCGTGGGCCAGCAGCAGCGCTTCGAGATCCGCGGGGGCGACCTGGAACCCCTTGTACTTGATGAGTTCCTTCACCCGGTCCACCACGAACAGCCAGCCGTCCGCGTCGACCCGGCCGATGTCGCCGGTGTGGACCCAGCCGTCGGCGTCGATCATGTGGGCGGTCTCGTCGGGCCGGCCGAGGTAGCCCTTCATCACCTGCGGGCCGCGGATGAGGACTTCGCCGTCGGCGCCGACGGGGGCGTCCGTGCCGGGGTCGTCGAGGGAGACGACCCGCATCTCGGTGCTGGGCAGGAGCTTGCCCACGGCTCCGGCGGGCGGGTTCTCGGCGTCGAGCGGGACGACGTGCGTGCCCGGTGACAGCTCGGTCATCCCGTACGCCTGGCGGACGGGCGGCAGTCGCAGCCGGGCCGAACAGGCCGCGGCGAGGCGGGCGTCGAGGGGCGCGGCGGCGCTGACGATGTAGTCGAGCGAGGAGAGGTCGTAGCGGGCGACGGCCGGGTGCTTCGCGAGCGCGAGGACGATCGGCGGGGCGACGTACAGGCCGTTGATGCGGTGTGTCTCGATCGCGCCGAGGAACTGGTCGAGTTCGAAGCGCGGCAGTACGACGACGGTCGCGCCCCTCCGAAGCGGCGCGTTCATCAGGGCGGTGAGGCCGTAGATGTGGAAGAACGGGAGCACGGCGAGGATGCGGTCGCCGGGGCGCATGGGCATGACGGGGTCGAGCTGCGCGAGGTTGGTGGCGATCGAGCGGTGCGTCAGCATGACGCCCTTGGGCGAGGCGGTGGTGCCGGAGGAGTACGGGAGGGCGGCGATGTCCTCGGCGGGGTCGATACGGGTCTCGGAGACCTCGGCCGGCTCCGTGGCGATCATGTCGAGAATGGAACGGTGGCCCGGCGCCCGGTCGCAGACGAAGATCTCCTCGATACCGCCGACCAACTCGGCTGACCTGCGGGCGACTTCGAGCAGCGGCGACACCGTGACGATCCACCGGGCCGAGGAGTCACGGAGCTGCTTCGCGAACTCCTCGGCGGACGACAGCGGATGGACGGTGGTGACGGATGCCCCCGCGCGGGTGGCTCCGTAGAACACGACGGGATACGCGACGGTGTTGGGGCTGTGCAGGGCCAGTACGTCGCCCTTGCGCAGACCCGCGTCGCGCAGCCCGGCGGCGGTACGGCGGTGGAAGAGGTCCAGTTGGGCATAGGTGACGGTGGTGCCGTCCGTACCGTCCACGAGGGCGACGGCCTCGCCGAACTCCGCCGCGCGGCCGAGCACCGCGTCGTGGATCGGCAGATCGACCGGTGCGACATCCGCGTACTCACTGTGAAAGATCATGATGACCGCCCCTTCGACGCGTGGAGGGACAGAATGGCCTGTCTCAGTACGACTTGGGGAGACCCAGGGACTGGTGGGATACGTAGTTCAGGATCATTTCCCGGCTGACAGGCGCGACACGGGCCACGCGGGAGGCCGTGATGAGGGAGGCCAGACCGTACTCGCGGGTGAGGCCGTTGCCGCCGAGGGTGTGTACGGCTTGGTCCACGGCGTGTACGCAGGCCTCCCCCGCCGCGTACTTGGCCATGTTGGCGGCCTCGCCCGCGCCGGCGTCGTCGCCCGCGTCGTAGAGGTAGGCGGCCTTGCGCATCATCAGGCGGGCGAGTTCGATCTCGATGTGCGCCTGGGCGAGCGGGTGCGCGATGGCCTGGTGGGCGCCGATGGGCTGCTGCCAGACCTGGCGGGTCCTGGCGTAGTCGACGGCCTTGTCGATCGCGTGGCGGGCCATGCCGAGGGCGAAGGCGGCGGTCATGACGCGTTCGGGGTTGAGGCCGGCGAAGAGCTGGAGGAGCCCGGCGTCCTCGTCGCCGACGAGGGCGTCGGCGGGCAGGCGTACGTCGTCCAGTACGAGCTCGAACTGCTTCTCCACCGCCTGGAGTTCCATGTCGATCCGAGTGCGGTGGAAGCCGGGGGCGTCGCGCGGGACGATGAAGAGGCAGGGCTTGAGCGAGCCGGTCTTCGCGTCCTCGGTGCGGCCGACGATGAGGGTGGCGTCGGTGATGTCGACGCCGGAGACGAAGACTTTACGGCCGTTGAGTATCCAGCCGCCGCTGCCCTCCTCGGATTTGCGCGCGGTGGTGGTGATGCGGTGCGAGTTGGATCCGGCGTCGGGTTCGGTGATGCCGAAGGCCATGGTGCGGGAGCCGTCGGCGAGGCCGGGGAGCCACTCGCGCTTCTGCTCGTCGGTGCCGAAGCGGGCGATGACGGTTCCGCAGATGGCGGGCGACACGACCATGAGGAGCAGGGGGCACCCGGCGGCGCCCAACTCTTCGAGAACGATGGAGAGTTCGGCGAGGCCGCCGCCTCCGCCGCCGTACTCCTCGGGGAGGTTCACGCCGAGATAGCCGAGCTTGCCGGCCTCGCTCCACAGCGTCTCGCGGTCGAACCCGCGGCCGTGGCGGCGGCCGAGGGCGGCGACGGCGGCGCGGAGGTCCTGGTGTTCCTGCGTTTCGACGATGCTCATGTGTTCCCCTGCGTGGTGTCGGTGGCGGGAGCAGGCGCGACTACGGCGAGAAGCGCGCCGACCTCGACCTGGCTGCCGGGGGCGGCGTGCAGCGTGGTGAGCGTGCCGGAGGCCGGAGCGGTGATGCGGTGCTCCATCTTCATGGCCTCCAGCCAGATGAGCGGCTGCCCGGCGGTGACGGCGCTGCCCTCGCCGATCCCGTCGGCGATCCGCACGACGGTGCCGGGCATGGGCGCGAGCAGCGAGCCGGGCGCGGTGGCGGTACGGGGGTCGGTGAAGCGGGGGTGGGCGAGGAGGCGGTACGAGCCGGTGGGACCGTCCACGTAGACGTGGCCGCCCTCGTCGCTGTGGTCGGCAACGTCGAAGTGCCGTAGGACGCCGTCGAGTTCGAGGGTGACGCGGTCGGCCGCTACGGCGACGGCGCGTACGGCGTCGTCCTCGACGCGGAACCCGTCACGGGTGCGGTGGTAGCGGACCTCGTGCCCGCCGTACGTCTTGGTCTGCGGCTGGGACGGGAGATTCCGCCAGCCGCCGACGGGGTGCCCGCGCCGTACGGCATCGGCGAGCGCGGCAGCGAGGGCGGCGTGCCGGGCGTTGTCGTGGTCGCCGTCGCCGGGTGCGGTGAGCGCGTTGAGGTGCCGCTCGTAGAACCCGGTGTCGACGCGCCCGGCGACGAAGTCCGGATGCCGCAGGGACCGCACGAGCAACTCCCGGTTGGTGACGGGCCCGTGGATGCGAGCCCGCCGCAGCGCATCGCCGAGCAACCGGACGGCCTCGCCCCGGGTGGGCGCCCAGGCGACGACCTTGGCGAGCATGGAGTCGTAGTGCATCCCGATGCGATCACCGGGCCCATATCCGGCGTCGACGCGGATACGGGGCCGATCGCCAGGGCCGCCCCCCACCCCCCGCACCGCCAGCTCGAAAATCCGCCCCGGCTGTGGCGTCCACCCCTTCGGCGGGTCCTCCGCGTACAGGCGGGCCTCCACCGCGTGGCCCGTGGGGGGTGGAGGGGTTGGGGGGAGCTTCGCGCCCTCCGACACCGCGAGTTGGAGCGCCACCAGGTCCACGGCGAACACCTCCTCCGTCACCGGGTGTTCGACCTGGAGGCGGGTGTTCATCTCCAGGAAGTACGCCCGGCCCGTCGGCGAGAGCAGGAACTCGACCGTGCCCGCGCCCCAGTACTCCACCGCGCGCGCCGCCGACACCGCCGCGGCCGTGAGGGTCGCGCGCAATTCCGCCGGCAGGCCGGGGGCCGGGGACTCCTCGATCACCTTCTGGTGGCGCCGTTGCAGCGAGCAGTCGCGCGTACCCAGCGCCCACACCGTGCCGTACGCGTCGGCGAGGATCTGGACCTCGACATGCCGGCCCCGTTCCACGTACGGCTCCGCGAAGACCTCGCCGTCCCCGAACGCCGACCGCGCCTCGGCCGAGGCCGCCACCAACTCGTCGGGCAGATCCGGCAGTTGACGGACCACCCGCATCCCCCGGCCCCCGCCCCCCGCCGCCGCCTTGATCAGCAGCGGCAGATCCGCCTCCGTCACCGACGCCGGGTCCACCGCCGCGAGCAGAGGGACGCCCGCCGCCGCCATCAGTTCCTTCGCCCGCGTCTTGGACGCCATCGCCTCGATCGCCTCGGGCGGCGGCCCCACCCACACCAGCCCCGCGTCCAGCACGGCCCGCGCGAACTCGGCGTTCTCCGAGAGGAATCCGTAGCCGGGATGCACCGCGTCCGCGCCCGCCGCGAGCGCCGCCTTCACGATCAGGTCGCCGCGCAAGTACGTGTCGGCCGGGGCCGATCCCGGCAGCCGTACGGCCGTGTCCGCCTCCCGCACGTGCAGCGCCCCGGCGTCCGCGTCCGAGAAGACGGCGACCGTGCCGATACCGCGCTCACGGCAGGTCCGGAAGACCCGGCACGCGATCTCGCCGCGGTTCGCGACCAGAAGAGTTGAGATCATCACAGCCCTCATCACTCACATTCGGAAGACGCCGAAGCCGCCCCGTACGCCCTCGACCGGCGCCGTGTGCACCGCCGACAGGCACAGGCCGAGCACCGTACGGGTGTCGCGCGGGTCGATGACCCCGTCGTCGTAGAGCCGCCCGGACAGGAACACCGGCAGCGACTCCGCCTCGATCTGCGCCTCCACCATCGCGCGCAGCGCCGCGTCGCCGTCCTCGTCGTACGGCTGTCCCTTGGCCGTCGCCGCCGCGCGGGACACGATCGACAGCACACCCGCCAGCTGCTGCGGCCCCATCACCGCCGACTTGGCGCTCGGCCAGGCGAAGAGGAACCGCGGGTCGTAGGCCCGGCCGCACATGCCGTAGTGCCCGGCGCCGTACGACGCGCCCACCAGCACCGACAGATGCGGGACCTTCGAGTTGGCGACCGCGTTGATCATCATCGCGCCGTGCTTGATGATGCCGCCCTGCTCGTACTCCTTGCCGACCATGTAGCCGGTGGTGTTGTGCAGGAACACCAGCGGGATGTCACGCTGGTTGGCGAGCTGGATGAACTGCGCGGCCTTCTGCGACTCGGCGCTGAACAACACGCCCTGCGCGTTGGCCAGCACCCCCACCGGATAGCCGTGCAGCCGTGCCCAGCCCGTCACCAGGCTCGGCCCGTACAGCGGCTTGAACTCGTCGAAGTCCGAGCCGTCGACGATCCGCGCCACCACCTCGCGCGGGTCGAAGGGGATCTTCAGATCGCCGGGGACGATGCCCAGCAGCTCTTCCCCGTCGTACTTGGGCGGCTCGGCGGGGCCGGGATCCGGCTGCGCCTTGCGGTGGTTGAGGCGCGCGACGATCCGCCGCGCCTGGCGGATCGCGTCGGGCTCGTCCACCGCGAAGTGGTCGGCGAGCCCCGACGTACGGGCGTGCATCTCAGCGCCGCCGAGCGATTCGTCGTCGCTCTCCTCGCCCGTCGCCATCTTCACGAGCGGCGGTCCGCCGAGGAAGACCTTCGACCGCTCCTCGATCATCACGGTGTGGTCGGACATGCCGGGCACATACGCCCCGCCCGCCGTCGAGTTGCCGAAGACGACCGCGACGGTGGGGATCCCGGCGGCGGACAGCCGCGTCAGGTCGCGGAAGAGCGCGCCGCCGGGGATGAAGATCTCTTTCTGGGAGGGGAGGTCGGCGCCGCCGGACTCGACGAGGCTGATGAGCGGCAGCCGGTTCTCGTACGCGATCTGGTTGGCACGCAGGGCCTTCTTCAGCGTCCAGGGGTTGGACGCGCCGCCGCGCACCGTCGGGTCGTTGGCGGTGATGACGCATTCGACGCCCTCGACCACGCCGATCCCGGTGACCATGGACGCGCCGACGGGGTAGTCGCTGCCCCAGGCCGCGAGTGGGGACAGCTCCAGGAACGGGGTGTCGGGGTCGAGCAGCAGCTCGATCCGCTCGCGGGCGAGGAGCTTTCCGCGTGTACGGTGCCGGGCCACGTACTTCTCACCGCCGCCGGCCAGCGCCTTGGCGTGCTCGGCGCCGAGTTCGGCGAGTCTGGTGAGCATCTCGGCGCGGTGTGCGGCGTGTTCGGGGGACGCGGGGTCCAACGCCGAGTGGAGCACGGTCACAGCAGAACCTCCGGGATGTCGACGTGCCGGGAGCGCAGCCACTCGCCGAGCGCCTTGGCCTGCGGGTCGAACCGGGCCTGGGCGGCGACGCCCTCGCCGAGGAGACCCCGGACCGTGAAGTTGAGGGCACGCAAGTGGGGCAGGACATGCCGTACGACGGTCAAGTCCCGTGCTTCGGGGGCGAGTTCACGGAACAGGTCGACGGTCAGCGTGTGCGCGAGCCAGCGCCAGTCCTCGTCGGTGCGGACCCACACTCCGACGTTGGCGTCGCCTCCCTTGTCGCCGCTGCGGGCACCGGCGATCACCCCGAGGGGGGCTCGGCGGGTGGGGCCTGCGGGGAGGGGGACGGGGAGCGTCGGTTCGTGGACCGGCTCAAGTGGCCTGGTGTGTACGGGAGTCGGGACCCGGACGCGGGTGCCGTCCGGCAGCACCGCCGTGTGCGGGACCTCGGCCGCCGCCACGTACGCCGCCTCGAAGACGCCGTACGGCGCACCCTTCCCCGGCGGCGCCGTCACATGGAAACCGGGGTAACTGCCCAGCGCCAGCTCGATCGCGGCGCCGCTGACCGCCCGGCCGACGGCGTCCGGGTCGGGGTCACGGACGACGAGCCGCAGCAGCGCGCTCGCGGTCTCCTCGGTGTCGGCGTCCGCCCGGTCGGTGCGGGCGAGTTCCCAGCGGACGTCGGCGGGCGGCCGGGTGGCGAGCGCGTCGGCGACCTGGTCCTTCACCAGCCGTGCCTTCGCGTCGATGTCGAGGCCGGTCAGCACGAACACGATCTCGTTGCGCCAGCCGCCGATCCGGTTGAGCCCGACCTTGAGCGTGGGGGGCGGCGCCTCGCCGCGTACGCCGGAGATCCTGACCCGCTCGGGGCCGTCCTGGCTGAGCCGTACGGTGTCGAGCCGGGCCGTCACGTCCGGGCCCGCGTACCGTGCGCCCCCGGTCTCGTACAGCAACTGCGCGGTGACGGTGCCGATGTCGACGATCCCGCCGGTGCCGGGGTGCTTGGTGATGACGGCGGAGCCGTCGGCGTGGATTTCGGCGAGCGGGAAGCCGGGGCGGCGGACGCCGCTCCCGCCGTCGTGCGCGGCGAAGAAGGCGTAGTTGCCGCCGGTGGCCTGGGTGCCGCACTCCAGGACGTGCCCGGCGACGACCGCGCCCGCGAGCGCGTCGAGGCGTGCGAGCGCGCCGGGGCCCGCGAGCGCGTCGGGATCACCGGGCCCGTGGCCGTCCCAGCCGAAGTGCGCGGCGGCGGGGCCGGTGACGAGGGCCGCGTCCGTGACCCGTCCGGTCACCACGACGTCGGCGCCCGCGCGCAGGCACTGGGCGATGCCGGCGCCGCCGAGGTAGGCGTTGGCGGTGAGCACGCCCTCGCCCCAGTCGCGGGCGGCCAGCAGGTCGTCGCCCTCGACGTGCGCGACGCGCACCGGGACGCCGACGCGCTCGGCCAGTTCGCGTACGGCGGCGGCCAGTCCGGCCGGGTTCAGCCCGCCCGCGTTGGCGACGATCTTCACGCCGCGCTCGTGCGCCAGCCCGAGCCCTTCCTCCAACTGACGCAGGAAGGTCTTGGCGTAGCCGGACGCCGGGTTCTTCAGCCGGTCGCGGCCGAGGATGAGCATGGTCAGCTCGGCGAGGTAGTCGCCGGTGACGACATCGAGGGGGCCGCCGGTGAGCATCTCGCGCAGCGCGTCGAAACGGTCGCCGTAGAAGCCGGAGGCGTTGCCGATCCGCAGGACGCCGGGGTCGGGACCGGGACCAGGGCCGGGGGTGGTGTCCGGCACCGTCACGCCCCCTTCGCCGGGCGGCCGGATTTCGCCGGGCGGCCGGGGCCTGCCGGGCCCGCGAAGGCCTGCGCGATGTCCAGCCAGCGGTCGGCGTCCGCGCCCTCGGCCCGTACGGCGAGGTCCGCGCGGTGGGCGCGCTGCGTGGCCAGCAGGCAGAAGTCGAGGGCGGGCCCGGTGACGCGCTGGCCGGCGCCCTCGGGGCCGTACGCCCACAACTCCCCTCCGGGGCCCGTGAGTTCGACCCGGAAGGGGGCTGCGGGCGGCTGCTCGCCGTGCACGAGGTAGGCGTAGTCGCGGGCCCGTACGCCGATCCACGCCACATGCCGCAGCCGGGCGGTGGGCTCGCGCCGTACGCCAAGCGCGTCGGCGACGTCCTGGCCGTGCGCCCAGGTCTCCATCAGCCGCGCGGTCGCCATCGACGGCGCGCTCATCGGGGGCCCGTACCAGGGGAAACGCGCACCGGCGGGCAGGGAGCGCAGCGCCGCCTGGAGCCGTTCGCGGCCCTCGCGCCAGCGGGTGAGGAGCTGGCCGGGCGGCAGTACGGCGCCGGCATCGGTGCCCTCGTCCACGAAGGTGGCGGGGGTGGCGAGCGCCTTCGCGGCCAGGTCGGCGAAGGCGGTCTCGTCGGTGACGGCGAGGACGCACGCGGTGTCGGTCCAGGTGAGATGGGCGATCTGGTGGGCGACGGTCCAGCCCGCCGCCGGGGTCGCGAGCGACCAGCCCGTGTCGTCCAACTCGACGACGAGCCGGTCGAGTTCCTCGCTCTCGCTGCGCAGATCGTCGAGGATGGGCGCGGCAGGGTCGGACACGTGGTGCGCTCCGATCGGACTCGCGGGACACGGCGTCGTACGTGTCCCGGAGCATGGCAGCGCCCGGAGAAACAAGCAAGCAAGCTTGGTTTACTTCAGGCCGCTTTCCTGGCCGGTGGGCGCCACCTCACTACCGGCCTTCCGGGCGGCCGTCAGCTTCTCCCGCGCGGCGTCGCGTTCGGCCCTCACCTCCGCACGCCGGCCCGCCTGCGTCCGGACGGCGCCGATGCTCGCCGCGATGACCAGCGCGATCGCCAGCGCGTCGGTGATGGACAGGCTCTGGTGCAGGACGAGGAAGCCGGCCATCGCCGCGATGGCCGGTTCGATACTCATCAGGATCGCGAACGTCGGCGCGGGCAGCCGCCGCAGGGCGAGCAGTTCCAGGGTGTACGGCAGGACGGACGACATCAGCGCCACCAGGAGCCCGAGCCCGATCGTGGAGGGCACCAGCAGCTTCGAACCGGCCTCCAGGATGCCCAGCGGCAGGGACAGCAGGGCGCCGAAGGCCATGGCGAGCGCGAGCCCGTCGGCCTGCGGGAACCGCTGCCCGACGCGGGCGCTGAAGATGATGTACGTGGCCCACATCGCACCCGCCGCGAGGGCGAACGCCGCTCCCACGGGGTCGAGCCGGTCGAACCCGCCCCCGCTCAGCAGCAGCACACCACCGAGCGCGAGCCCGGCCCACAGGAGGTTGCCGAGCCTGCGCGAGACGATCACGGACAGCGCGAGCGGCCCGAGCACCTCCAGGGTCACGGCGGCGCCCAGCGGAATGCGGTCGGCGGCCTGGTAGAAGAGGAGGTTCATGGCCGCCAGGACCGCCCCGAAGAAGAGCACGGTGCCCCAGTCGGCACGCGAGTGCCCGCGGACCCGGGGCCGGCAGATCACGAGCAGTACGAGGGCGGCGAGCACGAGCCGCAGGGTCACGACGCCGACGACCCCGGCGCGCGGCATCAGCAGCACGGCGACGGCGGCGCCCCACTGCACGGAGAGCACGCCACTGACGACCAGCACGAGGGGCCCGAGGGCCCGCCGCCCACGCTCCCCGCCCAAGGCCTCCGGCGCCGCTCCGACACCTGCGACTACGGCACGCGGCTCATCCACCGGGGACCTCCTCCAGATCACTTAGGGCAACACAATGGACTTCGAGATATAACATACTGCACCCAGAAGGAGGGTCGGTCACCGAGTCGGCTCCCTACGGCAGGCACCCGTCGAAGTCACAGCGCGAGGCCGTATCCGGTACCTGGTGGACGACACGAACCGCACGGCGTGGATCAGCTACGCCGGGGCCGGGCATCCGAAGCGGACTTGCTGGGCGGGGCGTCGGAGGAGTCCAGCGCATCCGCCAGCACCTCCGCCAAGTGCTTCGCGCCTCCGTCCGCCAGTTGGTCCAGCTGTGTGCGGCACGAGTAGCCGTCCGCGAGGAGTCGCGTTCCCTCCTCCGCCGCGCGGACCGCGGGCAGCAGTTGGTCCTCAGCGCAAGCAGTCGAGACCTCGTAGTGGCCCTTCTCGAAGCCGAAGTTGCCCGCGAGGCCGCAGCAGCCGCCGCTCAAGTCGCCCGTCAGGCCCGCCCGTTCGCGCAGGCGGCGGTCCGGTGCGTCGCCGAGGACCGCGTGCTGGTGGCAGTGGGTCTGGCCCGCGACAGGGCGGTTCACCCGGGGTGGCTGCCAGTTGGGCGCGCACTCCTCCAGGGTCTGGGCGAAGGTCCGTACGGACGCGGCGAGGCGGGCCGCGCGGGGGTCGTCCGCGAGGAGTTCCGGCAGGTCGGTCTTGAGCGCCGCCGCGCAGCTCGGTTCCAGGACGAGGACCGGCAGGCCCGTGTCGAGCAGCGGTGCCAGCCGGTCCAGGGTGCGGCGCATGACCGTGCGGGCCTGGTCGAGCTGGCCCGTGGAGACGTACGTCAGGCCGCAGCAGACCGTGCCCGCGGGCAGGGTGAAGCCCACCCCCGCCGCGTCCAGGACCCGTACCGCCGCCCGCCCCACCGACGGCGACAGGTGCTCGGTGAAGGTGTCCGGCCACAGCACCACCGCCGGGTCGTCGACCCGCTCCCGCCCCTGCCCCCGCAGCCACCGCGTGAACGTCCGCGGCGCCAGGCGCGGGATCGAGCGCTCCGGCGCGATGCCGCCCACGCGCTTGGCCAGCGCGGCGGCTCCCGGCACCCGTACCGCCGCGTTCAGCAGTCGCGCGAAGGGCGCCGCCGCCCGGAGCCAGCGTGGCAGCCGCCCCATCGCGTAGTGCGCGGCGGGCCGCCGCCGCCCCGCGTAGTGGTGGTGCAGGAACTCCGCCTTGTACGTGGCCATGTCCACCCCCACCGGGCAGTCGCTGCGGCAGCCCTTGCAGGACAGGCAGAGGTCGAGCGCGTCCTTGACCTCGGCCGAGCGCCAGGCGTCCGTCACCACCTCGCCGGCCAGCATCTCGTGCAGCAGCCGGGCGCGCCCGCGCGTGGAGTGCTGTTCGTCGCCGGTCGCGCGGAACGAGGGGCACATCACCCCGGGGCCCGAACTCGGCCCCTCCACACGGCACTTGGCGACCCCCACACAGCGCCGTACGGCCGCCGAGAAGTCGCCGCCCACCACACCGTCCGCCTCGCCGTCGTGCGGGTAGGCGAAGGCGACGTCGACCCGCCTGCGCGGCAGGACCTCGAAGCGCAGGTTCTCGTCCAGCCTGGCCGGCCGGGCGATCGAACCGGGGTTCATGCCCCCCGCCGGGTCCCACACGTCCTTGAACCGCCCGAAGAGACCGGTCAGTTCGTCCCCGTACATCGCCGGCAGCAGCTCGGAGCGCGCCAGCCCGTCGCCGTGCTCGCCGGAGAGCGAGCCGCCGTGCGCGACGACGAGCCCCGCGACGTCCTCCGAGAAGCGGCGGAAGCGCCGTACGCCGCCGGTGCTCAACAGGTCGAAGTCGATGCGGACATGGATGCAGCCGTCGCCGAAGTGCCCGTACGGCGTGCCGCGCAGCCCGTGTTCGGCGAGCAGGGCGCGGAACTCCCGCAGATACGCGCCGAGTTGGGCGGGCGGTACGGCGCAGTCCTCCCAGCCCGGCCACGCCTCGCCGCCGTCGGCGCTGCGCGTCGCCGTGCCCGACGCGTCCTCCCGTACCCGCCACAGGGCACGGACCCCGGCCGGGTCGGTCACGACCGTGCCGTCCAGGGCGTCGGCGGCCCGCAGGATCCGCTCGGCGTGCGCGCGGGCCTCGGCGACGGTGGCGCCGCCGGTCTCCACGAAGAGCCAGGCGCCACCACGCGGCAGGTCGTGCGCGCCGGGGACGAGGTCGTCGGCCATGCCCTCGACGGTCAGCGGGTGGTACGGCAGCAGCCCGGCCGCCGCCTCGGCAGCCGCGCTCTCGTCGGGGTAGCCGAGCACCGCGAGCACCCGCACGGGCGGTGACTCGACCAGCCGTACGACGGCTTCCGTGACGACGCCCAGCGTGCCCTCGCTGCCGCAGAAGGCGCGGGCGAGGTCGGTGCCGTTCTCGGGGAGCAGCGCGTCGATCGCGTAACCGGAGATACGGCGCGGCAGGCCGGTGGGGTAACCGGTGTGCAGGAGCGCGAGGTTGGTCTCCACGAGGGGGCGCAGACCGTCGGGCGCGCCGTCCCAGCTCCCCCGGCCGAGGCGCAGTGCGGCGCCGCCGTACGTCGTGACCGACAGCTCGTGGACGTTGTCGGCGGTCGTCCCCCACGCGACGGAGTGCGACCCGCACGAGTTGTTCCCGATCATGCCGCCGATCGTGCAGCGGCTGTGCGTGGACGGGTCGGGCCCGAAGGTCAGGCCGTGCGGTGCGACCGTGTCGCGCAGCCGGTCGAGGACGACCCCGGGCTGCACGACGGCGGTACGCGCCTCGGGGTCGACCGACACGATCGAGCGAAGATGCCGGGTGAGATCGAGGACGACCCCGATGCCGGTCGCGTTGCCCGCGATGGAGGTGCCGCCGCCGCGTGGCACGACCGGTACGCCGTGCGCGCGGCACACGTCGAGGGCCGCCGCGACGTCCGCCGCGTCACGGGGGGAGACGACGCCGACCGGGACGCGGCGGTAGTTGGACGCGTCCATCGTGACCAGGGCGCGGGCGGCGGAACCGAAGTCCACCTCGCCGCGCACGGCCCGCTCCAGGTCTCTCGCGAGTGCGGTGGCCGCCGCCGTGTCCGCGGTGGACTCCGCCGTCCTCTCACGTGCCGTACGCATCGCCGTATCCCGCTTCCCGTGCCGCTCCCGGTGCTCAGCCATTCCCTCAGGATGCCCCGCCGGACGCATCTCACGACGTGAACCACTCCCCTGACGCCCGGCGGAAAACGTCTAGGCTGCCGCCGTGGCCGACATTCAGATTCCCGCTGACATCAAGCCCGCCGACGGTCGATTCGGCGCTGGCCCCTCCAAGGTGCGTACGGAGGCGGTCGACGCACTGGCCGCGACCGGTACCTCTCTCCTCGGCACGTCACACCGCCAGGCCCCGGTGAAGAACCTGGTCGGCGCGGTGCGCGACGGTGTGCGCGAGCTCTTCAAGCTCCCCGAGGGCTACGAGGTGATCCTGGGCAACGGCGGCTCCACCGCCTTCTGGGACATCGCGACGCACGGTGTGATCGAGAACAAGTCCCAGCATCTGAGCTTCGGCGAGTTCTCGTCGAAGTTCGCGAAGGCGTCGAAGCTCGCGCCGTGGCTGGCCGAGCCGACCGTCATCTCCGCGGACCCGGGCAGCCACCCGGAGCCGGCGGCCGAGGCGGGCGTGGACGTGTACGCGCTCACGCACAACGAGACCTCCACCGGTGTCGCCGCGCCCGTCAAGCGTGTCGCGGGCGCCGACGAGGGCGCGCTCGTGCTGGTCGACGCCACGTCGGGCGCGGGCGGCCTGCCGGTCGACATCGCCGAGACCGACGTCTACTACTTCGCCCCGCAGAAGTCCTTCGCCTCCGACGGCGGCCTGTGGATCGGCGTCTTCTCGCCGGCCGCGCTGGAGCGCGCGGCGCGCGTGCACGGCTCGGGCCGGCACGTGCCGGAGTTCTTCTCGCTGCCGACGGCGATCGACAACTCGCTGAAGAACCAGACGTACAACACTCCCGCGCTCGCCACGCTCTTCCTGCTGAACGAGCAGCTGACCTGGCTGAACACCCAGGGCGGCCTCGACTGGTCGACGGCCCGCACGGCCACGTCGGCGCAGACGCTGTACGGCTGGGCGGAGTCGTCCAAGTACGCGACGCCGTTCGTGGTCGACCCCGCGCAGCGCTCGCAGGTCATCGGCACGATCGACTTCGCGGACGAGATCGACGCGTCGGCGGTCGCCAAGGTCCTGCGCGCGAACGGCATCGTGGACACGGAGCCGTACCGCAAGCTGGGCCGCAACCAGCTGCGGGTGGCGATGTTCCCGGCGATCGACCCGGCGGACATCGAGGCGCTGACGGCGTGCGTCGACTATGTGATCGACAAGCTCTGAGCCCTGAGCCGTAGCCGTAGCTATAGCCGTACGGCGGAACGCTACGGGCTCCAGTAGCCCGTGGCGTGCACGCGGTGCTTCGGCAGGCGCAGTTCCCTGCGCGCGTACGAGGCGAGAGCCCGTGTCGTCACCGTGTCGCAGGCGATCCACACGTACGCCCCGGCCCGGTCCTCACCGACCAGGCCGGGCAGCGCGTCCTTGACGGCGCCGACCAGCCCGGGTGCCCCGCCGCCCTGCCGGGGCACCCGGCGTACCTCGTGCCGGTCCGGCCGTATCCGCAGCGGCAGCCGGTCGTCGTCGGGATGGGCCGTCTCCAGCCAGATGGTCGCGGACGCGGCCCCGGCGGTGTCGAGCAGCGAGTTGAGCGCGGGCACCGAGGCCCGGTCCCCGACGAGGAACATCCGCGCGGGCGGCGGCTCGGGCAGCCGGTACTCCCTCCCGCGCAGGGTCGCCTCCACGGTGTCCCCGGGCCGCGCGGCCCGCGCCCAGTCGCTCGCGGGCCCGTCATGGAGCGCGAACTCGACGGCGAAGGTACCGGCCGCCGGATCGGGATCCACGAGCGTGTACGCGCGCTGGTGCGGCTTCCCGCCGTTGTCGAACCAGAGGCGCACCCACATGGTGGGATACGTCCCGGTGCCGGCGAGCATCCCCCCGTCACCGAACCGCACCCGCCGGTACGCACCGGTGACGTCCTCGCACCCGATGACGGTGAACGTGAAGTCGACGCCGCCCATGACCTTGAGGACAACGCCCTCCCAGCCGTGACCCATATGGACCCTCCGCGTTGAAGTTAGGTCAGCCTAACCTCATTTCAAGGTGCGCCATCACTCTTATGCGTGAATGATCACGCTCACGACATTCCGGGGTGTCCCGGCCTACGATGATGGTCTCGACACCAGCCATCAGGAGGCCCGCATGTCTGCCGCAGCAGCAGAGCACCCTTGTGACGGCCCGCCGGAGTCACTGCTGGAGGCCGCCGACAGTCTCACGGAGCAGCACCCCGGTTACCGCGTCGAGATCATCGGAGGCGTCATCACCGTGGCCCCACCCCCGGACGGCGCCCACGCACGCGCCCTGAGGAAACTTACCCGTCCTTTCGAGGATGCCGGGTTGGACGAAGGGGAGTCGGAGGTTCTGCAGGCGATCGGCCTGTGGTTGCCCGCCGGTCCGGAGGATTACGCCATCCCAGATCTCTCGCTTGTGGATGCCGACTTCGAAGAACACTTGATGCAGTACAACTGCTACGACCCGGCCGTCTTCCGTCTGGTCCTCGAAGTCACCTCCAGCAACTACCAGCAGGACCTGCGGAACAAGGTCACCGCCTACGCCGAGGCCAAGATCCCCGTCTACGTGATCGTCGACCGCAAGCACAACCGGTTGCACGTCCTGACCGACCCCGTCGGGGGCGACTACGTCAACCATCGCGTCCACGCGCCGGGCGAGCAGATCGTGCTCCCCGAGTCCATCGGTGCCGAGGTGAAGCTCGACGTCTCCGCGATGCTGAAGGCCGGGGAGCCCAGGAAAGCCAACTCGTAGCCCCTCCAGGGAAAAGAGCATGACGCTGGGTTGAGTACGGCGTACCCAATTGATCTCCCGCCGATTACGCTGACGCCATGAGGACCACGGACAGCAGCGGCGGCGGCGACGTGTCACGCAGCCTCGAACTCCTCTGGGGCACCGGGGAGCGGGCGACCCAGGGGCCGAAACCCGGGCTCACGCTCGGGCGGATCGTCACCGCCGCCGTCGAACTCGCGGACGCCGAAGGGCTCGCCGCCGTCTCGATGCGCAGGCTCTCCACCGAGTTGGGCGCGGGCACGATGTCGCTCTACCGTCATGTCCCCGGGCGGGCCGAGCTCGTGGACCTGATGCTCGACCGCGTACAGGGCGAGACCGCCCATCCGGCCGAAGATGCCGCGGCGGCCCCCAACTGGCGCGGCACCGTCGAAGCCGCGGCCCGTGGGGAACTCGCCCTGTACCAGGCCCACCCCTGGCTCCTCTCCGTCAATCAGACCCGGCCCGTCCTCGGCCCCGGTGCGGTCGGTGGCATGGAGGCGATGCTCGCAGGGATCAAGGACATGGGGCTGACCGACCCGGAGTTGATCTCCGTGATCATCATGGTCAGCGGGTACGTCTCCGGGGTCGCCCGGACCCAGGTGCACGCGGTCGAGGCACGGACGGCCACGGGCATCAGCGACGACGAGTTCTGGCGGGCGCAGGAGCCGGTCCTGGCGGCGGTGATGACCAGCGGGCGCTTTCCGCTGATGGCCGGGCTGTCGGCGGAGGCGTTCGGCCCCGGCTTCGACCACTTCGAGTTCGGTCTCCAGCGCCTGCTCGACGGGCTGGCGGTGCTGGTCGAGCGGCGCGCAAATCCTTAAGGCGTGCGTCAGTCGCCGCCCCGCCGGCGCCGGAAGCCGAGGAACAGGACCGCCGCGCCGATGAGCACCACCGCGCCGATCGTGACGTTCCCGCCGTCCCCCGCGATGCCGTCCTCACCCGCGCTGCCGCTGCCCGCGCTCCCGCCGCCACCGGACGAGCCGCCGCTCTCCTTGATGTCGACGCGCTCGACCTCGCTGCGGGTGCCCTCCGTGCCGAACATCAGGGCCGAACCGTCCAGCGTGTACGACACCGACTCCGCCTGCCCCTGGATCGGGGCCCGGACGCGGTGGTCCGCGCCGAGGCGGCCGTCCTTCCAGGCGTAAGCGCGTGCGCTGAAGTACGAGCGCAGCACCAGTTCCTTGCCGTCCGGCGAGAACGCGCCGTCCGTCACCCAGGGCACCTCGCCCACGCGCGTGAAGGTGTTCGTGCCCTCGGGGGTCAGCTTCGCCGGGCCCTCGTAGAGGCCGCCGCCGTCCTCGTTCTTCGAGGCGATGTAGACACGGCCGGTGACCGGATGGACCATCAGCGCCTCGGCGTCGCGCGGGCCGTCCGCGTACTTCACGGTGTACTGCGTCGCGTCGACCGTCTGGTCCGCGAGCCGCTTCGGCTCCGGGAAGCGGTAGATCCAGACGTGGTCCCAGCCGCCGCCCAGGTTGTCGCCGATGTCACCGACGTAGATGGCGCCGTCCGCGCCGACGGAGATCGCCTCCATGTCGCGGGGCTCCCCGACCCCGCGCATGGTGATCGTCGCGACGGTCTCGCCGGTCCGTGAGTCGATGCCGAAGATACGGGGCTTGTCCTGGTCGTTGTGGGTCCAGTAGACGCCGGGGTGTGCGCGGCTGGCGGCCAGCCCGCTGGACTCGGTGATCCGGGGGTCGGTCATCCGGAAGGTCCGGTCGGGGTCGGCGGCGGGCGCGGCAGGGGACGCGGGCGCGGCGAGGACCGCCGGGGCGGACAGCACGAACACCGCCGCCGTGATCGCCGCGCCGACAAGACGTGCCGACGGACGCATGCCCTTGGCCTTGCGCGTGACCTTGCCGTTGACCGTGACCATGGTCCAAGACTGCCATCTTCCCGGGCCCCGCTCGGCCGCCCCCCGGCGATCGGGGATGATGTCCCGATGCGTTTCATGTTCGTCGGCGACTCGATGACCATCGGCCGCGCCGGCGACTTCACCTGGCGCTACCGGATGTGGCAGCACCTGAACGCCTCGTACGGCGCCCCGTTCACGATCGTCGGCCCGCGCACCGCCCTGTACGACACCCACGCCGACGCCCCGGTCTCGCACGCGTACGGCGCCCCCGACTTCCCCGCGCGGGCGTGGGCGCATCTCGCCGGCTGGGGCGAGGGGTGGCAGCACATGGCGCCCGTGATCCGCGAGGCGGTCGCCGCGCACCGCGCGGACGTCCTGCTCGTCTCGCTGGGCCTGATAGACCTCGGCTTCTACACGGACAGCGGTCAAACGGCCCTGTACGCACGGGAGTTCATCGCCGAGGCGCGCGCGGCGAACCCGCGCGTCCGGTTCGTCCTGCTGCCCGTCATCCCCAACGTACGGGCCGGGACGGACCCGGCTTTCGCCGCCGAGGTCGACCGCTTCAACGACCTGCTGGCCGAGGCGGTCACCGATCTGGACGACCCGGCCTCCCCCCTGCTTCCGGCCACCCGCCCCGCGTCGTACGACGTCGGGCGCGACACCTACGACGGCACGCACCCCGGCCCTTCGGGTGAGCACCTGATCGCCGGGGCGTTCGCCGACGCGATGCACGGGGCGTGGGGGCTGGGCGCGCCATATGCCCTCACATCACGGCGAGTTGGGGACCGAGCGGCGCTCGGGTGAGGCGGCCGGTGAATGCCGAGTCGGCGAATGGGCGGGCCGCCTCACTCCCGCCCCAGCGGCCTCCCGCATCCGCCGCAGACCACCACCCCGGGCTCGTCGTTCAGCCGCCCGCACTCCTCGCAGACCAGCTCCAGCATGCAGGGCGGCTCGCCGCCCTCGTCGCGTCCACCGTCCGGCATCGCCGCACCGTCCTGTCCTGACCGCTCATCGTCCTCCCCAGCTTCCCACCCGCGGCCGGATTTCGAGGTCTTGCCTGGAGCGCGCTCGAAGGCGTTGGCTGTTGAGTCATGAAGTACACGCAGCTCGGACGCACCGGACTCAAAGTCAGCCGACTCGTCCTCGGCACCATGAACTTCGGCCCTCTCACCAACGAGGCCGACAGCCACGCCATCATGGATGACGCGCTCGGCGCCGGCATCAACTTCTTCGACACCGCCAACGTCTACGGCTGGGGCGAGAACAAGGGCCGTACGGAGGAAATCCTCGGCACCTGGTTCGCGCAGGGCGGCGGCCGTCGCGACAAGGTCGTGCTCGCCACCAAGGTGTACGGCAACATGGCCGCCGACGGCGACGCGTGGCCCAACCACGACAAGCTGTCGGCCCTCAACATCCGCCGTGCGGTGGACGCCAGCCTCAAGCGGCTCCAGACCGACCACATCGATCTCTACCAGTTCCACCACATCGACCGTGCCACCCCGGTCGAGGAGATCTGGCAGGCGATCGACACCCTGATCCAGCAGGGCAAGATCCTCTACGCGGGTTCGTCGAACTTCCCCGGCTGGAAGATCGCCCAGACCAATGAGACGGCCCGCCGCCTCGGCTCGTACGGCCTGGTCAGCGAGCAGTGCCTCTACAACCTCGCCGAGCGCCGCGCCGAGATGGAGGTCATCCCGGCCGCGCAGGAGTACGGCCTCGGGGTCATCCCCTGGTCGCCGCTCCACAGCGGGCTCCTCGGTGGCGCGATCCGCAAGGAGCGCGAGGGCGGCGCCGGAAAGCGTTCGAGCGGCCGGCTCGCCGACACGAAGATCCGTGAGCAGGTGCAGGCGTACGAGGACCTGCTCGCCAAGCACGGCATCGAGCCGGGCGAGGCGGCGCTGGCCTGGCTGCTCACCCGCCCCGGCGTAACGGGCCCGATCGTCGGCCCGCGCACCGCCGAACAGCTGGAGTCCGCGCTGCGCGCGGTCGAAGTGGAGCTCTCGGACGAGGTGCTGGCGTCCCTGGACGAGATCTTCCCGGGCACGGGCCCGTCGCCGGAGGCCTTCGCCTGGTAGCCGAGGTCCCGCTCGCCGGACGGGCCGCGCCGTAACGCGCGGCCCGTCCGGCGAGGGACGTGCCTCAGCCGAACGCCGCCGTCACGGCGACGATCACGAACAACAGCACCAGCGCGGCGGCCATGATCCGGTTCCGGGTTTTGGGGTCCACGCGTCGAGGTTAACGGCCGTCGGCGACCGGCTCGGCGGCGGGCCTCGTGGCGGGCCCGGCCGTGGGGAAGCGCGCCAGCGTCTCGTACCGCGGCTGCTCGCCCGGCACCCCGTCCACGGGCAGCCTGCTCTGTACGAGCGCCAGCTCCCCGACCGCCCAGGGCGTGCCGTCGAAGCCGTCGAGGGCGGTCACGTACGGCCTCAGGTCGGTCTCCGTCCGCGAGCGCGCCACGGTCAGATGCGGATGGTACGCACGGTGTTCCTCCATCGGCACCCCCGTGCGGCTCGCCGCGGCGTACGCGCGTTCTGACAGCCGCCGCAGCTCCGCGATGCCCCCGGCGGCGCCGGCCCACAGCGCGCGCCCGCCGAAGCGCCCGCCGCCGTGGAGCCGCAGCGAGAACGCGTCCGTACGGTGAGCGGCCCGCCCCAGGCGCTCGGTCAGCTCGGGCAGCAGCCGGTCGTCCACCTCGCCCATGAAGGCGAGCGTGAAGTGCCACCCTTCCCGCCCGGTCCACCGCAGCCCGTCGGCCCCGGGCAGCCCGCGCACGCGCCGGTCGAGGACCGAGGCGAGTTCGTCGGCGGCTTGGGCGGGCGGCAGTACGGCGGCGAAGAGACGCATACGCAGAGTCTGGCATCCCGGCGTGACCCGGTCACCGTGAGTATCGTTGTACCGCGCGGCTGCCGAATTTCCTACGGCAGCGGGGAGGAGCGCCACCGGTGACCATCGCACTTGACGACGACAGGACCGACATGGCCAGTGAAGAGCTCAGCTTGGACGATCTGTTCGAGCGACTGGAGCGAATGCCTGTCCCCGAGGGATACAAGGTCGAGATCGTCGGGGGGAACATCTTCATGTCGCCACAACGGGATATCCACTGGAACATTATTCGGAGGATTGTCCGAGCCCTTGAGGATCGCTTCGGCATGGACGTCAATGTGCTGTCGGACGTACGCATGGACTTCCCGGACAAGAACGGCTTCGCCCCTGATGTGGCCAAACTCGCCGACGACGCGGAGAAGGACAGCCGCGGACGGTGGCGCTACCAGGACATCGAGTATGTCGCCGAGGTCATCTCGAAAGCCACCGGCGCCAACGACTACGGGCCGAAGAAGACCGCGTACGCCGGGGCTGCCATTCCCGTCTACATGATCGTCGATCCGTACACGGGCCGATGCCATGTGTACACGGCCCCGAAGGACGGCGAGTACCACTCGCATCTGACCGTCGACTTCGGCAGCGAGATCGATCTGACAGCCACGCGCCTCGATCTCACCCTGAAGACCGACGAGTTCCCCCGCGACTGACCCCCCTGGCGACAGCCGCGCCCCCCACTCACGCCGCCGTCGCCAGCTTCTCCCGTGGTACGAACATCACGCGCGGCCGTCCCCGTTCCATGCCGATCTTGACGCGCAGGCCGCCCGCACGGGCGAGCATCACGCCCACGCCCACCGCCGCGAGCGCCGCGACCGCGCCGCCGGCAGCGAAGCCGACCCTGGGGCCGTAGGTGTCGGTGATCCAGCCGACGAGCGGGGCGCCCAGCGGCGTACCGCCCGTGAAGACCATCATGAACAGGGCCATCACCCTGCCGCGCATGGCCGGGTCGGTGGTCATCTGGATGCTGGAGTTGGCGGTGACGTTGACCGTCAGTCCGCACATGCCGACCGGCACGAGCAGCGCGGCGAAGATCCAGAACGTCGGTACGAAGGCGGCCACGATCTCCAGCACACCGAAGAGCACCGCCGCCGCGACCAGCAGCCGCATCCGGGAGGTGCCCCGGCGGGCGGCGAGCAGGGCGCCGATGAGGGAGCCGACCGCCATCAGGGTGTTGAGCAGTCCGTACGTACCGGCGCCCGCGTGGAACACGTCGTCCGCGAAGGCGGACAGCCAGATCGGGAAGTTGAAGCCGAACGTACCGATGAAGCCGACCAGCACGATCGGCCAGATCAGTTCGGGTCTCCCGGCGACGTAACGCAGCCCTTCCCGCAGCTGTCCCTTGCCGCGCGGGGTGCGCTCGACCTTGTGCAGCTCGGAGGTGCGCATCAGCAGCAGGCCGGTGAGCGGCGCGATGAAGGAGAGTCCGTTGAGGAGGAACGCGTAGCCGCTGCCGACGGCGGTGATCAGCACACCGGCGACGGCGGGGCCCACGAGCCGGGCCGACTGGAAGTTGGCGGAGTTCAGACTGACGGCGTTACGCAGCTGGTCGGGGCCGACCATCTCGTGCACGAACGACTGCCGCGCCGGGTTGTCGACCACCGTGACCAGACCGAGCACGAAGGCCGTGGCGTACACATGCCAGACCTGGACGTGGCCGGTGAGAGTGAGGGCGGCGAGTGCGAGGCCGGTGATGCCCATCGCGGCCTGGGTGCCGAGCAGCAGGGTGCGCTTGTTGCACCGGTCGGCGATGACACCGCCGTAGAGCCCGAAGAGCAGCATCGGCAGGAATTGCAGGGCCGTGGTGATACCGACGGCCGTGGAGGAACCGGTGAGGGTGAGCACCAGCCAGTCCTGGGCGATGCGCTGCATCCAGGTGCCGGTGTTGGAGACGACCTGTCCGGTGGCGAAGAGGCGGTAGTTACGGATCCTCAGCGAGCTGAACATGCTCGTGCGGGTCTGTGTCTGTTCGGTCCCTGGGGTCGGTTCAAGGGGGTCGGGGGTGGTCGGTGCGGGGGCGGAGTCTGCTCCGGATCCCGTACTCAAAGTTGGTTCGCCTCCTCGGTGTTGACGGCGTACTTCGGTGTTGACAACGTACTTCGGCGGATGACTACAGGCGCGCGAGCTACAGATGCGCGAGCTTCTCCAGCACCGGCGCCGCCGCGCGGAGCTTGGACCATTCGTCCTCGTCAAGCCCTTCCGCCATTGCGGTGAGCCAGGCGTTCCGCTTGCGGCGGCTCTCTTCGAGCATGGCCTCGGCCTGCTCGGTCGACGTGACCACCTTCTGCCGGCGGTCGTCGGGGTGCGGTTCGAGCCGTACGAGTCCCTTGGCTTCGAGCAGAGCCACGATGCGCGTCATCGACGGCGGCTGTACGTGCTCCTTGCGGGCCAGCTCGCCGGGTGTGGCGGAGCCGCAGCGGGCGAGGGTGCCGAGCACCGACATCTCGGTCGGGCTCAGGGTCTCGTCGACGCGCTGGTGCTTGAGGCGCCGGCCCAGCCGCATGACCGCCGAGCGGAGTGCGTTCACGGCGTCCGCGTCGTCGCCGTGGGTGAGATCAGCCATGTTCTTTAGCGTAACTCATTACTTAAGCTAAGGAAAACCGAAAGCACCCCTCCCCCACCAGGACGCACAGATCCCACACATCAAGGACAGGCAGCTCACTCGAACGAGTGAGGAAAGCGCGGAAAGTCACCCAAGGCCCGACACTCGCCCCCGACGCTGGTCGGCATGGGATCAAAGGTGCTCAGCCTGCGGATAGACGGTGAGTTGCTCGACCGGCTTCGGCAGCACGCCGCCAGACGCGGAATGAGCGTCCAGGACTATGTGGTCGGGACGCTCATGCGCGACGATTTCGACGAACGCTTCCGGGTGTCCGTCGACGAGACGGAGAGGTTCTACGGCGCCGCGTGACGAACACCGTGGGCCCACCGCGTACTGGTGTCACGTCAGACCCAGCGCCGGCATCGCGTAGTAGAAGACGAACACCGCCGACACGACGTACATCGCCACCGGCACCTCGCGAGCCCGGCCCGCCACCAGCCGCAGCAGGCTGAAGGAGATGAAGCCGACACCGATGCCGTTGGTGATGGAGTACGTGAACGGCATCGTCACCATCGCCAGGAACGCGGGAACGGCGACGGTGTAGTCGTTCCAGTCGATGTCCCTGATCGATCCGGCGAGGATCAGGAAGCCGACCGCGAGCAGCGCGGGCGTGGCCGCCTGGGACGGGACCATCGTCGCGATCGGCGTGAAGAACAGCGCGAGCCCGAAGAGCGCGCCCGTCACGACGGACGCCAGTCCGGTCCTCGCCCCTTCGCCGACACCGGCCGTGGACTCCACGAAGCAGGTGGTGGCGGAGGACGAGGTCGCGCCGCCGGACGCGACGGCGATGCCGTCCACGAACAGCACCCGGTTGATCCCGGGCAGCCGCCCCTTCTCGTCCATCAGCTTCGCCTCGTCGCCGACGCCGAGGATCGTGCCCATCGCGTCGAAGAACGTCGACAGCAGCACGGTGAAGACGAAGAGGACGCCGGTGATGACGCCGACCTTCCCGAAGCCGCCGAAGAGACTGAACTCGCCGACCAGCCCGAAGTCCGGCCCGGCCACGGGGTTGCCGGGCCACTTCGGGGTCGTCAGGCCCCAGCCCGGCACATCGGCGACCGCCTCGATGACGAGCGCGACGACCGTCATCGTCACGATCGAGATCAGGATCGCGCCGGGCACCTTGCGGATGATCAGCGCGAGCGTGAGCAGCGCGCCGAGCGCGAAGACCAGCACGGGCCAGCCGTTGAGATGACCGTCCGAGCCGAGCTGGAGCGGCACGGTGGTGTGGGCGACGTCAGGGACCCGGGTCACGAAGCCGGAGTCGACGAGGCCGATCAGCAGGATGAAGAGGCCGATACCGATGGCGATGCCCTTGCGCAGGCTGCGCGGTACGGCGTTCATCACCCGTTCCCGCAGCCCGGTCGCGACCAGCAGCATGACCAGGAAGCCGGCCAGGACGACCATGCCCATCGCGTCGGCCCAGCTCATCCTCGGGGCGAGCTGGAGCGCGACGACGGTGTTGACGCCGAGCCCGGCGGCGAGCGCGATCGGTACGTTGCCGACGACGCCCATCAGGAGGGTGGCGAAGGCGGCGGTGAGCACCGTGGCGGTGACGAGCTGGCCGCTGTCGAGCTGATGGCCGTGGATGTCCTTCGCACTGCCGAGGATGATCGGGTTCAGCACGATGATGTAGGCCATCGCGAAGAAGGTCGCGAAGCCTCCGCGCACCTCGCGGGCGACGGTGGAACCGCGCTCCGAGATCTTGAAGAAGCGGTCGATGGCGACCGGAGCCGCGGCCGTGTCCGGGGAGGGCATGCGCAACCTCAGTCGTCGTGATCATGGGGTGTTCGAACGAACGGAACTGGCCGTTCGCAAAACCGTTTCAGTATGAACAGAGTGGCCGATGATCGCTATCTCCGCGCGTAGAGCCCGCCCGCCTGGGGCTGGGCTGCGGCCCTGAGGCAGCCGCCGCGCGGGCGCCTCGGAAGCCGCCGCATAGACTGACGCCATGGCGAAGTGGACCCCGACGCATGAGGCACCCGAGCCCCTGGAGGGGCCGGTCGTCCCGACCATCGTCGGCGGCACCGTCATCTGGTTCGTCCTCTTCCTCGTACAGCTCCCCTTCTACGGCTGGTTCGACGACCACGGACACACCTGGTGGGTGTGGACCTGTCTGGCCGGCGGCGGGCTCGGCCTGATCGGTGTCTGGTACGTCCGCAGGCGCGACGCCGCCATCAAGCGCGCGGCGGGCGCGAGCCACGGCGCGTAATGCTCTGGGTGGACTTCTCGCCCAACCCCTCGTACCTCGGTCGGATCTTCGGACCCCCCGGCGGGTGAACGCCCCCTTCCGGCCGTAACGTCGATCTCATGACTCAGCGGGCGAAAATCGACACCGGCGGCGGCGAGCCACGCGACCCCACCGACCCGGGTGCGCGGCTCGACCGGACGAAGGAGCCGCGCGGTACGTCCGGCGCACTCGGGCGCGACCCCGGGCTGACCGCCGCCGAGGTCGCCGAGCGGGTGGCGCGGGGCGAGGTCAACGACGTCCCCGTACGCAGCAGCCGCTCCATGGTCGAGATCATCCGCGCCAACGTCTTCACCCGGTTCAACGCGCTCATCGGGGTGCTCTGGGCGATCATCCTCCTGGTCGCGCCGATCCAGGACAGCCTCTTCGGCTTCGTGATCATCGCGAACACCGGCATCGGCATCATCCAGGAACTGCGCGCCAAGAAGACGCTCGACAGTCTGGCCGTCATCGGCGAGGCCCGGCCGGTCGTACGGCGCGACGGCGTCGCGGCCGGGATCTCCACCTCCGAGATCGTCCTCACCGACATCGTCGAACTCGGCCCAGGCGACAAGGTCGTCGTGGACGGCGAGATCGTCGAGGCCGACAATCTGGAGGTCGACGAGTCGCTGCTCACCGGCGAGGCCGACCCCGTCCTCAAGCAGCCCGGCGACACGGTGATGTCGGGCAGCTTCGTCGTCTCGGGCGGCGGCGCGTTCCGGGCGACGAAGGTGGGCCGGGAGGCGTACGCGGCGCAACTCGCCGAGGAGGCGTCGCGCTTCACGCTCGTCCAGTCCGAACTGCGCACCGGCATCAGCACGATTCTCAAGTACGTGACCTGGATGATGGTCCCGACCGCGATCGGGCTGATCATCAGCCAGCTCGTCGTCAAGGAGAACAACTTCAAGGACTCCGTCGCCCGGACCATCGGCGGCATCGTGCCGATGATCCCGGAGGGCCTGGTCCTGCTGACCTCGGTCGCCTTCGCGATCGGTGTCATCCGGCTCGGCCGTAAGCAGTGCCTGGTCCAGGAGCTCCCCGCGATCGAGGGCCTGGCCCGCGTGGACGTCGTCTGCCTCGACAAGACGGGCACGCTGACCGAGGGCGGCATGGACGTCACGGAGCTCCGGCCGCTGAACGGCAGTGACGAGTCGTACGTACGCACGGTGCTCGGCGCCATCGGCGCGTCCGACCCGCGGCCCAACGCCAGCCTCCAGGCGATCATCGACGCGTATCCGGACGAGTCCGGGTGGCGCAGTACGGCGGCGCTGCCGTTCTCCTCGGCCCGTAAGTACAGCGGCGCCACGTTCGAGGGTGACCCCGAGGGCGGCGGCGGGCCCGTCGGCTGGCTCCTGGGCGCGCCCGACATCCTGCTGCCCGACGGCGACCCCACGCTCGCCGAGATCGACTCCCTCAACGAGCAGGGCCTGCGGGTGCTGCTGCTGGCCCGCCTGGAGGGCGACACCGCGCTCGACGCGCCCGACGTGACGGACGGCGCGGTGGCGGCGGCTCTCGTGGTGCTGGAGCAGCGGCTGCGCCCCGACGCGGCCGACACGCTCACCTACTTCGCCGACCAGGACGTCCAGGCGAAGGTGATCTCCGGCGACAACGCGGTCTCGGTCGGCGCGGTCGCATCGAAGCTCGGGCTGCCGGGCGCGGACCGTACGGTGGACGCGCGCCGGCTGCCCGCCGACCGCGACGAGATGGCGGGCGCGCTCGAATCGGCGTCGGTCTTCGGCCGGGTGAGCCCGCAGCAGAAGCGCGAGATGGTGGGCGCGCTCCAGTCGCACGGCCATACGGTCGCGATGACCGGCGACGGCGTGAACGACGTCCTGGCCCTGAAGGACGCCGACATCGGCGTCGCGATGGGCTCGGGGTCGGAGGCCACGCGGGCGGTCGCCCAGATCGTGCTCCTCAACAACAGCTTCGCCACGCTGCCCTCGGTGGTGGCCGAGGGCCGCCGCGTGATCGGCAACATCACGCGCGTCGCGACGCTGTTCCTGACGAAGACGGTCTACTCCGTGCTGCTGGCCGTCCTCGTGGTGATCACGCAGGTGGAGTATCCGTTCCTCCCCCGGCATCTCACGCTGATCTCCACGCTCACGATCGGCGTCCCCGCGTTCTTCCTGGCCCTCGCGCCCAACAAGGAGCGTGCCCGGCCGAACTTCGTACGCAGGGTGATGCGGTACTCGGTCCCCAGCGGCATCATCACCTCCGCCACGACGTTCACGACGTATCTGCTGGCGCGCGACCACTACAGCGGACCCGGCTCGCTGTCCGCCGAGACGAGCGCGGCCACGCTGACGCTCTTCCTGGTGACGATGTGGGTGCTGGTGATCATCGCCCGCCCCTACACCTGGTGGCGGGTGGTGCTGGTGGTGTCGATGGGGTTCCTCTTCCTGGTCGTGCTGGCCGTGCCGTGGCTCCAGCACTTCTTCGCGCTGAAGCTGGTGGGGACGACGCTGCCGTGGACGGCGGTGGCGATCGCGGGCGTGGGCGCGGTGCTGCTCGAAGTGGCGTGGCGGCTGGTGGACCGGAGATACCCGGCGTAGGCGTCGGACGGACATGGCGAAGGGCCCCGCGCGAGGGGCGGTTTCTGGGGGTCGTCGCAACAGGTGGTCGTGTTGATCAGGCCGCGATGAGTTTATGCAGGCGTTCGGCTGGGGTTTCCCAGTCGAGCGTTTTGCGTGGGCGGCCGTTGAGCTGGGCGGCGACGGCGTCGAGGTGCTCGCGGCTGTGGACGGCCAGGTCGGTGCCCTTGGGAAAGTACTGCCGCAGCAGACCGTTCGTGTTCTCGTTCGGGCCGCGCTGCCAGGGACTGCCCGGATCACAGAAGTAGACGGGGACGTCCGTGGCGGTGCTGAACGAGCGGTGTTCGGCCGTCTCGGAGCCCTGGTCCCAGGTCAGAGACCGCTTGAGGTGGGCGGGTAGTCGCTGCACGGTCTCCTGGAGGGCGTCGCGGACCTGCTCGGCGCCCCGGCCGTCAGGCAGGTGCAGGAGCATCACGCAGCGGGTGGCACGCTCGACCAGGGTCCCGATCGCGGACGCGCTGTCCTTGCCGATGATCAGGTCGCCTTCCCAGTGGCCGGGCACCGCCCGGTCCCCGGCTTCGGCCGGGCGGTCGCTGATCATGACCATCGGCTCGGTGAAGCGGGGCCGGCGGGAGTTGGCCTGACGGTGGGGCCTGCGGCGGGCACGTCCACTGCGCAGGGCGCCGGCCAGCTCTCGCCGTAGCTCTCCGCGTCCTTGGACGTAGAGGGCCTGGTAGACGGTTTCGTGGACCACGTGCATCTCCGGCCGGTCGGGGAACTGCCTGCGCAGAGCCTGGCAGATCTGCTCAGGGCTCCACCGCTCGTCCAGGCCCGCCTGTATCGCGTCCCGCAGCTCGGGGTTCTGTCCGATCTTCCCGGGCCTGGGGCGGGGCCGGCGGGCATCGGCGCGGGCCTGGGCCGCGTGCGGCCGGTACTGCCCGTTTCCGGGGTGGCGGTTGCGGCGGACTTCACGGCCGACCGTCGACGGGCTGCGGCCCAGCTCCGCTGCTATCACGCGGATCGTGGCCTTCTCCCGCAGGCGGTCGGCGATATGGATGCGGTCGGCCTCGCGCAAGTACCGCGAGCACACGGAAGGCGGCTCCACCGCGTTGATCGGTGGAGCCGCCTTCCTGCCGCCGGACGGGTTGCGTCCGTATCGCCGGCGTTTCCCGGTCCGCCGGTTGATCCCGACGATCCGGCACGCCTCCGTGTTGCTCACGCCCTGCTCCATGAGCCGGGAGTATGCCTCCCGCTCACGAGTGAGTTTCTTACGTCCCCGCGGCTGCCGGTCCTCGCGAATCTCGAAGTCCATCCCACCCCTTGAACTGGGGTGTTGCAACGACCGCTAGAACCCAAGAGTGGCCCGGGGCCCTTCGTACGACCGCTTGAGCGGCCGCTCCGACTGCTTCTTCGGCTACTTCTCGGGCTACTTCACGTCGACGAAGTCACCGGCCGGGATGATCGCCGGGGTGGTGGACGTACCGGCGAAGTTCCAGCGCCAGTAGCCGTCCACGGTGGCCTTGGACGTCGTCTTCAGCGTGCCGGTGCTGGAGGTCTTGACGCCCTTGACCGAGGTGTAGACGGTGCTGGTGCTCTTACGGAACTCCAGCTTCACCGACTGGGTGGCGTAGCCCTTGTAGGTGCCCGTCTCCCAGTTGGCACGGGTCAGCTTGCCCGTGATCGTGATCGTGCCGCCCTTGGCCACCGGCTCGGGGGCGGCGTTGACGTCCAGCTTCGCCAGCCGCTGGAGGTTCGTCCTGCCGAACTTGTCGTTCTGCGCGCTGTAGGTGTCCTTCGAGTTCACCCAGACGCCGACGTTCCAGCCCTTGGAGTCGCTGTTGCGCAGCCACATGGGATCGATCTCGATGGTCTGCGTGCAGGTGGACGTGGTGGCGTTCGCCGCGACGCACGAGGTGGGCCCGGTGGAGCCGAACCCGAAGGACTCCGGGTCGTCCAGACTGGTGCCGGTCCAGATGATCGCGTCGGCGTCGGTGATGCCGGACGGGTGCGACGCGGTGATCGAGACGGTGACCTTCTTGACGGCCTTGGCGCCGACGATGATGGGCTTGCCACCGTTCACCACGGCCTTGCTGATCACCGGGGCCTCGCCGCCCTCCCCGGCCCTGGCCTTCGGCGCGGCGGCCGGGCTCTGGTGCGTGGCGGAGCCGTAGGACGGTACGCCGGGACGGTCGTCCGCGGGCGCGGCCTGGGTGGCCGGCACGGCGAGAGCCGACAGAGCCAGGGCACCGGTCGCGACGGCAACAGTGGCGCGGATTCGCATGCTTTTCCCCATTTGTCAGTGAGCCTGTTGGCTCGCCTGGTCAGACGACAAGCATGGGCCGATGGTTGTGTGCCGCGTGCCTTTTTCGTGAAGGTCGCACATCCGGCTCGCACATCTGGGCGGCACATCCGGACCGCCGTAGGTCGCCGTCAGTCGAACCAGCGGTCCCGCGCCAACTCCTCGGTACGCGACGCGTCCTCCAGCAGCGCGGCCACCTCGAAGCGGCGCGGCCACTGCCCCGCCGCCCATGCCAGCCCGGCCGCGACGCCTTCCACGGTGGACGCGTGGACCGTGCCGTCCGGTGTGCGCCGCCAGTCCAGTTCCGTGCCACCCGCGAGCAGTTGCCCGTGCTCGAAGTACGTGTCGGGGGTGCCCGCGCCGAGCAGTACGTGGACGGACTCCGGGACCTCGTACTCCTCGCCCTCCGTCGTCACCTCCGCCGTGACGCTCTCGCCGAGCCGCGCGACCTGGAGCAGCTCAGCGAGTTCGGCGGCGCGCGCGGGAGCCACCGGCAGCAGCGGCAGTCCTTCCGTCAGCGGCAGCAGATCGGGTACGTCCGCGATCACGGCGTCCGCCGCGTCCACGATCCGCACCTCGCCGTCCACCACGGCCCGCAACTCGTCGGGGAGCGTGACCTGTTGGGGGTCGAGGTCGGCGATCGCCGTGTAGAGGGCGTGTAGCTGACGGGCCGTCACCTCACGGTCGGGGTCGGCCAGCCGGTTCAACAGCTCGGCCGCGCCGCCCGGTTCGTCGAGGAGGGCGGCGACCGAGGTCCGGACGCCCAGCGCGCGCAGCACCTGCGCGTCCTCGAACCCGGAGGCGTCCACGGCGTCGTACAGCCCGGCCAGCAGCGGATCGCCGCCCGCCGCGCGCAGACCGGCCGGACGCCGGCCGTCGAGCACGGGGTGGTCGCGCAGCCACCAGGCGGTGTACGAGCGCACGCTCTCGGTCGTGCCGTCGGGCAGCAGCACGCGTACGGGCGCGGTCAGCGCGTCCCGCAGCGGCGGCTGCGCCAGCAGGGCGAGCGCCCGGGGCCAGGCGTCGTCGTCCACGAGGTCCAGGTCACGTACGGCCACGATCTCGGTGGCGACCGGCGGCACCGGCGTCTCGGGCAGCCGGTCCAGCACGTCCTCGCACCAGACGTCGACGGCGTCGAGCAGCCCGGCGTCGTCCGGCTCGGCGAAGTCGCCGTCGCGCGGCTCCAGTTCGTCGGGGTCCAGGACGACGTCCGTGGCGCGTACGAGGGTGAAGTTGGCCAGCACCCCGCAGGCGGCCAGTGGCTGTTCGCCCCAGCGCTCGGCCAGTTCGGCGTCGCACAGGGCGAGTTCGTCCTCGCGCATGACTGCGGCGAACGGGCTGCCGGGCAGGACGAGTTCACCGGCGGGGGCGAGTTCGCCCTCCTCGTCGGGCAGGGCGAGCGCGGCCAGCCACGGCTCGTCGCCGACGTCCAGATCCGCGTCCCGCACCAGCGCGAGGACCGTCTCGGCCAACTCGTCGGCGTCCAGCGACTGTTCCTGGTCCCAGACCTCGCCGGCGTCCAGCGAGGCGGCGACCGCGGCCCGTACCTCCGGGGTCGTCAGCACGGCGCGCGGGGTGGCGGGCAGCGCGCCGAGCTTCTCCAGCAGCGGGTGGGCGGCATCCGGGTGCGCCACCTTCAGACCGAGCCTGGCCAGGTCGGCAGGTGTCTCGGCGAGCGGCAGCAGGACCCGGCGGGGGCCCACCGCCGTACGGCCGCCGACGAGCGGCACCGGCAGTCCGGACAGCCGGTCCGGGTCCACGCCGGCCAGGGACTCATAGAGCCGCCGCCACCACTCGGGCGCGCGCTCGGTGCCGCCGATGCGCTCGATGGCCTCGCCGAGCGGCAGCCGGCCCACCGTCAGGGACCGCAGCTCCGTGCGCCGTTCGAGCCCGGCGGGCAGCAACGTGGGCAGTACTTCCGCCAGTACGCGTACGGTGTCGGCGCCCGCACCCTCCACGACCTCCGCCTCGAAGGGCCGCAGCGCGGTCAACTCTTCGCTGGGGGCGGCCGGTTCGAGGAAGGCGACACGCGGCAGCCGCTTGAGGATCGCGGCCCGCAGCACACCGTCCAGCTCACCCTTGCCGAGCGGCCCCGGCACCAGGTCGATGGTGCCGGTGGACACCGGCAGCCAGTCGCCGAGGAGTTCGGCGTACGCGTCGGCGGCCCGCTCCACGAGGAAGTCGGTGAGCGGTCCGGGCGCGGGGTGCCGCCGGGTGGTGTCCAGGGGCAGCGAGGCGATCAGCAGGGCGGGCACGCCCAGGGGTTCGTCGGTGGGCGTCGGTGCGTGCACGACGGGTGCGGTACGGGGCGGTACGGGGGCGCCCTCGCCGTCCACGGGGACGGCCCAGGTAACGGCCCAGTGGGGGCGCAGGCGCTCCTCCACGGGGCGGCCTTCGAGCAGCGCGGGCTCGGTCACCCCGTGACGGCTCACAACCCTCCAACGCCGCACGGCCCCCTGGCTGTCCTCCACATGCACATACGGCCCGTGCTCCGCGCGCCTCAACACCCGTTCGCCGTCCGGGGTTTCGACCACGATCTCGGCGAGGCCCGGCAGGGTCAGCAGCAGCGCGTCGTCGACCGCGGCGAGCAGCCGCTCCACCAGATCGAGCGCGGTCCCGTCCCGCAACGGGAGGATGACGACCGTGTCGTACCCCTCGGGGGCGCTGCCCTCGGCGGGCAGCGGCAGCCGCAGCAGCGGCACGTGCCCGTCCCGGCGGCGCAGTTCGTCGCCGAGCCCGGGGCTCGACAGCGCGGCCTCCTGGGCCAGCCCGCGCGCCTCGGCGAGCGACCACCGGACACCACCGTGCCTGCCGACGACGGCGGGTTCGTCGCTGACGGCGACGACGGCGGCGAACCCGACCCCGAAGCGCCCGACGGCGGACTCGTGTCCCTCGCGCTTGGCGGAGGCACGCAGAGTGCTGAGGGATTCGACCCCGGTCGCGTCGAGGGCCGCACCGGTGTTGGCGGCGACGAGCACGGCGGGGCTGCCGGGCCGCAGGGTGAGCCTCAGCCGCCCCGGGACCCCCGCACGGGCGGCGGCGTCGGCGGCATTCTGCGCCAGCTCCACGACGAGCCGGTCACGGTAGCCACCGAGCGCGAGGTCCTCCTCGGCATTGGCATCCTCCCGAAACCGCGCGGGCCCGGCCCCCCACGAGTCCAGTACCGCACGCCGCAGCCGACCCGTTCCGAACGGATCGGCCCCCTCGGTCGTCGTGACGCTCACCGTCTGACTCCACTCTGTCCGTCCACCGGTCCGCTACGCGCTAAGTGTGCGGCCCGAAGGTACCGCGCGACACGCCTCGTACGGGTCGCGGGTCCGCATCACAGCGGGGCGCGGTGCCAGCCATGAGACGGGTCGGCGTTTCGGTCAGGGGACACTTCCGTGAGGTCGGGCGGCTTGACGGGGTCGGGGTGCGTGGATGGACTCGGACATGCGGGGTGGGGCGTTAAATTTGTCACGCGCGCCGGTGGTGCGGTCGTTCGCGGCATCAGGGAACGAGCGGGAGCTACTGCGGATCTTCGAGTTCGAAGAGGCCGTAAAGCGCCGAGGCGAGTGGGTCGAGAGCAATCACGCGGCGCTCAGGGCGGCCTTCGACTCCGATTCGCCCGACGAAGACCAACTGAGGTCCTGGCGGCGCGAGGCACACGCGACCCGACAAGGGTTGTCGGAGGCTCAGGCGCAGTTGGCCACCTTCATCAAGCACACATTTCCCGCCGACTTCAGATCGCCTTGAGGCCAGGGCGTGTTCGACCGTCTCGCGACTGTCGACGCTCGCGTCGTCGGCATGAACACCGGTTGGCCGGCAGTCTTTCCTCCGGCAGGCAGCAGTGCTTTGGTGCGTCCGGGGTTCAGTCGTCCAGGTCGATGACGAAGTCAACGACCGTGGTGTCCCCTCTGCGCACGATCGGATGTGCGACCTCCACGACGCGTCCGGTGTCCGCGATGTGCCGTCGGGTGTACCGCAGCACCGGGACCCCGGCACCGACACGCAGTGTCGCGGCTTCGGCATCGGTCGGCATCGCCGCCGTGAAACTCTCGGTGACGCGGTTGACATGGATGCCCAGGCTGCCGAGCTGCGCGCGCGTGCCACCGGGCCACGGCTCGTTGATCGGATCCGCCACGGGTGTACCGGCGACATCGGACCAGCGCACGTAGCTGGTGGACATCTGCGTCGGCTCGTCGTTGTCGTGGGAGACGAAGTGCCGGGCGAGAAGCCGTTCGCCGGGCTCGCACTCGAACAGCGCGGCCAACTCCGCGTTGGCCTGGACCCGTTCGAAGCGCTTGTCGAGCCGGTACTCGGACCACCCGATGCCCTGGTCGCGGGTGTACGGCGTGGCCCTGGCGCCGGGCGCGGTGCGATACCGGTCGGCGGCCATACGGTGAACGGGCGGCTGCGGCCTCACCCGCGTCCCGGCCCTCGCCTTGGACTCGATCAGCCCCTCGTTGCGGAGCAGGCTGAGCGCGTTGCGGATGGTCGTCTCCGATACGCGGTACGCCTCGCACAGCTCGGGGAGCGTGGGCAGCCGGTCGCCGGGTCCGTACTCGCCGGAGGAGATACGGCGCCGCAGGTCAGCGGCGATCCGCAGGTACTCGGGCTGTGCCACCGCCACACCACCGTCCTCAATGATCGCGTCAATCTGTACACACATACTCTCGCCTCCCGCTTGACCAGCGCCAACTCGCGACAATCTGAGTACAGAAAGAAGTTATCCGTACTCAGATAGCTACCGAAGCCGAGGGGTAGCCATGCCCGAATCGGGACACACCTGGCGCCTGGTCTTCAAGGGCCACCCTGCCGAGGCCGCCCGCGTCCGCCGGTGGACCAGGGGTCGTCTCACGCACGATGACGCCCCCGCCGTCGCGAACGAACTGTTCATCGCCGTCCTCGCCAGCTCGCCCGCCCGCCGCCCCGAGTCATCGAGATCACCATCTCGACCGCGGGCCGACGCGCGCGCATCACCGCCGACGGCACCTACCGCCTGCCCGTGGTCCAGACCTACGGACCGGGCGATCTCATCATCGACCGGCTGTCACAGTCGTCCGGCGTCACCGCCGACGGGTACGGGCTGTGGGCCCAGTCCCACCAGGAGTTGACCTGATGCCCGACGAGACACAGACCCGGCCGGCAGGACTGGCACCGACGTGCCGGACAGAGGAGCAGGCCGTGATCGGCGAGATGCCGCCGGAAGTGGGAGCCTCGGTTCTCGACACCGCCGTGGGCAGGTTGGCCGAGTACCGGGGGACGGTCGGCGGGCTGTGGCGGTTGCGGGCGTTTCTCGGGGCGGAGGAATGGGACGCACGTCCCGACGATGTACGGCGGACCGAAGTCGGCCCGCACGCGAAGGGTGCCGACGCCAAGCCCGAAGAGTGCGAAGAGTGCGACGCCTGGTGGTGGGCCGAGCAACTTGCCTTGGATGAAGGTGCGTTGAGCGAAGCCGTCGACTGCCGCATCTACCTCGGGCGGCATCGATACGTGGCGCACGTGCCGTAACGGGCAGACTGTGGCGCCGTGAACGCCTCCGCGATCACCGAAGCCCCGGCCGGACGCGGGCCTAACTCCCCTCGCCCGGCGCCCCCAGCGGGAACGCGTCCGCGCCCAGTTCGTCCAGTACGTGCGGTGCCGGGCGGGGTGGGGTCGGCATGACCGCCGCTTCCGAGTGGCCGCCGCAGCCGTAGGCCAGGGAGACCACCCGGCCGTCCGCCGGGGAGAACTCGTTCGCGCAGACACCGAACGCCTGCCGCAGCGAGCCCGCCAGTGGCAGGAGGAAGCCGCACGATACGCAGGGCGCGGGTGCCGCCTGGGCCATGGGGGTCTTGGCGCCGAAAGCCTCGTCCCAGCGGTCCGCCGCGATGTGGAGGCCGTACCGGGACAGCACTCTGGCGCGGCGCATGCCCAGTTCCTCGGCGACCGACGCGATCGTGCCGCGGACGGTGAGCGGTGTGCCCTCGTCGGCGAGTACGCCGCGGTCCGTCTCCTCCGCGTCCTCCGCCTCGACCAGCTCCGCCAGCGCCTGCGGGGTGACTGCGTCGGGCACCGCCGAGTTCGGCGGGGGCGTGTCCTCGCCGCTGTAGCCGGGCTCCAGGCGCAGATCCTGCGCCTCGGTCGGCAGCAGATCGCCGGGGCCCATGTCCCCGGGACGCAGCCGGTCGCTCCACGGCACCCATTCGGGGGCCTGGAGGGAGTCGGGGCCGGGCAGCAGCACCGTTTCGTCAAGGGTGACGAGCTTGGCGCGGGACGCCCGCGCGACCGTCACCGCCCAGCGCCAGCCGCGGTAGCCCATCTCCTTGCATTCGAAGAGATGCGTGACTACACGGTCACCCTCGGACACCACCGCCACATGTTCACCGACGACACCGGGCGCGGCAGCGTCCTCGGCCGCCGACCTCGCGAGGTCCACCGCCTCGGCACACAGGCGGTCGGGGGTTCGGCTTCGAGTCGTCGCAGCACTCACAGGTCTCGCTTCTCTCCTACGCCGTTTCACGGGTGCGCCGGCCGATTCACGATGTACGGGCCGAGGGCGGAGCGGACCAGAGGGCCGCATCGACGTCCACGCCCGACTTCTCCCGGGCACACCTACCGTCAACCATTCTGCGGGATGACAAAGAGGCGCGCGGCCGAGAACAACCGCCGGTGGCGCGCTACGCACGCTACCCCCTCCACCGCCCGCCGCCCACCTGCACGCCCCCTTTCCCGGAGTTCGGGCAGCCCGCGGGCGGTGCGAGACCCCGGGAAAGACTCCGCGACAGTCGGTGGACGGGGCACCGGAGCCGCCGTGAAATCTCGGCAAAGTAATGAGAAGAACAGCTGAAGTCCGCGCGTCAGGGACGTCACGGGCGTTCCGCCACGCGAAGTGGGGGCACTATGACGGGGTGGCAGCCGTCAGGTCGTCCGAGCGCTCCGGTCCGCTCCGCAGAGTGGGGCGGACGGTCGGGCGTGCCCTGCACCTGCCGTTCACCGGCACCGCGAAGGGCATCCGCAAGGCCACGCACGCGCACGGCGCGGGCGAGTCCGGCCTCGGCAGGCTGATCGAACTGCACGCCGTGAACGGCGCGGGTGACGTCATGATCACCGTCGCCCTCGCGTCGACGGTCTTCTTCTCCGTACCGACCGACGAGGCCCGTGGCCGCGTCGCCCTCTACCTCGCCGTCACCATGGCCCCCTTCACGCTCCTGGCCCCGGTGATCGGCCCGCTCCTCGACCGCATCCCGCACGGCCGCCGGGCCGCGATGGCCGGCGCCATGCTGACCAGGGCGCTGCTCGCGCTGACCATGTCGGGCGCGGTCGCGACCGGCGGCCTGGAGCTGTATCCGGCCGCGCTGGGCGTGCTCGTCGCGTCGAAGGCTTACGGAGTCGTCCGCAGCGCCGTCGTGCCACGGCTGCTGCCACCGAATTTCCCCCTGGTCCGGGCCAATTCCCGGGTGACGCTCGCGGGCCTGCTCGCGACGGGCGCGGCGGCCCCGATCGGGGCCGGCCTCCATCAGATCGGCCCACAGTGGCCGCTGTACGGCGCGTTCCTCATCTTCGCCGCGGGCACCTTCCTGGCGTTCACGATGCCGCCGAAGGTGGACTCCGCGAAGGGCGAGCGCAAGATGCAGCTCGTGGCGCGCGGGAGCAAGAAGCGGCCGAGTCTGCGCACGGTCGGCCCGTCCGTCTTCAACGGCCTCCAGGCGAACGCGTCGCACCGCGCGCTCTCCGGCTTCCTGATCTTCTTCCTGGCGTTCCTGCTGCGCCAGCACCCGTTGGCGGGGCAGAGCGCCGCCGTCTCGCTGGCCATCGTGGGTGTCTGCGCGGGCACGGGCAACGCGATCGGTACGGCGGTGGGCGCCTGGCTCAAGGCCCGCGCGCCCGAGGTGATCATCGCGACCGTGCTGGGTCTCGCCCTCACGGCGGCGATCTTCGCGGCGGTGTTCTTCGGCGGCCTGACGATCGCGGTGCTCGCCACCACGGCCGGTTTCACCCAGGCCCTCTCGAAGCTGTCGCTGGACGCGTGCATCCAGCGGGACGTCCCGGAGGAGGTCCGTACGTCCGCCTTCGCGCGCGCCGAGACGGCGCTCCAGATGTCCTGGGTGGTGGGCGGCGCGATCGGTATCGCCCTGCCGCTCAACGGGGTGCTCGGCATGTCGGTGGCCGCCGGTCTGGTGGCGACCGGGGCGGCCTTCTCCGTACGGGGGCTGCTCGGCGCGGCCCGGCACGGCGCGCCGCACCCGCGCGCCGCCTGAGCCCGGCCGGGCGATAGCCTTCGGCCCATGACCGCTGCGTTTATCTCTGCCAGGGCCCGCCGGACCGGTGTCGCGCTCGGCGCCGTCTCCGCGGGCCTGCTCGCCCTCTCGGCCTGCGACAAGCCCACGCCGCTCGCGACGGTGACGGTCGGTACGGACACCGTGCACTCCGAGGCCGTCTGCTACAACGACGGCAAGTCGCTGGGCGACGAGGCCGTGCTCAGGAGGTGCCTCAACGACACCTCGGAACGCAAGACGGTCACGGTCTCCCCCGACGAGCGCATCCACTTCGGTGTCGACCCGGAGATCGCGGACAACGGCTGGACCTTCTACGTCGAGGGCCAGCGGGCCGAGCCCCAGCCGGACAAGAACACCTTCCGCACCATCCAGGCGGGCTCGTTCTTCGCCTCGCAGACCGGCGAGCTCATCGATGCCGTGAATCTGAGCATCGTCGAGACGAGCGAGAAGGAGCGGGCCGTGACCGGGGTCTGGAACTTCGAGCTGAAGCGGGAATCCTGACCCGTCCCGGCCGGACCGGGCCCGTTCCGACGCGTCCCGGCCCGTTCTGATCGTGTCAAGGGAGGGGCGTTCGTGCGCGTACTGGTGGTGACGGCCGTTCAGGCCGAGGCCGACGCGGTCTCGGACGGGCTCGGGGCGGCCACGGAGCGCCGTCTGCCCGGCGGTTACGTCCTGGCCTCCCACTCCGGCGCCGATGTGCTGGCCGCCGGGGTCGGACCTGCGGCAGCGGCGGCCGGTACGGCGACGGCCCTCGCGGTTGCATCCCCGTACGACCTGGTGATCTCCGCCGGTATCGGCGGCGGGTTCCAGCCGCTCGCCCCGGTCGGCTCCCTGGTGGTGGCGGACGCGATCGTCGCCGCCGACCTCGGCGCCGAGACGCCCGAGGGTTTCCTCCCGGTGGACGAGCTGGGCTTCGGCCGCACCGTCCACCACCCGCCGCCGGAACTCGCCGCCCGCGTCGCGGGTCTTCTGGACGCCGTCCACGCGCCGGTGCTCACCGTCTCCACCGTGACCGGATCGGCGGCCCGTGCCGCCGAACTGACGGCACGTCACCCGCGCGCCGCCGCCGAGGCCATGGAGGGTTTCGGCGTCGCGGAGGCCGCGGCGGCGTACGCGGTGCCGGTGGTCGAGATCCGCGCGGTCTCCAACGCCGTTGGCCCGCGCGACCGTTCGGCCTGGCGCATCGGCCAGGCGCTGGATGCGCTGCGGTACGCCTGCCGCCAACTCAGCCCCGTCTTCGAGAAATCGCCATGGGAGTCGCCATGAGGCACGCCGCCGTACCACCCCTGCGGATCGCGTACTCGCCCTGTCCCAACGACACGTTCGTCTTCGACGCCTGGGCGCACGGCCGGGTGCCGGGCGCGCCCGAGCTGGACGTGACGTTCGCGGACATCGACATCACCAACGGCATGGCCGAGCGCGGCGAGCTGGACGTGCTGAAGGTGTCGTACGCCGTGCTGCCGTGGGTCCTCGACGAGTACACGCTGCTGCCGTGCGGCGGGGCGCTCGGCCGCGGGAACGGCCCGCTGGTCCTGACCCGGGGGCCGGACGCCGACCTGACCGGTGCGACCGTCGCCGTACCGTCCGAACGCTCCACCGCCTACCTGCTGTTCAGGCTGTGGGCGGCCGATGTGCTGCCGGGCGGCGTGGGCCGGATCGTGGTCATGCCCTTCAACGAGATCATGCCGGCGGTGCGCGACGGCAAGGTCGACGCGGGACTCGTCATCCACGAGGCGCGCTTCACCTACCAGGACTACGGGCTGCACAGCCTCGCCGACATGGGCGAGCACTGGGAGTCCACGACGGGCCTGCCGATCCCGCTGGGCGCGATCATCGCGAAGCGGAATCTGGGCACGGACACGCTCCAGTCGCTGGCGGATTCGGCGCGTACGTCGGTCCGGATGGCGTGGGACGACCCGGAGGCATCGCGCCCGTACGTCCGCGCGCACGCGCAGGAGATGGACCCGGCGGTGGCGGACCAGCACATCGCGCTGTACGTCAACGAGTTCACCGCGGACCTGGGCGAGGACGGCTACGCGGCGGTACGGGGCCTCCTCACGCGCGCGGCGGACGAGGGCCTGGTCCCGCAGCTCTCCCCGGACGCGCTGACCTTCGGCTGACCCGGCGGAGACAGCGCGGCCCAGGGCCTAGGGCTCGGGCCCGCGGGAGTGGTCCGCAGGGAGTGGTCCGCGCGGCCGATACGCGGGCGTACGGCACCGGCATAGCGTCGTTCGCATGACGAAGGACACGAACGGCGCGCACGACGCGAACGGCAGCGGCATTCTCGAAGAGGCCCTGGAGCGGCTGCACGCCTCCGGGCCCGAGATCTACAATTGGCGTCTCACCAACCACGCCCCCATGGTGGCCGAGGCGCTCGCCACCCACGGCCGGTCGGGGTCCGTGCACCGGTGGCTGGACGCGTACGAGGTCAGGCTCGACGACTTCCCCACCCCCGTCTCCCCCGTCACCGACGCCAACTGGCGCGAGGCGCTGGGCGACACGCGCCGGGGCGCCGACTGGATCGCGTACTTCCTGCGGGCGATCGAGGAGCGGCCCTGGCGCGATGTGCTCGCCCAGTGGTGGCCCCGGCTGCTGCCGGGCCTGTACGGCGGTGCCACGCACCCGGTGATCCGGGTCGGCCACGCCGTACGCGTCATCACCAAGAGCGGCGAGAACGCGCCACGCCTCGCCGAACTCGCCCACGGACTCGGCTACTGGGCCGCCCGCCACCGACCGGTCGCCGGCCTCACCCCGCTCCCCGGCGCCCCGGACGCCGACGGCGCGCTCGACGCCGTACCGCCGATCGCCGACTTCACGGGCGGCTTCACGGACCGGCTCCCCCGGGTGGACCGGCTGCCGGTCTGGTCGGCGGACGTCACCGACCCGGACGAGGCGCGGCTACGGCTGACGGACCTGGTCCGCGCGGCGACCCACCGCTACGCCACGCACGGCCACGGCGAGCCGACGATGCTGGTCCACGCGGCGACGGCACCCAACGCCGTACTGCGCACGCTGCCCGCCCTGCCGCGCGCCCTGTGGGTGCCGAGCCTGCACGCGGCGTGGACGGCGACGGCGGCGGTGACGGCCATGTACGCGCCACCGGGACCGGCCCCGTACGCGCCGGTCACCGGCACCACCGCCGAAGAGGTCCTGGAGCGCGCTCTGGCCCACGGCGACGAACACGTCATCAAGTTCGCGGACACCGCCGTGGACGTGGGAGACGAACGGGCGCTGACCGCGGCGCTGCGGGCGGCCGACCTGAGCGAACCGCTCCCCTACTGATATCCGCGGCGAAAATCCACCGGACAGGACCTAGGGCGTGTTTGAGAAGTCCCGTCTGGCCCACGACGCCTGGCACGCGCGCTCGCCGCGTTGTCGGAGTCATCCAAGTACGTCCGGTCCATCTACGGGGCTGATCCTCCGCCTTGCGATCGCACGCACCAGACGCCGTGGGCCCCGCCCGATGGGCGGACGACGCTACTTCTCAAACACGCCCTAGACGTCCAGTTGGTCCGCGACCGCGCGCAGCAGGCCCGCGATGTTCGCGCCCTGGGCCTTGTCCGGATACCGGCCCCGCTCCAGCGTGGGGGTGATGCTCTCCAGAAGCGTCGTCAGGTCCTGGACGATCGAGGCCAGTTCGTCGGGCTTGCGGCGCTGGGCCGCGGCCACCGAGGGTGCCGGGTCGATGACGGTGACCGACAGGGCCTGGTCACCGCGCTGGCCTGCGACGACGCCGAACTCGACGCGCTGGCCCGGCTTCAGTGCGTCGATTCCGGCAGGGAGGACCGATGAGTGGACGAAGACGTCGCCGCCGTCGTCACGGGAGAGAAAGCCGAAGCCCTTCTCACGGTTGAACCACTTGACCTGGCCGGTAGGCACGTCTGTCCTCGTCCTCATATGTGTTGGGGGCGCTGGCGCGCACAAAAACGGCTCTGGATAGCACTACAGCGGGTCGGACGACCCGCCGTCCCCAAGGCTAATGGTCCAGGGGCTGGTGACAAGACGTCGCCGGTTGGTTCCTGTCCGCAGGGAACTACCCTGGTGGAGTGACTGCTACTCCTTCCTCACCCGCGCCGCGACCACCGGACCGAGCGGCCGGTCCCGGTGACCGGCTCGTGCGGATCGGCGCGATCGTCTTCATCGTCGGCGCGGTCGCCACTCTGGTGACCGTGGCCCCGCTGTTCCTCGGGACGGACCCGTTCCCGACCGTCGCCTACGCGCTCAGCATGCTGATGGGCGTCGGCTTCCTGATCGCGGGCGCCGGGCTGCTCCTGTCGATCGCCGCGCAGCGCCGTCAGGCGAGGTCCGCCACCGGGCCCTCGGGGGCGTCGGCCACGTAGGACCGCAGCCACCGCGGGAACGCCAGCAGGTCCGACAGCACCACGTCCGCGCCCGCCGCCCGGAGTTCCGCCTCGTCGCAGGGGCCCGTCGGCACCGCGACCGAGAGCGCCCCCGCCGTGCGGGCGCCCCGTACGTCGCCGATGTGGTCACCGACGTACACCCTCGCGCCGTGCTCGCGCAGCGCCTCGCCCTTCGCCTCCGCCCACAGCCAGCCGATCACCTCGTCCGGCTCCACGCCGAGATGCGCGAGGTGCAGCTTCGCGTTCGGCTCGTGCTTCGCCGTCACGACGATCGCCCGCCCGCCGAGTGCCTGGACGGCGGCGACAGCCTCGCGGGCGCCGAGCATCAGGGGCGTCGGCTTGATCGCGTGTGTGGGATAGATCTCCCTGTACCGGTCACCCATCTCGGCGATGCGGTCGGCCGGGAACCAGTGCGCCAACTCCTCGTCGAGCGGCGGACCGAGCCTGGTCACGGCCAGGTCGGCGTCGATCGGGACACCGGTCTCGGCGGAAAGTGCCAGGTAGGCGGCGTGGATGCCCGGCCGGGAGTCGATGAGCGTCATGTCGAGGTCGAAACCGACCGTCAGCGGAGGCGGGGTACGGGTCGAGGCCGGGGTCGGGACCGTGGTCGGGGCCGGAGTCGAAGTCATACAAGCATTGTGCATGGACCCCTCGGCCGCTCCGTGGCTTGATCCGGTGCATAGACTTAGCCAAGCCTTACCAAGCCGCGCCACCCTGCCCCCCCCGATTGGTCCCGATGCCAGCCGCCGCCCCGGCGAACCACCGCACCAGACGCGTTCTCGTCGCCCGCCGTATCGGCTGGACGGCCGCCGCGGCCGTGGCCCTGCTGCTCGCGATCCTGCTGAGCCTCGCGGTCGGGGCGCGCGCCGTCGCGCCGAGCGCCGTGTTCGACGCCCTGCTCAACGGGGGGCAGAGCGACGACGCCCAGGTCGTACGGCAGTTGCGGGTGCCCCGTACCGTCATCGGTCTGATGGTCGGTGCCGCGCTCGCGCTGGCCGGGACGGTCCTCCAGGGCATCACCCGTAACCCCATCGCCGACCCCGGCATCCTCGGCATCAGCCAGGGCGCGGCGGTCGGCGTCGTCATGGCCATCGCGTTCGCGGGGGTGCACACGCTGACCGGTTACGTGTGGTTCGCGTTCGCCGGCGCCGCCATCTCGTCGGTGGCGGTGTACGCGATCGCCACCCGGGGCAGAGGCGGCGCGACCCCGGTCAAACTCGCCCTCGGTGGCGCTGCGATCAACGCGCTCCTGGTCTCCGTCACGATGGGCATCCTGACGACGCGGGCGGCGGCGCTGGACGAGTTCCGCTTCTGGCAGGTGGGCTCGGTCGCGGGCCGGGACGCCGAACTGGTCGGCCAGGTCTGGCCGTTCCTCGTCGTCGGCACGGTGCTGGTGGTGTCCGTCGCGCGCGGGCTCGACGCGCTCGCGCTCGGCGAGGACGTCGCGAAGGGCCTCGGCCAGAACGTCGGGGCCGTACGCCTCGTGGGCGGCGTCGGCGCGACGGTGCTCGTCGGGGTCGGGGTCGCGGCGGCGGGCCCGATCGCGTTCATCGGCCTCGCCGTCCCGCACATCGCGCGCGCGATCGTCGGCAACGACCACCGCTGGCTGATGCCGATGGCCGCGCTCGTCGGGCCGGTGATGCTGCTGGTCGCGGACGTGGTCGGCCGGATCCTGTTCCCGCCGGGCGAGGTGCCCGCGGGCGTGATGACGGCGCTGCTGGGTGTGCCGTTCCTGGTCGCTCTCGTACGCAGGAAGGCGGTACCGGCGTGAGTGCGGGCGTCAGTACGACAGTTGACGGGAAGGTCACCGGGGCGCGCGCCGGGGTGCGGCCGGCCGGATACGCCCTCGTACGCACCCGGTTCGGCGCCCGGCGCGTGTCGTTCCTTCTGCACCGGCGCGCGGCGGTCGCCGCGGTCGTCCTGGCGCTGCTGCTCTGCCTGAGCTGTGTCGCGTACCTCAGCGTCGGCGAGAGCTTCGTGGCCCCGGCCGAGGTCGTGAAGGTGATCCTCGGACAGCCGTCGTCGGCCGAACTGGTCGTCGGCACGCTGCGGTTGCCGCGCATGGTGGTAGGTCTCCTCGTCGGCGCCGCGTTCGGCGTCTCGGGCGCGCTGATCCAGACTGTCGCGCGCAATCCGCTCGCCAGCCCCGACATCATCGGTGTCACGCAGGGCGCCAGCGTGCTGACGGTCTTCGCGATGACGTACGGCGTCACGTCGTTCACCGTCCTGCCGTACCTCTCGGTCACCGGCGGGATGCTGGCGGCCGTGCTCGTGTACGCCTTCGCCTGGCGCGGCGGGCTGCACGCCACCCGCTTCGTCCTCATCGGCATCGGTGTCGCGATCGCGCTGCGCTCGCTCACCACGCTGTTCATGACGAAGGGCGACTATCTGGTCGCGCAGCAGGCCCAGGTGTGGATGACCGGTTCGCTCAACGGCCGCGGCTGGGACGAGGCGGGGCCGCTCGGCTGGGTGCTGCTGATCCTGCTGCCGGCGGTGGCGTGGGCGGCGTACGCCCAGCGCACGGTCTCGATGGACGACGGGACGGCGACCGCGCTCGGCGTACGCCTCAGGCATATACGGCTCGGGCTCGTCCTGCTGGGTGTGGTGCTCGCCTCCGTGGCGACCGGGACGGCCGGGCCGGTGGACTTCGTGGCGCTGCTCGCGCCGCAGATCGCGCGGCGGATGACGCGTACGGCGCAGATACCGCTGCTCTGCTCGGCGCTGCTGGGCGCGGTGATCGTCGTACTCGCCGACTTGTTCGCGCGCAAGCTGTTCGCGCCCACCGAGCTGCCCGTGGGGGTGCTCACGGCGGCGGTCGGGGCGCCGTATCTGATCTGGCTGATCATCCGTAGCCGTACGGCAGGAGCTGGGGCATGAAAATGGACATGAGCAGGCTCTCGGCGCACGAGCTGACGCTCGCGTACGACGACCGCACGGTGGTCCACGAGCTCGAACTGGCCGTCCCGGACGGGCGGGTGACCGTGATCGTCGGCCCCAACGCCTGCGGCAAGTCGACGACGCTGCGCGCGCTCGGGCGGCTGCTGAAGCCGAAGAGCGGTTCGGTGCTGCTGGACGGCGCGGAGCTGGCGAGCATCCCGACGCGGAAGATCGCGCAGTCGATCGGCCTGCTGCCGCAGTCGCCGTCCGCGCCGGAGGCGATCACGGTCGCCGACCTGGTCTCCCGCGGCCGCCAGCCGCACCAGCGCTGGTGGCAGCAGTGGTCGGAGGAGGACGAGCGGGCGGTCACCGACGCGATGGCGCGTACGGACGTGACGGAGCTGGCGGAGAGGTCCGTCGACGAACTGTCGGGCGGCCAGCGGCAGCGCGTCTGGATCGCGATGGCACTGGCCCAGGAGACGGACCTGCTGCTGCTGGACGAACCGACGACGTTCCTGGACATCGCCCACCAGGTGGAGGTCCTGGACCTGATCCGCCGCCTCAACCACGACCAGGGCCGCACGGTGGTGATAGTCCTCCACGACCTCAACCAGGCGGCTCGCTACGCGGACCACCTGGTGGCGATGAAGGCCGGCCGCATCGTGGCCGAAGGCCCACCGTCGGAGGTGGTGACGGCCCCCCTGGTCCAAGAGGTCTTCGGCCTCACCTCCCTGATAATCCCGGACCCGGTGACGGGCTCCCCCCTGGTAATCCCGAGCGCGCCGTACCGTCCGGGGGACGGGGTGGAGGCGGCGTAGGGCGAGTGGCGGGCGGCGCGTGTCAGACCCGGCGGGAGCGCCAGATCAGGAAGAGGGCTGAGCTGATTGCCGCCGCCTGGAGCACCGTTGGCCAGGTGGCCGAGATCGCCTCTCCCGTCGCGCCCTCCGGGATCGCCTCGCCCCAGCGTTCCGTCGTGCGGCCCCAGATCCAGACCCCGCCCGCGACCGCCGAGGCGATCGGCAGGCCGAAGACCGCCAGTTTCGCCTCCGTGCGGGACAGGCGGCGGGAGGTGTACGCCAGGGCCCAGCCCAGCGCGAGTACCAGCCAGGAGGTGAGGACCGCGCCCACGATGAGCAGGACCGCGGCCAGCAGCAGGAACGGGTTGGTGAGGCCGAGTCCGGGGCGGGGCGGCTTTTCGGCGGGGCGGCGGAGCCGTGGCAGCAGGCGGCGGCGTTGCGGCGGCTCCGGCGCGTCCGGCGCCTCGTCGGCCTCCGCCTCCGCCGCCGCTTCCTCCTTCTCCGCGAGTTCCTCAGGCGTCGGCGGCGGCTTCAGTATCTCGGGGATCTCGACGCCGCCGACGAACCCCGAGACACCCGTCGCCCCCATCGGGCCGGGATCGACGCGCCACCAGTCCGGTTCGCCGCCGGACGTGCCGAGTTCGTGCATGGGAGCCAGGTGGGGCGGAGACGCGGCAGGTTCGACGGGGGCCACGGGCCCGCGTGTCTGCTTCGGCAGCGACGGCCCGTCCCGCCGCTCCTTCAGGAAGCCGCCCAGCGTGCCGCGCTGCTTCGGCAGACTCGGCGGCTCGGGCGCCGCCGCGGGCACCGGCTCCCCCGTCGCCGCCCCCACCACCTGGTCCGGCGTACCCAGCCGCCCCAGGATCCGGCGGACGGCGGCGGGGCTGTCGCCGCCGAACTTCCCGCGCTGCTTCTCGATCTCGCCGCGCAGCTCCGACACCAGTCTCATCCGTTCACCGGAGGGCAACTGCCGTTGCTGGGCCACGTCTCCGACCCGGCTCAGATAGTCGTAGACGAGCTGGTCGCTCTCGATCCCCACACTGCCCTCCGCACACGCACAAGCACACCCACACGTTTCTGCGGCCGATGGTGTCGCGCTCGTATCCGTACGTCCAGTGCGGCAAGGGCGGTCAGGCCGAGGGCGCGGGCCGTGCCGGTGGCCACGGCACCTCCGCCACGAGCGGCAGGATCATCTCCTCCTCGTAATCCAGGTGCGCGGTAAGCTCCGTCGTCATCTCCGCCAACTCGGCCCGGAACAGCGGAGGTTCGGCCGACCCGAGGTCCGCGAGCAGCGCCACCAGACCGTCCTGGACCCGCGCGACCGTACGGTGTTCGGCGCTCAGCCGGTCGAAGACGTCCGTCAAGTGCGGGTGGTACCGGGCGATCCCGGGAAACAGATGCCCGTCCTCGCTCGTGTGGTGGAACTCCAGCGCCTGGCAGAACGCCAGACACCGCTGCCGGATCTGGAGCCCGAGACCCGGCGCCGGCGGCTCGCCGGGACCCTCGTGGGCGGCGAGCGCCACGAAGTGCGCGTCGACGTCCGCCGTCACCAGCCGCAGCTGGGCCCGCAGATGGTCATGCACCTCCAGGATCTTGTCGGCGAGGGTCCTGACCTCGCGGGGCACCTCACCGCCCCCGGCCCCGGCCGGCTCCAACACCACGACCGGCAGGGTCCGTTCGGTCGCGGCCTGGTAGTCGCCGTACCCGGGAGCCTCCCGTACGACATACGCGAACAGCTCGTCGCGCCTGGCCCCTTCGGCCGGCACCGCGAGCGCCTCGAAGACGCGGGTGCCGATCTCCACCTCCACCGAGGGGTGGGCGAGCAGGTTGCGGTACCAGTCGGGGTGCGCGGGCGCGCCGAGGTTGGACGCGACGACCAGGAGCGAGTCGCCGTGGCGGACGTAGCCGAGCGGGGTGGTCCTGCGGGTCCCCGACCTCGCGCCGGTGGTGGTGAGCAGGAGCAGGTTGGACGTGGGCATACGTTTCTGGTTCTCCGGAAGATGAGGGCAGCCCTCGGCCGTGGCCGCGGCACGCCCGAAGGTGCCGCGCACGCCGGAACCGGCTGCGAGGAATGAGAAAGGTTCAGATACGGGTCGCGGAGTACGTACTCATGGCGCATCCCTCGGAAGAAGGGTGCTCGCCCGGTCACCGGCCCGCCCACTGCTCTTCGGCCGGCACCACGCGGCACCGCTGCCATTACAGGCAACGAGCCCGGCGGCTGTCAACCGACCCGGGCCGTCCCACCACTCGCCGCACCCCGCCGCACGCCCGGCACTCCGGCAGGCCGCCCCTCAGGGGCTAACGTGTGGCGGATGGGAATCAGCTAGCCGCCCCTGGAGGCGCACGTGTCCGAACGATCCGGCGCAACGCCCCCGCGTACGCTCGCGGAGGCCCTGCGCACCCGCGACGACGACGCGCTGGCCGCCCTCCTGCGCGCACGTCCCGACCTGCTGAGCCCCGTGCCCAACGACCTCGGCCAGCTCGCCACCCGCGCCGGCACCCGCGCATCCGTCGTACGGGCGCTGGAGCGGCTCGACCGCTTCACGCTCCAGACCGCAGAGGCGCTGGCGGCGTCGGCCGACCCCGCGTCATACGACGCGCTCCGCGCGCTGATGACCGGCGACGAGGGCGACCCTCGCGTCGAGGCGGCTCTGCCGCACGCCGTCGCCGCGCTGCGCGAGCAGGCGCTGATCTGGGGCGCCGACGACCGGCTGCGGCTGGTCCGTACCGCCCGCGAGATCCTGGCACCGTCCCCCAGCCACCCCTCCCCGACCGGCCTCGGCCCGACCGTCGCCGAAGCCACGGCGGGGATGTCGCCGGGCCGGATCCAGGAGATCATCACCACCGCCGGGCTGCCCTCCACGCACGACCCGGTCTCGGCGGTCGCCGCGCTGGCCGCGCTCTTCACCGACCGCACGCGGATGGCGGCGCTGCTCGACACCGCCCCGCCCGAGGCGCTGAGCGTGCTCGACCGGCTGGTGTGGGGGCCGCCGTACGGCGAGATCACCTCGAAGCCCGCGCCGCCCGTGCAGTGGCTGCGCGACCACGGGCTGCTGCTCCCGACCTCCACGCGCACCGTCGTGCTGCCGCGCGAGGCCGCGCTGCATCTGCGCGGCGGGCGCGCGCACCGGCACACCGAGCCGGAGCCACCGGAGATCCTGCCGCACCCGTCGACCCCGGCGGCGGGCTCGACGGGAGGCTCCGCGGCCCTCAGCCGTCCACAGGTTGTGGACAGCGCGGCGGCGGCCCAGGCGTTCACCGCGCTCGCGACGATCGAGGAGCTGGCCAAGGAGTGGAACGAGGGCGGCCCGAACGTCCTGCGCGCCGGCGGCCTCTCCGTACGCGACCTCAAACGCACCGCCACCGCGCTGGACGCCACCGAGCCCGTGACCGCGTTCTGGCTCGAACTCGCCTTCGCGGCAGGGCTGTTGGCGGCGGACGGCGAAGTGGGCGAGCGGTACGCGCCGACGCCCGCCTACGACCAGTGGCCCGACCTGCCCCCGTCCGAACGCTGGGCCCGCCTCGCCACCGCCTGGCTCGGCGCCACCCGCACGGCGGGCCTCGTCGGCGGCCAGGACAGCAAGGGCCGTACGCTCGCCGCGCTCGGCCCTGACCTGGACCGGGGCGCCGCGCCGGAGGTACGGCGCCATGTACTGGACCTGCTCGCGAGTCTCCCGGAGGGCACCGCGCCCGACCCCGAGAGCGTGCTCGCCCGGCTGCGCTGGGAGCGCCCGCTGCGCGGCGCGGTGGCGGGCCGGCCCGAGGACCTGCGGGCGCGCATCGCCGCGTGGACCCTGAACGAGGCGGAGCTGCTGGGCGTGACCGGGCGCGGGGCGCTCTCCTCGCACGGACGCGCGCTGATCGCACCGGACGGTGGGGCAACGGGGGCGCTCTCCAAGCCGGGCGCGTTCCCGAAGCCCGCTTCCCGCGTGGGCGGGCCCGTGCCCGCCGCCACCGGCGCGGAGCTCTCCGCCAACGGCCTGCACGCCGCCCGCGCGCTGGCACCGCACCTCCCCGAACCCCTCGACCACGTACTCCTCCAGGCCGACCTCACGGCCGTCGCGCCCGGCCCGCTGCTGCGTCCGCTCGCCGAGACGCTGTCCGTGCTCGCGGACGTCGAGTCGCGGGGCGGCGCGACCGTCTACCGCTTCACGCCCGCGTCCGTGCGCCGCGCGCTCGACGCCGGGCGGTCCGCGTCCGACCTGCACGCGTTCCTCACCGCGCACAGCCGCACGCCGGTGCCGCAGCCGCTCAGCTACCTCATCGACGACATGGCGCGGCGCCACGGCCATCTGCGGGTCGGCGCCGCTTCGGCGTACGTACGCTGCGACGACGAGGCCGTCCTGGACGAGATCCTCGCCGACCGCCGCTCCCAGGGCCTGGGGCTGCGCCGCCTCGCGCCGACCGTCCTCGCCGCCCAGGCCGACCCCACGACGCTGCTGGACGGGCTGCGCACGATGGGCCTCGCGCCGGCGGCCGAGTCCGCCGAGGGCGACGTCCTGATCACCCGCGCCCACGCGCACCGCACCCCGCCCCGTACGCCCCCGGCCCCCGTCCCCGACGGCCCGCCGGTGCCGGCCCCGACCCTGCTCGGCGCGGCGGTACGGGCGATCCGGGCCGGCGACCAGGCGGCGACGGTCGTCCGCAAGACGCTCCCCGAACCGGCGGCGACGGCCCCGGCCGACGGCGACCTGCCCCGCACCACATCGGCCGAGACCCTGGCCACGGTCCAGGCCGCCGCGCTGACGGGCTCGGCGCTCTGGATCGGCTACGTCAACGCGGAGGGCGCGGCGAGCCAGCGCGTGATCGCACCGGTACGGGTCGAGGGCGGCTTCGTGACGGCGTACGACCACACGGCCGACGAGGTCCGCACATACCCACTGCACCGCATCACGGGCGTCGCGGAACTGGCGGACGACCCGGCGTAGGGCCTACTTCCGGGGACGGGTGCGGACCCTGCTTTGAAGACGGCGATCACACGCGTCCGGGCCCGCGGCCCGAGGGAGTTCGCCACATAAGCACCACAACAGCACTTGATTTCCTTGCGTTTACCTGTCATGGAAATGCTTTCGCAAGGGCCTACCGCATGAATATGGGTCGTCCTACGATGAATTGCATGGAACCGGTGGTGTTTCTTTTGTCTCTCGGTGCGATTTGTCGTATCACCAGATTCATAACCAAGGACGTACTGGCTGCCGGATTGCGCACGTGGGTGGCCGATCGCTTCGGGGACGAATCCGGTCCCGCCTATCTGGTCACCTGCGGTTGGTGCACGGGGATCTGGGCCGCCGCGTCGGTCGTGCCGCTCGCCTTCCTGGCCGGCGACACCACCGTCTTCCGGGCGGTCGCCATGATCCTGACGCTGTCCTACCTGGCGGGCCTGGCGTCCACCTGGCTCGACTGAAGGAAGTACGACGGAGCACGAAGGAGGAGTTCCCATGGGATGCAACTGCGGTGCACGTGCCGGTGGACGAGGGACCATCTACCGGCTGGTCCTGCCGAACGGAGTGATGCGCGACTACCCCACCCGCCAGGAAGCCGAGGCCGCGCGGCGGCGCGGGGGCGGCACCGTCATCGTCGTCAACCAGTAGTCGCCGTACCGCCGGTGCGCTTTCCGTGAGCGGGGCGGACGGCCTTTGGGCATTCCCGCGCCGGTGGGTACCGGAGAATATCTGAATTACGCCCCCGCCCTCCCTGGGCGCTCCGCCATACGGGTTCAATTGCGTGCACCCGTATGGCGGATGAACGAGACCGGGGCGCCTACTGGGAATCGCTGGAGAGTGAATCCCCGGCGCCCGTGTTACCGGGTGAGCAATGCGCCGACACAGCTTCTTTCATTGCGGCGTGCCTTTTCCGCTCTCACCCGGAGGGCGTCGGTTCGCTCTGGCCTCGTACACTCCCAAAGGAGGCTGCACCATGGCCAGTTCCATCACCACGCTGACATCGTCTCCCAATCCCTCAGTCTGCGGGGAGTCGGTCACCTTCACCGTCCAGGTCTCCCCGGTACCGCCGGAGACCACCACCCCGACCGGCACCGTCAACGTCATCATCAGCGACGACGGGCCCACGCTCATCGGCACCCTGGACGCCGCCGGCCAGACCCAGGTCACCATCGACGACCTGAGCGTCGGCACCCACCAGGCGATCGCCGCCTACACCGGCGACAGCACCTTCGACCCGTCGTCGTCCGGCCTCGTGAACCAGGTCGTCAACGCCGCGGACACCACCACCGTCGTGACGGCCGGCCCGAACCCCTCGGTCTGCGGCGAGACCGTCACCCTCTGCGCGACCGTCACCATCGACCCGCCCGGCACGGGCACCCCGACCGGCACCGTCACCTTCACCGGCCCCGGCGGGCTGAACCAGACCGTCACTCTGGACGCCACCGGCGAGGCATGCATCACGACCACCGGGCTGGCCACCGGCACGATCACGGCCACCTACAACGGTGACGACTGCGCCGCGAGCTCCACGGGCAGTGTCGACGTCACGGTCAACCAGGCGGACACGACGACGGTGGTGACGGCTGGCCCCGACCCGTCGGTCTGTGGCCAGCCGGTCACCCTTTGCGCGACGGTCACCGTCGAGCCGCCCGGCGCCGGCGTCCCCACGGGCACGGTGACCTTCACCGGTCCCGGCGGCTTCAGCCAGACCGCCGTGCTGGACCCCGCCGGCCAGTCCTGCATCACCACCACCTCCCTGTCCACCGGCACGATCACCGCCACCTACAACGGCGACTTCTGTGCCGCGCCGTCCACCGGCACGGTCGACGTGACGGTGAACGAGGCGCTGACGAACATCGACGTCACAGTCACCCCCGACCCGTCCGTGTGCGGACAGAGCGTCACCATCTGCGCGACGGTCACCACCCAGCCACCGGGTTCGGGCACACCGACGGGCACGGTGACCTTCACGGCCGACGGCGGTCTCAACCAGACCGTCCCCCTCGACGCCGGTGGCCAGGCCTGTGTCACCACCACCTCACTGGTCACCGGAGAGGTCTCCGCTGTCTACAGCGGCGGGGGCCCGTGCTTCGCGGGCTCCGCCGAAGCGGTCGCGGTCACGGTCGACCAGGCCGCGACCACCACCTCGGTCACCGCCATCCCCGATCCGTCGGTCTGCGGCGAGCTGGTGACGGTCTGTGCGACGGTCACCATCGACCCGCCCGGCTCGGGTACGCCGACGGGGACGGTGACCTTCACCGGCCCCGGCGGGCTCAACCAGACAGTCACCCTGGACGCCGCCGGCGAGGCGTGCATCACGACCACCGCGCTGGCCACCGGCACGATCACGGCCACCTACAACGGCGACAGCTGCGCACTGAGTTCGACCGGCAGCACGGACGTGACAGTCAACCCGGCGGACACGACGACGGTGGTGACGGCCGGCCCCGACCCGTCGGTGTGCGGCCAGTCGGTGACGTTATGCGCGACGGTCACCACCGACGCCCCCGGTTCCGGGGTTCCGACGGGCACGGTGACGTTCACGGCTCCGGGCGGTTTCAGCCAGACCGCCGTGCTCGACCCCACCGGACAGGCCTGCGTGACCACCACCACGCTGACCACCGGGACGGTCACGGCCGTCTACAACGGCGCGGCGTGCTTCAACCCGTCCACCGGCACGGCAGATGTGACGGTGAACGAGGCGTCGACGACCACGGTGGTCACCGCCACCCCGAACCCGTCCGTCTGCGGCCAGACGGTGAGCCTGTGCGCCACGGTGACGACTGACCCGCCAGGTTCGGGCACCCCGACCGGCACCGTCACCTTCACCGGCCCCGGCGGGCTCAACCAGACAGTCACCCTGAACGCCACGGGCCAGGCATGCCTCACGACGACCTCCTTGTCCACCGGCACGATCACCGCCACATACAACGGTGAGGGACCCTGCTTCGCCGGCTCGTCCGGCACCGTCGCCGTCACGATCGGCCCCGCCGACACCACCACCACGGTGACGGCAGTGCCCGACCCCTCGGTCTGCGGTGAGCTGGTGACGGTGTGCGCGAGCGTCACCATCGACCCGCCAGGTTCGGGCACCCCGACCGGCACCGTCACCTTCACCGGCCCCGGCGGGCTCAACCAGACAGTCACCCTGAACGCCACGGGCCAGGCATGCCTGACCACCACCTCGCTGGAGACCGGCACGATCACGGCCACCTACAACGGCAGCTCCTGCGCCAACCCGTCCACCGGCACGGTCGACGTGACGGTGAACGAGGCGTCGACGACCACGGTGGTCACCGCGACCCCCGACCCGTCGGTGTGCGGCCAGACGGTCACATTCTGCGCGAGCGTCACCATCGACCCGCCCGGTTCGGGTACGCCGACGGGGACGGTGACCTTCACCGGCCCCGGCGGGCTCAACCAGACAGTCACCCTGGACGCCGCCGGCGAGGCCTGCTTCACCGCCCCCGCCACGCTCTCCGGCACCGTCACCGCCACCTACAGCGGCGACGACTGCGCCGCGCCCTCGACCGGCACGGTCGACGTGACGGTGAACGAGGCGCTGACGACCACGGTGGTCACCGCGACCCCCGACCCGTCGGTGTGCGGGCAGACGGTGACGGTGTGCGCGACGGTGACCACCAACGCACCAGGTTCGGGTACACCCACCGGCACGGTGACCTTCACGGGTCCGGGCGGGCTCAACCAGACGGTGAGCCTGGACCCGAGCGGCAAGGCCTGCCTGACCACCACCACCCTGGCCTCGGGCACCGTCACCGCCGTCTACAACGGCGAGGGCCCGTGCTTCGCCGCGTCCAGCGACACCGTCACGGTCACGGTCAACCCGGCCTCGACGAGCACCGCGGTCTCGCTCACGCCGAACCCGTCGGTGTGCGGGCAGTCGGTGACGGTCTGTGCGACGGTCACGACCAACGCACCAGGTTCGGGTACGCCGACAGGGACGGTGACGTTCACCGGTCCCGGCGGGCTCAACCAGACGGTCGCCGTCAACGCCGCCGGCCAGGCCTGCCTCACGACGACATCGCTGGCCACTGGCACGATCACCGCCCACTACAACGGCGCCCCGTGCTTCACCGGCTCCACCGGCACGGCCACCGCCACGGTCAACCCGGCTTCGACCACCACCGCGGTCTCGCTCACGCCAAACCCGTCGGTGTGCGGGCAGTCGGTGACGGTATGCGCGACGGTCACGACCAACGCACCAGGTTCGGGCACACCCACCGGCACAGTGACATTCACCGGCCCCGGCGGGCTCAACCAGACAGTGCCGCTGAACGCGAGTGGGCAGGCGTGCTTCACCACGACGTCGCTGGCCACCGGCACGGTCACCGCCACGTACAACGGTGCACTGTGCTTCACCGGCTCCACCGGCACGGCCACCGCCACGGTGAACGAGGCGGCGACCACCACGGCGGTCACGGCGACACCGAACCCGTCGGTGTGCGGGCAGTCGGTGACGGTATGCGCGACGGTGACCACCAACGCGCCCGGTTCGGGTACACCCACCGGCACGGTGACATTCACCGGCCCCGGCGGCCTGAACGTGACGGTGCCGCTGAACGCCGCCGGCCAGGCCTGCCTGAGCAGCACGTCCCTGGCCTCCGGCACGATCACCGCCACGTACAACGGTGAGGGTCCCTGCTTCGCGGCATCCGCGGGCTCCGTCACCCTCGTCGTCAATCCGGCCGCCACCACCACGACCGTGACGGCCACGCCGAACCCGTCCGTCTGCGGCCAGTCGGTCACGCTCTGCGCGACCGTCACCGCCAACGCGCCGGGCTCCGGCACGCCGACCGGCTCCGTCACCTTCACCGCACCCGGTGGGCTGAACGTCACGGTGCCGCTGAACGCCGCCGGCCAGGCGTGCTTCTCCAGCACCTCGCTGATCACCGGCCCCGTCACCGCCGTCTACAACGGCAGCAGCTGCTTCCTGCCGTCCACCGGCGCCGCCTCCCTCACGGTCAATCCGGCCGCCAGCACCACGACGGTGACGGCGACACCGAACCCGTCGGTGTGCGGGCAGTCGGTGACGGTGTGCGCGACGGTCACGACCAACGCACCAGGTTCGGGCACACCCACCGGCACAGTGACATTCACCGGCCCCGGCGGGCTCAACCAGACAGTGCCGCTGAACGCGAGTGGTCAGGCCTGCCTCACCACCACCTCCCTGTCCACCGGCACCGTCACCGCCCACTACAACGGCACCAGCTGCGTCAGCGGCTCCAGCGGCTCCGCCGCCGTCACCGTGAACGAGGCGGCGACCACCACGATCGTGACCGCGACCCCCGGCACGTCCGTCTGCGGTCAGTCGGTGACGGTCTGCGCCAAGGTCACCACCAACGCGCCCGGTTCGGGCACGCCCACCGGGACGGTGACGTTCACGGGCCCCGGCGGGCTCAACCAGACAGTGCCGCTGAACGCGAGTGGTCAGGCCTGCCTCACCACCACCTCCCTGTCCACCGGCACGATCACCGCCACATACAACGGTGAGGGACCCTGCTTCGCCGGCTCGTCCGGCACCGTCGCCGTCACGGTCAACCCCGCCGCCACCACCACCGCGGTCTCGCGCACGCCGAACCCGTCGGTCTGCGGGCAGTCGGTGACGGTGTGCGCGACGGTGACCACCAACGCACCAGGTTCGGGCACACCCACCGGCACAGTGACATTCACCGGCCCCGGCGGGCTCAACCAGACGGTCGCCGTCAACGCCGCCGGCCAGGCCTGCCTCACCACGACGTCGCTGGCCACCGGCACGATCACCGCCCACTACAACGGCGCCCCATGCTTCACCGGCTCCACCGGCACGGCCACCGCCACGGTCAACCCCGCCGCCACCACCACGACGGTCACGGCGACACCGAACCCGTCCGTCTGCGGGCAGACGGTGACGGTGTGCGCGACGGTCACGACCAACGCGCCCGGTTCGGGCACGCCCACCGGCACAGTGACCTTCACCGGCCCCGGCGGGCTCAACGCGACAGTCGCGCTCAACGCCGCCGGCCAGGCCTGCTTCAGCTCCACCAGCCTGTCCTCAGGCACCATCACCGCCCGCTACAACGGCGCCCCGTGCTTCGGGACGTCGACGGGTTCCGTGGTCATCAACGCGACGAGCGTGGCCACCACTCTCACGGCCGCACCCCGGCAGGTCCGGCTGCGGCTCAACGGCACCTTCGTCATCCAGACCATGAACGCGACGCTGAGGAACGCCGCGACCAACGCACCGATCCCCGGCATGACGGTGACCTTCACCGCCAACGCGGTGAGCGGGCCGATCCTGATCGGCACGGCCGTCACCGACGCCAGCGGCGTGGCGACCCTCGCCCCGCCCACCGTCACCGTTCCCAGCACCATCGTGACGGCGGCCAGCTACACGGCGTCGTTCGCCGCGGCGGGCTGCTTCGCACGGTCCTCGGTCACGGCGAGCCTGACCTTCGTCCCGATCCCGCCGGTCCCGTAACCCACCCGGCCGCACAGACCGCGTCGGGCCGCACACCGCGGCCCGACGCGGGCGTGCGCTCTGGATCGGCTACGTCAACGCGGACGGCGCGGCGGGCCAGCGCGTGATCGCACCGGTACGGGTCGAGGGCGGCTTCGTGACGGCATACGACCACACGGCCGACGAGGTCCGCACATACCCACTGCACCGCATCACGGGCGTCGCGGAACTGGCGGACGACCCGGCCTGACACCTACGTCCGGGGACGCGGCCGCCCCGGGAACGTCCTCTTCTTGCCGACGGCCTTCTTCTTCGAACCGGCCTCTTTCTTGGCGGCGGTCTTCTTCGCGACCGCCCTCTTGGCAGGTGGCTTCGCGGCGACCGCCTTCTTCATAACCGCCTTCGCCGCCGCCGGCTCACGCTTCACCACGAACCCCAGCGTGTGAAAGTGCCGGCTCAACCGCCGCCCCAGCAGCAGATACGCGAGGAACGCACCGGTCGTATTCATGATCACGTCGTCCACGTCGAAGGCCCGCCCCTCGACGATCGCACCCTGCGCCAGCTCGACCACGGTCATCACGACCAGGGTCAGCCCCACCACCCGCAATAGCCGGAACCTGCGCGGCACCAACACCGGCAGCAACAGCCCGAACGGCGCGCCCATCAGCACGTTCCCGCCGACCTGCTTGCACGCGGCGAGGAACGTGTAGTCCTCGGCGTACTGCCGCAGCGAACGCCCCGGCCGCAGATTGGCCCCGGCGATCTCCGACGAGGCGGGCGACGGGGTGAGCGTCAACTCCGCGAGTACGGCGGCGAACCCGACAAGCAGCACGAGCGCGACCCCGAGCACCACGACCCGCACGACGGCCCCACCCCACGACTCCCGCCACCCCGCCCGACTTCCTGCCCGCTCCCCGGTCCGTTCGCTCTCAGCCGCCATAGCCCCCACTTGCCCCCACCGGGCGTGCCTACGCACCTGATCTCCGGGGCTCGGCGGGCGTGAGCCGCGTAGCCCCCGCCCCGGCCCGACCGCGTCCGTATCCCCATCCGCACCGAAAGCCGGGGCGATGCGCGACACTGGACGTTTGGTCGCGTGTCGTGGCCGTACGAAGGACGAAAGGGCGCAGCTGTGAATGGACCTCTCATCGTCCAGAGCGACAAGACGTTGCTGCTGGAGGTGGATCACGACCAGGCCGACGCCTGCCGTCGTGCCATCGCGCCCTTCGCCGAGCTGGAGCGCGCGCCCGAGCACATCCATACGTACCGGCTGACCCCGCTCGGCCTGTGGAACGCCCGCGCCGCCGGACACGACGCCGAGCAGGTCATCGACGCGCTGGTGGCGTACTCGCGCTACCCGGTGCCGCACGCGCTGCTCGTGGACGTCGCCGAGACCATGGCCAGGTACGGGCGGCTCACGCTCTCCAAGCACCCCACCCACGGTCTCGTGCTGACCAGCACCGACCGTCCGGTGCTTGAGGAGATCCTGCGGTCTAAGAAGGTCCAGCCGCTGGTCGGGGCACGGATCGATCCGGACACCGTCGTCGTGCACCCCTCCGAGCGCGGGCAGATCAAGCAGACGCTGCTGAAGCTCGGCTGGCCCGCGGAGGACCTGGCCGGTTACGTGGACGGCGAGGCGCACGCCATCGAGCTGGACGAGCGGGAGTGGTCCCTGCGCCCGTACCAGAAGCAGGCCGTCGAGGGCTTCTGGCACGGCGGGTCCGGGGTCGTCGTACTGCCGTGCGGCGCGGGCAAGACGCTCGTCGGCGCGGGCGCGATGGCGCAGGCGAAGGCGACAACGCTGATCCTCGTCACGAACACCGTCTCCGCCCGGCAGTGGAAGCACGAGCTGATCAGGCGGACGTCGCTGACCGAGGAGGAGATCGGCGAGTACAGCGGTACGCGCAAGGAGATCCGCCCGGTCACGATCGCGACGTACCAGGTGCTCACGGTCCGCCGTAAGGGCGTCTATCCGCACCTGGAGCTGTTCGACTCCCGCGACTGGGGCCTGATCGTCTACGACGAGGTGCATCTGCTGCCCGCGCCGGTCTTCAAGTTCACCGCCGACCTCCAGGCGCGGCGCCGGCTGGGGCTGACGGCGACGCTCGTACGGGAGGACGGCCGCGAGTCGGACGTCTTCTCGCTCATCGGGCCCAAGCGCTTCGACGCGCCGTGGAAGGAGATCGAGGCGCAGGGCTACATCGCGCCCGCGGACTGTGTCGAGGTACGGGTCAATCTCACCGACAGCGAGCGCCTGGCCTACGCGACGGCCGAGCAGGACGAGAAGTACCGCTTCTGCGCCACGACGGCGACGAAGCGCAAGGTGACCGAGGCGCTGGTCCGGCGGCACAAGGGCGAGCAGACGCTGGTCATCGGCCAGTACATCGACCAGCTTGACGAGCTGGGCGAGCATCTGGACGCCCCGGTGATCAAGGGCGAGACGAGCAACGCGCAGCGGGAGAAGCTCTTCGAGGCGTTCCGGCAGGGCGAGATCTCGGTGCTCGTCGTGTCGAAGGTCGCGAACTTCTCGATCGATCTGCCGGAGGCGACGGTCGCGATCCAGGTGTCGGGCACGTTCGGCTCCCGGCAGGAGGAGGCGCAGCGGCTGGGCCGGGTGCTCCGTCCGAAGGCGGACGGCCACGAGGCGCGGTTCTACTCGGTGGTCGCCCGCGACACGATCGACCAGGACTTCGCGGCGCACCGCCAGCGCTTCCTCGCGGAGCAGGGGTACGCCTACCGCATCGTGGACGCCGACGAGTTGCTGGCCGGCAGCTGAGTCCCGGCGGGGCGGCGGGCCTGGAGGGGCTGAAGGGACGTGGCGGGCCGGCACCGGGGTGCCCTCGTGGCCGGCGGCGGGCCCTGCCCGGCCGGACGCCGGCCGCGCCACCCCGCGTACGCGAGGAGCGCCAGCGCCAGCAGCACGTACGGCGCTGCCAACAACTGCTGCCACCAGGGCAGTTGAAGCTCCGCCCCGCCCTCGTGCGGTACGAGCCGGAAGGTCCGCGTCGCGAAAACCAGCGCGACCGCCGACGCCGTACGCCAGCGGCCCTCCGCGAGCAGGACCGCCAGCAACGGCACGCACCACACCCAGTGGTGGGACCAGCTGACGGGCGAGACGAGCAGCGCGGTCAGCGCGGTGACGAGAACGCCCCAGGTGTCGAGCCCCGCCCGTACGACGGCTCTGCGCGCAAGCCACAGACCGGCGAACGTGATGACGACGCAGGCGACCGCCCAGCCGACGCCCGGCTCGGTGGTGTGCAGGGCGCGGGCGAACAGCCCTTGCAGCGACTGGTTCTCCACCGCCCATCCCTCGCCCAGGCGGCCGGTCTCGAACACCCGTAGGGTCCAGAAGTCGAGGCTGGACCGGGGGAGTACGAGCGCGCCGAGCAGCATCGTGCCGATGAGCGACGCGAGGGCGGTGAGCCCCGCGCGTACGGACTCGGCCCGGCCGGTGAGCAGCAGATAGGCGATGAAGAGGGCCGGAGTGAGCTCGACGCCCGCCGCGATCCCCAGGGCGAAGCCCTTGCCGAGGGCGTGGTCGGGTCTGGTCAGGTCCCAGAGGACGAGGCAGGTCAGCGCGAGGCTGATCTCGCCGAAGAGGAGGGTACGCAGGACGGGTTCGAGCCACAGCCCGAGGGCGACGAGCACGGGGAGGCCGAGCAGGACGGTGGCGGGGACGGTGGCCGGGACGGGGGTGGGTGCGGTCGTGGGAACGAGGGTCGGTGCGGGCGTGGGGACAGGGGTGACGTAGGCCGAGGCGTGGTGGAGCCGCCCGGCGAACCGCCAGGACAGCCGGACGAGGAGAGCGAGAAGCAGCATGTTGGCCGCGGCGGCAACGGCGTTGAGTGTGGCGGCGGGCAGCCAGGTGGCCGGGACGAACAGGATGGCGGCGAAGGGCGGAGAAGTGGCGGGCAGGCGCCACTCGGTGACCATGAAGCGGTCGGCGACGGGAACGGGCTCGGCGAACCGGTCGATCAGGGCCGGGCAGGACGCGGCGAACGAAGCGAGCGCGGTCAGCGACAGGGCGAGTGCGCCAACTGCGAGAAGTGACCGGACAGTCACGGTCGGGTACGTCACGGCCGCGACACTAGCGGATCAGGACCCCGGTGAGACGTTGACGACGGTGTCGGTCGAGGGACGGGGGCGGTGCCGACTCAGCGCCGAAGGCGATCGTCGCGATCATCGCGATCGGCGGCTCAGCGCAATATGCCCGCCTCCTCCCCGTACTCACCGAGCACGGCCACGCTGAACGCGGCTGTCACGAACACCTTGACCGCACGCAGTGCGTTGCCCACCCGGTGCGGGGCGTGCGGGCCGGAGTGAGGGGCGGAACCGAGCGCCGTCGCCCCGCTGCGCGGGGGTCCGACGTGCGCGGACTGGATGGGGGTGAAGGTCGCTGTACTCATACCTCAATGGTCCTTCTCCGCGGACCGAAACACATCGCTCTGCGGGGGGAATCGAAAATGCCCCCTCCGTACGCCTCCAGAGAAGCGGCCATCCCCTGCGAGGACTACACACACGCCCCCGGACCCCTACGGGGGTAGCACGCGGAAGCACGTGGAGAACGAGCACGACCAGGACGGCCGGGCGGAAAAACCCATTCGCCCCGCCGTCGCCCGATGACTACACTCTTCCTCTTCTCCCGCCTCCCTCCGAGGAGCGCCGCTGCCCGGTCGGAAACCGGGCGGCTGCCCTGACGTGATCCACCCCCGACGCTCGCCGCCGCCCCGCGCCACCGGGTCGCGGCCCGTCGGCCTGCGTACATTCCGGAGGCACCACCGTGTCCGCGCACGACCCCGCACCGACCCAGTCGATCACCGGCACAGACACCGCCACCGCCGTCGATCCGCTCCTCGCCCGCGAACGCACCCACCTCAGCGCCTCCCGCGCCGCCCTGCGCTCCATGCGCGAGGACGTCCAGGCCCTCGACATCCGCGACGTGACGGCGAACTGGGTCAACGCCGCCGTCCTCGAAGCGCAGATCGAGGACCGCATCAAGGCGCTCGCCGACCTCTCCCACACCCCGCTCTTCTTCGGCCGCCTCGACTATCTGCACCCGGTCGGCGCCGACGAGGCCGAGGGCGCGGAGGGCGAGCGCTTCTACATCGGCCGGCGGCACGTCCACGACGCCGACGGAGACCCGATGGTCATCGACTGGCGCGCGCCCGTCTCGCAGCCCTTCTACCAGGCCTCCAAGAAGAAACCGCTGGACGTCGGCCTGCGCCGCCGCTTCGGTTACACGGCCGGTGAACTGACCGCGTACGAGGACGAGCACCTCTCCGGCCCGACGGCCGACCCGACCGAGACCGCCCGCTCCAGCAGGCTGCTCCAGGCCGAGATCGAGCGCCCGCGCGTCGGCCCCATGCGCGACATCGTCGCGACGATCCAGCCCGAGCAGGACGAGATCGTCCGGTCCGGGCTCGGCGGTTCCGTCTGTGTGCAGGGCGGTCCCGGCACCGGAAAGACGGCGGTCGGCCTGCACCGGGTGGCGTATCTGCTGTACGCGCACCGCGACCGGCTGGCCCGTACCGGCACGCTCGTGATCGGACCGAACGCCTCCTTCCTCCACTACATCGAGCAAGTGCTGCCCGCGCTGGGCGAGTTGGAGGTCAAGCAGGCGACCGTCGACGAACTGGTGGCATCGGCGCCCGGCCAGGTGCGGGTACAGGGCGCGGACAGCGCGGCGACGGCCGTCGTCAAGGGCGACGCGCGCATGGCGGAGGTGCTGCGCCGGGCGGTCCGTTCGCACATCACGCTGCCGACGGAGCCGGTCATGGTGGTGCGCGGCTCCCGGCGCTGGCGGGTTCCTGCGTACGAACTCGAAGAACTGGTACGGGAGTTGATGGACCGCGACATCCGCTACGGCGCCGCGCACGACGCCCTGCCGCAGCGCATCGCGCACGCAGTGCTCGTCCAGATGGAGAGAGCCGGCGAGGCGCCCGACGACCGCGTGCAGGACGCGGTGGCGCGTAACCCCGCCGTGAAGGCGGCCGTCAAGGCGGTGTGGCCCGCGGTCGATCCGGCGAAGCTGGTGCTGCGGCTGCTCTCCGACGCGGAGTTCCTCGCCGAGCACGCGGAGGGGCTGCTCACGGCCGACGAGCAGAAGGCGCTGCTGTGGGAGAAGCCACCGCGCAGCCTGAAGACGGCGAAGTGGTCGTCGGCGGACGCGGTGTTGATCGACGAGGCGAACGACCTGGTGTCCCGTACGCACTCGCTGGGCCATGTCGTACTTGACGAGGCGCAGGATCTGTCACCGATGCAGTACCGGGCGGTGGGGCGGCGCTGCTCGACCGGTTCCGCGACGGTGCTCGGGGATCTCGCGCAGGGCACCACGCCCTGGGCGACGGCGAGTTGGGCGGAGGCGCTGACGCATCTGGGCAAGCCGGACGCGGTCGTCGAGGAACTGACCGCCGGTTTCCGCGTACCACGCGAGGTGATCGCCTACGCGTCACGCCTGCTGCCCGCGATCTCGCCGGGGCTGACGGAGGTGGCGTCGGTGCGTGAGTCGCCGGGGTCGCTGGAGGTACGGGCGGTGGAGGCGGGCGCGTCGGACGCGGCGGTGGTGGGGGCCTGCGTGGAGTCGTTGCGCCACGAGGGCTCGATCGGGCTGATCGCGGCGGACGCCCGTATCCCGGCGCTGGCCGCCGCGCTGTCGGCCGCGGGCCTGCCATATCTCGCCCCGGGCGAGGAGACGACGGCGGCCTCCCGCCTCACTCTGGTCCCGGCGTCGCTGGCGAAGGGCCTTGAGTACGACTACGTGGTCCTGGACGAGCCGTCGGCGGTGGTCGCGGGCGAACCGGACGCCCGCACGGGCCTGCGCCGCCTGTACGTGGCGCTGACCCGAGCGGTCTCGGGCCTGGTCGTGCTCCACGGCTCCCCGCTGCCGGATGAGCTGGACTCACCCTGGGCGGGGTCGGCCGCGTAGGCGACACTGTGCGAGTGAACTCGAACGATGAGCCCGAGGCGGAGACGGTGGCGACGGCGGGTACGGGGGGTGCGGACGCGGCACCCCCCACCCGCCGGCTGTTCTGGTCGGCGCTGGCCGTCGCCCTCGCGCTGCTGGTGGTCGACCAGGGCACCAAGTGGTGGGCCGTCAGCGCGCTGGGCGACTCGGAGACGATCCCCGTCATCGGTGACGCGATCCGCTTCCTGCTCGTCTACAACCCGGGCGCCGCGTTCTCCATGGGCACGGGCGTGACCTGGATCTTCACGGTCTTCGCGGGGGTCGCCGTGGTGGCGATCGGCTGGTACGCGTGGCGCGTGCGCTCCGTCCCGTGGACATACGCGCTCGGCCTGCTCCTGGGCGGCGCCACGTCCCACTTCGGCGACCGCCTCCTCCGCGACCCGGGCTTCGGGCGCGGGCACGTGGTGGACTTCATCGACTACGCGGGCTTCTTCGTCGGCAACGTCGCGGACATCGGGATCTTCGCGGGGGCGGTGACGATCGTGGTGCTCTCGTTCAGGGGAATAGAGGCGACGGACCCCGCGGAGCGGACGAAGCCGACGGAGTAACGGGCCCCGCATAGGCGACGCGGCCGGCCGTCGGCGAACCGGCGGAGTGACCGACCACGACGGGCCCGCGCCGACCGCACGTCAGGCTCCGCGAGAGGACCTCGCCCGGCCAGGCCCCGCCGTCACCGGCGCACCGGGTCTCGCGACGGGCCGGAACGGGCCGCGCCCCCGCCCGGCCGAGGCCGCGAGTACCCGCCTCCGCGCGCCGGCGAAGCCGGCGGAGTACCCGACCACGGTCAGCCCGTATCGATCGCAAGCCAGGCACTGCGAGATGGCCTCGCCCGGACGATCGGCGCACCGGCCCGTCCGACGCCGCCCGCCGACGCACCCGCAAGGTGATCGACCACGACAGGACCGCGCCGAACGCACGTCAGACACCGCAAGATGCCCACGCCCGGCCGCCCCCTGCCGCCCCCGGCCGCCGCCCGGTGCTCCCCGCCAGCGAAGCTGGCGGGGTAACCGGTCACGACCGGCACCCAACGCCCGCGCACCGCACGTACGGACACCCGCACCCCGCACCTACAGGCCCCCGCCCCCACCTACCCGTCAATCGCCTCGCGCCACTCGCGGACCGTTCGTTCCGATACCGGTGACGACCAGCCGTTCGGGCGGGCCGCGCTGCCGATGTGGAAAGCGTTCAGGCCGCCCGCGCGGAGTTGGGGCAGGTGGTCCAGTCGCAGGCCGCCGCCGACCAGGAGTTCGGGGCCGTAGCCCGGTTCGCCGTCGACCCCCGACGCCGCCTCCGCCAGCAGCACCGCGACGCCCGCGTCGACCCCGCCCGCCGAACCCGCCGTCAGATACGTGTCCAGGCCCGGCAGGTCCGCCAGCTGCTTGCGCAGCGCGTCGCGGTCCGACGCGCGGTCGATCGCCCGGTGGAACGTCCAGCGGCACGGGTCCAGTTCCGCGACCAGCCGTTCCACGGTGACGAGGTCCGGGTTGCCCGCGACGTCGAGGAAGCCGAGTACGAACTCGTCGGCGCCCTCCATCCGCAGCGCGCCCACCGCGTCCACCAGCGCCTCCACCTCTTCGGGTGAGCCCGCCGAGAACCCGTCCTGGAGTCTGAGCATCACGCGCAGCGAGATGTCGACGGAGGCACGGATCTTGGCGAAGGTCTCGACCGCCGGGGTGAGGCCGTCCGCCGCCATGTCGGTGACCAGCTCAAGGCGGTCCGCCCCGCCGGCCTGGGCCGCGACTGCGTCCTCGGCGTCGAGAGCGATCACCTCCAGGACTGCGCGCTTGCTCATGGGAAACCATTCCGTTCGGGAGGCCGGTCGTGGGGGGTGCTACAGGTCTAGTCCAATAGGCAGCCTACGATGCCGCACACCGCGTCCGCATCACCAAACACCCCGCACTTCACATCAGTGACCCCCGGTCCGCACCGTGAACGCCGCCGTCCGCACCTCCCCCTCGTGCCGGAAGTCGAAGAACAGCCGGTACGCGCCGTCGCTCGGCGCCGTCGCCCCGAAGGACACCCTCGCGCCCGACCGCCCGTCCGGATGGACGTGCAGATACGCGAGGTCTCCGGCACGCAGGGCGACGAGATGGCCGTACGCGCCCAGGTAGGGCTGGAGGTTGGTGACGGGCCTGCCGTCCTTGCTGACCGTCAGTTTGATGTCACTCGCCTTGCCGGGGGTCAGCTCGCCGTCGAGCGCGACCTGGTAACCGTCGACCTCGGCGGTGGCGCGGACCGGCGGGAGAGCAGACGGTTCGTACGGCCCCGATACCGCGAGGTCCGCGCCCAGTGTGAGGTTCGTCGCGGCAGCCGCGTGCCCGCCGTCGCCGTGCGCCTCACCCTTCTCCTCGACCCCGCCCGCCCCACCCGGCGTGAAGTCTGCGAACACGCGGTAGTCGCCCGCCTTGGGCAGTTCGACGGGGATCGACCAGACACCGTCACCCGCCCGCACCGGGTGCAGATGACGGAAGACCGTCAGATCGCGCGACGCGACGATGAAGTGCAGCTCCTTCTCGTGCTCCCGCTTGTACGAGATGAGATTGCGGTCGTGCCCGTCCTTGATCGAGAACTTCAGTTGCGTACGGGCCCCCGCCGCGATCGCGGTCTTTTCGAGGGCGAGGCGGTAACCGCCGTCCGAGATCTGGAGCCCGCCCGCGGCCGGCTTCGCCGCACCCTCACCCGCCGAGCCGTCCGCCTCCCTTCCCGCCTCCTTTCCCGTGTCCGAGCCCGTCCCCGCCGCATGCTCCCGCTCATGCTTCGCGGGCGGCGGTTTCTCCGCCACGACGGGATCCGTCCCCGTCCCGACCCCGTACGCGATGCCGAACGTCGCGGCGAGCGCGGCGGCGTACGCGGTGATCCTGACTCCGGTGTTCGCGTTGATGTCCATGGTTCGAAGATACCCCCAGGGGGTATAAAGTCAAGCGAGGAACTACCCTTGCTTCAGATAGGGGCGAGGGGTATACCTGGACCAGGAACCACATACCCCCCAGGGGTATCCACCTGGACGCAGAGGAGACGGCGAGTCATGAGCACCACACCGGCAACCGACACACCCACCGGCGCCCCCACCGCCCCGGCCCCCGCCAAGGCCGACGTCGAGCTCGCCATCGGTGGCATGACCTGCGCCTCGTGCGCGGCCCGTATCGAGAAGAAGCTGAACCGCATGGACGGCGTCGAGGCGACCGTCAACTACGCGACGGAGAAGGCCAAGGTCAGCTACGCGCAGGGCGATCTCTCCGTACACGACCTGATCGCCACCGTCGAGGCCACCGGCTACACCGCCACCGAGCCACCCCCGCCCCAACCCCCGCAGGACGCGCCCGACACCCCCGCCCGCGAGGACGACCAACTGCGCCCGCTCCGCCAGCGGTTGATCACGGCCGTCGTCCTCTCCGTGCCCGTCGTCGCGATGGCGATGGTCCCGGCCTTCCAGTTCGAGTTCTGGCAGTGGCTGTCGCTGACCCTGGCCGCCCCGGTCGTCACCTACGCCGCCTGGCCGTTCCACCGCGCCGCGTGGACCAACGCGAAACACGGCGCGGCGACGATGGACACGCTGATCTCGGTCGGTACGTCCGCCGCGTTCCTCTGGTCGCTGTGGGCGCTGTTCTTCGGTACGGCGGGCACGCCCGGAATGACCCACCCCTTCGAGCTGACGATCGAGCGCGGTGACGGCGCGGGGAACATCTACCTCGAAGCGGCGGCGGGCGTCACCGCCTTCATCCTGGCCGGCCGTTACTTCGAGGCCCGCGCCAAGCGCAAGGCGGGCGCCGCGCTCAAGGCCCTGATGGAGCTGGGCGCGAAGGAGGTCACCGTCCTGCGCGACGGCCGTGAAGTGACCGTGCCCACCGGTGAGCTGGCGGTCGGCGACCGGTTCGTCGTACGGCCCGGGGAGAAGATCGCCACCGACGGCACCGTCACCGAGGGCACCTCCGCTGTCGACGCCTCCATGCTCACCGGCGAATCCGTCCCCGTCGAGGTCGGTCCCGGCGACACCGTCACCGGCGCCACCCTCAACGCCGGGGGCCGCCTCGTCGTGACGGCCACCCGCGTAGGCGCGGACACCCAACTCGCCCGCATGGCACGGATGGTCGAGGACGCGCAGAACGGCAAGGCCGCGGCCCAGCGCCTCGCGGACCGTATCTCCGCCGTCTTCGTCCCGGTCGTCATCGCGCTCGCGCTCGGCACGCTCGGCTTCTGGCTGGGCAACGGGGCGGGGCTGACGGCCGCGTTCACGGCCGCCGTCGCCGTACTGATCATCGCCTGCCCCTGCGCCCTCGGGCTCGCGACCCCGACCGCCCTCATGGTGGGTACGGGGCGGGGCGCCCAACTCGGCATCCTCATCAAGGGCCCGGAGGTGCTGGAGTCCACCCGTAAGGTCGACACGATCGTCCTCGACAAGACCGGCACCGTCACCACCGGCAGGATGACCCTCCTCGCCGGCCACCCCGCCCCAGGCACGGACGAGACCGAACTCCTGCGCCTGGCCGGCGCCCTGGAGCACGCCTCCGAGCACCCCATCGCCCGCGCCGTCGCCACCGGGGCCGCCGACCGCACCGGCCCCCTCCCCACCCCGGAGGACTTCGCCAACGTCCCCGGCCTGGGAGTCCAGGGCATCGTGGAGGGCCATGCCGTCCTCGTGGGCCGAGAAAAACTTCTCGCCGAGTGGGAGATCCACCTCTCCGATGACCTGGCGGCCAGGAAGCGGGCCGCGGAGGCCGCGGGCCGTACGGTCGTCGCGGTCGCCTGGGACGGGCAGGCGCGCGGCATCCTCGAAGTCGCCGACGCCGTCAAGGACACCAGCGCCGAGGCGATCCGCCGTCTGCGGGCGCTCGGGCTGACCCCCGTCCTGCTCACCGGCGACAACACCACCGTCGCCGAAGCGGTCGCCAAGGAGGTCGGGATCGACGCCGACCAGGTCATCGCGGAGGTCATGCCCGAGGACAAGGTCGACGTCGTCAAGCGCCTCCAGGCGGAGGGCAGATCGGTCGCGATGGTGGGTGACGGCGTCAACGACGCCGCCGCACTCGCCCAGGCGGACCTCGGCCTCGCCATGGGCACCGGCACGGACGCCGCCATCGAAGCCGGCGACCTCACCCTCGTCACCGGCGATCTGCGTGCCGCCGCCGACGCCATCCGGCTCGCCCGCCGGACCCTCGGCACCATTCACGGCAACCTCTTCTGGGCCTTCGGCTACAACGTCGCCGCGCTTCCGCTCGCGGCGGCCGGGCTGCTGAATCCGATGATCGCGGGCGCGGCCATGGCGTTCTCGTCGGTCTTCGTCGTCGGCAACTCGCTGCGGCTGCGGGGCTTCAAGGCGACCGTCTGAGCGGCACGAATGGCCGGGGCACGGCTTGCCCCGTCTGGTCCAGACCAGAGTCTTGACAGGGTGGCGCTTCACTTCTTAGATCAAAGAAGTGAAGCGCTTTCTGTCATAGACATGGCAATCGGCAATCCCGTGCCAACCCCACCACCCCCCACCCAGGAAGGGATCGTCACGTGCTCACCAGGACACGTCTCGTACGACACCCGCTCCGCCTGTTCCTCCTGCTCGCCGTCCTCCTCGGCCTGGCCGCGCTCCCCGGCACCGGCCGCACCGCGTCGGCGGCCCCGGCGGCCCCCACGACGCAGAAGGCCGCGGACTTCAAGGTCCTCGGCTTCTACAGCGGCACCTGGGACGCCGCGCACATCAACTTCGTTCAAGAGGCGAACAAGTGGTTCCCGCAGACCGCCGCGGCGAACAACTTCTCGTACGAGTCGACCAACAACTGGAACCGGCTGACCGGCACCGGCCTCCAGGGCGTGGACGTCGTCCTCTTCCTCGACGATCTGCCGCAGAGCGCGGCCCAGCGGTCGGGCTTCGAGCAGTACATGCGTAACGGCGGTGGCTGGATGGGCTTCCACGTCTCCGCCTTCACCACGAGCGCCCAGTCGTGGCCCTGGTACCACAACGAGTTCCTCGGCAGCGGCAACTTCAGGTCCAACACCTGGGGCCCGACCACCGCCAAGCTGAAGACCGAGAACGCCTCGCACCCGGCGCTCGCGGGGATCCCGGCGACCTTCACCTCGTCGGTCAGCGAGTGGTACAGCTGGTCGAACAACCTCCGGTCGAACCCGAACATCAAGGTCCTGGCCTCGGTCGACCAGTCGAGCTTCCCGCTCGGTACGGACCCCAACCAGTCCTGGTACAGCGGCGACTACCCGATCCTGTGGACCAACAGCGACTACAAGATGCTGTACGCGAACTTCGGCCACAACGCGATGGACTACAACACCAACACGGGCCTGTCGTCGACGTTCGACAGCGCGACGCAGAACCGCTTCGTGGTCAACGGCCTGAAGTGGCTGGCCGCGCAGTAGCCACCGGCTGAGCCGCCCGCTCCCCGCCCCCGCCGCCGAGGCCGGTGCCACGACGCGATACCCGTCGTGGCACCGGCCTCCAACACTTCTCCCCCCGTCGCAGGGCACCCTGAAGGCCGGGCAGCACGACAGGACCGCCGCCCGGCCCGACCGCCGACCACGGCCCGCCCGACCGCCGACCGCCCAACGGGGAGACCAGAGTGCCCAAGTCCCATCAGGCACACCACTGGTGGCCCCCGCATCCACGGCGCACCCCCCGCCCCCGACGCGACGGCCGCCACTACGCGAGCGCGCTCCGCCGCATCCCCCTGGCCCTGTGGCGTGAGGACGCCACCGACTGGGCCGCCGCCCTCACCTACTACACCGTCCTCGCGATCATCCCGGCCCTCCTGGTGACCGTCGCCGCCATCGGCCTCGCCGGCTCCCAGGCGACCAACGAACTCTCCGACGAGATCACCTCGCTCGTCCCGGCCCAGTCCCGGCACCTGATCCGCCAGGCACTGCGCGAGATGGCGCACCAGCGCACCGCGGCCTGGCTGCTGCTGATCTTCGGCGCGGTCGGCGCGCTCTGGTCCTCCTCCAGCTACCTCGGCGTCTTCCGCCGGGCGCTGCACCGGATGAACGGCGCCGTCGACCACCGCCCTCCGTGGCGCAAGGCCCCGCGCCTCGTGATCACGGCGGTCGTCCTGCTCACGCTGCTCGTCACGACCGCGTTCACGCTGGTCCTGACCGGCGACGTGGTCCACGAGGTCGGTCCGGTGCTGGGCGTCGGGAGTACGGCGACCGTGGTGTGGACGGTGGCGAAGTGGCCACTGCTGCTGGCGCTCGCGGCGGTCCTGGTCCTGATCGTCTTCCGCACGGGCCCGCCCGATACCCGCCATCTGCGGCGCGCGCTGCCCGGCGGGGTGCTCGCGGTGCTGCTGTGGCTGCTGGTGTCGGCGCTGTTCGCGGTGTACGCGTCCCACTCGGGGACGTACAGCCGGGTCTACGGCTCGCTCGCGGGCAGCGTCGTCTTTCTGGTCTGGGTGTGGCTGTCGAACCTGTCGCTGGTGGCGGGCGCCCAGTTCAACGCGGAGCTGGCCGCGGAGCGGGCGGGCCTAGGCTCTGCCCCTATGTCAGTCCAAGAAGCACTCCGGATGCGCTGGCTGCGTACCCTCGAAACGGCGCGGAACGGGAAGACCACCCCCGACGCGCTCCCCTACGCCGACAACCTCCTCGCCCGCTGGGCCGAGGACCAGCGCCGCTACCACACCACCGATCACCTCCTCGCGGTCCTGGACCACATCGACACCCTCGCGGACCACGCCGCCGACCCGCAGGCCGTACGCCTCGCGGCCTGGTTCCACGACGCCGTCTACCACCCCGAGCGTTCCGAGAACGAGGAACGCAGCGCGGCGGTCGCGGTGCGCGCGCTCACCGACGCGGGCGTACCGGCCGATCTCACGGAAGAGGTCGCCCGCCTCGTCCGCCTCACCGTCACCCACGACCCGGCGCCCGGCGACACCAACGGCGAGGTGCTGTGCGACGCGGATCTCGCGATCCTTGCGAGCGATCCAGAGGCGTACGAGGCGTACACACGCGCGGTCCGGGAAGAGTACGACTTCGTCCCGGACGACGCCTTCCGGGCGGGCCGGGCGGCGGTACTGCGCCAACTCCTGGACCTGGAAAGGCTGTTCCGCACACCGTACGGCGCGGCCCACTGGGAGCAGCGGGCCCGCACCAACCTCAACGGCGAACTGACGCGTCTCTCCCACTGACGGGGTGGCGGAGCCGGGCGCGCCGGGCGGAGCGGCGTCGACGATGCGCCACCACCACACGGACGTGTGGCCCTTGCCCCGGACTGTCCGGGGCAAGGGCCACACATCTATCCGGAAGGGACAACTCCGCTAGTGGCCGACCCGCTGAAAGCGGAGGGAGGTGAAGCCGTTGACGTCGGAGTAGATCTGACCGACGGTTGCCGTCCCCGCGGCGTCGGTCCGCTGGGCCTGCAGCCGGATCTTCGTCGGCTTCTTCACCTTGATCAGCTCGCTGATCGGTGCGGTCTGGTTGCTCCCCGTCTCGGCGTCACCCGTGTTGGAGTCGATGATCTGGTTGATGAGTCGCTCGCTCTCCGGCACGGCTGTGCCGGACGTGACGTTCCACAGCCGGGCGGTGATGAACGTGTTGATCGGGGGAACACCCGAGAGACGCCCGCGGACGTCTGCGTCGAGTTCGTAGGTACCGGCTCTGGGGAGGGTGACCTCCAGGGGAGTGCTGGTCCAGGTGCCGGCAGGCAGGTCGACCTGGGTGTGCAGGTGCTTGATTCCTGTGACCGTTGATGACGCGTGCCCACCCGTGCTGGTGTCGCTCTGCGCAGCTACCGCCGCGGTGGCGCCCACAAGCAGTGTTGCCACTGCGACGGTGGTGAAGCCGGTACGCATGGTCGGCATGGTTCCTCCTCGATATAGACCGATGCGATATGCCTCCGTCAAGGTAGAAACCAACACATGAAGGTCATAGCCACTGAAAGGGTGATACCAGCTCCCGAGGTATCCACTCACAAGCGGGCGCACGCCCCTGCGCCCCGTCCGCTGACCGACTGGGCACATCGATTGCCCGGTCAACCATGCCGGGGCGGCTAGCATCGCCGTCACCGAAGCCGAGGAACGGAGAGTTCACCTGTGCGTCACCCACGCGTCGGCGTTGCCATCTTGACCATGGGCACGCGGCCCGCCGAGCTGACGGCCCTGCTGCAGTCGGTCGCCGGGCAGGACACGCCGGCGGCGCGGGTGGTGGTGGTCGGCAACGGCTCGCCGTTGCCACCCCTGCCGGAGTGGGTCACCCGCATGGAGCTGCCGGAGAACCTGGGCATTTCCGGTGGGCGGAACGCCGCGCTCGCCCGGCTGCGGGAGTTCGGGGACGTCGACGTGGTGGTGGACCTGGACGACGACGGCCTGTTGATCAGTACGGACGTCTTCACCCGTCTCGTTGAGCTCTACGAGAGGGACGAGCGGCTGGGCATCGTCAGCTTCCGGGTCGCCGACGAGCGGGGCCGAACCCAGCGCCGTCACGTCCCCCGGCTGCGTGCGACGGATCCGATGCGGGGCGGGCTCGTGACGACATTCCTCGGGGGCGGGCACGGGCTGTCCATGCCGATGCTGGAGAAGATCGGCGGCTGGCCCGAGCCGTTCTTCTACGCGCACGAGGAGACCGACCTCGCCTGGCGGGCGCTGGACGCCGACTGGAAGGTGCTCTACGAACCCGGGCTCGTGCTACAGCATCCGTGGACGTCGCCCACCCGGCACGCCGTCTTCTACCGCATGGTCGCCCGCAACCGCGTCTGGCTCGCCAAGAGGCACCTTCCCTCCGTCCTCGTCCCCGTCTACCTGGGCGTCTGGACCGCGTTGACCGTCGCCCGCACCCGGTCGGCGGCGGGACTTCGGGCGTGGTTCGGCGGGTTCGCCGAGGGCGTGCGGACCCCGTGCCCGCCCCGTCGGCCCATGCGGTGGTCCACGGTGTGGCAGATGACCCGACTGGGCCGGCCGCCCGTCATCTGAAGCGCGGGGCAGCCGGGCGCCACCGGGGTCAGCGCGCCCGGCCCTCCCACCTCTTCCGCTGCCGCAGCCCCGCCCCCGTCAGCCTCCGCACCAGTTCGCGGGAGTCCACCGCCACCGCGCCCGCGCGGACCGCGGCGCCGTAGTGGTTGGACGGCACGTCGTAGTGGTCGCGTTCGAACGCGCGGGGCGGGCAGCCGATGGAGGCCGCGAACGTGTGCAGTTCGTCGTACGACTCGTCGCTCACCAGGTGCGACCACATCCGCCCGTGCCCCGCCCATGTCGGCGGGTCGATGTAGACCGTCACGTCACCCGGCCCCCAGCACCGCGCCCAGCGACCCCACCGGAGCCACCACGACCGCCGCCTTCCCGCACACCCAGTGCGGATCCGGGCCCAGCTCCGGCTCGATCTCCAGCGCGTGGGGGCCGCCCTCCGCCGCCAGCTCGGTCCGGGACTCGCCGCAGACGGGGCAGAGCGGCCACCGCCCGTGGGACTCCAGGAGGGCGTCCTGTACGTCCTGGGCGATCAGCCCCGCGACGTACTCGGCCCCCTCCGGCCACTGCTCCACCCACCAGCGTCGATGCGACACGGCGTCTTCCACCACTGAGACGATCTCGGGCCGTGCGACGTCACCCGCCGCGAGGTCGGCGAGGACCAGGGCGCGTGCGGTGTGCAGCGCCTGTTCCAGGGGGTTCATGTCTTCCATGCCCCCATTGTCGTACGCCGCCCCCGCGACCCACCGCAAGCGACCGCGGCACCCTTGACGCCTCCGCGCCCTGAAATTATCTTTCAGTTGTGACCAGTGACGTGAAGGAAATTTACAGCGGCGGCGCCCCGCCCGCCCCCGCCGCCCTCGCGGCGAAGGTCCGTACCCTCGCGCCCTCCATGACCCGCTCCATGCAGCGCGTCGCCGAAGCCGTGGCCGCCGACCCGGCCGGCACGGCCGCCCTCACCGTCACCGGTCTCGCCGAGCTCACCGGCACGAGCGAGGCCACCGTCGTCAGGACCGCCCGCCTCCTCGGCTACCCCGGCTACCGCGATCTGCGTCTCGCCCTCGCCGGCCTCGCCGCCCACCAGGAATCGGGCGCCGCCCCCGCGGTCACCGCCGACATCGCCGTCGACGACCCGATCGCCGACGTCGTCGCCAAGCTGGCCTACGACGAGCAGCAGACCCTCGCCGACACGGCCGCCGCGCTCGACACCGTCCAGCTCGGCGCCGTCATCACCGCCGCCGCATCCGCCCGCCGTATCGACATCTACGGCATCGGCGCCAGCGGTCTCGTCGGCATGGACCTCGCGCAGAAGCTCCTGCGCATCGGCCTGATAGCCCACGCGCACAGCGATCCGCACCTCGCCGTGACGAATGCCGTCCAACTCCGCGCGGGCGACGTCGCCATCGCGATCACGCACTCCGGCTCGACGGGAGACGTCATAGAACCGCTGCGCGTCGCCTTCGACCGGGGCGCGACGACGGTCGCGATCACCGGCCGCCCGGACGGCGCGGTGTCGCAGTACGCGGACCACGTCCTCACCACGTCCACGGCCCGCGAGAGCGAGCTGCGGCCGGCGGCGATGTCCAGCCGTACAAGCCAACTCCTCGTCGTGGACTGCCTGTTCGTGGGCGTCGCACAACGGACGTACGAGACGGCCGCACCCGCGCTCGCCGCGTCCTATGAGGCGCTGGCGCACCGCCACGCGCCGCGCACGCGCTGACCCGCGCGACAAATAACGGGGCTTCCTCAGGTTTCTGCCAGCTCGCCAGAAAGAGCCGCTTCTCCATGACCTCCATGCCTTCGTACGGCGAACTCCGCGCCGAGCTCGCCACCCTCACCACCGAGGCGTTCCGCCCCGAACTCGCCGAGATCGACCGCCGCTCCACCGAGGACATCGCCCGCGTCATGAACGGCGAGGACCAGACCGTCCCCGCCGCCGTCGCCGCGCAGCTCCCCCGCATCGCCCACGCCATCGACGCCACGGCCGAGCGGATGGCCCGTGGCGGCCGGCTCATCTACGCGGGCGCGGGCACGGCCGGCCGCCTCGGCATCCTGGACGCCAGCGAGTGCCCTCCCACCTTCAACACCGACCCGTCGGAGGTCGTCGGCCTGATCGCCGGCGGCCCCGGCGCGATGGTCAAGTCCGTCGAGGGCGCGGAGGACTCCAAGGAACTGGCGGCGGCGGACCTGGACGAGCTGAAGGTGGACGTGAACGACACGGTCGTCGGCATCTCCGCCTCGGGCCGCACCCCGTACGCGGTGGGCGCGGTCGCGCACGCGCGCGCCCTGGGCGCACTCACCATCGGCCTCTCCTGCAACGCGGACAGCCCGCTCGCGGCAGCGGCCGAGCACGGCCTTGAGATCGTCGTGGGCCCCGAACTGCTCACGGGATCAACGCGGTTGAAGGCCGGTACGGCGCAGAAGCTCGTCCTCAACATGATCTCCACGATCACGATGATCCGCCTCGGCAAGACGTACGGAAACCTGATGGTCGACGTCCGCGCCTCCAACGACAAACTGCGCGCCCGCTCCCGCCGCATCGTCGCGCTCGCGACGGGCGCGGCGGACGACGAGATCGAGGCGGCACTGGCGGCGACGGACGGCGAGGTGAAGAACGCGATCCTCACGATCCTGGGCGCGGTCGACGGCCCCAGGGCGGCTGAGCTGCTGGCGGCTTCGCACGGGCACCTGCGGGTGGCGCTTGAGGCCTCGCGGGGCCAGGCTCCTCGATACGGTGGGGTACGTGAAGGAGACCGGTAACCCACTCGCGGACGCCCTTGAGCTTGAGGAGATGCGAGCGTTGGCCGCCTATCGGGAGAGTCAACGCCGCGGCGAATCGCTCGGCGTCCCGCACGACGAGGCGTTCCGCCGCGTCTTCGGCGAGGACGACGCGTAAAGCCCCAGTGTCGTCCCGAACGGCTCGGGCAGCGCGATGGGCTTCCCGAACGGCACCTGCTCGGAGTGCTTGTACGTACCGTCCTCGCTGGGCTCGGTGAAGAGCGTGACGATGGGGCCGCGCGTGTCGAACCGGTCGATGAGCAGGTAGAGCGGAACCAGCGCGCGGGCATAGGCCCGGTACTTCTTCGTCCGGTCGTCCCGTGCGCTCCTCCCCTTCGAGGTGATCTCCACGGTCAGCAGCGCTTCGGAGGCGTCGATCGGGTCGTTGCTGTCCGGGTCGACGGCGTCGGCCGGCATGACCACCAGGTCCGGCACGTAGAGCTTGTCGAGCGGCGCGATGTGTACGCCGAGCGTCCGGTAGATCCCCCACTCGTCCGAGAGCCCCTCATAGAGCCGACGTTGCACACCGGCCGCGATGCTCTGGTGATGCCTGGACGGCGGCGGTGCGAGGACGATCCGCCCTTCGTCGATCTCGGCACGCCACCCCTCGGGCACATCCAGTGCCCGCCATGTCGCCAACAGGTACTGCCACGCACGGAACCCGGTCAACGGGTCGATCTCGAACGTCCCTGTGGTCATGGGGAGTTACCTCTCTGTGAATGACGGGCGCTCCCCCGGGCGGCCGACCCGCCCGGGGAAGTGCGGCCCCCTATGCCGGGCTCACGGCAGGCGCCGCGCGCGGTTCAGTTCCGTGACCTTCGCGCGCAGCAGCTCGTTCGGCGGGGCCGGATGGATCCAGCCCGGTGGAACGTCCCACTCCACACCGCCGCCCGGCGGCCGTAGCTGTACGCAGTTGTCCTCCAGCGCCATCACCCGGCCCACACGTCCGTCCCGCGAATCCACGGCGTACGTCCCGACCACCGGCACGAACCCGCCGCCCGCGCAGCCGCTCATGGCCGGGCCCCTTCTTCCAGCGCCGCCGCCATCTGCCGCGCGGTCGCCAGGTTGCAACGCCCCAGCTCCACCAGCGGATTGGCCGGCTCGTTGCCCGCGCACGAGACCGGGTCGACCCGCAGCGACGGGAGTTTGATCCCGGCCGCCGCGAGCCCGGACTTGAGCTGCGCGACGGCTTCCTCCGCCGCCCTTACCTGATCCACAGCCGCTTTGCGCCGCTCTTTCCCAGTCTTGTCCACTGAACGCCAACCTCCACTCTGAGTGCCCTCTTTCACCACACAGCGTGGTTGTCTGTGGTTAGCCTGAACAGAGACATTCGGCCAACAAGCCCACGTGATTAACGTGCCGTTGATGGGAGTTGCCATGCCCGGCCCCAAGAAGCTCGACCCGTCGTCCTCACCACGAGCGCTGCTGGGAGCGGAGCTGCGGCACGCACGGGAGAGAGCGGGAATGACCCAGGAGGCACTGGGCGCGCCCCTGTTCGTGAGTGGGGCGTTCATCGGCCAACTTGAGTCGGGCACGCGGCGGATGCAACTGGAGTACGCGGTGAAGCTGGACGAGATCCTGGGCACGAACGGCTTCTTCGAGCGGAACTGCGACGCGGCGACGAAGTCGAAGTACCCGGACCACTTCGCCGACGCGGCGGAGGCGGAGGCGATCGCAGCGGCAATCAAGGAGTACGCGCCATTGCTGATCCCGGGGTTGTTGCAGACGGAGGCGTACGCGCGAGCGGTGTTCCGTGCGGGTCGTCCGACTGCCACGCAGGACGTGATCGACGAACTGGTCGAAGCTCGACTGGAACGAGCCAAGCTGCTGTCGGATCCAACTACCCCACTGTTTTGGGGAATTCTGGATGAGGCGACGCTGCGACGGCAGGTGGGCGACGCGGCTGTGATGGCGGAGGCAGTGCGCCGTGTGGCGAGCCTGGCGCGCCGTCACCGAGTCATCGTGCAGGTGCTGCCGTTCAGCGCAGGCGCGCACATGGCTCTTGAGGGCGCACTAAAGCTGATGTCCTTCTCCGACGCCCCTCCGCTCGCCTATCTCCAGAGCATGGGGTCAGGCCAACTGCTAGACGATCCAGCCTCCGTCGCGCAGTACGAGCTGGCATACGATCTGGTCGGGGCCAGCGCGCTGTCACCGCGCGACTCCCTGGCCCTCATCGACCAGTTGGCGGAGGATTACGACCATGAAGCGCAGCAGCCTTGAGTGGCACAAGTCCACGTATAGCGACGCCAGCGGCGGCAACTGCCTGGAGATGGCGACGTGGCGCAAGTCCACGTACAGCGGCGCCAGCGGCGGTGACTGCCTCGAAGTCGCCGACGGGCTCCCCGACATAGTCCCCGTACGCGACTCCAAGTCCCCCGAACTCCCCGGCGTCGTCTTCCCGGCTGCCGCCTGGTCCGCCTTCGTAACGAGCCTCAAGACAGGTACCGCCACTGCCGTATGAAGACGCGGCAAGGCTCCGGTGCCGTCCAGCACCGGAGCTCCGCGTGGTGTGTGGCGACCTGGCTCAGATGCTGGATCCGCCGTCGACGGTCAGCAGCGCGCCCGTGATGAACGCCGCCTCCTCGCTCGCCAGGAAGGCGACCGCCTTTGCGATGTCGTCGGTCCTGCCGAAGCGCCCGAGCGGCGTCATGGCCACCTGGGTGGCCGCGAACGGACCGTCCGCGGGGTTCATGTCCGTGTCGGTCGCGCCGGGCCGCACCACGTTCACGGTGATGCCGCGCGGGCCGAAGTCGCGCGCCCACCCGCGACCGAGCTGGTCGATCGCCGCCTTGCTCGCCGCGTATGCGGCGACGCCAGGGGTGGGAATCCGCTCGGCGACGGTGCTTCCCACCAGAATGACGCGCCCGCCGTCGGGCAGATACCGGGTCGCGGAATGGGTGGTGACGACCGTCCCCATCACATTGGTGGCGAACATGTTCTGGACCCCGTCGAGAAGGTCTTGGTCCAGTTGGTCGACCGTGCCCATCACGGCGACTCCGGCGGAGTTCACCAGCACGTCGATACGGCCGCCCAGGAACTCGGCGGCCTCCTCCACAGCGGTCGACGCCTTGTGGGGAACGGACTGGTCGGCCTGCACGGCGACCGCCTTCACCCCGAGGGCGACCAGTTCGGCGACGACCTCTTCCGCCTGCTCGCGCGACTTCCGGTAGGTGAGGGCAACGCTCGCGCCCTGGCGTGCCAGTTCACGGGCAATCCCCGCACCGATGCCCCGTGACCCTCCGGTCACGAGAGCGGTCTTTCCTGTCAAGGCAGTGGGCATGGCAATGTCTCCTCGCGCTGTTCAGCGGATTGCTCTACCCAGCCGAAGCTAAAGATTGACACTACTGTCAAGGTCAAGCTCGGCGGCCGTGACAGCCGTCACTGAACGTTCGCGCACTCAGTCCGAGACAGGGACCTCACCAGCGGGTTGAGGCGTACCGGCCATGGCGTGCTCCCAGGTGCGCAGATAGACCTCGATCGCGCGCTGATTGCGCTGGAGCACGTCAATGCGTCGTTTGACGTTGCCGAGTTGACGTCGCAGCCCGTCCAGGTCCTTTGCCGCCGGGCAGTCCTCGGGCGGCAGTTCGTCCTTCGCCTTCCCGAGACAGGGCAGCACCTCGCGGATCATCTCCGTCGTCAGGCCGACTTCGAGGAGTTCGCGGATCTGAAGGACACGGTCGATGGCCGGCTCGCCGTAGCCGCGGTAGCCGTTGGCGCTCCGGTACGGGGTCAGGATGCCGACCTCTTCGTAATAGCGAAGCAACCGCGTCGAGACGCCCGTCTTCTCGGACAGCTCTCCGATCTTCATGCCGCTCTCCCTCACCAGGCATGCGCGCAGGCGACGGCCCACGCTTGAACCTTCACATTAGTGGAAAGGTTTAGCGTTCCGGAGCGGGGAAGCACGTTCGTATACTTCGCGACCGAGTCACGGCCGGGGATCGGGCAACCAGGGATCAGGGGGAACGTCTCATGCGCCGCATGCTGGCCGGGTTCATCGCCTTCGGCACGTTGCTGGTGGGCGTCGGGGCCGCGGTGGGGGTCCAGTTCGGGTGGGGCGGCGGGGTCGCGCTGATCGCCGGGGGTGCGGTCATGGCCGCACTCGGGCTCCTGGGCCGGGCCCAGCACCGCGCCCTCGAAGCGCAGGCGCGGGCCGCGCGGCCCCTGTCCAACCCGCTCGGCGGACCGCCGCCCGCCCCCGCCTACGAGGACGCCGACGAGGGGACCGAACAGTACGTCGCGCTCGGGGAGTTGTACGGCGGCGACCGGCCGGACCCCGGTGCGCTGGTACGCGAGTTCCCGCCGAAGTCGCGGCCGTACAAGGCGTATACGGACGGACTCGTACTCGTCACCCATGAGGGGCGGCTCGTGATCCCCTGGGATGCCGTACGAGTCGTCTGGCACCGCCAGGAGTTCACCACCCCCGGGGCCGCTCTCCCCGGCGTCGGCGCGAAGACCCTCCCCGCTCTCTGCGAGCTGGCCCTGGCGGGCACCGGCGAGCGGTTGCCGCTGCTCGGATCGTCCCGGCAGGAGGAGCTGTCGGCCCTGATAGTCGACCGCACCCGGGAGGGGATCACCCGGCGTATCCGCGAGATGTACGAGCGGGAGGGCAAGGTGCGGCTGGGTGAACTGACGCTGACGCGCGAGGGAATCTACGACGCGGACGGCGGCCATCTGCCCTGGAGCGCCGACTGGCGTGTCGCCGGGCTGCCGTTCCCCAGGGGCGGGGCCGATGGCCCCTGCTACAACACGGTGTACGTACACACCCCGGACGGACGGACACTGGCCGCGCTGGTGCCGGAACTGACCGTGACGACGCGGGTGCTCAGGGAACTGTCCGGTTCCGCCGCCTCCTAGACGCGCCGGCTGCGGACGGTCAGGGCGATCACGGAGACGAGGAACCAGAAGGCGCCGAAGGCCGAGTATCCGGCGACGGTGGACAGGCTGCTCGTCTCCGAGGCGGACATGGCGGCGATGCCGGCACCCGCGAGGACGGACTGTCCGCCGCTGATGGCCATCGGCCACTGGGCGCCGACGGTGCGCCGGCGCCGGATCGCGACGGTGAGCTGGAGGGCTCCGGCGAGCAGGGCCCAGACGCCGAACACGAGAAGCGCTGTCCCGATGGTGGAGAAGGCGGCGACGACCATTCCGGCGGTGGCGGCGAGGCCGAGTCCGAGGTTCACGGTACGGACGCGGTCCGTGGAGTCGGTGCCTGCCAGGCGGCGCTCAAGGAGCGTGGCGATGGCGTCCCACAGGGGGTAGACGAAGAGCAGCACGGCCGCGATCACGGTGGGTTCGTCCGCCGACACGAGCTTGGCGGAGGTCGAGAAGACGAGTGCCACCCAGATCAGGGAGAAGGCGACCCGGATCAGGTGGAGCGAGCGGAGCCCGGAGGGCGTCGCCGTTGCCAGGGTCGGAGTTACGGTGGTCTGAGTCATCAAGTGTCCCGTTGTGATGGTGACGGAGTGAGACGGTCGCCTCGACGACGAGTTTCAGCCGCCTCGGGAGGGGCCGCGTACTTCGAACGAAGTACTTCCGCGTCTACATCGTTCGAAGTACACGGCCACCGCTCACGCGAACGAGAATCGGCTCATGGTCACGTCGCAGAACAGTCAGGACGGGCCCGCGGCACCGCTGTGGGTCCGCCGCCCCGAGGTGCTGCACCGGGGCGCCTATTCGGTGGCCGCGCTGGTGTTCACCGGGCAGATCGTGGCGGCGATCGTGCGGGGGTCGGACTGGCCGACGGCCCTGTCCGTGCTCCTCGCCGGCGGTGGCGTCGCCCTCTCGTGGTGGAAGCCGTGGGCGGGACTGGTCGTGACGAGCGGCGCGTCCTTCGCCGTCACGGCGGTGGGGCACGACCCGCTGTCGGTGTGGATGATGGCCGTGCTCGTGCTGTTCTCGGTCACCCTCAGGGGCAAGCAGCCGCTGGTCGGAACCGCCATCGTGGCGGCGTTCTTCCTGGGGGCGTTCATGACGCTCGGAGGATTCCGCGGCGGCGCGGTCGTGGGAGCCGCCGCCCTCTTCTCGGCCATGGCGGGAGGTGCGACGGGGGCCGCGCTCCGTATCCACCGGGAGCACTGGTGGACCCTGGACGAACGGGCCGAGATCGCCATCGCCACCCGCGAGATCGAAGCCACCCGGCGGGTGACCGAGGAACGGCTCCGTATCGCCCGGGACCTCCACGACGTCATCGGCCACCAGGTCGCGATGCTGAGCCTGCACCTCGGTGCGGCGGAGATCGGGCTGCCCGATGACGCCGATTCCTCCCGGCAGGCCCTCGTATCGGCCAGGGCCAGCGCCCGTACCGTCGTCGTGGAGACCCAGCGCATCCTCGCGCTTCTGCGCCTCGGGGACGACGTCTCGGGCGACGAGGCGCTCCGGCCGACACCGGCGCTGAGCGGCCTGGAGGGACTCATCGCCTCTTTCGAGAGCATCGGCCTCGACGTGCGGCCGTCCCTCGACATCCCGGCCGGTTTCGTTGAGCCGAGCGTCGGTGTGACGGTCTACCGGGTCGTTCAGGAAGCGCTCACGAATGCCTACCGGCACGGGGAGGGGACGGCGACGGTGGATGTGCGGGAGCACGACGGCAGGATCCGCGTCACCGTGGAGAACGGCGTGGGTCGCTCGCCCCGTGGCGCCGACCCGGGCAGCGGGCTCGGGCTCGTGGGGATGCGGGAGCGCGTGGAGTCCTCCAGCGGGCGGCTGACGATCGACAGTGACGACGGGCGGTTCCGGGTCCACGCGGAGTTCAGCCCGCTGGGGGCCGTCGTCCGATGACACGGATTCTGATCGTCGACGACCAGGCCGAGATCAGGGCCGGGATCCGGACGATGCTCCGGCTCGACCCGAGTCTCGTCGTCGCGGCTGATCTCTCGGACGGGCTCCAGGTCGTCCCCTTCCTCCGGGACCACCCCGTCGACCTGGTGCTGATGGACATCCGGATGCCCGGCATCGACGGTGTCGAGGCCACGCGCCGGATCCGCGCGGAGCATCCACCGGAGAAGACGCGGGTGATCGTGCTGACCACGTTCGACCAGGACGACATCGTTCTGGCCGCCCTGCGCGCGGGCGCCAACGGCTTCCTGAGCAAGACCGTGAGCCCCGCCGAACTCGTCGCCGGAATCACCGAGGTCGTGTCCGGCGGCGGCGCGCTGTCGGCCGCCGCGACGGCCGCGCTCATCGGTCACATGACGGACAGCCCGCCCCCGGTGATCGACAAGGAACTGCTCCGCCGCTTCGGCGCTCTGACGCCCAGGGAACGGGACGTGGTGGTCCTGGTCGCGAGCGGCCTCGGCAACGACGAGATCGCGGCGCAGATGTCGGTGTCACCGTTCACGGTGAAGACGCACGCGGTCCGAGCGATGACAAAGGTAGGCGCCCGCGACCGCGCCCAACTGGTCTCCTTCACCTTCCGCGCGGGCCTCTACCCGTGAGCCTGCCGGTCGACGACGGGTCTCAACGCGCCGTGTCCGGGCGGGTGTTGAGGGACCAGGTGTGGGTGCAGTGGGGGCACTGGAGGTGGAGTACCGGGCCGTTGTTGGATATCAGGTAGCGCCAGTGGTCGCCGCAGTTGCGGCGGGACGCGCACGTTTCGCAGTGGCGGGCGTCGTCGCAGACCGGGCAGGGGAGCCAGGCGCGGCGGGAGGCATCCGCCTGGGGGTCAATGGGTAGCCGCACGGCCCGGCTCGTCCCCTGGGAGGACACCGGCCGCCACGAGCCGGTCGTAGATGCGCTGCTGCTCGTCGTCCAGCCCCGAGTAGAGGAGCGCGTACGCCTCGTCCTCGCCCCGGAGGGCTTCCACCGGGTCCCAGTCGGGCCCCAGCGCGGCCAGGACCTCGGCCCGCCGCCGGGCTTCGTCGGGGGTCAGGTCGATCGTGAAGGGGGTGAGGTCGTTGTCGGTGTTTTCCTGGTTCATGGCAAGACTTCCGATGTGCCGATGGAACACTTCCATATGTACCAGGCATCCCCCACAAGAGGAAAGGGTGCCCTAAGTAACCCCCGGTGACCTGGGGCGACGATCCGCTCTCTGGTGGCTAGGGTGCACCCTCATGGACGCTGCTGTTCTTGACCAACGGGCCCGGACCCAGTCCGGCTGCATTCCTCCGCTCCTCGTCACACGGCTTCTGGAACTCGGCCATGAGGACGAGGTGGAGTACCAGGCCGGCCGCGGCGAATGGTTCTGCGCGCGTGAGTGGGCGCGGCTGCTCGGGGACCGGGACCGGCAGGCGGAGGCGTTGGACGTACTCGCTCCGTACGTCGCCACCGGCTGGTGGCCCGCCGCCCGCGCCAAGGCGGAATCGCTGGAGAGCTGGGGGCGCGCGGAGGAGGCCATCGAACTGGCGCGGCCGTACGCCGCGGTCGGGGGGACCGCGCTGGAGTTCTTCGCGCGGCTGCTGGCCCGGCACGGACGCGAGGACGAGGCGGTCACGTTGCTGAGCGCCGGGATCGAGGACTGGGTCCTTGCCACCGCCCTGGTCGACATCGCCGGGGGAACGGCCCACGACGAGGCCGTCGCCGCCCTGCTGACCGCCCGGATCCCGGCCGGGCACCGGTGCGACAGCCCGTGGTGCTGCCATGGCCTCCAACCCGACACGGCGATCGGGCTGCTCGCCACGATCCGTGAACGCCAGGGCCGCGTGGACGAGGCGATAACCCTGCTGCGCACCCGGCAGGACATCACCCCCGTCAACAACCACGACGAACTGGCCGATCTGTTGGCCAGGCACGACCGGATCGGGGAACTGCGCGAGTACGCGGCGTCCGCACCCCTCGGGGACGCCGCACGGCGCCTCGCCGAGGTGCTGGAGGAGCGCGGCGACGTGGAAGGCGCGATCACCGTGTACCGGGAATCGGCCGACTCACCGCTCCGCCGGCATCACGCCGCGGTGGGACGGGCGCGGCTCCTGGCCCGGCACGGCCGGGGCGACGAGGCGATCGAGGTGATGGCCGCGCTCGTGGACTCCCCCGGCGGCTCGGACGACTGGCTGGTCGACACGCTGTGCACCCTGTACGCCGACCAGGGCCGCGCCCAGGACGGATTGGCCCACCTGGACGCACTGAACGCACGCCGGACTCTTCAAGACGGCGAAGAGGAATGGGAGTTGTTCCGGCTGCGGCTGCGGCTCATGGCCGACTGCGGCCGGCTCGACGAGGCGATCGAGCGGGCGCGAACGCACCCCGAGCGCGACTCCCCGTACGCGGCGTGGACCGTCTCCGACCTGCTGGCCGAGGCCGGCCGCACCGAGGAGGCCGTCGCCGTCCTGGAACCGTACGCCCCCGCCAACCCGGCCCCACAAGCCGGCCACCTCATCACCCTCGGCCGGGTCAAGGACGCCGTGACGCTCCTCCAGCAACGCGCACCCGAGCCGTCCACCCACCTCTGGACGGGCACCTTCGCCGCCGAACCCCCGTTCTGACACCGCTGAGGTACACCGGGCTCGGGGCGGAGCCCGGTGCACGTCTTCTCGGTGAGGTCCGGCAGGCGCGTCCGTGTACGTCTATCGGAGCGGGACCGCGACCGCGTTGTACGTCGTCTCCGGTGTCGGCGTCGTCGTGAAGCGGGCGTTGACCAGGTAGAGGCGGTTGCCGAGGCGCGCCGCCGTCGTCGGGACGTCGAAGCGCGGGTCGAGGATCGAGCGGCGCAGCGTCGCCTTGCGGGCGTCGGCGTCCAGTTGGAACACCGTGACCAGGTTGAGGCGGTTCTGCACCACGTACAGCAGGTCGCCGACGCGCAGGAGACCGTCGCCGTTGACGACGTCGGGCGCGCCCTTGAGGGTGATGTTCGTGGCGTGCCCGGTCTTCGGGTCCACCCGGAACAGCTTGCCTGTCGGGCTGTTGACGACGATCAGCGCGCGGCCGTCGGGCGTCGTCTCGATGCCGTTGGCGCTGATGCCCGTGGGCGCCTGCTCCCACTCGCCGCCGAGCGGCACGCTGCGCAGGTCGTCCTTGCCCCGGCGCCTGCCGCCGCGCGGGACGTTGTAGAGGACGGGCGCGTTCGAGTTCGTGAACCAGGCCCGGTCCCCGTACAGGATCACGTCGTTGACGAAGCCGACGGTCGTCGGCTGATACGTGGCGGTGAGCCTGTTCCTACGGGTGTCGAACACCCGGATCGAACCGCTCACGCCGCCCGAGATGTAGAGCAGCCCGTCCCGGTCGAGCTTCAGACCGGTCGCGGCGCCGCCCGTCGCGCCCGCCAGGACGGTACGGCCCTCGCCGGTACGCAGGTCGGCGCGGCGGATCGAGCCGTCCGCGAGCGAACCCATGTACGCGTACGGGCCGTTGCCGATGGCTATGCCCTCGGGGCGGAAGCCGTCGGGCAGCGGGAAGTCGGTGGGCCAGGACGCGCGGCCGGGGCGCGCGGGACGGTCGGCGCGCGGGTGCGCCGTGGCCGCGCCCGCACCGGCCGCCGTCGCGGCGAGCGCCAATGTGGCGGCTGCCGCGCCGCCGAGCAGGGCCCGGCGCGAGGGGCCGGCGGGGCGGGAAGAGTCGGATGGTGTCAGAGACATGGCGTCGAGCCTCCGGGGCTTCGGGGTGCCTGGGGACAGGGACAACTCCGGTGCGCCAGGGCGTGTTTGAGAAGTAGCGTCGTCCGCCCTCAGGGCGGGGCCCGCGGCGTCTGGCGCGTGCGATCGCAAGGCGGAGGATCATCCTCGTACTGGACGTACTTGGATGACTCCGACAACGCAGCGAGCGTGCGTGCCAGGCGTCGTGGGCCAGACGGGACTTCTAAAACACGCCCTGGGCGCACAGACAACGCCCCGCACCCGCGGCCGAGTTCCCCGTGCCGATACCGCCCCCGCCCGGCTGTAGCCTCGGCGGCATGTCAGCGAATGATCGCGAGACCCTGTCCGGCGAGGTGACGGCCTGGCTCTCGGAGAACGCCCTGCCCCTGAACGGCGGTCTGACCGCCGGCGCGCCCACCACCGACCTCCGGCCGCTGAAGGAGGTACTCGACGGCGTACGGGTCGTGGGTCTGGGCGAATCCACGCACGGCACACGCGAGTTCTTCCAGCTCAAACACCGGCTGCTGGAGTATCTGGTGACCGAGCTGGGCTTCACGACGCTGGCCATGGAGGCGAGCGCGTCCGCGGGACCGGCCGTCGACGCGTACGTACGGGGCGGTGTCGGCGACGCCGCTCAGGTACTGACCGGGCTGGGATTCTGGACCTGGCGGACCGAAGAGGTCCTGGACACGATCGAGTGGATGCGGACGTACAACGACGGCCGCCCGGAGAGCGAGCAGGTCCGCTTCGCCGGCATCGACCCGCAGCGCGCCGGGGACTCGCTGGCGGTGCTGGAGGCGTTCCTGACCAGCGTGGCGCCCGACCGGCTGCCCGCCCTGCACTCCGCGCTCGGCGTGCTCGCCACCGCGTATCCGGGCTCGCGCCCGGACCCGGAGCAGAAGCTGATGCGCGACGCGGTGAACCTGCTGGAGTACGTACGCGGCCATGAGGACACCCCGGCCGGTGCCGTGGCGGTGCGGCACGCCCGGATCCTGGTCCGCGCCGCCGATCTGGTGACGCGCAACGGACAGCACCCGGACCCGGAGCGCACGGTTCTGGCCGCGCGCGACCGGTACATGGCCGAGGCGGTCGGGGAGATCCTGGACGACCCGGCGGCCAAGGTGGTGCTCTGGGGCCACAACAGCCATGTGGCGAAGGGCCGTACGGACGACGCCGAGGCACCGGCGCCGCTCGGCGGCCACCTGCGCGAGCGGTACGGCGACGGGTACTACGCCATGGGGCTTCTCTTCGGCGAGGGCACCTTCCGTGCCCACCGCCTCTGGCCGGGGCCCTGGAGCGGCGTCGGCGGGCTGACGGGCCGTATCGCCGATGGCAACCCGATCGGCCCCGCACCGAAGACCGCGGTGGAGGCCCAACTCGCCGCCGCCACACCGGCGGACCATCTGCTGGACCTGCGCGCGGCCGAGGCGGACGACGCGCCCGCCGCCGTACGGGAGTGGGTCGGCGCCACGCACGGGACGCGGACGTTCGGCGCGCTGGTGACGCGCTGGTTCTACCGGCGCGAGGTCACTGCGGTCCGGCTGTCGGAGGAGTACGACGGCCTGGCGTACGTCGCGGTCTCGACGGACTCCCGCCCGATCCCGCCGTACCGCCCGGTGAGGCCGTGAAGCCATGAGGCCGTGACTCCATAGCGCCACAGGAAGGACCCCTGACACCACCCCGACAACAGATTGGCGCCCGATGGCGCCAGATAACTTGCCATGGCGCCATGATGGTGCCACTATTACGTCATGGACCTCACCCCGTACGTCGACAACCTCCGCCACGAGCTGGGAGTCGGTGCCGAGGCGGGCGATGACGAAGCCCGCGCCCTGGCGGAACGGCTCATCGGCCCGCTCGAATCGGCCGTCCGGCTGGCGCTGCTCAACGCCCTGTCCGACGCGATGGACGAGGTCACCCGCGAGCTGGCGCCCGGCTCGGTGGACCTGCGGCTGCGCGGGCGCGACCCCGAGTTCGTGGTGACGGTGCCACCGGCCGTCGACGCCTTCGACGCCGCCGACATCCCGGTACGGGCGCCGACACCTCCGGCGCCCCCGGTTCCGCACGAGGCCGACGAGGGCGGCACCTCGCGCATCAACTTCCGCCCGCCCGCCCAGCTCAAGCACCGGGTCGAGGAGGCCGCGGGCCGCGAGGGCCTGTCGGTCAACGCCTGGCTGGTCCGCTCCGTCGCCGCCGCCCTGGAAACCACGGCGGACCGACGGCGTACGACGGGCATCGGCGCGGCGGCCGGGCAGCGCTTCACCGGCTGGGTCAGCTGAAAGCCCGAAGGCCCGAAGGCCCGAGTGGCACGCCAACTCACCCACGTATCAACGCGCTTCACCAGCGCACCTCACCAGAGCACCCACCTCCACTCGCCAGAAGGACGGCACAGCCATGCCTGTTTTCGACACCACCGAAGCCATCTCCGCCACCGTCAAGATCGAGGTCGGACGGGCCCGGATCATCGCCGGCAAGCGCACCGACACCGTGGTCGATGTGGCGCCGAGCGACCCCGGCGACAAGCGGGACGTACTCGCCGCCGAGGACACCGAAGTCGCTTACGCGGACGGCGAACTGCTCGTCAAGGGCCCCAAGAGCCACTCGCCCTTCACCAGGACCGGTTCGGTCGACGTGACCGTCCAACTGCCCGCCGGCTCGGAGCTGATCGGCAGCACGGGTCTCGGCGACCTCATCGGCGAGGGCCGGTTCGGCAACTGCCGTCTGACGTCCGGCGCCGGGGACATCCATCTGGAAGAGGCCACGACCGTACGGCTGAAGACCGCGCACGGCGACATCACGGTGGACCGTGTGACGGGCGGGACCGAGATTCGCGGGTCGGGCCGGGTACGGGTCGGCCGGATCGGCGGGGACGCGACCGTCAGGAACCACAACGGCGAGACCACGATCGGCGAGGTCACCGGCGAGTTGGAGGTGACCTCCGCCAACGGCCCCGTCGGCGTCGTGCGCGCGGAGTCCTCGGTCACCGCCAGGACGTCGAACGGCCCCATCCGTATCGACCAGGTGATACGGGGGCGGATCACCGTGGAGTCCTCGGCGGGGGGCCTGGAGATCGGCATCGCCAAGGGCACCGCGGCCTGGCTGGACATGGAGGCCAGAGCGGGCCGTGTCCGCAACGAACTCGGACGCGCGCGGGGCCCCGAGCAGTCCGAGGAGAGGGTCGAGATCCACGGCCGTACGAGCGTCGGCGACATCGTGATCCGCCGCGCCTGACGCTCCGCTCCGGGCCGGCGGCACGAGCCGGCCCGGAGCCCCGGCGCCACCCCGAACCACGATGGCGCCATAATGACTCGATATGGCGCCACTCTTGTGCCATCATAATGACGCAAGCGCACCACGGCGCCAAACCCTGGCACCACCCCACGCCCACCAGCAGTCCCGATCCCCTCAATAGAAGGGCCCGCTCCCATGAACACCCCGACCACAGCGGCCGGCCCCACCCGCGCAGCCGCCATCTCCGCGCTCGGCCTGCGCAAGTCGTACGGCGACAAGGTCGTGCTCGACGGCATCGACCTGCGGATCCCCGAAGGCACGGTCTTCGCCCTCCTCGGCCCCAACGGGGCGGGCAAGACCACCACCGTGGAAATCCTCTCGACGCTGATCACCGCCGACTCGGGCGAGGCGCGGGTCGGCGGCCACGACGTGGCCGCCGACGCCGACTCCGTACGCGGCCAGATCGGCGTCACCGGCCAGTTCGCCGCCGTCGACGGCCTGCTGACCGCCGAGGAGAACCTGCTCCTGATGGCCGACCTGCACCACTTGAGCCGCGCCGAGGGCCGCCGCCGCGCCGCCGAACTCCTGGAGCGGTTCGAGCTGACCGAGGCGGCCCGCAAGAACGTCGCGACCTTCTCCGGCGGTATGCGCCGCAAGCTCGACCTCGCGATGACCCTGGTCGGCCGGCCGCGCGTCATCTTCCTCGACGAGCCGACCACCGGCCTCGACCCGCGCAGCCGCCGCGTCATGTGGGAGCTCATCCGGAACCTGGTCGCGGACCAGGGCGTGACCATCTTCCTCACCACGCAGTATCTGGACGAGGCCGATCAACTCGCCGACCGCATCGCGGTGCTGGACCACGGCAAGCTCGTCGCCGAGGGCACGTCGGAGGAGCTGAAGCGGCTGATCCCGGGCGGCCATGTCCGCCTCCAGTTCGCCGACGAGACCAACCTCGCCACCGCGGCCTCCGCCTTCGGCGTCGCCACCCGCGACGACGAGTCGCTCTCCCTCCAGATCCCCAGCAACGGCTCGATCGCCAATCTCCGCGCCCTGCTCGACATCCTCGACAGCACCGGGGTCCGGGCCGAGTCGCTCACCGTGCACACCCCCGACCTCGACGACGTCTTCCTCACCCTGACCGGCCACCAGAACGCCGACACCGTCCCCGCCGCCCGCAAGGAGTCGAACCGATGAGCACCGCCACCCTCACCCCGGCCAAGTCCGCGAAGACCGCCAGGTCCGCCCGCTCGTACGCGATGCGCGACTCCATGACGATGCTGCGCCGCAACATCAAGCACATGCGGCGCTACCCCTCGATGACCATCTCGATCCTCGTGATGCCGCTGCTGATGCTGCTGCTGTTCGTGTACGTCTTCGGCGGCGCCCTCGGCGCCGGTATCGGCGGGGGCGGCGACCGCGGCGACTACATCAACTACCTGGTACCCGGCATCATCCTGATGTCGGCGACCTCCGGGGCCGTCGCGACGGCCGTCTCCGTCTGCACCGACATGACCGAAGGGATCGTCAACCGCTTCCGTACGATGTCGATCTCCCGGGGTGCCATCCTCACCGGCCATGTCTTCGGCAGTGTCCTCCAGGTCGCCGCGGTGCTCTTCCTGATCACCGGCGTCTCCCTCGCGATCGGCTTCCGGCCCGACGCCTCGGCCGTCGAGTGGGTGGCCGCCATGGGCCTGCTGCTCTTCCTGGCCTTCGGCATGGCCTGGCTGTCCGCCGCGATGGGCATGGGCGCCAAGACCGTCGAGTCCGCGAGCAACGCCCCGCTGCCGCTGACCTTCCTGCCCTTCCTCGGCAGCGCGGTCGTCCCGCCGGAGTCCATGCCGACCGCCCTGCGCTGGTTCGCCGAGTACCAGCCCTTCACCCCGATCAACGAGACCCTGCGCGGTCTGTTCTTCGGCACCGGGATCGGCAACGACGGCTGGATCGCGCTCGCCTGGTGCACCGGCCTCGCCCTGCTCGGCTACTTCTGGTCCCGCGCGGTCTTCAACCGCGAGCTCCGGCGCTGAACGCGCGGAGTGCGCTGCGGCCGATCAGCCCGCTGCTGAGCCCGCCGAACGCCCGAGGGCGGCACCCCCCTTTCCAGGGAGTGCCGCCCTCGGTCCGTACAAGCACGTACGGGAAGCGCGTACCGCTACGCCATGAACCGCCGATCCGTCAGGATCAGAAGTCCATGTCACCGCCCGGCATGCCGCCCGGCGCGCCGCCGGCGGCGGCCTTCTCCGGCTTGTCGGCGATGACGGCCTCGGTGGTGAGGAACAGCGCCGCGATGGACGCCGCGTTCTGCAGGGCGGAACGCGTGACCTTCGCGGGGTCGATGATGCCTTCGGCGATCATGTCGACGTACTCGCCGGTCGCGGCGTTCAGGCCGTGACCGATCTTGAGGTTGCGGACCTTCTCGACGATGACGCCACCCTCAAGACCCGCGTTGACCGCGATCTGCTTGAGCGGGGCCTCCAGCGCGAGCTTGACGGCAGCGGCGCCCGTCGCCTCGTCGCCTTCGAGCTCCAGCTTCTCGAACACCGAGGAAGCCTGGAGCAGAGCCACGCCACCACCGGCGACGATGCCCTCCTCGACGGCGGCCTTGGCGTTGCGCACCGCGTCCTCGATGCGGTGCTTGCGCTCCTTGAGCTCGACCTCGGTCGCGGCGCCGGCCTTGATGACGGCCACGCCGCCGGCCAGCTTCGCGAGACGCTCCTGGAGCTTCTCGCGGTCGTAGTCCGAGTCCGAGTTCTCGATCTCGGCACGGATCTGGTTCACGCGGCCGGCGACCTGCTCGCTGTCACCGGCACCGTCGACGATGGTGGTCTCGTCCTTGGTGATGACGACCTTGCGGGCGCGGCCCAACAGGTCGAGACCGGCGTTCTCCAGCTTGAGGCCGACCTCCTCGGAGATGACCGTGCCGCCGGTGAGGATGGCGATGTCGTTCAGCATCGCCTTGCGGCGGTCACCGAAGCCCGGGGCCTTGACGGCGACGGACTTGAAGGTGCCCTTGATCTTGTTGACGACGAGCGTGGACAGCGCCTCGCCCTCGACGTCCTCGGCGATGATCAGCAGCGGCTTGCCCGACTGGATGACCTTCTCCAGGAGCGGCAGGACGTCCTTGACGTTGCCGATCTTGGAGTTGACGATCAGGATGTACGGGTCGTCGAGCGACGCCTCCATACGCTCCATGTCGGTGGCGAAGTACGCCGAGATGTAGCCCTTGTCGAAGCGCATGCCCTCGGTGAGCTCAAGCTCAAGACCGAAGGTCTGCGACTCCTCGACGGTGATGACGCCTTCCTTGCCGACCTTGTCCATCGCCTCGGCGATGAGCTCGCCGATCTGGGTGTCGGCGGCGGAGATGGAGGCCGTCGAAGCGATCTGCTCCTTGGTCTCCACGTCCTTGGCCTGCTCAAGGAGGGCACCGGAGACGGCCTCGATGGCCTTCTCGATACCGCGCTTGAGGGCCATCGGGTTGGCGCCGGCGGCCACGTTGCGCAGGCCCTCGCGGACCAGGGCCTGGGCCAGGACGGTCGCGGTGGTCGTACCGTCACCGGCGACGTCGTCCGTCTTCTTGGCGACTTCCTTGACCAGCTCGGCGCCGATCTTCTCGTACGGGTCCTCGAGCTCGATCTCCTTGGCGATGGAAACACCATCGTTGGTGATCGTGGGGGCGCCCCACTTCTTCTCGAGGACGACGTTTCGGCCCTTGGGGCCAAGGGTTACCTTGACGGCGTCGGCGAGCTGGTTCATCCCGCGCTCGAGACCGCGCCGTGCCTCCTCGTCGAACGCGATGATCTTGGCCATGTGAAGTGGTCCTCCCGGACAGGGGGTGGATTGCTCCGGACCGTGTCCGCGCCCGCGACGGACGGCCGAAGAGCCTTGCGGTTCCTTGCCCCACAGGCTCTCGGGCCTCGCTGACCCGGTCCATAAGTTGTCACTCTCACCTGCAGAGTGCTAACGCCAATGATTAGCACTCGACCCCCTTGAGTGCAAGCGACTCCCGAGCGGCGCACCCCCTGACCCCGCGCGCACAGCCCCGCGCGCGGACCGCGCACGCACGAGGGGCCCGCATCCCCTCTTGGGATGCGAGCCCCTCGTGTGTGAGTGCGTCGTTGGCCGATCGCGCCGGAATCAGACGGCGAGCTTGACCATGTCCGCCTGCGGACCCTTCTGGCCCTGCGAGATCTCGAACTCAACTCGCTGACCTTCTTCAAGGGTGCGGTAACCGTCCATCTGGATCGCGCTGTAGTGGACGAAAACATCCGCACCACCGTCGACCGCGATGAAGCCGTAGCCCTTCTCCGCGTTGAACCACTTGACGGTGCCCTGAGCCATGCCCAACTCCCCTATTACTGGCCCCTGCGCGGGACCGCACTTCGCGCCGGAACGCGTCGACCGCGGCTGAATGTATCTGCCCAACTGCCCTCTGCAACAGGTCAATCGGACGAGAATTATGGGCATGCCACAACACGCAAAGAGGTGAAATGCCGGGCTACCAGGGGCAAGTCGGGCCGGGCAAAGCGCAAGGAACCGCGCAAACAGCGTCCACACTTTGACCGCATCTTGTCGCGAACTCATATGCACGGGGCACGGTCGCGACACCGGCGGCGGCGGGGCTACCCCAACTCTATCGCGTTCAACCTCATGGAATTGCCCCCTCCACTTCTCTCGCGGAGGGGGCAACACCGTTCACTGTGCGTGCCGTTCGGCCGGGCGCTGCCGTTCGGCCGGGTGCCGCTGTCCGGCCCGTCGCTCAGCCGCCGGCGACCGCCGGGATGATCGAGATCCCCACGCCGTCCGGGGTGGCGGTCTCCAGGCCCTGCTCGAAGCGGACGTCGTCGTCGTTCACGTACACGTTGACGAATCGCCGGAGCTTGCCCTGGTCGTCCAGGACACGGGCGGCGATGCCCGGGTGGTTCGACTCCAGGGACTCGATGACCTGGGAGAGGGTCGTGCCCTCGGCCGGAACCTCGGCCTTTCCGCCGGTGTACGTACGGAGGATGGTGGGGATACGGACGTTCACGCTCATCGGTTTCTGCCTTCCGGGGAGTAGCGGCTTCTTGAGGGGCTCAACGGCTCGAACGCGCCAGGCCGGCGGCGCGGAACGCGTCGAGGCTCGGCGGAATCGTCGCGGTCGGCCCCGTCGTCGGCGCGACGGCGTCCAGCGTCTTGAGCCCGTCACCCGTGTTCAGTACGACCGTCGTGAGCGCCGGGTCGAGCAGCCCCGTCTCGATGAGCTTGCGCGTCACGCCCACGGTCACCCCGCCCGCCGTCTCGGCGAAGATCCCCTCGGTGCGCGCGAGCAGCTTGATCGCGTCCACGACCTGCTCGTCGTTCACGTCCTCGACGGCGCCGCCCGTGCGGCGGGCGATGTCCAGGACGTACGGGCCGTCGGCCGGGTTGCCGATCGCCAGTGACTTGGCGATGGTGTTCGGCTTCTGCGGCCGTACGACATCGTGGCCCGCCTTGAAGGCGACCGAGACCGGAGAACAGCCCTCGGCCTGCGCGCCGAAGATCTTGTACGGCTTCTCCTCGACCAGGCCGAGCGCGATCAGCTCCTTGAGCCCCTTGTCGATCTTCGTCAGCTGCGAGCCGGACGCGACGGGGATGACGAGCTGGTCGGGCAGCTCCCAGCCGAGCTGCTCGCAGATCTCGTACGCGAGGGTCTTGGAGCCCTCGCCGTAGTACGGGCGGAGGTTGACGTTGACGAAGCCCCAGCCCTCGCCCAGCGGGTCCCCGATGAGCTCGGAGCAGAAGCGGTTGACGTCGTCGTAGTTGCCCTCGATACCGACGAGTTCGCCGCCGTAGATCGCGGCCATGACGACCTTGCCCTGCTCCAGGTCGTGCGGGATGAAGACACAGGAGCGGAGGCCGGCACGGGCCGCGGCGGCGCCGACGGCGCCGGCGAGGTTGCCGGTGGAGGAGCAGGAGAGCGTGGTGAAGCCGAAGGCGCGGGCGGCCTCGACGGCGATGGCGACGACGCGGTCCTTGAAGGAGTGCGTCGGGTTCCCGGAGTCGTCCTTCACGTACAGGCCGCCGGTGACACCCAGCTCACGGGCGAGGTTGTCGGCCTTGACGAGCTTGGTGAAGCCGGGGTTGATGTTCGGCTTCGACGCGACGTCGGCGGGGACGGGCAGCAGCGGCGCGTAGCGCCAGATGTTGTCGGGACCCGCGGCGATTCGCTTCTTCAGGTCTTCGGGGTCGCCCGTCGGCAGGTCGTAGGCTACTTCGAGGGGGCCGAAACAGCTCTGACAGGCGAAGATCGGGCCGAGCTCGAAGCGCTCCCCGCATTCGCGGCACGAGAGGGCGGCGGCGGGTCCGAGGTCGACAGTGCCGGAAGTGTTCTGCTGGACGGTCTGCACAGCCATGAAGGCGAGGCCCTTTCCTCATCTTCCTCGCGACGCATCTCGCCGCGAGACGGAATTGGCACCTTCCCCACCGTGACCTCGCGGTCGGCGGGAGGGTTGCCGGGGCTTCAACGGGCCGTTCCCTCTGCCCCTCTGGATGAGCGGTATTCGATTATCGGCGTCCTGACCCCCGACATGCGACGGTCATTCGCGTTGTTCAAGACTGTAACCGAACCCCTGGACGGTTGAGACCCTCGTCCGATCCGCGAGATGGAGATCACGTGCTGCGAGAAGTGGAGCGCTGGCTGGCCCGGCGGTCCTGGCCTGCGGCAGAGCGGCCGGTCGACCGGCTGGCCACCGCCAAGCAGGGAGCGCGGGTCAGCGTGGTGCTCCCGGCCCTGAACGAGGAGGCGACGGTCGGCCCGATCGTGTCGGTGATCCGGCGTGAACTGATGGCGGGCCCGGCGCCGCTCGTCGACGAACTGGTCGTGATCGACTCGGGCTCGACCGACCGTACGGGAGAGTTCGCGGCGGCGGCCGGGGCTCGCGTGGTGCACCGGGACGACATACTGCCGAGGCTGCCGGCCGTGCCCGGCAAGGGCGAGGTGCTGTGGCGCTCGCTGCTGGTGACGAGCGGCGACATCGTCTGTTTCGTGGACGCGGATCTGAGGGATTTCTCGGCGCGGTTCGTGTCGGGGACGGTGGGGCCGCTGCTCACCGATCCGGACGTGCAGTTCGTGAAGGCGATGTACGACCGCCCGCTCGGCGACGAGCCGGGGCAGGGCGGCCGGGTGACGGAGCTGGTGGCGCGTCCGCTGCTGAATCTGCACTGGCCGCTGCTGGCGGGCTTCGTGCAGCCGCTGGGCGGTGAGTACGCGGTACGGCGCTCGCTGCTGGAGCGGCTGCCGTTCCCCGTGGGGTACGGGGTGGAACTGGGGCTGCTGGTGGACGCGCTGCACACGGTGGGGCTCGACGCGCTCGGCCAGGTCGACGTCGGGGTGCGCAGGCACCGGCACCAGGACGGGCAGGCGCTGGGGCGGATGGCGGCGGCGATCTACCGGACGGCGCAGCTGCGGCTGTCGCGGGGGCATCTGGTGCGGCCGGAGCTGACGCAGTTCGAGCGGGGCGAGGGGGGCTTCGAGGCGCGTACGTACGCGGTGGACACCGAGGAGCGGCCGCCGATGCGGGAGATCGCGGAGTACGCGGCGCGCCGCGCGGCCTAGCCGTTCGGTTCGTATGATCTAAGTATCGATTTGCCTATATTGCCCGGTATGTCGATGACTGTGATGAGCGCGATGCCCGCGACGACCGCGACGACCGCGATGAGCGCGATGGCCGTTTCGGCCCTGACCTCTGAACAACTCTGGTTGTTGGGTGGCATGGCCCTCGCCCTCGTCGGCGCGGGGGTGGTGGCGCTGGCGGCAGTCCATGGGAGGGGCAGGGGCCGTGGCTGATCCACGCCGACCTGAAACCGTACGTTTGAGCGTTTCCGCGAAGGGCTAGGTTTCGCCACATGGTCTCCGAGATGGTCCCCGAGCCGCCCGCCCAGGTCCTTGTCGCGTCCAATCGCGGTCCCGTCTCGTACAAGCTCGGTGAGGACGGCGCCCTGACCGCCGGGCGCGGCGGCGGAGGCCTTGTCTCCGGCCTCTCGGCCATCGGCCCCGACACGAACGCCGTGTGGGTCTGCGCGGCCCTCGGCGACGGCGACCGCGAGGCGGTCCGGCGCACCGGCGGCCGGCTGGACACCGCCGACACGGGCGGACAGCGCGTCAGGATGCTCGGGATCCCGCCGGAGGTGTACGCGGACGCGTACAACGGCGTCGCGAACTCCACGCTCTGGTTCGTCCACCACCTGCTCTTCCAGACACCGCTGGAGCCGGCCTTCGGCAGCGGGTTCCGGGCGCAGTGGGCGTCGTACGAGGCGTACAACCGCGCGTTCGCGGAGGCCCTGGCCGACGAGGCGGGCGACGGCGCGGCCGTCCTGATCCAGGACTACCACCTGGCCCTGGTGCCCGGCATGCTGCGGGCGCTCCGCCCCGACCTGCGGATCGGGCACTTCTCGCACACGCCGTGGGCGCCGGTGGACTACTTCCGGCTGCTGCCCGACGACGTCGCGCGCCAGCTGCTGCGCGGCATCCTCGGCGCGGACCGCGCCGCGTTCCTGACCCACCGCTGGGCCGACGCGTTCACCGCGTGCTGTACGGAGCTGCTGGGCGGTACGGGCAAGACACGGATCGGCGTGCACGGTCTGGGCGCCGACGCGGACTTCCTGCGCGAGCGCGCGAACCGGCCCGACGTGGACGAGCGCCTCGCCGAGCTCCGCGAGCAGATCGGCGGGACCGCCGACGCGCCCCGCAGGACGATCGTGCGCGTGGACCGCACGGAGCTGTCGAAGAACATCGTGCGCGGCCTGCTCGCGTACCGGCAGCTGCTGACCGACCGGCCGGAGTGGCGCGAGCGGGTCACGCACGTGGCGTTCGCCTATCCGTCCCGGCAGGACCTCGCGGTCTACCGCGACTACACGGCGCGGGTCCAGGAAGTGGCCGACGAGATCAACTCCGAGTTCGGGACGCCCGGTTGGACACCGGTGGTGCTGCACGTCAAGGACGACTTCGCGCGCTCGCTCGCCGCGTACCGCCTGGCGGACGTGGCGCTGGTCAACCCGATCCGCGACGGCATGAACCTGGTCGCGAAGGAGATCCCGGTCGTCTCCGAGAACGGCTGCGCGCTGGTGCTGTCGCGGGAGGCGGGCGCGTACGAGGAGCTGGGCGAGGACGCGCTGGTGGTGAACCCGTACGACGTGACGGCCACGGCGGCGGCGCTGCACGAGGCCCTGACGATGGACGACGACGACCGCACGGCACGCACGAAGCGCCTGGCCGCCGCTGCGACGGCACTGCCGCCGCAGCGGTGGTTCCTGGACCAGCTGGACGCGCTGGTGAGCGGCTGAGCGCGCTCGGGGGCGGCTACCGCCCGTCAGAGGCGGGCCGCCACCGACGCGAGGAAACCGACCAGCGCGCCAGGGCCCGGCAGCACCAGGTCGGCCTGCCCGGCGAGTTCGGGGACGTCCCCCGTACCGCTGCACAGCAGCAGACCCGGACGGCCCTGTGCGCGCAGGGCGTTGACCGCGGCGAAGGCCGGGAGGTCGCCCAGGTCGTCACCGCCGTAGACGACCGTCTCGGCGCCGACCTCGCGGACGTACTCCTGAAGGGCCACGCCCTTGTCCACGCCGGGCGGGCGCAACTCCAGGACCATGCGGCCCGGTTCGAGCACCAGGCCGTGCCGGGCCGCCAGGTCTGCGAGGGGTCCGCGCAGGGCGTCGAAGGCCCCTTGCGGGTCGGCGGCCCTGCGGGTGTGGACGGCGACCGCCTGGCCCTTCTCCTCGATCCACGTACCGCTCCAGGACGCGAACTGTTCGAGGAGCCCCGGGAGTTCGTCACGGGCGGCTGCGACCCCGGGGTGCGGCGGCGGAGCGGTCACGGTGCCGCTGACCGCGTCCCAGCGCTCGGCGCCGTAGTGGCCGAGGACCACGAGGTGTTCCAGGCCCGGTACGCCGGCGAAGCCGCCGTACCGCACCGCGACAGCGGCCGGGCGGCCGGTGATCACCGCGACGGAGGCGACGTGCGGGGCGAGGGCGACGAGCGCGGGGACCGCGCCGGGGTGGGCGCGGGCGCTCTCGGGGTCGGGGACGATGTCGGCGAGCGTGCCGTCGAAGTCGAGCGCGACGACGGCTTTCCCGGGCCGGGCGAGAAGCGCGGCCAGGCCTTCGGCGCCGGCGGAGGTGACGGGGGTCGGCAGGGGGTGCGAGTGGCTGCCCATGCTCCGAGCCTATCCGCGCGGGGCCGCCGGGGGCGGCGAAAGACACCGCTCAGCGGCGGGCGCGGCGGGCGTCCCTGATCCGGCGCAGGCGGTTGACGGTCACCGGGTCGTGAGCGAGGGCCAGCGGATCGTCGATGAGCACGCCCAGCAGCTGGTAGTAGCGGGTCGGCGAGATGCCCAGCCGCTCCCGGATGTCGCGCTCCTTGGCGCCGGGGCCGGGCCACGAGCGGGCCTCCACGGCGAGGACCGCCCGGTCCCGCTCGGTCAGTTCGGGCTCGGGCTGCGGCTGCGGCTGGGGCTGCGGCTGCGGCTGGGGAGTAGGCGCGGTCATAGGGCTGACACGCTACTCGGACTTCTCCGCCGTGGTCGCGTCCCGGCCGATCCTCGCCAGGATCTCGGAGGGCACCGCGCCGGGCTGCACCGCCTTGCCGATGTTCTTCTTGATGTCCTCGCTGACACCCGCCCACGACGTCTTGCCGAACGGATACAGCTCCGAGGTGGGCAGCGCCTCCAGGAACTTCCGCAGCTCCTTGTGCTCGCTGTCCGCCACCATCGTCTCGGACGCGCTGTAGGTGACGGGCAGGAGGTCGTACTGCCCGACGAAGTCCATCACGTTCTTGTCCTCGAAGGTGAAGTCGAGGAATCTGCCGGCCTCTTTACGGTGCCCGGCCTGCTTGAAGGCCATGATCCAGTCGGCGACACCCATCGTGGACTTGGACTTGCCGGTGGCGCCCGGCAGCGGCACCATCCCGACCTGGACGCCGGCCTTCTCGGCCTCCTGCATCATCGTCGGGTGCCCGTTGAGCATGCCGACCTTGCCGCTGGTGAACGCCTTGAAGGCGTCGGCGCGGTCCAGTTCACCGGGCGGTACGGGACCGGTGAGGCCCTTGCCGACCAACTCCGTCCGGAGCCATTCGAAGGTCTTGATGTTCGGCTCGGAGTCGAGCGCGTACGAGTCGTCGACCGTGTCCGTGTAGCCGCCGCCACCGCTGAGCATCCACATCATGGTCTCGGCCTGTGCCTCCTCGGCGCCGAGCGGGAGGGCGAACGGGGTCGGTACGCCCTGCTCCTTGAGCGCCTCGGCGTCCGACTTGATGTCGGCCCAGTTCTGCGGCGCCGAGAGACCGGCCTCCGCGAAGAGGCCCTTGTTGTAGAAGAGCAGCCGGGTGCTGGCGACGAACGGCATTCCGTACTGGGTCTGTTCGACCTTTCCGGCGTCGGCGAAGCGGGAGAGGAAGTTCGCCTGGGTGGGGATGGAGAGCAGCTCGTCCGCGCTGTAGAGCTCTTCCTTCTTCACGTAGTCGGCGTAGGCGCCGATCTGCGCGATGTCGGGGGCCTCGCCCTCCCTGACCATCTTCGCCACATCGGCGTCGACGGTCTTCCAGGAACGGACATCGATGTCGACCTTGATGCCCGGGTTGTCGGCCTCGAACTCCTTGGCCAGGCTGTTCCAGTACTTCTCCGAGCTGTTGGCGGGGCTGTTGCCGTAGTCCGCCGCGACGACTTTCAGGGTGATGTCACCTGATCCGCCGGAGCTGCCGCAGCCGCTCAGCGCCATTGTCATGCCCAGTGCGGCTATCGCCGCGGAAGTCTTGAGGAAGCGCTGCTGCACAGCCTTTTCCCACCCTTGTTTTCGCTCGGCCGTCTGCACGGCGTTTCCCACCCAGTCGGTCCCCCGTGACGTCCTGCGTTGACGAGCTGCGATTTTCCACGATGCGCTGCCGGAGGTCTACGCCGGCCTTGTATCGCTTCGGCAACTTCTTTGCCAGAAGGGTTTGATGAAGGCTTTGTATGGACTGGCAACAATCCACCACAGTGGACTAGACCTTTCCCGGGTTTTCGCGCGAGAATGCGCTTGTGAGACACGTCATCGCCCTGGATGTGGGCGGCACCGGAATGAAGGCCGCCCTGGTCGGGACGGACGGCGCGCTGCTGTACGAGGCGCGCCGGGCCACCGGCAGGGAGCGCGGCCCCGACGCGATCGTCGAGTCCATCCTCGGCTTCGCGGCGGATCTGCGCGCCCATGGCATCGAGCACTTCGGCGAGAGCGCGGTCGCCTCCGGGGTCGCGGTACCGGGCATCGTCGACGCCGAGCGCGGCACAGCTGTGTACGCGGCGAACCTCGGCTGGCGTGACGTACCGCTGCGGGATCTGCTCTGCGCGCGCCTCGGCGGCGTACCGGTCGCCCTCGGGCACGACGTACGCACCGGCGGGCTCGCCGAGGGGCGGATCGGCGCGGGCAGGGGCGCGGACCGGTTCTTCTTCGTACCGCTCGGCACCGGTATCGCGGGCGCCATCGGCATCGACGGCACCATCGAGGCCGGCGCGCACGGCTACGCGGGTGAGATCGGGCATGTCGTGGTCCGGCCCGACGGACCCGTGTGCGGCTGCGGGCAGACCGGCTGCATGGAGACCATCGCGTCGGCGGCGGCCGTGACCCGGGCATGGGCCGCGGCCAGCGGCGATCCCGAGGCGGACGCGGCCGACTGCGCGAAGGCGGTGGCCTCCGGCGACCCGAGGGCCGTGGCGGTCTGGGCGGACGCGGTCGACGCGCTCGCCGCCGGGCTGGTCACCGCGCTCACCCTGCTCGACCCCCGAAGGCTGATCATCGGTGGCGGTCTCGCCGAGGCCGGGGAAACGTTGTTCACACCCCTGAGGGCCGCGGTCGAGGAGCGGGTCACGTTCCAGAAGCTGCCCGAGATCGTCCCGGCGGCCCTCGGGGACACCGCCGGATGCCTGGGCGCGGGCCTGCTCGCCTGGGATCTACTCTCCACGGAGGTATCCGCCTGATGGCCGCACGCGCCGAAAGCACTGTTCTCGCCGGCGCCCGGGTGGTGCTGCCGACCGGGGTGGTGGAGAACGGACGGGTGAGAGTCGAGGGCGGACGGATCACCGAGGCGGGACCGACGGGCTCCGTGAGCGGGGCGGGCTCCGTAGAAGGAGACGCCGGGGCGCTCGATCTGCGCGGTCATTGGGTGGTGCCCGGCTTCGTCGACATGCACAACCACGGCGGCGGCGGCGCGTCCTTCACCTCGGGCGACGCGGACGCAGTCCTCAAGGGCGTGCGTACGCACCAGGAACACGGCACCACCACGCTCGTCGCCTCCACGGTCACCGGCGAGATGGACTTCCTGGCCCAGCGCGCCGGATTCCTCTCCGAACTGGTCGAGCAGGGCGACCTCGCCGGTATCCACTTCGAGGGCCCGTTCATCTCGCCGTGCCGCAAGGGCGCGCACAGCGAGGAGCTGCTGCGCGACCCCGACCCGGCCGAGGTGCGCAAGCTCCTCGACGCGTCCCGCGGCACGGCCAGGATGGTGACCCTCGCCACCGAACTGCCGGGCGGCATCGACTCCGTACGGCTGCTGGCCGAGCACGGCGTGATCGCCGCGATCGGGCACACGGACGCGACGTACGAGCAGACCGTCGAGGCCATCGAGGCGGGCGCGACCGTCGCGACGCACCTGTTCAACGCGATGCCGCCGCTCGGCCACCGCGCGCCGGGACCGATCGCCGCGCTGATGGAGGACGAGCGGATCACCGTCGAGCTGATCAACGACGGCACGCATCTGCATCCGGCGGCGCTGGAGCTGGCGTTCCACCGGGCGGGCGCGGACCGGGTCGCCTTCATCACGGACGCGATGGACGCGGCCGGTTTCGGCGACGGGGTCTACCAGCTCGGCCCGCTGGAGGTCGAGGTCAAGGACGGCGTCGCGCGGCTCGCCGTGGGCGGGTCGATCGCGGGCTCGACGCTCACCCTGGACACGGCGTTCAGACGCGCGGTGACGGTCGACCGGCTGCCGGTCGCCGACATCGTGCGCGCGATCTCCGCGAACCCGGCGAAGCTGCTGGGCGTGTACGACCGGGTGGGCTCACTGGAACCGGGCAAGGACGCCGACCTGGTGATCCTGGACGGCGACTTCACGGTCGCCGGGGTGCTGCGCCGGGGCGAATGGGTGGTCAAGCCCCAGCTGGGCTAGGGGGTGCCCGGAAAGAGAGCGCGCGTGCCGGCGAGTCATCGGCCGCTCCGCAGCGGGCGCGCGGGCCGGACGGGACTTTCCAGGTCCAGGGCCGGTGCGCCGTGCGTCTCGTCGGGAGCTCGCGCGAGTGTTCGGGGGCGGCCCCTCCTCCGGACGCTTCGCGTTTGGCATGATCAGGTCCGGAACGGAGCGGGCAGGCGGGCCCGCTCCCCCGACGTATCCCGGAGGGAGGGCAAGGCGCATGATCCTCACCGTCACCCTCAACACCGCCCTCGACATCACCTACCGGACCCCCGCACTGACCCCGCACACCACCAACCGCGTCGCCGAGGTCTCCGAGCGGCCCGGCGGCAAGGGCGTCAACGTCGCCCGTGTGCTGTCGGCGCTCGGCCACGAGACCGTCGTGACCGGATTCGCCGGCGGCCGGACGGGGGACGCGGTGCGCGAACTGCTCGCCGCCGACGGCCCGACCGACGCTCTCGTGGCCATCGAGGGCACCACACGCCGCACCATCGCCGTCGTGGACGAGGCGACCGGCGACACGACGCAGCTGAACGAGCCCGGCCCGACCGTCACACCCGCCGAGTGGGCCGCGTTCCTCGCCTCCTACGAAGGGCTCGTCGCCCGCGCCGACGCCGTGGCGCTCTGCGGCAGCCTGCCGCCCGGCATCCACGTCGGCGCGTACGCCGAACTGGTCCGCGCCGCGCGGGCGGCCGGGCGGCCCGTCCTGCTCGACACCAGCGGCGAACCGCTGCGCCGGGGCATCGCCGCCCGCCCCGACCTCGTGAAGCCCAACGCCGACGAACTCGCGCAGCTCACCGGCTCGCGCGAGCCGGTCCGCGCGACCCGTGACGCGCGCAGGCGCGGCGGCCGGGCCGTGATCGCCTCGCTCGGGGCCGCCGGGATGTTCGCCGCGACGGCGGACGGCGCGTGGCGGGCGACGCCGCCGAGGACCGTGCGGGGCAACCCGACGGGCGCGGGCGACTCGGTGGTGGCGGGGCTGCTGTCGGGTCTGGTGGAGGAGCTGCCGTGGCCCGAGCGGCTCACAAGGGCGGTCGCGCTGTCGACGGCGACGGTCCTCGCACCGGCGGCGGGCGAGTTCGACCGGGAGGCGTACGCGGACCTGTTGCGACAGGTCGAAGTGACCGAAGTGACCGAGCAGTCCGAGCAGCCGGGACAGGGGCCGCATGCCACTCGTCAGCACCGCTGAACTCGTCTCGGCAGCCGCGGCCGGTACGGCTTCGCCCGCCGGAGCGGGCCAACGCCCGTACGGCATCGCCGCGTTCAACGTCATCACGCTGGAGCACGCCGAGGCCATCGCCGCCGGCGCCGAACGCGCGGGCCGCCCAGCGATCCTCCAGATCTCCGAGAACGCGGTGAAGTTCCACGGCGGCCGGCTGACGGCCGTCGCCGCCGCCACCGCCGCCGTCGCGCGCGCCTCGGACGCCCCGCTCGCGCTCCACCTCGACCACGTCGAATCGGCGGAGCTGCTGCGCGCGGCCGACGGCGAGGGCTTCGGCTCGGTGATGTTCGACGCGTCGAGACTGGCCTACGACGAGAACGTCGCCGCCACGGCGGAGGCGGTCGCCTGGGGCCACGCGCGCGGCATCTGGGTCGAGGCGGAGCTGGGCAAGGTCGGTGGCAAGGACGGCGAGCCCGCGCTTGGCGCCCACGCGCCCGGCGTCCGTACGGACCCGGCCGAGGCCGCCGCGTACGTACGCGCCACGGGCGTCGACGCGCTGGCCGTCGCTGTCGGCTCCTCGCACGCGATGACCGACCGCACGGCGGCCCTGGACCACGACCTGATCGGCGCGCTGCGCCGGGCCGTCCCCGTACCGCTGGTGCTGCACGGCTCGTCGGGCGTCCCCGACGCGGAGATCCGGCGGGCGGTCGCGGCGGGCATGGTCAAGATCAACGTCGGTACGGCGCTGAACACGGCCTTCACGGGCGCGGTCCGCGCCTTCCTGGAGGCCGACCCGAGCACGGTCGACCCCCGGAAATACCTCGTCCCGGCTCGCGAGGCGATGACCGGGACGGTGGCGGCGTTCCTGAAGGTGATCGCCGGATGAGCCGGGGCGCCGCCGGGGCGCGGGCTCACCGGCGCGGGGCTCAGCCCTTCGACTGGCCCTGCTCCAGCGAGACCTGGTCGAGGATGGCCTCGCACTTGTCGCCCGCCTCGCACGAGAGCTTCAGCGTGTTGCTGCCCTTGTCGAGGTTGACGTAGGCGTAGGTGGTGGTCCAGCCCTTCTCCCAGTCGCCCTCCTTCGCCTTGGCGAAGTTGGACATGTTCACCGAGCGGGGCTTCTCGTCGTTGATCGTGAGCGACGTCTTGGCGTCCTTGCCCGGCACGCCGTACGTGATGAAGAGCGTGTACTGACCGGCCTCGGGCAGGTCGACCGTCCAACTGGCGGACCCGCCGGGCCCGTTGAACGTCACATACGCACCGTCCGCGCCCTTCGCACCGGGGATGTCCTTCGCCAGCACCGCCGGCGCCCCGAGCTTGAGCGTCGCCGCGTCCTGCTTCGGCAGCTCGACCGACTTGTCCTCATCGGGGTCCTGGTTGCCGGGTTCCTCGCTGGGAGCCGCGGACTCGCCCGTGGTCGGCCCGTCCGTCGGACCGCCGTCGGCGTTCTTGCTGTCGTCATCGCCGTTGGTGAGCAGCGCCGCCGTGATTCCGATCACGACGACCGCCACCACGGCGACCGCGCCGATGAGCAGGCCCTTCGTGTTGGGCCCGCCGCCGCTGCCCCGGCCGCCACCGCGCTGGGCGGGAACCGTACGGGTCTGGGCACCGCCGGTCTCGGGCGCCGCGTAGTGCGCGTCGGGTGCCTGGCCGTAGGGGGACTGACCGTACGGTGCCTGGCCGTTCGGCGCCTGCTGGCCGTACGGCTGCTGGCCCTGCTGCGGTCCTCCGTACTGAGGCTGCTGTCCGTAGGGACCCTGCTGCGGGACCTGGCCGTACTGGCGCTCGCCGACCGTCCTGACCTGGTTGTACGACGTTCTCGGCACACCTGGCTGGGAGGCGGGACCGGGGTAGCCGTAGCCGCCGCGCCGGGCCTGCGCACCGTTCGCCGCCGTCTGTCCGTCCTCGTACAGATAGCCGAACGGATCGTCGTCCTCGGGTGTACTCGCGCCGTTGTTCCCGGCCGTCATCCCTGGGTCACTCCTTACCATCTCGCCAGCGTCGCCGACCGGCCGAGCCTACCTCGATTGGGCAAGCATACGGACGGGCCTTGACGGGAGTGGGCGGTTGCCCGTTCCCACGATGAACTTCCGGGGACATCGGTGGACAGCGGTGATCCGCCGTACAGAGAGATAGGACACGGCGGGCCCCGGCACACCGCCGACGTTATCCCGCCCGGCGGTGGACCTTGCTCCGCGAGCGCTTCTCGATGTACATCCGCTGGTCAGCGGATTTGAGCACTTCCTCGACCGTCATGCCGCAACTCGCCCAGCCGATACCGAAGCTGGCGCCCACGCGGACCGCCCTGCCGTCCACCCTGATCGGCGGGATGATCGCGTTCCGCAGCCGAACCGCCAGGTCAGCGGCGTCCGTCGCCCCAAGGCCGTCGGCCAGGACGACGAACTCGTCACCGCCGAGGCGCGCGACGGTGTCGCCGTCCCGCACCCCCGTGTTCAGCCTGCGGGCGACTTCGATGAGGACGGCGTCGCCGGTGTTATGGCCGAAACGGTCATTGATCGACTTGAAACCGTCCAGGTCGCAGAAGAGGACGGCGAGACCCTTGCTGCCGTCGTCGGGGTCGGCGCCCGGCGCGACGGTGTGCACGTGGTGGTCGAGCGGCGCGACTCCGGAGGACCGGTCGAAGCCGTCTCCGTGGAAGGAGCGCTCGCCGGATGGGTCCGCACCGTACGGCTCATAGGGCTCGTACGGTTCGTAGGCCTCGTACGGCTCATAGCCTTCGTAGCCGGCGCCGGCCGGGGGCTGGCCGTAGCCGGCGGCGGGCACGGGCGCGTAGGAGGCGCCGCTGGTGCCGTTGTAGGCCGCGGGACCGGAGCCGTACGGGACGACGCCTCCGTAAGAGGCCTCGTCGTAGCCGCCGTTGCCGTTGCCCGCGTTGGGGTCGTACGCGGCGTCGTAACCGCCGAACGCCTTGTCAACGGTCTGTACGGCCGTCTCCCGCACCGAGATCGCGTTGGGCCGCTCACAGAGACGCGCGCTGAGGCGGGCGCGCAGCTCGGCGCTGTTGGGCAGCCCGGTCAGGGAGTCGTGCGAGGCGCGGTGCGCGAGCTGGAGCTCGTTGCGCTTGCGCTCCTCGATGTCCTCGACATGGGTGAGGAGGAAGCGGGGGCCGTCGGTGGTGTCGGCGACGACGGAGTTGCGCAGCGACACCCACACATAGGTGTTGTCCCGCCGCGCGAGGCGCAGTTCGGCGCGCCCGCCCTCGGCGGAGGTACGGAGCAGGGTGCCGATGTCCTCGGGGTGGACGAGGTCGGAGAAGGAGTAGCGGCGGATCGCGGAGGCGGAGCGGCCGAGCAGCCGGCAGAGCGCGTCGTTCGTCCGCAGCAGCCTGCCGTGCTGGTCCCCGCCCATCTCGGCGATGGCCATACCGCTGGGCGCGTACTCGAAGGCCTGCCGGAAGGACTCCTCGCTGGCGCGCAGCGCCTGCTGCTCACGCTCAAGCCGGACCAGCGCGCGCTGCATGTTTGCTCTGAGGCGGGCGTTGCTTATCGCAATGGCGGCCTGGGAGGCGTACATCTGGAGCGCCTCACGGCCCCAGGGGCCCGGACGGCGTCCGCCGCGCGGCCGGTCGACGGATATGACCCCGAGGAGCTCACGTCCGCCCCCAGAGGCGTACATCGGCGCGTAGAGGCGGTCCTGGGGGTGCCACTCGTCCTCGAAGCGCGGATCGGGTCCCTCGGTGTACCACTGGGGAACGTCGTCCTCCAGCAGGATCCAGCCCTCGGTGTGGGGGATGTACCGCAGCTCGCCCCAGCTCTCGCCCATGCTGAGCCGGCGTTCCCAGGAGGCGCGCGCGCCGACGCGGCCGGTGATCAGCGCTTCGGCGGATGCGTTGCCGGAGAAGGCCGCGACGACCAGGTCACCGTCGGGCTGTACGAGATTGACGCAGGCCAGCTCGTAGCCCAGACCCTTGACTATGCCGTCGGCAACCGTCTGCAAGGTGTCGGCCAGGCTGCGCGCGGTGTTGAGCTCGCCGACAACGTCGTGCAGCTGCCGCAGGGTCGCAAGGCGGACGTACGGCTCCGACTCGGTCTCCATCGTTCGCTCTCCCCGAGACCTCGACAGCAACTCCAGAATTCTCATCGGCTCGCTTGATGCGGTATCCCGGCCACTGAATCACAGCGAGCTGTGCAGTCGGTACACAGGGTCAACAATTCCTGGGCCCTGTGAGCCAAGTCACATGAGAGGCAGGAGAGTTGGGTGGGAGCGTGGGAGCGCTCCAGAGGTTTCATGAACGCAAATATCGAGGTCGGAGGACGTACGGCGGGGGCGGGAGCGGGGATGAGGCGGGGGCGGTACGGGGGCGGGTCAGGGGCGCACGAAGGGGGCGCATCGAGGGTCCACACGACGGCGCGCGGTCGCGGCGAAGCCCGCCGACGCGGTGCCGGATCCGGCCGGGACCTAGGTCCTGGCTGGTCCTGTGGCCCGATGCGGGTATGCCACCGCCGGGGCTAGCGTGGACGACGTGCTGCAGAAGACAACCGCCCCCGGTACCGAGGCCGTCCCTACCGAGGCCGTCCCCCATCCTGAGGAAGTGAGTAATGACGAGTTCCGTGCCGCGCTCTCCCGGCTGGCCGCCGGGGTGGTGCTGGTCACCGCGTACGACCCGGACGACGGCCCGAACGGCGCGGACGCGGGGATGACGGCCACGGCCTTCATGTCCGTGTCCCTGGACCCACCTCTGGTGGTGGTGAGCCTGCGCACCGGCTCCCGGATGGACGACCTGCTGGACGAGCAGCCGATGTGGGCGGCGTCGATGCTCTCCGAGAAGCAGGTGCAGATCGCGGGCCGCTTCTCCATGAAGGGCCGGATCAGTGACCGGCTGCTCTTCGAGGACATCTCCTACCGACGTGGCGAGGTGAGCGGGGCGCCGCTGATCGACGGGGCGCTGACGGTGCTGGAGTGCCGTACGGAACAGCGGATCGTGACCGGCGACCACACGCTGGTGGTGGGGCGGGTGCTGACGGCGTCGGTGCCGGGCGGGACCGGGGACGCGGGGCCGCTGACGTACTTCCGGGGGAAATACCGGCAGTTGGGGAAGAGCTGAGCGGGAACTGCCGCTGAGGGCGGGGGCTACTTCGGCTGCGGGTGTGGCCGGGGACAGGACCTAGGACCAATCCCGGCCGTTGCGCCCGCGCTTCGTCTCCGCGCGCTGCTTCTTCTGGCGCAGCCTGCGCTCGTTGATGCCGCGCGGGATCTTCGTGGCCCGGCGCGGCCGGGGCGGCGGTGCCGTCGCCTCCGCGAGGAGCGAGGCCATCCGGACCATGGCCGTCTCACGGTTGCGCCACTGCGAACGGTGTTCGGACGCCCGTACGGTCACGACGCCGCCCACCAGTCGGCTCGCGAGCCGCTCCAGCGCCCGCTCCTTCCACACCTGAGGCAGCGCCTCCGTCTTACCGAGGTCGAAGCGCAGCTCCACCTGCGAGTCGCTGGTGTTGACGTGCTGCCCGCCCGGTCCCGACGAGCGCGAGAAACGCCACATGAGCTCGGCCTCGGGAAGCGAGACGGAGCCGCGGATGACGTGCGGGGAACCGGACATGTGTCCATGGTCCCGTGTCCGCACAGACAAATCAAAGGCGTTAAGGAACCTCTGAGTCCTCTGTCTGCGTTATGCGGGGTGACGGTAGCTTCGGAGCCGATCGAAGCCCGCACCAGAGTTCGTAGACAACGAAAGGGACCATCCCCATGGCTGTAAGCCTGTCCAAGGGCGGCAACGTCTCGCTGACCAAGGAGGCACCGGGCCTGACAGCCGTCACGGTCGGCCTCGGCTGGGACGTCCGCTCCACCACCGGTACGGACTTCGACCTCGACGCCTCGGCGATCGCGGTCAACCCCACCGGGAAGGTCGTCTCCGACGGTCACTTCGTCTTCTTCAACAACAAGTCGACGCCGGACCAGACCATCGTCCACACCGGTGACAACCGCACCGGCGAGGGCGCGGGCGACGACGAGGCGATCAACGTCAACCTGGCGGGTCTGCCCGCCGACGTCGACAAGATCGTCTTCCCCGTCTCGATCTACGACGCGGAGACCCGCAGCCAGAACTTCGGCCAGGTCCGCAACGCGTACATCCGCATCGTCAACCAGGCGGGTGGCGCCGAGATCGCGCGCTACGACCTGAGCGAGGACGCCGCCACCGAGACCGCGATGGTCTTCGGTGAGCTGTACCGCAACGGGGCCGAGTGGAAGTTCCGCGCGGTCGGCCAGGGTTACGCCTCCGGCCTGTCGGGCATCGCCACGGACTTCGGCGTCAACCTCTGAGTCACCGACGTCCCGGCCGGTGACCGAGTGGGTTCGCCGGCCGTGTGAGTGCGAAGGGCCTCCGGCTGCGGCCGGGGGCCTTTGGCCTGTCTTGGCCTGTCTTGGCGTTGTCTTTCGCGTGCCTTTGGCGTGCGGCAGCGGCCGGAGCGGTCCGCAGCGCGTCAGTCGCCCGGTCGCGGCGGTTTCTCGGAGCCGTACAGCCAGGTGTCCCAGAGAGCCGTCAGATCGCGGTCCGTCCGCTTCTGGGCGAAGGCGGTGAAGTCGGCGGTGGACGCGTTGCCGTGCCGGTACGTCCGCGCCCAGCCGCGTACGAGCGCGAAGAACTCGTCGTCGCCGACCGCCCGCCGGAGCTGATGCAGCACCATCGCGCCGCGCCCGTAGACCGGCCGCCCCAAGAGCTGGGCGGCGTTCGGCGGCCTGGCCGGCGGGAAGCCCCAGTTCTCCGGGTCGTCGTACGCCCGGTTGAAGCTGGTCTTCGCCGGGACCTCGTTCATGGACTCGGCCCAGAGCCACTCCGCGTATTCCGCGAAGCCCTCGTTGAGCCACATGTCCCGCCAGGACTTGGGGGTCACGGAGTTGCCGAACCACTGGTGGGCCAGCTCGTGGACAAGGATCTCGACCCCGTTGGGGCCGGGCAGGAACGGCCTGTTCTGGGTCTCCAGGTTGTAGTCGGCGTCCTCGGGACGCCCGATGATCACGCCGGCGGAGGAGAACGGATAGGGGCCGAAGGTCTTCTCGCCCCACTCGATGACCGCCGGAATCCGCTTGCGCAGACTCTCGCCCGCGTCGGCCACGGCCGGATCGACGGCGGTGTGGATCTGGATGCCGGCCCGGCTCGACGTGCGCGAGCGGAAGGTCTTGGTCCGGTACGGGCCGACGGCGACCGTCGCGAGATAGCTCGCCATCGGTTCGGCACAGTGCCAACTGAAGGCGGTACGGCCGCCGGCCGTCCGCTCCCTTGTCAACTCGCCGTTGGAGATGGCCTGTTGGCCCTTCGGCACGGTGACCTTGATGTCGTACGCCGCCTTGTCGCTCGGATGATGGTTGCCGGGGAACCAGGCCATCGAACCCCTCGGCTCGCCCAGCGCGACGGAACGCTTCCCCGAACGCAGCCAGCCCTCCCGTACCCCGTCGCCGTCGAGCATGGTCCGCGGGACACCGGAGTAGCGGACGACCGTATGGAAAGTGGCACCGCGCCCGATGGCCGTGTGCGGCACCAGCGTCAGCTCCGCGTCGGCGCGCCGTACCCGGGCCGGCTCGCCGTCGACGGTCACGCGGCCGACGGTCAGCCCGGCGAGGTCGAGGTTGAACGAGCTGAGCCGTTGCCCGGCACGGGCGGTGATCCGGGCGGTGGCGTCGAGGCGGCCGGTGGTGGGGGTGTAGTCGAGGGTCAGGCCGTAGTGCGTGACGTCGTAACCGCCGTTGCCGAGCTCGGGGAAGTACGGGTCACCGAGGCCGGCGGCGCCCGGAGTGGCGGGACCGGACGGGCCGGCCGGCTCGCTCTGTCCCTCGCAGGCCGTGAGGCCGCCGAGGACGGGGGCGAGGATCAGAAGGGCGGCGGCGAGGGGGGTGGCGGTGCGGGGGGCGGCGGCGGTGCGGTGCGGGCGCCGCGCGGGTGGGCGCTGCTGCCGGCGCGGGCTCTGGTCCTGGTGCACGCGGTGATCGTAGGCCGCGCCCGCCCCGCTCCCCGGCGGGCGGAAACTCGTCCGCGCGGCGCGGTGTCACTGCGGCGCCGTGCTCTCGACGGCACTGTGCTCACCGTGGCGCCGTGCTCACCATGGCGCCGTGCTCCCCACCGCGCCGGGGCAGCGCGGCGCCGTGACACCATCGGGTGCGTGCTTGACATCGGCTACTCCCTCTCCCGTCGCTTCCCCGATCCTCCGCAGACCGACTACCGCAACGCCGACGTCCGGACCCTGCGGCACGATCTCTTCTGCGGGGACGTGTATCTGGCCGACACCAAGGCCGACCGTGAGGTGTCCACCGGCTGGGGATGGGTACCGGTGCTCGACTTCGCCTGGGCGCTGTGCGACATCGTGGAGCAGCTGGACCGCGACCCGCGCGGCAACCGGTCGGCCCACCGCCAGTACGCCGAGCTGGACTTCACCGAATCGACCGACCGCCTGCTCTTCGAGCGGCGGTTCGGCTGGGTGGACGTGACCGCCGACTGGATGCCGGCCGACGAGGCCCCGCTCACCTTCGGGCACCGGCTGCTGCGCCGCGAGGCGCGCGACTTCCTGAACGATCTGCTGGCCGATCTCGGTGACATGCACGAGGGGCTGATGGACAACCCGATGATCTGGGATGTCCAGGCCCGCTTCCCCCGCGTCTGACCGCCCCTTCGCATTCCGAGTCGCGTTCCGATTCGCATCGCCATTCCGACCTGCTACGACGTGGTCCGACATCGCCTCATGTGGGGTGAGATGGGCGGACCCTCGCGCCCCTGTCGGACGTTTTCGGATTGGCAGGAGTACAACCAACGAAGCCGGGCAGGCGCACTTGTGCCGGGTCGCCACCAGGAACCGCCACGCCGGTTCACCCCCCACATGGCTGAGCCCCCGGAGCACATTGAAGACCCCGGCCCGCCCCCCCCCACGGTCGGGGTCTTCCGCTCTCTCCGCAGAGGTGGCGTCATTGGCCTCGGCGGACAGACGGTGTCATTCGCCTCGCCAGATGTTGTCGAAGGCCGCCTGCTCGATGGAGCGCCGCTGCCGTTCGGCTTCCAGGTCCCTCAGCGCGTTGTGGACGGCGGCCAGGACCGCCGCCGTCGGCTCGTCGGCCGCACCCGGAGGGCCTTCGGGCTCGTCTCGTATACGGAGGGCCGTACCGAGCGAGGCGAGGACCGGCTCGTTCGATGTCCAGCGGTCGAGTGCCGAGCGGCGGGCGGGGGAAACGGTCAGCACAAGGCGGCTGGTCCCGAAGGGGATCCACCGTGAGCGGCGCCGCTGGGTGATCAGCCCCTCGGACCTGAGAGCCGCGAGGTACTCGGCCGCCAGACCGCCGCCTCTGCGCCACAGCCAGTCCTCGACCGTCTCGTACGGTGCCTGCCGGGTGAGCGCGGACGACGCCTCGTTCAACAGACGGTCACTGATCGCCCCGTCCTCACCCGGCACGGTCTCACCCGGCACGACGCGGTCGTCCTCCAGCGTCGCGACCCCCGCGTTCAGGAGGTCGATCAGCTCGGCTCCGGCGAGCGCGAGCGACAGATCCCCCTGTCCCGGAAGGTCGCCGGACGCCATCCCCAAGGTGGTGATCAACAGGTCCCGTGGTGTGGTCATGGACGGCTCCACGTCGGGTGCACAGCCGCTACGGGCGACTGGGTGGCCGGTCGGCGCCCCGTCGGCACGCACGCACCATCACCACCACCTTCCACCGTACGGATCAAGGGCGCCACCTGCATCCCGCGCCCCCGGCTCCCCCCGCTCAGCCGCCCGGCGCGTCCTCCACCCGTACGCCGATCTGCGCCGCGAACGCCGGCGCCAGATCGAGCAGCTGCGACGTACTGATCACCGCGCCCGCCAGCCTGTCGACCCCGCGCGCGATGCCCAGCTCGGCGACGGTCCGCAGGTCGACGTTCTTCATCCGGACGCCGCTGAGGTCCGCCTCCTTCAGGACACAGTCACGGAACTCGACGCGCTCCAACTCCGCTCCCCCGAAGTCCGGTTCGGCGAGGACACAGCCCTCGAACACCACGTCCGTCAGCTTCGCCTTCCGCAGATTCAGATAGTCGATCTTGCCGCCCCGGATCAGCACCCGCTCGAACACCGAGCCGTGCAACTGCACCCCGCCGAGCCGCGCGTCCACCACCTCGACATCGCGAAGCGACGCTCCCCCGAGATCCGTGCCCACCCCCCGGATGCTCTCCAGGACGCAGTCGATGAAGCGCGCCCGGCCCAGATCCGTCCGGTCGAGCCCGCACTCGCGCAGCGCGCAGTCGATGAACCGCGCCCCCGGACCCTCCTGGTCGGCCAGATCCAGCCCGCCGAACTCCTGCCCGTCGTACTCCCCGTCGGGCTCCAGCTCCCCTTCGTACGACACCAGTGGCGGCAGCCGGACCTCCGGCCGCCGCGCCGCCAGCACACCCCTGCCCGCCGTTCCCGTCTTCCCCGTCCTACCCGCCGCTGTCTTCCCTGCCGCTGTTCTCCGAGCCATGACCCCATCGTGACGTACACCACTGACAACGCCCCCGAACAGGGCCTCCGCGGTGTCACAAACAGGCCCTCGGTTCCGTCACTTACTGGGAGACCTCTGCACACATGGAGACCGTGAACGAGCGAAGGGCATCAGCCATGGACCACATCACCGTCGTCGGCGGCGGCTTCGCCGGACTGACCGCGGCCATCTCGGCGGCCGAGTCGGGCGCCAGGGTGACCGTCTTCGAGGCGCACCACACCTTCGGCGGGCGGGCCCGCACCTCCGAGGGGCCGTACCGCGCCAACGAGGGCCCGCACGTCTTCTACCATCGCGGCCCGCACTGGGCCTGGCTCCGGCAGCGCGATCTCCTCGGCCCGATGGCGCGCGTGCCGGCCCTGGAAGGCGCCCGCTTCCGTTTCCGCCGCGACGGCGCCCTCCGCAAGGCACCGCCCTTCGGGCTGCTCAAGGCGAGCCGTATGAGGGCCGAACTGGCGCCCGTGGACGTCGACTTCCACACCTGGGCCACCGAACGGCACGGCCACGACGCGGCCGTGGCCGCCGCCCGTTACTCCGCCGTCGCGCTCTTCCACCACGACCCGGGCTCGCTCTCCGCCGCTTTCGTCCAGGAGCGGCTCCGGCGCGCCGCGACCATCCCGCCGGAGGCCCATGTCGCGGTCGGCGGCTGGAGCCAGGTCATCGACCGGATGCTCGGCCGGGCCTGGAATCTGGGCGTACGCATCGAGACGGTCGCGCGCGTCGACACCCTCCCCGAGGACGGACCGGTGATCGTCGCGACGTCGCTCGACTCGGCCCGGCAACTGCTCGGCGACGACAGCCTGCGGTGGGAGAGCGGGCGCACCGCCCTGCTGGATCTCGCGCTGACCACGCGCAAGGGCGATCCGTTCGTCATCTGCGATCTGGACGCGCCGGGCTGGCTGGAGCGGTTCACCGCCGCCGACCCCTCCCTCGCGCCGGCCGGTGAACAACTGCTCCAGGGCCAGTTCCCGGTCGGCCCCGACGAGTCCTCGGCCATGGGCATCGCGCGCGCCGAGGGCCTGCTCGACCTCGGCTTCCCCGACTGGCGCGAACGCGCCGTGTGGCGGCGCCAGTCGCTCGCCGCCGGCCGTACGGGGGCGGTCGACCGGCCGGGCACGACCTGGCGCGACCGGCCGCGCATCGACCGGGGCGACGGTGTGTTTCTCGTCGGCGACCAGGTCGCGGCGCCGGGCGTGCTGTCCGAGGTGTCGTTCAACAGCGCGATCGAGGCCGCCTCGCTCGCGATGCGGAGGGTCGCGTCGGTACGGCTCCGCCGCTCGGCTTGACCTCAAGTCCGCTTGAGGTCGGAGGCTGGCTTCCGTACACGGCACCGCACCGGGACACGCACACCGGTCACGCGCCGCGCCCGGACACCACGAGGGAGCCAGCCATGCACGCCATCCGCCTCCACGCCTTCGGGCCCGCCGAGAACCTTCTCCACGAGCGGACCGACGACCCGGTCCCCGGCCCCGGCCAGGTCCGGATCGCCGTCGCCGCGGCCGGGGTCCATCTCCTCGACACCGCCCTGCGCGAGGGCATGCCGGGACCGTTCCCCGCGCCCGTCGAGCTGCCGACCATCCCCGGCCGCGAGGTGGCGGGCACGGTCGACGCGCTCGGCGATGGCACCGACCCGGGCTGGCTCGGCAAGCGGGTCGTCACCCATCTGGGCATGGTCCCCGGCGGTTACGCGGAACTCGCCGTCGCCGACGCCGCCAGGCTCCACGAGATCCCGGGCAACCTCGACGCCGCCGAGGCGGTCGCCATGATCGGCACCGGCCGCACCACCATGGGCATCCTCCAGTTCACGACCCTCGGCCCCGAGGATGTCGCGATCGTCCCCGCAGCCGCGGGAGGCATCGGCACGCTCCTCGTCCAGTACGCGAAGAACGCGGGCGCCACCGTCATCGGCCTGGCCGGCGGCCCCGCCAAGGTCGCGCGCGTCGCCGAGAACGGCGCCGACCTCGCCGTCGACTACACGCTGCCCGACTGGCCCGAGCAGGTCCGCACCCACCTCGCGGAACGCCGCGCCGGACACTTCGCCGGACACCATGCCGGACGCCACGCCACCGTCGTCTTCGACTCGGTCGGCGGTGACACCGCCCGCGCCGCCGTCGACCTCCTCGGCAAGGGCGGGAAGCACATCGTGTTCGGCTGGTCGGGCGCGGGCCTGCACGACGGGGAGCCGCTGAGCTACTCGGAGGAGGAGCAGGCGGCGCGCGGCATCACCTCCGAGGGCGTCCTCGGCCCCGTGATGCTCCAGAAGGCGGGCGGCGACGTACGCGCACTGGAGATCCGCGCACTGGAAGAGGCAGCGGCCGGCCGCCTCCGTCCCGCCGTACAGCGCTTCCCGCTCGCCGAAGCGGCCCGTGCGCACCGCGCGCTGGAGACACGCGGCACGATCGGCAAGGTGGTCCTGGAGCCGCCGGTCAACGGAACCGGCGCCTGAGCCCGCCGGGCGCGCTCGGCCCGAACGGGCGCTCTTCCGGGCTCAGTCCGACGACGCGCCGGGCGCCTCCAACCGCTCGGCCAGCCGGTCGAGCCCGCCCCTGATCAACTGCCCGTACCCGTCGTCGCCCAGCGCCCCCACCGCGCCCAGCCCGCGCGCCAGATGCTCCCGGGCCGGCTCCAACTCGCCGAGCCGCCGGTACACATCGCCGAGGTTCAGATGCAGCGACGGGTAGAACGCGGCCACCGGACTCACCACCCCCGCACGCCGAGCCCGCTCGTCCGACACCAGATCCGCCGCCTCCAACGCCCGTAGATCCCAGACCAGTTCCTCCCGCGGGTCGTCCTGGACATCAGCCATCGAGTGGGCGAGCGCGCATATGTGGAACGGATCGCCGTCCGCGCCCAGCCGGTCCCAGACGCCGGTGAACACCCCCCGGGCGGCGTCCCGTTCCCCCCGCCGCCCCAGCTCCATACCGCGCCCGATCTCGGCCATCACGGGATCGGGATCGGGCTGCTGCTCCACGGTCTCGGTCGACTCGGACACGGGTCCCCCACTGGAAAATCGGCGACATCTGCACTCGTCACCGAGAGTAAAGGCACCCACTGACAATCGAGCCGCCGATCACCGGCCTCACGCGCCGAGCGCACCCGCCGAGCCCGCCCCGCTCCCCGAGCCCGAAGCACTCGCGGCGCCCGCCGCACCCGCCGCACCCAGCTTCGCCAACTCCCCGTCCGTCAGCCGGAACACCGTCCACCCGTCCTGCGGCCGAGCCCCCAGCGCCCGGTAGAAGGCGATCGACGGCTCGTTCCAGTCCAGCACCGACCACTCCAGCCGCTCGTACCCGCGCTCCACGCAGATCCGCGCCAGCTCCGTCAGCAGCGCCTTCCCGTGCCCGCCGCCGCGCAGCTCCGGACGGACATACAGGTCCTCCAGATAGATGCCGTGCACCCCGCGCCACGTCGAGAAGTTCAGGAACCACAGCGCGAACCCGGCCACCGCGCCCCCGTCCGTTTCCGCGATGTGCGCGTACGCGGCGGGCCGCTCCCCGAACAGCGCCTCCCGCAACTGCGCCTCGGTCGCCCGCGCCTCGTCCGGGGCCTTCTCGTATGCCGCCAGTTCACGGATCATCGCGTGGATCACCGGAACGTCAGCGGCCGTCGCCGTACGAATCATGACCGCAGCCTGCCCTCTCGGCGGCTACCGCGCCAGCAGAGTCCGGCCCATGGCCGCCCACGTCGGTGCCAGCGCCCGCTCGCCCTCGCGCAAGCCCCACAGACAGTTCTGGAGCACCCGCCCCAGCGACCACGCCCGCGCGCGCTCCCGGTCCAGCCCCATGACCTCCGTCATCAGGTCGAACCTCCAAAGGATGTCGCCCTCGTCGAACCGGTTCGCGATCGCCGGCAGCAGCTCGAACCCCGGATCCCCGCCCAGCGGCTTCGGATCGATCGCCAGCCAGGGCCCACGGTCCTCACCCCTACGGGGTGTTGGCGCCAGCACGTTCGCGAAGTGCAGATCCCAGTGCAGCAGCCGGTCCCCCGGCTTGCCCGCCACCTCGCGTACGGCCGCCGCGCAGTCCCGGAGCAGCCGCCGCTCCGCGCTGTCGGCGAGCAGACGCACCGCTGTCGGCGCCTCGTCGAGCATCGCCTCCGCGATGTCCCCCAACCCGCGCAGCCCCGCCGGCGCGGGCCGCGCGGTCAGCCGGGCCAGCAGCTCCGCGATGACCCGGACCCCGTCCCGTACGCCGACGGCGTTCAAGTCCCTTGCCGCGTCCAGCCGTTCCAGCAGGAGCGTGCCCGACTCCTCGTCGTACTCCAGCAGCCGTACCGCGCCGTCGCCGTCCCACGCCCGCAGCGCGAGCGGCTCACCGGCCGTCTCCGCGTCGAGGCTCTGCAACTTCAGCACCGCCGGCGTACCGTCCGCCCGCTCCACCGGCAGCACAAGCGCGCACATGCCGTGCATCGCCGGGCCCGTACGCCGCAGCTCCCACCTCTTGAGGAAGTCCGCGGCGCGCTCCGGGAGCGCGGCGATGAACGCACGCCCCCGCGCACCCAGAAACATCGACTGCGTCCGTACCAACTCCGCCGGGATCTCCACCGCACCGAGCCTACGGGCGCGACGCCCCGCCCGGAATGTCGATCCCCGCGAAGAACCCGCCCCCGTGGGTGAATCACCCCATGCGCCGCCATCTCCGCAAGGCCGCCCACATGTTCCGGCCCGCGGCCCTCGTCACCACCGCGGTCGCCGCACACCTCGGCGCCACCCTCGTCAGCGAGGCCGCCCTCGACCGGGCCATCCGGCAGGGCCGCGCCCATGAGGCCGCCGCAGGCACCCTCGACGTCGGCGGCGGCTACGCGCTCGCGGGCGTCGTCGCCGTCCTCACCTACCGGATCGCCCCGCCGTGGCGGCCTCCGTACGGAGGAGCCGTCGTCATCCTCTACGGCGTCCCGCTCATCGCGGGCCCGGACTTCACCGACATCGGCCGCTTCACCGCCGTCCTCATCGGCCTCGCCTGCTATCCCCTCACCCGCCGCCTCCCCCGTACCCGGGACCTGGACACAGGCACGGAGCGAGGTGTACGAACACCCCCATGAGCAGCACCATCAACGGCGGCATCTCCTTCTGGTACGCCCAGGACGGCATACCGGCGCCCCGCGAACCCCTCTCCGGCGACGCCACGGCCGACGTGTGCGTCGTCGGCGGCGGCTTCACCGGCCTGTGGACGGCGTACTACCTGAAGAAGGCCGCGCCCTTCCTCAACATCACCGTCCTTGAAGGCAAGTTCTGCGGATACGGTGCCTCCGGCCGCAACGGAGGCTGGCTCTACAACGGCATCGCGGGCCGCGACACCTACGCCCGCACCCACGGCCACGACGCCGCCGTCCGCCTCCAGCAGGCCATGAACGCCACCGTGGACGAAGTCGTACGCGTCGCCGCCGAAGAGACCATCGATGCCGACATCCACCAGGGCGGCGTGCTCGAAGTCGCGTACACCCCGGCCCAGCTCGCCCGGCTCAAGGACTTCCACACCGCCGAGACGGCCTTCGGCGAGACCGATCGCGTCCTGCGCGGCGCCCGCGAGACGGCGGAGCGCGTACGGGTCACCGGAGCCGTCGGCTCCACCTGGACCCCGCACGGCGCCCGGCTCCACCCCGTCAAACTCCTCAAGGGCCTCGCCGGGGCCGTCGAAGCGCTCGGCGTCACCATCCACGAGTCGACACCCGTCACCGAGATCAAGCCCAAACACGCGATCACCCCGTACGGCACGGTCCGAGCGCCCTACATCCTGCGCTGCACCGAGGGCTTCACCGCCAACCTCAAGGGCCAGAAGCGCTCCTGGCTCCCCATGAACTCCTCGATGATCGTCACCGAACCGCTGTCCCCCGAGATCTGGGACACCATCGGCTGGGAGGGCCGCGAAACCCTCGGCGACATGGCGCACGCCTACATGTACGCCCAGCGCACCGCCGACGACCGCATCGCGATCGGCGGCCGGGGCGTGCCCTACCGCTACGGCTCCCGCACCGACAACGACGGCCGCACCCAGCCGGCCACGATCACCGCCCTGCGCGACATCCTGGTCCGCTTCTTCCCCACCGCGGCGGGCGCCCGCATCGACCACGCCTGGTCCGGCGTCCTCGGCGTCCCCCGCGACTGGTGCGCCACGGTCACCCTCGACCGCGCCACGGGCCTCGGCTGGGCGGGCGGCTACGTAGGCTCGGGCGTCGCCACCACCAACCTCGCGGCCCGCACCCTGCGCGACCTGATCCAACAGGACTCCGCCCAGGGCGGCCCCACGGACCTCACGACCCTGCCCTGGGTCAACCACAAGGTCCGCAAATGGGAACCGGAACCCCTGCGCTGGCTCGGAGTCCACACCCTCTACGCGGCCTACCGCACGGCGGACCACCAGGAGTCCACGTCCCACACCCCCACAACCCCCCGCCTGGCCCGCCTGGCGAACCGCGTCTCGGGCCGCCACTGACACTTCGGCTCAGCCCAACGTGTCCATCAGGATGCTGACGTAGGCATCCAGTCGCTCCTCCACGGCCCGCGTCGTCAGCTCGGCCCTCCCCGTCTCCTGCCATGCCCGTGCCACCAACCGCACGTCTTCTGAGAACGCCAGCGCGTCCCGCACCTGCCAGTACAACCGCTCACTCGCGCCCGCCGCCAGGACCCCGCCGGCCTCCTCGTACGCCTCGGCGAACCGCGGCCCCCACCCCGGGCCGTGCAGCAGGGCGAGATTGGTGGAGCAGTGCGCCACATCGAGATCCGCCGGCCCCCAGGAGGCCCCTGCCCAGTCGACAACTCCGCTGATCCGGACACCTGCCCGCCCTGGGGGCGGCACGTCGAACAGCACGTTGCCGGGATGGAAGTCCCTGTGCAGGAACCGCCCTTCATAGGAGGGCGCGGGCCTGCGGATCACGTCGATCGCCGCGGCCCATGCCGCCGCGTCCGCGCCCTTCGGAGTCACGATGGTGTCGGCGGTCGTCAACGCCACGTACTCCGGGGGCCGTTCGGCGGGCCGCAACGCGTGGATCGCCACGAGCTGACGGGCCAGCAGAGGGACGCGCGTCTCCAACCCCTCGTCGTCGAGGACCGTCCGCCCCGCGAGATGTGTCATGAGGAGCGACGGATACTCACAATGCGCCCCGCCCGCGTCCACCGCGACCAGCCCAGGAGCCGTCACCCCCCTCCCCACGAGCAACCTCAGAGCACCGGCTTCCCTCTTCAGAGAGTCCTCGGCATCCCCCACGCCGACGAAGGTCCGCAGCACCAGCTCACGGGTCCGTCCGCCCCGCGCTCCGATGGTCAACCGCCGCATCTCGGCGGTGATCCCACCCCGCAGCGCCTCGACCCCGACGACCCGCTCACCGACCTCCAGGTGCTCGCCCACCCAGGCCAGAGTCAACGGCCGGACAGCGTGCTCACTCACGACACACACACCGCAGCGATCTCAGCCACCATCCGCCTCGACGCCTCCTCGCAGCCCCCACTCGTCAAGCCCCGAGTAGACCAACGCGACTCGGCCTCTAGGGAAGCCGAGGGATTCCGCCTCCCCGTTGTAGAACGCCACCAGGGAGTCAGGGCCTCTCCACCACGTGTCAGCAAGACCCATTGTCTCGCGCACCGGCTCGTAGCCGTCCAGCGCGACCCCGTCGACGTCATCGCCGACGAGTTTGGTGACCTGCTTCGCCCACATGGAAGCGTGGTGGGCCAGCGCGAGCGATTCCACCCAGCCCTCGACGGTCGCGTGGAGAGGCACCCACCCATCCCCATGGATTCCGAACTCACCACGCGGACCGATCATGAACGAGTAGGGAACCGAGGCCCGCTGCGGCCCGGCCTCGAACCACGACCCCGCGGAATCCGACTCGGGCGAGTCCGGATCGAAGTACTTGGGCCCTCCGTCGTAGTGCGGCGCGGGCGGCAGCACGAGACCGCCCCATCTCTCCTGGTAGGCCGCCATCCGGTCGATCACCGCCGCAGGAACGCCTCGCTCAAGCCACCACTGCCTGTGCCCCTCCACCGGCCGGACATCGGCCTTGACGCCGTGCGCGCGGACGAACGATCGGGCTCGCAGAGTCAAACCATCAGGCACATCGTCGAAGAGGTTGAGGTTCACGACCACGACGCTACCCACCACCCCGAAGGCCGACGGCCCCCGGCACCTCAAAAAACCCCAGGCCACCGGCAAGGTGACCTGGGGTTCCCTGTTGAGCCCCCTGTCGGATTCGAACCGACGACCTACGCATTACAAGGGCCTGCAAGATCATCCCGAGTGATGTTAGGCGGTACCGCCGAATCCTGTTTCGCCTGGTCAGAGACGTGCAGCCGCGATCAGACTGACGCGTGGTCCAACCCCGTGCCATATCGTCCGCTCACGCATCGCTCACGCACACGGCCGGCCGAGGACTTGTCCGGCCGATCATGGTTGTGAGCTGTCGGGCAAGATGCCCGGGTGAGTCTCATCGTGAAGTTCTTCGTCGCGCCGGACGACACGTCGGCGGGTCTAGGGCCCTCCCGACCGGACCGGGGCGGGCATTCGAGTCACTGTCCTTTGGGGACTTCAATCCCGAAGAGGCTGTGGTCAAGTGGGAATGCCTTCTGGTCGGCGGCAGTTTCGAGGAACTCGTCGAAGCCGGTGAGCCTCGCATCGTCGCTGGCCAGGACAACGACGGGTGCGTCGCTGTCCCTCATAAACTGCGGTCCGATCCTCCCCAAGGGCTCACTCGGAGCGCGTGAAGGACTGGGCAACGGAGCCCTGAGCTGGATGACTTGGTACACGATCTGACATCCCTGTTCCCCGCCCCCGAGAACCGCCGTATACGGGAGCCTGCCGGTGCGACGATGTACCTGGTCCACCGCAACGACGCGGCGGTCAGGGCAAACAAGGGATTGGCCCATGCTGCGGCCCGGTACGAACTGTGATGACGCGATCAAATTTCTGCAGAACTTGACCACAGGCGGCCTCAACGGAGTCCAGAGCGCCGTACCCCACTTCCCCTACACCCCCTTCAACGTGTCGTCGACCTCGGAGAGACACGCGCAGGACGCGGCGGTAGGACACGCCCGCCGCAAGTACGACGAGTGGACGTTGACGGCTTCCACGCAGTTGCTGAAGTTGTTCGCGGATCGCTCGGTCGCGGCCCGGGTGCGCGGTGACCGGTACAGCTACATCGTGCACGGACAGTTCCCGTCCGACCGGTGGGCGCAGCTGATCCACGGGGAGATCCAGGAGCTGCGGACGTACTTCATGGAGCTGACCAACGACCTGTTCGCGATGCAGGAGCGGCACAAGAACCACCGAGTCCGGACTCTCGTGCTGGACACCAACGACCTGCTGCACTGGTCCCGGTACGACACGATCCCGTGGGAGAAGGCGTACAGGCCGGGCACGGTGGTGGTCATCCCTCATGTGGTGGTGGACGAGATCGACAAGAAGTCGTACACCGTCAACGGCAACGTCCGTAAGCGGGCCCGCGCGGTGTTCTCGCTGCTGGAGGAGACCATGACGGCCATCGAGACCACGGGGGAGTACAGGACGCCGGGAGGGACCGTGATCGAGATCCTGCGGGATGAGCCCGGCCATGTGCGACTGCCGAACAACGACGACGAGATCGTCGCGCGCGCCAGCTACCTCCAGCAGGCCATCGCCCCCACCCCCGTCACGGTGATCACCGGGGATAACGGAATGCGAGCGCGGGCACTCGCCTGGGGCCTGAAGGCCGGCAAACTCGACGCGAAGTACAGCGTCGACCAGCAGGCCAAAGCGGCGGAGACGAGTGAGGGCCTGGAAGAGATCACCGTCACCGCGGAGGCCGGCATGGCCTCCACGGACGCCGCCGACTGACGCAGCACCCGTGAACAGGAGGGCCGGAGCCTGTGACAGCCGGGGGGGGCGAGCCGGCCGTCTCGTGCGCGACGGGGCAGGGTGCGGCGCCGCAATTAGTCGTCACCGGCAGCAAGCCACTCCCCAGCACACGTCGTTGAAGCCATTAACCAGAGCGCGTAAAGAGCTCCAGCTCATAAGACAATCCGCGCGCAGCCGCAACAAAATCGAGCGCGCCTTGCACTGATACAGGCTCACCATGCACGGCTCGGTTTCGGAGCGCTCTCAATTCGCTCAGGTTCTTCACCGACGAGGCTGGCATACCCGCACGACGCATCTCATCCGCGAGGTTGCGAGGCCGGCCAGCCCGTGGACCGGACCACGCTGCTGGCAAAATGCGCTCACCCAGATCGCGAACTGCCTCCCACGCAGTGATGATCGCTCCCACAGGGGATACGGCGGCCACGGCGCCCGCTTCATCTAGCCTTCTAGCCCAGGCACTCTCCGTTGAGCTGGAAGACCCTCCCAGCTCCGGTATAAGCCCCCGCACCTGTGTCTCCAGCGCCCTCAACCGCGCTCGCGCCCCCGACGCCTGTAGCCGGTTTTCCGACTCCTCAAAGGTCTTCAGCGCTTCGAGCACTTCCAGCCGCTCTCGCTCCAACTCCTTCAGTCGCACCAGCGCCGCCAACCGCGCTCGCACTCGCGTGCCTGCAGTCTCCTCTCTCGGCACCGACACCGGCACCCGCTCCGGCAACTCTTCCGACTCGGGCTCCGGCTCCGGCAACTCTTCCGGCTCCGGCTCCGGCTCCGGCTCCGGCAACTCGTCGGTACGTAGTCGCAGGTGACGTGCATCAGCTTCGAAGTCCGCGGCTCCAAGCGGAGTTTCCAACCTCGTCAAGCGTCCAAATGCTTCACGTAGGTGTGCTCGCAAGAACCACATGAGCCCGATCACCGTCACGGGCCAAATGACGACCTTCAGATATTCAAGAACAAGCTTTGAAACCTCCACGTGCCCATGCTGCACATACGAATGTGACTCGGGGGACTGATCTTGAGCACCGTTACGGAGGTGACACACCGTGGCGCGCCCCATCACCGACGGAGACCGTGCATCAGTGCGCCGCCTGCACAGTCAGGGCAAGGGGCGGAACGAGATCGCACGCGCCATCAAGCGCCCCGGCTCGACCGTCTCGAAGATCGCAGCCGACATGGACCCGCCGCTCACGTTCGAGCGCGGATCTGAGGTGGTCGCCGCCACTGAAGCGCGCCGTATCGACCTGGCGGCCCGCCGCCTGGACCTCGCGCACGCCCAGCAACCGGCCCTGCGTGCGTCCAGACTGCCGGACGCCGTCCCACAGTCCGCAAAGGACTTGTCCGGCCGATCATGTTCGGAGCCAGATGGTGAGGGCTGCGGCGGTTACGGTGCCGAGGTAGACGTAGCGGCGTTTGTCGTAGCGGGTGGCGACGGCTCGGTGCTGCTTGAGCCTGTTGATGGCACGTTCGACGGTGTTGCGTTTCTTGTACCGGTGTTCGTCGAAGCCGGGTGGCCGTCCGCCGCGTGAGCCTTTGCGTAAGCGGGCGGCCTGGCTGTCGGTCTTCTCCGGGATCATGTGCCGGATGCCCCGGCGCCGCAGGTACTTGCGGCAGGGGCCGTTGCTGTAAGCCTTGTCCACCGCGACGCTGTCCAGTGTCTTGCGGGGCCGTCCCGGGCCGGCTTTCGGTACGCGGATCTTGTCCAGGACGGGCTTGAACTGGGCGCAGTCCGCCCCCTGGCCCGGAGCCACGATCAGGGACAGCGGGCGGCAGCGGCCGTCCGCGCTCAGGTGGAGCTTGGCGAGCGGCCCAGGCCCTCACCTCCCGCACCACCTCCACCAGGCGGGCGTGCAGGCTCTGCCACGCGGTCTCGCCCTGGTGTTCTGCCAGTTCGGCCCCCTTTGGGGCCGGCGGCGGGTCGGTGCGGGCGCCGGCCGCATGCTGATGCGCCCGCACGACGGTGGAGTCAACCGAGATGTCCCAGTCGATCTCACCCGCCGCATCGGCGGCGGCCTGGACCTGCTGGAGCAGAAGCTCCCACGTCCCGTCACCGGACCAGAGACGGTGCCGTTCGTAGACGGTCTTCCACGGCCCGTACCGGTCGGGCAGGTCACGCCACTGCACGCCGGTCCGAACCCGGTGCAGAATCCCGTCGATCACCTGCCGGTGGCACCGCCACCTGCCACAACGCCTATTACTGACCGGCAGGAACGGCCGCAACCGTTCCCACTCGGCATCGCTCAGATCACCCCGCCCCATGTCCACATCAACGACCTGGACGCGGAGTAGTCACATGATCGGCCGGACAAGTCCTAGCCGCTGCAACGGCTGGCGGCTGCGTTGCGAGCAATCCTGGGCTGAGGACGGCCCGTTGACCACATCATCTTCCCCCCGTCCCTGTTCTGAAGCGCCGTGCTCGCAAAGACACTCACCCCGTCCAGATCCAATCCTTCCGTGCCACGACGGTTTTCAAGACGGTGCGGATCGCGCGACGACAATGCCATCTGACCTGCATGAAAGGCGCTTAGAAGCCGCTGCGGTACTGACCTGGGACCACAAATGGACCACGGGAAACGGCGCGAGACGAAGGACACCAAGACGCGCGCTGGCAAGCGTCCGATCGGTATGCCCGAGGAGCTCCTGATGCGGCACAAGGAGGAGCAGGAGCAGTCCCTTGCCTAGGACTGGGTGGAGAAGGGGTACGTGTTCACCTCGCCGACCGACAGGCCGCTCAATCCCAACACCGACCTCCACCGGTGGAAAGATCTACGCAAGGCGGCGAAAGTCCGTGACGGCCGCCTCCACGACGCCCGGCACACTGCCGCGACTGTTCTGCTCATCCTCGGCGTATCCGAAGCGGTCGTCGACCGCATCATGGATTGGGAACCGCGATCTGAGGGCATCCGGGCTCCGTGACCGGATTCCCGACCGCCGGTGCGTCCATCACGCCCATGCCGAGTTCCTGCCCGGCGGCGAACGGCTCAACATCGGCAGCCCTGAGCAATTGTCCGCGCTGGCCTGCGAGTTCGAGACCGATCTGTACACGGACTTGCCGGTCCGGTGGCACACCACACGGCGCCCCGGCCAGGAGATCGAGACCCAAGTCCGCGGCACTGTCGTCGCTGCGTTCGACGAGACTTGCGCACAGGTAGTGGACCGGGCGAGGAGCCCGGAAGGTATGAGACATCGACAGCTATGAACCCGCCATCAAGTGCGGTCTAAAGACCAGCTCCAAGCCCGATTAGCGCGACGGAGCCCGGAAACCGCCAAAGGTTTCCGGGCCTCCATGCGCGCATCAGTCGACGAGGTAGTGGGAGAACGGTAAGCAGACGGCAGTGTACGACGCCGGCCGTCAGCGCGCTGAACAAAGACCAGGACAACGAACGACCCTTGAGAAGGCCAGGTCAGCGCGTGGTTATGCGGACGTGACCAGCCCGGGTTGTCGGTGCCTGCCGTTATCCTGGCGGTCGCTGACTTCAGGGGGGCCAGTGTCAACTGTCCGTGGTAGTCGCAAGATCGAGAGGGCGGGCGTCAACGCCCTTCGCGCCCTTCTTGAGGAACACGATCACCTCGTTCAGGAGATCGACGGAGGCAACGATCACGGCGAGGACATGATCGTTAACTTCACGCGCGGCAGCAAGAGGACGCCTTACTGGATTGCCATTCAGGTGAAAAGTGGCAAGAAGTATAAAAGGGTCAAAGGGTACGCCATCCCCATAGATGACCATTTCGGCGACTGGCGACAGAGTCGCATCCCCATCATTGGCGTCGTCTACGACATGAAAAAGAAGGAACTGTTCTGGGTAAACCTTACTGAACAGTTACAGTCCTTAGATGAGAGCCCCGGATGGGTTCAAGTAGCCAACACCTCGCGGCTTAACTCTGACACGATTGACACCTTCTATGCGGAGGTTGCGGCTTATGCTGGTGATGCCAGGATGCGGATTCGCGCGGCGAACCAGGAGGATGCGCTAACCGAAGCGGTCCGAGCCAGGCATGGGCTAGATCCTGAAACGGCACCCAACCCGCTATTTGAGGACCTTGCCGACTTTGCGCTTCGGCATGAAGAACGTCTCCGTGTTTTTCGCAAGGATCTAATTCGATCCCTCCCCATCCAAGTTCTAGTTCTCATCATGCTGTGGGAGTGGCCTCGGCAAATCAGCTTCGCTGAAGGGTCCGCAGACTGGGTGAACCCAGTCGTCTGGGTGCTCAGTCTCTACCACTTCATGCTGTTCATGGCGCTTACCATATTCTTCGAATTCAGGGCCGGGCGAGTCCCTAGGGAGACGGGGAGGTGGCTCTCTATCATTGCGAGCAACTTTCTTTGGATCCCAATAATGGACCCTAACGGCGATGGTGGATGGTGGGGTGCATTTTGGATTTATGCAGGAATCCTCGTGCCATCGTTCGGTCTCAAATTCTTGATTATTAGTTTCGTCGGGTTCGCTCGTGACCGCAAGAAAAGGCAGCTCGAACCCGATATGTGAGTCAACTGCGGTCTAGCGTGTGCGTACCCGGTGATTTCGGGCGGGTACGACCGATTCTCACAGCGCCGAATGGTCCCCGGGGAAGCGAAGGAGCAGGATTATGTATGACTGCGAGGGATGCGGGCGTCCCAGCCGGGAGGGGCTGTTCTTCGGCTCCGGGAAAGAAGCGAAGTGGTGGTGCTCGCGGTGCCAGAGCGCCAGCCAGAAGAAGCTAATCAGCTCTCTGGATGACCGCTCCCGGGACGTGCTCACCCGTGATGCCGAAGGTGTGGACTGGCCCTTCGGCCCGAACGTCTACGTTTATATGCGCGCGGACCTGCTGGACTGGGCGGACCGATACGACCTCAGGAGTGGCAGCACAGGGTGTTCGTCTGGACTGCACTGGCTTGACAAGGGCCGCTGCGCCAAAAGGGACTGCCACGGCAGGCCGGGGTTCTACGACCACACGAGCAGGCCCGCTCTGGTCTTTAACCAGCCGTACAGGCAGGTCAACCTGGCTGAGATTTGGAAGCTCATCAGCGAGTACCCGTCTCTCACGGCCGAGGTGGGGCCCGAGAGCTGGTACGGCTCAGGAACCTTCGCTGTCCACATCTGGAATGACAGCAACCGTGCCGATGCTGGTCGTCCGCACCGTTAACCGGCCATCGAGGGGCTTCACCGGATACGAGACCGTCGTTCAGTCGCAGCGTACGTGGCAACCTTGTTTCCGTTAGGTGCCCACGGGCCACCGCCGAGGTCGAGGAAGGGAGCCCACGTGCCGCAGGGCAGTCCGCGAGGTACGTACCTGGAGGTCTCCGAATCCCTCCGCGAGAAGATTCAGAGACGGCGAGATCACTGAAGCGCTGCCGTCTCAGTCAGCACTCGTGAGCGAGTATGGCTGAGCCGCAGCACCATCGAGCGGGCGCTCGCCGCGCTCAAGGCCGATGGTGTGATCGAGTCGGTACAGGGCGCCGGATGGTTCGTGGCCGGGACTGGCGACCGCCGGCCGTTGGTCGAGCGGCGCACTGACCTGTTGCGCGGCGAGGGGGTGAAGGTGGGCGACCGCTTCCCGACCGAGAAGAAGCTGTGCGAGCGGTTTGGCGCGTCCCGGACCGCCGTGCGCTCTGCCATCGAGCAGATGGAAGGTCAAGGGCTGATCGGGAAGGGGGCAGGGCGAGAGAGGGAAGTCCTCACGCTGCCGGCCGAACGGGAGGCGCAGACGGCATGACGACGACAGAACGCACGGAGTTCGACGCGGATGCGGCAGAGCCATCCTTCGCCGGGCATGCGCAGTCGCCGACCTGGAGCCGGACGGCATCGAGATCCTTCGGCTAGGCGACCATGCCGTCTTCCGTGTCGACGGTGGCCGGATCATCGCGCGGGTGGGAAGGGGCGCCGACCGCCTTACCTCGGTGCGGCGAGAGTTAGCCGTTGCCCGGTGGCTCGTGGACCAGGGGTATCCCGCCGCCCATCTCGTCACGGACGCCGAACAGCCAATCGTGATCGAAGACCAACCGGTCACCTTCGGGGAAGTGCTCGCAGACGGCGACACCTACGCGAGTACGGCGGAAATGGGCGTGCTGCTACGGCGGCTCCACGACCTAGAGCCGCCACCTTTTCACTGCCGCGACTCCAGCCGTTTGACAAGGTCGCGAGCCGCCTGGAGGGTACTGCCATCCCGGAGAGCATTCGTGCATTTCATCGCTCGATGGCGAGAGATTTGAAGTCCGAGTATGAGCGCCTCGAATTCTCGCTTCCGTCGGGTCACCTGCACTGTGACTTCAACGTGGGTAATGTCCTGCGTGACGCGGCCGGACATCCGCGCGTAATTGACCTGGACGGATTCGCCACGGCCCCCCGTGAGTGGGACCTGACGCAAACAGCCATATACCACGACAGCTTTGGATGGCATACGGAAGCAGAGTATGCGGATTTCGTGGCTGGTTACGTCTTCGACGCGCGTGAATGGGTCGGGTACGCAGTGCTGCGGAGTGTTCGAGAACTCTGATAGTCACGTGGCTCTCGCAGAACGCGGGCCCCAAACCCTCGGGCCGCTTACGAGGTTGAGAAGCGGGTAGCGACTTTCCGGTCAGGCGGATCACGCCGAGACTCGGCTCCCTTCTAATCTTCACGCGTGTCGAATTTGCGGACCAAATCGACGATGGCGTCCCCGCTTACCTCGCGCACACCTGGGCCACTACGCACATAGAATTTTCCGTCATAGGTAACAGGAGTGTTCATGGCCCTGATGTCGATTCTCCAGAGTAGATACCCTTTATAAGTGAAGGGGGTCAACGACGAGGCCACTTCTTCAGCGAACCGAGGCGTCAGTTTAGCATTCCTTATCTTGCTAACGAGCCAGCGGAAATGCTCATCAATACTTCTTCCTAGGCGATCTATCTCGTGCATCGTTCCGGTGATATAGAACCCCCCAACCTCAATGCTATTTACTGAAGAAAATCGCTTGATTGCGGCCGCGTCTTGAGTATCATCTGCAACGCCTATAAGGATCACCCCCTCCGCTCCTGTTCCTGTATTGGCCATCGCTGACGCGATTTTTAGAATCTTGTCGAAATTTCTATCATCGAACTTCATCGGGTCGTTGACAGTGCAGAATCCCTGCTTGAGTTCGAAAAGAGCGTCCTCCGTCAGCTTACTCGACAACATCTCCTCAAAAGCGGCTTCGTCCCCCTGGGTGCGCAGGTGACTGATGTCATTCTTTTTGGAGAGCAGCTCGAAGTATGCGTTGATAGTTAGTCCGTTTCGTTCATGGCGCGCTGCCAGAACGAGTACATCTTCCGCCAACTGCTCGATAAAACTGCCCAACTCCATCGATCGATGCGGTTGACTCGGCGCGGAGTTAGGGTCTCCATTCGAGACGATGTAGCAAGCATTATCGTAGAGGCGAGTTTGTATGAGCCGTTCGTAGAAGTGGTCTGAAACGCGACTGAGGGTACTTGAACGCAACTCAACGCGCGCATGCCGCCTGCCCCTGCCGGGAAGTGCAGTACGCTCCTGACGTTCTTCCTCGATGAATACGAAGCCAAGGTGCGGTCGGATGCGGTACAGGTCCGGATGTCCGTAACGCATTCTTACGTCGACGGCGATGGCGCTCAGTTCCTGCATATGATTCCGCATATTTTTCCTGAAGGAGGCTGCGGAACTCGCCTTCCAAATTATTGCCGCGAGTGGAACGCTGTCCTTGCTGATCACAAGATCCCAGCTTCGATCAACACCTTGCACCATCGGAAGGGTTGCATCGCGCCCCCGCTTAATCCAAGCCGGGTCCACACCGCGAGCGACGAGCTCGGTAACCAGGGCTACTTCGAGACGTTGCCCGGCTTGGTCGTATGGACCGACCGAGCCGCCGTCTGGGGCCCAGAACTGCTTCGCTGCCTCACTTACTGATTCCAATTTTCCCTCTTAACGAATTACATCGTGCATATGTTGGGAGGCATGTCCGAGTAACGGTGCCCACCAGCCTGGCATCTCTCGTGCCGCGCGGGCACGGAACTTGCCTTACCTGCGGGGCAGTACGCGCCTTTGTCGGTGGCGCGTGCGTCGGCTCCATGTCCAGTCGCATGGCAGCGCGCACCTCTGCCGAAGCGTTCATCGACTTGCGAGGCTAGGAATCAGTTTGACGGATCGCGTGTTTCTGGCGGTTGGTCGAGTTGTTGCTCTCGGCGTCTTTGTTCCACGCGGAGGGATTCGACCTTGGCAGTGAGGAGCGCGAGGTTGGTTGCAGGGTCGGTGCTGTCATAGGGCGGCAGACCGAGGTGGAAAGCATTAGCATGCTCTTCGATAGAGTCTGCGGTCTGTTGCAAGTTGAAGCTGCGTTCCCGGAACTTGTAGTAACCGGTGACGCCTGCGCAGATGGCGACCAACATCGTCAGGCCAATGATGATCGATTTGAGTGGCTGGGTGGTGTCACTGAACGTCTGCGCCCCGGCGTTGGCGATCGAACCGATGATGATCAGAAGCTGGAAGAAGTTGTGACGCCGGCGGTAACGGTGGCTCTCCTTGCGGAGTTGATCCAGTTCTTCGGGTACGGACTCGCTATAGGCGAACTGCCTATTGCGGATGGGGATGTCTAGTGGGGTGGCGTCGATTAGCCGGTTCTCGATCGCAATTTCGAGATCTAGTTCCAGCTCCTCGCGAGTCAGCCGAGCCCCAAACGCTCCAGGCCGTGGGCTCGCGTGCCTAATCGTTTCCATTGAAGCGGACGCCGCGAACCCAACAGCAGATACGATGGCCAGGAGGACGATCACCGTATTGATGGGTGCCAGGTCGAAGCGCTTCCACGTCAGCGCTGTAGGGACGGCGACGCCGAGCACGCCGAGCACGACACTTGCACCGAAGCCACGCATCAGGCGCTGACGGAGGTTCACCTCCCTGAGCTGCTGCCGCAGCTTCAGGACCCGTTCATTACGTTCACGCAGGCGTGCGACAGGTCCAAGCGTTGGTGGGGTGGGCACCCATTCTCCCTTGTTGTTCTGCTCGGGCTGGTCTCGACTCGGACTTGATCTCTATTTCCGCGAGCCAACGACCGGATCCATCTCCATTCACCAACCCGCACGATAGGGCCGCGGCGCTGTGCGACGTGCGGAGTTGAATGAGTTGCCGTCACCGCAGGCGCTGGACCGCGCCGGGTGACTGCACCCGGCGTCGGTCGGCCGCGGCGTACAGCTGGGGGCGCAGGCTCCACTCGGTTCGGCTACGACTTTCAGGTGTCTGAATGCGAACGCCACGGCGGTGCTGATGTCGTGGTCGGTCACGGTCACGACGGCTTCGAGGCGGCGGGAGTTGGCGGCCCAAGTCACCGGCGAAGGGCTGACGTGCCCGATCTCGTCGCCGACGGTGGCGGTCCCAGCAGCGAGCGGCCGGCGCCGATGGGGACGACGAGCGTATTGCTCGGAGACGATGATCTGGGTCTCATCGTCTCCGATCGGGGCGACATTCGGTGGCACTGGGGGAGGGCTTGGCTGTCTCGGCGGGTGGGTGCTGGATCCGGTCCCTGGTGCTTTCGAGCAGCGCATTTCGCGCAGGGGCCTGTCATGGGAGGTAGGTCTTCTGCCATTCCACCGATGTCATGTTCAACGCGGCTTCGGCGAGTGCCTGGGCAGATGCGGTCTTGAGCTTCTGGAGGCTGCTGTCGATCCAGCCTTGGACGTTTGAGTAGCCCTGCTCCCGGTACTCGACGGCCTGGATGAGACATTCGAGCTTGTCCGCGTCGTGCGCGCAGATCACTTCGAGTGAGTCGCCGTTCTCGTATTCCTCGACGATGCGCCGGGCGCCCTCCTGTACCGCTGGGTGAGCTGCGGAGACCTGGTCCGCGGTGACCTTTTCGTTGGAGGCGGCGTCCAGGTAGCGGCGGCCGATGTGCGGGATGTCGCTGACGCGCGTTTCCTGGGTGTCGTGCCACAGGCCGAGGAGGGCGGTCTTCGCCGGGTCGGCGCCTTCCATCATGGCGAGTACCGAGCCGATGAGGGCGACACGGAAGCTGTGTTCGGCGATCGTCTCGGGGTCCTTGACTCCGGCGATCCACCATCCGCTTCGCTTGGCACGCTTGAGCATGCCCATCTCGAGCAGGAAGCCCGCGGTGCCTTTTGCCTGTCCCGTGTCATCGGCCATGTGGTGTGTCCTCCGGTCTGTCACGTGCGGTTCTCGCGTAAAACGTAATGCACGGCGGTCAGTTCCTGCCTTGCTCGTGAGGAGATCAGTCCGCCGTCGAGGAGTTGCTCCGCCCGCCGGCTGAGCCTGTCGGCCAGACCGGGCGATGCGAGCGGAAGCCACCGGTGAGCTGTCAGCAGAGCCCACAGCGAGTGGGCGTAGAGGTCGACGTACCCAGGTGCTCGATGCAGCCCTTCTACGAGACTGCGCATCAACGCGACCGGCTCCCACTCCGAAGGACCGCAGTCGCGCATGAACCCGTCGTCCGCTTGCGGCTGGCGAAGAGCGCCGAACCAGTAGGCCCAGTAGTTGAGATTCGCGATCTCCGCCGTGTCGTCGTCAACCATCGCCCGTTCGATGAAGTCGAGCAGGGGCTGGCGGTCACCCAGGCGTGCCAGTGCCGTTGCGGTCGAACGCGCCGCTGCCCAGTGGGGCGTCCAACCTCGTGCGGCTAGCAGATCCCGGCGGGCGTGCAGAGCGTAGGCAGTCCATGACGTGGCTTCCGGCGCTTTGTCGTAGGAGCTCAGGTAGAGCGCCTGGCGCTGCAGCAGAAGGCCGTTCTCCCCGACGTACTCGGCGGCTTCGGCGGAGTTCCGGAGCCGGGAGAAAAACAGACTGCGATCGGGTGCTGGGAGTAGCGGTGCGGAAGCCACGGGGCCGCGGCGGGCCTTGGTCGGATGGTTAGAAACGGCTGGTGGAGCCGTGCCATTCAGTGCCCAGGCGATCATGTGCGCGGTGTCCCGCGTATGTACCCAGTCGGCGAGCGGATGGCGCTGAGCGTCTTCCGGGGCGAGAAGCGTTGCGCCGATGATGCGATCGGCGTCCATGGCGGCGTCCAGCAGCCCGAGGAGTGTGGGGTCCGCGCCCAAAGCCAGGAGCCGGCGGCGCAGATCCAGGAACGCGCCTGCTTTCATGTGGGCCAGCGGGCGACGTCCAGACTCGCGGCCCTGGACTGTAGCGAGGTCGACCCCCAGTCCTTCCGCCAACTCGATCTGGGTTCGGGGAACGCTCTCCCTGATCAGGCGCAGCACGAACCCGGCGACGATGCCGGTGGCCGCCCTTCGCTGTGCAGGCGCCTTGTCGGCCATGAGGCTCCCCGATGCGCTCAGCTAACTAACACGTACCCGCAGTCAGTCCTACTCCATTTGCGTCGACCGTACGGTCAAGACGCGGAATCAGCCAGGGTCCTTGCCGACTAACGGAGTTGACGCCGCAGCCGTCGAAGTCAGCCATTCCTCGCCGATGACGGAGGATCCCCCATGAAGCCTGAGCACGATGCTCTGACCTGTGCCCGTGCGGGCGAGCGGACCGCCCTCGCGCTGGGGCCTACGACGCATGGGGCGAACCATGCTCCGGGTTTACCGCAGTCCTCTGGACCCGTCAGCCGGCCTGGTACCCGGGTGGTGCTGTACGCGTGCCATGAGCTGAGTGATCCGGTCACGACGCTGCGGCTGTTGCGTAGCCGTGCGCTGGACCGGGGGTGGGTGGTTCACGCCGAGCTGTACGACCTGTGCCCGTTGGCGACGCGGGGTGCGCAGCGGCCTCAGTGGCAGTTGGTGATGAAGCTGCTCACTCATGGTGATGCGCAGACGGTACTGGTGCTCAAGGAAGCCCAGATAGAGCTGGAGCGCAGGCACCAGATGGACGTGCGCCGGCGGCTTGAGTCGCTCGGCGCTACGGCGCATTTTCTGCTGGAGCCGAGGAGGTCCCGCGGGGAGGTGCTTGGCTGTGGCGGGGGTTGAGGCACCGGCCGAGGCGGGTGGGCGGTTCTTTCAGGTGGCGTTCGCCGCCGACGTTGCCCATGTGGCGTCCGTTCGGTGCGCGGTCCGTGAACTGCTCGGCGCCTGGGGGCTGGAGAGTTTCGCCGATGTGGCGCTGCTGGCGGCCGGCGAGTTGATGGCGAACGCCATTCAGCACGGGTGTGGGAACAACGACGAGACGGTCACCGTGTCTGCCTGGTGCACGGCCGACGAGCTGCTGATCGGAGTCGGTGATCCGTCCTCGGTCCAGCCGCGTCGCAGGTTCGCCGGTGAACGGGACGAGTCCGGTCGCGGGCTTGAGCTCGTCGCGGCCATGGTCGACCGGTGGGGCAGCGAACTCGCCCCCGGCCGACACGGGAAGCGCGTGTGGATCGCATTCCGTACGACTTCTAAGGAGGCAGAGGCATGAGTGCACTGGACTCCCCCATCGCCCCGCAACAGCCCTACCGCAGATGTGAGTTGGACACTCCGGCCAGCTTCTCCGTCGACTCGTGGTCCGTCGGACGCCTCCTCGCGCGACTGCATACATCGTTCATTGAGGACGACGAGCTGGATGACGTGCTGAACGCGAGCCTCGACCCCGACACACCGCTGTCGATCGACGACATCGACAGGCTCACGCCCCGGCTACGGAAGATCATCGGCCAGTTGGTGAACATCGCTGTGCAGCGCAACACCGGTCAGGCGGCGGGGCAGTTGGTTGCCGTCGTGCGGCGCGTGCAGCAACTCGGCGATCCGGCGCCCGGTGGTCTGGGTTCGGCACGGGGGCAGTTGCGGCTCCTGGCGCTGGCCGTCCTGGACGTGCTGGAGCTGGTGAGCGACGACGACCGGCACACCGGTGCGGCGTCGGCTGCTCTGGGCGGGGGCCGCCCATGACGGAGTTGCTGCCCCGCACGTACTGGTGCCACCGCGGCTACCAGGGTCCGGTGCGCGTGCGTATCGCGACCGTCGGTACCACCGCTCCGTATCCGGGCCTGGCCGTCGACTGGGTGCGGGAATCGGTCCGCGCCGCCCTGCCCGGCCTTGGGCGGGAGAGCTTCGGCACGGCCTGGGCCTGGCTCGGTGATCACCGGGCCGTGGCGGTGGCAGTGCAGGAACTGCGCTGCGGACGGCCGTACGCGTTCGTGTTGCCCACCGAGGCGGGCTGCTGGACCTGGACTGCCGGAGTCGTCTCCGTCCTGCCGCTCATGGACCCCTGCCTCGCGTCCATCACACCTTCACTGCTGGCCACTTAGCCGCGTAAGGACCCTTATGTGTATGCATCAGCCGCCGTGCCCGGCGGCCGTCGACTCCGACCGTGAAGCGGCGCACACGCTGTCCGCCCGCGCGGAGCAGGGCTGGAGCCTGCTCTGCAACGGCGTCCTGCTGTTCGAGGACACCGGCGAACTGCTACCGGACGGGCAGGTCATCGCCCCGCACCGGCCGGCCCCTTCGTCCCTCTCGATGCCGGCGCAGGGAGTGGTCGCGGCATGACCCCGTATTCCGTGGCGGCCCCTCGGCTGCGTGACCTCTCCGAGGACGGCGTCACGGTCCGGACGCCGGACAGCGATGGGCTGGCGTCCGCCTTCCGTGAGCGCGGGCTGCGGCAGGCTCTTGTCCAACTCCGTTCCGCGGGGAACGTGCACGGTGCCGCGTCCCTGGGCGCGGTCGTGCTGGGCTACCGGCTCGTCTGGCAGGTCACCGGCCCCTGGATCGACCTTGCCCTCCAGCGTCTTGAGGAGTCGTCCGACTCGCTCAGCGACACGGCTCGTTGGCAGCGGCTGATCAGCGCGGTCCAGTGCCCGGCCGGCGGCAGCATCGCCGGCGCGACGTACGAGGGGCTGCTGGTCCTGGTCGGGCAGGCGCGGGATCTTCTGCGTGCGCTCATCGAGACGGAGCAGCCCTGTGTGCCGGTCGCCGAGGTCGCCCGGCGCATCACCCACCTGATCGACTCGGGCACCTACCCTCCCGGCTCCGCTCCGTTCGCCGGAAACATCGCGGCCGACCTGAACATCCCCGCTGCGCGCGTGCACCTCGCACTGCAGGACCTGGCCGAAGCCAGGACGATCACCCTCGGAGTCAACGGGCGCCCACGGATCCCCGGCGGCGACCAGTCCGACCGGCCACGCCGGATCGCCGAGTGGATGACCACGCTGATCGCGGACGGCGTCTATCCGCCGCGTACGTTTCTGCCCGTCAGGACCGACGTCGCGCGCAGCCTCGTGTCGTCGGGGCCGAACGTGAGGGCGGCCCTGCGCCTGATGGCCGGCGAGGGCACGCTCGCCATCCTCCCCAAGGGCACCCCCGTAGTGCGCACGGATCTCCCCTTTCCCCTACGGCCGCCCGTCAGGGTCCTGAACGCGGCCCAGGTACTGAAGGGCGAGGTGTCGGCCGTGCGGTTGAGCACGGATGAGGTCCGGCATACCGTCCGGGTCTCCCATGCCTGGTGGCGGTGCCGCACACGCTCCTCCCCTTCCACCACGGAGGTGAGCGAGCAGATACGAGTGCTGCGGGCCTCGGTCGGCTACTTCATACCGCTGGCCGTCAACCGCCGGCTCACCGCGGAAGACGAAACGCGAGTGCGCCGCGCGGCGGTCACCGCCCTGGCGGAGCTGCCCACGGAACCCGTCGAACGCGTATGGAGAGCCGCCTGTATCGGGGCCTCACTCCTCGATCTCCTGCACCTCACCCAGCCCGAACGCGTCGCCTAACCCCAGTTCTACTGCCGCTGGTTCACCCCCCGGAGACTTCATGAACGACACAACCGCCGCTGCCCATCAGGGCGCGGCATGCGAACTGGGCCATGCCTTTCGAGCAGCAGGACTGGGGGCACTGTCCGTCGTGCCCATGACCGATCGCGGAACGCCGAAGATCGCCCTGAGTGCGATCGACCCGGAGACCGCCGTTGAGGTCGCCCGGCTGATCCGTAAGGCACTCACGCGCACTCACAAGGTCGCCGACTCCCTACGTTCCGCCTTCGAGGCTCACGATCTCGACCTGCCCGACCTGGGCGTGGAGAACAACAAGGTCTCGATCGGCCACGTCTCCTTACCAGCGGCCGACCGCTTGGCGCGCCTTCTGGGCGAACCGGACCGCGACCCCGGCTCGGCGATCGGGGCGCAGACCATCGCGGACCGCCTGCGTACAGGCTTCAAGAGAGCCACCGGCGGAGTCCTGCGCATCGAGGACATCGAGGATCCTCGCTACCACCGGGGCCGCGCGGGGCTGTCGTTGAAGGCTATCGATGTGAACGCCGCCCGCCGTCTGCTGATGGCCCTCCAGTTCGGGGCCTGACATGACAGCACCGCTCCGGCCCGACATCGCCCGCGTCCTGGTCGACCGGGCCCAAGCCGCCCGCCGTTATCACGCGCCCCTGACACGGGGGCGGCTGGAGCGCTCCGACATCGACCGTGTACGGCACGGCGACTTCGCCAACGCCCGGCTCCTGCGGCGGGTGGTTGCCGAGCACGGCTGGCCCGGCCGCACCCTGGTCGGCGACGCCGGCGCGGACGCCGCCTGGCTCATCGCTCTGTACGCGGACGTCGAGCCCGAACTCCAGCGCCGCGCACTGCGATTGCTCGCCACCGCCGTCGAACGGGGCGAGGCCATGATCCAGCAGTGGGCGCACCTCTACGACCGGTGCAGCGTCAACGCGGGGAAGCGCCAGCTCTACGGCACCCAGTACCAGCACGGCCCGGCCGGAATGACGGTCCTGCCTGTCATGGAACCCGCCGGCCTGGACAACCGCCGGGCCAGCGTCGGGCTTCCGCCCTTCGCCGTCGCCCACGAAACCTTGCGACGTCGCCACCTCCGCGAGCCCGGAACAGCGGAAACGGACCGGCCCTACGCCGACCGGGACGAACCCCTGGCAGGGAAAGTCCTCTTGCCGACGGGAGCGGCAGCCCGATAACCGACCCCCGAAGCGTGTCCCGAACGACCGTACGTCGCAAGGAGATTGAGAGAAATGGCGCGCACCCCACGCCAGCGAGAGGCCGCACGGGCTCGCGTGCGGAAAAGTATGAGCCGGATTATCGAGCGGTATCGCGACGGCGAGTCCATGAACAAGCTCGCAGCCGCCTTCGGCGTCAGCCCGAACTTCCTCGCTGGCCAGTTCGACGCGTGGGGTGAGCCCCGCCGGGACATGACCGCCGCCCAGATGCTCCTTCGCGCACAGCGAATGGCCCGAGCCAATGCCCGGCTGGGGTGAGCGGCCTATGCCGCTCATCACCCCTTACGTTGTCGCGCGGAGCACCGACAAGGGCGTGCCCGAATCCGCGCTGGACATCGAGTTCCTTTCCAACGGTCAGCCCCGGCTCACATACAAGGACCTGCGGCCGGAAGACAGGGACAAGCACGGCAACCCGTGGATCCGCACGGAAGCGTCTCCGGACCCGGGGCGCCCGCTGTTCGACTCCCTGCACTCAGGGCGCCAACGCCGTTGCATGGAAGAGATGTTGTGCCAGGTCTGTGCGGAGCCTGCCGACCGGAACAGGGACGGCTGGCTGTTCTTCGACTGGCGGACCGAGGACTCGCCCGCGACGTGGCCCGAACGCTCGATCACCTTCATGCCCCCGCTGTGCGTGGAACACGCCCGGGTGTCGGTGCGGCAGTGCCCGTTTCTGGGCCGGGGCGAACACGTACTGCTGCGGGTGCGAAAACCCCACCTGTACGGGGTGTCGGGGACCATCTACACCTTCACGGCGAACGGATGGCGCGCCTCCGAGAACGACGTGATCTCCGCCTACGGCAAGCCCCGGCACCCGGGGATGCTCGCGGCCCGACTTCACCGCCAGCTGCGGGACGTGACGGTCGTGGATCTTCCGTAGCGGTCACCAGCTTCCGTCCTCGGCGGGGACTTCCCAGGGCTGCCGGTATCCATCACAGCCGGCAGTCCGACCGAGGGCGGGCGCCCGTTCCGCTGTGACGGACGGACGGGCAACCCCGAGCCCAACCGGGCCCGGAACCACCAAGAGAAGGGGGGCGCGGCATGGCCGCGACCATCACGCCCGAGACCGACCAGCCCGAGACCACCGGGAGCGACACCGAGACGGCCAAGCCCACCACCTTGGGCGACCGGAGTAGCAGCGACGGCGCCGAACCGCTCGACCTGGTAGGCACGCTGCTCGCCGCATAGGGCGGCCGGCCAGTTCGATGAACACCGTTCCGGCGGGGCGGGGCAGGGCAAGCAACGGCCCCGCCGGAACGGTCACCACCCAGACATAACAAGGGGGAACCAGGTGACGAAGAAGCCCAAGGCGACGCAGACCCATACCGGTGGTGCGACGGACGGATACACCGTCCGCAGGAGTAGAGCGCTGGGCGCCACTCCGGACGCGAACGGCAACCGGGCGGACCGGCGGGCGGCAGCCAAGGAAGCGAAGAAGAAGGGCGCGAAGTAGCGCGCACGCGCTACACCCCGTCCCCCAACGCCGCAGCGCTCACCGCGAGCACTTCGGTAAGCGCCCGGCGTGCGAGAACGGCCCCGAGTGGAGATCAGCGACGTTCGCCGCTCGGGGCCACCCCGTCTTGACCATCCGAAACGAGGGACCCCAGATGACCGCCACCACCGAGAACCGATCCCGGACCGACTCCAGGGCGACGAGCCCGTTACGAAGCCGTCCGGCCGTTCGGCGACTGCTGGAGCCGCGGGTACTCACCCCCGCCGATCTGTCGATGGTGCTGCTCGTCACCGAAGACCCTGCCGACCGGCCCATGCCCACGGTCACCCTCGCCGGCATTCCTGCGGTGATGCGCGACGCCGCCCACCTGGGCATCCCGTCCGTGAAGCTGTTCGCCGAGTCCTCCGAGCGGGACGCCACGGCGGAAATCTCACTCGCCCCCGACTCGCTCATGGCGCGGGCCGTGCATGCCTGCAAGGACACCGTGCCGGACCTCGCGGTCATGACGGAAACGTGTCTCTGCTCCTACACCGCCGACGGGGTCTGCTACCTCACCGACCGCGATGGTCGTCCGGACGTGGCCGCCACCGTCGAGATCACATCCCGGCAGGCAGTGGCTCACGCGGAAGCGGGCGCGGACATCGTGGGCCCCGCGTCCATGGTGCTCGGCACGGTCGCCGGCGTACGGAAGGCACTTGACCAGTCCGGGTACGACGGCGTGTCCGTCATGCCGCACGTGATCTTCTGGTCCAGCCTGTACGACGGATTCCGCCTCACGATGGGCGCCACCCCCAAAGCGGGGCTCAACCGGGAATTCCAGATCAACCCCGGGAGGGCCGACCAGTTCGTCGACACGGCCTTACGCATGGAAGCAGCCGGCGCCGACATGATCCTGCTGGAGCCCGCACAGTTCACTGCGGACGTGCTCGCCACCCTCCGGGGAGTCACCCGCGCACCCCTGTTCCCGTTCTCGGTCTCCGGCGAGTACACGTCCATGACACGGGTCGAGCCCGAGACGGGAGAGCGGGACGTCCGACTCCTGGTCGAGCTGTTCACCATGCTCAAGAGGGCCGGGGCGAGCGGCAGCCTCACGTACGCGGCGCTCGACATCGCCCGCCAGCTCACTTAGCGGCGAGAGCGACCCGCACCGCGTCAAGGATCGAATGCGCGCCCAGGCCGACGAGCATCGCGGCCAGGGCCGCACCGAGCTTTTCCGGCTCGGCGGACGGGCCGCCCAGCGTCGCGGAGATCTGCTCGGTACCGTCCAGCGAACTGACCTGACCGAACAGCCGGAGCTCCCCGTCCGGCAGCGTCTCGGCGTACGCGCCCACGGGCACACTGCACCCACCATGCAGCTCGGCGAGCAACGCACGTTCCGCCCTGATCTCCGCGTCCACGGCCACGTCACCGACCGTCGACAGCATCCGGCGCAACGGGGCCGAAGAATCGTCCGTACGCACCTGAATCCCCAACGCGCCCTGTCCGGGGCTCGGCGGGAAAAGATCCAGCGGCAGCAACTCGCCGATCGCGTCGTCCAGTCCGAGCCGGTGAAGCCCCGCAGCGGCGAGAACTACCGCGTCCAGCCCGTGCGTTTCGATCTTCTTCAGGCGGGGCGGGACGTTCCCCCGGATCGGAACGATCTCAAGGTCGGGGCGCACCGCGAGAAGCTGCGCTATCCGCCGAGGAGCACCGGTCCCCACCCGTGCACCCTTCCTCAATCCGGCGAGGGTTGAGCCGCACAGCGCATCGCGTACGTCCTCACGCCCCGGCGGCGGCAGCAGCATCAGACCACTCGGGTTCGCCGTCGGAAGGTCTTTGAGCGAATGAACAACCACATCCACGTCGCCTCGCGACAGGGCCGCCTCCTGCTCATTGCTGAACGCCGACCCACCATTGACCACGGAGACGTCCGACAGGAGCGACCTACGGTCCTTGTCGCCCCCCTCCAAGATCACGCGGTGCGTGAAAGCGGTGTCCGGAAATCGCTCACGCAAAGGCCGCAGATACTCCCGCACTTGGGCCTTCGCCAGATTGCTTGCGCGCGAGCCGACGAGATACGTAGCCACAGTGACCAACTCTCCGATCTTGTCAGAGTGTCACCAGGCTACGGTTCGCGGAGGCGTGCCCATACAGACAGCCGGTCGGCTAACCAGGACAGCAACGGCGTCACGGACGGGTGTTTGTGACCGCCTATTAGGGCCCCTGTGAGGCCGCCCTAAGCCATGTCTGATGGGCCGCGGATCCAGGTGGGAGTCATCGAAGCGGTGCGGCGATGGAGTGCCGGTGCTTCGAGGCTCCACCGCCAGCGCCACACTTCCCACTCTGTGTGCTGGCGCCGGCATACTGAAGGCGGGTCAACTGGCCCCTGCTGCCTCCGTCATAAGGCGGGCCCGTTCCTCGGCCCGCGGTTCGGCCTTCCAGCCGGGCAGGACCGCCGACAGAAGCGGGTCGCTCTCGATCATCTGTTGGCTGAGCCGTATGCCTTCGTCGATGAGCGCGTCCCACTTCTCCGTGGCGAACTCGACGCGGCAGGGCAAGTCCTTGATGATCTTCTCGTCCAGGGTCAGGTAGTTCGACGCACGCCCCCTGGCCCCAGGAGCCGTGGGCACGTAGGCGTCGGCGCCGGCCTGGTCGGGAAGCAGGGAGATGAGAACCGCGTCCCCGTTCTCGGCGATCCTCCGGGCCGCCTTGTTAGCTGCCGAGATCTCTCCCTTGGAGGGATCCCGTTCCAGCGTCTCGATCAGCGTGCTGCGGATGCTCACCGTCTCCCGGCCGGCCAGCGCAGTCTGCAGGGCCTGGCGGAAGGTCTCCGTCATCGATGTCATGACCGCGATTGTCGCCGCCGGCTGACCCGCAGCCGTGCGCTCAAGGGCGGCGCCCAGTGTGTGTCCCCCGTACGGCAGATACGTACGCGGCGTCGTCACCGACTGATCACCAGGCTGACGGCATCGACATGTGGCTGCCGGGCTGCCATCAGACCCGAACCCGCGCCTCAACTGCTGAGTGAGTGATCCGCAACGCTGCGGTTTCTGGATCAGCCTGCCACCGAGGAAAGGCCCTGTGGCTGGGAGTGCCTTTCACGCGCCGGCTTCCGCCTCTTCGTCCGCGCTGGTTTCGTCCTCGATCAGCCCATACGGCGGACGGTCCTCGTTGCGGCTGTAGCGCACCACCACGCTGCCTTCCACCAGCGGTGGCGGGCTGTTGTCGGCGACGATCAGCTGTGCTCGACTGCCGCGGTCCGCGAGCCAGAGGGAGAGGTGGCCGTAGAAGTCGTCGATGGCGACGGCGTCCGCGATCACGGCATCAAGGGTGCCGCCGTGGCCGAGGTTCTTCTGAGGGCTGTCGATCATGAGGAATCCCGGGTGCGCGGCCCCTTCTTCGACGGCGACCTCGAAGACGGCCAGCTGCCAGGCCAGAGTCAGCAGGGTGCGGGCGCCAGACGAGGCTTCCTGGTACGGCTCACCGCGCACGAACGGGGTGAGGTCGGTTTTGATGAAGGGCGTACTCACCTTGGGGTAGCGCCAGGCCCGCAGGAGTTCGCCGTACCGGCCGCTGATCTTGGCGATGACCCGATCACGGTCGTGGGAGGCGTCCCCGAGCCGCGCAAGTTCTTCGCGGAGACGAGCGATCTGGGTTTCGTGGCGTTGCACGGCGTCGGCCCGTTTGGCGAGTCCTTCGCGGAGCTTGAGCGCGCTCTCAGCCTGTTCGAGTTGGCGCAGGACCTGTTCGCGCCTTCGGTGCAGGTTGTCGCGGGCGGCGAGGAAGGGTGAGACGGAAGGTGACGTGGCGGCGTCCAGCGCGGTGGCGGCTTCCTCTTCCCGGAGGGCCGCGTCTTCCGCCCGGAGCTTGAGTGAGGCGAGCGAGGCGCCTAGCTCATCGATGTAGCTGGTGATCTCCTTGAGGCGGGCCTTGGTGGACCGGGTCTCGGCCGCGACGTCCACCCGGCTGTCCCCGGCCTGGCTACCGGTGTCGGCACTACCCAGGGTCAATGCCCCTTCCATTGAAGTCAGTTCGTGACGGCAGAGGCTGCAGCGTCCGTTGTCGACGGTGGGGAGAGCGGACAGCCGGTTCAGGCAGGCGGGGCAGGTGGTGACGCTCAAGGGGTCGAAGAGCCGTTGTGCTTCGCCGAGCATGCCGAGCTTGAGGAGATCGTCGGCGTACTGTGCTCGGAGAGGCATCAGGCGTTGGATTTGCGTTTCGCAGTCCCGCAGGACTGCTGCCGCCCGGCGAGAGTTCTCGGCCGCCGTTTTGTGCTGGTAGCGCAGCTGGGCCGCGAACTGGGTTCCCGCCTGCGCGCGGCGGTCCAACTCCTCCAGTTGGCTGGTGATGTCGGCCAGCTGCCGTTCGTGGACGGCGGGTGTGGGTTCGCCGTTCAGTGCGGTGGGAGCCTGCTCGACGACGAAGGTACGGGCTGCTTCGAGTTCGGTCTTGGCGCGGTTGAGCCTGCCGCCGAGTTCCTGGATGCGCTGGCCGAGTTCGACGGCGCGGTCGTCGTGGACCCCGAAGGCGACGTCGACGACCTGCCTCAGTTTGTGCTTGCGCATGTGGTCGTTCTCGAACAGGAAGTTCTTGTCCGCGACGCGTTCGTTGGGAAGGAAGGCGAGCCACATCAAGTCGCGGAAGCTAAGCGGATCCGTGCGGGACTCGCTGTTGGTGGGCGCTTCGCGTAGCTGGACGCCTTCGAGCTTGCAGTGGCTCAGAAGGAGGGAGGACAGGCTCTCCGGTGCCCCGGGCGGGTCGACGGGCCTGCTCTCGGCCCTGGGCACGGGCCTGCTGTCGAGCGTTCCGCGGCGTACGAAAGCGACCTTCGAGGGCTCTCCGACCGATCGCTCGATCACGTGCGGCTCGCCGGAGAGCTCAACTTCCAGGAGGCAGGAACGGACTCTGCGCAGTACCTCCTGGTGGCGGGGGTGCCGTTTCGCGCCGAGCCCGTAAGCGATGAACTCCAGTACCGCTGTTTTGCCGGAGCTGAACGCCCCGGCGATGACGGAGAGGTTCCGTACCCGCTGTTCGGCAGTGAAGTCGACGTCGTAGGACCGCTCCATGCCGACCAGGCGCAGGCGGCGGATGCGGATGCCGGGAAGCGGCTCCATGGTGATCATCCCTCCCAGGACGTTTCCAGCACGGGTCCTGGCCCCAGGACGCTCATGAGGGCAGCCGCAGGTCCGCCGGGCCCATCCGGCCTGAGCCACAGCGCGGTCTGCTCGCGCAGCCTTTTGTCGGTCAGCTTGCGGAGCTGGCGGACGACGATGTCGGCGGCGGTAGCGAAGGAGGTGGCGTAGGTGGCAGTGAACTGCCCGCCGAGTTCCTGACCGGCCTCGGTGATCGAGTAGGTGAGGGAGCCGTTGCGATTTCGGATGCGGCAGTACCCGTGGGCCACCAGGAGCGCCAGGTCGTGCTGGATCCGTTCGCGCCGGCTCGTGAATCGCTGTGAGGAGGAGGCGTAGGCGAGGACCTGCGGGTCGAATCCGGCCAGCCGCAGGAGGCTTGCTTCCCGCCCCTCGGAGGGAACGACGAGGAAGGGGTTCGCGGACAGGAAGTCGTAGTACCCGATGCGTTCCAGGGTCGCCCCGTTCGCGTCCTGCGCGGCAACGGCGTCGAGGAGCAAAAGCAGTTGAGCGAGGCGGAAAGGAACCTCGTCTTCGGGCATCACAACCGGTCGGTCTGCTTGCACGGCATGCTCCTCATCGGTGGTCGCGCGATACGGACGGTCGGGAGATCTCAATCGCCATGACCACTCGCGATCTGTCGCCAGTGCGTGACCCACCCTGCCCGCCGGTTGTCGACCAGTCGGTGGACCAGACCCCAGCTGTGCGTCACCTCCAGACGCAGCACCTTGGGCAGTTTGTCGTGCTCTCCGCGCACCTCGCGCCACACCCGGCCGTGCAGAGCGGTGAGGGTGCCCTCGGCCGAGCACTCGTTGAACTGCATCTCCCACACGCCGTGAAGGGTGGCGTCAGCAGAGCTCAGCGCAGCGACCTCAGTCGGCACGCCCTTGTGTGCAACTTCGCGCGCCACCAGGTCGGCGTTGAAGAACTGCCTTTTGGCCGAGTCCAGTTCGACGTGGCCGGCCTCGGTCATCTGGCGTACGAACAGAGCCGAGTCGAGCGCCGTCGCCGTGCCCTCTTCCACGTCCAGCACGAGACGCATCTGCCCCTGGGCGGGGGCGGCGGGCGCGGTGAAGGGCTCGTAATAGGCGCGTCGAACGTGGTCGCCTTCGGGGCTCTGCAGCTTCTTCACGAGTGTGGTCTCGTCCCACAGCTCGATGACGAGGCCATGCGCCTTCTCCTGCCTTTTCTTCCAGCCGTCCCACCATTTGGCTGCCGGCCCGTCCATGCTGGAGGGGACGCACAGGATCCAGAGCGTGATGGTGTGACCGTTGGCCGCAGCGGCCTTGAGGCCGTTCGCGAGAGAGTCGCGAATCTGCTGGGACTGGCTGGTGGTGGTCTTCGGCATGAAGTACTTGGACTGCCAGACCGTGATGGCGCCCCCGAGGTCACCGGCGAAGGCGTCAATTCCCCAGTCGCCCGGATTCGCCGCGATCATGCGGACGTTCGGATTGGTCGCACTAGCTAGCTGCGCGAGCATCTGCTCGAAGTCGGCCCGCGCCCCGTCCGCGCTTCCGGTTCGCAGCGCGTGCACTCCAAAATGGATCGGCGGCACACCAGCTGCCACCGGCATGGAGTTGTCCAACCTGCACCCCCGCATCCCGCAGACAACCCGAACGAACCATGTTCAGCGGGCTGTTCACCCTGCGCCACACACAGTAACGGCCGTCAGCGTAAGTGTTGCGGGATCAATCACTCAAGGTGTGCGGTGGCAGTATCTCGGCTACGGCACATTGGATGGGGCCGGTGCGCAGAAACAGCGGTAGTCCGCTCGCCCCGTTGGCGTGGGCGATGATCTCTACGGTGATGGACACGACCATCTCCTCCGGTGCACGTACGCCAAGGCCGAATGGGGGAATGCCGTGCGGCCTCACGACTAGATTCAGTGTCGGAGAAGCCGAAACGGCTGGATTCGCCGTTAACGCCTCGATTGGATTGCAAGGGAAGATTCGCCGGGGGCAGACAGGAAAGATCCCCAGAAGGACTGGCAACGGCTTCAGAAGCATGTCAACGTGGATGACCTTCCAGGAAACTCCTAAGTCAGAGAGATGGAAGCCCGTGACCGTGCTCCTCTGAGACCTGGTTCCTTCCATAACCGTCCGCGGTCCGCATCATTGCCCAGCGCGTGCTGGACTCTTCGGCGAGTCGGCGTTTCCCGCCGAAGTTTGCACTCCACCGGTGGCTTCGGCCGCGCGATCTCGACGTTGTCCTCGCCTCAGGGCCCGGTCCAGCGCCGCTCCGCGCGCCGTGCCAGTGGGCAGTAAGGCCCGCTCGATTCCTGGAGGTGTTTCTGCACCCGCACCACCCTGTCGATCCTTTCCCCTCCGACCCGCCTTCCGCGTTCTGGGTTGGTCCCCGGTATCTGGCCGGTGACGACGACCTGCTCTACGAGAGGGTGGCCGACACGCTCACCGGGTTCGGCTGGGCGAATCTCACGGTTGTCCGTGGCAGGCGCGAGCAGGATGAAGCAGCGGAGGACCGGCAGGTTCTGCGCAGTACCGTTCTGCACATCAGCCAGGACACGCTGCGCTGGGCCCAGTGGGTCCTGGCAGATGAGCCGTTTCTCCTGGGGGAGTTGCCGGTCGCCTGGCAGGTCTCCGCCCGTGAGGACACCGGCAGTCCGCTCGCCGCGTGGTCCGCCTACTTCACCCCCGGCATCCCCGGTGAGGTCCTCGGCGACTTCCTCGCCGCTCTCAACAAACGTGAGCAGCCCACGGCCTCGTCCGTGGGGCCCGAGCTGGTCCTCGACACGCTCACCACGCGCGGCTGGCTGCGCGACATCGATCATCCCCGTTCCGGGGCGGTGGACCCGATGTTCACCACGTGCGTGAGCCTCGGCGAGGTGCCGCCGCTCATCCAGGATGGTGACCCGCGCGCCCTGACCGTGGCGGCCGACGAAGCAGGTGCCACGGGGTGGCAGGCGTGGGCCGAACCCGCCCTTGGCGCACCGTACTTGTGGGCGGCGTCGTTCTCCGCCGGTGTGCCGCAGGATCTCGTCGCGGCATTTGCCGCATCCCTTGCCTCTTCGGCTCCGGTCCTGCGCCGGGTGCTGCCCGAGAGCACCAAGGACCGGCTCCTGCGCGCTCCGGCCGGCTGACGGGCACCGTCGTCGTCCGTGCCCAGGGAGACGGGGGCCGCTCTCCGTCAGCGGGTCCGGTGCCAAGCCCGTCGCCTCACCCCTGCCTCGGGTCCGAACCGGCCTCATAGTGAGGTGTGTTCACGCCGGAGGCTCGTAACTGCGCAGCCCCGCGTGCCGTTTCGGCATGCGGGGCTGCGGTGCGTTTCTGTGTGCGGTGGTGGCTTCAGGCGGGCACGCGGCAGCCGTTAGGGCTCTGGGGCTCGCCCGCTGTCGGCGTGTGCGGTCAGTCCTCCGTGGGTCCGGTGAGGTGTTCGGTCGAGTTTCCGTGGGTGGCGCGGTATTCGAGGGTGTCCTGTGCGGTGACGATCGGGACGAGGCGTTCGTACTCGGCGTAGTCCTCGTCGGTCATGATGCCGATGGCGTCGGCGACCACGGAGCCCTTGGGGAGCCGGGCGAGGTACTTCCTGACGAGGGCGACGAAGTCGTCCCTCATCGCGTCGACTTCGTCCAGCCACTCGTTCTCGCGCCGTATCTGCTGGCGTGCGGCGGCCCCTTCTTCCGGGGTGACGGTGCTGACCAGGCGCTGCTCGGCGAGGGTGAAGGGACGGCCGTCGCGGTGGTACGGGCGTTCATCTCGGCGGCCGTGCCAGTCCACGTCGGCGAGAAGGGCGACGACGTCGGGGCGGATGTGGGTCTGGGGCATGGGCGGTTCCTTGTGCAATGTGGTGTGGATGGGGCTGAGCTGGTGAGCGCTTCGCGATGAATCGCGGGGTGGTGCGCGGGGCATGAGGTACCTCCATGACTCGCTGGACTTGGCTTCCGGGGGTCAGTGGCGGGTGCGCGGCCCGCCGGGCTGGCGCGCCAGACTTGGTGTGGGCTGTGGTGCCGGCGGTGCGGTGCGGGGTGTCTGTGTGGTGTGGGTGGTTTGTTGGATGCGCCAGGCGAGGAGGCGTGCGGGGTACCGGGCGTCGTCGAGGGGGCGCTGGGTAACGGCGCGCAGGACGTCGACGGGGTCGAGGCCACGGGTGTCGGCTCGCGCGAGGGTTGCGGCGAGCGCCTCCCAGTCGCGGGTGTTGAGGATCTGGTCGGCGTGTTCGGGCAGCACCATGCGGACGACGCCCTCGTACCGGAGCCGGACCACGGGACTGCTCGGCCCTGTCCGTTTGACGGCGGCGAGGGCGGTGACGGCGGCCTGGTCCGCGGCCACGTGGAGGTGGGTGAGGGCATCACGCGTGGCGGTGACCTGCTGGTCGTGGTGGTGCAGGTCGTGCCATCGCAAGGTGGCAGCGGTGGCCAGGACGATCGTGTCGAGCAACAGGGCCAGAAGCGTGCCGTCGGAACTGTTCAGTGGTGGGGTGCGGAGCATGGTCCTGACCGCTCCCCGCAGCCGCGCGGCGTGGTGGTTCTCAGCCTGGACGCGGGAGCGGGAGGCGCGTTCGAAGGCCGCTGCCGCCCGCCGGAGTTCCTCCCGGTGGGAGGCGGGAGCGAGCAGCGGCAGGGCGTCGAGGGTTTCGCCGAGTGCCGTGATGTGGGCCTGCGCGGCCGGCGCCCCGTCGTGCGCGAGAGCACGGGGAATGTCCTCGATGGCGGTGATCGCGTCCTGCCACGGGCGCGCGGTGGCGCCTGTGCCGGTCAGCCGTTCGCTGACCCTGGGCCACGACAAGTCAGGGGAGAGCTTCGACCCGGAGTACCAGACCGGCTCCCGCTCGCTGTTGGTGTCACCTTCCAGGGCGAGGGTGTAGCCGCGGATGTCGCCGGAGGGGAAGCGCTTGACCTCGACGAGCACCCCCTCGGTGTGCTCCAGCAGGACGAGAAACTCCTCCGCACTCCTCGCGGCGGCCACCGCCGTACGGGCCGCGGCACGCAAACGCTCACGGGCCGTTGTCTTGCTGCCGGCGCGCTTGGCCTTCTCCTGCTCGGCGCGGGTGGGGCGTTTGGCGGCGGTGCGGTCGCCGCGTACGACCTGCTGCAGGCCGTAGTGCTTCTCGACGGCGGCGAGTTCACGGTCCGCGGTGAGGTAGTCGTTCCAGTGCCGGGCGCCCCGCAGGTCCGCCCGGACGGTGGTGGCGGCGATGTGGATGTGGTCCGGTGCGTGCCGGACCGCCACCCACCGGCACCCGTCCGGATCACCCTCGGGGGCGATGCCGGTGGCATGAACGACCCGGCGGGCGACATCGGCCCACTCCTCGTCCGTGAGAATGCGGTCGCTCTCGGCGGCGCGGACCGAGCAGTGCCACACATGCTGGTCCGGGGCGCGTCCCAGCCTCTTGGCCTGCTTGACGTGCAGGTCGAGATCCGCGACCAGGAGCTTCCTGACGGCGTCGGAGTCCTCGGCGCGGCCGGGGTCGGGCGCGAAGCCGTCGAAAGACGCGACCAGGTGCGGGTCCGTGTGGCCCTTCGCCTTCTCCGTGTCGAAGAGGTAGCGGACCAGGCCGGCGGTGCTCTTGCCACTGTTGATCTTCGCGATCAACGGACGGCCCTCTTGCTGACCACCTGGTTCGCGGCCTGTGCGATGTCCCGCACGGCCGCGCCTGCAGCGGTCAGGGTGCGCTCGGTCTGGGCGAGCAGGGCGCTGTCCCCGGAGTGTGGGTGGCCGCCGGAGTTGAGCTTCTTCGTGACCTGGTTGAGGTTGCGGCCGATGTGGGTGACCTGGGCGCGCAGCGCGTTGAGTTCGTCGATGTAGTCGTCCAGCGCGGTGCGCTGGCCGGGCAGGGCGAGGTCACCGTGCACGTGGGCCATGACGACAGCGCCGACGTAGTGGGCGGCGGCGATGTTCAGCGACTGGGCCATGCCGAGGATGCCGGTCTTCTCACCGACGCTGTAGCGGACATCGACACGCTCTTTGCGCTGCTCGTCCTGGCGCTCACGACGGTGGGCGACGCGGTGCAGCGCGGCATGATCAGCAGCACGCGGCAACGGCACAACAGCAGACGTCGAGACGTCAGCGGGATCGTTCTGCTCGGGCACCCCCTGGTGCCCGAACCCCTCCGCCACCCCCGGGGCGGAGACGCCCCCGTTGGAACGGCCCTTGGACCGTCCAACGGCATACCTTGCTCCGCTGGTGCTGGTGGCTGTCATCTCCCGCTGCAAACGTTCCGTCTGCCCAGGCGACTTCGGTGTCGTCGGCTCGTCGGGGGTGTGGTCGGGGCGGTGCGGGCGGTAGGTCACGAACGGTTCTCCGAAAGTGGGCGGGGCAGGGCGGGTGGTCCACAGGGAAGGGCGGGCGGCTGCTGTGGTCAGGCGCGATATCCACAGCTGTGGACGGGGGCAACGAGTGCGGGTGGTCGGCTGGTCGGGGTGACCGGAAGGGGTTCCGGTCACCCCGTTGGGATTCCGGTCACCCGCTGTCCTGACCGGACCCGGCTCCGGCTTCGATCTCAGGCCGGAGGATGTCCATCACCTCGGTCTGCCGCTCACTGCCGATCGTCAAGTCCCTGTCCTTGATGGCCTTCCGGAGAAGGGACCGGCTGAGCTTGCCGTGCTCAGCGAGAGCGGTCCGGCCGATCTCCACAAGCTCCTCGACCGGGGCTTTCGCCGGACGGCCACCGCGCGGCTTGCTCTCCACCACCGGGGCCGGTGATTCCGGCGTCTCGGCGGACGCGGTGGTCGGCAGGCCGGGAGGCTGGTCGGAAACCGTGTCCGGATGGCCTGTGGGTTGGTCGACGAGCTGGTGGATCTGCCGCATCAGGACACCGAAAGCGAGCAGGGCTGCGGTGGGCGGGACCGCGGCGACCACGTAGTCAAGCAGCGGCACGGCGTTGGTGTTGTCGGTGCCGCTGACGCCTGCGACGTTGAGGGCGATGGAGCCGACCGATCCGGTGGCGGTCACGGCGATGGCCCATCCGTCGGTGACCCTGCGCAGACCGGCGCGGAGCATGAGGAGTTCGCCCGCGACAATGAACGCGTCCAGGGTCGCCGGCCAGGCCCATTGACGGACGGGTGAGCCGCCCAGTCCGTGCTTTCCTGCGACCTCGGCGAGATGCGCGTAGGAGAGCCAGAACGCCCCGGTGGTCAGGGCCACGATGACGGCGCCAGCGGCCACGAGCGCATACCGCTCAGCCGTGTGCTTCATCACCCCCTGGCCCTGCGTCGTCGCGTTGGTGATCTGGTGCCGGATGGTGGTGGGGTGGGGCAAGCGGGTTCTCCTCGGGTCGCGGTGGTCCGTATTAGCCGTCTTGGCCGTTGCAAGCGCAGGTCAGGGCAGGGACGGCAGGTGCTCCGGTGTGGCGTCACGGCCGACGGCCGTGGCGTTCCCCTGCCGTCCCGGCCGGGGGCGGGACGGGACTGTTGTGCCATGCCGTCCCAGCGCGCACCGCTGTGACCTGGGGAGATACGGCGGGGACGCGCGGGACGGCACAAGACGGATCCGGGCACTGTCCCGGTGGGGCGGCGTGGGTCTCATGATCGTGTTGCCGTCTTGGGGCCAGTTGCCGTCTTGTCCGCAGGGTGTGTGACCTGCGGGATTACGGCAGGGACGGCAGGGACGGCGGCCTGGGGTGCGGGCTCAGCCCGTGGTGGGCCCCGCGCCGGGCGGTGGATCTACGGGGTGGACGGTGGGGCAGTAGCGCCGCCACGCGTCGAGGAACTTGTTGCGCATGTAGCCCTTGCGCTGGGTTCCGTCCGGCAGCCGGACGTTGCCCGGCTTGACGCCGAACTCCCGCAGCACGGACGCCAGATCCCGGGCGCTCAGCCCGTTGCGCCCCCATTCCGCCCACGGACTCTCGGCGTCCTGGCGGAGCTGGTGGAGGAGGTCGTCCGTCGGCAGGCTGTCGGGCTCGCGCTGGGCGGCGAAGACCCTGCGGATGTCGGCCAGGATCCGCGCTCCACCAGGCTGGTCCTCCTCCGCCTCCACCTCGGTGGCGACCATCCTCACGCACGCCGTGCGGGCCAAGTCGGGCCAGGGCCCGGCGGCGAGGTCGGCGATGATGACCAATGGCTCCCAGGTGTCGGCGGCCCGGTCCTCCACCGGCATGCCCGGCTCCAGCTCTGCCGCCGTCTCCAGCAGCGGTCTGGCCCACTCGGCGAGCCGGTCGCGGAGATCGTGCAGGGCGGGGATGTCCCGGCGGGAGCGGAAGGGCTTGACACGCTCCCCCTCCGCGCGGCGGCGCATGCGGACCACGACCGACCGGTCCATGATCGTGTCGGGCAGGTCGCCGATCCCCGCAAGGGCCGCCATGGCGAAGGTGGCGAACTTGTGGGGCGTGTGGTCGTTGCCGACGACACGGGTGACGTACCGGTTGCGCTGATGGCCGGCGTTGAGCAGACCGCGCATCTCCTCGTTCTTCTCCGCCTGCTTCGGCGTGCCGAAGATGGTGTCCGCCTCATCCACCAGGAGCGTGGGCGGCTCCTCGGTGATCGACCGGAAGATCGCCGCCGGGGTGGTGTTTATGGTGAGCATCGGCTCGTGGACCGTCTCGGTCAGCACGTCCAGCAGCCGCGATTTGCCACACCGCTTCGCCGGCCCCACCACCGCCAGACGCGGCGCGTGCTGCCAGGCGGGCTGCAGATGCGTCGCCGCCACCCACAACGTCACCGCATCCAGAGCCTCCACCGAGGGCAGGATCACGAACTTCGCTATCTGGCCGCGCAGTTCGTCCAGCAACGCTGAGGCAGCCGTCGACTCCGGCTCCGGCGCGACCTGATCGGCGGGCAGATCCGCCGAAGCGGCGTCAGGCGCTCCGTCGCCGATGTGCTGGCCGGGGACGGCGACGGGCGGCCACGACGGCTTGCTGGGCGCGGAATGGGGCTCGGCTTGGGGCTGTTCCACCGGGCGGCTCCTTCTCTGGCGGTGGCGGGCCTTCACGCCCTTGCCGCCGGGTTGACTCACGGACCGCTCGGGGCTGCGGTGGCCTTGGGCGTTGCCGCGCCGGAGGGCCACTCCGTCTCCCGAGGGAACACGGACCGTACGTCCACGCCCGGCAACAGTCCAGCGTTTCTGTGTCAGCTCAACGCAGAACCGTCTGCTACGTTGCCGCCCCTTCACGCCGCCAGCCCCAGCAGACCCAGCAGATCCGCCGTCACCACCCGGTACGCCTTGCCCAGCCGCAGCACCTTGCACGGGTACTCGCCCCGCTTCGCCAGCTCGTACCCCTTGCTCCGGCCGAGCCCCAGAGCACGGTTGCCCGTATCCAGGTCAACAGCCACCGGCAGAGCGAGCAGCTCCTCCCGGCTCATCCCCTTCGAACCCTTCATCCGGCCGTCGGCCGCGTCTTCGCGCATACGGTGCGCCCCTTCTCGGTACAGCCCTCGGCGAACGCGGCAATCACGTCCGGCTCCAGGCGACACCAATAAGGATCCTCAAGTTAATGTGTCCTCATGACACAACGCGGTGTGGATGCTGATGAGGACGACTTCCCGGAATGGGTGGACCGCGTCCAGGCGAACGTGGCCGGCGAAGTCCGGCGCAGGAGAAAGGAAATGAGGTGGAGCGCGCAGGAACTGGCCGACGAGTGCGAGCGGCTGGGCCATCCCATCCCGCGCAACGTGATCGCCAACATGGAATCCGGACGCCGCGCGAGCCTTCCGCTGGTCGACGTCATGGTCCTGGCCGCCGCCCTCAAGACGTACCCGGGCTGCCTGATCTTCCCCGTCGGCTACGTCGAAGAGACCCAGGAACTGCCCTTCCAGTCCCTCGTGCCCACCTGGGACGCCCTGCGGCGCTTCACCGGCGAGGAAGACGTTCGCGACTACGACGCGGGGCTGGTGCCCGACTTCGAAGCCCACACCAGCCTCGTCCACACCGCCATCGCCGCGCTCGAAGAAGAAGAACAGGCCCGGTTCGCGGCCAAGACGGCAACGAGCCGTGCCGAGAAGGAAGAAGCCGAACGCAGACGGTCCACGTACGGAGATCAGGCCATCTCCGCCAAGTACACGCTGCGCTACCTCCGCCGCGACCTCCGCGACGACGGGGCCACCCCGCCCGACCTCCCGCCCGCACTGGCCGACGTCGACATCCCCGAAACCATGAACAGCACCAACCGGAGACCGGAGGACCGCCTTTGAAGGGCTCCACCCACCGCCGCTGCTACTGCCGCGACCCCAAGACCGGCAGACCACTGGGCAAAAAGTGCCCCAAACTCACCAGCCGCAAGCACGGCTCCTACTCCATACGCCAGGAACTCCCACCCCGCAAAGACGGCACCCGCCGCTCCTTCAACCGCGCCGGCTACGACACCCTCAAGGCCGCGCAAGCCGACCTCGACCACGTCCGCGCGCTTCTCGGCCTCGCCGACGCGGACGACCCCGAGGGCATCCACCTCATCGCGGAGATGCTGTCCGACGTCAGCCGCGACAAGCTGCCCCTCCCCGAGGTGGAGGAGACACGGCGGCGCCTCAACGCCGGACAGGACCTCGTCGGCAGCCTCACCGTGGCCGAGTGGCTGGACCGGTGGCTCGCGGGCAAGCGCATCCGGAAATCGGGCATCAGCCGCTACGAGACCGACGTCCGCGTCCACCTCAAGCCCCACCTCGGGCCCCGGCGTCTCGACCGGCTGCGCGTGAGCCACCTCAGCGAGATGTTCACCGCCATCACCGACGCCAACGTCGACATCGTGGAGCAGAACGCCCAACGGCGGGCGGCAGTCGAGGAACTGGCGACCGTGCCATGGAAAGGCGCGGAGAGCCGGGCACGCCGCAAGGCAATGAAGACGGCGATCGACGCGATGCCGGGCTTCCGCCGCATCACCGGGCCCTCCACGCGCCAGCACATCAAGGCCACGCTCCGCGCCGCCCTGAACGACGCGATCGGCCAGCAGATCATCACGTTCAACCCGGCCGCCCATGTGGAGATCGACCCCGTCCGCAAGCCGAAGGCCCTGGTATGGACGGACGAACGGGTTGCCCGGTGGCAGCAGACCGGCGAGAAGCCCTCCCCCGTCATGGTCTGGACACCCGAACAGACCGGCGCCTTCCTCGACTTCGTCGCCGCAGACCGGCTCTATGCCATGTGGCACCTCATCGCCTTCCGCGGCCTTCGCCGCGGCGAGGCGTGCGGCCAGCCCTGGTCGGAGACCAACCTCGACCGGCACACCCTCACCGTCTCCAGCCAACTCGTCCAGGACGGGTGGGATGTCGAGGCGTCCGAACCGAAGACCGACAGCGGCTTCCGCGTCGTAGCCCTGGACGACGACACCGCCGGCGTCCTGGAACAGCACCGCAAGCAGCAGAAGGCCGACCGCGCGGAATGGGGATCAGTCTGGGTCGAGACCGGCCTCCTTTTCACCCAGGAAGACGGCTCCTGGCTTCACCCCGGCAAGGTCACCGACCTCTTCGAACGACTCGTCGCAGCCTCCGGCCTCCCCCCGATCCGGCTGCACGACCTCCACCACGGCGCCGCCACCCTCATGCTCGCCGCCGGCATCGACATCAAAATCGTGTCCGACACCCTCGGCCACAGCGACACCCGCATCACGCGCGACATCTACCAGAGCGTTCTGCCCCACGTCGGCAAGCACGCCGCCGAAGCCACCGCCAAGCTGGTCCCCCTCCAGCGCAAGGCCGAGGCCGAGGAAGCCTCCCGCAAGGAGGAGAAAGCCCGGAGGAAGGCCCGGCGCGCCAAGAAGGCCCAGGCCAGAGGCAAGAAGAAGACGAAGCGGAAGAAGCCCGGGGAGTAGGTCCCGACGACCCTCCGCTCACGCATCGCTCACGCAAGCCCTTCCCCGGCACCGCAACCGCCGGTTGCGTCACACCCCGGACACCAGAAAACCCCAGGTCACGACCTACATGACCTGGGGTTTCGTTGAGCCCCCTGTCGGATTCGAACCGACGACCTACGCATTACAAGTGCGTTGCTCTGGCCAGCTGAGCTAAGGAGGCCTGTGGGGAAACTATAACCGGCGGGGATCACAGGTCAGGCGGGAATTTCGTGGGGCCCAGCTACTGACAGATCTTGAAACGGGGGGTACCGTCACCTCAAGTTCATCCAGGTGGACTAGACCCATCCTCCGTCCTACGGCGGGGGAGCCATTCCTTTACTCGGATCGTCCGGCACGTTCCTGCCGGTGAAGGGACCACATCACCATGGCCACTGTCTCGTTCGACAAGGCGACCCGTGTGTACCCGGGTTCCACCAAGCCCGCTGTCGACCAGCTCCAGCTCGACGTCGCGGACGGCGAGTTCCTCGTACTCGTCGGGCCCTCCGGTTGCGGCAAGTCGACCTCCCTGCGGATGCTCGCGGGTCTTGAGGACGTCAACGGCGGATCCATCCGCATCGGTGAGCGCGACGTCACGCATCTGCCGCCCAAGGACCGGGACATCGCGATGGTGTTCCAGAACTACGCGCTCTACCCGCACATGTCCGTCGCCGACAACATGGGCTTCGCGCTGAAGATCGCCGGCGTCAACAAGGCCGACATCCGTAAGAAGGTCGAGGAGGCCGCGAAGATCCTCGACCTCACCGACTACCTGGACCGCAAGCCCAAGGCGCTCTCAGGTGGTCAGCGCCAGCGTGTGGCGATGGGGCGCGCGATCGTGCGTGAGCCGCAGGTGTTCCTCATGGACGAGCCGCTGTCGAACCTCGACGCCAAGCTCCGTGTGTCGACCCGTACGCAGATCGCCTCGCTCCAGCGCCGCCTGGGCATCACGACGGTGTACGTCACGCACGACCAGGTTGAGGCCATGACCATGGGCGACCGGGTCGCCGTCCTCAAGGACGGTCTGCTCCAGCAGGTGGACTCGCCGCGCAACATGTACGACCGTCCCGCCAACCTCTTCGTCGCCGGCTTCATCGGCTCCCCGGCCATGAACCTGGTTGAGGTCCCGATCACCGACGGCGGCGTGAAGTTCGGCAACAGCGTCGTCCCCGTCTCGCGCGAGGCGCTCTCCGCCGCGGCCGACCGTGGTGACAGCACCGTCACCGTCGGTGTCCGCCCGGAGCACTTCGACATCGTGGAGCAGGGCGGCGGCGACGCCGCGAAGTCGCTGTCCAAGGACACCGACGACGCGCCGGCCGGTCTGGCCGTCACCGTCAACGTCGTCGAGGAGCTGGGCGCCGACGGTTACGTCTACGGCGACGCGCAGGTCGGCGGCGAGCACAAGGACCTGGTGGTCCGCGTCAACGGCCGTGCCGTTCCCGAGAAGGGCGCCAAGCTGCACGTCGTGCCGCGTCCGGGCGAGACGCACGTGTTCGCGTCGTCCACGGGCGAGCGCCTCAGCGACTGACGGTGACCCGACCGTAAGAACGTACTAACGGCCCCGCACTTCGGTGCGGGGCCGTTTGTCTTTCGGCGCCCGGACGCCCAAATACCCCGGCACACGGGACATTTCGAATCGCGTGCGTCAACACCCGATTCGAAAAGCCCTGTCGAACCATCCCTCGCACGGGTGACTAAATGTCGCCAAATCATCACTGACCGCTACGCTCGCCTGCGTGACCCACACAGCCCGCCGAATCGGCCGAACTCTCGCCCTCGTACTGCCCGTCGTCCTCGTACTCTCCGGAACCCTGGCGGTCGCGACCGTCCCGTGGGCGGCGAAGAACTCCGAGGCGCAGATCCTCACCGCCTCATCGGACAAGGCCTCCGTACGCGCCAAGTCCCGTGCTCCGCAGGACGTTCTCCGCGACAAGCTGCTCGTGGAGCTTCAGGAGAAGGACCCGGGCATCGCCCTTACCCACCTCCAGCGCCAGATCGAGGAGCGCCCGTCGCTCGCCAAGCACTGCATGTCGCTGGCCCGCGCGCTCGGCAGGGCCGCCGTCGCGCACTACGGCCCCACGCGCGCGCAGTCGTTCTCCCGCCCCGTCTGCGACACCTCGTTCGCCTACGGGGTCTCCCAGCAGACCGCGGGGCACTGAGCGCCGCATCCCCGACCGGCCCGCCTATCGTTCACGGCATGCATACGTATCCGACGCAGGCCGTGATCCTCGCGGGCGGCCAGGGGTCGCGACTGCGCCCGTACACCGACGACCGTCCCAAGCCGATGGTCGAGATCCCCGGGACGGGGACCCCGATCATCGGCCACCAACTCGCCTGGCTGGCCGCCGAGGGCGTCACGGACGCCGTGATCTCGTGCGGCCATCTCGCCGATGTCCTCCAGAAGTGGCTGGACTCGTCGGAACTCCCGCTGCGTGTCACGACCGTGGTGGAGAACGAACCTCTGGGGCGCGGCGGTGGCCTCAAGTACGCCGCCGCCCGGCTGCCCGATCCCGGTCTTCCCTGGTACGCCACCAACGGCGACATCTGGACGCGTTTCTCGCTGCGCGAGATGGCCGCGTTCCACGCCGAGCGCGATGCCGTCGCGACGCTGGCCCTCGCCCGGCCGCGGATCCCCTGGGGGGCCGTGGAGACCGACGAGTTCGGCCATGTACTGGACTTCATCGAGTCGCCGCCGTCGCCGTATCTGATCAACGCCGGTGTGTACGTGTTCTCTTCGGCGTTCGCGAGTCTGCTGCCCGACCGCGGCGACCACGAGCGGACGACGTTTCCCCGGCTGGCGCGTGAGCGGCGGCTGGCGGGCTTCCCGCTGCCGCAGGGCGCGTACTGGCGTGCCATCGACACCGCCAAGGACCTCACCGAGGCCGCCAAGGAGCTGGCCGCCGCGGCGCGTTGACGCCGGCTGAGAGCTTCCCCAAGGGCCTGGGCGCCCTTTCCAGGGGCCCGCACGCCCTTTGGTCGTACCGGACCTCCCAGGCCCGCAGACGGGCACACAGCGCACGTACGAGGGCGGCCACCCGGTCCTGCCGGGTGGCCGCCCTCGTACACGTGCCGCGCCGCCGCGTCAGCCCAGCAGGCCGCCGATCGGGTTCCTGGCGCCACCACCGCCGCCGGTGGACGAGCCGTCGCCGCCGCCCGTGGTGCCACCGCCGTCGCCGCCACCCGTCGAGCCACTGCCCGAGCCGGCCCCGCCCGTCGAGCCGCTGCTCGCGGCGGGACCCTGGCTGCTGGACGGCGGGGGTGCCTGCTGCGAGGTCTGCGGGGGCGCCTGGCCGGTGCCCTGGGACTGGCTGGGCTGCCCGCCCGTGCCGGTCCTGCCCGGACTGCCGGCCGTCGGCTCATCGCCGGGCGCCGACTGCTCGGCCGCGGGGCCGCTGGTCTGGCCGGCCGTCGGGGACGCGCTGCCGCCGTTCGGCCGGGCCTCGCCGGTGGGCGAGCCGGACGCGCTGCTCTTGCCGGACTTCTGCGGCAGGGGCGATCCGGGCAGCTGGTTGACCGGGTTGTTCGGTCCCGGCACGGTCACCATCTCCGTGGACCGTACGGCTCCGCCGAGGATCGAGCCGACGAGCAGCGTCAGGCCGATCACGACGGTCGCGACGAGCGCGCCGCGCCGCAGGACACGGCGCCGCAGGTCCCTGAGGTGGGTGCGCGGGCCGAGCTTGCGCCAGGCCTCACCGGCGAGGCGTCCGTCCACCGAGTAGACGGGGGCGCCCGCGATGATCAGCGGGGACCAGGCGGCCAGGTAGATGATGTCGGGCGCGTCGTACGCGGGGACGGTGCGCCAGCTGACGGTGAGGATCAGCGCGGCCGAGAGCAGCGCCCCGAAAGAGGCCGCGAGCCGCTGCCAGAGGCCGAGGACGGTGAGGACACCGGCGACGACCTGGAGGAACGCGACGCTGAGTCCGGCGCCGACGGGGTGCGAGAGGGCGAAGTCGCGCAGCGGTTCGGCGAGGGCCCACGGCTGGAGCGAGGTGAGCCAGGTGACCATGGAGCCGCGCTCGCCGCCGTCGAAGTAGACGGGGTCGCAGAGCTTGCCCATGCCGGCGTAGATGGAGATGAGGCCGAGGAAGACCCGGAGCGGCAGGAGCACCACTCCGAGGTTCATGCGCCGGCCTGGGTAGTAGGCGTGCCGTACGGCGGCGTCGGCGGCCTGCGCGCCGGAGATGTCGTGGCGCTGTCCGCGCGGGTCGTCGTAGTCGCGGACGTCGAAGCCGTCACGCGCGCCGCGGCCGTCGCGGCCGTCGCGCCCCTCGCGGCCGAAGTCGCGCTCGTACTCGCGGTCGTCACGGTCGTCGTGCTCGCCCCGGTGGCGTGCGCCGCCCGCGCCGTACAGGTCGACCGTGTCGCCGAAGGTGTCGTGCTGCGGGATGTCGTACGCGCCCACGGCCCGCCGCATGGGAGGCAGCAGGGGCGTGTCGGGGCCGCCGCCGTGGCGGGGCACGCGAGGGGTGGGCATGGTGTCGTCGCCCAGGTCGATCCGCGGGATGACCTGGGTGGATCCGGCGGCCCCCTGGTCGTGGGAGCGGCCCGGCGTCTCGCCGAGGCTCGCGCCGGTCGCCGACGCCGAGGAGTTCCGTACGGCCTGGAGGAGCCCGGTGGCTCCGAGGTCGCCCGGTTCCGACCTGCCGCTCCAGACGACGGGAGCCCGGCGGCGTGCCGCGCCTCCGCCGCCGCTCATCGCGGGAATCCGCGCGGTGTCCGGCGTGGCGCGTGCGGGGCTGGGGCGCCGGCTCGGTGAGAGTTTCACCCGAAAGCTGGCGTGGTTCACGATGACCTGCGCGGGATCGCAGTCCACCTTGACCATGCTCAGCGGGGGCTGTTCGTCGAACCCGGGCCGGGGCTTTCTGGTGTCCACACTCATCTAACCGAGTGACTTGTGTTTAGGACACTGCTTTGACGGCCGATAAATGTCCGAGACCCGTCAAGAGTGGCGAGATAGGGACATTCGTACGAAGACCGGGCCATCCGGCCCACACCGGGCCGCCCGACCACCCGCCCGTACGACCACCCCGCGCGGGGCGCACGCCCGGCCCCCGACCGCTGGGCCCGGCCCGACCGCTGGGCCCGCTCAGGAGCGGCGGCGCGCCGCCTCGTACAGCACCACGCCGGTCGCGACACCCGCGTTCAGCGATTCGGCGCCGCCCGGCATCGGGATCCGCACCAAGAAGTCGCAGGTCTCGCCGACCAGCCGGGACAGGCCCTTGCCCTCGCTGCCGACCACGATCACGACCGGTCCGCCGAGCGCCGGAAGGTCGCCGACCTCGGTGTCGCCGTCGGCGGCGAGACCCACGATCGTCAGGCCCGCCTTCCGGTAACTCTCCAGCGCCCGCGTCAAGTTGGTGGCGCGGGCGACCGGCGTACGGGCGGCGGTGCCGGCCGAGGTCTTCCACGCGCCGGCCGTCATCCCGGCGGCGCGCCGCTCGGGCACGACGACACCGTGACCGCCGAAGGCGGTGACGGAGCGGACGACGGCGCCGAGGTTGCGCGGGTCGGTGATGCCGTCGAGCGCGACGATCAGCGGGTCCTCGCCGTCGTCGAAGGCGGCTGCGGCCAGGTCGTCGGGGTGCGCGTACTCGTACGGCGGGACCTGGAGCACCAGGCCCTGGTGGTTGAGGCCGTTCGTCATACGGTCGAGCTCGGGCCGAGGGGCTTCCATCAGGTGGATGCCACCGCGGTCGGCGGCGAGCTGAAGGGCCTCGCGCACGCGCTCGTCGTTCTCGATGTACTGCTGTACGTAGAGCATCGTCGCCGGTACGCCGTCGCGCAGCGCCTCGAAGACCGAGTTGCGGCCGACGACCATCTCGCTGGTGCCCTTGCCGCCCCGGCGGGCGACCTGGCGGCGGGCGGTCAGTTTGGCCTTGGAGTTGGCGACACGGTTCTGCACATGCCCCTTGCGGGCGGACGCGGGCGGCGTGGGGCCCTTGCCCTCCAGGCCGCGGCGTCGCTTGCCACCGCTGCCGACCTGCGCGCCCTTCTTGTTGGACGTGCGGCGGTTCCTGCGTTGGCTGTTCCCGGCCATGACCTACCTGTTTCGTTGCTTTCGTCGGTTCGTGAGAAGTCCGAAATGAGAACGAGAGCTTCACTTCGTTCACGCGAGTGTGCCGTCCGGCGGCCGGACAGCACAATCGGGGCCCCGGTCAGGGCCCTTCGGCTTGCCGCGGCTCCGCCTCTTCAGGAGGTCGCGGCGTCGGTCCCGCTCAGCGCGGGCCCAGTGTCCACCGCGGGCCCGTCGGGCTGTCCTCGATGGCCAGGCCCGACTGCTGGAGCTGGTCGCGGATGGCGTCGGCGGTGGCCCAGTCCTTGCGGCCGCGCGCGGCCTCGCGCTGGTCGAGCACCAGCCGTACGAGGTGGTCGACGACGCCGTTCAGGGTGTTGACCTGCCCATCAAGGCCGTCCTCGCCCGCGCCCGCTCCCGTCCAGTGTGCGTCCAGCGGGTCCAGACCGAGAACACCGAGCATCGCGCGGACCTCGGCGAGCCGGGCGACCGCGCCTTCCTTGTCGTCGGCGCCGAGCGCCGAGTTCCCCTGGCGGACCGTGGTGTGGATGATCGCGAGGGCCCCCGGGACACCCAGGTCGTCGTCCATCGCCTCGGCGAAGGCGGGCGGCACCTCGTGGGCCGGCGCGACGGTGTGGCCGGCCAGCTCGGTGGCGCGCTGGACGAAGCCCTCGATCCGCCCGAAGGCGGACTCGGCCTCGCGCAGGGCCTCTTCGCTGTACTCGATCATCGACCGGTAGTGCGGGGTGCCCAGGTAGTAGCGCAGGACGATGGGCCGCCAGTGCTTGACCATCTCGCTCACGAGCACCGAGTTGCCGAGCGACTTCGACATCTTCTCGCCGCTCATGGTGACCCAGGCGTTGTGCACCCAGTACCGGGCGAAGTCGTCGCCGTACGCCTTGGCCTGCGCGATCTCGTTCTCGTGGTGCGGGAAGACCAGGTCGAGGCCGCCGCCGTGGATGTCGAAGGCGCTGCCGAGGTACTTGTGCGCCATGGCGGAGCACTCCAGGTGCCAGCCGGGCCTGCCGGGGCCCCACGGGGTCTCCCAGAAGGGCTCACCGGGCTTGGCGGCCTTCCACATGGCGAAGTCGCGCTGGTCGCGCTTGCCGGTCTCGCCCTCGGCGGACGGCTGGCGCAGATCGTCGATGTCCTGGTTGGAGAGCTGGAGGTACTCGGGGAAGGACCGCACGTCGAAGTAGACGTTGCCTTCGCTCGCGTACGCGTGGCCGCGCTCGATGAGGCCGCGCATCATCTCGATCATCTCGGGGATGTGGCCGGTGGCGCGCGGCTCGTAGGTGGGCGGCAGGCAGCCGAGGACGTCGTAACCGCTGTTGAAGGCGCGCTCGTTCTCGTATCCGATCGCCCACCAGGGGCGGTCCTGGGCGGCCGACTTGGCGATGATCTTGTCGTCGATGTCCGTGACGTTCCGTACGAAGGTCACGTCGTAGCCCCGGTAGGCGAACCAGCGCCGCAGGATGTCGAAGTTGAGCCCCGACCTGATGTGCCCGATGTGCGGGGCGGCCTGCACGGTGGCGCCACAGAGGTAGATCGAGACACAGCCCGCGACGAGCGGGGAGAAGTCACGGATCTGCCGGGCGCCGGTGTCGTACAGCCGAATGGTCACGGAACAAGGGTAGTGCTCCGGAGGCAGTGCCCCGGGCCCCTTGGGGCCACGGGACACCGAAGCGTGACGTTGTGCGCGCCGGACGACCCTCGTCATAGGTGGTCGGAGCGCCGGCAGGCGCCGGCCCGGGTGCTGTCCGTCATCGGACAGCGGCGTGGCGCCGGGGACAGGCCCTGGCTCGGTGGCGTCAGATGCGGCCGACGACCTTGCGGGGCGTGATCCGGATGACGACCCGCTGTCCCTCCCGCGCCCCCTCGGGGTTGAACTCGGCGTAGGGCTTGCCGGTGTACTTCACCGACAGCTCGTCGATGAGCTCCTGTCCGCCCTCCGTGGTGAGGGTGGCCGAGCCGCGGATCTCCGCGTACGCGTACGGGGCGTCGAAGGGCTGGAACATGACGGTCACCCTCGGGTCGCGGCGCAGGTTCTCCGCCTTGCGGCGGCCGACGGCGGTCGAGACGAGGATGTCGTCGCCGTCACGCTTCACCCATACCGGCGAGACCTGGGGGCTGCCGTCGGGCTGGATGGTGGCGATGGCGACGAAGACGGGGCCGTCGAGAAGCTTCTTGAGCTCGTCGGAGAGAAGGGCGGGTGCCATGGGTGATGCCTTCCTACGGAGGGGGCCACTGCGGTACGGGGACGCGGACCCGGCGATGTCTCGTCAACCGGGCCCGGTCCCACGGTATTTCGGGCCCCGTTGTCCGGTCGGCACGCGGCCCGGGTCGCCGTGTCGCCCGATCGGCGCGCGGCCCGGGTCACCCGGCGCGTCAGCCCGCGCGGACCAGCAGCGCCGTGGCGATCGCCGCCAGGCCCTCGCCGCGCCCGGTCAGCCCGAGCCCGTCGGTGGTCGTGCCGGACACGGAGACGGGCGCGCCGACGGCCTCCGACAGCGCCTTCATCGCCTCCGCGCGCCGCTTGCCGATCTTCGGCCGTACGCCGATGACCTGGACGGCGACGTTGCCGATGACGAAACCTTCCGCGCGGACGATCCTGGCCGCCTCCTTGAGGAGCGTGACGCCGGAGGCGCCCGACCACTCGGGCCGCGAGGTCCCGAAGTGGGCGCCGAGGTCGCCGGCGCCCGCCGCGGAGAACAGCGCGTCGCAGGCGGCGTGGGCGGCGACGTCGCCGTCGGAGTGCCCGGCGAGGCCGTAGCCGTCGTTCTCGGGTCCTTCCCACAGCAGACCGGCGCACCACAGCTCACGCCCGGCCTCGAAGGCGTGCACATCCGTACCGATGCCGATCAGCGGCAGCCCGGCAGGCAACTGACCCGCCGACGGCGCGGCCCCCGGCCGGGAGGCGGACTCAGAATCCATCGTTGGCCCTCCTGCGGGCGAGTACGGCCTCGGCGAGCAGCAGGTCCAGCGGCCGGGTCACCTTGAATGCCTCCTCGTGGCCGGGCACGACCACGACGGGCTCACCGAGCCGCTCGACGAGCCCCGCGTCGTCCGTCGCGCCCTGGCCGGCCAGGGGGACGGTCAGATGCGCGCGTACGAGCGTCTCGCGGTCGAAGCCCTGCGGGGTCTGTACGGCGCGCAGCCGGGCGCGCTCGGGCGTGGCCACGACGGGCTCGGGCTGGTCCCGCTCGCCGGGCTCCACCTCTTTGACGGTGTCCGCGAGCGGCAGGGCCGGTACGACGGCGGGCGCGCCGGCCCGTACGGCGTCGACCACCGCGTCCACGGTGTCGACCGGCACGAGCGGCCGGGCGGCGTCGTGGACGAGAACGGTCGTGATGTCGTCCGGCAGGGCCTCCACGCCGAGCCGTACGGACTCCTGGCGGGTCCCGCCGCCGGGCACGACGAGGTAATCCGTACGGGTGGGCAGCGAGTGCTCGTCGAGGAGCAGCCGCACCGCCGCGGTGTCCTCCGGCGGGGCCACCAGGACCACGAGGGAGACCGCGCGGGACGCCGCCATGGCCCGGACCGCGTGGACCAGCATCGGGGTGCCCCCGAGGGCGCGCAGCGCCTTGGGGGCGCCGGGGCCGAGCCGTATGCCACGGCCCGCCGCGGGGATCACGGCGGCGGTGCGGTGTCGGCTCGATTCGTCTGACATCGGTTGCACTCCGGCAGGTTTGTTTCCTCGGCCGACATGGGTATGGCCTCAAGCGTGCCGGGCGCGGCACCTTGACCGGACCCTTCCGTGACACTGGTTGAGACCAGCTGCGCCAGCTGCCCCGGGCCCGGCACACCAGGAACCGGTACAGGCGTGTGTGCCGGATGCGAATGCGGACACGGGAACTGCGGGAAATTCGGTTGGTGTGACGGGGTGTCACAGCCGAGAGTAGATCCTAGGGCCCGGTGGAAGCCGCTGGATCAGGCCCCGGACAGGCTCCTGACAAAGATTCCACCCGTGTGATCCCCGGACATGCCGCAGTGCCCGGCGACGCAACATGAGAAATCACTGCTGGTCAGCGGGCACCGCGGCATTCGTGCATGGACGTTGTCGTACGACCTTGTCGTGCACAGTCCTGTTCACGCCCGGCTGCTGATCGGGGCAGGTGCGCGCTGTCGCGCACATCGACCGTGTGGAACAGCCGGGACGTCCGGGTCAGGCCCCGGTCAGGACGCGAGAACCTCGTCGAGCAGGGCCTCGGCCTTGTCCTCGTTCGTGTTCTCCGCGAGAGCGAGCTCGCTCACCAGAATCTGGCGCGCCTTGGCGAGCATGCGCTTCTCACCTGCGGAGAGTCCACGCTCTCGTTCCCGACGCCAGAGGTCACGGACCACTTCGGCGACCTTGATGACATCGCCGGAGGCGAGCTTCTCAAGATTTGCCTTGTAGCGCCGGGACCAGTTCGTCGGCTCTTCTGCGTACGGCGCCCTCAGCACCTCGAAGACCCGGTCCAGCCCATCCTGACCGACCACATCGCGTACTCCGACGAACTCCGCATTGTCCGCGGGGACACGAACCGTCAGGTCGCCCTGGGCGACCTTGAGCACCAAATAGGTCTTGTCCACGCCTTTGATCTGGCGAGTTTCGATAGCCTCGATCAGCGCGGCCCCGTGATGGGGATAGACCACGGTGTCGCCAACCTTGAACGTCATGTGACAGGTACCCCTTCCGTGGCTATCCAGGGTAACACGGGAACGGCTTCTTCTGAATGGCGTTTTCGCAGGTCAGGACGGTTCTCGGGGCTTGACAACAGCAATAGGAACGTGCTGCGAGCGGCTTCCGGAAGCGGGTATTCGCAGGTGGGAGCGGCTGCGAAGCCGGTCGGAAACACGCACGTTCCACCACCGGAACCCCCACCCTGAGGGGGTAAACGTCACCATTTGTCTGGTTCCAAGGGCGGAACTTCCCATACTCCGTTCGGATGTCGGTCACGCGTACGGACGGAAGTGCGAACCCAATCCGAATTCGATCACCCGGGCCCTCGCCTGCGACGTATCGGGCCGGGTATGAAGTGGCGTATCGCGCCGCGTATGGCATGGGATTCCGAAGCCGTCGGGCGCAATTCGTAAGGAATGTGTGTCGGGTCGGGGAATTGATCACCGGACTTATGTGAACGGCGTACTAAACATGTCCCCGACACTCACTTCCGTGCTCCCCTCCGTACTCCGCCGCGCGGTCCGCTCCGTACTCCGCCGAGAAGGACGGGCGGCGGGACCGCCGTGTGCCGGGCGCCGTTGAGGGCGGGTCGGGTGCGAGGGCGTGAGGGGGGCTCGGTAACCTGGGCCCGCTGAACCATCGTTGATCCGTCATTAGCCTGTCCGTACGTCCAAGGAGTTGCCGCCGCCGTGAGCCGCAGCCTTCGACGCGGCACCCTCGCCGCGTCTGCCATCGCGTTCTCGATCGCCTCGCTCGCCGCGTGCGGTGCCGGCATCGAGGCGCAGACGCTCGGCGTCCGACCTGACAACGCCGCGACCTCGATCGGCGACATCACCGTCCAGAACGCCACGGTCGTCACCCAGCCGGAAGCCACCGGCGACGGCCCCGCCATCGTCACGGCGAAGGTCTTCAACAACGGCCGCACCCAGCAGACGCTCGACGCGATCACGCTGCCGGACAGCGGTGCCACGGTGAAGATCACCCCGGCGAAGGGCAAGGGTCCGCTCACCGTGCCCGGCGGCGGCTCGGTCCTGATCGGCGGCGAGGGCAATGCCTCGGCCGTGATCGAGAGCGGCGACGAGCAGGCACGCAACGGCGACGCCCAGCGGGTCGTCTTCCAGTTCAGCGACACCGGCGACGTCGCGCTCGATGCCTTCGTCGTGCCGGCGACCGGCCCCTTCACCGACTTCGGGCCGAGCGCGCCGCCTTCGCCGGCGGCCGGGGAGTCGGAACAGCCCGGCGGCACCGCCACCGAGGGTGCGTCCACGGAGGGCGCGTCCACCGACGGCGCGTCCGGTGCGCCCGCGGACGAGGAGACCGGTGCGCCTGGCGGCAGCGCCGATGAGGGCACCGTCGAAGGCGCGGACGAGGGCACCGAGCAGGAAGAAGAGACGCCGACGGACGCCGCGTCCGCGTCCGCGTCGGCGAACACCGAGAACTGACGAGCGGCGTTCCCGGACCGGCAGTCCCGGGACCGGCAGCCGTACGCGTAAGAGCGCCGCACCGGAGCATTCCGGTGCGGCGCCCTCGTACACACGAAGCCGTACGCACTACCGCTCCGCGCGCACGCGACATCTGGACCCGCGCTCAATCCCGCGAAGGACGCGGGCGAAAGCGGGGCCCTGCTCGGGTTCGGGGCGGTTTACGGCTCGAACTTGTAGCCGAGACCGCGCACCGTCACCAGATACCGGGGCGCCCCCGGATCGGGCTCGATCTTGGCGCGCAGCCGCTTGACGTGGACGTCGAGGGTCTTGGTGTCCCCCACGTAGTCCGCGCCCCACACCCGGTCGATGAGCTGCATACGGGTCAGCACACGGCCCGCGTTGCGCAGCAGCATCTCCAGGAGGTCGAACTCCTTCAGCGGCAGGTCGACCTTGCCGCCGGAGACCGTCACGACGTGACGGTCCACGTCCATCCGGACCGGCCCCGCCTCCAGGGCGGCCGGCGCGACCTCCTCCGGTTCGCCCCTGCGGCGCAGAACGGCGCGGATACGCGCCACCAGCTCCCGCGAGGAGAAGGGCTTGGTCACATAGTCGTCGGCTCCTATTTCCAGGCCGACGACCTTGTCGATCTCGCTGTCCTTGGCGGTCACCATGATCACCGGGACATTGGACTTGCCGCGCAGCTGCCGGCACACCTCGGTGCCGGGCAGACCGGGCAGCATCAGGTCGAGGAGGACGAGATCGGCGCCGTTGCGTTCGAACTCGTCGAGCCCCGCGGGCCCGGTGGTCGCGATCGCGACCTCGAAGCCTTCCTTGCGGAGCATGTAGGAAAGGGCGTCGCTGAAGGATTCCTCATCCTCGACGACGAGCACTCGGGTCACGGAAGGACCTCCGGGGCAGGGATCTCAGTCGATTGGTCAAGATCGTTGACGTCGTGAAAGCGGCGCTGGGCGACATCGTCCGGGCCGGTGGGTGTGCGGTCCCGTCCGGCGCCCGCCTCGGGGAGCCTCAGGGTGAAGGTGGAGCCCTGGCCTTCGGAGCTCCACATCGTGACCTCCCCGCCGTGCGAGGCGGCCACGTGTTTGACGATGGCCAGGCCGAGGCCCGTACCACCGGTGGCTCGGGAGCGGGCGGGATCGACGCGGTAGAACCGCTCGAAGACCCGCTCCCGGTCTTTCTCGGAGATGCCGATCCCCTGGTCGGTGACGGCTATCTCGATCAGATCCCCGCCGGGCGCGGACACATGCCGGGCCGAGACGCCCACACGTGTGCGGGCCGGGGAGTAGTTGACGGCGTTCTCGACGAGGTTGCCGAGGGCGGCGGCCAGCTGGCCGCGGTTACCCCAGACTCGCAGATCGGCGGCGCCGCCGGCAGCCATGGTGATCTGCTTCGTGGACGCGGCATGCCGGGACCTGTCGATGGCCTCGGCGACCAGTTCGTCCACGCGTACTGGTTCGGCGTCCTCCAGCGGGTCGTCGTTCTGCACCCGCGAGAGGTCGATGAGTTCCTGTACGAGATTGGTGAGCCGGGTCGCCTCGATCTGCATACGGCCGGCGAAGCGGGTGACCGCCTCGGGGTCGTCCGAAGCGTCCATGACAGCTTCGGAGAGCAGGGAGAGCGCCCCGGTGGGGGTCTTGAGCTCATGGCTGACATTCGCCACGAAGTCACGCCGGACCGCTTCGATCCTGCGCGCCTCCGTGAGGTCCTCGACCAGGAGCAGGACGAGACGGGAGCCGAGCGGTGCCACCCGGGCCGAGACGGCCAGGGCCTCGCCGCGGCCGGTGCCGCGCCTGGGCAGATCCAGCTCCACCTGACGTATCTCACCGTCACGGCGGGTGTCGCGCGCCATGTGCAGCATCGGGTCGACGGCCAGTTTGCCGCCCCTGACCAGGCCCAGCGCATACGCGGCCGAGCTGGCCTTGACCACCGAGTCGCTCTCGTCGAGGACGACGGCGGAGGAGCGGAGAACGGAGAGGACGGTGTCGACGCCGGGCGGAAGACCGGCCTCCGTATGCAGTGAGCTACGGGTGGGCCTGGCCTGGTCGCGCTCGCTCCAGCGGAACGCCAGCATGGCGATCACGCCGGTACATGCCCCGGCGATCGCTGCCAATGCGGCGACTGCCGCGTTCACGTCCATGCAGCCAGGTTATGCGCGGTGGGCGACACTCTCCCAGCCGTACCGGTGTCTCCTGGAACACTCGTCGCCCAGAGTTCACTGTGGGGAAAGTGCCGGTTCACTTGGGAGGGAGCAGCCGGACTCCTCGCGGGCCGAGCGTGGCACTGTAGGGGGCTCGAAACTCCCTGCCCCTGGCGGTCCGTGTGACGAGGACGGCGCCGTCCGGGGGTCGGCACACGTACTCGGACACCCCGGACCACCAGCACGAGAATCCAGAGAGGGACACCCATGCGGGACGCGTACCACGAGGAACTTGACTCGATCGGCGAGGACCTGGTCGAGATGGCCCGGCTGGTCGGGTCGGCGATCGGGCGCGCCACCACGTCCATGCTGGACGCGGATCTGAAGCTCGCCGAGAGCGTGATCGCCGCCGACCAGAAGGTCGACGACCTCCAGCACGACCTGGAGGCCAGGGCCATCGCACTGCTGGCGCGGCAGCAGCCGGTCGCCACCGATCTGCGGATCGTGGTCACGTCGCTGCGGATGAGCGCGGACCTGGAGCGCTCGGGCGACCTGGCGCAGCACGTCGCCAAGCTGGCGCGGCTCCGCTTCCCGGTCCACGCCGTGCCGCACGACCTGCACGCGACCATCCTGGAGATGGGGCAGCTCGCGCAGCGGCTGATGGCGAAGGCGGCCGAGGTCATCATCACCAAGGACGTCGACCTGGCGCTCCAGCTGGAGCAGGACGACGACGAGATGGACCTGCTGCACCGCACGCTGTTCCAGCACCTGATGGACGACCGGTGGAAGCACGGCATCGAGACGGCCGTGGACGTGACGCTGCTGGGCCGCTACTACGAGCGGTTCGCGGACCACGCGGTGTCGGTGGCCAAGCGCGTGGTGTACCTGGTGACGGGTGAGCACGCGGACGAGATCCAGCAGGCGGAGGCACCGGTCGAGGGAGCCTGACGGCCGGGCCCGTTCTGTCGGCCCGGGGAGGTTTCGGCCCTGGGGGCGCAGGGGGCGTATCGGGGTGGTACTGGCCGGCGCCTGCGCGCATGCGCCGTTGATGCGCCCGCCACGGTGGGGTTGCAATGGGCGTGGACGCCACCCCGTACTCCCATGCACGCCTTCGAGGAGGAAACCATGGCCGAGTCCCCCATGACCGAAACCCAGCAGGAAGCGCCTCTCGAACGGGCGCGGCTGCCGATCCTCGGCGCCTGCGGCTGCGGCTCGGGCTGCGGCTGCGGCTGCCAGTCGGGCGGACCGTGCGCCTGCGGGGGCAGCTGCGGCTGACGGACCAGGGCCCGGTCCGGTGGTGGAACCTCCACCCGGACCGGGCCCTGCAACATATGACCCCAAGTGCCTTTCTAAGAAGGCTACTTCTTCTTGCCCTGGTTCTTCACAGCCTCGATCGCCGCCGCCGCCGCGTCCGGGTCCAGGTAGGTGCCGCGCGGCTTCAGGGGGCGGAAGTCCGCGTCCAGGTCGTAGGAGAGCGGGATGCCCGTGGGGATGTTGAGGCCGGCGATGTCCGCGTCCGAGATGCCGTCCAGGTGCTTCACCAGCGCGCGCAGGCTGTTTCCGTGGGCGGCGACCAGAACCGTACGGCCCGTCAGCAGGTCCGGGACGATGCCGTCGTACCAGTACGGCAGCATGCGGACCACGACGTCCTTCAGGCACTCGGTGCGCGGGCGCAGCTCCGGCGGGATCGTCGCGTAGCGCGGGTCGTCGCTCTGCGAGAACTCGGTGCCGTCCGCCAGCTCCGGCGGCGGGGTGTCGTACGAGCGGCGCCAGAGCATGAACTGCTCCTCGCCGAACTCCGCGAGCGTCTGCGCCTTGTCCTTGCCCTGGAGCGCGCCGTAGTGCCGCTCGTTCAGGCGCCAGGAGCGGCGGACGGGGATCCAGGAGCGGTCGGCGGACTCCAACGCCAGCGTGGCGGTGCGGATCGCGCGCCTCTGCAGCGAGGTGTGCAGGACGTCGGGCAGCAGACCGGCGTCCTTCAGCAGCTCACCGCCGCGCACGGCCTCCTTCTCGCCCTTTTCCGTGAGGTTCACGTCCACCCAGCCGGTGAACAGGTTCTTCGCGTTCCATTCGCTCTCGCCGTGGCGGAGGAGGATCAACTTGTACGGTGCGTCGGCCATGGGCCCGAGCCTAATCGAACGGGCCCGATTGACGCCTGCCGTCAATTGACTGGCGGCTCCGCGACGCCCGTACGTAAGTTGCGGTTGACCACTCGGCCACTTACTCCGCCAGTGCCGGTCCGCACGGACCGGCCGCCGTCCCTCGGGGGGAACGACGCATGTCCATAGCCGGACTGAGACGCGCCACGGGCGAGAGCATCAGAAAGAGCGTCTCGGGGCTGCCCCGGGAGTTCTGGTGGCTGTGGACGAGCACGCTGGTCAACCGGCTCGGCGCCTTCGTGGCCACCTTCATGGTGCTGTATCTCACCCTGGAGCGCGGCTACTCGGCGTCGTACGCCGGTCTCGTCGCCTCGCTCCACGGACTCGGAGGAGTCATCTCCTCCGTCGGCGCGGGCGTGCTCACCGACCGGCTCGGGCGGCGGCCCACGCTGCTGATCGCGCAGTTGTCGACGGCCGCTTCGGTGGCGCTGCTCGGCTTCATGCAGGACCCCGCGGCCATCGCCGCCGTCGCGTTCCTCGTCGGCATGACCTCCAACGCCTCACGCCCAGCCGTCCAGGCGATGATGGCGGACATCGTGAAGCCCGAGGACCGGGTGCGCGCCTTCTCGCTCAACTACTGGGCGATCAACATGGGGTTCGCGATCTCGTCGGTCGCGGCGGGCTTCATCGCCGAGTTCAGCTATCTCGCCGGATTCCTCGGAGAGGCGGCGATGACGCTGGCCTGCGCCGTGGTGATCTTCCTCAAGCTGCCCGAGTCCCGGCCCGAACGCGCCGAGGCGGACGGGAAGAGCGGGCCGGAGACCGGGATGCGGACGGTCCTGCGGGACGGCCGCTTCATGAGCGTGGTGGTGCTGTCGTTCATCGTGGCGCTGATCTTCCAGCAGGGGTTCGTGGGGCTGCCGGTCGCGATGGGCGCGGACGGGTTCAGCAGCTCCGACTTCGGGATGATCATCGCGTTCAACGGTGTGCTGATCGTGGCGCTCCAGATCCCGGTCACCCGGTTCATCGAACACCGGGACACCCGTGGGCTGTTGATCCTCTCCTCGGCGCTCGCGGGGTACGGCTTCGGGCTGACGGCCTTCGCGGGGTCGCTGGGGGTCTACGCGCTGGCGGTGTCCGTGTGGACCATGGCGGAGATCATCAACGCCCCGACGCAGACGAGCCTCGTGGTCCGGCTGTCACCGGTCCACGGGCGCGGCCGCTACCAGGGCATGTACACGATGTCGTGGTCGGTGGCCGGGCTGATCGCGCCGCTGATGTCCGGCTTCCTGATCGACCACTACGGCGCCGACTGGCTGTGGTCCGCGTGTGCGGTGCTGGGGACGGTGGCGGCGGGCGGGTACTGGCTGCTGATGAGGGGGCTGGGGTCGGGGGACCGCGAGGGACAACTGACGGAGAATCCGGCGGCGAACCCTGTGGCGGAGCACGAGGCACCCGTCGCGGAGCGCGTCGTGCCGAGCGAGGCGCCCGAACGGCTGTGAGACAGCTCAAGTCACCGGCGTCGGGGACCCGTTCTCCGTCGCCTCGTGCCCGTACACGCTCCGTACGTTGTCCTTCGGCGCCGGCTTGCTCCGCCCGGCCGGGCCCGCCGCGAAGGCACGGAACACGTTCTCCGTCGTGCGCGTGACGAAGGCGCCGGTCCGCGCGTCCATCCCGTGGTTGCGGCCGTTCTCCCGGGTCCCCGCCATGAGGCCTTCGACCCAGCGCATCGTCCCGGAGGCGAAGACGCCCGCGCCGCTGGGAACGGTGTAGTACACGGAGTCCGCGTGGCTGTCGTTGCCTTTGCAGACCAGCGGGGAGTGGGCGACGATCTCCAGCGGCGACGGCGTGGGCTGCCCCGGGGTCACCCGGTCGTACTCCACGCCGACCAGGTGGTCGAAGGAGTCGCCGCCCTTCACTCCGGTCCCCTCGAAGATCCAGTGGTCCGCGCCGTGGACGACGTAGGGGGCGTCCGTGGGGAAACCCTCGTACAGGACGCCGGTCAGGGAGGACTCCGGGTCGGCGGCCGGGGGCGCCCGGAAGTCGGTGGTCACCATGGTGCGGTGCTCGACGAGATGCGGATCGTTCTGGAAGTCGGACTTGAAGCAGACGACCGTACGGATGGGCCCCTTGCCGTTCTCCCGTTCCAGCCGGATCCGGCGGTAGCAGGTGTTGGCACCGAGAAAGACCACGTTGGTGCCGGTGTCGCGGGCCCGGGTGACATGCTTCCGCTGCTCGGGGGTCCAGTACTCGTCGTGCCCGAGCGAGACCACCGACGAGGCGCCGCGCAGCGACGACGGGGCGAGATGGACGTCCACGCCGGTCGTGTACGCCAGCGGGATGCCGAGGCGTTCGGCGAGGACCACGACCGCGCGTTCGTAGACCAGGAACTTCTCGGCCCCGTTCTTGTCGTACGGCCGGTCGAAGCTGACGGCCAGCGAACGGGTTCCGTACGCGCCGTCCTTGCCCTCGTAGAGGGAGTAGCCGCCCCACAGGTTGTACGCCTGCCAGGTCGCGGGCGCGTGCATCAGTACCGTCCGGCCGGTGGCACTCGCCGAGCGGACGATCAGCGGAACATACCGCTGGTGTGCGTTCTCGGCGTCCAGCCGCAGCAGATACGCGCCCTCGGGCCAGCCGTCGGCGCGGACGGCGAGGGTACGTTCCCAGTCCGCCCGCACAGTGTCGGTGAAGGTGTCCAGGCGCGGGTCGCGCTGGACGCGGCCCGCCACCCGGCCGGAGCGCCAGACCAGCCGGGCCTGGGCGCCGCCGTACCAGCCGACCCGGTAGGCCGAGACCCGGAAGCCGCGTGCGGTGGTCGAGACGCACAGCCCGAACTCGTCGCCCGGCTCCACGCTCACCTTGTCGGTGTACCCCTCGATCGCGTCGGGCGGCCCCACGGACCGGATGCGCCAGTCGGGACTGCCGGGCAGCGCCCGCTCGGCCGCGGCAGCGGCGTCCGTCGAGTCGGCACCGGCACCGGTGCGCTCGGGCGCGGCCTCCTGGCCCCCGGGGGCCGAGGAGTCACAGCCGGCCGCCGCCCCCATGGCGATGCCGGCGGCCCCTGCCGCGGCGGCCCCCAGAAAATGCCGGCGGTCCAGACGTCCGGAGTGCTCCGCACGCCCGGAGTGCTCCGCAGGGCGCTCCCGGTGGTCACGGTGCTCCGCGTCGTGGTCCATCAGCCCGTCCCGTATGTCCGGCCCGTGTGCTGTCGCTGTCAGGACGATCCTGGGCGGGCACGGGCCGACGGGCGACCCCGGGAGGACCGAATGCGGGTATGGCCGGATCCGGGGCGGGGGAGACTCAGCCGGTCGGCCGGGGCGGGCTCGGCTCCCGCGTCAGATGCGCGAAGGCGTCGAGATTCCTCGTAGACTCACCACGCGACACCCGCCACGCGTACTCCTTGCGGATCGCGCTCGCGAACCCCAGCTCCAGCAGCGTGTTGAAGGAGCCGTCGGCCTCTTCGAGTACGGACCCGAGCAACCGGTCCACCTCGTCTTCGGTGACGGCGGAGAGCGGCAGCCTGCCGGAGAGGTAGATGTCGCCGAGCCGGTCGACCGCGTACGCCACCCCGTACAGCTTGAGGTTGCGCTCCAGCAGCCAGCGGTGGACGCCCTGCTCATTCTCGTCCGGGTGACGGACCACAAAGGCGTTGACGGAGAGGGAGTGCCGGCCGACGCGCAGGGAGCAGGTCGTGGAGAGCTTGCGGGTGCCGGGGAGCGTGACGGCGAAGGAGCCCGGCTCGGGACTCTCCCACGCCAGGCCGGAGTCGAGGGCCGCGGACTTCAGGCCGCGCTCGACGAGGCGGGTGGCTCGGGCGGTCTCGTCGGTGCTCCGGCTCGCGTTGCTTCCGCTCGTATCAGTGCTTACGTCGGAGCTTCCGCTCGCGTTACTTCCGGTCGCGTCGGTGCTTCCGGTCGCGTCGGCTCGCGCTTCGTCAGCCATGATCCGAGCGTACGCGACCGTGGTGATCATGCATCGCGGCCGTGTAGACGTCCGCCGTCGCCGACGCCGCCGTGTCCCAGCCGAAGGACTGGGCGTGCCGGGAGGCCGCCTCCCCCATCCGCTCCACCAGCTCGGGCCGGTCGATGTAGCGGGCGAGCGCCTGGGCGTACGCCTCCGGCTCGTGCCCGGGGATCAGAAAGCCGGTCTTCCCGCCCCGTACCGCGACCGGAAGGCCGCCCACCGCGGCCGCGACCACCGGGGTCCCCGTCGCCTGCGCCTCGATGGCGACCAGGCCGAAGGACTCGCTGTACGACGGCATGACCAGCACGGACGCCGCGCGGAACCAGTCGGCGAGCGTCTCCTGGCCGACCGGCGGACAGAACCGTACGACATCGGCGATACCGAGCCTGGCCGCGAGCTTGTGCAGCCCCTCCGGCCTCGCCAGACCGCTGCCGCTCGGGCCGCCCACGACCGGAACGACCAGCCTCCTACGGAGAGTGGGATCGCGGTCCAGCAGGACGGCCACGGCGCGCAGCAGGACGTCGGGCGCCTTGAGCGGCTGGATACGGCCGGCGAAGAGCGGGACGAACGCGTCCTGCGGCAGCCCGAGCCGGGCGCGCGCCGCCGCCCGGCCGTCAGCGGGGCGGAAGAGATCCAGGTTCACGCCGGGGTGGACGACCGCGACCTTGCCGGGAGCGGCCTCGTAGAAGCGGACGAGTTCGTCGGCCTCCTCCGAGGTGTTCGCGATCAGCCGGTCGGCGGCGCGCACGATCTGCGTCTCGCCGATGACACGGCCCGCCGGCTCGGGGGTGTCCCCTTCGGCGAGCGCGGCGTTCTTGACCTTGGCCATGGTGTGCATGGCGTGGACGAGGGGCGTACGCCAGCGCTCGGCGGCGAGCCAGCCGACGTGGCCGGAGAGCCAGTAGTGGGAGTGGACGAGGTCGTAGTAGCCGGCGTGCTGGCCCGCCCATGCCTGCATCACACCGTGCGTGAACGCGCACAGCTGCGCGGGCAGCTCCTCCTTGGCCAGCCCTTCGTACGGACCGGCGTCCACGTGCCGTACGAGCACGCCCGGCGCCAGCTCGACACTCGGGGGAAGCCCGCCGATGGTCGAGCGCGTGAAGATCTCGACCTCGACGTTGATGGCCGCGAGGCGCTTGGCCAGCTCGACGATGTAGACGTTCATGCCGCCCGCGTCGCCCGTCCCCGGCTGGTGCAGCGGGGAGGTGTGGACGCTGAGCATGGCGACGCGCCGCGGTTTGCGGGGATGGCCGGGAATCCGGAGCCGGGGTGGTGACACCAGGGTGCCGGCAAGCCTGGACACGTACTGGCTCACGTCGACGGCCTCTCGCTCGGAGCATGACTAGGAGAGGGCATGGGGGACCCTCTATGGGCGCGTAACACCGGAGCGGGCCCGGTTCATTTCCGGCTTTGCCCAATCGTTAGCTCGGCCGCTCAACCATCGGCGGGGGTCGGGGACACCCGCGTGCGGGACCGGTGCCTCGTCGGGTGCGGGACCGGTGCCTCGTCAGGTCGTTAGGCTCACGCGCATGCCCGCGCGCCAGCCCTCCTCGCCCCGCCGTCCAGTGGGCACGGTCACGCGCGGTACGACCAACCCGAACCGGCTGCGCCGTATGGACCGCTGGATCGCCGCCGTACACGGACCCGTACTGCGCCGCTCGGCCGACCCCGTAGCCGTCGACCTCGGATACGGCGCCGCGCCCTGGACCGCGGTCGAGCTCCTGCGGCGGCTGCGCGCGGCCGAGCCGCGTACCGAGGTGGTGGGAGTCGAGATCGATCCCGCGCGGGTCGCGGCGGCGCTTCCTTACGAGGAGGACGGGCTCAGCTTCGTGCACGGCGGCTTCGAGATCCCGCTGCCGGATGCCGCACAGCAGCGGACCGGCGCCGGCCGCGGCCCGCTGCTGATCCGGGCGGCGAACGTCCTGCGGCAGTACGAGGAGAGCGAGGTCGCCGAGGTCTGGACCCGGCTCCGCGCGCGGCTCGCACCCGGCGGGCTGCTGGTGGAGGGGACATGCGACGAGATCGGGCGGCGCCATGTGTGGGTCGCCCTCGGTAAGGAGGGTCCGCGCACGGTCACCTTCGCGACCCGGCTCGGCTCGCTCGACCGTCCTTCGGACCTGGCGGAGCGGCTGCCGAAGGCGTTGATCCACCGCAATGTGCCGGGGGAACCGGTGCACGCGTTCCTGCGGGACTTCGACCGGGCGTGGGCGGCGGCGGCCCCGTACGCCTCGCTGGGCGCGCGGCAGCGGTGGCTCAGGGCCGTCGAGGATCTGTCGGCGGACTGGCCGCTGGCCGGCCCGGCGGCGGGTGGCGGGCGGAGCAGATGGCGGCAGGGTGAAGTAACGGTGGAATGGGCGGCGCTGAAGCCGAACTCTGGCGAAACGGATGCGTTCAAGGGAACGTGAGGGGCGGGCTGTTCGTCCCTCACGGGTAGGGCACGCCCTGGATACGACCGTCGGCCGGAAGTGCCCTCTGTCGTTCCGGGGATCGGCGTGGCACGATCACGTCGGCGGAGAACAGTTACTGACAGTAAATCAGATAGGGGGAGCTCGTGAACCGACGCCGCTGTGTCACAGCCGCGATCACCGTCGTCTGCGCTCTGTCGGTGCTCACGTCACCGGCGTTGCTGAACCAGGCGTACGCGGCTCCGGCGTCGCCGACGGCTCCGGCATCCCCCGCGCTTCCCAACTCCCCCGCGCTCCCCGCATCGCCGAGCGATCCGCCGGTCGCGCCCCGGCCGTTCGACCGGTCGCTGCCGCCGGGAGCGGAGGACAAGGTGACCGGCGCGGACGACTCGAAGCTGGAAGCGACGCGCAGGAAGATCGACGGGCTCTACAGCAAGGCCGCGTCGGCCACCGACGCGTACAACCTCGCCGAGGCGCGCGCCGACAACCAGTCGGCCGAACTGGTCAGGCTGGCCAGCCGGATCGTCGACGGCCAGGTCAGGATCGACAGGCTCAAGCGCCAGGCGGGCGCCGCGGCCCGTGCCCAGTACCGCGCGGGCGGACTGCCGCCCGAGGCCCAGCTGTTGCTCACCGACGACCCGCAGCTCTTCCTTGACGGAGCCGGCCGGATCCAGCGCGGCCAGAAGGCGACGAAGGACCTCCTCGGTCAAATGACCAAGGCGCAGGACGACTTGACGGCGTACACAAAAAAGGCCGGCGTCGAGTGGACCAAGCTCGAAGCGAACCGGCTCAAGCAGGCGAAGGCGAAGAACGAGATCAGCCGGCAGATAAAGGCCGCCAAGAAGATCGAGGCGGGGCTGGAGAAGGAGGAGCGCGACCGTCTGCTGATGCTGGAGCAGCAGGAAGCGGCCAAGGCGCAGGCGGCCTGGCTGGGTTCGGGCACGCTCAAGGACATCAACGGCAAGGCGAGCGCCCAGGGCAAGGCGGCGATCGCGTACGCGACGGCGCAGATCGGCAAGCCGTACGTGTGGGGCGCCGAGGGCCCGGGGTCGTTCGACTGCTCGGGGCTGACCTCCGAGGCGTGGAAGGCGGCCGGCAAGGTCATCCCGCGTACCTCGCAGGAGCAGTGGCGGCTGCTCCCCCGCGTCCCGGTCGCGGACATGCGGCCGGGCGACCTGATCATCTACCACGAGGACGCGAGCCATGTGGGGATGTACGTGGGCGACGGCTCGATCGTCCACGCGCCGCGGCCGGGCCGGCACGTGACGCTGACGGGGGCGGGCTCGATGCTCATTCTCGGGGTCGTGAGGCCGGACAAGTAGGACGGGTTCGCGGGCGCTCGGTTCCGCGTGGGCTCGGGCCCGCGAGGTCCCGTACACCCCTTATCCCTTTCACCCCTCCTCATCCCTCTCGTCCCTCTCACCCCCTCCCACGTGATGTTTGTCATGGCCGTTTCGGGCCCTCCGAATGGGCCGATCGTGCCGGATGCGTGGTGGGAAGCGGCATATGGCGCGGGATCTTCTCCGTACGGCGTTCCGTACGCCATTCCTTTCGGAGGTCGGCTAGCGCTAGGGTCCCGGTCGGTGGGGCGTCGATCGTCGTTCCACCGCGCCCTCGGGGGGAGGGAAGGACTCACAGACCGATGGCCGTACCTGTACCGGTGCCGCGACAGCGCACCGGCTCGACAGTCGAGAGTGCGCCCGCCCCGGAGACCTCCGGCGCGGGAGGCGACCTCACGCTCCTGGTGATCGAGGACGATCCCGCGGGCACCTTCAACGCGCCGGAACTGCCCGACGCGGCCGGCACCCGGGTCCGTATCCGTACCGCGCGCAACCTCACCGAGGCCGAACGGCTGCTCACCGACGACATCCAGTGCATCCTCGTGGACCTCGCCCTGCCTGGCCGGGGCGACGACGACCTGGACGGCCTCGCGCCGCTCAAGCATGTGCTGCGGCTCGCGCCCCGCCACGCCGTTCTGGCGCTGGCCGCCGAGGGTGACAGCGAGCGTGCCGCAGCGGCGGTGCGCGTGGGCGCGCAGGACTATCTCTTCCGCGACGAACTCGACAGCCGGCTCCTCAGCCGCGCGATCCGGTACGCCGTCGAACGCAAGCGCGCGGACGTCGCTCAGCGCCAGCTCACCGAGTCCCGGCTGCGGGCCCAGGAGAACGCCCGGCTGGAGCGCGGACTGCTGCCCACCCCGCTCCTCCAGGGCTCGAATCTGCGCTTCGCCTCCCGATATCGGCCGGGCCGCTCCCGTGCGCTGCTCGGCGGCGACTTCTACGACACGGTCCGTACGCCCGACGGCACGGTCCACGTGATGATCGGCGACGTCTGCGGCCACGGCCCGGACGAGGCCGCGCTGGGGGTGGAGCTCCGGATCGCCTGGCGGGCGCTGACCTTCGCCGGGCTCAGCGGGGACGTACTGCTCGCCACACTCCAGAAGGTCCTGGAGCACGAGCGGGAGAGCGAGGAGATCTTCGCGACGCTGTGCACGATCGACATCGCGCCGGACGGACGGCGGGCGGGGCTCTGCCTGGCGGGCCATCCGTCGCCGCTGGTCGTCCGCGACGGCCGGGCGCCCGAGCTGCTGCCGTACGACGAGGGCGGCCCCGCGCTCGGCCTGCTCCCGCGCGCGAGCTGGCAGCGCCGCGAGGTCGAGCTGGGCGAGGCGTGGAGCCTGATGATGTATACGGACGGGTTGATAGAGGGCCGCGTCGGGGCGGATACGAAGCAGCGGCTCGGCCAGGACGGCATGGTCGAGATGATCACCGACCAGCTGGCGCGGGGGCTGAGCGGCGAGGAACTGCTGGAGGCCGCGGTGGCTCAGGTGCGCGAGCTGAACGGCGGCGAGCTGACGGACGACGTGGCCGTGCTGCTGCTGGACCGCGTGCGCGCGGCGGAGCAGGTGCCGGGGGCGGCGCCGGTCACGGTCTGAGCGGGACGGCCGCCCCGCTCCGCCCGGTCGGTATCGGCGCTGTCCGGCCCGGCCCGGTCCGGTCCTGCCCGGCTCGGCCTGGCCCGGTCCTGCCCGGCTCAGCGACCGCCGTTGTACGGCCCGTACGGCCCGTCGCTGCTGGAGCCGCCCCGTCGGCTGCCGCCCCCGCCGCCGGCCTGCTTGATCGCGGGGCGCACATCGACGAAGTACACGATGACCGCGATCAGCCCGATGATCGGCAGGAAGCTGAGGATCGGGAAGATCAGGCTCACCACGAGGGCGATCGAAAGAATGATCAGCCAGAACGGCTTTGTCTGCTTGTCGGCCGCGCGGAACGCGTCCTCACGCCGGATGAACGCGTCGACCAGCGCGAAGACGCTGAACACGCTCAGCGGGATACTCAACATCGCCACGAGCCCGTCGAAGCCGGCCATCAACACGTTACCCACCGCCCCTTTCTGTCCCCATCATGTGCCGCCAAGGTACCCGTACAACGGACCGGGCACCCCTGTGGTGCCCGGTCCGTCTCTGTAGCTGTCCGCTTGGCGAGTGTTCGCCTACTTGCTCGCGGGAGGTGTGGGCTTCTTCGCGGGGGCGGCGGGCTTGCGGACGGCGGCGTTGGCGGTGGTGCCGCTGCCGGCGCCGGTCTTCCGCGCGGCGGGCTTCGCACCGGCGGCCTTGGCCTCCGGCTTGGCCTTGGTCTCGTTCTTGACCGATGCCTTTGCGGGCGCGGTCTTCGCCGCTGCGGGCTTGGCGGCAGCGGGCTTGGCGGCGGCCGGCTTGGCCGCGGCGGGCCGGGTCGCCTGCTTCGCGCCGGACCGGGGCTCGACGGCGACGGCGATCTCCGCCACCCCGTCCGCGGCGTCGCCGCGCCAGCTCCGTACCGACTGCTCGCCGCGCTCGGCGACCTTCTCGTACGTCTCACGGGCCTTGACCGCGTACTCCGCGGCCACACCGACGCTCCGCAGCGCCAGGTCCTGAGCGGTCTCGCCGAGCTTCTTCAGGTCGGTGTCGAGCGACCCGAGCACCTCGTTGACCTTGGACTGAACGGTCGTCTGCGCTTCCTTCGCCTGCGAGGCGACCTTGTCCTGGACCCGCTTGGGGTCGGCGTTGCGCACCGCGTCGATACGGCCCGGGGCCTCCGCGCGCAGCTGCTCGATCAGCCCGGGAACCTTCTTGGCCTGCTCGACGGCGAGATCCGCCGTACCGGCCGCGAAGTAGAGGGGGGTCGGGTCGCTGAACGTCTTGCGCAGGTCATCGGCGATTGCCATGACTGTGGTCCTCCGGATCAGTGTGAGGGTGGGGTGTCGGCACCGCCGCCGGCGGTACCGGGCGTATCCCCGTCGGCGTCCCCGTCACCGGTACCGGCGCCCTTACCGGCCGGTCCCGCGGTCGCCTTCGCTTCCGTGTTCCCGCTGCCGAGCCCGTTCTCCTTACGGAAGGACTCGTAGATCTGCAGAAGCACCTGCTTCTGCCGCTCGTCTATGGACGGGTCGGCGAGGATGACGGCACGCGTCTCCAGCTCCTCACGCTCCCGCTCATCGAGCATCCCGGCCTGCACGTACAGCGTCTCGGCGGAGATCCGCAGCGCCTTGGCGAGCTGCTGCAGGATGTCCGCGCTGGGCTTGCGCAGACCGCGTTCGATCTGGCTGAGATACGGATTGGACACCCCGGCGGCCTCGGAGAGCTGCCGCAACGACAGCTGCGCGTTGCGCCGCTGCTCGCGGAGGTACTCACCGAGATTTCCGACGTTGAGTGATGCCATGTCTCCAGGGTGCCCACACTTGCTAACTTTTGCAAGCACCCGCTTGCAAAAGTGTTCCACCCGACACGGCCGCGGGGCTGTGGGTTAGGAGTCCGTGGGCGCGGGTTTCGCGGGGGTGGTCGGTTCCTTGGGTCTGGCGAGGGTCGCGAGGGTCAGGGTCGTCGTGAGTGATCCCGTTGCCATCAGGGTTATCGCCGTTGCCGGGGAGGTCAGTTGGGCCAGGGTGCCGGCGAGGAGTGCGCCGGCGCCCTGCATGGCGGCCATGCCCGTGGCGTGCAGGCCGAGGGCCTGGCCCGTGAGGTGGGTGGGGGTGAGGGACAGCAGGCGTTCCTGGAGGGTCAGGCTTGCCGCGAAGCCGGCGGAGGCGGCCGTGACGGCCACCGCCGACAGCGCGACTCCCGGGCGCAGGACGAAGAACAGGTAGGGAACCGCCAGCAGCAGGCGCAGCGGGGTCGTGAGACGGGGGCGCAGTGCGGGCGGTACGAGGCGGCCCACCGTCAGGTCGCCCAGGAACATGCCCAGCGCCCCGCACGCGTAGAGCGTGCCGGCGGCTTCGGGGGCGTAGGAGACGTAGAGCGAATCGCCGCCGATCACCAGGCCGTTGGGGACCCACAGGCCGAGGTAGGTGAGGCGGCGGGGGCGGGAGGACCACAGGAGGGCGTTGGTGCGCCACGTCGCCGTGACGGACATGCGGCCGGAGGTGCGTGGTGGGCGTGCCGTGAGGCCGAGGCGGGTGACCAGGGCCGACGCCAGGTACAGCGCCGCCGCGAGGAGCAGACAGGTCCGCGGGGACAGGAGCGCCAGCAGTACGCCGCCCGTCGCGAAACCGGCCATCTGTGTCAGGCCCCAGAGCATGTTGTACACCGAACGGCCAAGCACATAGCCGTCCTTGGTGAGGATCTCGTTCAGCAGTCCCCCGCGCACGCCCCCGCCCAGCGACGCCACCAGGCCCTGCGCGAGCAGGACGGCGAAGACCGCCCAGAGGGGCAGGCCGGGCAGCGCCAGGATCGCCGTGCCCGCCGCGAAGGCGAGGGCGATACCGGACAGGATCGCGCGCGGGGGCAGCCGGTCGGCGCCCGAGAGCAGGAACGTGGCCCCCAGCAACTGCGCCAGTTGCGGCCCGAACATGCTCACCGCCGACAGGAACGGGGACCCGGTGGCGCGGAAGACGAGGGTCCCGAGGGCCAGACCTGCGATCGTCTGGGCGGCGGCGAGGGCGGCGAAGGAGAGCAGGAAAGGTGTGAACTCGGGGGTGCGGAAGAGGGATTGGTAGCTGCGCATACGCCGAAGTCTGGGGGGCGTCCGGGGGCGCGGGCGGGATTCTCAGCGCGGCGACCGGCGTTGAGGGCCTCGGGCGAGGATGTAGAGGAGCAGGAGAGCCATGACCGCGACGCCCGCCCACATCGCCTGTTGCCACCCGTCGACGAACGAGTCCTGGGCCGCCCGGATCAGCGCCTCCGCGTGCGGGCCCGAACTGTCGGCGGCTTCCAGGGCGTTGGCGATGCCCTCGCGCGCTGTATCGGCCGTTTCCTCGGGTACGGCGTCGAGTTGGCTGTCGATGGCGCCCCGGTAGCCGGACGACAGGAGCGCTCCGAGGAGGGCGACGCCGAGTGCCGTGCCGAACTCCCGCGTGACGTCGTTGAGCGCGGACGCGACGCCCTGGCGTTCCCGGGGCAGGGCGCCGGTGATGGCCTCCGTGGCCGGGGTCATCGTCAGACCCATGCCGATTCCCATGGCGAGCATGCCGGGCAGTACGGAGAGGTAGCCGCCGTCCACGGAGACGAGGGTGGCCATGAGGGCGAGGCCCGCGCCGCCCAGCAGGATTCCGAGGGCCATGGTCGAGCGGCTGCCGACGCGTTCGGCCAGGCGCGGCGCGAGGCCGGAGGTCGCCATCATCAGCACGGCCATCGGCATGAGCGCCAGCGTGGACCGCAGGCCGGACCAGCCAAGTACGGCCTGGAGGAAGGGGAAGAGCACCACGAAGATCCCGGCCTGCACGCCGAAGACCGCGAGCAGCGCCACGGACCCACTGGCCAGGCCCCGTTCGCGGAAGAGGCGGATGTCGAGGAGCGGTGCGTGCCGGCGAAGTTCCCACGCCACGAAGCCGGCGGCGGCGAGGACGCCGACCAGCAGGCTCAGGAGCGTCACGGGGGCGGTCCAGCCCCGTTCGGGTCCTTCCTGGAGGACGAAGATGAGCCCGACCACGGCGAGCACCGAGGTCAGCGCGCCGACCGTGTCGAAGGTGTGCTTCGAGGCCTCGCGCGAGTCGGGTACGAACCGCACCGTCATGACGCCGGCGACGAGCACGAGCGCCACGGGGAGCACGAAGAGCCACCGCCAACTCGCCACGTCGACAAGGGCGGCCGACAGGAACATGCCCAGGATGCCGCCACCGCCGGCGACACCGGTCCACACACCGATCGCCCGCCCGCGTTCTCCCTCCGGGAAGGTGGAGGTGATGACGGCGAGGGTGACGGGCATGATCATCGCCGCGCCCACACCGCTCAGGACGCGTGCGGCGATCATGACCTCGGTCGTCGTGGCGAGTCCGGCCGCCGCACCGGCGACACCGAAGACGGTCAGACCGATGAGCAGTACGGGCCTACGGCCCCAGCGGTCGCCGACGGCGCCGAGCGGCAGCAGCAGCGCGGCCAGGCTGAGGGTGTAGCTGTTGATGATCCACAGGATCGAGCTCTGGGAGGCGTCGAACGCGACAGCCATGTCCGGCTGGGCGACGTTGAGGCCGGACACCGAGGCGATGACGGCCATCAGGGCGATACAGACCGTGATGAGGATCGCGCGGCGCCGGCGCGGGTCCTGAATCTCCGTGTCGGGGGCGGCGGTTACGGCGCTCACCGCCTGCGCGGGCTGGTCCGTGCTCGGCCGGTTCGTACTCATGGGGCGGGGCCTCTCGGATGTGGGTCGGGCGGGGATCGCCCTGGCGGGGCGGGGACGATCGTGGCGAGTCCCCGCGAGTTGTGCAAAATTGTTTGCCGATCGGCAAAACGGCGGCAGACTGGTGCGCATGGATGACGCAGAAACGGATGCCGCGGAAGTGGGCCGCACCCTCGATGCCGTCGGTCCCCGCCTGAAGCAGCTGCGCCTCGGCCGGGACATCACGCTGACCCACCTCGGGGAGGCCACCGGTATCTCGGTCAGCACCCTGTCGAGACTGGAGGCCGGGCTCCGGCGCCCCACGCTCGAACAGCTCCTGCCGCTCGCCCGTGTCTACGGCGTCACGATCGACGAGCTCGTCGACGCGCCCCGTACCGGCAACCCCCGGATCAATCTGCGGCCCATCGCCTGCAAGGACGGATCGACCGTGCTGCCGCTGACCCGCAGGCCGGGCGGTATCCAGGCGTACAAGTTCGTCCTGCCCGCCCCGTCACCGGGAGGCGACGTCGAGCCCGTCCTGCGTACGCACGAGGGCCATGACTGGATCTACGTCCTCAACGGCACGCTCCGCCTGGTCCTCGGCGAGCACGATCTCGTACTCAGGCCCGGCGAGGCGGCGGAGTTCGACACCCGTACCCCGCACTGGTTCGGAGTGACCGGCTCCGGGCCCGTCGAGTTCCTCAGCCTCATCGGCAAGCAGGGCGAACGGGCGCACGTGCGGGCGGCGCCGAAGCGCGCCACCCGCGAAGAACGCACCTGAGCGTTCACAAGGGCGGGCGCGCTCGGGCGTTCAGGCGCTGAGGAGTTCACGCGTTCAGGCGTTCACGAGGGCGAGCGCCGCATCGGTGTCGGCGGTGGCCAGGTCGGCGTTGATGTGCGCGCCGGCCAGCGCGCCCGCCGCGGCGGACGCGCCGACCTGGGCGGTCGGGTCGGTGGCGTTGCCGGCCACCCATACGCCCCGGACCTGCGTGGTGCCGGCCGTACCGGTGACGAAGTGGTGGCCCATGCCGCCGGGCAGGTCCTGCGTCGGGAGGTTCAGACCGGCCAGGCCCTCGGTGCGGACCCGCATGCTCGTCGCCACGGCGAGAACGCGGCGGGCCACGACCTGCCCGTCGGTCAGCCGCACGCCCGCGATCCCGCCGTCGTCCCTGGACTCGGTGGACCCGGCGGACTCCGTGGACTCGACCGCCGCCACCGGGGTGTCGACGACCCGGATGCCGCGAGCGGCGAAGCGCGCGCGGGTCTCCTCGTCCAGGTCGGTGCCGCGGGTGAAGTAGACCAGGTCGTCGGTCAACTGCCGGAAGAGCAGGGCGTGGTGGACGGAGGCCGGGCCGGTGGCCAGGACGCCGATGGGCTCGTCGCGTACCTCCCAGCCGTGGCAGTACGGGCAGTGCACGACGCCGTGCCCCCAGTGCCGGGCCAGTCCGGGGACGTCGGGGAGTACGTCGCGCAGGCCGGTGGCGACCAGCAGTCGGCGCGCCCGCAGGGTGCCGCCGTCGGCCGGCGTGACGGTGAAGCGCGGATCGCCGTCGGCGGAGGGGGCGGCCGGGACGGCGGAGACCACCTCGCCGGACAGCACGCTGCCGCCGTAGCCGCGCACCTCCTCGCGCCCCCGGCGCAGCAGCTCCGCCGGCGGGACGCCCTCCAGACCGAGCAGGCCGTGCACGCCGTCGGCGGGCGCGTTGCGGGGCGCGCCGCTGTCGATCACGACGACGGAGCGGCGGGAGCGGGCGAGCATCAACGCGCCGTTCAGGCCTGCGGCTCCGCCGCCGATCACCACGGCATCGACGGTCTCGCGGGAGTCGGAGCGGAGGTCGGGGCCGGAGTCGGAACGGAAGTCGGGGCCGGAGTCGGAGCGGAGGTCGGAGCGGGGGTCGAGTGCGTTGATCGCGTCGTCAGACGTCCTGAGCGGCATGTGCGTACCTCTCCTCGCGGTGAGCGGGGCCCGAGCGGGCCCGGTACGGCCGACAGTAAGCAGGTTTTGCGTACGAGGCATAGCATGTTGCCTATGACGCAAGATGATGGCGATCTCGACAGCCTGGTACGCAAACGGATCCGCGCTCTGCGCATGGCGCAGGGCTGGTCCCTGGACGAGCTGGCCGGCCGCGCCCGGCTCAGCCCCTCCACGCTCAGCCGAATCGAGAACGGTCAGCGCCGCCTCGCCCTGGACCAGCTCGTCACCCTCGCCCGCGCCCTGGACACCACGCTCGACCAGCTCGTCGAGACGGCGGCGGACGACGTCATCTCCAGCCCGACGATCGACGCCGCGCACCAGCAGATGCGCTGGGCGGTCCGGGCGGACCCGGGCATGAGTGTCGTACGGCTGCGCCTGACGACCCCGCCGCCCGACAGCCCCTCCCGGATGCGCGCCCACCCGGGCCGCGAATGGTTCGTCGTGCTCTCCGGCACGGCCGTCCTGCTCCTGGGGAACCGGCGCTTCCGCGTGGAGACCAACCAGGCCGCCGAGTTCCCCACGATGCTGCCGCACGCGCTCGGCGCCGAAGGCGGGCCGTGCGACATTCTCGGCATCTTCGACCGTGACGCGCGCCGGGGGCATCAGCGCGGCGACGACGGCGGGGACAGGACCGGGGACGAGAAGAGCTTGTCGCCCTGACCCCGGGCCCAGGCCCGTACCCCTGCTCCTTCGCCTCTTCGCTTCCTCGCGTCGCTTCTTGCGCGGCGAGCAGGCCGAGCACCAGCATCTTGCTCTTCCGGAAAGCGACCCGGCCGCACGCTCATGATCCCCATAGCGTGGGCGCCATGACAGACACCTCCCCGCACGCGGCCCACGACCACGACCACGGAGCGGGCCACAACCCCGACGACCAGTCGGAGATCCTCGACCTGGACGCCGAGGTACTCGCCGAACACATCGCCTCCATCACCGCCTGGCTCCCCGTCAAGGCGGACCCCCGCCACATCGTGGATCTCGGCAGCGGGACCGGCGCCGGCGCCCTCGCCCTGCTCAAGCGCTTCCCGGGCGCGCACGTCATCGCCGTCGACTCATCGACCAGCCATCTGCACCGCCTGCGGCACAAGGCCGAGGCGGCCGGTCTCGCCGATCGGGTACGGACCGTTGAGGCCGACCTCGACGGGGCCTGGCCCGAGCTCGGCGCGCCCGAACTGGTCTGGGCGTCGGCCTCCATGCACCACATGGCCGACCCCGACCGCGCCCTCCGCCGAGTCCACGACATGCTCAGGCCCGGCGGGCTGTTCGCGGTCGTCGAACTGGCCGGCTTCCCGCGCTTCCTGCCCGAGGACGCCCCGGCGGACCGCCCCGGTCTCGAAGAACGCTGCCACGCCGCGATCGACCGCCACCACACCGAGCACCTGCCCCACCGCGGCGCCGACTGGGGCCCCAAACTGACCGCCGCCGGCTTCACCGTCGAGGGCGAACGCACCATCACCGTCGACCTGGGCCCGCCCCACACCGAGGCCGTCGGCCGCTACGCGCTCAGCAGCCTGACCCGTCTCCGCGGCGGTGTCGCCGAGGAGCTGGCGGCGGAAGACCTCACCGCGCTCGACCAGTTGCTCGACACCGCCGGCCCCCACAGCATCCTGCGCCGCGACGACCTGACGGTCCGTACCGAGCGAACGGTGTGGGCCGCACGCCGTATCTGAACAGCGGCCCCACGCTTCCCCGAACGGGCCGTCGGTGGTGTCCCGTTGGGCGGGGTCCGGATCCCCCCTCGAACGGCGCGCTTCCTCATCGTCCGGCTCGGCGTTCTCCGCCCATATCTCCCGGACCGACGGAGGCGTGGGTCCTCTCTTCCTTCCTCTCCACCTTCCCGCCTTCCTTCTCGTCTTCCTTCTCGTCCTTGAATTCCTTCTTGCCTTCCATCGCTTGGGGCATCGGCGCCCTCTTCACCGCGTCCGACACCACCCGCACCGCCTGTTCCTTCTCGGCCGGTGTCGCGCGCTCCAGGAAGCGGAGCAGTTCGACCGGGAAGGGCAGCACGAGCGTGGAGTTCTTCTCGGCGGCGACCGCCACCACCGTCTGCAGCAGCCGCAGTTGAAGCGCGGCAGGCTGTCCGGCCATCTGCTGGGCCGCCTCCGCGAGCTTCTTCGACGCCTGGAGCTCCGCGTCCGCGTTGATCACCCGCGCGCGGCGCTCACGGTCCGCCTCGGCCTGGCGCGCCATGGACCGCTTCATGGTCTCCGGCAACGACACGTCCTTGATCTCGACCCGGTCGATCTGCACGCCCCAGCCCACCGACGGGCTGTCGATCATCAGCTCAAGACCCTGGTTCAGCTTCTCGCGGTTCGAGAGCAGATCGTCCAGATCGCTCTTACCGATGATCGACCGCAGCGATGTCTGCGCCATCTGCGAGACCGCGAACCGGTAGTCCTCGACCCGGATCAGCGCGTCCGCCGCGTCGACCACCTTGAAGTAGATGACCGCGTCCACGCGCACGGTCACGTTGTCGCGCGTGATGCCGTCCTGCGCGGGGACGGGCATCGTCACGATCTGCATGTTGATCTTGTGCAGCCTGTCCACGAACGGAACGATCAGCGTGAATCCGGGCCTCCGGATGCCTTCTCGCAGCCGGCCCAGGCGGAAGACCACGCCGCGTTCGTACTGCTTGACGACCCGGGCCGCCGACATCGCGTAGATCCCGCATACGCAGATGAGCGCTACGACCCCTATGACCAGTCCCTCAACCATGATGACCTCCCGACGCCGCCGGACCGAGGCCTGTCTCACTAACTACGATATGCCCGTAATGACCCACCGGTCACCCCGGTCACCAGTCACCCGGCCGCCCAGCCACACGGTCCCCCGGCCACCCGGCGCCATCACCAACCCCGGCGAGCCGTTGACCAGGGCGGGCCCCGTGAAGCTGCAGCCGGTCGACGCGCGTGATGTGGCGGAGCGTCTTGTGAAGCTGACGCTCGGCGACCCGGCCGGCCGGGCAAGGTGGGCCGGGCGTACCGGGCCGAGGACAATCTGGTCCTCGACGGGGCGCACCCGGGCCTGCGGTACGCCGCCACCCGGGTCGGCTCCGGGTCCGAGGTGCTCGGGTCCGAGACGCGCCGCGGTCGACGCCCTCGTACGTGCCGCCGCCCCCGACGCGCCCACCCGCCAACAGGAATCGGCGAAAGGCGCGATTCCGTATCCGTCGATCAGCCGACACAAATGGTCCGGCAGGCAATTCGACCTGCGCCGATAATCCGGAAGGCGAAATTCGGAATGACCCGCAATTCCTCTCCGCCTCGGACGGATCTGCTCCGTAAAAACGGAGGGGCCAAATGCCGTGGGGTACGTGTCCATTAATCATCTTTGCCTTCACTTTGCCCTCTGCGAGGCTGACCGAGGATTCAGCACAGCGGAGCAGAACAGGGCGGAAGGAAAAGAAATATCATGCGGAACAACACCACCCGGCTGGGCGCCATCGCGGCCGGTCTGACGCTGGCAGCCGCCGGCACGATCAGCGGCGCGACCACCGCCGCTGCCGCGCCGCAGGGCGAGAACACGGTTCTGGCCTGCTACGACACGGCCAAGTCCTACTCCAAGTCGGCGAACTACCTCTACTACCCGACGGGCTACCCGACCGGCACCTGGCTCACGACCACGAGCAACTGCGCCGACATCAATATCCGGCCCAACACGAACAGATACATCAAGGTCTGCTTCGACCCGAGTTCCGGCGCTCCCTATTGCCAGTCGGCCCACAAATACGCGCTGTCGGGCCAGTGGAACACGATCGCCACCAATGTGGCGAACGGCACCAAGTTCAAGTTCCAGTTCCAGACGAACGGCCTGGCCACCGGCGTGTGGGCGGCCTGATCTCCCGCTCCGCACAGGGCGCCCGGACGCCGGCCCCGCCGGCTCCCCCGGGCGCCCCCGTTCAGTCCCTCAAGGTGCGGAAGAAAGCCCGGATGTCGGTCACCAGCAGATCCGGGACCTCCAGCGCCGGGAAGTGGCCGCCTCTGTCGTACGACGTCCAGCGCGTGATGTTGTTCGTGCGGTCCGCGATGTGGCGCAGGGGGATGAAGTTGTCGTGCGGGAAGTCGGCCAGCGCGGTCGGGACCGGGGACGGCTCCGGCGGCGAACCCCAGTAGTCCGCGTGGGTCCGCTCGTAGTAGATACGGGCGGACGAGCCTGCCGTGCCGGTCAGCCAGTACAGCATCACGTTCGTGAGCAGCCGGTCGCGGTCGACGGCGCCGTAGGGGCGGCCGTCCGTCGTGTCCGTCCACTCGTGGAACTTCTCGGCGATCCAGGCCAGTTGGCCGACGGGCGAGTCGTTCAGCCCGTACGCCAGCGTCTGCGGGCGCGTCGACTGGATGTCGGCGTACCCCTGACGGTCGCGGGCGAACTCCCGTCCCCGCTCCCAGGATTCGCGCGTGCGCCGGCGCTCCCGCGGGCTCAGCATGGCCAGTTCGGCCCCGGTCGGCTCGTGCGCCGCGCCGCCGCCGGGCAGCAGATTGAGGTGTACGCCGACGACCCGGCCCGGCCGGATGCGGCCCAGCTCGCGGGAGACGGCCGCTCCCCAGTCACCGCCCTGGGCGCCGTACCGCTCGTAGCCCAGCCGCTCCATCAGTACGGCGAACGCGGCGGCCACCCGACGGTACTCCCAGCCCTTCTCCCGCGTGGGGCCCGAGAGTCCGAAGCCGGGGATGCCCGGCAGCACCAGGTGGAAGGCGTCGGCCGGGTCGCCGCCGTGCGCGCGGGGGTCGGTGAGCGGGCCGGCCACGTCGGTGAACTCGACGATGGAGCCCGGCCAGCCGTGCGTCATGATCAGCGGCGTGGCGTCCGGCTCCGGGGAGCGGATGTGCGCGAAGTGGATGCGCGCGCCGTCGACGGTGGTGGTGAACTGCGGCCACCGGTTCAGCTCGGCCTCGGCCGCCCGCCAGTCGTACGTGTGCCGCCAGTGGTGCGCCAGCGCGCGGAGCTGGTCGCCCGGGATGCCGTAGTCCCAGCCCGCGCCCGGCAGTTCGTCGGGCCAGCGGGTGCGGTCGAGCCGGTCGTGAAGCTCGTCCAGGTCGCGTTGGGGGATGTCGATGCGGTACGGGTCGATACGGGACGAACTGGCGGACTGTTCGGTGCTCATGGCCGCGCATGCTAGCTCCGGCACCGCTGAGCGCATCACGAATATTCGCCGCGCCCTCACCGGGAGAAGTCCGTCGCGGCACGCTCGCGTTCCGTCCTACCGTTGCCGCATGGACGACGTCACCGCTCGGGCGTGCGCGCTGTGGACCGAACTCGCCGGTGTTCAGGTCGAGTTCGGTTCCCCCGCCGGTGTCGTGGTCGCGCCCGGCTCGCTGCTCTGTCCGCCGGGGTGGGCCGGGATCGTACGGATCGGCGACGCCGCCGTCGTCACCGCGCCCGACGTGCGGGGCGCCCAGGCGATGCGCGAGGCGGCGGGGAAGCTGTCGTGCGCGGAACTGGTCGACCCGGCCCGGCTCAGCGAGGCGCTGAGCGGTAGGGCCCCGGTGCTCGACGTGCTGGGGCCTGCCGCGCTCTTCTACCTGGAGCGGGACGGGTTCGTGCCCGGGTCTCCTGGGCGGGTGGAGAAGGGCGACTCCGCGCCGGCCGCCCTGCTGGCCGCCGTCGGGACGGCCGACGCGGACGAGAGCGGGCTGGGTGAGATCACCTCGCCGGCGTTCCTGCTGCGCGAGGGCGAGGATGTGGTGGCGGCGGCCGGTTACCTGGTCTGGCCGCGGGCGGTCGCCCATCTGTGCGTCCTCGTCGCCCCGCACCGGCGCCGCCGGGGCCTGGCCGGGATCGTCGCGTCGGCCGCCGTGTCGCACGCGCTCGGCGCCGGTCTGCTGCCGCAGTGGCGGGCCCGGCCGTACGCCTCGCGGCGGGTGGCGGCGGGCCTCGGATTCCGGGAGCTGGGAACTCAGCTGAGTGTGCGGATGTAGGTCGTCCCCGGGCGCCCGCTGATGTCGATCTCGCCGGTGGGCACGAATCCCGTACGTGTCAGTACGGTGTGCGAGGCCAGGTTGTCGTGGGTCGTCTTGGCGCGCAGTGTGCCGAGCCCGTACGTCTCGGCGGCCAGCACGCAGATCCGCCGGACCGCGTCCGTCGCCAGCCCCCTGCCCGCCGCCTTCTCCGCGATCCGGTAGCCCAGCTCGGCGGTGCCGTCCCGCACGTCGACAAGGTTGACGCGCCCGACTATCTCGTCCGCCGTACCGCCGTCGCGGCTCACCAGCACATGGAAGAAGAGCAGGCCGGCGGCCTGATCGGTGAGCAGATCGCCGAGCCGCTCGGCGAAGGCGGAGAAGTACGAGTCGCCCCGGTCGGGAATCGACGCGGCGAAGTAGGCGCGGTTCTCCAGCTCGAACGCGAGCAGTGCGGGAGCGTGATCGAGTCGGAGCTGCTGAATGTCGGCCATGTCCGGCACGCTACCTGGCCGGGACCAGGTCATGGACAGCAATTTCGCCCGGGTTCGGCGCGGCCCCGACGCCGTATTTCGGTGGGCCGGCCGGGGCAGCCGCGAGTACCGTTCCGCGCGTGACAGCAGACCTCGATCATGAGCTCGTCGACACCGCGACCCGGCTGATCGTCGCCCGCGCCAAGGGCGACGACCACACCGTGGCCTGCGCCGCCCGGGACCGGGACGGCCGGATCGTCACCGGTCTGAACGTCTACCACTTCACCGGTGGCCCCTGCGCCGAGCTGGTCACCATCGGCGCCGCCGCGGCCGTCGGCGCGTACGACCTGGTCACCGTCGTGGCCGTCGGGCGCGACGGGAGCGACGGGCGGAGTGTGCTGCCGCCGTGCGGGCGCTGCCGGCAGGTGCTGCTGGACTACTTCCCGCGCGTCGATGTCATCGTGCCGACAAAGGACGGCCTCCGGACCGTGCCGGTACGGGAGTTGCTGCCGTACGCGTACGAGGTCGCCCGGAACAACCCGGCGGACCCCGGCCCCGAGGACCCCGCGTGATGCACGCCGACGAGGTGCCGACCGACGTGGATCTCGTGCGCCGGCTGCTCGCCGCGCAGTTCCCGCACTGGGCCGGGCTCCCCGTCGAGCACTTCCCGTCCGGCGGCACCGTCAACGCCGTGTACCGGCTCGGCGACGACATGGCCGTACGGCTCCCCCGTATCGAGGGCGGCGTGGCCGACGTGGCGAAGGAACACCGGTGGCTGCCGTGGCTCGCCCCGCGTCTGCCGGTGCCCGTCCCCACCGTCCTCGGCCTGGGCGAGCCCGCCGAGGGCTACCCCTGGCCCTGGTCGGTCAACCGCTGGCTCGACGGTGTGCACCCGGAAGCCGGCCGGCTCGCCCAACCGGGGCCGCTGGCGGCGGACCTGGCCGGCTTCGTCATGGCACTGCGCCCGCTCGACACCACGGACGCGCCGCGCGCCTACCGGAGCGGGCCACTGGCCGAGGACGACGACCCGACCCGCGCCGCCCTCTCCGACCTGCGCGAGCTGGGCGAGCTGGGCGACCGGGGTGAACTGGGCGACCTGGGTGCGGTGGGCGGGACCATCGACATCGAAGCGGCGACCGCCGCCTGGGACGCCGATCTGCGCGCACCCGACTGGGACGGCCCACCCGTCTGGGTCCACTCCGATCTGATGCCGGACAATCTGCTGGTGGACGGCGGACGGCTCAGCGGTGTCATCGACTTCGGCACGATGGGGGTGGGTGACCCCGCCTCCGACCTGATCCCCGCCTGGAACCTCTTCCCGGCCGGCGTACGGGACGGCTTCCGCACTGCCCTGGCCGCCGACGACGCGACGTGGGCGCGAGGTCGCGGCCGGGCGCTGTCGATGGCGCTGATCCAGCTCCCGTACTACCTGCACACGAACCCGCGGATCGCGGCCAACGCCCGCCATGTGATCCGTGAGGTCCTGGCCGACCACCGCGCCCGCAGCGCCAAGTAGGCAGCTTCAGAAGGGCAGTTCCGCGCTGTGCAGCACATGCAGCCGGGACACCGCCCGCGTCAGCACCACGTACAGCCGGTGCGCGCCGCGTCGTTCGGACGCCACGATCGTGGCCGGTTCGACGGCCACCACGTGGTCGTATTCCAGACCCTTGGCGAGCGAGGCGGCCAACAGCGTGACGCGGGCGCCCAGTTCGCCGGGTGACGCGGGTGCAAGACCCGCGGCGGTCAGTGCCTCGCGCAGCCGCGCCAGATCGGTGTCGGCGGCGATGACGGCGACCGACCCCTCGTACGGCAGCGCCGCACGGACCGCGTCCACCACGGCCGCACCCATCCCCGCCGCCTCCCGCACCCTCTCGATCCGCAGGTCACCGTCCGCGCGCAGGGACGTGGCGGGCGGTACGTCCACCCCCAGGGTGGAGAGCAGCCGGTTCGTCAGCGCCACGATCGCCCCGGGCACCCGGAATCCGACGGTCAGTTGGGCCACCGAGGCGTCGGGCGCCCCCAGATGCGCCAGGTGCTCCCGCCAACCGCGGGCGGCCCACGGGGTGGTGCCCTGCGCCAGATCGCCGAGCACGGTCAGCGAGCCGAATCCGGCGCGGCGGGCGATGGCGCGGCACTGCATCGGGGAGAGGTCCTGCGCCTCGTCCACCACGATGTGGCCGTAGCTCTCCTGGCGTTCGAGAAGCCCCGCCACCTCGTCCAGGAGCAGCAGATCGGCCGCCGACCACGGGACCGTACGCGCGGAACGGCGCCGCGTCCACCTCAGCGCGCCCCGCTCGTCCGCGTCGAGGATGCCGTCGGCCGGACCCGCCGGCCCGTCCGGATCGGACAGCAGCTCCGCCACGACCTCCTCCGGGCTCACCTTCGGCCAGACCTCGTCCACGAACGCGGACACCGGCCGGGCGCGGGAGATCCTCTGGAGCCAGGCGTTGTTCATGACCCCCGCGCGCCGCTCGGCCTGCCGCTGGATCAGCCGTACGGCGCGGGTGCGGACGCGCTCGCGGCCGATCGCGTACGGCGGTGCCTCCTCCCGTACGTCGGCGACGATCCGTGCCAGCTCCGCCACCGGAACCCGCCAGCGGTACGAACCGTCGGGCACCTCAAGGGAGTTGGCGGGGGTACGCACCCGCCCGTACAGCGCGCGGTGCAGCACGGCCGCCATCCGCACGTCGTGTTTGACGAGCGCCGTGGCCGCGTCGTCCTCGGCCCGGACCGGGTGGCGGGCGACCTCGTCCTCGATCGTGGACTGGCGGACACCCGTCTCGCCAAGTGAGGGCAGGACCTCGGAGATGTACGAGAGGAAGGTGCGGTTGGGCCCGAGGATGAGCAGTCCGCCGCGCTTGATCCGGTCGGGGTGGGTGTAGAGGAGGTACGCGGCACGGTGCAGGCCGACTGCGGTCTTGCCGGTGCCGGGGGCGCCCTGGACGCAGACGGACACGGCGACCTCGTCGCGTACGAGATCGTCCTGCTCGGGCTGGATGGTGGCCACGATGTCGCGCATCGGGCCGACGCGGGGGCGCTCGATCTCACCGGCGAGGATCGCGCCGGGGGCGGTGTTCGCGCGTACGGTGCCGGGCCCGGCCCGCCGGAGGACTTCGTCCTCCAGGCCCGTCAGGTCCTCCGACAGTCCCTTGCTCCACGGCGCCCAGCCGAACCGGCGGCGGACGGCGACGCCCTGCGGGTCGGCGGCGCGGGCCTGGTAGAAGGCCCGCGAGACCGGGGCGCGCCAGTCGATCACGAGGGGCGGGGACGCGGGGTGTTCGCTGACGCGGATACGGCCGATGTGATAGCTCTGCCCGGCGTGATCGCCGGCGCCGGCCTTGGTACCGTCCCCGGTGCCATCGTCCGCGCCGTCCTCCGCGCCGTCCTCCGTCCCGAAGTCCAGCCGCCCGAAGAACAGCGGGCCTTCCGGGAGTTCCGCCAACTCCTTGGCATGGCTGCGGAATTGGTAGCCGAGAACTTCCGCGTCGGCCCCGGAGGCGGAGACGTCCGCGCCGGTGGCGACCCGTTCGTCCGCACCGTCGATCATGCCCTTCAGGGCCGTACGGCAGATGTCGTGGTAGGTCCGCTCTTCGCCGAGCGCATGGCTCAGCTCATGGTCGAGTGACGTCATTCCATCGAGAATAACGCAACCAAGTAAAGTTTGATACCGAGCATCAGTTAGGTTCGGCCGCCGGACGCGAACCCGTCCCGCAGCTGCCCGAACCCCAGCTCCGCCGCCACCACCGCGTCCGGGTACACGCGGTCGGCGCTCTCGCCGGCCGCGATCCGCCGCCAGTTCTCCTCGGCGAGCACCCGCTGCACGGCGACGATCTGCCCGGCCGCGAGCAGCACCCCTACCGGCCCCCCGGGCGCGCCTCCCAGTGCGCCCGCCAACGCCGCCTCCGACCGGCGCTGGTACGCGTACGCCCGCGCGACCAGCGACGGAGTCCCGTACAGCAGGCCATGGAAGGCCAGCACCCGCGGATCGTCGTTGAGCCCGGTCACCGGGTCCCGGCGGGCCAGCCCGTCGGCGAAGTGCGCGTGCAGCGCGTCCAGCGCCGGGCCCGCCCCGCGCGCACCGGTCACCACCCGCGCCGCCTCGTCCTCGTGGTCCGCGAAGCGGTGCAGGACCAGGTCCTCCTTGGTGGGGAAGTAGCGGAACAGCGTCGGTTTCGAGACCTCGGCGGCTGCCGCGATCTCGGCCACCGACACCTTTTCGAAGCCCCTCTCCAGGAAGAGCGCGATCGCCGTTTCGGACAGGCGCTCGTACGTCTGCCGCTTCTTGCGCTCGCGCAGACCGTCCGCCATGTCCGTCGTCTCATCCATGGGCCGAAGGCTACGCAGAGGCCGGGACTCCCTAGCAAATACCCTTCCGGATAATCCGCAACGGGCCGAATTGTTACGCTGATGAACATGACCGCCATGACACCCACCCGCACCGAGCCGGACCTCTCCTACCTCCTCGATCACACCAGCCATGTCCTGCGCACCCGCATGTCGGCCGCGCTCGCCGAGATCGGACTCACCGCGCGGATGCACTGCGTTCTGGTGCACGCGCTGGAGGAGGAGCGCACCCAGATCCAGCTCGCCGAGATCGGCGACATGGACAAGACGACGATGGTCGTCACCGTGGACGCCCTGGAGAAGGCCGGACTCGCCGAGCGCAAGCCGTCAAGCACGGACCGGCGCGCGCGGATCATCGCCGTCACGGAGGAGGGCGCCCGGCTCGCCGTACGGAGCCAGGAGATCGTCGACAACGTGCACCGGCAGGCGCTGGCGGGGCTCTCGGACGGTGACCGCGAGACCTTGCTGCGGTTCATGAACGCCCTGGCCGAGGGGGAGTTGGCCGCCGCGTCCGAGACTCCGAGGACGGCACGGCGGGCGCGACAGCGCGAGAAGTAGGCAGCCGAGCGCCAAGGAACTTCCGAGAAAGATAGTCTGCAACAGAACTATCCATTAAGGTCTCACCTGTCGGCCCATCGAGGCGATCCATCGACAGGAGAGACCCCATGCCCGAGTCAGCCACGGTCGCAGGCAAAAGCAGCGGCACGCCAGCAGACACCGCACGCGCGCTCGCCCTCGGCGTCCTCGCCTCCGGCATGCTGATGATCGTCCTCGACGGTTCCATCGTCACCGTCGCGATGCCCGCCATCCAGGACGACCTCGGCTTCACCCCGGCGGGCCTGAGCTGGGTCGTGAACGCGTATCTGATCGCGTTCGGCAGCCTGCTGCTCCTGGCCGGGCGGCTCGGCGATCTGCTGGGACGCAAGCGCGTGTTCCTCGCGGGTACGGGTGTGTTCACCGCCGCCTCACTCCTGGCGGGTGTCGCCACCTCGCCCGCCGTACTGATCGCGGCGCGTTTCCTGCAAGGCGTCGGCAGCGCGATGGCGGCGGCGGTCAGCCTCGGCATCCTCATCACGCTCTTCACCGAGCCGGCGGAACGGGCCAGGGCCATCGCCGTCTTCAGTTTCACCGGCGCGGCCGGAGCCTCCATCGGCCAGGTGGCGGGCGGGCTCCTCACCGACGCACTGAACTGGCACTGGATCTTCTTCATCAACCTGCCCATCGGGCTCGCCGCCCTCGCGCTCGCCGTCCGCGTCCTGCCCGGCGACAGAGGCACAGGCACCGGCACCAGCACGAGCACCGGCACCAGCACCGGCGCGGGCAAGAGCACCGGCACGGGCAGGCGCACGCGCGGCCTCGCCGCCGGCGCCGACGTCAGCGGCGCGCTGCTCATCACGGCGGGCCTGATGCTGGGCATCTACACCGTCGTCAAGGTCGAGCGGTACGGCTGGGTCTCGGCGCACACCCTGGGTCTCGGCGCCCTCGCCGCCGCCCTCGTCGGCGCGTTCGTCGCCCGCCAGGCGACCGCCGCGACCCCGCTCATGCCCCTGCGGATCTTCCGTTCGCGCGCTGTCGTCGGAGCCAACGCGGTTCAGATGCTGATGGTCGCCGCGCTGTTCTCGTTCCAGATCATCCTGGCGCTGCACCTCCAGCGGGTGCTCGGTTACGGCGCCGGCGAGACCGGCCTCGCGATGCTGCCCGCCGCGATCGTCATCGGCGCCGTGTCACTGGGCGTCTCCGCCCGGCTCAACGCCCGCTTCGGCGAGCGCAACGTCCTGCTGACCGGCCTCCTGCTGCTGATCACCCTCCTCGTACTGCTCACCCGGATACCCGCCGACGCGACCTACACGACCGACGTGCTGCCCCTGATGCCGCTCGCCGCCGGCTTCGGGCTGGCCCTACCCGCGCTGACGTCGCTCGGGATGTCCGACGCGGGAGAGGAGGACGCGGGGCTCGCCTCCGGGCTGTTCAACACGACCCAGCAGATCGGGATGGCGGTGGGCGTCGCCGTCCTGTCGACGCTGGCGGCCTCGCGGAGCGAGCGCCTGCTCGCGGGCGGCGCGAGCGAGGCCGAGGCGCTGACCTCCGGCTACCACCTGGCTTTCGGCGTCGGGGCCGGACTGCTCGTGACCGCGTTCGTGGTGGCGTACGCGGTGCTCAGGCCTCGTACTCGCTGAGGTCGATGGTGTGGATGTTCAGCGCGAAGCCGTACTCCGGGTGCTTCGTCTCCCGGTCGAGGACCATGTCCAGCTTGCGGAGCACGTTCTCGGACAGGTCGTCGCCCAGCCGGTTCACGGCGACGAGACGCTCAAGCCCCCGGTCCTGGAGGGCGAACTCCAGTACGGCGTGGGCGGCTTCGGAGGCGTAACCCTGGCCCCAGAACTGGGCGCCGAGCCGCCAGCTGATCTCCACGTCGGGCAGTACCTCGGGCAGATACTCCGGTACGGAGAGGCCGGCGAAGCCGATCAGTTCGCCCGAGGCGAGCAGTTCGACGGCGAAGAGCCCGAAGCCCTCCTCGTCCCACTCCTCCTCCCAGCGCTCGACGGCCTCGGCGGTCTCGTCCAGGTCGCGGACCGAGCCGTCGCCGACCCAGCGCATGACCTGCGGGTCCGAGTTGATCTCGGCCATGGGGGCGAGGTCGTCGTCGGTCCAGCGGCGGAGGAGGAGGCGGGGCGTGCGGATCTCGGTCATGCGCCCATCCTGTCAGGGGTGGTGGTCAGGGGTGTACGGCCCTGTAGTCGACGCCCCGCCACGCGGCACGGAAGGCGTCGTGCGCACTGGCGTCGTACGCACCGGCGTCGTGCGCGTCACCGTCGTGCGCGTCACCGTCGTGCGCGTCCCCCGTCCCCCAGATCCGTACGGTGTCCGCCTCGCCGCCCGCGTCGCCGTCCGCGTCCAGTGGCTGCCAGCCCGGATCCCCCGTCGCGGCGAAGTCCGCCCACGCCCGGACCATACGGCGCGACAGTTCGTGGTCCTCGGCCGACGGCGGGCCGCCGATCAGGAAGGCGAGTTCGGGCACGTCGAGGGTGCCGAAGACGAACGGGACGTCGGCGCAGTGCCAGGGGTGCACGACTCCGCTCTCCGTGACGCGCCGCCTGGCGAAGCGGGAGAGATACGTCCTGCGGCCCGCGCCGGCATGCCGCTCGGCGAGGCGGCTGCTGTACTCGGCGAAGGACATGTCGCCGTAGATCGCGAGGTACAGGTCGAGCACCGGCGCGTCGGGCAGCAGCGCCCGGTAGGCCGGTACGAGATCGTCTGGCAGCCCGAAGTCCCGTGCGAAGGCGTCGAGTTGACCGTCCGTCGTGATCTTCTTGCTGCTGCCGACCGCGTCCATCAGCCAGTACTCCTCCGTCGTGTGGCAGACGAGGAGGTCGACGTCGGCGCGGTCCGCCGCGTCGGCGGCGAGCGGGTCGGCGGGCAGCGACTCGCCGTCGGCGACCGGGCCGTAGAGCACCGGGTCGTAGTGCCGTGCCCCCGCCGCCGGGTCCTCGCGCAGACGGGCGACGACCTGGTCGGAGGCGTGGACCAGGTCGTACGGGGACGCCGCCGTCAACCCGTCGGCCGTGGCCGGGACTCCGGCGGCGTCCGCCACCAACCGGGTGGTGTCGGCGGCGAGTTGGCGCGGGTAGACCGGGCCGACCGCGCTGTGCGCGACGGCGCGGTGGAACAGCCCGCGCGCCCGCTCCATCACCGTCAGACACGCCACGGACGCCGCCCCCGCCGACTGCCCGGCGACGGTGACGTTGGCGGGGTCGCCGCCGAAGGCCGCGATGTTGTCGCGCACCCACTCCAGGGCGGCGATCTGGTCGAGCAGACCGCGGTTGTCGGGACGGTCGGAGCCGGGGATGTGGCCGAACCCCTCAAAGCCGAGCCGGTAGTTGAGGGTGACGACGACCAGCCCGGCGCGGACCAGGGCCGTACCGTCGAAGTCGGGCTGGGCCGACGAGCCGAAGGTGTACGCGCCGCCGTGGATCCAGACGAGCACGGGCCGCTTCCCCGCCGCGTTCCCGGCCGTCCAGACGTTCAGGTTGAGCACGTCCTCGTCGCCGGGTGACCACGCGGGCGATCCCGGGAGCTCCGCCGACTGCGGCACGATCGGCCCGAAGCCGGCGCACTCCCGTACGCCCTGCCACGGGGTCGCGGGGCGGGGGGCGTTGAAGCGGTCGGCTCCGAACGGCGGTGCGGCGTACGGGATGCCGAGCACCGCGACGACATCGGGGGCGGTCCGACGCCCCCGTACCCGCCCGTTCACCGTCTGAAAGAGATCCACGCCCGCACCTTACGGAATGCGCGCCCCGCCGACGCCACTGTTTCCGCCCACGCCGCTGTCCCCGCCGCGCTCCCGTACGAGCACCTCGATGCCGTCCAGGATGCGTTCGAGTCCGAAGGTGAACTCGTGGTCCGGGCTCTCCGGTTCGTCCGGGATCTCCATCACCCCGGACGCCAGCATCTCCGCGACGGACGGGTAGCGCGCGGGGTCGGCCAGTTTCTGGATCGTGCGCCCGTAGCGGGCGAGCACGACGTCCGCCGGCTTGCCGCTGGCCGTCACGGCTGCCGCCAGGTCGGCCATCAGCGTCGTTTCGTGCCGTACGTAGCCGTTGACCAGCAGAATCACCGACAGCTTCTCGCCCCAGTCGAGCCGCGTCCCCTCCAGCGCCACCAGCCCCGACTCCCACCAGGCCACCATCCGGGGAGTGGCGGGCGGGCTGGAGACGGGGATACGGAGCGCCCACAGGTTCTCGTAGAAGATCCCGCGCATCGCCCAGGCCCATTCCGCCATCGCCGTGCGCCAGTCGGTGCCCGGCGGTGGGGGTGCCGGCGGGTCACCGATGATCGCCTCCTGCATCAGCACGTACAGCTCGTCCTTGGCCGCCACGTACCGGTAGAGCGACATCGGCGAGACGCCGAGCTTCTTGGCGACCCGGCCCATCGAGACGGCGGGCAGCCCTTCGGTCGTGGCGACGGTGACGGCCGTGTCGACGATCCGCTGAAGGGTGAGGCCGGGCTTACGGCCCTTGGTCGGGCGTTCGCGCAGGCCCCAGGCGGCTTCGATGCTGGCCGGCAGCCCGGTGTCTCCCGTGCTGTCGCCGTTCCCGTCGTTCTCGCCCGTCACGTCTCTTTCCTCCCCGTCCTGCCTGCCCGCGCTTGACGCCATCCTAGTTATGCGTAACCCTTACACATCAAGCGTAAGGCATACGCATAACGGAGGAGCGGCGGCCATGAGTCCCCAGAAGCAACGCGATACACGCGGCGAACGCGGCACACACGGCACACACGGCACACGAGCCATCAGCGCCATCGGTCTGGAGAAGTCCTACGGGCGTGGGGACGGGCGGGTGAAGGTGCTCGACGGCATCGATCTCACCGTCGAGCGCGGCACGGTCTTCGCCCTGCTCGGCCCCAACGGCGCGGGCAAGACGACCGCCGTCCGGATCCTCGCCACGCTCGCCGACGCCGACAACGGCACGGCCAGGGTGGCGGGTTACGACGTACGGACCCAGCGCCGCCAGGTGCGTAGGGCGGTCAGCCTGACCGGCCAGTTCGCCTCGGTCGACGAGAAACAGACCGGCGAGGAGAACCTGCGCATGATGGCGCGCCTCGGCGGTCTCTCACGCGCGGCGGCGCGCGGCCGCGCCGCGGAACTGCTGGAGCGGTTCGGTCTGACGGCCGCGGGGCGGCGGCTCACCGGCACGTACTCGGGCGGTATGCGGCGGCGGCTCGATCTGGCCGCCGGACTGGTCGGCGAACCGGAGGTGATCTTCCTGGACGAGCCGACGACCGGGCTCGACCCGCGCAGCCGCCAGGAGCTGTGGCAGGTGGTGCGCGATCTCTCGGCGGGCGGCTCCACGGTCTTCCTCACCACCCAATACCTGGAGGAGGCCGACCAGTTGTCGGACCGTATCGCCGTGCTCGACGCGGGCCGGGTGGCCGCCGAGGGCACCGCGGCGGAGCTGAAGGCCCGGGTCGCCGGCCATCGTCTCGATGTGGTGGTCGCCGACGCGGCGGCGTACGAGCGCCTCGCGCCCCTCGCCGTACAGCGGTCGGCCGACACGCTCACGCTCGGCCTGCCGACGGACGGCACGGCGACGCGGGTACGGGCGCTGCTGGACGAGATCGACCCGGCACGCCGGGACGTCGTGAGCTTCAGGGTGCACAGCGCCTCGCTCGACGACGTATTCATGGCCCTGACCGGCCGCACCACCGCGGAGCCGGCCCATGTCTGACCCGGCGACGATGTCCCCGGCCGGCCGGGTGCTGAACAACTCCCTGGTGATGACGGCCCGTTCGACCCGGCTCAGCAGCCGTAACGTCGATGCCATCTTCACCTCGCTCATGCTGCCGGTCATGCTGATGCTGATCTTCGTCTATCTCTTCGGCGGCGCGATCAGTACCGGCACGGGCGATCCGTACGTCGCCTACGTCGTCCCCGGCGTCCTGCTGCTCTGCGCCGGTTTCGGCTCGTCCGGCACAGCCGTGGGCGTCAGCGAGGACATGAAGGGCGGCATCATCGACCGCCTGCGCTCGCTCGACGTCGGAGGCAGGTCGATCCTCGCCGGCCATGTCGCTTCGAGCGCGGTCCGCAACATCGTCTCGACGGTCCTGGTCCTCGGCGTGGCGCTCCTGATCGGCTTCCGCCCCTCCCCCACCCTCCCGGCCGCCCTCGCGGCGGCGGGCCTGCTGCTCGCCTTCATCCTGGCGATCTCCTGGCTGGCGGCGGCGGTGGGCCTGCTGACCCGCTCCCCGGAGGCGGCGGGGGCGTTCTCGTTCTTCATGATGTTCCTGACATACCCGAGCAGCACGTTCGCCCCGATCGCCACGATGCCGCCCTGGATCCACGGCTTCGCCTACAACCAGCCGGTCACCCCATTGATCGAATCCCTCCGCGGCCTCCTCCTGAACCAGCCGGTGGGCACGGATCCGTGGGTGGCACTGGGCTGGTGCGGGGGGATTCTGCTGGTGGCGGTGGGGGTCTCGGGGCGGCTGTTCAGGAGCCGGACGGCGTGACGGCGAGACGCACTCGACGACCCGACGCTCAGCCGTCCGCCCCGATCAGGTCAACGCCCGGCAGGTCCAGCGCGAGATACCGATGGTCGAGGTGCCTGGTCCGCAGCCCCAGCGAGGCGGTGGCGCCGGAGAGGGTCAGGGAGTACGAGTCGACCGCCCTGCGGACGTTGGGCGTGTCGAGGCTCTCGCCGGTGAGCAGCCGGTCGAGGTCGATGTAGGCGGAGCGGACGATCTCCATCCAGCGGTAGAACCGCCAGTCCTCCTCCCAGCCCTTGGTGTACTGCGAGTCCAGCTTCCCGTACCACCGGCGGAACATCCGCTCCCTGGTCTGCGGGCCGTGCGGGGTGAGATGGAGATGCCTTACGAGGTCGTAGAGGGGATCGCCGACCACGGCCATCTCCCAGTCGATGATCGTCAGGCTGTCGCGCTTCTCGTTCCTGATGAGATTCCACGGGTTGAGGTCACCGTGCAGCAGCACCCGCTTCCGGGGCGCGACGAAGGTGTGGGTGAGGAGTTCCCTGAGCCGGTTCGCGTTGGGCAGACCGAGCACCGCCGCACGGCGCAGCGACTCCCTGGGCAGGCCGGCGACCATGTCGATGAGCCGGCCGCTCAGCCACTGGTAGAAGTCGCCGTGCGCCACGTCGGGGCCGAGCCCGTGGGTCGGAACGTCCGTCAGCGCGCACAGCTGGTCGACCAGGTCGTCCGCCTCGCGGAGGCTGAGCCCGTCGGCGGGATGCTCGGGCGGATGGGCGCCGCCGACGGGCCCGACGTACGAGTGGATGACGAACCGGTCGTCGCCGCCGCTGGTGCCACGGGCCAGTACCTCGGGCGCGCGCACCCGGGGCCGGACGGATTCGAGCGCCTGGAGGACCCGATGCTCGTCGAGGAAGCCGCGCTCCCGGCGGTTGCCGCCGTCGAGCCTGCGCCGTACGACCACGGTCTCACCGTCGCGGCCGGCCCGGACGACGGTGTTGAGGTGCCCGGTGCCTTTGAAGACCTGCCCGGCGCCTGCCGCCCCCTCCGCCGACAGCGCCCGTGAGACGGCTTCCAGGGGATATCCGCTCCACCCGTGGACTTCGTCGTCGGGCTCCCAGGGGACGGTACCGACGGGGTGAAGCGCCCGGTCCTCCCGGCCGGGCTGCGAGGCTTCCCAGCGGCGGAGTGCCTTGCTGATCTCCGCGGCCCCCGCGACGCGGCTGAGCCTCAGCGGGCGGCGAGCCAGTTCGAGCGCGGTCTGTACGGCTTCGGTGGCCTTCTTGAGACTGCCGGGCCCGGCGTCGGGGCCCAGCGACTGGGCCGCCCGGATCACATCCGGATAGACGGACTGCGCGCGCTCGAAATCCAGGTAGTGGAGAAGGTCCGTCTCCAGACCGTTCACGGCCTGCGGGCGGGTGTCCGCCACGGCCCGCGCCCACGCTTCCTTGACGTCGTCCCACTGTTCGGCCGGATAGCGCATCCGTACGAGATGGGTGGCGAGGTCGTGCAGCGGATCCCCGTAGGAGGCCAGCTCCCAGTCGACGCAGATCACCGGGGTCCCGGACGGGGATTCGCGGAGAATCAGGTTGTCGCGGTGCAGGTCCGTGTGCAGGAGCCCGAACGGCCTCGCGGACATCGCGGGGACTCTCTCGGCGAAGCCGCTCAGGGCTCCCTCCGGCACCCCGAGGGTGGCGAACAGCCCGCCGAAAGCAGGCCAGTTGGGGCGGCGCACCTGCTGGTCCGTGAGCGCCGCGAGGGTCCGCAGGAAGGAGCGGCTCGCGCCGTCCCGCGGCCAGGACGGGGGCAGCTCGGGCAGATGCCGGCGGCGAACGGTGGTCATCTCCGCCAGCAGGCCGGCGACCGCCCGGAGCAGCCCGGCGTCAAGGATCTGGCCGTCGGAGGAGACCGCGGAGAGCGGGACGCCTTCCACATAGGTGTGCACGGCGAAGTCGCCCATCGTGGCGAGGCATTCGGGGACGTACGCCAGACGGCCCCTGAGCGAACGGAGGATCTCCGGCTCGTCCGGCCAGGTCCGTGGCACGACGGGCAGCGCGGCCGGATTCCTGCGCCGCAGCATGACCTTCGTGCCAGGTTCCAGACCGAGGGTGGCCGCCACTTCCTCGGTCGGCGCCACCAGATAGTTGTCGTTGTGATGGCCTCGCTGTCGAACGCCCTTGTTTTGGGCGTACTCCGCGAAGGTCCTGTGCGGTTCCAACGACTGATATTCGGACACCTGAACTCTGCACCTCACGGGGGAATGCCCACAGAGGTGGTTCTGATTGTTCTACCGACACACGGTGGGGTGCACATCCTAACCGCCAACCCAGGACGCTCAGCGGCCACTTGAATCAGAAACTCCGCCAAGTGAGTGGACGGTTACTCCGGACGGGTCATCGGGTGACCTGACCGGCGAATTCCCGCCAAGCCTCGTCAGATACGAGGAGAACCACCGTTTCTGGCGCCCCCTGGCTTGCGGGCGACCACGTCCAGCATCGGCTTCAGCGAGGAGACGACGGTCGGCGCGCCCGCACCCACGAGCAGGTTCCACTTGCGCTGGTTACGCGCGTAGCCGACGAAGGCGACGCCCGCCTTCCGGGCCGCCACGCAGTCCGCGGGAGTGTCCCCGATCATCAGCGCCCGCTCGGCGGCGACCCCCGTGGAGTCCAGAGCCCGCAGCAGACAGTCCGGGTCCGGCTTGAGCCGGTGGAGGTCGCGCGTACGGCCGTGGATGTGGGGCCCGAAGCAGTCGTCCAGTCCGCGAGCCTCCAGATAACGCTCGACGACGCGGGCCGAGTTGTTGGTCGTGATGGCCAGCCCCAGCCCGCGCGACCTAAGGGCCCGGATCAGCTCGTCCGCGTACTCGGTGGGCTCCGCCGTATCCGTGGCCCGCAGTTCGTGCTCCGTGAGTTGGGCCTCCAGCTCCCCGAGGAATCCGCTGTCCGGAGCGGTGAGCGCGACCGCCCGCAGCACCGCGTGCGGGTCGTCGGAGCCGGCCTCGTCCCTGGTCAGCAGGGATTCCCGGCCCTGTCTGCGGAGCCAGCTCACCAGTTCGGCGGCCACGCGGTGCGCCGGGTATCCGGCGAACAACCCGCAGACGGGGCCGTCGAAGTCGAAGAGCACACACGCCGTCGAGTCGAAGAGCTCGCGCAGGTCAGCCACATCGTTCCGTCCGTCGGCAACAGTCGGTGGTGGGAGTCGGGAGTGCGGATACGTTTCGGCACTTCCCCCCTCCCGTACGGGATGTCTTCTCGGGGCGGCTCGGGCATCGGCGGAACCACGCAAGAACGCTACCCCGTGACCCCCGGATACGGCCCCCAACAGCCCCCCATGCCCCGTGTCTCACCGACGGCCGCCAGCCAACTCCCGGCTGTTCGGCGGCGGTTGGCCGCCGGGCGCGCACGCCCAGGCGGGCGCTGCCGCCGGGCTGGTGAGCGGCCGGGGAAGCGGGCGGCGCCGGATCCCGAACCGGCGGGCCTTCAGACCAGGTTGAGGTCGGTGGCGATGGTTGTCCACAGGGCGTCGAACCAGACCTGCGACTGGCGGACGAACGCGTGGTCCCGGTGGGGCTGCCCGGCCCCCGCCCCGAACGAGAAGAGCGGAGACTCGCCGCCCAGCGTGTCCCACACCGCCACCGGCTTCCGGTTGATCTGCTCCTCGCGCTCCGTGACCCGGTAGTACGCGAACAGCGCCTCCGTGCCGTTGAGGAGATACAGCTTCACCGGAGGGGTGAAGGGCAGCGCCTTGAACTGCACGTCCACGTCGATGTCGTGTGCGGCACCCAGGCCCCGCAGATGGTCACTGAGGACCGTGCCGTGCGCGTTGCGCATCTTCAGCCAGCGGAGATGGACCGGGTCGTCCTCCTCCGGATCGCCGATCATCCGGGGGAAGGCCAGGTCGATGTCCCGGTTGGGCATCAGCACGCGGACCCGGACCGTGGCCGGCGTGGAGTCCCGGGTCGCGATGAGCCTGCGCTGTTCGCCGAAGGCCGCGCTCAGCGACTCCGCGGTGAGGCAGAGGGCGTCTATCCGGACGTCCTGCGCGCCGAAGGCCGCGTCGATCCGGGGCCCCAGCGCGACCATCGTCTCCCGGGGCGTGCCGTCCGCCGCCTCCGTACGGGCTGAGCGGTCGGCGACGCGGGCCGGGGCACCCCGGGTGGGCTCGGTGAGCAGCCCCTCCTCCTGGAGCAGCTTCAGGGCCCCCCGTACGACACTGCGCTGCACCTCGAACTCCTTCACCAGGGCAGCCTGCGTCGGCATGGCGTCACCGACGGCGAGTTCGCCGGAATCCATCCGGTCACGGAGAACCTCCGCCACGTCCTCCGACGTCGGCTTGTCCGTGCCGTTCAGTGCACTGCGTTCAGAGTTCACACAAGAACGTTACAACTTATGGCCATCTCTCGTCAGGTACATGGAGTTGGTTACACCACCCGATAACCGGGAACAACTTCAGTAGTTGGCAACCAAGTTGAAGAACTTGGCGGAACTACTCGCTCCACTCGTCGCCCGTCCACCGTCGTACGGGCTCGCCCCACGCGCTTCCAGTCGCGTCCCTCACGCCACGTGTGCCACGCATCCGCACAGCTCTGAGTTCTCCACTCTGCCTGGAGGGGCCGTCATGCCAGTTCTCACCCTTGTACTCGAGCAAGCCGTCCAGCTGAAATACGGCGTCTTAGGCGCGGGAGCGTTCCTCATGCTCACCGGCGGTATCAAGTTCAGGAGCTCCACCTGCGCCGGAATCGGCGCCGTCGTCCTGGCCCTGCTCTTCATGCAGCCGGGAATGGGCTGACCGCGGGTCGGCCCACCGGGCCGGCCCGTCGGAAGCCGTCTCAGAACAGGTCCGGGCACCACGGTCGGCGGGAGGTGCGGAACAGCGCGTCCGCACGGGACGCCGCGGCCGGCTTCTCCTCCGTCACCGTGCCCAGCGCCGACAGCCGGACCGCCGACTCGTCCCCCAGATACAGCGCGCCCAACTCCCGTACGTCCAGCGTCAGATCCGGCGACTCGGTCGTCGGGGCACAGGTGGTGCCCGTGGCCGTGGTGTCCAGGCGGTAGCGGCCCGAGGCCAGGGACGCGCGGTCGTGGATGTCCAGGACCAGGGTGCCGGGGGCCGCGTACGTACGGGACTCCAGCGCGCGAACGGTGTCCAGGATCCGCACCCACAGATAGTCCGCCTGCGTGACGATCCTGGCCGCGCGTGGGTCCGGGAGGAAGAAGGGCAGCAGGTCGTCCGGGGCGCGTCGCCCCGTGCGGACCGTCTGGATCCAGTCGATCGAGCAGACGTACAGCCACAGCGCCCGCTCCGCCGCCGGCGTCACGGCGATCGCGTCGAGCACCGTCGCCGTGTTCAGCGGCTGCTTGGCGTCGCCCCACACCTCGTCGGCCCGGTACGTCAGCAGGCCCTGGACCTCGCCCGACGCGTCCCGGTACACCGCGTGGAACGGCTCGACCCACGGCACTCCGTGCGGGGTCACCATGCCCGTGAGTACCTGCCACCAGCGCTCGTTGCGGCTGATCACACCGTGCCTGACCGAGCGCAGCCGGTCGTGCAGTTCGGGGCCCAGTTTCCGCGACTCCGCGCCGTCGACCAGGTCGATCCGCCCGCCGTCGTCCGGCTGTCCGCTCCGGCGCGGGTCCAGGCCCGCCCGCGGTACGTCGATCGACCACTCGGTGGTCCAGGCGCCCGGGCCGAAGCCGTACCGCCCGTAGATCGGGTACTCCGCCGCGATCAGCGTGGACACGATGTCGCCGCGCTCCTTCGCCTCCGCCAGATCGTCGTTGATCATCCGGCTGAGCAGCCCGCGGCGGCGGTGCGTGGCCGAGACCGTGACGTTGGAGACGGCGCTGGCCGGCAGCGCGGCGCCGCCGACGGCGGTCAGCTCCTGCGGGAAGGTGCGGTACGTCGCCACGCAGCGGCCGTCGTCGAACGCGCCCCGCGTACGGCTCGGGTCCATGTACGCCCTGCGGTCCTCGACCTCCTTCTCGCTCGGTCCTGGCGGCCTGAGGAAGCCGGTGTTCAGGGCGCGGAGCCAGTCGGGGAAGTCGGATTCGCTGATCACTCGGACGTCTATGGCCATGCTCCGTACGCTAAACACAGGAAGGGTGGGAAGTCCTGCGGATTTCCACCGGCCAGGCGGAAGAGACCTCAGAACACCGCCCGGACCTCGCCCACCTCCGCGTCGCCCCCCAGCAGCGGCGCCCGCCCGATGCGCGCCACCACCGGTCCCTCGACCCCCAGCAGCCCCAGCGCCCGCGCCAGTACCGGCCCCAGCGCCCGCAGGCCGCCGTCGTCCACCTTGAACGCCAGCGCGCGGCCGTCGGCCAGCGCCACCGCCTGCACGGCCTCCGCGCCCATCTTCGACAGCGCGCCGGGCACCTCGCGCATCAGCCAGGTGTCGGCCCTGCGCGTACCGGCCACGTACTCGGGATGCGCGCGCATCGCGTCCGCGACCCGGCGCTCGGCCGTACCGGGCTCCGCGAGTACGAAGTGCCGGAAGGCGCGGGCGAGTCCGGTGAGGCCGATGGCCATCAGCGGGGCACCACAGCCGTCCGTACCGACCGCGGCGACCCGCTCCCCCGACGCCTCCTCGACGACCTCGGCGACAAGACGCTGCAACGGATGGGACGGCTCCAGATACGTACCGAGCTGCCAGCCGTTCCGCGCACAGGCCGCCAGCATCGCCGCGTGCTTGCCCGAGCAGTTCATGGTGACCCGGTCCCTGACCCGCCCCGCCGCCAGATACGTCTCGGCCTCCACCCGGTCCAGCGGCAGATCGGCCGGATTCAGCAGATCGTCCGCCGTCAGTCCCGACTCGGCGAGCATCTTCTGTACGAGATCGAGGTGGAAGGCCTCGCCGGAATGGCTCGCCGCCGCCAACGCCAGCCGCTCACCGGAGAGTTCGACCCCGGCGCGCAGCACGGCCGCGGCCTGGAGGGGCTTGTTGCTGGAGCGCGGAAAGACCGGCACGTCCACGTCGCCGAGCGCGAACTCCACACCGCCGTCCGCCCCGAGCAGCACCAGCGAGCCGCGGTGCCTGCCCTCCACGAAGCCGGACCGCACCACCTCGGCGAGGACCGGAGGAAGGGAATCAGGGGCGGCGGACGGGGATACGGCACCGGCGGCGCCGGTCGTGGTCCTGCGAGTCGTCATCATCGGCCTTCCGGGCGGGGACCGCTACGGAAGGCAGTCATGGCATTACGTGAGCAGGTCGTCTACTTGTGCTTCGCCTTCACGGTACCTGCGCGCGATCTCCGCGCTGCACTCGTCCGCCGTCCGTTGGAGAAGATGCCGCCGCTGCGAAACCTGCTGCTCATGCCGGATCAGCCGGCCCATCGCGGCGTGCAGCTCCTCGTCCGTACGGGCGGCGAGGTCGGAGAGCTCCACCTCGGCGAGCGCCTCGGCGGCCAGCAGCCGGAACTCCTCGTTCCGTGGTGTGGAAAGAGTCACATGCCGGGCCGACGACCTGTGGAGCGAAGGAGTGTCCGCCAGGATCTCGGAGAGCCGGTCGACGACCGGCGTCTCGGGCGCGGCCCGCCGTGCCAGTTCGGCCCGCAGGATGTCGATACGGCCCTGGAGCAGCCGGCGCAGATAGCTGAGATCGGCCTCGTCGCGCGTCGCGTCCCGGCGCAGCGCCCGCAACTCCGGCAGCCCCAGGGCGTTCTCACCGTCCGCCGCCCACTGTGCCGGGGGACGGACCGTCCCCGCACCGGCACCCGGGCCCCTGCCGGACGTCGTACCGCCGGTGATCGGTACAGGACCGGGCGACCGCCCGGCACCAGATGTGCTCATGCGTGCTTACTTCCCCTCTCTCCGCCTGCGTGCATCGTGCCACCCCTGCACGTGCACCTGCAGACGATCTGCACCCGTTCGGCCCTGGATACGGCGGACGACGGGCCCTGGATAGGTTGGTCCGTATGCGAGCAGTGGTGCAGAGAGTCGACGGCGCGAGCGTCGATGTCGTAACGGAGTCGGGGACCGAGACGGTCGGCAGGATCGTCGGCGAGGGGCTGTGTGTGCTGGTGGGGGTCACCCACGAGGACACGAAGGAGAAGGCGGCCCAACTGGCCCGCAAACTCTGGACACTGCGGATTCTCGCGGACGAGAAGTCCTGCTCGGAAGTGAACGCGCCCCTCCTGGTGATTTCTCAGTTCACTCTCTACGGGGACGCCCGCAAGGGCCGCCGCCCCACCTGGAACGCGGCGGCGCCGGGAGCGCTGGCCGAACCGCTGGTCGACGAGGTCGTGGCGCGGCTGCGCGAACTGGGGGCGACCGTGGAGACGGGCAGGTTCGGGGCGGACATGCGGGTCTCGCTCACCAACCACGGCCCGTTCACGGTGCAGTTGGAGATGTGAGCGGGTGGGGCGTGCCACGGCACGTGCCCCACCCGCTCGTGTACGCGTACCGGGAAGGGCCCGCTCAGGCCTCCACGACCGCTTCCTGCGCCGCCGGTGTGTTCCCGGCCAACAGCGGGGCGTCCAGCGGCACATTGCGCTTGATCAGGGCCAGCGCGATCGGCCCCAGCTCGTGGTGGCGGGCCGAGGTCGTGATGAAGCCGAGCTGCCGGCCATCCTCGCCGTCGGCGGCGAGCCGTACGGGCGTACCGTGCCCCGGCAGCACCACCTCGCTCCCGTCCAGATGCAGGAAGACCAGCCGGCGCGGCGGCTTCCCCAGGTTCTGGACGCGCGCGACCGTCTCCTGGCCCCGGTAGCAGCCCTTCTCCAGATGGACGGCGCCGCCGATCAGGCCCACCTCGTGCGGGATGGTGCGGTGGTCGGTCTCGAAGTTCAGCCGCGGCCGATGGCCCTCGACGCGCAGCGCCTCGTACGCGAGGATCCCGGCCGGCGGGCCGTACAGCCGCGCGTACGACTCCAGGTCCGCGCGCGGCAGGAAGATGTCGCGGCCGTACGGCGTCTCCCGTACGACGGCACCGTCCGGCGCCTCCGCGATGGACCCGGCCGGGACATGGACCACGGCGAAGTCGTCCGTACGGTCGGCGACGTCCACGCGGTAGAAGAACTTCATCGACTCCAGATAGGCGATCAGCTCATCGCGCGTACCGGGCTCCACATGCGTCCACACCGTCTCGCCGTCGTCCACGAGATACAGGGCGTGCTCGATGTGGCCGTTCGCGGAGAGGATCAGCGCCTCGGTGGCCCGGCCGGCGGGCAGCTCGCTGACGTGCTGGGTGAGCAGGAGATGGAGCCAGCTCAGCCGGTCCTCGCCGGTGACGGTGACGACACCGTGGTGCGAGAGGTCCACCAGGCCCTTGCCGTCGGCGAGCGCGCGTTGTTCACGGAACAGATCGCCGTAGTGCGCGGCGACACCTTCGTCCTGTCCTTCGGCGGCCACGGCACCGGGCAGGGTGAGGAGCGGGCTGGTCGTTGACTGTCGCTGCATACCGACAAGCGTACGACCCGGCTGAAGGGTACGGCCCGGCGTACGGTCCGGCTACGAATCGCCGCTCGCCGCGCGGGCGGTGCAGTTGCGGCAGCTGCCGAAGATCGCGAAGTGCTTCATGTCCGTCGTGAAGCCGAACGTGTCGCGCAGCTTGTCCGTGAAGTCGGCGGCGACCGAGACGTCCGCCTCGATGACGTTCGTGCAGTCGCGGCAGACCAGATGGATGTGGTGGTGCCGGTCCGCGAGGTGGTACGTCGGCGCGCCGTGCCCCAGATGCGCGTGGGAGACCAGGCCCAGTTCCTCCAGCAGCTCCAGCGTCCGGTAGACGGTGGAGATGTTCACGCCGGACGCCGTCCTGCGTACTTCGCCGAGGATGTCGTCCGGCGTCGCGTGCTCCAGGGTGTCGACGGCTTCGAGGACAAGCTGGCGCTGCGGGGTCAGGCGGTAGCCGCGCTGCCTCAGGTCGCTCTTCCAGTCGGTGCTCACCACGCACCCAGTGTAGGCAGCGCGGGCCGCGATGGGGCCGGTCCGCCTATTTGAAGAACGCGATGCCGTCGTCCGGGAGATCGCCGAGGTCCTTCGCCCAGGCCGCGACCTGCTCCGGCGAGACGACCTTCTTCAGGTGCGCCGACATGTACGCGCGCAGCGGGACCTCGGGGGTGGACTTCTCGCCGACCCACATCAGGTCGCTGTTGACGTAGCCGTAGAGCCGCTTGCCGCCGTTGTACGGGCCTGCGGACGCCGTACGCGCGATGGCGTCGGTGACGAGGTCGATCTGCGGCTTCTGGTCGGCGAGCTCCCCGTACCAGATCTCCACGACGCCCTGGTCACGCACCATGACGACCTCGACCTTGCGGTCTTTGTCGATGCGCCAGTAGCCGGACTCGGACTCGATGGGGCGGAGCTTCTTGCCGTCGGAGTCCAGCGCCCAGGTGTGCGAGGTGTACTCGATGAAGTCCCTGCCGTCATGGCTGAAGGAGACTTCCTGGCCGAAGTTGGCCTTCTCCTCACCGGGGAAGTCGAAGACGCCCACGCCCTCCCAGTCACCGAGGAGGAAGGCGAGCGGGACAAGGTCCGGGCTGAGGTCGGACGGGATCTCGATCATGAGCGGCTCAGGCGATCTGTAGGGATTCGAGTGGGCGAGGAGCGGGCGCGGTCAGTTCTGGCCCTGGTACAGCTTCTTCACGGCGTACGCGGCAAAGGCCATGACACCTACGACGATCAAGGCCAGCAGGGCGGAGAAGAAGTCCTCAAGCACGGGGTGCTCCTCGAAGAGCGTCGGAACGGGCGGTACAAAGGCCGGCCCCCAGCCTAATGGGTGGGGACCGGCCGCTCTCCGCGCCCTCGGCCGCGCATTACAGTTCGGGACATGGCGAAGAAGCTCGTGATCAAGGTAACCGCAGGTGCCGACGCCCCCGAGCGCTGCTCGCAGGCCTTCACCGTGGCGGCGGTCGCCGTGGCCAGTGGGGTGGAGGTGTCCCTCTGGCTGACCGGTGAGTCGGCGTGGTTCGCCCTGCCGGGCCGGGCCGCGACGTTCGAACTGCCGCATGCCGCGCCGCTGCCGGATCTGATCGAGTCGGTCCTGTCGGGGGGCCGGATCACCCTGTGCACGCAGTGCGCGGCGCGGCGTGACATCGCGGAGAAGGACGTGCTGGAAGGCGTACGGATCGCGGGCGCCCAGGTCTTCGTCAGCGAGGCGATGGCCGACGGCGTACAGGCGCTGGTGTACTGACGCACAGGTGGTGCGGGGCCCTCCACGGCGCGCTCCGCGGGCCGCTCCACGGCGTCATTTCGACGGGGGCTTCTTCCGGCCGTCGAGTTCGTCCCACCACTCGTCCGACTTGGGGTCGCCGGACTTCGGATCGCCCGGCGGGTCGTCCCACCAGCGGTCGTCCGGGCCGCGTCTGTTCGCGACGATCGCCGCCACCGGCGGGATGACCATGGCGACCACGCACATGCCGATCGCCACCGGCACCGACCACAGGCGCACGAACGCCCACGCCGAGACGAACAGGGCGATGCACCCGCCCATCAGCATGAAGTAGCGGCGACGGCGTCGCGTATACATACATCGAGCTTACGACGGCACGAAGGACCGCGCCCCGTGTCTGGAAGCGTCCAACTCCCGTGGGGCGCGGCCCTCCGGCCGAACGTGCCGCGTGGCTCAGATCGCGATGGCCACCTCGGCCAGACCGCCCGTCCGCGCCACGACCGTACGGTCCGCCGTACCGCCGGGCACGAGCGCGCGCACGGTCCACGTGCCCTCGGCCGCGTAGAAGCGGAACTGTCCGGTCGCCGAGGTCGGGACCTCCGCGGTGAATTCTCCGGTCGAGTCCAGCAGGCGTACGTAGCCGGTGACGGGCTCGCCGTCACGGGTCACGGAACCCTGGATGGTGGTCTCACCGGGCTTGATCGTCGAGGCGTCCGGGCCGCCGGCCTTCGCTCCGCACATAGGGATCTGTCCTCCGAGTCAGGCGGGTGGTCTGGGGTTGCTTTCGCCGCGGCCGGTTACTTCGCCGCGCCGAGCTCGATCGGCACGCCGACGAGGGAGCCGTACTCGGTCCACGAACCGTCGTAGTTCTTGACGTTCTCCTGGCCGAGCAGCTCGTGCAGCACGAACCAGGTGAGCGCGGAGCGCTCACCGATGCGGCAGTAGGCGATGGTGTCCTTCGCCAGGTCGACCTGCTCCTCCTCGTAGAGGGCCTTGAGCTCGTCGTCCGACTTGAAGGTGCCGTCGTCGTTGGCGTTCTTCGACCACGGGATGTTGCGGGCGCTCGGCACGTGGCCGGGGCGCTGCGACTGCTCCTGCGGGAGGTGGGCCGGGGCGAGCAGCTTGCCGCTGAACTCGTCGGGCGACCGCACGTCGACAAGGTTCAGGCCCCCGATCGCGGCGACGACGTCGTCACGGAAGGCGCGGATGGACGTGTCCTGGGGCTTGGCCTTGTACTGCGTGGCCGCGCGCTCGGGCACCGCGTCGACCAGGTCGCGCGAGTCCAGCTCCCACTTCTTGCGGCCGCCGTCGAGGAGCTTGACGCCCTCGTGGCCGTACAGCTTGAAGTACCAGTACGCGTAGGACGCGAACCAGTTGTTGTTGCCGCCGTAGAGGATCACGAGGTCGTCGTTGCCGATGCCCTTCGCGGACAGGAGCTTCTCGAAGCCCTCCTGGTCGACGAAGTCGCGCCGCACCGGGTCCTGGAGGTCCTGCTTCCAGTCGATGCGTACGGCGTTACGGATGTGGTTCTTCTCGTACGCCGAGGTGTCCTCGTCGACCTCGACGATGACAACCTTCGGGTCGTCGATGTGGGCCTCGACCCAGTCGGCGTCTACCAGGACGTCGCTGCGGCTCATGTGTTCTCCTCCGGGGCAGTGTGCGGCGGGTGGTGCGGGCGGCGGCGCCTTCCGGGCACGGGGGCGCGGCGGGCTGCGTACGGCACGGGTGGCCCTGACGTGGTCGAAGGGCCGGGGAGAGGTGGCGGGGCGGACGTGTCCCGCTCAGGCGGTGCGACAGAGCATGGCGGCGACGCGGCACAGGTCGACTGCCCGCCGCTTCGTGAGGTTCGCCTGTCCCCGCTGCTGGAGACCGCTGATGAAGCACTGCATGCGTCCGATCGTAGGGACGGATACGGTGCGGTGTCACCGATGTGTCGGATGATGAGACGCGATCGTCCGAGATGTGGGACGACCGGGCGTTCCGGGTGACCGGGGCGCGGCCCCGGCGTCTCTGGTACCCCTGTCGCATCTACGGGATGGACATCCGCGTCTCACGATACGGCGGCCGGTGGGCAGGCCACCGGGTCAGCGCGTCAGCTCGTGAGGTCGACGTCCTTGCCCGTGCCGGAGAAGCCGAGGCCGTCCTCCGCCGCCGTGACCTTGTCGAGCTTGATGGTCGACGGCAGCCCGTCGATCGTCAGGTCGTAGTCCACGACCTCTTTCAGCTTGTCGTTCGCGCCCGGCACCGGCAGCTTCGGAAGATCGTCGGCGCGCAGCCGGACCTTGTCGCCGCCCTCCAGCGAGACAGTGCTGTAGGTCGTGAAGTTCTCCTTCAGCAGCCCCTTGAAGGCGTCCGGCACATCGATCCCCGCGCCCTCGGCGAGCTCGTCCAGCGGCCCCGAGACCTTGACCTGGCCCTTCGCGGCCCGCTCAGCCCCGGCGTAGCCGACCGTCGCGCCCTTCGGCGCGGACTTGGTGAGGTCCTCGTACGAGATCAGTGCCGAGCCCTCCGCGCTGCCCGCGATCGCGGAGGAGAAGCTGCTGTTCACGCGCACGTCGCGGAGCTCGGCCTTCACCTCGGTCACCTCGACCTCGCGGCCCTCGGTGGTGGCGGTTATCCCGCCGATGCTGACCTCTATCTCGTCCAGCTCCGAGCCCAGGACCTGGGTGAGGAAGGGGAAGCCCTTGATGGAGACGTCGGGCTCGCTGCTGAGGCCCTGACTGCTCCTGATCTTGCTCGCCGCCTCGGTCTCGGCGAAGTACACCGCGGCCCGGTCGGCGGCGACGAACAGCCCGCCGAGGATCACGACGACGATCAGAAGAATTCGCAGTGCGCGCATTGCTCGGTGTCCCCCACCCTGGTCGTACCAGCCCCCATGACGTCGGTGAGCCTAATCGACGCCCGGGGCGCGGGTTCGGTTCCCGGCGGGGATCCGCGCCCGCCGGACGGGCGTCAGGCCAGCGCCCGTCCGAGCAGATAGATCGCGGGCACGGCCACCGTGAGCGGCAGCGCCACCCCGGCCGTCATGTGCACGAAGCGCGAGGGGTAGTCGTAGCTCGCGACCCGGAGCCCGATCAGCGCGCACACGCCGGCGCCGAGGCCGAGGACCACGCCCTGGCCGCCGAGGTCCGTCAGCTCGCCCGCCGCGAGTCCGGCTCCCGCGGCGGCGGCGAGCGCGACCACGATCGAGACGAAGCCGGGCAGCGGGAGCGCGCGGGCGACGGTCGCGGCCGCGACGGCGAGCGCGCCGACCGTCACGGCGTCCGCCGCTACGGCGAGATTCCCGGTGGCGATGATGGCCAGCGAGGCCGAGGCGACGGTGGCCATCAGGCCCTGCATGCGTTCGTCGGCCCCCGCGTGACTGCGCAGTTGCAGCACGACCGTGAGCAGCACCCACGCGCCGAGCGTGCCGAGGATCGCCGCGAGTGTGTGCTCCTCGTCGACGGCGAGCACCGCGACATCGGCGACGAGCGCGCCCGCGAAGGCGAGCGCGATGCCCTGGCGGGCGGGCCACATGCCGTTCAGCCGGAACCAGCCGGCGGCGGTGACGGCCTGGAGGATCACCAGCGGGACGGCCAGCGCGTACGGGCCGATGGCCGCGCCGCCCGCGAGCAGCAGGCCGAGCACGGCGGTGAGCCCGGCGGGCTGGATGCCGGGCGGGATGATCGGCGACCGGCCCTCGGCGCGGGCGCGCTGGGCGTCGGTGATGCGGGCGTTGCCCATGGTGGTGGGCGCGCTGTAGGTGTCCGGGGCGGGCGCGGCCTGCGCGGCGGCCACTGCGGAGGCCGGGGCCACGGCGGCCGGTGCGGGCTGCCGGTACGGCGGGTGGCCGTATCCCGGGACCTCCGGCGGCAGCGGGTACGCGGCGGACTGCTGCGGCAGATAGGCCGTCTCGGCGGCGGCCTGCTGTGGGTGGGGCTGCTGGGGCTGCTGGTACTGGACCTGCGGCTGGTACTGCGTGTCCCAGGTCTGGTCCTCCCAGGTCTGCGCGCCCTGCCCGTTGCCGGGCTCCTGGTGCGACGGCTCGGGGAACGAGGGCTGCTGGTGCGGGTCGTAGTACGACTGGGCCGGTCCCGGTACGCCGTACTGCTGCTGTCCGTACTGCCCGGAGTCGTAATTCCGGCCCGTCCGGCCCGTCTGCCCCTGCCGGCCCGAGCCGTAGTCCTGCCCGTGCCGGCCCGCGCCGTGGTTCTGGTCGTGCTGGTCGTCGCTCATGCTCTGCGGTTCACCCTCCTGCGAACGGCGGGAGCACTTCGACCGTGCCGCCCTCGGCAAGCCGTACGGTCTCATGCCCGCGGGTCCCTACGGGGTCACCGTCGACGAGGAACGAACACCTCTGGAGTACGCGGACCAGCTCACCCGGGTGTTTCTCGCGTGCGACGTCGAGCGCCTGAGCCAGATTGTCCGCCGCGTACGGCTCCTCGGCGACGCCCGCCGCCGCCTTGGCCGCGGCCCAGTAGCGGATGGTTCCCGTTGCCATGGCGACTCCTCCCGCTAATTTCTCGGCAATATTCAGGTCGGATTCCATTGGATTCCGCCGGCGCTCCATGATGGCCGATCCCCAGCCCCGCCACGGCATCCGCGGCCCCTCCGGTCGTCCGGAGCCGGCCGGTGGAACCGATGACTCGCTGTCCGCACCCTCTGACAGCGAGCGCCCGTGGGTTATTCTCCTCCGAAGAGGATCCGGGCAATGTAGCCCCCGGGTCCTTTTGCGCTTTCCGGCCCCAGGGCGCGGCCGGTCAGTGGTGCCACATACGCCCCCACCCCCTCACCGGTGTGGGAGGTGCCCCCTTGCAGGGACCGAGGAGGAACCGACGTAATGGGCGAATCAACGATGCAGACATGTGAATACTGTCCGACCCGGGGAGGTGGGCGGCGATGAGTTCTCTGCTGCTGCTCACGAACGCCCTCCAGCCGTCGACGGAGGTGCTGCCCGCCCTCGGACTCCTTCTGCACCACGTGCGGGTGGCCCCGGCCGAAGGCCCGGCCCTCGTCGACACCCCGGGTGCCGACGTCATACTGGTCGACGGCCGGCGCGACCTGCCCCAGGTCCGCTCGCTCTGCCAGTTGCTGCGCTCCACCGGACCCGGCTGCCCGCTGGTCCTCGTGGTGACCGAGGGCGGTCTCACCGCCGTCACCGCCGACTGGGGCTTCGACGACGTCCTGCTCGACACCGCGGGCCCGGCCGAGGTCGAGGCGCGGCTGCGGCTGGCCACCGGGCGCCAGCAGATCTCGCCGGACGACTCCCCGATGGAGATCCGCAACGGTGATCTCTCGGTGGACGAGGCGACCTACAGCGCGAAGCTGAAGGGGCGGGTCCTGGACCTGACCTTCAAGGAGTTCGAGCTGATCAAGTATCTGGCGCAGCACCCCGGCCGGGTGTTCACGCGTGCGCAGCTGCTCCAAGAGGTGTGGGGCTACGACTACTTCGGTGGTACGCGGACGGTCGACGTGCACGTACGGCGGCTGCGCGCGAAGCTCGGCCCCGAGCACGAGTCGCTGATCGGGACGGTCCGTAACGTCGGCTACCGCTTCGTCACACCGGAGAAGGTCGAGCGCGCGGCGGAGGAGGCGAAGGCGAAGGCCATCGCCGAGGCGGCCGCGAAGGTGAAGGCGACGCGACCGCCGTCCGACGCCCCGCCGGAGGGTGCCCCCGAAGGCTCCCGCGAGGGGGCGCGCGAGGCGGTTCAGAGCGTGCCGCGGGGCGCGAACGACGACACCACGCATTCGGCCGACACGGCCGACGTACGCGAAGGGGCCGTCCGGCCTGCCGGGAGGTAGGTCACCACGCGTAGACTGCCGCGCGTGGCCAAGGTGACGCGGGACGACGTGGCACGACTGGCGGGAACTTCGACCGCGGTCGTCAGTTACGTCATCAACAACGGACCGAGGCCGGTCGCCCCGGCCACGCGCGAGCGTGTACTCGCCGCGATCAAGGAGCTGGGCTACCGGCCCGACCGGGTCGCGCAGGCGATGGCGTCGCGGCGCACCGACCTCATAGGGGTCGTGGTGCCCGACGCGCGCCAGCCCTTCTTCGCGGAGATGGCGCACGCGGTCGAACAGGCCGCCGCCGAGCGCGGAAAGATGGTGCTCGTCGGCAACTCCGACTACCGCAACGAGCGCGAGGTCCACTATCTGCGGGCCTTCCTCGGTATGCGGGTCTCGGGGCTGATCCTGGTCAGCCAGGGCCCGAGCGAGCGCGCGGCGGCGGAGATAGAGGCGTGGGACGCCCGCGTCGTACTGCTCCACGAGCGCCCCGAGGGCATCGACGACGTCGCCGTCGTCACCGATGACATCGGGGGCGCCCAGCTCGCCACCCGTCATCTGCTGGAGCACGGCTATCCGTATGTGGCCTGCCTCGGCGGCGTCGAGTCGACCCCGGTCGTCGGCGACCCGGTGACCGACCATGTCGAGGGCTGGCGCCGCGCGATGCGGGAGGCCGGTCTTTCGACGGAGGGGCGGCTCTTCAAGGCCCTCTACAACCGTTACGACGCCTACAACGTCGCGCTGACGCTGCTGGCCGGCCCCGACCGGCCCCCGGCGATCTTCTGCTCCACCGACGACCAGGCGATCGGCGTCCTGCGCGCCGCCCGCGAACTGCGGATCGACGTCCCGGGCGAACTGGCGGTGGCGGGCTTCGACGACGTCAAGGAGGCCGGCCTCACGGACCCCCCACTGACGACGGTCTCCTCCGACCGCCCGGCGATGGCCCGCGCGGCGGTGGACCTGGTGCTGGACGACGGCCTGCGGGTGGTGGGGTCCCGCAGGGAACGGGTGAAGCAGTTCCCGTCGGCACTGATCGTGCGGCGGTCCTGCGGCTGCGTCTGAGCGGTCGCGTCGCCCGGGAGATCTGCTCCCGGGCGCGGCGGTGTCACGCGGAGCGCAGGAGCCGGGCGAGCCAGCTGGTGCGGGTCCGGCGGGCTGTCGCGGAGATCTGAGCCTGCGGGTACAGGGCGTCGAAACCGTGGAATCCGCCTGCCCAGACGTGGAGTTCGGCCCGGCCCCCGGCCGCCCAGAGCCGGGAGGCGTAGTCGATGTCCTCGTCGCGGAAGACCTCGGCGGAGCCGGTGTCGATGTAGGTGGCCGGCAGGCCCGAGAGGTCTTCGGCCAGCGCTGGCGAAACGTACGCGGGCACCTCGTCGTCGGTGAGGTCGCCGAGGACCGAGCGCCATCCGAACTCGTTCATCTCGCGGGTCCAGACGCCGGGCACCCCGGCGAACTGGTGGCTGGAGGCGGTGTTGTTGCGGTGGTCGAGCATCGGGCAGATCAGCACCTGCGCGGCGATGGCGGGCGTACCGAGGTCACGGGCCAGCAGGGCGACGCCGGCGGCGAGGCCGCCGCCCGCGCTGGCGCCCGCCACGACGATCCTGGTGGGGTCGACGCCTATCTCCTCGGCGTGTTCGGCGATCCAGAGCAGCCCCTGGTAGCAGTCGTCGACCGGTGTGGTGCCGGTGGCCTCGGGCGCCAGCCGGTACTCCACGGAGACCACGACCGCGCCGAACTCGTCGAGCCACTCCAGCGGGATGTCGATCTGCGAGAGACGGTCGCCCATGACCATCCCGCCTCCGTGCATCCAGTAGACGCAGGGCGCACCGGTGGTGCGGTCCGCCGTCGCGGGGGTGAAGACCGACAGCCGGATCGGGGCACCGTCCGCCGCGGGCACGGTGACTTCGCGCAGCTCGGCCTGCCGGCCCGCGAGGAGTGAATCGACGGGCGTCGAGGGGTACTGGCGCAGTTGCGCGAGTACGTCGGGGGTGAGCTGGGACATCAGGGGCATGTCGGCGAGCAGGGCGCTGAGTTCGGGGTCCAGGGCGGGGCGTGCTGTGGTCATGGCCGTTGGCCTTTCATGGGACGGTGCCGGGTGTTCGGACGGGCGTGGGGTGTGGGGTGTCGGGCGTGGGGCCGCGTCAGAAGGCGGCCCTGCCGCGGACCGGGACGTAGTCGGTGTACTCGGAGTCCTTGGCCAGCAGCCCGTCGATCTGCGCCACGATGGCCTGGGCGGCCTCACCGGCGAAGACCCGGTGGTGGTCCTCCTCGCTGGTCCAGCCCTCGGTGACGTGGACGACGTCGGGGTCGGACGCGGAACGCGAGACGAGGTAGACGAGGCAGTGCTCGCTCGCGCCGGGGCTTCCCTCGTTCAGACCGGTCAGCAGCAGGTCGACCAGCCGGTCGCCCATCCCGGGGCGGGCGGTCAGGGTGGCGTTGAATCCGTAGGTGGCAATCATGGGAATCCTCTTCTCAGCGGTGGAGTGAACTGATCCCATTGAATCCGCCTGACCTGCGGAGACGCTAGAACGATGCTTCCTCGCACTTGCACGATCCTCGCAACCTTGAGAACGGCTCGGGAAATGGTGCTGCAATGCACGCATGCCCCTAGAAGAGTTCCGCAGCCTGCTCGACCGGCACGCCCGCGCCGACTGGACCACCTCCATCGACGGCGTCCTCATCTCGAAGGTCGACCGGGCGGATCCGCCCGCGCCTTCCATGTCCGGCACGGTGCTCGCCGTCATCGCCCAGGGCGCCAAACGGCTCGCGCTGGGCGACCGGGTCTACGAGTACGGCCCGGGGCAGTTTCTGGTCGCCTCCGTCGACCTGCCCGTCACCGGACAGTTCACCCAGGCCGAGCCCGGCCTGCCGGCCCTGGGCTTCGGGCTGATGCTGGAACCGTCCGCCGTCGCCGAACTCCTGTTGCGGGCGGGCCCCGGGGACACCCCCCGGGGCGGCGCGGGCGCGCCGTCGGGAATCGCCGTCGGCGACGCCCCGCCCGCACTGCTGGACGCGGTGGTCCGGCTGCTGCGCCTGCTCGACGAACCCCGCGACCGCGCCGTACTGGCCCCGCTGGTCAAACGCGAGATCCTGTGGCGCCTGATCACGGGCGAACAGAGCGCGGCGGTACGGCAGTTCGGCCTGGCCGACAGTGGTCTCAGCCATGTCTCCCGCGCGGTGCGCTGGATCCGCGAGCACTACGCCGAGCCCTTCCGGGTCGAGGACGTGGCACGTCTGTCCGGCATGAGCACCTCCGCCTTCTACCGCAATTTCCAGTCGGTGACCGCGATGAGCCCCATCCAGTTCCAGAAACAGATCCGCCTCCAGGAGGCCCGGCTGCTGCTCTCCACCCACCCGGGCGACGTCACCGGGGTCGGCCACCGCGTGGGCTACGACAACCCGTCGCAGTTCAGCCGCGAGTACCGCCGCCAGTTCGGCGCGCCCCCGAGCCAGGACGCGGCCCGCCTGCGTGACGCCGTACGCACGCCCGCGGGCGTCATGCCGTAAGCACCTTCCGGATGACGGGCGGGAGACCGCCCTCCACTTCCACTCGCGGGGGTGGAACGTCATCGCGACCGTGCGCAAGCGGCGTCCGGGCATCCTGCCGGAGTCGGACCGGCTGCGCATCGTCGAGCTGGACGTCACCGAACCCGAGAGCGTCACCGCCGCGTTCGAGGCCGCGGGACCCGTCGATGTCCTGGTCAACAACGCGGGCGTGCCCTCGATCAGCGTGTTCGAGGGGACCCCGATGACCCAGGTACGGGAGGTGTTCGAGACCAACACGTTCGGCGTCATGGCGACGACACAGGCCGTGCTGCCCCAGTTCCGGGAGCGCGGCTCCGGCGTGGTGGTCAACGTGACCTCCAGCGTGGTGCTGGGCCACATGCCGCTCTCGGCCGTCTACAAGGCCGGCAAGATGGCCATCGAGGGGTTCACCGCGTCCCTCGCCCTTGCCGGTGAGCCGTCTTTACATGGGACATACACGGTTCTGTCGGGCTTCTCAGGACGTCTTCAGACTGCTCTCATCTTGCGGGCGGAATCTCGGAGACATGGACGACAACTACCGTCGCAGCGGCGACGAAGACGCGAACCAGCAGGGCCCCGGCAGCCAGGCGTACCCGCCGCCGCCTCCGTACGGGCCGGCGGGCGGTGGGCAGCACGGCGGTGGGCAGCACGCGCAGCCGGGGCATGCCGCGTGGGGCTGGGGTGCCGCCGCGCCGGCGCACGGGCCCACGCACGCGCGGCGGGCCAGGCGGCCCGTCGCGCTGCTCGCCGCCGCCGCGTTCGTCGCTGCCGTCGTGGGTGGGGGGACCGCCGCGTTGACCGAGACGCTGATGAACGACTCCCCCGCCACCGCCGCGAGCACCGTCAGCGGTACGACCGTCTCGCAGAGCAGCAAGGGCACCGTCGCGGGCGTGGCCGCGGCCGTCTCCCCCGCCATAGTGGAGATCCAGGCCGCGTCCAGCTCGGGGCAGTCCACCGGGTCCGGTGTGGTCATCACCAGTGACGGCGAGATCATCACCAACAACCACGTCATCGCGGGCGCACAGACCGTGAAGGTGCAGCTCAGCACCGGTAAGACGTACACCGCCGATGTCGTGGGCACCAGCCCCGACAAGGACCTCGCGCTGATCAAGCTCCAGGGCGCGAGCGGTCTCAAGACGGCGGCACTCGGCGACTCCGACAGCGTGCGGGTCGGCGACGAGGTCGTGGCGATCGGCTCGCCCGAGGGACTGACCGGCACCGTGACCAGCGGTATCGTCTCCGCGCTCGACCGGGATGTCACCGTGTCGAAGGAGCAGGGCCGGCAGCAACAGCAGGGCGGTGGCGGCGGCAGGTGGCCGTTCGAGTTCGGTGGTCAGCAGTTCAACGGCGATACGGGCTCCTCCACCACCACGTACAAGGCGATCCAGACCGACGCGTCGCTCAACCCGGGCAACTCCGGTGGCGCGCTGATCAACATGAACGGCGAGATCATCGGCATCAACTCGGCCATGTTCTCGGCGAGCGGCTCCAGCGCCGACAGCTCGACGGCCGGCAGCGTCGGCCTCGGCTTCTCCATCCCCGTCAACACCGTCAAGGCGGACCTGAGCGCACTGCGCGACGGGTGACAGCGACCACGGCGCACCTGACGTGCGAGGCTGAAGAGACCGAGAAAGACCGAGAGACGTCACCGAGAGCCGTTCAGAGAAAGAGCGACGACATGAGCCCCGCCGAAGGCGATGCGCAACGCGTCCTGATCGTCGACGACGAGCCCGCCGTCCGCGAGGCGCTCCAGCGCAGCCTCGCCTTCGACGGGTACGGGACCGAGGTCGCCGTCGACGGTGTCGACGCGCTCGCCAAGGCCGCCGCCTACCAGCCCGACCTGATCGTGCTCGACATCCAGATGCCGCGCATGGACGGGCTGACGGCGGCCCGCCGGCTGCGTGCCACCGGTTCGACCGTACCGATCCTGATGCTCACCGCGCGCGACACCGTCGGCGACCGCGTCACCGGGCTCGACGCGGGCGCCGACGACTATCTGGTGAAGCCCTTCGAGCTGGACGAGCTGTTCGCCCGTATCCGCGCGCTGCTGCGCCGCAGCTCGTACGCGGGCTCCGCCGGGGGCGAGCTGCCGCAGGACGACGTCCTGGCCTTCGCCGATCTGCGGATGGACCTCTCCACGCGCGAGGTCACACGCGGCACGCGCCGGGTGGAGCTGACCCGTACCGAATTCACCCTCCTTGAGATGTTCCTCGCGCACCCGCGTCAGGTGCTGACGCGCGAGCAGATCCTCAAGGCCGTCTGGGGCTTCGACTTCGAGCCGAGCTCCAACTCCCTTGATGTGTACGTGATGTATCTGCGGCGCAAGACAGAGAGCGGCGGCGAGCCTCGGCTGGTGCACACGGTTCGCGGGGTGGGTTACGCGCTGCGCGCCGAGGGCGGTCCCGGGGGTCCCATGGGTCCCTCGGGGGCGAGCGGGCACGGCGGTTCGGAGTGACCTCGCTCGCCCGCCGGTTGCGTACGTTGCCCCTCCGCTCCCGCCTCGCGATGCTCGTCGCCACCGCGGTCGCCGTGGCTGTGGCGGCGGCTGCCGTCGCATGCTGGCTGCTGACCCGCTCCCAGCTGGAGGCGGAGCTCGACAACTCGCTCCGTAACACCTCCGCGCCCCTCAGTCTGGTACGGGACACACTGGCCAGTTGCGGGACGGTCCAGACTCCCCCGGAGCCGTCCGAGTCGGGATTCGCCTACGTCCAGGTCGTCGACGACAGCGGCGGCCGGTGCGTGGACGCCTCGTCCCAGCCGGTGAAGGTCCAGCCCTCCGACGTGGCCGTGGCTCGCGGCACGGAGCAGAGCACGCTGCACGACTCCACCACCTCGGAAGGCGCGGCGGTGCGCGTCCACACCCAGCGGGTCCTCGTCGGCCCGCCCTTCGACCGGGTCGCCGTCTCCGTCTCCCGCCCGCTCGGCGAGATCGACGCCTCACTGAACCGGCTCGCCCTGCTGCTGACCGCCGTCGCGGGCATCGGCGTCATCGGGGCGGGCGCCGCCGGGCTCTGGGTCGCCAGGACCGGTCTGCGGCCGGTCGACGGGCTGACCCGCGCGGTCGAGCATGTCGCGCGGACGGAGGACCTGAGCCTGCGCATCCCGGCCGAGGGCGAGGACGAGATCGCCCGCCTCTCCCGCTCCTTCAACTCCATGACAGCCGCGCTCGCCTCCTCGCGCGACCGCCAGGCGCGGCTCATCGCCGACGCGGGGCACGAGCTTCGTACGCCGCTGACCTCGCTGCGTACGAACATCGAACTGCTCGCCCGCAGCGAGGAGACCGGCCGCGCGATCCCCCCGGAGGACCGTACGGCGCTGATGGCGTCGGTGAAGGCGCAGATGACGGAGCTGGCCTCGCTGATCGGGGACCTCCAGGAACTCTCCAGGCCGGACGCCCCCGACCCCGGCCCGCTCCAGGTCGTCGCACTGCACACGATCGTGGAGAGCGCGCTGGAACGCGCCCGGCTGCGCGGGCCGGACCTGACGATCGAGGTGGCACTGCGGCCCTGGTACGTACGGGCCGAACCGGCCGCGCTGGAGCGGGCGCTGGTCAACGTCCTCGACAACGCGGTGAAGTTCAGCCCGCCGGGCGCGGCCATCGCGGTCGCGCTGGACGCGCACGGCGAGCTGACGGTACGGGACCACGGCCCCGGCATCCCGGCGGAGGAACTCCCCCACGTCTTCGAACGCTTCTGGCGCTCGCCGTCGGCCCGCGCACTGCCGGGTTCGGGCCTCGGGCTGTCGATCGTGGCCCGCACCGTGCAGCAGACGGGCGGCGAGATCGCTCTGCGCCCGGCGGCGGGCGGCGGCACGGTGGCGGCGATCCGCATCCCGGGCGCGGCGACCCCGCCGCCGGGCCGGCCGGGCGCGTAAGGCGTCTTGGCCGGCCCGCGCGATCAGTGCGACTCGCGGAGCCAGTCCCGGTAGTGCGTGCCCGCCAGATGCGCGTCCGGCCCGGGAAGCAGTACGTCGCCCTCGATCACCGCGAACATGCCGGCCTGGTCGTCCACGACGACGTTCCGGGCGTCGCCCTGTGCCGCCAGCGTGACCCGGCCGAGTTCGTCGAGCGGGAAGCGGTCCGGTCCGCCGACGTTCCGGATACCCCCCAGCGGCGCGCCGGTCGCGACCTCGAAGACGGCCGAAGCCACGTCCGCGGCGGCCATCGGCTGGACCGGGGTCACGGGCAGCCGGACGGTCTTGTCGTCGGAGGTCCAGGACATGACCGCGTTCATGAACTCGAAGAATTGGGTGGCGCGGACGATCGAGTACGGCGTCGGCCCCTCCCGGAGCAGCTCCTCCTGGAGAGCCTTGGCCCGGTAGTAGTCCAGCTGCGGCACCTGCTCCACGCCGACGATGGAGAGGATGACCTGATGCCCGACGCCGGCCTTCTCCCCCGCGGCGAGCAGATTGCCCATGGAAGTGCGGAAGAACTCGAAGGACTTCTCGTCGAACGTCGGCGAGTTGGCCAGGTTGACCACGACCTGGGCACCCTCCAGCGCTTGATCAAGGCCCTTGCCCGTCAGCAGGTCGACGCCGGTCTGGAGCGCCGCGGGCACGGCCTCGTGTCCCGCGTCGGTCAGCTTCGCGACCACCTGGGAACCGATCAGTCCGGTCCCGCCGATCACCGTGAACTTCATCTCCGCCACCTTTCACGGCACGCCAACGGGCACACGGGGGTGCGCGCAGGACGCACCCCAAACTCGGATACTCCTTGTCCGGGATACTAGTCGGATAGCCTTTGTCCGAGTCAAGCGAGGGGAGGCGCAAGCGTATGAAGTTGTCAGGCGGGGTCGAATGGGCGCTGCACTGCGTCAAGCGAGGGGAGGCGCAAGCGTATGAAGTTGTCAGGCGGGGTCGAATGGGCGCTGCACTGCTGCGTGGTTCTGACCACGGGTACGGAGCCGGTGCCGGCGGCAAGGCTCGCGGAGCTGCACGACGTGTCCGGCAGCTATCTCGCCAAACAGCTCCAGGCGCTGTCGCGCGCGGGGCTCGTCACATCCGTCCAGGGCAAGGCGGGCGGATATGTCCTGACCAGGGCCCCGGAGCTGATCACGGTCCTCGATGTCGTCACGGCGGTGGACGGGGACCGGCCCGCGTTCGTCTGTACGGAGATCCGGCAGCGCGGGCCGATGGCCTCGCCGCCGGAGGCCTGTACGCGGCCCTGCGCGATCTCGCGCGCGATGGCCGCCGCCGACGCCGCCTGGCGCGCGTCTCTGGAGGCGATATCCGTCGCGGACCTGGCGAGGGGCGTCGAGGAGGATTACGGTCCCACCGCGCTCGGGGGCATCCGCACCTGGCTGACCGGGCCGGGCGGGAGCGCCGGCGACGGCAACGGCGACAGAGGCGGCACCGGCGACAGGGACGGCGACGCGTCGCTTCCCGCACGCTGATCGCGCGCCTGCCGGGCCCCTGGTGGGCCGCCCTCCCGGACGACCCCCAGGCCCTGTTCTCCTCCGTCGTTACATCCGTCAGCCGTTGTGGCGGATCAGCGAGTCCACCAGCCCGCCCCTGGTCTCGGGGAAGTCCAGCGGCACGATGCCAAGACCGCGCCACCCGGCGCCCGTCGAGCTGTCGAGCAGCGAGTGCACCTGCGGGTTCAGCCGGTCGGAGTTCCAGCGCGGCGGCAGGAGCGCGGCCGTGCTGACGAAGTTGATGTACTGCTTGCCCGGCTGCGCCGCGGCCTTGCGGAAGTGCGCCTCGATCTTGGAGAACTTGGCGATCGGCTCCGCCATGTAGTCGTCCTGGATGTCGAAGAGCCCGCCGTCCCCGTACCGCACACCCGGCATCCCGCCGCTGTCCGCGAGCAGCACGACCTTGCCGCGTGCCTGGCCGAGCGTGGGCAGACCGCTGTCGAGCCGGAAGAGGGAGCGCCAGCCCTTCCCGTCCAGATAGGTGTCGAAGATCCGCCGGAACTCCGTGTCGGCCACCGACGAGTACTCCTGCTTCACGCGCATCAGGACGGTCTCGGAGGGGTGCGCCCGGAGGAAGTCGCGACAGGCGACCAGGACATCGTCGAAGTTGAGATTCTGGTAATACGCGGCGTGGTGGATCGGGAAGGCGTTCTCGAACGCCCGGCAGCGTATGTCCAGGAACCGGACGCCGGTGTTCAACTGGTCGGCGATGGTGGTCCCTTGGCAGGCGACATACAGACCGCCGCTGCGTGCGCCGGAGTTGTGGGTGCCGGGAAGGGTGAGGCGCTGTACGGGAGTGGAGTCGCCGATCCCGGAGAGCCAGTCGGAGGGGGCGAGGGCACGCCGTGCCCTGGCGCTCGCCGTCTCGGCGGTGCTCGCCGCCGCCTCGGCCCGCGTCGCCGCCGCAGCCGTGCCCGCACCGACAAGTGCGGTGGCGGAGAGGGCGAAGGCGCCGGCGAGGATTCCTCGACGGGCAAGTCCGTTACTGGTGGGGGGTGTTGATCCGCTGTCTGTGACCATGACCCGAATTATGGCGTGCCCACATGACGCGCGGACAGGGTCTAAATGGTCTGGACCTAAATGGTCTGGCTGAGACGCAGATCCAGATCGAGGAGTTCGTTGTTGGTGCGGTAGATGTCCGGTCTGAACCGCATGACGGCCTCGCGCAGAAGGACCGGATCTGCGCGGTAGTCCTTGAGTCTGCCCAAGGAGTGGTAGCCGAGGCGCCCGATGGTGTCCCCCTTCAGGCGCGGTGGCTGAAGAGTGCAGTCCGGCTGGAGTCTCACCAGAATGACGTTCGTATGCCTCTCGGTGGTCTCGTTCGCGGTGGCGGCCTCGACCTCGTGGAGCAGCCCCATGTACTGGATGTCCGCCCAGGGAATGTGCATGTCCAGGTCCGGCGCCGACGGATTGCCGCGTACGGAGACTCCGCCGCCGTCCAGCACGAGCGTCCCGCCCGCCTTCTCACGGACGGCGAAGACGACGGCGCACGACGGCAGGGCTGCGGCGGTCCACATCGCTTTCGACGCCCCGTACGCCACCCAGAGAACACAGGTGGCCACAGCGAGAACAAGCGCGGCCCACAAGCAGAAACGGGCAATCTGGCGCCGCTCCTCACGCGTCTCCGGAGGCCGGGTGAACACGACATCGCCCCCGTCATGCGGGGCCCCCGAGGTCGTCTCCCGCCCCGCCGCCGACACGGACCGACGGACCGGCACCATCGTCGGCGCCGCCCGGACAGGCGCCTCGACGAGTGCCAGATCGCCGGCCGCGTTCACGGCGCGCCGCTGGGGCCTCGGCAGGGACCGCCCGTTGAGGTCGTCGTCGACGAAGTGGTAGATCTCGTCCAGCGTCAGGACACGCGGCCCTTCAAGGGCACGCAACAGCGCGCCGGTGAAAGCGGTGTGCGGGTCACCGGGCGGCGCGAAGGAGAGCTCGGTCTGCGTGGTGGAGGTGAGGGTGTACGTCCCCGAGCGCTCCAACTGGTCGGCCACGATGCCCGTTCGGGTCGCCATGGCCGCCACCGCGCGCCCCGAATAGCAGCAGTCCAGAACGAGCACGCGCGCCCGAGCCCTGGCCCGCCCCACCAGACGCAGCACCTGCTGCACGGGAACCGCGCTGAACGCGACGGTCTCGGGGTCGGGATCGGTGTCCTCCAGGGCCAGATGAAGACGCCCTCCGTCATCGAGGAGCCCGTGGCCCGAGTAGTAGACCAGCAGCAGATCGGTCGCCTCGCGCGCCGCGGAAGCGAGAGCCGCGCCGACGGAGACCGGCGTCACCGGTTTACGGTCGCCCCGGCCTCCCAGAACGCGGCAGTGCTTGGGAGGCAGCAGAGCACGAGGCGACTCGGCCAGCACGGTCCGCAGAGAAGCGAGATTGCCGTGAACGGCGGGGATCCCGGGCAGCTCGTCGGAGGCGTAGTCGGCCGCCCCGACCAGCAGGACACGCGACGAGTCGCCGTCCGGATACCAGAGATCAGTCATCCGAGCCCGCCGGCCGCCGGGCCATGTCGGCCACTTGCCGCATCAGCGCCTCCGGATCCCGGGCGCCCCGCACATCGATCTCCACGCTCCGGCCGTTCTCGGTGGTGACGGTGACCTTGACGTCCGAGCGCCGTCCCTGGATGAGCCACGACACGACGGACCGCGCGAGAACACCGGCGGCGCCACCGGAGCCGACAGCGACGGTGATCACATCGAGTGCGGCCCCCATGGTCCCGGCCACCGGCGGCGCGCCACGCAGTGCGACGACTCCCCGCAGTGCGTCCACCTCACGCAACCACGCGTACAGCGAGCCGAGTTGGTCACGGCCAACGGCGTCGTCCGGCACATCGACCGACAGCCGTAACGCCGCGGCCCGCGCATCGAGGTCAGTCATGGCGGCATCGTGCCAGACCCGGAACGGCGAACGGGACGAACGGGGAAACTTCGACCGTCCCGGGGATGCCCCGGAGCATCCCCACCGAGCACGAACTCGGCTGCGGCCAGGGCGTGTTCCTGGCCGCTTCAGGCGACGCCCCTCACCCCTTCGGCGCGCCTTTCGCCGGCAGAGCCGCCAGCAGCGCGTCCACCAGCAGGCGGTCGCGGGGCTGGGTCAGGCGGTCGCGGGCCGTGGGCGGCGGGAGCCAGAGAATGCGGTCCACCTCGTCGTTCGCCGCGAAGGCACCGTCCGTCGCCTCGGCCGCCCAGTAGATGACCTGCTTGGGGCGGCCGTTGGCCAGATAGCTGACGGTGCCGAGCCGGGCGCCCGGGGCGCAGTGGTGGCCCGTCTCCTCCAGGACCTCGCGCAGCGCGCCGGCGAGGGCGTCCTCCGCGTGCTTCAGCTTGCCCTTCGGGTGCGACCAGTCGTCGTACTTCGGCCGGTGGACCAGGCAGATCTCCGTGCCGTCCGCGCGGTACGGCGACTTCCGCCACAGCACGCAGCCCGCGGCCAAGATGGTTCCCGCCCTGGTGTCGGCCCTCTCGCTCATAGGGCGGTCGCCGCCCTCCGCTGCCAGATCTGGAGGAATTCGTAGCGCGCCGCCTCCACCTCGTGGCGCTGGTCCGCGTGCAGCACGCCGAGCGCGTACGCCGTCGCGGGGGCGATCCGCGGCGTACGGGCCGCGTTCGCCGCCGCGGCGGCGGCCTCGGCCGCGTCGCGGTGCCGGTCCAGGGCACGGCCCGCGTCGGCGAGCACGGGGTCCGGGGCGCCGCCCACGTGGCGGATCTCCTGTGCGTACCGGTGCAGTCTGAGCAGCAGCCGCACCTGGTGCCACGGCGCGTCCTGGGTCTCGCCGTCCGAGGGCGTGGAGAGGCCGTGGATCAGGGCCTCCGCGTTGTACGGATGCGCGGCGCGGGCCAGCGGCAGCACGGACACCGCGTCGAGGAGTCTTCGTTCGGCCGCGCTCTGCGGCGCCGCGAGGATCTCCGCGGCGGGCGCCCCGGCGACCGGTGCCAGCGGCACCTCGGAGGCCAGTACGGCGACGGCGTCGGCCACCGCGTGGAAGCGCGACGAGCCCAGCGCCTGAAGGGCCGCGGAGTGCGCCCGCGTACGCGCGAGGGTCAACTGCCGTTCCAGCAACGCCCCGGCGCGCGAGGCCCCCACGGTCAGCGCGCCCGGAGCCGCCGTGGCGCCCGAGCCCGGGTCGGCGCCGCTCTCCGGGCCCGGACCGGCCTTGCCGCCCTCTGCACCCTCGCCGTTGCTACGGGCCTTCGGCACCGCCGCTCCCGCAGGCCCCGCCCCCGACAACCGCGCCAGCGCCGACACCAGCCGGTGCAGCCGGTCCGTGCACGCGTACTCCTGCGCGAGAGTGCCGGACAGCCAGCCCAGTTCCGTCCGGAGCTGGTCCGCCCACGCCGGGTCCAGCAGTACCCGGAACGTGTGCAGGCTGCCCCCGATCCGCCGCGCCGAGCAGCGCAGCGCCGACGCCGCCTCCTCGGCAGCGGCCGTGTCCGAACCGCTCTCCCCGTACAGCCGCAGGCTGCGCAGGAAGTCCCCGCACCGGGTGTTCAGATACCCGGCGAGCACCTGCCCCGCGGTCGCCTCGAAGGCGTCGTTCGCGGGGGAGGGCCCGGCAGGCCGGGCGGTACCGACCGAGCCGGCGGTGTCTGCTTCATGGTGCTGCACGCCGGCGCCTCCGGGCGTCAATGAGCATTTCCTGTACGTGCCTGAGCGGCTGGCCGTCCGCGTCGACGGAGTGCCGGGTCCAGTTCCCGTCCGCCCCCAGATGCCAGGAGGCGGTGTCGTCCGCCATGCCGGTCTCCAGGAGCCGGGTGAGGGACGCGCGGTGCGCGGGGTCGGTGACCCGTACCAGAGCCTCGATACGGCGGTCGAGGTTGCGGTGCATCATGTCGGCGCTGCCGAACCACACTTCGGGCTCGCCGCCGTTGCCGAAGGAGAAGATCCGCGAGTGTTCGAGGAAGCGCCCGAGGACGGAGCGCACCCGTACGTTCTCCGACAGGCCGTGCACGCCGGGGCGCACGGCACAGATGCCCCGCACCCAGATGTCGACCGGCACGCCCGCCTGCGCGGCCCGGTAGCACGCGTCGATCACGGCCTCGTCCACCATCGAGTTGACCTTGATGCGTACGTAGGCGGGCCGGCCCGAACGGTGGTGCGCCGCTTCCTTGTTGATCCGCGTGATCAGCCCGTCGCGCAGCGACTTGGGCGCGACCAGCAGCCGCCGGTAGGTCTCGCGCCGCGAGTAACCGGACAGCCGGTTGAAGAGGTCCGAGAGGTCGGCCCCGACATGCGGGTCGGCCGTGAGCAGGCCGAGGTCCTCGTAGAGCCGTGCCGTCTTCGGGTGGTAGTTGCCGGTGCCGACGTGGCTGTAGCGGCGCAGGGTCTCGCCCTCCTGCCGCACCACGAGCGAGAGCTTGCAGTGCGTCTTGAGCCCGACCAGCCCGTACACCACATGGCAGCCGGCTTCTTCGAGCTTGCGTGCCCACTTGATGTTCGCCTGCTCGTCGAAGCGGGCCTTGATCTCGACGAGGACCAGGACCTGCTTGCCCGACTCGGCGGCGTCGATCAGCGCGTCCACTATCGGGGAGTCGCCGGACGTCCGGTAGAGCGTCTGCTTGATCGCCAGCACATCCGGGTCGCCCGCCGCCTGCTCCAGGAACGCCTGGACGGAGGTGGAGAACGAGTCGTACGGATGGTGCAGCAGTACGTCGCGCTCCCGCAGCGCCGCGAAGATGTCCGGCGCCGACGCCGACTCCACCTCCGCGAGGTCGCGGTGCGTGCCCGCGATGAACTTGGGGAACTTCAGCTCCTGCCGGTCGAGCGCGGCTATCCCGAACAGCCCGGTCAGATCCAGCGGCCCCGGCAGCGGATACACCTCGGCGTCGCGGACATTCAGCTCGCGGACCAGCAGGTCCAGTACGTACGGATCGATCGACTCCTCGACCTCCAGCCGCACCGGCGGGCCGAAGCGGCGCCGCGTGAGCTCCTTCTCCAGCGCCTTCAGGAGGTTCTCCGTGTCGTCCTCCTCCACCTCCAGGTCCTCGTTGCGCGTGACCCGGAACATGTGGTGCGCCAGCACCTCCATCCCGGGGAACAGCTCCTCCAGGTGCGCCGCGATGACGTCCTCAAGCGGCACGTACCGCTGCGGCGACGCCTCCAGGAAGCGCGTCAGCAGCGGCGGCACCTTGACGCGCGCGAAGTGCCGGTGGCCGCTGACGGGGTTGCGGACGACGACGGCGAGGTTGAGGGAGAGGCCCGAGATGTACGGGAAGGGGTGCGCGGGGTCCACCGCCAGCGGCGTCAGGACGGGGAAGATCTGCTGCCGGAAGAGGGTGAACAGGCGCGCCTGCTCCTTCTCCGTGAGGTCGCCCCAGCGGATCAGATGGATGCCCTCGTCGGCCAGCGCCGGGGAGACGTCCTGCTGGAAGCAGGCGGCGTGCCGGGCCATGAGCTCCCGGGACCGGGTCCAGATCAGGTCGAGCACCTCGCGGGGCTGGAGCCCTGAGGCCGAACGGGTGGCGACGCCGGTCGCTATGCGCCGTTTCAGGCCGGCGACGCGGACCATGAAGAACTCGTCCAGGTTGGACGCGAAGATGGCGAGGAAGTTCGCCCGTTCGAGTAGCGGCGTGGCCGGGTCCTCGGCCAGCTCCAGTACGCGTTCGTTGAAGGCGAGCCAGCTGCGCTCGCGGTCGAGGAAGCGGCCCTGGGGCAGCTCTCCTCCCCCGGTGTCGCCGTCCTGACCGTACGAGTCGAGGTCGCCGTCGAGGTCGGGCTCCAGATCGGATGTGGGCGCGCCGACCGCGTGGGGCCGGTGTGCGGCGATGGACCCGACGGACGGTTGCGGGTGGACCGGGATCTCGGCAGGCTGCTGGCTCATACCTCCATTGTTCCGCGCGGGGGGCACGACGGGCGCGTCGGAACCGGCGGGGGTGAGCCGGAACCTGCCGTTCGGAGTGGGGGGCACAGCGGGCTGCATTCCGAGAGGGTCGCAAGCGCGTCTGAATGGCCGGTAACGGCGACATGACGTGCAGGGAAGCGGGGCGGGGCGTGGCGGGGCGGTGCCAGGGATCGTACGAGGTGAACGGAGAGGGTCCCGTCCGCCCCCCTGTGGCGGACGGGACCCTACGCCTGTCCCCGTGGGTCAGCCGTGCCGCCGCCCCAATACCTTGAACGCGCCGAACACGCACGCGGTGGCGAGCAGGAGCACGATGCCGGTCTCGACGAGCTGGAGGGGCCAGAAGTGGGAGTCGGGGTGGTACTCGAAGAAGTGTGTGCCGGCCGTGGAAGCGGTGTCCGGGGCGCACGGCGACTTCGAGAAACCCATGTCCAAGCACTGCGTGTAGGTCATCCGGCTGCCGTCGGCGAGGATGACGCCTTCTCGTACGATCCAGGGATCGGGCGACGTCGTGAAGGGGCTCATCTCCGCGCCCCCCTCGGCCTTGACGACCGGCCACAGGTAGGGCCGCACCCAGGCGAAGACCAGTGAGACTCCCGCCGTGGCGGCCAGGCCGACGGCCATCGCCAGGAGGGTACGGCGCAGGATTACGGCCGCCAGCGCGCCGACGGCGACCGCCAGCAGGACATAGCCGACAGCGGTCACACCCAAGGCGGGGTAGACCTCGCGATCGCTCCAGGACCGGGACATGGACAGGAGCACGTCTTCCTGGCTGCGGGACCTGCTCCAGCGGAAGGTGACGGCCAGGAGGACGGCACCCGCCGTGGCGATCGCGGCGGTGCCGACGAGTCGGACGGCGAGCCAGCGGGCGGGCGACACCGACTGGGTCCATGCCAGTCGGTACATGCCCGTTTCCAGTTCACGGGCGATCAGCGGACCCGCGGTGAACGCCGCGACGATCAGTGGCAGCAGGACGGTGGCGCCCCCGACGTAGTTCTCCGCCCAGCGGAACCAGCCGCTCGCCGCCGTACCGTTCAAACACCCCTTGCCGCAGCTCACCACAGCCCCCGCCGAGCCGATCCAGACACGGGCCGCGACCGCGCAGGCGACGGTCAGCACCGTGAGGAGCAGCGCCGTCCACAGGGCGGGGCGGTGCTGCCGTACCGCGACCCAGGCCGGGCCGCGAGGCGTCAGCGCGCTCATGCCGTCACCGCCGCGCGGTCGTTGTGGTCGGCGCTGGGGGTGAGGAGTACGGGCGCCCCGGGAGAGCGCAGATGGGCGAGCAACAGGTCCTCCAAGGAGGGGTGCAGGGTCTCCCAGTCGGTGTCGACGGGACCTTCGGGCCGGATCAGCGCGGTGAGCTGACGGCCGGTGGTGCGGGACTCGACGACCGTGTGAGGGGCGAGGTCCCGTACGGGGCCGTTGACGAGCCGGTGCGCGGTGAGCAGGTCTTCGGTCTCGCCACCGAGCCGGATGTGGCCGCCGTCGACGAGCAGCAGGAAGTCGCAGGTGCCTTCCAGCTCGGTGAGGATGTGCGACGAGATCACGACCGTGGTGTGGTGCGCGGCGGCCTCGGCCATGAGCGTGCCCATGAGCTGGTGGCGGGCGAGTGGATCGAGGTCGGCCATCGGCTCGTCCAGCAGCATCAGTTCGGGACGTTTGCCGAGGGCGAGGGCGAGCGCGACGCGGGTGCGCTGGCCGCCGGAGAGGGTCCGGACGCGTACGGCGGGGTCGAGCCGGCCCTCGGTGACGATCCGCTCGGCGGTCTCGGCGTCCCAGCGGCCGGGGTTCAGCTCGCGGCCCATGCGCAGGGTGTCGCGGATCGTCAACTGCCCATACAGGGGCTTGTCCTGGGCGACGTACGCGACGCGGTCGCGGGCATCGGCGGGACGCTCGCCGAGGACGCGCACGCTTCCCTCGGTGGCCGGCAGCAGCCCGGCGGCCAGGGCGAGGAGGGTGGACTTGCCTGCGCCGTTGGGGCCGACGAGGGCGCAGACGCGGCCGGCGGGCACGCGGAACGAGCAGTCACGCACGGCCGGGCGGCCTTTCCTCCGGTAGCGCTTGCCGAGGCCGGTGGCCTCGATAGCGGCGGCGGTCATGAGGGATCCCCCTGTTGCTGGTCCGTTTTCTGCTGGCCCGCTTTTTCGAAGTGCTCGTCCAGGACGGAGGCGAAGAGCGCGGCCAGGTCGTCCTTCTCCAGCCCGCCCGCGCGGGCCCGTTCGGTCCACGCGGCGAGTTCGGCGCGCAACTCGGCGCGCAGGGCGCGGTGGTCGGCCGAGTCGCCGCCGAGGGTGCCGCGTACGAAGGTGCCGAGGCCGCGGCGGCCCTCGGCCAGGCCCTCGCGTTCGAGCTCGCGGTAGGCCTTGAGGACGGTGTTGGGGTTGATGGCGGTGGCCTCCACGACCTCGCGTGCCGTGGGCAGTTTGTCGCCGGGCTCCAGCAGGCCGAGCCGGAGGGCCTGTTTGGTCTGCTGGACGATCTGGAGGTATGTGGCGACACCGCTGCGCCGGTCGATGCGGAATTCGATCACCCGCAAGCACCCTTTCACTAGGGAAGTAGTGAAAGCATGGAACGGAGAAGGGGCGGTGTCAACTCCACCGCCCCTTCGGGTGCTTGGCAGCTGAGGTGCTTACGACTCCGTGCGATACATGAGGTCGACCTCGTGCGTCGTGAAGCCCAGGCGCTCGTAGACCGTCACAGCGGCCGTGTTGTCGGCGTCGACGTAGAGCATCGCGGTCGGCAGGCCCCGCGCGGCCAGGTGCCGCAGCCCGATCGCGGTGAGCGCCTTGCCGAGACCGCCGCCCTGCGCGTCCGGGCTGATGCCGACGACGTACACCTCGCCGAGCTGTTCGGCGGCGTGCACCTTGGTCCAGTGGAAGCCGACGAGTTGCCCGTCCCGCTCCGCCAGGAAGAAGCCCTCCGGGTCGAACCACGGCTCGGCCACGCGGTCGTCGAGATCGCGCTGGCTGAGTCCGCCCTGCTCGGGGTGGTGGGCGAAGGCTGCGGCGTTGACCGCGAGCCAGGCGGCGTCGTCCCGGCCGGGCACGAAGGTACGGACGGTGACACCGTCGGGCAGCACCGGCTCCGGGATGTCCAGGGGCTCCAACGGCCGCCGCATCTGGCGCAGTTCACGGAACATGGACAGCCCGAGCACCTGCGCCAGATGCCGGGCGGCCGACTTGCCGCCGTGCGCCCACACGCGCAGCCGCTTCCCGGACGCTGCCAGCAACGCGGCCCCGAGCGCCCGCCCGTGCCCGCGCCCCCGGTGCGACGGATGCACGACCAGCTCGGCGGCCGGCGCCTCGACGGGATCGGTCTCCTCCAACTGGGCGTACCCCAGCAGCTCTCCGCCGACGGTCAGCAGAAAATGCCGCACCCCGACCCTCGACCCTCCGCGCAACTGCAACCGCCCCTGCTCGGACACGGCCTGCACCCCGTCGGCACGGGCAGCCGCGTCGAGCAGCTCAAGCACGTCCCGTGCCTGCTGAGGGGTGATCTCATCAAGGGTGTCGATCTGCCGGCCCGGGTCGAGGGCTGCCGTTTCATCCATGCGTCGAGGGTACGGCGCGCCCGCACGATCCCCCGGATTCACCCCTGGCCGTCGGCGGCTTCGGGGCGAAGGACCTTGTCCACGATCCTGGACAGATCGTTCGCGCTGGGCATCAGCTCCTTCACCTCGTCCGGCAGACCGGCATACGTGCCCACGGCGAGGGGCTGATTCTGGAGCTGGAGGGCGAACTCGACGGAGGCCTTGTCGCGGCTCTCGGCGATCAGGATGCCGATGGTGTCGTCGTCGCGGTCCGGATCGCGCAGAAAGGCGTCCACGGCGCCGACGTAGAAGCCGAGCTGCCCGAGGTGTGCGGGCTGCGCCTCTGTCGTCTTGAGCTCGATCACCACGAACCGGTGCAGTTTGAAGTGGTAGAAGAGCAGGTCGATGCGGAACTCTCTGGTGCCGACGGTGATGGGGTACTGGCGTCCGACGAAGGCGAATCCGAAGCCGAGTTCGGTCAGGAAGTGGACGAGGTTGTCCACGAGGGCGTCTTCGAGGTCACGCTCGGCGGCCTCGGCGGTCAGCCGTTGTGGACGGCGTGCTGAGCGTAGAAGTCCAGCTCGAAGCGGGTGTCGCACTTGCTCATGAGGACCACGATGTGGCCCCAGGGCAATTGTCCAACAGCTTGTTGGACAATTGGCTCCGGCCAGGTGCGCGCCATCTGCCGCATGTGGTGAAGGTTGCTGCGGCTGAAGCCGCGCTGATTGGGGAACTCCGTCCGGAGTTCAGCGGAGATCCGGTCGATGACCTTCGCTCCCCACTCCTCCTCGCGCTGGCGCTCCAGGATCGTTCGGCCGATGTCCCAGTACATCTGGATCATCTCGGTGTTGACCTTGAGCTGGGCCCGTACGTGCGCACCACGCACGAGCGACTTGAGATCGTCGATCAACTCAAAGAAGGCGGCAGGCAGTTCGGATGCCTGGCCCGGTACGACGGCTTTCGCCGCGATCTTGCTGTCCATGACGTACACACTTGTGCCGTTTGCGTGTGCGGTGACGTTCCTGCTCTCAGAAGTCCGCCATACGGGTGATAGGGGGCGACCGTCCCTTGACGGGTATTGGCAACCAGGTCGTAACCCGAACACCCCTGTTCCTCTACGCGCGTGGACTTTAGGCTGCCCGTCGCAGCTCTTCTCCCTCTGACGGAACTTACAAGCGGAAGCAACAAGGGGACCGATGTCAGCTACACCGCAGAAAAACCGCGCGGCCCGGCGGGTGCTGGCCGCCGTGGCCGGACTTGTCACGGTCGGCGCACTCGCCGCCGCCGCGCCCGCCGCCGGGGCGCAGGGGTGGGGCAACGGGCACGGGCACCCCAAGCCCCGGACCGTGGACGTGCAGTTGCTCTCCTTCAACGATCTGCACGGGAACCTGGAGCCGCCCGCCGGGTCCTCCGGGAATGTCAACGAGATCCAGGCCGACGGCACGGTCAAGGCCGTTCCCGCCGGTGGCGCCGAGTACCTGGCGAGCTCGCTGCGTACCGCGCGCAAGGGCAACCCGTACTCCGTCACCGCCGCGGCCGGCGACATGGTCGGCGCGAGCCCGCTGCTGTCCGGGCTGTTCCACGACGAGCCCACCATCGAGGCGCTCAACAAGATGGACCTCGACGTCACGGCCGTGGGCAACCACGAGTTCGACGAGGGCGCCGCGGAGCTGACCCGCCTTCAGAAGGGCGGCTGCCACCCGACGGAGGGCTGCTACGAGAAGGGCAAGAAGTTCAAGGGCGCCGACTTCCCCTACCTGGCGGCCAACGCCACGTACGAGAAGTCCGGCAAGCCGGTCCTCAAGCCCTACACCGTCTGGAAGAAGAACGGCGTCAAGGTCGGCTTCATCGGAGTGACCCTGGAGGGCACCCCGAACATCGTCACCGCCGAGGGCGTCAAGGGCCTGAAGTTCCACGACGAGATCGAGACCGTCAACAAGTACGCCAAGGAGCTCGACCGCCAGGGCGTCAAGTCCATCGTCGCGCTCATCCACGAGGGCGGGGCCCCGGCCTCCACCTCGTACAACTACGACTGCGACAGCCCCGGCCCCGGCGACGGCATCTCGGGCCCGATCGTGGACATCGCGAAGGGCATCACGCCCAAGGTCGACGCGCTGGTCACGGGCCACACGCACCAGGCGTACGCGTGCACCGTCCCCGACCCGGCGGGCAACGACCGCATGGTCACATCGGCGTCGTCGTTCGGCAAGGTCTACACGGACACCACGCTCACCTACGACCTGCGGACCAAGGACATCGTCCGTACGAAGGTGAAGTCGGCCAACCACGTGGTCACCCGTGACCAGGCCAAAGCCAAGGACATGACCGACCTGATCGCCCGCTGGAACAAGACCGCGGCGCCGATCGCGGGCGCCCCGCAGGGCTTCATCTCCGCCGACATCAACGGCCGCGGCGCCGGTACGCCGGAGCAGCCGCTCGGCAACGTCATCGCCGACGCGCAGCTCGAAGGACTGGCACCGGCCGACAAGGGCGGCGCGCAGCTGGCGTTCATGAACCCGGGCGGTATCCGCGCCGACCTCGTTTACGCGGCGTCCGCCGGCGAGGGCGACGGTGTGGTGACGTACGGCGAGGCGTTCACCGTCCAGCCGTTCACCAACATGATGAACGTCGTCGACCTCACCGGCGCGCAGCTCGTCACCGCGCTCCAGCAGCAGGTCAGCGGCTCCAACGAGGCGTCGAACAAGATCCTCCAGGTCTCCAAGGGCTTCACCTACACCCTGGACATGACCAAGACGGGCGCCGCCCGGATCGTCACCGACTCCGTGAAGCTGAACGGCGAGGCGCTCGACCCGGCGAAGACGTACCGCGTCGCGATGAACGAGTTCCTCGCGGGCGGCGGCGACGGCTTCGCGGCCCTGGGCCAGGGCACGAACAAGCTGGTCGGCCCGTCCGACCTGGACCTGTTCAACGCCTACCTGGCGGCGCACTCCACGGCCGAGGCGCCGCTGGCGCCGCCGGCGACGGACCGGATCACGATCATCAAGTAGTCACCGAGCGGGGAGGGGCGGCGGGACGGACACACGTCCCGCCGCCCTTTCGCGAACGCCTATGACCTGTCCGGCGAGGGGATGCCTTCACGTCTCGGCGTGGCGGAACTTACGGTTTGTGGGTTACCCAGAGCAGTTCCGCCGGCCAGCGGTGCGCCCAGTCGGGTGGGTCGGTTTCGTTGTAGCCGTTGGGTGTTCCGAGTTCGGGCCGCGGCTCGATGAGGTCGTCGATGATGAGACCCGCGCCGCGCAGGACCTTGACCCAGTCGCCGTAGGTGAGCTGATAGCTGGTCGCGCCGTCGTCTTCGGCGATGGTGTTCAGCCCGAAGTAGTCCTGCCGCAGCGTCGTGGTCACGCGGCTGACGGCTTCGTCGTAGCAAGCTTCGAACCATGGGCTGGCGACGTTGAACACCAGGCGCCCGCCTCGGCCCAAGACGCGTGCGGCCTGCGGGACGGCCAGGTGCGGGGGCGCCCAGCTGAGCCCACCGAAGTCGCAGAACACCAGGTCGAAGCTGTCGGCGGCGAAGGGGAGTTGTTCGGCGGCGCCTTGCACCAGCGGGTAGCGGGCCGCCCCCATCGCGAGGGCCGCTGCGGCGAGTTGGGCTTCGGACAGGTCGAGCCCGATCACGGTGGCGCCCTCGGCGGCGAGCGCCCTGGACCACTGGCCGGCGCCGCAGCCGAGTTCGAGGACGCGCTTGCCGGTGACGTCGCCCAGGGCGTGCAGGTGCGCGTCGGGGATGGAATACATGCCCCACAGCCGGGGTGTGGCGCCGATCCGCGGGTCGTGCTCGTGCTGGTAGGCGCTGCTGATCCGGTTCCAGAGCCGCCGGTTGGCGGGGATGCTGTCCACGTGCCGACTCCAGCACTGCCTGCCCGGGGCGGTCAACACGATTCGGGGCACTGGCCGGCCCTCGCCTCGGCCCGGCCCTGGCCCGGCCCGTGATCCGCCGGACGAGCCCTAGGCCGAGAGCCGCGCGACGAGTTCCTCCAGGTCCGCCACGAACCAGACGTCCCGGCCCCGGTTCGCCTCCCGTACGAGATCGGGCAGGGCCGAACTGGCCCGTAGATGACCCGAGATGTCCCCGACCACGGCCAGCCGGAGCCGGTAACTGGAGAACTTCTGGAGGATCGCACCGGCGAGACCGCTGCTGAGGTCGTAGAAGCTCGCGTCGAACCGCTCCGCCGGGACGGCGATCAGCTCGACGGGCTCCGCGAAGGCCGCCCCGATCAGATGGTCGAGCGCGTCCTGCTCGGTCGCGATCGGCGCGCCGCCGGCGTCGCAGACGAGCACCGGTACGCCGTGGTGTTCCACGAGCAGATCAGGCATGGTCGCTCTCCCGTCCTTCGGTGGACAGCAGGCCATTCTCCGGGCCGAGGACGCTGTCGATCATGTTCAGTACGGCGGCGGTGTCCCCGGCCCCACCGAGGATCACGATCTTCATCCGGGCCCGCTCCCGGTCGTGGACCACCTGGATACGCAGGGATTCCGGGGTGTCCCGCACGGCCTGCACGCCGGCCGTGACGAGGGTGCTCAGCCGACTCGCCGCTTCGGGGCCGACCGATTCGATCTGCACGATGCTCGACACCTCGACGTGCCGCACGCGCGGAGCTTTGGCCGCGGCGGGTTCCTCGGCCTCGGCACCCCCGGTCAGCGCCTCGAAGTCCGCGCGGCTGATGCGGTACTGCTTACCGATCCGGACAGCCTTCAGCCGCCCGTCCCGGACGTAGTTCCGCACGGTCCGCACATGCAGCCCGAGCCGCTCGGCGACTTCGCCGACGGAGTACAGCTCGCGATCATCGCTCTCCATGTGTACGAATACTACTCCAAGCATCGCCAGAATAGGAAAATAGGGAACGATGAGCGAAGTAGCGTAACAGCAGGTCTCACCGCAGGTGGTCGCCCCAGCCGCCCTGCGCGGCTGCCCTGCGGAGACGCCCCCGGATCGGCGAATCTGCGCAAGTTCATGCAAGTTCGTGTCGTCTCATACGAGTTCGGGGCAACCTGAGAAAGATTGCCGGCCGCGACACACTGGAGGTCATCATGGCCCTGCACCTGCTCGGCAAGGACCCGAACTCTCCCGAAGGCAAGTCCCCGACCGTGTACTACGACGACGTGGCGGACAAGTACCTGGTCCAAGGTCTGAAGGTGCTTGACGAAGAGCGACTGTCCCAGATGGATCTGCCCGACCATGAGACTGTCGCCGAGATCCCCAAGTACATGGTCAAGTTCTTCCCGGAGGTCAGCGGTGGCGGCGGAACCGACGTTTGACGAACTGTTCCGGCTGGCCAGGCGCTCGGCGGTGCACCTGGAGATGCGGGACGGCTACATGCGGTCGGATCCTCGCTTCATCGCCTGGCAGCGGGACCCGGGCAGCGTCTCCGCCGAAGGCGACCCGGATCAGCGTCCCTGGCAGGAGTTGATGCGGGAGATCACCGCTCGCGGCGTACAGGTTCGGCGGGCTCGCATCGTCTCCGAGCCGATCAGTGACTACATCCGGTTCGAACGTCATCTGACGGCCGGCAACGCCGCGGGTGGCGAGCAAGTCCGCTGGCTTCCCCGCCGCCGGGCCTCTGATCTGGCCCTTCCTGGCAACGACTTCTGGCTGTACGACGACAGCCTGGTCGTGTTCCTCCACTTCACCGGGGAAGGCGAACTGTCCCCGGAGGGGGACGAGGAGCGCACGGCCGATCCGGCCGTCGTCCGGCTCTGTTCGGCGGCCTTCGAGGCGGTGTGGGAACGGGCGGTCCCACACGAGGAGTACAGGCCGTCCTGAACCACGAGCGAAACAGGCATGGTTCCCCCGTGGCTCCGTCGTCGCCATCGTCCCCGTCGTCAAGCGTTCAGCAGGCCAAGAAGGCCCTCGGATCGCGCCTGCGCGAGATCCGGAAGGACTCCGGCATGACGGCGCGCGCTCTGGCCGCGGCGGCCGGATGGCACGAGTCGAAGACCTCGCGCATCGAGAACGGCAAGACACCACCATCCGCCGCCGACGTCCGCCTCTGGACCAGGCTGTGCGATGCGGAGGATCAGACCGCCGACCTCATAGCGACGGCGCGTGGAATCGAAGGCATGTACGTAGAGTGGAGGCGCCTGGACAGGGGCGGCCTCAAGCAGGTACAGCAGTCCGTACTGCCCCTCTTCGAGAGAACCCGGCGCTTCCGCTTCTACCAGTCATGGGTCGTCCCCGGGCTGCTGCAAACTCCGGACTACACCCGTGCGGTACTCAACACGGTCGTGGCACTGCGGGATGCTCCGGATGACGTCGATGCCGCTGTCGTGGCCCGGATGGAACGTCAACGCCTCCTTCGCTCGGGCCATCAGCGATTCGCCATGCTCGTTGAGGAGTGGGTTCTCCGCACGGTGATCGGAAATGCCCGCATCATGAGCGATCAACTGGGCCATCTCGTCGCAGCGGCATCCCAACCGTCCGTGAGCCTCGGCGTAATCCCCATGGGGGCCGAGCGTGGCAATGCCTGGCCGACGGAGTCCTTCTCTCTTTTCGATGACGCACAGGCATCCGTGGAACTGGTGTCGGCCAGCCTTACGGTGACGCAGCCGCGTGAAGTCGCCGAGTACGCACGCACGTTCACAGAACTGTCCAACATCGCGGTCTACGGAGCCAACGCCCGCGAGTTGATCACGGCCGCGAGTGACGCGCTCGGGTGAATCCATGCAAGCCCGTAGAAGTTCGTTGAGGTCCGCAGCCGAATGGGCCGATGCTCTACTCAACGTCGGTAAGCGTTACACAGCGCGAGGTGATCACCGTGGCAACCGTGACAGAAGTCGAGATCGAGCCGCTCAAGACCATCTACAACCTCCCCGCCAAGGAAGCAGAGTTCGAGAACTTCTGCGGAGGCAACCTGGGCGGCGAGCACGAGTCGTGCGTCGAGGTCGCCGCGATTCCCGGCGCCGCGCCTTCGTACGTCCTCCACGACAGCAAGCCTGAAGGCGCCGGCCGCGAGCTTCGCTTCACCGAGAAGGAACTCGACGAGTTCGCCGTTGGGTGGGTGAGGAAACAGGGCCTCACGCTGTGATCAGGGCCGCCCTCCTCAGCACGCTCAGCACGAGGCGGGCTGTACTCGGGCTGTCCGGGTGCAGCCCACGACGCGCCAAGAAAGGCACCGATGAGCTGGTCAGGACACTGGCATGGGTACGGCCCCTGGACCGGCAGCAGGAACGCGTACGGGCAGGAAGGACTACGCCGCCCGGGGACCCACCCCAACGACGAGCAGACCCGGGCGTTCCTCTCCTCCACGATGCCGCCCATGCAGACCGGCCACTGGCTGACGCGCCGGACTCAGACTTCGGCGGACCGCGCGTGGACGGATCTCCCCGACGCCCTGGACTGGCTGAAGACGGCCTACGGAGCGAATCTGCCCTTCGAACGTGAGGACGGCAAGCGGGCCTACCTCGACTTGCCTACGAAGGTCGGCTACGCGGAGGACTCGCTCAGACGGGGCAGCGACGCCGTCTGGGTCCACTACACCAAGTCCTCGAATCTGGTGTCGTTCTCGGTCGTGTGCTGCCCGCAACGCTTCCTCCCCGAGATCCCGTGCCCGCTGCCGCCTCGCTGACCGACCAGCGGGCGGGAAAGGATGCCATGTCGCTCAGCCTTCTGCTCCCGGAAACCGGCGTAGCCGACCTGTTGACCTCTTGGCCGGACGAACCTCGCGTCTACCAGCGCGACACCACGGAACTCGACCGCACCGTGACCTCGGCGTCTCTCGATGACTACGTCGCCACCGGGTGCGTGCCCGCGAGCGAAATCGCAGTGGTGAAAGCCCCCGGCCGAATCAGGGGCTTCGCCACCACTGGGATCAGCAGATGGCGGTGATCGTGCAGTCCTCGGGCGTCAAACGGTGGCAACTGTGGCGCCCACCCGTCGAAGCGCCGATGAGGGACTTCAACGAATCCTGGCGGGTATGGCGCGAGAACTACATCCCGGACTGGGAGGCTGCCGGACCGGACATGGTGGTCGACCTCCGCCCGGGGCAGTCACTCCTGTTACCGAGGGGCTGGGTCCACAATCCGCATGTGGTGGACGCCGACGAGGGCAGCGTCCACCTGACGTTCGCCATCCGGGAGCGCACCCCGGTCTGGTTGGCCGAGAAGCTGGTCGCGGGTGCGATTGAGGAGCCCACGTTCCGTCGGATCATCGCGCCGGGCGACATCGGCGGCGCGGCGCTGGCCGAGCGTGTGCGGGAGACGCGCGATGCGCTCGTGACGTATCTCGCGGCCTTGGACGTGGACGAACTCGCCCTCGCCGTACGCCGAGCCGCCATGATCGAGCTGGAGTACATGACTTGATCGCGCGGGATCCCAGTACCGGGGGCAGCCCCGGCCCTGGGGTAGGGCAGCGCCGTAGGCCGCGACCGGCCGGGGCACACCCCCGGACGCGGTCTCGGCCCCAGGCTCAGTCCTTCACCCCGCTGCCGTCCTTCACGTCCTTCACAGAGGTCGGACCCAGCTGCTTGGCACTGGCGTACTCCGGCATCGTCATCGGCCGGTCGAAGAGGAAGAACGACTGGTTCGTCCCGACCGTGAACTCCATGAACACGCCCGTCGTGGCATCGAAGCCGTAGTACGTGTCGCACATCGAGCCCGCCGAGTACGTACCGTCCATACCCGGCAGCGGCACGACCGCCTTGCCGTTGGTGTCGGAGTCCACCTTCTCCGTCGGCGTGAGCATCTGGCAGCGCGCGACCGGCATGCCCTTCATGACGAAGTAGCCGTACTCACCCTTGGCGTTCTGGATGTAGACGTAGCTGAGCTTGCCCTTCTTGCCCCAGGTCTTCACCCACTGGTTGATGGCCTCCCGGGTCGGCGAGTACTCCATCCTCCCGGCGGGCTGGTTCGCCACGAGCTGGTCGTAGCTCTTCTGCTTGGCCTTGGTCTCCTTGCTCTGGCTGGAGTCGTCCTCGCAGGCGGCCAGACCCAGCATCAGGGTGAGCGCCGCCGCGGAGGCCATGGCGATTCGAGTGATCGTCTTCATGCTGTGCTGCCCCATTTCCCCGGAAGGCCGGTGCTCAGTTGGCGCACGTCGTCTTGTCGGCCCCGGCGTTCAGGCGGTACGGCAGGTCCTTGTCGCGGAAGGGGGCGCGGTGCTCCTGGGCGGCCTTCGAGTTGTACTCGTTGATCGACTCGGTCCGCGTCGCCTTCAGGGCCGTGATGGACTGGTCGATCTGGCCTCTGCGGGCGGCCGAAGCGGCGTCCCGCTCCTCCTGGAGCGCCTCGATCGAACCCTCGGCGTTCTGCGCGGCCTCGCACAGATCGAAGAACTCCTGGTAGCTCGACTGCCGGAAGGCACCCGACCCGACGGTGTCCTCCCGCTCCTCGGCCGCGCCCCGGAACGGTGCGGTGATCCACCCCGCGCCCCCGAAGACGAACGTGCCGAAAACGGTCAGGATCGCCACCCCGACGACACAACTGACGATCCACACCCGGAGCCGTGCTTCCTCGTGCCTGACTCCCATCCCACTCCCTCTCTCCCTGCCCGCACACCCCTCGCGAATACGAGCCGGCCACCGGCACTTCCGAGTGTGGGCGCCGCCCAACCGGCGTTCCATAGCAGGGAGTTGGAAAATGGATGTAATCACCCCCACCACGAGCCGCACGGGGCGGGTGATATAGGCGGGGCCGGCCGGCTAGACGAGAGCCGCCCAGGGCGCGGGCGGCGAGGAGGCGAAGAACCGCAGGATGCCGAGCAGCCGTGCGGCCGGGGGCGCCGTCCAATGGCGCTCGCCCGGGACCGGCGCGGGGTTCCTCAGGCGGGCGAGCGCCCAGGTGAGGTGGTAGCGCAGGACGCGGGCCTCGAAGGCGTACTCACCCCCGTCCGCCGCACCGCCCTCGCGGTAGCCGTCGAGCATCGCCGGGACGCCCGAGAGCGGTGTCTTGGCGAACTCGACCGCCGGATCCGCCCACATCGCGTCGCCCCAGTCGACGATTCCCGTGAGCGTGAGCGGCCCGGGAGGTCCCGGGGTCACGAGCAGGTTCTGCGGGGCGATGTCGCCGTGTACGAGGACGTGTGACACCCCATCGGGGATCCGCTCGGCAAGACGGCCGAACCAGCCACCCAGCCAGCGCGCGGCCTCCGCGTCGAGCATGCCGTCCGCCAGCAGACCCTCGACCAGCCGGTGCGGGGCCCCGGCATCGGGGTCGTACTCCACCGGAACGCGGGCCGGCTCCCCCGCGCCCGCGGGCGTCACCCGGTGCAGCCGGGCCAGGTCCCGCCCCACGTCCCGGAAGACGCCCCCCACCTCACGCGACGCGTCACTCACCACCCCACCGGCGCCACCGCCGAGGCTCGCCAGGTCGACACCCGGAGCCCGCTCCAGCACCATGTACGGCACGTCCACGACCGTACGACTGTCGTCGAAGGCGACGAGCGCCGGCGTACGCACACCGGCCGCCCGCGCGACGGGAATCACCGCCGCCTCCTTCACCAGGTCCGCGACGAATTCCTCCGTACGCGGGACCCGCAGAACGAGATCCGGCCCCAGGCGATATGCCCGGTTCGCGACCCCCGACAGCATCGGGCGCACATTCTCCGCCGCCACGCCGTGTCGGGCCGCGATCAGCGCCGGAGCCGCACCAGGCTGTCCGTCACGGTTCACCTCCCGTTCACTCCCATCCGTCAGCCACTTCACCTGATCTGCCTAATTTCGGCCTTACACGGTGACCGGCACACCGCCGGACCCACCAACTCGACGCACGCCGCCGTAGAAGTGCGAACAACCGCACACAGGCGGCTTCTGGAAGGAACACCCGAAGTGAAGCTTCAGCGCAAGAACCGGCTGCGCGCCACCGCGCTCGGTGCCCTCGCCGTCTCCGGCGCCCTGGTTCTCTCGGCGTGCGGCTCGGACGACAACACGAAGGAATCCGGCGACGGCGACAAGACCGCGGCCGCGTCCAGCATCAAGTGTGACGACGCCAAGGGCCAGATCCTTGCCGCCGGATCGAGTGCCCAGAAGAACGCGATGGACCTCTGGGTCAAGAACTTCCAGCAGGCCTGCGCCGGCGTCGAGATCAACTACCAGCCGATCGGTTCCGGCGGTGGTATCACCAAGTTCACGCAGGGCCAGGTCGCCTTCGCGGGCTCCGACTCCGCCCTGAAGCCCGAGGAAGTCACCGCCTCCGAGGAAGTCTGCAAGGGCGGCAAGGGCATCAACCTCCCGATGGTCGGCGGCCCCGTCGCCATCGGCTTCAACGTGCCCGGTGTCGACAGCCTCGTCCTGGACGCCCAGACCCTCGCCCAGATCTTCGACTCGAAGATCAAGAAGTGGGACGACAAGGCGATCGCCGACCTCAACCCGGACGCCAAGCTCCCGAGCACCGCGATCCAGGCCTTCCACCGCTCGGACGAGTCGGGCACCACGCAGAACCTGAACAAGTACCTCAAGGCCGCGGCCCCGGCCGACTGGAAGTACGACGACAGCTCGAAGTCGTGGGAGGCCAAGGGCGGCCAGGCCGCCAGCGGCTCCTCCGGCGTCGCGTCCAGCGTCAAGGACACCGAAGGTGCCATCGGCTACTTCGAGCTCTCCTACGCGACCGCCAGCAACCTGACCACCGTCAAGGTGGACACGGGCGCCGGCGCGCCGGTCGAGGCCACCACGGAGAACGCCTCCAAGGCCATCGCCGCCGCCAAGGTCAAGGGCACGGGCAGCGACCTGGCCCTGGAGCTGGACTACGCCACCAAGGCCGAGGGTGCCTACCCGATCATCCTGGTGACGTACGAGATCGCCTGCGACAAGGGCAACAAGGCCGAGACCCTGCCCAGCGTCAAGGCGTTCCTCAACTACACCGTCAGCGACGAGGGCCAGAAGGTCCTGAGCGAGGCCGGCTACGCCCCGCTCCCGACCGAGATCGCGGCCAAGGTCCGCGAGATCGTCCCCACCCTGTCCTGACCCCCGGACGTGGCCGGTCCCTCTGAACAAGAGGGGCCGGCCACGTCTTCCGGTGCACCGCCGCCAGGAGCCGCGACCCGGCTCCGCAGACCGGAGAAAAAACCCAGATGGAAACAGAAGCCGCACCCAACGACGCACCACCACCCCCCACTCTCGACAAGGGCGCGCCCAAGGCGCCGAAACAGCTCGGCGACCGGATCTTCCTGGGTCTGTCCCGGGGTTCCGGTATCACCCTGCTGGTCATCATGGCCGCCATCGCGGCGTTCCTCAGCTATCGCGCCGCACTCGCGATCGCGGAGGACGAGGGGAACTTCCTCACCACCTTCGAGTGGAACCCACAGGGCGAGCAGCCGGTCTTCGGTATCGCCGTCCTCACGTTCGGCACCATCGTCAGCTCGATCATCGCCATGGTGATCGCCGTCCCGATCGCCATCGGCATCGCGCTCTTCATCTCGCACTTCGCGCCCCGCCGGCTCGCCTCCCCGATCGCCTACCTGGTCGACCTGCTGGCAGCCGTGCCGAGCATCATCTACGGCCTCTGGGGCGCCGTCTTCCTCGTCCCGTACCTCGACGGCCTCAACAAGTGGCTCAACGAGTACTTCGGCTGGACGTACATCTTCGAGAAGACGAGCGAGGGAATCGCCCGCAACCTGTTCACCGTGGGCATCCTGCTGGCGATCATGATCCTCCCGATCATCACCAACGTCATACGCGAGGTCTTCCTCCAGTCGCCGAAGATGCACGAGGAAGCCGCTCTGGCCCTCGGTGCCACGCGCTGGGAAGTCATCAGGATGTCGGTCATCCCGTTCGGCCGCTCCGGCATCATCAGCGCCTCGATGCTGGGCCTCGGGCGCGCGCTCGGCGAGACGATGGCCGTCGCCGTCGTCCTCTCGCCGAACTTCCTGCTCTCCCTGCACATCCTCGACGCGGGCGGCGGCACCTTCGCGCAGAACATCGCCGCCAAGTTCAACGAGGCGAACGAGTTCGGCCGCGACGCCCTCATCGCCTCCGGCCTGGTCCTCTTCATCATCACACTGCTGGTCAACGGCGCGGCCCGCATGATCATCGCCCGCCGCAAGGAGTACTCGGGGGCCAACGCATGAGCCACACGCTTCAGGACAAGCGGCCCGCGGTCGCCGACGACCCCCAAGGCTCGCTCTCCGGCGCGCGCATGCCCCGCTGGGCCCCGCTGGCCATCGCCGCCGGCTCCGCGGTGCTCGGCTGCCTGATCGGTGTGGTGGGCGGTCTCGACAGCAGGATCCAGTGGGGCCTGCTGGCCGCGCTGATCTTCATCGCCGGCACGTACTTCATCACCGCCAAGGTGGAAGGCCCCCGCCAGGGCAAGAACCAGGTCGCGACCAGCCTCGTCTGGGTCTGCTTCCTCCTGGCCGTCGTCCCGCTGCTGTCGCTGGCCTGGACCACCATCAGCAAGGGCTCCTCGGTCGTCGACGGGTACTTCCTGTCCCACTCGATGAGCGGACTCCTCGACACGGACGAGGGCGGCGGCATCTACCACGCGCTGCTCGGCACCATCGAGCAGGTCGCGATCGCCTCGGTGATCGCCACGCCGATCGGTCTGCTGACCGCCGTCTACCTCGTGGAGTACGGGCAGGGCAGGCTCTCCCGCGCGGTCACCTTCTTCGTGGACGTGATGACCGGTATCCCCTCGATCGTCGCCGGTCTGTTCGTCCTCAGCCTGTGGATCGTGATCCTCGACTTCGGCTTCTCCGGCTTCGCCGGCGCCCTGGCGCTCTCGATCCTGATGATGCCGGTGATCGTGCGCTCCACCGAGGAGATGCTTAAGCTCGTTCCGAACGAGCTCCGTGAGGCATCGCTGGCGCTGGGTGTGCCGCAGTGGCGCACCATCCTCAAGGTGGTCCTGCCGACGGCGATCGGTGGCATCACCACCGGCGTGATGCTCGCGGTGGCCCGAATCACCGGCGAGACCGCGCCCGTGCTGCTGCTCGTGTTCGGTACGAAGCTGATCAACTCGAACCCGTTCGACGGCGCCCAGTCGTCACTGCCGCTGTATGTGTACGAGCAGTACGCGGTCGGCACCGACGCCTCGCACGCGCGCGCCTGGGGAGCGGCGCTCGTACTGATCGCCTTCGTCATGCTCCTCAACCTGGTGGCCCGCGGCATCGCCCGCTGGAAGGCCCCCAAGACCGGCCGCTGAGGCCCCGAAATCCGGCTCCGCCGAGCGGGGTCACGCAGAAAGCAGTGATTCAGATGGCCAAGCGAATCGACGTCAGCGGCCTGACCGCGTACTACGGCACCCACCGGGCGATCGACGACATCTCCATGACCGTCGAGCCCCGCTCCGTGACGGCCTTCATCGGCCCGTCCGGCTGCGGCAAGTCCACGTTCCTCCGCACCCTCAACCGTATGCACGAGGTCACGCCCGGTGGCCGCGTCGAGGGCAAGGTGCTCCTGGACGACGAGAACCTGTACGGCGCCAATGTCGACCCGGTCGCCGTGCGCCGCACGGTCGGCATGGTCTTCCAGCGGCCCAACCCGTTCCCGACCATGTCGATCTTCGACAACGTCGCGGCGGGCCTGCGGCTCAACGGCAAGTACCGCAAGAGCGAGCTCGGGAACATCGTCGAGAAGTCCCTCAAGGGCGCCAACCTCTGGAACGAGGTCAAGGACCGCCTCAACAAGCCAGGCTCCGGCCTCTCCGGCGGTCAGCAGCAGCGCCTGTGCATCGCCCGCGCCATCGCGGTCGAGCCGGACGTACTGCTGATGGACGAGCCGTGCTCGGCGCTCGACCCGATCTCGACGCTCGCGATCGAGGACCTGATTGGTGAGCTCAAGGAGCGCTTCACGATCGTCATCGTGACGCACAACATGCAGCAGGCGGCGCGGGTCTCGGACCGTACGGCCTTCTTCAACCTGTCCGCTGTCGGCCAGCCCGGCAAGCTCATCGAGATCGACGAGACGGAGCGCATCTTCGCCAACCCGTCCGTGCAGGCCACGGAGGACTACATCTCCGGCCGCTTCGGATAGGCCCCGGCAGGAAAGCCGTCCTGCGGTGCTGCATGGCGGTGCCACCGCAAGGCGAAGGGCCCGCCCTCTCTCCCAGGGGGCGGGCCCACTCACGTCTATGAGCTACGGGGTCACGGCCCTGGGGCCCACCCAGCCATCGGCACTCAGCCGAAGGCCAGGTTCACTATCCAGAAGCTCAGCGCGGCGACGAGCGCCGCCGCCGGCATCGTGATGAACCAGCCCATGACGATGTTCTTCGCGACACCCCACCGCACCGCGTTCACCCGCTTCGTCGCACCGACGCCCATGATCGCCGAGGTGATCACGTGCGTCGTCGAGATCGGCGCGTGGAAGATGAATGCCGAGCCGAACATGATCGACGCCCCCGTCGTCTCGGCCGCGAACCCCTGCGGCGGATCCAGCTCAATGATCTTGCGGCCCAGCGTCCGCATGATGCGCCAGCCGCCCGCGTACGTACCGAGCGAGAGCATCACCGCACAGGCGATCTTCACCCAGACCGGGATCTCGTCGCCCTGCCCCTCGACATCGGCGATGACCAGCGCCATCACCACGATGCCCATCGTCTTCTGCGCGTCCTGGAGACCGTGGCCCAGCGCCATCCCGGCCGCCGAGACGGTCTGCGCTATCCGGAACCCGCGCTTGGCCTTGTGCGGATTGGCGTGCCGGAACATCCACATGATGCCGACCATCACCAGATAGCCGATGAGCAGACCGACGATCGGTGACAGGAACATCGGGATGACGATCTTCTCCAGTACCCCGGTCCAGATCACATCGGTCCCGCCCGCGAGCGCCGCGCCCACCAGGCCGCCGAAGAGCGCGTGGGACGAGGAGGACGGCAGACCGTAGTACCAGGTGACCAGGTTCCAGACGATCGCCCCGACGAGCGCGGCGAAGAGGATCCCCATCCCTCGCTGCCCGTGCGGGGTCTCGATCAGCCCTTCGCTGACGGTCTTGGCGACGCCCTGGCCGAGAAACGCCCCTGCGAGATTCATCACCGCGGCCATCGCGAGCGCGGCGCGCGGGGTCAGCGCACGCGTTGACACCGATGTCGCGATGGCGTTCGCGGAGTCGTGGAAGCCGTTGGTGTAGGTGAAGCCGAGCGCGACAGCGATGGTCACGACCAGGGCGAAGGTGTCCACGTGGTTCAGGACTCCTTGACCGCGATCGTCTCCACCGTGTTCGCGACGTGCTCGAACGCGTCGGCGGCCTCCTCCAGCACATCCACGATCTGCTTGAGCTTCAGCACCTCCATGGCGTCGTACTTGCCGTTGAAGAGCTGGGCGAGCAGCTTGCGGTGGATCTGGTCGGCCTGGTTCTCCAGCCGGTTGACCTCGATCCAGTACTCGGTGAGGTTGTCCATCGTCCGCAGATGCGGCATCGCCTCGGCGGTCAGCTCCGCCGCCCGCGCCAGCACCTCGATCTGCTGCTCGACGCCCTTGGGCAGCTCCTCGACCTGATAGAGGACGACCAGGTCGACGGCCTCCTCCATGAAGTCCATGATGTCATCGAGGGACGAGGCGAGGTTGTAGATGTCCTCGCGGTCGAACGGCGTGATGAACGAGGAGTTCAGCTGGTGGAAGATCGCGTGCGTGGCATCGTCCCCGGCGTGCTCGGCCGCCCGCATCCGCTCCGCGATCTCGGCTCTGGCGGACGAATCCGCTCCGAGCAGTTCCATGAGGAGCTTGGAGCCCGTGACGATGTTGTCCGCGGACGCGGCGAACATGTCGTAGAAGCTCGTCTCCCTGGGGGTCAGACGAAAGCGCACGGGGGATCCTCGGGTTACATGGAATTCGGTCAGGCTGATGCTAAGCGCATCATCCGGCCACGGCTAACCGGTGTTCTTCAGTGTGCTGCATAGGACACGACGATCATGACGTGCCCCTGCCCCTTCGTGCGCGACTGGGTACCATATACCTACCTGGGGTATTTTCTCCCCTTTCGGACATTCACCTCGAACACCAACCAGGAGGACGCGATGACGACCACCGAGGCGGCCGGCGCGGCGACCAACGACGCGACCTCCGGCACGACCGCGACGGGAGCCACGGCCACGGTGGCGGGCGACGAGATCGTCACCGACCACGACCGCGGTGTGCACGGCTACCACAAACAGAAGGACGAGCACCTCAAGCGGCTCCGCCGGATCGAGGGCCAGATCCGCGGTCTCCAGCGGCTCGTGGACGAGGACGTCTACTGCATCGACATACTCACCCAGGTCTCGGCCTCCACGAAAGCGCTCCAGTCCTTCGCGCTCCAGCTGCTGGAGGAGCACCTGCGGCACTGTGTCGCGGACGCGGCGGTCAAGGGCGGCGACGAGATCGACGAAAAGGTGCAGGAGGCCACGAAGGCGATCGCGCGGCTGTTGCGTACCTGACGGGCCGACGGACCGGGACGGGGAACGGGGACAGGGACCGGGCGGACTCTGGACGTACTCAGCAGCTCAGCGGGCTCAGTGCGTTCGGTGCGTCCGGTGCGTTCAGCGGGCTCAGCAGCGCGCTGATCTCTCGGCGCGCTCCACGCCCACCTTCAGCACTTCGTCGATACGGTCCGGACTGAGCCGCTCACCGTCCGCGGCCGACGCCGCGATCATCAGCTCTCCGCAGAGTTCGATCTCGGCGAGGGCCACGTGGTCCTGGACGGTCGGAGTGCGCGACAGAGCCACGTGCGTTCACCTCTTCCTGCCGGTGTCGTCTTCCTGGCGGTGTCGACTGCCGACTTCCTAGGGTAAGGAGGGTGAGACGTGACGCGCATGGCACGTCCGGACCATTTACAGCTTGATCTTCCCGGTGAAGATCTGGTCCTTCGGGGGGAGTCGCACCCCGAAGGACACCCCGAACTCGTACAGGAGTGTGGTGGACGCGACAGCGACCGTACGGCCTTGATTCCGGTAGCTGAACTGGTGCCTGACCTTGCGTAGCCGCCCCGCGTCGTCCAGATAGGCATCGAAAGGCACGACGTCCTCGGCGAAGCCCCGCGCCGCCGCGGCCAGCGCCTCGCGCGCGTACGGCGCCGCCCGCTTCGCGGCCCGCCCGATGTCGGTGACGCCCCGGTAGTGCGACACCCGGACCCCGGCCAGCTCCTGCTCGCCGACATAGGCCACGTCCTTCGCGGCGCGCAGCAGTTCGGCAGCGGTCAGCGGATCGGTGGCGCCGCCGGTGACCAGATTGCCGTCGTCCAGGGCCGTGGAGTCGAGCATGACCCACTTGTCGTCGGGCACCCCGGCGCCCCGGTTCTTCATGTAGAGGGCGGCCGGGGCGAGGAGTTCGGAGATCGGCCGGTGTTCCTCGGCGCCCGCGGGGTCCGTGGGCAGCACGACCGAGAGCTGCCCCATCTGTTTACGGAAGTCGTACCGCCCCTCGCCCCTGATGGTCACGCGCGTCCCGCCCGTCGCCATCACCAGTGAGGTCCGGGCCTTGGAACTGCCCGCGTCGACCAGGACGTCGGCGGATCTGAGGACGGCGGCCGGGTCACCGACGGGCCGGTCGTCGGCGGCCATGACGCCCTCGCTCCCGGAACAGCCGGCGCTCCCCGCCACGACTCCCGCCACCGTCACGGCAGCGGCGACGACCGCCATGCCCTTGCGTCTGTGCTGCTGCACCATCGCCTGCCAACCCCCAACGCCCTACCGTTGCTTGCAGTTGTCCGCCGTCGCTCGCCGTTGCTCGCGCTGTCCGTCCGAGAGCCGCCTTGTCCCCATAACGACGCCCCGCGCGCGTCGTCACGCACCACCCGCGTGGCCAGGGACGCGCGCGCGAGTACGGTGTGAAGGTGCGCGACCAAGAGAGGTCGGATCCGCCCGCCTCCCCCCACGAACGCCACTTCACATCGACCTTCGAACGAGGCTCGTTCTTAACCGCCCGCTGCACATGCGGCTGGTCGGGACCGGCCCGCCGCTCCCGCGACCGGGCGAGAACGGACGCCGCGTCCCATCAGGCGGGACACTGACCGGACCGACACGGGGAGGGCCGCCCGATGGAACGGCGCACGCTGCTGGCCGCCGCGCTGGCCATGACCACGGCAGGCGCGGTCAGCGCCTGCACGGGCGGCGGCGGGGACGACGGGGCGGGCGGGGCAGGCGGGGCAGGCGGGGCCGACGAAAAGGGCTCGCCGGGCGCCTCGGCGAACCGGCCCCCGTCGGCGCGTACCTCTTCCTCCCCGGCCTGGGCCGCGTTCGCCTCGGGGCTCACGGGGCGGCTCGTACGGCCGGGAGACGGCGAGTACGCGACGGCCCGTCAGCTCTACAACACCCGCTTCGACGACCTGAAGCCGGCGGCCGTCGCGTACGTCGCCGGCGAGGACGACATCAGGGAGTGCCTGGCCTTCGCCCGGAGGTACGGCACGCCCGTCTCGATTCGCAACGGCGGCCATTCCTACGCCGGTTGGTCCAGCGGCAACGGCCGGCTCGTCATCGACGTCTCCTCCCTCGACGGCCTCGGCGACGCCGCGTCGGACGGGGTGATCGGCGCAGGCGCGAAGCTCGCCGGGGTCTACGGGGCGCTCGCCCGGAAGGGACTCACGATCCCGGGCGGCTCCTGCGCCACCGTCGGCATCTCCGGTCTCACGCTGGGCGGCGGTCATGGCGTGGTCTCCCGCGCGTACGGTCTGACCTGCGACAGCCTCACCTCCGCGACGGTCGTGACGGCCGACGGCAGGCGCCTGACCGCGGACGCCGAGCAGAATCAGGACCTCTTCTGGGCCCTGCGGGGCGCGGGCAACGGCAACTTCGGTGTCGTCACCGAGCTCCGCTTCCGTACCCACCCCGCCACCACCGGCGTCGCGGCGAACTTCAACTGGCCGTGGTCAAAGGCCCGTTCGGTGCTGGCGGCCTGGCAGGAGTGGGGCCCCGACCAGCCGGACGAGATCTGGTCGTCGTTCCATGTCGCGGTGGGCGCGGGCGGCGGCGCGGGTGGTGGCGCGGACCCGACGGTCGCGGTGTCCGCCTTCACCCTCGGCAGCGAGGCCGACCTCAAGAACGCCGCCGACCGGCTCGCCGACCGCGCGGGCTCATCGGCGAGCTTCGTCTCGCTGCGTCCGGGCACCTACGAGGAGGCGATGCGCGCGTACGCCGGCTGCGCCGGACTCGGCGAGGACCAGTGCCGGCTGCCCGGCACGACGCCCGGCCGTGGGACGAACGGCGCGCTGCGACGGGAGACGTACGCCGCGACCTCGGACTTCTTCGACCGGTCGCTCCCGCCGGCGGGCATCGACGCCCTGCTGTCGGCGGTACGGGACTTCAGCCGGATCAAGGCCGCCGACGGCGCGGGGTCGGGCACGATCACGCTGACGGCGCTCGGCGGCGCGATCAACCGGGTGGACCCCCTGGCGACGGCCTTCGTGCACCGCCGCTCCCGGATGCTCGCGCAGTACGTGGCGTCCTGGCGCCCCGGCACATCCGGCACCGCGCAGCGCGCGTGGCTGAAAACCGGCCAGGGCGCGCTGCGCGGACACGCCTCGGGCGCGGCGTACCAGAACTACACCGACCCGTCGCTGACCGACTGGCGTACCGCGTACTACGGCCCGGCGGCGGGACGGCTGAGGAAGCTGAAGGAACGGTACGACCCCGGCCGCCTGTTCGACTTCCCACAGGCCCTCTGAGACACGCCCGGACAGGTCCTACGCGGCGAGGTTGTTGTCGTCGGGCCGCTGCTCGGGGATGCCGAGCGGCCGGGTCCCCGGCGCCTCGGCGGCCTCGGCCCGGTCGGCGTCCCGCGCGGCCCGCGACCGTACGAGCAGCCCCGCCCGCCCCGACCGGCAGACCGCCGACACCAGGGGGGTGAGCAGCGCCATGGCGAGCGGCGCGAGGAGCAGCACCACGGCCGTACCGAGGGCGAGTCCGCCGATGACGTCGGTCGGGTAGTGCGCGCCCATGTAGACCCAGCTGAAGCCCTCGACCAGCGCGAGCCCGATCGCGGCGAGCCCGAACCCGCGGTGCGCGACGAAGATGCCGGTGGCCAGGGCCATGGCCATCGTGGCGTGGTCGCTGACGAAGGAGAAGTCGGTCCGGAGGGGCACGAGGACATCGAGCCCCGGGTGGTCGACGTAGGGGCGTTCGCGCCCGACGAACTCCCGGATCGGGATGTTGACCAGCAGCGCGACACCGGCGGCGAGCGGCGCCCACAGCAGCCCGGCGACGGCGGCCACCGAATCCTCGGCCGCCCGCTGCCGCCGCACGCTCCACCAGCACCAGAGCCCGACGAGAACGAGCGCGGTCATGATCCCGTACTTGCCGGCGAACTCCGCACCGCGGTCGAACCAGTCGGGGGCCGACCCGGCCAGACCGTTGATGTCGTAGAGCAGGCTGACGTCGGGGTTCGACCCATCGATAGCGAGTCCAGCCATGTGCTGCGGCCCCTTGCCTTGTTGCCCACCACGACACACCTGCGGGCGTGTCGCTTCCACCAACCCCCGTGGTGCATGCGGTCAGCGCTGCGCGATCAACGCCACAGCCCCAGTCCAGGGAACGGCCTGATACCCCACCAGGTTCCAGACTTCACCGGACGATCTCCAGGACGTTATCGAAGAGTGACACATCGTCGCAGCTCAGAGCGGTGAACGAACGAAGAATTCCGGCCACGCGCGTCCTGTGACGGGCCCGAGTCCACCCTTCCGGATGTCAACTCGCGGCCCATCCTACGACCCGTCGGACCGACGCCCCGTCAGCCGTTTCACGTATCGGACTTCCGCCCGGTGGGCAGATCGGTCGGCAGCGATTTCGCGCCGTCTTCGGTGACCCTGGTCGCGCCGAAGTAGTCAGGAGTGTCGATTTTGTCGAACCGGATCACGGCGCCGGTGTACGGAGCATTGATCATGTACCCGCCACCGACATAGATGCCCACGTGCCGGATGGCCCGCGAGTTGGTGAGGTCGTCGGAGAAGAACACGAGATCGCCGGGCATGAGCTGATCGCGCGAGGGATGCTCGCCGGCGTTGTACTGATCGTTGGCGACACGGGGCAGCTCGATCCCGACGGACCGATAGGCAGCCTGAGTAAGCCCGGAACAGTCGAACCGCCCCTGCTGCTCGGGCGTCCCGTTCCCGCCCCACAGATACTTGGTCCCGAGCTTCTTCTGCGCGTAGTAGATGGCACCGGCGGCCTGGCGGGAGGGTTCTACGCGGCCGACGGGGCGGGCGAAGCTCTGTTCGAGGGTGGTGATGACCTTCACGTAGTTCTGCGTCTCGGGATACGGCGGGACGCCCCCGTACTTGATGACCGCGTACGCACCCGCGTTGTAGGCCGCGAGCATGTTCTTGGTCTGGTCGCCCGGCACGTCGTCGACGTACCCGGCGAGCTTGCAGTCGTACGTCGCCGCCGACGGAATCGCGTCCTGCGGGTCCCAGACGTCGCGGTCGCCGTCCTTGTCCCCGTCGACCCCGTGCGCCGCCCAGGTCCCCGGGATGAACTGCGCTATGCCCTGGGCCTTCGCCGGGCTCACGATGTCGGGGTCCCAACCGCTTTCCTGGTAGAGCTGCGCGGCGAGCAGCGCGGGATTGATCGCCGGGCAGAGGTTGCCCCAGTCCTGCACCAGCCGCTGGTACTTCGCGGGCACGGCCCCCTTGGCCAGGGCGACCGCCCCACCGCCTCCGGCGCCGCCGAGCCCCGCGGCCGCGGAGAACGTCCCGACGACGAGCAGCGCGACAAAGCTCAGGCTCAGCCCGAGCCCGATCGCACCGCCGATCCAGAATTTCCGCACCTCTCAACCCTCCCCCATCCAGGACACGTTCACCGCCATTTTTCCGTCTGTCGTGTCGGTTCTATTCGGACACGGACTCGGTGGACATGAATCCGGTGCACAGGACGCTCTTGTGGGCCTTGTCCGAGGTGGCGTGGTGGTAGACGACAGTCCACTCGCCGGGGTCGTCGGAGAGCGGCAGCGCGGGCCGGACCTTGCCGTCGGCGCGGAAGGAGAAGTCGTCGGGGTAGGTGAGGAACATCCACTCGGTCTCGTCGCCCTCGTACAAATCGGCGGCCTTGCTCACGAAGCCGAACCGGTCGCTGTTCTGGTCCGAGGTGCCGGGGCGTCCGTCGGCGTCGAGCCGGTGGGGAGGCTTGATCTCGACGGCGAGGTAGTACGGGGGAAGGTTCGGCTCCTCGTACTTGAGCCGGTAGCCGATCTCCACCTTGCCGGGCGGGAGTTCACCGGTGAAGTCGGTCTCGGGGGTGGTGACGGAGTACTGGAACTGGAGCGGCGGCTCCTCCTCGCCTGGAAGGTTGCAACTGTCCCTGAGACCGTTCCAGGCGTGCCGCGAGGTGCCGATGTCCTGGATGTACTGGGGAGGGCCGTCGGGAGTGGCGTCGCTGGCGGGCTTCTTGGGGTCACCGCTGCTCGGGGCGGCGCCGTCGCTCTTTCCGCCGTCGCCCCCGTTTCCCGGGAGGAGCCACACGGCCGTGGCGACGGAGACCCCGACGACGGCGCCGACAGCGGTGGCGACGAGCCACGGGGTACCGCGCCGGGAGGGGCGTGTCGGGACGGACGGCGGGGGTGCCTGGGTCGGGAGGTGGTGTATCGCCGGCGGCGTCGCGTGCTGGGGGCGCTGGGGCGTGTCCGGCACCACGTCGGCCATGGCGACCAGCGGCTGGTAGGCGGGATCGTCCACGAGGGCCGTGTCCACGGCGCACCGCCGGATGAGCTCCGCCGGATCGGGCCGGTGGGCGGGATCCTTGGCGACGCACTCATGGATGAGCGCGGCGAGGGCGGGCTCGACCCCGGCGATGTCGATCTCCCCGTGAACGGCCCGGTAACTCACGGCGGCGCCGTCCCCGACCCCGAACGGCGCGCGCCCCGTGGCCGCGTAGGCGACGGTCGCGCCGAGAGCGAAGATGTCGGCGGCATCGCCCACCTCGTTGCGCGCGAGCACCTCGGGCGCGGTGTAGCCGGGCGTACCGGGGGCCTGGCCGTCCTGTGTGAGGGCGGTCTGGCCGGCCCCACGGGCGATGCCGAAGTCGATCAACTGAGGCCCCTGAGCGGCCAGGAGAACGTTCTGCGGCTTCAGATCGCGGTGCGTGACGCCGTACGCGTGGACACTGGCCAGCCCCTCGGCCATGGCGGCGATCAGCCGCCGACAGGTCTCGGCGGGAAACGGCCCCCGCTCGTGCACGGCGCGGGCCAGGGTGGGGCCGGTGACGTACTCGGTGGCGATCCAGTACGGGGCGGCGTCCAGCCCGGCGTCGATGAGGTTCGCGGTGTACGCGCTGCGCACGGCGCGAACGGTCTCCGCCTCCCGCCGGAACCGGGCGAGAGCCTCGGGATGCTCGGTGATCTCCTCCCGCACGACCTTGACGGCCACGAGCCGCCCCCCGGGCGACCGCCCGAGATACACCTGCCCCATCCCACCCGCCCCGAGCCGCGCGAGCAGCACGTAGTCACCGATGCGCGCGGGGTCCTGGGCTCTGAGGGCATCCACGGGAACGACTGTGCCACAGGGGCGGGGCCGGGGGCATGCGGAGCTGACTGCGGCTCAGGTACGGGGTGTGGGTGTGACCGCGGACCAGAAGTCGTCGTGGACGTCGGGACGCTGGGGGTACACACCCTCACGGTGCGGGGTGTTCGGCCGGGTCCGGGGCTCGGCGACGTCGGACTCGGCGAAGCACGGGGTGGTGATGGAGAAGAAGAACTGGCCTTCGCCCGCGACAGCCACGCTCATGCGAAACCCCTCCGGACTGGACGCATAGATGGCGGGCAGGTCCTCGTCCGTATCCACGCTGGTGATCTCGTACCCGCGTGACTGCCAATCACGCTCCACGACACCGAGCAAACTGCCGCGTCGCTGCTTCGAGACGACGGTCATGATCGCTACGCGACGCCTCACCGACCCCGTGCCGTGAGAGTCCTTCTTGAAGTCGGTACAGATTTTGTCGTTCGACGGCCCATGGTTCCAGCGAAGCCTCGGCTCCACCGAATCGATCGTCTGCTGCAGGATTTCATCTGCCGACTCGGCCGCCTGCTGCATGTTCATATCTGACCGCTTCCCCTCCGGGGCGTTGGCGCCCGACGTAATACCGCAACCAGCCACCGCGATCAGCAGCAGGACGCAGGAGAATCGTGGAATTCTCATCGCGGGTCCTGACTGCTGATGGAGTGCCCTCTGCCAGCGACGATTTTCGCCACGTTACGAGCCGACACCTCGTCACGATCCGGGTCGAAATAGTTGGAATGCGCCTGCACCCCACCCACAACCAAATGCGGCCCGTCATCCACCCTGAATCTCCTCGCTCCGAAATCCTCGTGCGCCGGATCCGTGCCGAACCAGATCTCGCTCTCCCTCGTCTGCGCGTCCTGCGCGAAATACGCCGCCGTCGCACCCCCCGCCCCGCCGACCGCCGCACCCACCGGCCCTCCCAGCACCGCCCCCGCCGACGCTCCCCCCAGCGCGCCCATCCCCATGCCCTGCGCCTCCGCCTTCGCCGGCGCTCGCGTCACCGGGTCGTTCTCCGCCGCGCCGACGTAGACATGGCCTCTGCCCACTCCCAGTTCGTCCGCGGAATCCGCGCCCGTTCCCGGGCTGCCCACCAGCACAATGTCGTCCACGCCCGGAATACCGCCGTCCCTCTGCGCGGCCTGGCCCACCGTCAGGGAACCGTACGAGTGGCCCACCGCCGTCACATGCGGGTTCTCGTTCTCGTTCGTCGCCGCGATCCCCGCCATGAAGCCGCCGTACGCCGACGCTCCCGCCTCCGCCCGGTCCGTGAACATCACGTCCGAATTCCCCGGGATGTCGTCCAGCGAAAGCTGCGGCGCGTCATATCCGAGCCACACGATCGACGCCGTGGACGCGTCGTACTCCTGCGCACCCATCCACGTATCCCTCGCCCGCTTCAAATCGTCCTCCGCGAAACTCTCGTCCAACCCCGTCCCCAGTCCCGGCACATACGCCGACACATTCCTCGCCGTATCCGGATTCCCGTACGACACGATCGCCCGCCCATTCCCCTCGTCCCCGATACCCAGCAGAAACATCGGCGGATGACCGCCCGCCCGCAACTGCCCGTCGATGGATCTCAGGCCCGCCAGCATCGTCCGCGACCTGTCGTCCTCCGCCCCCTCCAGCTTCCCCATCAGCAGCGCCAAGTTGTCGCGGTTCGCCGCGTCGCGGACCGTGGCCGGGATGCCGTCCAGGTTGCCGATCAGGTCCGGGTGGACCGCCAGGTACTCCTCCCGCTGTTCCGCCGTCAGGCCCCGCCACCAGGCCAGGCGTTCCGCCGCCGTCGCCTCGTGGGGGATCGCCGCCCTGAGGTAATCCGCCGTCAGCGCGCGCACCGCCGCCGCGTCCCCGCTCGCGTCCGCCCACATCGCGGCCGTGACCTTCAGGCCGTCCCGCGCGGTCAGCTTCCGCAGCGTCTCCGCGTACCGCGCGTCGATCTCCGCCGCCCCGCTCAGCGCACGGGCGATCCGGTCCGCGATGGCCTGCGCCTTCGCCGCGAGCGGGTTCGGGCTCGTGAACCCGGCCGGCGGTGCCGACCGGAGATACGCGTGGCCCGACGCCGTACCGCCCCGCAGCCTCTCCTTCGTGAACGGATCCTCCCCCGCCTCCGGATAACTCACCGACCCGTCCACCTGCACAGTGAGCCCCAGGCCGCCCGCCTCCTCCAGCGCGTACTGAAGCTGCCGCTGCGGGCCCCGCAGATCTTGGGCGAGGCTGTTCAGCGTCGTACGGACCAGCCCGCACTCCGTGTAGATGTACGACAAGTTCCGCCCCAGCGCCCGCAACCGCCCCACCGCGGCCCGCGCCGCCTCGCCCTCCTGAGCCGCGGTCAGCCCCGCGAGCAGCTGCTTGTCGATCCGGTCGCGTGCCGCGTCCGCGCGGTTGCTCGCCTTGCCCCAGCCGTCCGCCGCGCCCTCCAGCTCGGCGCATCTCACATCCCGTAACCGCTCCCATGTGAGCCCGCCACCGCTCACCGCACGACCCCCGCGTCGACTCCCGCATCGACTCCCGCGTCAACCGCGGCGATTCCCGACCCGATCGCGGTGTCGTGCTCACCCTGCGTCCTGGCCACCGCCCGCAACGGCCCCGCCAGGCTTCCGCACTCGTCGCGCGTTGCCTCGATGCGCCGTTCCCATGACGTACGTACGGTCGCCAGCACCCCGACGACGCTCAGCCCTTCCCCGCCGCCCGCCACGCCCTCGTGCGCCGTTTCGAACTCCGCCTTCAGACAGGCCAGCTGCGTACGCATCACCTCCGCCCCGCCCGCCGCCCGCGTCCACGGCCCGTCGCTGTGCGACAGCCGCTGCCCCGGCGCCGCGCCCGAGACCTCCGGCCCCCTGCCCGCCTCGTCGGCCAGCGCCCGCAATCCGCCCGTATGGCCAGTCATGCCACCCGCCCCTGTCCTCTGTTGTCCGGGATGTCGGGTGGCACTGTCCCAACCCGGGACCGGACAGACGCCGCACCTAAAGGAGGCGGAAGAACGGACGGAGCCGCCACGGAAGGACCGAAGCCCCGCTCCCCGTTGGCATCGGCCGCGCCCGGCAACGTCGCGGCGTCCCGGGCAGGTTCACCCGTACGGTGGGCCTGCCTCCGCCCGCGACTGGCGCACGGATGGCGCACGGACGCAAAACCGCGGCGGGCGCAAGAGTGCACAACGCCAATCATTGCCCGGAGTCACTCTCCGTGATACACAGAGTGACCGTACGCGTACTCGCATACTCCGGTTCACGACGCAGGTCAGGGCGGTCGGATCGGTCAAACGTGCGGGGATCGGGTAAAGAGACCCGCCAAGTCGGCATACGAGGCCGGTTCCATCAGCGAAGATAGAAGGCGATCCGTGCCGCCGGGGCGCGGTCACTTAACAACCCAACAGGGGCGGTGAGTTGCATGGACGTGGACGCCGAGAAGGGCGACATCAACACCATCATCGGTGGTATCGCTCCGAGCTGGGGGCCCTTCGGGAACCTGGGCACGGAAGCGCGCATCATTGTCGAGGTGGTGATGGCCATCGCCATCCTGCTCTGTCTCGCCATCGCGATCTGGGGTGCGGCCAAGCAGCGTATCGGCGCGACCGCGCTGCGGGACACCTTCAGCGCGGAGCAGGGCAAGGGCCTGATCGTCGCCGGACTGACCGGCGTCTTCATCATCGGGTCCCTCGGGACGGTCTTCACGATTGTGTACGGGATGGCTGTTTAGCGTCACTTCGGTCCGATCCACGCCGGGTCCGCCCGGCCCACCCTCAACATCATCCGAATCGACACCATCCGTCCCCTCACCATCCGTCCGTCGCGCCCATCCGCCGAGGTTGCGTCTCCCTGATGTCGAGTCACCACACCGCGTCCGCGCGGAAACCAGTGCGGCTACCGTCGTGCCCGTCGTGCCACGCGGTACCGCAAGCGGCACCGCACACGGTCGAACCGGTCGAGGGGACGGACGCGGCATGAGCTTCGGCGACGAGCACGGCCAGCACGGCCACGGGAACGACCCCGGCCGGACGGCGGACGACGGCTTCGGCGGCATGGGCCAGACGCGCACGCGCCTGCCGGACGGCGGGGCCGGCGACGGATACGGGGGCCCCCGCCGCCCCCAACGGAGTTCACGCTCACTGATCGCGATGGTGGGCGTGGTGGTGCTGCTGATCGCGGCTATCGCGTTCGCGAACCGCGGGGGCGGCGACGACACGGACGCGTCGGGCACGGGAGGCGCCGACAACGCGTCGGGCACGGACCCGACGGCGGCGTCGGGGGTGAAGCCGGTGACGGGGAAGAACGGGGGGATTCCTTCGGGGTTCGCGAAGGATGAGCAGGGGGCGGAGAGCGCGGCCTCCAACTACGCGGTAGCCCTCGGCTCTGACGGCATGTTCAACAGCGACAGCAGGCACAGGATCGTCGACACCATCTACACGCCTGCCGCTGCCGCGAAACTGAAGGGGCCGCAGGACGAGGCCTACTCTCCGGAGTTCCTGGCCAAACTCGGTCTCGACGCCAAGGGAAATGCTCCCGCCGACAGCTCCTTCGTCTCCCGAACGGTCCCGGTGGGCACCAAGGTGGAGAGTTTCGCAGGCGACACCGCGAAGGTGTCCGTCTGGTACACGGGTCTCATCGGTATGTCCGGCCCGGACTCCACCGACCCGGTCAGCACGACGTGGAAGACCTGGACCTTCGACCTGCAGTGGACGGCCGACGACTGGAGGGTGACCGCCGACTCCCAGAAGGACGGTCCCGCCCCGGTTCCGGGTGACATCGCCGCTTCCACCGCCGACGAGATCAGCAAGGCTGTTGATGAGTACGGAGGCTTCACCTATGCCAGGTAGCTACCGCGTCCGTATTCGCTCGGTCGTCGCCGCGTTGGCAACCGTGCAGACCGGGCTGTTTCTGTTCGCCGCGCGAGCGACAGCGGCGCCCACTCCCTCGCCGTCCCCCAGCGACAACCCCTGCGACCTCTTGATCGGCCCAGCCAAGGAGTACTGCGAGGACGGCGAAGCGAGCGGCTCCTCCCGCAACTCCTCACCCCTCAACGACCCCACCGACATCGTCGACCCCCTCACCGCCCTCGCCCGCGGCTGCGCCGAGGCCGCCTCGTGGACCGTCGACACCCTCTCCAAAGCCGTGAAGGAGACCGCCACGGTCGACTTCACCAACACCGCCTTCCTCTCCCAGTACGCCGTCGTCTTCGCCGCCGCTACCATCCTCACCCTCATCCTCTGGCTTCTCGCCGTCGCCAAGCGCGCCATCCGCGGCGTCCCGCTGACCACCGCCATCTCCGAGGCCATCGGGTTCCTCTGGCTCACCGTCCTCGCCTCCGCCTTCACGCCGCTCATCCTCTACACCCTCGTCTCCGCCACCGACGGCGTCACCGATGTCGTCGCCAGCGGGACCAGCGGGCAGACCGACGTGTTCTTCGGGACGTTCTCCGAAGCGCTGAAGAAGGACACCGACATCGGCGGCGGGCCGATCATGCTGATCGTCGTCTCCCTCGTCACGATCCTCGCCGCCGGCATCCTCTATCTGGAGCTGTTCATCCGGGCGATCCTGCTCTACGTCGGCGCCCTCCTCGGCGTCGTCGTCTACTCGGGGCTCGTCGACAAGAACATGTGGGGCCATGTACGGCGCTGGGCCGGGCTCATGATCGCCATCATCATGGTGAAACCCGTCATCGTCATCGTCCTCGGCCTCGCCGGCGCGCTCACCTCCGACGACGGGCCCGACTCCTTCTCGGCCGTCGTCTCCGGGCTCGCCATCATCATCCTCGCCATCTTCGCCTCGGCCATGATCTACCGCTTCGTCCCCGGCTTCGGCGACGAGATCGAGAGCGCCCGCAGCAACGCCAAGCTGTCCACCTCCGGCGGCCGTGCCGCCGCCGTGATCAGTTCGCCCGCCGGTGTCGTCTCCCAGGGCATCAAGACCCACAGCGGCCGCAGCGGCGGAGGCGGCAACAGCGAAGGCAACAGCGGTGCCCGCCCCTCCAACCCCGTCTCCGGCGGCGTCGCCGCCCACAGCAGCCGCCCCTCCTCAGGAGCCTCGGGAGGCGGAGGCGGAGGCAGCGTCCCCTCGCCCGCCCCCGCCCCCCGCTCCAGCAGCCCCACCAGCGGCACTCCCCACAGCAGCCGCAGCAACCACGGAACCCGCGGTACCGGTAACAACAGCACAGGAGGTGGAGGGCGTTGACGACTCAGTCCCATGCGGTCGCGCCCCGCCGTACGTATCTCATCGGCCGCGCGCGGCCGAACGCGATCGTCGGCAAGAACCGTGAGACGGGCGAGATCGCGCTGATCATCGCCGGCGCGTTCCTCGGCATGATGAGCGGCCTCGTCGTGCCCATCCTGTCCCTGCGGATCGTGACACTGCTCGGGTTCCCGCTGCTCGCGCTGGCCGCGGTGTACGTCCCGTACAAGCACCGCACGGTCTACAAGTGGTTCGAGATCAACCGCAGTTTCAAACGGACCCTCCGCAACGGCACCACCTACCGCTCCTCCGCCATGGAGTCCGGCACCATGGCCGACGGCCGCGAAGTCGAGATCGGCCCCCCGCCCGGTATCGGGCGGATCAACTGGCTGGCCGCGCCCTTCGGGCCCGACGAGATCGCCGTCCTGCTGCACGCCGACCGCCGCACCGTCACCGCCGCCATCGAGATCGAGGGCCCCGGCGTCGGCCTGCGCGACAGCGAGGACCAGGAAGCGCTCGTCGACCGGTTCGGCACGCTACTCAAGCACGTCGCCAACGGGGACGGCTTCGTCACCCGCCTCCAGATGCTCGCCCGTACGCTCCCCGCCGACCCCGACGCGCACGCCAAGGACGTCGCCCAGCGCGGCGACTCCGCGTCCCCGGGCTGGCTCCAGGAGTCGTACGAGCAGCTCCAGTCCATGGTCTCGACCTCCAGCGAACAGCATCGCGCCTATCTCGTCGCCTGCATGCACTACACCCGCGAACTGGCCTCCGAGGGCCAGGCCATGGCCCGCGCCACCCGCCAGGCCGCGGGCGGCGGCAAGGGCGGCCGGGGCCGCAAGCTTGACAAGGACGCCGGCCTCGCCGTCGTCATGGCCCGCGAGCTCACCGACATCTGCGCCCGCCTCGCCGAGGCCGACATCCGCGTCCGCCAGCCGCTCGGGCAGGCCCGGCTGGCCTCGCTCGTGCACTCGATGTACGACCCGGACCACCCCATAGACCACATCCAGGCCATGACGAAGCGCAACGCCTGGCCCGCCGAGCTGGACGCCATGGAGCCCACGTACCTCCAGGCCAAGACCCGCGAGTCCTCCACCCGCGCGCCCTGGTGCCACTCCACGGCCTGGGTGAAGGAGTGGCCGATGACCCCGGTCGGCGTCAACTTCCTCGCCCCGCTGCTCGTCCACACACCGGACGTGATCCGTACGGTCGCGGTCTGCATGGACCTGGAGCCGACCGAGGTCGCCATCGAGCGGATGCTCACGGAGAAGACGAACGACGAGGCCGACGCGAGCCGCGCCGCCAAGATGAACCGCACCGTCGACCCGCGCGACATCGCGGCGCACGGCCGGCTCGACCAACGGGGTGAAGATCTCGCCAGTGGCGCGGCGGGGGTCAACATTGTCGGGTACATCACGGTGTCGTCCCGCTCGCCCGAGGCCCTGGCCAGGGACAAGCGGACGATCCGGGCGTCCGCCGGCAAGTCGTATCTGAAGCTGGAGTGGTGCGACCGCGAGCACCACCGGGCGTTCGTGAACACCCTGCCGTTCGCCACCGGCATCCGCCGATGAGCACCGCCCGCCACTCGACGACCGCCGTGCGAATGCCGACCACTGTTCAGAAGCCGACCGCCGCTGATAGGGGCCTGTGATGCGAGATCCCATGTCCGCCTTCACGGACGCCTTCACCAGCTTCCTCTTCGGGAAGGTGGAGACCACCCGGCTCCCGGTCCGTACGTCCACCGGCCAGGCACAGGCCGTCTATCTGCCGACCGCCGCACCCGGCCTCGGCGACTCGGGCGTCATCATCGGCCGCGAGGTCTACAGCGGCAAGGGCTACATCTACGACCCCTTCCAGCTGTACGGGCAGCAACTCCCCGCCCCGCACTGGCTCGTCCTCGGCGAGTCCGGCAACGGCAAGTCGGCGCTTGAGAAGACGTACGTCCTGCGGCAGCTGCGCTTCCGCGACCGCCAGGTCGTCGTCCTCGACGCCCAGGGCGAGGACGGCGCCGGCGAGTGGAACCTCATCGCGCAGGAGCTCGGCATAACCCCCATCCGGCTCGACCCGATGGCGGCCCTCGACGGCGGCATCAAGCTCAACCCGCTCGACCCCGCGATCACCACGACCGGCCAGCTCGCCCTGCTCCGCACCATCATCGAAGTCGCCATGGGCCACGGTCTGGACGAGCGCTCCGGCTTCGCGCTCAAGGTCGCCCACGCCTACGTCCACACCACCATCGTCGAGCGCCAGCCCGTCCTGATGGACATCGTGGAGCAACTGCGCCACCCGGAGCCGGAGTCGGCCGAGGCGATGAACGTCGACATAGACGATGTACGGGCCTGGGGCCTGGACGTCGCCCTCGTCCTCGACCGGCTCGTCGACGGCGACCTGCGCGGCATGTTCGACGGGCCGACGACCGTCGGCATCGACCTGGACTCGCCGCTCATCGTCTTCGACCTCTCGCACATCGACCGCAACTCGATCGCGATGCCGATCCTGATGGCGATCGTCGGCGTCTGGCTGGAGCACACCTGGATCCGCCCCGACCGGAAGAAGCGCATCTTCCTGGTCGAGGAGGCCTGGCACATCATCAACTCCCCGTTCGTCGCACAGCTCTTCCAACGGCTCCTCAAGTTCGGCCGCCGGCTGGGTCTTTCGTTCGTGGCGGTCGTCCACCATCTCTCCGACGTGGTGGACGGCGCCGCGGCCAAGGAAGCCGCCGCCATCCTCAAGATGGCGTCGACCCGGACGATCTACGCGCAGAAGGCGGACGAGGCGAGGTCCACCGGTCAGGTCCTCGGACTGCCGCGCTGGGCGGTCGAGATCATCCCGAGCCTCACGCCCGGTATCGCGGTGTGGGACGTCAACGGCAACGTCCAGGTCGTCAAACACCTGGTCACCGAGGCCGAACGACCACTGGTCTTCACCGACCGCGCGATGACGGAGAACAGCCAGGCCTCCAACGCCTCGGACGCCGCCGACGCCCTGGGCGGCGGACTGCCCGACGACGTACGGGCGGCCGAGTGGGAGGCGGAACAGCGCGCGATCCTCATGGAACAGCAGCGGTTGAACGCGTCCTCCGAGTCCACGGTGGCGTGACGGGCATGGCGGCGGGCAATGGTTCGAATGGCGCGGCTCCGGAGCGCGGGATCCCGGACGGGCTGATCCTGGGCGTGCTCGGCTTCCTGCTCGGGATCACGCTGTTCGTGTGGACGGCGACGGGCCTCGCCGCGCTCTTCGCGCACGGCTCGTGGCCGGACACGGTGACCTTCATGCGCACGCCGTCGGCGGTACGGCAGTTGGTCTCGGCCCCGCACGACCTCCCGGCCGCGTGGCCGGACACACCGCCGGGCGAACTCTCCGGATACGGGCTGTTCTGGGGCCTGTTCATCGGTGAGCTGATGGTGGCGACGGTGCTGGCGGTGTTCGTGCTGGGCGTGGTGGCCCGCTGGCGCGCGCTGCGTACGGTACGGCTCCGGGAACGCGAACGGGCGCGGGAGGAGCGGGAGTCGCGGGCCGAGAAGGCGTACGCGCCGGAGCCCCCGGCACAGCAGGCCCCGGAACCGGCACCGGTCCCCGTCCCTGTCGAGCAGGGCCAACCCTCCGCCCCACCGCCGGCCACCCTCGCGGCCCCGCCCGTACCCGCCCCCGTACCGGTCCCCGCCCCCCGTACCGCCCCGTACGCCCACGTCCGCTACGGCGCCCCCCACACCCGCCGCCCCGCCGCCGTGCAGGCCATCCAGGACGCCGAGGGCCCCGCGCTCGTCATCACCTCCGACCCCACCGTCTGGTCCGAGACCAAGGACGCCCGCGCCAAACTGGGCCCCGTCCTCGTCTACGACCCCGGTCACCTCTGCGACACCCCGGCCCGCCTCCACTGGTCCCCCACCACCGGCTGCGAGGACGCCGACACCGCCGCCGCGCGTGCCGCCGCGCTGCTCGGCCCCGTACGCCCGCCGGCCCGGCTCGACGCCGCCATGGCCGACACGGCGCAGACCCTGCTGCGCTGCTGGCTGCACGCCGCCGCGGTCGACGGGCGGCCGTTCAAGCAGGTGCACCGCTGGGCGCAGGGAGGCAACGCCCACGACGCCGTACGGCTCCTGCGCACCCACCCCAAAGCCGCATCCGGGCTCGCGGGCCTGCTGGAGTCGTCACTCACCGCGCACCCCGAACGCCGGGAGATCGCCCAGCAGTTGACGACCCGCGCGCTGACGTCCCTGTCGTCCGTCCACATCCGCGAAGCGTGCACACCCAATCGCGCCGACTCGCTCGCGCTGGATTCTTTCGCTGCCGAGGGGGGCACGCTCTATGTGGTGGGTGAGCCGATCGAAGATCCGCGCACTCGCCCGGGAGCGATGCCGCTGCTCACCGCTCTCGCCTCAAGCGTGGTCGAGCACGGCCGCCGCATGGCCGTACGGTCATCCGCCGGTCGGCTCGACCCACCAATGACCCTGGTGCTGGACGACGTGGCGGCGGTGGCACCACTGCCCGCGCTGCCCGAACTGCTGGCCGACGGGGACGAACAGGGGATGCCGGCGCTGGTCCTCCTGCGCTCACGCGAACAGGGCAGGGACCGCTGGCCGGACCGCTGGCCCCACCAGGAACTGCCCGCCTGAGCCACCCCGTTCACCCGCTTCGGACGCCCGGTCGTGGCACCGCGAGCTCGAACTCCCGCGCGGCGGGATCGTTCCGCACCGGCAGTGTCTCCCCGGTCGGCTCGAATCCGAGCTTGCGGTACGCCGCCCGCGCCCGCCCGTTCCGCTCGTCCACGAACAGCCGCACCCGCTCGGCACGCGGCTCCTCCAGCGACCACGCCCACGCGACGGCCGCGTCGAAGAGCTCCTTGAGCAGCCCGGCACCCCGGAACTCCGGCCGCAGGTACACACCGACGATATGCGCCTGGTCGTGATCGCTCCGGCCGCCCAGCACATCGGTCGCACCCCGCCGCTCGACCAGCACCACCACCGAACCGGCCCAAAACCAGTTTCCGCAAGACCGCCCGTCGCAAAAAGGGTCTTGAACGCAGAAGTGCCCCGCACCAAAAGGTACGGGGCACTCCCGACAAAGAATTGTTCGGCGGCGTCCTACTCTCCCACAGGGTCCCCCCTGCAGTACCATCGGCGCTGAAAGGCTTAGCTTCCGGGTTCGGAATGTAACCGGGCGTTTCCCTCACGCAATGACCACCGAAACACAATGAAACACTTTGAACAGGTGGATGACAGCACAGCCTGTTCGTTGTCTCAGAACTAACACAGTGGACGCGAGCAACTGAGGACAAGCCCTCGGCCTATTAGTACCGGTCAACTCCACACCTCACAGTGCTTCCATATCCGGCCTATCAACCCAGTCGTCTACTGGGAGCCTTACCCCATCAAGTGGGTGGGAGCCCTCATCTCGAAGCAGGCTTCCCGCTTAGATGCTTTCAGCGGTTATCCCTCCCGAACGTAGCCAACCAGCCATGCCCTTGGCAGAACAACTGGCACACCAGAGGTTCGTCCGTCCCGGTCCTCTCGTACTAGGGACAGCCCTTCTCAAGACTCCTACGCGCGCAGCGGATAGGGACCGAACTGTCTCACGACGTTCTAAACCCAGCTCGCGTACCGCTTTAATGGGCGAACAGCCCAACCCTTGGGACCGACTCCAGCCCCAGGATGCGACGAGCCGACATCGAGGTGCCAAACCATCCCGTCGATATGGACTCTTGGGGAAGATCAGCCTGTTATCCCCGGGGTACCTTTTATCCGTTGAGCGACGGCGCTTCCACAAGCCACCGCCGGATCACTAGTCCCGACTTTCGTCCCTGCTCGACCCGTCGGTCTCACAGTCAAGCTCCCTTGTGCACTTACACTCAACACCTGATTACCAACCAGGCTGAGGGAACCTTTGGGCGCCTCCGTTACCCTTTAGGAGGCAACCGCCCCAGTTAAACTACCCATCAGACACTGTCCCTGATCCGGATCACGGACCCAGGTTAGACATCCAGCACGACCAGAGTGGTATTTCAACGACGACTCCACAACCACTGGCGTGGCCACTTCACAGTCTCCCACCTATCCTACACAAGCCGAACCGAACACCAATATCAAACTGTAGTAAAGGTCCCGGGGTCTTTCCGTCCTGCTGCGCGAAACGAGCATCTTTACTCGTAGTGCAATTTCACCGGGCCTATGGTTGAGACAGTCGAGAAGTCGTTACGCCATTCGTGCAGGTCGGAACTTACCCGACAAGGAATTTCGCTACCTTAGGATGGTTATAGTTACCACCGCCGTTTACTGGCGCTTAAGTTCTCAGCCTCGCCACACCGAAATGTGACTAACCGGTCCCCTTAACGTTCCAGCACCGGGCAGGCGTCAGTCCGTATACATCGCCTTACGGCTTCGCACGGACCTGTGTTTTTAGTAAACAGTCGCTTCTCGCTGGTCTCTGCGGCCACCCCCAGCTCAAGGTGCAAGACCCATCACCAGAAATGGCCCCCTTCTCCCGAAGTTACGGGGGCATTTTGCCGAGTTCCTTAACCATAGTTCACCCGAACGCCTCGGTATTCTCTACCTGACCACCTGAGTCGGTTTAGGGTACGGGCCGCCATGAAACTCGCTAGAGGCTTTTCTCGACAGCATAGGATCATCCACTTCACCACAATCGGCTCGGCATCAGGTCTCAGACTTATATGCACGACGGATTTGCCTACCGTGCGTCCTACACCCTTACCCCGGGACAACCACCGCCCGGGCTGGACTACCTTCCTGCGTCACCCCATCGCTTGCCTACTACCACCTCGGGTCAACGGCTCCACCACTTTCCATTCCCCGAAGGGTCCGGAACGGCTTCACGGTCTTAGCATCAGAGGATTCAACACTGGGCGTTTCAAAGCGGGTACCGGAATATCAACCGGTTGTCCATCGACTACGCCTGTCGGCCTCGCCTTAGGTCCCGACTTACCCTGGGCAGATCAGCTTGACCCAGGAACCCTTAGTCAATCGGCGCACACGTTTCCCACGTGTGTATCGCTACTCATGCCTGCATTCTCACTCGTGAACCGTCCACCACTGCCTTCCGGCGCGGCTTCACCCGGCACACGACGCTCCCCTACCCATCCCAGCGGGCGTTGGCCCACATGCTGGAATGACACGACTTCGGCGGTACGCTTGAGCCCCGCTACATTGTCGGCGCGGAATCACTTGACCAGTGAGCTATTACGCACTCTTTCAAGGATGGCTGCTTCTAAGCCAACCTCCTGGTTGTCTCTGCGACTCCACATCCTTTCCCACTTAGCGTACGCTTAGGGGCCTTAGTCGATGCTCTGGGCTGTTTCCCTCTCGACCATGGAGCTTATCCCCCACAGTCTCACTGCCGCGCTCTCACTTACCGGCATTCGGAGTTTGGCTAAGGTCAGTAACCCGGTAGGGCCCATCGCCTATCCAGTGCTCTACCTCCGGCAAGAAACACACGACGCTGCACCTAAATGCATTTCGGGGAGAACCAGCTATCACGGAGTTTGATTGGCCTTTCACCCCTAACCACAGGTCATCCCCCAGGTTTTCAACCCTGGTGGGTTCGGTCCTCCACGACCTCTTACAGCCGCTTCAACCTGCCCATGGCTAGATCACTCCGCTTCGGGTCTTGAGCGCGCTACTATGACGCCCTATTCGGACTCGCTTTCGCTACGGCTTCCCCACACGGGTTAACCTCGCAACACACCGCAAACTCGCAGGCTCATTCTTCAAAAGGCACGCAGTCACGACTGCATGTGCAAGCACACACAGCGACGCTCCCACGGCTTGTAGGCACACGGTTTCAGGTACTATTTCACTCCGCTCCCGCGGTACTTTTCACCATTCCCTCACGGTACTATCCGCTATCGGTCACCAGGGAATATTTAGGCTTAGCGGGTGGTCCCGCCAGATTCACACGGGATTTCTCGGGCCCCGTGCTACTTGGGTGATTCTCAAACGAGCCGTTAATGTTTCAGCTACGGGGGTCTTACCCTCTACGCCGGACCTTTCGCATGTCCTTCGCCTACACCAACGGTTTCTGACTCGCCGACCGGCCGGCAGACCGGTCAAAAGAACTCCCACAACCCCGCATGCGCAACCCCTGCCGGGTATCACACACATACGGTTTGGCCTCATCCAGTTTCGCTCGCCACTACTCCCGGAATCACGGTTGTTTTCTCTTCCTGCGGGTACTGAGATGTTTCACTTCCCCGCGTTCCCTCCACACTGCCTATGTGTTCAGCAGTAGGTGACAGCCCATGACGACTGCCGGGTTTCCCCATTCGGACACCCCCGGATCAAAGCTCGGTTGACAGCTCCCCGGGGCCTATCGCGGCCTCCCACGTCCTTCATCGGTTCCTGGTGCCAAGGCATCCACCGTGCGCCCTTAAAAACTTGGCCACAGATGCTCGCGTCCACTGTGCAGTTCTCAAACAACGACCAACCACCCACCACCCCCACCACACGGCAGAGTTCACTGGGGCCGGCAACCCGAAGACACAAGCATCACTGCCCGCACCCTCAGACACCCAACAGCGCGCCCGGCACCCCCAACCACCCCGTTCCCGTTCCACGCCCCTCAAGAGGGGCAGTACTGGAGAACCAAGCAGCCAAGAGAGCCGAATAGTCAACGTTCCACCCATGAGCAACCAGCACCGGACACTCGCCGATGAACTGGCCTCTGACCAAGCGGACTTGGTAAGAAGTGCTCCTTAGAAAGGAGGTGATCCAGCCGCACCTTCCGGTACGGCTACCTTGTTACGACTTCGTCCCAATCGCCAGTCCCACCTTCGACAGCTCCCTCCCACAAGGGGTTGGGCCACCGGCTTCGGGTGTTACCGACTTTCGTGACGTGACGGGCGGTGTGTACAAGGCCCGGGAACGTATTCACCGCAGCAATGCTGATCTGCGATTACTAGCAACTCCGACTTCATGGGGTCGAGTTGCAGACCCCAATCCGAACTGAGACCGGCTTTTTGAGATTCGCTCCACCTCACGGTATCGCAGCTCATTGTACCGGCCATTGTAGCACGTGTGCAGCCCAAGACATAAGGGGCATGATGACTTGACGTCGTCCCCACCTTCCTCCGAGTTGACCCCGGCGGTCTCCTGTGAGTCCCCATCACCCCGAAAGGCATGCTGGCAACACAGAACAAGGGTTGCGCTCGTTGCGGGACTTAACCCAACATCTCACGACACGAGCTGACGACAGCCATGCACCACCTGTACACCGACCACAAGGGGGGCACCATCTCTGATGCTTTCCGGTGTATGTCAAGCCTTGGTAAGGTTCTTCGCGTTGCGTCGAATTAAGCCACATGCTCCGCTGCTTGTGCGGGCCCCCGTCAATTCCTTTGAGTTTTAGCCTTGCGGCCGTACTCCCCAGGCGGGGAACTTAATGCGTTAGCTGCGGCACCGACGACGTGGAATGTCGCCAACACCTAGTTCCCAACGTTTACGGCGTGGACTACCAGGGTATCTAATCCTGTTCGCTCCCCACGCTTTCGCTCCTCAGCGTCAGTAATGGCCCAGAGATCCGCCTTCGCCACCGGTGTTCCTCCTGATATCTGCGCATTTCACCGCTACACCAGGAATTCCGATCTCCCCTACCACACTCTAGTCTGCCCGTATCGAATGCAGACCCGGGGTTAAGCCCCGGGCTTTCACACCCGACGTGACAAACCGCCTACGAGCTCTTTACGCCCAATAATTCCGGACAACGCTTGCGCCCTACGTATTACCGCGGCTGCTGGCACGTAGTTAGCCGGCGCTTCTTCTGCAGGTACCGTCACTTGCGCTTCTTCCCTGCTGAAAGAGGTTTACAACCCGAAGGCCGTCATCCCTCACGCGGCGTCGCTGCATCAGGCTTCCGCCCATTGTGCAATATTCCCCACTGCTGCCTCCCGTAGGAGTCTGGGCCGTGTCTCAGTCCCAGTGTGGCCGGTCGCCCTCTCAGGCCGGCTACCCGTCGTCGCCTTGGTAGGCCATTACCCCACCAACAAGCTGATAGGCCGCGGGCTCATCCTGCACCGCCGGAGCTTTCAACCACCCCCCATGAGGGGAACAGTATTATCCGGTATTAGACCCCGTTTCCAGGGCTTGTCCCAGAGTGCAGGGCAGATTGCCCACGTGTTACTCACCCGTTCGCCACTAATCCACCCGAAGGCTTCATCGTTCGACTTGCATGTGTTAAGCACGCCGCCAGCGTTCGTCCTGAGCCAGGATCAAACTCTCCGTGAATGTATGCCCGTACCCATTGAAGAGCGCGGGTGACACCACGAGAGCGGAACACCAGGACGGAATAAGACCCGGTGTTCACAGCGTCCTCGCTGTGTTTCTATCAAAGGAACCCAAACCCAACCCACCAAACAGGTGGACCAGGCCGGGGTATCAACATATCTGGCGTTGACTTTTGGCACGCTGTTGAGTTCTCAAGGAACGGACGCTTCCTTCAGTCCCGTCTCCGGGTCCCTCCGGGCTTTCCCTTCGGTCTTGCTGTCTTGCGTTTCCGACTCTATCAGAACCTTTCGGCGCCTGATTCCCAGTCAGCGGGTTTGTCTTTCCGGCCCTGCGGCCGTTCCGACGTTTCAAACTCTAGCCCGTTTCCCCGTCGTCTCACAAATCGAGTCCCGGTTAATGGATTTCGGCATGCCGAAATTGTTCCCGGTCGAGGGGGTCACGCAGAGTTTGGGTGCCGCATTCAGGCGGCGGGAGTGTGTCGTAGAACCGTTACGGCTCCATGACAACTCGAAGAACCTTACGGACCGACCCCCGCGGTGTCAACTTGGACTGTTCGCCCTGCGTCAATCCAGGTCGGTCAGGCGCCCGCCGGCGTCCGGCTGCTCGTGTTCCACGCGGCGGAGCAGGCGGATCAGCAGCTCTCCCAGCACTCCACGTTCCGCCCCCGAGAGGTCCTGGAGCAGGTCTTCCTCGAAGTACGAGGCCATGCGCATCGCCTCCAGCCACTTCGTGCGGCCCTCGTCCGTCAGCTCGACGATCACCCGGACCCGGTTGTTCTCGTCCCGGTCGCGGGTGACCAGGCCCTCGCCCGCCATGCGGTCGATGCGGTGGGTCATCGCCGCCGGGGTGAGGCCGAGGCGCTTGGCCAGTTCGCCCGGACCGAGGCGGTACGGGGCTCCCGACAGGACCAGCGTCTTGAGGACCTCCCACTCGGTGTTGCTGATGCCGAGGTCGGCGACCTGTCGCCCGTACGCCACATTCATCCGGCGGTTGAGCCGGCCGAGCGCCGAGACGACCTTCTCCACCTGGGGGTCGAGGTCGTCGAACTCTCGCTGATAGGCGGCGATCTGTTCGTCGAGGCTCGGCTCCTCGGGGCTGTCTGACATGCGGCGCAGTATCGCACGCAGGTCGTTCGCGTTGAAGTTCTTCGATGTGTATTGTTAAGGCTCTAACTTTAGCTTTGAAGTCTTCAGACCTCAGTAGTCCGTACTTCTCCTTCTTCTCCGTCTTCGATCAAGGCAGGTGAGTGTTGACCAGGGTGATGGGCGCCGCGATGCGTCGGATCCAGGCAGGGAACGCGCTGAGCGCGTTCGGGCTCGGGTTCACCGTCCCGTACCTCTATGTGTATGTGGCCCAGGTGCGGGACCTGGGTGCGAGTACGGCGGGGGCCGTGCTGGCCGTCTTCGCCATGGCCGCGCTCGTCGTCCTGCCCTTCATCGGTCGTGTGATCGACCGGCGCGGTCCGCTGCCCGTCGTCGTCGGTGGTGCGGCTCTGGCCGCCGTGGGTGCCGTGGGCATGGGGGTGGCGGCCAGTGTGCCGGCCGCCGTGCTCTCGGCGGTGCTGCTCGGCGCCGGTACCGCCGTCATGCAGCCCGCGCTCGCCACGATGATCGTGTGGTGCTCGGAGCCTTCGGCCCGTACGCGGGCCTTCGCCACGCAGTTCTTCCTGCAGAACCTCGGGCTCGGCGTCGGTGGGCTGATCGGCGGGCAGATCGTGGACGTCAACAGGCCGGAGAGCTTCACCCTGCTGTTCGGTGTCGAGGCCGCGATGTTCCTCGTGCTGGCCGCCCTTGCCGGGACGGTCCGGCTGCCCCGTACGTCCTCCTCGTTGTCCGCGCTTTCTAAAGAGGCGGGGCGAAGCGGGGGCGGTGGGCTGCGGGCGCTGCTCGGGCACCGGGCGATGGTGCAGCTGTGCGTGCTGGGCTTCGTGCTGTTCTTCGCCTGCTACGGGCAGTTCGAGTCCGGGCTGGCCGCGTACGGGACCGAGGCCGCCGGGATCGATCCGTCGACCCTCGGTATCGCCCTTGCCGCCAACACCGCCGTGATCGTCGTCGCGCAGTTCGTCGTGCTCAGGCTCGTCGAGCGGCGCAGGCGGAGCCGGGTCATCGCCTCGGTCGGGCTGATCTGGGCCGTCGCCTGGATCGTCGCGGGGTACGCGGGCCTGGGGCACGGGAGCCAGACCATGGCGACCGCCGCCTTCATCTCCACGTACGCGCTGTTCGGGCTCGGTGAGTCGATGCTGTCGCCGACCGTGGCACCGCTGGTGGCCGATCTGGCGCCGGACGAGATGGTCGGGCAGTACAACGCCGCTTTCGCTCTGGTGAAGCAGCTCGCGCTGGCCGTCGGACCCGCTGTGGGCGGGCCGATGGGGGCCGCGCTGCACGGCCCGTACATCGTGACGTTCGTACTGTTCTCGCTCGGGGTCAGCGTGCTGGCGCTCCGGCTGGGGCGGCGGCTCACCCCCGTACAGGACCGGCCTTCACTCGCGCACACGTCGCGCGTGGTGGCCGTGCACAGGCCGGAGACCGTCGCCCTTCCTCAGTAGGAGGCGGGGTCGGTCAGTGGGGCAGGGCGAACTCGCACCAGACCGCCTTGCCGCCGCCCGGTGTGCGGCGGGAGCCCCAGGAGGAGGCGATCGTCGCGACGATCGAGATGCCGCGGCCCGCCTCGTCCGCCGGTTCGGCGTGGCGGCGCAGTGGCAGATGGTCGTCCCCGTCGGTGACTTCGATGATCAGCCGGCGGTCCGTACGGCGGAGTCTGAGCCGCATGGGCGGGGTGCCGTGCTGGAGGGAGTTGGCGACGAGTTCGCTGGTGGCGAGCACGCCGAGGTCTCTGAGCTCGACGGGGAAGCGCCACGAGGAGAGGACCCCCGAGGCGAACGCGCGGGCGCGCGGGGCGGCCTCGATGCCGCCGAGCAGGTCGAGCGCGGCGTTGTGGAAGAGCTCGGCGGCCTGGCCGGTGCGGGCGGGGTGCTGGAGGACCAGTACCGCCACGTCGTCGTCGTGCTCGGCCGTGACGCCCATCGCGCGGATCAGCCGGTCGCAGACGACCTGGGGTGCTCCCTTGGCCCCGGCGAGCGCGCGTTCCAGGGAGGCCACGCCCTCGTCGATGTCCTCGCTGCGGCGTTCGACGAGCCCATCCGTATAGAGGACGGCGGTGGAGCCGGGCGCGAGCTCGATGCTGCCGGAGGTGTGGATCCAGCCACCGGTGCCGAGCGGGGGGCCTGTCGGGTCGGCGGCGCGCGCGACCGTGCCGTCCTCCGCGCGTACGAGGATGGGCAGATGGCCTGCGGACGCGTAGACGAGGCGGCCTTCGTTGGGGTCGTGGACGGCGTAGACGCAGGTCGCGATCTGGCTGGGGTCGATCTCGGCGGCCAGTCCGTCGAGCAGTTGCAGTACTTCGTGCGGCGGCAGGTCGAGGCGGGCGTAGGCGCGGACGGCGGTGCGCAGCTGGCCCATGACGGCCGCCGCGCGGACGCCGCGGCCCATGACGTCGCCGATGACCAGGGCCGTACGGCCGGCGCCGAGGGTGATCACGTCGTACCAGTCGCCCCCGACCGCCGCGTCCGTACCGCCCGGCTGGTATGTGGCGGCGACGCGTAGGTCGTCGGGCTGTTCCAACTCTTGTGGGAGGAGCGAGCGCTGGAGGGCGACGGCGGTCTCGCGGAGTCTGCGTTCACTGGCGCGCAGGCGCTCGGCGGCCTCGGCGTGGTCGGTGACGTCGGCGGCGAAGATGAGGACGCCGCCGGAGCCGCCGGTGTCGACGGGGGTGCAGGTGACCGTGTACGAGCCGTCGCGTGCCACGGTGGGGCCGCCGTTGGCCGAGGCCTGGAGCGCGCCGGACGTGGCCGTCTGGACCTTGCGGGACTTGACCGTACGGGGCTTTCCGCTGCGCAGCACCTGGTCCATGAGGGGCATCAGGCCCAGCTCGATCAGCTCGGGGCAGCTGTCGGCCGCGGTCGTGCCCGCCTCACGGGGCCCGAAGGCGTCCTCGTAGGCGTCGTTGACGTACGCGACGCGGTGGTCGGGGCCGTACACCAGCGCGACGAGGGCGGGGAGGCCGCCGAGGACATCACGGACGGTCAGCTCTTCGAGCTCGGGGATTCCGGCCTGTCCGCGGTCGCCGCCGTCTTTTCCGCCTCTGCCGTCCTCGCGCTCACGGCGCTCGCCGTGTTCTTCGAATTCACCACGGGCTGCGGGCACGGAACCGGCGGAACCCGACGAGTGCACGGAATTCCCCCGTGGTTTCGCCTGGGAGTCTCCAGGGTCCGTCCGCGCGGCGATGCGGCGCTGTGTACCGGGGAGCCTGGCGCTCCAACGCGTGAAATTCACGGATTTTCAGGCCTCATGGTGTCGTTTGCTGTTCGCCTTGGCGGGCTACCGGGTCGCTCTCTGCGGAGTCACGCTGTGCAGATGTGAACCCACCTATGGTCACACGTTCAGTGTTGCCGAGCGCACTGACATCGGACGTCAGACGTCTCTGGGTCGTTCCCGTCCGGCGGCGAGTTCGAATTCGGCACGTGGGTGCTCCAGAGAGCCGAGGGAGACGATCTCTCGTTTGAAGAGACCGGCGAGGGTCCATTCCGCCAGTACTCGCGCCTTGCGGTTGAAGGTCGGTACGCGGCTGAGGTGGTACACGCGGTGCATCAGCCAGGCCGGATATCCCTTGAGTTTACGGCCATACACGTGTGCGACGCCCTTGTGGAGACCGAGTGACGCGACGGAACCCGCGTACCGGTGACGGTAGTCGTGCTGCTGCTCGCCTCTCAGTGAGGCGACGATGTTCTCGGCGAGGACCCGGGCCTGGCGGACGGCGTGTTGCGCGTTGGGGGCACATTCGGCGCCGGGCTCGCCCGCCGCCAGGTCGGGGACTGCGGCGGCGTCACCGGCTGACCAGGCGTGTTCGGCGCCGTCGACGGCGAGCTTGGCCGTACAGACGAGCCGGCCGCGTTTGTCGAGGGGCAGATCGCTGGCGGCGAGGATCGGATGCGGTTTGACGCCGGCGGTCCAGACGAGGGTGCGGGTGGGGAAGCGGGCGCCGTCGGACAGGACGGCGACCCGGTTCTCGCAGGAGTCGAGGCGGGTTTCGAGGCGTACGTCGATGTTGCGGGCGCGCAGTTCGCGGACCGCGTACTTGCCCATGTCGTGGCCGACCTCGGGAAGGATGCGGTCCGATGCCTCGACGAGGATCCACTTCAGGTCGTCGGCCTTGACGTTGTGGTAGTAGCGGGTGGCGTAGCGCGCCATGTCGGCCAGTTCGGCGAGCGCTTCGACTCCCGCGTAGCCGCCGCCGACGAAGACGAAGGTGAGGGCCGCGTCGCGCAGTTCCGGGTCGCGGGTGGAGGAGGCGATGTCCATCTGCTCCAGGACGTGGTTGCGCAGGGCGATGGCCTCCTCGACGGTCTTGAAGCCGATGCCGTGTTCGGCGAGGCCGGGGACCGGGAGGGTGCGGGAGATCGAGCCGGGGGCGAGGACGAGTTCGTCGTACGTCATCTCGAAGGCGCCGGGGGGCTGATCGGCGGAGCCGCCGTCGGCCGGACGGTCGGCGTTCGCGCCGTTGGTGTGACCGCTGTTGAGGTCCCGGCCGTTGGCGTGACTGCCTTGGGTGTCCCGGCCGTTGGCGGACGCGCCCCTCGCGGCCTCTTCCTCCGACGCGGCGGTGACGAGCGTCGCGACGCGCTTGGTGTGGTCGATGGATCTCGCCTCACCGACGATGATCGTGCAGTCCGGCAGGACCCGGCGCAGCGGCACCACGACGTGGCGCGGTGAGATCGAGCCGGCGGCGGCCTCGGGCAGGAACGGCTGGTAGGTCATGTACGCGTTGGGCGACACGACCACGACCTCCGCCTCGCCGCGCCTGAGCTTCCGCTGGAGCCGGAGCGCGGTGTACATCCCGACGTAGCCGCCACCGACGACCAGAACACGTGCGCGGGGCGGTTGTGCGGGGGTCGTCCCCCGGGAGATCTCTGCCTTCACCACCCCATGAGGCAACGGGCTCCTTGGTTTGTCCACAGCCCCGGCAAATTGTGTGACCGGAGCCCTCCGACGGCCCCATGTGCGCAAATCGCCCTGCGGCGGGGAAGGTTCGCAGGTCAGACGGTACGGACCCGGTGGTGGGAGAGGGCCGAATCAGGCATCTTCCGGTCCTTGCTCCGATCGGGGGGCGCTCCGTGCGGAACCACCCCCTTCTGAATTCCCCGGGGCTCAACTATGTTCGTATCTCGTCGGGGGAGTCGACCGTGACTTGGTCGGACGGTCCCGGCTGTCAAGGCGGGGAGGTCTCCGGGGGGAGACGTCATTACCGGGGGAACGCTTATGCACATTCAGGATTCTCATTGGCAGGCCGTCGTGTCCGTGGACGGCAATGGACGCGCGAGCGCGGGGGCGAGCGGGATCGGCCGCGCCGCACCGCTGCGTGTCGACGCACAGCGCAACCTTGAGCATGTCCTGCGGGCGGCTCGTGAGGTGTTCGGCGAACTCGGTTACGGGGCGCCGATGGAGGACGTGGCACGCCGGGCCCGGGTCGGGGTCGGCACGGTCTACCGGCGGTTTCCCAGCAAGGACGTGCTGGTCCGGCGGATAGCCGAGGAGGAGACCTCCCGGCTGACGGAGCAGGCGCGTGCGGCTCTGGGGCAGGAGGACGAGCCGTGGTCCGCGCTCGCCCGCTTCCTGCGGACGTCGGTGGCATCCGGCGCGGGCAGGCTGCTGCCGCCACAGGTGCTGAGGGTCGGGGTGGACGTCGACGAGTCGACGGTCGTCCCGGAGTCGGGCGACGATACTCGGGTGCCGCACCAGCGGCAGTCCGGGCACCCGGATCTGCGGGTGGTCGGTCCCGGCGAGCATGCCGGGCAGCACCCTTCGGTGCCGGCGGGGTCGGCGGAAACGGCCGACCCGGCGGGTTCCCTGGGCGACGACCTGGTGGATCCGGCTTCGGGCACGGTCGAACTGCTCGATGTCGTGGGGCAGTTGGTCGAGCGCGCGCGGGCGGCCGGCGAGCTCCGGCCCGGCGTGACGGTGGCCGATGTCCTGCTGGTGATAGCCACGGCGGCGCCCGCGCTGCCGGACGCGGCGCAGCAGGCGGCGGCTTCGGCACGGCTGCTGGACATCCTGCTCGAAGGCCTTCGGTCCCGGGCGGCCTGAGCCGAGGGGCAGCCCGGCGGAGGCCGGCCCGGTTGGCTGGTGCGTCAACTTGAGGCTGCGAGGCGGTCGTCGGACAGCAGTTCGTCCGGCGACCGTGCCACCCCTCCTGTGAACTGGGCGCTTTGAGCCTCGCGCCCAAGGCGTGTCCTCCGCGTCCGGTGCGGAACATCCTGGTGAACGGCGTGTTCACCGCACCCGATCGGCTCCTTCGCGTACGGTCGCGGGCCGATGCCCTGTTCCGGTGCCCAATCACGTAAGCGTGGTCACTGTCAACAGGGGTTTGGCGGTGCCGGGCGCTGTGGCACGCTGGCCGGGTGTTTGGGGTCTTGGTCTGCAGGATGCTACGGGGGCTTCCGCGATGAGCGGTGACGGACAGGACGGCTTGCCACTGGGTGGCGGCGCCGGCGGTGCGGGGACTGGCGGGCTGCCGTCCGAGCAGGTGCCGTACCAGGGCGGGCCGCGAGGTTCCTCGGGAGCCGCCGGTCCTGTTCTTCCCGGGCCGCCCCCGGGTGAGGCGGAGCCGAGTGTGCCGCCGCAGCGCGAGGGCTCCGCCAGGACGGCCGAGGCCGACCCGCTCACCGAGGGACCGGCCACCGATCTGCCGCCCTCGGACGCCGAGTTGATCCAGCGCATGCGGGCCGGTGACGACGGCGCGTACGAGGAGCTGTACCGGCGGCACTCGGCGGCCGTACTGCGCTACGCGCGGACCTGCTGCCGGGACGGCCACACCGCCGACGACCTGACGGCCGAGGTGTTCGCGCGCACCCTCCAGGCGGTGCGCGGGGGCGCCGGGCCGGAGCAGGCGGTGCGCGCGTATCTGCTCACGACCGTGCGGCGCGTCGCCGCCGCGTGGACGAAGACCGCGAAGCGCGAGCAACTGGTCGAGGACTTCGCGGTGTTCGCGGCGGAGTCCGCCCGCTCGGCCGAGGTGTCGGACGACGAGACGCTCGACCTGGGCGCCGACGTACGGGCGATGCACGAGGCCGAGCGGTCGCTCGCCATGCAGGCGTTCCGGAGTCTGCCCGAGCGGTGGCAGGCGGTGCTCTGGCACACCACCGTCGAGGAGGAGTCGCCGAGCACGATCGCGCCGCTGTTCGGTCTGACGGCCAACGCCACCGCAGTGCTGGCCAGTCGGGCGCGTGAGGGCCTCAAGCAGGCGTATCTCCAGGCGCATGTGAACACGTCGGTCGCCTCGGCCGGCGACTGCGCGCGGTACGCGGACCGGCTGGGTGCGTACGCGCGGGGCGGTCTGCGGATCCGGGCCGAGCGCGGGCTGCGCAAGCACTTGGAGGAGTGCGCGAAGTGCCGCCTCGTGGCGGGCGAGTTGGCCCATGTCAACGCCGGGATTCCGGCGGTCCTTCCGATCGCGGTCATCGGGTGGTTCGCGGCCGGGTATTCGCTCAAGGCCGCCGGGGTCGTGGCCGGCGGGGCGGTGGGTGCCGCGGGAGCGGGCGCGGCAGCGGCGGCCGGTGGTGCGTCGGGCTCCGCAGGGGGCTCGGCCGCGGCGGGAGGTGCGGCGGCCGAAGGGCTGGGCGCGCCGTTGAAGGCAGGGATCGCCGCCGTGGTCGCCCTCGCGGCGGCGGCCGGGCTGGTGTGGGCCCTGTCCGGGGACGAGGTCCCGGACAAGCCGGAGGCGAAGCCGCCCGTCGTACAGCCCGTCGTCCCGGAAGAGCCCACGCCGCCACCGGAGTCGAAGCCGCCGGCCGCGCCCGCGCCGCCGCCGCCCGCTCCCCCGGCCAAGAAGCCGGCACCGGCACCGACACCGACGCCCGAACCGAAGCCCAGTCCCACGCCGACGAAAGCGAAGCCGACACCTCCGAAGCCCCCGCCGCCGGCGCCGACACCCGCCAGTCCGAAGCCGCCCGCTCCGTCGCCACCACCGCCGCCGCCCGCGCCGGAGGTCTATCAGGTGAATCAGCTCAAGTTCGACGTCCTGGGTGACGGGTCCGGGCCCGAGGTGCGGATCGGGCAGAGCAGTTGGCTCTGGCAGCGTCCCGGGATGTCGATCGGCGGCACGCGGTACGGGCACGGGGCCTCCATGCACGCCGCCGGTTCGGTGACGATCGACCTCAACCGCCGGTGCGCCACCTACCAGGCGCTGGTCGGTGTCGACGACATGACGCTGGGGCTGGGCGCGGTGCGCTTCTCCGTGTACGGCGACGGCGGCCGGCTCTGGCGCTCCCCGGTGGTGCGCGGCGGCGAGGCGGCGGTCCCGGTGAGCGTGGGGATCGGCGGCCAGAAGACGATCCGTCTGGTGGTCGAGCCGCACACGCCGTTGGAGGCGGTGGCGGTCGCGGACTGGGCACAGTCCAGGATCAGCTGCGGCTGAGAGGGAGACCCCGGCCGAAGTCCTACGACCGGGGCCCCGGACCGAGGCCCTCGGACCCGGGCCGGCCGGACCCGGCGTCCTCCTACGGATGCAGCGTCGGACGGCGGGGCATCACGCCGCCCGCCACGGCGCGTTGGCGCGGCGCCGCCTCGCCCGTCCAGCAGGTGCCGCGGCGCGAGAGCAGCCGCCTGAGCCACAGTTCCGTGGAGACCAGGTCCGCGATGCCGTCCAGCGGGATCGGCTCGCCCTCGGCCGCCTTCCGCAGCGCCTTGCGCACCACGCGCGCCTCGATCAGGCCCGCGTCGGCCAGCAGCGGCGCGTCGAACAGCGCCATCAGGTCGTTGACGGCCGCCCGCAGCCCGGTGCGGGTCGCGGCCACCGACGTCGCGTGCGTCGTGGCGCCCCACCCCGGCGGCAGGTCGTGGATGCCCGCCCCCGCGAGGACGGCGCGCAGCACGTCGGAGCGGGCGCCGGGCTGGACCCGCAGCGATTCGGGGAGCTCCCGGCAGGCCCGTACGACCTGGTTGTCGAAGAACGGCGCGTGCAGCCGCTGGCTGCGGATCTCGGCGGCCTGCTCGAAGATCCGGTGATCGGCGGCCTGCCGGGCCAGCGCGGCCCGTGCGCGGGCCTCCCCGGGCCGCTGGACGGAGGTCGGGCGGATCGCCGCCCCCGTCAGACGAACCGATACTTCAGCCAGAGCCTCGCCCGTCAGCCAGCGCGCCGCCGGGCCGGGCCGCGACCAGGTGAGCGCGGCGAGGGAGGCGCCCAACGGCCCTTGCGCGGCAGGGGCGTTGCGGTCGCGGTGCACGCCGGGGAGCTGGGCGGCGGCCTCTTCGAGGCCGGTGCGGTACGGCGTACGGGCGAGGCGGCGGGCCGCGCGGTAGACGGTCAGCGGCACGAACAGCGAGCCCGCCGCGGACCCTTGGGCCTTGGCGAGCGCGGTGGTCGGCCGCAGCAGATCGCGGCGGCGCCGGTCGATGAGCAGGTCGGCCAGGCGCGCGGGGTGGGCGTCCAGCACCTCGCGGGCCCCGGCCCCGGTGAAGTGGTCGGCGCTGCCCGCGGCGAGCCGGCGGCGGTGGCGTTCGGCGGTGACGAGGGACGGGCCGGGCTCGTCGGTCAGCGGGCCTTCCAAGTCCGCGTACGGCAGGGCCTCTTCGCCCGCCGCGACAACCACGTGGTGCAGCCGGGGGTTGGAGGCCATGGCGCGGGCCCGTTCCAGCTCGGCCTCGCGTCCGCCGGTGACCAGGTCGTTGAAGGTGACGGCGAGGAGCCGTTCGCCGGCGCCGGTGCCATGGCCGAGGACGGTGCCGGGTGCGCCCGGCAGCCCGGCGGCGAGCAGGGCGAGCGTGCCGGACGCGCTGCCGCCCGACAGGTCGGCGCCGATGCCGGGGACGGGCCCGCCACGGGCGGCGCGCCGGTCGGCGGGGCCCATGCCCGGCACGGGCCCGGGGTCCGGCGGCACCGTCTCGGGGGCGTGGCGCGGCGCCAGGAGTCTGGCGCGTACCGCTTCGACGAGGGCGTCCCTGACTCCCTCGACGGCCCGTTCGGGGTCGGTCTGGGGCGCGGCGACGGCGAGGGAGGCGACCTGTTCGTACCCGGTGATCTCGCGGGATCCCTCGCGCAGGACGAGGGCGTGGCCGGGCGGGACGCGTTTGACGCCCGCGTACGGCGTGGAGTCGCGCAGCGCCTCGGGGGTCTCGGGGCAGGCGAGCAGCGCGGCCAGATGCCCGATGTCCAGCTGCGCCTCGATGAGGTCGGCGAGCGGCAGGGCGGCGGTGGCGTACGCGGTGCCGCTCGCCCACGGCGTGTGGAAGACGGGTCTCGCGCCCGCCAGGTCGCCCGCGACGGTGATCCGGCGGCCGATCTGGGCGACGGCCGTGTAACTCCCGGGCCAGGCGGTGAGATGGCGCAGGGCGCCGCCGCGGGCCGCGAACAGACCGATCTTCAGCTGTTCGTCGGTGGCTCCGCAGCAGCCGAAGACGGCGAGCCGGGTGAAGGGGTCGACGCTGACGACGCGGACCTCGTCGTCGCGCCAGTCGCCGACGGCCCACAGCGGATCCGGGTCGCCCCACAGGAGTTGGGAGCCGACGGGATGAACCGTACGGCCGTCGGACCGGTCACCGACGGAGCCCGCGGTGCCGGCCGTGCCGAAGCTCGCGGCGATACTGCTCCACCCCACCAACCAGCGCATCGCCGCCTCCACAGCCTGTGGATCAAGGGTCGTACTCGTTGTCATCGGTCGTTCGTGAACATGCTGCCACGACAACGGCACACAGGAGGGGCCCCGGGGCGGGAGCGCGAAACACGAATGCGCCCCTGGCAAAGGACAAATGGCGCGTCGAGGGGGTCAGGTCGGACAGACAGCATTCAGCCATTCTCCGAGCCCGATCGGCCGACGGGACGTCGGCAAACGTACAGTCCGGGAGGCGCCTTCGCCTCCCGGACCGATCCGCCACCCGCGGGGAAATGAGGCGGCGGTGTCCCCCAGCCCACTGGTTCCAGTACGCAGTGGGCCGACCCACGCAGCACTCATGGAAGCGCTCCCGGTCTCTTTTGGCCAAGAGCGCACGGCCGGGCGCACGGCCACACACCCGGAGCACGTGTCCCCCGGAGCGGGTTTCGCGCGTACTCGCGTACGGACAACAATCCCGCCATCCGGACCTCCGCCCCTTAACGGTAGGGATGCGGCGAACTACGCTGGGTTTACGAATGCCACGGGGTCCCTCACAAGAGGGGCCGGCGGGGCGGCCGTCTGTGTGTCGAGGGGTGGCGCATGTCCAGGGAGCTACGCGGGCCGAACGAGAAGCTCGGCACGGTTCTCGCCCTCGCGGGAATCAGCAACGCCGGTCTCGCCCGGCGGGTGAACGACCTCGGGTCGCAGCGCGGTCTGACACTTCGATACGACAAAACCTCAGTGGCGCGATGGGTGTCGAAGGGGATGGTTCCGCAGGGTGCGGCGCCCCATCTGATCGCCGCGGCCATCGGCGCCAAGCTGGGCCGTCCCGTACCGCTGCACGAAATCGGCCTGGCCGACGCCGATCCGGCGCCAGAGGTGGGTCTCGCCTTCCCGCGCGACGTGGGTGAGGCGGTGCGGTCGGCGACGGATCTGTACCGGCTGGACCTGGCGGGCCGGCGGGCCGGCAGCGGGGGCATCTGGCAGTCGCTGGCCGGTTCCTTCGCGGTCAGCGCGTACGCCACGCCCGCTTCACGGTGGCTGATATCGCCCGCAGACTCCTCGGTCGCGCGGGACGCGGCGATGGCCGAGGCGGCACGGAGAGCGCACGCGGCGCACACCGGCCCGGGGTTGACCGGACCGGCGCACGCTTCAACCGGCCCTGCGGGAGCGTCGGGCCCGCCGGGCGCCCCCGGGACCTCAGGAGCCGACGCGGGTGGCGAGGTCTCGCCACTGCGCGTGGGGCACAGCGATGTCGCCAAACTCCGTGAGGCGGCGGCCGACGCGCGGCGCTGGGACTCCAAGTACGGCGGCGGGGACTGGCGTTCGTCGATGGTGCCCGAGTGCCTGCGGGTCGACGCGGCGCCGCTGCTGCTCGCCGCGTACAGCGACGAGGTCGGCCGCGGCCTCTTCGGCGCGACCGCCGAACTGACCCGCCTGGCCGGGTGGATGGCCTTCGACACCGGACAGCAGGAGGCCGCGCAGCGCTACTACATCCAGGCGCTGCGGCTCGCCCGCGCGGCGGCCGACGTGCCGCTCGGGGGCTATGTCCTGGCCTCCATGTCCCTCCAGGCGACCTACCGCGGCTTCGCCGACGAGGGCGTCGACCTCGCCCAGGCGGCGCTGGAGCGCAACAGGGGCCTCGCGACAGCCCGCACGATGAGTTTCTTCCGGCTGGTGGAGGCACGCGCGCACGCGAAGGCGAGCGACGCCGCGGCGGCCGGGGCCGCGCTGAAGGCTGCGGAGGGCTGGCTGGAGCGCTCGCGGCCGGGCGACGCGGATCCCAGCTGGCTGGGCTTCTACTCGTACGACCGCTTCGCCGCCGACGCCGCCGAGTGCTATCGCGATCTGAAGGCGCCGCGGCAGATGCGGCGCTTCACGGAGCAGGCGCTGTCCCGGCCGACGGAGGAGTTCGCGCGGTCGCACGGGCTGCGTCTGGTGGTGAGCGCGGTCGCGGAGCTGGAGTCGGGCAATCTGGACGCGGCGTGCGCGGCGGGGACCCGGGCCGTGGAGGTGGCGGGGCGGATCTCCTCGGCGCGCACCACGGAGTACGTACGGGACCTGCTGCACCGCCTTGAGCCGTACGGCGACGAGCCGAGGGTCGCGGAGCTGCGGGAGCGGGCGCGCCCGCTGCTGGTGGCGCCGGCGTAGCGGAGGGCGGGGGCTCCGGCAGGGGGCGGTTCCGGAAGGGGCGGTTCCCTCAAGGAGACCGGGAGTTCGCGATCTTGTGCCGGACCACTGCCCAAATGCTTGGTGAACGATGTAAGACACGCGTGGTACCCCGATGGTTTAAGGGCATTGTCAGTGGGCCAGTGCACTATCGGGTGGGAGGTTGCGCGGGTGAAGAACGACGGCTCGGGCCGCGTCGGCGGCCACGGTTACGGCCACAGCCACGGTTACGACTGCGACGTGCTGGTGATCGGTGGCGGCATCGTCGGTCTGTCGACGGCCTACGCCCTCACCCGGGCGGCGCCCGGCACCCGAGTGACGGTCCTGGAGAAGGAGCCCGGTCCCGCGCGGCACCAGACGGGGCACAACAGCGGAGTCATCCACAGCGGCGTGTACTACCGCCCCGGCTCCCTCAAGGCGCGGTACGCGATCAGGGGCGCCGCCGAGATGGTCAAGTTCTGCGCGGAGTACGGCATCGCGCACGAGGTCACCGGCAAGCTCATCGTCGCCACCGGCCGCGACGAGCTGCCCCGGCTGCACGCCCTGGTCCAGCGCGGCCGGGAGAACGGCATTCCGGTGCGGGAGCTGGGCCCGGTGCAGATCATGGAGTACGAGCCGGAGGTGCGCGGCCTGGCCGCGATCCACGTCGGTACGACGGGGGTGTGCGACTTCGTCGCCGTCGCGGCGCGGCTCGCCGACTCGGCGGAGGCGTCCGGCGCGTCCGTGCGGTACGGCACGGAGGTCACCGTCGTCGACCGGCGGGCGTGGGGTGTCGCCGTCCGTACGTCCTCCGGAGAGGTGGTCAGGGCCCGCGCCCTCGTCAACTGCGCGGGGCTCCAGTGCGACCGGGTGGCGCGGCTGACGGGTGACGACCCGGGCATGCGGATCGTCCCGTTCCGCGGCGAGTACTACGAACTGGCCCGGCCCGGTCTTGTCCGGGGCCTGGTCTATCCGGTGCCGGATCCGGCCTTTCCGTTCCTGGGGGTGCATCTGACGCGCGGCATCGACGGCGGTGTCCATGTGGGCCCGAACGCGGTGCCCGCGCTGGCCAGGGAGGGCTACTCCTGGTCGGCCGTGCGCCCCCGTGAGCTGGCGGGCACGCTCGGCTGGCCCGGCTCCTGGCGGATGGCGCGCAGACACTGGCGTTACGGCGCGGGCGAGCTGCGCCGCTCGCTCTCCAAGCGCGCCTTCGCCACCGCCGTACGGAGGCTGCTGCCCGAGGTGACGGACGCGGATCTGCGCCCGGCGGCGGCCGGGGTGCGCGCCCAGGCGGTGCTGCGGGACGGCACGCTGGCCGACGACTTCCTGATCCAGGAGGCACCGCGCGCGGTGCACGTGCTCAACGCCCCGTCACCGGCGGCGACGGCCGCGCTCCCGATCGGCCGTGAGGTGGCGAGGCGGACGCTGACGATGCTGAAGGACGCGGGTCCGTAGAATTGGGGGTCCTGCCCCATTCCGACGTGGCTGAGAAAACGTGTCCGAGACCCAGATGAACGTGAACAGCGACCGCGACGGCGCACGCGCCGACGACACCCACCCCTGGTCCCGGATGTTCCCCGGGGGCTCGGGACCGGCCGCCGACCCCGCAGGATCGCACTTCGAGCGCCGTATCCGCAGCTTCCAGCCGCGCCGCAGCCGGGTCACCACCGGCCAGGCGGAGGTCCTGCGGCGGCTGTGGCCGTCCTGGGGCCTGGACATCGACGGACAGCGGGTCCTCGACCTCGACGCCCTGTTCGGCGGACTCCCGGTCGTCCTGGAGATCGGCTTCGGCATGGGCGAGGCGACCGCGCGGATGGCGGCCGACGATCCCGGCACCGGAATCCTCGCCGCCGACGTCCACACCCCTGGGCAGGGCAACCTGCTGCGGCTGGCCGAGCGCAGCGGGCTGTCCAACATCCGGGTGGCCAACGGCGACGCGATCATCCTGCTGCGGGAGATGCTGGCGCCCAGGTCGCTGGACGGGATACGCGTCTACTTCCCCGATCCGTGGCCCAAGACGCGCCACCACAAACGGCGGCTGATCCAGCCCGAGTTCCTCTCGCTGGCGGCGCCCGTGCTGAAGCCCGGTGCCGTACTGCACTGCGCGACGGACTGGGAGCCGTACGCCGAGCAGATGCTCGACGTGCTGAGCGCGCACCCGGCGTTCGAGAACACCGCCCCGGACGGCGGATACGCGCCACGGCCCGACTCTCGGCCGCTCACGCGGTTCGAGGGCCAGGGACTCGAAAAGGGCCATGCCGTACGGGACCTGGTCTTCCGCAGGGTCGCGGGCGACGGGGCTGCGGGCGACGCGGCGGCGGACGAAGAGAGGGCGGGCGGCGCGCTCGCCGGCTGACGGCAGGAACCGGCCGGACGGCGTCGCGCGCTGTCAGTGGCTCTCGTTAGGGTCAGTAGGTGTCCGAACCGCCCCGACCACCCCCCTACGACCCACCGGTCCCCGAGCCGGCGATCCCAGCCGCCGAGCGGCAGCAGCAGCTCGGCGACATGTGGGCCGCCGTTCCTGAGCGCTCCCGCTGGCGCTACCGGCCGTACCGCGCGTTCTGGCGGCACCCGGCCGTGCGCGCGGGCGCCGTGATCATCCTGCTCGCGCTCTGCGGCCTGCTGCTCATGTCGCTCGTCCGGGAACAGACCGGCACCCAGGGCTTCCTGGTCGGCCTCGGGCTGGCGGTCCTGCCCGTGCCGCTGCTGATGGCGGCCTTCCGCTGGCTGGACCGCGTGGAGCCGGGCCCATGGCGGAATCTGCTGTTCTCCTTCGCCTGGGGCGCCTGCGCCGCCGCCCTCGTGGCGATCACGGCCAACTCCTTCGCGACCCAGTGGATAGCCACCGCCACCGCCGACCCCGCCGGCGCGGAGTCCCTGGGGGCCACGGTGATCGCGCCGATCGTCGAGGAGAGCGCGAAAGCCGCCGCGATCCTGCTGATCTTCCTCTTCCAGCGGCAGTCATTCACCGGACTGGTCGACGGAGTCGTCGTCGCGGGCTTCACCGCGACCGGCTTCGCCTTCACCGAGAACATCCTGTATCTCGGCAGCGCGTACGGCGAGGACCAGCAGATCGGCAACTCGGGGCTGCCCGCCATGACCGCGGCGACCTTCTTCGTACGCGTGGTGATGTCGCCGTTCGCGCACCCGCTCTTCACGGTCCTGACGGGCATCGGCTTCGGCATCGCCGCCCTCGCCACCAGCCGCCGGCGCGTCCGCCGCTGGCTGATGCCGATCGTCGGCCTCGTGCTCGCCATGGGCACGCACGCGCTGTGGAACGGCTCGTCGTCGCTGTTCGGCCCGTACGGCTTCTACGCGGTGTACGCGGCCTTCATGGTCCCCGCCTTCGCCCTGCTCACCTGGCTGGCGATCTGGACGCGGCAGCGCGAACTGCGCATGGTTTCGGCCGAGTTGCCCGCCTACGCGGCGGCGGGCTGGCTCGCCGAGACCGAGCCGCTCGCCCTGTCCTCGATGCGGGCGCGCTCGATGGCGCGCGATGTGGCGGGGCGCGCGTACGGGCCGAAGGCGGCCCGTACGGTCGGCGAGTACCAGGCGTTCGCGACCGCTCTGGCGTTCCTGCGCCACCGGGCCGGGCGCGGCACGGCTGGGCCCGACTTCGTCGAGCGCGAGCAGGAGTTGCTGCACCACATGTGGCAGCGCCGGGAAACGGCGTCGCCCGCGCTGACGTACGCGGCGCGGGCGACGGGGCGGGTGTGGTCTCCGCCGCCGTACATCGACTACGGCGGCTACAACCCGTACAGGAACTAGGGTCTGTCGTTTGGATCAGGCCGGATCAGGGCGTGAGTCCCTTGCCGCGCAGCCAGCTCATCGGGTCGATGCCGCTGCCGCCCGGGGTGTGCACCTCCAGGTGCAGGTGGGGGCCGGTGACGTTGCCGGTGGCTCCCACGCGTCCGATGGTCTCGCCGGTGGTGACCTTCTGGCCCGCGCCGACGGTCATCGAGGACAGGTGGGCGTACCAGATCTCCGTACCGTCTTCGAGCTCCAGCACCACGCGGTAGCCGTACGAGCCGGACCAGCCGGCCGACTTGACGGTCCCGCCGTGGACGGCCTTGGTGGGCGTGCCCGTGGGGGCTGCGAAGTCCAGGCCGGTGTGCTGGCCGGAGGACCACATGGAGCCGGCCTGGCCGAAGGTGGAGGTGAGCGTGTAGGAGGAGGTGGGGAGCGAGAAGCTGGCGGCCAGCTTCTCCAGGCGCTCCTGCTCGGCCTTGCGTTCGGCCTCTTCCTTCGCCTTGCGCTTCGCCTCGGCGGCCTTCTTCTCCGCGTCGGTCTGCTGCTTCTCGGCCTCTGCCGCCGCCTTCTCCGCGGCGGCCTTCTCGGCGCTCGCCTTCTGGGCGGCGTCGGCCTCGGCCTGCTGCTGCTCCGCCTGCTGGAGGATGCGGGCGCGCAGTGCCTCGCCGGAGTCGGTGGTGCCCTGCTGGGCGTCCGCGACGGTGAGGCCCGCCGTGGTCAGCGGGGAGGGCGTCTCGTCGGTCTTCTTGTCGCCGTCGGACATGAAAGACCCGACACCGGGAAGGGACTTGGCGTCGGGGAGATTGTCCGAGAGCGCGTCGGGAAGTGATATCGAAACCGGCGGCTTGTCCTGCGCGGAGGCGATGCCTCCGGCGCCGACAGCGGCGATGACACCCACTCCGAGGACCGTGGAGCTGCGGGCCAGCGCGTTGCGCTGCTTGGCGACACGGTGCTTGCCGCGTACGGGACGGACGGACTCCGCGGTGGGATTCCATTCCTCCCAGTCCCTGTTGGCCTCGCCGTCGGCGAGATCGGTGCCGGCGAGCCGGCTCCCGGGGCCGAAATGGGCCGGGACGGAGGCTTCGGGAGCAGGCCTGTTGGACGCCACTGGGGCGCTCTCCTTTCCTTCCTTCTCGCCTACCGGGTTAGCTGACGGGTTCGGAGCAGGAAGGTCTCCTACGAGCGTTTCTCGCCGCACGAGGCAGCAAGAGGCGCCCGATTCACCCCAATTGGTGGTTCCCCGGTTTCCTTGCGGAATTCGGCGCGTGCGCACGGTGCCGTCTCTTTCGACGGCTGGGACAACCGCGCTGCGTTATCGAACGTTAATAGACGACGGGGGCTTATTCCAAGCTGTTCCCGGTGATCGTTAGCGAGCACGGCGGGGATCAACCGGGACACAAGCAGGCGCAATCGGGCGAGTTGATCGGCATTCGGACCGTGTGCGATCACACACTCGAACTGACGGTGCGTCAAATGTTATGCGGAGTGGTGTGTCTCAACTACGCAGCGTGGCGGGGGAGATGACATCACGGCACGACCGGCATCGTCCGGCGCCGCTCCGGCTGCCGCGGGGTGGGCCGGCTGATGGCCAGCAGCGCCATGTCGTCCGTACTGCCGCCGCCGGTGTGCAGCCATACGTCCCCGACGATCGCCTCCAGCAGATCGTCGGGACCGGGAAAGATCCGCCCCGCGAGCTGTCCGCCCGGGTCGTAGAAGACGCCCTCAGCGTTGCGCGCCTCGGAGAGCCCGTCCGTGTAGAGGAGCAGCGTCGCCCCTGGCCGGTACGGGACCTCCTCCGCGCGGTCCGGCCACGTCCCCAGCTCGCCCATCCCGAGCGGCAGCGCCGGATCGGTGGGGGCCAGCACGGTCAGCGCGCCGTCGGGGCCGAGCAGCAGCGGCTCAGGGTGCCCGCGGTTCAGTACGCGCACTATGCCCTCGGAATGCGGGACCTCCGCCAGTACGGCGGTGGTGAAGCCCTCGAACAGATCGATCCCGCTGCGCCGCGTGCCTTCGCGCGCCAGCGCACGCTCCAGCCGCCGCGCGACCCCTTCGAGCGTCGTCTCCTGCTCGGCGGCCTCCCGGAAGGCGCCGATGATGACGGCCACGGTCTCGACCGCGCCCATGCCCTTGCCGCGTACGTCGCCGACCACCACCCGTACCCCGTACTCCGTGTCCTGGACGGCGAACAGGTCGCCGCCGATGTACGCGCCCTCCTCGGCGGCCTCGTAGCGCGCGGCGACGTGCAGCCCGCCGATCCGGGCCTCGGGTGTCGGCAGGACGGCGCGCTGGGCGGCCTCGGCGATCACCCGCGCCGAGGCCAGGCGTTCACCGCTGCGGCGTACGACACCGTTGATGGCCAGCGCGAGGACGGAGACGGTGAAGACGGTCAGCGATTCGGTGATCGTGTCGGCCCCGCTTGAGGAGCTGCCGAAGTAACGCAGTCCGACGACGGCGCCGACGGACAGAAGGCCGATCAAGAGAGTGCGCATGAACGAGAAGAAGGGGGCGGCGACCAACGGCGCCGCCGAGAAGAACGGAGAGGCGGTGAAGGCGGTCGGGGTCGCCTGGTCCAGGATGATCCCCGCCACGATGATCAGACCGGGCAGCAACTCCAGGACCGGATGCGCCGGCCGGGAGGCGAGCCGGCCGCGTCCGCGCTTTGGCGGCCGGGGGTCTTCGGGGCCGAAACCGGGCGGGTGCTTCTCGACGGGGTGCGAGCGGCGCCAGGTGGGGTCGTCCGGGTCGGCGTCCGCCAGCCGGAAGCCTTCGTCGGCGCGGCGGAAACCGCGTTGGACCAGGCGCCGGACGCCGCCGTTGAACCGGCGGAGCCTGGAGGAGACGGCGGGACGGTGGGCCGTGCGGCGGGGCGAGGGGTTACGGGCGGGCCGCTCGGCGGAGGGATCGGGGACGGCCCCCTTGGCGGAAGGGTGCTCGCCGCCGCCAAGGGGGCCGTCCCCGGTCCCGTCGTCCCCGCTGTCTCTCAGGTGCCCCACCACTGGCCTCCTGCCCGGTCCGTCGAATGCCGCGGACGGTACCGCGTCCCCCCAGGCTGGCCTCTTACGCGCCGGGCGGCTACCCGCTGTCGACCGACTGGGCTATCGGCGGGCCGGTGCGATGACGGTGGCTCAGCCGTGGCCGCGCGAGTCGGGAACGAGGCGCGCGCACGACGAAGGCCCGGATCCAGTGGATCCGGGCCTTCGTTCTCTGCGAGTAGCGGGGACAGGATTTGAACCTGCGACCTCTGGGTTATGAGCCCAGCGAGCTACCGAGCTGCTCCACCCCGCGCCGTTGACTGCAACATTACGCCATCCGGACCAAGATCATTTCCATTTACCCGCCGAAGGCCCCGATCGGCCTAGGCGGCCTCCACCACATCGGCGCGGATCGCCGCGGCCCACTCGACCAGCAGCCTTTGGTACTCCTCCTGCTCGGCGGGGGACAGCGCCCGGCCCGCACGCGCCCACAGGGCACGGATCTCCGCGTTGACGACGGCGGCGGGACGGACGGAAGCACTGGCATCAGAGGAAGCTGACATGCGGTAAGGCTACGGCCAGCCACTGACAATGGGCAGAGCGTGTACCCCGCCACCTCGCACAGTCACCATCCGGAGCCCTCTACGCTTACGCCGGTGATCGAAACCATCGTGTTCGACGTCGGCGAGACTCTCGTCCGCGACGACCGCCACTGGGCTTCCTGGGCCGACTGGCTCGGCGTCCCCCGCCACACCATCTCCGCACTGGTCGGCGCCGTCACCACTCAGGGCAGGGACAGCGCCGACGCCCTCCACCTCATCAAGCCGGGCATAGATGTCGGCGAGGCGTACCGGGCGAGAGAAGCCGCCGGCCGGGGCGAGCACCTGGACGAGTCCGACCTCTATCCCGACGTACGGCCCGCCCTGGCCGCTCTGCATCAGCTCGGCGTACGCGTCATCATCGCCGGCAACGAGACCGTCAAGGCCGGTGAGCTGCTGCGAGGCCTCGATCTGCCCGCCGACCTGGTCGCCACGTCCGGCGAGTGGGGCGTCGCCAAGCCGTCGGCGGAGTTCTTCGCGCGGGTGGTGGAGGCCGCGGACACCGCGCCGGAACGGATTCTGCATGTCGGCGACCACCCCATGCACGATCTGTTCCCCGCCCAGCGGGCCGGGCTGCGGGCGGCGCATCTGCGGCGCGGGCACTGGGGGTATCTGACGGCGGACGATCCGGACATCGTCGCGGCGGCGGACTGGCGGATCGACGCGCTCACACAGCTCACGCCGATCGTGGCGGAACAGCGGCAGTTGGCCTGAGGCGGGAACAGCAGCCTCAAGGAGGGCGATTCGTCACTCGGGGCCGTACTCGTGCGGCTGCCCGCCCTGCCACTCGACCCAGGAAGGATCGTCGAGCAGTTCCCACGCGTCGGGCAGCCCGGCGAGCCGCAGGAATTCGATCAGGTGGTCGTCGTTGTGGGCGAGTCCCATGATCCGGCCGCGGACGGTGACTCTCCGGCCGCCCGTCCCGGACGGCCGGTGTACGACGATCGGTGCGTCACTCATACGGTCAAGAGTGCGACTCCCGGGGCTGGAGCGCAGCCTCGGGGGCCGGTCTTTGTCCGGAGATCCCGGCGAAATGGGCAGCTTGCGCCCCTTCTGTGCGCTTTTTCGTCGCCCGGATGCGGGATGCGACGGGCGCCCCGATGCTGGGTGGGGAGCAACCCCACAAGGGAGGACGAGCCATGTCGATGCTCGACAGACTCAAGGGCCTGGTGAAGGGCCACGAGGACACCGTCCGAAAAGGCGTCGACAAGGCTGGTGACGCCGTCGACAAGAAGACCGGTGACAAGCACAAGGGCCAGGTCGACACCGCCCAGCAGAAACTCAACGAACAGCTGGGCTCACAGGACCGGCCCACGCCGGGCGACGACCGCCCGCCGCAGAGCTGATCCGGGGCGGATCGCGTACGGCTCCGAGCCCGCGGTTCCAAGCACGCCGCTCCACGCCCGCGCGTACGCCCGAGGCCTGGCGCCCGGCGCCGACGAAGGCTCCGACCGGTCCGCGTTCCGGTCGGAGCCTTCGTCACGCCCGCTACGGCCCCGAGGACGCGCCCGCCCCGGCGTACTGGTGCGCGAACTCCTCCGCCGGCTCGACCGGCGTGATGATGTCGATCAGCACCCCACCGGGGTCCGCGACGATGAAGTGCCGCTGCCCGAAGTCCTCGCTGCGCAGGCCGAGTACGGGCGTCAGCCCCTCGCCTTCGACGAGCCGCGCCCACTCCGCGTCCACGTCCGCCACCTCGAAGTTGAGGAGCAGCCCCTGGACGGGTCTGCGGTAACCCACGGGCAGTGTGGGGTGGGTGGGATCGAGGAGCGCGAGCTCGTACGGGACGGTCCCCGGGCGCCGCAGGCTCACGTACCAGTCGACCTCGAACGTCGTCTCGAACCCCAGCAGCCGGGTGTAGAAGTCACGGGACTCCTGGAGCCGCGCGGTGGCGATCACGGGATAGAAGCTGGTCAGCTCCATGACGGCCTCCTTTCGCATACCATCGGTACGTGAACGACGTTATTCGCATGCCATCGGTATGTCAATCGGGGGCGACGGAGGAGACGGAGGGGAACGCCATGCCGCGGGAGCAGCACGGGGCCAGGGCCCGGCAGCGGGAGCGGACCAGGCAGACCCTGTTGCGCGCGGGCCGGAGGCTCTTCGCGGAGGTCGGCTACGGCGCGGTGAGCCTGGCGGAGATCGTCACCGCCGCCGGCGTGACCAAAGGCGCGCTCTACCACCACTTCGACAGCAAGACCGCGCTCTTCCGTGCCGTACTGCGCGACCTCCAGAAGGAGGTGGGCGACCGCGTCGCGGAGGCGGCCGGCGCGCGGGACGATTCCTGGGACCAACTGGTCGCGGGCTGCCAGGAGTTCATCACGGCGACGACCGCGCCGGACATTCAGCGGATCATGCTGGTCGACGGGCCCGCCGTACTGGGCTGGACCGAGTGGCGGGAGATGGACGAGGCGTCGTCGGCGCGTCATCTTCAAGAGGCGCTCACCGCGCTCGTGGCGGAGGGCGTCATCGCCGCGCAGCCGGTGGCGCCCCTCGCGCACCTGCTGTCGGGCGCGATGAACGAGGCGGCGCTGTGGCTGGCGACGTCGGAGGACCCGGCGGACCCCGCCGACACGAGGGCGGCGCTGGGGCGGCTGCTCGGCGCGCTGCGGGTGGAGTGACGGCCCGGGGGCGCGTCCCCGGGTGATGGGCGGCGGGCCGACTTCAGCGGGTGACGAGCTCCCGTACGGCCCTGACGACCTCATCCGGTGCCTCCTCGGCCATGAAGTGGCCGCAGCTGACGGTCGCGTGCTTCAGTTCGGGCGCCCAGGCGCGCCACCGCGCGGCGGCGTCGAAGCCCAGCGCCGTACCCCAGTCCTGCTGGAGGACGGAGACCGGCATCCGCAGCTGGTTGCCGGCGTCGCGGTCGGCCTGGTCGTGGGCGATGTCGACCCCGGCGGAGGCACGGTAGTCGGCGACGATGGAGGGGACGGCCGCGCGGGAGGCCGCCAGGTACTCGGCCCGGATGCCGGCCGGAATCGCCCCCGGGTCACGCGTCCAGATGTCGAGGAAGTGGCCGAAGAAGGCGTCGGCGCTCGCGGCGATCATCAGCTCGGGCAGACCGGGCGGCTGCGCCATCAGATAGAGGTGGAAGCCGACGGCGGCGCCGGTGCCGTGCATGACGTCCCAGGTGTCCAGCGTGGGCAGGACGTCGAGCGAGGCGAGGTGGGTGATCACGTCCGGGTGGTCCAGGGCCGCGCGGATCGCGACAAGGGCGCCCCGGTCATGGCCGGCCAGCGCGAACCGCTCGTGCCCCAGGGCGCGGGCGAGCGCGACGGTGTCGGCGGCCATGGTGCGCTTGGCGTACGTGACGCCTTCGACCTCGGCGGGCTTGTCGCTGGCGCCGTAACCGCGCAGGTCGGGGCAGATGACCGTGTGGTGGGAGGCGAGTTCGGTGGCGACGTGCCGCCACATGAGGTGGGTCTGCGGGAAGCCGTGCAGGAGCATGACCGGGGTGCCGGAGCCGCCGACGGCGACGTTGAGGGTGACGTCGTCGGCGACGGGGACGCGCCGGTAGGTGAAGCCGGGGATGGTGGGGTGCATGGTCCGCTCTTTCGTAGGCTGACGTGCGTTGGTCGCGCGGCTAGCGCGGGTTCAAGCCTGTGGGGCGCGAATCAGCGGTTGGTCAGCGTCCGTCGGTCAGCGCGGGTCGTGGCGCGTCGTGGGGCGGGCGGAAGCCCGGAAGAGGGTCGGATGGAACGCGAACCGGAGCCGGAGCGGGAGTCTGCGCGGGAACAGGTCCTGTTCGGTGTGCTCGGCCCCGTGACCGCCGAGGACCGGCGCGGCCCGATCGCTCTCAAGGGGCCGCGCCACCGTGCCGTACTGGCCCGCCTGATCGTCGCCCGCCGCCGTGTCGTCCCCGTCGCCCGGCTGGTCTCCGACCTGTGGCCGGACTCACCGCCGTCCGGCGCGGTCGGCTCCGTACAGACCTTCGTCGCCGCGCTCCGCCGCGCCCTGGAGCCGGACCGTCCGCCCCGTACCCCCGCCCGGCTGCTCGTCACCGACGGCCCCGGCTACGCGCTGCGCGCCGGGCCGGACGCCGTCGACGCCTGGCGGTTCGAGACGGCGGTCGGCGAGGCGGCGAAGCTGCCGCCCGCGCGGGCGCTGCGGCGGCTGGACGAGGCGCTGGAGCTGTGGCGGGGGCCCGCGTACGCCGACTTCGCGCGGGAGGAGTGGGTACGGGGCGAACGCGCCCGCCTCGCCGAGCTGCGGCTCCGGTCGGTCGAGCGCGGGGCCGAGGCGCGGCTGGCCCTCGGCCTCGCCGCCGAGGCCGTCCCCGATCTGGACGCGCATCTGGCCGATCACCCCTGGCGCGAGGACGCGTGGCGGCTGCTCGCGCTGGCGCTGTACCGGGCGGGCCGGCAGGGGGACGCGCTCGCCGTCCTACGGAGGGCGCGTTCGACGCTGGTGGAACAGCTCGGGCTGGACCCGGGGCCTGGGCTGCGCAGACTGGAGGCGGACATTCTGGCGCAGGACGCGGCGCTCAACGCCGTTCCGGATCCGGCGAGTTGGGAACCCCTGGCCCGTCCCGCTGATCCCGGCAGTCCCGCAGGCCCCGCAAGCCCCGCCGACCCCGCAGGCCCCGGCGAGACGGCGGCGCGCCTGTGGACGCGGGCCGCCGCCGCGTACGACCGCACGGTCGCGGCCGGCGCCCGCGCCCGCCTGGAGACGACGGTGGGCCTGCTCCGCGACCTCGCGGTGACCGGCGGCGGCGGTCTGACGGCCGCCCGCGAACACCGATTGGCGGCCGTCACCGCCGCCGAGGAGTTCGGCGACCCGGAACTGACCGGCAGGGTGATCGGTGCCTTCGACGTCCCCGCGATCTGGACGCGCGGGGACGACCCGGAACTGGCCCGGCGGATCGTCGCCGCCGCCGAACGCACCCTGGCCGCGCTGCCGCCGCCCGACGAACACGGCACCTACGACGCCGTGCGCTGCCGGCTGCTCGCCACCGTGGCTGTGGAGACGCGCGGTTCGCACTCCTCGCGCGGCCCCCAGGCAGCGGCCCAGGCGGAGTCGATCGCCCGCCGGCTCGACGATCCGGCGCTGCTGGCCTTCGCGCTGAACGGCACGTTCATGCAGTCCTTCACCCGTGCCGGCCTCGCACCGCGCCGTGCGGAGACCGGCGCGGAACTGGTCGCGCTGGGCGCCCGGCACAGCCTGGTGACCTTCGAGGTGCTCGGCCATCTGATCCTCCTCCAAGCACGCTGCGCGCTGGGCGACTTCGCGGCGGCCGACGCCCATGCCATCGCCGCGGACCGTCTGGCGGCGCTCCACGAACTCCCGCTGGTGGGCGTCTTCACCCGGTGGTACGGCGCGCTGCGCCTGTCCGCGTCCGGCGACATCGCCGAGGCGAGGTCGGCGTACGAGAGTGCCGCCACCGATCTGCCGGACTCCGGCATGCCGGGCCTGACCCACGGCCTTCTCCCGCTCGCGCTGCTGTCCCTGCGCTTCTCCGCCGACGGCCCCCGGATTCCCCCGCCCGACGCGCTCGACCCGCGGGCGGACTGGGGCCCGTACCGTCCCTGGATCACCCCGCTGGCGGCCCTGGCCACGGGCGACCACGCCACCGCCCGCACCGCCCTGCGCGAACTGCCGGAACCGCCCCGCGACTTGCTGTACGAGGCGTGCTGCTGCCTGGAGGCGACGGCGGCGCTGGCGCTCGGCGACCGGACCGTACTCACCCGCGTACGCGACCGCCTGGCCCCGGCGTCCGCCGAACTCGCGGGCGCGGGAAGCGGCTTGCTCACGCTCGGGCCGGTGAGCGACTACCTCGCGGCGATCGACGCGGCGCTACGGCGCTGAACGGGCGCCCGGCCCCCGCGCACGGGTGACATGGTCGGGGTCTGTCCCCCGTGCGAGCTACGTGCAGGTGCCCTCGGAGTGGTGACGATTCCGGACCGCAAGATCCGTAGCGTTCTTGGCATGCCGCAGGCGCTACGACCGCGGCCCTTATCGAGGAGTCGTCATGAATCTGGTCCGTCATCGCAGGACATCGACTGTGCTCGCGCTGTGCTGCGCCGTGGCCGGTGTGGGGCTTGTCGGCTGTGAGGAGTCCTCGGACGCGGATTCGAAGCCGTCCGCGAGCACCACGACCGCCACCGAACAGGCGGACAACGCGGGCACGTTCACGGGGACCAAGAAGATCGAGTTCAACGGCCTGTCGGTGAACGTGTCCTGTTCGGGCAAGGCAGCCGAGGGCAGGCCGGTCGTCGTCCTTCTCCACGGGGGAGGCGATTCGGTGGAGAAGCTGGCCGGCTTCCAGAAGAGTCTGAGCAAGCGGGACCGGGTCTGTTCCTACGACCGGCTCGGTGCGGGCGCGAGCGACAAGCCCGGCGGACCGCAGACCATCGACAGCACGGGGAAGGTCCTCACCGCGGTGATCGACGAGGTCGCCGGTGACGCCCCGGTCGTCCTGGCCGGGCATTCGCTGGGCGGGCTGATCGCCGCCAGGTACGCCCCCGACCACCAGGACAGGGTCAAGGGGCTGGTCATGATGGACGCCACCTCGCCGACCCAGACCGCCGACCTCACCGACGGGATCCCCGAGTCCGCCACGGGCATGGCGGCCGACCTGCGTGAGCAGACCCTGGCCGTCCTTGAGGGGAAGAGCCCGGAGATGCTCGCGACCCCCGACGGGGAGGTCCGTTCCGCCGGGGACATCCCGGTCGAGGTGATCCAGCACGGGAAGAAGTATCTTGCGGCCGTTCCCGAGTACGGGCCGACCCTGGAAGAGTCCTGGGCCAAGGGCCAGGAGAAGTGGCTCGCGGTCTCCACCAACAGCAAGCTGAGCACCGCCGAGAACAGCGAGCACTACATATACATCGACGAGCCCGAGGTCGCCGCCAAGGCGATACGGAGCGTCGTCTCCCGCGCCGGGGCCGGCTCGCGGGCCGCGAGCTGATGCCGCCCGCCGCCCACATGACGCCCGTCAGGTCACCAGGCCGTGGCGGTAGGCGTAGACGACGGCCTGGACACGGTCGCGGAGCTGGAGTTTGGTGAGGATGCGCGACACGAAGGTCTTGACGGTCTCGGGGCTGATCAGCAGGGTCGCGGCGATCTCGCTGTTGGAGAGACCGTCCGCGATGAGTCGAAGGACCTCCAGCTCGCGCGGGGTCACCGGGATGTCCTGCGGGGTGTCGTCGGCGGGCCGGATCCTGGCGGCGTACCGGCCCACGACCTGTCGCGTCACCTCGGGGTCGAGCAGCGCCGCGCCCGTGGCCACGGTCCGGATGCCGTGCAGCAGTTGGGCCGGGGGCGCGTCCTTGAGAAGGAAGCCGCTCGCCCCCGCGCGCAGCGCCTTGTACACGTACTCGTCGAGGTTGAACGTGGTCACCACGAGCACCTTCACGGGCTTCGCCACCCCGGCACCGGCGAGCATGCCGGTGGCCGCGATGCCGTCGAGCACCGGCATCCGTACGTCCATCACCACGACGTCCGGGTGCAGCCGGCGCGCGAGGTCGACCGCGGCCTGCCCGTCGCCGCACTCGCCGACCACTTCCAGGTCGGGCTGCGCGTCGATGATCGTCACCAGCCCGGTGCGGATCAGCATCTGGTCGTCGCAGACCAGGACCCGGATCGGCTCGGTCACGACGGGCTCCCCGCGGGTATCCGTGCCCGCACGACGAAACGGCCGCCGGTGTGCCGTCCGGCGCTGAAGTCGCCGCCCAGGACGTCGACCCGCTGCCGTAGACCGGCCAGGCCCTTCCCGCTCCCGCCGGGGGACGCCGACCGCGAGCCGGAACCGTCCGTGCTGACCTCCACGGTGATCTCCTTCTCACGGTGCCGTACCTGAACCGAAGTGCGGCTGCCGTGGGCGTACTTGAGGGCGTTCGTCAGGGCTTCCTGCACCACGCGGTAGGCCACGAGTCCGGCGCTGCCGGCCACCTCCGCGGGCGTGCCCTCCTCGGTGAACTCCACCGGCTGCCCGGCCCGGCGCGTGTGCTCCACGAGCGTGAGAAGCCTCCCGACGTGCGGCGTCGCGGGCTCGACTCCATGGTCGGGGTTGAGCAGGTCGAGCAGCTGCCGCAGATCGGTGATGGCTCGCCGACCGGTGTCGGTGACGGCGGTCAGGGTCTGGTCGAGACGCTCGGGCGCCGCGGTCAGATACCGCGCGGCCTCGGCCTGCACCACCATCGCCGTCACATGGTGGGTCACCACGTCGTGCAACTCGCGGGCGATACGGGTGCGTTCGGCGGCGAGGGTCTCTTCGGCGAGCCGACGGCGGCGCTCGGCCTCCGCGGCCCGGCCGGAACGCAGCCACACCCCGATGCCCCACGCGAAGGCCAGCGCCAGATAAAAGGTCAGGTACTCGCCGGGCGACTCCCCCGTACCGAGCCGGGACAGCGCGACCGCCAGCGGCACGTACGCCGCGGAGAAGACGAGCGCGGTGGCACGCCGGTGCCGGTCGAGACGGGACCCCACGGTCAGCAGCGCGATGGGCAGCGCGGTGCCCGCGAGCGAGTGGTAGCCCCGGAGTTGGTCGAGAGCGAAGCCCACCGCCACCAGCGCGAGACAGACGACCGGCCACCGCCACCGCACGGCGAGCGGTACACACTGGAGTCCGACGGCCACGACGGCCAGCACATCGTAGGGCCGGTCCGGCACACCGCCGAGCAAGGTCCCATGGCTCTGGAACGCCGGTACGAACGAGGCGACGAGCAGCACCAGCGCCAGCGGGACGTACCAGACGCCGGGGCGGATCCGCCGCCACAGCTCCGGTGCTCGTCGAAGACCGATCACCGGGGCAGTCTAACGACGCGCTTCCTCCTGGCGCCTCGGGCGTGTCGGCTCAGAGGAACGGGGTGACGACATCGGCCGAGTTGACGTGCCAGTTGGTGACCTGGGGCCGGTCGACATCGGCGGACTCCACCGTGAGCTGACCGGCGTTGTCGCCGTCGTCCGAGACGGAGACGATGAGGGTCTCGAACATCTTGCCCTCGTCGTTGTTGGTGCTCTTGGGGTTCACGCCGACGTAGGCGGCGGTGGAGCCCTTCAGCTTGATGCTGTCGCCGGAGCCCTCCTCGGCGTTGGACGCCACGGTGTCGGGGTCGGACCCGAACATGACCTGCTCGGGCGCGCCTTGGAGGAGGCAGACGACGCCGGGCTTGGCCTTGGCGGTGACGAGGTAGTAGCCGCCGGCCTGAGACTCCAGCTTGAGCGAGAAGTCCAGGTCCCCGTTGTCGCAGGGCTTCGCGTAGTGGTCCTGCTTGGCCCCGTCGACGTCGTTGTCCTTGCCGCCGTCTTCGTCGTAGTAGTCGTCCTTGGCCCCGTCGACGTCGTTGTCCTTGCCGGCGGAGCCGCTGTCCTCGTCGTAGTAGTCGTCCTTCGCCCCGTCAACATCGTTGTCCTCAACGGTGGAGCCGGCGTTCGCCGCCTTGCCCGCCTTGCCGGTGGAGGACTCGCCACCGGAGTCACAGGCGGTGAGGGTCGCGGTGAGGGCCACCATGGCCGCGGCGGCCAGTGCGAAGCGAGCGGACCGGGTGGACCGGACGGCGAGGCGCGAACTCATGCGAGTCTCCAGCGACTTGATGATTCCTGGGCTGTCCTGCTGACATCGCAGACACTGGGCCGGAGATCATCCTCAAACGATCGCGCGAATGTCCGGGTTCCGTCTCACCGCTCGATCCCCACGCGGTGGGCGGGGGAAGGCGGGAGCGGTCCCGTCAGAGGTGCGAGGCGACGGCGGGCATCAGGTCCTGGAAGGTACGGCCGTCGGCGGGGGCGCCGATGGCCGTCATCTGCCAACCGGTGCCGGAGCGCCGCACCTTGGCCATGATCTGCGCGGTGTGGCGCCCGCCTCCGGTCAGGGTGTAGCGCGCCAGTTCCTGTCCGGTGGTCTCGTCGACCAGACGGCAGAAGGCGTTGTCGACCTCTTCGAAGGTCTGGCCGGTGAAGGAGTTGACGGTGAAGACGATCTGGTCGACGTGTACGGGAACGCGTTGCAGGTCCACGACGATCGACTCGTCGTCCCCGCCCTGTCCCGCGCCGCCCACCCGGTTGTCGCCGGTGTGCCGCACCGATCCGTCGTCGCTGTTCAGGTGCTGGAAGAAGACGACGTCCTGCGCGTCCTTCCCGGCGAAGAGGACGGCCGAGGCGTCCAGGTCGATCTCGCGGGCGGTCATGCGGGCGAAGAAGCCCTTGCGGGGGGCGGACTTCCAGCCGAGTCCCATCCGTACGACGGTGAGTTCACCGCCACCGGACTTGGTGAGGCTGATCTGCTGGCCCTTGGAAAGATTGACGCTCATGGTTCGTTCCGTTCTCGGCGGGGGACGGTGGGATGGCCGGTCGATGACGTACGGGTACGGAAGAGGTACGGGCACGGAAAACCTACGCGTGCGGAGACCGACAGCGCTCAGAGGCCGAAAACCCTTAGAGGTTGACGCCGAAGTCCTTGACGATTCCGCTCAAGCCGGAGGCGTAGCCCTGCCCGACCGCGCGGAACTTCCACTCCGCGCCGTGCCGGTACAACTCGCCGAAGACCATCGCGGTCTCGGTGGACGCGTCTTCGGTGAGGTCGTAGCGCGCTATCTCGGCGCCGCCCGCCTGGTTGACGACACGGATGTACGCGTTGCGTACCTGCCCGAAGTTCTGGCCACGGGTGTCGGCGTCGTGGATCGAGACGGGAAAGACGATCTTCGTGACACCCGCCGGTACGGCGGCGAGGTCGACCTTCACGGTCTCGTCGTCACCCTCGCCCTCGCCGGTGAGATTGTCGCCGGTGTGCTCGACGGAGCCGTCCGGGCTCCTGAGGTTGTTGTAGAAGACGAAGTGCTCGTCCGAGAGCACCTTGCCTGCCTGGTCGCAGAGCAGCGCGCTCGCGTCCAGGTCGTGGTCGGCCCCGGTGGTGGTCCGGACGTCCCACCCGAGGCCGACAAGGACCGCGGTCAGGCCGGGGGCCTCCTTGCTCAGCGAGACATTTCCGCCCTTGCCGAGGCTCACACCCATCGCGTTTCCCGCTCTCCACTCGTCGTGTCCCGGACGGCGACCGTCCGGCGGCTCTGTGCCCGTCCGTGAAATCTACAACACTGTAGAGATGGGATGGTGCGGGATCCGCCTCGATCGGCGAGAGTGGACGGCCGGGCTCGAGAAGGGGATCACGTCGTGGCCGGAGAGCGGGACGATCAGGGGCAGGCTCCGCGCGCCCGGCGGCGGGGGCAGGGGGAGCTCGAAGCGCTGGTGCTGTCGGCGCTGGGGGATGCCACGGCGCCGGTGCCCGTCGGCTGGGTTCAGCGTCGGCTCGGGGAGGACCTCTCGTACAGCACGGTCATCACGATCCTGACCCGTCTGCACGAGAAGCAGGCGGTGACCCGCACCGGACCCGGGCGGCCCGTCCTGTGGCAGTCGGTCGCGGTGGACGAGGCCGATCTCACCGCGCTGAGCATGCGCCGGCTGCTCGACCGGCAGGCCAACCGCGACGCGGTCCTGTCCAGCTTCGTCTCGGCGCTGTCCTCCGACGACGAGGCCCTGCTGAGGTCCCTGCTGAACGACGCCGGGTCCGGATCAGCCGCCGGGCCGACGGCCGAACCGGACGAATGATCCATGGGCGTCTTCGTCTTTCTGCCTCTGGTGCTCCCGCTGACCGCGCTGCCCATCGCGCGCCTGGCCGAGCGGCATCTGCACCCGCGCCGCGCGGCCCGGCTGCTGACGACCGTCGCGGTGATCCTCGCCTCGTGCAGCACGCTGTGCCTGGGACTGCTGGTGGTCGTCGGCACCGCACAGCTGCCCGGCAATCCGCTGCCCGACGGCTGGTCGGACCCGGAAGTACGGGAGGCCGTGCCGCACGACCAGTTCTTCGGCAAGGCGGCCATCGTCGCCCTGCTGGTGGTGGCGACGGCGTGCGCGTGCGCCGTGGTGCGGCATCACCGTTTCCGCGTCCTCGCGCATCGCGCGCTCGACTCCTCGCCGGCCCGGTCCGAATCCGAGGTCGCGGTCCTGCGTGACACGTCCCCGTACGCCTACGCGCTGCCCGGCGCTCCGGGCCGGATCGTGGTGTCCACCGGCATGCTGGCGTGCCTCGACCCCGCGGAGCGCGAGGCCCTGTTCGCGCACGAGCGTGCGCATCTCGCCGCCCGCCATCACCGCCTGCTGCTCGCGGTACGGCTGGCGGGCCGCGCGAATCCCCTGCTGCGCCCGCTGATGTCCGCCCTCACCTACAGCACCGAACGCTGGGCGGACGAGGAGGCCGCCCGTGTCACGGGCGACCGGCGCACTACCGCCCGCGCCGTGGGCAAGGCGGCGCTCGTCTCCCGGCGCTCTTCCGTGCCGCCCCTGCCGGCGTTCGCCGCCGGACCCGTCCCGCGCAGGGTGGCGGCGTTGCTGGTCCCGGTGCCCCCGGACCGGCGCTGGCCGCCCGCGCTCACCCCGGCCGGCCTCGCGGCGTACGTCGCCGCGGCGGGCACGGCCCTGTCCGCGCTGTCGGCCCTCAACGCCGCGATCGCGCTCTTCCTCGTACTGAAAGCGGCGACTCCGCTCTAGGGCGAGTCGGACTCCGCTGGACAAGGCCGACGGCGGGCCGACCTCTACAGCTATGTAGAGTTCCGTCGAGGTGCGGTTCGGTCCGGCGGTCGGGCGGGCCGGGGCCGGACGCGGAAGGATCGGCATGGGCGGGGAACGCAGGAAGCCGCGGGCACGCGCGGCGCGGGAAGCCGGCGGAGAGCAGGACGCGCGGCTCACCCGGCGCGGCAGGCTCCTCGTACGTGGCGGCGCGGTGCTGGCCGTCCTGCTGGTGGCCGCCGGCGGTGCGGGCCTCTGGGCCTATCGGAGCCTGGACGGGAACATCCACTCCGCCGACATCGACGGCAAGCTCGGCGGCGACCGGCCGGCCAACACCAGCCCGGGTTCGAAGAACATCCTCGTGGTCGGCTCGGACTCACGCGACGGCGACAACGGGAAGTACGGCAAGGGCCTGACCACCATGCAGTCGGACACCCTGATGGTCATGCACGTGTCGGCCGACCGGGAGTGGGCCACCGTGGTTTCCCTGCCCCGCGATTCCTGGGTCCGGATACCCGCCTGCGACCGTGGCGACGGCACCATGTCCGAGGCACACCGATTCAAGATCAACGAGGCGTTCGCGGTCGGCGGCACCGGCGGCGAGGTGGCCGGCGCCGCGGCCTGCACCATCAAGACCGTCGAGGAGAACACCGGCCTGCGCATCGACCACTTCATGTCGGTCGACTTCCAGGGGTTCAAGGGCATGGTGAACGCCCTGGGCGGCATAGAGGTCTGTCCCGAGACGGCGATCCATGACACGAAGGCACATCTCGACCTGGCCGCGGGGTGCCAGACGGTCAAGGGCGAGAAGGCGCTCGGCTACGTCAGAACCCGCTACAGCGTGGGAGACGGATCCGACATCGGCCGCATAGGCCGTCAGCAGGAGTTCATGGAGGCCCTGGCGGCCAAGGCGCAGACGAAGCTGACCAGTCCGACGGCCCTGTACGGCTTCCTCGACTCGGCGACCGAGTCGCTCACCACGGACAAGGCACTGGCCGGCATCAAGCCACTCACGGCGCTCGCCTCCGAACTCCGAGGGATCCCGGGCGACCGGCTGACCTTTCTGACCGTACCCAACTACCCGCGCGAGGCCGACGTGCCCACCGACAAGGCGAACGTCGTCTGGCAGTACCCGCAGGCCGCCGACCTGTTCGCCGCCCTGGCCGAGGACCGGGAAGTCGACAAGAAGTCGGTCGAGGCGGCGAGCGAGAACCCGCTCTACGCGGCGGCGGTCCGGGTCCGCGTACTCAACGGAACGGGCAGGGCGGGCGAGGCGGCGAAGACCGCGGAGCTTCTGGGCGCGGCCGGCTTCACCGTCGTGGGGACCGGCAACGCGCCCGAGGACACCGACGACACGTCCGTCAGGTTTCCCGGCGGGCTGGAGCGGCAGGCACGGGCGCTCGCCTCCCGGCTGCCCGGTACGAAGGCCGCCGGGGACGCGGACGCCACCCCCGGTGAAGTGACCCTGACCGTCGGCGGCGACTTCGACGGTGTCCGCTGAACACGACCGCACCCGTTTGATCACGACCGTGCCCGATCCGACTCCGTCCGATTGCGCTCAACTCCATCCGATTCAGCTCGACTCCATCCGATTACGTCCGACTCCGCCCGTCCCCAGGTCGGCCGACCGACCCGACAGAGAGCTGTGGTCCGCCATGGATGAACCTCCCGGCGCAGGCGCCCCCGCCCCGGCCCCGCCGAGCCACGGGACGGAGGTGCCGCGATGAGCGCCGTACTCCTGCTGCTGCTCGCCCTGGCACTGACCCTCGCGTGCGCCGTTTTCGTGGCAGCCGAATTCGCCCTGACGACCGTCGAACGCGGCGAGTTGGAGCGTGCCGCCGAGGCCGGGGAGCACGGTGCCGGCAGCGCCCTGAAGGCCGCGAAGCGGCTGACCTTCCAGCTGTCCGGCGCCCAACTGGGCATCACCGTCACCTCGTTGGTCATCGGCATGCTGTCGGAGCCGTCCCTGTCCGTGCTGCTGCGCGGCCCGCTGGAGGCCACCGGCCTGCCGTCGGGCGGGGTTTCGACCACCGCCACCCTGCTCGGCGTCGCGGTGTCCACCGTGGTGCTCATGGTGATCGGCGAGCTCGTACCGAAGAACTGGGCGATCTCCAGTCCGCTCGCCGTCGCGAAGGTGGTGGCGGCCCCTCAGCGGGGTTTCACCGCCTGCTTCGCCCCGCTGATCCGGCACCTGAACAACACCGCGAACCGTCTCGTACGCCGGATCGGCCTGGAGCCCGCCGAGGAGCTGGCCTCGGCCCGTACGCCCGAGGAACTCGTCGCCCTCGTACGGCACTCCGCCCGCGAAGGCGCCATCGAGAAGGACTCCGCCGAGCTCTTCGTCCGCACACTCCACCTGGGCGAGCTGACCGCCGAGAACGTCATGACCCCGCGCGTCGGCGTACGGGCCCTGGACGCCCACGCCACCGCCGCCGACGCGGCGAACCTGGCCCTGGCGACAGGGCTGTCCCGGTTCCCCGTGCGCCGCGGCAGCCTGGACGAGATCACCGGCACCGTACACATCCGTGACGTGCTGGCGCTGGACGAGGAGGTACGGGGCGACACCCCGGTCACCGCGCTGGCGACCGAACCGCTGCGCGTACCCGACACGCTGCCCGTGGACCGGCTGCTGCGACGGCTGAGGCAGAGCCGCACCATGGCCGTCGTCGTCGACGAGTACGGCGGTACCGCGGGCATCGTCACGGTGGAGGACATCGTGGAGGAGGTCATCGGCGACGTACGCGACGAGCACGACCCGCGGGAGAGCCCCGGTCTGGTGGAGCGCGAGCCCGCCGCGGACGGCCGCGCCGTCTGGGATGCGGACGGCGGTATCCGTCTGGACGAGCTCGAACGCATCGGGTTCGAGGCGCCCGAGGGCTCCTACGAGACCCTCGCCGGGCTGATCGCCGACCGGCTGGCCCGTATCCCCACGCCCCAGGACCGGTTCGAGGTCCAGGGCTGGCAACTGGCCGTGCTCCACGTCGAACACCATCGTGCGGACCGCGTCCGCGTCACCGCCCCCGAGCCGACCCCGGCCGCACCGAACGACACGGAACCGTCATGACAGCCATTCAGCTGGCCATCGGAGCATTCACCCTTCTCACCAACGCCTTCTTCGTCGGGGCCGAGTTCGCCCTGATCTCCGTGCGGCGCAGCCAGATCGAGCCGGCCGCCCTCAAGGGCAACTCCCGTGCCAGGAACACCCTGTGGGGGCTGGAGCATCTGTCGGCGGCCATGGCGACCGCCCAACTCGGCATCACCATCTCCTCCCTCGTGCTCGGCGCGGTCGCCGAGCCGGCCATCGCCCATCTCCTGGAGCCGCCGTTCGAGTCCATCGGTGTGCCCGCCGGACTGGTCCACCCGATCGCCTTCGCGATCGCGCTGACCCTGGCCACCTATCTGCACATGCTGATCGGCGAGATGATCCCCAAGAACATCGCGCTCGCCGCGCCAGCGCGCACCGCGCTGATCCTGGCTCCGTCACTGGTCGCCCTGACCCGCGCCCTGCGGCCGGTCATCTTCGGTATCAACGCCTTCGCCAACGTGCTGCTGAGGCTGATGAAGGTCGAGCCGAAGGACGAGGTCGCCTCGGTCTTCACCGACGACGAGCTCGTACGGATGGTGGAGGGCTCCAGTGACGCCGGCCTCATCGATCCGGCCGACGGGGAGCGGCTGCGCGACGCCCTGGAGCTGGGCACCCGGCCGGTCGGCGAGGTGATGGTGCCACTCGCCGGAACGGTCACGGTCGGCCACGACGTCACACCGCGCCAACTGGAACGTGCCGCGGCCACCTCGGGATTCTCCCGCCTCCCGGTCACCGGGCCGAAGGGCGAGGTGCGGGGATATCTGCACATCAAGGACACCCTCGGGGTGGCGGAACGCGACCGGCCCCTGTCGAAGACCGCTCTGCGCCCGGTGGTCCGCGTCGAGATCGGCACACCGCTCGACGACGCCATGACCACGATGCGATCCGCCGGGACCCATCTGGCGGCGGTGGCCGGGGACAAGGGCACCGTCCTCGGCTTCGTCACCATGGAAGACCTGCTGGAAGAACTCGTCGGCCCAGCGACGGGCACCACCGAGTGATGTCCGAGCGGTCCCCCGCCTTACGCCGGGCCGTGGCGGTCCGTACGCGCCGTATCACCGAGTCGGCGCCGTTCACCGCCGCGGTCTTCGGCCTCATCCTCGGCAACGCCGTACTGCTGGGAGCGGAGACCTGCACCGGCGCCGTCGACCAGTGGCACGACCTGCTGAAGACGGCCGAACACGTCTTCCTCGCGGCCTTCACGGCCGAGATCCTGCTGCGCGCCGCGGCCTGTGCCGACCGCCCCAAGGAGTTCTTCCGCGATCCGTGGAACGTCTTCGATCTCGCGGTGGTCGGACTGGCGTTCATGCCCTTCGCGCGCGAGAACGCGACCGTACTGCGGCTCCTGCGGCTGGCCCGCGTCGTACGCGCGGCCCGCTTCCTGCCACAGCTGCGCATCGTCATCGTGGCCGTCGGCAAAAGCCTGCCGGGAACGGTGAGCTTCGTACTCGTCGGCGCGCTGCTCCTGTACGTCTACGCGATGACCGGCTGGGTCTTCTTCGCCACCGAGGACCCGGAGCACTACGGCTCACTGGGCCGCGCGGCCCTCACCCTGTTCCTCCTCATCACCCTCGACGGCCTCGGCGACGCGGTACGGGCGGGCCTGGTGATCTCCCGCTGGACGTACAGCACAGTTCCATGAAACGGCGGTGAGCGGCGGCGCCGGACGGACCGAACACCAGTTGGAACAACTCCCACAGCCCGTCCGGCACCAAGCGTTCGACCATCAACACGCCGTCAGGCCACCGGTGTCCCCAAATGAGATGACCTCTCAATCGCGCCACGCGCCGGCTGAAAAGGGCATCCAACACAGGCGAGTGATACACATCACACAAATGTCTCCTCATTGAACCCATTCCCCAGCATGTCCGTCGGGTCTACCGACGATGACCGAGACGCCCCCGCGGTCTCGGCCACGGGAAGGGGCGCGTTCTTCAGCCTCTTCAGCCTTCTCTTCTCCTGTTCTTGTCACGCGCCACAATGCTTTGACAGCGGTTCTCCATTTTGTCGCGAAACTAATGGATTCGGAGGGTAGATATGCCTGCAGTATACGGCCTGCAGTTCAATCCACAGGAGGTCGAACTCCTTGATGCGACGTTGCGCGATGGTTCCTATGCCGTTGATTTTCAACTCGATGAGAGTTTCGTCATCGAACTCCTCGGCCGACTTAACGAGACGCCGATCAGTATGGTTGAAATCGGGCACGGTCTCGGTTTCGAGGCTGAGCTCACCGGCATCAAGCCCAGCAATATTGATCTCGGACATTGGTGCGAGATCGCACAGTCGGAGCTGTCGGCCACTTCTTGGGGTATGTTCGCGCAACCACAATTTAGCGGGCTCTCTACCCTGGCCAGACTCTGCGACGAAGGCATGTCTTTCGTGCGTATCGGTATGGAACCCGAGCGGGTGCCGGACTACGTTAACTACATTGAAACTGCCACCGGAATGTGTGATGCGGTCTACCTCAACCTCATGAAAACGAGTGGCACGCCGGCTGAGGAGCTACCGAGTCTGCTGGCAGATGTCACCTCGGAGATCGCCGGCCTGTACGTGGTGGACTCGTATGGTTCCATGCTTCCCAGTGACGTCCATCGCTACGTGACCGTCGCAAGGGAATCCTTTCCGGTCGTTGGTTTCCATGGCCACGACAATCTTGGGTTGGCGAACGCGAACAGCCTCGCGGCCTTCGAGGCAGGCGCAAGAATCGCTGACGGAACGCTCGACGGCATCGGCCGCGGTGCGGGTAACGCTGAGACTGAGTCCCTGGCCGGGATAATCAGTTCCCTCGGTCAGGACAAGTTTGATTACAAAGCGCTGGCGAAGCACGCAGACTTTTGTCGGACCAATTTGGAACTCCTTCCTGAGGACCGAAACATGCAGGTCCTCGGCGGGGTCATCGGGATACATTCCGGATTCTTTCCCCTTGTCGAGCAGCTATGCGACGAGTTCGCCGTGGATCCGGCTTCACTGATGGAAGCTGCGGTCAATCAGACCACAGGAAACACGAACCAGGACGATATTCGCGCTGCGGCACGCGATCTCTCTCGAAAGATTGTATCTGCCTAACATCCTTCGACGAAGCGAAAAATGGGAGAGTCAGTGCGATTGACGAGATTCAAAACCGGTAACAGCTATGAGATTTTTGCGAGCCACGGCGACAGCTGGATCTCGCTGTCCGGAATCGAAGGTTATGCAACCCCGACGCGTTTGAGTGACCTGCTGGACACGACCCGCCTGAGCGAGCTGTCAGCACTACTCGGGTCGCTACAGGACGTTGAACCCGCCGACATCCACCTGGAACAAGCCGCGACCGTTGTCGATACAGGAGACGTCTGGGGCGCCGGCTTGAACTACAAAGGTCACTCCCAGGACTTGAATACTCGGCAGCCATCCTCTGGGCCCGGTTCATACCTGCGGCCGAGAAGCTGTCTCATCGGCAACGGTCAAGAGATCGAGCTGCCGACCCAAAGTAAGAGGGTGACCGCGGAAGCGGAACTTGGCCTTGTCATCGGCACGGAATGCAAAAACGTACCGCGTGACGAGTGGCGGTCTGTTGTGGCGGGCGTCACCTCGGTCCTCGATCTGACCGCCGAAGACGTCATACGCGAGAACCCTCGATATATTCCTTGGGCCAAGGGCTTCGATACGTTCTGCAGCGTCGGCCCTCAGATCGTCAGCCTTGGCGAGTTCGATGATGCGAAACTCCAGTCGATTCAGGTCTCCACCATTCTTAATGGCGAAACCGTGGCCTCCGCCCCTGTGGCTGACATGAAGTATGATCTCGGATTCCTGGTCGAGTATTTTACGGCAGGACGCACATTTTCACCTGGAACAGTCATCTGTACCGGGACCCCAGGGGCCGCAGTGATCAATCCCGGCGACTCCATCGTCTCAGTCGTCGAGGGCATTGGCGTCCTCTCACACACAGTGAAGGGCTGAGAAACTGTGCATCAGGTGCCAGTTACCGAGGCGATCGAACGCGTCTGCCAAGAAAATCCGGAAGGTAGCGCGATCGAGACAGCACATGGAGTGTTGTCCTACCAAGAATTTGGTGCAAACGTTCACGAGTTCGCGGAGGAACTCAAAAGATGGACCGAACCCGGGGAGTTCATCGGAATTGAGGCGAACCGTGCCGCCAGCTCAATCGTGGCCTTGGCCGGAGCCCTACGGGCCAGACGTCCCTTCGTGTTCATAGATACCCGCGACAGCACGTCTTCGAATTCGGACAAGGTGTCGTTGCTCGGAGTCAAGAGGATTGCCAAGACTGCCACATCGTCACCCCTTCCTGTGCTGGCCGGTCCACCGGTCGATTGGTGCGACGATGCGAAGCGTCGCCGAGATATTGCGGCAGACCTCGCGCCGTACCGGGGCAGTATCGGGTATGCCATCCACACCTCGGGGTCGACGGGTGAGCCCAAGTGTGTGCTGGTCAGGGCGGAACCGCTGGCGCGCATGGTGGGAGACCATGTGCGCTCCCTGGAACTGGTCACACAGAGTCGCACGCTGCAATTTGCCCGTCTAACCTTCGACGGATGCATTACGGAAATCCTCTGGACTCTGACCTCGGGCGCATGCCTGGTGATCACCGGTGAGGAACAGCTCATTCCGGGGACCGTGCTGCAATCTACGCTGGAGAAATATCGCATTACCCACCTGAAAACGACGCCGTTCGCGCTTACGGCCACCGATCCGACGAATACAATGAGCCTGCGGCACGTCATCAACGGTGGCGGGGCATGTCGACCCGCGGTGGTTCAGAAGTGGTCGCCCATAGCAGCCTTCCACAATGCTTACGGAACCACGGAAAGCACTGTTTGCAATTTCCTCAGCCCCCCGTTGACTCCAGATGACTTCACCGATTACGTACCGCTCGGTGCAGTGGTGGGAGACTGCGCATACAAGATCCTCCCGTTGTCCACAACGGCGGGGGAAGATACCAACGAAGCAGCGTCCTCACACGGTGAGCTGGCTATCACCGGCGAAAGTGTCGCGATTGGTTATCTGACGCCGCAGGGTTTGCATCCTTTCGTGGACGACGAATCGCACCGATTTTATCGAACCGGCGACATGGTCGAGGAGCGCGACGGACAGCTGTTCTTCGTCGAACGGTTGGACCGACAGCTGAAGGTCCGCGGTTTTCGCCTCGATCCAGGCGAGATCGAGAGTGCGGCCTGTCGACTCGAAGGCGTCATGGAAGCGGTGGTAACCGCCGAGACGTATGCGGACACGGACGACTCTGTTGCTGATGCCCTGGTCTGCTACTACCAGGGTGCAGTCACCGCTCGTGCCCTGCGGACACATCTGGAGACGGCCCTCGACTCCTACAAGGTCCCCTCCCTGATCCACCAGGTCGAGGCGATGCCCTATACGCGAAACGGCAAGGTCGATCGAGACGCCCTCAGGGCGAGGCGCCAGCCCGAAGAGGACTCAAGTGAGAACGTCGCGCCGGAGGAGCAGATCCTTGCCTTGGTGCGTCGGCTCACCGGCGTCGACGATGCCGGCGCCGACGACAACTTCTTCGACCTGGGCGGCGATTCGGCATCCACTGTGATCTTGGTCAACAAGCTGAAGGAACTCGGCTGGGTGGGCGCCGGTGTCCGAGACGTACTTCGGGCAGAGAGTTTGAAGGCCCTTGTCGATGATCTGAGTGGCCGGGGTGTGTGAGGACGATGTGTGGCGTGTGCGGGACCTTTTCCCCGAACGGTGGGATTGATCGCAGCGTTGCCGCTGCCATGCATTCCCGGCTTGTCCACCGCGGTCCCGACGAGACCTACTCTCTGAATACGGAGACGGTCTCCATGAAGCTTGGCCGCCTGAGCTTCACTGGACTGGTCGATGGTTGGCAGCCCGCGGAGGATCGCAGCGGTCGCTATGTAGCGATGACCAATGGCGAGGTGTTCAATGCCCGAGATCTTCGCGAAAAATTGGGCTCTGCCCGTTATGGGAACGGCGTTGACGTATCCGTAGTTCCGGAACTCATCGCGCAGTACGGCGTAGAAGGTCTTCATCTGGTCGACGGGCAGTTCGCCACTGTGGTCTTCGACCGTGCCGAGAAGTCACTCTTCCTGGCCAGAGACCGGTTCGGTATCTGTCCGATGTACTACACCGTGACCAATTCTGGCGTTCACTTCAGCTCTGAGATCAAGCCTCTTGTGCAGTGCGTCGATCGCCCCTGGAAGGTGGATATTGGTGCGGTTGACCAGTACCTTGCGATGGGTAACATCGTCGCACCACGTACTCTCGTGAAGGAGATCCAGGCTGTTCCCCCCGGGTGCGCCGTCAAGTTCACTGCCAACAACCAGGAAACCTTCCGCTACTGGCGGTACGGAGAATTCTCGTCACCGGCAGAACCCGTGTCTGCTGAGACGATTCGAAAAAGTCTCCGGAAGTCGGTCCGCGACCGCCTGCAGGCCGAGGTTGAGATTGGCGCCTACCTGAGTGGCGGGTTCGATTCCACTGCAATTCTGATGGAAGCAGCAGATCTCACTGATCAGCCCGTTCGTACTTTCTCGATCGTCTTCGACGATCCAGGACTGGACGAGGGGCGTTTTCAGCGTGAAGTGGCACAGACCGCCGCGAGCAAACACGAACAGATCCTTTGCCGTCGGACCGACATCGCGTCCCGGTTCGAGGACATGGTCCGACACTGCTGCTATCCACAGCGAGAAACATACAACGTTGCCGCCATGATGCTGGCGAGTGCTGCCCGCTCCGCTGGGATCAAAGGAGTTGTATCCGGTGAGGGGGCGGATGAACTGTTCTTCGGTTACGACTCCTATGCCTTCGACAGTGCGACCCGCTCCAATCGCAGTTCGCGCGCGGAGAACGAACAGGCGTGGGGCAGGGCAGACTTCAGCTGGGAGGTTAACTGGCGGAAGCTGAGTCATCGGCGTGAGACCTATCTCACGCCGAGAGCCCGAGAGGCGCTCGATGGGAATGAGTTCTGGCGATCCAGGCTCATCCCATTCACGGAGGACGAGGTGAAGCGACTCTCTCCGATGCAGCTACGCTCCATCGCGGACGTATACGTTCAATTGTCGGGCCATCTGCTCGGCGATCACGGTGACTCGATGCTCATGAAGAATTCTGTTGAAGGGCGCTATCCGTTTCTTAGCAACTCCTTGGTCTCCCTGGCCCTGAAAATGGATGACGGTGTGAAGCAGGTTGACTTCGAAGGCAAGGCATGCCTCAAGTCAGCCTACAAGGGAATTGTTCCGGACTCAGTTCTACGTCGTGGCAAGCACGGATTCACTGCGTACGATCTCCGCTCAGTCACGGATTCCCGCGCCTGGGATGACTGGTACGGCCTGGTTGAAGCCAGTGGGATCTTCATCCCCGATTGCCTTGACACGCCCGCGGACTTGAGCGTTCCGGACAAGTGGGATTTCAGGCTTTCTGCAATCAGTATCGCCATGGTGATCGACGAGCTTGGACTCGAACTCTGATGGTGAGTTCCGGAACCCCTGACGTCGTCCTGTTCCCGGGCGCCGGCTCATTCGGAAGTGAACTACAGCCATTGCTACGCGCTTTGGGTCCTTCGGCGCGGATCGCCCGATATCCAGGTCGTTTCGGTCGGGACTTCGGTAAAGCAGCCACATCATTCGCAGAGGTCGTGAAGTCGTGCGTCGACCCAGTAACACGTCTGCAGCCGCTTGGCCCGGTACTCGTCGGACATAGTTACGGCGCCTACGTCGCCTATGTCACGGCAACCGAACTGGAGGCAATCGGGGCACACGTTTCCGCATTGGTGGTCACGGGTGCCACGGCACCCGCACTGCTGACGATACCCGAGTCAATCACTCAGAGTTCTTCGGACGCCGCCGCCTACCTGGACCGTATCGATCCCGGGCTTTTTTCTGATGAGTCGGACGACTGGCGGGACATTGTTATCGAAACGGCCATGCAAGACCTCATGCTACTGAGAGAATTCACACAAGCAGCTCATCCAAAAGTCCGGTGTCCGGTCTTTGCGGCACGTGGTGAAGAGGATTTTCTGGCCACTGGCGATGGGATCCAAGCCTGGGTTCGTGCAACCACCGAGAAGTGCACGCACCGGTCCTTTCCCGGTGGCCACTCGGACCTTCTGCGTTCTTCCGAGTTTGCTGCCTGGCTGGACGAGATCAGAGCCTGATTATCAGGTGCGCGCTGCCATGTTTTCCCCAATCCGGAGGGTCGTTGCCCAGCGGCCGACCGGTTCCTACGCTCACCAATGAAAAGACACCATGAGCTCCGACATTCTCTCGGCGTGCATCGCGTTCATTGCGACCGCCGCCTTGCTCACCGTCACCCCGGGGCCGGACAGTGCCCTCGTCCTGCGGACCGCAGTGCGTTGGGGCGGACGTATGGCCTTCATGACAGGGCTAGGGGTGTCGGTAGGGCTCGCAGTATGGGGAATTACCTCAGCGGTGGGCGTGGCAGCGCTGTTGGCGGCTTCCCCCATAGGATTCCGGATTCTGCAGGTTGCTGGGGCTCTCTGGCTCATCTGGCTCGGTGTGCATGCTTTGGCCGCCTCACGCTCCAAGGCGGTTTCGCGAGCCACGAAGCATACCCAGGCGGCAGAAGCGGCACCCCGCCGAAGCTTTGCCACAGGTCTCTCGACGAACCTTCTCAATCCTAAGGCGCTTATTTTCTACGTCAGTCTGCTACCTCAGTTCATCCCACCGAATGCCCCTGCCTTCTCCATGACGTTGCTGTACGCGCTGGCACATGCCCTGCTGAACATCGTGTGGTTCGGCTTGCTGTCGTGGTGTGTTCCTGCCACGCGACGGCTGATTAGCCGCCGTCGCCAGAACCAGCGGCGGCACGCACGCCCACAGCAGCGAGCTCAGAGATGGGTCGAGCGGCTGACGGGCCTGGTCCTGGTAGGTTTCGGTCTGACATTGGCCTCGATTGCCATATGACCGGCCGCGGACATCGGCCCCTCTTCCCGGGCTGACGGGCCACCCTATTTCGACTGGTCGGTATTCTGCCCCGCGTACGGACGTCCAGTCAGTCGCGCTGCGCGCCAACTCGCCCTCCATGGCCCTCAGATGCCCGATCTCGTGCGCGAGGCGGAGAAATACCTCCCGGTGGTGACCGGCGAGACGAACAACGCCCGCACCCGGCGCCTGGCCCACCGACGAATTCCCCGAGCGCTTCCTGGAGCTGGTCCCCGAAGACGAAGCCGCCGACAAGGAGCGCAAGGCCCAAGCGGCGGCCACGCTCGTCTTGTTCGCGTGGGGGATGATCGCGAGCACACCCTGGACGGCGTCGGTGTTTTTCGGGGTTCAGGCGATCTGTTCGCCCCGTCCCTGACCCGGCGAGCCTGAAGCCCTGCACCGTCAGCCGCTGAGACCGCCCCGCCCACCAGAACCCAAGAAGCACCCCGATGGGCAGGGCTTCGTCTTGCCGTGATCGTCAGCAGTTCGGGCGAGCAGCGGGCGAGCAGGCGCCCGACTTGCCCCCTGAGACGACGTCAGCCCCAGCTCAGCACTGCGCTGAGCTGGGGCTTAGAGGTAGGCCGTGTGGGACTCGAACCCACAACCAACGGATTAAAAGTCCGCTGCTCTGCCAATTGAGCTAACGGCCCCTGACGAGTCATCCACGAGCATAGCCCGCCCCGGGCGGGCAGCCGATCGGGTATCCCCCGGTGGTGGAGGGAGACCACGGGGCGGGGCCCGTAGCGCAGCCGGGATTCGGTGCGGTACGGGCCCCGTCGATCGGTGGTCAGCCGTTGCGCTTCCAGCGCGGCTTGTCGTCGCGGCGGCCGAACGAGCCCGTGCTCGTGCCCGTGCCGGTCGTGCCTCCGCGGTGGTCGTCGCGGCGGCCCGACGGGCGGTCGTGGCCGCCCGAGCGGAAGCTGCCCGAGGGGCGGTCGTCGCGGCGGTCGCGGTTGAACGGGCGGTCACCGGTGGGACGGTGCTCGCGGCGCTCGAAGGAGCGGGCGCCGTCACGGCGGTCGCCGCCGCCCGAGGCGCGGTCGTCACGACGGCCGTAGTTGCCACGGTCGTCGCGGCCCTGGTAGCCGCCACCGGCCGGACGGTCATCACGACGCTGGTAGCCACCACCGGCCGGACGATCGTCACGACGCTGGTAGCCACCACCGGCCGGACGATCGTCACGACGCTGGTAACCGCCGCCCGCCGGGCGGTCGTCACGGCGCTGGAAGCCGCCCCGCTCGCCACCGCGGTCGTCGCGACGGCCGTAGTTGCCGCGCTCCTCGCGGCGCTGGAAACCGCCGCGGTCGCCGCTGCCGCCGTCGCGCGGCGTGTAGCCCTTCGCGCCACCACGGCCGCTGCGCTCGCCGCGGTCGTCACGGCGCGCGTAGTTGCCGCGGTCGTCGCGCGGTGTCTGGGCCGGTACGGACGCGGCTGCCGACGCCGCCTCGATGGCCGCCACGGCCTCGGCCGTGACCTCCGCCACCGCCGCCTCCGGGTCGTCCCCACGCTCGCGCGCGGCGCGGGCGACGAGGCGGTCGGCCTCCTCGCGCAGCTCGCCGGCCCGGCGCTGGAGGCGCTCCAGCTCCTTGGTCAGATCGGCGACCTCGCGCTCGGCCTGCTTGGCGGAGTTGTTCGCGGAGTCGGCCTGGACCTCGGTCAGCGAACGGGCGCCGGTGATCTCGGCGACCTCCGGCTCGAACGCGCCGGCCCCGGCGACCATGTGACGCGCGGCGTCGACGCCCGCGTCCTCCATCAGCCGGAAGATCTGGCGGCGCTGGTGCGGCAGGGCCAGCGAGACGACGACGCCGGACTTGCCGGCGCGCGCCGTACGGCCCGAGCGGTGCAGGTAGTCCTTGTGGTCGCCGGCCGGGTCCACGTTCAGGACCAGGTCGATGCCGTCGACGTGGATACCGCGGGCGGCCACGTCGGTCGCGACGAGCGCGTTGACGTGACCCTCCTTGAAGTCCGCCAGCGTCCGGGTGCGCGCGCCCTGCGTCATACCGCCGTGCAGCGCGTCGGCCTTCACACCCGAGTCGCGGAGCTGCTCGGCGATCCGGTCGGCGCCCAGCTGCGTACGGACGAAGATGATCGTGCGGCCCTTGCGCGCCGCGATCGCCGCCGTGACCGGCGCCTTGTCCTTGGGCTTCACGACGAGCACGTGGTGGCTCATGGTCGTGACGTTGCCCTGCGCGCTGTCGACCTCGTGGTGCACGGGGTTCTTCAGGTAGCGCTTGACCAGGGTGCTGATCTCGTTCTCCATCGTGGCGGAGAAGAGCATGCGCTGGCCGCCGGTCGGCACCAGGTCGAGCAGCTCGGTGACCTCGGGCAGGAAGCCCAGGTCGGACATCTGGTCGGCCTCGTCGAGGATCGCGATCTGCACGTTCTCCAGCGAGCACGCGCCGCGGTTGATGATGTCGCGCAGCCGGCCCGGGGTGGCGACGAGGACGTCGACACCGCGCTCCAGCGCGTAGATCTGGTTGCCCATCGACGTACCGCCGCAGACGACCTTCATCTTCAGGCCGAGCACGTCGCCGTACGGCTGGAGGGCGTCGGCGACCTGCATCGCCAGCTCGCGGGTCGGGGTCAGGATGACGCCGCGGGGCTTCTTCTTCTCGGTGTGGCCCTCGGCGAGGGTCGCCAGCAGCGGCAGACCGAACGCGAGGGTCTTGCCGGAGCCGGTACGGCCGCGGCCCAGGATGTCCTTGCCGGCCAGGGCGTCCGGGATGGTCGCGGCCTGGATCGGGAAGGGGGCGATGACGCCGTTCTGGGTGAGCTTGCGGACGATGCCCTCGGGCAACCCCAGGTCGCCGAAGGTGACTTCGGGGGTCTTGGGGGCCGCGGGGGCCTCGGTCGCCTCAACGGCGTCGGTCGTGACGCCGTCGATCGAGCCCGCCGAATCGTTGGACTCGTTCTCGGGCATGACGGTGTGGTCAGTACTGGAAATGGACATGCGAAATGCGAAACCTTCCGGAGTCTCGGCACGCGCCCAAACTCCGTGATTCGCAATTCGACCGCCTCGATGCGGTCAGCCACGGCAAGGGAGAGTACGCGCCACGCGGCGCTCTTCTGTGTCGGCGCCAGGCAATGATCAAACGATCTACTACCATACGCACCGCTCCCCCTCCCTGGCAAACCGCTTCCCCGCGATCCGCCTCACACCGGCCAGGCCGGCCGGTCCCCGGCCCTCACACGGCCCCTCACACGGCCCCTCACTCCGGCCGTCACACCAGCCCTCACACCGGCCCCCGCCGTCACACCGGCCCCAACTGCGGCGACGCCGCGGGCTCCTTCCGCATCCCGGCCCCGTCCCCCGGCCCCTGCGCGTTCGTCCGTACGTCCGCCGCCGGCGACGCCGACGGCAGGTCCGGCGGGCCGCTCGGCTCCGGCTGCGCCGGAGGTTCCGCGGGCGGGTCCGGCGGGGGCGGCTCGGAAGGCGGCGGCGGGGTCCTGGTCGGCTGTTCCTCGGGCGGTACGTCGCCGCCCGGCGGCCTCGGCGCGGGAGGCAGCGGCTTGCCGTCCGGGCCCTTGGACGGCTTCGCCGACGGGTCGCCCGAGGCCTCCGGATCGCCCGGCTTCCCCTTCTCACCGTGCTTGCCGGTCTTCTCGGCGCCCCTCGGCCCCTCGCCGCTCGGGCCGCCGGCCGGCAGGCCCGCACCGGCGTCCGCCGCCGTACCGCCGTCCTCCTCGGCCGCGGCCCCGGACCGCTCGGCCGATCGCGAGGGGGCCGGCTTCCCTTCGTTGTCCCCGACGCTCATACAGCCGGTGGAGGTGGCGACGGCCAGCGAGGTGACGATCCAGACGGCGAAACGGCCGGGGGCGGACAACTGGCGCACGCGGGGCACCTCCGGGGGCGTGAAACGGCTCGCCCGCCGAAGGGAGCCCGCCGGCAGGGAGAGGATTGCCCTGCCCAACTTCCTTTCCCCCGCGAGGGACACGCCCGCCACGCACCCAAGCGGGACCGGCCTTTCGGGCCGGCCGCCCGGCGGGCTCTCAGAGCGCCCCCAGCTCCCACCCCGCCCACACCGCGCCGAGCCCCGCCAGCACCGACGCCGTCACATACGCGCCGGCCACCAGCCCCGCCCCGCGCTCGGCCAGCCGCAAGGTCTCGTACGAGAACGTCGAGTACGTCGTCAGTGCCCCGCACAGCCCCGTGCCGATGAGCGCGTACGTCGCCGACGACACGGTCGCCCCTGCCAGCACACCCAGCACCAGGCTCCCCGCCACGTTGACGGTGAACGTCCCCCAGGGGAACAGGGTTTGGTGCCGCGCCTGCACCGCACGGTCCGTCAGATAGCGCAGCGGCGCCCCGGCCGCGCCGCCCAGGACCACCAGCAGCCAGTTCACGGCGCGGTCACCGGCCCCACGGCGCGGCGCGTGAGCGTCGCCGCCAGCCACACCGCCGCCATCGCGCCCGCGAACGTCAGGGCCGCGTACCCCAGCGCGGCCGGCGCCTCGCCGTGCCGCACCAGCCGCAGGAAGTCCAGCGTGTACGTCGAGAACGTCGTGAAACCGCCCAGCACCCCCACCCCCAGGAACGGCCGCACCAGCGGATGGACCGACCAGCCGCCCTCGGCGACCAGCACCATCAGCACGCCGATCAGCCCGCACCCCAGCACGTTCACCACGAAGGTCGTCCAGGGGAACGCGCCGTCGGCCGTGGGCCACAGCCGCTCCGCGCCGTACCGCGCCGTCGCGCCCGCCGCACCGCCCGCCGAGATCACGGCCAGCACCTGCCACAGCCGGTGCCCGGCCGTCTCGGCGCGCTGGCCCGGTACCCGCAGATCGACATCGGGGTCTACCGGCTCCTCAGCGGACCCGACCTGCCCGCCCTCAAAGCCCCCGCTCACCCGTACCCCAGCTCGTGCAGCCGCTCGTCGTCGATCCCGAAGTGGTGCGCGATCTCGTGCACCACCGTGATCTCCGTCTCGGCCACCACGTCCTCGCGTGTCTCGCACATCCGCAGCGTCGGCCCCCGGTAGATCGTGATCCGGTCCGGCAGCACCCCCGCGTACCACTCGCCGCGGTCGGTCAGCGGCGTCCCCTCGTAGAGCCCGAGCAGATCGGCGTCGAACTCCTCCCCCGACTCCTTCGCCGCCGCCGGATCGGGCTCGTCCTCCACGAACACCGCGACGTTGTCCATCAGCCGCATCAGCTCCGGCGGGATCCGGTCGAGCGCCTCGGCCACCAGTTCCTCGAACTCCTCGCGCGTCATCTCCAGCACCCCGCCATTGTCACGCAGGTCACCAGGATCGGGGCACGGCGGAGCCCACGCATGATCGCGCGCCCCCCTGGGCATACGCGCCCAATGGCCCGCGACGTACGACGTGTCCCGTTCCGTACCGCGCTCACGGCGATCGGCCGAATCCGGCGGCACTACCGGTCCCGCGGCGACGGACCGACCAGTGCCCTCGTCAGCTCCCCGCACCCCTACACCCGCGCGCTCGGCCTCATCGCGGTCGTTGTGCTCGGCGCCTGGCTCGGGCTGCTGATCGTGGGCAGTGTGCGGACGCCGGTGGGCCCGATGGACACCAAGATGACCCTGCGTCCCTCCTTCACCGGCGGCACGAAGATCAACGTCTCGCCGCTCGGCGCGCTGGAACTCGACTCCCACACGGCCCCGATCCGCCTCGATGTCGACGTCGACCAGCTCGACCCGGTCCGCTCGCAGGCCCTGGTCGAGCACCCCGAACGCCTCTCCGGTCTCCAGGAGGAAGTGGCCAGCGATGTCCTGGTCGGGACGACGGAGCTGGCGGTACGGTCCTGTGTCGCCGTCGTCTCGGGCGCCACCGCCCTCGGTCTGGCCGTCTACCGCCGCCCCCGCCGCGCGCTGGCCGCCGGCGGGCTCGCGCTCGTGCTGCTGACCGCGTCCGGCGCCACCGCGTTCGCGACCTTCAACCCGAAGTCCGTGCTGGAGCCCCGCTTCTCCGGGCTGCTCTCCTCGGCCCCGCAGGTCGTCGGCAGCGCGCGCTCGATCGTCACCGAATTCGACGTCTACCAGAAGGAGTTGGCACGGCTGGTCACCAACGTGACCAAGCTGTACGACGCGACGTCGACCCTGCCCTCGTACCAGCCGGACCCGGGCACCCTGCGCGTCCTCCAGGTGTCCGACATCCATCTCAACCCTGCGTCCTGGCACATCATCGGCTCGCTCGTGGAGCAGTACAAGATCGACCTGATCATCGACTCCGGAGACACCATGGACCACGGCTCGGCCGCCGAGAACAGCTTCCTCGACCCGATCCCCGACCTCGGCGCGCCGTACGTCTGGGTGCGCGGCAACCACGACTCGGCCGCCACCCAGAAGTATCTGGAGGGCCTGAAGAACGTCCATGTCCTCGACAAGGGCCGCGCCGTCACCGTCGCCGGGATCCGGGTGGCGGGCACGGGCGACCCGCAGTTCACCCCCGACCGCTCGCTGGTCAACGCCGGTGACCCGGCCGAGGAGATGGCGGGCGTCCGGCTGGCGTCGGCCATCCGCGACCAGGAGCGGGCGGGCACCCCGGTGGACATCGCCGTCGCGCACAACCCGATCGCGGCCAGGGAGACGGACGGCACGGTGCCGCTCGTGCTGGCCGGCCATGTGCACCGCCGCGACACCGAGATCATGCCGCTCGGCACCCGGCTGAAGATCGAGGGCTCGGCGGGCGGCGGCGGGCTGCGCGCGGTCCAGAACGACCAGCCGGAGAAGGTCCGGGCCTCGCTGCTCTACCTGGACAGCACGACGAAGCGGCTCCAGGCGTGGGACGAGATCACCCTGGGCGGACTGGGGCTGACGACGGCGGAGGTCAGCCGCCATCTGCCGGAGGAGGCGGGCGTACCGGGGACGGACCCGTCACCGTCGCCGACGGGCGGGTCCCCCGCCCCGTAAACCGTTTTGGCGATAGCTCCCCGCATCCCATATGCTTCTCACGTCCCCGACGCGCTAGCAAGCGCCCAGGCGGGCCCTTAGCCCTCATCGTCTAGTGGCCCAGGACGCCGCCCTTTCAAGGCGGTAGCACGGGTTCGAATCCCGTTGGGGGCACGCAACACCGTGTGCGAGACTCGTCTCGCACATTGCTTGGTCCTGTGGAGCAGTTTGGAGTGCTCGCCACCCTGTCAAGGTGGAGGCCGCGGGTTCAAATCCCGTCAGGACCGCTGTGGCTCGCGAGAGCCGCGTGGCTGGGTAGCTCAGTTGGTACGAGCGATCGCCTGAAAAGCGATAGGTCGCCGGTTCGATCCCGGCCCCAGCCACTCCTGAGCTTGAAGTTGATACGAGATGCCCCTGCCGAGAGTCTCGGCAGGGGCTTCCGTGTACCCGCCCCGCGAAATGGGTTCGCCACTCGCCCGGCCCGGGTGAGATCCTTGGCTCGGTATGTCTACTTCCCTCGCCGACCTTCAGTCCCTGCTGGCCGAGGTGTCGCTGCGCGACTCGCAGCGCCTCGGCCGCCGTCTCGAAGGCGTCCGGCGCATCCGTAAGCCCGAAGCGCGGCAGGCCGTCCTCGACGAGATCGCGGCCGAGGCCGGCAAGTCCGCCGAGCGCGTACGCGCCCGCGCGGCCCGGGTGCCCGCGATCACGTACCCCGAGCAACTGCCCGTCAGCCAGAAGAAGGACGAGATCCTCCGGGCGATACGCGACCACCAGGTCGTGATCGTCGCCGGTGAGACCGGGTCGGGCAAGACCACCCAGATCCCCAAGATCTGCATGGAGCTCGGCCGGGGCGTCCGGGGCATGATCGGCCACACCCAGCCGCGCCGGATCGCCGCCCGCACCGTCGCCGAGCGCGTCGCCGACGAGCTGAGGACCCCGCTCGGCGAGGCCGTCGGCTGGAAGGTCCGCTTCACCGACCAGGTGAACCAGGACTCGACGTTCGTCAAGATCATGACGGACGGCATTCTGCTCGCCGAGATCCAGTCGGACCGCGACCTGCGCGCGTACGACACGATCATCATCGACGAGGCCCACGAGCGCAGCCTCAACATCGACTTCCTGCTCGGCTATCTCGCCCAGCTCCTCCCCAGGCGTCCGGATCTCAAGCTCGTCATCACCTCGGCGACGATCGACCCCGAGCGCTTCTCCCGGCACTTCGGCGACGCGCCGATCGTGGAGGTCTCGGGCCGTACGTTCCCAGTCGAGGTCCGCTACCGCCCGCTCCTCGAAGAGGACAGCGACGAGGGCGACCGCGACCAGATCACCGCGATCTGCGACGCCGTCGACGAACTCCAGTCGGAGGGCCCCGGCGACGTCCTGGTCTTCCTCTCGGGCGAGCGGGAGATCCGCGACACCGCCGACGCCCTGGACAAGCGCAAGCTCCGGCACACCGAGGTCCTGCCCCTGTACGCGCGCCTCTCGCACGCCGAGCAGCACCGCGTCTTCCAGAGACCCGGCGGCGGGGCGACCCGCAGGATCGTCCTGGCGACGAACGTGGCGGAGACCTCGCTGACCGTGCCGGGCATCAAGTATGTGATCGACCCCGGCACCGCCCGTATCTCGCGCTACTCGCACCGCACCAAGGTCCAGCGCCTGCCGATCGAGCGGATCTCGCAGGCCAGTGCCAACCAGCGCAAGGGCCGCTGCGGCCGTACGTCGGACGGCGTCTGCATCCGGCTCTTCTCCGAGGACGACTTCGATTCCCGGCCCGAGTTCACGGACGCCGAGATCCTCCGTACGAATCTGGCCTCGGTCATCCTCCAGATGACGGCGGCCGGCCTGGGCGACATCGAGAAGTTCCCCTTCATCGACCCGCCGGACCACCGCAACATCCGCGACGGCGTCCAACTCCTCCAGGAACTGGGCGCGTTCGACGCCGCGCAGAAGGATCCGCGCAAGCAGCTCACCCAACTCGGCCGCAAGCTCTCCCAGTTGCCCGTCGACCCGCGCCTGGCGCGCATGGTCATCGAGGCCGAGCGCAACGGCTGCGTACGCGAGGTCATGGTGATCGCGGCCGCACTGTCCATCCAGGACCCGCGCGAGCGCCCGTCGGAGAAGCAGACCCAGGCCGACCAGCAGCACGCCCGCTTCCGGGACGAGTCCTCCGATTTCCTGGCCTTCCTGAACCTGTGGCGCTACATCCGCGAGCAGCAGAAGGCCCGCGGCTCCTCGGCCTTCCGCCGGATGTGCAAGGCGGAGTATCTGAACTTCCTGCGGATCCGCGAGTGGCAGGACATCTACTCCCAACTGCGCACGGTCGCGAAGCAGATGGGCATCAAGATCGACGAGAGCGACGACAGCGCTCCGGCGCCCGACCAGTCCGTGCACATCTCGCTGCTGGCCGGCCTGCTGTCGCACATCGGGCTCAAGGACGTGAAGGACGGCGCGAAGAACGAGTACGTGGGCGCGCGCAACGCGAAGTTCGCGGTCTTCCCCGGCTCGGCCCTCTTCAAGAAGCCGCCGCGCGTCATCATGTCCGCGGAGCTGGTGGAGACGTCGCGGCTGTGGGCCCGGGTCAACGCGAAGATCGACCCCGACTGGATCGAGCCGCTGGCCCAGCATCTGATCAAGCGCACGTACAGCGAACCGCACTGGGAGAAGGACCAGTCGGCCGTGATGGCCTACGAGAAGGTCACGCTGTACGGCGTACCGATCGTCGAGCGGCGCAAGGTGAACTTCGGCCGGATCGACCCGGAGGCCTCGCGCGACCTGTTCATCCGCAACGCGCTCGTCGAGGGCGACTGGCGGACGCACCATCAGTTTTTCCATGACAATCGCAAACTTCTGGGCGAGGTCGAGGAGTTGGAGCACCGCGCCCGGCGCCGCGACATCCTCGTGGACGACGAGACGCTGTTCGACTTCTACGACGAGCGGGTGCCCGATCATGTGGTCTCCGGCGCGCACTTCGACTCGTGGTGGAAGCACAAGCGCAAGGAGGAGCCCGAACTCCTCGACTTCGAGCGTTCGATGCTCATCAATGAGGCCGCGGGCGCCGTCACGAAGGACGACTATCCGGACTCCTGGCGGCAGGGCAGGCTCAAGTTCCGTGTGACGTACCAGTTCGAGCCGGGGGCCGACGCGGACGGTGTGACCGTCCACGTACCGCTCCAGGTGCTCAACCAGATCACCTCCGAAGGCTTCGACTGGCAGATCCCGGGACTGCGCGAGGAGGTGGTGGTGGAGCTGATCCGCTCCCTGCCGAAGCCGATCCGCCGGCATTACGTCCCGGCGCCGAACTACGCGAAGAAGTTCCTGGAGCGGGCGGTGCCCCTTCAGGAAGCGCTTCCCGTGACGCTGGCGCGCGAACTCCAGGGGATGGTCGGTGTGCCCGTCGCGGCCGACGACTTCGATCCGGGCCGGGTGCCCGACCATCTCAAGATCACGTTCCGGATCGTCGACGAGCGGCGCCGCAAGATCGCCGAGGACAAGGACCTGGAGGCGCTGCGGATCGCCCTCAAACCCAAGGCACGCAAGGCGCTCTCCCAGGCCGCGGCGGCGGTGGCGGGGCCCACGGGCGAGTCGGTGGAGCGCTCGGGCCTCACGGACTGGACGATCGGCACGCTCTCGCACACCTTCGAGACCCGGCGGGCGGGGCAGCCGGTCAAGGCGTATCCGGCCCTGGTCGACCAGGGCGCGACCGTGGCCGTACGGCTCTACGACACCGAGGCCGAGCAGCAACGGGCCATGTGGCAGGGCACGCGCCGGCTGATCATGCTCAACATCCCGGTCAGTCCTGCCAAGTTCGCGTCCGACACCCTCAACAACAAGCAGAAGCTGGCCCTGTCCCGTAATCCGCACGGCTCGATCCAGACGCTCTTCGAGGACTGCGCCACCGCGGCGGCGGACCGGCTGATCGCCGAGCACGGCGGGCCGGCGTGGGACGAGGAGTCGTACCGCAAGCTGTTCGACAAGGTCCGCGCCGACCTGGTCGACCTGACCGTGCGCACGATCGGCCAGGTCGAGCAGATCCTGGCGGCCTGGCAGGCCTGTGAGCGGCGGCTGAAGTCCACGAACAGCCTGGTCCTGATCAACAACGTCCAGGACGTGAAGGACCAGCTGGCGGAGCTGATGCCGGCGGGCTTCGTGACCCGCACGGGGCTGCGCAGGCTGCCCGACCTGATGCGCTACCTGGTCGCGGCGGACCGCAGGCTCCAGCAGATGCCGACGAACGTCCAGCGCGACACCACGCGCATGGAGAAGGTCCACGAGATGCGGGACGAGTACGCGTGGCTCCTCGAACAACTCCCGCGCGGGCGGCCGGTGCCGCAGCAGGTCCTGGACATCCGCTGGATGATCGAGGAACTGCGGGTGAGCTACTTCGCCCACGCCCTGGGCACGGCGCAGCCGGTGTCGGACAAGCGGATCGTGAAGGCGATCGACGCGGCGGCGCCGTAGCCGCCGACCGGCGGCTGATCCGGTTCGACCGCACTGTCTCGACTGCTGTAGAGTCTGGTTTCGCAGCCGCCGGTAGGAACAGCGCACCGGAGCCGCGATTCTGGTCCTGTGGAGCAGTTTGGAGTGCTCGCCACCCTGTCAAGGTGGAGGCCGCGGGTTCAAATCCCGTCAGGACCGCACCGAAATATCTGGAGCCCGCATCCTCCCGGATGCGGGCTTCACTGTTGCGCCCGAGGCCGCGCCCGCAGCGGAGCTGCCGTCGGACACAGCAAATCCCGTCAGGACCGCACCGAAATATCTGGAGCCCGTATCCCCCTGGATACGGGCTCCGTTGCTGTGTCTTGGCTTGACGCGTTCCCGTGGCGCCGGTAAGTCATCAGCAGGGGCCCTTTATCCGGAGGGTGGCGCGCATGGTGGCATCGGCGGCCAGACACGAGACTCGGGCGCTCCTGCGTGCCCATCTGGCGGCCGCGACGGGCTATCGGCATGTGATGCGCCACTGCGCGGTCTGTCATCGTCTCCAGCGGCTCGCCATGGAGCCCGCCGCGCCCGCGGCCCCGGACGACAGCCGCAGGGACAGCGGCGACCGCACATCCAACAGCTCCGCTCCGAACCGCACACCAGAAGCGGACAGCGACCCTCATTAGGCGCTATGACGGGAGTTGGCAAGAGGTTCGCACTGTGACGGGTGTCACCGGCCATGTTCACGGAAGGGCTCTACTTACCCCCCGCCTACCAACTGCGAATTTGATATGTGCAATTGCACGCCCCCGCAAGCGCTTCCCGTGAACCCCCGCCAACCCCCAACTCCGGCCCCACCACACAAAAAAGATCGCGCTGGACTCGGCGGAGTCCAGCGCGATCAAAGTGACTTGCCCCGTGTTGCGGGGGCGTGGGCCCTGTTGGGGCAGGTGCCCGCCGTGTGGAGCGTTGCGAAGCTATGTGGATCAATGTGGAGCTATGGAGCGGGACGACCGGATTGGGGACCCGGGTGTCCGGTTGGGGTTGGTTGATTGTCAGCTGTGCCCTGACGAGACGTTCAGGCCTCGCTGCGCTGCTGCGGAATACCCGCAAGCAGTGCGCGGACCTCTGCCTCGCGATACCGGCGATGTCCACCGAGCGTGCGGATGGACGTGAGCTTGCCGGCCTTTGCCCAGCGTGTGACCGTCTTCGGGTCCACGCGGAACATCGTGGCAACCTCAGCCGGGGTCAGCAGCGGCTCGGCATCAGGGGTGCGAGCGGTCATGAGCGGCCTCCTCGGGAGAACCGAACCATCTCGGTTCTTTCCTCTAAATTCTGCACCTTGACCCACGTTGCCCGAAATGGCGGACGCGGGCCGAGTCGGTTATAGGACGAACGGCTTGTCCTCGGCACTACAACTACACCATCTGTCCAGCCTCGTCGGCCAAACCGATGGAATTGCCCTCTCAGGTGTTCATCAACGACGGAAGCCGATGGACCATGCCATAGCGGACAGTTACGCCGCAGTGACGATCAGTCACAGGAGCAATCAGGCGTCACGAGACCCCCAATAGAGCGCAATACAAAGCATTCCGCCCTTACTTGGACGGAAGGAGCCCTCCCCGGACTCCTTGTCCTATTTTGACACGAGGGTGGGTGATGGGCGCAAGAGCCCCGAAAGTGCGCTCCGTCACGCTTGGGCGTAAAGAATCCCTATCGGGGCCTAAGTCCCCTGGGCGAGGGACGCATGGCACCACGCCCGCCGCAGGGACGCCACGGCCCGCCTGTGACCCAGGCCTCAGTTGGCGAACTGGCGGTCCCTGACCGCCCGCCAGCGCTCCGCCAGCCGTTCGTACGCCTCGCCCGCCGCCTCGCCGTCGCCGGCCCGCAGCGCCGCGATCCCGGCCGCCACGTCCGCCGCCGACCGGTCGTCGGCGAGCTGCGGCCCGGTCAGGGCGTGCACCAGCCCGCCGTAGTCGAGCTCGACCAGCGAGCGGGGGTGGAATTCCTCCAGCCACCGTCCCACGTCTATGAGGCCCTCGATGAGCGGGCCCTCGTCGACCGACTCCCGCAGCGCCTTCAGCGCGCGGGCCAGCCTCCGCCGCGCCTGCACCATCGGGGTCCGGTAGCGCAGGGCCGGCGCCGTGGGGCCCGACTCCTCGTACGCCCGGTACTCGCGCTCGTCGTCCGCGAAGAGCGTGAACCAGCGCACCGGCACCTGCCAGACCGCCGTCCTGATCCACGGCCGGGCGTCCGGGTTGCGGTCACGCCACTGCTCGAAGTCGGCGGCCGCCTGCTCGCGTACGACCGAGGGCAGCACGGCCTCCAGCAGCGGCTTCGGCAGGGTGTCGCCCAGCGACTCCAGGGCCAGCCAGCCGCGCAGCCGGGTGCGCCAGGGGCAGACGCACACCACGCCGTCCACCTCCGTCACGAACGCGTCGGCGCTCTCGTGCACCGGCACCGCGACGGGCGGCGTGGGCAGCAAGTCCGCCAGGGAGCGCCGGAGTTCGTCCTGTGCGGTCGGCGTACGCTCCCGGGCGGCGTAACGCGCCCAGTGGCTTCTCTCGGGCTCGGGGAAGGCGGCCAGAGGCTCGTACACGCGCAGGTAGGAGGCGTAAGGGACGAGGAGTGAAGACACCGCTGGCATGCGGCGAATCGTCCCATGCCCGTACCCCCCGAGAGGGTGATCCTCGGCACTGCGTCGGATCTACGTCGCGGTAGGACTTACCCTCATGCGCAAACAGTCCCTCCCCACCCACAGGAGGGCTTTCACCGCTTCGTACTTGGGAGTCACCACCGTGACCGATGTGACCGGAGCCCCTGTCGCGACAGTCGACGCACTGCACACCCTGTTCCACTCCGAGCTGGGTGGCCATGAACAGGTCGTCCTTTGTCAGGACCGCGCCAGCGGGCTCAAGGCAGTCATCGCTCTGCACTCCACCGCCCTGGGCCCCGCCCTGGGCGGCACTCGTTTCTACCCGTACGCCTCCGAGCAGGACGCCGTCGCCGACGCGCTGAACCTGTCGCGGGGGATGTCGTACAAGAACGCCATGGCCGGTCTCGACCACGGCGGCGGCAAGGCCGTGATCATCGGTGACTCCGAGCAGTTCGAAGGCAGTCAGCGCACGGAGCTGCTGCTGGCGTACGGACGGTTCGTGGCCTCCCTCGGCGGCCGTTACGTCACCGCGTGCGACGTCGGTACGTATGTCGCCGACATGGACGTCGTCGCCCGAGAGTGCCGCTGGACGACCGGCCGCTCGCCCGAGAACGGCGGCGCCGGCGACTCCTCCGTACTGACGGCGTTCGGTGTCTTCCAGGGGATGCGCGCGAGCGCCCGGCATCTGTGGGGCGACCCGTCGCTGCGTGGCCGGAAGGTGGGCATCGCGGGCGTCGGCAAGGTCGGGCACCACCTGGTCGAGCATCTGCTCCAGGACGGCGCGTCCGTCGTGATCACGGACGTACGGGACGATTCGGTGCTCCGGATCACCGACCGGCACCCCGAGGTCACCGTCGCCGCCGACACCGACGCGCTGATCCGCGCGGAGGGTCTGGACGTCTACGCGCCGTGCGCGCTCGGCGGCGCGCTGAACGACGACTCCGTGCCCGTACTGACCGCGCAGGTGGTGTGCGGGGCGGCCAACAACCAGCTCGCGCACCCGGGCGTCGAGAAGGATCTCGCCGACCGCGGCATCCTCTACGCGCCGGACTACGTGGTGAACGCCGGAGGCGTGATCCAGGTCGCCGACGAGCTCCACGGATTCGACTTCGAGCGGTCCAAGACGAAGGCCGCGAAGATCTTCGACACCACGCTTTCAATATTCGCACGTGCGAAGGACGACGGGATTCCGCCGGCCGCGGCGGCCGACCGGATCGCCGAGCAGCGCATCTCGGAGGCCCGCCTCCACTGAGGTCCGGACGGGGCGGCCGGCCGGTGCGGAGCCGTCGCGCGGCTCCGGGGGAGACGAGACTCACCCCGGTCGGCGGGTCGCCCCTCAAGAAGAGGTTAAAATCGCAGCTGACCAGCGAGGACACCCGTTCTCGCCGGTCCCGCGCCGAGGCGCGTCATGCGGGCGGCGTACCGTATGGCCGTGGAAGCAGGTACCGTTGAAGTCCTAAGGACGGGTCTCTCTACGGAGAGCTCGTTCTGAAACATGAACGCGTGTCAAGACTCTGGGGCCGTGGAGCCCCGTCACCGAGGGGGTCGAGCCATGGGGCGCGGCCGGGCCAAGGCCAAGCAGACAAAGGTCGCCCGCCAGCTGAAGTACAACAGCGGCGGGACAGACCTGTCGCGTCTGGCCAATGAGCTGGGCGCATCACCTTCGAGTCAACCGCCGAACGCTGAGCCGTTCGAGGATGACGACGAGGAAGATGACCCGTACGCACAGTACGCGGAGCTGTACAACGACGACGAAGAGGACGAGGAGTCCGGCCCGTCGTCACAGCGTCGCGGCGCTTGACGTACGTACACCTCAAAAAGAAATCACCCATGTGACCCGGTCCGGGCTCCCTGGACCGGGTTTCACCATGAGACCGGCGCCTCGTCGGCGCGCCCGCTGAACTAGGCATAGTCCCCGGTCAGCGCCGCGCCAGTAGCCGCGCCGGTGCTCTGTCGGTCCACGATGCCGCCGGCCACCCAGGCGCCCACGCCCCGGTCGGCGAGCGTCGTGAGGGCGCTGTCCACCGACTCCTCGGGGACGACGGCGATCATGCCGACGCCCATGTTGAGCGTCTTCTCCAGCTCCGTACGCTCCACCTGACCCGCCGAGCCGATCAGGTCGAAGACCGCGCCCGGCGTCCAGGTCGAGCGGTCCACGGTCGCGTGCAGATGGTCCGGGACGACGCGCGCCAGGTTGTTGGCAAGGCCGCCGCCGGTGATGTGGCTGAAAGCGTGCACCTCGGTGGTCCTGGTCAGGGCCAGGCAGTCCAGCGAGTAGATCCTGGTGGGCTCCAGCAGCTCCGCGCCGAGCGTGCGGCCGAACTCCTCGACCTCGCGCTCCAGCGACCAGCCCAGCCTGTCGAACACCACGTGCCGGACGAGCGAGTACCCGTTGGAGTGAAGCCCGGAGGACTCCATGGCGATCACCACGTCACCCGTACGGATACGATCCGCGCCCAGCAGCCGGTCCGCCTCGACCACGCCCGTACCGGCGCCGGCGACGTCGAAGTCGTCCTCACCGAGGAGGCCGGGGTGCTCGGCCGTCTCGCCGCCGACGAGGGCGCAGCCGGCCAGCACACAGCCCTCGGCGATGCCCTTGACGATGGCGGCGACCCGTTCGGGGAAGACCTTGCCGACGCAGATGTAGTCGGTCATGAACAGCGGTTCGGCGCCGCACACCACCAGGTCGTCCACGACCATGCCCACGAGGTCGTGGCCGATCGTGTCGTAGACGCCCATCTTGCGGGCCAGATCGACCTTCGTACCGACGCCGTCGGTGGCCGAGGCGAGCAGCGGACGCTCGTAGCGCTTGAGCGCGGAGGCGTCGAAGAGGCCGGCGAAGCCGCCGAGGCCGCCGACGGTCTCGGGGCGCTGGGTCTTCTTCACCCACTCCTTCATCAGCTGGACGGCGCGGTCGCCGGCCTCGATGTCGACGCCCGCGGCGGCGTAGGAGGCACCGGAGGATTCAGCTGGCATGGCTGGGAGCTTTCGTGTCATTGCTGCGGAGATACGGTTCGGGTCCGTGGGTTCGGGACGTGGCTACGGGCCGCCGCAGCCGGGAGGAAGGTCGCGGCGGGCCCGTACGGGCACGTTCACGTTCACGGGCGCTCACGGCCGGTGTCAGGGCCGCCTGAGGGCGTCGGCGGCATCGGCGCCGCCCGCCAGCTCGGTCTCCAGCAGCTGCTTGCCGAGGAGTTCGGGGTCGGGCAGATCCATCGGGTACTCGCCGTCGAAGCAGGCGCGGCAGAGGTTCGGCTTGGCGATGGTGGTCGCCTCGATCATGCCGTCGATGGAGATGTACGAGAGGGAGTCGGCACCCAGTGACCTGCCGATCTCCTCGATGGACATGCCGTTGGCGATCAGCTCCGCGCGGGTGGCGAAGTCGATGCCGAAGAAGCAGGGCCACTTCACCGGCGGGGACGAGATCCGGATGTGAACCTCGGCCGCGCCCGCCTCGCGGAGCATCTTGACCAGGGCCCGCTGGGTGTTGCCGCGGACGATCGAGTCGTCGACGACCACCAGGCGCTTGCCTCTGATGACCTCTTTAAGAGGATTGAGCTTGAGGCGGATGCCGAGCTGGCGGATGGTCTGTGAGGGCTGGATGAACGTCCGGCCCACGTACGCGTTCTTCACCAGTCCCGAGCCGTACGGGATGCCGCTCGCCTCCGCGTACCCGATCGCGGCGGGGGTGCCTGACTCGGGAGTGGCTATGACGAGGTCGGCGTCGGCCGGTGCTTCCTTGGCGAGTTTGCGCCCCATCTCCACCCGGGAGAGGTAGACGTTCCGGCCGGCGATGTCAGTGTCCGGGCGGGCCAGATACACATACTCGAAGACACAGCCCTTGGGCTTCGCTTCAGCGAATCGGGAGCTGCGGAGACCGTTCTCGTCGATGGCGATCAGCTCGCCGGGCTCGATCTCCCGGACGTACGTCGCGCCGCAGATGTCGAGCGCGGCGCTCTCGGAGGCCACGACCCATCCGCGTTCGAGCCGGCCGAGGACCAGCGGGCGGATGCCCTGGGGGTCGCGGGCCGCGTAGAGGGTGTGCTCGTCCATGAAGACGAGCGAGAAGGCGCCCTTGACGTGCGGCAGGACCCGCGGTGCGGCCTGTTCGACGGTGAGGGACTTGCCGTCGTCGTCCGTCTGTCCGGCGAGGAGCGCCGTGATCAGGTCGGTGTCGTTGGTGGCCGCGACGCGGGTCGTGCGGCCGTTCTCCTTGGGGAGGTCGGCGACCAGTCCGGCGAGCTCCGCCGTATTGACCAGATTGCCGTTGTGACCGAGCGCGATCGAACCGTGCGCGGTGGCCCGGAACGTCGGCTGCGCGTTCTCCCACACCGACGCTCCGGTGGTGGAGTAGCGGGCGTGGCCCACGGCGATATGCCCTTGGAGGGAGCCGAGGGAGGTTTCGTCGAAGACCTGTGAGACAAGGCCCATGTCTTTGAAGACAAGAATCTGGGAGCCGTTGCTCACTGCGATACCCGCGGATTCCTGTCCGCGGTGTTGCAGTGCATACAGTCCGAAGTAGGTGAGCTTGGCGACCTCTTCACCGGGGGCCCAGACTCCGAAGACGCCGCAAGCGTCCTGAGGGCCCTTCTCGCCGGGGAGGAGGTCGTGGCTGAGTCGTCCATCACCACGAGGCACGCCACCGAGTGTAGGCGAGATCGACCGCTGGTCCGAATGCGGTACGGAAGTGGGCCGGGAGACGGACCCCTCGGCGGGCCGGCGGCGTGTCGCCACCGGCCCGGCCGGGGAGGCCCCCCTTCACCAGGCGGAACCGCGCCTGTACTACTTCGCGGGGGTGCCGGCGGCGGCCCCGAAACCGCTGCCGTCGGCCGTCTTGAGGGTCAGCTCACGGTGGTGCACCTCATACGTCACCTGTCCGTCGAGCACCTTCAGGAGCTTGCGTTCCAGGGACATTCCCGGCTCCGGGCAGATCTTCCTGGTGGATTTGACCGGTCCGAAGGTGATCGTGGTGTCCGTGGTCTTCGCGGACGCCGAGAACGTGTTGCAGCCGAGATCGCCGCTCACGGTGCCGTCCTTGGCGAAGGTGAGCGTCGCCTTCGCGGTCTCGCCCTTCTTGTCCTTGGGCAGCGAACTGGCCGTTTCCCCGGCGAGAAGGCTGGTGACGGCCCACCCCGTGCCCACGAGCGGGGCCGGCTCCTCGGCGGACAGGGCGATGGAGTCGCCTCCGGCGCCGGTGAGGGTGAGCTTCTTGTCCTCGACCTTGGCCTTGAGCTTGCCGCCGAAGGCGTCGCCGAGTGCCTTCTCGAAGGCCGCCAGCTCATCCGGGCAGGCGATCATCGTCGTGGACTTCTCACCGACAGTGAGGGTGTCGCCCTCGATGGTGACCTCTGCGCCGATGGAGTTGCAGCCGGTCCGTGCGCTGGCCTTGCCCTTGGAGTCAATCTCCACACTGGCGCCCGAGGGCACCGGGGCCTTCTTGCCGCCGACGTTCAGGCTCTCGATGTTCCAGCGCACATCGGTGAGGGGCAGATCGGTCCGCACCGAGCTCCCGGCCTCGGCCGCCCCGTCGGACTCTCTGCCGGACTCGGTGCCGCAGCCGGCGAGGGCGAGGAGGGCCAGGGTCGTGAGGGCGGTGACGGTGGTCACTGACTGTTTCCGCATACCGGTGGGACGAGACAGGCCCGGGTCCGGTTCCGTGCGGTTGCCGCGCGGGGCGGACCGGGCCCGGTCCGCTCAGCTCATGACCGGGAGCAGCCCGCCGAGGTCCGCGCGTTCCCCGCTGGCGCTGACCCGTGCCGCTGCCAGCGCGTCGGCCCATGCCGTACGCCCCGTGGCGAGCCGCAGCCAGGTGACCGGGTCCGTCTCGACGACGTTCGGCGGGGTGCCTCGGGTGTGCCGGGGCCCCTCCACGCACTGCACGACGGCGTACGGCGGGATCCGCACCTCCGTGGACGCTCCCGGCGCCTTGATCGCGAGCGCGTCGGCGAGCAGCCGGGTGCAGGCGGCGAGCGCCTGCCGGTCGAGAGGGACGGCGAGCCCGAGGGCGCGGTTCAGGTCGTCGGTGTGGACTACGAGCTCGACGGCCCGGGTGACCAGGAAGTCCCCCAGCCTCATGGCGCCCACCCGGACGGCGATCAGCCGCTCGGGCGGGGTGTCCTTCAGCAGGCCGGTGATCCGGCCCGCGGTGCGTTCGAACAGTTCGGCGGGCTCGGCGGAGGCCGCGTACACCTTGACGTCGTCCGAGATCGGGGCGGCCACCGCGGCGGTCGCGAACGCCCACTCGGGCAGTCCCAGCTCCACGGCGGGCGGCGCCGGCTGCTCCACCGCGCGGCTGACGCTCTCGACGCCCATGCACAGGTGTGCGGTCAGTTCGCGTACGGTCCAGTCGCCGAGGCCGGCGGGGAGGGCGAGCTGCTCGGGGGTGAGGGCGGCGACCGCTTCGCGCACGTGCGCGAACTGGGTGAGGACGGCGGTACGGGTCCTGTCGGAGTCGTAACCGCGTTGTTTGCGCTTCTTGGCCGGGGGCATAGCCGGGAGGCTAATCGAGCCGGTCGGCGGACGGGACTTCCGTCGTGGACGTCTCCCGCGGGGTCAGCGCCTCGGGCGGCGTGAACGACTCGCCGTTGGCCGGGACCCCCACCCCGCGCCAGGTGAAGGGGATGCCGCGCGCGGTGTCCAGATCGAGCCCGTCCATCAGCTGAAAGTGGACGTGGGCCTCCGTCGAGTTGCCGGTGTTGCCGCACGCGGCGATCCGCTGCCCCGCGCGCACCGTGTCTCCGGCCGCGACGGTCACCGAGCCCCGCTTCAGGTGCGCGTACAGGGCGTACGTGCCGTCACCGAGGTCAAGCACCACGTGGTTGCCGACGATCCACGACGGCCCCGCCGCTTCCCGCGCCGCCCCTTCGACCAGCATCATCCAGGTGAGCGCCGGGAGAGACGTCCGGGTCAGATGGTCGCGGCGCCGGTCCAGCACCCGTACGACCGTCGCGTCGGCCACGGCCAGCACGGGGGCGCCGAAGGCCGGATAGCGGCCGTTCCCGCGCGCGAGCGGCCACAGCTTCGCGAACGGCGGGCGGGTGTCGGGCTCCGGAGCGGCCAGGATGTCGATGGCGTACGTCTGGCCGTAGCCGTGAATGCCATGGCTGGGCACCTTGTCCGCCGGGCTGTTGAGCGCGGTCCAGCGCCCGGACACCGGCGCCAGTGTCTCGACGGGCGCGCGGGCGGCGGGCCCCTTCAGCGCGGCTGACGTCAGCCGCCCGAGAACCACGAACACCACGATGGGCAGCACGGCGGGGACGCAGAGCAGCCACAGCGGCGGATACAGGTTCGCGAAGATCATGCCGAGGACCAGCACGAGGACGAACAGCCAGCAGGCACGGGCCACGGTCATGGCCAGTTTCCGGACGGACATGGTGCGGGTCACCTCGGTTCTCCGGTGGGGGTGAGTTCCTTGTCAGTTCCTGGCGGCGGACAGCATCACCAGCAGCGGTACGACCCGGGCGCCCGGCACCTCGTAACGCCCCCGCCCCGTCGTCTGGAGCCAGCCGGCCCCGGTCAGCTGGCGCAGGTGGTGGTAGATCTGGCCGGTGGTGCCTATGTCGTCGAGCGCGGCCAGTTCGGCCGCCGTACGCAGACCGCCGAGGATCTCGCGCAGCAGCCGCAGCCGTACGGCGTGCCCGAGCGCGGCGAAGCAGTCGGCGGCCTGCGACCAGTCGGCGTCGAGCACCCCGTCGGTCAGCTCGGTGAACTGCCACTTGTAGTGCTCCTCGGTCGGCAGCCGTACCGAGCCCGTGTACGTCACGCCGCCGCCGGGCGCGTCCAGCTCCGCGAGTTGCTCCTCCAGGAGCCGGAGCGGCCGGAAGGTGTCGTCCGGCGTCGGCCCCGGCCGCTCCCCTCGCGGCGGCCGGGGCGACGCCTCCGGCTCCGCGCGCTCCAGCGCCGCGAGCCGGCGCTCCAGCTCGGCGACGCGCTCCTCCAGTTCCATACCAAGAAGTTACGTAATTACGTAATCGAGCGCAACCCCTCCCGCGTACGGGCATGACGAAGCCCCCGCCCGGTTCCATGCGAACCGGGCGGGGGCCAGGAGGGTCTTTCTCAGGCGAGCAGCGCCTCGATCGTCCCCTCGTGCGCCGTCCGCAGCTCGCTCAGCGGAATGCTGAACTCGCCCTGGACCTCGACCTCTTCACCGTCCACGACACCGATCCGCGTCGCCGGCAGCCCGCGGGCCCCGCACATGTCGGTGAAGCGCGTCTCCTCACTGCGCGGCACCGCGACGACCGCGCGCCCGGCCGACTCGCTGAACAGGAACGTGAAGGCGTCGCCCGTGGCGGAGCCGCTGATCGACGACGTGTCCGGCACGACCAGCCGCGCGCCGTTGCCGCCCCGCAGGCACGACTCGGTGACGGCCTGGATCAGACCGCCGTCGCTCAGGTCGTGCGCCGCGTCGATCATGCCGTCGCGCGAGGCCGAGATCAGGATCTCGCCGAGCAGCTTCTCCCGGTCCAGGTCCACCTTCGGCGGCAGTCCGCCCAGATGGTCGTGGATCACCTGCGACCACGCCGACCCGCCGAACTCCTCGCGGGTCTCGCCCAGCAGATAGAGGAGCTGGCCCTCTTCCGCGAAGGCGATCGGCGTACGGCGCGTGACGTCGTCGATCACACCGAGCACGGCCACGACCGGCGTCGGGTGGATCGCCGTCTCACCGGTCTGGTTGTAGAGCGAGACGTTGCCGCCGGTGACCGGGGTGCCCAACTGGAGGCAGCCGTCCGCGAGTCCGCGCGTGGCCTCGGCGAACTGCCACATGACCGCCGGGTCCTCGGGCGAACCGAAGTTCAGGCAGTCCGAGATGGCGAGCGGCTTGGCGCCGGAGGCGGCCACGTTGCGGTACGCCTCCGCCAGCGCGAGCTGCGCGCCCGCGTACGGGTCGAGCTTGGCGAACCGGCCGTTGCCGTCCGTCGCCATCGCCACACCGAGGTTGGTCGACTCGTCGATCCGGACCATGCCCGCGTCCTCGGGCTGCGCGAGCACCGTGTTGCCCTGGACGAAGCGGTCGTACTGGTCGGTGATCCACGCCTTCGACGCCTGGTTCGGCGACGCGACGAGCCGCAGCACCTGCTCCCGCAGCTCGGCCGAATTCGCGGGCCGGGCAAGCTTGTTGGCGTCGTCGGCCTGGAGCGCGTCCTGCCAGTCGGGACGGGCGTACGGACGGTGGTAGACCGGGCCGTCGTGCGCGACCGAGCGCGGCGGCACGTCCACGATCTGCTCGCCGTGCCAGAAGATCTCCAGCCGGGTGCCCTCGGTGACCTCACCGATGACGGTGGCGATGACGTCCCACTTCTCGCAGATCTCCATGAAGCGGTCGACCTTGTCGGGCTCGACGACCGCGCACATGCGTTCCTGCGACTCGCTCATGAGGATTTCCTCGGGCGAGAGGGACGAGTCGCGTAGCGGCACGGTGTCCAACTCGACCCGCATACCGCCCGATCCGGCCGAGGCCAGCTCGCTCGTCGCACAGGAGAGCCCGGCGCCGCCGAGGTCCTGGATACCGGCGACCAGCTTCTCCGCGAAGAGCTCCAGGGTGCACTCGATGAGGAGCTTCTCCTGGAAGGGGTCACCGACCTGGACGGCGGGCCGCTTGGCCGGTCCGGTCGACTCGAAGGTCTCGGAGGCCAGCACCGAGACGCCGCCGATGCCGTCGCCGCCGGTGCGGGCGCCGTACAGGATCACCTTGTTGCCGGTGCCCGACGCCTGCGCGAGGTGGATGTCCTCGTGCCTCATCACGCCGATGCAGCCGGCGTTGACCAGCGGATTGCCCTGGTAGCAGGGGTCGAAGACGACCTCGCCGCCGATGTTCGGCAGGCCCAGGCAGTTGCCGTAACCGCCGATGCCGGCGACGACCCCTGGCAGCACCCGCCGGGTGTCGGGGTGGTCGGCCGCGCCGAAGCGCAGCGGGTCCACGACGGCGACCGGGCGGGCGCCCATGGCGAGGATGTCGCGCACGATGCCGCCGACGCCGGTGGCCGCGCCCTGATAGGGCTCGATGTACGAGGGGTGGTTGTGCGACTCGACCTTGAAGGTGACCGCGTACCCCTGGCCGACGTCCACGACGCCCGCGTTCTCGCCGATGCCCACCAGCATCGCGTCACTTGCCGGGGCCTTGTCGCCGAACTGCTTGAGATGGACCTTGCTGCTCTTGTACGAGCAGTGCTCGGACCACATCACCGAGTACATGGCCAGTTCGGCGCCGGTCGGCCGGCGCTGGAGGATCTCGCGGATCCGCGTGTACTCGTCCTCCTTGAGGCCGAGTTCCTTCCAGGGCTGGTCGACGTCGGGCGTCCCCGTCGCGTGCTTGACGGTGTCCAGGTTCTTGATCGTCATCAGGCGCTTACCAGCTTCTTCAGGATCGAGGTGAAGAACCCGAGCCCGTCGGTACGGCCCGTACCGATCAGCGGTTCCACGGCGTGCTCGGGGTGCGGCATCAGACCGACGACGTTGCCCGCCGCGTTCGTGATGCCCGCGATGTCGCGGAGCGAGCCGTTCGGATTGCCGTCCAGATAGCGGAAGGCGACCCGGCCCTCGGCCTCCAGCTCGTCCAGGACCGGCTCGGCGGCCACGTACCGGCCGTCGATGTTCTTCAGCGGTACGGAGATCTCCTGGCCCGCCGTGTAGTCGGCGGTCCACGCGCTCTCCGCGTTCTCCACCCGCAGCCGCTGGTCGCGGCAGATGAAGTGCAGATGGTTGTTGCGCAGCATGGCGCCCGGCAGCAGATGCGTTTCCGTGAGGATCTGGAAGCCGTTGCAGATCCCCAGGACCGGCATACCGCCCTTCGCCTGCTCGATGATCGTCTCCATCACCGGCGAGAAACGGGAAATGGCACCGGCCCGCAGATAGTCGCCGTAGCTGAATCCGCCCGCCAGGACAACGGCGTCCACCTGCTTGATGTCCTTGTCGCGGTGCCAGAGTGAGACAGGCTCGGCTCCGGCGATCCGCACCGCGCGAAGACTGTCGCGGTCGTCGAGAGTGCCGGGGAAAGTGACGACTCCGATACGAGTGGTCACGACTCCACCTTTACGACGAAGTCCTCGATGACGGTGTTGGCGAGGAACGTCTCGGCCATCTCATGGATGCGGGCGAGGGCGGCCTCGTCGACCGGGCCCTCCACCTCCAGCTCGAAACGCTTTCCCTGGCGGACGTCCGCGATCCCGTCGAAACCCAGCCGGGGCAGTGCGCGCTGCACTGCTTGTCCTTGCGGGTCGAGGATCTCCGGCTTGAGCATGACGTCGACTACGACGCGTGCCACTGGCACTCCCGGTGGTGTGGTGCGGCTGTGTGCAGCTGTCTGCGGCTGTGGTTCTGACCGAGGAATCCCCCGACCCCCCGAGTCCTCTCAGCGTACCCGTAGACAAAATCTACGCGGGTAGATATCCACCCACCGCCGGACTCTCCACCGATCTCCGTCGATATCGCGCCGGGAGTCCACACGGAAAAATCCAGGAAAAAACTCGCCCTCACCATTGCCGCCGGACACGCTGATGTAATTGGCTGGGCTTCACAATGCGAGGCAGTTCGCTGTACAAAGGAATAGAGCCACAGGGCGCATTGCCCCTAAACAGCCGGAAGGCCGGTATCACCGCACGTCAGCCGTGTTTCAGAAGCACGGGCCGACGGAGCGGGTGCCGCATGAAAGGACCGATATCCGTGGCGCAGCGCGTAGTGGTCACGCTCTCCGACGACATCGACGGCGGAGAAGCGGCGGAAACGGTCTCGTTCGGCCTCGACGGGAAGTCGTACGAGATCGACCTCAATCCCGCCAATGCAAAGAAACTGCGCAAGGCGCTGGCCCCCTACCTGGAGGCGGGCCGGCGGCAGACCCATGCCGGCAGGAACCGTAAGTCTTACCGGCACACGGCCCTCGCGCCCGACCCGGCGGCCGTACGCGCCTGGGCGCTCTCGCACCGGATGGAGGTGCCGGCCCGCGGCCGGATCCCCAAGCGGGTCTACGAGGCGTTCCGCGAGGCGAGTTGAGACACCGGCCGCCGACGCGGCCGGACGGGCACGCCGGGGAACGGAGTTGCACTGCACCCCCAGCGATCGGCTAGAGTCTGGAGCACGCCGAAGGGCAAGGCCGAAAAGCCGAACCTGACGCAGCGTGCGGGTGTAGTTCAGTAGTAGAACGCCCCCTTTCCAAGGGGGAGGCGCAGTGTGCGATTCCTGTCACCCGCTCTGCATCACATCGAAGGTTGTTGTTGATGGACGATGCACTGCGGACGTAGCTCAGTTGGTAGAGCGCAACCTTGCCAAGGTTGAGGTCGCCAGTTCGAACCTGGTCGTCCGCTCCGTATCGAAGGTCCCGGTCACTTGTTGGCCGGGACCTTCGTCGTACGCGACACCGGGCGGGGCCCTTCTCGCTCTCGATCCGCGCACCGATGACATTTGTCATGAGCACCGATGACAGCGCGCACTGCTCCCGGGCCCGATCCGCCGGAAACCTTGAGGGCATGACACGAACTCGGGGAATCCACAGCACGAGCACAGCGCATTCGGACGGGAACGTCATCGAGGTGGACCGGCTCCGGCGCACGTATGCCGGCGGGTTCCAGGCGGTGAACGAGATCTCCTTCACCGTCGGGGAGGGGGAGCTGTTCGCGCTGCTCGGTACGAACGGCGCGGGCAAGACCTCCACCGTCGAGATGCTGGAGGGCCTCACCCGCCCCAGCGGCGGGACGGTACGGGTCTTCGGGCGGGACCCGTACACGGACAGGGCGCGGGTACGGCCGCGGACCGGGGTGATGCTCCAGGAGGGCGGCTTTCCGAGCGATCTGACGGTCAAGGAGACCGTACAGATGTGGGGAGGCTGCACCAGCGGCGCACGGCCCGCCGGCGAGGCGCTGGAGCTCGTGGGGATGACCAAGCGCGCCGACGTGCGGGTCAAGCAGCTCTCCGGCGGTGAGAAGCGGCGCCTGGACCTCGCGCTCGCGCTGCTCGGGCAGCCCGAAGTGCTGTTCCTGGACGAGCCGACGACCGGACTGGACGCCGAGGGGCGGCGGGACACCTGGGAGCTGGTACGGCAGCTGCGCGACGGCGGCACGACCGTCCTGCTGACCACGCACTACCTGGAGGAGGCCGAGGGCCTCGCGGACCGGCTGGCGATCATGCACGCGGGCCGGATCGTGGTCTCGGGCACACCGGCGGAGGTGACGGCGACCCGGCCGGCCCGGATCCGGTTCAGGCTGCCCGTGGGGGTGGAGCCGGGGCATCTGCCGCTCACGCTGCGCGCGGCGGCGGACGGCCGGCAGATCAGCATCCGTACGCAGGAACTCCAGCGGGATCTCGGTGAACTGCTCCGCTGGGCCGGGGAGTTCGGCGTACACCTGGAAGCGCTCGATGCCCGCTCGGCCTCGCTCGAAGAGGCGTTCCTGGACATCGCGGCACAGCGCACCGAGGCCGCGGCCGCCGGTACGGGCATGGACGGCACGGGCACAGGCGGCACGGGAGAGGCGGTAGCGGCATGAGCACGGCATTCGCACAGAACCGGGAGACGGCCGCCGAGGGCCGGACGACGACCGTGGCGGGACGGCTGGGGGCGCTCGCGCGGGCCGAGATGACCATGCTCGTACGCAACAGGACGATGCTCTTCATGGCCCTGTTCATGCCGGTCTTCCTGATCCTCTCGACCAAGGCCTCGCTGAAGAACGTCGATCTGAGCGGGACCGGGCTGAACATCACGGAGGTCGCGCTGACGGGCGGCATCGGCATGGTGCTGCTCATGGTCGTCTATATGAACCTCACCTCCGCCTACACCGCCCGGCGCGAGGAACTGGTGCTCAAGCGGCTCCGTACGGGCGAGGTCTCCGACCAGGAGATCCTGGCCGGGACCGCGCTGCCCGCCGCATCGCTGGCGCTCGCGCAGTGCGTCGTGCTGGTCGTCGCCGGGGTCGCGGTCCTGGACGTGAGCGCTCCGCAGCGGCCCGAGCTGCTGGTCCTTGGGGTACTGGCGGGCATCGGGCTGATGGCGGCGCTGGCCGCCGCTTCGGCGTCGTTCACCCGTACCGTGGAGAGCGCGCAGATCACCACTCTGCCGATGCTGCTGATCTCGGCGATGGGATCGGGACTGTTCGTACCGCTGGAGGCGCTGCCGGACAACGTCGCCTCGGTCTGCGAGCTGCTGCCGATGACCGGGCTCGTGACCCTGGTGCGGGCCGGCTGGCTGGGCGGCGCTTCGGGCGGCGACCTGCTGACGGCGGGACTGAATACCCTGGTCTGGACGGTGCTGGCGGTGTTCGCTGTCAGGCAGTGGTTCCGCTGGGAGCCGCGGCGCTGAGCGCCACGAGGACACGGACACGGATACGGACACCGGCACCGACACGGACGAGAGCCCGGGAGGGACCACATGGCGAGGACGCGGGCGACGGGCTCATGGGCCGGGAAGAGCAAGCCGGCCAAGGTCGAGATCTACACCCGCTGGTCCTTCCACTCCTTCGCGCTGGTCGAGGTGGGGGTCGTCGCACTGCCCCTCCTGCGCGCCGACTCCCCGGTCGGCGGCTGGTTCCTGCTGCTGGTCTGCGCCCACGCGCTCGTGGCCGCCGCCGCCAGTTCGTACGCCCTGTCCTGGGCGCTCGGCAGGCAGGCCCGGCCGGTCCGGCTCCTGATCGCGACGGCCGTGCTCACCACCGTCGGCATCGTGGCGGCGATGAGCGTGTTCCCCCGGGAACCGAACGTGGAGGAGGCCCAGTCCGTCGCCTATCTGCTGGTCACGTTCGCCGGCTTCGGCGTCGGGGCGCTGGCCGTCGGCGTCCGCCGGGTGCGGAGCATGCTGCTGATGGTGCTGGCCACGCTGGTGGTCGTGGCGGTGGCCGGCCTGGTGTTCCGAGTGGGGTTCGCCGCCGTCCTGGGGAATGTGATGGGGGTGCTGCTGGCCTCACTGGCACTGGTCTTCGCCTGCGGCTTCTCCGTCTGGCTGGCCAAGTCCGTGTGGGAGCTGGACAGCGCCAGGGAACTCCAGGCGCGGCTCGCCGTCGCCGAGGAGCGGCTGCGGTTCGGCCGTGACATGCACGACGTCATGGGCCGCAATCTGGCGGTGATCGCGCTCAAGAGCGAACTCGCCCTGCAACTGGCGCGGCGCGGCGGTACGGAGCAGGCGGCCGAGCAGATGGCCGAGGTGCAGCGGATAGCGCGGGAGTCGCAGCGCGAGGTGCGGGCCGTCGTACGGGGGTATCGCGAAGTGGATCTGCACACCGAACTGGAAGGCGCACGAGGGGTGTTGGAGGCCGCGGGCATCGGTTTCCAGCTGGACCTGGAGGGGGCGGCCGGAGCTGTCCCGGGCGGCGTCGAAGAGCTGCCCGGCGGGCTCTACGGCGGGCTGACTCCCGAGGTGCGCTCCGCCCTCGGGTGGGTGGTCCGGGAAGCCGCCACGAACGTGCTGCGGCACGGGGACGCGCGGCACTGCACGGTACGGCTGACGGTACGAGAAGGGGACGACGCGGTGCTGGTCGTGGAGAACGACGGGCTGCCCGAACAGGGAGTCCTGGTCCGGGTGGGTTCGGGTGGCACACCCAGGACGGCCGGGGCCGGGCTCGCCGGGCTGCGCGAGCGGCTGGCCACGCTGGGCGGCACGCTCGACGCGGGCCCGGTGGCCGGTGCGCGCTTCCGGCTCACCGCCCGGGTGCCGCTGCCGGCGCCGTCCGCTTCGTCCGCTCCGTCCGGGGACGCGACCGCCGCCGAGCCGGTGGCGCACCGTCCCGTATCCGACGAGGTGACCGCGTGAGCGGCGGCGGACAGGACAGCACCGGAGACGTGCGGCCCGGCGCGGCACTGGCCGCTCCCGTACGCGTCCTCCTCGCCGACGACGAGCATCTGATCCGCGGCGCCTTCGCCGCGCTCCTCGGTCTGGAGGACGACCTGACCGTCGTCGCCGAGGCCGCCTCCGGTCCCGAGGCGCTGGCGATGGCGCTCGCGCACCGCCCGGACGTGGCCGTGCTCGATCTCCAGATGCCGGGCGCCGACGGTGTGAAGGTCGCCACATCGCTCCGTACCGAACTGCCCAGCTGCCGCACGATGATCGTCACCAGCCACGGCCGGCCCGGTCATCTCAAGCGGGCCCTCGCGGCGGGCGTACGCGGCTTCGTACCGAAGACCGTCAGCGCCCTCCAGCTCGCCGAGATCATCCGCACTGTCCACGCCGGAAACCGGCATGTGGACCCCGAGTTGGCCGCCGACGCGATTTCGGCCGGGGACTCGCCGCTGACCGTGCGCGAGGCCGAGGTGCTTGAGCTGGCCGCCGACGGGGCGCCGATCGCCGACATCGCGGCGTGGGCCTCGCTGTCGCAGGGCACCGTACGGAACTATCTGTCGTCCGCCGCGTCCAAACTGGGGGCTTCGAGTCGGCATACGGCGGTGCGTCTCGCCCGCGAGCGAGGTTGGGTATAGTGGGTGACGCGCCACGGCGCATGCGGACGTAGCTCAGTTGGTAGAGCGCAACCTTGCCAAGGTTGAGGTCGCCAGTTCGAACCTGGTCGTCCGCTCAGCACAAGAACCCCCGGCCGGATCACCGGCCGGGGGTTCTTCGTCTTCTCGTTGTCCGCTCTGTGCGCCCTGTCCGCCGCCGGCTACCAGCGGGTGCCGGTGAGGAGTTCGTACGCCTCCAGATACTTGGCGCGCGTCGCGTCCACGACCTCGCCCGGCAGCTCCGGCGGCGGCTGCTCGCTCGCGCGGTCCCAGCCGGAGGCGGACGAGGTCAGCCAGTCGCGTACGTACTGCTTGTCGTACGACGGCTGCGCGTGCCCCGGCTCCCAGCTAGCCGCCGGCCAGAAGCGCGAGGAGTCCGGGGTCAGCACCTCGTCGGCGAGCACCAGCCGGTCGTCGGCGTCGAAGCCGAACTCGAACTTCGTGTCGGCGAGGATGATGCCCCGGTCGCGGGCGATGTCCCGGGCGCGGCCGTAGACGTCGAGCGTCGTACGGCGCAGCAGCGCCGCGGTCTCCGCGCCGACCTGGCGGGCGACCTCCTCGTACGACACGTTCTCGTCGTGGTCGCCGACCGCGGCCTTCGTCGCGGGCGTGAAGATCGGCGCCGGCAGCTCGGAGCCGTCGACCAGGCCCTCGGGGAGGGCGAGTCCGCAGACGGTGCGGGTCTGCTCGTACTCGGCGAGGCCGGAGCCGGTGAGATAGCCGCGGGCGACGCACTCGACCGGGGCCATCCGCAGCGACCGGCAGATCAGGGTGCGGCCTGCCCAGTCGGCGGGGGCGCCGTCCGGGAGGTCGGTGGAGACGACATGGTTGGGCGCGAGATCGGTGAGCCGGTCGAACCACCAGAGCGAGAGCTGGGTCAACACCCGGCCCTTGTCGGGGATTTCGGTGGGCAGGACCCAGTCGTAGGCGGAAATGCGGTCGCTGGCGACCATCACGAGATCGCCCGCCCCGTTCCGGTACAGGTCGCGCACCTTGCCGGTGTGCAGATGCACCAGACCCGGGACCTGAAGCGGCTCGGGCTTCTCTACGAATCCGGACACGGTTCCTCGTTCCTCGCCGTGGGAGTTTCTGGTTCCGATTGTCCCGTACGGGTTCGGGGCGGGGGCCGCGGGGCGTCGGTTCGTACTCAGTCGCGCTTGCAGATGCGGTCGAGGAGATTCGCCGTCGCCCGCTGGACGCGCGCGTCGACATGGCCGGGGCGGTCCAGCGCGGGCGACCAGGCGAAGGTCCCGGAGGCGAAGACGAGGGCGCCGGAGGGGGCCCGGTAGAGCGAAGTCTCCTGGTGGCGAAGGGCGTTCCCGCCGTCCCGGTACGGCGAGTGGGCCAGCAGCATCCGCTCGTCGTGCTCGGGCAGCGCCGTACGGGGGAAGTAGCGGTCGGCCTCCCCGGCGACGAGGCCGGGGATCTCGTCGCCCTCGTAGGCGCCGGTGGCGTCCCAGAACCAGTGCTCCGCGTTCCGTACGACCATCGGGTGCGGCTCGGGGACCCGCCCCACGTACTGGATCCCGAGCAGCTGCTGCTCCGGTCTGTCGACCTCCCGCCAGAGGGCCGGGCGGCCGGGGCCGTGGCGCTTGCGGCAGGTGAGGAGGCGGCCGGGGACGCCGGAGGGGGACGGGCCCAGCTCGATCTGCCAGTACATGGTGTTGGCGGAGAGGAAGACCAGGGACGTGCCGTGCTCGCGCGCCCGCTCGACGGTGCGGCGCATCGGAAGCGACCAGTACTCGTCGTGGCCGGGGAAGACCAGTCCCCGGTAGCGGGTCGGGTCGATCAGGCCGGCGTGCAGGTCGCGGGCGTCGGCGTAGGCGATGTCGTAGCCGTAACGCTCGGCCCAGCGGATGAAGTCGTAGGCGTGGCCGACATGGATGGGCAAGCCGGCGCCGGCGTACGGGCGGTCGAAGGAGACGGTGATCGCCGCGTCCTCCTCGCCGAGGAGCCGGCCCTGTTCGTCCCAGGCGTGGTAGAGGCTGGCGCCGAGACGGCCGTCCTCCGGGTAGAGGTTGTACGCCTGCCAGGTGATGTCGGGGAGCAGGAGGAGCAGGTCGGCGGGGTGGGTGTCGCGGACCGTGAAGGGGATGTGGGAGCGGTAGCCGTCGGTGGTGGTGAGGACGGCGACGTACGCGCCTAGCGACCAGTACGACGGGATCTGGAGGCGCCAGGAGAGCCACCAGTGGTGGCACGAGACGGTGCGCTCGGCGGCGAGCGGGGCCGGCTGGACGATGCCGGAGAGGCGGGGGCTCGTGGTGATCTTGCGGGCGCCCTCGCCCCCGTAGTGCCCGATCCGGTAGACGTCCACGGAGAACTGCTGGGGCGGATCGACGGTGATGTGGAAGTCGATCGACTCGCCGGGCGCGGCGGCGCCGGTGGAGGAGAAGCCCTTGATCTGGCGGTGGACGTCGTCGGCGGTGCGGGGGCCGGCGCGGTCGCGCCCGAGCGCCGGTTCCGCGTACCAGGGGACGACCTGGCCCGTGTCGTCGAAGTAGGTCTCGCTGCCGCGCAGCCAGGGCACCGGTCCCTGGCCGAAGGGGTCGGAGACGGCGTGGGCGAGCGCGCCCGACTCCCACCGTCGGATGTGATCGGCGCACATTGGCGCGCCCCTCCCTGGATGCCCCGTGCAGGTGTTGATGGTTGATCGACTGCCTTGGTTGATCGACTGCCGCCGGGCGGGCCGCTGTTGGGCGGTCCGCGTCAGCGCCGGTCCCCAGCACATCACATAACGCACGCGCTCCGTCACCGTTCGTTGTGAATGGAACTGACCGGAAGTGGATGGAAGCGGTGCGCCGGGTGTGCGCCGGAGCGGGCGAGGGGCCTCCCGCCGGCTCGCGCACGGACTGTTTCGCCTGTTTCGCCGGTCGGGCGGTGACCGGCCTCACACCAGACGGACCGGCTTCTCCGCCCGTACGCCCGTCGCGGCCAGCCACTGTCGCAGCGGCTCCCCGTCGCCGTCCTCCACCAGGCTCAGCACTCCTCCGGCCAGGTCCGTGCGGCGCCTGCCGTCCATCAGGAGAGCCGGGCCGTCGAGCCAGTCGAGCCCCGGGGCCGCGCCCGCCGTGTCGACGGCGGCGCAGCAGACCATCGCGGTGATGTGGTCGGCGAGCAGCTCACGGCCCGTACGCGGCGGCATGAGCGGGAACAGCGGCAGCGGGTCCGACCCGCGGAGCGCCAGAGCGTCGCCCGTGGTTTCGGCGGCCTGTGGCGCGCTCGGCGCCTGCGGCACGGCCTCGGCCTCCTCGCGCACCACCTCGGCGCTGATCGCGGCGGCCAGAATGTCGCCCGCCTCCTCGCCCCGCCCGGCGAGATGGTCCATGACCCGGTCCAGCGTGGGTCCGGGCACGGCGGCGTCGGCCGTGGGATCGCCCGGCCGCGCGGGACTGCGTACGCCCATTCCGTCCAGAACGCGGTGCAGCCTCGCCGCTTCCGTACGCCACTTACGGTCCACGACCTCTTCCGGATACTGCTGCCAGTCGACCGGGGACCAGTCCGGGCCGGAGGCGGCCGGGCCGCCGTGGAAGAGGCGCGCCGCCAGTAGGGACGCGGCCTCGTCGACCACGCCGGGCTCTTCGAGCAGATCGCAGGCGGGGCGCTCGCCGAGCCGGGAGGCGAAGCCCTCGGCCAGCCGGTCGCGCCGCGAGAGCTCGGTCAGCGCCGATACGACTCCGACATCGAGCCGGGACGGCCAGCGGCCCATCCGCCAGGCGGGCAGGGCGACACGGGTCAGCAGCCGGTCCCAGCCCGCATAGGCGAGGCCGACCTGCTCCTGGGCGACGATCCGCAGGCCGTAGTCCACACTCTGCGCACGCTCGGACGCGGCGGACGCGACACCTCGCTCCATGAGGGCGGCGTGCTCGGCGCACGCGCGCAGCATCAGGCGGGCGACGCCGCCGACGACGGCGAGAGCGGCCCGGCGTATCAGCCCCAGGTCCTCGCGGGCCGCGAGGGCCACCGCGGCGTCCAGGCCCCGTACGAAGCGGCGGGCGGCGGCTATGTCCGGTTGCGACGCGGGGCCCGTACCGGCCACGACCGGGGCCAGCACGGCGCGCAGCTCGGCGACGCGCATCCACCAGAGGAAGGGGGAGCCGATCACGAGGACCGGTGCGGCTGGTGCGGCGGGCGCGGCGCGGCGACCGGCGGCGGGGGTGCCGTGGGTGCCTGCCGGGGTGCCCGGGGTGTCTGCGGCGGGCGGGTCGGTCGGGCCGGCCGACGCGTCCGCGAGGGCGTGCGCGGGGTGCGTACGGTCCTCCAGCCAGCTGTCGCAGTCCGGTGTCAGCGCTATGGACGAGGGCGCGGGCACGTCGAGCCGCTCGGCCAGCTCCCGCACCAGGCGGTACAGGTCCGGGGCCGAACTCTCGGCGATCTCCACGGTGGGGCTGAGGGCGGGTCTGGCCCTGGCGATCACCGCCGCGACGGCCGCCGCGCACAGCAGCACGACGACGGCGACACTGCTCACGATCCAGCGCGCGGCATCCCAACTCCCACCGGTGAGACGGCCGGTGGCACCGGCCGCGAACAGGACGACCGCCGCCGCGGTGGGCAGCAGAGCGATGCCCGCCGCTCTGCCGCGCACACGCAGCACGGCGAGAGCCCGGACCCTGGCGCCCTGCGCGCCGATCTCCTCAACGACACCTGAACCGGACACGTCCGGATCTCACCCCCTCTGCCTGCACAACGGCGGATTTGCTCACTCCCCCACTGTGGCACCCGCCACTGACATCGCAATGCCGGTGGGCCACCGGTGGGCCAAGTACCCGAACGCTTGCGCCGCACCATAGTTGGGGCCCCGGCGGGGGTCATTCGGATGGGTTAACCGTCACTCGATGGAATGGCTTTGGTCAAAGGTGCTGACGTGGCCAATGTTCTTTGGTGTGACGTCCGGGACGTGGCGGAGATGCGGTGAACGGGGCATGAAAAGGCCCCGTCCGATCGGTTCGGACGGGGCCGGGGCCGGTTTCGGGCCCTTGCTGAAGGGCCGGTTCAGGCTTCGGCGGCCTCGCGGGCGATGTCCGTACGGTGCTGCGAGCCGTCCAGCCGGATGCGGTCAACGGCCGCGTACGCGCGCTTCCGCGCCTGCGCGAGATCCTTGCCGGTCGCTGTGACGGACAGCACACGGCCGCCGGCGCTGAGGACCGTGCCGCCGTCGTCGGCCAGCCGGGTCCCGGCGTGCAGGACGTACGCGTTCGGCGCATCCTGCGCGACGACGTCGGCCAGGCCCTCGATCGGGTCGCCGGTACGCGGCGTACCGGGGTAGTTGTGCGAGGCCACGACGACCGTGACCGCCGCGTCGTCGCGCCAGACCAGGGCCGGCTGGTCGGCGAGCCTGCCCTCGGCGGCGGCGAGCAGGACACCGGCGAGCGGGGTCCTCAGCCGGGCCAGGACCACCTGCGTCTCGGGGTCGCCGAAGCGGGCGTTGAACTCGATGACCCGCACACCGCGGCTGGTGATCGCCAGCCCCGCGTACAGCAGCCCGGAGAAGGGCGTGCCACGGCGGCGCAGCTCGTCCACGGTCGGCTGGAGGACCGTCTCCAAGACCTCGTCGACCAGCTTGGGGTCGGCCCACGGGAGCGGTGAATACGCGCCCATGCCACCGGTGTTGGGGCCTTCGTCGCCGTCGAGCGCGCGCTTGAAGTCCTGGGCGGGGCGCAGCGGGAGCACCGTACGGCCGTCGGTGACGGCGAAGAGCGAGACCTCGGGGCCGTCGAGGAACTCCTCGATGACGACGCGGTCGCAGGCGAGCGCGTGCGCGCGGGCGGTGGCGAGGTCGTCGGTCACGACGACGCCCTTGCCCGCGGCGAGACCGTCGTCCTTGACAACGAAGGGGGCGCCGAAGGCGTCGAGGGCCTTGTCGATCTCCTCGGGGGTGGTGCAGACGTAGCTGCGCCCGGTGGGCACGCTCGCCGCCGCCATCACGGCCTTCGCGAAGGCCTTGGAGCCCTCCAGCCGCGCGGCCTCGGCCGACGGGCCGAAGCAGGCGATGCCCGCGTCCCGTACGGCGTCGGCGACCCCGGCCACGAGCGGCGCCTCGGGTCCGACGACGACGAGCCTGGCCTCCAGCTCGGTGGCGAGGCGGGCGACGGCGGCACCGTCCATGACGTCGACCGCGTGCAGCTCGGCGACTTCGGCGATGCCGGCGTTGCCGGGCGCGCAGTGCAGAGCGGTGACGTCGGGATCGAGGGACAGAGAGCGGCACAGGGCGTGTTCGCGGGCACCGCCGCCGATGACAAGGACCTTCACGGGGGGCAGCCTAGCGCTGCCCCGGCTGTCCTTCCCGACGGGTCCTAGTCGTTCGGGTACTCCTCGACGACGGTGGCACCGAGCTCGCGGACGATCAGGTCGTGCCCGGAGAGCGCGGAGTCGACGAGGTCGGCGTCGTCCTCTTCAGGAGTGTCGTCCTCGGGGGCGACGTGGTGAGGGGGCGGCGCGGCGGGAGTGTCCGACGGGCGGCGCTGCTCCGGTGGCGTACGGCCGGGGGCGGCGGGGGCGGGCGGCTCAGGTCGCTGGGAGGGGGCGGGGTTCGGGGAGGACTGGGCGGGCGGCTCGGGCCGCTGGGAGGGGGCGGGCGGTCTGGAGCCGCCGCCTCCGTCCCCGCCGCCGTAGCCGCCGGGGGCACCGCCACCTCCTCCGCCGCCCCCGTAGCCGCCTCCACCGCCGTAACTTCCGCCTCCGCCGGGGCTGTTGCCGCCGTTGCCGCCGCCACCGCCGCCGGACGCGGGCGGCTGCGGGGTGCCGCCCGAGGGATCGATGATCGCCTCGATCTTCCACTGCACGTGGAACTGCTCGGAGAGCGCCTGCTTGAGCACTTCCTCGCTGCCGCTGCCGGCGAAGTTGTCGCGGGCGCCCGCGTTGAGGAAGCCGATCTGGAGGGTGGTGCCGTCGAAGCCCGCGACCTGCGCGTTCTGACTGAGCAGGATCCAGGTGAAGCGACGGCGGTTCTTCACGGCCTCCAGGATGTCCGGCCACATGTTCCGCACCTGCCCGGCGCCCTGGGCCATGACGGGACCGCCACCCTGGGCGGCCGGACCGGCGGGCTCCGGCGGGGCAGGGGCCTGTTCGGCGGGACCCGGCCCGCGACCGGGGGCGGATGCCGTGGGCCAGCCCCCGGGCTTGCGTGGGGCCTCCGGGGCGGGAGCCGCCGCGCCGGGCCAGGCGCCGGGACGGTTGCCGCTCGGGGGCGCGGGGTCGGCGGCGGGCGCGGGTGGGGCCGGGGGCGCAGGTGCAGGCGCGGGCGCGGGCGCCGCGCTTGGCGTACCCCCACCGCCCTGTACGGCCGCGCGCGGCGCCCCGTGAGCCTCGGGCCCGGGGATGTACCCCATGGCAGGCGCGGGCCCCCCGGTCGAGAACGCCGCCGCGGACACCCCCCGCTCCAGCCGGTCGAGCCGCGTCTGCACGGACCGCTCGTCGTCGAAGGCGGCGGGCAACAGCACACGCGCGCAGATCAGTTCGAGCTGGAGCCTGGGCGAGGTGGCGCCCCGCATCTCGGTCAGCCCGGTATTGACGAGATCGGCGGCCCGGCTCAGCTCGGCGGCCCCGAAGACCGACGCCTGGTCCTTCATCCGCTGGACCACGTCGTCGGGAGCGTCGATGAGCCCCTTCGTACCGGCGTCCGGAACGGCGGCCAGGATGACCAGGTCCCGCAGCCGCTCCAGCAGGTCGGCGACGAACCGCCTCGGGTCGTTGCCGCCCTCGATCACCCGGTCCACGACCTCGAAGGCCGCCGCCCCGTCGCCCGCCGCGAAGGCGTCGATCGCCGAATCGAGCAGCGAACTGTCCGTGTATCCGAGCAGGGCCGTCGCCATCGCGTACGTCACGCCGTCCTCTGCGGCACCCGCGAGGAGCTGGTCCATCACGGACATCGAGTCCCGCACGGACCCGGCACCGGCACGCACGACGAGCGGCAGGACCCCCTCGGCGACCGGGATCCGCTCCTTGGCGCACACCTCGCCGAGATAGTCCCGCAGCGTCCCGGGCGGCACCAGCCGGAACGGGTAGTGGTGCGTACGCGACCGGATCGTGCCGATGACCTTCTCCGGCTCGGTGGTCGCGAAGATGAACTTGAGATGCTCCGGCGGCTCCTCGACGACCTTCAGCAGGGCGTTGAAGCCCGCCGGGGTGACCATGTGCGCCTCGTCGATGATGTAGATCTTGTACCGGCTGCCGGCCGGCCCGAAGAACGCCTTCTCCCGAAGATCACGCGCGTCGTCCACACCACCGTGCGAAGCGGCGTCGATCTCGATGACATCGATCGACCCGGGCCCGGTCCTCGCCAGGTCCTGACAGGACTGGCAGACGCCGCAGGGGGTCGGTGTGGGCCCCTTCTCGCAGTTCAGACAGCGCGCGAGGATGCGCGCGCTGGTCGTCTTCCCACAGCCCCGCGGCCCGCTGAACAGGTACGCGTGATTGACCCGGTTGTTGCGCAGGGCCTGCTGCAGCGGGTCAGTGACATGCTCCTGCCCGATGACCTCGGCGAACGACTCGGGGCGGTAACGGCGGTACAGCGCTAGGGACGACACACCTACGACGATATCGGCCCGCTACGACATCCCACCCCCGCCCAACGCGAACGCCCCCCACGCACCCGCCAGAGCCAACCTACCCTTGCTGCCTTCCGGCCCTGGGGGAGTTCAGTCAGATAGCGCCACGTGAGGGGCTGCGCCCACAGTACCCGATGCCCACCCCCGGGAACGAGTTCGCTAGCACCGCTCAACGTCTTGTATGGTTCGTCGCGGAGGATTCGCCTAGTGGCCTAGGGCGCACGCTTGGAAAGCGTGTTGGGGGCAACCCCTCACGAGTTCGAATCTCGTATCCTCCGCCATTGCTCTCACCGGGCAATAGTCGAAGGCCCGCCAGCGCTAGCGATGGCGGGCCTTCGACGTACGTGGTTGCAGTTTTGGTTGCAGTTGCTGTGATCGGACCGCCACCCCGGTGAACAGGGTCGACCCGAAGGCTCCGTCCGGTTCGCAGTGGAAGGCGCTTCGGGTCAGCGGTGGCAGGTGGCCCGCTCCTTGAAGAGGCCGAAGCCGCGCTGCATCATCGCGACCGTGCGGTCCGTGGTCCACCACAGCACGTTGAGGGCAACTGATGGTCTGCTGTCAGGACCTCTAAAGCGTGTTGCAGAACCGCGATCACGCTCAGATCCAGCCACCCGCGGCAAGATCGACTGCCCGATTGCACCCCCGTTTCCACCGTCTTGGCATGCGTCGCGAAGCGTCCGCGGGAGATCGTTCTGTCGTTCTGCAACACGCTTTAAAGCGCGTCCTGCTCGCACAGAGATCGCAATGTCAGCGGCTGATGCGAGGATCCCGGCGACACGAGGAGATCAACATGGGCACCTGGAACACTGGCCCCTTCGACAACGACACGGCCGCGGACTTCGCCAACACGCTCGACGACGCCGAGCCCGAGGAGCGCGAGACGATGATCCGTGGCGTCCTCACGCGCACCGTCGACGCCATCGGCTGGCTCGCCGAAGGAGAAGAAGCGGTGGCCGCCGCCGCACTGATTGCGACCCAATGTCCAGGCGGCGACCCAATCGACACACCCTACGGCCCTGAGAAACCCATGCCCGCCTTTCCCAACGATCTTCGGACGCTCGCGGACGAGGCCCTCGCCCGCGTCATCAGCGACGAGGCAGGGCCAGCCTCGAACTGGGTCGACCCGGCAGACTGGAAGCAGTGGCGAGCCAACCTCACCCGCCTCCGCACAGTCCTTGCCCCGCCTCCACCGTCCATCCCGCTGTTCGATGTCGAGCAATGACAGAACGTCACTCGCCACAAAACCTGAGCCAGAACCCGTTCTCGTGAACAAAGCCATCCAGGCATCGCCGCAACGACAACACCGGTAGGGCCGGGCTTCACGCGCCGGATCGCAGGAGCCTGCGGACTGTTAGCCGGCTGGCGCTCGGAGGAGCCGGTCCTTGGTGCTTTCGAGCAGCACGTGGCGCAGGACCGGTGCGGTGGAGCTGGGGGATGCGGCGAAGGCGGCGACGAGATCGTGCGGCACGCCGGCGGAGAACGACGCGGCCCACAAGTACGGTGCGCCGAGCGCGGGTTCGGCCCATGCCTGCCACCCGGCCGGGCCCGTCTCGTCAGGCGCGAGGGTCAGACCGCACTGGTCACCGTCCTGGATGAGCGGCGGCGCGTCTCCGAGGCTGAGGTAGGTGGTGAACATCGGGTCCGTCGCTCTCGCGTAGGGCTGGTCGATGTCCCGGAGCCAGCCCTGCGCGATGACCGTGTCGAGGACCAGTTCGGGGTCGCCGAGCGTTACGGCGGGGGACCCACTGGGCCCAGCGGAGGGTGTCGGGGCTGATGTGCAGGACGGTGCTTCGCAGGACCTGCCGGTCATCCGGCGCCTCGTCCGGCTCCTGCCGTCCTCGGACGATCGTCAGGTTTGTCCAGCCGAGCCTGGCGAGCGCGTCGGCCACCGTCTCGTAGAGCTGTCCGTCGTCGCCGGCCAGATACCGGGGACCGACCCAGAACGCCTGGGCTCCGGACGGGGTCGGCGGATCGTGCGGGAACTCGGGGTACAGGGGCGCCTCCAAAGCTAGGGGTACGGGGCTACATGCCGCCGGCGGGGCGGCGCGGGGGTGACCGACTCGGTCGGCCGCCTCGGGATCCCCTCCGGCTGCCGGCCGAGCCGGATCTCAAGTACGAGGCATGCTTCAGCACCATGCGCCTGGCCCCAAGGGCAGACCTGCCTGTTCAGAACCTGAACAGGAGAGGTGTTCAGTGTCTGTACGCGGCGGCCGTTCAGATTCTGAACGGGCATTGCGGAGATCACTGCCACCGGTCTCCGAGTGACTGGATCAGGCGCGCGCAAGTGGACGACGGCGCCTTCCACTTCGTGGCCAGCGAGGCTCTCCGCCGTTCACTGGGTGAACAGGCTCTGCCTTCGATTGCGTCTCTGACTCTCGGCCGTATAGCCGCAGCGAATTCCAGTGGCAGGGCCGCCTTGCGGGTCTTGGCCGAGCAGGGCGACTTCGACCTGTTCCCCCGAGGTACGGCACTGTTCGTCTCTCCGGGAAACGGAGTTCGTGTTCCGAAGCGGAACGGGACAGCCGCAGGGCCTCGACGGTGGCAGAGCGTCCAGGACCAGCCGGAGCCGCGGTCACGAGCAACCACCTCTCCGACCTGGCATCTTCGGGGAGGTTGTCTACGTTGGCATGCTCTGCCGACGTTGCCCAGTCCTTCGTGGGTCTTTCCTGTCTGCCTGCGGCGAACTGGCAGCGCGGTCAGCAGGGCCGCCCCTTGTGGCGAGGCGGACGCCCGGGGTGGTGGCCGAGGACGGAGGTGTTGACGGGGCTCTGAGATGTCCGCGTCGTGGCCCTGCGCAGCGCGCGTTCACGGCAGGAAGACCGTGACCGGGGGAGGCTGCTGGCCAGGGATCCGGCCAATGGCTTCGGGTCAGGTCCGCTTGCGGTTCGCGATCTCGTCAGAGAGCTGCTGCACATGGGCGGGGTCCGCGTCCCGGGCAAGGGCAACGTAGTGGTCCATGACGGCCGGCCGGTAGCGCACGGGCAACGTCTGTCCTGGGGCGAGTCGGGTGAGTTCGGTGATCGTGAGGTCTTCGTCTGCGATACCGCGGAACGACATGCCGCCGGCGGTCTCCACGTCGAGCATCAGGACCACGCGTGGATTGCCGTTGACCTCCCGCCAGTCGACGAGAACGCCGAGCGCAAGCGCCCCCGTACGCAGTTCCGCATTGCGCTTCCGTGCATCACTGCTCAGGAGCGGGTTCGGGGCGACGCCCGGGAAGTCGGGCCCGACGCCGAGCGATTCCCGACTCAGGTCGGGCCTGAGCTGCGCCATCAGATCGTTGAGAGACGCCCTGCGCTTCTTCTTCGAACCGAACATCCTGACCCCTCCCTCACACCGGTGCCGGAATCTCGGCCTGGCGCTTCGCCCTCACTGCGATTGTACGGCGCGGCCATTCCCGACCACCGTCGCATCGCCCCGTCCCGATGGGGTCGCCGTCTGCGGTCGCGGACGGGCTCGGTCGAGAGCAACTGAAAACACGACACGGGACCAGAGTTCCAGCCAGAACGCCTCAACCTTTGCCAGACACGCCCTAGCTCAGTTCCTGGAACTGGTGGTGGAGTTGTCGGGCTGTTGGACGCTGGGCCCGGTCCTTGGTCAGGCCCGCCATGATGGTGTTCTCGAAGGCCGGGAATTGCCAGGGTCTGGTGGTGGTGAGGTCGCGGTAGTGGCCTTGGGCGAGTTCGGCGCGGAGGGCGGGGGTGCTGAGCTGGGTGTTCTTTTCGCTGATGGGGTAGATGCCGGTCCAGCAGGCGTAGATGGTGGCGCACAGGGACCAGACCTCTGATGAGGTGGTCAGTTCGAGGTGTTCGGTCGGCCGTGTGGCCAGTCGGCGGGCTGCCAGTTCGGGGGAGTTGAAGAAGTCGTACGCGCCCCGGTAGGTGACGGGGGCGGGGCCGGCGGGGGCCGGCGGCTGGGCCATGGCGAAGTCGAGCAGGTGTGCCCCGTCGTCGTGCAGGAGGAAGTGGACTTCCTGCATGTCGCCGTGGCGCCATCCGTTGTCGTGGAGGTCGGCGACAGCGGCGGCCATCGCCGCCGCGTAGCTGGCGGCGGTCCGGTCGCTGGGTGTGTGCCGCAGTTTCGCGAAGGCGGTGTCGGCTTCTTCGCCGGGCAGCCACCGCAGGGCAAGCCAACTGCCTTTGTGGTCAGGCAGTTCACCGTGCTGGTGGTAGAAGCCGGCGATGACGCCGTCTCGCTCCAGGGCCTTGAGGAGCTGGGCCTCGACGAGCGCGAGGCGTTCGGAGTCGACGTGGCCCTGGGGGTCGCTGCACGCTGTGGTGATCTTCAGCGCGTGCTGGTCGCCGTTTCCGCGGCGGACGTGCCACAGGGCCGTGCCTCGCCGGTCGGCCACCAAGCTGACGCGTGCGTCCGGGGCGTCGGGGCCGAAGGCGTCGGCGAGGATCTGCGGGTGGATGGTCATGCGGTGTCTCCGGCGGGCGATGGGGCGTCACGGTCTGCTGGTTGGTGACTGTAGAGGGACACGTGGTGCGTGCTGGTGGTGGTGAACGGGGAGTCGTCCCAGTTTGCGGTCCGGCGCTCCAGGCGCAGGCCGGCGAGCTGCGCCATCAGGTCGAGTTCGCTGGGGAAGGCGTAGCGCATGACGTTGGGGAGCAGACGGTAGCCGTTGGGGCCGATGCGTACTTCCTGGGCGTGGACGGTCTGTGCCACGGGGTCGTGGACGAAGGCCGACCATTTCAGGTGGTGTTCGCTCATCTCGCGGACGATCATCTGCTGGCGTTCGGCCGCCATGCCGGAGGTGTGCGGGACCGCGGCCTCGATCACGAGGCGCCCGTCGGGGGTGAGGTGCCTGGCGGCGCTTCGGAAGCAGCTGACCTGCGCTTGCTGGCTGGTGAGGAGGAAGAACGTACTGGCCGAGATGTAGATGAGCGGGTAGCGGATCCCGAGGTCGAACAGGGCCATGTCGCCCACGCGGGCCCGCACGGCGGGGCGGCCGGCGGGTGCCGGGCCTGGTGTTCTTCGAGGCGGCGGATCATCTCCGGTGAGGCGTCCAGCCCGAACACGCAGCAGATCCCTCGCCTGCCCGACCAGGACCAGCAGCCCCTCGTATGTCGCACCGGCGATGCTTCCGTCGGCAGGGCTCTGGACCGTGCCGATCAGATGCTGCCAACGAGCGGTGTCGCTGGGCGAGTCCGAGCATTCCTGAAGACGTTGACGGGGCAGGTCGATCCAGCGGCCGGTGACCTGCCATACGAGCCGGTAGCCGAGGACGACCGCGCCCATGGACGCGGCATCGGGCGCGCTCCCTACCGAACGGAGCTGGACAAGGGCCTGCCGCAGCCCCCGCTCACGGAACGCGGACGCCAGCCCGTCGGTGTCCGGCGCCGGGGCCGTGAGGGGATGCGCGGTCATGCCGCGACCACTCCCTTCAGCTGCATCGAAGGGGACGAAGGGAGAGGCCGGTGCGGGGCGATGACCTGCCCGTCGGGAAGCAGTTCACCGGTGTCCTCGAACAGCAGGACGCCGTTGCACAGCAGGCTCCACCCCTGCTCCGCACGGACGGACAGCGTGTGCGCCGCTTCACGGTCGGAGTCGACGGCCGCCGGGCACGGCGGCTGATGCATACACATAAGGGTCCTTCCGCGGCTACGTGGCCGGCAGTGAGGGAGTGATGGACGCGAGGCAGGAGTCCCTGAGCGGCAGGACGGAGACGACTCCGGCGGTCCAGGTCCAGCAGCCCGTCTCGGTGGGCAGCGTGAACTCGTACGGCCGGCCGCAGCGCAGCTCCTGGACCGCCACCGCCACGGCCCGGTGATCACCGAGCCAGGCCCAGGCCGTACCGAAGCTCTCCCGCCCCAGCCCAGGCAGGGCCGCTCGCACCGATTCCCGCATCCAGTCGACGGCCAGGCCCGGATACGGAGCGGTCGTACCGGTCGCGATACGCACACGCACCGGACCCAGGTAGCCGCGGTGGCACCAGTACGTACGGGGCAGCAACTCCGTCATGGCCGCACCCCGCCCAGAGCAGCCGGCGCCGCACCGGTGTGCCGGTCGTCGTCGCTCAGCAGCTCCAGCACGTCCAGGACGGCCAGAGCCAGGAGCCGCAACTGCCCCCGCGCCGAACCCAGCACACCGGGCACCGGATCGCCGAGCTGCCGCACGCGCCGCACCACGACGGCCAACTCATGAGCAGAATGGGCGGTGTTGCGCTGTACGGCGATGTTCACCAACTGGCCGACGATCTTGTGCAGTCGAGGCGTGAGCCTGTCGATGTCGTCCATCGACAGCGCCGTACCGGGGTCGAGAACCGCGTTCAGCACATCGTCGAGCTCGTCGTCCTCGATGAACGAGGTGTGCAGTCGTGCGAGGAGGCGTCCGACGGACCAGGTGTCGACGGAGAAGCCGGCCGGGGTGTCCAACTCGCCGCCGTGGTGCAGCGACTGGGGGACAAGAGGAGCGGGGGTGTCCAGTGCATTCATGCCTCTGCCTCCTTCGAAGTCGTACGGAATGCGATCCACACGCGCTTCCCGCGCCGGCCGGGGGCGAGTTCACTGCCCCAGCGGTCGACCACGGCCGTGACAAGCTCCAGCCCGCGACCGGACTCGTCCCCTTCACCGGCCAACCTGCGACGAGGCTGGACCAACGACGGATCACCGACTCCGATCAACAGCTCGTCGGCCGTACACCAGGCGGACAGGGTGACCGTTTCGTCGACGCCCCGGCAGCCGTGCTGGATCGCGTTCGCCATCAACTCGCCTGCCGCCAGCAGCGCCACATCGGCGAAGCTCTCCAGGCCCCAGGCGTCGAGCCGTTCGCGGACCGCGCGCTGAACGAGACGTACATGGGCGGCCTCGGCGGCGAACGCCACCTGAAAGAACCGCTCCCCCACCTCAGCCACCGCCACGGCCGAGCACCTCCCTGCGGGACCTCCTCGGCTCCAGCAGACAATGCGCCGCAGCACCAAGCACCTCGAACCGCCGGCGCACCTCCCGCAGATGCCTGCGCTCCAGCTCTATCTGGGCCTCCTTGAGCACCAGCACCGCCTGCGCATCGCCATGGGTGAGCAGCTTCATCACCAACTGCCACTGAGGCCGCTGCGCTCCCCGCGTCGCCAACGGGCACAGGTCGTACAACTCGGCGTGAACCACCCACCCCCGATCCAGCGCACGGGTACGCAACAGCCGCAGCGTCGTCACCGGATCACCCAGCTCATGACACGCGTAGAGCACCACCCGGGTACGAGGCCGGCTTACGGGTTCACCGGACTGCGGTAAACCCGCAGCCCGAGTCCCACCATGCGCCGTCGACCCCAGCGCCAGGGCGGTCCCCTCTCCCGCACGGGCACAGGTCAGGGCATCGTGCTCAGGCTTCACGGGAGACTTCCGTCATCGGCGAGGAATGGCTGACTTCGACGGCTGCGGCGTCAACTCCGTTAGGTGGGAAGGACCCTGGCTGATTCCGCGTGAGCGCATCGGGGAGCCTCATGGCCGACAAGGCGCCTGCACAGCGAAGGGCGGCCACCGGCATCGTCGCCGGGTTCGTGCTGCGCCTGATCAGGGAGAGCGTCCCCCGAACCCAGATCGAGTTGGCGGAAGGGCTTGGGGTCGACCTCGCTACGGTCCAGGGCCGCGAGTCCGGACGTCGCCCGCTGGCCCACATGAAGGCAGGCGCGCTCCTCGATCTACGCCGTCGGCTGCTCGCTTTGGGCCCGGACCCGACACTCCTCGGGCTGCTGGACGCCGCCATGGACGCCGATCGCATCATCGGCGCAACACTCCTCGCCTCGGAAGACGCTCAGCGCCATCCGCTCGCCGCGGCCCGGTGGCTTCCGCACCGCTACTCCCGGCACCCGATCGCAGTCTGTTCTTCTCCCGGCTCCGGGACTCCGCCGAAGCCGCCGAGCACGCCGGCGATAACGGGCTTCTGCCGCAGCGTCAGGCGCTCTACCTCAGCTCCTACGACAGAGCACCGGAAGCCACGTCGTGGACTGCCTACGCTCTGCACGCCCGCCGGGATCTGCTTGCCGCACGGGGCTGGACGCCCCACTGGGCAGCGGTGGCAGCGCGAGCGCCAACGTCAACGAGCCCGCGCCGACGGCTCCTCAACCAAGTGATCGCCCCGGGGTGGGCACGCCCACTCCGAGTCACTGAGGGCCTGGGCGCTACGGGAACTCCAGGGCTACGAGGGCACCGATGTGCCGATCCCCAACTACAGGCGAATCACAGCACCTCTGGTCATGGACGGGCTTATCGGGATGTACAAGTTCACGGAGCAGCCGGTCAGCATGTTCGACCTCCCGGATTTTGCCCGTGACAGCCTGGGCGACGAACTCCGGCTTGGGAAAGGCGTCGGCCAGATCGAGTCGCTCGTCACCAGAAGCGCCGGCCGGACCGTGCAGCTCGGGCCGACCATGGCTGCCGAGATCGCCGTGTTCATGAGCCAGAACTCCCCCCGGCAGGTGCTCAGGTTGTATTGGGCTGTCCATCCGTCGGCGTTGGAAGGCATTCTCGACCAGGTTCGTACCCGGCTGGTCCAGCTTGTCGGGGAGCTGCGGGCCTCCATGTCGCACGGTCAAAAGGACCCGACCCCTGGCCAGGTTGCCCAGGCCCTCCAGAACATCAATATCGTGACGGGCGACAACTCCTCTGTGACCGTCACTGCGCCTGTCGCCCTCGCCCACCATCGCGGATCAGCACGAGCCGAGATTGCATAGTATTCTCACGGCAGCTGACAAGCGCCGTTTATGCAGGTCAGATGGCATTACCGTCGCGCAATGCGCACCGTCTTGAAAACCGTCGTGGCAGCGATGTCACCGTGGGTTCAAATCCCGCACCCACCGCAGCAGGTCAGAGATTATGCGGGCCAGTGGACCAGGAGGGGTGCCTCCCATTCGGAGGCGCCCCTTCGGTTTTGTATCTGTCTCGCACTGTCCCGCCTGTAACCCGCCATTCGTCCGCAGCGTTGGTCCTGCTCTGGCTGCCGTGCTCGGCTGCTCCGTGGCCGGGAGTACCGCTGGTACAGCGCGAGTTCTTGTGATCCATGAGTCGCGACTGGCGCTCGTGCGGCCGCTGTTCGTCGATGCGCGGACCTGGCGGGTGGTGGAGTCGCGAGGGTGGTGTTACGAGCCATGGCCCGACGTGCGTGGGCGGTCGGACGCCTGGCCTCGTCAGTCTGTGAGTGCCGTGTCGAGGCGGGCCAGTGATGACTGCAGGCTTCTTAGCTGTTGCGGGTCCAGCGAGCCGAAGAGCTGGCGCAGGACATGGGAGCCCGCTTCTTCCGCTGCCGTCAGCGTGGTGCTGCCTGCGGCGGTCAGGGAGACGGTCTTGCGGCGGCGGTCGTCGGTGTCGTCGGTGCGGGAGACCAGGCCGAGGCGTTCGAGTCCTTCCACGATTTGGGTGACGGACCTGGGGGCCTGGCCGAGGGTGTCGGCGAGTTGGGCCTGGTGCAGGGTGCCGTGCGTGGCCAGGGCCTGGAGGACCTTGGTGCGGGACAGGGAGAGTCCCACGGTCGACTGCATGTGCCGGTCCACTGCTCCGCGCAGGCCGTGGGCGATGGTGAGGAAGGTCAGTCCTACCTGCTCAGGGCCCGTGTCGGCGGTGATCGCTTCGTGCTCGCTCATGGTGTCGGGTATCCTCCCACACAGAGGTCATGAGGTACCTCATGAATGGAGTGAAGTGATGACCCGTCCCGTTGCCGTGATCACTGGAGCCACCTCCGGCCTGGGCCGTATCGCCGCCCTCGACCTGGCCGGCCGCGGCTACCGCATCGGTGTGGTGGCCCGCTCCCGTACCAAGGCCGATGCCATCAGGAGTGAACTCAAGGCGGTGGCCGGTGGCGCGCCGGTCGACGTTTTCTACGCGGATCTGGGCCTGATCTCACACGCTCGACGGGTCGGACAGGAGATCGCCGCGTTCTACCCGCGTCTGGACGTGCTGGTCAACAATGCCGGGCTGCACGCCTTCTCGCAGCGCACCACCACCGAAGGCTTCGCGGACATGACGGCGGTCAACTATCTGGGTCCGTTCGTGCTGACCCAGGCCCTGACCGACCGGCTTCTGGGCTCGGGGCCGTCCCGGATCGTCAACGTCGCCTCCGAGGCGTCCCGGCAGGCGAAGTCGATCGCACCGGCGGAGGACCTGCGCAATGTCGCCCCTTACACCCGCCGGGCGTCGATGGCGCTGTACGGGCGGACCAAGCTGATGACGATCATGTGGACGCGGGAACTGGCCCGGCGTCTGGATCCCGCGAAGGTCACGGTCAACTGCTGTGATCCCGGCTTCAACGCCACCGGCCTGGGACGCGATCTGCCCGGATCCGGGGTGCTGCGGCGGGTGCTGAACACGCTGCGCGTCGGGGATCCGCGCAAGGGTGCGGGCATCATCGTCCGGCTCGCCACCGATCCCGCGTTCGCGCACACCAGTGGCGGCTATTTCTCCGTGCGCGATGCCAAGCCGCTGGAGTGCCCCGAGCCCGGGCGGGATCCCCGCGTACAGAAGGAGCTGTGGGATCAGACCATGGCGCTGCTGGCGGACCGCGGCGCGTTCGGCTGAGACCTGGCGGCTCCGTCTCAGGGAGGACGCCGGCAGGTACCGGGGTACTGGCCCCGGCGCGGATTCAGCCTTGAGTAGGTCATATCGGCCACGCCTGCCTTCTACGTTTTCATCCGGTGCCTGTCAGGCCCGCTTTCACACATCCTCTTTCTCCTGGTGGGAGTAACTTTTCGTGGCCACCTTTCTCTACCGGCTCGGCCGGCTCGCCTTCCGGCGGCGCTGGCGTGTGCTGTTGGCCTGGGTCGCGGTGCTGGTCGCCGCGGGCATCGGCATCAGCAGCGTCTCCGGCAGTACGACGGACGACTTCACCCTTCCCGGCACCCAGTCGCAGCGGGCCATCGACCTGCTGGAGGCGGAGTTTCCGCAGGCGTCCGCCTCGGGTGCCACCGCCCGCGTGGTCGTCGAAGCGCCGGACGGCGAGAAGCTGACGTCGGCCGCCTACAAGCCGCAAGTGGAGGCGCTGGTCGATGAATTGCGCACGGCGCCGCAGGTGGCCACTGTCGCCGATCCGTTCTCCAGCGGGCTGGTGTCCGCCTCGGGCGGCGTCGCCTACGCCCAGGTCACCTATGCGGTGCCGCAGGCGGAGATAACCACCGCTGCCTCCGACGCTCTGCGCGAGGTGGTGCGGCAGGGTGCGGAGGCGGGCCTGTCCGTCAGCCTGGGCGGCAACGCGGTTCTGGACGAGGGTGGGAGCAACGCCGCGGAGCTGATCGGCTTGCTGGTCGCCGCGTTCGTACTGGTGATCACCTTCGGTTCGCTGGTCGCGGCCGGGCTGCCGCTGCTGTCCGCGATCGTCGGCGTCGGAATCGCACTGTGCGGGATCACCGTCGCCTCGTCGTTCGTCGACATGGCCTCCAACGCGCAGACGCTGGCTCTCATGCTGGGCCTGGCGGTGGCAATCGACTATGCCCTGTTCATCGTCTCCCGCTACCGAAGCGAGTTGCTGCGGGGCCACCGGCCGGAGGAGGCGGTGGGCCGGGCCCTGGGGACAGCGGGATCCGCGGTGGTGTTCGCCGGCCTGACGGTAATCATCGCTCTGGTGGGTCTCTCCGTCATCGGCATCGCGATGCTGACCACCATGGGGCTGGCCGCGGCATTCGCCATCACCATCGCGGTCCTGGTCGCCCTGACCCTGCTGCCCGCGCTGCTGGGCTTCACCGGCACGCGCGTGGCCAACGGCCGCCTGACCACACGCCGGATGCGCGCCGCGGAGCGCGGTCGCCGCACCACGATGGGCGTGCGCTGGGGCCGCTTCGTCACCCGCCACCCCTGGAAGACGCTCCTGGCCTCCGTCGTCGGCCTCGGCGTGCTGGCCCTCCCGGCCCTGTCGCTGCGGCTGACCCTGCCGGACGACAGCATGGCCGCCCCGGGCAGCACCCAGCGCATGGCCTACGACACCCTCAGCAAGGGCTTCGGGCCGGGCTTCAGCGGCCCGCTGACCGTGGTCGTCGACGCGCGCAGCAGCGACGATCCCGAGGCGGCGGCGAAGGACACCACCGCTTTGCTGGACGGACTCGCTGATGTCGCCACCGTGCGACCGCCCGTCTTCAACCAGGCCGGTGACGTCGCCCTGATCACCGCCGTTCCGGGCAGTTCCCCCACCAGCCAGGCCACCGTGGATCTGGTCGCCGACATCCGTGAGCGCGGCACGGCCGCGGAGGGGGACGGCGGCGCGCAGGTGATGGTGACCGGCACGACCGCCCTCAACATCGACGTCTCGGCCAAGCTGGGCGAGGCGATGGTCCCCTACCTGGCCATCGTCGTCGGGCTCGCATTGATCCTGCTGCTGCTGGTGTTCCGCTCGCTGCTGGTTCCGCTCAAAGCCGCCCTCGGCTTCCTGCTCAGCGTGGTCGCCACCCTCGGTGTACTGGTTGCCGTTTTCCAGTGGGGCTGGCTCAAGGACGTGTTCGGCGTCGACGAGACCGCGCCGATCGTCAGTCTGCTGCCGATCCTGCTGATCGGCGTCGTCTTCGGCTTGGCCATGGACTACGAGGTCTTTCTCGTCTCGGGCATGCGCGAGGCGTACGTCCACGGCGCCTCGCCCACCGAAGCCATCGTCACCGGCTTCCGGCACGGAGCCCGCGTGGTCACCGCAGCGGCCATCATCATGATCTCAGTGTTCGCCGGGTTCCTCCTCGACGACGTCGCCCTGGTGAAGTCGATCGGCATGGGACTCGCCGTTGCGGTCCTCTTCGACGCGTTTGTCGTCCGTATGACCATCGTCCCGGCCGTGATGACCCTGCTCGGCGACCGGGCCTGGTCGCTTCCCGCCTGGCTGGACCGGATCCTGCCCAACGTGGATGTGGAGGGGGAAAAGCTGCGCCACATCCTCGACGACCGAGATCGGGGGGCGGGCGTGCCCGCCCCCGCAGGCCAGAAACCGGAGCCGGCTGCCCCCGTCGGCTGAACGCCCGGTGGGCCACACCCGTCGACCCTGTCCCTCCGAGGGCGGCGGGCGGCCCGGACTCGGGCAGCAGGAGGCCGGACCTCCCACCAGGCAGCTGCCCCGGCCCCCCTCCTACCCCGCCCGCCGGTTTCTCTCCCCCCGAGAGCCGGCGGGCGGCTCTTCCCCGACCTGGACCGCGAAGGCCCGACTACGAAGGCGCCCTGCCATGCCCGAGCCGATCAACCCGGTGCCCGCCTCCCGGACGGCCATGCACGCCGCCCGGCTGCCGCGCTCACTGACCAGCGATCCGGACCAGCGCGTGGCGGTGTCCATCATCAGCGGGCTTGCCGCATGGCGGATGCTCGACCAACAGCACCCCCAGCTGCGCCGGTGGGCCCTGCCCGCCTTCTGCTCCCTGTTGGCACTGCCCTCGCTGCTCAACCCGGCCAACCGCGCCCACCTGCCCAGCGAGATCGCCCTCACCCTCGCCTACACCGTGCCTCTGCTGTGGCGCGAACGGCACCCCGGCCTTGTGTTCGCCCTGACGACCATCGCCTCGGTGCTGGCCTTGCCCCTCCACGTACTCAACGGTGCCGACGCCGCCCGCATCGTCGCGCTGTACAACGTCAGCCGCTACGGCACGCCGCGCCAGCTGGCTGCCGCCTGCACCATCACGGCGGCACAACTCATCATGTGGGCCTCGGCGTTCTGGGGCAGTGGCCATCTCCAGCACGCCAAAAGACCCGAGATGATCACCCTGCTCACCATGCTGGCCGTCACCGCCTGCGCGGGCCTTGCCCTGACCGGGCGGCTGGCGAAGGCATACATCGTGGCCCTGGAGATTGAGCGAGACCAGCAGGCGCGGCTGGCGGCGGCGCGGGAACGCACCCGGGTGTCGCGCGAGATGCACGACATCCTCGGCCATACCCTCGCCGTGATCGTCGGTCTGGCCGACGGTGCCGCGGCCCTGGCCAAGATCCGGTCCGAACGCTCGGCCGACACCTTGCACATCATCGCCGACAGCGGGCGCGAAGCCCTCGCAGAGCTGCGCCGCCTCCTCATCGTCATCGACGACCGTGCTCTGGAAACGGACGTGCCGCTGGCGCCACAGCCGACTCTGGAAGATCTCACCGCGCTACTGACCCGTGTACGAGCCGCCGGCCCCGCCGCCACGCTGCGCACCGAGGGCGACCTGACCGCGCTCAGCAAAGGAGTGCAGCTCACGGCCTACCGCATCGTCCAGGAAGCGCTCACCAACACCCTCAAGCACGCAGCATCCAACACCCGCGTACAAGTGAACGTGACCACCGACGGCAGCACGGTGCACGTGAGCGTCGAAGATTGCGGACCGCCACGCCGCGCGGACACCGAACACCCCAGCGGCCAGGGCCTGGTCGGCATGCGCCAGCGCGCCGCCCTCTACCAGGGCCGGATCAGTGCCGGACCCACCCCCTCGGGCGGCTGGCGCGTACACACAGCTCTCAGCACCCCCACCGTCGCCATGGAGAAGCACCTCACATGACCACCGTCCTCGTCGTCGACGACCAGACCCTGCAGCGGCTCGGCTTTCGCATGCTGCTCGAAGCCCAGCCCGACATGACCGTCGTCGGCGAAGCCGCCCACGGACACGACGCCGTCCGCATGACCGCCGAACTGCGCCCCGACGTCGTGCTCATGGACATCCGCATGCCCGGCCTCAACGGCATCGAGGCCACCCGCCGCATCTCCGCATCGGGCGCCCGCTCCCGCGTCCTGGTTCTGACCACCTTCGACCTCGACGAGTACGCCTACGAAGCCCTGCGCGCGGGGGCCGCGGGCTTCTTCCTCAAAGACGCACGCCCCGAGGAACTGGTGGTCGGGATCCGCGCGGTGGCCGCCGGAGACTGTGTCACCTCACCGAGCCTGACCCGCAGGCTGATCAACGCGTTCACCACCTCACGGCCCCAGCAGCACCTCGACCCGGTCCATCTCAGCCGCGAGCAGCAACGACAACTGGCCCTCCTCACCGAGCGGGAACGCGAGGTACTCGCCGCCGTCGCCTGCGGATCGTCCAATGCCGAGATCGCCGCCCAACTCCATCTGGCCGAGTCCACGGTGAAGTCCCATGTCAGCCGCATCCTCGCCAAGATCAACGTCCGCGACCGCGTCCAGGCGGTCATCTTCGCGTACGACGTCGGTCTGGCCCGCCCCAACTGATCCCGCGCACAGCAGTCGCAGCCCCCGTCAGCAGCCGGGCCGGACGGCCAACTCCACCGCCCCTTCATCACCCACACCTCACCAGGAGCGACCGCCCCATGCCCAGGCACCCTCAACCCGCCCGCCGCCCATGCGCCCACACTGCGACCCCCGCCCCGGCGGGAGCGGCATGAGCACCCTCGCGCAAGAGATAACCGTCGCCGGTACGAGCGTTGTCGTCGCGGCCGCCACCCACCGATACCTCTACCTGCGGCTCGTCAAGAACATCACCGCCTCCCCCCGGCTGCGCCGCGCTGGGCAGATCACCGCGGTGGCGCTGACCGCCCTGGTCCCCGCCGGTGTACTGACAGCCCAGTACGCCGACCCCACACGCATCGCGTGGCTCGTCCGGCCGGTGTTCGCCTGGGTCGCGTGCGCCGCCTACCTCCTGCTCGTCCTCGCCGTCCTCGAAGTTCCGGCGTACCTCACAACGCGCTCGCTACGACGGCGCCCCCACGTAACCCGTCACACGCCCGCACCGCACACGAAGAACACGCGCGAGCCGCAACCGGTCCCGGCGATAGGCGAGGCGGACCCGGCCGGACACAAGGCGGAGGCCGGACACAAGGCGGGCGGCCCGGCCGTACCCGCTCCATGCCCCGACCCGCCGACGATGGCCGGCCGCCGCCTCGTACTCGCCCGCTCGGTCGCCCTGCTGGCCACAGCGACCGCCACCGCCACCACCGGCTACGGCTTCCACCGCGGCCTGGGACCACCCGACATCAAGACGGTGCCCATCAACCTGCGCCGGCTCCACCCGTCACTCGACGGCATGCGCGTCACCATGGCCAGCGACCTGCACCTCGGCCCCTTCTTCGGCCGCGCCCACACCGCCCGCAACGTCCGCCTGATCAACGGCACTTCGCCCGACATCGTCGCGATCGTGGGCGACCTCTCCGACGGCAGCGCCGAAGACCTCGCCGGACACGCGGACCCGCTGGCACGACTCGCGTCCACCCACGGCACCTACTTCGTCACCGGCAACCACGACTACCGCTACGACGTCGATGCCTGGATCGACACCCTCACCGAATTCGGCATCACCACCCTGCGCAACACCCGCACCCTGATCACACACCGGGGCGGAGCCATCGACCTGGCCGGCGTCACCGACGTCGAAGGCGAACGTCACCACGACACTCCTGACTACGACAAGGCCCTCGCCGACCGCGACGCCTCCCACCCCGTCGTTCTCCTCGCCCACCAGCCCGTCCAGGTGCACGAAGCAGCCCGACACGACGTAGATCTCCAGCTCTCCGGACACACCCACGGCGGAGGCTTCTTCCCCGGGAACCTGCTAGCCCCCCTGACGCAGCCGGTCACAGCAGGACTGGCCACCTTCGACACCACCCAGCTTTACGTCTCACGCGGGGTCGGGGCCTCCCTCCCACCGATCCGAGTCGGAGCCCCACCAGACATCACGGTGCTCGAACTGCGCAGCGCCCGGTGAATACACGTTGTGGCAGCAAGGGGGCGCCGGTCAGTCATGCAGGTGGCGGACAGAAGGGGTGGGGCTGGAACTCGGTAACAAGGTGATGAGTTTCGGCGGTGAGGGCACGACCGCCACATTTCGCCCCACGGCGCGTGCGACCAGCTCCTCAGCTGTCCGGTGCCGTGCCTTGTCGGACAAGGTCCGCTGCTCGTCCCGGACTGCCACAAACCGAGAGCCACGAACAGACTTGTCAACGACTCCCGCCTCTGGGACCCCGTTCAGGAAGAGCTTCCTGAACAGCGGACTCACAACGCTGGACGCGAGGCGCGCCCCGATGACAGCGGGTTCCATCCGCTCCGCGAGTGGTGACTCGCGGCACCATCTGCCGCTCCGGCGCAGGGATATGACGACCCGGTATCCCCCGTCACCCTCTGTCAGAATTGCGGGAAAAGGCGACGGCCCGGTGGAGGAAGGTGGCACGGGTGGCGGCCTCCTGCGCGGGCGGATCTGCTTGTAAGCGAGGCCGAGGTGGTCGTCGACGGCGGAGTGGACGAAATCGAAGCCCAAATCTGTGCGGGTGGCGCGTCGGCCTTGTGGACGCCGCCGTCGGAGATCGCCCGAGCTTTATTGAAGCGCCAGAACTCGCTGAGTCATGGCTGCAGTTCTGGTTGCATTCGCCGACGTACGGCCCCGTTCACAAGCGATGCCCACTCCGGTCACACCGCAGGTCAGACCGTTCCCGCACACCCCCGAACCCTCAGGCGAGCATTTGGAAAGCGTGTTGGGGGCAACCCCTCACGAGTTCGAATCTCGTACCCGCAGCCATTGCTCTCACCGGGCAATAGTCGAAGGCCCGCCAGCGGGTGCGCCGGCGGGCCTTACCCATCTGCGGAAATGGCTATGGGGCAAACGCATCGGCGTCCGCACCTCCCACAAGGGCATCGAGTCCAGCGAACGGTTGGTGCGTCGACGGTGGGTCACCGAGCGCATCGTGTCCTGGCTGACCGGCTACCGCACTCAACCACCGCTTTGAACGCGACCCAGGAACTACCTTGCCTTCGTCGGCCTCGGTGCCGCGCTGTGTTGCTACGAACGGCTCCGCAAACTGACCGGTCAGACGCGGTCTTGATGTGCCTCGATCGCGTTCTGGATCAGGCGACTTGCCAGCGTACGGCCATGGCCAAGGGGATCTGGTGTCCGCCCTCGCAGCAGGCCGGCCATGGCTCCGTCGTACACGAGCAGTACGTCGCCCGCCAGGGCGGCGGGATCGTCGGTGGTGACGGTCTCCGCCAACTGGTTCAGCCGCGTGAGGAGGAGCGTGGACTCTGCCGTGATCACGGCGCGGGCGGGATGGTCGAGGTCGGGCAGCTCAGTGCTGGTCGCGAGGAAGGCGCACCCACGGCCCGGGGTGTACAGGCACCGATAGGTGGAGACCGCGTCGAAGAGGGCTAGGAGCTTCTCGGCGGGCGTGGCCGCGGCGTCAACGGCCTCCTGCCATATCCGTTCCCAGCGGTCCAGGCGTCGGCGCAGCGCGGCTGCGATCAGACCGTCCTTTCCGCTGAAGTGCGCGTACAGCGTGCCGGGGGCGACGTGGGCGTGGTGCAGCACCTGATCGACGCTGGTGAGGGCAATGCCGTCCCGGGAGAAGAGCTCGTCGGCGGCGTCCAGCAGCCGGTCTCTGGCGGACGTTCGGACCGTGGCTTCGGCGATGTCCTGTTCCATGCGGTCCACAATAACGAGCGTTACAGTGTAACGGTCGTTTCAGTCAGGTGAGAGGGTCGGCTGCCTCTTGCTCCCGACCAGAGGTGCGCACGTGAATGTACTGACCTGCACGAGACCTGCCCCTGCCCGAGCGCTCCTCGGCGCGGGCCTGGTCCTCGTCAGTTGTCTTAGCGTGCAAGCGTCAGCAGCACTCGCCTCGACACTCTTCGAACGACTAGGCGCTCCCGCCGTCGCCGGGCTGCGGCAGCTCTGCGCGGCATTCGTCCTGATGGTGTTGGTGCGTCCCAGGGTCCGTGGCCACACGCGGCGAGAATGGGCTGGCATGGCCGTCTACGGCGCGTCGATGGCCGTGATGAATGTGGCCTACTACTGCGCGCTGGGCCGCCTCCCGCTCGGCGTGGCGGCGACGCTGCTGTTCCTCGGGCCCTTCGTCGTTGCGGTCGCCTCGGCGCGCGCCTGGCGGGAAGCACTCCTCCCGGCAGTCGGCCTGGCGGGCGTCGTCCTGGTCACGGGGCCGGGCGGGACGGTCGAATGGGCCGGCATCGCCTTCGGACTGCTTTCGGCGCTGGCCCTCGCCTGCTACACCGTCTTCGCGCAGCGCGTGGGCCGAGCCTCCAACGGGTTGGAGGGACTGACCCTGTCGGTCTGCATATCGGCGACCCTGCTGCTCCCCTTCTCCGTACCCGCCGCTCCAGGCGTGAACGGGTCCGACTGGGGCATGGTCGCCGTCTCCGGCGCCGTCGGCGTGGCCCTCGCTTTCACCCTGGACTTCCAAGCCGTGAAGATGGCCACCGCCAGAGTGGTCGCGACGTTGTTCTCCCTCGACCCGGTGATGGGCGCACTGGTCGGAGCCCTCGCCCTCGCCGAAAGTCTCTCCGCACCGGTGATCGTCGGCATGGGACTGATCGTGTCAGCCGGTGCCTCAGCGACGTGGCGTGCTGAATCCCTCCAGAGGTAATGTCCGACATCGACCAGTCGTTGCGGCGCGTGGAGGTGTTGAACCGCCTCCTAGAACCCGACGGGTGGACTCTCCGCCCCTCGAATTTCTGTCAGCTCGGCCGATCTGCACCCGCTACCCCGACCACTCGGTCTCCGTGATCCCGGCGGACGTCGCCCTGAAGGCCGGCTGGACCCTGCGCAGCACCGGTATCGGCGCTCGCCCGGAGCCACTACAGCGGCGGCCTCACTTCTTCGTCGAAGCCTGGCAACCAGGGCAGCCGTCCAAGGTCCTCCTCCTCGCCTCGAAGGGCACCCACAGCAGCGTTCATCAGGTGCAGAAGCAGCTCAGTACGGCCAGCGCCCACGTTGAGTCCGTGCACATCGGGCCCTACGGCGCAGTCCCGTACCTGCTCATCGGCACCGAGATCCCCACCACGGAGAGCCTTGCCGGGCACATCCTGGAGGCGCCGGGCACGACCGTCCTCCGCCCGTCCGGAGAGACATCAGAAGCCGGCCTGGACCTCGCCCTGGAGCAGGAGAACCGTATGGCGGACGTCGCGCGGCCCGCAGACCGCGGAGAGGCGACCGTCCCCGGATTCCAGGTACTGCCCGACTCCTTTGCCTGGTTCAGCGTCGTGCTGGCACGGACGGAAGCAGCCACGCTCACGGCCTTCACCGGAGGCGGCAAACCCACCGCTCAGTACCTGACCAAGGAACAAGGGCGGCGCCACTTCCAGCACGATGTCCACGCCAACACGGCCAGGCCGCGAGATGAGGAGCACCGCATACATGGCATCGACTTCGTCGGTACCGACCACGTCTACCGCCTTAACGGCACCCGCATAGAGGCGTTTTCCGGGCTCAAGAAGAGCCTCTACATGGTTCACCGGGCGCCCCGCCTTTCATTCCGGCGCAGGTCAGGATGCTGATGACCTACCCCGGACCCCCGGACGAACATTTGGAAAGCGTGTTGGGACAACCCCTCACGAGTTCGAATCTCGTACCCGCAGCCCTTCATCTCACCGGGCAATAGTCGAAGGCCCGCCGACGCCAGCGCTGGCGGGCCTTCGACGTGTGGTGTCCCCGGCCACCCTTGTGGGGTGGCCGGGGATTTTCCGCTCGGGCAACGGCGCTATTGAAACCGAGCGGAGTCGGTGGATCCCGCGACGCCCGGCCTACGCCGTGGGCGTCGGTTCCGGCAGGGTGAGTGCCGAGTGGGCCGGGCGGCCCTCCGGGGTGGGGATGGCGCGGAGGCCGCGGAGCCTTTCGTTGCGCTGTTCCAGGGCTTCGGCCGTGGTCGGGAAGAGAGTGGCGCCGCCCTCGCCCACCAGCCCCTGGTTCAGGGTCACGAACTCACGGGTGTCGCGTTCGTACGCGGCGAAGCCCGCAGTGTGGTCACGGTCGGCCAGGGAAGCGGCGAGCATGTACGCGCCGGCCAGCGCGAGGCTGGTGCCCTGGCCGGTGAGGAACGAGGGCGCGTACGCCGAGTCGCCCACCAGCGCGACCCTGCCGCTGGACCAGCGGGGCATACGGATCTGGCTGACCGCGTCGAAGAACACGTCGTCCGCGTCGTGCATCGCGGCCAGCATGCCCGGGACCTCCCAACCCGCGTCGGCGAACACGTCGGCGACCAGGGCCCGTTGCGCTTTCGGGTCCGGGAACGCCTCGAACGGCGACTGCGGCCGGGCGAAGTTGAGGAAGGCGTGCACGTCGTCGTGGTCCCCCACGGCGTAGAGCGCCGCGGCCCTGCCCGGGGTGTTCCACATCACCGTCTCGTGGGAGAGCCCGAAGGTGTTGCGCATGGTGAACACGGCGAAGCAGTAGCCGAGATACCGGTGGAACTGCTCCTCGGGACCGAACACCATCTCCCTGGTACGTGAGTGCATACCGTCCGCGGCGAACACCATGTCGAACCTACGGCTGCCGCCCCCGTGGAAGGTGACATCCACCCCGTGATCGGACTGGACGAGGGTGTCGATGGAGTCGTTGAACAGGAACTCCACGTCGTCACGGACCGCCGTGTAGAGGGCGTCGGTCAGATCCCCGCGCCGCACCTCCAGGTCGTGTCCCTCGACACCGCCGGTGACGCTGTGCGGGTGGACCGAGGCGACCTGGCCGCCGTCCCCGCCGAGGAAGGTCAGCCGGCGCAGATCGATGTGCGCCTCCCGCAGGCGCGGCAGGACGCCCATCCTCCGGATGACCTCAAGTGCGGTGCCGCGTACGTCGATCGGGTAGCCACCGCTGCGAAGTGTGCCCGCCTTCTCGACGACGGTGACCTCGTATCCGTAACGGTTCAGCCAGTACGCGAGGGTGGGACCCGCGATGCTGGCCCCGGAGATCAGGACCTCGCGCCTCCTCGTGGTACGGGTCATTCCTTGACTCCTTTGTTCATGGTGCGGACGACAAGCAGGGACAGCGCCGTGAGGGCGCCGGCGATGACGAAGCCGGTGACGAAGGCCGATTCGGCAGGGACGTCCGACCCGGCGGGGGTCGCGGCGGTGAGGAGCGCACCGCTGAGCTGCACACCCACGGCGAAGCCGATCACGCGGGTCACCAGGACCAGGCTGGTGGCGATGCCGGTGTCGTTCTGGTCGACGGATGTGGCGGTGGTGGTCACCAGTGCCGTGACGCACAGGCCGTTGGCGAGCGCGACCAGCGCCTTGCCGACGACGAGGTGCCAGCTCTCGGTGTGCACGGCCGCCATGGCGAGCAGGCCGAAGGCCATGATCACGACCCCGGCGATCACCACGGCACGCGAGCCGAACCGCCGCGCCCCGATCCCGCCGATCGGCCCGGCCAGTGACGCGGCCACGGCGCCGGGCAGCAGGAAGAAGCCGATCGCGGTGGCGCCGGCCCCGAATCCGTACTCGTCGGAGGGCACCGCGAACAGTTGCGGTACGAGATAGACCGCCGCCGAGGTACCGACGCATATGACGAAGGTCAGCACACACGACTTCCACACCGCGGGCCGCGCCAGCATGCGCAGATCGACCATCGGCGAGGCCGCACGGCGCTCGACTGCTGTCCATCCGTACACGAAGGCGGCCAGGACCCCGAGGAGGGCCAGGAGCACCAGTGGCCGCGAGGCGATGTCGGGCGCCAGCGCGAGCACGAGCATGAGTGTGACCAGAGTCCCGCTCAGGAGCGCCAGGCCGGGCCAGTCGATCCCGCCGTCGTCCGAGCCGCCCGGCGGATCTTCCGGCATCAGCCTGCTCACCAGCACGGTGGACCCGATGACCGCGAACGTCGGCAGCGCGAACATCCAGTGCCGGGACAGCTGTTCCGCCACGGGCCCGGCCGACAGCGTTCCCGCCATCCCGCCACCCACGAACAGCCCGCTGACCACCCCGATGGCGACCTTCGACTCACCCTCGGGAAGGTGTTTTCGGACCAGGATGAACGACAGGGGCAGCGCGCCCACCATCGCCCCCTGGAGTACCTGGCCGAGCAGCAGCACCGGCAGGTTCGGCGCCAGGGCGGAGACCAGACCGCCGGCGCAGACCACCGCCATCAGCCGGATCAGGACCCGTTTCCCGCCGTAGCGGTCGCCGAACTTGCCGGCGACCGGTGTGATCAGCGCGCCGGTGATGAGGAGCACGATGCTGAGCAGCGCCCCTTCGGCCGGGCTCATGTCCAGCTCGCGTTGCAGGAGCGGGAGCGTCGGTGTCACCACCGACTCCAGGGCACCGGTGGCGACCGCCAGCATGCCGAGGGCCCCGACAGCGGCCTTCCCGATGGGGACCGGGGGAGCCAAGGTTGTGGTCATATGCGTCCTTTCCGTCATTGCTGGGGCATAAGGGGTCTGCGGTACGCCTGGTGCTGCCTCCTTACGCGGGGGTACGTGTGCTGCCGCCCGCGCGGGCCTTCGGTGGCGGGGTAGCGGGGGGGCGTGGACAGTCGAGTTGTGGTCGCCGCCGGGTGGCGAGCCGACGCGTGGCCGAGGACGGTCACGGCCAGCACGACGAACGCCGCCGACGCCACCGCGAGACCTTCGTTCACCTGGCACAGCGCCGCACCGGCGACCGCACCGGCGATGATGAGCGTGACGGCCGCGGCTCGGCGCCCTGCCCCTTGACCGCGCGCCGCTCCCAGCCGGGAGTCCGCAGCGAGACCGGTCAGCGTGGAGGTCACGACCACGGTGGTGACGTCCTTCACCGCCAGGTGGCGGGCCGTCGCCGCCTGCGCCCCCATCGCGAGTGCGAGCGACGCCGCCATCGACGCGCGGGTGCCGGGATCACCCACCCCCGTCACGCCGAGGACGAGCGCCGTGGCCGCCAGGACCAGTCCGGCGCCGCCCAGCAGACCCGTGCACCGGTGGGTCCAGCCCGGGGCGGCGGTGCGCAGCACCCGCCCGGTCACGGCCGCGCCGACGAGGAAGGACACCAGCGCGACGGACGGACCGAGCACCGGCAGGTCCGTCCCGCCCGTGGCCGCCATCCCGAGGATGACCACGTTGCCGGTCATGTTGCCCGCGAACACCTGGTCAAGGCGCAGGTATCCGACGGCGTCGACCACGCCCGTCGCGAAGGTGAGGGCGAGCATCAGACCGAGCGGCGTCACCCGCCGTCGTACAAGACGGCTGCTTCTCCGACCGCCGCTAGCGCTGCCAGTACCGGTGCCCGCCGCGGAGCCGTTCATCGTCCTGCCGCGTAACCCTGGGCACCGCGCGGGTTCGCCGCCGCCCGGAGGTCGCCGCTGTCCGGATCACGCGTGACGACCGACAGCCGGCCCTGGCTCCACGGTCCGGAGACGGTCACGTCGTGACCGCGTTCACGCAGCTCGTGGATGACCGCCTCGTCCGCCCGTTCCTCGATCACCAGCCCGCCCGGCGTCCAGGTCCGCGGCCAGAACGAGCTCGGCAGCGCGGTGGTGTGGAACGCGGGTGCGTCGATCGCCTCCTGCGGATCCATCCCGAGGGCCAACGTGCGTATCAGATAGATCAGTTGCCACTGGTCCTGCTGGTCACCGCCCGGTGTGCCCAGCGCGGCCACGGGGCTGCCGTCGCGCAGCAGCAGGGTCGGAGTCAGCGTCGTACGAGGCCGCCGCCCCGGCGTCAGGCGCGACGGCGCGGCCGGGTCCAGCCAGGTCATCTGGAGCCGGGTGCCCAGCGCGAAACCGAGACCCGGCACGGTGGGCGATGACTGGAGCCAACCCCCCGACGGTGTCGCGGAGATGATGTTCCCCCAGCGGTCGACCACGTCGATGTGGCAGGTGTCGCCGCGCGTCTCCCCGGTCTGCTGCACGGTGGGTTCGCCCACGCCGTCGGCCTGTACGGCGTGCCCACGGGTGACGAGCGGTGGTATGTACGGGCTGACGCCGATGTCGCCGGGCCTGAATTCCGTTGACGCGTTGGCGCTGATCAGACCGGCGCGCTCCTTGCTGTACCCGGGGGACAGCAGTCGGCGCACGACGGCTTCCGCGTCCGCCGGATCCAGATGCCCGTAGTACGCCTCCCGGTCGGCCATGGCGAGCTTCAGGGCCTCGGTGATGGTGTGGATGCCGCCTGCGGTCGACGGATCGATCCGCTCGTCGTCGAAGTGGTCGAGCATGGTGAGGGCTTGGAGCAGCACGGGCCCCTGGGACCACAGGCCCGCCTTCGCCACCGTGATCCCCCGGAACTCCGCGGTGACCGCGGGCTCCAGGGACGGCAGGAAGTCGGCGAAGTCGGCCGCGGTGATCACTCCGGCGTGGTCGCTGCCCGAGGAATGCCGATGCGGTACGGCCGCGGACTCGGCCACGGCCGCTGCCACGAACCCGGTGCGCCAGGCGCTTCGCGCCGAGTCGATCCGTACGGCTCGCGTCCCACCGGTACCCGCGGTGACCACGGTGCCCGCGCTGCCCCCGGCGCCCGGCTCGCCCTCGCCGCTCAGCCGGCGCAGGGTGCGGGCGTAGGCGGGGTTGACGAGGGTGTCGTACGGCCGCGGGACCCGTCCCCCGGGCACCCACTGCGCGTACGACGTCGGCCAGTGCGTACGGAAGAGGTCCTCAACGGTGCCGAGGACTCGCGCCAGTTGAGGTACGACCGGAACTCCGCGCTCGGCGTAGTGGATCGCGTAGGCCAGGATGTCGGCGAGCTCCCACGTACCGAACTCGGCGAGCAGCCAGAGCCAGGAGTCGACGGCGCCGGGGACTGCGGCGGCGAGGGCACCCGCGCCCGGGACATGGTCGAGCCCTTCGGCGCGGAAGTGCTCGATCGTGGCTCCCCGTGGGGCGTGCCCCTGTCCCGCCAGCACGCGCGGCGACGGTTCGCCGGCGGTGGCGAGTACGGCGACGAGATCGCCGCCCGGCCCGTTGAGGTGGGGCTCGGCCACGTGCAGTACGAAGGCGCCGGCGGTGGCCGCGTCGAAGGCGTTGCCACCCCGCTCCAGTACGGACTGGGCCGTCGCGGAGGCCAGCCAGTGCGTCGACGCGCACATGCCGAAGGATCCGCGCAGCGTGGGGCGCGAGGTGTGCGGGGGAGTGCCGTCGGTCGGTGTCGGTTTCGGACCGGCCATGTCTGTCACATTCCGTTCGTATGGCAGGTGGTGGCTCTGGGTGCGTGGGGCTTACGGCGCTGCTCTTGGCAACTAGGGCTTACGGCGCGTGGTGGGCGGCGTGGTGGGCGGCCAGGACATCGCCGCCGAAGTCGGTCTCCGGGTCCCGCCACACGGCGTGCGCGTGGTTGACGCCGCGGTGGATGTTGGTCCACTCGATGAGCAGCCGCGGCCCGTGCAGGCGGTAGTAGTGCGGTTCGCCCGCCGCGGTCGAGCCGGCCCAGCCGAGGTGCACGGCGTCCAGCGCCGCCGGGTCGTCGTAGCGGGGCAGCGGGGACACCCCGTCCGGTACGCGGTCGAGGTAGGTGCCGAGCAGGGTGCGCAGCAACTCCCGCTGCCCGGCGTCGAGTTCGGCGCCCGGCACGCCCTTGGGCGTCGGGGTGAGCGCCAGCGCCCGCCGGTTCGCACCGTCGAGGCCGGTGGCCGGGTGCTCGGCGCGGTCCGGGATGTGCCCGCCGGGGCGCCAGAGTTCGGCGCGCTTCAGCACGCGGTCGTCGACACGGGTGTTGTTGCCCGCCACGACGTCGTTCGGGGCGCGGGGCAGCAGCAGCGCGCGGGCGGCGGACTCGGGGCGCAGGGAGCGGACCAGCTCGCGGGCCAGGTCCTCGGCCGTCCCCAGCGGGCGCAGCTTCTCGCCGCCCAGCAGGGGAGACACGGCAGGGTCCGCGCCGATGAAGCACGGGGTGGTGGCGGCGACCCGCCCGTCCACCACGAGGTTGTTGAGCGAGACGTGGTGGCCGCCGAACCGCCATCCCCACGGCCGCGGTCCGCCGGGCTCACCGAAGACCCGCAGGTAGTACATGCTCGGGTCGCGAGTTCGCTCCCGCCCCCAGTTCACCGAGAAGCCCTCGACGTGGTCGAGCACATTCTCCAGGCCGAGCACGGTGGCGACGGTGTTGTACCCGGCTTCGGACAGTCCGCTCGCGACCAGCCGCATCACCAACCGGTGCTGGGCGGGGCGCTGTTGGTGGAACGTCAGGCCGCCGTGGTCGGTGGGGGTGTAGTACCAGCTGGTGCGTTCGGCCTCGGCCGCGCCGTCGGCGCCCGGCGGCGGTCCGACGGCCACCGCGCGCTGGTCCGCGTCCAGGGAGTCCAGCCACGCGCGGGCCGCCTCGGCCATCCGGTTCGCGACCTCGCGGCCGGCGTCAGTCATGGCTGCGCGGCCGCGCGGGCCGCGGCCCGACGCCGTAACGGGTGACATGTCGCAGGTGGGTGTACGCCGTGCCGCTCATGCCGCTTTCACTCCGAGGTACTCGCGCACCCAGCGGGCGATCGTGTCCGCGAACTCCACCGCGATCCCGTGTCGCCCGCCCTCGATCGAACGCAGTTCGGCGTTCGGAATCCGCTCCTCCATCAGGACGGCGCCGGCGTAGGGCGCCAGCCGGTCCGCCGTGCCGTGCACGACCAGGGTGGGTGCGGCGATCCGCTCAAGGCGGTCCCGGACCTCGTGCTGTCGGGCGACAGCGTGCCGACGGGCGCTCTGCTCGGGATCACGGGCGGTGAGCGTCTGGGGCCGGGCGTGCAGCTCGGCCTGGTTCTCGGCTGTGAAGAAGAAGTCCGCGACCGCGTTCCGCCGCTGGTCGTGGGTCATGTTCAGGAGCTCGTCGACCGCCTCGCCGCCCATCGCGTAGCTCGGCGTGGTGGCGACCAGGGTGAGGGACGCGACCCGTTCGGGATGCCGGAGCGCGGCGTGCTGTGCGACGGCGCCGCCGAAGGAGGTGCCCAGCAGATGTGCGCGCCGGAGCCCCAACGCGTCCAGCAGGGCGACGAGGTCGTCGGCGAGGACCTCCAGCGAGTACGGGACCGGCGGGTTCACGGTGATCCCCGAATCGCGTTGATCGTAGGAGATCGCCCGTATCCCCGCGCCGAGTCGCGCGCGAAGCGTCGCGAACTGGGTGCGGTCGCTTTCGCCGCCATGGACGAGCACGAGCGGCACACCCTCACCGCTGTCGATGAACCCGACGACGAGCTCACCCGCTCGTACGGTTGAACTGGCCGATTCGGCCGATTCACACTCTACCTTTTGCGTTGCCACCGTGACCTCCTTGTCGAGGTGGTACGTAGACGCTCCTACAATTTGAGAGGAGCGTATCATTTAATGCCTACACCGGATCAGGTGAGGAGTGCCCCTTTTCGCTGGGTCCCGTTTGTCAGATCCCGGGGAACGGGGCGGGCTGAGGTGGGATGAAGGTGCCCTTGTGAAACGGGGCAAAAGGCATGGCCGAGCCATGCCGACCGACGGCGAAGCGGCCGACGTACGTGAAGCGGTCCCGCGCCGGCTCTAGGGAGTGTCCGGCAGGATCCGGACGACAGACCCCGGGAGCGGGCCGGTCAGCCTGCCCGCGCCCATCCGCGCAGTGCGCCGCGGTAGGCCTCGGACAGCCGGGTGATGACCTCCCGGCGGGACAGACCCGTCTCCTGCAACAGGTCCTGGATCTCCCGCGGATCGAAGATCATGTTGTTGAGGAACAGGGCGTATTCGAGCATCTCGGCCGGGAGGCCGAGGTCGTCGAGCAGTCCCCGCACCGGCTCGGTCCAGCCGTCCCGCAGGGCGGTGATGATCTCGTTCCCGTTGTGGAGCCGCTCCAGGTAGCCCCGTCGCGATCGAAGCCGCACCAGCGCCGGGCCGTGCTCGGCGAGAAGGTCGACCCACTTGTCCACGACGGCGTCGAACAGCGGTCGCCCCTGCGCGGTCGACTCCTCGCTGAAGTCGCGGAGTTCCTCGACAACGCTGAGCACGTAAGCCGCGAGTACGTCGTCCATCGAGGAGTAGTAGCGGTACGCGGTGGCCGGGCCGATCTCCGCGCGGGACGCGACCGCCTGCATGGTGAGCTGGTCGGGCGACTCCCGGGCGAGCTCGCCGACGGCCTCAAGGAGGCGCCGGCGGTTGCGGCGGGTGTCGCTGCGCAGCTTGCGCCCCCCGCGTGGGTCGGCCTGCTGATCGGTCACGGGCCTCCCCCGCCTCATCGAAGTGCAGGCAAAGGGTATCGCCTCCCAAGTGAGGTGCGTTCGACCACTTCGGCGTATGCGGTACGCGGTACGCATGCCCGGCCTCATCCGGATCTCGCGACGCCGAGGTGCCGGACGATACGGGCCAGCCCCGTCCGCAGGTCGTCCTCGGAGGCCGCGAACGAGATCCGGATGTGCCCCTCGCCCGAGGGTCCGTACTCGGCGCCGGCCCTGACCATCACCTTCCCTTCGGCGAGTTCGCGGGCGACCGCCTCGGAGTCCCGGCCGGCGTCGTAGCGGAGGAACCCGTAGAACGCTCCCTCCGGCGGAACGAGGTGCAGGCCGGGGACGCCCGACAACTGCTCGACCACCAGCTCGCGGCGCCGCCGGTAGCTGTCGACCATGGCGTCCACGACACTGTCCGGCAGATCGAGGGCGGCGAGGGCCGCGTACTGGACCGCCGTGTTCAGCGAGCCGTTGAGGGTCCGGTGCACATGGGCCGCCGCGTCCACCACCTCGCGCGGCCCGGTCAGGTAGCCCACCCGCCAGCCGGTCATCGCGTACGTCTTGGAGAACGTCTGCACGTACACGGTCCGGTCCCGCAGCGATTCGACCGCCAGCGCCGAGGTGAACGCGTGCCCCGGGTAGACCAGCCGGTGGTACGCCTCGTCGCTGACGACCAGGACGCCGGAGCCGTCGAGGAGTTCTCCGAGGGCCTTGAGCTCCTGCTCGCTGTGCACGATGCCGGTCGGGTTCGACGGATTGGAGAAGATCATCATCGTGGCGCCGGGAAGCGCGGCGGCTAGCGCGTCGAGGTCCCAGTGCAGGTCCGGGGCGAGCGGGACGAAGTCCACCTCACCCCCGGCGAGGACGACCAGGTCCGCGTAGAGCGAGTAGGCGGGCTCGGGTATGACCACGTGGTCGCCGGGGCCGACCGTCGCGAGCACGACCGCCGCCAGCGCGGCGGTGGCGCCGTGGGTGACCACGACGTCGTCCGCGGTCCAGGTCCGGCCGGGGTGCGCCGGCAGCCCGGAGGCGAGCGCGGCGCGCAGCTGCCGCAGGCCCTTCTGGTCGGCGTAGTGGGTGTGCCCGTCGCGCAGGGCCGCCGCGGCGGCCTCGATCACCGGCTGCGGTGTCGGGAAGTCCGGCTCACCCATGGCGAGGGAGACGGCTCCCGGCGGGGCCGGGGCGAGGGCCGGGCGCCGCGAACCGCGGCGCAGCTCCTCGACGCGGAACGCGGGCTTCATGGCGGGCGACATCGCGGTCATCGGGCCACCGCCGCCCGGTCGGGGCGCGCGGCGAGGATGCGCCGCCGTAGCAGCTCCTCCTTCTCGACGATCCCGCCGACCGCGTCGAGTACCTCTTTCACGCGCCGGCGCGGAACGACGACGACGCCGTCGGCGTCACCGACGAGCACATCACCCGCGGCCACCACGACGCCGCCGACCGCCACCGGGGCGCCGATGGTGCCGGGCCCGTTCTTGAAAGGGCCGGCAGGGGTGATCGCCCGCGCGTAGACGGCCAGGCCCATCTCGGACAGTGCCTGGACGTCGCGGATGGCGCCGTCGACCACCGCGCCGGTGACCCCGGCGTTCACCATGATCTCGCCGATGAGGTCGCCGACCAGCGCGCGGGTCATGTCCCCGTGTCCGTTGACGACCAGGACGTCGCCCGGCCGGGCTTCGTCCAGCGCCCGGTGGATGGCGAGGTTGTCACCCGACCGCACGTTCACCGTGAGGGCGTTTCCCAGCAGCGCGGCGTGCTCGGTGAACAGCCGGATGCCGCCGTCCATGACGGTCATCCGCTGCAGCGCGTCGCCGACGTTGGCGGCCGGCACCTCTCCCAGTCGGCGGGTCTCCGCCGCCGCTGTGCGGTCCCAGCTCGGAGCGATGGACACGCTGTCCGTGGCCTCAGCGATGAACACGATGGCACTCCATTCTTAAATAAGGTGACTCTCTCAGATAAGACCATAGCCTTCAGGGTGTCCGGCCACAATGAGTCGAGCCGCCGGGCCGCTCGACGGGCCCGGAGTGAGCCAGTGATGAGCGAGATCCAGCCATGCGGGGTCGTGCGAGGGCGTACGGGACAGGGAGCCTGCGGGCGGCCGGCCACCGCCCCGTACGCCTGCGCTACGACCAGCGGCGCAGCGCCGCGCGCGCCGGCAGCGTGACCGCGAGCAGTGCCAGGCCGCCGCCCGCCGCCGCGAAGGATCCGTACAACAGCGGGGGCACGTACGGTCCTTCGCCCGTCATGCCGCGCATCATCGGGATCAGCGTGGCCGCGGCGATCGCCGAGCCGAGGACCACGCCCACCGCGGAGACCAGCAGGCTCTCCCAGCGGAGCATCGTCAGCACCTGGCGCCTGGTGGAGCCGACGAGGCGCAGCGTGCCCAGCTCGCGGCGGCGGTCGAGGACCGTCATCACCAGGGTGTTGACGGCGGCGATGGCGGCGAAGCCGCCGAGGAGGGCGGCCATGGTGTTGTTGGTCCAGGCGCCCAGCTTCGCGTCGAGGTTCTGCTCGGTGGCATAGCCGGAGGCGTCGGTGACCTGGCCCAGCGCGGTGAGCGACTTCTCGGAGCCGCCCCGTACCAGCAGCGTGCTGTCGAAGCCCGAGCTGACATGCCCGGCCAGGGACGCCCGGTCCATGGTCACCGTGGCCAGGCCGAGGCCGCGGCCGTAGACGGCGACGATCTCGGGGCGGGCCTTGGTGCCGTCGGGGAGGTAGAGCGGGAGCCGGTCGCCGACGGCGGCGTCCGCCGAGTCCGCCAGGGTCTTGTCGATGGCGATATGGCCCTCGCCGAGTTGGCGGAGGCTTCCTTCGCGTACGTCCAGGTCCTGCACCTTCGCGAGTTCGGCGCCGGAGCCGGACACACCCTGGACCGCAGCGCCCTGGAGCGACTTGAACTCGCCCGAGCCGACCGGCACCAGCACCTGCGTGTTCAGCAGGCCGACGGCCGCGTCAACCCCCGGCGCGCGGGCGGCGTCCGCCACCGCGTCCACCGGGAGGCCTGCCGGGTCCCTGACCACGTGGTCCGCGGTGATGCCCGCGCGCAACTGCTTGTCGGCGGCGTGGTTCTGGCTCGTGTTCATGAAGACGAGGGTCGAGGCGAAGGCCATGGCGAGCACGATCGGGGTGATCGCGGAGGCCAGACGGCGGGAGTTCGTACGGGAGTTGGCGGCCGCGAGCCCGGCGGCCGGGCCCGCGCCGCGCAGCGGGAGGCCGAAGAGACCCGCGCACAGCCGCGCCACCAGCGGGCCGAGCAGCGCGACGGCGAGCATGAAGGCCATGACGACGCCGAGGGCGGCGCCGGCCGCGTCGTCCCCGGAGGAACTGGCGGAGAGCCCGGTGAGGAACCCGCCGCCGACGAGGGCGGCGATGCCCAGCGTCGTACGGATCACGCCTGGCCGCAGCCGCTCCACCGACGCCTCGCTGAGCGCCTGGCCCGGCTTGATCTTCGCGGGCCGGCGCCCGGCCATCCAGCCGGCGCCGAGCGCGGTGAGCAGCCCGACGACGACGGCGACGAGGAGGGGGAGCCAGGAGACGTGCACCCGCACCGCCTCCGGGATCGCGCCGCGGTCCTGCAACTGCCCGAACCACCAGTGCGCGAGCCCGATGCCGGGCAGACAGCCGACGATCCCGGCGAGCGGCGCGACGAGCAGCGCCTCGGAGGCGACCGCGCGGCGGATCTGCCGTGGGGTGGCGCCGACGGCGCGCAGCAGCGCGAACTCGCGGGCGCGCTGGGACACGGACAGGGCCACGGTCCCGGCCGCTGTGAAGATCGCGACGATGGCGGCGATGCCGCCGAAGGAGCCGCCGATTCCGAAGAGCGTCTCCTTCGCGTAACCGAGGCCCGGGTCCTCGATGGCGCCGCGGTCGTCGCCGGTGTGCACGTCGGCGCCTGAGCCGGCCAGGGCCTTCTTCACAGAGTCGGCGAGGGTGTCGGCGTCGGTGCCGGGCTTCGCCAGTACGGCGATGGCGTCCACCTTGCCGGGGTGGCCCGTGAGCGTGGGGGCCTGGGCGTCGGCGAACCAGGCGATGGCGCCGGCGGCGTCGGTGTCGGTGTCGGTGTTACGGGTGGTGTCCGCCGGTCCGGCCTTGGCGACGCCCGCGACGCGGAAGTCCCGCTCCCCGTCGGCGGTCTGCAGCGCGACGGTGTCGCCGACGGCGGCCTTCGCGGCGCGGGCCGTACCCGCGTCGAGCACGACCTCGCCGTCGCGGGGCGCGGAGCCGGAGGTCAGCGCCGTACCGGTGAAGGCGTGCGAGCCCCATCCGTGCCCGGTGAGCACACCGCCCGGAACGGCCAGCCCGGCGTCGCCGGAGCCCGCGCCTTGGGCCGCAGCGCGCACGGGGAAGGTGAAGTCCGGGACGGCGGTGGCCACGCCCGGCGCCTCGGTGGCCTTCGCCGCGAGCCCGGCGTCCACGCGTGCCGTGTCCGGCAGCGGGGTCGCCTCCTCCTCGCGGTCCTCGCCGCTGCCGGTGGCCACGCGCACGTACTGGTCGGCCGCCGCGACGACCGGCGCCTGCGCGTACCGCTCCGGAGGCACGGACGCGCGCATGCTGGTTTCGAGCAGGATTCCGCAGGCCGAGACAATCAGCGCGGACATCAGCAGCGCGAGGAAGGTCCCCGCGAAGGACGCGGGCTTGAAGCGGACGGCCTCGCGGGCGAGTCCGTTGGGGCGCATCATGCCGCCGCACCCGCCATCGCGCCGGCGCCGGAGGTACGGGCGGCGAGCATCGCCATCCGCGCCGCGATCTGCTCCGGCGTACCCCGGTCCAGGCCGCCGGCGAAGGTGCCGTCGGCGAGGAACAGCACGCCGTCGGCCCAGGCGGCGGCGGCCGGGTCGTGGGTGACCATGACGACGGTGGCGCCGAGGGTGTCCACCGCCTGCCGGAGCAGGCCGAGGACCTCGGCGGCGGTGCCGGTGTCGAGGGCGCCGGTGGGCTCGTCCGCGAACACCACGTCGGGGCTGGTGACCAGGGCGCGGGCGACGGCCACGCGCTGCTGCTGACCGCCGGAGAGCTCACCGGGCCGGCGCCGCGCCTTGTCGGCGAGCCCGACCTGCCCGAGCACCTCGGCGGCCCGGCGGCGGTCCTGGCGCTGCCCGGCCAGGCGCATGGGCAGCAGTACGTTCTGCTCGACGGTCAGCGACGGCAGCAGGTTGAACGCCTGGAAGACGAAACCGAGGCGGCTGCGGCGGAGCTCGGTGAGCTCGTTCTCGCTCATACCGGTGATCTCGGTGCCACCGAGCCGCACCGACCCCGAGGTGGGCCGGTCGAGCCCGGCGGCGCACTGGAGGAAGGTGGACTTGCCGGACCCGGAGGGGCCCATGACGGCGGTGAACGTGCCGCGCGGCAGGGCGAGGTCGACACCCGCGAGCGCGTGCACGGTGCCGGCACCACGACCGTACTGCCGCCGTACCCCCCGCAGTTCAACGGCGAGCCCGGCCGCCCCGACCGGCACCTCCGGCCGCTCGTCCGCCTTCTGCCGCTTGCTCTTGCGTAGCCTCATGCTCTGCCCTTTCGCGCGCCACTCGTGCTTCTCGTGCGTCTCGTGCTGACGGAATGCAGAGTGCGGGGCGGGCTGCGGGCGGGGCGTCATACCCGGGAGCCAATGTGGAGGTGCTACCCCGGTAGGGGGTGGAGGAGGGACGGGGCCCGGGGTGTATCGGGGGAGCGGGTTCCGGCTTACGGCCTCCGGGCCTGGGCGCCGGGTTGCGATGGGGCACCAGGGAGCCGGCCGCGCGGGGCCTGGGGGGCGCGGCCCCGTCCTGCGGCGGAACGGGGAAGCCCCTGCTGCTCAGACCTGCGAAAGCTTGGAGAAGGGCCCGCCCCCTCCGCAGCGGGCGGGCGGCGCCGCCCCGCGCGGGGACGACGCCACTCCCCCGGACACGCCCTGGCACAGGGGCAACGGCGCACCCCCTGCTCGGAACCCGCCGCAGAGCCGCGCGGCCGGCCGCCCAGGTCGGTGCGACTACTCGCCCGCGGACACCAGGCCCGACTCGTACGCGAACACCACCGCCTGCGCGCGGTCGCGCAGGTCGAGTTTGGTGAGGACGCGGCTCACGTGTGTTTTCACCGTCTGCTCCGCCAGCACCAGCGTCTCCGCGATCTCCGTGTTCGACCGGCCGCGGGCCACCAGCGTGAGCACCTCCGTCTCGCGTGCCGTCAGGGCCTTCAGCCGCAGCGCGGGCTTGCCCGGGGGCGTGGGGCGTTGGCGGGCGAAGTCCGCGATGAGGCGGCGGGTCACCGAGGGGGCGAGCAGCGCGTCGCCCGAGGCCACGACACGTACCGCCGCGATGAGGTCCGCCGGCGGCGCGTCCTTCAGCAGGAATCCGCTCGCGCCCGCCCGCAGCGCCTCGTACACGTAGTCGTCGACATCGAACGTGGTGAGCATCAGGACACGCGGCCGGTGCGTCACGCCCGGCGGGGGCGAGAGGAGCCGGCGCGCCGCCTCCAGGCCGTCCATCTCGGGCATGCGGACGTCCATCAGCACGACGTCGGGATGGGTGCGCCGGCTGAGCTCGACGCCCTGCGCACCGTCGGGGGCCTCGCCCACCACGTCTATGTCGCTCTGGGCGGCCAGCAGCGCGGCGAAGCCGGCTCGTACCATCGCCTGGTCGTCGACGATGATGACGCGCGTCGTCACGTGAAGTCCCTTTCTGTCAGGGGAATTTGGGCGATCACACGGAAGCCGCCGTCCGGCAGCGGCCCCGCGTCGAGCGTGCCGCCGAGGATCCGCACGCGCTCGCGCATGCCGACGAGGCCGTGACCGGTGCCGCCCACCTCCAGCGGCGCGGCGGGCGGCACGGGCGGCGGCCCGTTGACGACGAGGACAGTGAGCCGCTCCCCGTCCTCCGGCGCCGCCCCCGATCCCATCCCCGACACGGAGACCGACACCCGCGTCGGAGCACCCGGCGCATGCCGGACGACGTTCGCAAGGGCCTCCTGCACGATGCGGTACGCGGCGAGTGCCTCCGCCTCCGGCACGTCGGTGTCGCAGGGGGTGAACTCCACCGGCACGCCCGCCCTCGCCGTGGCCTCCGCCAGTTGCCCGATCTGCGTCAGGCCCGGCTGGGGTGCGAGTTCGCCGTGCGCTTCCTCGTTCCGGAGTACGCCGAGGAGCCGTCGCATCTCACCGAGCGACTGGCGCGCGGTCGCCGCGACGGACGCGAACTCCTCCTGCACGTCCGGCGGCAGCCCTTGGAGGCGGTACGCCGCGGTGTCCGCCTGCACCGTGATGACGGACATGTGGTGCGCCACCACGTCGTGCAACTCGCGGGCGATGCGGGCGCGTTCCTCCAGCAGCGTCCGCCGGCCGCGCTCGGCCTCGCTGATCGTCTCCTGCTCGACCAGCCTGCGCTGTACCTCGGAACGCTCGCGGAGTGCCGCGCCGAGCACGAGTGCGACGCCGCTGAGAATGATGAGCAGTGGGCTGTTGCCGCCCGTGCCGTGGGGCGTGACGAACTCCAGGCCGACACCCGCGGCCGCCGTCGCCAGCCACACCACCAGCAGCGTCCGGAGCGGCTCGCGCAGGCCGAGGGCGAGGCAGAGGCCGACGTACCCGACGATCTGCATGGGCGGGAACGGCCACAACAGCCGCTCCTCGAAGTCGACGGTGAGCAGGACGAGCGCCCCGCCCATGTCGGCGACGAAGATCACGTACCAGGCCCGCAGCGGACGGACGATGGCGAGCAGCAGCGGCGCCGTCTGCGCGACGGCCAGCCCGCTCGCGATGCCGCCGTTCAGGCCGTAGTCGGCGGTGAGCACCTGGATGGTGGTGGGCAGCAGGGCGACGAACAGCAGGAACGCCACGCCCCACGGCAGCAGCCGTACCCACCGGCGTGAAGCCCCCGCGAGCAGCACGCGCGGGCGTTCCTCCTGCCGCGCGCGTTCCTCCTGCCGCTCGCGTCCCCGCTTCCGCGCGCGTTTCCCCTTCCGCGGGCGTTCCTCCTCCACTGAGGTCATGAGCGTCAGCCTATGCGCGGCGGGACGGCGTCAGGACCGGCTCCGCGCGCAGCGGTTCTCCCACGTCGTGCATGTGCCGCAGCGCCTGCCGGTACGAGTCGACGAGGCCGGTCTCCGCGTAGGGGATACCGAGGTCGCGGCAGTGGGCCTCCACCATGGGTCGCGCGAGCTTCAGGTGGGGGCGGGGCATGCTGGGGAACAGGTGGTGTTCTATCTGGTAGTTGAGACCGCCGAGGAACCAGTCCGTGAGGACGCTGCCCCTGATGTTGCGCGACGTGAGGACCTGGCGGCGCAGGTGTCCCCACTTCTCGCCGTCGGGGTCGGGCATGTCCATCCCCTTGTGGTTGGGCGCGAAGGCCATGCCCAGGTGGAGCCCGAACAGGGCCTGATGGAGCGCGGCGAAGACGAGGGCGTGCGCGAGCGGCATGGTCGTCAGGAGCAGGGTGACGTACCCGGCGACGTGGGCGACGAGGAGCGCGCCCTCCACCAGGCGCTCGCGGCCGGTCTGACTGCGCAGGTCCTGAAAGCCGTAGACCTTCAGGGCGATGCCTTCGAGGAGGGTGAGGGGGAAGAAGAGCCATGCCTGGTGGCGGGTGAGCCAGGCGCGGAAGCCGGTGCGGGTGGCGGCCTGCTCGCCGGTGAAGACGAGGACGTCCGCGGCGACGTCCGGGTCCTTGTCGATGTGGTTGGGGTTGGCGTGGTGGCGGTTGTGCTTGTCGTTCCACCAGGCGTAACTCATGCCGAGCAGCAGGTTGCCGTGGATGAGCCCGATACGGCGGTTCGTGGCGCGGTCGCCGCTGATCTGGGCGTGGCCCGCGTCGTGTCCGATGAACGCCGTCCGGGCGCACAGGACGGCGAGGACGGGGGCGAGAAGAAGCACCCACCACGAGCCGCCGATGAGCGCCATGCCGGTGGCGACGGCGGCCAGGCAGAGCGCGTTGGCCGCGATGGTGCGTGCGTACCAGCCGGTGCGCCGGGCGAGCAGGTCCTGTCCCCTGACGTCGCGCAGCAGGGACGTGAACTCGCTGCCCGTGTCCGGTGGGGGCTGGCTCGCGGTGGCACTCTCGGGGTGCGCCCTCTCGGGGTGCGGCAGAGCGGTTTCGCCGGCCGAGGACATGGTCGTACTCCTGTTGTTCGGTGAATGCTCGGTCTGAACGGACGTGCGGATCACTTGGATCGCTTGGGTCACTTGGGTCACTTCTGTCGCTTCCATCGCTCACGCCGCCAGCGCGAAGTAGCCGAACCCCGCCGCCAGCACGCCCGCCGCCGCACGACGGGCCATGCCGGTGCGGTCCCACGGGGTCTCCAGGGGCCGGGCGAACTTCGCGATCACCACGAGCAGCCCCGCGAAGAGCGGCATCCAGGCCAGCCGCGCCAGGAGCCAGCCCGCCGTGTCCGGCGCGGCGGTCAGGCCGGGGATCTCGCCGGAGTACGAGGCGGGGACCGCAGCGGCGAGCATCGCCGTCTGGTGCCAGCACAGGATCGTCATCGCCGACAGGTTGATGATCACCACCGGGGCCCATACGGCGGGGCGCCGCAGCAGCCGGGCCAGCCGGTCGCGCAGCAGGATCGCCGCGCCGGACTGGGCGGCGGCGAGCGCCAGGACCAGCAGGGACGGCGGGTGGGAGTTGGTACGGGACTCACCGGGCACGCCCACCATCGACGCCGGGTAGTGGAAGGCGAGCAGCAGGGTGGCGAACAGGGCCGTGCCGCCCACCAGCAGCAGCCACGCCTCGCGGCGGCCCAGCCGCTTGTCCGCCCAGGTCACGCCCAGTTGGTACGCGAACATCCAGCCCGGCAGCAGATTGAGCAGGCTCACCCAGGACGGCATCGCCTCCGCGTACGGCCCGTAACGCAGGAAGTCGACCACCGCGACCGAGCCGAGCAGCGGGGCGGCGGACCAGAAGCCCAGACGCCGCGAGGCGCGCACGCAGTACGGCGTGAGGGCCGTGATCACCGCGTAGACGCCGACGAACCACAGGGGCTGGACGACCAGCGTCGACGCGGTGTGCAGGGTGCCGGTCGGGACGCCGAAGCCGTAATGGAGGGTGGGAAGCAGCAGCGCCCATACGGCGGTGACACCGAGAACGGGACGCCCCAGACGGGCGAGCCGGCCGGTGATCCACTGGCGGGTGGAGCCCTTGCGGCGCTGGTAGGAGAGGTACGAGGAGTAGCCGCCGACCAGGAAGAAGATGCCCAGCAGCTGGAGGATCCAGCTGGCCGGGGCCAGCGCGCCGAACGTGGCCAGCGGGCTGGCGTTGTGCAGTCCGCCGCCGGTGTCGAGGGTGAAGCCGCCGACCAGCCAGTGGCCGGCCGGGACGGCCAGGAGCGCGAGGGCGCGCAGGCCGTCGATGGCGCGGTCGCGGTGGGCGGGTGTCCGCTCGTCGATCCTGGCGGTGAGCGCGGCGAGCTTGGTCGACTTCGTAGGCATCCTCATCGCAGGTCTCCCTCGGCGATCGCCGCGAACGCGGTCAGGGTGGAGGTGCCGGGCGTGAAGTACGCGTCGTGCTCCGGGACGTCGTCGGCGGGCAGGACGGTCGCGCCGAAGTCGGGCGATGTGGGGTCGGCGCCGTGGCCCAGGCCCAGGAACTCGACATGGGGGACGCGGCCGATCCAGTCCTCCGGGGACTTCGCCGCCCAGACGCGGGCATCGGTGTCCAGCGCGGTGACGTCGTCGGCGCGCATGCCGGGCGACCCCATGACGACGATGTCGCCCGCGTCGGTGTCTGCGGCGGCGAGGCCGCAGACCACGGAGCCGTAGCTGTGGCAGAAGAGGGTGGGGTCCGGGAGGCCGGCCGCGTCCAGACCGTCGGTGAACCGGCCGAGGCGCTCGGCACCGGCCTCGGCGAGCCGGCCCGTCGCCTGGTCGAGGCCGATGCCCGAGGGGGTGGTGTAACCGGCCCAGGCGATGACGGCCGTGTCGTCGCCCGCCTCCTCCTGGAGGTCGGCGGCCCGCTGTGCCGTACGGTCGAACGTCGAGACGTCGATGTCCGAACCGGGGACGATCATCGAGACGTGGGCGGCGTTCTCCAGATCCCCCACGACCTGCGCGATCAGCCCGCGACCACGCGGGTCGTACGCGAGAACCTGCTCGCCGGCGGGGGCGTTGGCCTCGTACCTGAGCTCCACGGGGGCGCCGTCGAGGTTGCCCACCACGGTGGGATGCTCCTCGACGAGCCGCTGCCGCTGAGCACCGGTGAGCCCGCCGAAGAAGGCCGCGACGTCGGACGGGGTGGCCGTGCCCGGGTCCGGCAGCTGCCTGCCCAGAGAGTCGTCCGCCAGCCACGCGGCGGTCCCGGGAAGCGGCCCACCGGGCACGGAAACGCTGCTCGCCGAGGCCCCACCGGCCGTACCGCCGACCAGCAGCGCGGTCAGTACGGCGGTGCTGAGGATCTTCCTGAAGCGACGCATCCGTCCGTCTCCCTCTGTCTCGTCGGTGGTGACGGAGAGGAAGGTAGGAAGCCGGCCGGCAGCGGGGCGTCACGCTGGGGAGCCAAGTCGGAAGTGATACCCCGGTAGGGGGTGGGCTAGGACGCACCCGGAAACTCTGGTCGGATGTTGGTTCGGGGCGTCTGGAACGATGTGTCCGTGCATGCTGATGATCAGGTTGGCGAGGGTGTCCCTGCGGAGCTCGCGGTATTCCTGCGGGGTGCGGTCGACGGGCGGCACCCGGTGAAGATCGCTCCTTCCGTCTGTGAGGGGTGCGGCGGTCGTGTGTTCTTCGTGCTGGTCAACGCGTCCGGAGCGGAACGGGAGTGTTCGGGCTGCGGCAGCCGTGCGTTCATCGCGGACAGCGAGGAGTTCTGGGACGAAGAGTCCTGGGAGGACGACGAGCCCGGTGCTGCCGGCTGCCCGTGCGGGAGCGAGGAGTTCGAGGCGGCGGTCGCGTTCTCGCTCGGCGATGACGGTTTGGTCCGTTGGGTGACCGTGGGCCTGCGGTGCGTCAAGGACGGGTTCTGCGGGATCTACTCCGACTGGAAGATCGACTACGGACCCACGGATCACCTCCTGACCATGGTCTAGGGCGTGTTTGAGAAGTAGCGTCGTCCGCCCATCGGGCGGGGCCCACGGCGTCTGGTGCGTGCGATCGCAAGGCGGAGGATCAGCCCCGTAGATGGACCGGACGTACTTGGATGACTCCGACAACGCGGCGAGCGTGCGTGCCAGGCGTCGTGGGCCAGACGGGACTTCTCAAACACGCCCTAGGGGCCCCAACGGGCTGCGGTTCGTGGAAGGTTCCGTCGCGGAGCATCGCGAAGAGGACGTCGGCCCGGCGTCGGGCGATGCAGAGCAGGGCCTGCCAAGCCGATCCCTCTCGTCCGCGCTACAAGCCCCCGAGCCGGGCCGGCCGCGCGCAGTCGTGTCCGTCACCGGGCAGTCCCATGCCGTGCAACACGGGTTCCTCGCCCTCAGGAATCCCGAAGGTGAAGTTCGCTCTGGTCCCGACGGCCACGAGCGAGCACTGGTTGCCGAAGGTCATCGGCAGATAGGGCTCCCAGGAACACCCGGCCTTGTTCAGGGCGGAAACGACGTCAGCGTGCTTGAGCCCTGCCGGAAAGGTGCCCGTCCCGCCGACAATCGACGTGGGGAGTTCGACGACGTCACGCCAGGTCTGGACGGAGATGAGCGATACCTTCCGGCAGCGGCAGACACACAGCTCAAGGTCTCCGTAGGCGAAGAGCCTCGGCCACTTGCTGTTCCGGCTCATCGTTCCGATGTCCCACGGCTCGCCGAGAGCTGCGGTCACCTCGCTCCAATCGGCTCCGCGGAAAACCGGGCCCAGTCCGCCCGTCTTCGCCGTATTGGCCAGGACATCGAGAATCTCCACGAGGCGGAGCCTGACAGGTACCCTGACCAGCAGTCCAGCGGTTTCAGGGGCGCGCGCAGGCCCTGGGGGTGACTTGCCGTTTGGACCATTCCTTCAGGCAGCCGTACTTCCGCCACGGCCGACTTCGCCGGAATCTCCAAGAGGCCGCGTCAGAGCGGTGTCGCTCTGTAGTCGCCGCTCAGGTATGAGGTGATCCAACTCCGCGTCTTCGTTGCACTTTTCGCACCGATAGGTACCGTCTCTCCGCTCGTACGTTTCCCCTATCGGCCATAAGCGATCACATCCTGCGCATATGCGTTCCAGAGGTGACGTCATATGCTCGACGGTCGCCTTATGACCAAACGTCAGAAAGGTCGCCACCGGGGTCGCACGGGCGCATCGGGCCAGCTCATCGACAGTCCCGACGCAGAGGTACCGCCGAACCTCCTGCGCGTCACGGCTCCACCCCTGGTCCCCCTGCGAGGAGTTCGCGCCGCCGGAACCCGGCAGTCTGGCCGAGGTTGTGGGCCGGGCACCCCGTGGGGTGCCCGGACCGGGGCTTGTTGGTCAGGGGGCTGGAGGGTGCGCGTTTCCTTGGTGAGGGCTGGTCCGGTCTGTCAGAGCAGGCCCAGGCGGGTGATCTCCCGTCCCGCCGAGCGGTTCATCACCATCTGGAGGCCCGCCGCCCGTGTGCGGGCGTACGCGGGCTCGTCTATGACCTCCAGTTGGAACCAGACCGCCTTCGCGCCGAGCGTCACCGCCTGGTCCGCGATGGCCCCGGCCAGGTCGGAGTTGACGAATACGTTCACCACATCCACCGGGAAGGGGATGTCCGCCAGGGAGGCGTAGCCCTGTTCGCCTTCCACCGCTTCGGCCTTGGGGTGCACCGGCACCACCTTCTTGCCGATGCGGCGCAGTTTGTCGGCCACGCGGTAGGCGGCCCGTTCGGGGTTGCTGGACAGGCCGACCACTGCCCAGATGTCTCCGGTGTTGGTCAGGATGTTGCTTGCCGTCGCGTCATCGCCGTAGACCGTCATGACGGTCCAACGTAGGTGACGGCGTAGCAGTGCGCGGCAGAACAGGGGATCCGCGGCTCGCCATCGAGATGTTCTTCGAGCTGCCGGACAGTTTCAGGGAAGCAATCGCTGTTCCTTCGCCAGTGCCACCGCCCCCGCCCGCGTATCGACCCCCAACTTGCCGTAGATACGGCCCAGATGGGTCTTCACCGTCGCCTCGCTGATGAACAGCGCGCGGGCGATGTCGCGGTTGCCCAGGCCGCGCGCCAGTTGGCGGAGTATCTCCAGCTCCCGTACGGACAAGGTGGGCCGCGGGCTGCGCAGTTGGGCCAGGACGCGGTCGGCGATCGGGGGCGAGAGCGCCGTGTGGCCGGAGGCCGCGTCGCGGATGGCGGCGAAGAGTTCCTCCGGCTGCTCCGCCTTGAGCAGATAGCCCGTCGCGCCCGCCTCGATGGCGCGCGTGATGTCGGCGTCCGTGTCGAACATCGTCAGCACCAGTACGCGCGGCCCGCCCCCGGCCGCGGGACCGTACCCCTCACCCGTGAGCAGGTGTCTCGTGGCCGCCACGCCGTCCATGCCGTCGCCGAGTTGGAGGTCCATCAGGACGACGTCGGGCCGTACGCGCGCCGCCATCGCCAGTGCCTCCTCGCCGCTGCCCGCCTCGGCGACCACCTCGATGCCGTCGGTGCTGGACAACAGCGCGCGCAGGCCGGCCCGTACCACCGCGTGGTCGTCGCAGAGCAGCAGCCGTACGGGACTCATGACACCGCCTCATCGGATACGGGTACGGATACCGGCACGCGTACCGGCTCCAGTGGCACCGCCGCCGAGACAACCGTGCCCTCGCCCGGCTCCGACTCCACGGTGAGCGTGCCGCCCAACTGCCGTGCCCGCGCGCGCATCGCCGGCAGCCCGTGCCCGCGCCCCGCGCGGCCCGGCGGGGCGCCGACGACGAACCCGCCGCCGTCGTCCGCGACGTCCAGCGAGATCTGGTCGTCCAGGCAGGTCAGCGTCAGCGCGGCCCGGGTCGCCCCGGCGTGCTCGCGTACGTTGGCCAGCGCGCCCTGCGCGATGCGCAGCAGCGCCGCCTCGACCCGTTCCGGCAACGGGCCCGGGTCGCCGTCGAGGTGGAAGACCACCGTCAGGTCCTCTCCGCTCTCGCGGTCGGCGAGCGCGGCGAGCGCCGGGGCGAGTGTGCGCTCGGCGAGGTCGGCCGGGGCCAGGTCGTGCACGAACCTGCGCGCCTCGGCGAGGCTCCTGGACGCGATCTCGGCCGCGTCCCGCATGTGTCCGCGCGCCGAATCCGGGTCCGCGTGCCAGACGCGTTCGGCGGCCTGGAGCAGCATCTGCTGGCTGGACAGGCCCTGCGCGAGGGTGTCGTGGATCTCCGTCGACAGCCGCTGCCGCTCCGCGAGGATCCCCGCCCGGCGCTCGGTGGCGGCGAGGTCCCGGCGCGTACGGAGAAGGTCGTCGATCAGGGCGCGCTGGCGGGCGGCCTGACGTTTGAGATGGATCAGTACGGCGGTCCCGACCGCGGCGACGGCCGGCGGGGCGAGCAGCGCGTTCGGGTCGAACTGGCCCTGTGCGAAACGCATTTTGGATGCCACGACCAGCAGGGTCAGTACGGCGGCGAGCGACACCGCCGTTCGCGTCGAGAGGGTGTGCAGGCCGGTGAAGAAGAGCGGCATCGCGCACCACGCGGCGCTCGGCGCGAGCGCGAGCAGCACGACCCAGACCGCGAGCACGGCGCCCACCCAGGCGAGATAGCGGGCATCGGGACGCGTACCGGAGCGTGGTGCGGGCGCCAGGAACCGGCCGAGCAGATAGAGCAGCCCGAACACCACGAACAGCCCCACCACCCAGTGGGTGTGCCTCTCGCCCTCGTGCCGGATCAGATAACGCGCGAGCGAGGCGCCGACGAGCAGGACGAACGCGGCGTCCATGACGGCGGAGAGCCACCTGCGGTCGGGATCTGCCGTCGTTGTCGTCACGTCCACCTCTCCGTCGCGGCGGTGAGCGCGCCCCGCTCATCCCAGTCCTAACGTGCCCGCCACCTTCCCGCATCAGCCGATCGGTTGACACGCCCGTCCCCCGTACGACTCGCGAACCGCGGCCGGTTCGCCGTACCACCGCGCCCCGACCGGCCCCGAGGCTGAACTCACAACGCCCCGCCGCCACAACGCCCCGCCACACGGAGGACCCGCCCCATGCCCGCCAAGAACCTCACCGTCAACCGCGCCGCCCTCGCCCACCGCGTCGCCTACGCGCTGCGCCACCCCGACCGCGCGCCGCGCTACCTGGCCCGCGCCGCCCGCGACACCTGGCTGCGCCACCGCTGGCCGGACCACATCTCGTACTACCGCGCGGTGATGCGCTCCGACACCCGCGCCGACCCGAACGCCGCCGTCGGCAGCCGCAGCCACGAACGGTGGCTGGCCCTCGGATCGATGCAGTTCGACTACCTCATCGGCCACGGGCTGCGCCCCGGACACCGGATGCTGGAGATCGGCTGCGGCAACCTCCGCGCGGGCTGGCGGTTCATCGGCCACCTGGAGCCGGGGCACTACTACGGCATCGACATCTCTCCCGACATACTCGCCGCCGCCCAGGACACCCTGGTACGCCACGGCCTCCAGGACCGCCTCCCGACCCTCACCCCGGTCCGCGACCTGAAGCTGAGCTTCCTCCCGGACGCGCACTTCGACGTGGTCCACGCCCACAGCGTCTTCTCGCACTCACCGCTCCCGGTGATCGACGAGTGCCTGGCCCATGTGGGCCGGATACTGGCGCCGGGCGGCTGGTTCGACTTCACCTTCGACCGCACCGAGGGCGAGGAACACCAGGTGCTGCGGGAGGACTTCTACTACCGCACCGAGACCCTGACAGCCCTGGCCGAGCGGCACGGCCTGACGGCCCGCTTCATGACCGACTGGGAGGACCTCCCCCACGGCCAGTCGAAGATCCGCGTCACCCACGGCCCGAAGCAGGATCGCGCCCGGCAGTAGCCGCCCCACCCGCGGCGCGCCGGGAAGAGCTCGGCCCGCTCAGCGCGGCGCGGGAACCTCCTCGCGTCCCTCGCCCGCGCCACCCCGCGCCTCGGCCGGCGCCGGGCTTCCTTGGACCCGGCGCAGCCCGAGTGCCCCGATCAGTACCGCGACCAGTGCCGTTCCCACCGGTACCCACAGCGCCGACCGGTAGCCGTCCAGCATCGACGTGGCCGAAGTCCCATCCGTGGCCGCGACATTGACGGCGGTGACCGCCGACAGGCCCAGTGCCGCGCCGAATTGGAAGAACGTGTAGAGCAGCCCGCCCGCCAGGCCCTGTTCCTCTTCCTTCACGCCCTCCGTCGCGACGATGGTGAGCGGACCGTACGCGAGGGAGAAGGCGAGACCGAGGACGATCAGGCTCGGGAACATCGCCGGATACGTCCAGTCCGCGCCGACCGGCAGGAACAGGGCATACGCGACGGCGGCGAGCAAGAGGCCGCCGAAGATCACCTTGGCGTTGCCGAAGCGGTCGACCAGTTTGGGGGTGAGGAGCGGTGAGAGCACCGCGTCGATGCCGATGACCAGCATCGCGAAGCTCGTTTCGAGCGTCGACCAGCCGCGCAGTTCCTGGAGGTAGAGGACCACCAGGAACTGGAATCCGAAGAAGCCCGCCGCGAAGAGCAGCCCGGCCAGGTTGGCGCGTACGAGCGGGCCGTTGCGGAAGATGCCGAGCCGTACGAGGGGCTCCGCCGCGCGCCGTTCGACGGCGACGAACGCGGCGAGCAGTGCCAGCCCCGCGGCGAGCGTGCCGATCGTGGCGCCGGCGCCCGAGTGCGAGGCACGTTCCACTCCCAGCACCAGCAGCACGATCGCGGCGGTGACGGTGACGCCGCCCAGCACGTCGAAACTCTGCCCGGTACGGTCCGGACGCGCCGACTTCGGTACGAAGGCGAGTGCGGCGGGCAGGATCAGCGCGGCCAGCAGGACGGGCACGAAGAAGACCCAGCGCCACCCGACGGAGGTGAGCAGCCCGCCCGCGACGAGACCGATCGAGAACCCGCCCGCGGCCGTGCCGGAGTAGAAGAGCAGCGCCTTGTTGCGCCGCGGCCCCTCCTCGAATCCGGCGGTGATGATGGACAGGCCCGCCGGGGTCATGAAGGCGGCGGCGACCCCGGTGACGAAGCGCGCGACGATCAGCATCCAGCCGTCCGTGGCGAAGCCGCCGAGCCCCGAGAAGAGCAGGAAGACCAGCAGCCAGAACGTGAACATCCGGCGGCGCCCGAAGAGGTCCGCCGCCCGGCCGCCGAGCAGCATGAAACCGCCGTAGCCGAGGACGTACGCGCTCATGACCCACTGGAGGGACCCGGTGGACAGACCGAGATCGGCGCGGATGGACGGCAGCGCGACGTTGAGCATCGCCACGTCGATACCTTCGAGGAAGATCGCCCCGCACAGGACGAGCAGGACACCCAAGTCGCGCCCTGTCAGCGCGTCCGGTCGGTCGGTACGGCGTTCTGCCAGGCCGGCATCGGTCCCGGATCTCTTCTCACGCATGTCGATTCCCTGCTGTATCGAGGGGTGGTTGGCGGCTCAACCACCCTCGATCAGGGCTCACGGCGGAACAACAACGAAGATCGCAACGTTCGTTAAGCCAGGCTTACCGATCCGGCACGCTCATCGATCCGAGTCCCGTGGGAGGACGTCGAATGGAACGCGACGAGCTGGAGTGCTTCCTCATCCTCTCCGAGGAGCTGCACTTCGGCCGCACCGCCGAACGCATGCGGCTCTCCCGCGCCCGTGTCAGCCAGCTCGTCCAGCGTCTCGAACGCCGCGTCGGCGCACCGCTGTTCGTCCGTACGAGCCGCCGCGTCGTGCCCACCTCCCTCGGCCGCCGGCTCCGCGCCGACCTCGAACCGCACCACCGCGCCATCGCCGAGGCTCTCGAACGCGCCACCGCCACCGTGCGCGGCATCGACACCGTCCTCAACGTCGGCTTCTCCAACCCGCTGACCGGTGAGATCGTCATGAAGGCCACCGAGGCTCTACGGGAGACCCACCCCTCCCTCGCCGTCGAGATCTGCGAGATCCCGCTCGCGGACCCGTACGGGCAGCTGCGCGAGGGCGCGTTCGATCTCCAGCTCACCGAGTTCCCGGTACTGGAGGAGGACTTGGGCCGCGGTCCCGCGCTGCTCGCGGAGGAACGCGTTCTCGCGCTCCCCTCCTCGCATCCGCTCGCCGCCCGTGCCGCGCTCTCGCTGGAGGACCTGGCGGACGTCACCCTCCTCACGATCGCCGGACCGGCCCCCGCCTCCTGGCTGGAACACCATGTTCCGTCCCGCACCCCGGCCGGCCGAGCGATCGGACGCGGCCCCGCCGTCACCAACATGCAGGAGGCCCTGACCCTGGTGGGCGGCGCCCAGGGCGCGTTCGTGGCGCCCGCGCACACCGGCACGTACTACGCCCGCCCCGGCGTCACCTACGTCCCGCTCTCGGACGCGGCCCCGGTCGGGTACGGCCTGGTGTGGCGCGCGGGCCACACGACGGCCGCGATCGAGACGTTCGCGCGGACGGCGGCCCGCGTCGCCGCGACCGAGGCCGCCGCCCTCGCGTGACCTCCCGCCCACCGGCCCCCCTCACCACGTCAGGTCGGCCAGTGTCGCGGTGTGCCGTACGAGGGTGCGTGCGACAAAGGTCGAGCGCTGCGTGAAGAGGTGCAGGATGTACAGGCAGGCGGTCTCAAGGAGCGCGTCGTACAGGCCGGTGGCGTTGGCCGACAGATCGCGGGTGGCATTCGGTTCGACCGCCTGTAACGCGCGGGCGAGCGCCTGCGGGCCGGGCTGGACGGCCTGTACGTCCTCCATGTCGAGGTCGCCCAGGCAGTGCAGGGTACGGGCCAGGGCCCGCACGACGGCCTCGTCCTCGTCGGGCGGCACCGGCCGCTCGCCGGGCCCGACCGGGTCGACGGCGCGCCGGACGAGTTCGGCGGCGATCTTGTGCAGGTCCTTGTCGGACAGGGTGCGCTTCTCGCCACGGAAGCTGACCAGGCCGGATATCCGTACCGGCCGGTCGACCAACCCGGCGCCGGGCCCGTCCCGTACGAACAGTTTCTTGATCAACGGTATGACGATGCCCGACGCGAGCCGTGCGGTGGTGACTGCCGGATCCATGATCGCTCCCTCCGCTGGCTGATCAGCGTATCCACCGAAATCGCCCCCGCGCCGGGTTTGCGGCAACCTCGTCCGGCCCGGCCCGTACCACGGCCGCTTCCCGTGGGTGAGGATGGCCGGGACCGGCCCGCCTTGAGCATCGGGGAAGCGTCGCGGGGAGGCGTCGAGCCGAAAGGGAGCGAACCGTCGTGCTGCTGCGGCAACTGGAGTACCTCGTGGCGCTCGCCCGCGAGCGCCACTTCGCGCGGGCCGCCGACGCCTGCTTCGTCTCCCAGCCCTCGCTCTCCGCCGCGATACGCAAGCTGGAGCACGAACTCGGGGTGCCGATCGTGCGCCGTGGCCGGCGCTTCGAAGGGCTCACGCCCGAGGGCGAGCGGGTGCTGCTCTGGGCGCACCGGATACTCGCCGAACGCGACGCGCTCCAGCACGAGTTGTCGGTCATGCGCGGCGGTCTCACCGGCACGCTGCGGCTGGGCGCCATCCCCACCGCGCTGACGGCCGCGTCCCTCCTGACCACCCCCTTCTGCGAGCAACACCCGCTCGTACGCGTCTCGTTGGAGTCGCTGTCGTCGCGCGACATCACGCGGCGCCTGACCTCTTTCGAGCTGGACATCGCGCTCACGTATCTGGACGACGAAAGCCTGCGCCAGGTACGCAGGACACCGCTGTACGAGGAGCGGTATCTGCTGCTCACGCCCCGCGACAGCGCGCTCGCCGAACAGCGCTCGGTGCGCTGGGCCGAGGTCGCCGGGCTGCCGCTGTGCCTGCTCTCACCGCAGATGCGCAACCGCCGCATCATGGACGAGTACTTCGCCGCCGAAGGCGCGAGCGTCACCCCGGCGATCGAGACCGACACCGTCGCCGGCCTCTACACACACATGGCGGCGGGCCGGTGGTCGAGCGTGATCTCGCACGCCTGGCTGCATATGTTCGGCGTCCCCGAGACGATGCGCGTGGTCCCGCTGGCGCACCCCGCGCACGGGCCGCGCGTGGGCCTGGTCATCGCCGACCGCAGCCCCGAACCGGTGCTCGCGAAGGCGCTGTTGGAGACCGCGCGGCGGGTGAGCCTGCGCGAGGTGCTGGACAGCCTGCTGGGGACGTATCTCGCGCCGGCCGACGCCGCGACGCCCGGACCCGCCCCCGACCCCGAGCGATAGCCGGCGTCTATCCCGGCATAGAAACAGTCGCTTTGACCAGCGCCGACGCCAGGGCCGACCGTAAGAGGCACCTTCCGAAGCACTCCGCAGCAACGGACGAGGAGCCGCAACGCCATGGCCAAGATCCTGTGTGTGCTGTACGACGACCCGACCGACGGGCAGCCCACCACCTACGCCCGCGACGACCTCCCGGTCATCGACCACTACCCCGGCGGCCAGACCACCCCCACCCCCGAAAGCACCGACTTCACCCCCGGCCATCTGCTGGGCAGCGTCTCCGGTGAACTCGGCCTCCGCTCCTTCCTGGAGAGCCGCGGCCACACCCTCGTCGTCACCTCCGACAAAGAGGGCGCGGGCTCGGTCTTCGACCGCGAGCTGGCCGACGCGGACATCGTGATCTCGCAGCCGTTCTGGCCGGCGTATCTGACCGCCGAGCGGATCGCCACGGCCAAGAACCTGAAGCTCGCGGTCACCGCCGGCATCGGCTCCGACCACGTCGACCTCGACGCCGCCATCACCCACGGCGTCACCGTCGCCGAGGTGACGTACTGCAACAGCATCAGCGTCGCCGAGCACGTGGTGATGACGGTGCTCGGGCTCGTACGCAACTTCATCCCCTCGCACCGGATCGTGCTCGACGGCGGCTGGAACATCGCGGACGCCGTCAAGCGCTCGTACGACCTGGAGGGCATGCAGGTCGGTACGGTCGCGGCCGGCCGTATCGGGCTCGCCGTCCTGCGCCGACTCGCCCCCTTCGACGTGGGCCTCCACTACACCGACCGGCACCGGCTGCCGGCGGCCGTAGAGCGGGAGCTGAACCTCACCTGGCACGAGTCGACCGCCGCCATGGTGCCGCACTGCGACGTCGTCACCATCAACGCGCCCCTGCACCCGGAGACCGAGGGCCTGTTCGACGACAAGCTCATCGGCACCATGAAGCGCGGCGCGTACCTCATCAACACCGCGCGCGCGAAGATCGTCGACCGCGACACCGTCGACCGGGCGCTGCGCGGCGGTCAGCTCGCGGGTTACGGCGGCGACGTCTGGTACCCGCAGCCCGCGCCGGCCGACCACCCGTGGCGCACCATGCCGCACCACGCGATGACGCCGCACATCTCGGGCTCGTCGCTCTCCGCGCAGGCGCGGTACGCGGCCGGTACGCGGGAGATCCTGGAGTCGTACTTCGCGGGGAACCCCATCCGCGACGAGTATCTGATCGTGGAGGGCGGGGCGCTCGCGGGCACGGGGGCGCACTCGTACTCCACGAAGGAGAGCTGACCGGGCGTCCGGCCTCGGGCCCCGGGCGGGTGAGCGGCGCCGGAGGCGCTTCCGGCGCCGCTCAGAACGCGTAGGTGCTGACCCCGCGCGCACCTTGGTCAGGACGGGCAGCCCGGCCAGTCCGGACACATCGAGCAGCCCGAGTGAGTAGGCCCTGACCGAATCGACCGAGGTGCTGCCGATCAGGAAGTCGAAGTCCGGCCACGGCTGATACCGGTACTCCAGCCGGCGTACGCCCTCCAGCCGGCGGCCCGGACGAGAAGTTCACGGACGGCCTTACGGGCTTCGCGGGCCCGGACCGTGGCCAACAGGGCGCGCGGGGCGTCGAGTTCGTCCGCCCCGTCGGAGGTGCCGTCGGTCCGAGAGGTGCTCATGGCACCGCAGGATAGGCGCCGGGTCCGACAACGGGGGCCGCCGGGGCGCGGCTCCCGGGAGGGGACGCTCGGACTACTTCGCCTCGCCGTAGCGGCCCAGGAAGCGGGGCGTGCCCGCCTCCACCCGGTGCAGGAACAGGCCGTTGGTGAAGACGAAGGCCTTCGTCGAGTCGTCGAAGTCGATGATTCTGCCGAGGCCGTGGTAGGTGAGGGACCGCAGCCGGCTCACCATCGCGCCCCGTTCGACGCCGATGCCGCCCAGCTCCCGTATCCCCCGCGCGATGAAGTTCAGCGCGTCGTACGCCTCCACGGCGTACGGTTCGACCGCGAACAACTCGCCCGTGCGCGGGCCGTAGCGCTTCTCGTACGACGTCACGAAGCCCTTCGCGGCGGGCAGTTCGGCCGGATCGACATATGTCGTCACGATCACCCAGCCGTCGGCGGCGGCGCCCGCCTCGTCGAGGAACGCGGGCTGGAGCACCGGTTCGCGTGCCAGGCGTGTGCCGCGGAAGCCCGTTTCCGCGAGCGCGCGGGCGCAGCGGGCCGCGCGCGCGGGAGAGGTGCCGGCGTACACCACCGAGTCGGCGTCGCTCGATGTCACGGCGGCGGCCACCGGGCCGAAGTCGTCACTGTCGGCGGGCACCGTGCTGGTCGTGGTCGTGCCGACGCCCTGGGGCAGCGTGTCGGCCAGGTTCACCACCAGCCGCTGACTGGTGCGCCCCGCCGCCTGGTCGTCGACGAGGACGGTCCTGCGGTCCCCCCGGGCCCGGACAAGATAGTCGACCAAGCCCGTGGTCAGGCTGTTGCCGTCCGGTCTGAGTTGGAAGAAGGCCTTCGTGCCGACCGACGAGACCGCGTCGCTGTCGCACGAGACGGTCACGAGAGGAAGCAGCGCCTCCTGGTACCGGGCCGCGACGGCCTCGACTCCCGCGACCCCGGTCGGCCCGATCACCGCGAACACCTCGTCCTCCGCGACGAACCTCCCCGCCGTCGCCTCGGCCCGCTTCGCGTCTCCTCCGTCGTCCCGTACGCGCAGCGCCAGGTCGAAGGGGCGGTCCGCACGGGCGTTGTGGTCGGCGACGGCCAGCCGCGCGCCCCGTTCCTGGGCGCGGCCGGCCGCCTTGTCCCGGCCGGACAGATCGGCGTGCAGCCCAACGACGTAGCGCGGCCGGGACGCACCGGCGCCCGAGCCGGAGCCGCCGTCGCCGGTCTGCCGGGATGCCGCCCAGGCCGCCAGCCCCCCGCCGACCGCGACGACTCCGGCCGCGGAAGCGAGCGTGAGCACACGGCGCCGCGACGGCCCGGGGGCGGCGGCCGGTGCCGCCGGTACCGCCGTGACCGTGACCGGGTCCGCCGGGGAGCCGGAGCCGGAGGCCGAGTCGGAGCCGGACGTACGCCCCGGCGGCGGGTCGGGCAGCGCCAGCACTGCCGCCGACCGTTCCGCGACCAGCCGGGTCAGCGGCCCCGGCAGCCAGCCCCCCGACTCGCCGCCGGCACCCCCCAGCGCCTCCCGCACATCCCCCGAACCCGGCCTGTCCCGGGGGTTCTTGGCGAGGCAGGCCGTCAGCAGATCGAGCAGTTCCTCCGGTACGCCGTCGAGGTCCGGCTCCTCGTGGACCGTGCGGAACAGAATGGCCGCCGGCGAGCCCGTACCGAACGGCCGCCGCCCCGTCGCCGCGTACACCAGCACGCACCCGAGCGAGAACACGTCGCTCGGCGGCCCGAGTTCACCGGCGCGGGCCTGTGCCTGCTCGGGCGAGAGATAGCCGGGCGAGCCGATCACCACGTCGCTCTCGGTCAGCGCGGTGGCGCCGGTGGACCGCGCGATGCCGAAGTCGATGAGCCGGGGGCCGTCCAGGGCGAGCAGCACGTTGCCGGGCTTGACGTCGCGGTGCACCAGCCCCGCCGCGTGCACCTCGGTGAGCGCCTCGGCCAGCCGGGCACCGAGGGTGCGTACGGCCTCCGGCGGCAGCGGACCGTGCAGCGTGACGGCCTCCGCCAGCGAGGGCCCGGGGACGAAGCCGGTCGCCAGCCACGGCTCGCGCTCCTCCGCCGCCGCGGCCACGACCGGGACCACCCAGCGCCCGGTGAGCCGCCCCGCCGCCTCCGCCTCGCGCCGGAAGCGGACACGGAAGCCGTGGTCGGCCGCGTACTCGGCACGGATGACCTTCAGCGCGATCAGCGCGCCGCCCGGCGAACGGGCCAGATACACCACGCCCATCCCGCCCGCGCCGAGCCGCCCGAGCAGCCGGTAACCGCCGACGGCGGGCGGATCGGCGGCCTTGAGAGGCTGGATCCCGGCCATCCCTTACGCGCCGGTGGGGGCGGGCCCCAGGAAGCGGAAGCCGCCGTCCTTGACCTCGTACAGGAACACGCCCTCCCCCGCGAAGCTGCCCTGCTCCGGGTCGAACGCGAACCGCTTCGTGATCCCCTGGTACGTGCTCTTGCGCAGCAGACCCACCAACTCCGCCCGCTTCGGCGGCTGTTGCCCCGCAGGAGAGGGGGATCCCTTCGCCGGGGCAGCCGGCTTCGCGCCCTTCACCAGTTCCTGGATGACCAGATTCACCGTGTCGTACGCCTCCGCCGCGAAGTACGGCGGCTCGCTGCCGAAGCGCTCGCGGAACGCGGCGGTGAAGTCCGCGGCCTCCGGCTTGTCGGCGGCGGAGACGAACGAGGCGGTCAGCAGCCAGCCCTCGGCCGCGTCCCCCGCCAGCTCCAGGAACTCCGGGTCGAGCACGGCCTGTGACGCGAGCCGTGGTCCGTCGAACCCGGCCGCCGCCAGCTCGCGCGCCACCTTCGCCGCCCCCGGCGCGTAACCGGCGTAGACGAAGGAGCCCGTACCTGCCCGCAGGATGTCGGTGACCACGGGCTTCATGTCCTCGATGTCCGCCGGAATCACCCGGGGGTAGGCCGGCATCCCGGACTGGCGCAGCACGAGCGCGGTGATGGTGGCGGACTCCCAGGCGTACGTCTGGGCCGTACGGTCCTGGAGCAGTCCCGGCCGTCCCATCTCCTTGTCCTTCGCCGCCTGTTGGGTGAGGTAGACGGCGATCGGGATGGACAGTGCGGCGTTGCCGGGACGGCAGTGCACGAGGGACCGGGGCTGCCCTGACGACATCAGCATCCCGGCGGCCGAGACGGTCAGCAGGGGCACCAGGGCCTCGTCGTACGCGCCGACGACCGCTTCCGTCGTCACATCGCTGGTCGCGCCCAGTACGGCGAGTACGTCCGCGTCCTCGATCAGCTTCTTGGCGGCGGCCGGGGCGCGTTGGGCGGTGCCGCCGTCGTCGGCGGTCCTCAGCGCGAGTTCGAAGGGCCTGTCCTTGCCGGGCTTACGGGCGTTGTACTGCTCGATCGCCAGCCGCGCGCCCTGTTCCTGCGCCCGGCCGGCCACCTTGTCCGTACCGGAGAGGTCCGCCTGGACGCCGATGGCCCAGCGCGGGCCGGAGTCCCCGGACGCGGGAGGGTCGTCGTCCCGCAGGGCGGCCCAGGCTCCGCCACCGGCGGCGACGGCGAGCAGCGCGGCGCCGGAAAGGACGAACAGCCTTCGGCGGGACGGCTGTTGGCCGCCCTGACCGCCCGCACCGTTGTCGTCGGCGCCGTCGTTGCCTGCGCCGTCGTCGCCCGCGCCGTCGCCGCCGACGCCGGGCGCGTCGGCGACCGTCGGCTCGATGTCCGGCAGCGCCAGCATCTCGGCCGCGCGGTCGGCGATGCCCCGTACGACGTCTTCCGGCAGCCAGTCGGCCGCTCCGCCGCCGTCGGACGTGGGGTCGTCGGCAAGCTCCTCGGCGATCCGCTCGGCCGTGGGCCGGTCGGCCGGGTCCTTCGCCAGGCAGGAGAGCAGGAGTTGGCGCAGTTCCGCGTCCTCCTCGTCCCATGAGCCGCCCGAACCGCCCGAACCGCGCGATCCGCCGATGTCCGGCTCGTCGTGCACCGTCCGGTAGAGCAGCGCGTCGGCCGAACCCGCGCCGAACGGGGGCCGTCCCGTCAGCGCGTACGCCAGCAGGCACCCCAGGGAGAACACGTCACTCGCCGGCCCCACCCCGGCGCCGCGCGCCTCGGCCTGTTCGGGCGAGAGATAGCCGGGCGTGCCGACGACCATGTCGGGGGAGGTGAGCGCGGTCTCGTCGGTCGCGCGGGCGATCCCGAAGTCGATCAGCCGTGGACCGTCCACGGCCAGCAGGACATTGCCCGGCTTGATGTCGCGGTGCACAAGCCCCGCGTCGTGCACGGCTCCCAGCGCCCCTGCGAGCATCCTGGCCAGCGCCCGCACACTGTGTACCGGCAGCGGTCCGTGCCGGGTGACCGCCTCGCCGAGCGACGGGCCCGGTACGAATTCGGTGGCCAACCAGGGCTCCGCCGCTTCCGGTTCCCCGCCCGTGACGGGCACCGCCCACGGGCTGGCCACCCGGCGGGCCAGGTCGACCTCGCGGCGGAAGCGGGCGCGGAACCCGGGATCGTCCGCGTACTCGGCCTGGATGACCTTGACGGCGGCCAGCGCCCCCGCCTCCGTACGGCCGAGATAGACCACGCCCATGCCACCCGCGCCGAGGCGGGCCAGCAGCCGGTGGCCGCCGATCGAGGCGGGATCGGTGGGCAGCAGCGGCTCGCTCATGCCGACGCCTCCAGTTCATTCTGGACATCGACGAGCATGGCGGCCGTTCCCTCGATGACGGCCTTGTCGATCTCTTTCGAGGTCCAGCCCTTGGAACCCTTGCCGACCGACGAGACGGTCACCTGGCCCAGGCGGCTCTGGCCCCAGGTGTAGTAGTGCGGGCCGCCGAGTTCGTCGCTGTGGTACTCACCGCTCTCGGAGATCGAGTCCTCGCTGGCGAACTGACCGGCCCCGAACGCCAGGCCCGCCGACAGCAGTCCGGTGATCCGCTCGCCGTCGCTGAGTTGCTGCTCGGGGCAGCGCAGTGCCTCTTCGAGGGTGCGCGCCATGTCCCAGTTCGCGTCGGCCTCTTCGCGGTGCACGAGGACGGTGGCGGCTATCCGGATCGGGCCCTTGTCGCCCTGCGCGGGCAGTTCGCTGTAGCGGGTGAAGCTGGTCAGTACCGAGGGCGGGAGCGGTTCGCGCTGCCAGACGCAGTCCTCGTCGAGCACGGCGAGCGAGCCGGGGTCGCTCTCGTACGGGCTCCGCTTGACGTAGCCGGCCCCGTACCGGCTGGGCTCCGCGGTGACGGCGCGGGCCAGTCGCAGGGCCTCGGCACGCGTCCGGGGTTTACGGCTGTCGTCGGGCGAGAAGTCCAGCCCGTTGGTGGCCGACGGGCTCGGCGCGGCGCCCTTCGCCTCCCCGTCGGTCTTCTCCTCGGTACCGGACTTCGCCGGGCTGGGCTTCGTCGTGTCCGTGGCGGAGGTGTCGCCGTCGCCTGAACACCCTGCCAGCAGTAGACCGATCGCGAGTGCGACGGTGCCCGATCGCAGCCGGCCAGGTCCTCCGCTCACCATGAACCCCCCTGAAAAGCAGTGCACTTGTTCCCCCATCCTGAACGTATCCTGTGGGACGCGCAGGAAGGGGCCTCAGTTCTCGAACCTGGCCCTCGGGCGCACACCCTCACCTCAAGTCCCGACCTCGAACGAGCGCAGCCACAGCTCCAGTGTGAGGACCAGCCACAACTTGCCTCCCTGGCGCGGCAGCAGCGTCCCCTCCCTCCGCAGCCAGGACCGGATCGTGTCCTCACGGAACAGCCCTCGGGCGCGCGCCGACCTGCCGAGGAGCAGGTCGTGGCCCAGCTCGCGCAGGGGTCCGTCCAGCCACTGCTGGACCGGGACGCGCATCCCGCTCTTGGGGCGGTCCACGATCGTCGGCGGAAGCAGGTCCCGTACCGCCTCCTTGAGGATCCACTTCTCGCTCGTCCCCGCGAGCTTCAGCCGGGGCGGCACACGGAACGCGTGGTCGACGACCGCGCGGTCGAACAGCGGGGCGTGGCCCTCCAGCCCCTGCGACGCGGTGATGCGCTCCACCTTGGTGAGGATGTGATGGGCGCCCTTGGTCCGCAGGTTGGTGTGCAGCAACTGGTTGAGCAGGCTCTTCATCCGACCCTGTGTCAGATAGGGCGCAAGCAGGTCCGTCACCGGCGGCGCGTCCGCCAGCTCGGCCAGCACTCCCGGCGTCAGCAGCACCGGCAGGTCGGCGTGGCACTTGCGGTACGAGTCCACGTAGGCACGCGCCCGGGAGTCCACACCCGCCTCGTCGCGAAGCAGTTCGTGGATGAGCATCGGCAGGTTCTTGGGGCCGCCGAAGACCGGGTCGCCGCCCTCCCCGTTGAGCACCACGCTCATACCGTCCGCCGCCACCGCCTCGGCGAGCATCAGGTTGGGCACGGTGAGCGGGTCGCCGACCGGGCTGTCCAGCAGCGCGACGGTCTCCGGGAGGCGTGCCGCGACCGCCTCGCCGGGCACGGTCAGGACCTGGTGCTCGGTGTGGCAGTGGGCGGCGACCAGTCCGGAGTAGGCCAGTTCGTTCGGGGCGTCGCCGCCGAAGCTGATCGAGTACGACCGGACGGCCTGGTCGTGCAGTTTGGCGGCGAGCGCGGTGACCAGGCTGCTGTCCACACCGCCGGAGAGCAGCACACCGACCGGCTCGGCGACCGGCAGCCGGCGCGCGGTGGCGGACTCCAGCAACTCGCGCAGTTCCCGGGCGTGTTCGGCCGCCGGCCGCTCGTCGGCCACCTCGGCCGGCTCCCAGTACGTCTCCTCCACCGTGGAACCGTCCGCCTTCAGCCGTACGCACCGGCCCGGCAGCACCTCGTGGATCCCGCGCAACAGGGTCTCCCTGCCCGGGAGATACGCGAAGGTGAGGAACGATCTGACCGCAGGCAGATGCAGTCCGGTGTCGAGCGCGGGCCAGCGCTGGAGCGCCCGCAGGGAGGTGGAGGCCGCCCAGGCCGCCCGCCGGCCGGTGCCGGCGCGGGCGTGGAAGAGGGTGCGGGCGCCCATGTGGTCGCGGACGAGGACAAGTTCGTCGCCTTCGGCGATGGCGAGGGCGAACATGCCGTCGGCGGCGGCCAGTCCGGCGGCACCGAACCTGACGTAGGCGCGCAGGAGCAGCTCACCGTCGGAGCAGTCGCCGGGGATGCCGTCGGCGCCGGCCGAACCGAGCCGGGCCCGGAGCTCGGGCGCGTTGTGGAGCGTGACCTCGCCGATCGCGTGGACGTCTCCCACCCGGTACGGCCCTTCGGCGGCGCCGGGGCCGTCGAGCAGGCCGAGCGCATGGTGCCCCGCCCGCGTCGGCACGGGCCGGCCGCCCATGGCCGCCACCTGCCCGGCCGGGTCGTCGGCGGTCAGACACGCACACCAGCGGGACATCGCGTCCTCTTTCCTTCCGTGTTCCCGGCTCCCGGCTCCCGGCTCAGCCGAAGTCGTCGTCACTGTCGGCGGAACCGTCGTCCCAGTCCCCGTAACCGGCGTCCCCCGCGCCACCGCCGTCACCGCCCGACGCGCTCGCCTCCGCCTGGCGGCGCATCTCCTCCTCTTCCTCCGGACTGAGGGAGGCGGGCGGCATGGCCAGCGTGCCGAGAACGGCCCCCGCGGTCACCGCGGCCAGGACGGTGCCCAGCCGGCCGCCGAACGACGTCCGGTTCACCGTCAGCACCCCGTCGCTCCACAGCGTGCGGCCGTAACCGGCCTCCCTGCCGTAGATCACCGGGCGCCCGTCCGCGTAGACCCGTTTGACGATCCGCCGGCCCAGCAGCTCGTCGCTGCCCGAAGCACCGCGGTCGTCCCGCCACCGCACAGTGCGACGGCTCGCGCTGTCGGCACTGCGCCACTCCTGGCGGCCGTCGAAGTAACGCCGGTGGACCGTGCGGTCGGCGAGCAGCTCGTCGCTGTAGGTGATCTCCCGCCTATGCGGCTGCGGCACTGCGGTTCCTCTCATGCGGTGGGCCAGCTCAGGAAACCCGCCTGGCGTACCTGGCGAAGGTCGGTCAGCTGCGAGCGGGGCGTGCGCACTTCCCGTACGAGACGGTGCACCGTACGGATCAGTGACGCCGGGTTCACGGCGGCCAGTTCCACGAATCTGCCGCGCCGCAGCCAGTCGCGCTCCCAGCGGCTGAGTGCGGACGCAAGCCCCGGAGCGGCACCCGAGGCGGCGGCGGTCGCGGGGCCCGGCCAGTGGCCGGGTATCGCCGCGTACGCCGGACCACGCCCATGGACCAGATGGAGCGCGCCCGCCTGCCGGGGCCGCAACCCCAGCGGGACGACCCGCACCCCGTCCGGTACATCGACGGACCGGGCGAACCGCGCGGGGAAGGTGAGCCCGTGCGCGCTCGCGTCGTGCAGAAGGTAGACCGTCGCCCGCTCGGCCAGCGCGAGCATCCTCAGCACCCCTGTGTCCAGGGGCAGTTCGGAGGCGCCGTAGACCGGGCACGCCGACTCCATCGGCACCCCGTTGGCCCGCAGCATGGCGGCGATGTCGTCGGACTCGCAGACCAGCAGCCTCGGCAGGCCGTAGTCGAACAGGTCAGGCTCCGGGGTGTGCCGCCCGGCCGCCTGCGGGGGCCTGGGCACGACGGGCGGCAGGAGGCCGTCCACCGTGTCGGGACCGATGCGGTGCAGCGCGGCCCGGAAGGCGCCGTACGTCAGCGCGGGGGCCGACGTGAAGTGCGTACGCCGGGGCGCCCGGTGCCACGGCAGCAGCACCCGGCACACCTCGTAGTACAACTGCCGCTCGGTGAAGTGCAGTTGACCGGGTGCGGCGGCCTTCTCGGCCGCCGTACGCAGCACGCGGTCGAGGATCGCCTGCCGCATGTGCCCCGCCTGGCCCGTGTGCCCCGTGTGCCCGGGGTCCGTCGCGAGTCCCGTTCCTGTCTGCCCGCTGTCCGCCGCACGGCCCGCGCCCGTGAGGTGGCCCGTACCGCTCATGACGCCGTCGGCCAGGTGAGGAACCCGACCTGCTGCGCACGCCCCCGGTCGGGGTCGGCTATCCCCTCCGCCCGGTCCACCGCCCGCGCGACCACGGAGAGCAGCTTCACCGGAGTCACGGCGGCGATGGGCGACCACCAGCCACGGGTCAGCCAGTCGGCCTCCGCAGCGGTGAGCCGCGACGACGAAACACGGATGGCTTCCAGATCCGCCGGGCCGAGCGGACTTCTCAGCCGTACGGCGTTGGGGTTGTCCTTCACGGTGCGCGGCAGCATTCCGGCGACCACCACCCGCCCGCCGAGCGCGGCCCTGGCCTCGGAGGCGAAGGCGAGCCCCGCGGGGCTGGCGTCGTGCAGGACTATCCCCACCGGCCCCGCTCCACCGCTCGCGCTCGGGTCGCCGGGTATCCGCGCGAGCTGGTGCACGGACTGCACCAGCGCGAGGGAGTGCTTCTCGGGCGCGCCGTTCAGTACGAGGCAGGCCAGCACGGTGGAGTCCGGACACAGGAGCACCAGCTTCGGCACCTCGCCGGCCGGGAGCACGGGGTACAGCCTGTTCCCCTCGGGCGCCATCCCGATCGGCGGCTTGCCGTAGACGGCGGCCCAGCGGTCTATCACCGAGGTCTTGAAGTCGCTGAACGGCATCGGCACTTCAACCCTGCCCGTCCGCTTGGCGCGCATCGCACCGCGGATCGACAGCACGACAACCAGGACGACGTAGACGCCGCCGACCGTGAGAGTGCCCAGGATCACGTCCCGGTCGAATCCGGAGACGCTGATGATCACCCACGAGGCGATCGCCCCGAGCACCAGCAGGCCGAGGGCGACACATCCGTACATACCGCTCTCGGCGGGAGTCCGCCCACGAGCCGCCGCGTAGTAGAGCTGGGTGGGCGTGTAGCGCAGGCCCCCGCCGTTGCTGAGCTTGTGGATGAGCTTGCGCATCCGGACGTCGTGCAGGCGGAGCTTGTTCTCTTTGGGTTCGAGGGCGAACGCGCGCTTGCAGACCGGGCAGAGCCCGTTCCCTCGTTCCCGGTAGCGAGCGTCTTTGCCACAGTGCGGGCAGATCACGGCGGCCCCCTCCAACTGCCCTGAGAAGCGCATGGTTTCGTTGTGTCGAACGGACAGATCCTAGACGATGGAGCTTGATTGAGATGTCCAATTCAGGTACGCGAATGAAACGTGAGGCGAACGCGGAGAACGAGGTCCACGACATCGCCGAATTCCGTGACGCGGCAAGGAACGTGGTCACACCGGTCCTTCAGCTTCCCTCGGACATCGCTCTCGCCGTGGTGGACGCCTTCACGAAAGTCGTGAGAGACGCGAAGAGAAGCGAATCGGCGACAACGACGGACCAGGACGGGATAACCCGTTTCCAGACTTTCGAGGAGGGCGACGTCTATATGCTCGAAGCGCCCTTCGACGACTTCTTCGCCGACCGCTATCTGATGGATTTCTACAATGTGGAGGAGCGCGGCGTCTGCTCCCGTATGCATCTGCATACCGGTCTGCGATTCGTACGGATGATGACCGGCCCGGATACGCGGATCCGGGTGAGCAGCCTCTCCCGGTTCGAGATCACCGGCGTCTCCGGGGTAACTCCCTTCACATTGCGCTCCTTCGAGGACACGTTGCCCGACACCCCGCCGGGTGTGGTGCGGACCCGCTACAACCTGGTGGTGCCGCCCTGCTCCTTCGTGGACATGCAGATCCCGCGCGGGGTGAGCCACCAGTTCAACGCCGTCGGCGAGCACGCCGTGATCGATTCCGTGCACCCCGAGGAGTCCGTTGAGACATTCCGCGAAAAGATGAGCGGATACCGGATGATGGCCCAGACCGTATTTCTGGCGGACGAACTCCCCGCGTCGGACACCTGCGCCGATCTGCCCACATGACCCGCGGGTGCGGGACATGCGCCCCCGGGATCTCGACGGCGTCCGGAGCCGCTACTCGTCGCCTTCGGCGACCGCCGAGGTCGTAGAGGTCATCGAGCCGGCGGAGGTGGTGGAGCCGGCGGACGTCGCGGAGGTGGTGGAGAGCCGGCGCAGCCACTCCGTCATCAGGGCCATTTCGGCGGTGCTGAGCCCCGACTCCCCCGACCGCCCCAGCAGGACGTTCAACTGGGCCGCCGCCGCGGGCAGCTGAGTCCTCTTCGCGGGCCTGTCGGCGCGCTCCGCCAGCGCTTCCGAGGTGAAGACAGTGGCGTGCACGGCGTCGCGGACCCGCCGGGAGGTGTCCCTGTCGGTGAAGGTCGATGGACGGGCGACGAGCATCAGGGCCACCCCGACGTTGGCCGACATGACGACCTGGGCAGCGGCCTCGGGCGCCAGACTCAACTTGCCGTCCGCCGCCGCCCGCCGCAGATCCCTGGTGAGCATCTCGTGCGACTCCAGGGCCGCCGCCGGGGGCGTACGCATCGCGGGGGAGTACATCAGCCGGTACAGATTCGGGTTGTCCAGCGCGAACTCCACGTGGTTGTCCCAGCCCTTGCGCAGATCCTCTATCGGATCGTCCTGCGGGGTCCGCTCCCGCTTGGTCTCCAGATACTTGTCGAAGCCGTGGTCCACGACCGCGGAGAGCAGCCCTTCCTTGTCCCCGAAGTGCCGGTAGAGCGCCGGGGCACCCACCTGCGCGGCGTCGCACACGGCCCGGGTGGAGACGTCCCCGTTGGGCGACTCGGCGACCAGTCGTGCCGCGACTTCGAGGATCCGCGCTCGTGTGCTCATGGCGGACGACCGTATCAAGGGCTCCGTAGCGCTGTTACTCATGACGGATCTCCTCGATCGCCGGGAAGAATCGGCCGCAGGAATCCGTGGGGTGCCTGACACGAGCGGCCTCAGATGATGCCGCCGTTGGCACGCAGGACCTGGCCGTTGACCCAGCGCGCGGGTCCGGCGAGGAAGGAGACGACCTCGGATATGTCCTCCGGCCGGCCGAGCCGCTCCAGCGGTGCCTGGGCGGCCATCCTCGTGATGGTCTCCTCGTCCTTGCCCTCCAGGAACAGCTCCGTGACCGTCGGCCCCGGCGCCACCGCGTTGACCGTGATGTCACGCCCGCGCAGCTCCCTGGCCAGGATCAGCGTCATCGCCTCGACCGCGCCCTTGCTGGCCGCGTACGCCGTGTATCCAGGGAAGGCCAGGCCCAGCACCGAGCTGGAGACGTTGATGATCGCCCCGCCGTTCCGGAGCCGGCGCGCCGCCTGCTGGTCGACCACGAACGTGCCGCGGATGTTGGTGCGGTGCATCCTGTCCAGCGCGTCCAGCTCGGTGTCGACCAGCGGCGTGACCGCCATGACACCCGCCGCGTGCACGACGACGTCGACGCCTCCGAAGGCTTCCTCCGCCGCGTCGAACAGCGCCGACACCGCGACCTCGTCCGCCACGTCGGCGCGGAAGGCGATGGCCGTCCCGCCCGCCTCCGTGATGGCGGCCACCGCCGACTCCGCCGCCGTCTGATTCCCCGCGTAGTTGACGACGACGGCGTGCCCGTCCGCCGCCAGGCGCTGCGCGCTCTCCCGACCGATGCCCCGAGACCCTCCGGTGACGATCACCACCCGACGCGCCGCGCTCCCCTGCTCACTCATGACGTTGCTCCCTGTATCGACGTAAGGACGTACCGACGTTTATCGACGTGACAAGCGAGACATCGACCGGGAAAGCGGTCTCCGCCTCGCGACAACAACAACGCTAACATGCTCAACGTAGCATCGCTACCCCTTTCCGTAACATCGCTACGCCATCACCGGCCGGCCCGCTACCCACCCCCCTCCGACCTGCGCCTACGTGGCCCGACGGAGTGATTCGAAAAAAATCCTCCCGAGCTGTCGAGAACCCGTCATCGGCTCCGACGTCCCCTGTGAGAGTTGCCCGGAAGAGGCGACAACACAGAAACAAGGAGTGAAGTCATGAAGTATCTGGTGATGGTCCAGGGCTCCCAGGTCGACTACGACGCCATGACCGGCAAAGGGTCCGCGCAGAGCCCGGCCTGGAGCGAGAAGGACATGCAGGCGATGTTCGCCTTCATGGGGGAGGTCAACAACGACCTCGCCGAGTCCGGTGAACTGGTCGACGCCAACGGCCTGGCCGCGCCCTCGGAGACCCGCTTCGTCAGCGCGGACAAGGACGGCAAGCCCGTGATCACGGACGGGCCGTACGGCGAGACGAAGGAACTGCTCGCCGGCTACTGGGTGCTCGACTGCGCGAGCCTGGAGCGGGTCACCGAGATCGCCGCGCGCGTCGCCGCCTGCCCCCAGCCCGAGGGCGCCCCGGTCTACCCCGTCGTCATCCGGCCCATCCCGGACGGTCCGGGGGTGGATGGCTGAGACACCGCGCACACCTGGGTACGCCCGGGGTGTAATACGCGGTGTGAACCACGGCACGGACGACACCGCGGACAACGGCACGAGCGACGAGAGCCAGGCCGGTGCGCGCCGCACGAACAGTGCGGCCCCACCGACCGGCCCCACCCCGATCGAGGACCTGCTGCGCCGAAACGCGCCGCAGGTCCTCGGCGCGCTCGTCCGCCGCTACGGCCACTTCGACCTCGCCGAGGACGCCGTACAGGAAGCGCTCATCGCCGCGGCCCAGCAATGGCCGGCCGCCGGCCGCCCCGACAACCCCCGCGGCTGGCTGATCAAGACCGCCTCCCGCCGTCTCGTGGACCAGCTCCGCAGCGAAGAGGCTCGGCGCAGGCGCGAGGAGAGCGCAGCCGCGCTCACCCCCAGGGACGCCTTCACCGCACCGCCGCCCGGGGAGGGCCGTGCCCCCTCGGAGGACGACACCCTCACCCTGCTCTTCCTATGCTGCCATCCCGAACTGCCCGCCGCCGGCCGGACCGCGCTCACCCTGCGCGCCGTCGGGGGTCTCACCACCGCCGAGATCGCCCGCGCCCATCTGGTGCCCGAGGCGACGATGGCGCAGCGCATCAGCAGGGCGAAGCAGAAGATCAAGGGTGCGCCCTTCCGGCAGCCGGGGCCGGAGGACCGCGACCGCCGGCTCGCCACCGTCCTCCAAGTGCTCTACCTGATCTTCAACGAGGGCCATACGGCCACCTCCGGCAGCACGTTGCACCGCGCGGACCTCGCGTACGAGGCGATCCGGCTCACGCGAGCCATACGGCGGCTGCTGCCGACGGAGGGCGCGGTGACGGGCCTGCTCGCGCTGATGCTGCTGACCGAGGCGCGGAGCGCGGCCCGCACCGGACCGCACGGTGAGCTGATCCCCCTGGACGAGCAGGACCGCACCCGCTGGGACCGTGCCGCGATCGACGAAGGTACGGCGCTGGTCGAGGAGGCTCTGTCCCAAGGTCCCGCCGGTGCCTATCAGTTGCAGGCCGCCATCGCCGCGCTGCACGACGAGGCGCCGAGCGCCGATGAGACCGACTGGCCCCAGATCGTGGCTCTGTACGACGAGTTGCTGCGCCGTGCCCCCGGGCCCGAGCCGATGGCCGCGCTGAGCAGGGCCGTCGCGGTATCGATGGCGCACGGTCCGGAGGCCGGACTCGCCGAACTCAAGGACCTCGACGAGGAGTTGGCGGGGCACCACCGGCTCGACGCGGTGCGGGCGCATCTGCTGGAGAAGGCGGGTGACAAGGAAGGCGCCGTGGCCGCCTATCAGTTGGCGGCCGAACGCACGCTCAGCCTCCCGGAGACGCGCTACCTGCTGATGCGCGCGGCCCGGCTGCGCGCCTGACCTCCGCCCCGCGGTCCTACAGCGGTTCGCCGAGCGGCCCGTACTCCGCCACCAGCGACCTGGCCCAGTGGGCGGCGAAGTCCGGCCGCGTACCGTCCGCGTCCGTGAAGCCGTACTCCTCGTACAGCCCCCATGTCGCCAGCGCCCGGCCCGACTTGGTCATGATGTCCGGATCCGCGGCCAGCGCGGCGACCGCGCGTCCCAGATAGGCCGGGCTCTCGGAGTGGGCGAAGTTCGGGTCCTCGGCCACCGCGTCCCGCCAGGTCTCCTCGGTGACGCCGAGTCCGTCCAGCATCGCCTCGGAGCGCAGAAAGCCGGGCGTGATCGCGACGGCTGCGACGCCGTACGGCTTCAACTCGGCTGCCTGCGCGACGGCGAGGCGGATCACCGAGGACTTCACGAGGTCGTAGAAGAAGGACCCCCGATAGCGGGCGGTGTTCCCGTCCGTCACCTCCACGACCAGCCCGCTGCGGCGGGCGACCAGCAGCGGCAGCGCGTAACGGCTCGTGATCACATGCGTGTCGACCGCCTGCCGCAGCAGCCGGAACCCGGCGTCCAGGTCCTGCTCCCACAGCGGATGCTCCCAGTCGGTCAACGGGTCGCCGCCCCATACGGAGTTGACGAGAATGTCGAGCCGACCGTCCTGCTCTGCTGCGATCCGGCCGACCAGGACCCGCACCTCGTCGGGACTGCTGTGGTCGGTACGGACGGCGATGCCGCGCCCACCGGCGGCGGTGACCAGACCGGCCGTCCCCTCGATGGTCTCGGGGCGGTCCAGGTCGGAGCGCCCGGCGGAGCTGCTGCGGCCGGTGACGTACACCGTCGCCCCGGCCGCGCCGAGTTCGACCGCGATACCGCGCCCGCCGCCCCGGGTACCGCCCGCGACGAGCGCGACCTTGCCCGCCAGCGGGCGGGACCGCTCGCCCGCCGCCCCAGCCGAATTCTCGACGTCTCTCATGCTTCCTCCAACTCGGAGTGGCCGGGCCGGTGTACGGGCGACGACACGTGGTGCGCCAGCACCGCGTCGATCTCCTGACGTATCCGCTGCTCCAGCGTCCCTTCGCGGTCGAGCGCCCAGACCAGCCCGGCACCGGCGGACATCGCCTGCACGGAACGGGCCAGCGCTCCGACGTCCGTCCCTGCCCTCAACTCCCCCGCTGCGACCGCGGCGGACAGCAACTCCTCGACGGCGCGCCGCTCGGCCCGGTGAACGGTGAGGGCGTGCGCGTGGAACTCCGGTTCGCCGAGGTCCAGACAGAGGAACGCCAGATGGTTGGCGTACGTCTGCGGAGTCGTCATCGGCTCCATCGACTCCACGAGCAGCGCGGTCAGCGCGGCGAGCGCCGACCCGTTCGCGCGCCGCAGCCGCTCCGGCGAGGTACGCGCCTGGTCCCGCGCACTCTCGGCGGCTCGCTCCGCCAGCGCCAGCAGCAGGCCCCGTTTGGAACCGAAGCGCTGCATGAGCGTGCCCGGTACGAGGCCGACCTCGCGGGCCACCGCCGCGAGCGTGAGCCCGGCGGGCCCGACACGTCCGACGACGTCGGCGGTCGCGCGCAGGATCACGGAGTCGTCGACACCACGGGGACGTCCGGCCACGGCCACTCCTCCCTCACTCGCTCGATTAATAAATGTATGTTCATTCATTAAACAGGACACGGAGAGGCGCGGCAACAGCCCGCGGCCCCGTCAGCCGGTCAGGCTGCCGACCGTCCCGAGCTGCTTCCACGTGCCCTTCTCGCGCACATCGATCCACACCGGCCGGTCGAGCGCCTGGTGGTCCTTGAAGCGGTACCGGCCCAGCAGCCCCTTCACGTCGACGGCGTCCATGGCCTTCCGCAGCGCGATCCGCGCGCTCCCGGGGTCCTCGTCCTCACCGCCCCGCTCGGGCAGGGCCCCGTCGTCCATGACCTGCCGGATGCCGGCGGCGAGCACGAGCGTGCCGTCGTACAGCTCGACCCCGCCCCGCGCCTCGAACATCTTCCGCTGCGCGGCCGGGGCAGCGCAGACCCGCGGGAACAGCTCGCAGTCCGCCTTCGGCTGCCGTTCGTCATGGAAGGAACGGAAGCGCAGCGTGCCGTCCGGCACCAACTTGTCGCGCGCGTCGGTGTATTCGTGGTCGTCCTCGGAGTCGCACGACGCTTCGTAGTTGTCCTGCACGACCATCAACTGCCCGGACTTCTTCACGGCGTCGACCCACCCGTCGCGCTGACGGGAGTTGGGCAGGGTGACGGTGTCGGGCCGGCTGTCCTGGACGTCCCGCGCGACGTCCGCCTCGTTCATCTCCTCCGGATACGCCGCGGACTCGACGGCGTCGACACCCGCCTCGCGCAGGCCGTGCCCGAGCTTGAGATGGTTCGGATCCTCCTCGGCGAGCTTGTCGTCCCAGTGGTAGTCGGAGCCGACGATCAGCTTGTCCGCGTCGTACGCGCCGCGCAGATAGCGCCCTTCCTGCTCGCCCACCTCGAACTCCGACGGCATCATGCCGAAGGCGAAGTCCGGGCCCGAGCCTCCCTTGCACGTGTCGATCGCGGCCATGTCCTGGTCGAAGTCGGTCTCGACGCCGTCGACGCTGCTGGTGTCACCGATCAACGCGATCATGCCCGGGTACTTGTCCAGCAGTTCGGTCGCCGGGGTCTGCTGGTCGTCCTTCACCGGGACGACGCGCACGGGCAGCCTCTTGTGCGTGGTGCGCTCGGCGTCCTTGAACGCCGCCTCGACGATCGCGGCACGCTCCTCGCCGTACGACTCGTCGATGGACCAGTCGTACGCGACCCCCACGACGTACTCGTCCGCCATCGCCGCGCTGGGCCCGCCGACCGGCGCCCGACCGGACGGCGAAGACGAGGAGGACGTCGCCGAGGACGAGAGCACGACCGCGGTCGGTATGCCGAGCACAACGAGCGCGACGGCGGCCCCGACGAGGGCGTTGCGCCGACCACGGCGCGGGGGAGGCGGCGGGGGAAGCGGGGAGGGGACCTTGGCAACGACATGAGGCCGAGGGCTCGGACGCATGTCCTCGGGCTCGGGCTCGGGCGGATGTACGTCGTCGGGCTCGGGCTCGGGCGGGCGAACGACCGCGGGCACGGGCTCAGGTACGACGACAGCCGCCGCGCCCTCAGCCTTGCCCCCGCCCCTCAGCACCCGCTCCAGCTCCACGCGCGCCGCACGCGCGTCCGACGGCCGGTCGTCGGGGTCCTTGGCCATCAGGGAGAGGATCAACCGATCGACGTCGGGCCCGAGTTCGGCACGTGCACGGCTCGGCCGCAGGGGCTCGTCGTTCAAGTGGTTGTACATGATCCCGGCCGCATGACCGACGAACGGCGGCCGCCCGACCAGGAGTTCGTACAGCACACAGCCCAACGCGTAGAGATCCGTGCGCCCGTCGCCGTTCCGCTGCTGAAACCGCTCGGGCGCCATGTACAGCACACTGCCGAACGGCGCCTCCCCGGTCCGGGTCAGCCGCGGATCGCTGGACCGCTCCTCGGTGTACTTGGCGATGCCGAAGTCCACGACCTTGGCGACGCCCTCACCGGTGACCATGATGTTCGCCGGCTTGATGTCGCGGTGCACGATGCCCGCGGCGTGCGCGACCTCCAGCCCCCGGCACACATCCACGGCCCACCCGAGCGCGTCGGCCACGCTCACCCGCCCGTTCTCGGCGAGAACGTCGTGCAGCGTACGGCCGTCCACCAGGGCCATCACCAGGTACGGGCTGTCGCCGTCCGTCCCGTGGTCGTGCACGGCCACGATGTGCGGACTGTCCAACGAGGCCACGGCCCGCGCCTCCCGCCGGAACCGCGCCAGTTGCTCCTTCCGCTCCCCCTCACCCCCGGGCGCGAGAAGCAGCTTTACGGCCACCTCCCGCCCCAACTCCCGATCCCGCGCCCGCCAGACCTCCCCCATCCCCCCGGCCCCGAGCAACTCCCCCAACTCGTACCGCCCGCTCAGCAACCGCCCCCGCACGACGCGCTCCCCTCCCCAGACAACGCTGCGAGGCTATCTCCCGGCCTGAGCCGCGTCCTCCCGCAGGCCCCCCGGAGCAGCCCCAAGTGCCGGTGCGGGAAGGTGGATGCGGATGGCTGAGGTGCCTGGGCCCTTCGGGGGCGAGGGGAGTCGGTAGGTGAGGGGGGCGTGGTCGTGGAGCAGGTCCTCCTCCTTGTAGCGGTGGCAGCCCTGGTGCCAGACCAGGATGCCGGAGAGCCAGTTCTCCAGCTCCTTCACGTAGCCGGCGAGGACCGCGCGTGCTTCGGGGGCGAGGGCGAAGTCGTCGTACAGGACGGGGAGTTCGTTGGCCGCCACATGCTGGAACTGGCGCATGCGGCCCTTCATCAGGTCGTGGATGATCGCGACACCCGTCGGGTAGTCGCAGTTGAAGAAGGACTGCACGACCAGGACGCCGTTGTGGACCTCGCCCTCGAACTCGATCTCCTTCTGGTACGAGAAGAGGTCGTTCATCAAAGTGGCGTAGTCCTGGGCCGCGTTCTCCAGGGACTTCATCGGGCCGCTGCGATAGATCTCCTGCGGCACCGTCCCGCCATGGCCGATGCGGCACAGGCTCATCGTCAGGTTGGAGCCGAAGGTCTGGCGGCGCATCTCGATGTAGTCGACGGGGTCCGGGACGCGGTTCTGGATCTGGTTGGCCAGCTCCCAGACCCAGCTCGCCGTCATCTCCTCGACCGCCGCGCGGAAGTCCCGGCGGGCGTCCATGTCCATCGGGCCCGCCGTACGGGTCCACAGGTCGGCCAGGCCGCGCTCCAGGGCCGTGAGCGGTGGCGGGGTGGCGAGCGTGTCGAGCGGCATGAACAGCGACAGCCGTTCGTTGCAGGCCTTGGCCGCCGCCAGATTGCGGGCGTGGCCGTACACGACGGGGAAGTAGTCGTCGCCGTACGTCCCCCAGGCCAGCCAGTCCGAGGTCAGGTCGAGCCCCTCGGGCGTGGCGTCCGGGTGGATACCGGCCGCGCAGAGCGGGAGGTCGGTGCGCCGGATCCGGTCCTCGTCCCAGATGTCCGAGCCCGGGATGCCCGGCTGCCCCTCCAGGATGCCCATCCGGCCCGCCCACTCCACGACGTGCTCCCGCGACGCCTCCAGATGCGGACTGAGCGACGCCTCGAACGGCATCTCGAACTCGGGGACGATCGACGGCCCCACCCGCTGGTACGGCACATGGCTGTGGGCGCGCGCCCTGACGGAGGAGCCGCTGGTGAGGCTCTTGAGACAGTCCGACGCCGCCGTCCAGCGCCCGACGGGGGTCTGCGAGAACAGCGGCCCCGCCGTCTCACCCGCCCCAGGCCCACCGTCCGCGCCCGCGCCGTTCATGTACCGGCTGGAGCGCATGTGCCACTCGTGGCCGCCGGACTGCCAGTCCTGGAGGCCCTTCACGTACGCGAGGGTCCCGGCCGCCGCGACCGGGTCGACCCCCTTCTCCACGAAGAGCGGGCCCAGCTCCGTCAGGGCCGTGTTCTCGAACTGGTGGAGCCGGGAGGTCAGCAGGTCGTTCACCGCGTCCGCCGCCTCCTGCGTCGTACAGCCGAGGAACGTCTCCAGGACGAGCACCCCGTTGCTCAGCTCGCCCTCCTCCTCGATCTCCCGCTGGTACGAGAAGAGGTCGTTCCGCAGATGGACCCCGTCGGAGAAGCTGTCCCGCAGGACCCGCAGCGGACGGGAATCGGCGATCGCGGCCGGGACCTCCGCCCCCGCCGCGTACTCGATGAGCCCGGCCGACCACGGCGCCCCGCCCACCTTGCGGCGCATCTCGATGTACTCGACGGGATTCGCGATCCGCTCGGCGTTGATGTTGGCGAGTTCCCAGAGGGATTCGTTGAGCAGATTCTCCGTGCTCTCGGCGAATCGCGCCCGCCAGTCCAGGGACATCGACGGGACCGTCCGCTTCCAGAGGTCGGCGAGACCCGCCTCCACCGGATTCGTCGGCACGGGAAATCCGTCGGCGAGATCCATCGGCATGAACGCGGCGAGCCGGTCGAGATACGCCTTGCCGCCCTCGCGGTCCTGCGTTCTCTTGAAGATCTCCAGGAAGTGGTCGTCGAAGAAGAAGACCCACACATACCAGTCCGTGACCAGGGACAACTGCGGCCCCGTGCAGTCGGGATGGGTGTACGAACACAGGAGCGCGTAGTCGTGGGCGTCGAGATCGCTCTGCTCCCAGATCCCGGAGCCCTCCAGCATCCCCATGTCCCGCGCCCACGTCCGGGAGTGCTCCCTGGCCTCCTCCAGACGCGGGTTGATGCGCGCCGGATAAGGCATGTAGAAATCCGGCAGTTCAAAGGGCTGTGTCACTGCTGTGCGGCCTTTCCCGAGGATTCCTGAGCATTCCGGTAACTGTCCGTGTTCAGCTCTACCCCCCGCCGCGTACCGCCATCCGCGCCACAAAACAGTCGTATGAACACACCTTCAGGGCGTGGCCTCCCTCAAATTTTCCGCCTCCCGGTCCACCATCTGCCCATGAGCACGACGATTCGCATCGCACAGCAACCCGAGGCCGACGAGCTACTCGGCCGCAGCCCGCTGGCCGCGCTGGTGGGCATGCTGCTGGACCAGCAGGTGCCCATGGAATGGGCCTTCGCGGGGCCGTACACCATCGCCGTCCGCATGGGGGGTGACGATCTGGACGCGCACACGATCGCGGCGTACGACCCCGAGGCCTTCGCCGCGCTGCTCACCGAGAAGCCCGCCGTGCACCGGTACCCGGGGTCCATGGCCAAGCGTGTGCAGCAGCTCTGCCAGTTCCTGGTCGCGCACTACGACGGGGACGCGGCCGCGCTGTGGCGAGATGTCGCCACCGGCCCGGAGCTGCTGAAGCGGCTGAGCGAACTCCCCGGCTACGGCAAGCAGAAGTCCCAGATCTTCCTCGCGCTGCTCGGCAAGCAGTACGACGTACGGCCCGAGGGCTGGCGCGCGTCGGCCGGCGCGTACGGGGAGGAGGGCTCGTACCGCTCGGCGGCGGACATCACGGGACCCGAGACCCTGGTCAAGGTCCGCGAGCACAAGCAGGAGACGAAGCGCGCCGCCAAGGCGGCGAAGGCGGCGGAGAGCACCAGGAGCTGAGCGCACGTCAGGCAGCGGCACAGGCCACCGAGGTAAGCGCATGACTTGTGGCACATCTGTTCCCCTACGAGCTCCCGGGTCGCTAGCTTTCTCGTTCAATCTCGCCCGTTCGCATCGGAAGGACCCCTGTGAACGCAACGTCCCGCAGACTCCTGGCAGTCGCAGCCGCCACCGCGCTCACCGCCCCGCTTCTGCTGTCCGCATCCGCCGCCTCCGCGCACAACAGGCCCGACCCGGCGAAGGACGCGGCGAAGCTCGCCAGGAAGCTCGTCAAGGAGGCGTCCGGAAAGGACGCGTACAAGCACCTGAAGAAGTTCCAGGACATCGCCGACTCCGCCGGCGGCCACCGCGCCGCGGGCTCGCTCGGCCACGACGCCTCCGCCGCGTATGTCTACAGCCTTCTCAAGAAGGCCGGTTACGACGTCTCGTACGACAGCTTCGAGTTCACGTACATCGAGACGCAGGCCCAGACGCTGAAGGTCACCGCGCCGACGCCGCGCGACTCCGAGATCACGGCCATGTCGTACACGAAGTCCACGCCCAAGGGCGGGATCGAGGCCGAACTCGCTGTCGTGCCGGTCGACGCGACCACCGGCTGCGAGCCCGGTGACTACGCAGCGGGCGCCTTCACCGGCAAGATCGCGCTCATCCAGCGCGGCGGCTGCGACTTCGCCGTGAAGCAGCAGACGGCGGCCGGCGCGGGAGCGGTCGCCGCGATCGTCTCGAACAACACCGAGGGCGCCCTCAGCGGCACCCTGGGCGACCCGGCGGCGGCCAGGATCCCCACGGGCGGTGTCACCCAGGCCGAGGGCGCCAAGCTCGCCGCCGAGGCCGCGGCCGGCCCCGTGAAGGTCTCGGTGGACATCCGTCAGCTCCAGGAGAAGCGCGTCACGCGCAACGTCATCGCCGAGACCAAGGGCGGCAAGGCCGCCAACACGGTGATGCTCGGCTCCCACCTGGACTCCGTCACCGCGGGACCGGGCATCAACGACAACGCGTCGGGCTCAGCCGGGCTCCTCGAAGTCGCCCTGGACCTCGCCAAGTCGCACGAGAAGCCCGCCAACAAGGTGCGCTTCGCGTGGTGGTCGGCCGAGGAGCTCGGGCTGCTGGGCGCCGAGGACTACGTGAAGGGCCTCAGCCCCGAGCAGGCCGAACAGATCAAGCTCTACCTGAACTTCGACATGATCGGCTCGCCGAACTTCGGCCAGTTCGTCTACGACGGCGACAACTCGGACGGCGTGGGCGAGGGCCCGGGGCCGGAGGGATCCGCGCAGTTGGAGAAGGGCATCACCGACTTCCTCGACAGCGTCGACTATCCGCACGAGGGCACCGACTTCACCGGCCGCTCCGACTACGGGCCCTTCATAGAGGTCGGCATTCCCTCCGGGGGGACCTTCACCGGCGCCGAGGGCATCAAGACGGCCGAGCAGGCGGCGAAGTTCGGCGGCGAGGCCGGGGTCGCGTACGACGCCTGCTACCACGCGGCCTGCGACGACCTCGACAACATCAACAAGGAGGCGTTCGACGTCAACATCGACGTCATCGCCAACGCCGTCGGCCACTACGCCCACGACCTGAGTCCGCTCACCGCGAAGGCGGGCGCGGGCGCGGCCGGTGCGGCGGGCGCGGCCCCCTCCGCCAAGGTGGAGCACACCACCGGCGGCGACACGGGCGTCGGCGCGTCGAACGCCCACGAGCACGAGTCCCGGGCCTGACGGCCCGAGAAGTCTGAGGGTCCAGCAGCCTGACGTTCTGACCGACAGTCCGGCTGACGGAAAGCCATACACCGCGGGCGCCGGGGAAGCTGATTCCCCCGGCGCCCGCCGTGCGTCCGCCCACCGCTCGGGCAGCGGCCGCGAGGGCCTCCTAAGGAGGCGATATGGGCGACGACGTCACCGGACGGGACGGTTCCACTCATACGCCGCTCCTACTTTGACCCGTATGGATCTGTTTGCACCACCGCGCCATGGCTGCGCCCGGAGGCGGTCGCCCGGTAGGCTTTCCGTGTGATCTTCAAGCGCATCGGTAACGGGCGGCCGTATCCCGACCACGGCCGGGAAAGCACCCGGCAGTGGGCGGACGTAGCGCCGCGCCCGGTCCGCCTCGATCAGCTCGTCACCACGAAGGGCCAACTGGATCTGGAGACGCTGCTCGCCGAGGACTCGACCTTCTACGGAGACCTCTTCGCGCACGTCGTGAAGTGGCAGGGCGACCTGTATCTGGAGGACGGACTGCACCGCGCCGTCCGCGCCGCACTCCAGCAGCGACAGGTGCTGCACGCGCGCGTTCTCGAACTGGACCTGGGCTGAGCGACCGAGGGTCCGAGGTCTGACAGACCGAGGCCCGGCGGACCGCCGACGCCCCCTCAAGCGGGCGGCCACTGAGCCTTTCGGGGTCTTTCCGGCCGCTTCAGGCCCAACCTATTGATCATTTAGTAGGAATCACTACCGGCGCGCACTACGCTGCGGCCATGAGCATGCTCACCCCCCCTGGCATGGGCGGCAAGTACCGTATTACGGGGTCCAAGTACCCGCGCATGCGCCGCCCCCGGCACCGCCGCAGGATCGTGCTCGCGGCCGTCGCCGCGTTCGTCGCCCTCGGTCTGGTCGGCTGGGGGACCGTACAGCTCATCGACGTGTTCACGGCGGACGACGGAACGAAGGAAAAGACCACGACCGCGTCGGCCGGCGGGCGCGACTGCGAGCCGTCGCCGTCCGCGTCGGCGGCGGCGGTCGCCAAGCCGCTGCCCAAGCCGGCCCAGATCAAGGTCAACGTCTACAACGCGACTCCACGCGCGGGACTCGCCAAGGCCACCGCGGACGAGCTCAAGAAGCGCGGCTTCGTCATCGGCAAGGTGGGCAACGCGCCGGCGGAGTACGACAAGAAGATCCCCGGCACCGGCATACTGCTCGGCGCCCCGGGCACCGCGGAGGGGCCCCTCACGGTGCTCGGCGCCCAGTTGAAGGGCGCCAAGTCCGAGCACGACGCCCGGACGAGCAAGGACGTCGATCTGCTGCTCGGTACGGCCTTCAAGAGCCTGAGCGTCAAGAAGGACGCCGACCAGGCCCTGGCCACCCTCACCAGGCCCGCGCCCGGCGGCCCTTGCTGAGCCTCTTGAGCCACGTGAGCCACGCCGAAGGCCAAGGGCCCTGTCCGCCGGAGTCGGACAGGGCCCAGAGTTCGCCGTACGCGCGCCGGTCGCGCTAGTCGACCGTCCCGTACATACGGTCACCCGCGTCGCCCAGCCCAGGAACGATGTACCCGCGGTCGTTCAGCCGCTCGTCGACCGCCGCCGTGACGACCGTGACCGGCGTGCCCGCCAGCTCGCGCTCCATCACCTCGACGCCCTCGGGCGCCGCGAGCAGCACCACGGCCGTCACGTCGTCGGCGCCGCGCTTGATGAGCTCACGCAGCGCCGTGACCAGCGTGCCGCCGGTGGCCAGCATCGGGTCCAGGACGTACACCTGCCGGCCCGACAGGTCCTCGGGCATCCGGGTCGCGTACGTCGACGCCTCAAGCGTCTCCTCGTTACGGATCATCCCGAGGAAACCGACCTCGGCGGTCGGGAGCAGCCGCACCATGCCGTCGAGCATGCCGAGACCGGCCCGGAGGATCGGCACCACGAGAGGGCGCGGATGGGACAGCTTCACACCCGTGGTCGGCGTCACCGGAGTCTCGATGTCGACCTGCTCGGTGCGCACGTCCCTGGTGGCCTCGTACGCGAGCAGCGTGACCAGCTCGTCGGCGAGGCGTCGGAAGGTAGGGGAGTCGGTGCGCTTGTCGCGCAACGTGGTGAGTTTGTGCGCGACCAGCGGGTGGTCGACGACATGAATCCGCATGCCTCCACAGTAACCGTGGCCCGGCCCATGGCTCCCGCGGGCATCAATCCTCCGCCCGAAGGGAAGGTGACTGGGCACGCGTACAAGGGGACGCGGGGGCCAGAGTCAACCGAGTCGTGGGGTGGTGAGGCGGCGATGCCGGACCGGCAGCGGCGAAATCCTCAGGGGCGGGGCGACGGCCGGGCGGCCGAGGCGGAGGCCGGGGATCCCCTCGGGCTCCCGGCCCGGGAGCCCGCCGGACCCGTCACGGGCCCCGGACTCACACCCGAACCTGTGTCCGACATAACGCCCGACACCACGCCCGACCCCATACCCGACCCCGCCGCGGATCTCGTCTCCGACGACAGCGGCGCGGCCCGCCGGCGACGGCGTGCGCAGTTCCTGCGGGAGTTGAACGAGGCCAAGGCCCTGCGCGAGCGGGTGAAACCTCGGCAGGCCCGTGCTGCCCGGATGCGCCAGCAGATGCGGATGCGGACGTTCCGCTGGTAGTCACCTACAGGTCACCCAGCAGCCCTCCGGCCTTCGCGGGACGGCCACTTGGGCATCGGCCGGCCTCCGCTCCCGGGGCTTCGGACCCCCTCCGCGCGCAGCGCATCCGGCGGCGTCCAATAAAATGCCTCCACGACGCAACGACGGAAGACCTCTCGCAATCGCCCGCTTTCTGCCACGATTCCGAGTAGTGGGCGGGGCAGAGCGCAGCGCACCGCCGAATCGTCACCTCTGACCAGTGGGAGAGTCACGGTGTACTTCGCCGCACTGCTCGCGCGCACCGAAGACGGGTGGGAAGCGAGCGACACAGAGCTCGACGACGTGGAGACCTTGTCGGATCTGACCGACCTGGCCCGGGAAGCCTCGGTGGACGAGGACACGGTGCTCGTCTTCATCGAGCAGGAGGACGCCTGGTTCGGCGTGCTCCGCGTGGAGGGCGAGGAAGATCCTCGCATCTACGTCTCCGACGCGGCCATGGCCGCACGCTCCTCGTACGGGGAGATCCTGACGGACGAATTGCTCGGCGGGGACGATGACGACCTCGCCGACGCCTTGGACACGCTGGACCTCGACGGTACCGAGGACGGCGAGACTGAAGAGCAGGAGGACACGGAGGACCCGGACGACGGCACCGCCGCCGCCGACGCGGCCGGCCCCGGATCGGTACCCGCGGGACCGGTGGGCGACCGCACGATCCTCGCCGACCTGGGCCTCTCGGAGGCGGAGTTGCTGGCGCTGGACACCGACGCCATGGCCGAGATCGCGGACGCGCTGGGCGCCTCCGAGGTCCTGGAGACCGCCCGGTAGTGACAGAGCGCGACCCGGGCGACGGACCGTCGCGCGACCCGGTGAACGACCAGGTGAACGGGCCGGAGACCGATCCGGTGCGTGACCCGTGGCGGGCCGCGATGCGTCTCGCCCTGGAGCAGGCCGCGCGTGCGACGCCGGCCGGCGATGTGCCGGTCGGTGCCGTCGTGCTGTCACCCGACGGCACCCCGCTCTCCGGCGGCCACAACGAACGCGAGCTGACCGGCGACCCCACCGCGCACGCGGAGGTCCTGGCGATCCGCCGCGCGGCGGCGGAGCTCGGCACCTGGCGGCTGACGGACTGCACGCTCGTGGTGACCCTGGAGCCGTGCACGATGTGCGCGGGCGCGCTCGTGCAGTCGCGGGTCGCCCGCGTCGTGTACGGGGCGCTCGACGAGAAGGCGGGAGCGGCGGGCTCGCTCTGGGACGTCGTACGCGACCGCCGTCTCAACCACCGCCCGGAAGTGATCCACGGGGTGCTCGCCGAGGAGTGCTCGGAGCTGCTCAGAGCCTTCTTCCGGGACCGCCGGAATACCGATTTCTGAGCAGGGGCCACCTTGGGCTAAGCTCTCTCTCGGTAGCGTGTCCGAGCGGCCGAAGGAGCTCGCCTCGAAAGCGAGTGTGGGGAAACTCACCGAGGGTTCAAATCCCTCCGCTACCGCTCTCACACCCTCCTGATCTGCGGAAACGTGGATCGGGAGGGTGTTTTGCGTGGCCGTACGAGGCCGGCCGCCAGGCACGCCGGGGCGGTCAGCGCAGTCGGTCGATGACCTTCGCGAAGTCGGTCATGTGCGGTTCGAGTACGGAGAAGTACGTCAGGCGGTACGTGTCCCGGTAGCGGTCCAGCGTCTCGGCGATCTGCTCGACCGTGCCCGCCAGTACGTTGGGCAGTCGCAGGATCTGCTCCCTGGTCAGATTCGGGGCCGTACGGTGGACGGCCGTCAGGTCCAGTGATTCCGACGCCGAGTTGGCGTCGCCGAGGACCACCGACGATACGAACAGGTTCAGTTCCAGACGGCCGAAGCGCGCGCCCGCCTCGGCGCGGACGTGATCGACCCGGTCCGCGAGGACCTGCTGCGGGTCCAGCCCCGGTGGGGTCCGGTGCGTCATGACCGGGAAGCCGATGATGTCCGCCTCGCGGGCGGCCAGCCGCAGAATACGGTCGCTGAGGCCGGCCAGGAGGAGCGGTGGCCCCGGACGCTGGCGGACCGCGGGCCGCTGCTCCGGGGTGGCGAACATCCGGTGCAGTTCGGCGACCGTGTGCGCCAGGTTGTCGACCCGCTCCTCGGAGCTGGGATACGCCAGCTCCGCCGCGTGGAACTCCGCCCCCACGCAGCCCGCGCCGAGCCCGACCTCCAGCCGGCCGTCGGTGAGCTGGTCGGTGTCCGCGATGTCCCTGGCCAGCAGGGCGGGCCGGTAGAAGCCGGAGTTGAGGACGAGGGTGCCGACTCGCAGAGTGGTGGTCGCGTCGGCGGCGGACACCAGGGCGGGGAAGGGCGCCGACGCACCCAGATGGTCGGGGATGTGGAGCACGTCGTAACCGAGCTCCTCGGCCTGCCGGGCCTTGGCCTGCCAGGCCTCGTGCGATCCGGTGGACGTCATGCTGACGCCGAAACGGAAGGGGCGGGTGGACATGGCTTCCTCTCGACGGGATCGATGTCCCAAGAGGGTAGATTTAGCCTCTTTTACTCATGATAGTCATGGCGTGCTCAGGGCCCGGTCTCTCCGCCGGGAGACCGGGCCCTGAGATGCGGCTTCTACGGGAAGTTGATCACGTTCGACGGGACCGTCGACGTGCCCGACGTCGGTGATCCGGTGCTGTTGATCACGTGGTTGTACTGGCCCATGCCGCCGAGAGAGACGACCAGGATGTTCTGGAACCTCACCCCCGGCTTCACCGGCGCCTGGAATCCGTGATCCTGACGGATGTTCGGATCGGACGTGTAGTTGCAGTAGCTGCCCATCGCCCAGCCCTGGTGGTTGACGACGGAATCATCCACCTTGTACGCGGCGAAGCCCTGGATACCGCCGTTCTGGATGGCGGCCTGGTTCGGTGCGTCGTACGCCTTCTCGTTCTGGAAGAAGATCGTCCGGCCGTTCTCACCGCTCCACCGCACGTCGTACTTGTTGAAGTGTTCGACGAACAGCCCGGTCGCGAGCACGTTGTCGCCGTTCACCTGGAGGCCGTAGTCGGCGCGGTTGGTCTCCCAGCCGACACCGTCCCCGTGGTCCGCCCGCCAGATCCAGGTGTGGTCGATGATCGCGTCGTTGCTGTTGACGACCATGCTGGTGGTCGCCTTGCCGGGGCCGGCGCCGCCGATGCGGATGAAGACGTCCTGGACGGTCGTCGGGTTGGCGGAGTGACCGGCCGACGAGTTCTGCGGGCCGACCTCAAGCAGCGTCGGGGAGTTCACGGGTCCGGCGTCGATCAGGAAGCCGGCCAGCTTCACTCCGTCGACGTCGGCGACCTTCATCGCCGTCACGCCGTTGTCCGGGATGATCGTGGCGTACCCGAGGCCGAGGACCACGGTGTTCGCCCGGTTGACGTTGATGGACTGGTCGACGTGGTAGATGCCCGGGGTGAAGAGCAGGTGCAGACCCTGGGCGAGCGCCGCGTTGATCGTGGCCGCCGTGGCTCCGGGCTTGACCACATAGAACTGGTCGAGCGGCAGGGACTCGCCCTGCGGGGTGCCGTTCCAGGAGACGCCGCGCGCGTTGGTGCGCTTGGCCGGCACGAAGACCTTGTACGTGTTGCCGTCCAGATAGAGGAACGGCTTCTCGCGAGAGGTCGGGGTGTTGTTCAGGGTGGTGTACGGCGGGTTCGGGAAGGACTGCGCGGGCGCGCCCTCGACGCCGGAGAACGCCATGTTCCAGACCCCGTTGCCCCAGCCGCCGATGGCGCTGTCACGGGTGTACCACTGCTGCTGGGAGTACGGCGTGATGGTGCCGTCGACCTTGCTGTCGGCGATGTAACCGCCGCTGGCCCAGCCGTATCCGTTCGGCGCGAGGTTGAGTCCGCCCTTGACGTGCATACGGCGGAAGGGGGCGGCCTGCGCGACGGCCCAGCGGTTGCTGCCGCTGACCGGGTTGAGCGCGAGGTTCTCGGCGGAGCGCCAGAAGTTTTGCGTGGCGTTGCCGTTGAACCAGCCGGCGTCCACCGTCACATCGCCGTTGATGTTCGTGTCGTCCGGCTTGAGGCCCAGACCGGAGATCGAGGTGTAGAAGCCGAGTTGGGCGTTGATGTTGTTGTACGTGCCCGGCTTGAACAGCAGTTGGTAGCGCCCGGTGCCGAACTGGGCCGACTCCTGCTGCCGGAAGATCTGGTCGAGCGTGCCCTGGATGCCGGGCGTCGAGGGGTCGAAGACCTTGACGTTGGGGCCGAGGTCACCGCCGCCCTGGATCGGTCCGCCGGGGCCGCCGCTCTCGCCGTACACCTGGAACTCCCAGAGGGAGTAGCCGTACGGGGTGGCGCGGGTGGTGCCGGTCAGCTTCACGTAGCGGGCGTTGCCGGAGACGTTCAGCGTCTCGTTGCCGCCGGGGCCCGTGGTGGTGGAGTACGCGCTCGTCCAGCTGGTGCCGTTCGTGGAGAGCTCGATCTTGTACGCCGTGGCGTACGCGGCCTCCCAGCGCAGCACGACCTGGCTGAGCGCGACCGAGGAGCCGAGGTCGATCTGGATCCACTGGGGGTCGGCGGCGGCGCTCGACCAGCGGGTGCCGGTGTCCCCGTCGACGGCCGCGGCGGCGGGTGTGCCGCCGTTCTCGGTGCTGGAGACGGTCACCGGCTTGCCCTGGGAGAGCAGGGTCGGTGCGGCGCTCGCGGGCGTGGCGGTGGGGATGAGCATCAGCAGGGAGGCGACCAGGGTGGCGGCGATGGACGCGGCTATGCCGCGGCGGCGTACCGACGCGGGTCTCCTGAACACCGGAACAACGGACAGCGGAGCGTGCATGGGCAGGTCTCCTGAAGTCTCGGACGACGTGGGGGAGTTCGGGATGCGCGGAGAGATCCGGGGGATACCCAGAGAGCGCTCTCTCGTATCGCAGATGGTTCTCCCGTGTTTCGTACACGTCAAGAGTTGTGCGCAGACAAGCCGTCGTCGGTTGGTCTCCGAACAACAACTAACCGACCTGGCGAGGCATTTGCTCATTTTCGCCAGCCGTCGTGCGGAGTGTCCGTTCAGTTCCTGACGGCGCGGGCCCGGCGCACCTCGCGTACGGCGCCCCGACCGGAGGCGCGGCGACCACGCGCGGACGCGCTGCGGCCGGAAGCGGTCATGCGGGTGATCGAAATCGGCCTCCGAACCGGCCCATTCGTACGGTTAGACTCACGCGATCGCACCGGAGACAGCAGGGGAGGCAGCGCTGATGGTGCAAACGAAGAAGCTCGCGCTCTATCTGGTCGTTGTCTTCGTGCTGTATACGATCATCACCTCGCCCGAGCGGGCGGCCGATCTGGTCCAGGTCGGCTTCGAAGGCATATCGGACGCGGCCCAGGGTGTCGGTGAGTTCATGACCGAGCTCGTAGAGTAGTCACGGCCGGACGGCGGCCCCGGACGGCAGCTCCTGACGACGGGCCCCGCCCGGACGCCGTGTTCCGCCCGGCCCGCGACGCGCCCTTCTTAGGAGATCCCCTTGATCCGGCACCTGGTCCTCTTCAAACTCAACGAGGGCGTCTCGCGCGACGAACCCCGGGTGATCGCGGGCGCACGCGCCTTCGCGGAGCTCGGCGGCAAGATCCCGGAGCTTGAGTTCTGGGAGTGCGGCTGGAACACCAGCGACCGGCCGGTCGCCCAGGACTTCGCCATCAACGCGGCTGTCGCCGACGCCGGCGCCCTGACCCGGTATCTGGAGCACCCCGACCATCAGGCGGGCGTCGCCCAGTGGCGGGAATTCGCCACCTGGGTGATCGCCGACTACGAGTTCTGACCGGTTCCGACCGGTTTTCCGGCCCTTGACCCTCCTGGCCCCACACCTCACCGGCGTGGGGCTTTTCGAGTTTGAACAGGGGATTCTCCGTCAACACGGAGTTTTCTGGTGCTTGCACACAGTGGGCAAGTCTTGTGATGCTATGACCGCTTTTGACGGATGAGTTGACCGTAGTTGACCGTGAAGGGGTGGCGTGACCGTGCCGGCCAGTACAACGCCTCAAATGCCGCCCCAGATCGAGTCCCGGTCGAACGACGACCGGTCGGACACCCGGGACGACGACGACCGGTCGGACGCCCAGATCGACGCCCGGACCGACGCCCGGAGCAACGATCAGACCGACGCCCCCCTCGTCGAGACCCCGAACGAGAACGAGCCACGGCCCTCCACGCCGGGCACCCGCGGTGCCGACACCAGGGCCCTCACCCAGCTGCTCTTCTCGCAGATCAAGGACCTGGAGCGCGGCAGCCCCGAGCACACCCGCGTACGCAGCGCCCTGATCGAGGCGAATCTGCCCCTCGTGCGCTACGCCGCCGCCCGCTTCCGGAGCCGTAACGAACCGATGGAAGACGTCGTCCAGGTCGGCACGATCGGTCTGATCAACGCGATCGACCGGTTCGACCCGGACCGCGGCGTGCAGTTCCCGACCTTCGCGATGCCGACCGTCGTCGGCGAGATCAAACGCTACTTCCGCGACAACGTGCGGACCGTCCACGTACCGCGCCGGCTGCACGAGCTGTGGGTCCAGGTCACCGGCGCCACCGAGGACCTGACGACGGCTCACGGCCGCTCGCCCACCACCGCCGAGATCGCCGCGCGGCTGAAGATCTCCGAGGAGGAGGTCCTCGCCTGCATCGAGGCGGGCCGGTCGTACCACGCGACGTCCCTGGAGGCGGCCCAGGAGGGCGACGGGCTGCCAGGGTTGCTCGACCGGCTCGGCTACGAGGACCCCGCGCTCGCCGGTGTCGAGCACCGCGATCTGGTCCGGCATCTGCTGGTGCAGCTGCCCGAGCGGGAGCAGCGGATCCTGATGCTGCGCTACTACAACAACCTGACGCAGTCGCAGATCAGCCAGGAACTGGGCGTCTCCCAGATGCATGTGTCAAGGCTCCTGGCGCGAAGCTTCGCGCGTTTGCGATCCGCAAACAGGATCGAGGCATAGCTCTTCCGGGTAATAACCCCGGAGCGTCCCCACCTGCCGCAAATTCGCATACCCCCACATTCCGGTGCAGATATGTCGACTTGGCGCTACAGCGTGTTGACGACATGTGACATTCTGCTGGAACCGCGTTTGCCGCAGTCCCACCGCCGGTATTCAGGTGGAGGCTGCGTTCCTTCGACGGGAGCGGCCACCGCGACCGTCAGCGACCTCAAGGGGGTGGCATGTCCGTAGAACAGGGCAGCTCGAAGGTGCTCACGCTCAACAAGAGCGACCAGGCACCGAACGACGCGCCGGATGCTCTCGACCGCGCGGCCGAACCGCGCGCGTCCCAGCCGGAAGTCATCGACACCCGCACTCTGTCCCGCTCCCTGTTCCTGCGGCTCGCCGTGCTCGCCCAGGACAGCCCGGAGCGGACCTACGTACGTGACACCCTCATCGAGCTGAATCTGCCGCTGGTGCGTTACGCGGCGGCCCGGTTCCGCAGCCGCAACGAGCCGATGGAGGACATCGTCCAGGTCGGCACGATCGGCCTCATCAAGGCGATCGACCGGTTCGACTGCGAACGGGGCGTGGAATTCCCCACGTTCGCGATGCCGACCGTCGTCGGCGAGATCAAGCGCTTCTTCCGCGACACGTCGTGGTCCGTGCGCGTGCCCCGCCGGCTCCAGGAGCTGCGGCTGGCGCTGACGAAGGCCAGCGACGAGCTGGCCCAGAAGCTCGACCGCTCGCCGACCGTTCCCGAACTCGCCGTGGTGCTGGGCGTGTCGGAGGAGGACGTTGTCGACGGCCTCGCGGTCGGGAACGCGTACACGGCCTCCTCGCTGGACTCGCCGTCCCCCGAGGACGACGGCGGCGAGGGATCGCTCGCGGACCGTCTGGGGTACGAGGACACGGCCCTGGAAGGCGTGGAGTACCGCGAGTCGCTGAAGCCGCTGCTGGCCAAACTCCCGCCCCGCGAGCGGCAGATCATCATGCTGCGCTTCTTCGCGAACATGACGCAGTCCCAGATCGGCGAGGAGGTCGGCATCTCGCAGATGCATGTCTCACGGCTGCTGACCCGCACGCTGGCGCAGCTGCGGGAAGGGCTGATCGCGGACTGAGGAGGGACGTCACCGCGAGGACGACGGGCGCGCCGGGCCACGACACGGCCCGCGAGCCACCGCTCGGAGCCGGCAGCGGGTCCGGGTGCGGTCACCGCGGTGGCGCCCCGCAGGGAGCGGAGCGCCACCGTCAGGAGTGAGACCTGGGGCTCAGGTGTGAGACCTGGGGCTTACGCCCGGTGGGCCGGCGATCAGTGGGACTTGGAGCCGGCGGGCTTGCGGTCAGCCGAGCGCGAGCCAGGCGACCGCGCCCAGGATCACGATCGCGGCCACGACGCCGACGATCAGTCCGGTCTTCGATCCGCTCTGCTGTGGCGCCTGTCGGCGCTGCGGCTCACCGTCGTCGACAAAGGCGCGGAACATCTGGGTGCTGCCCGCGGGGTCGGGATTTCCCTCGGGGCCCTGCGGGGCATGGGGGTTGTGTGCCATGAGCCAGGACCCTAGCGAACACCGCACCCGCGCCCAACCCCCGGGGCCGTTTCAAGGCCGTACGGGTCGCGTCAGCCGGTCTCCCGCGCCCCTCCCGGCCCCCTTTACCTCATTGACCCCTGCCATGCCGAGCCTTTTGGGTTCCTTTACTCCTGATGCCCATTTTTAGTTTGCCTTCAGCAACCAAACGCTTCTATGGTTGCCCCAAGCAACAACATGGCCGAGGGGTCTACGGAGGGGTCATGGCCGCCAAGAGCCGGTACGCGGAACTGGCCCACCAACTCAGCGCCATCGGCGCCGTGAAACGGGGACTTTCCCGTGTCCTGCCCCCCGACTGTCCGGGCGGCTCCGCCGCCGTACTGGCCCTGCTGGAGCAGCACGGCGAGATGCGGATGAGCCGCCTCGCCGAATTGCTGGCCGTGGACATGTCCGTGACCAGCAGGCATGTGGCCCACGCGGCCGAGCGCGGCTGGATCGAGCGCGCCCCCGACCTCGCCGACCGGCGGTCCCGCATCCTGCGGCTCACGCCGGCGGGCCGCGAACTGCTCGACGAACTTTCACGGCGCACGACCGAGATGTTCGCCCGCGCTCTTTCCGACTGGACCGACGACGAGGTGGGGCAGCTCAACACTATGCTGGCGCGCCTGCGTGAGAACTTCGGTGATTGCCGGCCCGGCCGTTACGACGACAGCCCCGGCTCCTCTGCCCGTGCCCCCACACCCGCCTCCGGCCCCGCACCCGCACCCGCACCCGCACCCGCACAGCGTGATTCGCCCGCGCGGCAACAACAGACGTGAACGACAAAGGAATTCAATGGCTACGACCACCACATCCACGGGTGTACGGGGCGGCCACCCCAAGCACGGCGGCGGCTCCCCCGCCCCCGCCGCGCCCGGCACACCGATGACTCACCGTCAGATCATGGAGGCGCTCTCCGGGCTGCTGCTCGGCATGTTCGTGGCGATCCTCTCCTCGACGGTCGTCACCAACGCCCTGCCCGAGATCATCTCCGACCTCGGCGGCGGACAGAGCGCGTACACCTGGGTGGTGACCGCCTCGCTGCTGGCGATGACGGCCACCACTCCCCTGTGGGGCAAGCTCGCCGACCTGTTCAGCAAGAAGCTGCTGGTCCAGATAGCACTGACCCTCTATGTGGTCGCCTCGGCTGCGGCCGGACTGTCCCAGAGCGCGGGGACGCTGATCGTCTTCCGCGTCATCCAGGGCATCGGCGTCGGCGGTCTCACCGCCCTGGCGCAGATCATCATGGCCGCGATGATCGCCCCGCGTGAGCGCGGACGCTACAGCGGCTACCTCGGCGCGACCTTCGCCGTCGCCACCGTCGGCGGCCCGCTCATCGGCGGTGTCATCACCGACACGTCCTGGCTCGGCTGGCGCTGGTGCTTCTACGTCGGCGTCCCCTTCGCCGTCATCGCGCTGATCGTGCTGCAGAAGACCCTCAAGCTCCCGGTGGTCAAGCGCAAGGTCAAGATCGACTGGACCGGCGCGTTCCTGATCAGCGCGGCCGTCTCGCTGCTGCTGCTCTGGGTCACCTTCGCCGGTGACAAGTACGACTGGATCTCCGGGCAGACGTACGCGATGCTCGCCGGCACGGTCGTGCTCGGCGCGCTCTTCCTCTACACCGAGTCGCGGGCGAGCGAGCCGATCATCCCGCTGCGCCTCTTCCGCAACCGCACGATCACCCTCGCGTCGCTGGCCTCGCTCTTCGTCGGTATCGCGATGTTCGCCGGCACGGTCTTCTTCAGCCAGTACTTCCAGCTGGCGCGCGACAAGTCACCCACGATGTCCGGGGTGATGACCATCCCGATGATCGGCGGACTCTTCCTCTCCTCGACCGTCTCCGGCCTCGTCATCACCAAGACGGGGCGCTGGAAGGCGTGGCTCGTCAGCGGTGGTGTGCTGGTGACGGCCGGTCTCGGACTGCTGGGCACCATCCGGTACGACACCGAGTACTGGCACATCGCGGCCTTCATGGCGATCATGGGCCTCGGCATCGGCATGATGATGCAGAACCTGGTCCTGTGCACCCAGAACCAGGTCTCCCCCCAGGACTTGGGCGCCGCGAGTTCCGTCGTCACCTTCTTCCGCTCGCTCGGCGGTGCGATCGGCGTCTCGGCGCTGGGCGCGGTGCTGGGCCACCGGGTCACCTCGTACGTCAAGGACGGTCTCGCCGACCTCGGTCCGGACGCGGCGGCCGGTCACGCCGGTACGGGCGGCGGGGGCATCCCGAATCTGGACACGCTGCCCGGTCCGATGCGGACCGTCGTGGAGGCTGCGTACGGACACGGCGTCGCCGACGTCTTCCTCTTCTCGGCTCCGGCCGCGCTGCTCGCCTTCTTCGTCACCCTGTTCATCAAGGAGGTCGCACTGAAGACGCGTGCCGGGAACGACGCTGCGGAGAGCCCGGAGGAGGCGCCGGACGGGTCGGCGGTGCCGATGGACGTGGGCGTGGAGGCACTCGTCACCGTGGAAGCGACGGCTCCGGCTCCCGTGCCGGGCGTGGCGACCGCCGGTGAGGCCGCGGGAAGCGCCCCAGACGGCGCGCAGGGCAGCGCGCAAGGCCCTGGCGGCATCACCGTCCATGGCCTCGTACGCGGCAGCGAGGGCGGCGCCGTGGCGCGGGCCGCGATCACCCTCATCACCCCGGGCGGGCGGCAGTTGGGCCGCGCGGTCGCCGGGGACGACGGCGGATACACAGTGAACGCGCCCGAGGCCGGCTCGTACGTCCTGATCGCCTCGGCCGACGGTTTCCAGCCGCAGGCCGTCACGGTGGCCGTCGGCGCGAAGCCGCTGGCGTACGACATCCTGCTCGCCGGTACGAGCGGGCTCACCGGCTCCGTACGGAGCGAGGAGGGCGATACGCCCGTCGAGGGCGCGATGGTCATCGTGACCGACGTACGCGGCGACGTACTGGCGACCGGAAAGTCCACCGACCAGGGCGAGTTCGCCTTCGGTGAGCTGCTGCCCGGCTCCGTGACCGTGGCCGTGAACGCGACCGGTTTCCGGCCGCTGGCCCTCCCGGTGGAGATCGGCGCCCAGGGCGTGACCCGTGTCGAGGCCGTCCTGCGGGCGGGTGCGCTCGTGCAGGGCACCGTCCGGGCCGGCGCCGACCGGCGTCCGCTGCCCGACGCGCGCGTCACGCTGATCGACGCGGCGGGGAACGTGGTCGCCACGGCGACGACCGGTGACGACGGGGCATACGGTTTCGCGGACCTGGACGCGGGTGAGTACACGGTCATAGCGACCGGTTACCCGCCGGCCGCCGGGACCCTGACCGTGGCCGGAAGCGGAATCGACGGCCATGACATCGAGCTCGCGCACCCCGGAGAATAAGCCGGGGCGAGTGAGCCGGACCGAAGCCCCCGGACGGGGCGCGTCCCTCAGCGGAGGCGCGCCCGGTCCGGTGGAAAGGGGCCCCGGTGAGATGGCGGCAAGCCTGGGGACGGCGTGCCGCCACCACGCCGGGGCCCACCTCCAGCTCCTGTCCGGCGGGTCTTCGCGGATCAGGGCGGGCCCCGGGAGAACCGCACGACCGCGAACGACCGCGAACGAGGAGAGAGAAACGGGATGGGACTTCGCGCACTGGTAAGGACATCGGACGGCTGGGCCGTCCAGCACGCCGTCGTGACCCTGACCGACAGAACCGGAATCCAGGTGGTGCGCGCCGACGCGGACGCCGACGGGGTGGTGGCCGCCGACACGGCGCTGACGCCGGGGCCGTACACCGTGATCGTGACGGCCACCGGCTTCGCGCCCGCCGCCGCGACCGCGTTCGTCACCTCCAGCGGTGTCGCCGACGCCGGGACGGTCGTCCTGACCCGGCAGGCCGGCGTCGACATGCCGCCGCCGGGCCTGTGGAACATCGACCCCGTGCACTCGTCGGTGGCCACGGTCGCCCAGCACCTCGGATTCTCCAGCGTGCGCGGGCGGTTCGGCGACTTCGGCGGGCAGATCAAGGTCTCGGCGGTCCCGGAGCGCTCCCGCGTGGACGCGGTCATCGACGCGGCGAGCATCGACACCGGCAACGGGGTGCGGGACAAGCACCTGAGGTCGCCGGACTTCCTGGACGTGGAGCGGTTCCCGGAGATCACGTACCACAGCACGGGGGTCAGCCAGTCCGGTCCGGACCGCTGGCGGTTACGGGGTGAGCTGGCGCTGCACGGAGTCGTACGGAAGGTGGGGCTGGACCTGTCGTACCTCGGGACCGGGCCCGATCCGTGGGGCGGCGAACGGGCGGCCTTCCACGCGACGACGGAGCTGCGGCGGGAGGACTTCGCCATCAACTACAACCAGATGGTGCAGGCGGGGATCGCGGCGATCGGCACGACGCTGCGGGTGGAACTCGACATTCAGGCAGTGCTGGAGGTTGATCCGCGGGACACGTCCGGGTCGTAGGCTGCGCGCCATGGCACCCAACATCGCGACCAACACCACCGTGGCGCTCGACGAGTTGCTGGAGTTCGTCCGGCCCAGGCACCACGCCATCCTGCTCACCACCCGTTCCGACGGCCGCCCCCAGGGATCACCGCTGACCTGCGGCGTCGACGACTCGGGGCGAATCGTCGTCTCCACCTACCCGGAGCGCGCGAAGACGCGCAACGCGAAGCGTGACCCGCGCGCGAGCGTGATCGTCCTGTCGGACACCTGGGACGGTCCGTGGGTGCAGATCGACGGTACGGCGGAGGTGCTGGACGTCCCGGAGTCGGTGGAGCCGCTGGTCGAGTACTTCCGCAACATCTCGGGGGAGCACCCGGACTGGGACGAGTACCGCGAGGCGATGGTGCGGCAGGGGAAGTCGCTCATCCGCATCACGCCGGAGCGCTGGAGCCCGATCGCCACGGGCGGCTTCCCGGCGCGGCTGGCTCCGCCGGAGTAGCGAGGGCGGGGGGCTTGGCTCAGCCGGGCCGGGGGGCTTCGCTCAACTGCGGGCGCGCATCGCCTCGATGCCCGCGACGAGGACTTCGAGCGCGAACGTGAAGTCCCGTTCGCGCATCTCCTCGACCGTCTCGCCGCCGCGCGCCTCCATCAGCTCCTTGGCCTGGTCGAAACGGCCCCGGTACTCCGGCTGTTCGTGGATCGTCCCCATGGCGTGCCGGTAGTACTGATCCTGCGTCATCCCCGCCTCGGCGCATCTCTGGACGAAGTGGCCCTCGATCGTGCCGAAGCCGTACACGAACTGGAAGACGGCCGACAGCGCGCCCATCTGGCCGTGCGCGGGCAGGCCCGTGCCGCGCATGACCCGCCGCACGGCGGTGGAGAACTCCATCGAGTGCGGGCCGATGTTGAGGAATCTGCCGACGAGCGGCGATACCCAGGGGTGGCGGACGAGCAGGGCCCGGTAGCTGACGGCGAGGGCGCGCAGCTCGCCGCGCCAGTCGGAGCCGGCGCCCGTGCCCAAGTCGGAGGCGGCGCCCGCCGGTTCACGGACGCCGATCTCCGTGTAGACGGAGTCCAGGGCGAGTTCGAGGAGGTCGTCCTTGGTGTCCACGTACCAGTACAGGGACATCGCCGTGACGCCCAGTTCGGCCGCCAGCCGCCGCATGGAGAACTTGGCCGGGCCCTCCGCGTCGAGCATCCGCACCGAGACCGCGGTGATCCGGTCCCTGTCCAGCCCGGTCGGATGGTCGGAACGCTCACTCCTGCGGCCGCGGGCTGCGGGCTTTCCCTCCAGCCATACGCTGGTCCGCAGGGACTGCTTGGCCTTGTCGGCAGCCGACTCCATCGATGAGCCTCCTCGGTTCCTCAGCCCGTTGGCGCGGATCCGATGCTATGCCGCGGATGTCCGGTGAAGGTCCGTCCGTTCGGCACGGCGCAGCACCCGGCGGCGAGCAGACCGCCCGCCGCCGGGTGCGGCAGGAGGAGACTCCCTTACGGCGTGTGGCTACTTTTCGGCCGTCAGGTCGTAGAGGGTCGTGCCACCCACGGTGACCTCCTTGTACGTGGACTGGACCCAGGTGGTGATGCTCGATCCGGTGCCTTCCGCGCCGCCGCGACCGCCGCCGAATCCACCGCCGAATCCGTCGCCGCCGAGGAAGTAGTGGATCTTCCCGTCGGCGACGTACCGCTTGAACTGCTCCAGGGTCGGCGACGGGTCGCTGCCGTTGAAGCCGCCGATCGCCATCACCGGTTCCTCGGCGGCGAGTTGGTTGCTCGCGGCGTTCTGGGAGCCGGTCGTCGCGGCGACCCAGGTGTAGTCGTCGGCGTCCTTCTTCAGCGCGGCGACGACCTCGGAGCTGACGGACTGGCCGTTGAGCAGACCGGCCATACCTCCAGCGCCGCCTCCGCCTCCGCCGGCTGGCGGGGCCTGGCCTGGGGCCTGACCGCCGCCGGGGCGCGGGCCCCGGGCAGCGTCGGCACCGACGTCCATGGGACCGCCATCACCGCGGCCACCGCCACCGCCACCGCTATCACCGCCGAACCCACCGAACCCACCGAACCCGCCGCGTGCCGCGGCCGGGCCCGCCGTGACGATCGACCCCGTGTGCGGGGTGCCAACCGTGGACAGCGTGTACGCGAGCGGTGCCGCGAGCGACGCCGCGACCGCCAACACAACGGCGCACACCGCGAGTCGGGGCGCGACGGTACGGAACCGCCCCTCCCGTCCGAGCCGGCCCACGAATGTCAGGGCGACGGCCGCGCTCAGCCCGCCCACCAGCACGGCCCAGCGCAGCCACGGCACATAGTCCGGCGTACGGCCGAGCAGGACGAACGCCCAGACCGCCGTCCCTGCCACCGTCACACCGAGCGCGGCCGACGCCAGGAACCTGGCGCGCTCCTGCCACAGCACCGTCACGCCCATACCGACCAGGGCGGCGATGTACGGCGCCAGGGCCACCGTGTAGTACTCGTGGAAGATGCCCGCCATGAAGGTGAAGACCCCCGCCGTCATCAGCAGCGCGCCGCCCCAGACGAGGAACGCGGCACGCGCGGTGTCCGTGCGTTCGGCCCGCCGGGTGAGCACCACGCCGACGACGAGCAGGAACAGCGCGGCAGGCAGCAGCCAGGAGATCTGACCGCCGATGCCGTCGCTGAACATCCGGCCGAGCCCGGTCTCACCACCGCGCCACCCGCCCCCGCCGCCTCCGCCGGGGAATCCGCCACCACCGACGCTGCCGGTCTCCTCGCCGTTGATACGGCCAAGACCGTTGTAGCCGAAGGTGAGTTCGAGGAAGGAGTTGTTCTGCGAGCCGCCGATGTACGGGCGGGTGTCGGCCGGCCACAGCTCGACGATCGCGACCCACCATCCGGCGCTGACCACCAACGCCGCCCCGGCGGATGCCAGTTGGCCGATCCTGCGCCGGACGGACGTGGGCGCGCACACCGCGTACACCAGCGCGAGCGGCGGCAGGATCAGGAACGCCTGGAGCGTCTTCGTCAGAAAGGCGAACCCCATCGCGACACCCGCCCACACCAGCCAGCGCGTCCGCGCGCCCTCCAGCGCGCGCAGCACGCAGTAGACGGTGACGGTCATCAGCAACGCCAGCAGCGCGTCGGGGTTGTTGAAGCGGAACATCAGCGCGGCGACAGGGGTGAGCGCGAGCACCGCTGCCGCGAGCAGCCCGGCCGCGGCGCTGAAGCGGCGGCGGACAGCCGCGTACAGGACCGCGATCGTGCCGACCCCCATCAGCGCCTCGGGCACCAGGATCTGCCACGAGCCGAGCCCGAACAGCCGTACGGACAGGGCCATCGGCCACAGCGCGGCCGGGGGCTTGTCGACGGTGATGGAGTTCGCCGCGTCCGACGAGCCGAAGAAGAAAGCCTTCCAGCTCTCGCCGCCGGCCTGAACGGCCGCCGAATAGAAGGAGTTGGCGTAGCCGGAGTCGCCGAGACTCCAGAGGTTGACGAGCAGCGCCGCGAGCAGCAGCGCGAGGAAGGCGGGCCGCACCCAGCGCGCGTCCTCGGGCCTGCCGCGGCGAAGCCGCCGGAGGAGAGTGCCGGTGTGGGGGGTGTGAGTCATCGGTCGTTCCGTTCCTGGGACTTGGGCCGGTCGTCTCCGCCACCGCCGCTGCGGTCGGGGAAGACCCAGGCACGGAAGAGAAGGAAACGCAGCACCGTCGCCGCGAGGTTGGCGCAGATCAGTACGGCGAGTTCGGTGGCATGGGCCGGGTTCCCGGATGCGGCTTCGAGGGCGGCGAGCGAACCGCTGGTCAGCGCGAGCCCGATCGCGAAGACGACGAGGCCCTGCGCCTGGTGTCTCACGGCGCGCCCCCGGCCCCTCACTCCGAACGTCAGCCTGCGGTTGGCCGCGGTGTTCGCGACCGCCGACACCAACAGCGCGGCAGCATTGGCCGCTTGGGACCCGGAGGCCGTACGAAAAAGTGTGTAGAGCAAGAGGTAGAACAGCGTGGACAGGGCACCGACCACGCAGAAGCCGACCAGTTGGCGGGCGAGCCCGCCCGGCACACCGCTGATCGCGCGGTCGCGCGGATCGTCACCGAACGGCCTCGCGAGCCGGTCGAGCGGCAGCGCGCCGACGGCGAGCGCGCGCCCGACCCGCCACACGCCCTTGAGGTCGTCGACCGCCGTACTCACGATGTGCACCCGGCTGTCGGGGTCGTCGACCCAGTCGACCGGCACCTCGTGGATGCGCAGCCCGGACCGTTCGGCGAGCACCAGCATCTCGGTGTCGAAGAACCACCCGCTGTCCTCGACCATCGGCAGCAGCCGCTGGGCGACCTCGCCCCGTATCGCCTTGAAGCCGCACTGCGCGTCGCTGAAGCGCGCGGAGAGCGAGGACTTGAGGATCAGGTTGTACGCGCGCGAGACGAACTCCCGCTTCGGGCCCCGCACGACGCGCGACGAGCGCGCGAGGCGCGAGCCGATCGCCAGGTCCGAGTGGCCCGAGATCAGCGGCGCGACGAGCGGCAGGAGGGCGTTGAGGTCGGTGGACAGGTCGACGTCCATGTAGGCGAGGACGGGGGAGCCGGAGTGCGACCAGACGGTACGCAGCGCGCGTCCGCGTCCCTTCTCCTCCAGCCGGTACGCGGTGACCTCGGCGATCGAGGCCGCGAGACGGGCCGCGACCGCGGGCGTGCGGTCGGTGCTCGCGTTGTCGGCGACGGTGATGCGGAAGCGGTAGGGGAAGGTGCGGGCGAGATGGTCGTGGAGCCGGCGTACGCAGGGCTCCAGGTCCCGCTCCTCGTTGTGGACGGGGATCACGACGTCGAGCACGGGGAGGTCGGGGACGCCGGTGGGGGCGCTCGCGCCGGGCGCTCCGGCCGGGAGATGTTCCCTGGCCAGGAGGCTGCCCCACGGAGTGTCGGTGTCAGTTCGCATGGCACCGACACTCGGCGGTCAGGCTGTCACCGCAGTGTGGTGAGCCTGTGGTGCGGCTGTGAGTTCAGGGGCGGCGGGCGGTCGGCGGGTAGGGCGCGTAGGGCGGGTACGGCGGCCGGGAGCCGGACGGTGAACACGGTGCGGCGGCCGGGCTCGCTCCGTACGGAGACATCGCCGCCGTGCGCGGTGACGACGGCATGGACGATGGCGAGGCCGAGACCGGTGGAGTCGGCGGCGGTGCGTGGGGCGTTGGTCGTCCCTGCGGCGTTCGCCGTGCCTGGTGGGTTCGCCGTGCGGGAGTGGAAGCGGGAGCGGGACGCGTCGCCGCGCGCGAAGCGTTCGAAGACATGCGGGAGGAGAGCGGGCGGGATGCCAGGCCCGTCGTCCGCCACGTCGAGGAGCACATACGGTTCGGGGGTGCCCGTGGTGCGTACGCGGGCCGTGACGGTCGTGCCCGGCGGGGTGTGCTTGCGGGCGTTGGCCAGCAGGTTCACCAGCACCTGATGGAGCCGGGACGCGTCGCCGTACACGTACGCGGGCTCGTCCGGCAGTTCCAGCCGCCAGTGGTGTTCCTGTCCGGCGGCCCGCGCGTCGCTGAGCGCGTCCACGACGAGCGGCGAGAGGTCCATGGTCTCGTACGCGAGCGGGCGTCCCGCGTCGAGCCGCGCCAGCAGCAGCAGATCGTCGACCAGCCCGGACATCCGTTCCGCCTCGGACTCGATCCGGCCGAGCGCGTGCCGGGTGTCGGGGCCGATCATCTCCCGTCCGCGCCGGGTGAGTTCGGCGTAACCGCGGATGGAGGCGAGCGGTGTGCGCAGTTCATGGCTCGCGTCGGCGACGAACCGCCGTACCCGAGTCTCGCTCTCCTGCCGCGCGGCGAGCGCCGAACCGACGTGCCCCAGCATCCGGTTGAACGCGGCGCCGACCTGCCCGACCTCGGTACGCGGGTCGGCCTCGGCGTCCTGAAGGTGCGTCAGAGACGCCACTTCACCGCTGTGCAGGGGGAGTTCGGAGACACGGGTGGCGGTCGTCGCGACGCGCCGCAGCGGTCGCAGCGCCACCCCGACCAGGACCCCGCCCGCGATCCCGGCGGCCGCGAGGGCGGCCACGGTGACGCACACCTCGACCACGATCAGGGTGGCGAGGGTGTCCTGGACGTCGCTGAGCGGGACGCCGACGACGAAGGAGCCGTTGACACCTTCGACGTACTCGGCGCGGTACTCGCCCAGGTCCGCGAGGGTGACGGTGTGCGAATCCCCGTCGCGCGGGACAGCGGCGAGTGCGGCCGTCCGGGAGTCGCCGAGCGCGTGCCCCGTGACCTGCTGGCCCGGCTCGTCGCCGCTGGTCGGGGCGCTGATCAAGCCCCGGCCGACATCGCTGGGACCGGTCCCGGTCAGCTCGACGCCGACCGTGCCGATCGGGGCGCCGCCGCCCGTGATGGTCCTGAGCGGCTCCCTCCCCCCGGCCAGGCTGGGCGGCGGGAAGCCGGCCGGCAGTTCGTCGCGGCTGTGCGGCCCGGCGGCGCGTTCGGCGATCGCGTGGACCTGGGCGTCCAGCTGGTCGTACTGGTACGAACGGAAGGCGATGGTCGTCACCGCGCCGATCACCGCGGCGACGACGGCGATGAGCGAGACGGCGGACACGACGAGGCGGGTGCGCAGGGACCAGCGCCTGGGGCGTGTTTGAGAAGTAGCGTCGTCCGCCCACTGGGCGGGGCCCACGGCGTCTGGTGCGTGCGATCGCAAGGCGGAGGATCATCCCCGTAGATGGACCGGACGTACTTGGATGACTCCGACAACGCGGCGAGCGTGCGTGCCAGGCGTCGTGGGCCAGACGGGACTTCTCAAACACGCCCTGGGCGTGGCTGTGTTCGCCGGTCGCCGGGCAAGCCCTCGTACTCGATCCCTCATCGTCGCCACCTCGGTCACTCCCCCGGCTTGATCAGGTATCCCGCCCCGCGCCGGGTGTGGATCATGGGCGACCGGCCGGCGTCGATCTTCCGGCGCAGATACGAGATGTAGAGCTCCACGACGTTCGCCTGGCCGCCGAAGTCGTACGACCACACGCGGTCGAGGATCTGCGCCTTGCTCAGCACGCGCCGCGGGTTGCGCATCAGGAAGCGCAGCAGCTCGAACTCGGTCGCGGTGAGATGGATGGACTCCCCGCCCCGGCTGACGTCGTGGCTGTCCTCGTCGAGCGTCAAGTCACCTACGACCAGGGCGGATTCGCTGCGTACGGCGGCGGCGCCGGAGCGTCGTATCAGCCCGCGCAGCCGTGCCACGACCTCTTCCAGGCTGAAGGGCTTGGTGACGTAGTCGTCACCGCCCGCGGTGAGCCCGGCGATCCGGTCCTCCACGGCATCCCTGGCGGTGAGGAAGAGGACGGGCACCCTCGGCAGCTCCGCACGCAGCCGCCCGAGGACGGCGATACCGTCCATGTCGGGCAGCATCACGTCCAGCACCACCGCGTCGGGCCGGAACTCCCGCGCCGAACGCAGCGCGCCCGCACCGTCGCCGGCGCTGCGGACGTCCCACCCCTCGTAGCGAAGGGTCATGGACATGAGCTCGGCGAGCGAGGCTTCGTCGTCCACGACAAGGACCCGGACGGGGCTGCCGTCCGGCTTGATCATCTCGGTGCGCCCCCTGGGCGAGGTGACGGTCATGGAACCCACACTGGGGAGTCCGCCTGAGAACGCCCTTGCCGCTTTCTGTGAATTCCCTGAGAACGCGGGCGGGCGCGCGGTGCCCCCGGAGCCGGAAGCTCCGGGGGTCACCGGTCAGTGGGGTAGGCCGGGGGGGGACGCCTCAGTCGCGGTCCTCGCGCTCTTCGCGGTCCTCACGCGCGGCGGCGCGGCGGGCCTCGCGGCGGCCGGCGTAGCGCTCCTTGCGGTTACCGGTCCTGGCCCACTCCTGCCGTTCCTTGATGTGGGAGCGCACTTTGCACCCGGCACAGCAGGGGCGGCTGATCAGCGACATGAGGGTGCACACCCAGCGGCAGCGGGTGTCCGTGTCCTCGCGCGTCGGGCGGGGCGGCAGATCGCAGGGGCCGTGACGGTGGTCGTGAACGGGCAGGGGGTGGTGCTCCGCGTGGCGGACCCACGGCGGTTTGGTCTTGTCCGTGCGGGACATCTCGTTCCTCTCGGAACCCGCCGCCCGTGCTCCCGGAGCCTCCGGGCGGGCGGCTAGGTCGTCCGCTTCACGGCACTCACCTCCTTCATTGTTGTGAACAGCCTTTCAGGATAAGGGGAATGGCGCTCCTCAGGCCAGCCCTTTCAGGTCCAGCCCGAAGAGGCGGACGCCGTTCCCGTAACAGACGGCGCGTGTCCAGTCGTCGCCGAGACCGAGCCTTTCGAGGACCTCCAGCTGGTGGAGATACGGGTACGGGATGTTCGGGAAGTCCGTCCCCAGCAGGATCCGGTGCCCCAGATCCGCGAGCCGCGCCCTGGCGTCCGCCCCCGCCGGGAAGGGCGCGTAGGCCTCGCTGAAGTCGGTGAACGCCATCGTCGTGTCGAGCAGCACCCCGTCGTACCGGTCCGCCAGGTCCAGGAAGTCCGCGTACTCCGGCATCCCCATGTGCGCGACGACCAGCCGCAGTCGTGGATGGCGCGCGAGCAGCCGCCCGACGGGCTCGGGTCCGGTGTACTTGCCGGGCTGCGGGCCCGATCCGCAGTGCATGACGACCGGCACGGCGGCCTCCGCGAGCAACCCCCAGACGCGGTCGAGGAGTTCGTCGTTGGGGTCGTAACCCCCCACCTGGAGATGGGACTTGAAGATCCGCGCGCCGGACTCGACGGCTTCGCGTACGTACGTCTCCACGCCCTCCTCCGGGAAGAGGGTCGCGGTCTGGAGGCAGTCGGGCGTCCGCGCGGCGAATCCGGCGGCCCAGCCGTTGAGCCAGTCGGCCATGCCGGGCTTGTGGGGGTAGAGCATCGAGGTGTACGCGCGGACGCCGAACGCGCGCAGGAGCGCGACGCGCCGGTCCTCCTCGTGCCGGTAGGTGATGGGCCACTCCATGCCGGTGAGGGGGCCGACGCTGTCGAAGTACGCCCACACCTTCCGCAGGACGCGGTCGGGCATGAAGTGCGTGTGTATGTCGACGAGTCCGGGCAGCGAGAGCCGTGCCCGGAACTCCCGCACGGCCTCGATCTCCGCGGCTGCTTGATCATCCATCCCTCCAGCCTCCGGCCCGGAGGGGCGTGCTGTCCAGGGGGGTCAGAAGAGCCCGTCCTGTACGGCGCCGTCCCCCACCTCGCGTACGGGAACGGTCACGCCGGGCCTGTCCGCGCCCGCCGCTCCGGTGAGGTCCCAGCCCCGCAGGAGGCGGGTGTCGAGGACGAGCACCGCGCCGTCCCCGCACTCCAGATGCAGATCGGGCCCGGCGGCGGCGACGAGGCGCCCGGCGACGTGGCCTCCGTCGACCAGTTCGCCGATCACGCCGGTGACGGGCGGGGTTCCGGCGATCCTGAAGACGTCGACGTGATCGACCGGTTCGAGTGCGGCGCGCTCCAACGACTCGGGCCATCCGGTGAGGGCGACGGCCCGCCCGTACAACTCGCCTACTTCCTGGGCGCGTTCGGCTCGGCCGGTGGGCAGTGTGGCGCGTACGGCGCGCTTCGCGGCGTAGGGGACGCGGTCCGGCACACCCAGCGCCGTACGCAGCAGTTCCTCGGTCCGCCGCGCGGCCATCAGCGGCCCGCGCCCGAGCCGGGTGAACACGACGGCCCCCTGTTCGAGCAGCCGCGCGGCCCCGCGCGCCTCGGCGGTGATCCCGACCTTGACCATGCCGGGCCCGAACCACGCCAGGTAGACGGTGTACGGCTGCGGGTCGTCGGCGACGGTGTCGGCGGCCACGGACCGCGACCGGTCGAGCCGCGCGCAGTCGGCGCACTGCCCACCGGTACTCCGCCCGCCCACGACGGCCCCGCGGGGGCAGTCCTGCCCCCGCACCCCGGCACAGCGCCGCACCCCGCCGGCCCGGAACCCGAGCTCCCGCCCGTACACGAGCGCACTGCGCCGCTCCCGCACACCGTCCCGCCACAGGAGCTCACCACCGCCGTCGCTCCACCGCAGCCCCTGGCACCGCCACGCCATACGCGCTCCTCGCTCTGCCAGAACTCCCGAATGCCACTCCCCAGCGTCCACCACATCCACTACCTCCGGTTCCAGTCCCCGAGCAGTGGAGCTTCTGGCGCAGGAGCAACGACTGGTACGACGCGGCGTACCAGGACCCCGCAAACGTTTAAGCTCACCGCAGGGGGCCGCCATGACGGAGCGCGACTGGGACGACGACACGGAGTACCACGAGGCGCTGGCCCGCGCGGAACGAGCGACCCGCTTCGGCTGGACAGCCATGAAGATCCTCGTGGCGCTGCTCGCCATCGCGGTGCTCGCGCCGGGGCTGCTGGTGGTGCTGGGCGGCATCGCGGCCGTCTTCCCCGACTACTGACACTGCCGGCGAAGCCGCCGTACGCGCTCACGCGCACGCGCTCACCGCAGCCACGTGCTGTCCGGACCGCCGAAGAGTTCGCCGGGTGCCGCAAGGAGCACCGTACGGAGCGGCGTTTCGATCCAGACCGGATCGAACGCGAGGCCCGTCGTACGTTCCATGAGCGCCAGCGACTCCGCACAGAGGTGCTCCATGTGAAAGGCGACGTCTTCCGCCCACGCGGGAACCTCCGGCCGGGGGTCCAGCCAGTCCGCGTCCTCCATCTCGAAGGGGTCGAAGACACCGTCCACCCGGCCGTCGACGGCGCGCATCACCTGACTGCGGGCGTTGACGTCGAGGTGGACGCTGAAGAACTCACCACCGTCCGCCGACGCCCGCCGGGCGATCTCCGGAAGGCTGCCGTGGTACCCCCACTCGATGGCGGCGACATGCTCCTTGGCGGTGACCACGCGTAGCAGCTCGTAGTCCTCGTACAGATGATCCGCCTGTTCGTCGGCGGCCTCGGCGAACGTCATGAGCCGCGAATCCCCGGGATCACCACCGAACGCCCGGATCACATCGTCCTCGGACTTCCCGGCGACGACGGAGAAGGTGTACGCCTCCGGCGCGTCCGTATCGGCCCACGCGTACCGAGCAACGAGGTCTTCCCACACCGTGACGTCTCCCTGATCCCTGGTCCCTGGGGGCTGAGCGCTTCCGCCACCGAGGCGGCGCACTCTACGGCCTGCGGCCGGGCGCCCGTCGCGCCGGGCACACCGGCGGCTCCCGGCGGCTCAGGCCCGCGGAATGTCCCGCCCGGTCTGCCGGTACTCGACCAGCAGCACCCGACCGTCCAGCACCCGCTGCCCGACCAGCTCCAGGTCCCCCGCGGCCACGCCCGCGAAGAACGGTTCGCGGCCCGACGTCCCCACGAGCAGCGGGAACGTCATCAGCCGGAGCCGGTCGACGACGCCCGCGTCGAGAAGCTGCCGGGCGACGGAGAGGCTCCCCATGGTGCGCAGCGGTACGTCGCTCCCGGCCTTGAGCCGGCCGATCTCGCCGACGAGGTCGTCACGGCAGACGCGGGTGTTCGGCCAGGAGACCGTCTCCAGCGTGGTTGAGAACACGACCGCGTCCAGCTCGCTCATCCGCTGCCACGACTCGTCACGCGCCTCCTCGGGCAGCCCCGCCAGCGCCTCGTACGTCCGCCGCCCGAAGACGACGAGCTGCGGCTTGGCCGACTCGGTGGTGATCCACTGCTCCAGGTCGGGGCCGAAGTACCCGAAGTACCCGGGCGAGTTCTCCCCGCCGGCCCATCCGTCGACGGAGACGAAGATATCGACAGTCAGTGTCTGCACAGCTACTCCTTCAAGATCCTCGGGGCGGGACGACCCCACCCTGAGGAGACGTCGGAGCCGGACCGGACTTCTCGACAGGCCGCCGAGCTAAGGCGGCCCCGACCCATTGAGCCAGAACGCGCCGTAGAGGGCGGCGACAAGTATCTCCGCCCCCAATACGGCGTAGACAAGAAGGGGTTTGGCCTTGACCATCGCGGCAGCCAGGGGAAGCAGCAACGGGAAAGCCGGCATCAACAGCCTGGGCTTCGAGCCGAAGTAGCCGGAGGCGCCGATCGCCATGGCGACCACAATGCCCGAGTAAATAACCAACTCGTAGGATCGCGACTGCCTGAACACTATTCGATGAACAAAGAAAGCAGCGGCAATCATCGCCACCAGCAACAGCGGCCAGCCAATCCCGACACCCACGCCTGACGCCACGAAGCGCGAGAAGGAGACCCCACCGTCGAACCCGTTGCCCCACTGAGCTTGAACATCGAGGTACCCGAACAGATCCCCCTGCCGAATACCCACCCAGAGAACAAACCCAACAGCCCCCAGCGGCGCGACAACCCCGGCCACGACAACGCGCCACAACTCCGCCCCGCCGACGCCCCGTTCCCTCCTCCACCGCAGGACTTCCCGCACCCCGGCGAAAACAACGGCGGCGGCCACCGCGAGCCCCACCGGCCGAGTCAGCCCCGCAGCACACGCCAGGAGCCCCGCCGACAGCCACCTGCCCCGCATGACCGAGTACAGCGCCCAAGCAGCCAAGGCCACAAACAGCGACTCGCTGTAGGCCATGGACTGCACGATGCTGACAGGAAGAGCGGCCCAGAGACACACCGCGATCAGGGCAGCGGACTTGCTGTAAAGATGCTCGGCGATCAGGTAGATCCCGCACACGGCGAAGACCGAAGCTACGGCGCTGATCACCAGCCCCGCATCCGCGAAGCCCATTCCGAACACCGCCGAAATGCCTTCCTCCAGCCACGGCAGCATAGGAAAGAACGCCGTACTCGACAGCTGCCGCCCATCGGGCGCGACCAACGAGAAGTCATATCCATGCTGGGCGACGCGTTCGTACCAGAGGGAGTCCCACCGCTGCGAGAGCAGTTCCCGCATGCCGGCCCCGGCGGATCGAGACCAAACCCCGAGAACGAGAAGGCAGAAGAGCCGCACAGCGCAGAACAGCGCGACGACGCGCAGCATTTCACGATTGACCGCACCAAAAGCGCGGGCAACAGGCCCCCTCGAAACCGAGCCCCGCCCACCTTCAGCCGACCGCGCCGACGTCCACCCTGTTTTCATCCCACCCGATCCACGAGCCGACCGACAGCGCCCACGAGAGCCTTCAGCATGACAGGCCCCTTACCGGGGCTACCGACGGCCCGAAGGGCCGATCGCTCAGGTTGCCGCCCCGGCGGGCTCGTTGGCGCAACAGGCGTCGGCGCCCGGGTCGGCGCTTTTGGCGAGGGTGTCGGCGTCGGCCTTGACCACGTAGACCTCCCACGGCTCCTTGCCGGGGCCGTGCACCCACACCTTGTCCTGGAGGGCGTAGCAGCAGGAGGTGTCGTTCTCCTCGAACGCGGCAAGGCCGGCCCTCTTGAGCCGAGCGGTCGCGGCCGTCACCTGGTCCGTGGACTCGACCTCTACGCCGAGGTGGTCGAGGCGGGTTTCCTGTCCGGGCTCGCCTTCGATCAGTACGAGCTTGAGCGGAGGCTCGGTGATGGCGAAGTTGGCGTACCCCTCGCGTCGCTTGGCCGGTTCGGTGCCGAACAGCTTCGTGTAGAAGGTGACCGACGCTTCAAGGTCGCCGACGCGCAGGGCGAGTTGGGCACGGGACATGATGCGACTCCGATCGGCTTGTATTGATGCTTGTCGATTCAAGGTTGCGCCTTGCATCGAAGAACGTCAACATAGAAGCATGTCGAAACAAGAGCTCGTGGTGCTCGGCCAGAGCGACAAGACCGACGAGACCGACGCCTGCTGCCCCGGCCTGCTGACCGCTCCCCTCGACGAGGAGCAGGCAGTGGACCTGGCCAAGGTGTTCAAGGCGCTGGGCGACCCGGTGCGGCTGCGCCTGCTCTCGATGATCGCCTCGCGCGCCGGCGGGGAGGTCTGCGTATGCGATCTGACCCCCGCCTTCGACCTCTCCCAGCCGACGATCTCGCATCACCTCAAGCTGCTTCGGCAGGCCGGGCTCATCGACTGCGAACGGCGCGGTACGTGGGTCTACTACTGGCCGCTGCCCGAGATGACCGACCGCCTCGCGGGCGTCCTGACCCGCCCCGCGGACGTGACCTCGTGAGCGCCGCCCCCGACCAGGCGGTCGCTGGCCGCCTGTCGTTCCTCGACCGGTATCTCGCCGTCTGGATCCTCGCCGCGATGGCGCTCGGCCTCGGACTCGGCCGCGCCGTGCCCGGCCTCGGGGACGCGCTCGCCAAGGTCACCGTGACCGGCGTATCGCTGCCGATCGCGCTCGGCCTGCTGGTGATGATGTACCCGGTCCTCGCGAAGGTGCGTTACGACCGCCTCGACACCGTCACGCGCGACCGCCGCCTGCTCCTGCCGTCGCTCCTGCTGAACTGGATCGTCGGCCCGGCGCTGATGTTCGCGCTGGCGTGGCTGTTCCTGCCGGACCTCCCCGAGTACCGCACCGGCCTGATCATCGTGGGGCTGGCGCGCTGCATCGCCATGGTCATCATCTGGAACGACCTGGCGTGCGGGGACCGCGAGGCCGCCGCCGTCCTGGTCGCGCTGAACTCGGTGTTCCAGGTGATCGCGTTCTCGGCCCTCGGCTGGTTCTACCTCTCCGTACTCCCCGGGTGGCTCGGCCTTGAGCAGGCCGGCTTCGACGTGTCCGTATGGGAGATCGCCCGCAGCGTACTGATCTTCCTCGGCATCCCCCTCGCCGCCGGCTACCTCACGCGCCGGATCGGCGAGAAGACCAAGGGCCGCGCCTGGTACGAGGCGAAGCTGATCCCGAGGATCGGGCCGTTCGCCCTGTACGGCCTCCTGTTCACGATCGTCGTTCTCTTCGCGTTGCAAGGCGACGCGATCACGTCCCAGCCGCTCGACGTCGTACGCATCGCGCTGCCGCTGCTCGTCTACTTCGCCGTCATGTGGGCCGGCTCGATGGCGGTCGGCCGCGCCGTCGGACTCGACCACCCGCGTACGACGGCGCTCGCGTTCACAGCCGCGGGCAACAACTTCGAGCTGGCCATCGCGGTCGCCATCGCCACGTTCGGCGCCGCGTCCGGGCAGGCACTCGCCGGCGTGGTCGGACCGCTCATCGAAGTGCCGGTGCTGATCGGCCTCGTCCACGTCGCGCTGTACGCCCGCCGCTTCTTCCCCTCCCCCGTACCCGTGACCGAGGAAGACCCCGCCGCCCATGTCTGAACTCGCCCTGCCCACCGTGCTGTTCGTCTGCGTCCACAACGCGGGCCGCTCCCAGATGGCCGCCGCGTTCCTCACGCACCTCGCGGGGGACCGCGTACACGTACGCTCCGCCGGATCCACCCCAGCCGACACGGTGAACGCTGCCGTCGTCGCCGCGATGGCCGAGGCGGGCATCGACATCTCGGCCGAGGTTCCGAAGGTGCTGACCGTCGAGGCCGTGCAGGCATCCGACGTCGTGATCACGATGGGCTGCGGCGACACCTGCCCCGTCTTCCCGGGAAAGCGCTACCTCGACTGGCAGTTGCCCGACCCGGCGGGCCGGGGCGTGGAGGCGGTGCGCCCCATCCGCGACGAGATCGAGCGGCGGATCCGCGGATTGATCGACGAGATCACCGCGACGTAGCGACGTCCTCCCGCTCGTCGGCTTCGTTGACGGCGAGCAGCCACCCTGGAGGGATCTGCCAGCCTGTTGGGAGGGGCGCCCGCCGTCTGACGCGGCGGCAGCCACGGTGTTCCGGACACGGCTGGTCAGTCGACTTCGGTCGTGGCTTCCTGGATGGCATTGTCGAAGTCCTTTGAGCTCACGCCGAGTTCCTTGGCGACGTGCTTCTCGGCCTTCAGTCCCGCCCTCTCCACAGCCTGCTGGAGCTTGCTCTCTCCGACGATGGCCAGAGCGGCCTCCCCCTCATCGATGGTCTCCCCGAACGCCTTGACGTCCGCACGGGACATGCCCCGCCACAGGTGGCCGCCCACCCCGCCCGCCGCCGCACCGACGACGGCGCCGCCGATGATCGCGGGCGGGAACAGCAGGCCGACCAGCCCACCGACGGCGGCACCGCGCCACGCCCCGTGCCGGGTAGACGTCTCGTCCTTGTTGACGTGCACCTTGCCGGTGTCGTCCTTGGTGATCACGGAGGCGTCGTAGGTGCCGATCGCACCGGCGGAGTGGAGGTCCTTGACGATGTCGTAGTCGGCCCGGGCCGCAGCCTCGCTCGGGTAGGTGCCGATGTAGATGAACAGTGCGTCGGGACGCGCCATGATTTCCGTCCTGTCTGTCTGCGCCATGTCCGGATGATCACGGCGATGGGTGCGAGGCCGCAGGACGAAGCCCGTGGGCGGCGGATACCGGCGGCGGTCAGGAGCGTGCGGTCCGCTCCAGCAGTGCCAGGATGCGCGCTGCGGACCAACCTGGCACCCGGAGACCGAGGTCGAGCGAGCGACGGCGGTCCGGGTCCGACGCAATGGCGCGGGACGGCCTACTGAACACGGGCGGATGCGATTCCTGCGCCACGCCGCCAGCAGGGTGAACGCTGCCTTCGGACTTCGTCCGGCTCCCGGTCGGATCAGTGCGGCAATGTGCGTGCCATTCCGGCGCCGCAAGAATCTCATCGCGATGGAAGGTCTCGGTCGGCGGCTGAATGTGAGCGGAACACCCTCAGGCTGATTGTGGTGGCGCTTCGGCGGTGTGCTTGGCGAGCAGGCTTGCAAGCAGCATGACGAGCAGAGCGATCCCCACGCCACAGAACGTCCACAGCACCCGGTAGCCCTCGGCGGCATAGTCGGAGGGCTGCCCAACGTCCACGAGGAGGAGCACTCCCATGGCGACGGCCGCAGAGTAGAGCGCGTAGTTCCAGAAGCGAATTGCTACCGCGTGCATCAACAGGACGAGCGCGACCACTTCAAGTCCAAGATCGACTGCGAAGAGCCTGAGTCCCTGCTCACCGGCGGGCACCAGCAGCAGCAGCGCGGCTGCGGCGGCGCCGATCAGCGCGCCGGTGAGGCGCTGAGCGGATACGAGCGTGGCCTGCTCCAGGCTGGGCTTCATCGCTACCATGGCCGCGATCGGCAGCCAGGTGCCGTGCGACAGGTTCAGGCCGAAGGCAAGCGCGACGGTACAGGCCATGACCAGAGCACGGATCAACGCGAACATGATCAACGGTGGGGTCAGCTTCCGCCGTGCGGTGCCACCGGGGAGTTCCGCGACCGGCTGGGGCCGGTCCTCGCGCCTGCGGATCAGCCACACAACGAACGTAACCGCGATCCACAGCGCCGCCCCTCCGGTCCAGGCGAGCACCTGTGCCCAGGTGTGGCTGGTGACATGGGTGTGATGATGAAGGCTGAACGCGTTCCCGAGGGCAATGATGAACCAGAGGTTGAGAAGCACGGCGGTGACGAACCTGCGCACCCCGAACGCGGCTGCCAGGCCGGCCGCCAGAGTGACCGCGAAAGCCGCGAGAACCATCCAGCCCCAGGCGTCTCCCCCGATGCCGGATCCCAGCGCGGTCAGGCCCGCACCGATCACAGCAAAGACGGCAATGTGCCAGGCGCGGTACCCGTAGCCGCCTCCAGGGTCAGCCAGCCACGCGAACAGCAGGCCGAACAACGCACTGAGAAGATACTGCTCATGCCCGATCGCCCGGAAGACGATCAGCGGCACCAGCGCGACGTCCAGGAACATCACCCCTCGCGGCCAGTTGAGCCCCGCAGGATTGAGCTCGAACACCTTCGACAGCCCGCTCATGACCTTCCCCGTGTGAACGGGCCGTTCTTCCCGTCCGCCCGCACTGGCCATGCCCGTCCTCGCTCGCGCTGGTCGCCAGGTGTTCCGCCGCAAGCCCCGCATTCTCCGATTCCATCAAGATCGCCGCGAAGCGACCCGCAGGCCCCGATCAGAGACGACACGTCCACCAGCCGAACGGCGCATCAGAACCAACGCCCTGTGGGGGATGCTGACCGCCCCTCAGGCAGGGGCACTTCTTGAGACTCAGGTGCCTCGTACCCGTCCTACCCTTCGAGGACGAGGTGGTCCAACGCAGCCGCCCACCGGATCCCCCCGTCACGGCACACGCGAGAGGCCCCGGACTCGTCGTCCGGGGCCTCTCGTCTGCTGTGCACTCGGCAGGATTCGAACCTGCAACCTTCTGATCCGTAGTCAGATGCTCTATCCGTTAAGCTACGAGTGCTTGCCGTGCTGGGCTTTTTGGGGCCCCCTGCGTTGCGAGAACAACATTACATGACCTGCGGCGTCACGTGAAATCCATTAGCCGCACCCCGCCTGAGCTGCGGAAACGTCATGAAACTGGCGGGCTGAACGGCCGAAGCCCCGGCCTGGTGGACGGGGCTTCGGTGATCGATGCGCGGAGGCGGAGGGATTTGAACCCTCGATGGGCTTTAAGACCCAAACCGCATTAGCAGTGCGGCGCCATAGACCGGACTAGGCGACGCCTCCAGCACACCCGCGCGGGCGCGGATGGTGCGTGTCAGATGATGACACAGCCGAGCGCGGTGTCACCAATCGCCGCCCACGGTACTAGGCGGGAAGCCCGCAGGGCAAAGCACTTCCTCGCGCCCCCGGCCCGGGCGCAACGACTGGGCCGCGCGCGCGTTAGTGATGCCGGGCGCGCACCGTCGGGCCCTTCGGAATCGTCTGCCGTCAGGAGTTCCCGTGTCGCGTCGTTTCTCCCTCACCGCCACCGGCGTGTTCGCCGGCTCGCTCGCCGCCCTGGGCGCCTTCGCGCCCACCGCCGCCGCGGTCGGCCCGTTCGACCTCGCGCCGCTGCCGCTCCACTCGCTCTTCCAGGAGCAGGAGCAGGAGCCGGACCGGCTCACCGTGACCGTCGTCGACACCAACATCACCCGCGCGGACGGTACGTACGAGCTGCGCTGCGGGCCTTCCGGCGGTACGCACCCCGAAGCCGCCTCCGCCTGTGCGCGGCTGGACGAGCTGGCCGCCGAGGACAAGAACCCGTTCGCGCCGGTGCCCGATGGCCAGATGTGCACCATGCAGATGGGCGGGCCCGCCACCGCGCGGGTCACCGGGACGTGGCACGGCCGGAGCGTCGACGCGACGTTCAGCCGTAAGAATGGCTGCGAGATCTCCCGCTGGCAGAACCTCGTCCCCGTGCTCCCCGCCGCCCGGGGCTGAGCCACGCGTAGCCACAGCCAGCCACACTCAGCCGCACGCGGGCACGCGCGGGGCAGGTGGGGGCGGGTGGGGGAGCGCGGGGACGGCGTACGTACCGGGTCCGCACACAACCTTGGTGAGAGCTCCCCCTCATCCGCCGCCCCGCCCCGCCCCCCAGCCCTTAGACTCCCTCCAGTGACAGGCTGAGACTCCGAGGGGCAAGATGGGACCGGCCGTCCGCAAGGTGCAGTGGGTCAGGGAGGAAGCGTCGTCGTGAGCAGCAGGCCATCCCGAGGCGCTGCTCGCCTCGCGGCGATACTTGACGCGCTTCCCGACGGACTGGTGCTCGTCAACAGCAACGGCACCGTCGTCAACGCGAACACCATCGCCCTCGAAACCTTCGAAACCCCTGGTACGGCCCTGGTCGGGCGCGGTCTGCTCGATCTGCTGCCGCAGTTCGACCCGCGCCTGATCCCCGGCTCGATGCGCCGCCCCGAGGCCTCCGACGAGCGGGGCCGTACGAAGCCGACCCGGATGATCGCGCGCCGTACGGACGGCGGCGAGTTCCCCGTCGAGGTCACCAGCGCCAATCTGGAGGACGGCCGGCAGGCCTACAACGACCTGCACAACTACACCGGCGACGAGCTGCTCATGCTCGTCGTCCGCGACCTCTCGGGGACCGTCGACACCGAGGCGGAGCTGGCGCGTTCGCAGCGCCAGACCGAGATGATCCTGCGGGCCGCCGCCGAGGGCGTGGTCGGTACGGACACCGACGGCCGCGTCGTCCTCGTCAACCCCGCCGCCGCGCAGATCCTCGGCTTCCGGGCCAGCGATCTGGGCGGCCAGGAGCTGCACCCGCTGATCCTGCACTCGCGCGCGGACGGGGAGCCGTTCCCGTACGAGGACTCGCCCCTCGCCGACACCCTCAAGTCGGGGCGCAAGCACCGGGTGCGCGGGCAGGTGCTGTGGGCGAAGAACGGCAAGCAGGTACCGGTCGACCTGACCACCGCGCCCGTACGGGACGGGGAGCAGCTCGTCGGCGCGGTGATGACGTTCACCGACCGGCGTCCGTACGAGGAACTGGTCGAGGCGCACGCGACCGAGGCCGGCGAGACGGCCGAGCGGCACGCGGCGGAGCTCGCGGAGACAATCGAGCGCCATACGGCCGAACTCGAAGAGGCCGTCGAGCGGCACACCGCCGAACTCGCCGACCGCAGCGACCGCTACGCCGCCGAGATCGAGGAGCTCGCGGAGCGGTACGACAACACGGCCCGCCGGCACCACCAGCTGACCGCCGTCCTCGGCGGCGCGCTGCGCGGTCCGCTGGAGGAGCTGCGCGGTGAGCTGTCGACGCTCGCCGCCGACCCGGCAGGGCAACTGTGGCCCGAGGCCAACCAGATGCTGCACCACCTGTCCGCCGGGTACGCGCGGATGACGACGCTGGTGGACAACGTCCTCGGCTATCAGCGGCTCGACGAGGGCCTGGACCGGCTGACCAAGGTCAAGGTGCTGCTCGACGGGGTCGTGGCGGCCGGGGTCGAGGGCGCGGTCGAGCTGATCGGTCCGGGCCGGGCGCAGTTCGCCGTGCACGCCCCCCCGATCGAGGCGGAGGTCGACCCGGTACGGCTCGCGACGGCACTCGCGCATCTCACGGCGGACGTGGCCGGGGTCGATTCCACCGGGCGTACGCGGGTGGTGCCGGGCGGCGGTTACGTCGACTCCACGATCGTGGTGGCGGCGGCGCAGCGCGGCGATGTCGTACGGATCGAGGTACGCGGGCCGTTCGCGGGCGGCGATCCGGTGCACGAGCCGATCGTGCGCGGGATCGTACGGGCGCACGGCGGGGTGTTGCAGACGCACGAGATGCCGGGCATGGGCGGCAGCGCGTACGTACTCGAAGTGCCGCTGGGGGAGGGGTCGGGGACGTACCACCCGCCCGCGCCCGAGGAGAGCCAGACACCGGCGCAGCCGGTACAGCCGGTGCAGCCGGAGTCGGCGCCCGGGTCGACGGGTGGCTCCGGGCGGCCCGGCGGCGGGCGGCGGCGTGCGCGACGGGCTTCGACGGACGCGTTCCTCGGGGCTCCGGGCGAGGAGCCCGGCGAGCCGACGGGGCGGCGCAGGGCTCGTACGGATGCGGCCCCGGGCACGGACGGGCAGCCGGTGCCCGTACCGGCTCAGGACTCCGGTGAGAGCACCGGCGGCGGCAGCGTTCCTGGTGGTGGGGGTACCGGCCGCAGGCGCGGCCGGCCCAGCCCGGCGGAGAGCGCGGCCGCCGCCGTACCGGGCGCGGAACTCGCGGTGTCGGCCCGGCCCGCTCCGCCCGCTCCCCCCACTCTGTCGGCCGCCGCTTCCGAGGGGTCGGTCGTGACCGCCGCCGAGGGGGCGCATCCGAACGGGCGCGCCGCCTTGGGCCAGGCCGTTCCGCCGCAGGGCGTACCGCACGGCGCACAGCAGGAGGCCGCGGCTGCCGGTACGGGGCGCCGTGCCCGGCACGGCGGCCAGAACGCCCTCCCGGCCCTGCCCTCCGGTCCGTCGCCGGTGCCTGCGCCTGCCCCGGCCCCGGAGCAGGCACTCCAACAAGCACCGCGGCAGGCACCGCCGCAGACCCCCCGGCACGTTCCGGCACAGCAGCAGGCGGCGGCGCACCCCGTGCCCGCCCAGCAGCAACCGGCCGTCCGTCGTCCCCGGCGCGCGCTGGCGCCCACGCAGCAGCGGCCCGAGCCCGCGCCGGCGCCCGCCGGCGACGCCGCTCCCGCGCGCGCACAGTTCGCGCTCCCCCCGGCCGAGGCCGACCGCACGCCCGACGCCTCGCTGCCGGGGCGCCACGACGCCGTGGGGGCAGACCCTCGCGCGGACCACACACCGCTGAAGCCCCATCCCGTGGCGGCCCAGACCTCCCAGCCGGGGCGGCGGCCCGGGGGGCTCACGGACGCCCCCGCGCGCCCCAACGACCCGCGCAGGACGGACCCCCGCACCAAGGACCCGCGTACGAAGGACCCGCGCCGGGCGCTCGCGCCGGAGCCCGGCGACAACGGCGCGCCGCCCGCGGACCCCAACAGCTGGGCGCCCGCGATGCCGACCTCATCGGGCGTCGGCGTGATGCCGGGCGCGCCCGGCCCGGCGGCACCCGGCCAAGGCGCTCCCGGTGAACCCTCGTGGCCCGTCCCCGGAGCCGTACCGCCGCCCGAGCAGCACACGCACACTCATCCGGACGACGACACCGACGGCCCCGACCGCCCCGCCGCCACCGACAGCACCACAGGCCCCGACAGCACCACAGGCCCGGCCGACACCGACGGCACGGGCAACGGGACCGGCGGAAGCAACACCGCCGCCACCCCCCAAGACCCCCGCGCCGCCCAGCCGTTGCCCCCCGCCCAGCCCCTGCCCGAGGAGGAGCCGATGCCGGCCGACTCCACACAGGGGCGGGCGTACAGCGTCCGTACGCTCGGCCAGGGCGTGCCCTTCTCGCAGCAGATCACCAAGCAGCAGAACCAGAGCCTCGGCTCCGGCCGCCGCCGCAGGCTCTCCTCCCCGCACGACCCCGACGACACCGGCGCCGGCGCCTCCGGCCCCTCCCACGGCGGCCAGGGCGGACCCCTCGCCCACGGCCCGCACTCCGAGGGCCGCGCCTACGCCATAGAAGCTCCGGACGAGGGCGCCGAAGGCCCCCAGCCGCTCGACGGCCCCGGCGGCGCGGTCGAGGTCGCGAACCGCCCCCAGCCCCGGCCCGTCGACGACGAACTGCCCCCCGAGCCGCTGGACAACCCCCGCCGGCTGCTGGTCTGGCCCGCCCCCGACGTCTCCACCCAGCAGGCCCTGAGCGACCGCGGCTACCGCCCGGTGATCGTCCACTCCCGCGAGGAGGTCGACGCCCAGATCGCGGCCTTCCCGGCGGCGCTGTTCGTGGACCCGCTGACCGGCCCGATCACCCGCACCGCGCTCCAGTCGCTGCGCCAGGCCGCGGTCGCCGCCGAGGTCCCGGTGCTGGTGACCGCCGGGCTCGGGCAGGCGACGCGTGAGGCGGCGTACGGGGCCGACCCCGCCGTACTCCTCAAAGCGCTGGCGCCACGCGACAGCGAACAGCACCCGCCGCGCGTGCTGTTGATAGAGGAGAGCGAGGAGATCGCGCTCGCGCTGACCGCGACGCTGGAGCGCCGTGGCATGCAGGTGGCGCGCGCGGGGACGGACAGCGAGGCGGTGACACTCGCGGGCCAGATGCGGCCGAACCTGGTGGTCATGGACCTCATGCAGGTACGGCGCCGGCGCGCGGGCATCATCGACTGGCTGCGCGCGAACGGCCAGTTGAACCGTACGCCGCTGGTCGTCTACACCTCCACGAGCATCGACCGCGACGAACTGCCGCAGCTCTCCGCCGGGGAGACCGTGCTGTTCCTCGCCGAGCGGTCCACGAGCGAGGACGTGCAGGCGCGGATCGTGGACCTGCTCGCGAAGATCGGTACCAACTGACCTTTCGGACAAGGCCAGTTGGCATCCGTGAAGTGCCGCCGGACAGGACCTACACCTCGGTGACGTCCAGTTCCCCGTCCGCGTACCGCTTGCGGATCACCTTCTTGTCGAACTTCCCGACGCTCGTCTTCGGCACCGACTCCACCGCCGACCACCGCTCCGGCAGCTGCCACTTGGCGACCGTCCCGGCGAGGAAGGCCTTCAGCGAGGTGAAGTCGACGCTCGCGCCCTCCCTCAACACCACTGTCGCCAGCGGCCGTTCACCCCACTTCTCGTCGGGCACGGCGACGACGGCGGCCTCGGCGACGTCCGGATGCGCCATCAACTCGTTCTCCAGCGCCACGCTGGAGATCCACTCGCCGCCGGACTTGATGACGTCCTTCGCGCGGTCGGTGAGGGTGAGATAGCCGTCGGGGCTTATGACGCCGACGTCGCCCGTCTTCAGCCAGCCGTCCTCGCTGAACTTGTCCTCGGGCCTGAGCGGTTCGGCGTCGGCGCCGCCGTAGTAGGAGGCCGCGATCCAGGGCCCGCGTACCTCAAGCTCACCGGCCGACTCGTTGTCCCACGGCAGCGTGTCGCCGCCTGGACCGGTCAGCCGCGCCTCGACGCCGACGGGGAAACGGCCCTGGGTGATGCGGTACGGCCACTCCTCTTCTGCGGTCAGACCGGCGGGCGGGTTGGACGTCGTGCCGAGCGGCGAGGTCTCCGTCATGCCCCAGGCGTGGCAGAGCCGTACGCCGAGCTTGTCGTACGCCTCCATCAGCGCGGGCGGACAGGCAGCGCCACCGATGGTGACCCGGAGCATGGAGGTCAGATCGCGCGGCTTGTCGAGGACCTCGGCGAGCAGCCCCTGCCAGATCGTCGGCACGGCGGCGGCGTGCGAGGGCTTCTCGCTCTCGATCATGTCGGCGAGCGGGGCGGGCTGGAGGAAGCGGTCGGGCATCAGCATGCCGACGCCGGTCATGAAGGTGGCGTGCGGCAGGCCCCAGGCGTTCACATGGAACTGCGGTACGACGATGAGCGTCGTGTCCTTGTCCGTCAGCCCCATCGACTCGGCCAGGTTGATCTGCATCGAGTGCAGATAGATCGAACGGTGCGAGTAGACGACGCCCTTCGGCTCACCGGTGGTGCCGGAGGTGTAACACATGGCGGCGGCGGTGCGTTCGTCCAGCTCGGGCCAGTCGTACGTGGTGGGCCGGCCGGCGATCAGGTCCTCGTACTCGTGCACCTGGACGGCGCTGCCGGCGGCTTCCGTCAGCGGGCCCCGGTCGCCGGGGCCGGACACGACGACGTGCTCGACGGTCGTCAGATGGGGAAGGAGCGGCGCGAGGAGCGGCAGCAGGGAACCGTTCACCAGGACGACGCGGTCGGCGGCGTGCCGGACGATCCAGACCAACTGCTCAGGAGGCAGGCGCAGGTTGAGCGTGTGGAGGACGGCCCCCATGGAGGGGATCGCGAAGTATGCCTCGACATGTTCGGAGTTGTTCCACATCAAAGTGGCGACCCGGTCGTCGCCCGTGACGCCGAGCTCGTCGCGCAGGGCGCCGGCGAGCTGTGCCGCGCGTTCGCCGATCTCGGCGAAACTGCGGCGCCGCGGCTCACTCTCCCCGGTCCAGGTGGTGACCTGCGACTTCGCGTGGATGGTCATCCCATGGCGCAGGATGCGGGTCACAGTCAGCGGTACGTCCTGCATGGTGCTCAGCACGGCGTCCTCCCGGTGGGCGCCGTCGGCCAGGCGACAGCGGCGCGGTGTGGCAGAAAGGCTTGCGGAGATTCTGCGCACATACCGATCGGTATGTCACTACCCAGGAGTACGAAATACTAGGCGCGGAGACACTCGGTGCGGAACGGGGCGTCCGACGCGGCGTCCCCTGCGGATGCCGGAGTTACGGAAGTCGCGGGTCAGCGGACGGGCGTCAACTCCGGGTCCTCGCGCAGCTTTCCGAGCGCACGCGACACCGCGCTCTTCACCGTGCCGACGGAGACCCCGAGCACCTCGGCGGTCTGGACCTCGCTCAGGTCCTCGTAGTAACGGAGCACCACCATCGCGCGCTGCCTGTCGGGCAGTTTCATCACCGCGCGCCACATCGCGTCGTGCAGCACCTGCTCGTCGGCCGGGTCGGGCGCGGGCAGACCGGCCGGCTCGGGCAGTTCCTCGCAGGCGAACTCGTCGACCTTGCGCTTGCGCCACTGCGAGGTACGGGTGTTGACGAGGGCCCGGCGGACGTAGCCGTCGAGGGCACGGTGGTCCTCGATCCGGTCCCAGGCGACGTACGTCTTGGTGAGAGCGGTCTGCAGCAGGTCCTCGGCGTCGCTCGGATTCGCGGTGAGCGAGCGCGCGGTACGCAGCAGCACGGGCCCCCGCGCCCGTACGTACGACGAGAAGGACTTGTAGGGCGTGTGAGGGTGCGACGGCTGATGCGGGTGCGACTGCTGCGCATGGGCGTGGGCGGGTGGGTGCGAGTTCGGGAGGTACGGCGAATACGAGGCGGCCTTCGAGGCGCTCGTGCAGACAGGCGTGGTCATGGCTCCACGCTAGGAGCGGGCCCTTCTCAGGGGATCGGCCCCAGGTCCCGAAGGTACGTCCGCCTCAGGGAGTAGAGGTGGTGCCGGCCACACCTCCTGTAGATGGAGGAGGGGATCACTCTCGTCAGGGTCGGCCCCGGAGGCGGGGGGTCGCTGTTGATCTTCGGCGGTGTGTGGCGGGGTGGCCCTGAGGCCTTGTGCCAACTGACTCCGCAGGTGGGCGCGGTGCGGGCCGCGCACGCGAGGGCGGGGGTGTCGGAGCCGTACACCTTGGTGATGAGGAAGAGACGTGCCGCGGCGTGTCGTACCGGGGGACGGGACGTACTACCAGGGTTGTCGGGCGGGGGTATGGGGTGGGACCGGGGGGGCGGCGGGGGGTCGCGGGGCGGCGAGGGCCTGGCCGAGGGGGAAAACGAGGACGGTCCGCACGGCAGCACCGAAGTGCCGTCGCGCAGACCGCCGCTCACCCCTCAGCCAGGCCCCCCGTCGGGCCGCGCGCTACCAGAGATCGATGAAGTTCACCGCGATGTTCTCGTTGGACTGGTCGATCACGGTGAAGCCGGAGCCGTTGACGTTGGCGGTGTTGTTCTGGTTCGACGCACCCGCGCCGGTCGCCGTCTGCTGTGTGGTCGTCGAGTTGCCGGAATTGTCGTCGCCCACACCACTGCCGACGATCGTGGCCACGCTGGCGTTCGATCCGTCGTCCGCGAAGTCGGCGGCGGACGCCGAGCCGGTGAACAGCGCCGCGGCGAGGGGCAGGGCGGCGACGGCGGCGAAGACGCGGGCGGTACGGAAGCTTGCCATGTCAGTTCCTCCAGGAACGAGATCTTCTGAGCGAGAAGTACGGCTTTTGCCAGGGCAGTTGGCCGACCGCCCCGACGTTGTTCGCGACGTCGCGGATCAAGAATTGCCCACCGAATCCCCGGCGAACCAGCCCTCAGCGGGTTATTCCCTCGCAAGCGTGAGGACATGTCGATAAACCCCCTTCATGGCATCAACAGGCCAGTTCGGTCCGTATGCACCCGTACGGAGCGCGCCAGGAGCCAGCGCCCGCAAGGGGGGAAGCGTTTCGGCACAGTTTCGGCCAATCTTTCCCACTCCCTTTATTCGAACAACAGTGCGAACATGGACGCATGGCCATCACCGCCCCGCACTCGACCACCCTGGCCCTCGCGTACGCGCTCTCAGCAGCCGAAAGCGGGTTCCCCGTCATCCCGCTGTCCCCCAGCAAGCTCCCCGCCCTGCGCTCACCCCATCGGGACCGGCCCGGTTCCGGGGCCAGCCCCTGCCGCGGTGAGTGCGGCCTCCCAGGTCACGGGGTGCACGACGCCACGACCGACCCGGCCGCCGTACGGGCGCTGTTCGCCGCCGCGCCCTGGGCGACGGGTTACGGCATCGCCTGCGGACGGGCGCCGCACCATCTCGTCGGCATCGACCTGGACGTCACGCGGACGGGGGCGGGTTCCAGTTTGGGCGCGGGCGTCGACGCCACGCCGGACTCGGCGGCCGCGCTCCAACAACTCGCCTTCCAGCATCTGTTCACGCTGCCCGAGACCGTCGTCGTGCTCACCCCGAGCGGCGGCCGGCACATCTGGCTGTCCGGCCCCGCCGGAGTCACGGTCCCCAACTCGGCGGGCCGCCTCGCGCCCGGCATCGACGTACGGGGCGCGGGCGGCTATCTCGTCGGGCCGGGCTCCGTCTCCGCCCGCGGCGCGTACCGGCTGGCCCCCGGCTCGGCCGGACTCACCCCCGCGCCCTGCCCACGCGCCCTCCTGCGCCTGCTCACGCCCCCCGAGCGCGCTCGCCACGCGGGGCCGGGCGGACGCCGGGGCCGCCCGGCGCAGGGCCACGGCCTGGTGCAGTTCGTCCTCGCCGCGCACGCGGGCCAGCGCAACACCCGGCTGTTCTGGGCGGCGTGCCGGGCGTACGAGCACGGCTTCGGCGAGGCCCTCGCGGAGTCGCTGGTCGACGCCGCCGTACGAACGGGCCTCACCGAACACGAGGCGCGCGCGACGATCGCCTCGGCGTCACGCCTGACGGCGGGGCCCGCGTAGCGCCCCGTGTAGCGGCCCGCGTACGACGGTGGTTACCGCACGTCGATCGTCAACGTCGCCTTGTTGTTGGACTTGTCGGTGTCGTAGACCGGGTCGATGTCGTAGTTCGACGTGGCCTTGACCTCGCCGGACGTATCGGCCCGCCGCCCCTTGTCGATCCTCAGGACGATGGCGAACGCCTCGATCTCACCGACCTCCAGGGTGTAGTCGTCCTCCTGGCAAACGTACTTCGGGTGCCCCGGTTCCGAGGGCCCGGTCGGGCCGTCGATCCCGAACGGCTTGCACTCCTCGGGGACTTCGACGGCCGTCGTGCCCTTGGGGATGTTCACGAGGAGCGCCGGGTGGTCGTCGCTCTCGTTGTTCTGGATCCAGCCCGGTCCGTCGTTGCGGATCGCGGGCGTGACGACGACCTTGGCGCCGGGCTTCCCCGCGGCCTCGTCCCCCGTCGCGACGAGATCGGCCGAACTGTCCGTGTTCAGCGCGAGCCGGCGGTGGGCCTCGTCGTAACCCTCGCCCGGGGCCCCGCCGGTACGGTCCGTGCCGTACTCGACGACCTCCATCAGCGCGTTCTTCAGCACCTTGTACGTCACCGGCACCGTGTGGCTCTCGCCGGGCGCGATGCCGACGTCCAGCTCGCACAGCGCCTGCTTGATCCTGTCCCCGACCGTCGAGTACGTGCAGCCGTCGACCGGCTCGGTGAAGGCCAGCCCGCGCGTGAGCCGCAGCCGGAAGGTCACGCCGTCGGTGGCGGCGGTGCCGTTGTTGGTGAGGGTGACGGAGTCGTGACGGACCTCGCCGGGGCTGAGCTGATTCCCCGACAGCTCAGACACGGCGAGATCCGGCGCGACGGTCTCATCCGCGTACGCCCCGGGCGCGAGGGCGAGCGGCAGGGCAGCGGCAACCGCAGCTGAGGCCAAGGCAGTTGAGGTCATGCGCGAGAGGCGCTTGTGGTGATGCACGGTGGGTCTCCTCGAACATGCGGAGCCGGGAGCGTGAGTCCCGCTGGTCATCTGCTAGACATCGAAATTCCATGCCTGGTTGTGCCCACGGATGTGGAGGAACGATGACCGGCGCCGACGTCCGCCCCTGCTCTGCGGTCGGCCCTCTGCCGGTTCCCCCCGCGCCGTCGCGCGCCGGTGGCGGCGTGGCTGCTGCTGTTCAACGTGCCCAGGGCGCTCGACGACGGGCGCGCGTTCCGGGCCGCGGTCAGATGCGAATCGGGCGAGGACTGCCTGCGCACCGCGGCGGCACGGATCGACCGGACCGAACCCGTGGAGGGACGGAAGACACCCTCGTACCTCCTCCACCTCACCGAGGCGGACGGTACGTCCAGCAGCCCCCGTATCCGGGGCGGGGACGAGCGTCGAAGTCACGTACTGGCGGGGGCAGATCAGGTATGTCGACTTCGACTCCGCCCGCTCGTACACGACGGCCGACCCACGCGACGACTACAAACCCTTCAGCGCCTTCGGCCTCGGCTTCGGCGCCTTCGGGCTGGGAATGCTGTGGGTCTGGTACTGGTGGGCCCGCCACTCCGGCGTCACGGCCAGGGCCGACCCTTGGCAGGTCGGCGTGCCACTCATGGGCACGATCCCCCTCACCCTGCTGGCGGCGGCCGCGCCATGGGTCACCGACAGCTTCGGGGGCGGCGATCCGGGTGGCCGGGCCGGCCGCACTGGTGATCCTGGCGGCCGGTTCGGTGACGGCCCTGATCCTCAGCCGCCGTATGCACGGCGACGACACGATCGTGCTGACACCGTCCGTGCCGGCCGAGGAACATGTCTTCCCTGGCCGGATCGTGGGCGAAGTCCCGTACGCGACCAACGCTTTCCTGGTGGCCGGCCCCACATCGCTGTGGTCGTCCCCCGACCACACGGGCGCCGCCTTCCGCCGCCGCATCCCCGCGCCCCTGACCGCTCTCGGCACCCGCCCGCCGTACTGGACGGACCCGGACCAGTGGTGCTGGAGTGCGAGGACGGGGGCGTCCGGGTGCTCCTGGTCACGAACCGGAAGAACATGCCTTGGCTGCTGGGAGTGCTCCAACGCGATCCCTGGAGCGTCGGGAACTACTCCTCCAACCCGGCTTCTCACTCCCTCCCACCGGCCGGCCCCCGGGGGCGGCAACGCTGAAGGGGCGCCTCCTGCCTGGAGGCGCCCCTTCTGACCTGCAACTACCTTGGCCTGCTGCGGTGGGTGTGGGATTTGAACCCACGGTGACATCGCTGCCACGACGGTTTTCAAGACCTTTCGCTCGTCGGGCACGTTTTGGTCCCCTTCGCAGCTCAGAGGCTTGTGCGCTCCCAGCTCCGGCCGTCGCCCTCGGTGTCGTGCCCGCTACGTGCCCCAGCACCCGATCGGCTCTCTTGTCGTGCTCGGAGTACCTCTCCGACAGCGAACACCCCAGCCACGGCTATCGGGGCACGCGGCTCGTTCGTCGGCTTTCGGCCAGTGTCCGAGCACCCGCATCCGACCGTGTACGGGTCGTGACATGCTGCGGTTTGATCATCAGCGGCAGCGTTGCCTCGCTGCGGGTGGAAAGGGAGTTCATGCGCGCGCGGCGGTTCTGTCTTGTTGCACTTCTCGCCATTGGCCTTTCGGCCTGCGGTTCACCGGCGGACAGGGGTCCTGCAGACGGGGTGCCGTCGGATTCTTCCTCGGAGGGGCCCGCAGAAAAGGGGAGGCCGGAGCGCGTTCAGCACGATCCGCCAGAGTCGTTCACCGCCCGGGGAGCGGTGGCCCTGCCGCCGGAGGCGACGGCGGGCCGGACCAATCTGCTGGGCGATGTGCGTGACCTCGCGGTGGCCCTGCACCGCACGTCGGCGTATGTGGCCTCCGCCGACCGAATGCAGACCGTCGACCTGACCACCGGGAAGGTGGTGGCGGTGGCGCGCCCGCGCGCGGAGGCCCTGGGCGAAGACGATGATGCGACCGCGCCGCTCGTGTCGGCCGACGGCTCCCTGGTCGTGACGCCGTTCGTCACCAGACAGCCCGGCGCTGGAACGCAGTCTCCCTCGATGGAGCTCGAGGTCGTCGCCACCACGCCAGAGACAGGAAAGGCCGCCTGGAGTACATCGCTCAGAATCCCGCGAGCATGGGCAGAGCGCGACAGTTCCACGCCCGAGGCTCACGTGGTCGGCTTCGCGGGCGGCAACGTCATCGTGACCGTGTACACCGGCTACAACGCGGCGACGGCCGGTATCGACATCGCCACGCACCAGGTGCGGTGGACAGCACAGAACATGAGGACGCGGGCCGTCACCGCCGAGGCCGCGGTGGGCGTCGATATTCTCGGCGGATTCGGCCCCGACCAGCTGGTCGGGGCCGACCCGGCCACCGGCAAGGAGAAGTGGCGGACAGAGAAGAACATCGGTGACACCACCGTCGAATCTGCCGGCCCGTCCCTCGTTCGGGTGCGGGGCTACGCCGGCGACGAGGGCACGCGCTTCGACCGGCTCCTGAAGCCTGGCACCGGCAAGGTACAGACGGACGTGCCCAAGGGCCTGGACAATTTGAGCTGCCCGTTCGACCAGGCCAAGACTCTCGTCTGCACGTCTCAGAGCCTTCTCGTCGCCCTGGACTCCACCAGCGGCAAGGAACTCTGGCGGTTGGAGGACGGCCAGGCTGACGGCCGCTTCGCCCCCAAGGTCACAGCATCCTGGCACGGCAGGATCTACGCCCGCGCCTCGTCGACCACCGCGGTGGCCCTTGACGCCCGGACCGGCAAGGACAGGCCCGCCGGGCTCGACGTCGCTCCAGTATTGGTAAACGAGTACCAGGGCCTGGTACTGGTGGACCGTGAGCTTGTCGCCTACCCCACCGAGGGCTGAGTACCGCACAACGGGAAGATCACCTCGTGGTCGGGTGGGTGGTGAAGGGGTGGGTGCCGGTCAACTCGTCATAGACCGACAACGGACGGCGGCCGGCCACCGGCATTCGACCGGCAGGTCTACCGCCGACGCAACGTCGCCGAGCGCTGTTTCAACCGGCTAAAGGCTCCGCGGTATCACGACCAGATACGACAAGACCGCCACCTCCTACGAGGCAGCGGTCAGTCTGGTGACATTCCTGCTCTGGGCGAGATCCGTTTGAAGACGGACTCTAGATCACGTCTGAGCAGGCACCGCAGCGGAGCCGTCGTCATTGTCTTCGTTGCCACTGAGCCAGGAGTCCGCCGCTTCGGCAACCTGTTCGTCACGGCCGACGACAGGCCGGGCGTAGTGCCGGGTAGTGACGCTCGCGTTCGAGTGGCCGAGCCGATGAGCAGCGGTCATGACGCCGTACCGGTCGGCGACCCATGTGCCGTGCGAGGCACGCAGATCATGTGGGGTGACATCGGTCAGGCCAGCAGCCGAGACGGCGGGGTCGAAGTACGCCTTGCGCCACTGGTTGTAGCGCAGAGGCTTCCCGCCGGGCGTGACGAAGAGGAGAGCGTCCTCCCCGCCGGTCAGCGTTTCCAGGTGCCGGCCGATCCGCGCCGCGAGTGACGGCCCGATGCGCAGGACCCGTTTTTGATGGGACTTGGGGGTGTCGAAGACAAGAGTGCCGTTCGCTTCGGCCAGGTTCTCATCAACGAGGACCAGGCCGCCGGACACATCGATGTCCGCCCGCCGCAGCGCGAACGCCTCACCAACCCTCAGACCCGCGTAGGCGAGCAAAGAGATCAGCAGGTCATGCGGTTTCGTCGCGCTCCGCACAATCCGTGAGGCTTCCAGCGGGGTGAGGATGTGCGGCTCGGTCTGCGGCATTCGAGGCAGCTTCACACCCCGGCACGGGGTCTGCCCGATCATCTCGTTGTCGACGGCCGCCCGCATGATCTGCGAGAGCACCCGGTAGGCCTGCCTGATCCGCGATGCGCTGAGACCGCGTGTCTTCATCGCACCGACCCATTCCACGATGGTGATCGGCCGGAGGCTGGACAGCTCACGATCACCGAGCGCCGGAACGATCAGCGAGTTGATCAGGGACCGGTACGACGCCTGTGTCTTGTGCTTGAGCTGCGGGGAGACCGCGGTGAGCCATCGTGCCGACCAATCGCGGACGGTGGTCCGTCCCTCGGCGGGGTCGAGCCAGCGGCCCTCCTCCATCTCGATTCGCTTCCGTGCCAGCCAGCGATCGGCGTCCGTCGTTGTCGCGAACGTCTGATCAGCGGCACGCAGCACGCCGTCAGGCCCCGGATACCGAGCCTGGAACCGGCCGGACGGCAGCTTCCGGATCCGACCGAAGGCACGTCGGGACTTACGCTTGGCGGCCATCAGGCAGCCCTCCGGTACGAGTACGCCGAGGCGGGCCGCAGGACGATCGGCGCCACCGTGTGGGCACTGACGTACTCCTCCACGGCACTCTCGGGGATGCGGACGTGTCGGCCGACCTTGACGAACGTGATGCGGCGTTCCTCGATGAGCCGGCGAGGGAAGCGAAGACCGGTGCCGAGGCGTTCGGCGACCTGATTCACGGTGAGCAGTCGGTCCGCCACGGTCACCACTCCCCCTCGTTGGCTGTGCGGTCCTTCAGTGCGGCGCGGGCGGTCTCGCGGTTGGTCTGGAGGTCACGGGCGATGGTGGCGGCTAGAGCCCCTTCGCCAGGGGTGTGCCCGTGGCCGACGTACTGCCAGTCCGTCAGGACGAGGACCGTGTCCGGTTCACGGTCGGCGAGGCCGAGGGCGGGAGCTTCCTGGGCGGCGCGGTAGTCGGCGCGTTCCTGGCGGAGGGCGCCGAGGGTGGTCGAGTAGGTGCGGGACTTGGACGAGAAGTGGCCGCGAAACCCGAGCATGTGCGCCCAGGCCCAGAGGCGCCGGTCCGGATAGAGGCTGTCGAGCTCACGGCATGCGGTGATGAGCCGACGGGTGTGATCGGGAACGCGGTGGCGGTCGAGTTCGGCGAGTTCACCAATACGGCGGTCCAGGGTGCCGGTGTTCTCGGCGGCTTTGGTGGCGTACTTGGCCACGTACGAGGCGACTGCCTGTTCGGTGACGTCGGAACCGTCACCGAAGGCCTTGACCGGGCGGACATCGAGCTGTCGTCCCCATCGGAAGGTCCGGGACGACTGATCACCGGCAGCCGGGACGGCGACTGACGTGTACGAGTGCGCGGCTGCGGCGCGTATCGCGTCCGTGAGGAGATCAACCGTGGCCCAAGAGGGCGGCGGCGTACAAGGTCCCTCCGGGCCGTCGAGACGTACGACGGCGTGAAAGTGGAGGGCTCCGCGCTTCTGGAATTCGGCGACCTTGCCGAAGGAGACGCGGAGGTGGTCACCCAGCTCACGGCGTGGGATTCCTGCGTGGATGGCGAGTTCGCGGCGGAGTCGGGTGGTGAAACGCTGCCAGAGCTCCCCAGCATGGTTGTTGAAGAGCACAGCGCCCGCGTAGTCGTAGGTCTCCGGATCAAGGGCGGATCCCAGGTCCCCGGAGTCCGAGGCGTGCGCCGTGCCGCACCGGCAGGTGCCCCGGTCGGGGCGGTTGTGGACAGGGCCGAACGAGGGTGCGGTGAGGGTGGCGAAGACGCGCGGGTGGTCGCGGACGCCGGCGGTGATGTCGCGGCGGTCGTCTCCTGCGAGGCCGGCACGGATCAGGTGGTATGTGTCGCCCGCGTAGGTCCAGGCGCAGGAGGGGCAGCGGGAGGCGCGGCGGTTGCCGCAGGCGATGCGGAGGCGCCCGCCCGGCTCGTACGCGGTGGAGTAGCGGTGCAGGGTCTCGCCGGTGGCCTTGTCCTTGTGGGTGACCCAGCCGCTCAGGTGGACGGGGTCCGCGCAGCCGCCGGTGCGGCGGATCTGGTCCTCCCAGCGGGTGTAGTCGGAGGCCGAGGCCACCCGGAGGACGTCCCCGAGGACGGTCGGATCGAGCTGTGGGGCGGGCATGGACCGCTTCTGTTTCGAGGGTGAGGGCCGGTGGGCCATGCTGGGGGTTCCTTCCGGTTGCGAGATCGATCGGTGGGCACGGCTCCCGGGCGGCGGATGCTTGGCGGTATCGAGGCCGCCCGGGGGCCGGTCAGCGGCGTTTGGCGTCGGACGCGGTCAGGGAGCGCAGGACGACCGCGCAGACGGCGACCGAGGCACCGGTGACGGCGACCGCCAGGAGCAGCGAGACCAGGACGGTGCCGACGACCAGGACGACGGCAGTACCGGCACCGACGAGCGCGACCGCAGTGCCGGGGGTGAGCTGTACGACCGGACGGGACGGCTCAGGGGCGGCGGCGGGTGCCGGGGCAGGCGTGCCCGGCGTGATGGTGGTCGGCTGGACGACGGCGGGCGGGGTGACCAGGCCAGAGGGCTGCGGCATGGTCGGGATCTTGGGCTGGAACATGGGTGGTTCTCCTCTCCCGGGCGCGGGTTACTTGACGGCGGTGTCGATGACGGAGCCGAAGAGGCTGTCGGCGAGGAGGTAGCCGCCGAGGAGGAGCACGCAGATCAGCCACACCGGCGGGCGGAAGAGCTTGATGCCGAGGTAGCCGACGACCAGCAGGGCGATCCAGAGGGGGACGTCCATGGACGCTGTCTCCTAACGGACGGTGCAGCGGTGGGTACGGGCGGCGAGTTGGGCGGCGGTCCGGTTGGAGTAGTCGGCGGACCAGCCGCAGCGGTCGGCAGTGCAGACGGCGGCGTGGACGGTGCGGCCGGTACGGTCGCGGTGGGTGCCGATCTGCACAGGGCCGATACGCATCACGGAGTGGAAGCTGTCGCGAGCGGGCATGCCGGTCAGCCCCTGTCGGTCGTCGGGTCGGTGTACTGGGCGCGGATGCTGCGGGCGTTGGCCGGGTCGTCGACGCGTCGTGCGGCTTCCTCGGCGAGCAGGTGGGCGAGGAAGGGGCGTCCGGCTGCGGCCATCTCACGCGCTCCGTCGAGGTAGTCGGCCACGGTCAGGTCGGCGGGATCGTGGGTCATCTCAGTTCTCCTTTGCGGTCAGCTGAGGCGGGCGGCGATGGCGTCGGCGAGGTGGGGCGGAACACCGAGGCGGGAGCGGAGAGTGTCGGTGTCGATCGGTGATCCGGTGCGGGTGCGGTACTCGTCGGCGACCTTGCGGGCGTGGTCGATCAGCACGGCGGGAACGGGCGTATCCGGGGACGGGGCCGGGGGCGAGGACAGGGCCGTCGTCGCAGGGGGTTCATCGGCCTGGGATGGGATCGGGGCGGCGTCAGGCACACGCCTCGGCCCGACGTCCTTTGTCTCTGTGACGGCGGCTGGCGGAGCCGGCTCCGGTTTCCCCGACGAGTGGGCGAGGAGAGTGCCGCCGAGGAAGGCGAGTGCGGGCCATCCGGCGATGCCGAGCCGGAGCGGGGCCGGCGGGTCGGCCAGGTCGAGGAACCCGGCGGTGGCGACGTTGGCGCCGAGCGACGCGAACAGGGCGATCAGGAACCAGCACCAGGCCAACCGAGACGGGCCCTCGCTGCGCAGCCGACGCCAGGCGGCGACAAGGAGCAGGTCGACGCTGACCGGGTAGGCCCATGCCTTCCAGCCGTCCTGTCCGGCCGCGGCGGCGAGGTCGTGCAGGTGCGCGAAGGACAGAGCTCCGGCGATGACCGCCTGGATCAACACCGCGTCGATCCGGAGACCGTGCCGGGCGCCCATCAGGAGTCCTCAGCGGGGTCGGAGTCGTCCGGGAACGTGCCCGGCGGCGGCTCCGGCAGCGACACGGCGAGGGACGGGCTGACGACGTCCACGAAGTCGAGGTCGGCGCCGGCCATGTCGGCGTACAGGGCGAGTTGGCCGAGCAGGAGCACGGTCCGGGCGAAGTCCTCGCAGTCGGGGCACATGGCGGTTCTCCCTTCTCTGGGCATGGCAGTGGTAGGGACTCGGCGCGAAGACGGTCGCGCCTACCGGGTGGGGGAGAGATCAGGCGGTGGCCGGAGATGCCTTCGCCGGCGGCACAAGCTCGGTGGCGGTACCGGTCATGGCGGGCCGGAAGGGGGCCAGCTCGGGCAGGTCCGGGGTCCTGTCGGCGTACCGGTTGCAGAGGTTCACGGCCTGGCGGAGCGAGGTGTGCGGAGCGCGGATGCGGTGCCAACCGCCGGAAGCGTCTCCCGCGATGGCGAGGCCTCGCAGTTCGGCGGGAATCTGGATGGCGGCGAGGACCGCGTCCGGGGCGATGTCGCCGAAGGCCATGTTGGCGGAGGTCTCGTCATTGAGACGGTGGGCGGTGCGGCCGGTGAGTTGGGCGCGGAGCATGGTGATGCCCTTGCCGAGTTCGGAGCCGAAGCGCTGTCCGCAGATTTCGAGGTAGATACCGGCGGCGCGGCCGAGCTGCGCGAGACGGACCAGGGCGGTGATGATGCGGTCCCGCCGCCTCTCCTCCTCCTTCGTTGCGTACAGGGCGAGTTCGGCCACCTCGTCGACCAGGACGACGACCGGGGTCGGGCGGAGCTCATCAGGCAGGTCCCAGATGTCAGCGGCGATCTCCGCGTCCGGCACATCGACGGTGATGCGCTGCTGGGTACGGATGAGGCGGTAGACGTCCGCCATCCGCGCCACGAGTGCATCGAGGAGTTCGGCAGCGGTGTCCGGGCTGTCGGCCAGCGCTGAGAACCGGCGCGCCAGCGGGAAGAGTTCGACCCCCTGCTTACAGTCGATGCCGACAAGGGCAACGTCCAGAGGAGCAAGGCCGGCGACCAGGTTGCGTTGGTAGACCGACTTGCCGGACTCCGTGGCGCCGAGGGTGAGGGCGTGAGGTATCGCGCGGTAGTCGCGGTAGTGCACCGACCCGTCTTCCCGAAGGGCGACCGGTACCCGCATCGCCCGGGTCTCCGTCTCAGCAGGCATCTGCACCCGCTTGAGCACGTCGTATCCGGTCATCCGCACCTCGACGACACCGGACCGCACCTCACGCGAGGTCACGCCGAACATCGAGAACGAGTGCCGAAGCCGGTCCGAGGCCGCAGCGATGTCGAAGACGTCTTGGCCGGGACGGAGTTTGAGTCGGAGGACCAGGCCGGTGCGAGTCGGCCGCAGTCGCTGGATACGCGGTGGGCGGGGCTCAGGTATCGGCCGGTTGGTGGCCCGTGCCAGAGATAACCGCCACCGCGCCGGCGGAACGGTCAACCCGCACGCGTCCATGACCGAGCGATACCGGACCAGGACCCGCAGCGCGGCCAGAGTGACCCCGAAAGCCAGCCAGTACCAGGCGGGGCGCCGCCACCGCAGGAGACCCGCAGCGGCGACGACCAGCACCAGAGCGACCGTGAAGGCGGTCATGATCAGGCCGCCTTCGACCCTGCGGCGGCGACGTCGGCGAGCGAGGTGACCGCGACCGCGCGGAACGCGATGCCGTGCCGCCGCTGGCCGTTGAAGTCGTTCTCCCACGGACGGGCGACCAGGCCGGTGAGTGCGACCGGCGTACCCATGGACAGCTCACCGGTGATCCCGGGCTCCGGAACGGTGACGGACAGGATCTCTACCTCCTCGTTCGCCGCGAACATCACGTCCACGGTCATGAGCTGAGCACCGGTCTCCATGTCGGTGGCGATCTCACCGGTGCGGCGGTCACGGACTTTGACCTGCGGAGTCTTGGCGACCATCACGACAGCGCTGGAGGTGTCGACGGGAATCTGACGCACAGCAGATCACTCCTCTATAGATGCTGAACTCCGCCACTCATGTATATGAGTGACATGAAGAAGAGTGCATGACTCCTGTACATGAGTCAACCCGCCGCGAAGAAGAACTCACGACGGGTTGAGGGAAGTTGAGCGGACGTCAGTCGTCGGCAGGGATCCGATACTCGAAAACGAACTGGTCAGCGGCCATAAGCGTGTCGCACACCTCGACCACCCGACCCGCGGTCGTACGGGCCTCCCGGATCAGGTGAACCACGGGCGCACCAGGGCTGAGCGCCAGTTCCGACGTCTCCGACTTCGACGCCGGGCGCGCTTGAAGCGTCTCGACGAACTCTGCGAACTCATGCCCGTGGTCTTCGAGTCGGGCGTAGATGCCACCGCCCCCGGGGTTCTCGGCGAACAGCTCGGGGATCTCCTTCACCACGTCCCAGGGCAGGTACGACGAGGCGGTTTCCACCGGCGTGCCGTTACGGAAGTAGAGGCGCCGACGGGCCAACACCTGTGTACCGGCGGGAACGCCCAGACGCTCGGCGGCATCCTCGGGCGCGCCCATGGGACCGATGTAGAGGACGCTGACTTTGGCGGTGGCGCCGGACTGTGCGGACTCCGCGAGGTAGGCGGCCTGGCCACCCTGCCGGAGCGAGCGCCGGAAGCGATCGGAGGAACGGTGCCGTACAGGGGGCCGGTTCTTCACGATCGAGCCCTTGCCATGCCTGGTCTCGACGAGCCCGCTCGCCCGTACCTCAACCATGGCCTTACGGATCGTCCCGCCGGAGACGCCGTAGCGGTCCACCAGCTCGGATTCGCTCGGCACCATGTCGCCGGCCTTGAGAACCCCTGCCCGGATCTGCTGCACGAGGTCATCAGCGATCTGCACATACCGAGGACCGGAACCGGCCCCTCCCGCCGCAGTTCCCATAGTCCTTCCCTGCCTCCTATGCTCCTCTACATGAGTCAACCACAGGAAGCGGCACCCACTCCCCTGCACTCCGTGTCCGTCGCCGGAGTAGTGGTGCGCGAGGACGGCCGCCTCCTGGCGATCCGCCGAGCCGACAACGGCACCTGGGAGCTCCCCGGCGGCATCCTCGAACTCAGCGAGACACCCGAGGCCGGTGTTGCCCGCGAGGTCTGGGAAGAGACAGGCATCCACGTCGAGGTGGACCAGCTCACCGGCGTCTACAAGAACACGACCCGAGGCATCGTCGCTCTGGTCTTCCGCTGCAAGCCCTCCGGCGGCACCGAGCGCACATCAAGCGAGTCGACGGCAGTCTCTTGGCTCACGCCCGACGAGGTCAGCGAGCGCATGTCCGAGGTCTACGCGGTCCGCCTCCTGGACGCCCTGGACGACAACGGCCCTCACGTGCGGAGCCACGACGGCAAGCAGCTCATCCCGGCGGGATAAGACTTTCTCTACTTCATCAAGGCCCGCGCGCGGCGCGGGCGCGCGCCGCCTCAGCGGCGCGGCCTGCCTCCTGTCTCCGCCCCGGCTGGCCGCGCCCGGCGGCGCGCTCGGCGACTGCGGGCGTGAAATGGGGATACGCCCTCTGTGGCTGGGGCGGTCGGCTCCACGGCTTTAGGCAGCCACTTTGGGGCGAGCCTCTAAGATCATGGCCCCAACCTCGTGCTTTAACGGGCAGGTCCACAGACTGCCCGACTCGCCGGAAGCTTAAGGGGCCATGATCACTCGCCCCAAAGCAGCTCCCGCCCAAAGCCGCTCCTCCGACCTAACGCTTCGCCGTTCCCGCAGACCGTTGAACGCAGCAGTCCCTGGAACTGCGTCGGCGACGCTAGGCCTCTCCAGGTGTCTCGCGTTCGAGCAGCTCTACTACCAGATCGTTCATTTCTGCGGCAATTCCCTCTTGCTCAAGATGCGTAGTGACAATCTGTCGAGCACGGACAAAGTAGAGGTCTGAAACATCTACTTCGGATGCCACTTGAGAAGCACGCCGGGCGACCGCCAAGATGCGGGCGTGCAGAGAGTCGTCTGGGACATACTTGGCCCACGGAACGGCGAATACCGTCTTGGCGAAATCACGCTCATCCTTACTGCTCGACATTAGCGGAGTCACGAGATCCTCAACAATGTCACTGTTGAGAATTCCACACAGAAAGTGCGCCTCTTCTTCGGACTCTACCGTCGCCCAGTAAAGGCCATTATCTACTACCGCATCACGATCGCTAAGATACGAAGCGAACAGATGCAGCCCGGACTTATTGTAGACTACTCGGTGTTCCGCAATCGGATACTGGGCGCTCAAATTGCGCTGAAAATCCAACCTTCCCCGCAGGGATAGGTTTTTGCTCTTAGTTTCCTTATGCTTATCCCACAGGCGTTGCGCTTCCCGCCACCACTGTGCTAGAGCAGGGTACAAATCGATTCTTTTATGGTCTCCATCGAGGAGCTCCCGGGATTCTTTATCCCAGGGAATGACAGCATTTCCAGGTTCGATAAGCCTGTACGGCAGCAGGGTATTCCCAGTGTAATACCGATGCAGAAACTTACGCTCGATTGTGCCGCGCAAATTGGGTACGAATTTCCACGGCTTCTTTTCGTTATTGCTTCGCGCGCTCTCAATTCGGACACGTCCAGCCCCCGCCCCCATTAGGCCACCAGAGGTCTCGTTTACAGAAATCAACACTCGCGGATACAGTGTTGCCCCGTTCGAGAACTCCGCGAAATAGGGATGCGCCCGGTAGTCTCCGACTTCAGCCCTAGGAAGCGAAGTCTTTTCAATCACACTCTTTACCGCATCCCAGGTAGCTCGCCTCACCTCAGCGATACGACCGACCCAAGATTCCATTGTGTGCGGCATGTGAGTTTCTTCGCGGGCCGCAAAGTAATCCACACGCCCAGCAGTCCCAAAGATTACACTTCCCGGGTAAGGGAAGAAATGTGGCCGTATCCGAAACAAATCCCACGGTTCACTGAAGCGGGCCCGCAGGCAGTCGCCGGCTTCAAGCGGCCAAGTCCCCTTGCGAAAACCTGCGTATTGCTCTCTTGACAACACAGATCTCGGCATTACGAACGCGAACTTTCCTCCATTACGGAGATATAGTTCACAAGCGCGAACGACGAACATCGCTGACAAATCCATCTGAGTGGCATTGTGGCCGCCAGCCCAAATACCGTACCCCACCGTACGAGCCTTAAAAGCCTCTTGCATCGCTGGGGTCATGAACCTATAGCCCAACCATGGGGGGTTTCCCATCAGCAGATCTACCTGCTGACTCTCCTGACTGAGCCAAGCGGGGCGGACGAGGTTTCGTACATAGAAACCCCATATTCCATCCCTTCCGACATCATGCAGGTGACACATATGTCCGAAAGTCTCGACCAGAGTCGGCCTGTCAGATGCTGGCACCTCGAACCGATCAAGGACGGGATCGATGTTCGGACGAGGTGCCGCAGTGTCAGGCGTGCGTGAAGTCGCCCTAATAGCAAGCTCAGCGACAAGCTCGTCGAACCTACCAGCGTCGGCCAACAGCCTCCGAGGAAAACGGAGCTCTTGCTCGTACGAGCTCGATCCCACCTTGGTTGGCACGACAACATCGTCGACTGCAAGCAAATCAGAGGACTCGTTCCATTGGAGCGAGTCCCCGAGGTAAACAGGGATGGTGATCGAACTGCGTTCCTGCGAAGAGAGCCTATCCGCTCCAATAGCGAGAAGGTAGGTCACGCGCGCTAGGACGACGGCTACCGGATGAATGTCAATTCCGGAGATGTGCCTGGTTACCTCCACCGCAGCGACACCGGGGGACGCTCCACCCTCCTCCGCACTGGCAAGGTATTTTCGCACAGCATGAAAGAGGAAAGTACCAGATCCGCATGAAGGGTCATGGATACGCATAGAAAGCGGCTCGTCCAGAGAGGTGTCGACTACAGCAGCCGCCAGCCAGTCAGGAGTATAGAATTCACCAAGCTGCTTACGCTGTTCCTCGTTAATTACCGACTCATACAAAACCTTCAAGATGTCATGCTCGACATCCGACCACGCGAAGCGGTGAATGCGACGAGCAAGGCGGCGAACAAATCCGCTTCCTCTCGGGCTATCAAGTACCCAGTCGAAGAAGCCAGCTTCGACGACGTTGTACACCTGGGAATCGGAAAATTCTGATCCTCTGAGCAGAGACTCGACGGTACGACTTGTTTCAGTTACGTCAATGCCCAGCAGTTCGTGAGCGATGAGACCGGAGGAGATGACCAGATAAGTGTGCTGAACGAACAACTCGTCCGTGTCTGGGAACTGGGTTCCGAGTGCCGTGGCGACTAGCCTTGCCCAGAGTTGTCGCTTCACTTGCACTTCTGAATTACTTTGCGAACTTTCCCAAATGTCCCACAGGGCAGCTTCATCCAAGTCATATGACGGGGAATTCACTCCGAGGCGGCATTCAATTTCATGAGGCGAGGGACGAACAGAGGCCTGAGTCGAGAGAACGGACTCTAGCCAGGAGCATAGGCTGCTTGCTGCTCCATCCGGTCGACGCGCGTCAACGATGAAGGTGCTTCCTACTTGCCGAAGGTTCCCATCGCTGAGGTGCAAAGCGCGCCACTCGACCCCATCGGTGATGATTCCGACGTAAGGCTGTCCAGTCGCTGCCGACCTGTCGGTCACATACCCGGCCAACTGAGAATGGCATCCTCACGAACGCTATCCGGCCGTAGGTCCTTTTTCACCTCGATGACGGTCGTACCGATCTCGATGTCGATACGCCTGCGCATGCTGGCAGCCGACTCCAAGCGAACGCTCACGTCTTCGACATCTGCAGTGTTTAGGTTGAGTCCGCCGTAGAGCAAGAGGGATCGGATGTCGGACGTCAAGTCCGCTTCGCTACGTCCACTGTCCCGCGAGGCGATCCTGCTAACAAGCTGGGGCAAATCAACCGAAACCATTAATCCTCCAACGTCCCTACCAAGGCGGTCCACCCTGCGCCTAGGCTCCCATCACACCATGTAACCATGCACTTCGGAGCGGTTACTGGAAGTCCCACCAGAGCACCGAAGTGCGCTGCTCATCGGTCATTACCGGGCAGAGACCAAGTACCACGAGCACGCCCTAGATTGCCGTTCCTGCCGCTCAGGGGACTTGGGACCGCAAGCTGACCAGTGATTCCCAAGCTCATCGCATGCATGGTGACTTACTGACCGGCTGACGAGGCTTCCCCTGATCGACGGCACCAGTACAAGAGCTATGCCTACTGCACCAGTTCGCGCCGCAGATCCGTGCGGGCACAGCGCGGCGGGGAGGGGCGCCCCGGTTCTGTGCTCGGGTTCCCCTCCCCGCGCGGAAGAAGGCCGTCTTGCCTGCGTCCGATCAGATTCGGTGAGGCCCGCCCGCCGCCAATAGATGACCACGGCTGACCGCAACACGGAGCACGTCCCTCAGTACACCGGTCAGGGTGCGGCCCAGGCGGCGAAGTTCAATCGGATCGGCGTCCTCGTCGTCAAGAGTTTCCGATACCACCTCCAGCAGTTCGGCCGCCGTGCCGAGTTGGACTGCTTCGATGTTGTCCGCCAGGCGGGACATGTAGCCGTCCGGGTCGTCAGTGCTCAGGTAGCAGGGCTTGTCGCCCGAGCCCGACCATGGGAGGAGCCGAAGTTCGTTCGGTGTCGTCATCCTCGGGTTTGCCTCTCGTTGAGCCCGTGGTGGGCGGTGAAGACGGCGTCGACTCGGTCTCCCGGGAAGGCCAGGAGCGCGGCTTCGACGACGCGTCCGGTGGCGTCGATGGCGATGCGGGTGATCGCGAGAACGGCCGTGGTAGGTCCGATCCGGAGGGCCGAAGCTTCAGCCAGGGTCGGAGAGCGGGCGCAAACCGTTTCTCGGACGGTGGCTGGCGACGGACCGAGGACGGCGAATCTCGTGACCGCCTCCCGGCACACGGAGTCGTCGTCGAGCACTCCGGCCGGTGCCAGGTCTCGCGGGATGTAGATGCGGGCCAAACCGTGCGGCGCCCCCTGTTCAAGGCTGAGGCAGGAGTACTCCGCGAGAGGGCTGCCCGTTGGCACCTTCAGCAACGTCGTCAGGTGTACGGAGGCCGGAACCGTGGTGCTGCGAACCGTGACGCGCAACGTTGGCTCGGCAGCGGTCCAGGGGTCCAGCGTGCCCCAGCCGCCGACGTACATGATCTTGCGGCGAGGGCGACGGACGTAGTTGCCCTTGCCGTGGATCTTCTCGATGAGCCCTTCGCCCTGGAGTACGGCGAGGGCACGTCGCAGTGTCACTGTGCTGACCTTGTACCGGTCGGCCAGGCCGACTTCGGACGGTAGGCGCTCGCCAGGTTTGATGCTGCCCGTCGTGATCTGGTGGCGGAGATCGTCGGCGATGTCGTGGTGACGAGAGGGCACGGAGCCGGTCACCGCCTTCTCAGCAGTCGCACGGCGGCGAGCCGGGTACGTGTGTGTATGGCCAGCAGCTCGCCCGACTCGAAGACCAGTTGTTTGGCCCCCTGAGGGAGTTGAAAGAGGTCTCTCACCCGGCATGCGTGGCCGCCGAGTTGGATGATGTCGCCGCGCTGCACGGTGGCCGCAGTGACTTCGATGTGGGAAACCAGTGCGCTGCCGGGGACTTGAGGCCTCACAGCGTCACATCCACTGGCGCGGACCGGTCGGGCGTCGAATGGCACGGGCAGTCACACGCCTCATAGATCACCGGGACGTCGGCGGGTGCCAAGAACGGGGAGGACTCAACGCAGGAGGGGTGGGTGCCGATCCGGCACGCGATCGAGCGGTAGGGGACGGACGTGGTGTCCGCACCGCGCGGCTGTCGACGAGGGGGCATCAGCGAACCCCTGCGAGGGCCGACCAGGCATCGGCCGGCACACGAGGCGCGACGACCACCGCTCGCGTCCGTACACGCGCTTCCCACGCCACCAGGTACGGACGGACAAGCGCGACGTCCTCACCCCTCAAGGGGCGACGGTGGACCGCGCCAGCCGAAGCCTGGCCCGGGAAAGCGGTCGACGCGTCAGCCGGCGCGGCGGAGGTGGGAGCGGTCAGTGGACGGGAGGGCGTTAAGGGGCGGCGATGCCGGCCCTTGGAGAAGTACCGCTCTCTGGTGAGCGAGGCGGCACGGCGGATACGGTTGAGCACGCTGTTCAGCTCCTATCGCTGATAGCCCGGTCCCCCGACATCGCTCGTCGGGGGGACCGTTTTGCGTACGACCGCCCATAAGGTGCGGCCGTTCAAGCTGGTGGCCAGGAGCCCGAATCGATCGGCCTCGGCCACCACGTCCAGGACCTCCCGCCATGACTCGGCGGCGAGCGTTTCCGGCACTTCCGCTTCGACCGTCGTGAACCGGTTGCGCTCCTCCACGCGCGTGGGGAGCCCGGCGGCGGACAGCCGGGCGGCGATGGCCGCCGCAGTCACTCCCGAAGCAGACACAGGGCAGCCTCCGTCACCAGCGATCACTTTCAGTGAAGCTAGTTAACTAGATTAGAGCTAGTGGACTAGATTTTCCATATGTCTGAGCAGCCGCCGTATATCCGCATCGCCGATGAACTCCGGCGGCGCATCGCGGAGCACGTCTGGGGACCGGGGGACCGTCTCCCCTCCCGCGCCCAGATCGGCCATGAGTGCGGCGTGGGCGAGAACGTGGTGCGCCGGGCACAGGAGTTGCTGATCTCCCAGGGAGTGCTGGAAGGCCGGGCCGGATCGGGCACCTACGTCGCCGAAGTCCGGCAACGGGTTCGAGTCGTGCGGTCGTCGGCACGCGAACAGCCCACGGGGTCCCCGTTTCGCCAGGACATGAAGGCTCTCGGCAGGCAGAGTGATTGGGAGAGTCGGACCGAGGCGAAGGTGCCGGCCCCGACGGAGATCGCCGCGCGGCTCGGGATCGCCGAGGCCGAGTTGTGCGTGCGGACGACGTACGAGTTCCTGGCGGACAGCAGGCCGGTTCAGCTGTCGACGAGTTGGGAGCCGTACGACCTCACCGGCGGCACACTCGTCGTCCTCCCCGAGGGAGGGCCGCACGCCGGGGCTGGTGTCGTGAACCGCATGGCCGTGATCGGAGTGACCGTCAGCCATGCGGTGGAGCAGCCGGAGCCGCGGCAGGCGACCGCCGAGGAGGCGTCGCTACTCGGCATCCAGAAGGCCGCACTCGTGACGCATATCCGGCGGACGTACTACAGCGACCAAGGCCGACCCGTGGAAACGGCCGACATCGTGGTGCCCGCGGCGCACTGCGAGATCGTCTACGAGATCCCGATCAGCCAGTAGCGGGCAGTCCTCGGCAGCTCCAAAGCACTGCATGGCCGTGCCCCCCGCGTGCCCCTTGCGTGCCCGATAGAGCGGGAAACCAGGGGGAACCGCAGTACCCAGCAGGGAGCGGGCATGGCAACGGCCCCCGACCACACGTACTGGTCAGGGGCCGTTCATCTGCGGTGGGTGTGGGATTTGAACCCACGGTGACATCGCTGCCACGACGGTTTTCAAGACCGTTCCCTTAGGCCGCTCGGGCAACCCACCCACGCCCCGCCCACCAGCGGCGGAGCGGGTACAGCGTACCGGGTGTGGGCGGTTCGCCGTGGCGTTGGGCTGTCCCTGGTCCGGGGCGGGGGTCGTTCAGGGCGGCGAGGCTGGGGGCGTCAGGCGGTTGGGGGGTTGGCCTTGCGGCGGGCGGGGATCATGGTCGTTTCGGTGGCGTCGGGATGCTCGGCGGTCTCATACCGCGGCCGGGGGCGGCCCTCATGCGTGCAAGCCGGCGTCGCGGGCGAGGAGAGCCGCCTGGACGCGGTTGGTGCAGGCGAGTTTGGTCAGGATGCGGCTGACGTACGTCTTCACCGTGGCCTCGCTCATGTGCAGCCGTCTGCCCGCGTCCGCGTTGGACAGGCCCTCCCCGAGCAGGACCAGCACTTCGCGTTCCCGGCCGGTCAGCCCGTCGAGGCGGCGTCTCGCGGCGTCCGAGCGGGTGGTTGCCTCGGAGGAGGCGAGGGCGTCCGCGACGTGGCGGGTGGCCGCGGGTGAGAGGTACGCGTTGCCGGCCGCCGCGGCCCTCACCGCCTGAATCAGTTCGCCGGGCGCGGAGTCCTTGAGCAGGAAGCCCGCGCCACCGTGGCCGAGCGTCCGCAGCACGTTGTCGCGCTCGCCGAACGTGGTGAGGATCAGCACCCGCACCTTCGGGGCGGCGCGGCCCAGTTCGGCCAGGGCCGTCAGCCCGTCCATCACCGGCATCTGGATGTCCAGCAGGGCCACGTCGACGGCGTTGCCCCGCGCCTTGTCCACCGCCTCGCGGCCGTCCCCCGCCTCGGCGACCACGTCGATGTCGTCGGCCGAGGTGAGGATCATCCTGATGCCGGCCCGGATGAGCGGCTCGTCGTCGGCGACGAGGACCCGGATCACACAGCCTCCTGCGCGTGTTGGTCATGAAGCGGATGGCGTGGCCTCGCCATCATGCCCTGGACCGGCCTGACGCATCGCACAGAGGGGCGAAAGCAGTCATTCACACGGCGTTGTAGGTCTCCTTCGCGACCAGCTTCCCGTCGCGGAAGCAGAACCGGAAGACCGTCGTGGTGTCGAGGTTGTCGGCGGCGGAGACGAAGTGACGGCAGCTCGCGCCCTCGGGCAGGGCCGGGCCCTGGTCCTTCAGGTCCGATGTCAGCGCCGAGTCCTCGTCCGGCAGCTTGCCCTGCACGTCCGCCTCGGGATCGCCGACCTTCACCGACTCGTACACGCTCGGCGATATCTCCGCCTTCTCGAACTCGCTCTTGAGCGCGCCCACCCCCCACACGCCCAAGGCGATGATTCCGGCGATGAGGACGACGGCGGTGCCAGCGCAGCCGATGGCCACGTTCTTCCTGGTGCTCATGATGGTGGTGAACTCCGTCTGTGGTTCGGAACGATTGGTGACCGTTCCACCGTGGTCCACCGCACCCGGCGGTATCTGCCCCACAAAGTCGTTCGCCCGTCCGCCGGAGGTCGCGCCGTCCCCGCCGTACACACCGTCCCCTGCCTCACCACCACTCCCTGCGGCGCCACCGCCGTACGGCAGCATCCCCGCGATACGGAAACCACCGTCCGCCGTAGGGCCGGTGTGCACCATGCCGCCGACGAGCGCCACCCGCTTCCGCAGCCCCTTCAGGCCCTGTTGGCCACTGATGGCGGCCGGTACCTCCGAACCGCCGCCCGGCACCGGCCCGTTGGCGACCTCCACCACCAGGCTGTCCGGCTCGTAGCGCAGGGACAGCCTGATCGGGGCGCCCGGCGCGTGTTTGTGAGCGTTCGTCAGGCCCTCCTGGGCTATGCGGTACGCCTCGTGGTCGGCGGCGGGCGCCAGCGGCCGGTGGACGCCCGACCGGTGCAGCTCCACCGTCGCGCCCGCGGCCCGGGACGAGGCGACCAGACCGTCGATGGAGGCGACCGTCCGGGGAACCGGATGCCCGCCGCCATCCCCGCCGCCCTCTCCGCCGTTGCCGTCGGTGGCCGCCCCGTGGAGGATGCCGACGGCCTCACGCAGTTCCCCCATGGCGGTGACGGAGGCCTCCCGCAGGATCCGTACCCCCTCCCTCTGGCGATCGGTCAGTTCCGGATCGACCTGGAGGGCGCCCGCGTGCACCGAGATGAGCGCGAGTTGGTGGCCAAGGCTGTCGTGCATGTCGTGAGCGATGCGGTTGCGCTCCAGCAGGCGCGCCTCACGGGCCACCACCGTCTGCTCACGCACGAGATGATCGTTGTTCCGCCGCAACGCCTCCAGCAGCGCGCGGCGTTGCGCCCGGTATCGGGCGGCGAGCCCCGGCACGATCGACAGGATCAGGAACGCCCCCGCGCCCAGCCCGCTCGTGACGGGCAGTCCGGACCCCGTGCTGATGTCGTCGTGAACGGCACGCGCGGTATTGAGTGCGAGCGCGGCGCCGTACGCGGCGGCCACGCGCCAGGGCTTCGTGATGCGGCTGCCCGCCGACCAGCTCGCGTAGACCAGCAGAGGGGTCGCCGCTATCAACTCCCCGGCCAGGGCGGCCGAGAGGACCAGCACCGTCGCGGGCAGCGCGCGCCGGGCCACCGACAGCAGGGCGACGCCCGCCGTGACCGCGAGGGTCCGTCCCCCGAACCCGGCCGCCACGCCGTCGACCAGCCCGGCGAACCCGGCGAGGGCGATGGCGAGCACGGTCTCCCCGACGATCCGGCCCGTGCTCCAGGGAACCCCTGCCGTGAGCCGGCGCCGGAGGGTCCGTGCGATGCGGGCGGCGTCTGCTTGTTCCACTCTCGATTCCACGGATGAACGATAGGCAGCGCCCTGGAGCCGCCGGCATCGCTCCTCCGTCGTGGCGCCGTACGACGAAAGTCAACAACGCGTGACCGGCCTGGACATCACCGGATCGCCCGCGCCCTCGCTCCGCCACCTTTCGTCGCCGTGGGCCGCGACTTCCGGCGACTGCGCCGGGCCCGCCGCCGCGGTGACGATGGGACGGCCGAGCGGGAACGCCGGCGGGCGGCACACACCGGGGCGGCGCACGCCGGGCAGTACCGGAGAGACAAGAAATGGGAGACGTGGCGTCACATGGACAACACACGCATGCGGGCAGAGGACATACAGGCGTACGAGCGGTTCAACATCCGGCAGCGGATGAGCCTCACGACCAACCGCTACGTGGTGACCGTGGCCCGGCCTGACGGTTCCGACGGTGAAGTCGTGGCGTTCGCCGAGCAGAAACGGATATCGCTCAAGGAACAGATGACCATCTACACGGACGAGTCCAGGAAAAGCGTCCTGTCCACGTTCGAGGCCAGCCAAGTCCTGGACATCGGGGCCGAGTACGAGGTGCGGAGCGGGACGGGCCAGATCATCGGGTCGTTCCGTCAGGACCCTCTCGCCTCGGTGGCGCGCACGACGTGGAACGTGCGGCAGCCGGGCACGATGGACCTCACCGGCCAGGAGCGCAACCGGGTGGTGGGCGTGGTGCGCCGGATCTGGGGGCTGCTGCCGTTCACCGACTTCGTCCCGTTCCTGTGGCCGTACCACTTCGACTTCACCGAGAGCGGCAAGCGACTGATGGCGGTGGACAAGAAGTTCGGGCTGCGGGACCGGTACGTGCTGGACATCCTCGCCCCCGACATCGACCGCCGCCTGGCCATCACCCAGGCCGTGGCACTCGACGCGCTCGAATCCCGCTGACCCGCGTACGGCCGGCGCGGGCTCCGAACGAAGCGGAACTCACCGACTATTGACGCCCCCTCAGCCGGGCGGGCAGCATTGATGGAACGTGTACGTTCCTGTTACTTAGTGTGCGGGAATGTTCTTCCGAGACCGGTGTTCGTGCTGCCGACCCCCATATGCGGAGCTGCCGACGATGAACGCTCGAATGCTCAGATTCCACGCGAAGACCATGGCCGCACTGCTCGCGGGCTGTCTGGTCGCCACGTTCTCGCCCGGTACCGCCGTCGCGGTGCCCGGACAGCCGGAGATCGGCGCCGGTAATCCGTTCGTCGACGGGTGGTACGCCGATCCGGACATCGCCGTGTACGACGACACGTACTGGGTGTATCCGACCACGTCGAAGGCGTACGGGGAGCAGACGTACCTCGACGCCTTCTCGTCGACCGACATGGTCAACTGGACCAAGCACAGCGATGCGCTGACGACGGAGGACATCTCCTGGGCCGAGTACGCCGTGTGGGCGCCGGCGCCGGTCGAGCGCGATGGGAAGTACTACCTGTTCTTCGCGGCCAACGACATCCAGAACAACGACAGCCTCGGCGGTATCGGCGTCGCCGTCGCGGACAAGCCTGAAGGGCCGTACTCCGACGCCATCGGCCGGCCGCTGATCGGGCAGTTCCACAACGGCGCCCAGCCCATCGACCAGGACGTCTTCATCGACGACGACGGTCAGGCCTACATGTACTACGGAGGCTGGGGGCACGCGAACGTCGTCAAGCTCAACGACGACATGACCAGCCTCGGCACCTTCGCCGACGGCAGCACGTACAAGGAGATCACGCCCGCCGACTATGTCGAGGGCTCGCAGATGTTCAAGCGCGACGGCAAGTACTACCTGATGTGGTCCGAGGGAGGCTGGACCGGTCCGGACTATTCGGTCTCGTACGCCATGTCCGACTCACCGACCGGGCCCTTCACCAAGATTGAGAAGGTACTCGCCCAAGACCCCGCCGTGGCCAAGGGCTCGGGTCACAACTCCGTGGTCAATGTGCCCGGCACGGACATCTGGTACATCGTCTATCACCGCAGGCCGCTCAGCGAGACCGCCGGAAACAACCGCCAACTCGCCTACGACCGCATGTACTTCAACGCCGACGGCACGATCGAACCGGTCACGATGCGGGTCGGGGACAACTTCGCCGACGGCAACGCCCTGGGCTGGAAGACCTACGGCGGGTCCTGGTCGGCCGACGGCGGACGCTATCGGGCCGAGAGCTCCCCGGGTGGTAAGGCACTGCTCGACACCAACTTCGCCGACTTCACCTACGACGCCGACGTCAAGGTCACCTCGGGGCGCGGTGACGCGGGTCTGGTGTTCCGCGCCACGCGACCGTCGGCCGGCGTCGACAGCTACACCGGCTATTACGCGGGCATCAGCCAGAACGGAAAGGTGGTGCTCGGCAGGGCGAACGACTCCTGGACACAGTTGGGTTCAGCCCAGCTGTCCCGCCCCGCCGGGCCGTCCCACCACATCCGGATCTCGGCGGTCGGCTCCGCGATCAAGGTGTACGTCGACGACATGGCCACGCCGAAGATCTCGGTGACCGATGCCACTTACGGCAGCGGAGCCAACGGGGTACGGGTCTTCAACACCGCCGCGGCCTTCGACAACGTCTCCGTCGACAAGGCGGTCAGTGGCCGCCGGTGAGTTCCTCGTATTCGCGGGCCGTGGGTTTGGTGATCTGTGCGGCGGGGCCGTAGTAGGCGCGGCTGAGCCGGGTGCGGAGGCGCCCGGTCCAGGCCCGTTCGGGGGGTGGGGGGAGGGGCTCGTACTGTTCGTGGGCCGTGAGCGTGTGAAGTTGGGCCGGGGTGAGGCGTTCGTGGATCTCGACGAACTCGCCGTACGACAGACGCTTGATGACACCCGTCTCGCGGCCGTGCAGGACCTTCTCGCGGTCGCGGCGCTGGAGGCCGAGGGCGCAGCGCTTCGCGATCACGTAGGTGACCAGTGGGACCGCGAACAGGCCGAAACGGACCGCCCATGTCACCGTGTTGACGGAGAGATGGAAGTGGGTGGCGATCAGGTCGTTGGCCGCGCCGAGCAGGGCCACCAGGTAGACGCTCAGCCACGCGACACCGAGCCCGGTGCGGACCGGGCGGTCGCGGGGACGGTCGAGGAGGTTCTGTTCGCGGTCGTCGCCGGTGACCCAGGCTTCGATGAAGGGATATACGCCCATGGCCAGGAAAAGGCCGACGCCGGCCAGCAAGGGGAGGAAGTTGTCGAGCGCCAGGGTGTGGCCCCAGTAATTGATCTCCCAGCCCGGCATGACACGGAGAAGACCGTCGGCCACACCCATGTACCAGTCGGGTTGTGAGCCCGCCGAAACCTGGTCGGGCCGGTAAGGGCCGTACATCCAGATGGGGTTGATCTGCGCGATGGCTCCGGCAATGAAGATCACACCGGAGACCATGAAGAAATACCCGGCCGATTTCACCGCGTACACCTGGACCGGCAGACCGACCTCATTGTTCTTCGTGCGGCCGGGGCCGGCGTACTGCGTGTGCTTGTGGTAGAGCAGCAAGGCCAGATGGGCGACCACAAGTGCCGCCATGAGGCCGGGGATCACCAGGATATGGATGGTGTTGAAACGCGCCACCAGATCGTTTCCCGGGAAATCCCCGCCGAAGAGGAACATCGACAGGTAGGAGCCGATGATCGGGGTGGACAGAAGCGTTCCGTTCACGATCGCGAGGCCGGTTCCTGACAGTTGGTCGTCCGGCAGGTCGTATCCGGTCAGCCCCGCGAACATGGCGAGGAGCAGCAGCGCGAATCCGAGCAGCCAGTTGACCTCGCGGGGTTTGCGGAACGCGCCGGTGAAGAACACGCGCATCATGTGCACCAGCACGGCGGCGACGAACACCAACGCCGCCCAGTGGTGGGCCTGTCGGATGAGAAGGCCGCCGCGGACGTCGAAGGAGATGTGCAGCGCCGAGTCGAATGCCTCCGAGACCAGCCGGCCGCGCAGAGGCGCGTAGCTGCCGTCGTATGTGACCTGTGCCGACGACGGGTGGAAATAGAACGTCAGATACACACCCGTGAGGACGATGACGACGAAGCTGTAGAGACAGATTTCCCCGAGCATGAAGGACCAGTGATCCGGGAAAGCCTTCCGCATCGTGGCCCTGACCACTTTGTGGAGGCCCAATCGGCCGTCCGCCCAGTCCGCGACCTTCTCCCCGGTACGCCCGGCACGTCCGGTACGCCCGTCACGTCCATCACGCCTTTGATTCCTTGGACGCCTTTGATGCCTTGGATTCCCTTGCCGGGACTCGGCCGGCCGGTCCATGGTGCCCATCTTTTCTGGCCCCCTTGCAGTGGGGTACTCGACGCGGTCCTCGCCCGGGGAGACCGGGGAGATCAATACCTCGTAAAGCCGTGACGAATGGGTGCCGCGACCGCTTTCACCAGTACGTGGCAATTTCCCGGTCCGGGGATTGGGAATTCCGCTCGTGCGCGCGGGGCACGGCACTCCGCCGCTTGGCGGGTCGGCGGCGGACCGGAGCCCGTGCGTGGGCCATGATCGGCGACGGGCGGCGTACGGGCCGCCCCGACCGGTCGGCGTGAGGGAGCTTGTCGTGGACATCTTGCTGGTCGCGAGCGCGTTCAACAGCCTGACCCAGCGCGTCTTCGCCGAGCTCGGGGACCGCGGGCACCGCGTCCGTGTCGAACTGGCCCTGGGCGACGAGCACTTGCGCGAAGCCGTACGCCGCACCGCCCCCGATCTCGTCATCGCCCCCATGCTCAGGACCGCGATCCCGGCCGACATCTGGTCCGCGCACGTCTGTCTGATCGTCCATCCGGGACCGGTCGGCGACCGCGGGCCGTCCTCCTTGGACTGGGCCGTCCACACGGGCGCCGCCGACTGGGGCGTGACCGTCCTGCAAGCCTCGGCGGAAATGGACGGCGGGGACGTGTGGGCCTCCGTCCGGTGTCCCGTACCGGCGGTCGGGAAGAGCGATCTCTACCGCAACGAGGTGTCCGACGCCGCCCTCGAAGCCGTGCTGCTCGCGGTGGAGCGCTTCGCCTCCGGGACCTACGTTCCGCGACCGCAGGACGCCCCTGGAGCGGCGGTGTGCGCTCGCCCGTACTTCGACCAGAGTCTCAGACGCGTCGACTGGGCCTCGGACCCGACCGGGACCGTCGTACGCAAGCTGCGCGGGGCGGACTCGCAGCCCGGCGTACGGGACGTACTCCTCGAAGAGGAGTGGTACCTGCACGGCGGCCACCCGGAGGACACCCTGCGCGGCGAGCCGGGAGAGCTGCTGGCCACCAGGGCGGGTGCGATCTGCCGGGCGACCGTGGACGGCGCGGTGTGGATCCCCGAGCTGCGTCCCCGCCGTAAGGCGGGCGAGGCGGCCACCTTCAAGCTGCCCGCGGTACTCGCCCTCGGCGACCGGATGCCGGTGCTGCCCGAGGCCGACGTCCCCTGGGAGCTGTCCGCCGGACGGCGCACGTGGAGTGACATCCGCTACCGCGAGGAGGGACCGGCCGGCTTCCTGTCGTTCGCCTTTCCGGGCGGCGCGATGAGTACGTCGCAGTGCCGGCGCCTGCTCCGGGCGTACGAGTTCGCCTGCTCCCGGCCGACCACGGTGCTGGTGCTCGGCGGGGGCCGGGACTTCTTCTCCAACGGCATCCATCTGAACGTCATCGAGGCGTCCGCCGACCCCGCGCGGGAGTCGTGGGCGAACATCAACGCCATGGACGACCTCGTGGCGGCCCTGCTGACCACGACGGACCGGCTGCTCGTGAGCGCGCTCGGCGGCAACGCGGCGGCCGGCGGCGCCATGCTGGCCCTGGCCGCCGACCAGGTCTGGTGCCGGGCCGGGGCCGTACTCAATCCGCACTACCGGCTGATGGGGCTGTACGGGTCGGAGTACTGGACCTACACGCTGCCCCGCCGGGTGGGCGACGAGGAGGCCGAGCGCCTGACGCGGCGCGCCCTCCCGGTGACGGCGGCCCGCGCGCGCGAGATCGGGCTGGTGGACGTCGTCATCGACAGCACGCCCGAGGACTTCGGCTCCGCGGTCGCGCGCCACGCCTCGCGTCTCGCGTCGGCGCCGGGAACGCGACAGCGCATCAGTAAGAAGAAAGCGGCGCGCGAGAGGGACGAGGCCGTCGCGCCGCTGAGCTCGTACCGGCAGGCGGAACTGGCCCGGATGCGGCGCACGTTCTTCGATCCCGGCGCGCCGTACCACGCACTGCGCTCAGCCTTCGTACGGAAGACGAAGCCCTCGTCGACGCCGGACCATCTCCGGGCCGGGGTGTCACGCCGCGCACCTCACGTCCCCGCCTGAATGTTTGTTTCTCCCGCCCTGTCGATGGCGGGCAGTCCCGTTCGACGTTGTCAGTGAGGCCGCCGGCACAGGGGCGGCGCAAGCCGTACGAACCGAAGAGCCCGCGAGCTGCTGAAGGGCTTGCGAGCCAACGAGCGAAGGAAACGCGCATGCGAAAGCTGATGGTGACCACATTCCTCTCCCTCGACGGGGTCATGCAGGCCCCCGGCGGCGGTGACGAGGACCGCGACGGCGGGTTCGAGCACGGGGGATGGTCCGCGCCGCTCTTCAGGATGGACCTCCTCGACCGGATGACCGACGTGGTCGGCCGCGCGGACGCGCTGCTCCTCGGGCGCAGGACGTACGAGATCTTCGCCGCCGCCTGGCCGCTCGCAGCCGACGACGATCCGATCGGGTCGAAGCTGAACTCCATGCCGAAGTACGTCGCGTCGAGGACACTGGACTCCGTGCCGTGGCAGAACTCGACGCTGCTGACGGGCGACGTCGCCGATGCCGTCGCCGCGCTCAAGGAGGGCGACGGCGGTGAGATCCAGGTGCACGGCAGCTGTGAACTGCTTCAGACGCTCATCGAGCACGACCTCGTGGACGAGTACCACCTGCTGGTCTTCCCGGTGCTCATCGGTTCCGGCAAGCGGCTGTTCGGGAAGGGCACGGTCCCGACCGGGCTCAAGCTGATCGACACCACCAGGTCCGAGAGCGGAGTCGTCGTCAGTACATACGCGCGGGGCGGCGAGATCGAGTACGGGGCGATGGGCCCGGAGACGGACAACTGGCGAACCGCGCGGTGAGCGGGCGGACCGGGGGGCGGACCGGGGGGCAAGTGGCCTGCCGCAGTACGCGATTCTGATCTACGAGAAGGAGACCCCGGGCGGTGTCGCCGACATCCCGCCCGACGTCATGGAGGCCAACCTGCGCGTCGGGGAGCAGATCGCCGCGATGGGAGCGCGCGTCGTCGATTCATGGGCGCGCTCCGGGGTGGCGGCCCGGGGCGGTACGCGCTCCAGGCCGACGTACGCCGAGACGGACCGGGAGCAGATCCTGGTCCTGTACGACGCCCTGCTGGCGGTCTGGTCGTCCCCGGTCGTCGCGCTCAACCGGGCCGTCGTCGTCGCCATGGTCGACGGGCCGACGACCGCGCTCGCCGCCCGCCCCGGCGCCCCGGCCCGCCCCTTCGACTACCCGTGACTCGTGAACTCCGCCGTCCCCAGCGTCGTGAACCACCCGCGGATCTTGTCCACGTCGTCCGTCTTCGCCAGCGAGAGCAGCAGCAGGATGCGGGCCTTCTGAGCGGTGAGGTCCGCCGCCCCGATCACCGCGCCTTCGCCTCCCGCGTCGTAGACGGCGCCGTTGCCCGTACGCGTGGTCGAAGCGAACACCACGCCCTGCTTGGTGGCGTCGGCGCGCGCCGCCGACATGGACGACGAGATGCCGCCCGCGCCCGTACCCGCCGTGACGACGCCGTCAGCGCCCGCGTCGGCGAATGCCTTCACGGCCTCGCCGCCCGCGCCCTGGTAGCTGTACGCGATCTCGACCTTCGGCAGGTCCTTGGCCGCGATGCCGCCGACGTCGAAGGGAGTGCGCCAGCCCGGCTTACCGCACTTCTCGACCCGCGCGGGCGCCCTGTTGATCCGGACGCGCTCCTGGTCCACCACGCCCAGCGACCCGCTCGCGCCGCTGTTGAAGGTGTCCATGCGCAGCGCGTCCGTCTTGCGCACCTCGCGCGCGGCCTGGATCTCGTCGTTGAGCATGATGACGCTGCCGAAGCAGGTGGTCTTACGGCTGGCGGCGAGCTGGATGGCGTTGTAGAGGTTCGCGGGGCCGTCCGTACCGAGGACGGTCCACGGGCGCATCGCACCGGTGAGGATCACCGGCTTGTCGCTGCGGACCGTCAGATCGAGCCAGTAGGCGAACTCCTCCATCGTGTCCGTGCCGGTGGTGACAACGGCCGCGTCATTCGTACGGAGGGCCTTGTCGACCGCCAGGGTCAACTCGCGGAAGTCGGCTATGGAGTAGCTGCCCGAGCCCTTGTTGCCGAACTGCACCGTGGACACGTCGGCGATCTCGTTCACCTCCGGCTTCAGCTCGCCGACGAGTTCGGAGACGGGAATCTTGCCGGACTGGTAGTCCTGGAAGTCCACCCTGCTCTCGCTCACTCCGGCGATCGTTCCGCCGGTGCCGATGACCGCCACCTTCGGGCGCTTGGCGGGTGACTTGTTCTGTTCGGCGGCGGTGGCCGTGCCGGCGGTCAGGGCGACGACCGCCGTCAGCAACGCGGTTCGACGCAGGATTCCTCGCATGCCATACCTCTCCCGGACGGGTCATTACGTCAGATCTGGGAGAAAGGTGTCCGAGGCATATTTCACGGCCCGGCCGTCGCGGTTAAATCAGCGTTTCGCGGCTGCCGCAGCCGCCTGGCGAAGACCGGCCGCAGGCGGTCAGCCGGGCGGGGCGCCGAACCCCAACTCGGCACCCGGCCCGTCCTTCTACAGTCCCCCGCCCGCTCCTACCGCGTGTCGCCCTTGCGCTCGCCCAACGTGACGTCGACCTGGGACTGCTTGCCGTCGCGCGTATAGGTGATCTTGATCTTGTCGCCCGGCTTGTGCGTCCAGATCTCGCTGATCAGCGTCGGGCCGCTGTCGATCTGCACGTTGTTGAACTTCGTGATGACGTCACCCGACTTGAGCCCCGCCTTCGCGGCCGGCCCGTCCGGCGTCACAGCCGGGCTGCCGCTCGCGTCGTCGCCCGAGATCGTCGCGCCGTCGCCGCCCTCCGACATGGAGACCGTCGCACCGATGACGGGGTAGACGGGCTGGCCGGTCCTGATGAGCTCCCCGGCGACGTTCCTCGCCTGGTTGATCGGGATGGCGAAGCCGAGGCCGACCGAGCCCGACTGGCCGCCGCCACCGCCACCGCCGCCGCCCGTGGGCTGGATCGCCGAGTTCATACCGATCACCGCGCCCCGCGCGTCCAGCAGCGGACCGCCGGAGTTGCCGGGGTTGATGGAGGCGTCGGTCTGAAGGGCGCTCATGTACGAGTTCTTGTCGCTGGTGCCGTCGCCGGAGGCCACCGGACGGTTCTTGGCGCTGATGATGCCCGTGGTGACGGTGTTGGAGAGCCCGAACGGCGCGCCGATCGCGATCGTCGAGTCGCCGACGGCCACCTTGTCCGAATTGCCCAGCGCCAGCGGCTTCAGCCCGGACGGCGGGTCCTTCAGCTTCATCACGGCGACGTCGTAACCCTCGGCGCGGCCGACGACCTCGGCCGCGTACTCCTTGCCGTTGGAGAACGTCGCCGTCAGGTCTCCGCCGTCGGCGGCCGAGGCCACCACGTGGTTGTTCGTGAGGATGTGGCCCTGCTTGTCGTAGATGAAGCCCGTGCCCGTGCCGCCGTCGCCGCCCTGGCCCTGCGCCGTGATGGTGACCACGCTCGGGAGCGCCTCGCCGGCCACCGCGGCCGTGCTGCCCGCGTCGCGCTTGAGGGCCGGGTCGGCCGCGGAGACCGTGGTCGATCCGCCGCCGACGCTGTCGTCGCTGTTGTCGGCCGCCCAGAAGCCGATCCCGCCGCCGACCACACCGGCGACCAGCGCCGACGCGAGGACCGCGGCGATGAGCCCGCCGGGGCGCTTGCGCGACGGCTGGGGGCCGGACGCGGGCGGCTCGCCCCATCCGCCGCCGCCTCCGTAATGAGGCTGGCTCGGCGGGGGCGGCGGCCACCCGGCGTCGGGGGCCGAGCCGCCGGGTCCCGTCGAGCCGGGGAGGTACGCCGGTACGGCTCCGGGCAACTGCGTGGTGGGCTCGGAGCCGTGACCGGGCTCACCGGACCGGCCCGGCCGACCGGGATCGCCCGGCTGATCCGGGCTGCCCGTCCGCCCCGCGTACTGCCGCTCGTGGGTGAACTCCCCCGGGGCGGACGCGGGCGTGCCCTCGGGAGCGGCAACCGGCACGGGAGGTACGGACGGGGCGGACGGGACCGCTGTGCCCTCGTTCTCGGTGCTCACAGTCTTTTACTCCTCAGGTTCCGCATCAGTCTTCGGCAAGAGTTCCGCTGTTTTCCGCCGCGTTCAGGTGTCGGTAGACCCCTTCGGCATGGACATGTCTCTCGTACGTCTCTGCCCTCAGCTTTTCCCACCGCCCGTCAGGCCACGGTAAGCAGGACCTGTGTGTCTCCCCGCCATCCTTTATTACTGGACAAACGGGACGCATCCGCAGGAGGGCCCAGGAGGGGCACCGCCCGACGCTTACCCCGTCTCGGTGACACCATGGCGGGGTGACTCAAGCACGGCAGCCCAGCATCCAGGTCGTCGCCCACCGAGGAGCCTCCGAGGACGCCCCTGAACACACTCTGGCCGCATACAAGAAGGCCATCGAGGACGGTGCCGACGCACTGGAATGCGATGTACGGCTGACCGCCGACGGGCACCTCGTGTGCGTACACGACCGCCGTGTGAACCGCACCTCCAACGGACGCGGCGCCGTCTCCGCCCTGGAGCTCGCCGATCTGGCCACCCTCGACTTCGGCTCGTGGATGGAGACCATGGACAGCGAGGAGAGCCCGGACTGGAAGGACCGCTCCCTCACCTCCGTACTGACGCTGGAGCGCCTGCTCGAACTCATCGCCGACACCGACCGGCGCATCGAGCTCGCCATCGAGACCAAACATCCCACCCGCTGGGCCGGACAGGTGGAGGAGCGGCTGCTCCAGACGCTCAAGCGCTTCGGACTCGACGGTCCGGCCCCCGGGGAGTCGCCCGTACGCATCATGAGTTTCTCGGCCCGCTCGCTGCACCGCATCGCCGACGCGGCGCCGCAACTGCCGACCGTCTATCTGATGCAGTTCGTCTCACCCCGGCTGCGCGACGGACGGCTGCCCGCGGGAGCCCGGATCGCGGGGCCCGGCATCCGCATCGTGCGCAATCAGCCGGGCTATGTGGAGCGGCTGCACAGAGCGGGTCACCGTGTCCATGTCTGGACCGTCAACGAACCGGAAGACGTCGAACTCTGCGCGAGCCTCGGAGTGGAGGCAATCATTACGAACCGCCCCAAACAGGTGCTGTCCCAACTGGGGCGCCTTGCCTGATTTGCCGGGGATTGGAGTGCACAGAGGGTGACTTGGAGTGCACCGGCGCGTTCGGTACGTGTTCGAGCCTGTTGAGTGCGTCACTGGTCTTCCCTTGGCCGGTTTCCGGTCCAGGCCATTGGGGCATTCACACCGTGGCGTGGGGCAAAGGAGGTCTCGGGGGTGGCGTTTGTGGTGGCACACGAAGTGCCCACGTCGTCGAGCATGGCCGTTCCCCATGGCCCTGCGGGCGTGGGACAGGCAAGACATCGGATGCGCGAGCAGCTGCGCCGCCGGGGGATGTCGGACACGGTCGTCGACGACGCCGTACTGATCCTCTCCGAACTGCTGAGCAACGCCTGCCGGCACGGCAGGCCGCTGGGCCGGGCGGAGATCGGCGACGGCGACGTACGCGCGGCCTGGGAGGTCGACGGAGCGGGCCGGCTGACCGTCGAGGTGACGGACGGCGGCGGCCCGACGCGACCCGTTCCGGCCACACCCTCGGTCACCGCGCGCGGTGGGCGCGGTCTGAACATCATCAGCTCGCTCGCCCAGAACTGGGGCGTACGGAACGGCTCCGCCGGCGAGGTGACGGTGTGGGTCATCGTCACCGATGGGCACCGGTCCGACGATTTCGCTACGCGCGTCGACGTCCCCGGACTGGACTTCGCCGACGCGTTCGACTCGGCCGACGACTGAGCTGACGACTGAGCCGACAAGCGGGCGGACGTACCGGCGGACAGCCCCGTACGCGCCCCACCCGGCGCTCCCCGAAGGGGCGTTGCGCCCATGGCGATACGCGGTACGGCTAGGCTCGCGCCGACACCGCACTGCCGCCAACGGGAGAAGCCACCATGGCCAAGAAGCGCCCCCAGACCAAGGCCGCGAAGGCTCAGTCCGCGAAAGCTCAGCTCACGGACGGGCCGATTCCGGTCGTGGGCGCCCGCGAGCCCTGCCCGTGCGGCTCGGGCCGCCGCTACAAGGCCTGTCACGGCCGGGAAGCCGCCCACGCCGTCACCGAGCTGGTCCAGCGCCCCTTCGAGGGGCTGGCCGGCGAGTGCGACTGGATCGCGCTGCGCGAGCTGGTGCCCGCCGCGACCGCCGAACTGACCCTCAAGGGCGGCCTGCCCGACGGCGTACCGTCCGTGACGCTCGCGACCGTCCTGCCGATGGCCTGGCCCGCGCTGCGCCGCGACGACGGCTCCGTCCTGCTCGCCCTCCAGAACGACACGTCCTCCGGCGACCTCAGCCGCGACCTCGCCGACACGCTCCAGCGGGCACTGACCGCCGAGCCCGGCAACCCGGTCGCCGCGCAGCGCGTTCCGGCCGACGGGCCGCGCCTGCAGGACCTGCTGGACCCGGCGGCCGGCTTCGCGCCGGTCGTCCACCCCGGCTTCGAGTTCTGGGTGCCGGACGCCGAGAACACGACCCCCGAGGTGACGGCGTCGCTGGAGCGCGCCAACGCCGCGGCGATCCCGACGGTGAAGCTCACCGGCACGGACGCCGCGTACTGGTGCGAGACGCCCGACAAGAACCATCTGCGGTGGGTCATGCCGCACCCCGAGGAGAAGCTGCTCGACGCGCTCGCCCGGCTGCACGCCGCAGGCACGTCGAGCCTCGGGGAGGGGACGCGGCTCGTCGGCTCCTTCCGGGCGCACGGGCTGACGGTCCCGGTCTGGGACCTGCCGAGCGCGATGCGCGCGGAGGACTGCGAGAAGCCCGCCGCCGAGCTCCAGGAACGGCTGTCGGCCGCCCTCGCGGTGGACGCTCCGCTGACCGGGGACGAGCGGCGCGCGCGGGGCGGTCTCACCAACCGTCAAGTGACCCTCAGCTGAGCGTGACGGGCACCGTCGCACACAGTGACAGTGGTCACAACTGCCCGTACCGGCAAGTAATTTCTTGTCCGAATACATCAGATCGAATTTGCTAACCGCCGATCTCTTGTTACCGTTCTAGAAGCCCGGTCGCTGGTGCATCCCCCGTCGCCAGCGACCGGGCGCCTTCGTTCCCCGGCGCCCTTCCTGTAATTTCCGGAGTGGAGACTGCAGAGTTGCCGCGGCGATGCGGGCCTCCCGGCCGTCGCTACCGCGAAGTGGACCCGGCCCCTCAACTGGCCGACCGAGCAGCCGAGTTGCTGCCGGACCTGATCCACAGCGGCCCGGTCCCCTCGTCACTTTCCGCGAACTCGGCCACCGTCCGGTACCGCTCGGGCTTTCCCGCCGTATGTTCACGCGGAGTTTCACAAGAACCCGGCTCGTCGCCGTCTTCGGCCACGCGGTGGGACCGCACGGTGCGCCCCTCGGGCCCCATCAGGCCGAGCGCGGAACGCAAATTCATCACCTGACGCATTTCGGTGGTGCGTACGGCCCCGGGTACCCCCGTTCCCGTCCGGAACGCCGGTCTGGGCGCCGATCCCGTCACGCGACGTGAGCGCCGGGGTGCGTAGGCATCCCGGCGCCCCCGTGTTCAGTACGCGAGCCTGCTGCCGCCGTCCGGCGCGCTCGTGCTCGCCTCGACCAGTGCGTCCACGACCGCCTCCACGTCCGGCAGCCACGGCGACGCCGAGCCGGGCAGTGGCGCCCGCTCCCAGCGGACCTGACCGCCGACCGCCTCGGACGGCGGGAGCACCAGATAGCCGCCCTCGCCGTGGAAGCGGAGCGAACTGGGCACCCAGTCCTTGGCGAAGAGCAGCTCACCGAGCCGTTCCAGGGTGTACGGGGCCACCAGCAGCGACCAGCGCGTGGGGGTCGCCACGACCGGGCCGAGGCGCATCCCCATCTCCTCCAGTGCCACCAGCGCACGTTCCGCCGCGGCCGCGGGCAGACTCACCGCGCAGGGCGCGGTGCCCCCGGTGGCGAGCACGATCGGGGCCGTGGGCCGGTTGGCCCACCACCAGCGCACCATGCGTTCGTCGGTCGTGGCGGCCAGCAGGCCTGGGTCGAAGGGGTGCGCGCCGGGTACGGCGCACTCGGGATCCGGGCAGGCGCAGCCACGGCCGCGATCACCCCGGCCGCCGGACGTCTTGAGGCCGGCTCCGGGAAGTACGGGCCACTGCCACGCCGTGGCGCAGGTCAGCGCCGCTTCGAGTGGGGCAGGCATCCCCTTGCGCCTGAACAGGAGCCTGCGTCGCCTTCCGAGGATCTCGCGCATGAGCGCTCGTTCCTTTCCGTTGAACGCCGAGGTCCCCATGCCACACCGGAAAATCTGTGTGCATGGCTTCACTGTGCGTATCGCTGTGCGTACAGTCGACGCATGTCGTCGACGCTCCGCCGCCCCTTTGGACGGGGCACAGTCGGACTTCGCCAACCTGCGGCAGGGCTCACCGCTCCTGGGCCGAACGCAGTCTGTCTTCGTTAACGCGTGGCGATGGGTGGCGCACTCAATGGTCTGCCGTCGTGCTGTGACAGTCCTGCCACTCCGGGATGGCGCGCGGGCTACGGCGGTTAAGACGCCGGAGCCGTCCGTCAGGTTCCGAGGCCGTCCCAACTGCCCCTGTCCGTCACCGTTCACGTACCCGTCACGTGCGGAATGACGCTCCTCCTCGATGTCGCCTGCGCTTCACCGGGGAGGCCCCTGTCGAGTTCCCTCAGTCGATCGCAGAATACTGCGCTGGGGTCATTTTCTCGCCAAGTTAACCGTCGCACAGACACCAGTTGTTCCGCCAGGACAATGCTGGACATCGCCTCAGTTGTGCGTGTACATGTGGATGCACTGATAGTGGCGCAGAATCACCTGGTGGTTTGCGATGCTATTGCGCGAAACGCACCAGTCAGAAAGCCGGTTGCCATGAGCGCTCCGCACATGCCGAAAGTGGCTGGAATCGATTCAGCAGTTCCGGCTCCAGCGCACAATGTCGCGCCCCTCGACGAGCCCACCGGCGCGCCGGTGGTGATGATCCAGGACCGGCTCGCCGGCTGGGTCTCCGATCTGACCACCCTCCACGAACTCACCGAACGCCTGACCAGGACCGGTTCGGTGGACGCGGCGCTCAACGAGGTCGTACGGGCGGGCGCCGCCCTCGTGGGCTCCTCGCGCGGCCTGGTCGTCCTCGCCCCTGCGTCCCGCGCGGACGAGCACCTCCCCCGTACGACCGTAGGACTCGGTTTCAGCCATGGAGACCTCGGACAGCTGGAGACGGTGCCGCGCGCCGCGACCTCCTACGGAAGGCTGCTCGACGAGACCACCGCGCCCGCGACCGCGGCCGAGTCCGTAGGAGACGTCCTCGGCGACCCGGGTCTCGACCCGCGCCACCGTGACGTGGCCGTCCGGCTCGGCTACAGCGCCACGTACGCGGTCTCTCTCGCCGCCGAGACGGCGGGCCGGATCGGCGCCGCGGTCTGGTTTTACGACGAACCCGCCGAACCGGTCGAAAGGCAGCGCCATCTGGTGGGTCTCTACGCCCGGTACGCCGCCGAGCATCTGGCGCGCCTCCTGGAGCTGGAGTCCTCCCGCGCGCGTGAGGCGACGATCGCCGACGAGCTGCTGCCGGGCCGGCTCCCCCGCGTTCCCGGGGTACGGCTCGCCGTACGCCACCGCGCGGGCGGGGACGGCGGCGGCGACTGGTACGACGCGCTGCCGCTGCCCGACGGCGCACTGGGGCTGGCCGTCGGCTCGGTGAGCGGATCGGGGCCGAGCGCCCTGGCCGCGATGGGACGGCTGCGCGCCTCCCTGCGGGCGTACGCGGTGATGGAGGGCGAGGATCCCGTCGCCGTACTGTCCGACCTCGAACTGCTGCTGCGGCTGACCGAGCCCGCGCGCACCGCCACCGCGCTCTTCGCCTACGCCGAACCCGCGCTGCGCAGGATCGTGCTCGCCGGGGCCGGGCACGCGCCGCCGCTGATCGTGGGCGAGCGGCGTACGGAGTTCGTCGAGACGACCCTGTCGGCGCCGCTGGGAATGCTGTCCTGCTGGGAGGCGCCGAGCGTGGGTCTCTCACCCGCGCCGGGGGAAACGGTGCTGCTCTACACGGACGGCCTCCTGCGCCGTACCGGCGACCCGATGGACCGGGCCTTCGCCCGGCTGCACGCGGCGGCCGCGAGCGTGCCGAGGAGCCTGCGGGACGATCCGGGGGCGATCGCCGACCACGTGCTGCGGCTGGTGCTCCCCGGCGGGGCGGACGCGCGGGGCCCGGAAGCACGCGGCCCGGACGCGCGCGGGAGCGCGGAGGACATCGTGATGCTCGCGGTCCGCTTCGACTGAACCCGAGCAGAACCGGAGGATCCCTCTCCGGCCTGCTCCGAACGGCACACCCCCTGTGGTCCACCCGCCTGACGAGTTGTCCACAGGCCCCCTGGCCAGCCGCCCGTACAGACATACGATGGTGCCGGGACCCGAAAGGTCCAATGTCGTACAGAGGAGGCAGACCGTGGCCGAGGAGCTCATCCCGACAACGCCGGAGACCCCGGAATCGCTGGGAGATCAGGACACAGTGCTCGACGACGCCGACGAGGCGTCGGCCGGCAAGCCCGTGAAGCAGCGCAAGAACGGCCTGTATGTGAGCGTGTCCGACGAGCTGGCCGAGAACATGAAGTCGGGCTGGGCCGACACCGAGCTCCGCGACCTGGAGCCCGTCGCGCAGGCGCCGTACGCGGCTGCCCGCCGTGCCGCCCTGTCCGCGCGATTCCCGGGCGACCGCCTGGTGATCCCCGCGGGCGGCCTGAAGACCCGGTCGAACGACGTGGAGTACAGCTTCCGTCCCTCCACCGAGTACGCGTATCTCACCGGTGACCAGACCGAGGACGGCGTCCTCGTGCTGGAGCCGGAGCCCGCCGGCGACGGCCACCGGGCGACGATCTATCTCGTCCCCCGCTCCGACCGGGGCAACGGCGAGTTCTGGCTCGACGGCCGCTACGGCGAGCTGTGGGTCGGCCGCAGGCACTCGCTCGCCGAGGCGGAGCAGCTGCTCGGCCTGCCCGCGAAGGACGTCCGCGAGCTGGCCGAGGCGCTGCGCGAGGCCACGGGCCCGGTGCGGGTCGTCCGCGGGCACGACGCATCCATCGAGGGCGCGCTGGAGGACAAGGTCACCGCGGAGCGGGACAGCGAGCTGCGCGTCTTTCTGTCCGAGGCGCGCGCGGTGAAGGACGACTTCGAGATCGGCGAGCTCCAGAAGGCCGTCGACTCGACCGTCCGCGGTTTCGAGGACGTCGTACGGACCCTCGACAAGGCCGAGGCGACCAGCGAGCGCTACATCGAGGGAACGTTCTTTCTGCGGGCCCGGGTGGAGGGCAACGACATCGGCTACGGCTCGATCTGCGCGGCCGGACCGCACGCCACCACCCTGCACTGGGTGCGCAACGACGGGGACGTACGCCCCGGCGATCTGCTCCTGCTCGACGCGGGCGTGGAGACCCACACCCTTTACACGGCGGACGTCACGCGCACACTGCCGATCAACGGCCGGTTCGACGAGCTGCAGCGCAAGATCTACGACGCGGTGTACGAGTCGCAGGAGGCCGGTATCGCCGCGGTGAAGCCGGGCGCGAAGTACCGGGACTTCCACGACGCCTCGCAGCGGGTGCTCGCCGAGAGGCTCGTCGAGTGGGGCCTGCTCGAAGGCCCGGTCGAGCGGGTGCTGGAGCTGGGCCTCCAGCGCCGCTGGACGCTGCACGGCACGGGTCACATGCTCGGCCTGGACGTCCACGACTGCGCGGCGGCGCGGACGGAGGCGTACGTGGACGGCACGCTGGAGCCCGGAATGTGCCTCACGGTCGAGCCGGGGCTGTACTTCCAGGCGGACGACCTCACGGTGCCGGAGGAGTACCGGGGCATCGGGGTCCGGATCGAGGACGACATCCTGGTCACGGAGGACGGCAACCGGAATCTGTCGGGCGGGCTGCCGCGTACGTCCGCCGACGTGGAGACCTGGATGGCGGCCGTCAAGCAGGGCTGACCCGGGATCATCCCGGCTCCGGACACTCGCCGGAGCCGCCGGACAGTCACCGGTCGCCGGCCCGGCCGCGCCTCGCGCGCGGCCGGGCCGGCGCGTCCATGAGGCGGAAGGGGCCTGCTCAGACTCCGGCGGTCGTGCCGCCGAGGGCCACCAGCGGGGTCTCCTCGCGCCACTTCAGGATCTTGTCGAAGCTGATGACCGCTCCGCGCCCCGGCCGGTTACGGAAGTGGACGTGGTCGGCCAGCTGCTCGATCAGGGAGAGCCCACGGCCGTTCTCGGCGGTGAAGGCGGCCAGGGCCGCGGTCCGGGGCACGGCTCGGCGGGCGGGGAATCCGGGGCCGGAGTCGGACACCTCGATACGGCACTTCTCGCCGTCCAGATAGGCGGTCACCCGGTAGGCCGCCGAGGGCTGGGACGGGTCACCGGGCAGGTCGTCACCGCCGTGCTCGACGGCGTTCGCGCATGCTTCCGTCAGTGCGACGGACAGATCGAAGGAAATGTCGGGGTCGACGCCCGCGGTCTCCATCGTGCCGATCAGGAGACGGCGTGCGAGCGGGACGCTCGCGGCTTCGCGCCGCAAATGGAGGGACCACCAGATGCTCATGCTCCAGCCTCCTGGCCACAGCTCGACATACCGATACGTATTGCCCCTGTAGGGGACTCGTAAGCACACCGTCCGCGTGAAACAACTCATTCGGCGGACGCGCATGAGGTGCCCGCCGTTGTAGGGGACAGAACCTGATCTTCCGGACCTGCCGTACGAAGCCGCCGGCCGCAGTGCGATGATGACCCGGCCATGCCGGATCGTGCAGCACACACCGGAGCCGGTCTGCGGCTCCTGAGGGCCGCGGTGTTCACCGCGGTCTGTGTCGTGCTGTCCGGGACAGGACATGTACTCGCGGCCTGTCAGGCGGTCCCCTGGTGGACGCTCCTCGTCGGTTTCGCCGGGGTGTTCGCCGTCGCCGCGCCGCTCGCCGGACGCGTGCGTTCGCTGCCCGCCATCGCGCTCGCGCTGACGGGTGGACAGCTCGCGCTGCACGCCCTGTTCGGGATGAGCCAGCACCACCTCACGATGCGCGGCGGCGCCGACGACGTACTGATCCGTGTCGCGGCCAAGCTGATCTGCGGCGCCGGCCCGGCCTCGCTCAGCGCCGGGGACGCGCGCCGCATCGTGACCGACGCCGGGATCGACCCCGCCACGGTCGGCGGCGGACTCGCGCAGGGCGGTCACCTGCACGGCGCTTCCGCCGGAACAGCCGTGCACGCGGCGGCCGGTGGGACCGGCGGCGCCGGCGGGCTGCTGCCCGAGCTGCCGACCCTGCCCATGTTCCTCGCGCATCTGCTGGCGGCCCTCGCGACCGGCTGGCTCATGCGCCGCGGCGACCTCGCGCTCGCCCGGCTCGCCGCGCTCTCCTCCCAGGGCCTCGGCGACGGCTTCGGTGAAGTCGTCGCGGACAAGGCGCGGCTGCGGGCGCTGCGGGCCGCCCTCGGCCTCGTACGGGCCCTGAGCGCCGGACTCCCGCTCACGCCCGCCCCCGGGCCGGCCGCCCGGCCGGGCCCGCGCCACGACACTCCGCCGCCGTACGCGGGGGAGGCACTCCAGCACTCGGTGATCAGGCGCGGCCCGCCGGCCGGACTCGCTCTCGCCGCCTGACGCGACGGCACCTTCCGTACGGAGTACGTAGGGCGGTGACGTCGCGATGCCGTCGCGTATCCGCGCGCGGCCCAACGTCTCCCCCACACCGTGGAGTGTCTCCTGTCATGAACGCCTCTCGTACGAACACGTCTCGTCACGCCGTCCCGCGGCCGTCCACCACCGGCCGTACCCGCGCCGCGCGCCGCGTGGTGGTCGTCGGCGGCGTCGCCGCGACCGCCGTCGTGCTGCTCGCCGGCCCCGCCCTCGCGCACGTCGGTGTGCAGCCGGTCGGCGAAGCCGCCAAGGGCGGTTACGCGACGGTCAACTTCAAGGTGCCGAACGAGCGCGACGACGCATCGACCGTCAAGCTCGAAGTGAACTTCCCGACCGAGCACCCGCTGGCCTCGGTGTCACCACAGGCCGTGCCCGGCTGGAAGATCGCCGTCACCAAGAGCAAGCTCGCCGAGCCCATCGAGATGCACGGCAAGCAGATCACCGAAGCAGTGTCGAAGGTCACCTGGACCGCCGCGGCCGGCGGCGGGGTCGCGCCCGGCTACTTCCAGCAGTTCCCGCTCTCCGTCGGCCAGTTGCCCGAGGACGCCGACCAGCTGGTCTTCAAGACCCTCCAGACGTATGACAACGACGAGGTCGTGCGCTGGATCGACGCCCCGACCGAGGGCGCCGAGCCCGAGAGCCCGGCGCCGGTGCTGACCCTGACCGCCGCATCCGAGGACGGCCACGGCGCCGCGGCGGGCGCCAAGGCGAGCGACGCCGCCAAGGCCGGAGCCGACAAGGCGTCGGACGAGAGCGGGGGCGCGGACACCGAGAGCGCCGCCTCCTCCGACAGCAGCGACGGCATGGCCCGGGGCCTCGGTATCGCCGGCATCGTCATCGGCGTTGCCGGTGTCGCCTACGGCGTCCTGGGCGGACGCCGCCGTAACCCGTCCACCGGCACCCCCGCCAGCTGATCAGCGGGCGACCCGTACTCCACCAATGGGAACTACCTCCATGCGCAAGAAGACCTTGCTCACCGCCGCCGCACTCGCGGCGGTCGCGGCACTCACCCTGTCCGCCTGCGGAAGCGGCGGCGACGACGCCGCGTCGAAGCCGGTGGCGGACGTCTCCGCCCAGCCGAAGACAAAGGCGGCGACCGTTCTCGACAAGCCTTTCGAGAAGCCGAACCTCGTCCTGAAGGACACCGAGGGCAAGACGTACGACTTCCGCGAGGAGACCAAGGGCAAGCCGACGCTGATCTACTTCGGCTACACGCACTGCCCCGACGTCTGCCCGCTGACGATGAGCAACATCGCCATCGCCAGGAAGGCGCTCCCGAAGGCCGACCAGGACAAGCTCCAGGTCGTGTTCGTCACCACCGACCCCGAGCGGGACACCTCCGCCGAACTCGCCAAGTGGCTGCCGAGCGCGGGCGACCCGTCGTTCGTCGGCCTCACCGGCGACTTCCCGACCATCCAGGCCGGCGCGCGCCAGGTCGGCATCGGGATCGAGCCGGCCACCAAGGAGAAGGACGGCTCCGTCGTCTCCATGCACGGGGCGCAGGTGATCGCGTTCTCGCCGAAGACGGACGGCGGTTACGTCCTGTACGGCGAGGACACGACGGCCGACGACTACACGGAAGACCTGCCGAAACTCATCAAGGGCGAGACCCCGTGAGGGGGCGCGGCGGCCGTCCCGTACGCCGAGGGGTGATTCGTCGCCCGGTCGCCGGGGCGGTGCTGGTGTCCGCGGTGTCACTGGCGTCGGTGGCCTCGCTCGCCGGGTGCTCGTCGGCGGACGCGTCCGAGGACGAGCCTCAGTTGAAGGTCACCGGGGCGTTCATGCCCCGGCCCGTCAGCGACATGGCGTCCGGCTTCCTCACGGTCGCCAACAGCGGTGGCGCGGCGGACAAGCTCACCTCCGTCACCAGCGACATCTCGGACGACGTCACGATCCACGAGACGAAGGACCAGAAGATGCGGCAGGTGAAGTCCTTCGGCATCCCGGCCGGCGGCGAGCTGAATCTGGCGCGCGGCGGCAACCATCTGATGTTCATGGGCCTGAAGAAGAAGCTGGAAGAAGGCCAACGGATCTCGGTGGAGCTGCACTTCGAGAAGACCGGCCCGATCAAGGTCGACCTTCCCGTCAAGGAGACCACCTACAACCCCACGCGGCACTGAGGGACTGACTCACCATGACGGCCACCGCCCCCCGCTTCGGAACACGGCCCATACGGCTGCTGCTCATCACCGCCGTACTGATCGTCGGCCTCTTCGGCGCGCTCTCCGGTACGGCGTCGGCGCACGCGGCGCTGACGGGCAGCGATCCGAAGGACGGGGCGGTGGTCGATGTCGCTCCCAAGGAGGTCGCGCTCACCTTCTCCGAACAGATCGCCATGGGCGACGAATCCATCCGGGTCCTCGACCCCACCAGCAAGCGCGTCGACGTCGCGAAGATGCGTGATCTGAGCGAGGGCGGGACCGTCCGCTACGCGGTGGACCTCAAGCCCGGACTGCCGAACGGCACGTACACCGTCGCGTGGCAGGCGGTCTCCGCCGACAGCCATCCGGTGTCGGGGGCGTTCACCTTCTCCGTGGGAGCGCCGTCGAAGACCACGGCCACCGTGCCCGACCAGGAGGCCGGGGGCGGACTGGTCGGCTTCCTGTACGACACGGTGCGCTACATCTCGTACGCCGGGTTCGTGCTGCTCGTCGGCGGTGCGGCGTTCGTCCTCGCGTGCTGGCAACGCGGCTCGTCCGTACGGCCGTTGCAACGCCTCGTCGTCGGCGGCTGGGTCACCCTGACCGCGGCGACACTCGTCCTCCTCCTACTGAGGACGCCGTACACCGGGTCCGGGAAGCTCGGCGACGCGTTCGACCTGGGCGGGCTGACGGACGTACTGGACACCAAGACGGGGGCGGCGCTCGTCTCGCGGCTGCTGCTGCTCGGCGCGGCGGCGCTCTTCATCGCGGTGCTGTTCGGCGCGTACGCGAAGCGTGTAGCGGAAGCGGAATCGGAAGCGGAGTCCGGGGAGGGGGCGGGGGCCGGGTCCGACGCGGTGTCCGACGCGGGGAAGGCGAAGGCCGACCTCACCTTCGGGCTGGGCCTGGGCGGGACGGTCGTCGCCGCGGGCATCGCCGGGACCTGGGCGCTGTCCGAGCACGCGTCGACCGGGATCCAGACCGGTCTCGCCATGCCGCTCGACGTACTGCATCTGCTGGCCGTGGCCGCCTGGCTCGGCGGCCTCGTGTCACTGCTGGTCGCCCTCTACCGGACACCGGACATCGAACGCGCCGCCGTGCGGCGCTTCTCGCGGATCGCCTTCGGCAGCGTGGTCGTCCTGGCCGCGACCGGGCTCTACCAGGCGTGGCGACAGGTCGGCTCGTGGTCGGCGCTGACCGGTACGTCGTACGGGCAGCTCCTGCTGGCCAAGGTCGCGCTGATCGCCGTACTGCTCGGTGCCGCCTGGTTCTCGCGGCGCTGGACCGGGTTGCTGGGCGAGCACGCGAAGAGCGAAACCGAGACCGAGACCGAAGCTGAGACCGAGGCCGGCGAAGAAGCGGAAGCTGAAGCGGAGGGTGGGGCCGAGGGCGGGTCGGATCCCGGGCGCGCCGCTCAACTCGCCCGTCAGCGGACCGCGTTGGCCACCGCCCGTAAGAAGCGCGTCCGCGACGCCGACACCGAGCGCTCCGGGCTGCGCCGCTCCGTCCTTACGGAGGCGTGCGTCGCCCTTGTGGTGCTCGCCGTCACGACCGCGCTGACGGGCACCGAGCCCGGACGTACACAGGAGAAGGAGGTCGGCCGCTCGGGCACGGCCGCCGCCGCGCCTGCCGCGCCCGCCGGTCCCGTGGAGTTCACCGCGCCGTTCGACACCGGAGGCGCGAAGGGCAAGGGCACGGTGCGGCTCACCGTCGACCCCGCGAGCCCCGGCGGCAACGTCATGCACGTCTGGGTCGACGGCCCGGACGGCAAGCCGATGGACGTGCCCGAGGTGAAGGTCGCGTACACCCTCAAGTCCGAACAGATCGGCCCCCTCCCCGTCGTCCCTGAACTTCTGGCACCGGGACACTGGAGCTCAGGCACCGTACAGATCCCGATGCCGGGCGAATGGCATTTCCAGGTGACCGTGCGGACCTCGGACATCGACCAGACCACCATCGAGAAGAACGTGAAGATCGGTTGACCGTGAGCGACACCCGTACAACGACCAGCGGCACCGATGCCGGCGGCGGCACCGCCGGCGCCGGAGCTGATTCCACCCGCGCGATCTCCCGGCGGCGGCTGATCGGTACGGCCGGTGCGGCCGGCGCGGCGGGCCTCGTCGCCGGAGCGGCCGGCGGGAGCGCCACGTACGCCGCCACGCGCCCCGACGAGCCGACCGCGCTCGCCACGGTCGGCTCGGCCGCCGTCGCCTTCCACGGCGCCCATCAGGCCGGTATCACCACCCCGACGCAGGCCCGCGGCCATCTGGTCGCCCTCGACCTCGCACCGGGCGCCGGCCGCAAGGAGGCCGCCGCGCTGCTGCGCCGCTGGTCGGAGACCGCGCGGCGGCTCATGGCGGGCGAACCGGCCGGCGAACGCGACACCGGGGTCGCCCTGGACGCGGGACCCTCCGCGCTGACGGTCACCTTCGGCTTCGGCCGGACCTTCTTCGACCGCACGAAACTGGCCGCGCGGCGCCCCTCCGCGCTGGACCCGCTGCCGGCCTTCTCCTCGGACCACCTCGACGCACGCCGCAGTGAGGGCGATCTGTGGGTGCAGATCGGTTCGGACGACGCGCTCGTCGCCTTCCACGCGCTGCGCGCCCTTCTCAAGGAGGCGGGCGACGCGGCGAAGGTGCGGTGGCAGATGAACGGCTTCAACCGTTCGCCCGGTGCCACCGCCCGCCCGATGACGGCACGCAATCTGATGGGCCAGGTCGACGGCACGAACAACCCCAAGCCCTCGGAACCCGACTTCGACCGGCGGATCTTCGTCCCCGCGAAGCCGCCGGCCGGGACACCCGACTGGATGGCGGGCGGCTCGTACGCCGTCGTACGCCGGATCCGCATGCTGCTCGACGACTGGGAGGCCCTGCCGGCCGACCGCCAGGAGCTCGTCATCGGCCGCCGCAAGTCCGACGGCGCCCCGCTCACCGGAGGTACGGAGACGACCGCGCTCGACCTCGACAGGACCGGCCCGGACGGCAGGCTCGTCATCCCGGAGAACGCGCACGCCCGGATCTCGGCGCCGGAGCAGAACGGCGGGGCCGCGATGCTGCGCCGCCCGTTCTCCTTCCACGACGGGATCGCCGCTGACGGCGCCCCGGACGCGGGCCTGCTCTTCGTCTGCTGGCAGGCCGATCCGCTGAGGGGCTTCGTGCCGGTGCAGCGCAAGCTCGACCGGGGGGACGCGCTGTCGGCGTTCGTACGGCACGAGTCGAGCGGGCTGTACGCGGTGCCGGGCGGACCGCGCGAGGGCGAGTACGTGGGCCAGCGTCTGCTGGAGTCCTGAGGCGGGGCGGAGCCGGCCCACGATGCGGGTCCCGATGCCGGTCCCCGGTCCGGTCCTGCGCTGTCCGCCGGCCGGACTAAAGTGACCACATGTCGGCCACGCGCTATACGTACCTCGGCCCCGAGGGCACCTTCACCGAAGCCGCCCTCCGCACCCTTCCGGAATCCGCCACCCGGGAACTGATCCCGATGGTGTCGGTGCCCGCGGCCCTCGACGCCGTACGGCACGGGGACGCCGCGGCAGCCCTCGTACCGATCGAGAACTCGGTGGAGGGCGGCGTCACAGCGACCCTCGACGAACTCGCGTCGGGCGAGCCGCTGATGATCTACCGCGAGGTGGTGCTGCCCATCGCCTTCGCGCTCCTCGTCAGGCCGGGGACGTCGCTGTCCGACATCAAGACGGTGACCGGTCATCCGGTGGCGCAGCCGCAGGTGCGCAACTGGCTGCGGGCCAATCTGCCGAACGCGCTGTGGGAGTCGGCCGCGTCGAACGCGGACGGCGCGCGGCTGGTCCAGGAGGGCCGGTTCGACGCGGCCTTCGCGGGCGAGTTCGCGGCGGCGACGTATGGGCTCGAAGCCCTGGTCACCGAGATCCACGACGCGGAGAACGCGGAGACGCGCTTCGTCCTGGTGGGCCGGCCCGCGCGGCCGTCGGCGCCGACCGGCGCGGACAAGACGTCGGTCGTGGTCTGGCTCGGGGACGACCACCCGGGCGCGCTGCTGGAGCTGCTCCAGGAGTTCGCCGTACGGGGGGTCAACCTGATGCTCATCCAGTCGCGTCCGACGGGTGCGGGCATCGGTAACTACTGCTTCGCCGTGGACGCCGAGGGTCATATCGCGGACCGGCGTGTGGGCGAGGCGCTGATGGGGCTGAAGCGGATCAGCCCGAAGGTGCGCTTCCTCGGGTCGTACCCGAGGGCGGGCGTGGCTCCGGAGGACGTGGGGCGGCTGCGGGCGGGGACGTCGGACGCGGAGTTCATGGACGCCGCCGACTGGCTGGCGCGGAGCCAGGACGGCCGGATCTGAGCCGCCGGGGGCGGTGGGGGCGGCGGTCGGCCCCGGTTGTCCCCAGAGTTATCCACAGGCCGACCGTCCACCCTGGGGACAAGTCGACAGGTTCGGCGGACTCGGTCGACAAATCTCCTCAGCGACCATCCTTCCGTCCACAGGGCACGCGAGTGGCCCGTGTCACCCCAATTCCCTTGTTCAACTCGTCAGAGGGACCAAGTCCCACCCGAATGAGCGCGTGAGGCGGGTTGGGGAGAAGAATCCCCTTGGCCCCTCTTGGGCTTTCACCGCGAAATCGCTCGCGATCCACAGATTCCCCACACAGCCTGTGGATAACTTTCCGAGCAGGCACCCTCTGTGGACAACGTCGCCCCAAGTGCCGCTCACCACAAGGGAAATGGGTCAACGACACACGGACCGGTGCCTCTTTCCGGGGAATTGGCAACCCGTTATTGACGTAAGCGACCCCTCCTTTTCACCCTTTCCTCACTGTCCCCAATTGCGGCAATCCGGACAAAATGCCACGCGTTGAAAAAGGAGGTGAGGTGGCGGAACCGCGCACCGGTAGCCTGGTGGGGTGATTGACCTTCGCCTGCTCCGAGACGACCCCGACCGTGTCCGCGCGTCGCAGCGCGCCCGTGGAGAGGACGTGGGCGTCGTCGACGCCCTGCTCTCCGCCGACGAGCGGCGCAGGGCCTCCGGCGTCCGCTTCGACGAGCTGCGTTCCGAGCAGAAGAGCCTCGGCAAACTCGTGTCCAAGGCCGCCGGCGAGGAGAAGACCGAGCTGCTGGCGCGTACGCGTGAGCTGGCCGCAGCCGTGAAGTCGGCCGACGCCGTGCAGCACGAGGCCGACGAGGAGGCCAGGCGGCTGCTCCTCCAGCTGGGCAACATCGTGCACCCGGACGTGCCCGTGGGCGGCGAGGAGGACTTCGTCGTCCTGGAGACGATCGGCACCCCGCGCGACTTCGCCGCCGAGGGCTTCGAGCCCAAGGACCACCTGGAGCTCGGCGAGGCGCTCGGCGCCATCGACATGGAGCGCGGCGCGAAGGTCTCCGGCTCGCGCTTCTACTACCTGACGGGCGTCGGAGCCCTGCTCGAACTCGCCCTGGTGAACGCGGCGATCGCGCAGGCAACCGAGGCCGGCTTCATCCCGATGATGACCCCCGCGCTGGTCCGCCCGCGCGCGATGGAGGGCACGGGCTTCCTCGGCCAGGCGGCGGAGAACGTGTACCACCTGGAGAAGGACGACTTCTACCTGGTCGGTACGTCGGAGGTGCCCCTCGCCGCGTACCACATGGACGAGATCATCGACGCCGACAAGCTGCCCCTGCGGTACGCGGGCTTCTCGCCGTGCTTCCGCCGCGAGGCGGGGACGTACGGCAAGGACACCCGGGGGATCTTCCGGGTGCACCAGTTCGACAAGGTCGAGATGTTCTCGTACGTCGACCCGGCGGACGCCGAGTCCGAGCACGCGCGGCTGCTGGAGTGGGAGAAGCAGTGGCTCAGCGGCCTCGGGCTGCCCTTCCAGGTGATCGACGTGGCGACGGGTGACCTGGGTGCCTCGGCCTCGCGCAAGTTCGACTGCGAGGCGTGGATCCCGACGCAGGGCAAGTACCGCGAGCTGACGTCGGCGTCCAACTGCGACGGTTTCCAGGCCCGTCGGCTCTCCGTACGGATGCGGGCCGCGCAGGACGGCAAGCAGCAGGTGAAGCCGCTCGCGACGCTGAACGGCACGCTCTGCGCCGTCACGCGCACGATCGTGGCGCTGCTGGAGAACCACCAGCAGGCGGACGGTTCGGTGTGGGTGCCGGAGGTGCTGCGTCCGTATCTGGGCGGGCGCGAGACGCTGGAACCGATCGCCAAGTGAGCTCCGCCTCCGGCCCGGTGGCCTCTTCCGACTCCGCCTCCGCCTCCGCGTTCCCGTACAAGCTCGTCGCGACCGACCTCGACGGGACGCTGCTGCGCGAGGATCACGACGTCTCCGCGCGGACGCGTGCCGCGCTCGCCGCCGCCACGGAGGCGGGCGCCGCGCACATCATCGTCACCGGGCGGGCGGTGCCGTGGACGCGGGGCATCCTCGACGATCTCGGGTACGACGGATTGGCGGTCTGCGGCCAGGGCGCGCAGGTTTACCACGCCGGCGAGCACAGACTGCTGACGTCGGTGACCCTGGACCGCCAGGTGGCGGTCCTCGCGCTGTCGAAGATCGAGGCGGAGGTCGGCCCGCTGGCGCTGGCCGCGAGCCGGGACGGTCTCGACGGTGACGTACTGATCGGACCCGGGTACCGGGTGCACGACGGCCCGCTGCCCGCGGTCTTCCTCGACGATCCCGCCGAGATGTGGACCGCGCCGATCAACAAGGTCTACATCCAGCATCCGCGGCTGAGCGACGACGAGTTGGCGGGGGTCGCGCAGGAGACCGTCGGGAACATGGTCGCCGTGGTGATGGCGGGTCCTGGGGTCGTGGAGATCCTGCCGCTGGGTCTGAGCAAGGCGACGGGGCTCTCGCTGGCCGCGCGGCGGCTCGGTGTGACGGCGGCCGACACGATCGCGTTCGGCGACATGCCCAACGACATCCCGATGTTCGGGTGGGCGCGGCACGGTGTGGCGATGGCCAACGCGCATGAGGCGCTGAAGGCCGTGGCGGACGAGGTGACGGCGTCGAACGACGACGACGGCATCGCGGTGGTGCTGGAGAAGCTGCTTCAGCAGGGCTGAACGCGGGCGTCGGGGAAGGGGGCGGTCCGCGCGGACGCGCGCTCGAAGCGACCGCCCCCTCGGGCGGGTCACCGTCGGCCGCACGGAGCGGAAGTGGTTACTCCGGTGCCGGGTCGGGACTGCCCTGTCGGGAACTCGACGGACTCGTACTGCCGGTCATCGCCGCGCTCCTCTCCCGGTCCAGTGGTACCTGCCACCACCACTGTGCACCGGAGCGGGAGTCCGGCGCCACCGAGTTATTCGTGACCGGCTCCGGAAGTCGGCGTACGGCCCGCGTCGACAGCCTGCCGGCGTCTGCCCGCGTCCGCCCGCGAATGTGCCACGGACGGACGCGAGCCCGCTGGAGCGGGTCAGCGGCGCTTACGGCCGCGGCGCAGATCCTTCAGCTGATGGACGACATCGTCCACCCGGGCATCCACGCGGTTGATGTCCTCGGACATCTGGCAGAGCCGGTTGCTGATCGCCCCGACGACCTGATTGGTGGCGTCGAGCCGCCGGTCCAGACTGTCGAGCCGGTACGACATCCGGTTCAGCACCGGTCCCAGCTCCTGGAGCGCCACGCCGACACCGCCGAGGCAGGACTCCACGTCGGTGACGCGCCGGTCGAGCGACGCGTACCCCTCACGCCAGCCTTCTTCGGCGTCGAGGAGATACGTGCGGACGCGTCGGGCGATGTCGCTGTCGCGAAGGAGCATCGCGATGTTGAGGGCGGCGCGACGGGTGTAGAGCGTGAGTCCCGAGCGCCTCTGTGGATAACTTCCGTCGCTCCCGGATGAGAGTGACATGTTGTCACTCTGATATTCACGCAGGTCAGGACCGCGCAGCACCTGCATCCCGTTCTCGGACAGCTCGGCGCGGTGGCGCGCCGTCAACTGCCTGATGACGCCTGTGGATACTTCGAAGTAGCGCGCGACTCCGTCTGTCGTGTTGTGGATACCGTCCGGGAGCATGATCAAGGCCTTCACCTTGTCGAGCGCCTCGACGCGCCCCAGATGCTCGACGCGCATGGTGCGCGATTCGAGCAGGGTGACTTCCGATGGCATGAGTGTGTGCCTTCCATTCGTGAACCGATGATGGACGGCCCTCACCCCGGGCTTCAGGGGTGGAGGTCGGCTCACGGTGGCTACTCACTCAATGACCGGTGCGGCTTTCGAATCGGCACCGGCAATCCCCAGTTTCACGAACTCTCGACGTCACGGACTCCAGTTGCCTCCACGCACACGGAACAACGAGCCGATAAACGTACAGTTACGCGGCAACCCCCCACCCGAAGGGAGGGGGTCGCGGCGGCGCGCACACTCAACTACGGCGGTGGGAAGCCCTCCGCTCACTCCTCGCCGGCGAGCGTCAGCGTGCGCAGCTTCCGCCCCGCGTACCAGGTCGCGGCGGCCGTCACGCCCACCAGCAGCACGACGGCCAACGGCAGTCCGACGTCCGAGGCGATCATGCCCTCGCCGCTGGTCTTCTCGGCGACCGCGAGGGACCACTGCTGGACGCTGAGCGTCCGCGCGCCCGCGACCAGGCTGCCGAACAGCGTCTCCCACACCAGCGCGTAGACGAGGCCGATGACGACCGCGTGCCTGCTGACCGTGCCGAGCAGCAGGAACAGCGCGCTGTAGGCGATCGAGGCGACCAGCGCGGCGATGGTGTACGACACCGCGATCTGCTGGCCGTTGCCGTTGAGGATCATTCCGGCGATGAAGGTGGGGACCGCGGAGAACACCATGGTCACGGAGATCGCGACGATCAGCTTCGTGAAGATGATCGACGGCCGCGTGACCGGCTTCGCCAGCAGATAGACGATCGATCCGTCGTCGATCTCGGGGCCGATGGCGCCCGTTCCCGCGATCACGCCGATCAGCGGGATCATCGTGGCGAGGGCGAAGCCGCCCAGGACGTCCGCGGCGACCTGGTCGTCCACGCCGTTGAAGGCCCTTATGGCCACGGCGATGAGGACCAGCAGGGCCGGCAGGATGAGGAGGACGGCGGCCCGGCGCCGGCCGAGCAGGGCCCGGTAGGTGAGCCGGGCGACTGTGGGGTGGTACATGGACGTCACAGCTCCTTGTCAAGGCCGCTCAGGCCGCTACGAGGTACGAGAAGACCGATTCGAGGGACTCGTCGGACGGCGAGACCGTGAGCAGCCGGATGGAGTGCTCACGGGCGACCCTCGGCAGCAGCTCGGTGAAGCGCCCGAAGTCGACGGCCTGGATGCGCAGCGCGCCCTCGGTGAGGTCGACCTCGATGCCGGCCGTCGAGGGGTCGGCGATCAGCGCGGCGGCCAGGACGCGGTCGTCGCTGGACCGTACGAGGTAGCGGTGCGGCCGGTCGGTCATCAGCCGGCGGATCTTGCGGAAGTCGCCGGACGCGGCGTGCCTGCCCGCGACGATCACCTCGATGTGCGAGGCCAGCTGCTCGACCTCCTCAAGGATGTGCGAGGAGAACAGGACGGTGCGGCCGGAGTCGCCCATGCGCCGCAGCAACTCCATCAGTTGCATGCGCTGGCGCGGGTCCATGCCGTTGAAGGGCTCGTCGAGGAGCAGTACGGACGGCTCGTGGACGAGCGCGGAGGCCATCTTCACGCGCTGCCGCATGCCCTTGCTGTACGTCGCGATCTTGCGGTCCTGCGCGTACTCCATCTCGACGGTGGCGAGCGCCTTCTGGGCCGCCTTCTTACCGAGGCCGTGCAGTTCGGCGTTGGCGACGACGAAGTCGAGCCCGGTGAGGAAGTCGTACATCCCCTCGCGTTCGGGGACGATGCCGACCTGGCGGTAGACGGACTCGTTGCGCCAGATCGCGTCGCCGTCGAGAGTGACGCTTCCGTTGGAGGGCGCCAGGAAGCCGGCCATCATGTTGATGAGCGTCGACTTGCCCGCGCCGTTGGGTCCGAGCAGCCCGGTGACGCCGGGGCCGACGGTCATCGTCACGTCGTTGACGGCGACCACGTTGCCGAACCAGCGCGACGCGTGCTCGATGTTGATGGTGGTCACAGCCCGACCTTCCGGTAACGGCGCATGAGGACGGCGTACGAGCCGAGGATGAGCGCGAGAACGACCAGCAGATAGACGACTCCGACACCGGCCGACGGCCCGTCCGAGCCGGGGAACGACGTGGAAGCGCCGAGGAACGCGGTCTGTACGCCGTCGATGAGCGTGATGGGTGAGAAGAGGCCGAGCCACTGGACGGCGCCGGAGGAGCCGGTCTCGAAGGCGATGGCCTGGACGGTGGAGACAGCGCCGTAGGTGATGGTCAGCGTGGCGATCACGGCGGCGACACCGAAGCCGCGGCGCGGGGTGAGGGCGGCCAGCACCAGGCCGAGTCCGCCGAAGAGCAGCGAGAGAAGCGCCACGGAGACGAGCCCCTGTCCGAAGCCCGTCGTCTGGTCGACGAAGTCCATCTTGGCGAGCAGCGAGCCGATGTAGAGGACCAGGAGCGGTGCGGCGGTCAGGACGAAGAGGGCGGAGGCCATCGCGCCGTACTTGGCGACGACGTAGTCGAAGCGCTCGATCGGCCGCGAGAAGTACAGCGGCACCGTCTTGAAGCGCAGGTCGCGCGAGACGGACTGCGGCGCCTGGGCGGCGAGGAAGAGCGCGATGAGGGCCTGGGTGAAGATCGCGTACCGCGTGTACTCGACGGGCAGGTCGTTCGACTTGGTGGCGACGGCGACCGCGACCATGATCGCCGCGGGTACGCACATCACGGCGAACAGGATCATCGGCAGGATCTTGGACTTGGCGGACCGGCCGAGGCCGTAGGAGCCGCGCAGGGACTGCGAGTAGAGGGAGCGGCGGGCGTAGGCGCGGCCGAGCCGCGGGCCGTCGTAGTTGCGGTAGCCGATGTTGTGGATCTGGGTGAGATCAGCGCTCATCGCTGCCGCCTCCCTTCTGAAGTGCGAATTCCGCGGTGCCCTGCTGCGCCGGTACGGGCTGTCCGTCACCGGTGGCCGTCCGGGCGTCCCGCGCGGCCTCCTGCGCGGCGTCCTTCGCGCGGAAGACCTCGGCGATGTGGTGGCGGCGCTGTTCCATCCGTACGAGACCGAGCCCGAGTTCGGCGACGGTGTCGCGTACGACGTCGTACGTCTCCTCGCCCTTGGCCTCGATGAGCAGGATGTGGCCGGCGCCCGGCAGCCCGTCCTCCTCGCCCGCGTGGAGCGAGAGCCCGGCCGTGGTGAGGGCCTCGCGCAGGGCGCGGGTGCCGTCCGGGTGGGTGTCGGTGTCGGTGACCTCGACGGCGAGTGTCGCGGTGTTCTGCGTGAAGTCGCTCGTGGAGCTGGAGCGCAGCAGTTTGCCGCCGTCGATGACGACAACGTGGTCACAGGTGCGTTCGAGCTCGCCGAGGAGGTGCGAGGTCACGAGGACGGAGATGCCGAAGTCCGTGTAGACGCGGCGGATCAGGTTGAGCATCTCGTCGCGGCCGACGGGGTCGAGGCCGTTCGTCGGCTCGTCGAGGAGGACGAGTTTGGGGTCGTGGACCAGCGCCTGCGCGAGTTTGACGCGCTGCTTCATACCGGTCGAGTAGCCGCCGATGGGGCGGTACCGCTCCTCGTACAGGCCGACGTGGCGCAGCGTGTCCGCGGTGCGTTCACGGGCGGCGGTCGGCGGGAGGCCGGACATGCGCGCCATGTGGACGACGAGTTCGGTCGCCGAGACATCGGGCGGCAGGCAGTCGTGCTCGGGCATGTATCCGACGCTCTCGCGGATGGCGGCGCCGTCGGTGGCGACGTCGAACCCAAGCACTGCGGCCCGGCCTTCCGTGGCGGGGGACAGACCCAGCAGGATCTTGATCATGGTGGACTTGCCGGCTCCGTTGGCACCCACCAGACCGGTCACGCCCGGTCCGATGTCCAAGGAGAGCCGGTCAAGCGCGGTTACCCGGGGGAACCGCTTACTCAGGCCTTCAGTGGCGATCACAGTCACGTTCATGACGGTAGTGGCGCACACCACAGCGGACGTCAGCCCTGGCGGCTGTCTCGGGGTCCCCCTTGAGACGTACGGACCCGTAAGGGCAGCGTAAAAAGTTACGACGAAGGTTCCGGGTCGGCGAGGTTATCCACAGGCTGGGAGGGGGCCTTGACGCAGCCGCCGGACATTGTCACATTCATCAGTGTCAAGTTACGGGCACGTACGGCGATCGGGCGCGGCGAGGGCGGTCGGGCAGCACGCCCGCGATCGGCACGGAGGGGTGGCATGGCTTCAGCGGTGACGGCAGAACAGGCCGCGGAGCTGCGGGGATTCAGATCCGTGCAGCGGCTGGCCTACGAGTGCGCCGAAGCGGTGGCCGCGCGCCTGCGGCCGGGGGTCACGGAGCGCGAGGCCGCCCGGATGCAGCGCGAGTGGCTGCGGGCGCGCGGGGTGCGCGACTGGTTCCATCTGCCCTTCGCCTGGTTCGGGGACCGCACGGCTTTCACGGGGTTCCGGATCCCGCTCCAGTTCTTCCCCACCAACCGCAGGCTGACGGAGGGCATGCCGTACATCCTCGACATGGCACCGGTCCACGGGGGTTTCACCGCCGATGTCGGCTACTCGGGCTGTCTGGGCGCCGACGGCACCAATCCACTGCACGACAAACTGCTCGCCGATCTCCGGGCACACCGTGAGCTGATCCTGCGCGAGGTGCGCGAGCGGCGTTCGCTGCGGGAGATCTACGAGGACGTGGACCGGCTGATGGTCCGCCAGGGATACGAGAACAGACACCGGGCCTACCCCTTCGGTGTGATCGCCCACAAGATCGACCGCGTGCGGGACCGGCGCTGGTCACCGCATGTCTTCGGCTTCGGTACGCAGGCGCTCAAGGGCCTGGCGAGCGACGCGCTGCACGGGCACCGGGACGGCTGGTCGCCGCTGTGGAGCCCGTACAGATTCTCCGACCACCCGCCGAGACCCGGGCTGTGGGCGGTCGAGCCGCACCTCGGATTCCGCGGTACGGGCGCCAAGTTCGAGGAGATCCTGGTGGTCACCGACTCCGGGGACCCGGCCGAGAGCGCGTTCTGGCTGGATGATGATCTGCCGCATGTGCGGCGTTGGGCGAAGGGTGCGTGATGTCGCTTCAGTCTGTTCCGTCGCCGTCGGGCGGGCCGGTGGAGGTGCGGGAGCGCCGGGTGCGCACGGGCGGGGTCGATCTGTGCGTGGCCGAGCTGGGTGACCCGGCGCGCCCGACCGTCCTGCTCGTGCACGGCTATCCGGACAGCAAGGAGGTCTGGTCCCAGGTCGCGGGGAGGCTCGCCGAGCGGTTCCATGTGGTGCTGTACGACGTCCGGGGGCACGGTGGCTCGACGGCGCCGAAGCCGCTGCGTGGCGGCTTCACCCTGGAGAAGCTGACGGACGACTTCCTGGCGGTCGCCGACGCGGTGAGCCCGCGCCGGCCGGTCCATCTGGTGGGGCACGACTGGGGGTCCGTGCAGGGCTGGGAGTTCGTAACCGTACGGCGCACGTCGGGCCGTATCGCCTCCTTCACCTCGATGTCGGGGCCGTCGCTGGACCACTTCGGACACTGGATCAAGCGGCGGATGACCCGGCCCACGCCGCGCGCGCTGGGCCAACTGCTGGGCCAGGGCGCCAAGTCCTGGTACGTGTATCTGCTGCATACGCCGGTGCTGCCCGAGCTCGCGTGGCGCGGGCCGCTGGGCAGGCAGTGGCCGAGGATTCTTGAGCGGTTCGAGAAGGTGCCTTCGGGGCGGAGGTCCCCGGCACCGGGCGGCGGGGCGGAATCCGGGGGCGGGCGGCAGGCCGACCCGTATCCGACGGCCTCGTTGCCGGACGACGCCGCGCACGGCGCCTGGCTCTACCGGGACAACGTCCACGCGCGGCTGAGCAGACCGCGCACCGACGCGCACGCGCACGCACCCGTCCAGCTGATCACCCCGACCGGGGACGCCTTCCTCTCCGAACAGCTCTACGACGATCTGGAGCGGTGGGTGCCGCAGCTGGTGCGTCGTACGCTCCCGGCCAAGCACTGGGTGCCACGGACGCGGCCGGATCAACTGGCCTCCTGGATCACGGACTTCGTCACCGCTCACGAGCCCGAACCGGCGGATGAGGCGGACGAGGCAGAGGGCACGGCGAAGGCGTCGAAGGGCGCGGCGCTCGGGCCGGCGGGCAAGGCCCGCCGGGAGAGCCGGGCCCGCCGGGCACGGGACCTGGTGGCGAGCGGGCCCTACGGGGAGCGGTTCGGCGGGCAGTTGGTCCTGGTGACCGGGGCTGCGAGCGGCATCGGGCGGGCGACCGCGTTCGCCTTCGCCGAGGCGGGCGCCCGGGTCGTCGCGGTCGACCGTGACGCCGAAGGGGTCGCCAGGACCGCCGAGATGGCCCGGCTGATCGGCGCCCCGCGGGCGTGGGCCGAGACCGTCGACGTCAGCGACGAGGAGGCGATGGAGAAGCTGGCCGAGAAGTGCGCCGCCGAGTACGGCACCGTGGACGTGCTGGTGAACAACGCGGGGATAGGGCTCTCGGGGCCGTTCCTGGACACCACCAGCGAGGACTGGAAGAAGGTCCTGGACGTCAATCTCTGGGGCGTCATCCACGGCTGCCGGATATTCGGCGGACAGATGGCGGCGCGCGGCGAGGGCGGGCACATCGTCAACACCGCTTCGGCGGCGGCCTATCAGCCGTCGCGTGCGCTGCCCGCCTACAGCGCCTCCAAGGCGGCGGTCCTGATGCTCAGCGAATGCCTGCGCGCGGAGCTCGCCGGACAGGACATCGGGGTCAGCGTGATCTGTCCCGGCTTCGTGAACACCGGCATCACGGCCACCGCGCGGTTCACCGGGGTCTCGGCGGAGGAGGAGAAACGGCGTCGGAAGCGGACGGCCCGGCTGTACGGGCTGCGCAACTACCCGCCGGAGAAGGTCGCCGACGCGATCCTGCGGGCCGTCGTCCGCAACGAGGCCGTCGTGCCGGTCACGCCGGAGGCCCGGGGCGCCCGGCTGCTGTCCCGCTTCGCGCCCAGGACGCTGCGCGCGATCGCCCGTCTGGAACCGCCGCTGTGAACAGGGACGAAGAAGCCGTGAACCGCGACGGCGAGACCCTGAACTCCCAGGCTCCTGAAGGGATAGCCGTTTCGGACGAGCCGTATGTGATCGCTCCCCGGCGGGTGTCGTTCGACTGGCGCGACACTCCACTGCACTGGATACCCGACGAGCCGACCGCCACGCATGTCATCAACGTGCTGCATCTGCTGCTCCCCGCGGGCGAGCGCTGGTTCGTCAAGGTCTTCAAGGAGGCCCTGCCGCTGGTGCGTGACCCGGTGCTGCTCAAGGACGTCAAGGGGTTCATGGGCCAGGAGGCCACGCACAGCGTGCAGCACGCGTATGTGCTCAACCACCTCGCGGAACAGCGCCTGGACACCGAGCCGTACACCCGGCACGTCGACTACCTCTTCGAGATACTCCTCGGCGAGGAACCGCCGTTCGGGGTGCCGTGGCCACGTCGTGAGTGGTTGCGGTTCCGGCTGGCGATCGTCGCCGCGATCGAGCAGTTCACGGCGGTCCTGGGGGACTGGGTGCTGCGCGCGGACGCGCTGGACCACGCGGGGGCGGACGAGGTCATGCTCGACCTGCTGCGCTGGCACGGCGCCGAGGAGGTCGAACACCGGTCGGTGGCCTTCGACATGTACCAGCACTGCGGCGGCCCCGATCCGGTGCGCTACGCCCGCCGGCTGGAGACAATGGCCGTCGCGGCGCCGGTGATGCTCTGGTTCTGGGTGCGCGGGGCGGCGTATCTGATCCGGCACGATCCGCAGCTCGCGGGGCGGCCGCGCTACTCGCTGCGCAAGCACAACCGGGCGGTGGCCAAAGGCCTGTTGCCGGCCTGGGGCGAGCTGGGCGCGGCGGTGCCCCGGTACTTCCGGCGGTCGTACCATCCCTCGCGGGAAGGCTCGCTCCGCAGGGCCGTCGAGTATCTGGCGACCTCTCCCGCGGCCCGTGCGGCTGCCGGAGCGGTCGGCCGGGCAGCGCTGGGATAGCCGGGACAGCCGGGACAGCCGGGACAGTGGCGTGCCGGGGCCGTGGGAGGAGTAAGCGTGTCGGAGGACTCGGGGACGTCGCGGCCCCCGGCCGGAGGCCGGTACCGGATCGAGGACCTGGCGCACGCGAGCGGCGCCACCGTCCGGACCATCCGCGCCTACCTGGACCGCGGGCTGCTCCCCGCCCCGCAGCGGCGGGGCCGGGCCAATGTGTACGGGGACCCGCATCTGGCCCGGCTGCGGCAGATCGCGGACCTCCTGGACCGGGGCTACACGCTGGCGTCCATCAAGGAGTTGCTGGAGGCGTGGGACGCCGGGCGCGGTCTGGGCGGGGTGCTGGGCCTGGTCGCCGAGGTGCACGGGCCGTGGACGGACGAGCGGGCCACCCGGGTCACCCGCGCGGAGCTGAATGAGCGGTTCGGCGGCTCCCCCGACGAGGCGGCGCTCGCCGAGGCGGTGGAGCTGGGGGTGCTGGAGCGGATCCCCGGGCGGGACGACGAGTTCCTCGTACCGAGCCCCCAGGAGCTGGCGGTGGCGGCCGAGTTGTACGCGGCGGGGGTGCCACTGTCCGCGATCTCCGGCCATCTGCGGGAACTTCGCGGGCAGGTCGAGCACATCGCCGCGCGCTTCCTGGAGTTCACGACCGAGCACGTCTTCGCCCGCTATCTCGGCCATCGCCCGCCGACGGACACGGACGCGGCCGAAGCGGCGTCGCTCGTACGACGTCTGCGCCCGCTCGCCCGGCAGACGGTCGACGCCGAACTGGCCCGCGCCATGCGGGTGTTCGCGACCCGGCATCTTCAGAGGCACCTGGTGTCGGGGGACCTGGGGCCGCCGGACGCCGGGACCCGGTCCGTGGCGCTTCCGGCCGGGACGATCGACGCGGTCCAGGGGCTCGTTGGGGAGGAGAGCGTTCCGGAGTTCATCGCGACGGCCACCGAACGGGAGGTGCGGGCACGGGCCTTGGACGCGCTCACCGCAACCCACAGACAGAACAGTCAACTTGACCAAATGGGTTAATTCAGGCACTCGTTGTCCACAGATTCGCCAAATAGCCTGTGGATAACCTGAGTTGACTGTGGATCAAACATTCTCGCGCTGATCGTTTGTGGATCGGATCGAAGCGTGCCGGACCGGACCGAAATGAGTGGCGCGTGCCCGACGCCACCGGGCACGCTGTGTGAATGACCCGAACACACACACCGGGCGCGGGAACGCCCGACGAACGACGCACCGTGAAGGTGTCGAAATACCTCTCGAAGCACCTGCGCCACCAGCCCGAACGCATCGGCCTCACGCTCGACCCGAACGGCTGGGTGGAGGTCGACGCCCTGCTCCGCGCCACGGCCGAGCACCGCTTCCCCCTCACCCGCGCCGAGCTCGACCACGTCGTGGCCATGAACGACAAGCGGCGCTTCACGATCGAAGGCACCAGGATCCGCGCCAACCAGGGCCACACGGTCGAGGTCGACCTGGACCTGCCACCGGCCGAGCCGCCCGCGTACCTCTACCACGGCACGGTCGCCCGCAGCCTCGACGCGATCCGCACCGAGGGCCTTCGCCCCATGAACCGCCACCACGTCCATCTCTCCCCCGACCGCGAGACAGCGACCCGCGTCGGCGCCCGCCGCGGCCGCCCGGTCGTCCTGCCGGTGGACGCGGCGGCGATGCACCGCGACGGCCACGTCTTCCGGGTGAGCGCCAACGGCGTCTGGCTGGCCGACGCCGTACCCCCGCGTTACCTCCGCTTCGGCGCCTGAGCGGCGAGGAGACCGGCGCCTCGGCCGCCGGGAGCCGGACGTACGCTCGGAGCATGAGTCTGCGTCTGAGCACCGTGATCCTTCCTGTTGACCGCTGGCACGAGGGAGGGCGCGCGAAGTGGCAGCGTGCCGAGGAGCTCGGCTTCCACACGGCGTACACCTACGACCACCTCTCCTGGCGGACCTTCCGCGACGGCCCCTGGTTCGGCGCCCTGCCCACGCTCACCGCCGCCGCGGTCGCCACGGAACGGCTCCGCTTGGGGACGCTCGTCACCTCGCCCAACTTCCGGCATCCGGTGACCCTCGCCAAGGAGCTGATCTCCCTGGACGACATCTCGGGCGGCCGGCTCACCCTGGGCATCGGCGCCGGCGGCAGCGGGTTCGATGCCACCGCCCTGGGGCAGGAGGCGTGGAGCCCGCGTGAGCGGGCCGACCGGTTCGGGGAGTTCCTGCCCCTTCTTGACCAGCTGCTCACCGAAGACGCGGTCACCCGGCACGGCACCCACTACTCGGCCGTCGAGGCCCGGAACATCCCCGGCTGCGTCCAGCGCCCCCGGCTCCCCTTCGCCGTCGCCGCGACCGGCCCGCGCGGGCTGAAGCTCGCCGCCCGGTACGGCCAGGCCTGGGTGACCACCGGTGACCCGAGTCTGTACGAGGAGGGCACCCCGGCCCAGTCGGTGGAGGCCATCCGCGGCCAGATGGGGAAGCTCGGCGCCGCCCGCGCCGAGATCGGCCGGGACGCCGGGCCGATGGACAAGATCCTGCTCACCGGTTTCACCCCGGACCGTGCCCGCCCGCTGGAATCGGTCGACGCGTTCGTCGACTTCGCGGGGCGCCACCAGGATCTGGGCTTCACGGAGCTGGTCGTGCACTGGCCCATCGCCGATTCGGACTTCGCCGCCGACGAGGCCGTCTTCGAGAAGATCGCCACCGAGGCCCCCGCGCAGCTCGGTGCGTGAGGGCGCTCACATGTGCGTTCCTCCGCGTTCACCTGCACACCTGTGCGGGAGTATGGACGGGTGACCTCAGCTAGCGAGTCCCCGCTTCCCGCCCGCCCCCGGCTGATCGCCACCGATCTTGACGGAACGTTGCTACGGGACGACAAGACCGTCTCGGACCGGACCGTCGCCGCCCTCGCCGCGGCCGAGGAGGCCGGGATCGAGGTCTTCTTCGTCACCGGGCGGCCGGCCCGGTGGATGGAGGTCGTCAGCGATCATGTGCACCGTCACGGGCTGGCCATCTGTGCCAACGGCGCCGTCGTCGTCGACCTGCGCCGAGGCGGGGAGCTGGTCGAGGTGCGCGGACTGGACCGGGGCGCCGCGCTCGGCGTCGTACAGGCTCTGCGCGACGCGGCGCCCGGCACGGTGTTCGCCGTCGAGACGACGACCAGCTTCAACTACGAGCCGGAGTACCCGCCCTTCCTCGACGACCCGGGCGCGCACGTGGCCCCCGCCGAGAAGCTGCTTCAGGTGGCGGAGGACGGTGACGGCGAGGCGGTGGTGAAACTGCTGGCGCACCACCCGACCCTGACCCCCGACGGTTTCCTCACCCTGGCCCGTACCGCCGCCGGGGACCTGGCCTCCTTCACGCGCTCCAGCCCCACCGCGCTGCTTGAGGTCAGCGGCCTCGGGGTCAGCAAGGCGAGCACGCTCGCGCTCTGCTGCGCCGAGCGCGGCATCTCCTCCGACGAGGTCGTCGCCTTCGGGGACATGCCGAACGACGTGGAGATGCTGGCGTGGGCCGGTACGTCGTACGCGATGGGCAACGCGCACCCGGATGTGATCGCGGCGGCGTCGGGCCGCACCGTGGCGAACAACGAGGACGGTGTCGCCGTCATCATCGAGCAGCTCATCGCCCGCGTCGTCGCACCCTAAAGCGTGTCTTCGAAGTCCCGCCTGGCCCGCGGCGTCTGGCACGGCCTAGAGCGGCGCCTGCCACAGCACCGACGTGCCGGCGCCGTGCTCGCCCAGACCCGGTCCGACCTCGCTCGATCCGCCCAGCGACTCGGCGCGCCGCCCCAGATTGCGCAGGCCGCTGCGCCTGCCGCCCGCCGGGATGCCCACGCCGTCGTCGGCGACCGACAGCCGTACGGCGGGGGTGCCGTCGGGCAGTCGGGCGTTCGCGTCGACCGTGACATGGATGCGGGATGCCCGCGCGTGCCGGAAGGTGTTGGACAGGGCCTCGCGGAGGGCGGCGATGAGGTTCTTGCCGGTGAGTTCGCCAACGGCCGAGTCGACCGCGCCGACGAAGCGGTGGGTGGGTTTGAAGCCGAGCGGCACGGCCGCCATGTTGATCTCGCGCAGGACCCGGGTGCGCAGCCCGGACGGCGCCTCGGCCGGGCCCTGTTGCAGGGCGAAGATGGCCGTACGGATCTCCTGGATGGTGACGTCCAGTTCGTCGACCGCCCTGCCCACACCTGATCGCACCTCGGGCACGTCCGAGTGCCGCTGCGCGGTCTCCAGCATCATCCCGGCGGCGAACAGGCGCTGGATGACCAGGTCGTGGAGGTCGCGGGCGATGCGGTCGCGGTCCTCGTACACCGCGAGACGTTCCCGGTCGCGCTGCGCCTCGGCCATCATCAGCGCGAGTGCGGCCTGGGAGGCGAACTGGGTCGCGAGGGTGCGTTCCGACTCGGTGTAGGGGCGGGCGCCGATCGCGCGCGGGGTGACGAGTACGCCGAGCACCCGGCCGTCGCTGTGCAGGGGCAGCAGCATGGCCGGGCCGAAACGGGAGGACAGCGGGGAGATCAGACGCGGGTCCGTGGTGCAGTCCGCGACGTACGTGGCCTCGCCGGCGAGCAGTTGGGCGACGACGGGGCTCTTGCCCGGGATCCGGGTGCCGAGGAAGACCTCGGGGTTGTCGGCCGAGGCGGCGACGACCTCCAGCCCTCCCTCGGGGGTGGGCAGCAGGACGAAGCCGGCGGCCGAGTCGGCGAGCCTGCGGGCCTGTTCGGCGACGACGGTGAGGGCGTGGTGGGTGTGCTCGGCGGAGTCGGTGTGCTCGGGCCGGTCCGCGTGCTCGCCGCCGTCGGCGTGTTCGGCGGGATGGTCTGCGGGGTGCCCGTCAGCGGGCTCGGCGGGGTGGTCAGCGGGATGGTCGGCCGAATTCCCCGACAGCAGGGCCGTCGTGACGGCCACCGAACCGTCGATCCAGCGCTCGCGCTGCCGTGCCGCCTCGTACAGCCGCGCGTTGCCGATGGCGAGGCCCGCCTCCGTCGCCAGCACCCGCATCATGTGCTGGTCGTGTTCGGTGAATTCGGCTCCGTCGTGCTTCTCGGTGACGTAGAGATTCCCGAGGCTCTCGCCGTGGACGCGGATCGGAACGCCGAGAAAGGTCCGCATCGGCGGGTGGTGCGGCGGAAATCCGACCGCGCGCGGATCCGCGGTGAGGTCGGCGAGCCGAATGGGTTCGGAACGGCGGATCAGCTCGCCGAGCAGCCCGCTGTGGCCGTCCGGGCGGCGGCCGATCCGCCGCTCGACGTCCGCGTCCACGCCGTAGGTGACGAAGTCGGAGAGCGGGCCGCCCGCCTCCTCGACAGCGCCGAGCGCCGCGTAACGGGCGCCGACGAGGCGGGCGGCCGTCTCGCAGATGCGGTCGAGGGTGGAGTGCAGTTCGAGGCCGGTACCGACCGAGCGCATGGCTTCGAGCAGCTGCGGGACGCGGGCGGTGAGCTCGGTGGACCTGCTCTGGAGCCGGCGCTCCATGTCGGCCTCGGTGTCGGCCTCGGCTTCGGCGTCCGCGTCCGCGTCACGAGGCGCGGTCCCGTCGCCGGGACCGCCCTGAGGGGAGTCCTTGGGGAAGTCCTGAGGTTCGGGCGCCTTCATGCCCTTGACATTAGTTAGTCCCATTTGCGGTGGAAAGTCGAGAGCCGTGGCCGACCAGCCCCACCGGCCCCCGCTCGCGCTCCCACATCCTCCGCAACGGCCCCTCCACCCCCACCAGCTCGGCGTACGGCCCGCGCTGCACCACGCGCCCGGCGTCGAGCACGATCACCTCGTCGACCGCGTCGAGACCCTGGAGCCGATGGGTGATGAGCAGCGTCGTACGCCCTTCCGTCACCGCCAGCAGGTCCGCCGTCAGCGCGTCGGCCGTCGGCAGGTCGAGGTGTTCGGCGGGCTCGTCCAGTACGAGGACGGGGAAGTCGGCCAGGAGCGCGCGGGCCAGCGCCAGTCGCTGCCGCTGGCCCCCGGAGAGCCGCGCGCCGTGCTCGCCGACGTGGGTGTCGAGACCGGCCGGCAGCCCGTCGGCCCACTCCAGCAGGCGGGCGCGGCGCAGGGCGTCGCGGAGGTCGTCCTCCGTCGCGTCCTTGCGGGCGAGGGCGAGGTTCTCGCGTACGGAACTGTCGAAGAGGTGCGCGTCCTGCGCGCACAGCCCGACGAAACGCCGCACCGTGTCGCCGTCCAGCGCCGCCGCGTCCGTCCCGCCGAGCCGTACTCCGCCTTCGCGCGCGTCCAGGAAGCGCAGCAGCACCTGCGCGAGGGTCGTCTTGCCGGCCCCGGACGGCCCCACGACGGCCACCCGCTTCCCGGCGGTCAGCGTCAGATCGACGCCGCTCAGCGCGTCGCTCTCCTGCCCCGCGTACCGGGCCGAGAGCCCCCGTACCTCCAGCGGGAACGGCGTCGCGGGAGCGGCGGCCGGGCGCTCGGGCTCCCGTACGGGGACGGGCGCGTCCAGCACCTCGTACACCCGCTCGGCGCCGCGCGCGGCCCGCTGCCGGTACTGGACCGCGAGCGGCAGTCCGGCGACCGCCTCGAAGGCGGCGAGCGGGGTCAGTACGACGACGGCCAGCGCGACACCCGGCAACCGCCCGTCGTGCACGGCGCCCACACCGGCGTACGCGGCGGCGGCCACGGTCAGCCCGCAGATCAGCGCGGACAGGCCGCCGCCGAGCGCGGTGGCACTGGCGCCGCGCGAGGCGATGGCCGTCAGCGTCACGTCGGCGTCGCGGGCCGCGCCGATACGGCTCCGGAGGGCGCCGGCGACGGTCAGTTCGGCGCAGCCGTCGAGGAGTTCGGCGACCCGGGTCGCGAGCAGGCCGCGCGCGGGGGCGAGCCGCCGCTCGGCACGGCGCGCGCGGGCGCCGCTGACCAGCGGCACGCCGACGCCGGCGGCGAGCAGGCCGAGGGCCAGTACCGCGCCCGCCTCGGGGAGCAGCCAGCCGGTGAATCCGACGGCTCCCGCGCCGACGAGCAGGGCGGAGCCGACCGGCAGCAGCCAGCGGAGCCAGTAGTCCTGGAGGGCGTCGACGTCGGCGACGAGCCGGGAGAGCAGGTCACCGCGCCGGGCCTCGCGCAGCCCGGCGGGGGCGAGCCGTTCGAGCCGCCGGTAGACGGAGACCCGGAGGTCGGCGAGCATCCGCAGCACCGCGTCGTGGGACACGAGGCGTTCGGCGTACCGGAAGACGGCGCGCCCGATTCCGAAGGCGCGGGTCGCGGTCACGGCGACCATCAGATACAGCACGGGCGGCTGCTCGGACGCGCGCGAGATGAGCCACCCGGACACGGCCATGAGCCCGACGGCGGACCCGAGGGCCAGGCTCCCCAGCACCAAGGCCAGCAGGAACCGGCCCCGCAGGGCCCCGACGGCGGCGCGCGTACGGCGGAGGGGGTGCGCCCAGACGCGGGTCCCGGCACCGGCGTCGCCCTCGTCGGGTCCCCCCGCATCCAGGTCGCCACGCGCCGGACCGGGGGCCGCCGGACGTGCGACCGCGGCGGACTCGACAGCCACGCCCGTCCCCGCCGTCCCTCCCCCCAGCTCGATCACCCGGTCCGCCACCGACAGCAGCGCGGGTCGGTGAATCACCAGGATCACCGTGCGGCCCACCGCCAGCCGGCGGACCGCGTCCACGATGCCCGCCTCCGTCTCGCCGTCCAGCGCCGCCGTCGGCTCGTCCAGCAGGAGCACCGGGCGGTCGGCGAGGAAGGCGCGGGCCAGGGCGAGGCGTTGGCGCTGCCCGGCCGACAGGCCCGTACCGTCCTCGCCCAGCACGGTGTCCACGCCCCGGGGGAGCGCGGCCACGAAGTCGTACGCCCCCGCGTCCCGCAGCGCGTCGCGTACGGCGGCGGCGTCCGCGTCCGGGCGGGCCAGGGTCACGTTCTCGGCGATCGTCCCCGCGACGAGGTACGGGTGCTGCGGCACCCAGGCGATCTGTTCGCGCCAGCGGTCGAGGTCCAGGGACGACAGATCGGTGCCGCCCACCCGTACGCGGCCCTCCGTCGGTGCGGTGAAGCCGAGCAGCACGTTCAGCAGCGTCGTCTTCCCGGCCCCGCTCGGGCCGACCAGCGCGACCGTCTCCCCCGGCTCGACCACCAGCGTGGCGGCGTCCAACGACGGTTCGGCGCGGCCTTCGTGGCGGACCGTCACGCCCTCCAGCTCCAGGCGTGGCGAGCCCGGTACCTCACCACCCGTCCCCGGTACCTCACCACCCGTCCCCGGACCCGAAGGCGCCGTCTCCAGCACCGCGAAGATCTCCTCCGCCGCCGCCAGCCCCTCCGCCGCCGCGTGGTACTGCGCGCCCACCTGCCGCAGCGGCAGATACGCCTCCGGCGCCAGGATCAGCACCACCAGGCCCGTGTAGAGATCCAGGTCCCCGTGGACCAGCCGCATCCCGATGCCCACCGCGACCAGCGCCACCGGCAGGGTCGACAGCAGCTCCAGTGCGAAGGACGACAGGAAGGCGATGCGCAGCGTACGGAGCGTGGCCCGCCGGTATTCGGAGGTGATCGCCCGCACCGACTCCGCCTGCGCCTTCGCCCGTCCGAAGACCTTCAGCGTCGGCAGCCCGGCGACCACGTCCAGGAAGTGGCCGGACAGCCGTGACAGCAGCTGCCACTGACGGTCCATCCGGGACTGGGTGGCCCACCCGATGAGCACCATGAAGAGCGGAATCAGCGGCAGGGTCAGCACGATGACGCCCGCCGACACCCAGTCGTCGGTGACGATCCGCGCCAGCACCGCCACCGGCACCACCACCGCGAGCCCGAGCTGCGGCAGATAGCGCGCGAAGTAGTCGTCCAGCGCGTCCACGCCACGGGTCGCCAGCGCGATCAGCGAACCGGTGCGCTGCCCGCTCAGCCATCCCGGCCCCAGCTCGGCGGCCCGCTCCAGCAGCCGGCCGCGCAGTTCGGACTTGACCGCGGCGCTCGCGCGGTGCGCGGCCAGTTCGGTGAGCCACGCGACCAGTCCGCGCCCGACGGCGACCGCGCCCAGCAGGAGCAGCGGCGTACGGAGCCCGGAGGCGTCGAGGCCGTCCTCGAACGCCCCCACCACCACCTCGGCGATGATCATCGCCTGGGCCACGACCAGCCCCGCACCGGCCAGTCCCAGGAGCACCACCGCCACCAGAAAGCCACGGGTGGCCCGTGCGTACCGCAGCAGACGCGGATCGATCGGTTTCACGTGAAACACCCGCCCAGTCAGCTAGTGCGCGTCCGCGATGTGATGCGTACCGATGCGCTTGCGGAAGACCCAGTACGTCCAGCCCTGGTAGAGCAGCACCAACGGCGTCGCGATGCCCGCGCACCAGGTCATGATCTTCAGGGTGTACGGCGTCGAGGACGCGTTGGTCACCGTCAGGCTCCACTGCTCGTTGAGCGAGGACGGCATGACGTTCGGGAAGAGCGTCAGAAAGAGCATCGCGACGGCGGCCACGATCGTCAGCCCGGAGAGCGCGAACGACCAGCCCTCTCGCCCCGCCCTGATCGCCACCACCGCACCGGCCAGCGCGAGCACGGCCACGACCATCGCGGCCAGGCTCCCGCCGTCACCGTTGTCGAGCTGGGTCCAGCCCAGGAACCCGAGCGCCAGCACGGCCGTGAACAGCCCCAGCGTGAACGCCAGCTTCCGTGCCCGCGCCCGGATGTCCCCCACCGTCTTGAGCGCGGCGAACACAGCGCCGTGGAAGGTGAAGAGCGTCAGCGTCACCAGCCCGCCGAGGAGCGCGTACGGGTTGAGCAGATCGGCCAGGTTTCCCACGTACTCCAGGTCCGCGTCGATCTTCACGCCGCGCACGATGTTCCCGAAGGCCACCCCCCACAGCAGCGCCGGCAGCAGCGAGGTCCAGAAGATCGCGTGCTCCCAGTTGCGCTGCCAGCGCTCCTCGGGCCGCTTGGCGCGGTACTCGAAGGCGACACCGCGCACGATCAGACAGACCAGGATGACCAGCAGCGGCAGGTAGAAGCCGGAGAAGAGGGTGGCGTACCACTCGGGGAACGCGGCGAAGGTCGCGCCGCCCGCCGACAGCAGCCACACCTCGTTGCCGTCCCAGACGGGCCCGATGGTGTTGATGAGGACCCTGCGCTCCTTGCGGTCCCGCGCGAGGAGTTTCGTCAGGACGCCGATCCCGAAGTCGAAGCCCTCAAGGAAGAAGTAGCCGGTCCACAGGACGGCGATAGTGACGAACCAGACGTCGTGGAGTTCCATGATTCGGTTCAACTCCTCAGTACGAGAAGGCCATCGGGCGGTCGGCGTCCTTCGCGTCGTGACCGCCGATCTTCGTGGGTGGGTTGAGGTCGTCGTCGGTGAGATCGGGCGGACCCGCCTTGACGTACTTCACGAGCAGCTTGACCTCCACGACGGCGAGCACGGCGTAGAGCAGAGTGAAGACGATCATCGAGGTGAGCACCTCGCCCTGCGACGTACCGGGGGAGACGGCGTCGGCCGTGCGCAGCACCCCGTAGACCACCCAGGGCTGCCGGCCGGTCTCGGTGAAGATCCAGCCCCAGGAGTTGGCGATCAGCGGGAAGAGCATCGTCCACAGGGCGACGAGCCAGTACATGTGGGCGAACCGGGGGCTCAGCGCCTTGTTGCGGAAGAGCACGAGATGGGGCACCTCGTCCTCGCCGGTCCGCAGCCGCTTCGGCAGCAGGAACTTCCGCCGGGTCAGCCAGAGTCCGAGGAGCCCGATGCCCAGCGACGCCATGCCGAAGCCGATCATCCAGCGGAAGCCCCAGTACGCGACGGGGATGTTGGGCCGGTAGTCGCCGGGCCCGTACTTCTCCTGCTCGGCCTTCTGCACGTCGTTGATGCCCGGCACGAAGGACTCGAAGTCGCTGTGCGCGAGGAAGGAGAGCAGGCCGGGGACCTCGATGGCGACCTTGTTGTGGCCCTTGTCCACGTCCCCGTACGCGAAGACCGAGAACGGCGCGGGCGCCTCGCCGTCCCAGAGGGCCTCGGCGGCGGCCATCTTCATCGGCTGCTGCTCGTACATGATCTTGCCGAGCGTGTCGCCGCTGACGGCGGTGAGCAGACCGGCCGTCACCAGGGTGACCAGGCCGAGCCGGAGCGAGGTCCGCATCACCGGGATGTGCTGCTGGTGCCCCTTGCGCCCCCGGCGGGCGAGATGGAAGGCGGAGATGCCGACCATGAAGGCGCCGCCGACCATGAAGGCCGCCGTCATGGTGTGGAAGAACTGGGCGAGCGCGGTGTTCTGCGTCAGTACGGCCCAGAAGTCGGTGAGTTCGGCCCGGCCGCGCTCCTCGTTGATGCGGTAGCCGACCGGGTGCTGCATCCAGGAGTTGGCCGCCAGGATGAAGTAGGCGGAGAGGATTGTGCCGATCGAGACCATCCACATACAGGCCAGATGGATCTTCTTGGGCAGCTTGTCCCAGCCGAAGATCCACAGTCCGATGAAGGTGGACTCGAAGAAGAAGGCGATCAGCGCCTCGAAGGCGAGCGGAGCGCCGAAGACGTCGCCCACGAAGCGGGAGTAGTCCGACCAGTTCATGCCGAACTGGAACTCCTGCACGATGCCGGTGACGACACCCATGGCTATGTTGATCAGGAAGAGCTTGCCCCAGAACTTCGTCGCCTTGAGGTACTTCGGATTCGACGTCCGCACCCAGGCGGTCTCCAGGCCGGCGGTCAGCGCGGCGAGCGAGATCGTGAGGGGGACGAAGAGGAAGTGGTAGACGGTGGTGATGCCGAACTGCCATCGCGCGAGAGTCTCGGGGGCCAGTGCGATGTCCACGTCGTCTCTCTCCTTCTCCTTACGGGCCCCGCGCCGGGGGCTGCGGCCTGTCCCGAAAGTCCCGGTAGGAAGCGGACGAAACAGGAGGCATCGAGCATGCTTGTGAACGCGTTCACATTCACAAGCAAAAGTATGGCGCACGGCCCGACCGGATCTTCAAGGGGGGGGTCCCCTTCGAACATCCCGCCGTGACCGCGCGCCCCGACCGCGCTCCGACCGCGCCCTGGCCCGCGTACCGTGGCGCCCCGCGGGCGCCCCGCCCGGATCCGCTCAGCTCTCCTCGCGGAAGGACTCCGCCGTCCGCAGGAACAGGTCGTTCGCCTTGTACTCGCCGATCGTGACCCGTACGCCCTCGCCCGCGAACGGCCGGACCGTCACACCCGCGCGCTCGCACTCCGCCGCGAAGTCGGTCGTACGGTCCCCCAGACCCAGCCACACGAAGTTGGCCTGCGTCTCGGGCACGGTCCAGCCCTGACCGCGCAGCGCCTCGCTGACCCTGGTGCGCTCGACGACCAGCTCCGCCACCCGCTCCAGCAGCTCCTCCTCGGCGCGCAGCGAGGCGACCGCCGCGTCCTGTGCGATCTGGCTCACCCCGAAGGGCACCGCGGTCTTGCGCAGGGCCGCGGCCACCCGCTCGTGGGCGATGGCGAAGCCGACCCGCAGGCCCGCCAAGCCGTACGCCTTGGAGAAGGTCCGGAGCACGGCCACATTCGGGCGCTCCCGGTAGATCTCGACGCCGTCGGGGACCTCGGTGTCGCGGATGAACTCCCGGTACGCCTCGTCCAGCACGACCAGGATGTCGGTCGGCACCCGGTCGAGGAAGCGCTCCAGCTCGGCCCGGCGGACGACGGTGCCCGTGGGGTTGTTGGGGTTGCAGACGAAGATCATCCGGGTCCGGTCGGTGATGGCGTCCACCATCGCGTCCAGGTCGTGCACCTGGTCCGCGTCCAGCGGCACCTTCACCGAAGCGGCGCCCGAGATCTGCGTGATGATCGGGTACGCCTCGAAGGACCGCCACGCGTAGATCACCTCGTCGCCGGGGCCGGAGGTGGCCTGAAGCAGCTGCTGGGCGACGCCCACGGAGCCCGTACCCGTCGCGACATGCGAGACCGGCACCTCGAAGCGGTCGGCGAGCTCGCTGGTCAGCCCGGTGCACGCCATGTCGGGGTAGCGGTTGAACGCCCCGGCCGACGCCAGCACGGACTCCATCACGCCGGGCAGCGGCGGATAGGGGTTCTCGTTCGACGACAGCTTGTACGAGACGGCCTCGCCCACCGCCGCCGGCCTGCCCGGCTTGTAGGTCGGGATGCCGTCCAGCTCGGCGCGCAGCTTCGGGCTCGTGTCGCTCACCGCGGGGTCCTCCTCGGGCGCTCTGGGGTCTCCGTACACATGATCGACCCACCTCATGCGGATGTACCAATACTGCTCACCCTAAGAGGATTGCCGGGCCCTGCGAATACCCCTCCCGGAACCGGGCCCCGGACGGCCCCCGCACGGGCCCCGAGGCGCCGCCGGGCAAGTGAGGACCGGGCTCCGAGCGGGGGAGCCCTAGCGCATCCGGCCCGCGCCGGTGGCTGACTCCATGGCGTGCGTCACCCATAAGGGTGAGTTGAGACCTCTTCGAAACATCGGACTGTCGCCAGGCCCATCAAGCTCCACGCTTGACAGACCACAACCGAATCGCTCAGCGACCTTGTTTTCCACGCCTTCCAAGCGTTGTTGATCATGCAGAAACGTGACTCTTGGGAGGTGAATGTGCGACCGGCCCCACCACCTTGATGAGCCCTACTATCGGCTCGCCATGACACCAGCAGGGAAACACCAGGTGAGCCGGACGGACACATCCCGCCGGGGCAGCCGGCAAGGTCGGGCGGGCATCCGGGACGTGGCCGCCGCAGCCGGTGTCTCCATCACGACCGTCTCCGACGCGCTCAACGGCAAGGGACGGTTACCCGACGCCACACGCCGGCATGTCCGAGAAGTCGCCGAGCGGCTGGGCTATCGCCCGTCCGCCGCGGCCCGAACCCTCCGTACCGGCAAGTCGGGCCTGATCGGCCTGACCGTCACCACATACGGGGACGAACCTTTCACCTTCACCGAATTCGCCTACTTCGCCGAGATGGCACGGGCCGCGACCTCCGCGGCGCTCGCCCGCGGGTACGCGCTCGTCATCCTCCCGGCCACTTCCCGCCACGACGTCTGGTCGAACGTCGCGCTCGACGGCACCGTCGTCATCGACCCCTCCGACCACGACCCGGTCGTCACCGAGCTCGTCCGCCAGGGCCTGCCCGTCGTCTCCGACGGCCGCCCGGCCGGCACCCTCCCCGTCACCGCCTGGGTCGACAACGACCACGAGGCCGCCGTACTCGATCTGCTCGACCATCTCGCCGCGGCCGGCGCACGCCGGATCGGGCTGCTCACCGGGACCACCACCGACACGTACACCCGGCTCTCCACCACCGCGTATCTGCGCTGGTGCGAGCGGGTCGGACAGGACCCCGTCTACGAGTCCTACCCCGCGCACGACCCCTGCGCCGGGGCCGTCGCCGCCGACCGGCTGCTCGCCAGGCCCGACCGGCCCGACGCGGTGTACGGGCTCTTCGACCCCAACGGCACCGACCTGCTCGCCGCCGCGCGGCGCTACGGCCTGCGGGTGCCCGAGGACCTGCTGCTGGTCTGCTGCAGCGAGTCCACCGTGTACGCGACCACCGAGCCGCCCATCACGACACTCTCGCTCAAGCCGCGCCGTATCGGCACCGCCGTCGTCCAGTTGCTCATCGACGCCATCGAGGGGACCGACACCGGGCGTCCCGTCGAACAGGTGATACCGACGGAGCTGATCGTCCGGACCTCGTCCCAGCGGCGCCCGCCCCGTACCACCGTCAGCGCTCCGAGGTCTCCCGCCAGGGACTGAGGCGGACGGACACGCTCCGCATCACACAATTCGGGCGATCCGCGTGAAAACAGCCGACGAAACGTGGGTGGAATCGGATTGACCACCCCTGGTGCGTCACACAGGGGTGGCTGCATTCCTATGATGGGCGCACGACACCGCGGACCTTCCCCTACCTCCGGTGGGGATGCCCCGCCCGAACAGGCGGACCCAGAGGTGTACGGAGGCGCGACGGTGGTGGAGGGGTCGATGACTCAGGGGGCCGGGACCGGTCAGGGACCCGTGGTGCGCACGGCGACGCTGCGCGATTTCCGGGTGCCGCCGTACACGCAGGTTCCCGTACGGCCGGAGCGCCCGGAGCAGCCCGCGCCGCCCGAAGAGACCACGCGGGCCGGGGAGTCGGGCCGGTCCGGCGAGTCCGCGCCACAGCTGACCGCGGTCGCGGTCGCGCCCACCGGGACAGCCGAAACCTCCGAGACCGCCGTCGGCCGGCCGGCCGCCGCCACGCCGCCGGGCGCTCCGGCGGGACTCGGTATCGCGCCGCGTACGGACCCGCGGGGCGTCACGTTCCCGACGCCCGAGGCGGCGGAGTCCGCCCCCGGGCCGACGCCGGTGGCCACGGGGGTTTCTGACGCCCCGTCACGCCCCGATCCGCGCAGCCACGCGTACGCGGGCCCCGCGATCCCCTCCCAGGCCGTCACACCCCCCGTCACGGCCGCCGTGACCCCCGCCGCGCCCGCCGCCGACGTCACCCCCACCGACCATCCCGGCAACGCCGTCCCCCGCGACGAGGTCCCCGAGGGCTACACGCCCACCGAGCGCGACCTCCCGGTGATCAAGCGCGGTGACACCGTGCAGGTGACCGTCGCCCCCGTCCCGAGCCCCGGCACCGCGGACGGCCTCGGCCCGCTCTTCGTCGTCGGCGACGTCCACGGCTATCTCGACGAACTCGTCGCCGCCCTCGCCGAACAGGGCCTCATCGACGGTGAGGGCAGCTGGGCCGCGGGCAACACCCGCCTGTGGTTCCTCGGCGACTTCACCGACCGGGGCCCCGACGGCGTCGGTGTCATCGACCTCGTCATGCGGCTCTCCGCCGAGGCCGCCGCCGCCGGCGGCTACTGCAAGGCCCTGATGGGCAATCACGAACTGCTGCTGCTCGGCGCCCGCCGCTTCGGCGACACCCCGGTCAACTCCGGTGCCGGCACCGCCACCTTCCAGGCCGCCTGGCTGCTCAACGGCGGGCAGAAGACGGACATGGAGCGCCTCCAGGACGTCCATCTCCAGTGGATGTCCCGGCTCGACGCCCTCGTGGAGGAGGACGGGCATCTGCTGATGCACTCCGACACGACCGCGTATCTCGACTACGGCGACAGCATCGAGGACGTCAACGACAACGTCCGCGCCATCCTCACCCGCAACGACGCGGACGAGTGCTGGGACATCTTCCGCAAGCTCACCAAGCGTTTCGCGTTCCGCGACAACGGCGGTTCGGAAGCGGCCAGGGAGCTGATGGCCGCGTACGGCGGGCAGCGGATTGTCCACGGCCACAGCCCGATTCCGTATCTGCTCGGCGAAGTCGGCACCGAGGACGCGTCGGACGACGAGGAGAATTCGGGACCCGTGGTCGACGGGCCGCATGTCTACGCGGACGGGCTCGCCATCGCCATGGACGGCGGAGTGACCATGGCCGGAAAGCTTCTGGTCGTACGGCTCCCACTGCATAACTGAGCAGAGTGGGGGCAGGTGTTTTCGGTAAACCCCCTGTCACCCCGTGCCTTAATCGCTCTACCATCGGCTCATCCGTAGCAGGCTCTCCTCCGTTTTCGCCAATCGTCCGTTCTGTACGGACAATCCGGCCCTACGGAGCATCGGGGGACGCACATGAACAGCGCTCCGCATCTGCTGAACGAGGATCGCGCCGATTTCGAGCGGATTCTCGACGAGACGCTGCGCCATGCGCACGACCGTCCGGATCTCGCCGATGTCGGGCAGCGCCTCAACACCGAACAACTGCGCACCATGGCTCTGGGCGCGACGTCTCTGATAACCACCGCCGCGGCGGTCGAGTACGAGCACTACGCGAAGGTCCGGGAGGAATTCCGTACTCCGGCCACCTCGCCGGTGGGCAACTCCGTACTGAGCCCGGCCGTGCAAGGGCCGAGCGAGACCGGCGCGGGTCTGGCCGCCGTCGTCGCGGTCCTGGTGCCGGCTCTCGGAGGCGCGGCGGCCGTCGTCTTCCTGCTGGTCGGCTTCCTGCTGAGACTGCTCAGCCCGGTGCCAGCCTTCTCCGACACCCTGGTGACGGTCGGTCTGTTCTTCTGCGCCGTCACGGCCGTCGGTCTGGCCGCCGGCGGGGCCGGGCTGCTGATCACAGCCCTGCGCAACGGGTCGACGCAGGTCCCGGCAGGCCAGCCGGACAGCGGGTGGCCCGACGAGGTGTCACGGGCCCGTGAGGCGTGGCGCACCGCCCTGCTGGAGCGGGGGATCCTGCCGTTCCTGCGGGAGGCCCTGGCCGCGCCCGGCGTGGAGCCCGCGCCGAAGGTCCGCCCGGCCCGGCATCTGCCGAAGATGGGCTACAGCCGCCCGGACTTCTCCAGCCCGGACGACGGCGCTTCGAGCGGCCAGCGCCCCACGTACTCCAGTCCGGACTTCTCCAGCCCCGACTTCGGCGGACCCGAGCACCGGCCGGAATAGGTCACCGGGAATCGGCCGGGCCCGCGTCACACGGCGGCGGGCGTCACGGCTGCTGGTACGGGGCGATGATCCCGGCGTCCATCGCCCGGCGGATCGCGTCCACCCGCGACACCGCGCCGAGCTTCCGGTACGCGTTCGTCAGATGGCGCTTGACGGTAGTCTCGGCCAGGAACAGCGTGGCGGCGATCTCCGCGTTGCTGCGCGCCTGCGCGACGTAGCTGAGGATCTCGACCTCGCGCGCGGACAGGAGCCGGTCGGCGGCCGGCCCGTCGAGACCTCTGATCATGTTCCGGGTCACCGAGAAGTGGATCCGCTCCGGCTCGCGGATCACGGAGTGGATCGAGGTGACCAACTCCCGGCTGGAGACGGACTTCAGCAGATAGGCGGTGGCGCCGTCGTCCAGCACGCCCCTGAAGAGCACGGGGTCGTCGTGCATCGTCAGCACGATGCAGCGGGTCTCGGGGCAGTGCCTGCCGATCTCCCGTACGGTCTCCCGGATCCCCGGGCCCGGCATCTGTACGTCCAGTACGGCGATGCCCGGCCGGTGTTGGCGTACCAGCTCCACGGCTTCGGTGCCGCTCGCGCCCTGGGCGACGACTTCCAGCCAGTCCTCCAGGGAGAGCAGGTCGGCGAGCAGCTCCCGGAAGAGGGTGTGGTCGTCGGCCACGACGACGCTGGTGACGTCGGCTCTCGCGGGCTTCCCGGCGTCAGCCATGCCGGCGCCAGTTGATCAGCGGGATGGAGACGTTGACCGTCGTCCCGCCGCCGACCGAACTGTGGATGCTGGGGTTTCCGCCGAGCAGTTCGGTCCGCTCGCGGATCGAGATCAGGCCGCCTCGCCGGGTCTTGGCGAGCGTGGCCACCTCGAAGCCGGCGCCGTCGTCGATGACGGACGCCTGGACCAGCGTCTCCGTGACCCTGATCGTGATCCACAGTTCGTCGGGGTCGGAGTGGCGCAGCGCGTTTCTGGCCGCCTCGCGAATGATGAAGTAGAGCTCTTCCGCCGCGGCCGCCGGTATTTCGTCGACATTTCCTGTGACGGTCAATTCGGCCCGGACACGGTCCGGGACCGTGGAGTCGATGAATTTGGTGAGGGCGCGCTCAAGATCCGTTTCGGACACCGATTCCCTCAGCTCACCCGAGAGATCACCGATTTCCCGCAGCGCCACCTTGAGCGCTTCCTCGGCCGATTTCAGCTTCGACCGTACGACGGCGCTCTCGCTCTGGATCAGCGGATCGCACAGTTCCAGTTCGAGCATGGCCACCAGGACTTCGTGGGCGACCCGGTCGTGCAGGTCCCTGGCTAGCCTGTGCCGTTCGTCGAGATGGGAACTGTGCAGTTTCTCGCGAAGGAATTTAATGTAGCCGACACACCCGAGCGCGATCTGTGTCATCACCGCGTCGTTCAACGTCAGCGCGGTGTCCAGGAATTGGTCCGCCGAGGGTGTGGCCGGCAGGAGCTCGCGTACGACGACGGGAAGCGCGGTCTCGTAGAACAGCTCGGCGGCGCGGACCGTCTCGGTCGGATGGATGCCGCGCGACGCCCGGGTCCTGCTGAATTCGGCCGCCCCTCGAAGGGATTCCCGGCTCGGCGCCGTCCTGGTACGGAAACCGGTTCGCGCGCCCCGCGCTATGTCGTCCAGCAATAACTCGACCTGGTTGACAAGTAACGCACTTATTTCAGGTTCTTCGAGCAGCGCGCTGTCCATGGCCCGCAAGCGCTGGAAGAATGGCTCAACAATATTAGCGCGAACTTCGTTCGGCAGACCGGGATTTCCGGCATGCCCTTCCGGATCGATCGCCACGGCAGCCCCCCGCCATTATCCCGCAGCCTCCCACGTGATATTTAGGGAGTATACGTGGCCAAGCAGGGCTTTCAAGAAACAATATTCACCACAATTCCGCCAAACACCTACATTCCGTAGTAAAACTCTGTTATGAGTTAGGTCAAGTTCCGCGATCTCACGATTCGTGCGGCAGGCCGACTTCGAGCCGGTAACCGCATGAGCCGGTGTGCGCCATCTGGCACAGCCCGACATCCGGATCAATGTCGTCCGGCAGATCCATCGCCTTGATCCAGCCGGTCAGCCGCTCACCCGGACCACAGTGGTAGACCTTGTCGATTCCCGCCTTCTTGACGCCCTTGTAGGCGAAACACGTGATGACCTTGAGATCGTGTGTGCCGTTGTCGAACGACTCCTCGGCCTCGAACAGTGAGCCGAGATAGAGATCCACGGCAGCCTGGAACAGCCGGCGGTACTGCTCGACGGTCTCGACCTTCTCGATCCCGAGACCGCGCATCAGCCGGACCATCTCCTGGCGCCCGAACTCGCGCACCACCGCGATGTTGGCCTCGTTGGCGCCGTCGACGCCGCCCGACAACGCGGTCTGGTAGTACCAGAGGCCGTCGGTGGCCATCCACGAGCGGCGCAGCAGCTCCTCGCGCTGCGTCGCCGTGAGTTCCGGAGTGGGGTCCGCGCTCATGGGGTCAGTTCACCTTCTCTTCGTCGGTCCGTCATACGGGGTCGGATGCTGGGGCGGAGTCGGGGGCGACTGCCGCCAACACCTCTTCCACCCCGTGCCGTTGAAGCTTCCCGCTGGAGGTACGCGGGAGTCGCCCCCTGCGTACGAGAACGATGTCCCGAGGAGTGAGCCCGAGCGAGTCCGACACGGCGAACCGCAGCCGCGCGATCAGATCTTCACGAGCCGCGCCCTCGGACTCCTTCGTCTCCGCGACGAGCACCAGCCCCTCACCGTCCGGGAACGCCGTCCCCGCCGCGAGCACCGCGCCGTTCGACACCCCGGTGACCCGGCCCGCGACGGACTCGATGTCACTCGCGTAGTAGTTCTGGCCGAAGACGATGATCACCTCCTTCTTCCGCCCGGCGATGAACAGTTCGCCGTCCTGCCGGAAGCCCAGATCGCCGGTGGAGACCCAGCCGCCGGCCAGGACGGTGGCGCGGGTCGCCGGTTCGTTGTCCTCGTAGCCGCGCATCACCGAGTCGCCGCGGATCTGGATCTCACCGACCAGGGAGGGGTCGGTCAGCGCCGTACCGTCCTCGCCGACCAGCCTGACCTCGGTGTTCGCCACCGGGAGACCGACCGAGACGATCTCCCGGCCCGCCTCGGCGCCGTCGCCGCCGGCCGGGGCCATTTCCACCACGCCCCGGGAAAGCGGCTCGCGCCGTACCCACGTACTGCGTACCGCCCTGCCCGTCGGCGCGAACGTCACCGCGAGACTCCCCTCCGCCAGGCCGTACACAGGCAGGAAGGCATCGGCGCGGAAGCCGGCCGGGGCGAAGTGCGCCGAGAAGCCGCGCAGCGTGTCGGGGTCGATCAGCTCCGCCCCGTTGAGCGCGAACCGCCAGCGGGACAGGTCGAGTTCGGGTACGCGCTCGGCCGGGGTGCGCCGCAGGGCGTAGAGATAGCCGGAGTTGGGCGCCGTCGTCGCGGTCACCCCGTACCGGCTGATGATCCGCAGCCATCTGCCCGGATCCCGGAGGAAGTCCTCGGGCGGCAGCAGATATGTCTCGGCGTCGGTCAGCGCCGGTGAGAGGAACGCGCCGATCAGACCCATGTCGTGGAAGAGCGGCAGCCAGTTGCAGCTCACATCGGTGTCGTCGATGCCGAGCCCCCCGGCGATGGCATCGACGTTCGCGAGGAGATTGGCATGGGTCAGTACGACGCCCTTCGGGCTCGCGCTGGTCCCCGACGTGTACTGGACGAGCGCCGGATCACCCGCCGCCACGTCCACGTACACCGGTGACGGAGCGCGTGTCGTGGCCACGTCGAGAATCCGGAACTCGCCGCCGGCGCCGCCGAGCGTCGGCTCCAGCAGCCCGCCCAGCATCTTGTCGGTGAGCACGACGCGCACCTTCGACTGGCGCATCACGAGCGCGATCCGCTTCAGATGGATGTCGAGCGAGGCGAAACGCACCGGCGGCGGCACGGGCACCGGCACCGCCCCGGCGGCGAGCACGCCGAAGAACGCCCTGGCGAAGTCGATCGAGGTGGGGAGGGCGATCGCGACCCGCTCCCCCCGCAGGACCCCGCGCTCCAGCAGCCCGCAGGCCACCTCCCCCGCCTCGGCGTGGAGCCCGGCGAACGTGAGGCGCTCGGCCTCCTCGTCCCCGCGGAACAGGCGCATACCGTGGCCCGAGCCGCGGGCGGCGACGGCGGCGAGCGCGTCGACCAGGCTCCCGCCCCCGCCGCCGCCCGTGCTCATGCCAGGTCCTTCTGCCGGCACAGGTCCTCCACCACGCCCTGGAACTCCCCGATCGTCTGGACCCGGAAGGTGACCTCGTCCTCGATCTCGATGTCGAACGCCTTCTCGGTGTTCAGGATGATCTGGAGCACACGCATCGAGTCGACGTTGGGGAGCGAACGGAAGTGCTGGTCGGGCGTCAGACCGGCGGCCGGGGTGCTGAGCTCGTCGCTGATGATCTGATGGATCTTCTCGTGTATCGCGGTGGTGTCCATAGGTGGTCAATCCCCCTGGGTGACGGTTCTGTTGGAGGCGCGGAGCGCGTCGACGAGTCCGGTCGGCAGGCGCTTGTCGTACGTACCGAGGACGTCGTCCGTGAGCAGGTGGAACGTGCCGTCGGCCGCGGCCACCAGATCGCCGCCCGGCAGCCGGATCTCCCCGGAGGCCCGTACCGACAGGGCGTCGCGCTTGATGATCTCGGCGTGGGCCGTGTACTCGGCGCCGGTCTCCATGGGCCTGCCGTAACGGATCCGCAGGCCGGTGGTGAACGCGGAGATCCGGTCGGACCGGTAGACGGCCTGGGCCAGCGTCTCGTCCAGGATCGCGGCGACGATGCCGCCGTGGATGACGCCGGGGAACGACTCGTAGTCGGCGCCGAGTTTGATACGGGTGCCGAATCCGTTGCCTTCCTCCTCGAAGACCAGCCGCAGCCCGATGGGATTGTGCGGAGCGCAGCCGAAGCAGTTGGCCGTGTCGGCCGCCGCCCCGGTGTCGCTGTCGTTGAACGCTGACTCGGGCAAGACCCCGCTCCTCAAGTCGTCAGTCGTCGGCTGCTGTCCGGTCGTCGGCCGCCGGCTTCCGCCGGCGGCGACGCCGGGTCAGATGAGCGAGCGGAGCTTGCGCTTGAGGTCCTTCGACGACTCGATGGAGTCGTCCTCGACCAGCCGTCGCACCATGGAGAGCACCTTGCCGTCGGCGGCGTCGGTGGCGCCGTCCTGGATCGTCTCGATGCGCCGCACGCCCTTCGCGGACGTCGAGTGCGGGTAGAAGTGTCCGGCCGGGTGCTTGAGGCCGTCGCTGCGGTCCGCCAGCCAGACGTACGCCATCTTGAGCGCGGCGATCTGGCTCTCCCGGTTGCCGTCGCACAGCTCCTGCGTGAAGACGTAGAAGGCGCGGGCGTGCCGGGACTCGTCTCGGCCGAGGAGCTTCCAGATGCCCCTGACCACGGGCTCCTTGGTCTCGGCCGCGAGCGCGCGGTACAGCTCGGCGGCGCGGGCCTCGGAGATGATGTTCATCATCAGGGTGCCGACGCGGGTGTCGCCGATCGGGTACGGCTCGCGCTTGTAGAGCGCGTGCTTGGAACGGACCTTGACGCCCAGCTTGTCGAGGCAGCGGGCCTGCACGAGCGAGTGCCGCGCCTCCTCCGCGCCCCAGCTGAGCGCCCAGGACGAGAAGCTGGTCTCGCCCTCCCACTCGCGCAGGAAGTTGTGCGCGCCCGGCAGGGTGCCGAACTCGATGATCGCCGCCTCGGTGAGGAAGTCGACCTCGTCGGCGCTCATCAGCTCGGGGTTGAGCTTGTCGAGGTCCAGCTCACGCCAGTCCCAGCGGGTCGTCTCGAACCAGTCGAAGATCTTGTTCCACGTCATGTCGAGGTAGAAGTCGGTGTAGAGCGGGTCGAGGATCAGCGAGCCGTGGGCCCGCATGCCTATCTCGACGGTGTCGGCGAAGCCGAACCCGTCGAAGGCGGCCGGGGCGATGATGTCCTCGACGTCGTGCACCTCGGCCCAGCCGGGTACGGGGCCGCCGGCGCCGTCGCCGACGACGTACACCCGGGTCTTGGAGAAGCCGCGCATACCGCGCAGGCCCCGGACGGCCGCCGGTGCCGACGAGCCGCTTCCGCCGATGAAGGCCACGGCCAGTTCGGTGCCCGGCTCCAGGTCGTGCAGGTAGCGCTCGAAGGTGTCCGGGGTGGACCGGTCGAGGCCGATCTCACCGAAGCGGGCCAGCGAGAGCTGCGGGCCGAGGGTGAGCGCGGGCAGACAGTCGACGAAGACGACGCGCGTCTTGCTCGTGCTCGCACCGTCGGTGCCCGCGGCGAGGTCGGTGCCGCTGCCCAGGTTGATGCCTGTGTTCATGACGTTTCCTCTCGAAAGGAGATGGTTACGTGCTCGCCGGCGCCCGGGAGCCGCGGGCGGCAGGACGCGAGGTCATGCCGAACGCGGTCGCGGCGCCGAGCATCATGAAGATTCCGATCGCGGCCCAGGCGTGGACGAACGCCTCGTGGGTCGCGTCGTAGGTGAGCGGGGTGCCGAGGATCGCGACCAGCAGGCTGATCCCCAGCACACTGCCGATCTGCCGGCTCATGTTGACCACCGCGCTGCCCGTGGAGAACCGGGCCGCCGGCAGGTCCGTCGTGGCGGTCGCGAGGATCGTGGGGAGCGCGAGGCCCACCCCGACGCCGCCGACCAGCCAGCCGGGCAGCAACTCGCTCGCGTAGTGCGGGCTCTGCCCGATGCCCGCCGCCATCAGCAGCACACCGGCGGTGCACAGCAGACAGCCGACGGCGACCATCCGGCCCGGCGGGACACGGGACGCCAGCTTCGCGGCGACGATCGCGCCCAGCGGGACCATCAGCGGGCCCGGGGCGATCCCGAGTCCCGTACGCAGTGCGGAGTAGTGCCAGACCTGCTGCATCCACAGGATCGCGGTGAGCAGGTTCGCGGCGAACGCCGCGCTGAAGGCGATCGCCGTCAGGTTCGACCAGCCGAAGGCCCGCACCCGCAGCAGCGCCGGTTCGATCACCGGGGAGGCATGGCGCCGCGACCGGAACCAGAACACCGCGATCCCGAGGACCGCACCGGCCAGCACGGCGGACGTCCGGACCGCTGACCAGTCGTTGATCTTCACCAGGCCGAGTGCCAGCAGCCCGATCGCCCCCGTCAGCAGCGCGGCTCCCGGCAGATCGGGCAGCCGGGTCATCGCCGCCTCCCTGGAGTCGGGCACGATACGTACCGCCACGACCAGCGCGAGGACGCCGATGGGGATGTTCACCAGGAAGATCCACCGCCACGACGCGCTGACGAGCAGTCCGCCGACGACCGGCCCGGCCGCCGCCGCCAGCGCGGCGCTCGCCGACCAGATCCGGACGGCGCCGGCCCGGCGCTCCGGCGGGAACGCCGAGAGCAGCAGACCGAGACTGGCGGGCGTCAGCGCCGCGGCGCCGACCGCCTGGAGCACCCGGAAGAGGACCAGCTGCCACAGCGACGTCGATATGGCGCAGGCCGCGGACGCGGCGGTGAACAGGGCGACGCCGAGCAGGAATCCGGCCTTGCGGCCGTAGCGGTCGGACAGCCGCCCCAGGGGCACCAGGAGTGCGGCGAAGACGATGGCGTAGGCGTTGAGTACCCAGGAGAGGTCAGCGAGGGAGGCACCGTCGAATTCACGGCCGATGGCGTCGAAGCCGACGTTGACGATGAAGAGATCGAGCCCGGCCATGAAGGCGGCCAACGACAGAATGCCGAGCAGAAGCCCGGAGCGCGGGGGCAGGGCCGGCGGGACGGGGGTCGGTGTCGATTCGGGCGCCGCGTGTCCGGTGCCGGCTTCTGTGGCCATCCAGGTCTATCCCTCGGAACGTTGGGGATGTCGGTGAAAGCGCTCTGCCGCCTGCTTCCACGGAACTCATCCGATACGTCGGCCACTCCCCGGTACAAGTGATTCCGCCCCGTCCCCACCTTTCGCGGCCCCGACCACCACTTTGGTGGGAGTCCCGGCTACGACCTACGGAGCCGGAGCACCGAACTCCGCGCGTGCAGGGGCACAGAGACAAAAAGGAGGCCCCCGACCGGTCCGTGTACCGGTCGGGGGCCTCCGTCGTCACGTCCTGCCGCTCACTCCGCCAGCGGCAGATAGACCCGGTTCCCGCTCGCCGCGAACTCCTTCGACTTGGCCGCCATACCCGCCTCGATCTCGTCCTGCGAACCGCCGTGGTCCCGCCGGATGTCGTGCGATATCCGCATCGAGCAGAATTTGGGCCCGCACATCGAGCAGAAGTGCGCGGTCTTCGCCGGCTCGGCCGGCAGCGTCTCGTCATGGAACTCCCGCGCCGTGTCCGGGTCGAGAGCCAGATTGAACTGGTCCTCCCAGCGGAACTCGAACCGCGCGTCCGACAGCGCGTCGTCCCACTCCTGCGCCCCCGGGTGCCCCTTGGCCAGGTCCGCCGCGTGCGCCGCGATCTTGTACGTGATGACACCGGTCTTCACGTCGTCGCGGTTCGGCAGGCCCAGATGCTCCTTGGGGGTCACGTAGCAGAGCATCGCCGTACCCCACCAGGCGATCATCGCCGCGCCGATGCCGGAGGTGATGTGGTCGTACGCCGGGGCAACATCCGTCGTCAGCGGGCCGAGCGTGTAGAACGGCGCCTCCTCGCAGATCTCCTGCTGGAGGTCGATGTTCTCCTTGATCTTGTGCATCGGGACATGGCCCGGACCTTCGATCATGGTCTGTACGTGGTGCCGCTTGGCGATGGTGTTCAGCTCGCCCAGCGTCCGCAGCTCGGCGAACTGCGCCTCGTCGTTGGCGTCGGCGATCGAGCCGGGGCGCAGTCCGTCGCCGAGGGAGTACGTCACGTCGTACGCCGCGAGGATGTCGCACAGCTCCTCGAAGTTCTCGTACAGGAACGACTCCTTGTGGTGCGCCAGGCACCAGGCCGCCATGATCGAGCCGCCGCGCGAGACGATGCCGGTCTTGCGGCGGGCCGTCAGCGGCACGTAGCGCAGCAGGACGCCCGCGTGGACGGTCATGTAGTCGACGCCCTGCTCGGCCTGTTCGACGACCGTGTCCTTGTAGATCTCCCAGGTCAGCTCCTCGGCCTTGCCGTCGACCTTCTCCAGTGCCTGGTAGAGCGGCACGGTGCCGATGGGGACGGGGGAGTTGCGCAGCACCCACTCGCGGGTGGTGTGGATGTTACGGCCGGTGGAGAGGTCCATGACCGTGTCGGCGCCCCACTTGGTGGCCCAGGTCATCTTGTCCACCTCCTCCTCGATGGAGGAAGTGACCGCGGAATTGCCGATGTTGGCGTTGACCTTCACGAGGAACCGCTTGCCGATGATCATGGGTTCGATCTCGGGGTGGTTGACGTTGGCGGGCAGTACGGCGCGGCCGGCCGCGATCTCGTCGCGTACGACCTCGGGCGCGACGTTCTCCCTGATGGCGACGTACTCCATCTCCGGGGTGATGTCGCCGCGCCGGGCGTACGCGAGTTGGGTCACCGCCTGCCCGTCGCGGCCCCGGCGCGGCTGGCGCGGGCGGCCGGGGAAGACCGCGTCGAGATTGCGTAGCCCGCCGCGTGGCGAGGTGTGCTTGAGTCCGTCGTCCTCGGGGCGGACGGGGCGGCCCGCGTACTCCTCGGTGTCGCCGCGGCCGATGATCCAGTTCTCCCGGAGCGGGGCGAGTCCGCGGCGTACGTCGGTTTCGACGGTGGGGTCGGTGTACGGCCCCGACGTGTCGTACAGCGTCACGTCGTCGCCGTTGGTGAGATGCACCTGACGGACCGGCACCCGGAGATCGGGGCGCGATCCTTCCACGTATCCCTTGTGCCAGCCGATGGCTCGCGCGGCAGGCGTGCGTGTGTCCTGAACGGTCATTTGAGACCTACTCCCTACGCCGGCATTACCCGGTAACAGGTTCGGCGGTCGACGCAGCTCAGGGATCCGGGGAAGCCCCGGAACTCCACAGTCAGCGCCCTCTCAGCCCGGTGCTCCGAGCTCCCGCGTGTGTAAAGGCACCACCACGCTAACGCCATATCGGGCGTGCTGAACAGAGTGCCTCCGCCGTTCTTGCGATGATCGGTCGGTGACCCCATCCCCGCAGACAGTTGATCCGCACGGCCACTCGCACAGTCATGGGCCGGCCGCGCCGGTCTCCAGACACCTGCGCAAGGTCATCGCCGCGGTGCTGATTCCGTTCGCGACGGCCGTAGTTGTCGGTCTGATCGTGCTCTGGCCCGGTGGCGCCCCCGCCCACGAACGCACCGGTGTCGGCTTCGACCGGCAGACCCAGCAGGGCCAGGTGGTGAAGATCGAGCAGGTCGACTGCAAGGACGTGAACGCCGCTCAAGTCCCGTCCACGGGCGACACGTCGGCGCCCCAGGGGCGGGAGGCGGAGCGCGCGCAGAACGGCGACTGCGAGAAGGCGACGGTGGAGGTGAAGAGCGGCAAGGACAAGGGGCGCAGATTCGTCGAGGTCGTCCAGCCGGACGCGCCGCGGCAGTTTCACGTGAAACAGGACGTAGTGGTGGCGTATGCCCCGGACGCGCCGAAGGATCTCCAGTACTCGGTCACGGACGTGGACCGCACGGTGCCGATGGCGCTGCTGGCCGGGCTCTTCGCGCTCGCGGTGATCGTGGTGGGCCGGCTGCGGGGGCTGATGGCGCTGGTCGCACTCGTCATCTCGTTCGCCGTGCTGACGCTTTTCATCCTGCCGGCGATCCTCCAGGGTTCGAACCCGCTGATCGTCGCGGTGGTCGGTGCGAGCGCCATCATGCTGATCGCGCTGTATCTGTGCCACGGTCTGACCGCCCGTACGTCCGTCGCCGTGCTCGGCACCCTGATCTCCCTGCTGCTGATCGGGCTGCTGGGCTCGCTGTTCATCGGCTGGGCGAGTCTGACGGGCAACACGGACGACAACACCGGGCTGATCCACGGACTGTTCCCGGAGATCGACATGAGCGGTCTGCTGCTGGCCGGTGTGATCATCGGATCGCTCGGTGTGCTGGACGATGTGACGGTCACCCAGACGTCGGCGGTGTGGGAGCTGCGTCAGGCGGACCCCGACATGGGGCCCCGCGCGCTCTACCGGGCGGGTATCCGGATCGGCCGCGACCACATCGCGTCCGTGGTCAACACGCTCGTGCTGGCGTACGCGGGCGCGGCGCTGCCGCTGCTGCTGCTCTTCTCGATCGCGGAGTCGAGCGTGGGGACGGTGGCCAACAGCGAGCTGGTGGCCGAGGAGATCGTCCGGACCCTGGTGGGGTCGATCGGTCTGGTCGCTTCGGTGCCGGTGACCACTGCGCTGGCGGCGCTGGTGGTCTCGGCCGACCGGCCGGAGTCCTCGGCGCCGCGCGGTGGCGGCCGCGGTGGACGGCGGCGGAAAGCGTAGCGGCACGCGGGCCGGGGCCCTCAGCCGGCGTTCTCCTCGGCGAGGATGCGGCCGAGGGTGTCGTCCAGTTTGGTCTCGAAGTCCCCGAGCGCCATCTCCTGGCCGAGCGGGACCAGCCGGTCCGTACGGTCGAGGAAGGCCACGAGCGGCGGGGCGCTGGCCCGGAACAGCGCGTGCTCCGCGCCGACCTGGAGCCTGATGTGGACGTCGGAGAGCTCTTCGGGATCGGTCGGCGAGATGTACACGTCGCCGTCGCCGCTGGGCTCGTTGATTCCGTCGATCAGCAGCTCGCGGCCGAAGGCCCAGGTGACCGGGGCGTCGCCGGGCAGATGGAACGTCATCCGCACCGCGTAGGGATCCGCCGTCTCGTAACGGAGTTCCACGGGAATTCGGAATGAGAGCTCCTCGGAGACAAGGAAACTCATCAGGACTTCGGCCTGAACAAACTCGCGCATCAAGTACCCCGCAATGGATGACAGAGAGTCACGGAGAGTAAAGAAATTCAGTGGGCTTTCGAGGGTTTCAGGGGCGAAACGTCCGGTATTGATGCCCCTTGCTCCTCTTCTTAATCGTCCAGGACGCTGTAACAGATCACAAGGAGTGATATTTCAGATACTGATAGAGAATTCCAGCGAGCCGATCGTGCTTCCGATCTCTTTGCATAGCAGTTCGACAGCGGGAAGCAGTCTCTTCTCCTGACGCAACGGCACGGACGTCCCGACCGCCGCGACCGTCTCCCCGGCCCTGACAGGTATGGCGGCGCAGGCTTGGCCCAGCGCGTACTCCTGGCGCTCCACCACCGGTCCCGTACGCCGCCCCATGGCGCCGAGGCGCGAGAGCAGTGTGCGCCCGTCGGCGACGGAATAGGGAGTGAGCGGACCCACGGGATGCCGGTCCAGATGGTCCCGGCGGGACTCGTCGTCGAGCTGGCTCAGCAGACACTGGCCGATCGCGTGCGCGTGCCCGGTCTCGGGGAAGGCGGCCCATTCGGCGACGGCGGGCGCGGCGCGGCTCTCGGCCACCGCGACGATCTCGATCTCGCCCTCGCGGTAGACCGCGAAATACACCGGAGCCCCGATCAGATCGCGGCAGCGTTCCATGGACTCGATCATTACGCGCCTGGCCCGGTCGGCCTGCGCGGCTTTACCTGTCACCAGGTGGTCGACCGCGTCACCGAGGAAGAACACGCCATTCTCCCGGCGCAGATAGCCCTCATGAGTCAGGGTGCGCAGCAGGTGATAGGCGGTGGGGAGAGGAAGACCGGCCTCCCGGGCAAGCTGTTTCGCCGGGGCGCCGTTCGGATGGGTGCCCGCCGACTCCAGCAGGCGCAGCGCACGCTGCACCGAACCGATGAGGGTAGGGGCGGCTGGCGTGGTCGCGGTGGCCAAAGATCCCCCAGGCGTACGACGGGCGTGCGCCCGCTCGCGGGGGCCGCCCCCGCGCCTGCCACGCCCGCCGGGGACCCGAGACAGGGTTCTGAGGTCCGGCGCCGAAAACTCGCACAATGCGTTGGTCGAAGCGACCATCGACGCTGTTTTCGCAGGGTGTAGCAGAGGGTTGCCACTCTAATGGCAGCTTGCGGGCGGGGCGTAGTTCTGCCTTCTCCATTCCCCCGCGCGGGCTAACGGCGGGGGCAGGGCCGCCCCGGTGGGGGCGGCGGCGGTCCTACCAGTTGCCACGCGAGGACGAGGACGAGGCGATCTTCCGAACGCCGTAGACGAGCCCGCCGACCAGGGCCACCAGGATCAGCACCTTGAAGAGCAGCCCGATCACAAATCCGACGACGCTCGCGATCAGCCCGCCGAACACCACGAGAACGACGACCGGCAACGCGATCCACTTCACCCACCAGGGCATTCCCGCGACAATCTCCCGTACCGCCATCGTCCCTACCTCGTTCCCTGAGTCCCTGCGGTCTTCCTTCGATGCTAGAGCGGCGCGGGCCCAAGCGGAGGTCCCGGAGCCCTGGAACTCCCCTGATCCGACCCTGACGACATGGGTGAGGGTCCGCCTCAGCCCTCCGGAGGGGAGAAGACGACCATCACCCGCAGGTCCTCGGTGATGTGGTGGAACTTGTGCGGCACACCGGACGGCACGTAGACGACGCTGCCGCGCCCCACCTGCGTCGTCTCCATGCCCACGGTGATCGACGCACGCCCGCTCATCACGAGGTAGACCTCGTCCTGGCGGTGCGGCTGCTGCGGGTCGATGGTGCCGGCGTCCAGCGCGTACAGGCCGACGGACATGTTCCGTTCCCGTACAAACTGCAGATACGCCCCGTCGTTGGCGGCACGTTCCGCCTCCAGCTCGTCCAGTCGGAATGCCTTCATGCCACGATCACACCATGAGAAATTTCGTAGTCAAGACAATCGCCAACGCGGGTGCCCTGGCCGTGGCGATCTGGTTGATCAATGACATCACCCTGACCGGAGACAGCACCGGCAAGAAGGCGCTGGCGCTGGTGGTCGTGGCGCTGATCTTCGGAGTGGTCAACTTCGTCGTCAAGCCGATAGTCCAGTTGCTGACGCTGCCGCTGTTCATCGTCACCCTGGGCCTGTTCACGCTGGTCGTGAACGCGCTGATGCTGCTGCTGACGTCCTGGCTCGCCGACAAGCTCGACCTGAGCTTCCATGTCGACGGCTTCTGGACGGCCGTGCTCGGCGGGCTCATCATCTCGGTCGTGTCGTGGGCGCTGAACATGGCGCTCCCCGACGACAAGGACTGATCGCTCATGGAGCACGGGACCGGGGACGGCACGCGTGCCGTCAGGGCCGGGCTGCCCGACCCGGTCAAGTACGAACCGACCATGCCGGGCCCGGTGTTCGCCGCCCACTTCCATCTGCCGGGCGAGCCCACCGGCCCGTACACCTACGGCCGCGACACCAACCCCACCTGGACCCTTCTGGAACGGGCGATCGGCGAACTGGAGGCCCCCGGCCGGGCGGTCGAGACGGTCGCCTTCGCCTCCGGGATGGCCGCGATCTCGGCGGTGCTCTTCTCCCAGCTGCGCACCGGCGACGCGGTCGTGCTGCCGGACGACGGTTATCAGGCGCTGCCGCTGGTGCGGGAGCAGCTCACGGCGTACGGAATCGAGGTACGGACCGCGCCCACCGCCCGCGACGCGCAGCTCGACGTGCTCGCGGGCGCCCGGCTGCTGTGGATCGAGACCCCGTCCAACCCCGGGCTCGACGTCTGCGACATCCGCCGGCTGGTGGCGGCGGCGCACGAGCAGGGCACGCTCGTCGCCGTCGACAACACGCTCGCGACCCCGCTCGGCCAGCGGCCCCTGGAGCTCGGCGCGGACTTCTCCGTGGCCAGCGACACCAAGGGCATGACGGGCCACGGCGATATTCTCCTGGGTCATGTGACCTGCGAAGATCCCGAACTGGCGGCGGGGGTGCGGCGCTGGCGCAAGATCGCCGGCGCCATCCCCGGGCCGATGGAGGCCTGGCTCGCCCACCGTTCGCTGTCCACCCTGCAACTGCGCGTCGACCGGCAGTGCTCGAACGCGCTGCTGCTCGCGCGGGCGCTGAGCGGGCGGGCCGATGTGAGCGGGCTGCGCTACCCCGGGCTGCCCGACGACCCGTCGCACGCCGTCGCGGCCACGCAGATGCGCCGCTACGGATGCGTGGTGTCGTTCGTACTGCCCGACCGGGGCCATGCCGAGCGCTTCCTGGACGGGCTGCGGCTGGTGGACGACGCGACGAGCTTCGGCGGCGTGCGGTCGACCGCCGAGCGGCGGGGGCGGTGGGGCGGCGACGCCGTACCTGAGGGGTTCGTACGGTTCTCCGTGGGCGCCGAGGATCCGGACGACCTCATCGCCGACGTACTGCGCGCGCTGACGGAAGCGGCGCCGTGACAAGGTCCGGAATCGGAACGGGCGGTCCGAGCCTCCCCCCTCGTGGCTCGGGCCGCCCTCGGGTCCCACGCGTGAAGAACCACGTCCACAAGGCTAGTTGACTCTGCGTCAGTGTCCAATCACAGTAGCGACAGCGGCCTATCGACTTATTTATAGTTGGACGCTCCGGCGACGGGCTCCGGGACGGGCTCGCGTGGGACCGGAAGCTGAGGAGGGCTGACATGGACCTGGCCCTGCTGCGCACCTTCGTCACCGTCCACCGAGCCGGCTCCTTCACCCGCGCCGCCGCCCTGCTCGGGCTCTCCCAGCCCGCGGTCACCGGCCAGATACGCACCCTGGAACGCCAGTTGGGCCGCCCGCTGTTCCTGCGCCAGGCCCGGGGCGTCACCCCCACCACCATCGGCGACGAACTCGCGCACCGTGCCGCGCCCCATCTCGACGCCCTGGTCGAGATCACCGAGACCGGGCTCGACGAGTCGGGCGTCCGGACGCTCCATCTCGCGGGGCCGCCGGAGTTCACCTCCATACGCGCCCTGCCCGCGCTCACCCCGCTGATCAGCCAGGGCCTCGCGCTCCGCGCCTCCTTCTTCGGCAACAGCGAGGAGACCCTGGACGGCCTCGCCGCCGGACACCACGACCTCGCCATCGCGACCGCCCGGCCACGCGGCGGGCTGCTCACCGCGACCCCGCTCTGCGACGAGGAGCACGTCCTGGTCGCCTCGCCCCGCTGGGCCGCGCGGCTGGGCCACGACGTACTGCGCAAGGGCCATGTCGTCCTGGAGCAGCTGCCGGTGGTGGAAGTCCACGAGTCCCTGCCGCTCGTCTCGCGCTACTGGGGCTCGGTCTTCGACTCACGGCCGGCCGCCGCTGGCGCCGTCATCGCGCCGGACCTGCGCGCCGTCCTGGAGAGCGCGGCGGCGGGCGCCGGACTGGCCGTACTGCCGCGCTATCTGTGCGAAGCCGCGCTGGAACGCGGCGAGGTCGTCGCCCTCTACGACCCGCCGGTGCCGCCGCTGCGCACGTACTTCCTCGTCGTACGCACCGGCACACTCGCCCTGCCGCACATCGCGCGGGCGCACGAATGGCTGCTGCGTGCTTCGGTCGACTGGTGACCGCCGGGCCCGGAGGAGTTTCGACCCGGCCGTATCGGGCCACGCTCTTCCCATGACCGAACGTCCCGTGGTCAAGCGAACCGCACGCGCCATCCTGCTCGACGACGACCATCTCGTCCTCATCAAGCGCATCAAGCCGGGTGTGGATCCGTACTGGCTGACTCCCGGCGGCGGCGTCGAGCCGGACGACACCACGGTCGTGGCGGCACTCCACCGCGAGGTCGACGAGGAGCTGGGCGCCAAGGTCACCGATGTCGTGCCCTGTTTCGTCGACACCGTCGAGCACATCACGGACGGCGGCGTCACCGGCGTGAAAGTGCAGCACTTCTTCGTCTGCCGGCTCGAATCGATGGACCCGTCGCTGCGGCACGGGCCGGAGATCGACGATCCGTCCGGGGAGTACGAGATCGTACGGGTGCCGTTCAGCCGGGTCGGGATCGCCGCCGTCCATCTCGTACCGCTGTCGCTGCGGCACTATCTGGACGGCAACATCGAGGGCGTACGGGCGATGCACGCGCCCGACCTGGGCTGACGCCGGACTCAGCTCCTAAGGGCCGTCGATCAGCGCGAACGCCTCACGCAGATCGCCGCCCGTGTACGTGTGCGTGGCGAGCCCGGTCAGATGGTGGTCCGCGTTCACCGCCACCGCGCGCGGTACGGACGCGAAGACGGCCGCGTCGGACATGGAGTCCCCGAAGGCGACACAGTCCGCCGGCCGGACCCCGAACCGCGCACACAGCTCGCCGGCGATCCGTACCTTGGCCGCCGCGTTGAGAATCCCCGCCCGGTCCACCGGCGCGGTGAACGGCGGCGCCGGCCAGCGCGAGCCGTACGTGGCGTGCGCGCCCCACGGCAGCAGCCGCTCCACGAAGAAGTCGGGCGACAGCGTGATCACGGCGCAGTAGTCGCCCCGCCCCCGGATGGTCTCCCAGACCTCCCGGATCCCGGCCAGCCACGGTGCTCCCTCGAAGGCCGCCTCCACCTGTGCGGTGGTGAGCTCCGCCCACAGCTCCCTGGCCCGTACGGCGAACTCGTCCGGAGCCAGTCGCGCGCCCAGGAACTCCCGCTCCAGCGCGGCGATCTCGGCACCCACGCCGAGCTGCCGGGACAGCTCGATCGCGGCGGCCGATCCCCGGATCAGCGTGCCGTCGAGGTCGAAGAGGTGCAGGGTGCGAGGGCGGTCGCCGATGTGCTTCCCAGGGCTGTCCATGTACGCCGAGGTTAGTACGGACGGTTACTCCCGCCGTCAGACGCCCTCCGGTGCGAATCACGACACCGTGTTCCACGTGAAACCACTCAAGCGGCCCGCCCGCCGGGCACTCCTCGTCGTCCATGTCGCCGTCTCCGTGAGCTGGCTGGGCCTCACCCTCGGCCTGCTGACGCTTGGTATCACCGCGTACACCACCGGCGACCCCACTCTCACCGATGCCTCCTACCGCTCGATGGACGTCTTCGCCGATCTGCTGCTCGCGCCCATCGTCGTCGTCACGCTCGTCAGTGGTCTGGTGCTCTCGCTGGGTACGCCCTGGGGGCTGGCCCGGTACCACTGGGTCCGGATCAAGTTCTGGATCACGCTGGTCACCGGCGCGGCGACGGTCTTCGCGCTGCGGCCGGGGATCGGGCAGGCCGCGGACAGCGGTGGCGTGCCCGACATCAGCCTGGTCGCGGCGCCGACCGTGGCGACCGGCGCGTATCTCTTCATGACCGTCGTGTCGGTGCTGAAGCCGTGGGGACTGACGCGGCAAGGGCGGCGGCACCGGGCCCGGTGAGGTCCGTGGCGGCGCCGTCGCCGCCATGGGCCGCACGGCGTTCGAGTGTGTGCGAGACGACGGCGAGGAGCAGCGCGGAAGCGGCGAGGGCGGCGCCGACCCAGTTGGGCGCGGTGTAGCCGAGCCCGGCGCCGATGACCAGGCCACCGAGCCAGGCGGCGAGGGCGTTGCCCAGGTTGAACGCGCCGATGTTGACGGCGGAGGCCAGCGTCGGGGCGCCCGACGCCTGGTCGAGCACGCGCTTCTGGAGCGGCGGCACGGTCGCGAAACCGAGCGCCCCGATCAGGAAGAGCGTGACGGCGGCGGCGATCTTGTCGTGCGCGGTGAGGGTGAAGAGCGCGAGGACGACGGAGAGGGCGCCGAGGGACACGTACAGCATGGGCATGAGGTGGCGGTCGGCGTACCGGCCGCCGACGAGGTTGCCGACGACCATGCCGAGGCCGAGAAGCACCAGGAGCCAGGTGACGGAGGAGTCGGCGAAGCCGGCGGTCCGCGTCATCATCGGGGTGATGTAGGTGATCGCGGCGAAGACTCCGCCGAAGCCGAGGACCGTCATCCCCATGGCGAGCAAAACCTGGACGTTGCGGAACGCGGCCACCTCGTGGCGGATCCGTACGCCCTTCGGGCGCGGCTGCTCCGGTACGAGCTTGGCGACACCGGCGAGACCGACGACTCCGAGGCCCGCGACGAGGAGGAAGGTCGCGCGCCAGCCGGTGTTCTGGCCGACGTACGTACCCAAGGGGACACCCACGACATTGGCGAGAGTGAGACCGGTGAACATCATCGCGATGGCGCCGGCCCGCTTGTGCGGCGCGACGAGGCCCGCGGCGACGACCGACCCGATGCCGAAGAACGCGCCGTGGGCGAGCGAGGCGACGACGCGGCCGGTGAGCATGAGGCCGAAGGTGGGGGCGAGGGCGGACACCACGTTGCCCGCGATGAACAGGCCCATCAGCAGCATCAGCATGCGCTTGCGGCTGACGCGGGTGCCCAGGATGGTCATGATCGGCGCGCCGAGTACGACCCCGAGGGCGTAACCGCTGACCAGATGGCCCGCGGTGGGGATGGTGACGCCGTACTCGGAGGCGACCTCGGGGAGCAGCCCCATGATCACGAATTCGGTGGTCCCGATCCCGAACGCCCCGATGGCCAGGGCGAGGAGGGCGAGTGGCATGGGTGTGGCCTTTCCCGGAGTACGAGGTACGAGGCGCCGGCCGCGTAGCCGCCGCTTGCGCGGCAGGCGCTGATCGCATGGCAGGCGCTGCTTGCGTGTGCGCTTTACGAGCGTGGACAATACTTGCAGACGCCGTTTAATTGCAAGCGCGCTATATTGCAGACGTGCCCTATCCTGGGCCGAGGAAGCTCCGGTCGATGGAGACTGCGGAGACGACGGAGGAAGACGACGCCATGACTGCCACGGACCCCGCACTCACCGCACTCGCCCAGGGCTGGGTGGCCCTCTCCCTGCTGCACAGCAGGATCGAGTCGCACATCGAGCGGGCTCTGCAGAGCGGGCACGACCTCAGCGTCCGCGAGTACTCACTGCTCGACGTCCTCAGCCGCCAGCACGACGGCGAAGGCGGACACCTCCAGATGAAGCAGGTCGCCGACGCCGTGGTCCTCAGCCAGAGCGCGACCACCCGTCTGGTCACCCGCCTTGAGGACCGGGGGCTCCTCACCCGCTATCTCTGTCCCACCGACCGGCGCGGGATCTACACCGACGTCAGCGAGACGGGCCTGCGGCTGCTGGCCGAGGCACGGCCGACCAACGACACCGCGCTGCGCGAGGCACTGGACGCGGCAGCGGCGAACCCTGAGCTCGCGCCGCTGGTCAGGGCCGTGGAAGAGCTGCGTGTGCCGGCGCGGTCGGCACCGGCGTAACCTGCGGTCCATGACCGATCCGCACACCGATCCGCGCGCAGATCCGCATACCGATCCGCACACCGATGCGGCCACGGATCTGCGTATACGGCCCGCCGAAGCCGCCGACCTCCCGGCGATCGTCGCCATGCTCGCCGACGACCGGCTGGGCGCGGCGCGCGAGTCGCCGGACGACCTCACGCCGTACCGCAGGGCCTTCGAGCGGCTCGTCGACGACCCGAACCAGTACCAGGTCGTCGCCGAGCGCGACGGACGCGTCGTCGGGACGCTGCAACTGACGATCATCGCGGGCATCTCCCGCCGGGGCGCCACACGGTCGGTCATCGAGGGCGTACGGGTGCACTCCGACGAGCGCGGCTCCGGACTCGGCACCCGGCTGATCCAGTGGGCCATCGACGAATCCGGGCGCCAGGGCTGCCAGTTGGTGCAGCTGACGTCCGACGCGTCGCGTACGGACGCCCTGCGATTCTACGAGCGGCTCGGCTTCACCGCGTCCCATGTCGGACTGAAGCTGAGCCTGGAGACCGGGGCGTAGACCTGGCAGCTCGTTTGTGTGGTTTCACGTGAAACATCACAGGCCGCGCCAGCCCTGTTCGTCCACCCCGCCCGGGACCGCGTCCCCCGGCTCGTACGGCTCGCGGGTGTAGACGAAAGAGCCCAGGTCGAGATGGCTCACCCGGCCGTCCGGGCGCCGGACGACCCGCAGCGTCTCCCCCGTGTAGTAACCGTCGAGGCCCGTCCATGTCCCGTCCGGCCGCGCCGTGAACCGGGAACGGCGGCCCGCCGCGCGCAGCGGCCGGAAGTCCAGCCCACCGTCCGCCGTGAGGCGCAGTACGAACGGACTCGCGCCCCAGTACCAGGGGCCCGTGAGCTCCAGCAGCGTCTGGTCGACCTCGGGCAGCGGCCGCCACGGCTCGGGGATACGGGGCTCCGCGTCCGCCACGATGCCGATGAGATCGGCGGCGATGGCGCCAACGAGCGGTCCCGAGGTGGCGTTGGCGAGAGCGACGGCGACCAGCCCGTCCTCGGCACTCACCCAGAGCGCGGCGACGAAGCCCGGCAGCGAGCCGGTGTGCCCGGCCAGCGTGCGGCCCCTCCGGCGGGCCAGCTGCACGCCGAGCCCGTAACCGCCGTCCCACTCCCCGCTCTCCGGAGGTGTGGCGGGCGTCCGGGCCTCCCGCAGGGACGCCGCGCTCAGGACACGGTCGTCGCCCTCGGCGAGGAACGCGCCGAAGCGGCACAGGTCGTCGGCCGTCGACCAGAGCTGGCCGGCGGGGGCCATCAGACCGAGGTCCTCGGCGGGTTCGGGCAGAATCGCGTCGGCCCAGGGATGCACGGCCCAGCCGCCTGCCGCCGGGGCGACGGGCTGTGTGCTCGTACGGCGCAGGGACAGCGGCTCCAGGATCTCCCGCCGCAGCACCTCCTCCCAGGACGCGCCGCGGATCGCCTCGATCAGCGAACCGAGCAGGGTGTAGCCGGGGTTGGAGTAATGATGCAGCCGCCCGGCGGGGTGCAGCACGGGGTGCTCGCCGAGGACATCCGCCAGCTCGGGCCGTGTCGTACCCGGGGTGCGCTCCCACCAGGGCGCCGGTGCCTCGGCCGCCAAGCCCGCCCCGTGGCCGAGCAGTTGGGCGATGGTGACCGCACCGACCCCGGTGCCGGGAAGGTGTTTCTCCAGCGGGTCACCCAGATCGAGCAGCCCCTCGTCGCGCAGCCGCAGCACCAGAACGGCGGTGAAGCACTTGGTGATCGAGCCGATCCGGTACTGGGTGTCCGCGTCCGGCTCGTGCCCGTCCACACAACTGCGCCCGCCCGACCAGACGGTGCGCCCGTCGCGGGCGACCGCGCCGACGAGCGAGGGAGCGCGGCCCTCCGACTGCGCGGTGGCGATGCGGTGCAGCAGGGCCCGTCGCGTACCGGGAAGGAGGTCTTCCAAAGGTGAGGTCATGGTCCACATCTATCGGTAGGGCCGGTCCGCGTCGACCACATTTCGGCCCGTCGCGGACCGCGCCGTCGCACGCGGCCGTACCTCAAGTCTTCCTCTGAACTGCCGTCGCGCCGGGGACCGTTCCGGGCATCGCAGCCATACTGGCGAAAGACGACATCAGGTACGACATCACGGACGGGGGCTCCTGTGCGGACCACGATACGACGGCGCGTCCCGGCGGCCGAACGACGACTCGAAGCGTACGAAGTGGCCTATCTGGCCGGTGGACCTCAACGCGTCCTGGAAGCAGCGCTCTTCGCGCTGCGCGACCGGGGGGCCGTCACGATCGTCGGCCCCCGGGTGCGGGCGGCCGAGGAGAGCGACAGCCTCGCGAAGCACCCCGTCGAACGGGCGGTCCTCGCCAGTTGCCCGCGCGGGAGGAGCCTGAAGGTCGTCGCGAACGCCCTGCGCGGCGGGCCTGAAGTCGCGGAGATCAAGCGGGAGCTGGTCGCCATCGGCCTCGTCGCCCGGGGCCGGTACCGCCTCACCCCGGCGGGCAGGCGGCAGTTGGCCGCGGCCAAGAAGGAGGCGGCGTTCCCCGCGTACATCTTCGACGGCCCGGCCGGACACCCGGACCGACGGCTGCGCCGCCTCGTCGCGGATACGTCGATCCCGTCCGGTCTGGGACGGACCCTGATCCGTATGGGCAGGGCGGCCGAACCGGACTACGACTACGCGTACGACCCGGATTCGTCCTCGGACCCGGGCTCCGGCACGCACGCGCCCTCGGAACCGGGCGGCTTCAGCTGCGGGAGCGGTGGGGGCGGAGGCGGGGGCAGCGACTAGGGCGTGTTTGAGAAGTAGCGTCGTCCGCCCATCGGCCAGACGGGACTTCTAAAACACGCCCTAGGTGTTGTCCGGCGGGCAGGACCTAGAAGTTGCTCGCGGGAGCAGCAGCGGGGTGGCCAGGAGGAGGAGCCCCGCGACGGCGATCGCCGTACGGGGAGTGGTGAGGGCGGCCAGCAGACCCCACGAGGCGGTCACCGCGGCGATGGCGGCGCTGCTGCTGACCGACCACGAGGTCAGGGTGCGGGCGACCCGGTCGGCCGCGATGTGTTCCAGCCGGTAGGTGGCCAGGACCGGGTTGAACACCGCGCAGCAGGTCACCAGGCCGAATTGGACGGCCATGACGAGGGCGATCCCGGGCACACCCGGCTGCACGAACGCCAGCCCGACCGGCCAGCAGGCGCGCGAAACCCCGGAGACGATCAGCACCCTGCGCTGCCCGAACCGTGCCACGAGCCGGCGCGCGAGGCGGGAGCCGACGAGGCCGCCGACGCAGGGGAGCGCGAACGCGAGACCGTACTGCCAGGGTGTCCACCCGAGACTGCCCAGCAGAAGTACGGCCAGCAGCGGCTCGGCCGCCATGATCAGGGAGTTGACCGTGAGGGAGTTGAAGAACAGCCGGCGGAGGGTGGGTTGACCGAGGATGGCGCGCCACCCTTCGAGCAGATCGCCCGCGCGCAGCCGCTGCGGCGCGGCGGCGCGCGGCGGGCTCGCGCGGCAGGGCGGGCTCGGTTCGCTCCCGCCGATGGCGCGGATGCCCGCGGCCGAGAGCAGATAGCTGACGGCGTCGGCCGCCACGGTCGTCACCGGGCCGAGGATCGCGATCGCCGCTCCCCCGAGCGGCGGTCCGACCATCGTCGCGGTCCATGTCGTGGACTCGAAGCGGCCGTTGGCGATGAGCAGGTCCTTCGGCGGCACAAGCGTCTTGAGGTACGCGCCGCCGGCCGCGTTGAAGGCGATGTTGGCCGCAGCGACGACGACGGAGACGACGAGGAGCTGGGCGAAGCTCAGCCTGCCGAACGCGAACGCGGCGGGGACACTCATCAGCGCCGCGAACCGGACCAGGTCCATGGCCACCATGACCGGCCGTTTGCGGCGGAACTCCACCCACGGACCGAGCGGCACCGCCAAGAGCGCTCCAACCGCCCGCCCGGTGGCGGCCAGCGCCGCGACCTGGGCCGGCCCGGAGTCCAGTACGAGGACAGCCATCAGGGGAAAGGCGCCGAACCCGAGCGCCGTACCGTACGAACTGACGGCGTACGACGCCCACAGCCACCCGAACCGCCGCCCCAGCTTCCCCCCGCCCGCCATACCCATGCCCCTCTCGCCCCTCTGACCTGCTGGCCTGCCGACCCCGGCCATCAAAGCGAGTGGCGGCCGGCGGGATCAAACGACCGGTCAGGGCCCGAGCCACAAAAGTTCGTTGTGCGCCGACGGGCACACTGGTGGGATGGACCGATGGAACGTGATGCGTCGGTGGCCCCGGACCGGGGGCAGTACCCGGACGCGGTGACCCCCTGGGAACAGGCCGAGTGGCGGGAGACCGCCCTCGGCTGGGCGGAGCGCCGGCTCGCGGCTCATGGGCTGCGCGAAACGGGACGGCGTACGGTGCGGGTGCGGCCCTGGTCCGTGCTGGTGCGGATGCCGGTCGAAGAGCACGAAGCCGTGTGGTTCAAGGCCAACCCGCCCGGCAGTGCTTTCGAAGCCGGACTGACCGAGGCGCTGGCGGGCTGGGTCCCCGAGCACGTACTGAAGCCGCTCGCCGTCGACACCGACCGAGGCTGGTCACTGCTTCCGGACGGCGGGCCGCTCTTCAGGGACGCACTGAACCGCGGCTCCGGCGGCCCGGGGGACTGGGAGGAACTGCTGCGCCAGTACGCCGAGATGCAGCGGGCCCTGCGGCCGTACTCCGAGAAGATCGAACTGCTGGGTGTTCCCAACGCCCGTCCGGCCGTTCTCCCGGAGATCTTCGACAGCGTCGTCGACAGCAACACCGAGCTGGGGCCCACCGGCCGCGAGGCGCTGCGCGCGTCGCGCCCCCGCCTCGTGGACTGGTGCGCGGAGCTCGCGAACATCGGCATCGCCGACACGCTCGACCACTCCGATCTGCACGACGGCCAGCTCTTCGCCCCGGAACCGGGCCGTTTCACCTTCTTCGACTGGGGCGACGCGGCGGTCTCACACCCCTTCTGCAGCCTGCTGGTCCCCGCGCTGGCGGCCCGTGACCGATACGGCTCCGAGGTACTGCCGCGACTCCGGGACGCCTACCTGGAGCCATGGACGGGCCCCGGCCACACCACGGCCGAACTGCGACGCGCCGCCACCCTGGCCTGGCGCCTCGGCGCGATCGGCCGAGCCTGCGCCTGGGGCCGTCTCTTCCCCGGGACATCCGACGGCGCGGTCGCCCCGGGGGACGCGGAGAGTGCCCGCTGGCTGGTCGAACTCTTCGCCGACCCCCTTGTGTGACGCGGACGGCGCCGTACGGGCTCGCCGGCGTACCGGGCCTAGGGCGTTTCCTCCGAGGCTGGCTTCCACTCCTCCACGAGCAGCCCGAGCAGCACCTCGTCCAGGAACTCGCCCATCACCCAGGCCGACGAGCGCAGCGCACCCTCGCGGACGAAGCCGTTGCGCTCGGCGGAGCGCAGCATCGCGGCGTTGTCCGACAGCGTCTCGATCTGCAGCCGGTGCAGGCTGCGCACGACGAAGCCGTAGTGGCACAGCACCGCGACCACGTCGGTCCCGTAACCCTTGCCACGGGCCGATGGCAGCAGCCCCAGTCCGATGTGCGCGGACCGGTTGTGGGTGTCGATGCCCCACAGCGTCGCGGCGCCGACCAGCGCGCCGCCGTCCAACTCCACCACGGAGAACGGGACGTGCCCCTGCTCCTTGTCGTCCACCACGGCCGGCGATTCCTTCGACCCGGGCGTGATCGGCCGCCACGGCCCCGCCTCGGCCCGCGCGGCGTTGACCACGTCGCCGTAGAGCTCGGCCTCCAGAATCGGAACGTCCTCGTCATGCCGGGCCCTGAGCCCGACCTTACTGCCTCGTAGCATGCAGGCTTCCTATCCGACCGGGCCGACAGGCGGCAAACCAATAAACGATCGCGCCGAACTACCCGGCATCCCGCGGCATTTCCTCGGACCCGGCATCAACAGCCGCCCGCTCCACCCACTCGCGCACGCTCACGGCATGCTCGATGCGGTTGACGATGTCCGTCTTGGCCGCCGCGTCCAAGGTCTCCGGGATCTTGTCGAACGTGTCGGGAAGAACGTCGAGCAGGCCGTGGATCTGTTCGCCGGTCCTGACGGTCAGCAGCAGCTCGCACCTCCACTGTGGTGACACCTCCGGACGGTGGCTGAGCTGGTGCACGAGTGCCGGGAACAGGTAGTGCGTCGCTTCCGCAGCGAGGTGCTCCTGGAGCCAGTCGACCGGGAGCCTCTGACTGAAGCCACATACGGCGGCCTCCTGTTCCAGGCCCAGGAGGCCGACAGTGTCGACGGCTCGGACCGTGCGCGGAAGGGCTGAGGTCACCCCAAGAGGATGGCAGGTGCCTCGGACCGCCGATGGATCAACGAAGCCAGGCTGTGATGCCCTGACGGGCGATGTCCCAGACTTCATCGAACTCCTCCCGGGTCAGCCGCTCCGGATCGTGTCCTTCCCACTCCGAAACAGGCAACTCCGCGGTGAGTCCGTACCAAGGGGGCAACGTGACGCACGTCACTGGAACTCGCCACACGGTGCCGGACAGGTCCCAGACGTGACCACAGAATTGCGCACTCGGATCAGGGACGGCGACCCCGACGCCTTCGCGGAGCTCTTCGACGCCTACGCGCGCGCCGTGTACAACCACGCCTTCCGGCTGACTGCCGACTGGTCCGTCGCGGAGGACGTCATGGCGGAGGCGTTCATGGCGGCCTGGCGGATGCGGGAGAAGCTGGACGCGGACGGGGGATCGCTGCGTCCGTGGCTGCTCGGCGTCGCCACCAACGTCGCACGCAACCACTTGCGGAGCAACCGGCGTTACCGCGCGGCGGCCGCCGCGTCGGTCACCGACGCCCGTCGGGGCGCGCTGGAGATCCCCGACCACGCCGGTGAGATCGCCGGCCGGGTGGACGACCGCCGGCGACTGGCCGCCACCCTGCGCGCGCTGGCCTCCCTGAAGCGCCGCGAACGTGAGGTGCTGGTGCTGTGCCTGTGGGAGGGCATGCCGTACGCGGAGGCGGCTACCGTCCTGGGCATCCCCGTCGGTACCGTCCGCTCCCGGCTGTCCCGCGCCCGCAAGAAGCTGAGCAAACTCGCCGACGCCGAACTCGCCGCGGAGAAAAGGGAACTCGTCGCGCCAGTTCGACAGGTAAGAGGAGACCGCGCATCCGCGGTCCGGTCCGCACGGGAGGGAAACCGATGAACACCGATCGTTCACCGCGTCCGGCCGAGTGGCGGGAGACCGAGGGTCTCCTGCCGCCGGCCGAGCGGGATCTGCCGGTGGGCCGCCACGAGTTCCACAAGGAGCGCCTCATGGCCCAGATCCACGACGAGACCCGCACCACCGCCCCCGCCGCCGCCCCCGCCCGCCCCCAGGAGCGGCGCGGCTGGTTCCGGCGCCCGGCGATCGTCCTGCCCCTCGCGGCGTGTGCCCTGGCCGGCGTGATCGCGACCAGCGGTGTCCTCGCCGGACAGGACGGCACCGACGGCGGCACCGGCCTCATCGCCGGGCCGGTCCTGACCACCGAGATCGGCAGCGCCAGCGCCACCGGCACCGTCGCCCTGCTCGACCGAATCTCCCTGGCCGCCGCGGAGTCCCCGGCCCAGGAGCCGCGCGCCGACCAGTTCCTCTACGTGGAGTCCACCACCGCCGGCACCCACGTCAGGACCTCCGGCGACGAGCACACCGTGGTCAGCAAGAAGCCGCACCGCCGGCAGGTCTGGCAGTCGCCCGACGGGCGCAAGGGATGGCTGATCGAGCCGGGCGTCAGCCCCGAGGGCGGCGAGACGCTCGACTCGCCGCACGGTTCCTCCTCGTCGTGGGACATCCTGAGCAAGCTGCCCACCGACCCCGACGCCCTCCTCAAGAAGGTCTACGCGGAGAGCGAAGGGCAGGGCAACAGCCGAGACCAGGCGGCGTTCTCCGCGATCGGGGACCTGCTCGGCGAGAGCTACCCGCCGTCCGGGCTGGAGGCCGCGCTGTACAAGGCCGCGGCGAAGATCCCCGGTGTCGTCAAGGTCGACAGCGCCGTCGACGCCGAGGGACGCGAGGGCATCGCCGTGGCGCGCCTGGACAACGTCAGCGGTGAGCGCGAGGAGTGGATCTTCGAGGAGAAGACCCTCGCCTTCCTCGGCACGCGGCACGTGCAGGTCACCAAGGTCGAGAACCCCAACCCCGAGGACCTGCTGATCAAGCCCGGCACCGTCACCCACACCAGCGCCGTGACCAGCCGCGCCATCGTCGACGGCATCAAGCAGACGCCCACCCGGGCGAGCTGAACACCGGCACCCGGACGGGGTGCGGGCGTGCCCTCCCCGGAAGCGTCCGGCGAGGGCGCGCCCGCGCCCCCCTTCTACTTCCGCAGGGCGTGCGCGAGGGCTTCGTCCAGCAGTTCCCGCAGGGCCGATGAGGTCGGTGCGACGGCGGTGGCGAGCAGCGCCGGACCGCCGGCCAGCGGCGTGAGGACGGCGCATCCGTCCCGGGAACCCTCGCCGAGGAGGACGGGGCCACGGGGCGTGCCCATCTCGGGGTCGACCAGCAGGAGTTGGCCGGCGGCGCGGTGTGTGTGCAGGACGGCCGGGCCGTCCCAGCCGGGCTCGGGGTCCCCGTACGCCGTCCGCTGGTCGAGCAGCGGTCTTCCGGCGCGGTGGACCAGGAGTCGGCTGACGAGGTGGCCCGGATCCTCGTTGGCCCGGCCCAGGAGCTGCTCCTCTCGCAGCAACAGCCGGGAGGTGGCGGCGAGTTCCACGGTGCAGGTCTGCCGGAGGTTGCTGCCTGCGGCGCTGATCAGCGGCTGGGGCAGCCAGCGCAGGGTGGTGTGTTCCCCGGCGGTGAGCCGTACGTCGTAGGTGGCCGGGGCGGTGGTGGGGCCGCGCAGGGCGAGCGTGGCGGCGGCCGTCGTGACTTCCAGTACGGCCCGGTCCCCGGCGGTCACGTCGATGGTGAGCCGGTCGCCGCCGAGCGGGGCACTCATCGCACCGATGATCCCCACCTTGGCGGTGTTTCCTTCGGTGCGCATGCGCCGGAGGTGGAACGGGCCGTCACTGCGCAGCTGCGGAAGCGTGGTGGCGCGCCCGTTGTACGTGGCGCGGATACGGGCCGTGGCCCGCACCCCGTCCGGGTGCCCGGCGGGCTCCTCGGCTCCGGAGGGGGCTCCGGGGGCTCCGGAGGGGGCTCCGGTCAATGCCCCCTGGTCCACGGCAAGTTGCGCGGCGGGGCTCATACGGCGGCCTTGGCGTGCCACTCGTTGAGGTGGGCGGTGACCCAGTCGGCGACCTCGCGGATGCCGTCGTCCGAGGTGAGGCTGGTGAAGATGACGGGAAGGCCGCCGCGTTGCCGTTCGGCGTCGGCGGCCATGGTGGCGAGGTCGGCGCCGACGTGCGGGGCGAGGTCGGTCTTGTTGATGACGAGGAGGTCGGCGGTGGTGATGCCGGGGCCGCCCTTGCGGGGGATGTCGTCGCCGCTGGAGACGTCGATGACGAAGATCTGCTCGTCGACGAGACCCTTGGAGAAGGTCGCGGTGAGGTTGTCGCCACCGGACTCGACGAGCGTGAGGTCGAGGGGGTGGAGGGCCCGCTCCAGGTGTTCGACGGCTTCCAGGTTGGCCGAGATGTCGTCGCGGATCGCGGTGTGCGGGCACGCGCCGGTCTCCACCGCGGTGATCCGCTCGGGCGACAGCACGGCCTCGCGCAGCAGGTATTCGGCGTCCTCGCGGGTGTAGATGTCATTGGTGACGACGGCGATGGACCAGCGGTCGCGCAGGGCGCGGCAGAGCGCGGCGACGCTCGCTGTCTTGCCGGAGCCGACGGGCCCGCCCAGGCCGACCCGGAGGGCTCGGCGGGTGCCGTCGGCGCTGAACGGCTCGGCGCTGTGGGTGTGGTGGAGCGGCATGGTGACGGGCTGGTCGAGGTGCACGAAGAACTCCAGAGATGGGGAGGTTCAGGAGGCGAAGAGCCGCACGGTCCAGGCGGCATGCTGTTCACCGGTGATGTCCAGCAGCGGCGAGGACGCCGACGGCAGGGCGTCGACGCCCTCGACCGCGACGCGGTCCGCGGCTCGGGCTGCGGCCGTGGCGACGGCGCCGGTCTCGGCGCTGAGGCGGGCCAGCAGCCCCGAGGCATCGAGCGGGTCGAGGCTGAGCAGACGCACCGCCGCAGTGGCCGGGCCACTGACGCTCTCGTACGCGGCGGCACAGGCGGCGTCCAGCGGGGTGAGCCCGGCAGCGCGGGCGGCGAGCCCCAGCACGAGCGGCTGGTGGGCGCCGCGAGGACGCTCGGCGGCCAGCCGTTCCAGCTCTTCGGACGGGAAGGTGGCACGGGCCGCGCGCATCAGCTGCCGGCCCAGCCGACGCGCGACGGCGCGCAGCGCGGGGACGGGGGTGCGTGCGTCGGCTGCCTCGTCCAGCAGCAGCGGGTCGACTCCGGCGGCAGCCGCGGCTGCCAGACCGGCCATGGTCAGGCCGGTGGTGTGCAGACGGCCGCGGCAGAACGCCTGGAGGCTGTCGGTGTCGTGTACGGCTTTGTGGGCGATCGCGGCTTCGACGCCGCCTGAGTGGGCGTGCCCTCCGGCGGGGAAGCGGCCGTCGGCCAGCAGGAGCAGGGCTGCACGGCTCATGGGTGAGCGGCTGCCTTTCACATTCACGGGGTCGGAGGTCGCGCCGGACGTGGGGCGGGCATGGCGTACCCGCCCGGGGCTCGGCCGCGACGGCCGGGCAGGTGGCCGTTCAGAAGAGGAAGTACCGCTGTGCCAGAGGTACTTCGCTGACGTACGAGCGCGGCACGGTCGCGCCGTTGAGCTCCGTGCGGGCATCGCTCGTGGTCGCACCGCCGATGGTGACCTCGAAGCTGTTGTGGTCGACTTCGAGGCTGTCGGGCACGGTGTCGTTCAGTTTCATGTCGGCCTTCGTCACGTCCCGGGTGCGTGCGATGTCCACGAAGTCCTTGCCGAGACCGAGACCCGGATTGCCGCTGGTGCCGTCTCCGTTCAGTTTGCCGGCCACGCCCGGAGCCACGAAGTTCACCGAGTTGCGTCCCGGGGAGCGGCCGGTGGAGCCCCAGACCGGGCGCGCCTGATAGGGCTGCGGCGTGGTGATCGACGCGTTGGCGTCACCGACCTGCGCGTACGCGAGCTGGCCGCCCTTGAGGACCATGTGCGGTCTGACGCCGTAGAACTTCGGCTCCCACAGCACCAGGTCGGCGAGCTTCCCGGTCCGCACATCGCCGACGTGGCCGTCGATGCCATGGGTGATAGCCGGGTTGATCGTGTACTTGGCGACGTACCGGCGGGCCCGGAAGTTGTCGTTCGGCTGCCGCCGCCGGTCGTTGAAGGAGTGGTTCGTGTCGTCGGTGACCGCGCGGACCCCCGCGGCTTCGAGGTCCTCCTTCAGCGCCCCGTAGCGGCTCTTCATGACGTGCGCGGTCTGCCAGGTGCGCATGACCATCTCGCCGATGCGGCCCATCGCCTGGGCGTCGGAGGACATCATGGAGATCGCGCCCATGTCGTGGAGGAGATCCTCCGCGGCCATGGTGGACGGCCGGATCCGGGAGTCGGCGAAGGCGATGTCCGCCGGGATGTCCGGGTTGAGGTGATGGCACACGATCATCATGTCGACGTGCTCCTTGACGGTGTTGACCGTCAGAGGACGCGTCGGATTGGTCGAGGCCGGGAGGACGTTCGGTTCCTTGACCAGTTCGATCATGTCGGGCGCGTGACCGCCGCCGGCACCCTCGACATGGAAGATGTGGAGGGAGCGCGCCTTCATCTTCATGGGCTTCCCCCCTGCGTCCCTGCCGTCCCCGGTGAAAGCCGCACGCGTACTCTCCAGGAACCCCGACTCGTTCAGCGAGTCGGCGTGCAGGGCGAGCTGGACTCCGCGCTCTTCACAGACGTCCAGGGCCCGGTCGATCACCGCGGGCGTGGCGCCCCAGTCCTCGTGGATCTTGAAACCACAGACACCGGCGTCCACCTGCGCGTTGAGCTCGTACTCGTTCATCGTGCTGCCCTTGCCGAGCAGACCGATGTTGACCGGGAACTCGTCCAGCGCCTCGAAGACCCGCCTGATGTGCCACGCGCCCGGGGTCACGGTGGTGGCCGTACTGCCTTCCGCCGGTCCCGTACCGCCGCCGATCAGGGTGGTCACACCCGAGGCCAGCGCCTCGTGGATCTCCCCGGGGCAGATGAAGTGAACATGGGTGTCCACGCCACCCGCCGTGAGGATCCGCCCATTGCCGGAAATGACCTCGGTGCTCGGCCCGATGACGAAACTCACCGGCGTCACCGGCACCGGCACCGTGTTGCCCGGAGTCGTACGGTTCGGCGTCTCGAACCTGTCGCTCGCGATCGGGTCCATCGTCTCGGGGTTGTACGCCTTGCCGATGGCCGTGATCGCGCCGTCGCGGATGCCGACGTCGGCCTTGACCACACCCCACCAGTCCAGGATCAGCGCGCCTGTGATCACGGTGTCCACTGGCCGGTGGTCCGTGGCGGTGCCGTCGGTGTGCCTTCCGTCCCTGGCGAGGTGCGACATTCCCATCGACTCGCGGATCACCTTGCCGCCGCCGAAGATCACCTCGTTGCCGCTGTACGAAGGACCGCCGCTCCAGTCGGCCTCGATCTCCAGCGTGAGGTCGGTGTCGGCGAGCCGGACCCGGTCCCGCGTGGTCGGTCCGTACAGCGCGGTGTAGTCCGCCCGCGTCAGCTCGTTGCCCGGCTTCGGCCCCTGGCCGTGGCCTTGTCCCCGCGGGTCCCTCATCGGACGATCCCCTCGCGCAGTCCCTGGATCCTGGTCAGGTCGCTGGTGTCGCCGCCGCCGGCCGTGACATCACCCTGGATCTGCACCAGTTCCACGGAGCGCTCGTCGCCGGGCTCGAAGCGCACGGACGTGCCTGCGGCGATGTTGAGCCGTCGCCCCTTCGCCGCGTCGCAGTTCCACAGACCGCGGTCATCCGGGACCGCCTGGCCGGCGGGGACCTCGACGCCGACGACCTTGAGCCCCGGGTTGACCTCGGCGAAGTGATAGTGGGAGCCGACCTGGACGGGACGGTCCGACTCGTTCCTCACCTTGATCCTCGTCCTGCCAGGACCCGGCAAGGTGGTGGCGTCCCTCTGCAGGCTGACGCCCTGTGTGTCCCCGTCGAGGTGCACGTTGAAGTAGATCGGGTCATACCGGCCGACCTGCGATGAGTCCGGTTCACTGGGCGGCCGGGGGTGCTCGACCTTCCCCGGGTGGACGCCCGGCTCCTCCGCACCTTCCGGAACAGGATCGTGGATGGTCACCAGCTTGGTGCCGTCCGGGAAGGTGGCCTCCACCTGGACGTTCTTGATCATCTCCGGGACGCCGTCCATCACCTCGTCACGGGTGAGCAACTGCCGCCCCGAGTCCATGATGTCGCTGACCGTCGCACCATCGCGTGCCGCCTCGAAGACATGCACCGTCAACAGGGCCATCACTTCTGGATAGTTGAGGCGCAGCCCGCGGTCACGGCGCCTTTGTGCAACGTCGGCCGCGACATGGATCAGCAGGCGCTCCCGCTCATGCGGAGTCAAATGCACGATGAGCCATTTCTCTTGGTCGGACAGTGCGTGCGACCAGACACACCGGAGATCACGAACACATCCCCCAGGCCGGCGACCGGGCGCTCCTCGATCATCGGCGGACAAGTTCAGCGAAACGGCCGAACCTCGGATAAACCACACCACCTGATGAACCCGCGCTGCGGGACGACCAGACCCACCGGACAGGGCCTAGGGCGTGTTTTAGAAGTAGCGTCGTCCGCCCATCGGGCGGGGCCCACGGCGTCTGGTGCGTGCGATCGCAAGGCGGAGGATCATCCTCGTACTGGACGTACTTGGATGACTCCGACAACGCAGCGAGCGTGCGTGCCAGGCGTCGTGGGCCAGACGGGACTTCTAAAACACGCCCTAGGTCTGTGCCATGTCCACGAAGCGGGAGTAGTGGCCCTGGAACGCCACCGTGATCGTCGCCGTCGGACCGTTACGGTGCTTCGCCACGATCAGGTCCGCCTCGCCCGCGCGCGGCGACTCCTTCTCGTACGCGTCCTCCCGGTGCAGCAGCACCACCATGTCCGCGTCCTGCTCGATGCTGTTGTGAATGTTGATCCCGTCCGCTACGAAGTTGTGCGTCCCCAACACCGTCGCGTCGTAGACCTCTTGCCTTCCTTGGCTCTCCACGGAAACGACCTCGTCCCAGAAGACGTCACTCGTGGCCAGCATGTCCAGATCGGCGCTCCGGAGAACCTCGGCCACCTTCGACAGTCGCGCACGACCCGGTGACGCTTTGTAGAGCGCAGACCCGCGGTAATTCGTACCCAGCGCCGGCTGGAAGGCGCGGGTCGTCACCGCCTGTCCGCGCATCAGCTCGCGCACGGTGTCCCATACCTGCTTGGGCACCGTGTCCAGGTTGGTGTTCGGCTTGACATCCCGCAGCCGCTCCGAGGCCGTGATCACGTGCCTGGCCCGCGCCCCATGAACCCCCACGTCCTGGAGGAATCGCCGCTGGTCGTCCACACCTGAGATATCAACCGTCCATCCCGGCCGCCCCCGGGTATTGTCCACGGCGCGCAGCCGTCCACGGATGTCCAGACGCAGCAGCAACAACTGGAGGTCGCGGGCCAGCCGCTCGCTCGTCGTCGCGTAGTAGATCCGCACCGCGCCGGACTTGGAGACCGTCACCGAGCCGTCCGTCGCCCACAGATGGCGCAGGAACAGTTGAACCTGCTCGTCCGGGAGCCCGAAAAGCTCGGGCGGCAGAAACTTCTCGTGCGCGCGCTTGCCGTAGAGCCCGAAGCGATCCAGCCACTCGGCAAGGGGATTGCGGCGACCGGGAGTCAGCTTGAAGGGAGCGGGCAGGTAGACGTGCCACCACGACTGCTGCTGCTCGCGGCGCGGCGTGATCCCGAAGTGTGCCGCCGCTTCCTCGACGGCGCGGAGGTTCGCATCGTCGTTGCTTGTGTAGTGAATCGACTGGCGCGGCGCCACACAGCCGTCGCCGAGGAGGTGAGCGAGCATGACCAGCTCCGGCTCCGGCCACGACGTCGTACGCGCGGGAGCATCGATCCGACGGGGAGTCGCGATCCGCGAGCCGACACCCAGCTCGCCGAGCGGCCGCCAGCCGTCGTATGTCAGGAACGGGTGATTCGCCGTCGCCTCGATCTCCCTGCCCGAGGCCAGCCTCAGCCGAAAGACCTCCTTCACGCCGCTCGGGAAAACATGCGTCATCATGCGGGGTACGAGTCTGAGGTTCTCGTCCAGCGACCAGACAGGGATGTCCCGCTCACCACTGGCGAGCAGCTCGCCCATCGTGACCTCCGCGCCCGTGTCGGCACGGAGGACGCGGGTGCCTGCCGTGACGCAGCCCGACTCGCGCAGGTCCGAGACCATCGGCTTCTTGTCCGTGCGCTGCTCGGGGCCACGGTTCAGCTGGGAGAGCGCGATCACCGGGAGCTCCAGCTCCTTCGCCAGCAGTTTGAGGTTTCGCGACATGTCCGAGACCTCCTGCTGGCGGCTCTCCGCGCGCTTCGAGCCGCCGGACTGCATCAGCTGGAGATAGTCGATGACCACCAGCTTCAGTCCGTTGCGCTGCTTGAGCCGGCGGCACTTCGCGCGGATCTCCATCATCGACAGGTTCGGTGAGTCGTCGATGTACAGCGGCGCCTGGGAGACGTCCGGCATCCGGCGGGCCAGTCGCGTCCAGTCCTCGTCGGTCATCGTGCCCGAGCGCATATGGTGCAGCGCCACCCGTGCCTCGGCCGAGAGCAGACGCATCGCGATCTCGTTGCGGCCCATCTCCAGGGAGAAGATGACGCTCGGCAGGTTGTTCTTGATGGAGGCCGCGCGCGCGAAGTCCAGCGCGAGCGTGCTGTTGTGGGTGGGGATCATGAAACGAGTCGCGAGGTACAGGTGCGCGGGGTTGTCCACCTGGACGCAGCGGACCGGGACGCTGTCCACCTCCTCGACAGCCGTGATGAAACGCCGCGTGGGCTCCGGTGTCGCCTCGTCGGCGGTCGTGAAACTGATCGTGTAGCGCGTGGAGGACTCTTCCGGCCCTTCGTCGACGCGGTCGACGCGCTCGGTCGACACCTCGCACCGGTGCCCGAGGCTCAGCACCAGCTCACGGAAGCCCTCGGCGAGAGCGCGATTCGTAACGGCGAAGCGCGCCGATCCCGTGCCGGTCACCGCGCCGTCGGTGCCGAGAATGCCTGCGAGGAGTGCGCGACGCTGCGCGAGGGAGGCCCGTAGGTACTCCTGGGGGATGTGCTTGTCCCCCAGAAGTCCCCTCGCCGGGTCCTCGCCCGCGTCGCCGAGCCGGGCGCCCAGCGCGTACGGAGCCACGGGGAGATCGCGCTCGGGCAGGTCAAGAGGTGCGGTGGTCCGTACGGAGTGGTTCGCGCGCCCGTCGGAGGTGAGACAGCGGACCGTTTCGGCGATCTCCTTGGTGGTCCTGACCCCAGCCGATCGGCCGGAGGCGCGCGTGTCCGTGAGCCACTGGTGTTCGGCATCGGCGACGACGCTCGACCCGTCATCAAAAGTGATCTTGTAGCAGGGGCGATCACGCATGATGTCGGTCGCGGCCACCACCCGTGTGGGTCGGCCCGTCGCGTCGAGGAGGAAGTCGCCCGGCTGCGCCTCTCCCATGGTGGTCCAGCCGGTGGGAGTGGGCAGCGGGGTGTCCAGAGCAAGGGCTTTGCCCATCGCGGGACGGGCCGCGATGACGATCATCTGGCCCGGGTGCAGCCCGTTCGTGAGCGAGTCGAAGTCCGTGAACCCTGTCGGCACGCCCGTCATCTCACCGCTGCGTGAACCGATCGCCTCGATCTCGTCGAGCGCGCCCTCCATGATGTCGCCGAGGGGCAGGTAGTCCTCGCTGGTGCGCTGTTCGGTGACCGCGTAGATCTCGGCCTGGGCGGAGTTGACGATCTCGTCGACGTCGCCGTCCGCCGCGTATCCCATCTGCGTGATCTTGGTACCGGCCTCGACGAGGCGCCGCAGCACCGCGCGCTCGTGCACGATCTCCGCGTAGTACGACGCGTTCGCCGCCGTCGGCACCGACTGGACCAGCGTGTGCAGATACGACGCTCCGCCGACCCGGGTGATCTCACCGCGCTTGGTCAGCTCGGCGGCCACCGTGATGGGGTCGGCCGGCTCGCCCTTCGCGTACAGGTCGAGGATCGCCTGGAAGACCGTCTCGTGCGCGGGCCGGTAGAAGTCGTGGCCCTTGATGATCTCCACGACGTCGGCGATGGCGTCCTTGGAGAGGAGCATGCCGCCGAGGACGGACTGCTCGGCGTCCAGATCCTGGGGGGGCACCCGCTCGAAGCCGGGTGATCCGCCGTCCCACGACGCGTTGTCCCTGCCGCGCTCGTGCTGCTCCTCGCGGCCCTTCACCTCACCGCGGCGCTGGCGGGAGACGGGCAGACGATCGCTTGGCCCGGCTTCGGTCCAGGGGTCGTCCAATGGCTCGGGGATGCTCATCCGGCCACCTCCTCCCGTCCGCCCAGCGGACCTAGGGCCTGTCGTGTGGATCTTGCCTGGCTCGCGGCCCGATCCACACGACAGGCCTTGGCCGTGCCACTCTTTCTACGGCACCGCACTGACAAATCGAGTGGCCTGACTCCGGTTCCGGCACGTCGGACGCCGGTCCACGGTAGGCCTGCGGGGACCGTCCGCCAATCTGGTTATCCACAGGCCATGTGGACGAAGGACCATATGCTGTGGAGAACCCCGGTGAACCTGTGCACGGACCGGGGGACAGCACTGTGGACAACCTCGCGAACCCGCCACCACACCCCCTCTGAGCTGGACTTTCTCCGTCCACCGGCTGTGGGGGAGAAAAACTTTTCAAGCTGGTCCAAGATCCGAGCAAACGGCGCACAGCAGCGCCCGGTTCTCCCCAAGCGGTAAGGATCAACTCCCCATTGCATCTCTTACCTGTGGAAGATTAGATTGACCGCATGACACAGGTCCCCACGGCACCCGGGTCCGGGCCCGACAGCCGGTCCGAGGCCGGCCCGTCGAAGGCTCGCCCGCCGAAGGCCGGACCGCCCAAGGCCGACCGGCGCCGGCACGATAGCGAGATCGTCGCACTCGCCGTACCCGCCTTCGGCGCCCTCGTCGCCGAGCCGCTGTTCCTGATGGTCGACAGCGCGATCGTCGGCCATCTCGGCACTCCGCAGCTCGCCGGTCTGGCCATCGCGGCGGCCCTGCTGACCACGGCCGTGAGCATCTTCGTCTTCCTCGCCTACGCCACCACGGCCGCTGTCGCCCGTCGCGTCGGCGCCGGCGATCTTCAGGCTGCCGTCCGGCAGGGCGTGGACGGCATCTGGCTCGCCCTGCTGCTGGGCGCCGCCGTCATCGCCGTCACCCTCCCCCTGGCGCCCTGGCTCGTCGACATCTTCGGCGCCTCCGACACCGCCGCGCCGTACGCGATCACCTATCTGCGGATATCCAGCCTCGGCATCCCCGCGATGCTGGTCGTCCTGGCGGCGACCGGCGTCCTGCGCGGTCTCCAGGACACCCGGACCCCGCTGTACGTCGCCATCGGCGGCTTCGCCGCCAACGCCGTCCTCAATGTGGGCCTTGTCTACGGCGCCGGTCTTGGCATCGCCGGTTCCGCCTGGGGCACGGTCATCGCCCAGTTCGGCATGGCCGCCGCCTATCTGATCGTGGTCGTACGAGGCGCGCGCCGCCACGGCGCCTCACTGCGGCCCGACTTCGCCGGCATACGGGCGAGCGCCCAGGCGGGCGTACCCCTCCTCGTCCGTACGCTCTCCCTGCGCGCCGTCCTGATGATCGCCACCGCCGTCGCCGCCCGGCTCGGTGACGCCGATGTCGCCGCGCACCAGATCATCCTGTCGCTGTGGAGCCTGACGGCCTTCGCGCTCGACGCCATCGCCATAGCCGGACAGGCCATCATCGGCCGGTATCTGGGGGCGAACGATCCCCAGGGCGCCAGGGACGTCTGCCGTCGCATGGTGCAGTGGGGTGTGGTCTCCGGCGTGGGGCTCGGGGTGCTCATCGTGCTGGCGCGCCCTCTGTTCATCCCGCTCTTCACCGGCGACCGGGTGGTCCAGGACACACTGCTCCCGGCGCTTCTGGTGGTGGCGGTCACCCAGCCGATCGCGGGCGTCGTCTTCGTCCTGGACGGTGTGCTGATGGGTGCGGGCGACGGCCCTTATCTGGCGAAGGCGATGGTCGTAACGCTGGCGGTCTTCGCCCCGGCCGCACTCCTGGTGCCGGTGTTCGGGGGCGGCCTCACCGCCCTGTGGTGGGCCATGACGCTCATGATGGCGGTCCGCATGCTGACGCTGTGGCTCCGCACCCGGTCCGGCCACTGGCTGGTCACGGGCGCCACCCGCTGACCGGCCCCGGGGCGGGCCGGTCGGGCAGGCCCCGGCAAGTCAGGCCGCGCCCGGCCGGACCGCTCTGGTTTCACGTGAAACCACGCACGTGAAACCACGAGAGGGCCGCACCCCCGACTGGGGCGCGGCCCTCCCACTGTCTGCCGGACACCAGGCGGACCCGGTGAACCAATGCGGTCAGAGCCCTACGCGGGCACGACCTCGACGCCGAACTTCGCGGCGACCTCGGGGTGCAGACGCACGGACACCTGGTGCGAGCCCAGGGTCTTGATCGGCGAACCGAGCTCGATACGGCGCTTGTCGACGTCCGGGCCACCGGCGGACTTGATCGCCGAAGCGAGGTCGGCCGGGGTGACGGAGCCGAAGAGACGGCCGGCGTCGCCGGAGCGAACGGCCAGACGCACCTTCACGCCTTCGATGCGGGCCTTGATCTCATTGGCCTGCTCGATGGTGGCGATCTCGTGGATCTTGCGAGCGCGACGAATCTGCTCGACGTCCTTCTCGCCGCCCTTGGTCCAGCGGATCGCGAAACCACGCGGGACCAGGTAGTTACGGGCGTACCCGTCCTTGACGTCGACGACGTCACCGGCGGTGCCGAGGCCGGAGACCTCTTGAGTGAGGATGATCTTCATGATTAGGTCACCCTCCCCTTATCGCGCGGTGGACGTGTAGGGCAGCAGCGCCATCTCACGGCTGTTCTTGACGGCCGTGGCGACGTCACGCTGGTGCTGCGTGCAGTTGCCGGTGACGCGGCGGGCACGGATCTTGCCACGGTCGGAAATGAACTTCCGCAGCATGTTCGTGTCCTTGTAGTCCACGTACTGGGTCTTGTCCTTGCAGAACGCGCAGACCTTTTTCTTAGGCTTGCGCACAGGCGGCTTCGCCATGGTGTTTCTCCTGTGTGATCAAGAAAGTGGGAGCGAGCTGCCCTAGAAGGGCGGCTCGTCCGAGTAGCCGCCGCCGGAGCCGCCGGAACCGCCGGAGCTTCCGCCCCAGCCGCCTCCGTTGCCCCCGCCGCCCTGCGGCTGCTGCTGGCCGCCGGCCGGCGCGCTGGTCGCCCAGGGGTCGTCGGCGGGTGCTCCGCCGCCGCCCTGCTGGCCACCGCCGCCGGAACCGCCGCCCCAGCTGCCGCCGCCCTGCTGCTGACCGCCGCCACCGCCGCCGTAACCGCCCTGGGCGCCGCGACCGGTGGTCTTGGTGACCTTGGCCGTGGCGGTCTTCAGGCTGGGGCCGACTTCCTCGACGTCCAGCTCGTAGACCGTGCGCTTGACGCCCTCGCGGTCCTCGTAGGACCGCTGCTTCAGCCGGCCCTGCACGACGACGCGCATGCCCCGCTGAAGCGACTCGGCGACATTCTCGGCCGCCTGACGCCAGACCGAGCAGGTGAGGAACAGGCCTTCGCCGTCCTTCCACTCGTTGGTCTGCCTGTCGAAGATGCGGGGAGTGGACGCGACACGGAACTTCGCGACCGCCGCACCGGACGGGGTGAAGCGCAGCTCGGGGTCGTCGACGAGATTGCCGACGACCGTGATGACGGTCTCGCCTGCCATTGGGTGAACCTCTCGGCGGGGATTGCTTCTTGCTGCTGGCTGCTACTCGGACCCGATGACCGCTGAGCTAGGAGCTCAGTGGGTCTCGGGACGGAGGACCTTGGTCCGGAGGACCGACTCGTTCAGGTTCATCTGTCGGTCGAGCTCCTTGACGATCGCGGGCTCAGCCTGCAGATCGATGACCGAGTAGATGCCCTCGGGCTTCTTCTTGATCTCGTAAGAGAGACGACGACGGCCCCAGGTGTCGACCTTCTCAACCTTTCCTTCGCCCTCACGGACGACGGAGAGGAAGTTCTCGATCAGCGGGGAGACTGCTCGCTCCTCGAGATCGGGGTCGAGGATGACCATCACCTCGTAGTGACGCATGTGGAACCCACCTCCTTTGGACTCAGCGGCCACGGTCGTTCCGTGGCAGGAGGGTCGTGATGCGTGAGCAACGGTATCGGCCGCCACTGACAATCCCGCTCGACGAGCGATTCGACGAGCGATGATCGATTTCTGGCCTGGGCAGACACCGGTGCAGACCGTACAGACTACCCGCAGACCGGCTTCCGGTTGAAATCCGGCCGGGTACGGACGCACTCTGTACACATCGGGTGTGGGCGGCGTTACGAAGCGCCGCTTCCGGCAAGGCGCCAGGAGGTGCCCCATGGCACAGGCAACGCAGACGCGACCGAAGTCGACCGGTTCTCTCTTCGCCACCGATCACCGGCCCCATCCTCTCCAGGACACCCTGCTCTGGGTGACCGCGGTGCTGGGCGTCCTCGCGTTCATCTCCGGGATGTTCCACAACCTGCATCTGCTCAGCTCCTGGGCGGGGCTCATCGGCATCCTCACCGGCCTGTACAGCCAGTACGTCTCCGTGACGACGCACGAGCGGTTCGCGACGCTCATGGGTCTGGGCTCGGCCGGCGTCGGCTTCTACCTCGGCATGGCACACGGTGGCCTGTTCGGCGGAGTGCTGGGCTGACGCCCGCTCCGAAGGCGGGCCCGGTGCCCGCTCCGCCCCGTGGCCAGCCGGGGCGCTCCATCGGCAAGTAGGCTTCGGCGCGAGAGCCGGAGCCCCCCTACTCCATGGGGACACATCTGCGAGGAGCGCCCCGCATGACCCTGACGCTGAGCACCATCAGTCGCGAGCAGCATCTGGCGTACATCCAGAGTCTGCCCGCGGCCAGCCACTGCCAGGTCCCCGCGTGGGCGGACGTGAAGACGGAATGGCGCTCGGAGAGCCTGGGCTGGTTCGACAGGGACGGCCAGTTGGTCGGCGCCGGACTGGTGCTCTACCGCCAACTGCCCAAGATCAAGCGGTATCTGGCGTATCTGCCCGAGGGCCCGGTCATCAACTGGTACGCCCCGAATCTGAGCGACTGGCTCCAGCCGATGCTGGCTCATCTGAAGAACCAGGGCGCGTTCTCCGTGAAGATGGGCCCGCCGGTCGTGATCCGCCGCTGGGACGCGGGAGCCATCAAGTCGGGCATCCAGGACCAGGACGTCAAGCGGCTGCGTGACGTCGAGGCGACCCACATCGAGCCGCGCGCCTTCGAAGTGGCCGACCGGCTGCGCAAGATGGGCTGGCAGCAGGGCGAGGACGGCGGGGCCGGCTTCGGAGACGTACAGCCCCGCTACGTCTTCCAGGTGCCGCTGGCCAACCGCTCCCTGGACGATGTCCTCAAGGGCTTCAACCAGCTGTGGCGGCGCAACATCAAGAAGGCGGAGAAGGCGGGCGTCGAGGTCGTCCAGGCCGGCTACAACGACCTGGAGGAGTGGCAGCGGCTCTACGAGATCACGGCCGAGCGCGACCACTTCCGGCCCCGTCCGCTCTCGTACTTCCAGCGGATGTGGACCGTCCTCAACTCCGAGGACCCCAACCGCATGCGGCTGTACTTCGCCCGGCACGAGGGGGAGAACGTCGCCGCCGCGACGATGCTCATCGTGGGCGGCCATGTCTGGTACTCCTACGGGGCGTCGGCCAACCACAAGCGGGAGGTCCGGCCCTCGAACGCGATGCAGTGGCGGATGCTCCGTGACGCGTACGCGATGGGGGCCACCGTCTACGACCTGCGCGGCATCTCCGACTCCCTCGATGAGACCGACCACCTCTTCGGTCTCATCCAGTTCAAGGTGGGAACGGGCGGCGAGGCCGTCGAGTACGTGGGTGAGTGGGACTTCCCGCTCAACAAGCTGCTCCACAAGGCTCTCGACATGTACATGTCTCGCCGCTGATCCCGGCCCCCGGGCGGCGGAGTGCCGGTGGTCAGCACGCTGCGGAGCAGGACACCGGTGAACCGCACCAGCGCGCCCAGTAATCGCGTAAGGCCCCAAGGCCCGCGATGACGTTCATATCCTTCATACACCGCAGCCGAGAGAAAGGTTCCGGACCGGCATGGCGCTCTCCCTCTACGTCGACACCGCGCGCTGGCGGGCGCACCAGAAGTCGGTCATTGACCAGTTCCCGGGCCTCGTCCCGGTCTGCAAGGGCAATGGCTACGGCTTCGGACACGAGCGGCTCTCCGAGGAGACCACCCGCTTCGAGTCCGACATCCTCGCGGTCGGCACGATCTACGAAGCCGCCCGTATCAAGGACTGGTTCAGCGGCGACCTGCTGGTCCTGACCCCCTTCCGCCGCGGCGAGGAGCCCGTACCGCTGCCCGACCGCGTCATCCGCTCCGTCTCCTCGGTCGACGGCGTCTTCGCCCTGGTGGGCGCCCGCGTCGTCATCGAGTGCATGAGCTCCATGAAGCGCCACGGCGTCCGCGAGCAGGAGCTGGGCCAGCTGCACGCGGCCATCGAGGACGTACGCCTCGAAGGCTTCGCCCTGCACCTACCGCTCGACCGCACGGACGGCTCCGACGCGGTCGAGGAGGTCATCGGCTGGATGGACCGGCTGCGCGCCGCCCGGCTCCCGCTGCACACCATGTTCGTCAGCCATCTGCGCGCCGAGGAACTCGCCCGTCTCCAGCGGCAGTTCCCGCAGACCCGGTTCCGCGCCCGCATCGGAACGCGGCTGTGGCTCGGCGACCACGACGCCACCGAGTACCGGGGCGCCGTGCTGGACGTGACCCCTGTCGTCAAGGGCGACCGGTTCGGCTACCGCCAGCAGAAGACCGCCTCCGACGGCTGGCTGGTGGTCGTCGCCGGCGGTACGTCGCACGGGGTCGGGCTTGAGGCTCCCAAGGCCCTGCACGGCGTGATGCCGCGTGCCAAGGGCGTGGCGCGGGCGGGCCTGGCGACGGTCAACCGCAATCTGTCGCCGTTCGTCTGGTCGGGCAAGCAGCGCTGGTTCGCCGAGCCGCCGCACATGCAGGTGTCGATCCTGTTCGTGCCGGCCGACGCGCAGGAGCCCAAGGTGGGCGACGAACTGGTGGCGCATCTGCGCCACACGACCACCCAGTTCGACCGGCTCGTGGACCGCTAGCCTGCCTGCTTGCTAGGCCCCGTCCGGATCTGGCCGTACCCCCCACGACACCCGCTGCGCCGCCTCCACCGTGTGCGCCGCGGGCGCCGTCGGCCGGGCCGCCTGCCCCAGCACGAACACGTCCCGTGCCCCGTCCAGCACCCCGCCCGACGGATCGTCCGAACCGTCGCGCCGTACGCCGTCCCGCTCCGGCAGCAGGATGTCCCGTACGACGACGGCGCACAGGTACAGCGTCCCCAGCAGGTGCAGCGCGATGGCCAGTTGGTAGCCCTCGGTCGGCAGTCCCTTGTGGGCGTCCCCGCTCGTCGTGTACGCGAGATACATCCAGATGCCCAGGAAGTACATGACCTCGCAGGCCTGCCAGAACAGGAAGTCGCGCCACCGCGGCCGGGCCAGCGCGGCGAGCGGGACCAGCCACAGCACGTACTGCGGCGAGTAGACCTTGTTGGTCAGGATGAAGGCGGCGACGACCAGGAAGGCGAGCTGCGCGAACCTGGGGCGCCTCGGCGCGGTCAGCGCGAGCGCCGCGATCCCCGCGCAGGCCAGGACCATCAGCACCATCGACCAGGTGTTGACGGTCTCGACCTCCAGGGACCGGCCGGTGCGCTGCGTGATGATCAGCCAGAACGATCCGAAGTCGACCTGCCGCTCCTGGCTGAAGGTGTAGAACTTCTTCCACCCCTCCGGCGCGAGCAGCATCACCGGCAGGTTCACCAGCAGCCACGAGGCGGCCGTTCCGCCCAGCGCGGCCCCGAACTCCCGCAGCCGCCCCGCGCGCCAGCACAGCAGCAGCAGAGGCCCCAGCACCAGTACGGGATAGAGCTTGGCCGCCGTCGCGAGGCCGATGAGGACGCCGAAGGCCAGCGCACGCCCGCGCGACCACATCAGCATCCCGGCCGCCAGGAGCGCGACGGCCAGCAGATCCCAGTTGATGGTGGCGGTGAGGGCGAAGGCGGGCGCGAGGGCGAGGAGCAGCGCGTCCCAGGGGCGGTGCCGGTGGGTGCGGGCGACGCTCACGGCGATGACCGCCGCGCAGATCATCAGCATCCCCGCGTTGACCATCCAGTACATCTGCTCGCGGTGCTGGATCGAGCCGCCGCCGGGGGTGAACCAGGACGCGACCTCCATGAACAGCCCGGTCAGGACGGGGTACTCCAGGTACTGCATGTCGCCGTCGAGCCGGTCGAAGTACGGCACGAGACCGTCGGCGAAACCGCGCCCGAGGAAGAGGTGCGGGATGTCCGAGTAACAGGCGTGCGTGTACTGCGAGCCGGCGCCGCGGAACCACGCCCACTCGTAGCAGGGCATCTTCTGCACCATGCCGAGCGCGAACATGCCGATCGCCACCAGCGCGACCACCCGTACCGGAGTCAGCCGGCTGCCGCCGTACCAGGCCCAGCGGCCGATGGGACCGCCGATCAGCTCGCTGCCGGACGCGGCGATGCGGTCCCGCCGGGTGGGCGGTACGACGGGCCGGTCCTTGGGCACCGTGGTGTCTTCTGTGCTCGGCATGCCGCCCATCCTGCCGTACGCCGCTGTGGCACGGCGAAGGCCGCCGCACCGGCCCGTACACGGTGTGTGTACGGCGCTGGTGCGGCGGCCTTCGCCGTGCCACAGGTCGGGGGCTCAGCCGCCTCCCGGACCGCCGAAGAGGCCTCCGTCGTCGGCTCCCTCATCGGTTCCCTCGTCGGGTGGCGGACTGGACGTGGTGCCGCCCGGGTCTCCGATCACCCCGCCGGGATCCTCACCGCCCGGACCACCCGGATTGCCGCCACCGGGACCACCGTCCTCACAGCCCTTCCACTGGTTGCATGACTCGGACTCGCTGACCGTCGGCGACGGCGACTCGGAAGGCGACTCGGAAGGCGACTCCGAGGGCGACTCCGAGGGCTTCTCGGTCAGGGTGGGCTCCGGGGACGACAGGCCCCCTCCGTAGACGGCCTCGCCGATCGGCTCGGGCTCGGGGAACTTCAGGGCCGGCTTGCCCTTCATCGCCACCGTCATGTACGCCTGCCAGATCTCGGCAGGGAACGAGGCACCGTGGATCTCTTCCTTGCCGCCGGTGCCGAACATCTCCAGGAACTCGCGGTTCTTGTTCTTCGCGTCGTCGTCCAGGCGGTACATGTCGATGGCGGTCGACAGCTGGGGGGTGTAGCCCACGAACCAGGCCGACTTGTTGCCGTCGGTGGTGCCGGTCTTGCCGGCCACCTCGCGGCCGTCGGGCAGCTGGGCCGATGTGCCCGTGCCGCCCTTCTCCATGACCACGGACTTCAGGACGTCCGTCACGTTCTGGGCGACGTCGGCGTCAAACCTGGCCTGGGGCTTCTTGTCGTACTTGAAGACGACGACGCCCCTCTCCTTGACCTCCTGGACGGAGTACGGCTCACGCTGCGTGCCGTCGTCGGCGAAGGTGGCGTAGGCACCGGCCATGCGGATGGCGCTGGGGTCGGAGATACCGATGGAGAACGAGGGGTTGCTGCCGCCCGGAAGGCTGTCCGCGAGAAGTCCCGCGTCGACAGCCGACTGCCTGACCTGGGGGATGCCGACATCCATGCCGAGCTGGACGAAGGGGGAGTTGGCCGACACCTTCATGGCTTCGCGCAGATTGATGTCGTTGTAGCTCTCGTCACCGTCGTTGCGCTGGAGCCACTCCTTGCCTTCCTCGTTCGTCCAGATGTCTCCGTTGTACTCCTTGATCTTGAGCTTGTTCTTGCCGCTGTACTCGCTCTTGTCCGGCGAGACCAGCGTGCGCGTGTCCAAGCCCTGATCCGGCCCGAGGTCGGGGTCGCGGACACCGTCACGCATCGCCGCCGCCAGGACGAAGGGCTTGAAGGTCGATCCGACCTGGGCACCGGTCTGGTCGGCGTTGTTGGTGAAGTGCTTGGTGGCGTCCGCGCCGCCGTAGATGGCGACGATCTTGCCGGTCTCGGGCTCCACCGAGGCGCCGCCGAACTGGACGTGGGTGTCCTTGTCCGGGCGCTTCTTGGGGTCGATGTTCGCCTTGTAGACGTCGGTGACGGCCTTGTTGAGCGCCTTGACCTTCTTCTGGTTGAAGGTCGTCTTGATCTCGAAGCCGCCCTTGGCCAGGTCGTCGGCCGTGATGCCCCGGTCGTTGTTGTTGATGAAGTAGGCCTTGGCGAGGTCCACGAGGTAGCCGACCTGCCCGCTGAGCTGCTGGTCCTTCTTCGGCGGTCCGGGCATCGGGAACTCTTTGTACGTCGCCCGCTCCTGCGCGCTGAGATGGCCGTCCTTGACCATCTCGTCGAGAATCCACTTCCAGCGCTTCGCCGCCCGCTCGGTGTTGTTCTTCGCGCTGGCGTTCTTGTCGATCGCCTCGTTGCCGTTGGGGTCGTAGTACGTCGCGCCCTTCAGCAGCGTCGCCAGGAAGGCACACTGGCTGGCGTTCAGGTCCCTGGCGTCCTTGTTGTAGTACGTACGGGCCGCTGCCTGGATGCCGTAGGCGCCGCGTCCGTAGTAAGAGGTGTTGAGGTACCCCGCCATGATGTCGTTCTTCTTCAGGTCCGCGCCGACCTTGATCGAGATGAACAGCTCCTCGAACTTGCGCTTGAAGGTCTGTTCCTGGTTGAGCATGGCGTTCTTGACGAACTGCTGGGTGATGGTCGAGCCACCCTGCGTCTGACCGCCCCTGGCCATGTTGAACACGGCCCGGCCGATGCCCATCGGGTCGACACCCGGGTCTTTTCTGAACGTCTTGTTCTCCGCCGAGATCACGGCGTTCTGCATAGCTTTGGGGATCTGCTCGATCCCGACGATCTGCCGGTTGACCTCACCGCCGGTGGCGACCATCGGCGTGCCGTCGTCCCAGAGGTAGACGTTGTTCTGCGCCTTGGAGGCGAGATTCTCCTTCGGCACCTCGACCATGGCGTACGCGATCGTGCCGGCGGCCAGAAGCCCGCCCATGAAGGCGATGAAGAGGCCGGTCACGAGCTTCCAGGACGGCACCCAGCGCTGCCAGCCGTACTTGTCGTGACGCGGATAGTCGATCAGCCGCTTCTTGCCCGGTCCTCCACGCCCCCGGCCGGCCCCGCCGGGACCTCCGGGTCCACCGCCACGGCGGCCCCCGCCGTGGCCTCCCGCCCCGGCGCCGCCGCCTTCGGCGGCACGTCGGCGGCCCCGCTGGGCCGCCTTACGTGCTTCGGCGCGCCCTCCGTAGGAAGGCTCGGGTTCGTAGGAGTCTGAGTGGGAGGCCGTGGGGACTCCACGGGAGGGGTCCGCGCGGCGGCCCGACGGCCGCTGTGCGGCACGCCTGGCCGCGGCTCGTCCGCCACCCTGGCCACCTTGCGGCTGTGGCTGTTTGCGACGGTGCTCACTCATCGAACGACTACTCCTCGGGCAGGCGCGGGCGCCTGGAAGCGGCAGTTGAGTTCCGGTCCCCCGAGATGAATACGGATGTACCCGCCGTCGGGCTCATCCCGCATGCATCCAGAACGACGACGCTCTCACACGTCACGCGGTTCCCGGTGGTCTGCATGCCGCACAGACTACGCAGGGTCAAACCCCGCCGAGTTCTGAACTTCAGCCCAAACCAGGCAAGTTACTCGCTGTGAATTGATGATGTGACGCCGTTCACGATGGCCCCTCTTGTCCCATGAGCATCGGTGTTCTATCGTCCCGATGTATCGAGTCGATACATCGGGACGACATACGCGGCCAGGACGGCGGAGGAGGCGAACAGTGAGCAGACGCTCGGGCATCCTCGAATTCGCCGTCCTGGGTCTGCTGCGCGAATCCCCGATGCACGGGTACGAGCTGCGGAAACGGCTCAACACCTCGCTGGGGATCTTCCGGGCTTTCAGCTACGGGACGCTGTATCCCTGCCTGAAGACGCTGGTCGCCAACGGCTGGTTGATCGAGGAGCCGGGCAGTGCGCCCGACGAGGCGCTCGCCGCGACGCTCGCGGGCCGGCGCGCCAAGATCGTCTACCGGCTGACGGCGGAGGGGAAAGAGCACTTCGAGGAGCTGCTGTCGCAGACGGGCCCCGATGCCTGGGAGGACGAGCACTTCGCCGCTCGCTTCGCCTTCTTCGGACAGACGGAGCGCGAAGTACGGATGCGCGTGCTGGAGGGCCGTCGCAGCCGGCTGGAGGAGCGGCTGGAGAAGATGAGCGCCTCCCTGGCCCGTACCCGCGAACGCCTCGACGACTACACGCTCGAACTTCAGCGGCACGGGATGGAATCCGTGGAGCGCGAAGTGCGCTGGCTCAACGAGCTCATCGAGAGCGAACGGGCGGGACGGGACCAGCGACGGCCCGGCCCGGACAGCCCCGCTCCGGAGCGGGACAGCGCGACAGGCAGTACATCGAGCGGCACGGCCAACAGCACCACAACGGGAGACACGGATGGCCTGCCCCGGCCCCGGGGGTCTTCCGGGGGTTCGCCTCCGGAAGCCCCCGGCCGGCCGGATCCGTCCGTGGACACCACCCCATGAGGTTCCGCATCAGCGCGGGGCTTCATCGCAACATTGAGATCACACACAGGGAGCAACCAGGATGGGTTCCGTTCGCGTAGCCATTGTCGGCGTGGGCAACTGTGCCGCCTCGCTGGTGCAGGGCGTCGAGTTCTACAAGGACGCCGATCCGGCCGGCAAGGTGCCCGGTCTGATGCACGTTCAGTTCGGCGAGTACCACGTGCGTGACGTGGAGTTCGTCGCCGCCTTCGACGTCGACGCCAAAAAGGTCGGCCTCGACCTCGCGGACGCCATCGGTGCCAGCGAGAACAACACCATCAAGATCTGCGACGTCCCGAACACGGGTGTGACCGTCCAGCGCGGCCACACCCACGACGGTCTGGGCAAGTACTACCGCGAGACGATCGAGGAGTCCGCCGAGGCGCCGGTCGACATCGTCCAGACCCTGAAGGACAAGCAGGTCGACGTCCTGGTCTGCTACCTGCCCGTCGGCTCCGAGGCCGCCGCGAAGTTCTACGCGCAGTGCGCCATCGACGCCAAGGTCGCCTTCGTCAACGCCCTCCCGGTCTTCATCGCCGGCACGAAGGAGTGGGCGGACAAGTTCACCGAGGCCGGTGTGCCGATCGTCGGTGACGACATCAAGTCGCAGGTCGGCGCCACCATCACGCACCGCGTGATGGCGAAGCTGTTCGAGGACCGCGGTGTCGTCCTGGACCGCACGATGCAGCTGAACGTCGGCGGCAACATGGACTTCAAGAACATGCTGGAGCGCGAGCGCCTGGAGTCCAAGAAGATCTCCAAGACGCAGGCGGTCACCTCGCAGATCCCCGACCGTGACCTGGGCGCCTCCAACGTCCACATCGGCCCCTCGGACTACGTGGCCTGGCTGGACGACCGCAAGTGGGCGTACGTGCGCCTTGAGGGCCGCGCCTTCGGCGACGTCCCGCTGAACCTGGAGTACAAGCTGGAGGTCTGGGACTCCCCGAACTCCGCCGGTGTCATCATCGACGCCGTGCGCGCGGCGAAGATCGCCAAGGACCGCGGCATCGGCGGCCCGATCCTCTCCGCGTCCTCGTACTTCATGAAGTCCCCGCCGGTGCAGTACTTCGACGACGAGGCCCGCGAGAACGTGGAGAAGTTCATCCGCGGCGACGTCGAGCGCTAGAACGCCGGGCGCCGGAACGTCCGGGGAGAACGGATCTCCCCGTACACGCACCACCGAGGGGTCCCCGGGGCACACTGCCCGGGGACCCCTCACGTACGGCGCGGGCATCGTGTGTGACGCTGATCCACATGTCTGCCGTGCGCGATCTGCGCGTGCTCCTGCGTTTGCCCGACTTCCGCCGCCTGCTGACCGTGCGTCTGCTGTCGCAGGGGGCCGACGGGGTCTTCCAGGTCGCGCTCGCCGCGCACGTCGTGTTCTCCCCCGAGAAACAGGCCACCCCGGGCGCCATCGCGTCGGCCATGGCCGTACTGCTGCTGCCCTACTCGCTCATCGGCCCGTTCGCCGGGGTGCTGCTCGACCGCTGGCGGCGTCGCCAGATCATCCTGTACGGGAATCTGCTGCGGGCCCTGCTGGCCGCCTGCACCGCCCTGCTGATCCTCACCTCGCTGCCGGACTGGCTCTTCTACGCCTCCGCGCTGGCCGTCACGGCCGTCAACCGGTTCGTACTCGCCGGGCTCTCGGCCGCGCTGCCCCGCGTCGTGGAGGACGAGCGACTGGTCGTCGCCAACTCCCTTTCCCCGACGGCCGGCACGCTCGCCGCGACCGCGGGCGGCGGCCTCGCCTTTCTGGTACGGCTGCTGATCGCCGACTCCGACGCCGCCGTGGTGCTGCTGGCCGCCCTGCTGTATCTGTCGTCGGCGCTCGCGTCCGTCACCATGGCGCGTGATCTCCTCGGCCCCGATCCGGGGCGGGTACAGCCGCATCTGAAGGCCGCTCTCGCGTCGACCGCACGGGGTCTCGGCCACGGGCTGCACCATTTGGCGGAGCGCCGTGACGCCGCCGCGGCGCTCATCGCGATGACGCTGATGCGCTTCTGCTACGGGGCGCTGACCGTGATCGTGCTGATGCTCTGCCGCTACGCCTGGACCACCGACGAGGACGACGGACTCGCCCTGCTGGGGGTGGCGCTCCTCGTATCGGGAGCGGGCTTCTTCGCCGCCGCGCTCGTCACACCGTCGGCGGTCGGACGTCTCGGCTCGTTCGGCTGGATGGTCGCGTGCGCCGGGTCGGCGGCCGTACTGGAACCGGCGCTCGGGCTGCCGTTCGCTCCCGCCCCGATGCTCGCGGCCGCGTTCATCCTCGGTCTGGTCACCCAGGGCGCGAAGATCGCGACGGACACGGTGGTGCAGACGTCGGTGGACGACGCGTACCGGGGGCGGATCTTCTCCCTCTACGACGTGCTGTTCAACGTCGCTTTCGTGGGCGCCGCGGGCGTCGCCGCGCTGATGCTGCCGCGGGACGGGCGCTCGGTGCCGCTCGTGCTGGGCGTCGCGGTGGTCTACGCGGTCGTCGCGGTGGGGCTGTTCCGCTGGAGGAAACTCACGAAGAAGAAGGACGGGTAGCGCACGAAGGGGGGGCGATGTTTCACGTGAAACATCGCTCCCCTTCACAGCGCACCCCGTGAACCCCGCCGATGTTTCACGTGAAACATCGACGGCGAGCCGGCGGCCGGCCCGGACTCAGTTCTGCTTGGCCCACCATTCCTTCAGCGCGCTCACCGCGTCGTCCCGCTCCATCGGCCCGTTCTCCAGCCGCAGCTCCAGCAGGAACTTGTACGCGGCCCCGATCACCGGCCCCGGACCGACGCCCAGCGTCTCCATGATCTCGTTGCCGTCCAGATCGGGCCGGATGGAGTCCAGCTCCTCCTGCTCCTGCAACTGCGCGATCCGCTCCTCAAGACCGTCGTACGCGCGCGAGAGCGCCGCCGCCTTGCGCTTGTTGCGGGTGGTGCAGTCCGAACGGGTCAGCTTGTGGAGCCGGTCCAGCAGCGGGCCCGCGTCGCGTACGTACCGCCGCACCGCCGAGTCGGTCCACTCGCCGGTGCCGTACCCGTGGAAGCGCAGATGCAGCTCCACCAGCCGCGAGACGTCCTTCACCAGCTCGTTCGAGTACTTGAGCTCGGCCATCCGCTTCTTCGTCAGCTTCGCCCCCACCACCTCGTGGTGATGGAAGGAGACCCCGCCGTCCTTCTCGAAGCGCCGAGTCCGGGGCTTGCCGATGTCATGGAGCAGCGCGGCCAGCCGCAGCACCAGGTCCGGCCCGTTCTCCTCCAGGTCGACAGCCTGCTCCAGAACGGTCAGCGAGTGCTCGTACACGTCCTTGTGCCGGTGGTGCTCGTCGCTCTCCAGCCGCAGCGCCGGCAGCTCGGGCAGTACGCGCTCCGCGAGTCCGGTGTCGACGAGCAGCGCCAGGCCCTTGCGCGGATGCCGGGAGAGGATCAGCTTGTTCAGCTCCTCCCGTACGCGCTCCGCCGACACGATCTCGATGCGCTCCGCCATGGCCTTCATCGCGGCGACGACATCCGGCGCGACCTCGAAATCGAGCTGCGCGGCGAAGCGCGCGGCCCTGAGCATGCGCAGCGGATCGTCGGAGAACGACGCCTCGGGGGTGCCGGGCGTGCGCAGCACACCGGCCGCGAGGTCCTGGAGACCGCCGTGCGGATCGATGAACTCCTTCTGCGGCAGGGCGACCGCCATCGCGTTGACGGTGAAGTCCCGGCGTACGAGGTCGTCCTCGATGGAGTCCCCGTACGACACCTCGGGTTTGCGTGACGTGCGGTCGTACGCCTCCGAGCGGTAGGTCGTGATCTCGATCTGGAAGTCCTGCCGGCCGTCGCCGACCCGCCCCGCCTTCTGGACACCGACCGTGCCGAAGGCGATCCCGACCTCCCACACCGAGTCCGCCCAGGGCCGGACGATCTTCAGTACGTCGTCGGGCCTGGCGTCGGTCGTGAAGTCGAGGTCGTTGCCGAGGCGACCGAGGAGGGCGTCCCTCACCGAGCCTCCGACCAGGGCGAGGGTGAAGCCCGCCTCCTGGAATCGGCGCGCGAGGTCGTCGGCGACAGGGGACACCCGCAGCAGTTCGCTGACCGCGCGGCGCTGCACCTGACTCAGTGCATGGGGAGTCTCTTCGTTGGCGTTCGGCACAACAGAAAAGGGTACGTGCCCCGGCCGGCCCCGGCGCCCGGGTTTCCGGTGCACCGGTTTGCCCGCCCATGAGATTCTTCCGATCATGGGGAGGCGGTCCCCGGCACTTCGCCACAGCGCACATCGTTACCATGCGTGGACGCACAACCGACGACGACCATTGACGACGACGAGGAACGGGCGGACGCGTGGCCGAGGCGGCAGACATCCAGGGGATGAAGCACTCTCCTGCCCGCCGATGGCTGGGGCGCAGCGCCGCCGTGGCCGCGGGGGTGCCGCTCCTGGCCGGGTTGCTGGGGGGCCTCGCGGCTCCCCAGGCGACCGCCGCACCCTCGACCGGCTCCACGGCCGCCACAGGGGCCACCACGGCGTCTCCGGCGAGCGCGACCGCGGAACCTTCCGGGTCGAGCACCGTGTCCGTCGCGCTCGACACCCTGGCGCCCAGCGCGCCGAAGAAGGGCGACACCCTCACGATCTCCGGCACGGTGACCAACAAGAGCAAGAAGCCGGTCACCGACGCGCAGGTCGATCTGAGGGTGGGCCCGCAGCTCGTCGGCCGTACCGCCATCGACGACGCCGACGAGCGTTCCAACGACACGACGAACGATCCGCCGCCGGTGGGCGGCAAGTACAAGGTCGAGTTCGCGAAGCTCGCCTCCGGCATCAGCTACGACTTCGCGCTGTCGGTGCCGGTGAGCAAGCTCGCTCTCGGCGGTGACGGGGTCTATCAGCTCGGGGTGTCGCTCACCGGCCGTACGGAGGCCGAGCCGTACGACCACACCCTCGGCATCCGGCGGACGTTCCTGCCGTGGCAGCCGGATTCGGTGGACACCAAGACCAAGTTCACCTATCTCTGGCCGCTGATCTCCACCTCCCACGTCTCCGCCGAGACCGGCTCGGACGAGCGGCAGACCCCGGTCTTCGAGAACGACGACCTGGCCGAGGAGCTGGCCCCGGGCGGCCGGCTGGAGCAGCTCGTCTCCCTCGGCAGCCAGCTTCCCGTCACCTGGGTCGTCGACCCTGACCTCCTCGCCACCGTCGAGGCGATGGCCGACACGTACCGCGTCAAGGACGGCAACACCACGGTCGCGGGCACGAACCAGCTCGTCGCCCGGACCTGGCTCAACTCGCTGGAGAAGGCCGTCCAGGACAACGGCAACGTCGTCACCCTGCCCTTCGGCGACCCCGACCTGGCGTCGCTGGCACACGGCGGCGACGACGTCTCGGGCACCCTCGGCCATCTCCAGGGCTCCAGCGAGGTCGCCGCGAAGACCGTCGAGACCATCCTCCACGTACCGCCGGCCACCGACTTCGCGTGGCCCGTCGACGGCGCCGTCGACCCGTCGATCGTCGATGTGGCGACCTCCGCGGGCGCCGACAAGGTGATCTCCCGCAGCGACAGCATCCAGGACAACCTGCCGTACACGGCGAGCGCGGCACGGCCCATCGGCGGCGGTACGACGGCCGTGGTCGCCGACACCCGGCTGTCCACCGCCTTCGAGGGCGACGTGTCCACCGCCGCGAGCTCCACGCTCTCGGTCCAGAAGTTCCTCGCCCAGTCGCTGGCCGTGACTCTCCAGGACTCCTCGAAGCAGCGCGAGATCGTCGTCGCCCCACAGCGGACCCCGTCGGCCGGCCAGGCGCAGTCCATGGCGCGCGCCCTCCGGGGGCTGGACGGTGAGCGCTGGACCCAGTCGTCCGACCTGGTCCACGCCGCCGCCGGCAAGCCCGACACGAACGCCACCACCAAGGTGCCCCGCGCCTCGCGGTATCCGGACAAGCTCCGGGACCAGGAGCTTCCCCCGTCGGCGTTCGAGGAGCTCAAAAGGATCGACGAACGGCTCGGGAAGTTCAAGGCCATCCTCACCCTTCCCGACCGGGTGGCGACACCGTTCGCCAACGCCGTGAACAGGGCGGTCTCGACCTCCTGGCGGGGCGACGCGACGGGCGCCAGGGAGTACCGCCACTCGGTGAACCGCTATCTGGTGAGCCTCGCCAGCGAGGTCCAGCTCATCCAGAAGTCGGAGCTGACCCTGTCCGGGCGCAGCGCGACCATCCCGGTGACCGTCCAGAACCAGCTGCTGCAAGGCGTCGACGATCTCGTCCTGCGGTTGCACTCCACGAACGCGACCCGGCTGAAGCTGGACGACGGCAGCGCCGTCGCCGAGCAGCCGATCAAGGTCGACGGCGGGCACACCCAGGTGGTGAAGTTCACCGGCGCGGCCAACGCCAACGGTCCGGTGGAGCTCACGGCGCAGCTCTACACGACCGACGGGCGGCCGTACGGCAGCCCCATGGCGTTCCAGGTCAGGGTCTCCGAGCTCACTCCCACCGTGATGCTCGTCATCGCCGGCGGTGTGCTGCTCCTGGTCCTGGCGGGGGTCAGGATGTACAGCCAGCGCAAGCGGGCGGTGGCGGCGAAGGCGGCCGAGGACAAGGCGACGGCGGAGGCCACCGCCGAAACCGGGGCCGGAGACGCCGAGGAAGGCGCCGACAGCGCCGGCTCCGAACCCGGGCAGCCGAGTGACCCGACCCCGGACACCCGTCCGGAAAGCGGGGACCCGTCGGGCATGGGTGAGAAAGTGGACCGTTGAGCGATGTCGTGGCCGGCCGGCCCGGGACGATGAGGTGGGGTAACCATGAACGCGCCGTACGACGGTGACCGCGGCCAGGGGGCAGGCGGCGATCCCGCAGGGCATGTTCCGCCGCAGCCACCCACCGCCGACCCCCACGCCCCCGCACCCGACCAGGCACAGGGCCACTACGGCCAGGGCCCCCAGTACCCGGACCAGTACCCGCAGGGCCCGCACGCCCAGACCCCGCAGGCACCCCAGGCCCCGCACCCGGGGCCTCCGCACGCCCAGGGCCCCTACGCCCCGAGTCCGTACGCCCAGACCCCGTACAACAGCCCGGACCAGTACGCGCAGGGCGCCCACACCCAGGATCCGTACGTTCAGGACGCCTACCACCAGGATCCCTACCGCCCGCAGGCGCAGGCCCCCGGCACCTATCCGCAGACGCCGCCGCTGCACCAGCAGCCGCCGGTGCAGCAGTACGCCCCCGATCCGCGTGTCTGGGACCAGCCCCCGCCGCCCGAGCCCGACGGGCCCTCCCACCACCTCCCGTACGGGGACGACGCGAGGACCACGCAGTTCACAGGCGTCGACGAGCTCGCCACCGGGTCCGCCACCGGGTCCGCCACCGACGAGCGGGAACCGGACGCCTTCGCGCATCTCTTCCGCGACCAGCAGGGCACGGGCGCTCCGGCGGCCGTCGCACCGGAGGCCGTCGCCGCGCCCCCGCCCGCGAAGAAGGCGGGCGGACGGGCGTCGGGACTGCTGAAGTCCAGCGCGGTGATGGCGGCGGGCACGCTCGTCTCCCGGCTCACCGGCTTCGTACGCTCCGCCCTGATCGTGGCCGCGCTCGGCGCCGCCACCCTCGGCGACACCTTCCAGCTCGCCATCACCCTGCCGACGATGATCTACATCCTGACCATCGGCGGCGGCCTCAACTCGGTCTTCGTACCCCAGCTGATCCGCGCGATGAAGGACGACGAGGACGGCGGCGAGGCGTACGCCAACCGCCTGCTCACCCTCGTCATCGTGATCCTCGGCTCGCTGACCGCGCTCTCGGTGTTCGCCGCCCCGCAGCTGGTACGCCTCATGTCGGTGAGCATCGCCGACAACCCGGCGGCCAACGACGTCGCCGTCACGTTCGTGCGCTACTGCCTGATCACCATCTTCTTCATGGGTGTGCACGTCGTGATGGGGCAGATCCTCAACGCCCGGGGCAGGTTCGGCGCGATGATGTGGACCCCGGTCCTCAACAACATCATCATCATCGCCACCCTCGTCATGTTCATCTGGGTGTACGGCACGGCCGAGGACTCCGGAATGACGGTCGGGTCCATCCCGCCCGAGGCCGAGCGCCTGCTCGGTGTCGGCGTGGTGCTCGGCCTCACCGTCCAGGCCCTCGCGATGATCCCCTACCTGCGCGAGACCGGCTTCCGGATCCGGCTGCGGTTCGACTGGCGCGGCCACGGCCTCGGGAAGGCCGCGAAGCTCGCCAAGTGGACCGTGCTGTTCGTCCTCGCCAACCAGGCCGGTGTGCTGGTCGTCTCGCAGCTCTCCACGGCGGCGGGCGTCGACTCCGGCACCCAGGGCGCCGGTTACATCGCCTACTCCAACGCCCAGCTGATCTGGGGCATGCCGCAGGCCATAATCACCGTCTCGGTCATGGCGGCCCTGCTGCCCAGGCTCTCCCGCTCGGCGCACGACGGCGACACCGGAGCCGTACGCGACGACATCTCGCAGGGCCTGCGGAACTCGGCCGTCGCGATCGTCCCCGTCGCCTTCAGCTTCGTCGCCCTCGGCATCCCGATGTGCACCCTGATCTTCGGCTCCTCCGGCATCGAATCGGCACGCTCCATGGGCTACATGCTGATGGCCTTCGGCCTCGGTCTGATCCCGTTCTCCGTGCAGTACGTGGTGCTGCGTGCCTTCTACGCGTACGAGGACACCCGAACCCCCTTCTACAACACGGTCATCGTGGCCGTCGTGAACGCCGCCGCCTCCGCCCTCTGCTTCGTCGTCCTTCCCTCGCGCTGGGCCGTCGTGGGCATGGCGGCCTCGTACGGGCTCGCCTACGCCGTCGGTGTGGGCATCGCCTGGCGCAGGCTCAAGAAGCGGCTGGGAGGCGATCTGGACGGCTCGCGCGTGCTGCGTACGTACGCCAGGCTCTGTCTGGCATCCGTCCCCGGCACGATCGCCGCCGGCGCGGTCGCCTACTTCGTGCTCCAGAAGCTCGGCAGTGAGGTTCTCGGCTCGTTCGCCGCACTGGCGGTCGGCGGAATCGTCCTGCTGGGCGGCTTCTTCGTCGTCGCGCGAAAACTGCGTGTCGAAGAGATGAACGCGTTGGTCGGAATGGTCCGGGGCCGCCTCGGACGCTAGGGCCCAGCACAACCATCGTCGGCCGCCGTGTGTCGTGCATAGCGTCCAACTGTGGGCACAATTGGCGTGGCTGTTGGACAGTGCGCAACGGATGGGGAGGCAGGAGCGACGGTGGCGGAACGGAGCACGGCTGCCGTCGAGGTGGCCGACAACAGCGGTGACGAACCGCCGGCCGCCCAGGCGGACAAGGCCACCACCGACGGGGTGGCGAAAGCCCAGAAGACAGAAGACGGCAAGGCCGGTGAGCCCGGACCCGAGAAATCGGCTGATTCCGCGGCCGGGAAGCCTGCGAAGTCCGGGGCCGACGACCCGGCGGGGCCGGAGGACGGAAAGCGCCAGGAGGCCCGCCAGGCCGTGACGCCACCCGAACTCCACAGCGGCCACAAGCTCGCCAGACGCTACCGGCTCGAAGAGTGCGTCACCCGTCTGGACGGATTCAGCAGCTGGCGTGCGGTCGACGAGAAGCTGCGCCGCGCCGTCGGTGTGCACCTCCTGCCCGCCGACCATCCGAGAGCCCGCTCCGTACTGGCGGCGGCCCGCTCCTCCGCGCTCCTCGGGGACCCGCGCTTCGTCCAGGTCCTCGACGCCGTCGAGGAGAACGACCTCGTCTACGTCGTCCACGAATGGTTGCCCGACGCCACGGAACTCACCGCGATCCTCGCCGCGGGCCCCATGGAGGCCCACGACGCCTACCAGCTCGTCAGCCAGGTGTCCCAGGCGATGGCCGCCGCGCACCGCGAGGGCCTGGCCCATCTGAAGCTGACGCCCAGTGCTGTACTGCGCAGCTCCACCGGCCAGTACCGGATCCGCGGCCTCGCCGTGAACGCCGCCCTGCGCGGCATCGGCGCGGAACGCCCCCAGCGTGCAGACACCGAGGCGATCGGCGCGCTCCTGTACGCGGCGCTGACACAACGCTGGCCGTACGAGACGGACGCGTACGGCCTCGCGGGGCTACCGAAGGGCGTGGGCCTGATCGCCCCCGACCAGGTACGGGCGGGGGTGCACCGCGGACTGTCCGAGCTCGCGATGCGCGCGCTCGTCAACGAGGGCGCCACCGCCTCGCGTCAGGACCCGCCCTGCACCACCCCGGACGAACTGGCCAAGGCCGTCGCTGAGATGCCGCGCGTCCGGCCCCCGGAGCCCACGTTCGCCGCGCCGCCCGAGTACCAGCGCACCACCTACCAGCAGGGCTCGTACGCCCGCCCCGCCACCCGTCCGGTCGGACAGCCCGCCGCGCAGCCCGTGCCGCTCCCGCCGCCGCCCCTCCAGAGCCGTACGGGCAAAGCACTGAAGTGGACGGTCTCCGCGCTCCTCATCGCCGCGCTGGGGCTGGCCAGTTGGCAGGTGGCCGACCACATGCTCAACCGCACGAACTCCGACGACACGACGCAGTCCCAGTCGGTGGACGGCAATCAGCAGAAGCCCGAGCCCCGGGTCCCGAAGGATCTGAAGATCGAGGAGACCTCGGTGTTCGCCCCGGACGGTGACGGCGTGCAGGCGGAGGACGTCCCTCTGGCCACCGACGGCGACCCGGCAACGGCCTGGATCACCGGGACGTACAAGGGCTACGCGAACTACGGCAACCTGCCCAACCGCCGGGGCGGCAGCGGAATAGTCGTCGATCTCGGCAGCGTGCAGGATGTGTACGGCGTCGATGTCGCCATGTACCGCGCCGGCCAGAAGGCCCAGGTCCTCGCCGCGGACGAGGACGCGTCGGCCCCGGCGGCCCTGTCGGACTTCCCCCGGCGCATCACCGAACTGGGGCAGACCGGCGGCAATCTGAAGGCGACCCTGGACAAGCCCGTCAGAACCCGGTACGTACTGATCCACATCACGGAACTCGCCCCGGCCTCCTCGGCGAACGAGTTCCGCGGCGGAATCTCGGAGATCAAGGTCATAGGCTGACCCTGCGGACCAGGGGGAGGGGGCTCACCGTTGGAAGACGCCACACTCGCCGGCGTGGACGACCAGGACCTCCTGGCACGTCATGTCGAGGGAGATCCCGACGCCTTCGGTGAGCTCGTACGACGCCATCGCGACCGCCTCTGGGCGGTGGCGCTGCGCACGCTCGGGGACCGCGAGGAAGCCGCCGACGCCGTGCAGGACGCGCTCGTGTCCGCCTTCCGCGCCGCCCACACCTTCCGCGGCCAGTCCGCCGTCACGACATGGCTGCACCGCATCACCGTCAACGCCTGTCTCGACCGGGCGAGGAAAGCCGCTTCCCGCAAGACATCGCCCGTGGACGACACGGACCGCCTGGAGCAGCTCCTCGAACCGCACGAGTCGGCCGAGGCCCCGGCCGAGCGCCAGGACCTCCACCGCCAGCTTCTCGTCGCTCTCGCCAAGCTGCCCGCCGATCAGCGGGCCGCCCTGGTCCTCGTCGACATGCAGGGGTATCCCGTGGCCGAGGCCGCGCAAGTCCTGGACGTGCCCGTCGGCACGATAAAGAGCCGTTGCGCGCGCGGCAGGGCCAGACTCCTGCCGATGCTCGCCCATCTGCGGGAGAGCGACGGCGGCACCGGCGCGAGAGGCGGTCTTGGCCCCCAAAGGAACCGGACGCCGGGGACATCCGTCCCATCGGAGCCGGGACCACAGAACAGAGGCCCGGACAGGGCCCCGGACGCGGGACCGGACACCGGACCAGACGCGGGACCACAAGGTCCTGCCGCCGTGAAGGGAGGAGGTGGGCGCGCGTGACAACCACGACCGGCACGACCGAGCACCCGGACGTCTCGGAGATCTCCGACCTCACGGAGGGCCTGCTCTCCCCCACGCGGAGCGTCGAAGTACGCGCACACCTCGACGGCTGCTCGCTCTGCGCCGATGTGTACGAGTCGCTGGAGGAGATCCGCGGACTGCTGGGCTCGCTGCCCGGCCCCCCGCGCATGCCCGCCGACGTGGCAGCCCGGGTCGACGCCGCTCTGGCCGCCGAGGCGCTGCTGAACGCGACCGCGCCGGATCCGCTCGCGGCGGACGCGACCGCCGATGTTTCACGTGAAACATCGCGCACGGACGACACTGACGACAGCACCACCGACACACCAGAAAGCACCGAGCCCGAGCGGGAGCCCGCGCCCGTCCCCGCCGCCGTCACCCCCGGTGCCACGGGGGCCGGCGCCGCCGTCCCCGACGCTCCACGGGCGGACCGCCCCGCCGGACGCTCACGGGCGGCCACCGGCCCCGGCCGCGCCCGGCAGGTGCGCCGCCGCCGTGGTGCGATCCTCGGCGCCGTCTTCGGAACAGCGGCGATCGGTGTCAGCGTTCTGCTGTTCCAGACGTCGTCCCCGGGCGAGGACGCGACCTCCTACCGGAGCGACGCGGGATCGAGCCAGGCCGACGGCGGCGGTGACGTGTTCTCCGGGACCGCCATCCGCGAGAGGGTCGGCTCACTGCTCGCGTCCACGCCCGCCACCGGCGAACCGCGTGTCGCCGGCAGCGAGGAGTCCACGAGGAACGCGCCCTCCACCACGGCGTCGCCCAAGCTGGTGCCCCAGCTGCCGCCCTGCATCCAGCAGGGAATAGGCCGCCCCGACACCCCGTTGGCCGCCGAGAGGGGTACGTACGAAGGCACCGAAGCCTTCCTTGTCGTCCTGTCGGATCCCGCCGACGGCAGCCTGGTGCGGGCGTATGTCGTCGACGCCGCGTGCGTCGACGTCGTCCCTCCCACCAAGGGTGAACTTCTCCTCACGCAGACCTACCCTCGCCCCTGACACCGCCCGGCGCCGCCGGGACCTCGCGGGAATGCCAGGCCCGTAGGATCCGTTGGGTGGGGTGGGAGTCCTGAACCGCCCCGTTGGCAGTAGCAGGCAGTCTGCAGAGACGAGGAAGAAACCCGTGAGCGACGTCCGTAATGTGATCATCATCGGCTCCGGTCCGGCGGGGTACACAGCCGCGCTCTACACCGCACGCGCCTCGCTGCGGCCTCTCGTGTTCGAGGGGGCTGTCACCGCGGGCGGCGCGCTGATGAACACCACCGATGTGGAGAACTTCCCCGGCTTCCGCGACGGCATCATGGGCCCGGACCTGATGGACAACATGCGGGCGCAGGCGGAGCGGTTCGGTGCGGAGCTCGTCCCGGACGACATCATCACGGTCGACCTCACCGGAGAGATCAAGACGGTCACCGACACGGCGGGCACCGTCCACCGCGCCAAGGCCGTGATCGTCACGACCGGCTCTCAGCACCGCAAGCTCGGGCTGCCCCGCGAGGACGCCCTCTCCGGACGCGGTGTCTCCTGGTGTGCGACGTGTGACGGGTTCTTCTTCAAGGACCAGGACATCGCGGTCGTCGGTGGCGGCGACACGGCGATGGAAGAGGCGACCTTCCTCTCCCGGTTCGCCAAGTCGGTCACGATCGTCCACCGGCGTGACACCCTGCGGGCCTCCAAGGCCATGCAGGACCGGGCCTTCGCCGACCCGAAGATCCGGTTCGCCTGGGACAGCGCGGTCGAGGAGATCCACGGTGACCAGAAGGTCTCCGGTCTGACCCTGCGCAACACCAAGACCGGTGAGACGTCGCAGCTGCCCGTGACCGGGCTGTTCATCGCCGTGGGCCACGACCCGCGCACCGAGCTCTTCAAGGGCCAGCTCGACCTGGATGACGAGGGCTACCTCCGGGTTGAGGCGCCCTCGACGCGCACCAACCTCACGGGTGTCTTCGGCGCCGGCGACGTCGTCGACCACACCTACCGCCAGGCGATCACCGCCGCGGGCACCGGATGTTCCGCAGCCCTCGACGCCGAGCGCTTCCTCTCCGCGCTCGGCGACCGCGAGAAGGCCGCCGAGCCGGAGAAGACCGCCTCCGTCTGACCAGCAGTTCCCACCCACACCCCACGAAGTTAAGGAGGCCGCCGTGGCCGGCGACCTGAAGCACGTGACCGACGACTCGTTCGACGAGGACGTCCTCAAGAGCGACAAGCCCGTACTGGTGGACTTCTGGGCCGCCTGGTGCGGACCGTGCCGCCAGATCGCTCCGTCGCTCGAAGCCATCGCGGCCGAGCACGGAGACAAGATCGAGGTCGTCAAGCTCAACATCGACGAGAACCCGGCCACGGCAGCCAAGTACGGCGTCATGTCCATCCCGACGCTGAACGTCTACCAGAACGGCGAGGTCGCCAAGACCATCGTCGGCGCCAAGCCCAAGGCCGCCATCGTGCGCGACCTGGAGAGCTTCATCGGCTAAGGGCGCGGCACCACGCACAACCACGCACCACGCGCGATGTTTCACGTGAAACAAGGCCCGTCCCCTCTGCGAGGGGGCGGGCCTGTTCGTTTCAGAGCGGTCTGAGCGCCGGGTCCTTCTTGACCGCACCCAGCAGCCTGTCCAGCGCGTGCTCGACGTCTTCCTTCCAGGAGAGCGTCGTCCGCAATTCGAGCCGCAGCCGCGGGTGCGCGGGATGCGTCCGTACGGTCTTGAACCCCACGGCCAGCAGATGGTCCGCCGGCAGCACACAGGCCGGTTCCTTCCAGCGCGCGTCCCCGAACGCCTCGATCGCCTTGAACTCCCGCCGCAGCAGATCCTTCGCGACGGTCTGCACCATCACCCGGCCGAGCCCCTGCCCCCGATAACCCGGCATGATCCAGCCGGTCATCAACTGTACGGCGTCGGGGGAGACCGGACTCGTCGGGAAGGCCGTGGCGCGGGGGACATACGCCGGAGGCGCGTACAGCACGAAGCCGACGGGCACGTCGTCCACATAGGCCAGCCGGCCGCACGACCCCCACTCCAGCAGGACGGCCGAGATCCAGGCTTCCTTCTCCTCGCGGGCCCTGCCGGCCTTTACCGCCGCTTCTCCCCTGACCGGATCAAGCTCCCAGAAGACGCACTCCCTGCATCGCTGGGGGAGGTCGGGAAGGTTGTCCAGCGTGAGCGGTACGAGCCGACGCCCCATCGAGGCCGTTCCTCACTTCCTACGCCTGCCGCGTCACGAGCCGCGGTCAGCGCACTGTGCTCCCGAATCAGGCTGCCGACGAAGCCGCCCACGATCCCCAGGCCGAGTCCAGCTGACACCAGTTGGCTGCGGCTCACCAATTGCATGGCCCCGCCCTTCCTCTGAGGTGGATCAAGGTGGATGCGCCATACCAGAACGCATCGTATCCACCCAGAGGTGCGCCGCACACCGGGGGACGGCAAAGGGCGGGCCGTGTCCCGGTACGCATCGGACAAGGCCCGCCCTGATGGCGGTGCGGGGGCGTCAGTTCTCGTCGGGCTCCAGGCCGTTCGACCGGTCCGACACGTTCGACCGGTCGGTGCCCTCGATGCCTTCGGCGCCCTCGGTGTCGTCCGCCTCCTCGTCGGCGAGTCCCCCTTCCAGGACGCGCCCCTCACCGGGGGCGAGAGTGCCGAGGATGCGCTCCAGATCGACCAGCGAGGCGAACTCGACGGTGATCTTCCCCTTCTTCTGACCGAGGTCGACCTTCACCCGGGTCTCGAAGCGGTCCGACAGCCGGGAGGCGAGATCGTTGAGCGCGGGCGACGGCAGGGCGCCGGCCCGGGGGCCCTTCGCCCGGGGCGCGTTCTTCGGCCGTGAGCCCATCAGGGTCACGATCTCCTCGACGGCGCGTACGGAGAGCCCCTCGGCCACGATGCGATGAGCCAGCCGGTCCTGCTCGTCGGAGTCGTCCACCGAGAGCAGCGCCCTGGCGTGACCGGCGGAGAGCACTCCTGCGGCGACCCTGCGCTGCACAGGCAGCGAGAGCCGCAGCAGCCGCAGCGTGTTGGAGACCTGCGGACGCGAACGCCCGATCCGGTCGGCCAGCTGATCGTGCGTGCAGTGGAAGTCCTTGAGCAACTGGTCGTAGGCCGCGGCCTCTTCCAGCGGGTTGAGCTGCGCGCGGTGCAGATTCTCCAGCAGCGCGTCCAGCAGCAGCTTCTCGTCCTCGGTGGCGCGGACGATCGCCGGAATACGCTCCAGGCCGGCTTCCCGGCAGGCCCGCCAACGCCGCTCGCCCATGATGAGCTCGAAGCGCTCCGGGCCCAACTGCCGTACGACGATCGGCTGGAGGAGTCCGACCTCCTTGATCGAGGTGACCAGCTCGGCGAGCGCGTCCTCATCGAACACCTCCCGGGGCTGCCGGGGGTTGGGCGTGATGTAGTCCATCGGTACTTCGGCGAAGTACACGCCTTCCGGCGCGGTCACCTCGGCCGAGGCCGGTGTCTCCTGTGCGGGAATCTCCGCCGTCGCCGGCGCTGGCGCCTGCGGCAGGGTCGTCACCTTGGCCGCCGCGACACCCCGCTCCGCCGTCAGGACGGGTGTCTGTCCCGAGGAGGCCGCCTCCCCGGAAGAGGCTCCCTGCTTCTCCTGCGGAGCGGCGGGGATCAGCGCATTGAGCCCACGCCCCAAACCCCTACGTCGGTCGCTCACTGCGTCCCCTCCGAAATGCTCTGCTGACTGGTGCCGATCGCGTGGGCGTGCTTGGCGTCGTAGCTCATGCCGACCCCACGCAGGGCGATTTCACGAGCGGCTTCGAGGTACGACAGCGAGCCGCTGGAACCCGGATCATAAGTCAGTACCGTCTGCCCGTAGCTCGGCGCCTCCGAGATACGTACCGACCGCGGGATGCTCGTCCGCAGCACCTCCTCACCGAAGTGGCTGCGGACCTCGTCGGCCACCTGGGAGGCGAGCCGGGTCCTGCCGTCGTACATGGTGAGCAGGATCGTGGACACATGCAGCGCGGGGTTCAGATGCGCCCGCACCAGGTCCACATTCCGGATCAACTGCCCCAGTCCTTCGAGCGCGTAGTACTCGCACTGGATCGGGATCAGCACCTCGGCGCCGGCGACCAGCGCGTTGACGGTCAACAGGCCGAGCGACGGCGGGCAGTCGATGAGGATGTAGTCCAGCGGCTGCTCGTACGCCTCGATCGCCCGCTGGAGCCGGCTCTCCCGCGCGACCAGCGACACCAGCTCGATCTCCGCACCGGCGAGGTCGATCGTGGCGGGCGCACAGAAGAGACCTTCGACGTCCACGACGGGCTGGACCACCTCGGAGAGCGGCTTGCTCTCCACCAAGACGTCGTAGATCGAGGGGACTTCGGCGTGGTGGTCGATCCCGAGCGCCGTGGAGGCGTTGCCCTGGGGATCGAGGTCGACCACGAGGACGCGCGCGCCGTGGAGCGCGAGCGAGGCGGCGAGGTTGACCGTGGTGGTGGTCTTGCCGACGCCACCCTTCTGGTTGGCGACGACCATGACCCGCGTCTGCTCGGGACGTGGCAGGCCTTCACCGGCGCGGCCCAGTGCCTCCACGGCCAGCTGGGCAGCACGACCGATGGGGGTGTCGTCCATCGGGGGCGGCGATGTTTCACGTGAAACATCGCCGCCCGACGACTCGGAACGGGGGCCGGGGACCGGATCGGTCATCGGTCCCGCGATGTTGGCGTCGGACCGCAAGGATTCACTCTCCTCGACTTCAGGCTCGCAATGAGGAGAGCCTGCCATGCTTTCGGGGTCGGGAACCAGCGAGGCCCGTGGTTCTGTGGATGAATCCACATCTTTGGCCAACCCGGTACCCCTTACGAGGGGTTTCCTGCCCCGCGAAGTGGGAGCGGCGCGGCCTCGATCGATGATGCCCTGCAGCAGTGAGCGACGTTTCACGTGAAACACGATGCACTCGCCGCAGGGCTAGATCGTCACGACACTCCGCAGTGGATGGTCTTGGGGCCTTCGATGGAGCATCACGGGCGGGGGCACTCACCACGGGCCGGAGGCGGCCCTACCGACGACGGCGCACCCGGTCCGCTCGGGCCGCCTTGGCACGCTTCGCGGCGAACCTGACCCCACCGGGACTCTCCCCGACCTCCGCGCGCACTACCGTGGCCGGCGGATCCACCAGCCCCTCGCCGACCCGCAGCACCGAGGAGTCGATCACCCCGAGCTTGCTCAGCGCCGACCGGGCGTTCTTCAGCTCCTCGTCGGCCGTGTCCCCCTTGAGGGCCAGCATCTCTCCGTACGGGCGCAGCAGCGGTACGCCCCAGCCGGCCAGCCGGTCCAGCGGCGCCACGGCGCGCGCCGTCACCACATGGACGGGCTGGAGCGATCCGAGCACCTCCTCGGCCCGCCCCCGTACGACCGTCACATGGTCCAGACCCAGCAGCTCGACGACTTCCTGGAGGAAGTTCGTCCGCCGCAGCAGCGGCTCCAGCAGCGTGATCCGCAGATCGGGCCGTACGAGCGCCAGCGGGATCCCCGGCAGCCCGGCGCCCGAGCCGACGTCACAGACGCTCACGCCCTCGGGCACGACCTCGGAGAGCACCGCGCAGTTCATCAGGTGCCGCTCCCAGAGCCGCGGCACCTCACGCGGCCCGATGAGACCGCGGGTGACCCCCGCGTCGGCGAGGAGCTCCGCGTACCGGACGGCCGCCGGGAAGGAGTCCCCGAACACCGTCCTCGCCTCGTCCGGCGCGGCGGGAAGCTCTTCTGACCCCGTCACGGGAACCGTCCTTCCGTTCAGAACCACCAGACCGTGGCTCACAGTCACTGTCAGGCTGACAAAGTTCGGCCCCGTCTGCGGACAGACGGGGCCGAGAACAGGGGGAGCGCTCAGGCGGGGAGCACAACGACGAAGCGCTGCGGCTCCTCGCCCTCGGACTCGCTGCGCAGTCCGGCCGCCGCGACGGCGTCGTGCACGACCTTGCGCTCGAAGGGCGTCATGGGGTTCAGCTTCACCGGCTCACCGGTGCTCTTCACCTCGTCGGCCGTCCTGGCACCCAACTCGGCGAGCTCCGTGCGCTTCTTCGCCCGGAAGCCCCCGATGTCCAGCATCAGCCGGCTGCGGTCGCCGGTCTCCCGGTGCACCGCCAGCCGCGTCAGCTCCTGGAGCGCTTCGAGTACCTCGCCGTCCCGCCCGACGAGCTTCTGCAGATCACGGCCGCTCACATCGCTGATGATCGAAACCGCGGCCCGGTCGGCCTCGACGTCCATGTCGATGTCGCCGTCGAGGTCGGCGATGTCGAGCAGACCTTCGAGATAGTCGGCCGCGATCTCGCCTTCCTGCTCAAGACGGGTGAGGGTGTCGCTGCCCTCGGCGGCGGCTGAGATGGTGCCTTCCGACACGGATGGACTCCTTCGTACTACGGCTGGCTACGGGCTACGGGGCGTGCGGTTACTTCTTGCTCGGGTGCTTGGGCCGCTGCTGGCCCTTGCGCGGCCCGGCCTTGGCCCGTGCGGCACCGTTGCCGCTCTTTCCCGGGGGCCTGGGCTTGCTGTCCTGCGGCTCGTCCTTCTTCTGCAGCGACGGCTTGGACGGCTCATCGGTGGCGTCATCGGAAGGCTTGGCCGTCGAAGCCCTGGACGGGGTCTGCTGACCGCCGGCCTGTCGCTTCGACTTGGGCTGGCGCTTGGGCTGCTGCCGCTTCGGCGCCTGCGACTCGCCCTCGGGCAGGGCCTCACCCTTGATCACCGTGCCGTCCGCCTGCGCGACCAGACCGGTCTTCGAAAGGCTGGTGATGAACTTACGCTCATTGTCGTTGCGGTCGGGCCCCTTGGCCACGATCGCCGAGACGATGTTGCGCCTGCGCTTGGAGCGGACCTCGTTGTGCGTGGCGATGCTCTTGAGCAGACGCTGCAGGTACTGGTCCTGGGCCTTGCTGCCCGGAGTCGGGTTCTGGTTGATCACGTACATCTGCTGGCCCATGGTCCACACGTTGGTGGTCAGCCAGTAGACGAGGACACCGACGGGGAAGTTGACGCCCATGACCATGAAGATCACCGGGAAGATGTACATCAGCATCTTCTGCTGCTGCATGTACGGCGTCTTGACCGTGAGGTCGACGTTCTTCGTCATCAGCTGGCGCTGCGTGTAGAACTGCGACGCCGACATCAGGACGATCATGATCGCGGTGACGATACGTACGGAGGTCAGCGAGGCGTCCAGGGAGGCGACCTTCGCGGTGCTGTCCGTGAACTTGGCGGCCAGCGGGGCGCCGAAGATGTGGGCCTGGCGGGCGCTGTCGAGCAGCCCCTGGTTGATGACGCCGATCGTCTTGCCCGAGGCGATGCTGGAGAGCACGTGGTAGAGCGCGAAGAAGAACGGTGACTGCGCCAGGATGGGAAGACACGAGGAGAGCGGGTTGGTGCCCGTCTCCTTGTACAGCTTCATCATCTCTTCGGACTGGCGCTGTTTGTCGTTCTTGTAGCGCTCCTGGATGGCCTTCATCTTGGGCTGAAGGACCTGCATGTTCCGGGTCGACTTGATCTGCTTGACGAACAGCGGGATCAGACAGATCCGGATGAGGATCACCAGGGACACGATGGACAGTCCCCAGGCCAGGCCCGTATCAGGGCCGAAGATCGCCCCGTACACCGTGTGGAACTGGACGATGACCCACGAGACTGGCGTGGTGATGAAACTGAAAAAACTGGCAATCGTGTCCACTAATCAGGCTCCTTGAGCTTTGGACGAGGTCTCTGCGGCCGGACTCGGGGTTTCGGGGGCCGAGGCCGAACCCCCGGAAGGCACGCCGGCGGCGGATTGCCCGCCCTTGGTGCCGCGCCACGCGTTGCGCAGCAGTTCATGCCACCGCGGACGCTTGCGTGGCGGCACATGGTCCACACCGCCCGGCGACCACGGATTGCACCGCAGAATGCGCCAGGCCGTCAGACCGGTGCCCTTGATTGCGCCATGGCGGTCGATGGCCGTGTAGCCGTAGTGGGAACACGACGGGTAGTACCGGCAGACGGGCCCCAGCAAAGGGCTGATCGTCCACTGGTACAGCTTGATCAGAGCCAGTAGCGGGTACTTCATCGCGCGCCCCCTCCCAGCAGCCGCTCAAAGGCGGCATCCAGGTCTCGGGCCAGCTGTGCATGGTCGGCGTCGCCCGCACCGGGCAGCGCACGTACGACAACCAGGCTACCGGGGGCCAGCCGGGACAGCCGATCCCGTATGAGGTGACGAAGCTTGCGCTTCACCCGCGTCCGTACGACGGCCCCGCCCACGGCTTTGCTTACGACGAAACCCGCCCGCGTCGGGGGATCGCTCTCCCCCGGCGCGTGCGGGCCCGTAGTACCGCTACGTAGATGTACGACAAGAAGCGGGCGTCCGGCCCGGCGTCCCCGGCGTACCGCGGTCGCGAAATCCTCGCGCCGCCTCAGCCGATTCTCGGTAGGCAGCACGTCATAACCTGGTGGCGATCAGGCGGACAGGTTGGCGCGACCCTTGCCACGGCGGTTCGCGAGAATCGCGCGGCCGGCACGGGTGCGCATACGGAGCCGGAAGCCGTGGGTCTTGGCACGACGACGGTTGTTCGGCTGGAAGGTGCGCTTGCTCACTCGAGGGCTCCAGAAATGATGATCGGAAGGGCGGGACATCGCCTGGCTGTCACCGTGCGCCCACGAGTAGCTCGCGATAACGCCCGAGTGCACCGCTTCACAACCACAGATCGTGATCCTTGCCCATCGGAGGCAGGCGGCAGCAGCCATCGACAACTCGACCTGGTCACGGTACGCGCGGCTACGCCATACGGTCAAACCAGCCAGCCGTCACGTTCCATTATGCACAGCCTGTGGACAACAACTTGAACCACGTGGGTGCCCTGACTACCGTGGCCGAACTCCGGATTCTTTTCCGCCGGTCTTCCCACCCCGTCCCGAGAACCACATATTCGTGGGACCTGCGAGAGAGCGTGCCCTGTGGCTGACGTACCTGCCGATCTTGCCGCAGTGTGGCCACGAGTGCTGGAGCAGCTCCTCAGGGAGGGCCAGCAGGGAGTCGAGCCCAAGGACAAACAGTGGATCGAGCGCTGCCAGCCGCTCGCCCTGGTCGCCGACACCGCACTGCTGGCCGTGCCCAACGAGTGGGGCAAGCGCGTGCTCGAAGGCCGCCTCGCCCCGCTCATCAGCGAGACCCTGAGCCGCGAATGCGGCCGGCCGATCCGGATCGCGATCACCGTCGACGACTCGGCCGGTGATCCGCTGCCGCTGCCGCAGCAGCAGAACCGTTACCAGAACGAGCGGCACGACGACGGCCGCGACCTCCACGGTCCGCGCCATGGCGACATGCGGCACGACGACATGCGCCACGACGAGCTGCGGCCGGACGACTCCCGGCACGACGACCCGCGCTCCGAGGGCGGCTACCACCCCTACGGCCGCCGCCCCTCCGACGACGACATGCCGACGGCCCGCCCCGCGTACCCCGACTACCAGCAGCAGCGCCCCGAACCCGGCTCCTGGCCCCGGACGCAGGAGGACCTGTCCTGGCAGCAGCAGCGGCTCGGCTTCCAGGACCGTGACCCGTACGCGAGCGGGAGGCCGCAGCAGCCCCAGCACGACTACCGGCCGCCGCAGCCACCGGAGGGCCGGCCCTACGACCAGCAGCGCCCGGAGCGGCACGACCTGGACACCCAGCAGTCGCGGCACGGCGGCCGGGGCGGGGTCACCGGGCCGCTCGGCGCGCAGGCCTCGCCGCCGCCGGGACCGGGGGAGCCGCACGCGCGACTCAACCCCAAGTACCTCTTCGACACCTTCGTCATCGGGGCGTCCAACCGGTTCGCGCACGCGGCGGCCGTCGCCGTCGCCGAGGCACCGGCCAAGGCGTACAACCCGCTCTTCATCTACGGCGAGTCCGGACTCGGCAAGACGCACCTGCTGCACGCCATCGGGCACTACGCGCGCAGCCTCTATCCCGGTACGCGGGTGCGGTACGTGAGCTCGGAGGAGTTCACGAACGAGTTCATCAACTCCATCCGGGACGGCAAGGGCGACACCTTCCGCAAGCGCTACCGGGACGTCGACATCCTGCTCGTCGACGACATCCAGTTCCTGGCGAGCAAGGAGTCGACGCAGGAGGAGTTCTTCCACACCTTCAACACGCTCCACAACGCGAACAAGCAGATCGTGCTGTCCTCGGACCGGCCGCCCAAGCAGCTGATCACCCTGGAGGACCGGCTGCGCAACCGCTTCGAGTGGGGCCTCACGACCGATGTGCAGCCGCCGGAGCTGGAGACGCGTATCGCGATCCTCCGTAAGAAGGCCGTACAGGAGCAGCTGAACGCACCGCCCGAGGTGCTGGAGTTCATCGCCTCGCGGATCTCGCGCAACATCCGCGAACTGGAGGGCGCGCTGATCCGGGTCACGGCGTTCGCCTCGCTCAACCGCCAGCCGGTGGATCTCGGGCTGACCGAGATCGTGCTCAAGGACCTCATCCCCGGGGGCGAGGACCTGGCCCCCGACATCACCGCGGGCGCCATCATGGCGGCGACTGCCGACTACTTCGGGCTGACCGTGGAGGACCTCTGCGGCTCGTCCCGCAGCCGGGTGCTGGTGACGGCGCGGCAGATCGCGATGTACCTCTGCCGTGAGCTGACGGATCTGTCGCTGCCCAAGATCGGCGCGCAGTTCGGCAACCGCGACCACACGACGGTGATGCACGCCGACCGGAAGATCCGCGCGCTGATGGCCGAGCGGCGCTCCATCTACAACCAGGTCACCGAACTCACCAACCGCATCAAGAACGGCTGACCGAGCCGGCCGCGCGTCGGCGGCCGCTTCGAAGACGCTTCGAGGCACTTCCAGGGCGCTCCGGGACACCTCCCGGGGCGCCCTTCGTCATGTCCGGAGGGCCGCCGGTACATGACACACGCTCAACGGCTGTTCGAATACGGGTCGCCGAGGGCGGCTTCTCCACAGAAATCGGCCCGATCTCCCGTCCACACCCTGGGGATCGATAAGTTGTCCAGACTGCGTCCACAGGCCGGCCGGCCGGAAGTGGATCATGCCAGGTCAGACCCCTGGGGATTTGTGGCCAACTCTTCTCCACAGCCTGTGGACAGTTTTTTCGCCCACAGGCACCGAGTCCCGTTGTCCACCGGCGGCCCACAGGCAACGGGCCGTTGCCCACAGCTTGGGGCCGCTTCTCCACATCGCTGTCCACTGTTCGGCAACGGAACACGACTGTTCACCGAGCCGAGTGAAAGGCGTCACACCGAGGTTGCCTCGGGGCCTGTGGGGAACGTCGGAAAAGCTGGGGACGACCCTGGGGAGAAGTCGGGGTGCCCTGTGCACCGGTTGTGCAGAACTTTCGGCCGTCCACAGAACGACGGGGTTGTCCACCGGTGGCGCCCACAGGACCGGTGGACAAAAAAGTAGGTCTGACCTGCGAAAACGACGTTATCCACGGAATCCACAGGCCCTACTACTACTAACACCTAGAGTTACCTGGGAATCCGATTCGAAGTGGGTGCTGTGCACAACTCGGCGCCGGACCGCCTCCGCCCGGTTGTCTCGACTTGACCCCGAGCAGCACCGAGTGTCGGTGCCGTACGTCAGACTGTTCCCCGGCAACCTCACCCTGCCCACGGCGGAGTGAGCCCATGCCGATGACGAAGAAGGCCGGCAGGACGAGTCAGCAACAGCAGGAGGCGGTTCCGGTGAAGATCCGGGTGGAGCGCGATGTACTGGCGGAGGCGGTGGCCTGGGTGGCCCGTAGCCTCCCGGCCCGTCCGCCGGCGCCCGTTCTTGCGGGCCTTCTGCTGAAGGCCGAGGAAGGCGCGCTGAGCTTCTCCAGCTTCGACTACGAGGTCTCGGCCCGGGTCTCGGTGGACGCCGAGGTCGAGGAGGACGGCACGGTCCTCGTCTCCGGCCGGCTGCTCGCCGACATCTGCCGCGCGCTCCCCAACCGGCCGGTGGAGATTTCCACAGACGGTGTACGGGCGACGGTGGTCTGCGGTTCCTCGCGGTTCACCCTGCACACCCTGCCGGTGGACGAGTACCCGGCACTGCCGCAGATGCCGACCGCCACCGGCACCGTCCCCGGTGAGGTCTTCGCCTCCGCCGCCGCCCAGGTGGCCATCGCGGCGGGCCGCGACGACACGCTCCCGGTGCTCACCGGCGTACGGATCGAGATCGAGGGCGACACGGTCACCCTCGCCTCGACGGACCGCTACCGCTTCGCCGTCCGCGACTTCCTGTGGAAGCCGGAGGTCTCCGACATCTCCGCGGTCGCCCTGGTGCCCGCCAAGACGCTGCTGGACACCGCCAAGGCCCTCACCAGCGGCGACACGGTCACACTGGCGCTCTCGGGCTCAGGCGCCGGCGAGGGGCTGATCGGCTTCGAGGGCGCGGGCCGGCGGACGACCACGCGGCTGCTCGAAGGCGACCTCCCGAAGTACCGCACGCTGTTCCCGACCGAGTTCAACTCGATCGCGGTGATCGAGACCGCGCCGTTCGTCGAGGCCGTCAAGCGCGTGGCGCTGGTCGCCGAGCGCAACACCCCGGTGCGGCTCAGCTTCGAGCAGGGTGTGCTCATCCTCGAAGCGGGTTCCAGCGACGACGCACAGGCTGTGGAGAGGGTCGACGCCAAGCTCGACGGCGACGACATCTCGATCGCGTTCAACCCGACGTTCCTGCTCGACGGCCTCAGCGCCATCGACTCGCCCGTCGCGCAGCTCTCCTTCACGACGTCCACCAAGCCGGCGCTCCTCAGTGGGAAGCCGGCTCTGGATGCCGAGGCCGACGACGCGTACAAGTACCTGATCATGCCGGTGCGGCTGTCGGGCTGACCACGCCTTCGCCGGGCCGCCGGGTGTCACTCCCGCGGTCGGCCCGCCGGGCCGTCCCACCAGGCCCGGCGTAGGCTCGGGCCCCGGGCCGCGCGCCACCGTCGCCGCCGTCCCGCGCCTGAACGAATGTCGGCTCAACGCTTAAGGAACCACTGATGGAGCTCGGTCTCGTCGGCCTCGGCAAGATGGGCGGCAACATGCGCGAGCGCATCCGCCGCGCAGGCCACACCGTCATCGGATACGACCGGAACGCGGACGTCGCGGACGTCCACAGCCTCGAAGAGCTGGTGAGCAGGCTCAAGGGCCCCCGGGTCATCTGGGTGATGGTCCCCTCGGGTGCGGCGACGCAGTCGACGATTGACGAGCTGGCGGAGCTGCTGTCCCCCGGCGACGTGGTCGTGGACGGTGGCAACTCCCGCTGGACGGACGACGAGAAGCACGCGGTGGAGCTCGGCATCAAGGGTGTCGGCTTCGTCGACTGCGGTGTCTCCGGCGGCGTCTGGGGCCTCCAGAACGGCTACGCGCTGATGTACGGCGGTGAGACGGCGAGCGTCGCGAAGGTCCAGCCGATCTTCGACGCCCTCAAGCCCTCGGGCGACAAGGGCGCGGTCCACGCGGGCAAGGTCGGCGCCGGCCACTTCGCGAAGATGGTCCACAACGGCATCGAGTACGCCATGATGCAGGCCTACGCCGAGGGCTGGGAGCTGCTGGAGAAGGTCGACTCGGTCACCGACGTACGCGAGGTCTTCCGCTCCTGGCAGGACGGCACGGTCATCCGGTCCTGGCTGCTGGACCTGGCGGTCAACGCGCTGGACGGCGACGAGCACCTGGACGCCCTGCGGGGGTACGCCGACGACTCCGGCGAGGGCCGGTGGACGGTCGAGGCGGCCATCGACAACGCGGTGCCGCTGCCCGCGATCACCGCGTCGCTGTTCGCCCGGTTCGCGTCGCGGCAGGACGACTCGCCGCAGATGAAGATGGTCGCCGCGCTGCGCAACCAGTTCGGTGGCCACGCGGTCGAGCAGGCGGACGAGAGCACGCCGGGCAAGCCCGGCAAGCCCAAGCCGGCCGGTCCCAAGAACGAGAAGTAGTCCTCCGCCCTCGCTGGGCGGCGCGCAGGACCGGGGAGGTCGGGTCACGCCCATGCACGTCACGCATCTCTCGCTGGCCGACTTCCGTTCGTACGCCCGGATCGAGGTGCCCCTCGATCCGGGCGTCACCGCTTTCGTGGGGGCCAACGGGCAGGGGAAGACCAATCTGGTCGAGGCGGTCGGCTATCTCGCCTCGCTCGGCAGCCACCGGGTCTCCTCGGACACCCCGCTGGTGCGGATGGGCGCCGAGCGCGCGGTGATCCGGGCGGCCGTCACCCAGGGGGAGCGCTCGCAGCTGGTCGAGCTCGAACTCAACCCGGGGCGCGCGAACAGAGCGAGGATCAACAGGTCGTCGCAGGTCAGGCCGCGCGACGTGCTGGGGATCGTACGGACGGTGCTGTTCGCGCCGGAGGATCTGGCGCTGGTGAAGGGCGATCCCGGTGAGCGCCGGCGCTTCCTCGACGAACTGATTACGGCGCGCTCCCCTCGCATGGCGGGTGTGCGCTCGGACTACGACCGGGTGCTCAAGCAGCGCAACACCCTGCTGAAGTCGGCGGCGATGGCGCGGCGGCACGGCGGGCGCGGGATGGATCTGTCCACGCTGGACGTGTGGGACCAGCATCTGGCCCAGGTGGGCGCGGAGTTGCTGGTGCGGCGGCTGGAGCTGATCGAGACGCTGCAGCCGCTGACGGACAAGGCGTACGAGCAACTGGCGCCCGGTGGCGGGCCGGTGGCGCTGGAGTACCGCTCCTCCTCCGCAGGCTCGGTGGGCGCGGACGCGGGCGCGGCTTCCGAGGGGCCGGGCGCCGAGGTGCCGCGGTCACGCGAGGAGCTGTACGCGCAGCTCATGGCCGCGCTGGCGGGGACACGCAAGCAGGAGATCGAACGGGGGGTCACGCTGGTGGGTCCGCACCGGGACGAACTGCTGCTGAAGCTGGGCCAGTTGCCGGCCAAGGGGTACGCGAGCCACGGCGAGTCCTGGTCGTACGCGCTGGCGCTTCGGCTGGCCTCGTACGACCTGCTGCGTGCCGAGGGCAACGAGCCGGTGCTGGTCCTCGACGACGTCTTCGCGGAACTGGACGCGCGGCGCCGTGAGCGGCTGGCGGAGCTGGTGGCGCCGGGCGAGCAGGTGCTGGTCACGGCGGCGGTGGACGACGACGTGCCGGACATCCTGGCCGGGGTGCGGTACACGGTGGCCGACGGCACGGTGGAGCGGACATGAGCGGCCCGGAGGGACACGAGGGGTCGCAGGGGGCGTCGGAGCCGGCGCCCGTCGAGGCGTCGGGTGTCGACCTGGCGCGGGTCGCGCTGCGGGCGGCGAAGGAGCAGGCGCGGGCGCGTGGCGCCGCCGCCCAGCAGAAGAAGCAGGCCAGACGGGGCGGCGGCCTGCGGTCGGGCTCGGGGGCCGACGGCCGCGATCCGCTGTCGCTGGGAGCCGCGATCAACCGGCTGATCACCGAGCGCGGCTGGGAGAAGCCCGCCGCCGTGGGCGGTGTGATGGGCCGCTGGCCGCAGATCGTGGGCGACGACCTGGCCAAGCACTGTGTGCCCGAGCGGTACGAGGAGGACGAGCGGATCCTGACGGTGGTCTGCGACTCGACGGCGTGGGCGACACAACTGCGGCTGCTGGCCCCGCGGCTGGTGGCCCGGCTGAACGAGGACCTGGGGCACGGCACGGTGAAGGTGATCAAGGTGCGCGGGCCGGGCGGTCCGCCGCGGCGCTTCGGCGGGCTGCGGGCGCCCGGCAGCAAGGGCCCGGGGGACACGTACGGCTGAGCGCGGCGGTCCGGTCCCGGCCGGGCGCCGGCGGCGGGCCGCGCGTACGCCCTCGCGTACTGCTTCCCGGAGGCGTACGTCGGCGAACGAGGAGCGTACGGTGACCGAACGGCCACGCTCCGTACGTCCGGACAGCGCCCCGCCCGCGCCCCCGCCGTGACCTCCCGAAACCTCCCCACGAGCCCTCCCGGCCGCTCCACGTACGGCTGACGGGGGCGCCTCACGGTTGACCGCACCACCGCGAAGAGCCGCTTCGACGGGTCGTCAGGAGCGCCGCGAGAGCCCCAACAGCCCCTCGGCGGGCGCCACTTCACACGTGTGCCACCCCGTCTCTCCGGGGCACCCCGGAGACCGCTGTGACCTCCTCTTACGGCTGCGCGGTGTGAGCTGTCCCTCACGGTAGCCGGGGGTTGACAGCCCGAAGCGCTCAAAGCCCGCGTGAGCCTCTTGGAGCCCCTGCCCGAATATGGGGAGTCGGCAGCCGCCGGTTCAGGGCGGCACATGCGGACTCAGGTACCGGCAAACCCCCATTCGGGTCGCGGCTACCGGTAGACTGGTCGAGAATCCCGCCTCGTCGGCGGGAGTCGCTTACCAAGACTGACAAACACTGTCGCAAGCCGAACGACGCAGCCGCTCCCGCCTGCCCGGAGAACGGCCTGTGCTGTGCCAGAAAGGGCGCTTCGTGGCCGATTCCGGCAACCCCAACGAGAAGACTCCGTCCGTGGTGACTGGTGAGAACGGCGAGGTGACGGCCTCGTACAACGCCAGTGCGATCACGGTGCTGGAGGGCCTGGACGCGGTCCGTAAGCGTCCCGGTATGTACATCGGTTCGACCGGTGAACGTGGGCTTCATCACCTGGTGACCGAGGTCGTCGACAACTCCGTCGACGAGGCTCTGGCCGGGCACGCGGACACCATCGACGTCACGATCCTCGCCGACGGCGGCGTACGCGTGGTCGACAACGGCCGTGGCATCCCCGTGGGCATCGTCCCGTCCGAGGGCAAGCCGGCCGTCGAGGTCGTGCTGACGGTGCTGCACGCGGGCGGCAAGTTCGGCGGCGGCGGCTACTCCGTCTCCGGCGGTCTGCACGGCGTGGGTGTCTCCGTGGTGAACGCGCTGTCGACGAAGGTCGCCGTCGAGGTCAAGACCGACGGCCACCGCTGGACGCAGGACTACAAGCTCGGGGTGCCGACGGCGCCGCTCTCGCGCAACGAGGCGACGGACGAGACGGGCACGACGGTCACCTTCTGGGCCGACCCGGACGTCTTCGAGACCACGGAGTACTCCTTCGAGACGCTGTCGCGGCGCTTCCAGGAGATGGCCTTCCTCAACAAGGGCCTGACCTTGAAGCTGACCGACGAGCGCGAGTCGGCGAAGGCCGTCGTGGGCGCCGACATCGCGGGCGCGGACTCGGCCGAGAAGCCCGGCGAGGAGCCGGTGCGCAGCGTGACGTACTTCTACGAGGGCGGCATCGTCGACTTCGTGAAGTACCTCAACTCCCGCAAGGGCGAGCTGATCCACCCCACGGTCATCGACATCGACGCCGAGGACAAGGAGCGGATGCTCTCGGTGGAGATCGCGATGCAGTGGAACTCGCAGTACAGCGAGGGTGTGTACTCCTTCGCGAACACGATCCACACGCATGAGGGCGGTACGCACGAGGAGGGCTTCCGCGCGGCGATGACCGGCCTGGTCAACCGCTACGCGCGCGAGAAGAAGTTCCTGCGCGAGAAGGACGACAACCTGGCGGGCGAGGACATTCGCGAGGGTCTGACGGCGATCATCTCGGTCAAGCTGGGCGAGCCGCAGTTCGAGGGCCAGACGAAGACCAAGCTGGGCAACACGGAGGCGAAGACCTTCGTACAGAAGATCGTGCACGAGCATCTGACGGACTGGTTCGACCGCAATCCCAACGAGGCGGCCGACATCATCCGTAAGTCGATCCAGGCCGCCACGGCCCGGGTCGCGGCTCGTAAGGCGCGGGATCTGACGCGTCGCAAGGGTCTGCTTGAGTCGGCGTCGCTGCCGGGCAAGCTGAGCGACTGCCAGTCGAACGACCCGTCCAAGTGCGAGATCTTCATCGTCGAGGGCGACTCGGCCGGCGGCAGCGCGAAGTCCGGCCGCAACCCGCAGTATCAGGCCATTCTTCCGATCCGCGGAAAGATCCTGAACGTCGAGAAGGCGCGGATCGACAAGATCCTCCAGAACACCGAGGTGCAGGCGCTGATCTCGGCGTTCGGCACCGGTGTGCACGAGGACTTCGACATCGAGAAGCTCCGCTATCACAAGATCATTCTGATGGCGGACGCCGATGTCGACGGTCAGCACATCAACACGCTGCTGCTGACGTTCCTCTTCCGCTTCATGCGCCCGCTGGTCGAGGCGGGGCACGTGTATCTCTCGCGGCCCCCGCTCTACAAGATCAAGTGGGGCCGGGATGACTTCGAGTACGCGTACTCGGACCGGGAGCGCGACGCCCTGGTCGAGCTGGGGAAGCAGAACGGCAAGCGGATCAGGGAAGACTCGATCCAGCGCTTCAAGGGCCTCGGTGAGATGAACGCCGAGGAGCTGCGCATCACGACGATGGACGTCGACCACCGCGTGCTCGGCCAGGTCACGCTCGACGACGCGGCGCAGGCCGACGACCTGTTCTCGGTGCTGATGGGTGAGGACGTCGAGGCCCGGCGCTCGTTCATCCAGCGCAACGCCAAGGACGTCCGCTTCCTCGACATCTGAGTCGGTCCCCCGCTGACCGCCATCGAATTGGCCGAAAGGAACTTTGACCAGCAATGGCCGACGACAACACTCCTGTGATGCCCGAAGAGGTGCCCGCCGTGGAAGGCGTGGGCATGCGTGTCGAGCCCGTGGGGCTCGAGACGGAGATGCAGCGCTCGTACCTCGACTACGCGATGTCCGTCATCGTGTCGCGTGCGCTGCCCGACGTACGGGACGGTCTGAAGCCCGTCCACCGCCGGGTGCTGTACGCGATGTACGACGGCGGCTACCGGCCGGAGAAGGGCTTCTACAAGTGCGCCCGCGTCGTCGGTGACGTGATGGGCACGTACCACCCGCACGGCGACTCCTCGATCTACGACGCGCTGGTCCGCCTCGCGCAGCCGTGGTCGATGCGGATGCCGCTGGTGGACTCCAACGGCAACTTCGGCTCGCCCGGCAACGACCCGGCCGCCGCCATGCGGTACACCGAGTGCAAGCTGATGCCGCTGTCGATGGAGATGCTCCGGGACATCGACGAGGAGACCGTCGACTTCACGGACAACTACGACGGCCGTAACCAGGAGCCGACGGTCCTGCCGGCGCGCTTCCCGAACCTGCTGATCAACGGCTCGGCCGGTATCGCCGTCGGTATGGCCACCAACATCCCGCCGCACAACCTGCGGGAGGTCGCCGCGGGTGCGCAGTGGGCGCTGGAGCACCCGGAGGCCTCGCACGAGGAGCTGCTGGACGCGCTGATCGAGCGCATCAAGGGCCCGGACTTCCCCTCCGGCGCGCTGGTGGTGGGCCGGCGTGGCATCGAGGAGGCGTACCGCACGGGCCGTGGCTCGATCACGATGCGCGCGGTCGTCGCGGTCGAGGAGATCCAGAACAGGCAGTGCCTGGTCGTCACGGAGCTGCCGTACCAGACCAACCCCGACAATCTCGCGCAGAAGATCGCCGACCTGGTGAAGGACGGCAAGGTCGGCGGCATCGCCGACGTGCGGGACGAGACGTCCTCGCGTACGGGGCAGCGGCTGGTGGTCGTGCTCAAGCGCGACGCGGTCGCCAAGGTCGTGCTGAACAACCTCTACAAGCACACCGACCTCCAGACGAACTTCGGCGCCAACATGCTGGCCCTGGTGGACGGTGTGCCGCGCACGCTGTCGATCGACGCGTTCATCAGGCACTGGGTGACGCACCAGATCGAGGTCATCGTCCGGCGTACGCGCTTCCGGCTGCGCAAGGCCGAAGAACGCGCGCACATCCTGCGTGGTCTGCTCAAGGCGCTGGACGCGATCGACGAGGTCATCGCGCTGATCCGGCGCAGCGACACCGTCGAGACGGCGCGCGGCGGCCTGATGAGCCTGCTGTCGATCGACGAGATCCAGGCGAACGCGATCCTGGAGATGCAGCTGCGCCGGCTGGCGGCGCTGGAGCGGCAGAAGATCGTCGCCGAGCACGACGAGCTCCAGGCGAAGATCAACGAGTACAACGCGATCCTCGCCTCCCCCGAGCGGCAGCGGCAGATCGTCAGCGAGGAACTGGCGGTGATCGTCGACAAGTTCGGTGACGACCGGCGTTCCAAGCTGGTGCCGTTCGACGGTGACATGTCCATCGAGGACCTGATCGCCGAGGAGGACATCGTCGTCACCATCTCGCGTGGCGGCTATGTGAAGCGTACGAAGACCGACGACTACCGCTCGCAGAAGCGCGGCGGCAAGGGCGTGCGCGGTACAAAGCTGAAGTCGGACGACATCGTCGACCACTTCTTCGTGTCGACGACGCACCACTGGCTGCTGTTCTTCACGAACAAGGGCCGGGTGTACCGGGCGAAGGCGTACGAGCTCCCGGACGCCGGACGTGACGCGCGCGGCCAGCATGTGGCGAACCTGCTGGCGTTCCAGCCGGACGAGAAGATCGCGCAGATCCTCGCCGTACGGGACTACGAGGCGGCGCCGTATCTGGTGCTGGCGACGAAGGCCGGTCTGGTCAAGAAGACGTCTCTGAAGGATTACGACTCGCCCCGTTCCGGTGGCGTGATCGCGATCAATCTCCGTGAGACGGACTCGGGCGCGGACGACGAGCTGATCGGTGCGGAGCTGGTGTCGGCGGAGGACGATCTGCTGCTCATCAGCCGGAAGGCGCAGTCGATCCGTTTCACCGCGACGGACGATTCTCTGCGGCCGATGGGGCGGGCGACATCGGGTGTGAAGGGGATGAGCTTCCGCGAAGGGGACGAACTGCTGTCGATGAATGTCGTCAGGCCCGGTACGTTCGTGTTCACTGCTACCGACGGCGGTTATGCGAAGCGGACCAACGTCGCCGAGTATCGCGTCCAAGGGCGTGGCGGCCTCGGTATCAAGGCCGCGAAGATCGTGGAGGACCGCGGGTCGCTGGTCGGTGCGCTGGTGGTGGAGGAGACGGACGAGATCCTCGCCATCACCCTGGGCGGCGGCGTGATTCGTACGCGAGTCAACGAAGTCAGGGAGACGGGCCGTGACACCATGGGCGTTCAACTGATCAACCTGGGCAAGCGCGATGCCGTGGTGGGCATCGCTCGTAACGCCGAGGCCGGTCGTGAGGCTGAAGAGGTCGAAGGGGTCGTCGGCGAGGATGGCGACGAGGGTCCGGTGACCGAAGGAGCCGCGCTTGCCGAGGACGCTGAGGGCACCCAGCCCTCGGTCGCGGAGCACGAGGAGTAGACAGCGTGAGTGGAGCCACGGGCGCCGGCTCGGCCGCTTCCGGAGCGAACGGTGCCCGTGGCCCTGCCACGGACTCCCAGGGGGTTACGGTGACCGACACCCGGGGGCAGCAGCCCCCCTACGAGACGTACGGATCCGAGCAGCCGCAGCAGCAGGCGGCGCAGCCGTACCACCCGCCGCAGGCGTATCCGACGCCGTCGGGCGGGGGGACACAGGGCGGACAGCAGCGGCCGGCGCCACAGCCGGCGCAGGCTCAGGCGCAGCCGCACGTACAGCTGGGCCAAGGACAGGGGCAGGGCGTGAGTCCGGGGCAGCCGGCACAGACATATCAGGCCGGCGGCGGCCGGCAGCCCTCGACGACGGGCGTACGCCTGCCGCGCACGGGGGCGCGTACGACACCGCGCACACGCAAGGCACGGCTGCGGGTGGCGAAGGCCGACCCGTGGTCGGTGATGAAGGTCAGCTTCCTGCTCTCCATCGCCCTCGGTGTGTGCACGGTCATCGCGGCCGCGGTGCTGTGGATGGTCATGGACGCGATGGGCGTCTTCTCGACGGTGGGCGGGACGATCAGCGAGGCGACTGGCTCGAACGAGAGCAACGGCTTCGACCTCCAGTCGTTCCTCTCGCTGCCGCGCGTGCTCATCTTCACGTCGGTGATCGCGGTGATCGACGTGGTGCTGGCGACGGCTCTGGCGACGCTCGGCTCCTTCATCTACAACCTGTCGGCGGGCTTCGTGGGCGGCGTCGAGCTGACGCTGGCGGAGGACGAGTAGGAGCCCCTCTCAGCAGGCCGGACGGGGGGCGGCCGGGGGAGAGCGGGCCCCGGTATCGATTTTGGGACTGGCCCTGGAGTGCGCTAATCTTCAGGGGCAGCGCGGGGCTATAGCTCAGTTGGTTAGAGCGCATCCCTGATAAGGATGAGGCCACAGGTTCAAATCCTGTTAGCCCCACAGCAGTTGGACCGCAGGTCAGAGGCCCGGTAGCTCTCAGGAGCTGCCGGGTTTTTGTTGTGCCGGCTTGATATCCCGTTATTGCTCCGTGACTTGTGGATATCCCCTGACGTACGGAGTGAGGGCCCAATACGTTTGTTGGGCCTGGGGTTGGGTCTTGGGGCCCATGCCGGGGTGCCTGGTGCCGCCGTATGTTTCTCATGTCGCCAGCGGGACCGGCCGGGAGGAAGCCGGGAACGCGGGGGACACCACGGACTCGCACGAGTCGGCCGGAGTCGGCCGGCCGACACACAAGGGGAAATCTCATGTCGAACGTCACGCTGAAGGCCGCCACCAACGCCAAGCTCTACGTCGGCACCTGGGCGAACACCGCCGTCGCCGCCATGAAGCGCCGCAGCGACAAGGGCCAGGGCGCGGTCGAGTACGTCGGCGTCATCGTCCTCGTCGCGCTGATCATCGCCGCGATCGTCGGCTCCGGTGTGGCCGACGAGATCGCGACCGGTCTGTCGGACAAGGTCGGCGAGATCCTCAGCGGCGAGTAAAGCCGGCCCTCCCGCTCGGTCAGCGAGACAGCGCAGGCGCCGAACCGTCCCTGGCCAGGACGGTGACGGCTCGCCCCTCCCGCGGCATCGTGCGGGACCCGCAAGCGTCGATCCGCCCGGACAGAGAGTCTTCTGTCCGGGCGGATCGCTTTCCCTTGCGCGGGTGTTGACTGGAGGGTGTGGCCCCCGAGTTGGGGGGCGCATGTAGGTCACCGATCGGTATCGGTCGGTGTGTATAGTCGGGCGCCAGAAGGCCCCCCAAGACAAGGAAAGACGAGGTCGCGCGGTGAAGAAGCTTCTCCTGGTCGCACTGGCCGCCATCGGCGGGCTCCTCGTGTACCGCCAGATCCAGGCGGATCGCGCCGAGCAGGATCTGTGGACGGAGGCGACCGACTCCGTGCCCGCAGGTTCGGGTGTGTGAGACCCAGTAGTCGGTACGCGGGCCCCGGTCGCTGAGGCGACCGGGGCTTCGCGCTTTGTGGGGGCGTGGTCGGTCCACTTCGTTCGCCTTGGTTCGTCTCGCCGGGCCTTGGCGAAGGATTTTGGTTGCTTTTGTGAAGTTCTGGTCCGGTGGGCGTGTGGGGACGGGTACGGATCGGCGGCCCGCGCAGACAGGCGCGGGATCGGCGGGGCAGGATGGACCGGCACCCTGACCCCGTGGGGGCGGCGGGTGCGGGCTGTTGGTGGCGGGCGGCTCAGTCGCCGGGACGACAAGGGGAAGCTCGTGAAGAGGCTGCGCAACAGGGGCCGGGTCGCGCTGGTCGCGGCGGCGGCGATGTGCGCGGTGGCGGCGCAGCCGGGGCTGCCAGGCCTGCCCGGACTGGCTGGTACGGCCCGCGCGGCGGAGGGGCCGAGTCCGTACGCCTTCGATCCGCAGGCCGGGCGCGTCCAGGGCGCGGCGGGCACCAGCGCCGCGGAGCAGCTCGAAGCGGGCTCCACGTACCGCGATTCGATCGAGCCGGGCAAGAAGCTCTTCTACCGGCTGGATCTGGACGACACGGAGAACGCGTACGTGTCCGCCACCGCCGTGCCGGAGCTGGGGTCGAGCGTGGACTACGGCGACAAGCTCCAGGTCACGGTGCAGGACAGCGACGGCAGGGACTGCGAATCCGGACAGGCCCGCGTCCTGTCGGCCAGCGACTACCCGCACCCGCTGACCGCGTACGCGACCCGGACTCTCGCCGGGAAGAAGTACGGCTCCTGCCGCGAGGCCGGTACGTACTACGTGATCGTGGAGCGGGAGTCGAAAGCCACGTCCACGCAGGACGCGTGGGACCTGGAACTGCGTTTTCTGTCCGAGCCGGGGCTCACGGCCGCCGGCCCCACCGAGGCGCCCGAGGACTGGCCGAGCGACTCCCCCGGGCCGCCGTCGGGCGGGTCGGAGGCGCGGGAGGGCGGCGCGGGATTCACCGACGCCGCGAGCGTGGGGCAGGGTGAGTGGACGACGAAGATCGATCCCGGGGAGTCGCTCTACTACCGCGTGCCGGTCGACTGGGGGCAGCAACTGTTCACCAGCGCGGAGCTGGGCAGTTCGCAGGGGGACGGCTTCGTCACCGGCGCGCTGGCCCTCGCCGTCTACAACCCGGCGAGAGGGCTCGTCGACGGCACCGAATCGCTGACGTACAAGGGCGAGCAGAAGTCGCTGGCGACGGATCCGGCGCCGCCGGTGGACTACGCGAACCGCTTCAGTGCCGCGGGCGACGAGAAGGCGATGCGCTTCGCCGGCTGGTATTACGTGCGGGTGAGCCTCAACCCGGAGGTGGGCGAGAAGTTCGGGCAGGCGCCGCACGATCTGACGTTGCGGGTGACGGTCGACGGTACGGCGAAGGACGGGCCGGCGTACGACGGTCCGGCCGGCGAGTTCAGTGTGCCGGACGACGGCCTCGCGGGGGCGGACGGCGGGAGGACCGCGGGAGCCGCCGAGGACACGGGCACGATGAGGCTGGTCGCCGCGGGCGGGATCGGTACGGGGACGGTGCTGGTGCTGGGGCTCGGCGGGTGGATGCTGCTCGCGCGGCGGCGGCGCACGGGGCGGTAGCGGACCGGGCGCGGGCGGGGTGGGCCGTCAGATCTGCGAGAGGGCCCAGAACCCCACGGCGAAACAGACCAGCGCGAGCAGCAGAACCGGGATCGTCACCTTGGGCGGCGGTCCCGGCCGCTTCCGCGTGGCGTGTGCCGGGGCCGCGTGTGCCGGGGTGTGCGCGCCGGACGCCGGGGCGCCGGAGGCGTACGGGGCCGGCGGGTACTGGGTGGGAACCCCGGGCTGCTGAGCGGTGTATCTACGGGTGTGCTGCAAGTCGTCGTGCGGCACGGCGGTGGTGGGCGCCTGCGACAGGTCGGGCGCCGCGGGGGGAGAGGAAGCGAGCGGATGGGTGGGCGCGGAGTACGAGGCGGTGGGCGGGGTCGGCTGCAACGGGTGTGGCCCGGGGGGCGGTTGGTGGGGTTGATATTGCTGAGGCTGGTGCTGCGGTGACTGTTGCCGCTCGGCCGGGGGCGGCGGGGGGAGATGGAAACTGCCCGTCTCCGACATGGAGGTTCCGGTGGCGGGCTGCTGGTGCGCGGAGGGGGCGTCGGGCGTCCAGGGGGCGTTCTGCCCGCTCTGTGGCTGCTGCCCGGCGGTCGTCCCGCCAGCCGTCCCGCCGGTCGCCCCGCCCGTCATTCCTGCGGCGGCCCCGCCCGTGAGCCCGCCGGTCACTCCCCCGGTGACTCCACCCGTGTGCTGGTTTCCGTACGAGGGCGGCTGAGGGGCCGCCGATGGCCGGTTCGGATCGGCCGCAGCGACGGGCCCGTCGGGGCCGAACGGGTGTGGCAGCGGCCCGAGTTGGTCGAAGACCTCGACGGGTTCGTCGTCGTCCGTCGGCTCCGGCAGCATCTCGACGGCCGCCGTGAGGGCCTTGCGTGCCCCCGTGGCAGTACGGAATCGGGCGTTCGGGTCCGGCTGGAGCAGCCCGGCGAGGACCTGCCACAGCGGCTCGGGAATGCCCTGGGGCGCTCCCGGGGTGCCGTGCGCGGTGAAATAGTCCACCAGGGCCGTGGCGTCGGGCTTCTGCCCCTCCAGCAGGTAGAGCGCGACCAGGCCGACGGCGAAGAGGTCGGCGGGGAAGTCCGGCTCCGCGCCCGTCATCTGCTCCGGCGCGAAGTAACCGGGCGTGCCCACCACGTAGTTGGTCTCCGTCAGACGCGGCTCGCCCTTGCGCATGGAGATGCCGAAGTCGGACAGCCTCAGATGCGGCCGGCCGGTCCCGGTGGCCTCCAGCAGGATGTTGGCGGGCTTGATGTCGCGGTGTACGACTCCTTCGGCGTGCACCGCCGCGAGACCGGCGAGCAGCTGGTCGAGCAGGACGCAGACGAACCTCGGGGGCAGCGGCCCGTAGTCGCCGATGACATGGGCCAGCGATCCGCCGCCGACGAGGTCCATGGTGAACAGGACCTTGTCGTCGTCGGCGGCCCAGCTGGCCGGTGCGAGTACATGCGGGTGATCGATCCGCACGGCCTGCTCGCGTACGAAACGCAGCAGCGTGTGCGCGTCGCTCTGCTGCAGCACCTTGGCCGCGACGTACCGGCGGCGCCGGTGGTCCCAGGCACGCCAGACGGCGCCCACACCGCCACGTCCGATCGGGTCGACCAGCTCGTACCGACCAGCGAAGACCTCACCCATTGCGCCGCGCTCGCTCCCAGTCGTCGTGTCCGGCGGACCGTCGCCCTCGGCCGCGGTCCCACCCGTGCCCGGCTCCGGCCTAGTTCTGGTGCGCCTCGTAGTGCGCGACCGCCTCGGCGGTGCGCCCGGCTCCGTATACCCGGAGGAACTCTGCCAGCTCGGGGTGGCTCGGTGCGAGGGAGTCCGCCGCGTCGATGATGTCACCGGCGGCGGCGACCGACCGCAGCAGTGACTGGATCTCGCGGACGACCCGCCGCACGGTCGGTGCGCCGGTGCTGTTGGTCGTCTGGCTGGTGGCGGTGAGAACGGAGCCGCCCTGCGACTTCTTGACCTCTTCCATCCGGGCGGTGGCCTCGGCGGCGCTGACGCTGCCGTCGGCGACCTGGCCCGCCAGATCCTGGAGCGCCTGAACGCGCTGGACCACGGCGGGATTTCCGATCTTGGCGCGCTGGCCGCTCATCAGCTGGGAGAGCATCGGGGCCGACAGACCGAGCACCGCGGCGAGCCTGGCCTGATTCAGCCCCAGGTCGTCGATCAGCCGGCGGAAGAGGGCTCCCAGCGGTTCTCCGTACCAGCTGCGCTGAAGTTCCCGGGCTCTTGCTGTCGATTCCTGCTGTGCGGCGTCCATTCGCGTCTCCCCATCGCTTCCCCAGGCGGCAGCTTCGCTGCTGCGAACCTCTGGGGCATCCTACGGAGCGGGGTCGCGCACCGGGAGTCCCAATCCTTTTGCGAGATCACGGGGGACACCCGGTACTCTGTTCCAGGCGGTCACCGGAATGTCGTACGGAGCCGCCGTTCACCCCTCCCGGGGCCTTAGCTCAGTTGGTAGAGCGCTGTCTTTGCATGGCAGATGTCAGGGGTTCGACTCCCCTAGGCTCCACACCTCTTGAGGGCCCTCCGACTGCGGAAACGTGGTCGGAGGGCCTTCTTCCGTATCAGGCCGCGCGGCCCTGCGGGATCGGTCTCCCGCCGAGTACATGCTGGTGGAGGCGTTGTACGCGTGCGGACGGCTCGACGCCGAGTTCGTCGACCAGAGTAGTCCGCAGACGCTGGAAGGCCTCAAGCGCCCGCCAGGTGTGGCCCGCCCGGTGCAGGGCTGTCATCAGGTGGCCGCAGAGATTCTCGTCGAGCGGGCGCTGCGCGGTCAGCATCAGCAGTTCGCTCAGGATCTCGTTGTGCCGGCCGAGCCGCAGATCGATTTCGATACGGAGTTCTCGCGCACGCGTCTGCTGCTCGTTCAGGCCGAGCACCTCCGTCTCCAGCACGCGGCCGGCCGGGACGTCGGCCAGGGCCGCCCCGCGCCACAGGGCGAGAGCCTCGCCCAGCATCCAGGACGCCGCGGCGTCGTCGCCCCGCGCCAGCGCCTCGCCGGCCGTGGCGCTCATGTCCGTGAAGGTGTTCACGTCGCAGGTGACCGCGGGCGCGTTCAGTTGATAGCTGCCGAAATGGGTTGTCAGAATGTCTTTGGGGGAGAGCGGCGAGTCCGCGGGCAAGGCGTCGCCGATGAGTCGTCGAAGTTGCAGTACATACGTCTGCAAGGTGGTCGGGGCGCTCCGTGGAATGCGGTCGCCCCATATCTCGTCCATGAGTGTGGAAACCGGAACCATGCGACCCGCGCGCAGGGCGAGAAGGGCGAGCAACTGTCTTGGTTTGCCTGCCCTCGGCACGATCGACCTGTCATGGATCCGGACACTCAGAGGACCCAGCACTTCGATATCCATACGGCACCTCCGTATGTGAATAGGCAACATCTTGGCCGCACGCATGAACCAAGAGGTGCCCCGGCGGCGCGGGTCGTCGGCACCGGTCGTCCGGTGCGGAGCAGCCCATGCCGCGCCCGGCCCATGCCTGCGGCCGGACAAGCCCATCAGACGAGAATGCGGCATTCCGGAATTACTTTCCGTAACTCCACCACGGTGGTCGGCCGTGGGTGCGCCGCATTTCGCTGACCAATCCCCGTAATCCCCCTTGGCTCACTGGTCAACCCAGCGATGTGGGTCACGGTAATGCGACCCCATGATCCGTCGCAGCCGACTATCAGCCAATTTCTGAAACCCGTGGGGTGCGTGGGCCCGAATCATTCGCCCCGTGGCGCGATTCGGTCGCGATGGTTCCAGTAGGTGGGCGCTCCGCGGTCGGGCCGACGCCGTAGAGGATCACGTACCACCCGTGCCACGAGCCCGATCGGAGTGATCACCAGCAGATAGACGGCGGCGAGCAGCACGGAGGCGGCGAGGTGCCGTATCCCGCTCATGGGCAATGTCCTCTCGTTGTCCTCAGTCCCTCGGTCTCAGTCCCTCAGTCCAGCGGTATCAGGTCGCGCCAGTCGTCCTTCTCCGACCAGGCGGGCTGGGCGGTCTTCTCCAGCAGGAAGTCACCGAGCGCCAGCGTGTCGATGTCCGTACGCATGAAGCACCGGTAGGCGTCCTCGGGGGTCGCCACGATCGGCTCGCCGCGCACGTTGAAGGACGTGTTGACCAGGACCGGGCAGCCGGTCAGTTCGTTGAAGTCGCCCAGTAACCGGTGCAGTCGCGGGTCGTGGTCGGCCGTGACCGTCTGGACGCGCGCGGAGTGGTCCACATGCGTCACCGCCGGGACCGTCGACCGGCGCGCCCGAAGGCGGTCGAGCCCTGTCGCGTCGGCCGCGACATCGGCCTCGATCCGCTGCCGCTCGGCGACCGCCGCCACGACGAGCATGTACGGGCTCGGCTGTCGCAGGTCGAAGTACTCCTCGGTGTGCTCGGCCATCACGATCGGGGCGAAGGGCCGGAAGGACTCCCGGAACTTGATCTTCTGGTTCATGACCGACTGCATCGTCGGATTCCGCGCGTCCCCGAGGATCGAACGGGAGCCGAGGGCCCGCGGCCCGAACTCCATCCGCCCCTGGAACCACCCCACCACCTTCCCCTCAGCCAGCTCCCCCGCGACCCTGCGCGAGAGCTCCTCCGTACGGAGGCGGGTGTAGGGGAGCGAGCGGGCGTCCAGGAAGGCCTTGATCTCGTCGCTGTCGAAACCCGGCCCGAGGCGCGAACCACGCATGGCGTCACGGGACTCGCGCGTATGCGTACGCTCCGTGCCGGGTCCGTCCCGCCTGGCCAGCAGCGCGGCGCCGAGCGCGCCGCCCGCGTCCCCCGCGGCCGGCTGCACCCAGACCTCCTCGAAGAGGCCGCTCTCCACGATCTTCCCGTTGGCCACGCAGTTCAGCGCCACACCCCCGGCCATGCACAGGTGGCTCTCGCCGGTGAGCCGCTGTGCCGTACGGGCCAGCTTGAGCATCACTTCCTCGGTGACCTGCTGCACCGACGCGGCGAGGTCGAACTCCCGCTCCGTGAGCGGTCCTTCGGGCTCCCGGCGCGGCCCCCCGAAGAGCTGCTCGAAGCGGCGCCCGGTCATCACCTGGCCGTGCAGGAACTCGAAGAACCGGGTGTCGAGCCGGAACGAGCCGTCGTCCTTCAGGTCGATCAGGTGCTCACGGATCAGTGGCGCGTAGACGGGCTTGCCGTATGGCGCGAGGCCCATCAGCTTGTACTCGCCGGAGTCGACCTTGAAGCCGCAGAAGTAGGTGAAGGAGGAGTAGAGCAGCCCCAGGGAGTGCGGGAAGGACAGCTCGGCCACCGGCGCGACGCGGTCACCGGTGCCGTGCCAGATGGAGGTGGTGGTCCACTCACCCACGCCGTCCACACAGAGCACGGCCGCCGATTCGTAGGGACTCGGCAGGAAGGCGGACGCCGCGTGCGACTCGTGGTGCTCAAAGCATTCGATGTCGGGTACGGGGCCGAGCCCCAGCTCCGCCAGCCGGTCGCGGACCTCGGAGGCCGTACGCAGCTTCCACCCCAGCCAGGCGGGCGCGACCTCGCGGAAGGAGCTCCAGGTACGGGGCGCGGTCCCCAGATATGTCGCGAGCACCCGGCGGAATTTACGTGTGGGCTGCTCGTAGTAGGCGATCCGGTCGAGGTCGCCGAGCTTCGCGCCGCCTTCGTCGAGGCAGTAGCGGACGGCCAGTTCGGGGAAGGACGGATCGTGCCGGCGCCTGCTGAACCGCTCCTCCTGCGCAGCCGCGATGATGCCGTTCTTGCCGACCAGGGCGGCGGCGCTGTCGTGGTAGTAGGCGGAGAGGCCGAGAACGGTGGTGGCCGGGGTACGCATGGCCATGGGTCAGCTCCTCAGATCGAGGCGGTCCGGGTGTGCCGGCCGGTGCGGGCGGTCCTGGTGTGCCTCGGGGGCCCGATGCGCCGGGTGGTTCGGGCGCCGGGCGCGATTCGCGCGCCGGGTGTGGAACGCGGCGTACAGCTCCGCCGCCCGGCCGCTCGGCGGATTGAGCGAGCGGTGGCCCACCTTGATCCGCTCCCAGATGTCGTGGGTCCTGCCGGGCCCGAGGACTCCGGGCAGATCGGCCAGATAGCTGTCGATCGCGTCCGCGGCCCAGGCGGAGTGCCCGGTGGCGACGTTGTCGATGGTGTTGTGCAGATCCACGAATTGGGTGCTGAAACCGTGGTGCTTCAGCCCCACCCGCGCACTGCGGTAGCTGCCACCGACACCGGACAGTTCCATGGCGAGGTTGAGCCCGAGGATCTCCGGCATGAAGGTCTCGGGGAAGCGCGAGATGCTCAGCCAGTAGACCGGCATCGAGAACGCCTCGTCACGGAAGTCCGGCCAGGCGCTGAACTCCGGCGACGCGGTGGCGGGCAGATCGATGCCCATCTCGCTCAGCAGCGCGCGGTAGATGCGTGGATGGTTGAGGTCGGACTCGCCGTTGCCTAGTTCGTCCCAGTACGTCCGGAAGAGCAGATGGCCGGAGCGGGACGAGGCGTGCTGATAGTCGGTGAAGCCCTGGAGCCAGCCTCCGTCGATCATGATCAGCGGGGCGAGCTGGAGGGTGGAGTCGATCAGCTCTTCGCGTGAGGGCAGCTCGACGTCGCCTTCTTGGAAGGTCTCGGCGTGCCGGTCGTGCGCGCGGGTGAGCCATTGACGCAGTCCGTGCTCCGCGTCCCAGTGCACGGGCAGTCGCTCGGGCGCGCGGTGCGGTGCGTAACGGGAACGGGCCAACCAGCGGGTCGCGTAGGAGTACGCGAATTCGCGCAGGGCCGGGGAATCGGCACGGCTGAGGAGGCTTCGGTAAGCGCCGCGGGCCGTGGGGCGGGAGCGTGCGGCGGAGGTACGGCGGCGTCCGGGACGCACCGGAGAAGTGGTGGACCCGGCTTCCGGATCCGCGCGACCGGCATCCTCACCGGCGTCCCGTGCGGGGTCGAGGCCGGTGTCAAGGTCCGCGTCCTGGGCATGCCAGGCGCGCTGCGCCTCGCGCAGTGCCTCGTGGTGGGCGGGCGGAAGACCGTCCTCCGGATGCGGCTCCGCGCCTTCCGGCGGCAGATGCGCGATCCACCGGCGGAGCACCGCGATGTCTTCCTCCGTGAAGATCCGGAACATCGGCCCGTCGGGCGCTACGAGCCCACCCAGCAGAGGACTTGAGTCCGGTTTCCCCGGGCGTACGAGCCTGCTCCGGGCCAGCGCGGTGAGGAAAGGCCCGGGCCCGGCGTCCACGTCGGCGAACCAGTCGGAGAGCGGACGGCCGTCGAGTTCGTAGTCGGAGTGGTAGACGGCCGCCTGACGGGCCCGGCGGCAGATCAGCCGCCAGACGCCGTGGTCCGGGTGGCGGGCCAGCGACGTCTCGTCGAGCAGCCGGGCGCTCCAGGAGCGCACTTCGCGCGCGGCCCAGTGGAAGCCGAGCCGCAGCCGGCGCTCCGCCTCCTGGCCGCCCGCCGGGCCCGCCAGGGCGGACCGTTCCTCGATGTACGCGCGGGCGGCGGCCAGCGACAACTCCCGTGCGGTGGGCGCGGCGCCCGGCCGGGCCCCGCCCATGTCCAGGCTCTCCAGGTCGTCGCCCTCGGCACCGCCCGACCCGAGCACGGCCGCGACCGCGGGCGGCGTCCCCACCGCCCGCAGACAGAGGTCCGCCCCGAGGATCTCCGGCAGGAACTCGCCGGGCAGCCTGCTCATCGCGAGCAGCAGCGCGATCAGCCGGAAGCCGGCGGTCTCGACGTACTCACTGCTCGCCAGCCGTACCCCCGGCTGCTCCTCGGCGATCCGGTGCCGACGGAGCAGGGCACGGTACGCGCTGCCGCGATCCGAGAGCGGCAGCCCGGCGCCGACATCGGAGGCGTAGAGGGTGAGCACCCTGAGGACCGGTTCGGTCTCGGAGTTGCCCGGACTGGGGATCCACTGGAGCCAGGCACCGGCGGAGAGGGCCAGCGGCGCGCAGTCGCGCAGCACGCCGCGTACGGCCTCCGGCCCTTCGAGCACCAAGGCGAACCGGTCCGCCTCCTCGCCGCTCCACCGCCGGACCGTCTCCATCAGATCCGGAAGAGCGGCGTCGTCCCCATGCCCGCTCGCGCCCGTCTGCTCGCCCGCGCCGGCCGCGTCGCCCGCCGCGCCGTTCGTATCAGGTGCCGACAGAGCGGCCCGTACGAGTTCCACGTCCCGGGCGGACAGTGGCAGCGGGCCCTCGGGGGCCAGCGCTCGCAGATACAGGGCGCGGTACATGGCGTTCGCGTTCCTTCCGCTCAGAACATCGGGTAGATGGTGTTGTCCTTGCGAGGCTTCTTCTTGCGTCGCCGGAAGAGCGCCAGGAGTTTCTTGAGCACGGCTGATCACCTCATTCCCGTGGTCTCTGTCACGCCGGCCCGTTGAGACCCAGTTCGGCGTTCATGATGTCCACCGCCACGCGGTTTCCGTCGTCGTTGAGGTGCGGCTGGTCGGTGAACAGCCAGGAGTCCCTGCTCGGCGCCACCTTGAAGGCGGCGTTGAGGTCGAGAAAGTCGATTCCGCGCGTCTTGCACGCGTCCGCCAGCGCCTGCGAGTAGACGGCGTGCACCGAGGGTTCGAGGATCTGCCGGAAGAGATCCCACACCCCGCCGCGTTCCGTGTAGTTCTCCTCGATGAGGAGCTTCTCCTCGGCGGTGAGGGACTTTCCGCACCAGGACGCGGTGGGCTGGAGCACGTACCGCACGCGCGCCCCGGTCGGCACGGCCAGGTACTGGAGGGTGTCGAGATCGCGGAGCGCGTTGCGGAGCGCGACCTCGATCCGCGCGTCCGGGTCGGCCAGCACCGGCTTGTCGGTGTCCTTCGCCTTGTCCGCCCCGCCGCCGAGCCCGATACGCCGGGCGGCCCGCGCGAGCTTCCCGGGCTGTTGGCCGGGCTTCTCGAACTGGTCGGTCATGATGCCCAGCTGACGGAAGAACGGCCCGGAGAAGAAGAACTGCCCGTACCCCTCGTCCGCGCCGGGGAGCCCGGAGACCACCAGATTGTTGAGCCCGGAGAAGACGACGATGTCCCGGACCCGGGGCAGGCTGTGCCGGTGCATCAGGAAGACGATCAGTTCCTGGGTGGAGTTGAACGCCGGGGCCGCGAGATTGAGCCATGGCACCGTGCCCTCGCCCTGCGAGAGCAGTGAGGGGATGGTGTGGGCGTCGGCGGTCGCACCGAATCCGAAGGCGGTGGAGGCGCCGAGGATCAGGCTCACCTCCCCTTCGGGGAGGGGTTCGCCGAGCGATACAGGGCCCTTGTCGGTCTCCGTTATCCGGAAGCCGGCGGAGTCGGTGTTGATCGCGGGAGACCGGTAGTCGGTCCGGTTGTAGAACATGACGTACGGCATCCAGCGGATGTCCGCGCCCGCGAAATCCTCGTAATGCTTCATCTGCGGAGTCAGCTTCGCCTGCTGTTCCACGGGAGTCCCCCTTGAGCCGGTGGCGGGCGCCCGTGCGGAATCACGGCCCCCGGGGCTGCCGTGCCCTCGGTCCCGACTCTCCCTTCCGCACCTCGACTCCGGCTCAGGCGCCGCTGGACGCCCGCTGGATCATGGCTCGACTCCGGCTCGACCGCCGCTTGAGGGCGGCTTGAGGGCGGCTTGAGGACGTCGCTCACCCGGATGGTCCGACGTGCCCTCAGGAATCCGTCGTCGGGCCGTAGAGGTTGATCAGTTGGGCGAGGTGACGGCCGGCTGTCAGCAGGGGGCGATCACTTCTGGAGACCTGGGAGGCCAGTTCGGCGCCTTCGAGGGTGCTGATCACGGTATGGGCCAGATCGCGGGCGTCGTCCTCCGCGATTTCGGCGCGGCGAAGTCGCGCATACACCAGGTCGCGCCAGTTCGCGAACGCGGCAGCCGCGGCCTCCTGGATGTCGGGGGCGCGCCCCGCCGTGCCGAGGGCGGTGGAGGTGACCGGGCAGCCCTCGACCCAGTCGGACTCGCGCAGCCCCTCCGCCAGGCGGTAGGCGCAGTCGATCACCGCCTGGGCCGGGTCGGCCGCGCCGTCGAGGGTGAGGCGTAGCTCGTCGGCGAACTCGCGCTCGCCGTGCCCAATCGCGGCGACGGCCAGCTGCTGCTTGCCCCCGGGGAAGAAGTGGTAGACCGACCCGAGTGTGGCCCCGGCCTCGGTCGAGATCTGTTTGATCCCCGTGCCGTCGTAGCCCTGGCGCTGCATCAGCAGCGAGGCCGCCCGGACGATCCTCTCGCGCGTGCCGACCGGGCGTTCGCTTTCCTTCGTGGGGTCCTGCTCCGCCGTCCTCACAGCGGCAAGTCTACTGAATAGAACGCTCGCTCTAGCGGCGTGCTACGTTCTCCACTGGATAGAGCGTTCGTTCTAGTGGGAGTGGGGCACGTGATGACTACGCATGCGAGTACGGGCACGGGTGCGCCCGCGGTGACGGTGATCGGGCTCGGACCCATGGGGCGGGCGATGGCGGGCGCGTACCTCGACAAGGGGTACGAGGTGACCCTCTGGAACCGCGGCGCGGGCAAGGCCGAGGAGTTGGTGGCCAGGGGCGCGACCCTGGCCCCCTCGGTCGGTCAGGCCCTCGCAGCCGGCGGGCCGGTCGTGCTCAGCCTGACCGACTACGACGCGATGTACGCGATCCTCGAACCGGCCGCGGCGAGCCTGCCGGGACGGGTGGTCGTGAATCTGACCTCGGACACCCCCGAGCGGGCACGGGCCGCCGCGCTCTGGTTCGAGGGGCATGGCGCACGGCAGCTGACCGGCGGGGTGAACACGCCGCCCTCCGGTATCGGCACGCGGGAGGTCTTCACATACTACAGCGGCCCGCGCGACCTCTTCGAGGAACTGGCGCCGACCCTGGAGGTGCTGACCACCACCGACTACCGGGGCGAGGACCAGGGGCTGGCCGCGCTGTACTACCAGATCGGGATGGACCTGTTCTGGACCTCGATGCTCGGCTGGGTGCACGCCCTGGCTATCGCCGACGCCAACGGCATCCCGGCCGCCGAGATCCTGCCGTACGCGTCGGAGAGCACGCGCGGGATGTCCCGGTTCTTCGAGTTCTACACGCCCCGGATCGACATCGGCGAGTTTCCCGGCGATGTCGACAGACTCGCCATGGGGGTGGCCAGCATCGAGCACGTCGTGCACACCACCGAGGCGGCCGGGGTCGACACCGCCCTGCCCGCGGCGGTCCTGGAACTGTTCAGGCGAGGCGTCGCGGAGGGCCACGCGGACGACAGCTTCACCAGCCTGTTCAAGGTGATGAGGGGGCGCCCGAAGGCCGCCTGACCGGGCATGAGAAACGATTGACGGCGCCCGTTGCACCGTACGGGTGGTGTTCATCAGAAGAACTGCGCAGTGGCGGCGTTGGTCCCTCGATTCCCAAGATGCGTACACATCATGAGGAAGGTATGTAGATCGCTCAACCCGAGCGCAACCTGAAAGCGAGGGGCCATGGCCGCCTTCAAGGTCAAGAATCTGTGGACAGCCTTCCTGACCGCGTTCTTCGCGGTACTCACCACCCTGGGGCTGACCGCCCCCGCTGCGGCGGCGGACGCCGCCGTACAGCAGCCCGCCGAGCAGCCCGCGAAGGGTGGTCAGCCGCCGGTCGCCGCCGAGGAGCGGGGCGGTGGCGTGACGCGGGGCGAAGGCGTCGCGCGGGTCGGAGGTGTGACGGCACCCGCGGTGCAACGGGCACTGCCGCAGAGCGCGCGGCCGGCGGACACGTCCCGGCCGCCGACCATCGAGCAGCGTATCCGCGCGGAAGCGCACGGTTCGTCACCTTCGGTCCGCCGGATGCCCGTCGACACCCGTACGGACGCCGATGTCGCGCGTGACAACAAGTCGGCCGCCGACGCGGCGCTTTCGGCGGCGGCGTGAGGAACCGGGATTCCCTCAGGACTCCTGGCATCCGCGGCGCACTCGGCGCCCGCGTGACCCGCGTGACCCGCTTCACCAGAGCCACCCGCAGCACCTGCGTCATGACCGTCAGCAGCGCCATCCGCGCCGCCCGCATCAGCAGCGTCATCAGCGGTATCCGTGTCACCTGTGACACACACGAGACCGGTGCCACACGCGGTGCTCACACCACGCGCGACACCAGAACCACCGCCTTACCGATCACCACCCCGCGGATCACCGGCCGCCCGTCACTCACTTGCGGTCGTCGCGATCCTTCGCCCCTTTGTTCTTGGCCTGCTTCGCCTGTACCTCCGGGTCCAGCGCACCCTGGCTGCCGTCGACGGACGACAGCGACGAGTTGTGCGCGGAGACCTCGGTAGCGGCGGGCGGCTCCACCAACCAGTCGGGATTCGCCTGCTTGTCCCACCACTTCCACGCGGCGACAGCGCCACCGGTCAGCACACCGAGGACCACCAGGCCCTTGGCGAGCCGTCCGCACCTGGCCCGCCGCTCATGCTTCCTCACAAGCTTCTGGACCTCCTTCACCGTGATCTGACCGCGCAGCGCGGCGATGGCGGCAGCGGAACGTGCCGCCGCCTCCCCGGCCACCGGCTGTGCGACGGAGACCGCGTGCTCGACGCGCGGCACCGTGTAGCCGGCTGCCTGACGCGCCGCCTTGCGCGTCCGCGCGGCGGCACGCTGTGCGGCCATGTCGAGGTTCGGCGGCACACGCGGCGCCACATACACGCCGTACTGAACACGAGCCTGCTTCGCGGCTTTCGACACCTTGGGTGCGAGCCGGACGCGGGCCTCTTCGGCGTACAACGCGGCCTGTTCCTTGGCCGTGTCGGCGTAGGGCGCCACCGCTTCCGCGGCGTGCAGCACGCTCTCCCTCGCCGAATCGGTAGCGGCGCGCACGCTGTCCATGCGGGTCACAGGATCCTCCTCCTCGGTGGCGGTCAGGGGCTTGGGGTTTCCCCCGTTATTTGGACAAAGTTCCGCCTGTCCATCCAGCTCGAAATCATGCCTGCCGCCCGCCGGACCGGCATGCGGTGCGGGCATCCGGGTGGGGGCGGGCGGCGCGACCACCGTCCGTGCGAGGATCGACAGGGTCAGAGCAGACTCACGGAAGGCAGATCGTGGCCGAGCAGCTTTACGCCACCCTGAAGACCAACCACGGCGATATCGAGATCCGGCTCCTGCCGAACCACGCGCCGAAGACGGTCAAGAACTTTGTGGAGCTCGCCAAGGGCGAGCGTGAATGGACCAACCCGGCGACCGGTAAGAAGTCCAGTGACCAGCTGTACGACGGCACCGTCTTCCACCGGGTCATCAGCGGTTTCATGATCCAGGGCGGGGACCCCCTGGGCAACGGCACCGGCGGACCGGGCTACGAGTTCGAGGACGAGTTCCACCCGGACCTCTCCTTCGACAGGCCCTACCTCCTGGCCATGGCGAACGCGGGACCGGGCACCAACGGCTCGCAGTTCTTCGTCACCCTCGCCCCCACCGCGTGGCTGACCCGCAAGCACACCATCTTCGGTGAGGTCACCGACGAGGCGAGCAAGAAGGTCGTGGACTCCATCGGAGCCACCAAGACCAACCCGCGCACCGACCGCCCGGTGGAAGAAGTCCGGATCGAGTCGGTTCTCGTCGAGTCCCGCTGAGACCCGTCCCAGGTCTCGGATTCCCGTTCGGGGAACCTCCCGCCCTGCCCGTCCGTAGTGGTTACATACCGGACGGGGAGGGCGGTGTGCTGTGCGCCCTTCCGCCGCAACGAGTACCGAGGGGACAGATGGACCAGCAGCCCGGGGGCCAGGAGCGGCCCGCCGCCGACGCGACACCCCACTGTTACCGGCACCCGGACCGTGAGACGGGCATCCGCTGTACCCGCTGCGAGCGCCCCATCTGCACGGACTGCATGATCAGCGCCTCCGTCGGATTCCAGTGTCCGAACTGCGTACGGGAGGGGAACGGATCGGGCATGTCCCCGACCTCCACCCGCCCGCGCACGATCACCGGCGGCACCATCTCGGCCGACCCCCGGCTGATCACGAAGATCCTGCTGGGGCTGAACCTCGCGGTCTTCGTCGCCGTCCTCGCCGCCGAACAGCGCGTCGTCGGTGAGCTGGATCTCATCGGGCACGCCTTCAACCCGGAGATCGGCGAGATCGTCGGTGTCGCGGACGGGCAGTGGTACCGGCTGTTCACGGCGATGTTCCTGCACCAGGCCGTGTGGCACATCGCGTTCAACATGCTGGGGCTGTGGTGGCTCGGCGGCCCGCTGGAGGCCGCGCTCGGACGCGTGCGCTTCGTCGCGCTGTATCTGATCTCCGGTCTGGCCGGCAGCGCCCTGACCTATCTGATCGCCGCGCCGAACCAGCCGTCGCTCGGTGCCTCGGGTGCCATCTTCGGTCTCCTCGGCGCCACGGCCGTTCTGATGCGCCGGATGAACTACGACATGAGGCCGGTCCTCGCGCTGCTCGCGCTGAACCTGCTCTTCACGTTCACCTGGTCCGGGATCGCCTGGGAGGCGCACCTCGGCGGTCTGGTCGCGGGCACGGCGATCGCGGTGGGCTTCGTGCACGCGCCGCGTGAGCACAGGGCGCTGGTCCAGTGGGGCACCTGCGCGGTGGTGCTGCTCGCGACCGTGGCGGTCATCGTGATCAGAACGACTCAGCTCACCTGAGCCCCTGGGGAGCCCGGGATCCCGCGGCCCCGAGGGCCGTCGGAGACCCTGAAGCACACAGTTGTCCACAGCGTGTGTCGGATCTTGTGCATTCTGTGGGGAACATCAGTGCCCCTTGTCGCTGATCTGGGTTTTCCCAGCAGGGACAAGGGGCGAGACGCTTCATCACATCGGCCGAAGCGGGTGAGCCGGTCACACCGGCGTCAACCTGCCGTGGAGTTATCCACAGATCGTCAGACCTTTTCCCCCGGCTGTGGACAGCACTGTGGATAAGTCTCTGGGCAGAGCTTGACGCCGGCGGCCGTCGCTACTTCCACTGCGTGGAGACACCGAAGCCGGCGGCGATGAAACCGAAGCCGACCACGATGTTCCAGTTGCCGAAGGCGTCGATCGGCAGCGATCCCTCGGTCACATAGAAGACGACGATCCAGGCCAGCCCGATGAGGAACAGGGCGAGCATGACCGGCGCCACCCAGCTCCGGTTGGACAGGTTTATCGTGGTCGACTGCTTCGCCGCGGGGGGCGGAGTGAAATCGGCCTTCTTGCGGATACGTGACTTCGGCACGAGGGACTCTCCTGTCGATGCGCTGCGTGACCGCGCAGGTAACTGAAACGGTGTGCCGGGGTGAGGAGCAGGGGGAACACTGGCTCCCCCGGGCGTCCGTTAGCGTAGTGCTTCCGTGGCGCCTAAGGAGATAAGGGTACGTTGAGCAATTCTGCCGACTCCCCCGAAGGGCCGGTCCGCCGAAGGGTCTGGCGGCCGGTCCGGCTGCTCACGGCGGGTGTCTTCGCCCTCGCGGGCCTCATCTTCGTCACGAGCTTCAACACGGCGAAGGGCACCAACCTCCGTACGGACGACTCCCTGCTCAAGCTCTCGGACCTGATCCAGGAGCGCAGCGACAAGAACGGCGAGCTGGAGGAGTCGACCGGGGCCGTACGGAAGGACGTCGACAGGCTCGCCAACCGCGACGACGGCTCCACGAAGGCGGAGGACGCCGAACTGCGTGAACTGGAGGACGCGGCGGGGACCAAGAAGGTCTCGGGCCGGGCCCTCACCGTCACCCTGGACGACGCCCCGCCGGACGCCACGGCCAATCCGGGCTACCCCGAACCGCAGCCCAACGACCTCGTCATCCACCAGCAGGATCTCCAGGCCGTCGTCAACGCCCTCTGGCAGGGCGGCGCGCGCGGGATCCAGGTCATGGACCAGCGGCTGATCTCCACCAGCGCGGTGCGCTGCGTCGGCAACACCCTGATCCTCCAGGGCCGGGTCTACTCACCCCCGTACAAGATCACGGCCGTGGGGGACCAGGGCAGGCTGCGGAAGGCGCTGGACGATTCGCCCGCGATCCAGAACTACCAGCTGTACGTACAGGCGTACGGGCTCGGCTGGAAGGTCGACGAGCACGGCGGGACGACGCTCCCCGGCTACACGGGCGCGGTGGATCTCCACTACGCGGAGCCCGTGAAGTAGCCGGGCGGAGCGGTTCGGTCCGCCCGGCCCTCCTCCAGAAGAAAGAGGCCCACGGCACACCTGGCCCATGCGCCGCCCACGTGACCCCCCGGCCCCTTAGTCTGGTTCGCGCACGCCGTTGCGGCGGCGCGGGGCGGGGAACGGGTACGGAACGGAAGGGACAGCATGTACGGCTGGATCTGGCGGCATCTGCCGGGCAACGTGTGGGTGCGTGCGGTCGTCGCGCTCGTGCTGGCGCTGGCGGTCGTCTTTGTGCTGTTCCAGTACGTCTTCCCCTGGGCGGAGCCGATCCTCCCGTTCGGGGACGCGACGGTGACCGGCGCGGGAGGCAGGACATGAGCGGCGCCCGCGTCCTGGTCGTGGACAACTACGACAGCTTCGTCTTCAACATCGTCCAGTACCTGTACCAGCTCGGCGCGGAGTGCGAAGTGCTGCGCAACGACGAGGTGTCCACGGCGCACGCCCAGGACGGCTTCGACGGGGTGATGCTCTCCCCCGGTCCCGGCGCGCCCGAACAGGCCGGTGTCTGCGTCGACATGGTGCGCCACTGCGCGGCCACCGGTGTTCCCGTCTTCGGGGTCTGCCTCGGCATGCAGTCGATGGCGGTGGCGTACGGCGGCGTGGTCGGCCGCGCCCCCGAACTGCTGCACGGCAAGACCTCGCTGGTCACGCACGAGGGCAAGGGCGTGTTCGCCGGGCTGCCCTCGCCCTTCACGGCCACCCGCTACCACTCGCTCGCGGCCGAGCCCGCAGACCTGCCGGACGAGCTGGAGGTCACCGCGCGTACGGCCGACGGCATCATCATGGGCGTGCGCCACCGTGAACTGCCCGTCGAGGGCGTGCAGTTCCACCCCGAGTCCGTACTGACCGAGCACGGCCATCTGATGCTGGCCAACTGGCTCGCGCAGTGCGGTGATCCGGGCGCCGTAGGCCGGTCGGCGGGCCTGGCGCCGGTGGTGGGCAAGGCGGTCGCGTGACCGCACTCCGCCCCGAGCACGACGCGGGATACGGCGCCTCGTACGGGCAGCGTGAACCGTACGAGGAAGCCGCCGCGTTCGAGGCGGCGGTGGACGGACTCGCGGATCCGCTGAACGATCCGCTTCCCGGGCAGGCTCCCGTGCCGCCGCCCGCCGCGCCGCCCGCCGGTCCCTGGGCGGCGGGGGACGGGATATCGGGGCAGCCGCCGGCGGAGCGGGAGTGGTCGGGGTACGGGCCGTATCCGTACGCGACGGAGGCGCCCGCCGGGTACGGGCAGGACTGGGCGTCGCAGGTCGCGCCGGAACCGGTGGCGGTGCCCATTCCCCCACAGGTGCCGGCGCCCGCTCCCGTACCGGAGCCGGGACCGATGCCCCCTTCCGTACCGGAGCCCGATCCCGGTGCGCCGTACGTTCCTGTCCAGGGCGACCCGGCCACCGGCCTCCGTACGGAGGCGGCCGAGGTCGCCGGGGAAGCCACGGCGCTCCTGCCCACCGTCTCCGAATCCGGCCAGGACCCGCCGGTGCGGTCCGAATCCGCCACCGGGGGCCGCGCCGAGCGGCGTAAGGCGGCCAAGGGCGGCCGTGGAGGCGGCCACAGGCGCCCGGGGGGCGCCGGGAGCCCCGCGGGGCTCCCGGGGGCCTCAGCGTCCGGCAGGCCGCTCTCCCGCGTCGAGGCGCGGCGTGCCGCCCGCGCTCTCAAGGACAGCCCGGGGGTGATTCTCAGCCGCGCGGTCGGCGAGATCTTCATCAGCCTCGGTGTCCTGATGCTGCTGTTCGTGACGTACCAGCTGTGGTGGACGAACATCCAGGCCGATCTGTACGCGGGCAAGCAGACGGACAAGATCCAGGACGGCTGGGCGAAGGGCCGTCAGCCCGGGGTCTTCGAGCCCGGCCAGGGTTTCGCGATCATGCACATCCCCAAGCTGGACGTGGTCGTGCCGATCGCCGAGGGCATCGACAAGGCGAAGGTCCTGGACCGGGGCATGGTCGGCCACTACTCGGAGGGCAGGCTCAAGACGGCCATGCCCTCCGACAAGCAGGGGAACTTCGCGGTCGCGGGACACCGCAACACCCATGGTGAGCCGTTCCGTTACATCAACCGCCTGGAGCCCGGCGACAAGATCATCGTGGAGACGCAGGACGCGTACTACACGTACGACATGGCGAGCATCCTCCCGCAGACCGCGCCGTCGAACGTGGGCGTCATCGGCCCGGTGCCGCCCGGCTCCGGGTTCGCGGAGCCGGGGCGATACATCACGTTGACGACCTGCACGCCGGAATTCACCAGTACGTATCGAATGATCGTGTGGGGCAAGATGGTTGAGGAACGGCCACGCGGTAAGGGAAAGCCTGACGCTCTCGTCGGCTGAACCCGGCCGGCCGGATCGCGACGGAGACAGGGACCAGGGGACGGGTGCTGTGGCAGCGGCGAGAGAGCACGACGGCGGGGACGCGAGCACACCCGAAGAGGCCGGGAAAATCGATACATCCGCGACAACTGGGGTGGCCGATCCGGAGCTTGGGCCTTCTGAGCCGGAGCCGGCGGCATCGGAGCCCGCGGCGTCGGAGCCCGCGGCCGGGCCTTCGGAGCCCGAGCCCGTTCCGCCCGCGCCCCGGGTGCGTCCCCGGAGCCGTACCGCCTCCGTCGTCAGCGTCTTCGGTGAACTCCTCATCACCGCGGGCCTGGTGCTCGGTCTCTTCGTCGTCTACTCGCTGTGGTGGACGAACGTGCTCGCCGACCGCGAGGCCACGAAACAGGGCAACGAGGTACGCGATCACTGGGCCGAAGGGCGCGGCGGCCCCGGTGCCCTCGACGTCAAGAACGGGATCGGCTTCCTGCACGTGCCCGCGATGAAGAACGGCGAGGTCCTCGTAAAGAAGGGCACCGACCTCAAGTCCCTCAACAACGGCGTCGCCGGCTACTACACCGACCCGGTCAAGTCCGCGCTGCCCTCAGCCAAGGAGGGGAACTTCTCGCTGGCCGCGCACCGCGACGGGCACGGCGCGAAGTTCCACAACATCCACAAGCTCAAGACCGGTGACGTGATCGTCTTCGAGACGAAGGACACCTGGTACGTCTACAAGGTCTTCAAGGACCTCCCGCAGACCTCCAAGTACAACGTGGACGTGCTGGGGCCGGTCCCCAAGGAGTCGGGCAAGAAGAAGCCCGGCCGCTATCTGACGCTCACGACGTGCACGCCCATCTACACGTCCGACTACCGCTACATCGTCTGGGCCGAGCTGGAGCGCACGGAGAAGGTCGACGCGGACCGCACGAAGCCGGACGAACTGCGCTGAACCACCGCTGAACCACCGCTGAGCCACCGCAGCGGGCACCGGGTCACCGGGAACACGAAGAAGCCCCGGCATCCTCAAGAGGATGCCGGGGCTTCTTCACCTCCTTAGGAGGGGACGGCCTCAGCCGCCGAATCCACCTTGACCGCCGATGAATCCTCCGCCTCCGTTGTCGCCGCCTCCGTTGTTGCCGCCCGTCGGTGCCACGAACAGCGTCACCGTGCTGCCCTTGTCGACCGGCTGGTTGCCGCCCGGGTTGGTCGCGACCACCCGTGCGTTGGGGTCGTCCGGCGAGTTCGGCGCCAGTGCGACGGCCAGGCCGAGAGCCTCCAGCTGGGCCTTCGCCTCGGCGACAGTCTTGCCCGCGAGGTCGCCGGGGATCTGCACCTTCTCCGGCTGCTGCGGCCCCTTCGAGACCTGGAGCGTGACCTGACTGCCCTTGGGCGCCTTGGTGTTGCCCTCCGGGCTCTGGCCGACGACCGTGTTCGCGGGCTTCTCGGAGTCCACGTCGGTACGCGCGACCGTGAAGCCGAGCGTTTCGAGCTGGCTCTTCGCCGCGTCGAACGCCTGGTCCGTGACCGGTGGCACCTGGACCTGCGCCTGCTTGGCGACGGAGAGCGTGACCGTCGCGCCCTTCTCCGCCTCCGAGCCGCCGGACGGCTTCTGGCTGACGACGGTGCCGGGGTCCTGGTCGCTCTCGACCTGCTTGGTCTCGACCTTGAAGTCGGCTTCCTGAAGGGTCTTGGTGGCGTCCTCGACGGTCTCGTCGGCGACGTCGGGCACCTGGACCTTCGGCGCGCCCTCGGAGACGACGACCTGGATGGTGTCGCCCTGCTCCATCTTCTGGCCGGACGCCGGCTGCTGGGAGCAGATTGCGCCCTTGGGCTGGTCGCACCGGTCCGTCCCGGACTGGGCGACTTCGACCGACGCGTTGCTCGCCAGCCCCTTCGCCTCCTCCAGCGTCTCCCCCACGAGCTGCGGCACGGTGACCTGCTGGGAGCCGCTGTTGTCGCCGCCGAAGACCGCCTTGCCGATCAGGATGGCGCCCGCGAGCACCAGGACGCCGGCGAGGATCAGCAGGATCGTCGAGGTGTTGGACTTCTTCTGCCGGCGCCGGTCGGGACGGTCGTCGTAGTTGCCGTAACCGCCGTCGTCGGGGTTGACCGGCGGCATCATCGACGTCTGGCCGCCGCCGGGCGGGGCGGTGCGCAGGGCCGTGGTGGGCTGGTCGTCGGAGCCGCCGTAGCCGCCCGCGTAACTGACCGAGCCCATCGCCGCCGTCGCCGCGACGGGCTGGCCGTCGAGGCAGGCCTCGATGTCGGCGCGCATCTCGTCGGCGGACTGGTACCGGTAGTCCGGGTCCTTGACGAGGGCCTTCAGCACGATCGCGTCCATCTCGGGCGTGATCTCGGGGTCGAAGTTGCTCGGCGGCTGCGGCTCCTCCCGTACGTGCTGGTACGCCACGGCGACCGGTGAGTCACCGATGAAGGGCGGGCGCACGGTCAGCAGCTCGTAGAGCAGACAGCCGGTGGAGTACAGGTCGGAGCGCGCGTCGACCTGCTCGCCCTTGGCCTGCTCGGGGGAGAGGTACTGCGCGGTGCCGATGACCGCGGAGGTCTGGGTCATCGTCATGCCGGAGTCGCCCATGGCGCGGGCGATGCCGAAGTCCATGACCTTGACCTGGCCGGTGCGCGTCAGCATGACGTTGGCCGGCTTGATGTCGCGGTGGACGATCTGGGCCCGGTGCGAGTACTCCAGCGCCTGGAGGATCCCTACGGTCATCTCCAGCGTGCGCTCGGGCAGAAGTCTGCGTCCGGAGTGCAGCAGCTCGCGCAGAGTGGACCCGTCGACGTACTCCATCACGATGTACGGGATGGACACCCCGTCGACGTAGTCCTCACCCGTGTCGTAGACAGCGACGATCGCGGGGTGGTTGAGCGAGGCGGCCGACTGGGCCTCTCGGCGGAACCGGGCTTGGAAGGACGGGTCGCGGGCGAGGTCGGCCCGCAGCGTCTTCACAGCGACGGTGCGGCCGAGCCGGGTGTCGTGCGCGAGGTACACCTCGGCCATGCCACCACGGCCGAGCACCGAGCCCAGCTCGTACCGGCCGCCGAGGCGACGCGGCTCTTCCATACTGTTCCAGCCCTCTCCGTCTGTCCCGACCGCACCGGTGTGCGGTCCGGCGGTGTGCTGTTCGCGCATACGCTACCGGGCACGCCGCATCCGGTCCGACCGTCCCTGGTAGCTGATACAGGACTGGTACTTGAATGGCCACATATCGGTCGTTAACGCACCTGGCCTCGGCGGTGAGGTAAGTCACCGGTGGGACATTGCCGTCCGAATTCCGATTCCGCCGGCATTCCGCCGTCACCTCCAGCCGAGTTCGGTGTAGAGGGAAACTTCTCCGGTTTCCGCCGGCGGTTCCCCGCCGGGTCCGACAATGGCCCGGACAGCTTCGACAACTGTCCGGGCCATTACGGAATGTCCTGACTACTTCTTGCTGTCGATCACGGCCTTCATGACGTCCTTGGCGATCGGGGCGGCGAGACCGCCACCGGAGATGTCGTCGCGGACCGCGTCGCTGTCCTCGACCACGACGGCGACCGCCACCGGCGACCCGTTCTCGCCCTTGGCGTAGGAGATGAACCAGGCGTACGGGTTCTTGCTGTTGTTCTCGCCGTGCTGCGCGGTGCCGGTCTTTCCGCCGACCGTGACGTCGGGGATCTTGGCGTTCGTACCGGTGCCCTCGTTGACCACCGTCTCCATCATCTCCTGGAGCATCTGCGCGTGCTCCTGGCTGACGGGCTGGCCCATCTCCTCGGGCTCGGTCTTCTTGATGACGTCCAGGTTCGGGGCTTCGAGCTGGTCGATCATGTACGGCTTCATCAGCTTGCCGTCGTTGGCGATGGCGGAGACGACCATGGCCATCTGGAGCGGGGTGGTACGGGTGTCGAACTGCCCGATGGAGGAGAGCGCGGTCTGCGAATCGTTCAATTCCTCGGGGAAGATCGAGGCGTTGGCGCGGACCGGAACGAACTGTTCTTCGTTGAAGCCGAATTTCTTCGCGGTCTCCAGCATGTTCTCCTTGCCGACGTTGAAGCCGAGCTTGCCGAAGACGGTGTTGCAGGAGACCCGCAGCGCTTCCCTGAGCGTCGCGTTCTTGCAGGGGATGTTGCCCTCGTTCTCCAGAGGCGTCGTCGTCCCCGGCATGATCCATGGGAGCGGGGACTCGGTCTTCGCGTCGATGTCGTCGACGACACCGTGCTCCAGGGCGGCGGCGGCCGTGAGGACCTTGAAGGTGGAGCCGGGCGGATACGTCTCGCGCAGCGCGCGGTTCAGCAGCGGCTTGTCGGGATCGTCCTTGAGCTTCTCCCACGCCGGGGTGTCCGAGTCGAGGGAGTTGCCGGCGAACGTCGAGGGGTCGTACGAGGGGGTGGACGCCAGCGCGAGGATCTTGCCGGTGCCCGGTTCGATGGCGGCGACAGCGCCCTTCTTCTTACCGAGACCTTCGAAAGCGGCCTTCTGGGCGGCGCCGTTGAGGGTCGTGACGACGTTGCCGCCCTTCTCCTCGTCGCCGGTGAACATCGCCATCGTGCGGTCGAAGAAGAGCTGGTCGTCGTTGCCGGTGAGGATGCCGTCCTCGATGCTCTCGATCTGCGTGGCACCGAACGCCTGCGAGGCGTATCCGGTGACCGGCGCCCACATCGGGCCGTCGAGATAGGTCCGCTTGTACTTGAAGTCGGTGTCCTTCGTCTTGGCGGAGCCGGTTATCGGCTTGCCGTCCACGACGATGTTGCCGCGCTCCTTCGCGTACCGCTCGATGAGTACGCGGCGGTTCTTCTCATGGGTGTTGAGTTCGTCGGCCTCGATGTACTGGAGCCAGTTGGTACGCACCAGCAGCGCCAGCACGAGCAGTCCGCAGAAGATCGCGATGCGGCGCAGGGGCTTGTTCACGGTCGGACCACCTGGGTCATCTCGGCGTCGGGTGAGGGTGCGGGAGCCGGGGCGGGGCGGCGCGCGGTGTCGCTGATCCGGATGAGGATGCCGATCAGCGCCCAGTTGGCGATCACCGACGAACCACCGGCCGCGACGAACGGCATCGTCATACCGGTCAGCGGGATGAGGCCCATGACGCCGCCTGCGACGACGAAGACCTGGATGGCGAAGGCGCCGGAGAGGCCGATCGCCAGGAGCTTGCCGAAGGGGTCGCGGGCGGCGAGCGCGGTGCGTACGCCACGTTCCACGATCAGGCCGTAGATCAGCAGGAACGCCATCATGCCGGCCAGGCCGAACTCCTCGCCGACGGTGGAGAGGATGAAGTCGGAGTTGGCCGCGAAGCCGATCAGGTCGGAGTTGCCCTGGCCGAGCCCGGTGCCGAGCGTGCCGCCGGCGCCGAAGGACATCAGCGCCTGGCCGATCTGGTCGCTCTGCTCCCAGGTGGACTCGGCGAAGGGGTTGAGCCAGAACTCGACGCGCTGCTGGACGTGCGGCTCGAACGTGGCGACACCGACAGCGCCCGCGGCCGACATCACCAGACCGAAGACGATCCAGCTGGTCCGCTCCGTGGCGACGTACAGCATGATCACGAAGAGACCGAAGAAGAGCAGCGAGGTACCGAGGTCGGTTTCGAAGACCAGGATCAGGATCGACATGGCCCAGACCGCGAGGATCGGGCCGAGGTCACGGCCGCGCGGCAGGTAGAGGCCCATCACCCGGCGGCTGGCGAGCGCGAGGGCGTCGCGCTTCACCATGAGATAGCCGGAGAAGAAGATCGCGATGATGATCTTCGCGAACTCGCCGGGCTGGACGTTGAAGGGGCCGATGCTGACCCAGATCTTCGCGCCGTTCACCGCCGGGAAGAAGACCGGCAGGATCAGCAGGACCAGCGCCACCGCCATCGAGATGTAGGTGTAGCGCTGAAGGATGCGGTGGTCTTTGAGGAGCAGCAGCACGGCGACGAAGAGCGCGATGCCGATCGCCGAGTACAGCAGCTGCTTGGGGGCGTCCGGGGTGAACGAACCGAAGATGCGGTTGGCGCGGTCGATCAGCCGCGGCGACTGGTCCAGCCTCCAGATGAGGACGAGCCCGAGGCCGTTGAGCAGCGTCGCGAGCGGCAGCAGCAGCGGATCGGCGTACGGGGCGAACTTACGCACCACGAGATGGCCGATACCGGCCAGCAGCCCGATGCCCAGGCCGTACCCGATCATTCCGCTGGGCACTTCGTCGTTGACCGCCAGGCCCACGTTCAGGTAGGCGAAGACGGGGATGACGACGGCGAAGGCGAGCATCGCGAGCTCGGTGTTGCGGCGGCTCGGTGCTTCGATCGCGCCGATGGTGGTCGTGTTGGTGACAACGCTCATGGTGGTGAAGGCCCCTTACGGCCGGCTACTGCTTACCGCAGTTCGAGGCCAGCTTCTGCTCCTCCTCCGAGAGGCTCGGGCCCGGAGTGGGAGTCGCTGTGTTCGGCTTGGTGTCGGTGCTGGTGCCGGCCTTCGGCTTCGTACCGGTCGTGCCGCCGGCCTCGCCCTCGCCGGTGATCGCGTTCGCCGCGCGCTCGGACTCACGGCGCTGTTCGTCCTTCTTGCACGCGGCGGCCTGCTTGGAGAGATCCTCGATCTTGGTGCGCGCGGAGGCCTTGCTGCCCTCGGCGATCGTGTCCTCGACCTGCTTGCGCTGGTACGGCGGCAGGTACTTGAGTTCGACCTTGGTGAAGTTCTCTTCGACCTTCGACAGGTTGACCCACGCCAGGTCCTGGCTGATGCCCCGGTAGAGCGCGACGTGCTCGTCGTTGGCACCCACGTAGTACTGGGTCTGGGTCCAGCGGTAGCCGCCGTACAGACCGCCGCCGACGACCACGAGCGCGAGCGCGGTGAAGAACGAGCGCTTGAACCACTTGCGGCCCGCGGAACGCGGCTTGGCGAAGTCGTCGTCGTTGTACGCGCCGAAGCCGGCGTCCGGCGGCATGCCGCCGTAACCGGCTCCGTCTCCGCTGCCCGGCGGGCCGAAGCCCCCCGGCGGCTGGTGCTGCTGCGGTACGGGACGGCCCAGGCCGGCGGCGCGGCCGGCGGGCGTCTGCATCGACGGGTCGCTCTCGGCGGCGTGCAGCTGCTGGTTCTCGGCGACGGCGCCGACGACGACCGGGGTGTCGTTGAGCTGCCCGGCGAGGGTGTCGTTGGACTCGACGTCCAGGACGTCGGCGACGATGCAGGTGATGTTGTCGGGACCGCCGCCGCGCAGAGCGAGCTGGATGAGGTCCTGGATGGTCTCCTGCGGGCCCTGGTAGCTCGCCAGGGTCTCTTCCATGGTCTGGTGCGAGACAACGCCGGAGAGGCCGTCGGAGCAGATCAAGTAGCGGTCGCCCGCGCGGACTTCACGGATCGAGAGATCCGGCTCGACATGGTCGCCGCTGCCCAGCGCGCGCATCAGCAGGGAGCGCTGCGGGTGGGTGGTGGCCTCTTCCTCCGTGATACGCCCCTCGTCGACGAGGCGCTGCACCCAGGTGTGGTCCTGGGTGATCTGCGTGAGGACGCCGTCGCGCAGGAGGTACGCGCGGGAGTCACCGACGTGTACGAGGCCGAGGCGCTGGCCCGTCCACAGGAGGGCGGTGAGCGTCGTGCCCATGCCCTCCAGCTGGGGGTCCTCCTCGACCATCACACGCAGCTGGTCGTTGGCGCGCTGGACCGCGGTACCGAGCGAGGTGAGGATGTCCGATCCCGGCACGTCGTCGTCGAGCTGCACGAGCGTGGAGATCACCTCGGACGAGGCGACCTCGCCGGCGGCCTGGCCGCCCATGCCGTCGGCGATGGCCAGGAGCCGGGGACCGGCGTAGCCGGAGTCCTCGTTCCCCTCCCGGATCATGCCTTTGTGCGACCCGGCGGCGAAGCGCAGAGAAAGACTCATGCGCGCCTCTCCTGTCGGTTCGCCAGCCGAATGTGGCGCCAGCCGGTCTCGAGCCACACTGCCCACCCTCCGGTCGGGAGCCTGCCGCGGTCCCACGTCAGGACCGCCGCGGCTCGCTCGCTCCGCTCGCTCATTGTCGTACTACTTCCGCAGCTCGATGACGGTCTTGCCGATGCGGATCGGCGCGCCCGGCGGAATCGGTGTCGGGGTGGTGAGCCGGGTCCGGTCGAGATACGTGCCGTTGGTGGACCCGAGATCCTCGACGATCCACTGACCGTCCCGGTCCGGGTAGATCCTGGCATGCCTGCTGGACGCGTAGTCGTCGTCCAGCACGATCGTTGAGTCGTGCGCCCGTCCCAGGGTGATGGTCTGTCCCTGGAGGGCCACCGTGGTACCGGTGAGGATCCCCTCGGAGACGACCAGCTTCGTGGGCGCCCCCCGGCGCTGCCGGCCGCCCTGCTGCCGCTGTGCGGGCGGCGCGGGGGTCTGGCGGGCGGCGCCCTGCGGCGGCCGTGCGTCGGCGTTGCGGCGTGAGCCGCGCTGCGTGACACGTGTGCCGAACAGATCGCTCCGAATGACCTGGACGGCCACAATCACGAACAGCCACAGAACGGCTAGGAAACCTAGCCGCATGACCGTCAGGGTCAGCTCTGACATTGCCCCCGCTTCACCCTTCGGCTTGCCGGTAAACGATGGTGGTCTGGCCCACGACGATCCGCGAGCCGTCGCGGAGCGTAGCGCGGGTGGTGTGCTGTCCGTCTACCACGATGCCGTTGGTGGACCCGAGATCCTGGATCGTCGAGGGCGTTCCGGTCCGGATCTCGCAGTGCCGGCGCGAGACGCCGGGGTCGTCGATCCGCACGTCGGCGTCGGTGCTGCGGCCCAGCACCAGCGTGGGGCGCGAGATCTGGTGGCGGTTGCCGTTGATCTCGATCCACCGGCGGACCTGGGCGCCCGGCATCGTCCCGGGAGGCGGTGTCGACGGCGCCTGCGCGGCCTGTCCCGGGCGTACGGCGCCCGGCGGGGGTGCCGACGGCATGGGAGGCGGGGACGAGGGCGGATAGCCGTAGCCACCGGGCGGTGCGGCCGGCGGGGCCGCGGGGCCCCGCGCGGGGGCGGGTCCCGGGCCGGCCTCGGGGCCCTGTGACGTACTCGACGCGAGGGTGCGGCTGCGCACCCGGTACAGACCGGTGTCGAGGTCGTCGGCCTTCTCCAGATGGACCTTGATCGGGCCCATGAAGGTGTAGCGCTGCTGCTTCGCGTAGTCGCGGACGAGCCCGGAGAGTTCGTCGCCGAGCTGTCCCGAGTACGGGCTGAGGCGCTCGAAGTCCGGCGCGCTCAGCTCCACGATGAAGTCGTTGGGGACGACGGTGCGCTCGCGGTTCCAGATCGTGGCGTTGTTGTCGCACTCACGCTGAAGGGCGCCGGCGATCTCCACAGGCTGGACCTCGGACTTGAACACCTTCGCGAAGGTGCCGTTGACCAGACCTTCGAGTCGCTGCTCGAACCGTTTCAGGACTCCCATGGGGCACCTCCTCCGTCGTTGCCGTCCTGGTACTGCTTACTGATCGTATCCACGCGTCGGGAAATCGGCTGGTTCCCCTTGTCTGCCCCGTCGATGAGTGTCACCTCTCACACGGATCGTAGAGGCGGCCTCAGGACAGTGTCCCGCACGCGGGGTGCACTCCGGAGGAGTGGGGGGAGGCCGCTTGAGGTTGCTTGTTCCCCGGCCGGGTCGCCGGGACAAACGGATGTGATTCCACGCTGTGCAGCGTGCTAATCTTTTCGATGTCGCCAGGCGATCACACCAGCAGGTGAGAGGCTCGACGGCACACCCAATGCGCGGGTGGCGGAATAGGCAGACGCGCTGGATTCAGGTTCCAGTGCCCGAAAGGGCGTGGGGGTTCAACTCCCCCCTCGCGCACCAGGAGAAACCGACGAAACGGGTCTCTACCAGTGACGAAAGTCCTGGCGGGGGCCCGTTTCTCGTTGGTCGACTGGCCAAGGTCTCGTTGGCCCGCGCGCCGGAGGGCTGTCCACGCAGCATGGAGCCCGCTCAGTGTCGTACGTCACAGAGCGGGCCTTGATTTTTGGGTGTTCTTCAGCTGGGGGTCGACGAGTGGGAGCTGGATGCCGCGGCCCATTGATCTTGGCTTGATGGGGCACTGCGCCTTGCCGGCCTCGGCCGGGCACATCACGCGCTGATGTCCTTGCGGGTCCTCGTTCTCCTTGGGCATGAGGCGGTAGGGCTTGCGCGCTTCGATGAGGCGGGTCCAGGTTTCGCGGTCGATGCGCTCGGCGTAGAGATCCTTGGTTGCGTCGATCAGGGGCTGTGGCATGGAGGGGCAGTACCAGGTGCCTTCGACCATGACCGCGCCGTGCGTCTCGGCTTGGTTGCCGAGCTGGTCCACGCGGTAGTCGTAGACGGGTTTGTAGCCGAGCGCGCGGATGGGCAGCTGCCAGTCGTTGGGCTCGGAGTTGTTGTACGCGAGGTCTCCGGCGAGGAAGCCCGGTTTGTAGCCTCGTTCGCCGAGCCGCCGCAGGATCTTGAGTCCGTTGTACGCGGGGCGGTGGCCTGGCTTGTCGAGCGAGACCCCGAGGACCAGGGCGGGCAGGATGTTCGGGTTGGGGGTGTTGTCGTCGAGGAGTACCTGGTCGTAGCGGGCGTCGCGGGTGACCGCCAGAGCCGCGTCGTAGCCGAACAGGTACTTGGCCTTCTTCTTCAACGACGTTTTCTTGCCCTTTTTCTCTCTCCGTTCGTTCTTGCGTCGCTGCTTCGGCGGTTGCATGGCCTCGGCGACGAGTGCCGTGTCGGGGTCACGGTGGTCGCCATCGCGTACGTACCAGCCTGCGTCTGGGTCTGTCGCGAGCTCCGGACCACCGGTTTTGCGGCCGCGGGCGAAAGCGCGGATGGGGGTGGCGTCGACGGCCAGGGAACCGTCGGACATTTCGGCGAGCAGGTCTTTCAACGGGCGTACCGATGCGTCGAGGACGAACTCGGTGAAGAGGGCGAGCCGTTGTTCGCGCAGAGCCAGGGCCTCGAGGTCGGCCGAGGCTGTCAGCTCTGTGGCTTGGGTACGGGAGAGGCGCTTGTTGGCGGGCAGGGGTGAAGGGTCTATCGCCTTGCGCATGGCGTGGAAGAGGCGTCGTACGACTGCGTATCCGGCTTCGAATCCCTGGTCGTGGTCGGGGTAGTTGGGGACGCTGAGATGCTCGCGGGCCTGCGGACTGATCCCGAAGAGGAGGATGTCTGTGACTCTTTCGAGGATGATCCGGCCGCCGTTGAACTGGGTGCACAGATGCAGCCCTATCAGGAGTGTGCGCAGAGACAGCTTGCGGGGGCGCCCGCGGTCGAGATGGACGAACTCCTGGAGAAGGGGGACCAGGTTGCTGTGATCAACTTCCTCGGCCGCGGCGGCAACATCCGCGTCGGAGAGGAGCCTGCGTTCGGCCCGCATGGCGAGCAGCCGCTCGTGACGGTCCTTCGGCACCTCGTTCGGGTCGGCGCTGCTGATCATCAGTCGCCTCGCAGCAAGGCGGCAGCCTGTTCAGCAGGCAGGGGATCGAGAAACGGCAGGATACGAGACAGGCCGTGAAGAGTGTCGACGCCCGCCGCCGCGACGATGACAGTGATGGGGACCCGGTCGTTGAACAAGCCGACCAGCCAGGTGGAGCGGAGTCGGCCCATGACGAGACGGGGAACGTCTTGGCTGGGTTTCGTGCGGCAGAGGAAGTTGGTGACTGTGTTGGTCCCTCTCCCATGCGAGCTTGGCCGGAACAGATAGCTGGCGGCACCGGGGGTGTCGAGTCGGTCGGCGGCTGCGGCCAGGACGCCCTCCCACGGGCGGCGGCACAGGATTTCCCGGCTCCTCGGTCCTCGAGTGAAGGCGACCACTGGCCCGCCTGTCCCGCTCGACCGACGAATGTCGTGAACGCGGAGTGGAATGACTTCGGGAGAGTCGAGGCCGCAGCCGGCGCCGAGGGCCATGAGCGTCTTGCACCCCCAGCGCAGTTCCTCGGTCGGTTGACCGGACGCCCATCCCCATAGATCAGCGAGCTCCGTGCGGCTGTACGGGCGGTGAGGGCTGGAGCCAGAAAGCTTTGGAACCTTGCCTGTGGCGCACACGCCACCGGTGACGACTTCGCTCAATCGAAGAAGTCGGGAGCGGTAGTTGCCTCGGGTTCTTTCGGTCACCTGTGGGCAGCCAACGGCGATGAAGCGCTCGATGACCTCTCGGGACAGCCATACCTCGGCAGTCACTGGTAAACCCTCGCCTGAGCAGAAGAGCGCCAACTGGGTCAGTGCGCCGAGTAGTTCCCGTGCCTGATACGGAGTGAGAGGGTCCGCCAGCAGGACCACACGGCGCACCTCGTCGCCGACGCGGCCCCACCCCGGGGGTGAGCCGGCCGGTCGATATGAGTTGATCCGTTGAGTCATCACATGCCGCCAGATGAACACCCCAGCAGGCGGGGTGTTATTCGAATAACATCTAGCGGTAGCGGCGACTGTGTGCGACTTGGGAGGACCGGATGGGTCAGACTTCACCTCATGCCTCAAGGAGATGCCCGCCGCTTGGCGCCGCGCGCTTACTGCGCCGACGGCGTGTGGCCTGAGGCCGTCATGGAGGAGCACCACGGAGCTCGGGTCGCCCAGGCCATGGCCGTCAGGCTCAGGACCGCTCTCGATGAGAGGGGCTGGTCCGTGGCTCATCTCTCGCGCATGAGTGGCGTCGCCCGCTTCACGATCGCCAAGGCACTCGCCGGTGAGGCGTGGCCTGATCTGCTGACCATCGCCAACCTGGAAAAAGCGCTGGGTTGTGACCTCTGGCCGGGCCGGGACGTATGAGTCCGGGCGCCACGGCAAGCCGGCGGCCGGTGAACCCTGATGGTGGAAGAGTCGTTCGAAATTGAACACAGAAGCGGTCATCCCTTCGGGCGAAGGGCAGGACCATTTTCGTCGTGCGCTACCGGCGGCGGTCGACCGCTCGTAAAATGCAACATGACGAACTGATCCGGCGCTGTGGAAGGTTCTCGGGGGGTTCGTCGCGGTTGGCCGTCACCTTGGACTGGACTCCTTGGTGGCGGCCTTCCTGGTCCTCTCGGGCTAATTCTGCTGAGGCTGTGCGTACTGGTAGTAGGCGTTCGGAAGCTTGATCAAAGAGCCGGTCCTGGACAGCTCATCCATGGCTACGCGCACACTCTTGATCTTGTCGGTTTCATTCAAGGCGCTGGCCACTTCGAGTGCCTTCCACTGCCGCTGAGGGTCCTGGCCGATGAGTCGCATGATCCTCGTCTTGCGGGTGAGGGGCTGAAAGCCATCCGCAGCTGAGGCGTCGCCTTCTTCGGGCGCCGATTCAGCCTTTCGCTGGTCGGGGATGCCCGACGTGCGCCACTCGTCCGTGACCTCCATCTGCTTCTTCACAAGGCGCACCACCCGGAGCTCCTGGCGCACTTTGAAGAGATCGCGCTGCAACTCGGCCTCCCTCTCATCGAGGAGCTGGATGTACTTGTCGGGATTCCCGGCTACTTCTTCCCATGGAAGGGTCTCGATCATTTCAGAACCCTATCTATGAGAAGCCATCAATTACCCATCCCGCAAGGGGTTCTTCACTCGATGTAGCGACAAGATCAATTACCTACCCCGGCGCCTGTGCGAACGAGATCGAAAATATCCGTTTTGTAATTCAGGCCCTGTCTCGCCTGAAGTGATGCCCCCTGTCTTGTGCGAGAGGCAGGAGCTGTCAATGCTCGAATACCTTTCTGCTGAGGATTACCTGTAAAGGGAGTGGGCGGTTCATTTAGGCCGCGTACTTGCTTTGCACTCCCTGTGTCTCGGTGAACCTAGGATCGGGTAGTCCTGTATCCCTCGGCACTGTGATCGGCGGAGGGAGGCCTGCCAAAAAAATGTGTCCGATCAGTGGCGCCTGTCGTCAGGAATCAAGGAAGTGGTCTGTGCAGCCCTGTCTCTGCATTGTGTTCCGCAGTCCCGTCGACAACTCTGGCTGGGGCCGCAACGCGCATGGGGCAGGCAGGGGCGCGCGGCCTACTCCCGCGTATCGCAAGACATGGGTGAGAGACAGGCACAGTGGCAAGTCGACTGCGGCCAGGGGGGGAAGGCGCGCCTCGGAGGAGCCCGGGGGGAGGGCTTTTACGGTTCGTCTGTGTCGCTTGTGCTCGGCAAAAGGTCGCGGATGCACAGACATGTGAGCACTGGGGGATGGCTCATCGCTGTCCGGAGCGAGGCGGAACCTGTGCCCCATTTGTGCCGAGGTCGACAGGTGAGTCAGCCGTGGCAGTCCGCCCGGTAGCGAGAGGACATAGGCCCTCCGGAGCAGGAGGTAGGGATGTCATGAGAGCCGTCCTTCCTGCCGCTACATGCGTCGGACTGGATTCGTCCCGCACTGGAGTCGGCGACGGGTAGCGGGTAGTGCCCTGCGGCCGGGAAGTCAGGACACAGGGCAGACCTTTGTGCGCTCTCAAGAGGAGATCCACTGTTCCGAGGCGTGCTGCGTCCAGACAGGGGTGCTCAATCGGCCTCGGGGAACATCGGTACAGCGGTTGGACCCGGTTCTCATACTCGCGGCGGGCCTTGCGCTGGGCCGGGACCGCAGGGATGCCCTGGGCGCAGTCGAGCGGCTGGCAGCGGGCGAGGAGCTGGTGGTGCACGGCGGGGATGGCGCTGACGCGCAGGGTGTAGCCCTGGCCGCGTCGTACGGTCACCCCCTGGTCGAGCGCGGCCCGCTCGGCGGGCTCCAGCTCGGTGGTGCGCAGGAAGGGCGACCTTGCCCGGCATGTCGAGGGTGACCGGCAGCTCAGGGGCGGCGGCCTCCTCAGTGGCGGTGTGGTCGGGCAGGAGGTCGGCGACGGCGGTGCGGATCGCGCCGCGGCTGACGCCGTGGTCGCGGGCGAGGGCGGCGATGGAGCGGCCTTCCAGGTACGCGGTGCGGACGTCGCCGACCTTCTCGGCCGGAACGGCGGGGCGGCGTCCGCCCTTGCTGCCCTTGGCCTCGGCGGCGCGCAGTCCGTCGTAGGTCAGCTCGCGCTGGAGGTCGCGCTGGAGTTCGCCGGCGGCTGCGAGGGTCTGCACCATGAACTTCACGGTGGACAGCAGCTCTCCGGTGCGCGGGTGGCGGGCGGTGAGGTCCGTCGCGGAGAATGCGCCGTCGTGGATGCGCAGTGCGACCTGGTCGCGGTGGAGGAGTCGAGCACGTCGAGAATGTGGCCGGTGCCGCGGACGAGGCGGAACATCTCGGAGATGTGGACGGTGTCGCCCGGCCGTGCGTACGTGAGGAGTTCGCGGAACTTCGGGCGCTGGAGCGGGTGGAGGCGGCTGGAGGTCCCCGGGGTCTCCTCGAAGGCGACCGGGTCCTCGATCCCGGCCTCGTGAAGGACGAGGTTCTGCCGGGCGGTCGACTGCTGGTCGGTCGAGACCCGCTTGTAGACCAGGTTCGCCACTCGGCCCCTTCCGTACGGAGGATCGGACCTTATCTGTCGTCAAACCCTGTCAGCAATCACCATCGGATCTGATTGGATTCGCGCCGCCGTGAACCCCCGGATGGCGCGGGTTCATTGGACGCCCGGCTTGTCTGTCGTCAAACGATCGTTTGACGACAGGGGAGTGGTCAGGGCCTCGGCGTCTGCCGCGTTCACCGGGGCTTGCAACCGGTACCTAGGTACAGGTTTACCGTCGGAGGTGTCCCCCTCCTGGGGACGTGACGACGGGAGTGAGCACGATGAGCGATCTGGCGTGGGTGCCGCAGTCCTGCACGCTGCCCACCGAGGAGCGGCCCTTGCGGGTCGCGGAGTGGGATGAGCTGTTCGCCGAACGGCTGACTGCGATGTCGCGGCCGGAACAGCTACGGCTGCACCTGGACCTGGCCGGCGGACCCGGTGTCGAGGAGCGGGTGAGGGACCTGGCGGAGCGGGAGGGCGGCTGCTGCTCGTTCTTCGCCTTCAGCGTCACCCCGGGCGAGAACCTGATCGGCCTGGACATCGCGGTGGACCAGCGGCACGCCGCGGTCCTGGAGGCTCTGGCCGCGCGGACGGCCGCCGGGACACGGTCGTGAGCGCGGGGCTGCGCAGCGGGCAGGTCGCTGAGGCGGCCGGGGTGAACATCCAGACCCTGCGCTACTACGAGCGGCGCGGTCTGCTGGCCGAGCCGGAGCGCAGCAACGGCGGCCACCGCCTGTACGGCGAGGGGGCGGTGACCGCGCTGCGGGTGATCAAGGCCGCGCAGCGGCTCGGGTTCACGCTGGAGGAGGTCACCGATCTGCTGGAGGCGGGCCGTCATCGGCACGGCCGCCCCGTCGTGGGACTCCAGGAGCGCGCGCAGGCGAAGCTCGCCGAGGTCGACGCGAAGATCGCCGACCTCACCACCATCCGCGCCGCCCTGGCCGCGGCCGTCGACGCCGGGTGCGACGACCTGACCGTCTGCGCGGGAAGTGCCTGCTGCCCCATCCCCTTCACCGACCTCGCCGAGGAGAACCGTCATGCCGGACCCTGCTGCTGACCCCCGCCCCCAGCGGGCCCCGAAAGCGCTCGGGGGACTCGCCGCCCTGGCCTGCGTGGCGTGCTGCGCGCTGCCGGTCCTGATCACCGCCGGGGTCCTCGGCGCGGGCGCCGGGGCGGTGGTGGGCTGGCTGCCCGCCATCGCCGTCGTTCTGGCCGTGCTCGCCGCCGGGACCTGGTGGCTCGGCCAGCGCCGCGGCTCCTGTTCCTGCTCCTCCTCGGCGAAGGCCGCTGGTGAGGACGGGTGCGGCTGCAAGACGTCGGGAGACCCGTTGCAGATCACGCGCGGAGGGCGCCGGGCTTGACCTTCGAGTCGGGGTGAAGGTTTACGGTCGAGGGATGAGCACGATGCGGATCTCCCAGCTCGCGACACGCAGCGGCGTCCCGGCGACCACCCTGCGGTTCTACGAGAGCGCAGGGCTGCTGCCCGCCGAACGGACTCCGGCCGGCTACCGCCTGTACGGCGAGGACGCGATCGACCGCCTCGCGTTCATCTCGGCGGCCAAGCACCTGGGCCTGCCGCTGGAGGAGATCGCCGAACTGCTCGGGGTATGGCGGACGGGGGCCTGCCAGGAGGTGAAGGCCGACCTGCGCGAGCGGGTCGTGGCCCGCATCGAGGAGGCCGAGCGGCGGGCGGTGGAACTGGCCGCGTTCACCGCGTCCCTGCACCGCGCGGTGGAGCACCTGGACGAGCTGCCCGACCGTGAGGACCGCTGCGACCCGCAGTGCGCCTTCCTCGGCCGGACCCCCGCCGCGCCCCCGGCCCTGCCCGCGCATCCGGACGGGGCCGTGCGGCGCAGCGTGCCGCTGGCCTGACCGGCGCCGCCTCTACCCTCCGGGCCGGGCCCCGCCGCCCGCCTTCCCCTCGTCTCGCCTGTCCCTGAGCAAGGAGCATGTACGTTGTCGCAGTCATCTGGCCTGGTCGAAGCCATGGAGCGCCACCAGATCGTCATCTACCTCGGCGCTCTGGTCACCGGAGGGCTGGTTGGCTGGGCCGCGCCTGATGCCGGGCCCGGCCTGGAACATGCCATCAACCCCGTCCTGGCCGCCCTGCTCTACGTCACCTTCCTCCAGGTGCCCGCCTCCAAGCTGCTGCGCTCACTGCGGGAGGGGAAGTTCCTCGCCGCCGTGCTGGTGCTGAACTTCGTCGTCGTCCCGCTCGTCGTCGCGGCCATGTTCGTCTTCCTGCCCGACGACCAGGCCGTGCGCATGGGCTTCCTGCTCGTCCTGCTCACCCCGTGCATCGACTACGTGATCGTCTTCAGCGGACTCGCGGGCGGCAGCAGCCAGCGCCTGCTCGCAGCCAGCCCCCTGCTGCTGCTCGCGCAGATGGTTCTCCTGCCCGGTTACCTGTTCCTGTTCATGGGCTCGGATCTGGCCGACATCGTCGAGGTCGGCCCGTTCGTCGAGGCGTTCGTCGTACTGATCGTCATCCCGCTCACCCTGGCCTGGCTCACCCAGGCATGGGCGGCCCGCCGCACGGCCGGGCAGAAGACCACGGACGTGATGAACACCCTGATGGTGCCGCTGATGTTCGCCACTCTCGCGGTCGTCGTCGCCTCCCAGGTCCCCAAGCTCGGTGACAGCCTCAGCGACGTCGTCCGGGTGATCCCGTTCTACGTTCTCTTCCTGGTGGTGATGGCCGTCGCCGGCCTTGTTGTCGCCAGGATCTTCCGCCTCGACGCACCTGCCGGACGGGCCATCGTGTTCTCCGGCGCGACCCGCAACTCCTTGGTCGTCCTCCCTCTCGCCCTGGCCCTGCCCGACCGCCTCGCCCTCGCCGCGGTCGTCGTCGTCACCCAGACCCTGGTCGAACTGGTCGGCATGGTCATCTACGTCCGGGCGGTCCCGAGACTGCTCCCGGCTTCCGCTGCCCACGCCGGTGCGGGCCAGGGATAGGGCCGCACCCCCTTCACTCCTCCATAGCGCCGTCGTCCTCGTCCAGCTCGACCGCGTCCGGATCACGCAGCGGGCGCAGGGCGCCGGCGGCCGGGACGGTGGCGGTGAAGCTGTAGCGGCCGAGCAGGTTCAGGTTTGCGTGCTTGAGCGGCGAGAGGCGGGCGATGTTCGTCCTGGATATCGTGGCCTTCGGCGCGGAGCTGGGCGACGGCGGCGTCGATGTACCGGGTTGTCCAGAGCACGATGGCGTTGAGGACCAGACCGAGCGTGCCGAGCTGGTCCTCCATGCCGTCGCGGTACGCCTGGTGGATGGTGCCGCGCTTGCCGTGGCACACGTCCCGGGCCAGCTTGTGACGGGACTCCTGCACGGTGAGCTGCCGGTTCATCTGCCGGCGGTAGGTGTCGTCGACCGGGTCGACCACCCGCAGCAGGTGTTCGGTCTTGGCGATCCGCCCGTACTCGGCGAACGCGGCGCCCAGCGGGGTGGGGCGCCCGTCGCGGCCGAACATCCGCAGCAGGACGTAGGCGCGGACCTGGTTGGTGACCAGGGAACCGGCGACCTTCAGCATGTCCGGCCAGTGCGTGATCACCTTGTTCAGGTTCACGCGGTTGCGGGCCAGGTCCTCCACCACGCCGTACGTGCCGGTCTCGACGCCGGGCATGGTGGCCCGCCAGAACCTTTGGTCGTCCAGGTCGCGGAACCGCGGGCTGAAGTTGTAGCCGAGGATCTTGAACAGGCCGAACACCATGTCGGAGTACGAGGCGTTGTCGGTGGCCACCATCTCCGGCTTCACTCCGCCGTCCAGATTCAGCAGCGCGTCCAGGATGTGCAGGGAGTCGCGTGGGGTGCCAGGGACGACCATCTGCCCGATGCCCGCGACCTGGTCGTTGACGGCGTTGAGCCAGGTGATGCCCCGCTTGAATCCGAAGTACTTCGGCGACGGCGCCGCGCTGATCGTGCGTACGGGGACAACGAACCGCAGCCCGTCCACCGAGGCGAGCAGCCCGTCGCCCCAGAACTTCACGATGGGCACCTCGGCCTGGGCGGCGATCAGCCGTGCGTTCGCCGCGGCGATGGTGTCGGCGCGCAGGTAGTACTGGTCGACGTGCACGAGCCGGGCCCGGGTCAGGGCCTCGTAGCCGGGGTTCACCACCGGGGCCAGGCCGATGTTGCACGCCTCCGACACCAGCAGCGCGACCACCGAGGTGGGCAGGTCCTTCATCCGGGTCGTGCCGTCCCCTAGGTGCACGAAGGCGTCCAGGAAGCCGGTCCACGCGTTCACCTCGAACAAAAGGTCCGGCAGGTCGATCTTCGGCAGCATCTTCTCGACCCGCTTGCGCAGCCAGGTCAAGGACTTGGGCTCGCCGAGCGCGCCGAGCTTGTCGACGTTCAGCTTCACCCGCCCGTCGTCCTGCACCTCGATGGACACCTTCGCCGCCGGCCCGGCCTCTTCCAGGCGCGTCGCGAGCTGCTTCCATCCGGCGTCCAGGCCCCGCACCAGCTCCGCCAAGTGCTCCTTAACGGGCATGTCCAGGCTCAGCCCGGCCAGCACGTCCTCCTCGACCGCGTCCCAGTCGGGCCCGTCCAGCAGGCGGGCGCGCGGGTTGGACCAGCGGTGCGAGGGAGCGGCGAACACGTCGCGGTTGTTCAGGGCCCGGTGCAGCTGCTCCAGCACGCACACCACGTACGCGTCCCGGTCCACCGCGCCCTGCGGCAGATCGGGGTTGGCGTACACGCCTTGCGCCACGCGGGCGGCACGAGCTTGTCGTCCACCTCGCGCGGCAACAGCGGCTTGACCCCCACCTTCCGCCGCGCCAGCGCCGGCAGAGCGCGCACCCCGGCCAGGACCCGCTTCCCGGCGCTCGCCGCGTCCAGCGCCTTCGACTCGCCCAGCAACGCGAGGAACGGGCGCACCGTCGCGTACCGGTTCGCCAGCGCGGCCCGCATGGCGACCTCGGCCGAGTTCTCGTTCTCGTTCTCGGGCACCAGCGAGACCACCGTGGCCGCCGCGCTCATCACGGCGGCGCGCGGGGCAACCTCCTCCAGCGCCGCCCACAGCGCGGCCACGTCCAGGTCCGCCTCCTGCTCCTCGACCAGCTCCAGCTCCTCGAACAGCACCTTCGCCGCCCGCGCCAGCACCCGTGACGCCTTCTCCAGCTGCGGCAGCGTGGACAGCCGCTCCTTCTCCGTCTTCCGCTTCGCCGTATTCAGCAGCCGGGTGGCCATCAGGACCTGGAACAGGTCCAGGGCCTCGTCGATCGCCTTCGCCTCCAGGTGCCGCATCACCGCGGTGAGCATCGCCGTGCGCTTGGGCTCCGCCGCCCGCTCCAGCAGCGGCGCCTTCGACCCCAGCGCGTACCGGGCCAGCGCCGCCATCCGGTTCGGCGGGATCCGCGACAGCCTCAGCCTGCCGAGCCGGTAGGCGCCGATCTCGTCCACCCGCTCCAGCGCTCGGGCGAACGCCGTCCCCGTGGTCCGCGTCGGCGGCCGACGCAGCCGCTCCAGCTCCGAGAACCGCGAACCCTCCGGCGTCTTCAGCGTCGCCACCAGATCCCCGGGCAGCGCCGGGTCCGCACGACGGGCGGCGCCCGCGACGGTGGCGTGCAGCCGCTTGTCCGCGACCTTCCGCACCTCCGACACCTGCCGGGCCAGCACCGAGACGCCCGGCAGCAGCACCCGGTTGCGGCGCAGCCAGCCCACCGCGTGGTCGAACAGCGCCTTCGGACCCTCGGCATGCGTCCACGCCCCGCCGTGCAGGAACGTACGGAACCGCCGCGACTACTCCGGGTCGTCGTACTCGTGATACTCGCAGGCGTCCCGGATCTCCCACGCGTGCTCGTACGCCGTCTTCGGCCGCTCGGTGTACCGCTTCACCACCGACGGGTCCTCGATACCGAGCTGCGCGGCCAGGTGCTCGACCACAGGCCACGGCGCATCCAGCGCGTAGTCCGGGAGGAACCGGCCGATGTAGCGCACCGTGCACATCTGGAGCGCGAAGCCGAGCTGGTGGTGCGTGGAGCGCCGCAGCGCGATCAGATCGCGGTCGACGTCGTCCAGGAAGAAGAACCGCTCCAACTCGGGGCGGGTCGGCTCCTCGGCGAACTTCCCATACGCCTCAGCCTGCTCATCATTCAGAAACTCCACCCGCACGAACGGACCGTAGCCAGCCCCGGTACCCACCCGGCGATCTTTGCCCGAACCCCAGCGGAGCCCCCAGCCGGTGTGCTAGCCGACCATGATCGTTCTCAGCGCCAACGGCTGTACCGATGTTCCCCGAGGCCGTCAATGGCGCAAGGTAAGGCGGCCAGACGTGACGGACAGGACAGCTGCGGCGGCCGAGCTGATGGCGAGTGCGAGGAAGAGCCCGTCGTAGCCACCGAGTGGTCCTGCCAACACTGCGCCAGCCCACGGTGCGAGAGCTGACGCCACGGTGACTGGTGCGGCGAGGATTCCGGACAGGCGGCCGTAGTGAGTGGCGCCCCAGCGGTCGGTGACGGCGGTGGCCTGGAGCAGGGTGAGATTTCCGCGCACCATTCCGGCCGTGATCGACAGGGCTACCAGCACGGTGTAGGGGCCGGGGACCAGGCCGAGTGTGGCGGTGGTGAGGCCGCCGAGGGCGATCAGCGCGGTCGTACGGACGGTTGTCCCGGAGCGTCGGGCGAGGGTGGCGTAGAGGGCCCGGCCGAGTGTCTGGCCAGCGCCGCCGATACCGAGCGCCCAGGCTGCTTCGTCGGTTGAGTAACCGCGCTCCAAGAGGAGCGGGACCAGGGCCACGACGACGGCGGAGACGGTGAGCGCTGAGAGGGTCAGGGCTGCGGCAAGCACCCAGAAGGGGCGGCTGTGGGCCACTGCGGTCGCGGAGTCGCCGGTCTGGACGGGCAAGGCCAGGGGTACGGCGGGCCAGAGTGCTTTGAGTGCCAGGGCGTGGGTGGGGACGGTCACTGCGGCGAGGACGAGTGCAAGGACGCCGTACGTGGCTCGCCAGGACATGTGGTCGGCGAGCGCGGCGGTGATGGGTGCGAAGACGGTGGAGGCGAGGCCGCCCGCGAGGGTGACGATCGTGAGGGCGCGGACGTGGTCGGGGGCCCACCAGCGGGTGAGGGCGGCGAAGGCGGGCTGGTAGAAGGTTGCTGCCATCGCGAGTCCGGCGAGCAGCCAACCGGCGAAGAAGAGCGGGAGGTTCGGGGCGGCGGCGATGATGAGGAGGCTCACGACGCCGAGGACGGAGCCTGCGGTCATGACGGTGCGCGGGCCTCGGTGATCGATGATGCGGCCGACGCGGATGCCGGCGAAAGCGGAGATGAGCAGCGCGAGGGAGAACGCTCCTGTTGTGGCGCCGGGTGGCCAGCCTGTGTCCGCGATGATGGCGGGGTTCAGTACGGGGAAGGCGTAGAAGATGATGCCCCAGCTGGTGATCTGTGTGGCACACAGTGCGGGGAGTACGGCGCGGGGCCGCGACCGGTCCCCTGTTCCGGTCGCGGCCCCGCGGGTGTGAAGCTCCGTCACGAGCAGCAGCCGCCAGGGGCCTGCTCGCCTTCGGCCGCTCCGGTCGCCACGGTGGCGGCGCCGATCTGTACGAGCGCGGGTTCCGGTGCGCAGCAGCCCCCGCCGTCGCTCTGCTCCGTGCCGGCGGGGTCGTCGAAGAGGCCGGCGCCGCCGCAGACTCCGCTCTCGGGAAGGGTGAGTTCGATGCGGTCGGCGGATTCGGTGTCTCCGGCGATGGCTGCCACTACGGAGCGGACCTGCTCGTATCCGGTCATCGCGAGGAAGGTGGGGGCGCGGCTGTAGGACTTCATGCCGACCAGGTAGATACCGGGTTCGGGGTGGGACAGTTCGCGGTGTCCGTGGGGGTAGACGGTGCCGCATGAGTGCTGGTTGGGGTCGATCAGCGGTGCCAGTTCGACCGGTGCCTGGAGCCGCTCGTCGAGGCGGAGGCGGATCTCGGAGAGGAAGGACAGGTCGGGGCGCAGGCCGGTCAGGACGATGATCTCGTCGACCGGGTCGAGCCGGCGGCCGTCCTCGCCGGTCAGAACCAGGCGTCCGTCCCCGGCGGGCTCGACGGACTCGGTGCGGAAGCCCGTAACCGCGTCGGCGTATCCGTTGTCGACGGCGGCCTTCGCGGCCAGGCCGAGCGCGCCGCGGGCGGGCAGCTGGTCGGCGGTGCCGCCGCCGAAGGTCGAGCCGCTGATACCGCGCCGCAGGATCCACACCGTGTGCGTACCCGGTTCGTCCTTGGCGATGTCCGCCAACGAGGCGAGGGCGGTGAACGCGGAGGCGCCGGAGCCGATCACGGCGGTGCGCCTGCCGGCGTAACGGGCGCGGACGGCCGGGTCCTTGAGGTCGGGGATGCGGTAGGAGATACGCGCGGAGGCAGCGTGCTCGCCGAGGGCGGGCAGCCCGTCGGCGCCGATGGGGCTGGGGGTGGTCCAGGTGCCGGAGGCGTCGATCACGGCGCGGGCGAGGATCCGCTGCTCGGTGCCGTCGGTGAGCCTGATGCGTACGGTGAAGGGCTGCTGCTCGCGGTCGGCGTCGACGATACGGTCGCGCCCGAGCCGGGAGACGCCGGTGACGGTCGCGCCGTAGCGGACCTTGTCAGCGAGGAGGTCGGCGAGGGGCTGGAGGTACTGCTCGGCCCAGTTCGCGCCGGAGGGGTAGGCGGCGCCGTCGGGGGCGGTCCAGCCGGTGGGCGCCAGGAGCTTTTCGGCGGCCGGGTCGACGAGTTCGGACCAGGTCGAGAACAGCCGTACGTGCCCCCACTCGCGTACGGCGCTGCCCGCGGCGGGCCCGGCTTCCAGGACCAGGGGCTCGATGCCGCGCTCGGTGAGGTGGGCGGCGGCGGCCAGGCCGACGGGGCCGGCTCCGATCACCACGGTCGGCAGGGCGGTGGTGGACACGTCGGTGAGCGGCGCAGACACGGCGACTCCTCCTTGGTTCGACATCCGTCAATGACTTGCACGCCCAGCCTGCCATCTGATTCGATGGCCGTCAACATAGACGTTTATCGAATCAGTGGGAGTGTGATGGAACGGCTTGACGTCGCGGTCATCGGGGGCGGGCAGTCCGGTCTCGCCGCCGCCCACGCCCTGCGTGGACGAGGGCTGAAGCCGGTGGTCCTGGAGGCGTCCGATCAGGCGGCAGGTTCCTGGCCGTACTACTACGACAGCCTCACCCTCTTCTCGCCCGCCCGGTACAGCTCGCTGCCCGGTCTGCCGTTCGGCGGCGACCCGGACCGCTACCCCCACCGCGACGAGGTCGTCGCCTACCTCCTGCGGTACGCCGACCGGCTGGACGCCGAGATACGTACCAGCCGGCGGGTGCGTGAAGTCCGCCCGGACGGGGACGGGTTCACGCTCACCATGGCTGACGGATCCGAGGCCGGCGCCCGAGCCGTGGTGGCCGCGACCGGCGGTTTCGGCCGGCCCAAGCGCCCCGCGCTGCCGGGCCTGGACTCCTTCGCCGGAAGAGTCCTGCACGTCACCGACTACCGCAGCCCCGAGCCCTTCGCCGGGCAGCGCGTCGTGGTGGTGGGCGCCGGCAACTCCGCCGTGCAGATCGCGTCGGAACTCGCCCTGCGCTCCCGTGTCACCCTCGCCAGCCGGGCGCCGGTGAAGTGGTTCAAGCAGCGCCCGCTGGCAGGGAAGGATCTGCACTTCTGGCTCAAGGTCACCGGCCTGGACACCGCGCCGCTCGGCCGCTTCCAGAAGGCTCCGGCCACCATGGCCGTCATCGACGACGGCCGCTATCGGGCGGCTCTCGCGGCCCGGGCGCCCGACCGGCGCCCGCTGTTCACGGGCATCGACGGCGCCGAACTGACTTGGCAGGACGGTACGACCGAGCACGTCGACACCATTGTCCTGGCCACCGGCTACCATCCCGACCTCGCCTATCTCGCCCCCCTTGGCGCACTGGACGGGCAGGGTCGCCCCCGTCACCGCGACGGAGCCTCCCTCACCCATCCCGCTCTGGCGTATGTGGGCCTGGAGTGGCAGCGCAGCCTCTCCTCCGCCTCCCTGCGAGGCGTCGGCCGCGACGCGCAGCGCGCCGCCCGTCGCCTCGCGGACCGCCTCAGCCTCGCGTAACCGTCCACGGCAGCGGCAGCCTCTGGGCGCTTGGTTCGATGTGTGTCAACATAGACGTATGTCGAATGTGCAGGTGTTGCCGCTGCTGGAGCCCGAGGCTGCCGTCGCGCCGTGCTGCCCGCCGCTGACCGAACGGCCCTTCAGCGCCGAAGAGGCCGAAGTGGCCGCCAGGATGTTCAAGGCGCTCGGCGACCCGGTCCGGCTCCGCCTGTTCTCGGCCGTCGCCTCGCACGAGGGCGGCGAGGCGTGCGTGTGCGACATCTCCGACGTCGGTGTCTCCCAGCCGACCGTCTCCCACCACCTGAAGAAGCTCAAGGACGCCGGACTGCTGACGTCCGAGCGGCGAGGCACCTGGGTCTACTACCGGGTGGAGCCCAGCGTTCTGGCGGCGATGGGCCAGCTGCTGACCACCGCGGCCGGCACCTGACCTTCGCCCCGACCCACAGGAGCCACACCGTGTCCACCCACGTCGGACGGGCGCCCACCGTCATCGTGCCGCTCCGAGCCGCGCACGCCGACGAGGTGCTGGCGATCTACCAGGCCGGCATCGACGAGGGCAACGCGACCTTCGAAACCGCAACACCGTCCTGGGAGTCCTTCGACACGGCGAAACTGCCCGAGCACCGCTTCGCCGCCCTCGCCGACGACGGCACGGTAGCGGGCTGGGCAGCCGTTGCACCCGTATCAAACCGCCCCGCGTACGCGGGAGTTGTCGAGCACTCGGTGTATGTCCACCCCGGTGCCCGAGGGCGCGGTATCGCCTCCGCACTGCTCGGCGCGCTGATCGAATCCACTGAGGCCGCCGGCATCTGGACCATCCAGTCCGGCATCTTCCCCCAGAACACCGCCAGCCTCGCACTTCACCAACGAGCCGGCTTCCGCATCATCGGCACCCGCGAACGCGTCGGCCGCCACCACGGCGTCTGGCGCGACGTCCTCCTCATCGAACGCCGCAGCACCAAGGTCGTCTGAAGGGCACCCTCGTAAAGGCCGGGCGCGACGTCAGAGGCACTGGGAACGATGCGGTGATGAGTATCGACATCGACCGGGCGCGTGACGTTGTCGGGGACCTTGATGGCCGGAGCCTTTGGAGTGACCGCTGATCGCCTGCCTGTATCGGTCCCGGGTAAATCCGGATGTGAGCGCGGTGTTCTTCCCCGACGATGAGGCTGCGCCCTAGCGGGCCAGAGACGTGACCAGCGAAGATGCCCGCCATGACCACCGACCAGAACCTCGTTCCCCTGCGTTCGACACGCTCGATGCCTGTGGTGTTCGGTACGGGTGCGGCCATCGGCGTTCTGGGGGGAATGATCGGCCTGGGCGGCGCGGAGTTCCGGTTGCCGCTGCTCATCAGCTTCTTCGGGTTCGCCGCGCTCTCTGCGGTCATCCTGAACAAGGCGATGAGCCTGGTCGTGGTCCTGGTCGCGCTGCCCGCCCGGATGGCAGCGGTCTCGGCCGCCGAGGTGGCCGTACGCTGGCCGGTCGCGGTCAACCTGCTCGCCGGGAGTCTGCTGGGCGCCTGGGCCGGAGCGGCCTGGGCGGTGCGGATGCGCAGTTCCACCCTGTACAAGGTGCTGGCCGCCCTGATGGTGCTCATGGCCGTCGCCCTGATGATCACCCACACCACCGCACTGGGGACGCTCGACCTGCCGCTGTGGGCGCAGGTCCCCTGTGGAGTCGTGGCCGGGTTCGGTATCGGGGTGGTCGCGGCGATCATGGGCGTGGCCGGGGGCGAGTTGCTGATCCCCACGATCGTGCTGCTGTTCGCGGTGGACATCAAGACGGCGGGAAGTCTCTCGCTGTTGGTGTCGCTGCCCACGATGCTGGTGGCCTTCGCCCGCTACAGCCGTGACGGCAGTTTCGCCGTGCTGGGCGCCAACCGCCGCTTCACACTGATCATGATTGCGGGCTCGATCGCCGGGGCGGTGCTGGGAGGACTGCTCCTTGGCGTGTTCCCGGACCTGGTGCTCATCCCCGCGCTGGCCGTGATCCTGCTCGTTTCCGCCGTCAAGCTCGCCCGTCATGACTGACCTTCGCCCCCTGCTGCCTACAGTGCGCCGGTACGAAGCGTTGCTGCACGGTCAGCAGCAGGGCGGCGATGTCGCGTGCCGCGTCTCGGGCGGGGCGGCCGACGCCGATGAGGGTGGCGGAGGCGGGGCCGGTCCAGTCGCCGTAGCCGAGCAGGTGGAGACGGGGTTCGCCCGCGGCCTGTGTGCCGTTCGTGGGGATGTGGCCGCGTGGTCCGCGCAGGGCGAGCGGGGCGAGGTGGGAGAGGGCGGGGCGGAAGCCGGTGCACCAGATGACGGTGTCGATCTTGGTGCTTGTGCCGTCGGACCATTCGGCGCTGTCGGAGGTGAGGCGGTCGAACATGGGCTGGGCTTTGAGCAGTCCGGCGTCGCGGGCTTCGCGTACGGGAGGTACGGCGACGATGTCGCCGAGCGAGGCGACGCCGCCTGTGTCCGTGCGGCCTTCGTCGAGTGCGCGGCGGCGGGCGGTCGCAGTGTCGAACAGGGCGCGGCCGTCGATGTCGTCGGCGAGGAAGCGCGGCGGGCGTGAAGTCACCCAGGTCAGCTCCGTGCTGTGGGCGAGGCCGGCCGCTACCTGGGCGCCGGAGTTGCCTCCGCCGACCACGACGACGCGCTGCCCGGCGAACTCGGCCGGGGTCCGGTAGTCGGCGGTGTGAAGCTGGCGGCCGGTGAAAACGTTCATGCCGGGGACGGCGGGCAGGAACGGCCGCCACCACGTACCGGTCGCCGAGATCACGGCTCGCGCGGACCAGGCACCGTGGTCTGTCTCGACTCGCAGTCGTGTGCCGTCTCGTCGTACGGCGTTCACGCGCACCGGCCGGTGTACGGGCAGGTCGTAGCGGTGTTCATAGTCGGTGAGGTAGTCCACGACGTGCCCGGCGTCCGGGTATTCCTGACCCGCTTGCGAGGGCATGAGCCTGCCCGGCAGTGAGGAGAACGCCGCCGGGGAGAACAGGCGCAGCGAGTCCCAGGCGTGCTGCCATGCGCCGCCCACCCTGGACTGGGCGTCGAGGACGACGAAGTCCAGGCCGAGGCGGCGCAGATGGTAACCGGCGGCGAGCCCGGCCTGGCCGCCGCCGATCACCACCACATCGGTCATCGCGGTCGCGGGCCCGCCGTGCCCGCGACGTGTCCTTTGGTGCGTGGGTGTGCCGGGCAGTTGGGACCCTCCATCAGCGGTTCGCCGTATTCGTCGCCGTGCTGGTGGTGATCGCCGTGGGGGCGAACTTCCGCCGCCAGGCCAGGGAGACGTAGACGAGCCCGATGAGGACGGGGACTTCGATGAGGGGGCCGACGACGCCGGACAGTGCCTGGCCGGAGGTGACGCCGAAGGTGGCGATGGCGACGGCGATGGCGAGTTCGAAGTTGTTGCCGGCCGCGGTGAACGCCAGGGTCGTGGTGCGGTCGTAGGCCAGTCCGATGGCCTTGCCGAGCGCGAAGGTGCCGAAGAACATGATCGCGAAGTACACCAGCAGTGGGAGTGCGATCCGGGCGACGTCCATGGGCTGTGAGGTGATCGTCTTTCCCTGGAGGGCGAAGAGGATGACGATCGTGAACAGCAGGCCGTACAGGGCCCAGGGGCCGATCTTCGGCAGGAACGTGGACTCGTAGGACTCGCGGCCCATCTTCTTCTCGCCCAGACGGCGGGTCAGGAAGCCGGCCAGCAGGGGGACGCCGAGGAAGATGACGACGTTCAGCGCGATCTTCCACATGGAGATGTCGAGGCTCTCGCCGTCGCCCAGGCCGAGCCAGCCGGGGAGCAGGTCGAGGTAGAGCCAGCCGAGCAGGCCGAAGGCGATGACCTGGAAGACGGAGTTGAGGGCGACGAGGACGGCGGCTGCTTCGCGGTCGCCGCAGGCGAGGTCGTTCCAGATGATGACCATGGCGATGCAGCGGGCGAGGCCGACGATGATCAGGCCGGTGCGGTACTCGGGCAGGTCCGGCAGGAAGATCCAGGCCAGCGCGAACATGACGGCCGGGCCGGCGATCCAGTTGACCGCGAGGGACGAGACCATCAGCCGCTTGTCCCCGGTGACGGCGTCCAGCTTGTCGTAGCGGACCTTCGCCAGTACGGGATACATCATGATCAGCAGGCCGACGGCGATCGGCAGGGAGATGCCGCCGATCTCGACCTTGGCGAGCGCGTCGTTCAGTCCTGGGATCAGCCGGCCGAGCCCGAGACCCAGGGCCATGGCGAGCAGGATCCACACCGCCAGGAACCGGTCCAGCGTCGAGAGCTTGGCGACGACCGAGGCGTCCTCTCCGCTCTGCGGAGTTGTGGCGGCGGCAGCGGTCGGTTCGGTGGGGGTCACGGACAGGCCCTCTTGTTCTCGGCAGCGGTACGGGCGGAGGCGGCCAGGTCGGAGAACTGGCCCGCGAGCTGGGCGATGACGTCGGGCCGGAGCTTGTAGTACGTGAAGCGCCCGCACGGTTCCGTCTCCACCACGCCTGCTTCGCGCAGGACCCGCAGGTGGTTCGAGAGGTTCGTCTGCCGGGCGCCGGTCTCCTCGACCAGATGCGTGGTGCAGAGCGTCTCGCGGGCGAGCAGGGTCACGATCTGCATCCTGAGCGGGTCCGCGAGAACCCGGATCAGGTCAGTGTCGACTGACGTCATCATGGGCTGATACTGTCACATCAGTGGCGACTGACGCCACCGGGTGCTGATGTCACTGGTGCCTGACTTTGTCACGTGACGCCTGGCGTCGCCCGTGAGAAACAAGAGACCCCCTCGATGTCTGACAAGCCTTCTGTGCTGTTCGTGTGTGTCCACAACGCCGGCCGTTCCCAGATGGCCGCTGCCTGGCTGACCCATCTCGCGGGGGACCGCGTCGAGGTCCGCTCGGCCGGATCGAACCCCGGCGACGCCGTAAACCCCGCCGCCGTCGAGGCGATGGCCGAGGTCGGCATCGACATCTCCGCGGAGACCCCGAAGATCCTCACCGTCGACGCGGTCAAGGAGTCGGACGTCTGCATCACCATGGGCTGCGGCGACACCTGCCCCGTCTTCCCCGGCAAGCGCTACCTCGACTGGACGCTGGACGACCCGGCCGGCCAGGGCGTCGAAGCCGTACGCCCCATCCGCGACGAGATCAAAAAGCGCGTCGAGGTGCTGATCGAGGAGATCGCGCCGGGGACGACGGCATGAGCGGGATACGTGATGTCATCGTCATCGGTTCAGGCCCCGCCGGCTACACCGCCGCGCTCTACGCGGCCCGTGCGCAGCTGAAGCCGCTGCTGTTCGGCAGCTCGATCTTCGTCGGCGGCGCGCTGACGACGACCACCGAGGTCGAGAACTTCCCCGGTTTCCCCGACGGGGTCGACGGGCCGGTCCTCATGGAGAACATGCGGGCCCAGGCGGAGAAGTTCGGTGCGGAGATGGTTGACGACGACATCGTCTCCGTCGACCTGACCGGCTCGGTCAAGGAACTCACCGACTCACAGGGGACGGTTCACCGCGCGAAGACCGTGATCGTGGCGACCGGCTCCGGCTACCGCAAGCTCGGACTGCCGCGCGAGGACGAACTCTCCGGGCGCGGCGTGTCCTGGTGCGCCACGTGCGACGGATTCTTCTTCAAAGGCCGCGACATCGTCGTCGTCGGCGGCGGAGACACCGCGATGGAAGAGGCCACCTTCCTCACCCGCTTCGCCAGCTCCGTCACCGTCGTCCACCGCCGCTCCGCCCTCCGCGCCTCGCAGGTCATGCAGAACCGCGCCTTCGCCGACGACAAGATCTCCTTCGCGTTCGACAGCGAGATCGCGGAGATCAAGGAGGAGGGCGGCATGCTCTCCGGCCTCGTCCTGCGGGACACCTTCACCGGCAAGACCCGAGACCTCGACGCGACGGGCCTGTTCATCGCGATCGGCCACGACCCGCGCACTGAACTCTTCACCGGCCAGCTGGAGCTGGACCACGAGGGCTACCTCAAGGTCGACGCCCCCTCCACACGCACAAACATCCCCGGCGTCTTCGCCGCCGGCGACGTCGTCGACCACACCTACCGCCAGGCCATCACCGCAGCCGGCACCGGCTGCGCCGCCGCCTTGGACGCCGAGCGCTACCTCGCCGCTCTCACCGACACCGAGAACGCCGCGAGCGGTGCGAACACCGCCGAGCCGGGCAGGGCTCCCGCCGGCGTCTGACCCCTCGTCTACGGTCCGTGAGTGAGGACTTGGACGAGCTGGTCCACGGTAGGTGCGCCGGCGAGTCCGTCGCGGGTCGCGTAGAGGCGGCAGGTAAGTCCGTAGGTTTCGCCTGGGGCCGGGAATGGGTCCTGCCCGTCGATGCGGATCGTGGGTGATCCGGGGAAGCGCAGAGCCTGGGCCGTCGCGTCCGTGTCCACGGGGCGCAGGCGCACCGCCTGGCCGGGGCTGCCGGTGGCGTTCAGTGCTTCGGTGAGGCGTTCGTGGGTGAGGTGCCAGTTGGGGCAGCCGTCGAAGTAGAGCAGTTCAATGTCCACGGGCCCATGCTGTACCCGGCCGCACCCTCCGATTCGGGGTGCTGTTCCTCCGACGGCGTGACCGGGCAGGGGCGCTCAGGCAGTTGCCGGTCCAGGATGTCGCGGACACGGCGCAGGCCGTCGTGGTTGACGGAGAACCAGGCCCAGGTGCCGCGGCGTTCGCGGTTCAGGAGTCCGGCCTCGGTCATGAGCTTCAAGTGATGGCTTGGATCTGCGGACTTCTGTGTTGCCCCGGGGCGAGGAGCGGCAGCGGCGTCTGTTATCCGGGCGAGGGGGGGGGAAGTCTGGCGATCAACGTCACGAAGACGCCAGGGCTTCTGTTCGGTGCCTCAGGGCGCGCGATCGGCCGGGCGGGCCGTGGCACCGATCAACTCAGCGCAGGTGGTAGGAGCCGATGGTGATCGTTCCTCGGCGTACAAGCTCGTCGACGTAGACGTTCGGACGCAGCGCCGGCCCGTAAGCCCAGTCCATGGCGTCCAGCCGCCAGGGCGTCGTCCGGTAGTCGACAGTGCGATAGTCGGCGATCAAATGGGCTACCTCCGCTGCGGAGTCATTGCTTTGCAGCATGCGATCGGCGGCGCACGCGGCAGCGGCAACCCGTAGGGGGTCAGTCCACAGTGCTCGCTCCTGCCATGGCCGTGGTGCGCGGAGACTGCGAACCGCGAACAGAAGCACAGGATCCCCGCGACGGAGCATTGCCGGCGAGAGAAGCATGGTGAGCACGGCTGTCAGCGAGACGAGCCTTCTGTCGTCCGCCGTCGGAGCTCCGTCCAGCCATGCGTTGATCCGTGCTTGGAGGGAGAGGACGGCGCTGTCACTTACGGGCACCGGAAGATACTTGGTGACAGGGAAATCACATCGCTCGTCGTATCCGTAGCGATGAAAGCGCTCGTTCGCCGTGCCGGCCTCGCAACGTGAGGGGAAGGTGCAGTCTGCCCCGGGGGTCACGACAGACTGGCATCGCTGGCACTCACTCGCCAGATAGACGCGGTGCTTGAGGCAGGCGAAGGTCCAGGGCAGCAACCAGCGCAGAGACCAGCGTCGGCCGTTCTCCCGAAGACAGCGAGGGCACCAGCGGAGGTGCCGGTCGCAGAGCCACGCTCCTGCATGCCACTGTCCGATGGCACCAGCATCCGCTTCGAGGTTCGGGGGCAGGTGAGGCAACGCGTTTCCCGCGAAGCGTGCGAGCGTCATCGCGTGCAGAGCCGGTTCGCCGACTCCTGTCAGGCGACAGATCCGGAGGATCGCCGGCGTGGGAAGCCGTGTCTGTCCTATGGCGAGAGTGCCGAGCTTGTGCAGGTGGAACTCGCGTAGGAGTTGCTTGACGGCGATGCCGCGGTCCTTGGCCATGGCATCGATCCAGCTGCCCAGTGCTTCCCCCTCGAGCGGCTGCAACGCCCCCTGGTGCGCGCGGCTCGGGCACGGTCTTCTTACCGCTGCGGCGCTTGGCTGGCGGGGTGGAGGAGCTCGTCTCGGCTGTTCCCATGAGGCAGATTCTTCGATCTGAGTGGGACCGGAAACCGCGAATGGGCGCAAGACCACCGGTGTGAGTGATTGCGGGTTGCCTCGTGGTTTACGCCTTGGGACGCCTTCGCTCATCCCAATAGAACCCAAATGGTGCTATTCGAATAGCACTATTGGAGAGTGAGGGGATGACCAAGGCAACTCCCGAGACCGGCGACACTGTGCGCCCGGTGCTCTTTTCCTCCTCGGAGCGGCAGCTCCTCCTTACGCCCGTGGGTGACGTCTGGGCTGTGCCGAGCATCCCGATCCGCCCCGGGGAGACCAGGCGTCGCGCCGCAGTTCGCCACCTGCGGCGAGAATTGGGACTTCCCACGGTTCGGATCATGCCGGTCATCGGCCGGCTGGAGGCCGGGAGAGAGCCGACGGGCGCTCAGTACGTGGTCCTGGTAGCGCCCGCTGCCGGAAGCTGGCCCACCTCTGTTGGCCGTGCGCTGGGCCCGGCCGCGCGATGGTGGACTACGGAGAGCCTGCGCTCGGCGAACATGATCGTCGAGCCAGTACAACTACTCGATCTCATGGACGGCTACTGGGAAGGGTGGCTGCCAGACGGTGAAATCGCGCTGGACTGACTCACGGAGTGACGGGTCATTCGAGGAGCTTCCGATGGTGCCGGGGGTCCGGACTGTCAGGGTTCGGATTACTGCCCGTCAATCTCCTTGTTGCTTCCTTCCTTTTCGGAACGAACTTTCTGGACCAAGTCGCGGCACTTCGTAATGTTCTTGAAAAGACTGGTCAGATAATTATTCGAATAGGCCTCATTGATGCACTCCGTGAGGGACATCAAGCTCTGCTCGGTCAGCCCAGGAACACGTTTCAGTTCCGATGACCAGTCGTACTCGGGATCCTCGATACGCTGCAGATCGAGTTCCCGGAAAACCAGATGAAGAACCAGTCGATTCCCCTGGAGGCAGATGGAACGCGGGCGCCCATCAAGCTGACCCTTCAAACGCGTCAATGTCGCGTCAACTTCTCGCATGACTTCGACGCAGCGCCATACGCGATAGGGTCCTATCCTCGGATTGAAGAGTGTTCGGTACGGGGCCTTTTCTATGGACTCCCAGAGACTTCCCATCCTGCTCTTCGCCATAACCGCAAAACTGGGCTCCCTGTTCGCACACGCCAGAGCCACTGTGGCGTCGACCACCGTGCAGCCATGTTCGGGACTCGGAACCGGCTCCCCACGCTTGATCGAATATGTCTTTTTGAGCGAGAGAACCAATTCTGTGCGCAGGCGGCCCTGCTCCGGGTCCAGCGAGACAAAATCTCGGGTCTCCACAGTGTTCTGTGTGTTCGTCGCCCTGGTCACCGCTGTTGCAAAACCTTCTGGGCATCCTTCAAGGCTGATAAAGCGAACCCACACCATGGCTTCGTCCAGGCCGGCTTCGCCCTTGTGTGCTGCTTGATGAATGCTGGCCACCGTCTGGGCGCCGTTGACGATGCTCACGCCTGTGAGCGAGAAATCACCAAAAGTGCGACTGGCGGCACCCCGTGCGGTCTTCTTTACGCTTTCACACAGGGCTGTCACACCATTGTTGAAGTACCAGAAGTGCTGTGGATCCTTGAGGATCGTGTGCGTGACTGCCTCATTGACACTGGTATTGCCCAGGGATTTCCTGATGTTCTGAGAGAAAAGGCGATCCCCGAAATGCTCATACCAGTTCGCAACGCTTGAAGCGGTAACCACTCCGTAGTAGGCCTCATATGGCTCGCTTACCGTGCCCCAGTTCTCCAGCTGTACGCCGAAGTCGATTCGCGAACCCCCCAATCCTTCGGATATGAAGGAATGGAAATCGCTCAAGCCCAGGGTCTCCATGGATACGACCTGCTGTGACTCGTTCATTTCATCGAGCAGGTCGCTAAAAACGGCAGACGAGGGCGCGGCCAAGTCGGTTCGGCCGGTGGTCGCCACTACGAGGATGAAGGTCACATCGACGTCGTCAAGTGCGTCCGTGATCTTCGCCTCTTGGGCACGTAGCCGTGCGTTGAACCGGTCGAATTTCGTGTCAAGAAGATCCCTGAACCCGGCCGTAAAGTGCCGGGAATCACCCAATCCGAGGCTGCCGTCCCCGGAACCGTCCCACTTTGACTGGACAAGGATCACCCTTCGCTGCAGGGGATCGATTGCGATGGCATCGATTCCGTTGTCGCCGGATCCGTCGACCACTGTGGCCGCCGCTTCGGCGGCAGACAGTTCGGTGAACCTCTGTACGGCGAGAGCCGCTAAGGATCGGCTCAGGAAGGACTTTTCGCGGACGGAGTCGCTGGCTTTTGCGTAGTCACTCATATCGATGTGTTCCGCGAAACCCGTGTGCAGCGCCTCCTTGACGTGCCTGACCCACAGCCGTTTCATGCGGCCCCCCCCCTGATCACCAGTTCTGACAGACATGCTCAAGGTGCGGAGGCCACCGTAGCCATCGCACAGGGTGATCAGGAAGAGGCGGAACGTGATCCGGCTATGTATGCCTGTAACTCTGTCCTGTGGTCGCCACTCTGCCCCGCCTGCGCCTTGGCAGACATCCTGCTGAGACCCTCGGTGACCAGCGCGGTGGGAAAAGACCGCTTGATTCGCGGGAAAAGATCTTGGACGCGCAGAGATCGCCGCTGATCAGCGCATTTCGTCGGTTGCCCACCAGAAGAGACCGAGGAAGCGGGTCTCCGCCAAGGACGAAAGTCCTGGTGGAGGCCCGCTTCTCGTATGTCCGGATCCCGCTGTCGGGGCGTGTGGCCGGTGGTGCGTGCGGTGTTGCCGGTGCGCCTGGTGGCGAGCGTGGGTGGTGGCGCGCGTGGGTGGTGCGGTGACGCATGTCACCGGGCGCGTGCGGAGCGGGGGTGGAGACGGGCCGGCCCGCACCCGGTACGGCCTTGGGCGCGGGTCGGTCTGCCGGTGTTGTCCGGTCTGTCCTCGCGATGTTGCCTGGTCCGTCGTCGCTGTCGGTCCGTCCTCGCGGGGTCAGGCGGCGAGGCGGGCGGCGAGGGCCTTGGCCTTCTCGGCGGCCTCTTCCTGCGCCTTCGCGCGGGAGGCTTCGGCGAGCGGGATGAGGTCGGTCATGGCGGGAACCTGGTGGGCCAGGGTCAGTTCGGGAACGATGAAGTCGACCTCGACGCCGAACATGCCGTTCAGCACCTTCTCCAGATAGTTCTGGACGAACTCGAAGTCCTCGCGCGGGGATCCGGCCGCGTAGGAGCCGCCCCGGCTGGCGACGACCGTGAACGGCCTGCCCTTGATCGGGCTGTCCTCGCCGGCGTTGTGGCCGGTGATGATCACGTGGTCCAGCCATGCCTTCAGGGTGGACGGGATCGTGAAGTTGTACATCGGGGCGCCGATGAGAACGGCGTCCGCGGCCGCCAGCTCGGCGGCGAGTTCGGCGCGCAGCGCGTTCTCGGCGCCCGCCACGACGGCGGCGATGTCCAGGTGCGGCAGCGGGGCCGCCGCGAGATCGCGGTAGACGACCTCGCCTTGTGGGTGCTGCTCGCGCCAGCTCTGTACGAAGGCGGCGGTGACTTCGCGCGAGGCGGATCCTTGCGGGGAAACGGCGGAGTCGAGGTGCAGCAAGGTGGCCATGAGGTTCTCCAGTGGGGATGCACGGACAAGCGGATGTACGGGTGGGCGGTGGATACGACCCGGTCTGGGTGCCGGTGCTCGCGTTGCCGTACTTCCGTACGTACCTATTGATAACACAGTAGCTTACTTTTTATTAGTTCCTCTTGGGTTCGCAGTACCCTGGAGCCATGGAGGGAAGCCACGGGGACGCGTGCAAGCCGGTGGACGTGGGGATGACCCGCGTCTTCGAACTGTTCGGCAAGAGGTGGACCGGCCTGATCGTTTCCGTCCTCATGCAACGCGCTGTGCACTTCGCGGAGTTGAGGCGGGCGATCCCCGGCATCAGCGAGCGCATGCTGTCCGACCGGCTGACAGAGCTGGCGGGCGCGGGGCTGCTCGTACGAGAAGTCGACGAAGGGCCGCCGCTGCGGGTCGCCTACCGGCTCACGGACGCGGGGGCGGCGATGGAGCCCGCGCTGCGGGAACTGGGGCGGTGGGCCGAGAAGCATCTGGCTGGCGAGAGCGGCTGCCCGGAGATGGAGTAGCGCCTGTCGTTGGACCCGGCCGCACCGTCGGGAACCGGGTGTTCGCGGGGTGTGCGCGGGGGGTTCGCGGGGTGTGCGCGGGGGGTTCGCGGGGTTATCCACAGGGGGAGACGGCCGTGGGGCGCGGGGGTAACGTCGTGGGCAGTTGATGTTGGGCGAGTACGGGGGAGGCGGCGTGCCATGGGCGAGGCCGGTTCGGTGGTGACGGACGAGCGCATTCCGGTGGTGCCGGGTTTCGCGCGGCGTATGGCGCCGGGCGGGGCGGGGAGCACGCCGAAGGACGCGGGGAAGGCACTGCGGCAGCGGGTGCCGAGGTCGTCGCACGATTCGCTGGTGCTCTCGGCCTCGCGGCCGGACGCGGTGCGGGCCGTCGAGGAGTCGAGCCGGGGGCGGGTGCCCGAGCTGACGCCGCTGCGGGTGGGCCGGATGGCCGCTTCTCCCTTCGCGTTTCTGCGGGGCGCGGCCGGATTGATGGCGCACGACCTGGTGGGGACACCGGTGACCGGCGCGGGCGCGCAGATCTGCGGTGACGCGCATGCGGCGAACTTCGGGCTGTACGGGGACGCGCGAGGCCGCCTCGTCATCGATCTGAACGACTTCGACGAGACGGTGGTCGGCCCCTGGGAGTGGGACGTCAAGCGGCTCGCGACCTCGCTGGTGCTCGCCGGGCGGGAGGCGGGTGCGGACGAGGAGACGTGCCGCAGGGGCGCCAGGGACGCCGTGGGGGCGTACCGGCGCACGATGCGGCTGCTGTCGAAGCTGTCGGCCCTGGACGCGTGGAACGCGATCGCGGACGAGGAGCTCGTCTCCCACACGGACGCGCGCGACCTGATGGGCACGCTGGAGCGGGTGTCGGAGAAGGCGCGTAAGAACACGAGCGCGCGGTTCGCCGCGAAGTCGACGGAGATCGTGGACGACGGCGACGGCGACGGCGACGAGGGCGGGGCTGCGGGTGGGGTGGCGCGGCGGCGGTTCGTCGACGCGCCGCCGGTGCTGCGGCGGGTGCCGGACGGGGAGGCCGCGGCGGTCGCGGCGGCGCTCGGTGAGTACGTGGGCACGCTCTCGGAGGACCGGCTGCCGCTGCTCGCGCGGTACGCGATCCATGACGTGGCGTTCCGGGTGGTCGGCACGGGCAGTGTCGGGACGCGTTCCTACGTGGTGCTGCTGCTGGACCACCGGGGCGAGGCGCTGGTGCTTCAGGTGAAGGAGGCGAGGGCTTCGGCGCTGCTGCCGTTCGTGGGGGCCGCGGGGTTCGAGACGCCGGGTGTGGAGCACGAGGGGCGCCGGGTGGTGCTCGGGCAGAAGCGGATGCAGGTCGTGAGCGACAACCTGCTGGGCTGGACGACGGTGGACGGCAGGCCGTATCAAGTGCGGCAGTTCAGGAACCGCAAGGGCAGTGTGGACCCGGCCGCGCTCCCGGCGGACCAGGTCGACGACTACGCGCGGATGACCGGCGCGCTGCTGGCCAGGGCGCACGCGCACAGCGTGGACCCGAGGCTCGTCGCGGGCTACTGCGGCAAGAACGAGGAGCTGGACGAGGCGGTCGCGGCTTTCGCCGTCGCGTACGCGGATCGGACCGAGGCGGATCACTCGGAGCTGGTGACGGCTGTCAGGAGCGGGCGGATCGCCGCTGAGCTCGGGGTGTGAGGGCGACGGGGCCCGGCGGGGGCCGGGACCGGCGGAGCTCGCGGGGGTGTGGGACCAGGGATGTGAAGGAGGGGGGCGGGTTCGCCCGTAGGCTGGACGGGTGACGCAGGACGCCTCCCGGGAGCCGACGATCCGTAACGACGACGAGCAGGACGTGCCAGACGTGCCGGATGCGACGACGGATGCCACCACGGGCGGGGAAGCCACGGCGGGGGCGGCCACGGAGGGCGTGGATGGCCCGCAGGGCGCCGGAGACGGGGCGGGGGGAGCCGAGGGGGCCGCCGGTCCGGGCCAGGAGTCCGAGCGGCCGGAGGAGCGGCTGGAGCGGGCGGTGCGGGCCGCGGAGCAGGCGCTGATCGAGTTCGAGATCGCCCTGGAGACCTTCCGGGTCGAGGTGGAGAACTTCTCCCGGCTGCACCACCAGCGGCTCGGCCCCATGTACTCGCGGCTGGACGAGCTGGACGCGATGATCGCCGAGGCCCGTGCCTCCCGGTCGGGTGACCCCGAGGATCTGCGCAAGGCGCGTGAGGCGCGGGCGATGGTGCAGCCGATGCCGGGGATCGAGGAGCTGTTCCACGACTGGCTCGACTCCGACGGTCTGTCGCCCGAGGCCGCGGCGATGCTGACGGACCAGCCCGTGCAGCCGCCGAAGCGGGTGCGGCCGACAGACGAGGTGCGCAAGCTCTACCGCGACCTGGCCCGCAAGGCGCACCCGGATCTCGCGCAGGACGACACCGAGCGGGCCCGCCGGGACGAGTTCATCACGCGCGTGAACGCGGCCTATGGACGCGGGGACGAGGCGCTGCTCAGGCAGCTCGCTGAGGAGTGGGCGGCGGGGCCCGTGCCGAAGGAACCGCGCCTGAGCGAGAACGAGGAGCTCTACGCCCGGCTGGACTGGCTGGCCCGGCGCAAGGAACTGCTGACGATCGTGGCGCAGGATCTGGAGCAGAGCGCGATCGGCGCGATGCTTCAGATGGCGCCGGACGACCCCGACCGGCTGCTGGAGGAGATCGCTGAGCAGTTGCTGGCGGAGGTTTCGGCACGCGAGTCCGAACTGGCGCGGTTGGTGCAGTGACGGCGCGCTCCGTGCGCGAGGCTGTATCTGTCGCACCGGGGGACCCACACGTACGAGAGAAGGCACATCACATGAGTTTCGCCCAACTGCCCGCGGTGGATGCTGCGGCGGTCCCGTCCGACGGTCTGGTGCTCGACGTCCGTGAGAACGACGAATGGGCGGCGGGCCATGTCGAGGGCGCGCTGCACATCCCGATGAGCGAGTTCGTGGCGCGCTTCGGTGAGGTGACCGAGGCGGTCGCCGACGGGCGCAAGGCCTTCGTCATGTGCCGGGTCGGCGGACGGTCCGCGCAGGTCACCCAGTACCTGGTCCAGCAGGGCGTCGACGCGGCGAACGTCGAGGGCGGCATGCAGGCCTGGGAGGGCGCGGGCCGCCCGATGGTCACGGACAACGGCAGCCCGGCGTTCGTGCTCTGACGGGGGGTGCCCTGGGGCCTGTTCGGAGGGCCCGGTCCAGCTCGGGTCTGCTGCGGAGCGGTTACCGCCGCCCGGGGTTCGTGCTCTGACCGGGCCCCCGTAGCCCTTTGGGCACGGGAGCTGCCCTCTGCGTTGGCTTCAGGCGCTCGCGTACGTCCGGGGCGGGGCGATCCGGAGGGGCCCCGCCCGGCGTGTGGGGGACGCTCGTACATGCCATACGGCCCGGCCGGGCGTCACCGCACCCGCATGTCGGCGTCAGCCGTGGGCGGGTGTGGCGGTCCGTGCGGACCTCGTCCGAGACGAGGAGCGCGCGCGGCAGGTGCCGCGGACACACGCCGCCCTTGGAGGCGTACAGCGCGTCCGACTCGCCGCGTCAGCGGTCGAAGTCCAATTCGACCTCGGCGGTGGCCGGGTGGGACTGGCAGGCCAGTACGTAGCCCGCTTCCGTCTCTTCCGGCTCCAGGGCGAAGTTGCGGTCCATCCGTACCTCGCCCGAGACCAGGAACGCGCGGCAGGTGCCGCAGACGCCGCCCTTGCACGCGTACGGCGCGTCCGACCGGCTGCGTAGCACCGTCTCCAGCAGGGAGTCCCCCTCCTGGACCGGCCAACTGCCCGAGCGGCCGTCGAGCGTCGCCGTGAGCGTGCTTCCGACGGGGCCGCCCGCCGCGCCGGTGGGCGTGGCCGCGTTCGCAGCCAGCCCGGCGTCCAGGGCGCCGTCGTCCACGTGGAAGATCTCCTGGTGGATCGCCTTCCGCCGGACGTCCAGGCCGCGCAGCGCCCGCTCCGCGCCCTTCACCAGGCCCAGGGGGCCGCACAGGAACCAGCCGTCGACGCTGTCCACCGGGAGCAGCGCGGGCAGCAGCGCCGCCAGTCGCTCCTCGTCCAGCCGGCCCGAGGGAAGCCCGGCCTGCTGCTCCTCCCTGGATACGACCGTGACCAGCTGGAAGCGGTCCGGAAAGCGGTCCTTGAGGTCGGCGACCTCCTCCAGGAACATCGTCGAAGCCACGGTGCGGTCGCTGCGGATCAGACAGAACCGGGCCTCGGGCTCCCGCACGAGGAGCGTCGAGGCCATCGACAGCACCGGGGTGATCCCGCTGCCGCCGACGATCGCGGCGAAGTGCCCGGGGCGCGGCGGGAGCACGAAGCGGCCGGTCGGCTCCATGACCTCGACCGTGTCGCCCACGGCGAGTTCCTTCAGGGCGTACGTCGAGAAGTCGCCGCCCTCGACCAGCCGGATGCCCACCCGCAGGACGGGCAGTTCGCCGGCGGGCGCGCAGATCGAGTACGTACGACGGATCTCCTCGCCGTCCACGATTCGGCGCAGCGCGATGTGCTGGCCCGGAGTGTGGCGGAACGTCTCGTCCAGCTCGGGCGGCACGGCGAAGGTGACGGTCACCGAGTCGTCCGTGAGCCGCTCGACCTCGCTGACGCGGAGCGGATGGAACATCTACAACTCCTTGAAGTGGTCGAACGGTTCGCGGCAGGACGAGCAGCGGCGCAGCGCCTTGCACGCGGTGGAGGAGAACCTGCTCAGCAGCTCGGTGTCGGTCGAGCCGCAATGCGGGCAGCGGATACCGAGGCTGAGCGGCACCGGTCCGTCCGTAGGGTGCGGACGGGGCGGGGCTATGCCGAACTCCGCGAGTTTGCGCCGCCCTTCGGCACTGATGTCGTCCGTCGACCAGGCGGGGGAGAGCACCGTGACGACGGAGACGTCCGGTATCCCCTTCTCGTGCAGCACCCGCTCGATGTCCGAGGACATCGTCTCGATCGCCGGACAGCCGGTGTATGTGGGGGTCAGCTCGACCTCGACCCTGCCCGGTCCCGAGACATGGACGGCGCGCAGCACGCCCAGCTCCTCCAGCGTCAGCACGGGCAGTTCGGGGTCGGGGACGGAGCCGGCGAGCGCGCGCAGTTCGCTCTCCAGCGCGGTCGGTCCAGCCGCGCTCACCATGACGCTCCCGGGTGGCTGCGGTGCAGGTGCTGCATCTCGGCGAGCATCCGGCCGAAGGACTCGGTGTGCAGGCCCTGCCGTCCCGCGCCCGCCGTCCATGCCCCGGCGCGCGGCCCGTCGGGCACCGTCAGCGTCGCGCGCTCCAGCACCGCCGTGACCGAGGAGAGCCAACGCTCCGCCAGCTCCTGCCTGTTGACGCCGTCCAGCCCCTCGCCGTACCCAGGGCCGTCGCCGTCATCGCCGTCATCGCCGTCATCGCGTCCGGCGCTTGCGGCCATGGGTGAGAATATCTCGCCGGTGAACCGCCACAGCGCCGTACAGGCCCGCTGCATCCGCTCATGGCTCTCGGCGGTGCCGTCACCGAGCCGCAGCGTCCACTGCTCGGCATGGTCCTGGTGGTAGTCGACTTCCTTCACGGCCTTGGCGGCGAGCCCGGCGAACGGCCCGTCACCGGTCGCCAACCGCTCGTACAACAGCCGCTGATAGGTGGAGAAGTAGAGCTGGCGGGCGATCGAGTGCGCGAAGTCGCCGTTCGGCTGCTCGACCAGCTGGAGATTGCGGAAGTCGCGCTCCTCGCGCAGATAGGCCAGCTCGTCCTCGTCCCCCACCAGGGAGTACAGGATCCGGGCCTGGCCCAGCAGGTCCAGGGCGATGTTGGCGAGCGCCACGTCCTCTTCCAGCTCGGGCGCGTGTCCCGCCCACTCCCCCAGCCGGTGCGAAAGGATCAGCGCGTCGTCGGCGAGGGCGAGCGCCGTCGCTGTCGGAGCGCCGGTCACAGGTGACGCACCCCTTCCGGGATCTCGTAGAACGTCGGGTGCCGGTAGGGCTTGTCGCCGGCCGGTTCGAAGAACGAGTCCTTCTCGTCCGGCGAGGACGCCGTGACCGAGGCGGAGGGGACCACCCAGATCGACACACCCTCGCTGCGCCGGGTGTAGAGGTCGCGCGCGTTGCGCAGCGCCATCTCGGCGTCCGGGGCGTGCAGGCTGCCCGCGTGCGTATGCGAGAGCCCGCGGCGGGACCGCACGAAGACCTCCCACAGAGGCCACTGGGTCGATCCGCTCATGCCGTCGCCACTTTCTCCACGGGCCGCGCGATGTCCGCGCCGCCGGTTCCGGTGCCGCTGCCGCCGCCGCTGTCAGTGCCGCTGTGCTTCGCCGCGTAGGCCGTCGCCGCCTCGCGTACCCACGCGCCTTCCTCGTGGGCGCGGCGGCGCCGGCCGATCCGCTGCTCGTTGCAGGGGCCGTTGCCCTTCAGGACCTCGCGGAACTCGTCCCAGTCGATCGTCCCGAAGTCGTGCTGTCCCCGCTCCTCGTTCCACTTCAGGTCCGGGTCGGGGAGCGTGAGACCGAGCGTCTCGGCCTGGGGGACAGAGATGTCGACGAACCGCTGCCGCAGCTCGTCGTTCGAATGCCGCTTGATCTTCCAGGTCATCGACTGCGCGGAGTGCGCCGACTCGTCGTCCGGCGGGCCGAACATCATCAAGGAGGGCCACCACCAGCGGTTGACCGCGTCCTGCGCCATCTCGTGCTGCGCGGGCGTGCCACGGCTGAGGGCCAGCAGTGATTCGTACCCCTGGCGCTGGTGGAAGGATTCCTCCTTGCAGATACGGACCATCGCGCGGGCGTACGGGCCGTAGGAGCAGCGGCAGAGCGGGACCTGGTTCGTGATCGCGGCCCCGTCCACCAGCCAGCCGATCGCGCCGACGTCCGCCCAGGTCAGCGTCGGGTAGTTGAAGATCGACGAGTATTTCTGGCGGCCGGAGTGGAGCTTGTCGAGCAGCTCGTCGCGGCTTGTGCCCAGGGTCTCGGCCGCGCTGTAGAGATACAGCCCGTGTCCCGCCTCGTCCTGCACCTTGGCCATCAGGATCGCCTTGCGCCGCAGCGAGGGCGCGCGCGTGATCCAGTTCGCCTCCGGCTGCATGCCGATGATTTCCGAGTGCGCGTGCTGGGCCATCTGGCGGACGAGCGACGCACGGTAGGCCTCCGGCATCCAGTCGCGGGGCTCGATGCGCTCGTCGGCGGCCACCGCGGCGTCGAACGCCGCCTCGTACGCCCCGGGCGCCGCTGCCGTCGTCTCCACCGTTGCCTCCACAGCCGTCCCCGCGGTCACTGCCGTCATCCGGGCCCCCTACCGACCGATCGTTCGGTTCATGGACTTCAATGGTCGGTCGGCGGCCCGTAGGGTGTCAACCCTGTGGATAACCGACTGTGGGAAGACGGGGATCGGGGCGGGATGGATTCGAACGACGACAACGGTGGAAACCCGGAATCTCCACCGGGTCCACCAGCGGCTCCGACACCGGGGATAGCCGGGCTCTCCTTCCCGTACCAGGTGGTCGCCGCCGTCGCTCTCGCGGTCGTCGGGCTGCTCGCCGTGGGCCATGTGGCCATGGTGTTCCTGCACGTCGCGCCCCAGAACACCGTCTCCAAGGAGTACAGCGAGCAGGTGGGCGACTGGATCTATCCCGAGTTCGAACAGAACTGGAAGCTCTTCGCGCCCAATCCCCTCCAGCAGAACATCGCCGTCGAGGTCCGCGCCGACGTGAACACGGCGGACGGAGCGCGCGAGACGACCGGCTGGATCAATCTGACCGCCGACGACGCCGAGGCGATCCGCGGCAACCCCTTCCCCAGCCATGTCGACCAGAACGAACTGCGCCGGGGCTGGGACTTCTACGTCAACTCCCACGACGACAAGGCCCGCCCCAACGGTCTGCGCGGACAGCTCTCCGAGAGCTACATACGCAGGATCGTGATGCTGCGCCTGGAGTCGTACGACCTCGGCGGCCCCGTCGAGCGCATTCAGCTCCGCTCCGCAGCCCGGGTCGTCCAGGCGCCCCCGTGGAGCGGTGAGAAGACCAACACCAAGCCGGGCTACCGCGTCTTCCCGTGGTGGACCGTGACCCCGGACGATCTGTCCGAAGGCGTGCGGAACGACGGCTCGCCGGGCGACGGCCCGCGCGCCGACAGCCGTACGGAGGCCCGCGGATGAGCCGCCCCGCCCACGCCCCCACCGTCGTCCACAAGGCCGCGCTCGTCCTCCAGCGCGTCACCTCCCGGCCGCTCGGCCCCCACCAGAGCGCCGTCGTCCGGATCGGATTCTCCGCCGCCTGGCTCCTCTTCCTGCTGCGCGAACTGCCCAACCGCCGTGAGCTGTACGGGCCCGGCAGCCCGTGGAGCTGGGACATGGCCCAGCAACTGATCGCGGGCAACGGCGCGTTCACCACGCTGATGTGGTCCGAGAGCGGCGTCTGGTTCGAGATCGTCTACGCCGTCTCCGTACTGTCCAGCGCCCTGCTGATGCTCGGCTGGCGCACCCGCACCATGTCCGTGGTCTTCATGGTGGGCGTGCTGTCCCTCCAGAACCGCAGCATCTTCATGGGCGACGGCGGCGACAACGTCATCCATCTGATGGCGATCTATCTGGTGCTCACGCGCTGCGGCCGGGTCTGGTCGCTGGACGCCCGCCGGGAGGACCGCGCCGCGCGCGCCGTCGCCTCCGGCAAGGCCGCGCCGGTGGACCGGGTCGGGCCCCTCCTGTGGGCCGTGCTCGGTGTCGCCCTGCTGGGCACGCTGCTGGACAGGACCGGCGGCGAGTGGTGGGTGACGGTGCTGCTGTGGACGCTGTGGCTCTCCCAGGGGCTGTGGTGGGCGCTGAACCGTTACGCGCCGAAGAGCGAGCCGCGCGCGCTGCTGGACGTCATCGCGAACCTCGCGCACAACGGCGCACTCGTCGTGATCATGGCGGAGGTCTGTCTGATCTACGCCACGGCCGGCTGGTACAAGATCCAGGGGTCGCGCTGGCAGGACGGCACCGCCCTCTACTACCCGCTGCACCTGGACTACTTCGCCCCGTGGCCCGCCCTCGCCGACATCCTGGCCTCCAGCGGCCTGATCGTGATGGCGCTGACGTACGGCACGGTCATGGTGCAGGTCGCGTTCCCGTTCACGCTCTTCAACCGGCGGGTCAAGAACGTCCTGCTGGTGGCGATGATGCTGGAGCACGCGGGCATCGCCGTCCTGCTCGGGCTGCCGTTCTTCTCGCTCGCCATGATCGCCGCCGACGCCGTCTTCCTGCCGACCAGCTTCATGATCCGGATCGGCCACGCGGCGACGCGCCTGCGGCTGCGCTTCACCAAGGGGCCGGTGCCCAGGGGCGGTGACGGGGCCGGCATGCCTGACCGGCGCACGGGCGACGAGGCCGGGCCTGCCGCGCAGGACGCGACGCCCCCGGCACCGCCCGGTGTCGACGCGGACCCCTCGCTCGTCCGGTGACGGCTCTCCCCGTCCGCCCGCCTACGCTGGGGCGATGAACGACGTCGATCCCGCGAGCGCCCTGCGGCTGTGGCACGACCAAGCGCCGGGCGCCGTGGTCCTCGACGGCTTCCACGCGCTCAAGCACGCGCTGCGGTTCGGGGCGGACGTGCGGCTCGCGGTCACGAGCGACAAGGAGTCCGTGCTCGCCCTGGCGGCCGAGCTCGCCGACGATCTGGCCGGCACCCTGCGGGGGTCGCTGGTCGAAGTGCCCGCCGAGGACCTGCGGGAGCTGGTGCCGAAGGTGCACCCGACGCGGGTTGTCGCCCTGGCGGTCAGGCGTGGCCGTACGGAGAATCTGGCCGCGCTGGCGGCGGCGCCCCGGCGCTCTCCCGTCGTCGTCCTCGACAATCCCCGCAATCTCGGGAACGTCGGGGCGGTGGTGCGGCTCGCGGCCGGGTTCGGGGCCACCGGGGTGGTGACCACCGGCGATCTCGATCCCTGGCACCCGAACGTCGTCCGAGCCGGCGCCGGGCTGCACTTCGCCACCGCCGTCGAGCGGCTGTCACCCGACGACTTCCCCCCGGGGCCGCTGTACGCCCTGGATCCGGAGGGGGCGGACATCCGGTCGGTGACTCTCCCCGACGACGCGCTGCTGGCCTTCGGCTCCGAACGGCACGGGCTCTCGGCCGAACTGCGGGCGCGCGCCGACACGTTGCTGGCGCTGCCGATGCGCCCCCAGGTCTCCAGCTACAACCTCGCCACCAGCGTGGCCATGGCGCTGTTCCACTGGGGCGGGCCGAACTGACGTGCCGGGCCGTGCCGCACCGGCCCGCCCGGCCCAACCGCCCTGCGCCCAACCACCCCGCGCCCGGACGCCGTTCGACGGCCGGGCACGGGCGCGGTGTCACGCCTGGCGGCGGACCTCCACCGTACGGAAGCGGTTGGCCACGAACGCCGCGTCGCACAGCGCCGCGTTCGCCGCCGGATTGCCGCCCGAGCCGTGGAAGTCGGAGAAGGCCGCGGTCTGGTTCACATAGACCCCGCCCGTCAGATTCAGGGACAGCTGGGCCAGCTCCTCCACACAGACGTCCTCGACCGCGCGCTCCGTCCCGGCCGATGTCGTGTACGCCCCGACTGTCATCGCGCCCTTGTCGCGGACCGTACGGCGCAGCAGCTCCAGCGCCTCCTCGGTCGACTCCACGGCGACCGCGAACGAGACCGGGCCGAAGCACTCCGACAGATACGGCGCCTCCGAGCCGTTCGCCCCCGCCGCCGGGTCCCACTGCTTGCGCGAACCGTCGGACTTGACGATCACCGGCGTACGGACCACCGCGTCCGGGAAGTCCGGATTGGCGATCACGCGCGAGGCGAGCGCCACGTCCCCGAGACCCTCCGCCGCGTCCAGCCTGCTCTTCACGTCCGGGTTGACCAGCGCGCCGAGCAGGCCGTTGGCCCGGGCGTCGTCGCCCAGCAGGCCGCTCACCGATGCCGCCAGGTCGGCGACCACCTCGTCGAAGGACTTCGGGCCCGCGTCCGTCGCGATGCCGTCGCGCGGGATGAGGAGATTCTGCGGGGTGGTGCACATCTGGCCGCTGTAGAGCGAGAGCGAGAAGGCCAGATTGGCGAGCATGCCCTTGTAGTCGTCGGTGGAGTCCACGAGGACCGTGTTGACGCCCGCCTTCTCCGTGTAGACCTGCGCCTGGCGGGCGTTGGTCTCCAGCCAGTCGCCGAAGGCGGTGGATCCGGTGTAGTCGATGATCTTGATCTCGGGCCGGACGGCCAGGGTCTTGGCGATGCCCTCGCCGGGCCGCTCGGCGGCCAGCGCGACCAGATTCGGGTCGAAGCCGGCCTCGGCGAGAACCTCGCGGGCCACCCGCACCGTGAGGGCGAGGGGCAGCACCGCGCGCGGGTGCGGCTTGACGAGGACCGGATTGCCGGTGGCCAGCGAGGCGAACAGGCCCGGATAGCCGTTCCACGTCGGGAAGGTGTTGCAGCCGATCAGCAGCGAGATGCCGCGCGGCGCGGCCGTGAAGGACTTCCGCAGCTCCAGGGGGTCGCGCTTGCCCTGGGGCTTGGACCAGCCGGCGTCGGCGGGCGTGCGGGTCTGCTCCTGATAGGCGTACGCCACCGCCTCCAGGCCGCGGTCCTGGGCGTGGGGCCCGCCCGCCTGGAACGCCATCATGAACGCCTGCCCGCTGGTGTGCATCACGGCGTGGGCGAACTCGTGGGTCCTGGCGCTGATCCTGGCCAGGATCTCCAGGCTGACCAGGGCACGTGTCTCGGGCCCCGCCGCGCGCCAGGCGCTCATGCCCGCGCGCATGGCGGGCAGCAGGACGTCGATGTCGGCGTGCGGATACTCGACGCCGAGCTCCGGCCCGTACGGCGAGGTCTCGCCGCCCGTCCAGCCGTCGGTGCCCGGCTGGTCCAGGTCGATACGGGTGCCGTGCAGGGCCTTGAACGCGGCCAGGCCCTCGGCCGGCGCGCTCTCGCCGTAGGCCTTCGGGTGCTCGGGGTGCGGCGACCAGTAGGCACGCGTGCGAATCGCGTCGAGGGCCTGGTCGAGCGTGGGCCGGTGCTTCTCGTTGAGCTGCTGGGGGCTGAGCTGGGCGGCCATGAGGACCAACTCCTCGTCGAGCTGGGCGGGATCGGGGAAATGAGCGACAGGGGGACACGAGCGACGGACAGAGTTAGAGTAACCGAACGATCGGTCGGGACAAGGGGGGCTGTGGAAAACCCGTGCTTTCCCGTCGCCGCGGACGGTGTCGTTCCGGTCAGTTCCGGCTGATCGCCGCCCGCGACCGGTCTCCTTGGGAGATCACGTACCGCGGCGGATGTTCATACAGGAGGATCGGGTCATGACAGCAATCGAGCGCTCCCGTGTCGTCGCGGTGGTCGGCGCCGGCACGATGGGACAGGGAATCGCCCAGGTGGCCCTCGTCGCCGGACATCCCGTGCGCCTCTACGACGTCCTGCCCGGCCGTGCCCAGCAGGCGGCCGACGCCGTCGGAGCCCGGCTGGACCGGCTGACGGAGAAGGGGCGGCTGGACGCGGACGCCCGCGACAGCGCCAAGGCCCGGCTGCTGCCCGCCGCGGAACTGTCCGAGCTCGCGGACGCCGCTCTCGTCGTCGAAGCCGTCCTGGAGCAACTGACGGTCAAACAGGAGCTGTTCGCGGCGCTGGAGCACATCGTCGGCGACGACTGCCTGCTCGCCACCAACACCTCCTCCCTCTCCGTCACGGCCGTCGCGGGCGCCCTGCGCCGCCCCGGCCGCTTCGTCGGCCTGCACTTCTTCAACCCCGCGCCGCTCCTGCCGCTGGTCGAGGTCGTCAGCGGGCACGCGACCGAGGAGAGCGCGGCCACGCGCGCCCGGGAAACGGCGGCCGCGTGGGGCAAGACGCCCGTGCGCTGCGCCGACACCCCGGGCTTCGTCGTGAACCGCGTCGCCCGCCCCTACTACGCCGAGGCGCTGCGCCTGTACGAGGAGCGGGCCGCCGACCCCGCGACCATCGACGCCGTCCTGCGCGAGTGCGGCGGCTTCCGGATGGGCCCCTTCGAACTGACCGATCTCATCGGCCAGGACGTCAACGAGGCGGTCACGCGCTCCGTCTGGGAGTCCTTCTTCCAGGACGTGCGCTTCACGCCCTCCCTGGCCCAGCGGCGCCTGGTGGAGTCGGGCCGGCTCGGCCGCAAGTCGGGCCGGGGGTGGTTCTCCTACGAGGACGGCGCCCCCGCGCCCGAACCGCTGACCGCACCGCCCGCCGACCCGCCGCCGTCCGTGGTCGTCCAGGGCGAGCTGTTCGCCGCGGCGGCGCTGCCCGGGATGATCGAAGAGGCCGGGATCGAGGTCATACGTAAAGAGGACGCCGTTCCCGGATACCCCGGCTGGCTCGAACTGCCCTGCGGCACCCGCCTCTTCCTCACCGACGGTGAGGCGGCGGACTCGTCCGACCTGCGGCTGATCCACTTCGACCTCGCGCACGACTACCGCGCCGCGACCCGGATAGCCCTCGCGCCGTCCGCCACGGTGCCCGAGGAGTCCGTCGTCGCGGCCGTGGGCCTCTTCCAGGCGCTCGGCAAGCAGGTCAGTGTGATCGCGGACGTCCCCGGCATGATCGTGGGCCGCACGGTCGCCATGCTCGTCGACTTCGCGCTCGACGCCTTGGCGCGCGGTGTCGCGTCCGCCGATGACATCGACACCGCGATGCGGCTCGGCGTGAACTACCCGCGCGGGCCGCTCGACTGGGTGGCGGAGCTGGGGGCCGACCGGACGCTCTACCTGCTGGAGCGGCTGCACGAGGAGTATCCGTCGGGCCGGTACGCCGCCTCGCAGGCGCTGCGCCGCCTCGCCGCCGCCGAGGCCGCGTCGGCGGCCGGCGCCGCGCCGGAAGGGGCGGGCTCATGACCACCGCCAAGCGGGACACCTACACCCCCGAGACACTGCTCACGGTCGCCGTCGGCGTCTTCATCGAGCGCGGCTACGACGGCACCTCCATGGAGCATCTGTCGAAGGCCGCCGGTATCTCCAAGTCCTCCATATACCACCATGTCTCGGGCAAGGAGGAGCTGCTGCGCCGGGCGGTCAGCCGGGCCATCGACGGCCTCTTCGGGATCCTCGACGAGCCGGACGCCGGGCGGGGCCGGGCCATCGAGCGGGTCGAGTACGTGACGCGCCGCACCGTCGAGGTCCTGATGGCGGAGCTGCCTTATGTGACTCTGCTGCTGCGGGTCCGGGGCAACACCAGGACCGAGCGCTGGGCCATGGAGCGGCGGCGCGAGTTCGACCAGCGGGTCGCGGGCCTGCTGAAGGCGGCGGCGGCCGACGGCGACCTCCGCGCGGACATGGATATCCGGCTGGCGACGCGGCTGCTCTTCGGCATGATCAATTCGCTCGTGGAGTGGTACCGGCCGCAGCCGGGCGGCGGCTACGACAGTGACCAGGTCGCCGAGACGGTCGTACGGATGGCGTTCGACGGGCTCCGCGGGGAATCTTCGTAGCACCCGTACGGCGCTCGGGCCGCCCCCTGCTTCTCAGGGCGTGGGCGGGCCCGGAGGGTCCAAGTCGGTCTCCTCGAAGACCAGCAGGGTGCGGGTGGACAGCACCTCGGGGATCGACTGGAGCCGGGTCAGGACCAGCTCCCGCAGCGTCCGGTTGTCCGGCGCGTGGACCAGCAGCAGCACGTCGAAATCGCCGCTGACCAGGGCGATGTGCGTGGCGCCCGGCAGTTCCTGGAGCTGTTCGCGCACCGTGCGCCAGGAGTTCTGCACGATCTTGAGCGTGATGTACGCGGAGGCCCCCTGACCTGCCCGTTCGTGGTTGATCCTGGCGCCGAACCCGCGGATGACGCGGTCCTCGACGAGCCGGTTGATCCGGGCGTACGCGTTGGCGCGCGAGACATGGACGCGCTCGGCCACCGACCGTATCGAGGCGCGGCCGTCCGTCTGGAGGATGCGCAGGATGTCGTGGTCGATCGCGTCGAGCGGCCGGGCAGGCGGCTCCCGCTGCCCGGTCCGCTCCCAGTCCTCGGCCATTTGTTCAGCCGCCATGTCCCCCACCTCTCCACTCTTGGACACCCTGTGCCCATCACAGGCTGTGCAGAACCGTTTGTCCACAGGCTGAAGGCGCCGGTAGCCAAAATGCCGCGCAAACCGAACAATCGGTAGGTGAGGCGCGCCACACTCACGCGCCGCCCAGCCCGCTCCCATGGAGGAGGTGCACGCGTTGAAGAAGAGCAGCACGACGGTCCAGGAGCCCCCGGGGCCCGTCGTCCACCGGCCCACCCCGCCCCCGGCGTGGCAGCCCCGTACGGACCCCGCCCCGTTGCTCCCCGACCCCGAGCCGTATCGCGTACTGGGCACGGAAGCGGTGACGGACGCCGATCCCGAGCTGCTGCGGCGGCTCTATGCGGAGCTGGTCCGCGGCCGTCGGTTCAACGCGCAGGCCACCGCCCTCACCAAGCAGGGCCGACTGGCCGTCTACCCGTCGAGCACCGGCCAGGAGGCCTGCGAGGTCGCCGCGGCCCTGGTGCTCCAGGAGCAGGACTGGCTCTTCCCCAGCTACCGCGACACCCTCGCCGTGGTGGCGCGCGGCCTTGACCCCGTCCAGGCCCTCACCCTGCTGCGCGGCGACTGGCACACCGGATACGACCCGCGCGAGCACCGCATCGCCCCGCTCGCCACCCCGCTGGCCACCCAGCTCCCGCACGCCGTCGGGCTGGCGCACGCCGCGCGCCTCAAGGGTGACGACGTGGTCGCGCTCGCCCTGGTCGGCGACGGAGGCACCAGCGAGGGCGATTTCCACGAGGCGCTGAACTTCGCCGCCGTATGGAAGGCGCCCGTCGTCTTCTTCGTGCAGAACAACGGCTTCGCCATCTCCGTCCCGCTCGCCAAGCAGACCGCGGCGCCGTCGCTGGCCCACAAGGCCGTCGGCTACGGAATGCCCGGCAGGCTGGTCGACGGGAACGACGCCCCGGCGGTGCACGCTGTCCTCACCGAGGCCGTGCGGCGGGCCAGGAGCGGCGGCGGCCCGACGCTCGTCGAGGCCGTCACCTACCGCATCGAGGCTCATACGAACGCGGACGACGCGACGCGTTACCGCGGCGACGGCGAGGTCGAGGCGTGGCGCGCCCACGACCCCGTCCGGCTGCTGGAGCACGAGCTGACGGAGCGCGGGATGCTCGACGGGGACGGGATCAGGAAGGCCGCCGACGACGCCGACGCGATGGCCGCGCGGCTGCGCGACCGGATGAACGCCGAGCCGGAGCTGGACCCCATGGACCTCTTCGCGCACGTCTACGCGGAGCAGACGGCGCAACTGCGCGAGCAGGCGGCCCAGTTGCGGGCCGAGCTGGACGCTTCGGACGAGCCGGCCGACGCGGGACAGGGGGAGGCGCGATGACCACCGTCGCCTCCAGGGCCCCCAGGACCGACCTTGCGGCGAAGCCGGCCACCATGGCGCAGGCGCTGCGGCGCGCGATGCGCGACGCGATGGCCGATGACCCGGCCGTGCACATCCTCGGTGAGGACGTCGGCACGCTCGGCGGGGTCTTCCGGGTCACCGACGGACTCGCAGCCGAGTTCGGCGAGGACCGCTGCACGGACACGCCGCTGGCCGAGGCCGGGATTCTCGGCACGGCCGTCGGCATGGCGATGTACGGGCTGCGGCCCGTCGTGGAGATGCAGTTCGACGCCTTCGCCTATCCGGCGTTCGAGCAGCTGGCCAGCCATGTCGCCAAGATGCGCAACCGCACGCACGGTGCGCTGCCGCTGCCGATCACCATCCGGGTGCCGTACGGCGGCGGGATCGGCGGCGTCGAGCACCACAGCGATTCCTCAGAGGCGTACTACATGGCAACGCCCGGCCTGCATGTCGTCACCCCGGCGACGGTCGAGGACGCGTACGGGATGCTCAGGGCCGCCATCGCCTCCGACGATCCGGTGGTCTTCCTGGAGCCCAAGCGGCTGTACTGGTCGAAGGCGCGGTGGTCGCCCGAGGCACCGGTGGTGGTGGAGCCGATCGGCCGGGCCGTCGTGCGGCGTACGGGACTGAGCGCCACCCTCGTCACGTACGGCCCCTCCCTCACCGTCTGTCTGGAGGCGGCGGAGGCCGCCCGCGCGGAGGGCTGGGACCTGGAAGTGGTCGACCTGCGCTCGCTGGTGCCCTTCGACGACGAGACGGTCGTCGCCTCTGTACGGCGCACGGGGCGCGCGGTGGTCGTCCACGAGTCCAACGGTTTCGGCGGGCCCGGCGGGGAGATCGCCGCCCGGATCAATGAGCGCTGCTTCCACCATCTGGAGGCACCGGTCCTGCGGGTCGCCGGATTCGACATCCCGTATCCGCCGCCGATGCTGGAACAGCACCATCTGCCGGGTGTGGACCGGGTGCTGGACGCGGTCGCGCGGCTTCAGTGGGAGGCGGACAGCTGATGGCCCAGGTGCTCGAATTCAAGCTGCCGGATCTCGGTGAGGGCCTGACCGAGGCCGAGATCGTCCGCTGGCTGGTGGCGGTCGGCGACGTCGTCGCCATCGACCAGCCGGTCGTCGAGGTCGAGACGGCCAAGGCGATGGTGGAGGTCCCCTGCCCGTACGGGGGCGTGGTGACCGCGCGGTACGGCGAGGAGGGCACGGAGCTGCCGGTCGGCGCGCCGCTGCTGACGGTGGCGGTCGGGGCCTCGGAGCCTGCCGCCGGCCCCCCGGCGGATTCGGGCACCGGTACGGGCGCCGAGGGGGTTCCGGCCGCCGGGTCCGGTCCGGCCGAGACGTCCGGGAACGTGCTGGTCGGGTACGGCACGGGTGCTCCGGCCGCCCGGCGGCGCCGGGTCCGCCCCGCGACGGTCGTCGCCGCGGCACCGGCAGCTCCGGCCGCCCCCGTCGCACTCGCCGATCCGCTGCCGACGGCGGCGCCGGCAGCGGCAGCGGCGCCCGCACCTGAGCGGTCCGGGCCCGTGCCGGTCATCTCGCCGCTGGTGCGGCGGCTGGCCAGGCAGAACGGGCTCGACCTCCGGGCGCTGGACGGATCGGGCCGGGACGGGCTGATCCTGCGGTGCGACGTCGAGCAGGCGATCGAGCGGATCGAGCAGCAGGCCGCACGAACAGCGGCGCCCTCCGCTCCCGCCTCACCTTCCGCATCAGCCTCCCCCACCACCGCCTCCGGCGCGGTCACCGAGCGCGTACCGCTGCGCGGTGTGCGCGGCGCGGTCGCCGACAAGCTCAGCCGCAGCCGGCGCGAGATCCCCGAGGCGACCTGCTGGGTCGACGCGGACGCGACGGAACTGCTGGCGGCCAGGGCCGCCGCCAACGCGGCCGGCGGGCCGAAGATCTCCCTCATCGCCCTGCTGGCGCGGATCTGCACGGCGGCGCTCGCGCGCTTCCCGGAGCTCAACTCCACGGTGGACATGGAGGCCAGGGAGATCGTCCGCCTGCGCGACGTCCATCTCGGCTTCGCCGCGCAGACCGACCGCGGGCTGGTCGTCCCCGTCGTAAGGGACGCGCGGAACCGTTCGGCGGAGTCCCTGAGCGCGGAGTTCGCCCGGCTCACGGAGGCCGGCCGGACCGGGAAGCTGACCCCCGGCGATCTGACGGGCGGCACGTTCACGCTGAACAACTACGGCGTGTTCGGCGTCGACGGCTCCACGCCGATCATCAACCACCCCGAGGCCGCGATGCTCGGCGTCGGCCGTATCGTCGCCAAACCCTGGGTGCACCAAGGCGAGTTGGCGGTACGCCAGGTCGTCCAGCTCTCCCTCACCTTCGACCACCGAGTGTGCGACGGCGGCACGGCGGGCGGCTTCCTGAGGTACGTGGCGGACTGTGTGGAACAGCCGGCGGTGCTGCTGCGCACGCTGTAGGCCACGCCCGGGTGGACCGCGCCCGGCACGGGGCCCAGGATCACGGTCCGCACCGGCCAGGATCACGGTCCGCACCGGTCAAGATCACGGTCGTACATCACGGTCCGACATCACATGCGTCGGACACCCGATCGCGGACCATACTTCAGCCATGACCATGACCGCCCATGACGCCATCGTGCTCGCCGGAGGTGCCGCGAAGCGGCTCGGCGGAATCGACAAGCCCGCCGTCAGCGTCGGCGGCCGGGCGCTGCTCGACCGGGTGCTCGGAGCCTGCGGCGATGCCGCGCGGACCGTGGTCGTGGGCGGCCGGCGGCCCACGGCGCGGCCGGTGCGCTGGGCACGCGAGGAGCCGCCGGGCGGCGGCCCGGTCGCCGCGCTCGACGCGGGCGTACGGCAGGTCGACGCGGACACCGTGCTCGTGCTCTCCGCCGACCTGCCCTTCCTGACACGGCAGACGACGCACCGGCTCCTGGACGTACTCGCCGCGGACGCCGCACGCGAGGGCGCGCTACTCACCGACGCGGACGGCCGCGACCAGCCGCTGGTCGCGGCGTACCGCACGGAGCCGCTGCGCCGCGAGATCGCCCTCCTCGCCACCGAGTACGGCAGCCTCGCCGGGCTGCCGCTCCGACTGCTGACCAGTGAACTCGACCTCGCCCGTGTCGCCGCGGACACCGACCCGCTCGCATCCTTCGACTGCGACACCTGGGAAGACATCTCCACGGCGCGCGCACGCATCAGGGAGCATGGAACCGTGCTGGACGAATGGATTACCGCAGTCAAGGACGAACTCGGCCTCGAACTCGACGTCGACATCAAGGTCCTGCTCGATCTCGCCCGCGACGCCGCGCACGGTGTGGCCCGGCCGGCCGCGCCGCTGACGACCTTTCTGGTCGGGTACGCGGCGGGCCGTGCGGCGGCCGGCGGCGGAGGTCCCGAGGCGGTGGCAGAGGCGTCCCGGAAGGCCACGGTGCTCGCCCTGCGCTGGGCCGAGGAGACGGACGCGACGGACGGCAAGGCCGAGGGCGGCGGCAAGGCCGAGGGGGCCGAGGCCGGATGACGGCCCAGGACCCCGAGGTGGACGGCGTCGAGGACGTCCTCGCGCTGTTCGGCAGGCAGCCGGACGCGGGCCCGGGAGACCGGTCCGGCGCCGACTCGCACCACGGATCCGGCCACAGCTCCGCGCCGGTGAAGCCCGAAGGCAGGGGCAGGCACCACGCCACCCCGTGGGCCGATGCCCGTGCTATCGCGGCTCGTTCGGGCCGTACGGCGGCCACCGCCCCCAAGACCTCCACCACCCCCAAGACCCCCACCGCGACCACCACCCGCACCCGGCGCGTCCCCCTCGAACAGGCCCTGGGGCATGTCCTTGCCGAGCCCCTGACCGCCCTCACCGACCTGCCGTCCTTCGACACTTCCGCGATGGACGGCTGGGCGGTGTCCGGACCGGGCCCCTGGTCCCTAGGACCGGCGGACCCCGACGCCCTGGACCCCGACGACCCCGCGCCGGCCGCCCCCACCACCGGCATCCTCGCCGGGCACGCCGCCACCACCCCGCTCCCCGACGGCACAGCGGTACGGATCGCCACCGGCGCCCGGGTCCCGCCCGACACCACCGCCGTGATCCGCAGCGAGCACGCCCGCACCGACACCACCGGTCATCTCCACGCCGACCGCGAGGTGACCCACGGCCAGGACATCCGCCCCCGCGCCCAGGAGTGCCGCTCCGGCGACCAACTCCTGCCCGCCGGCGCCGTCGTGACCCCCGCGGTGCTCGGCCTGGCCGCCGCCGCCGGTTACGACGAACTGCTCACCGCCCGTCGCCCGACCGTCGACATCCTGGTCCTCGGCGACGAACTCCTCGTCCGCGGAATGCCCCACGACGGCCTCATCCGCGACGCGCTCGGCCCGATGATCGCGCCCTGGCTGCGCGCGCTCGGCGCCGAGGTCATCGACACCCGCCGGGTCGCCGACGACGAACGCGCCCTGTACCGCGCGGTCACCGAGTCCGAGGCCGATCTGGTCCTCACCACGGGCGGTACGGCCGGCGGTCCCGTCGATCATGTCCACCCCGTGCTCAGCAAGGCGGGCGCCGAACTGCTCGTGGACGGCGTCGCCGTACGCCCCGGCCACCCCATGCTGCTGGCCAGGCTCGCCTCCGGCCGCCATCTGGTGGGCCTCCCGGGCAATCCGCTCGCCGCCGTATCAGGACTGCTGACGCTGGCCGAGCCGCTGCTGCGGGCCCTGGGCGGACGGGCGCCGGCGCCCGCGTACCACGCGCCGGTACGGGACGAGGTGCACGGCCATCCCCAGGACACCCGGCTCGTGCCCTTCGTCCACCGCGACGACCGGCTCGTGCCGCTGCGCTACAACGGTCCCGCCATGCTGCGCGGCATCGCCGTCGCCGACGGGCTCGCGGTCGTCCCGCCGGGCGGCGCACGTCCGGGCGACGAGCTGGAGGTCCTCGACCTGCCCTGGGCCGCCTGGGGCGATGCCGCCGCCTCGATGGACGACGGGTGTTTCACGTGAAACTTCCCGGCCACGACGCCATGGCGCGTCATGCCGACGAACACCTGATCACCGGCCGGGTGAAGCTGCCGCGCCGGATCGTCGACCGGCCGCTGCGGCAGGTCAGCAAGCGGCTGTTGATGGCGCTGGGGGTACTGGCGACCACGGTCTTCATCGTCTGGATCGACCGCTCCGGTTACCACGACAACGCGGACGACTCGGTCGACTTCCTCGACGCCGTCTACTACTCCACCGTCACCCTCTCCACGACGGGTTACGGCGATATCGTCCCGTACAGCGACGCGGCCCGGCTCATCAACGTTGTGCTCGTGACACCGCTGCGCGTGCTCTTTCTGATCATCCTGGTCGGCACCACTCTTGAGGTCCTCACGGAGCGCACCCGGGAGGAGTGGCGGCTGAACCGCTGGAGGTCCAACTTGCGTGACCACACCGTCATCGTCGGCTTCGGCACCAAGGGCCGGTCGGCGATGCAGACCCTCTGCGCCACCGGGCTCAAGAAGGACCAGATCGTCATCGTCGACCCCAGCGCGAAGGTGATCGAGGCGGCCAACGCGGACGGATTCGTGGGCGTCATCGGCGACGCGACGCGCAGCGACGTACTGTTGCGGGCGGAACTCCAGCGGGCGCGGCAGGTGGTGATCGCCACTCAGCGCGACGACACGGCGGTACTGGTGGCGCTGACCGCGCGTCAGCTCAACCGCGGGGCGAAGATCGTCGCCGCCGTACGCGAGGAGGAGAACGCGCCGCTGCTGCGCCAGTCCGGCGCGGACGCCGTGATCACCAGCGCCAGCGCGGCGGGCCGGCTGCTCGGCCTCTCGGTGCTCAGCCCCGTCGCCGGCACGGTGATGGAGGACCTGATCCAGCAGGGCAGCGGTCTCGATCTCATCGAACGGCCGGTGATAAAGGCGGAGGTGGGGCGGAGCGTTCGGGAGACGGACGACCTGGTGGTCAGTGTCCTGCGTGGGCACCGCCTGCTGGGGTACGACGACCCGTCGGCCAGCCCGCTCCAGCTCACGGACCGGCTGATCACGATCGTACGGGCGGATCCCAACCCCGTGCAGAGCAAGTCGGACTGACCGGCCCGCCACCGGCCCCCACACGAATCCGGTCGAAATGAGCCCGAACCCGCGGGCGGTACTGCCGGGAGAGCCGGGGGGTAGCCTCCGACCATGTATGCGATCACGATTCCGGAACCCGGTGGCCCAGAGGCGCTCGTCTGGGCCGAAGTACCCGATCCCGTACTCGCCGAAGGCGAAGTCCTCGTCGACGTCGTGGCGAGCGCGGTCAACCGCGCCGATCTGCTGCAACGCCAGGGCTTCTACGACCCCCCGCCCGGCGCCTCCCCCTACCCCGGTCTGGAGTGCTCGGGCCGGATCTCCGCGCTGGGCCCCGGCACCGCGGGCTCCGGCTGGTCGGTCGGCGACGAGGTGTGCGCCCTGCTCTCGGGCGGCGGTTACGCCGAGAAGGTCGCCGTCCCCGTGGGCCAACTGCTCCCCATACCCGAGGGCGTGGACCTGGCGACGGCCGCCGGGCTCCCCGAAGTGACCGCCACCGTCTGGTCGAACGTCTTCATGATCGCCCATCTGCGGCCCGGCGAGACGCTGTTGGCGCACGGTGGCGCGAGCGGCATCGGCACGATGGCGATACAGCTCGCCAAGTCGGTCGGCGCGCGGGTCGCCGTCACGGCGGGCGGGCCCGAAAAACTCGCGCGCTGCGCCGAGTTGGGCGCGGACATCCTGATCGACTACCGCGAACAGGACTTCGTCGACGAGCTCAGGAAGGCCACGGACGGTGCCGGGGCGGATGTCATCCTCGACATCGTCGGCGCCAAGTATCTCGGCCGCAACGTGAAGGCCCTGGCCGTCAACGGCCGGCTCGCGGTGATCGGTCTCCAGGGCGGGCTGAAGGGCGAACTCAACCTGGCCGCCCTCCTGGGCAAGCGTGCCGCGATCACGGCGACGTCGCTGCGGGGACGTCCGGCCGGCGAGAAGGCGTCGATCATCGCCGCCGTACGGGAGCATGTCTGGCCGCTGATAGGCGCCGGGCAGGTGCGGCCCATCGTGGACCGCACCTTCCCGTTGTCGGAGGCGGCGAAGGCGCATTACGCGCTGGAGTCGGGCGACCATGTCGGCAAGATCCTGCTGCTGCGCCCGTAACGAGGACGGATTTCCCCGGTCGGTCTCCGAGACCCCTCGGAGACCGACCCCGACCGCCCGCGCCGGCCGACGGAAGTGTCAGAGATACGGCCCCGACCGGATCGCGCCGTGCGCGCCCGGGTCCTCGCCGTCGTCGCCGTCCTGCGAGGCACCCGGCGGCAGTGCCCGGCGCATCTGCTCCAACTGCGCACGCGCCGCCATCTGCTGGGCGAACAGCGCCGTCTGGATCCCGTGGAAGAGGCCCTCCAGCCAGCCCACCAACTGGGCCTGTGCGATGCGCAGTTCGGCCTCGGACGGAATGGCCTCGTCGGTGAACGGGAGCGAGAGCCGTTCCAGCTCGTCGACGAGCTCGGGCGCGAGTCCGTCCTCAAGCTCCTTCACCGAACCGGCGTGGATCTCCTTGAGCCGTACCCTGCTCGCCTCGTCCAGAGGAGCCGCCCGCACTTCTTCGAGCAGCTGCTTGATCATGCTGCCGATACGCATGACCTTCGCCGGCTGCTCGACCATCTCCGTCACCGGGATCTCGCGCGGCTCGTCGTCCCCGGGTCCGCCGCCGAGCGCCATCCCGTCCTGCCCCACCACGAGGACATGGGGGTTGCTCTCCTGCGACCGTTCGTTCCTCGGCATTTCCATACTTTCATTGTCTCGCACCTGGGTGCCGATGCGAGGTGAGCCCCCGTGGGAAAGCGAATCGCTTTCCCACGGGGGCTCACCTGTGCCCGCTGACCGGTGTCAGATCGCCGCCCTGCGCGCCAGCGCGCCTCGCGAGCGGGTGACCAGCGCGGCCAGGAGCGCCGCGCCGAGCGGGACCACGACGAGCAGTAGGCCCAGCGTCTCCCACGGGATGACCACCGGCACGAAGGGCGCCGTGGCCTGCTCACCGCTGGACCACCCCTCGTCCAGCATTTGCGCGTACATCTGGTCCTCCGCGCGGCGCTCGGTGAAGCGCAGCCCGATGGCGGGCAGAATCCCGGACGCCGAGCCGAGTACGACACCCATCGCGGCCACCACCCCGCACTGGAACCCGCTCAGCGCCTTGCGGACCCTGGGCGGCGCCCCGACGGCGGCGAGCGTCTTCAGGTCGGCCTCCGCGTCGGCCTGGGCGAGGCCCGTGGCGATACCGGCGGCGCCGATGGTGATCAGCCCCGCGAAGACGGCGAGTGCCAGCATCGTGGTGCTGTTCTCGGGGACGAAGCCCTTCTCGATGGTCAGCCAGGGATCGGCGCCCGTGTTGGCGAGCTCGCTGTTGAGCTTCTGCTGCTGCGCGTCGCTCGGCAGCTTCTCGGTGGTGAAGAAGGAACCGAACGGGACGGTCGTGATGCCCGCCTTCTCGGCCGCGTCCGGAGGCATGATCACCGTGACGCCATAGGTGTTCTCGCCGCCCGAGAACTGGTGGGCGGGGATCGCCTTGACGGTGCCCGGCCGCTTCGCGCCGTCCGACGCGCCCGCCTCTTCGGACTCCTCGGACTGGGCCGCGGTGGTGAGGCGGACGTCGATCGTCCCGTTGACGCCGCCCTTCGGCGCGACCACGGTGCCGCCCGCGTCGCCCTTCGCCCCGCCCTTGTCCTTGTCCTTGCCGGCACCCTCAGGAGTGAAGATCCGCTTGCTGAAGGAGACCGCCCGCCCGTTGGCCAGCGCCTCGCTCGCCTCCGGATTGTTGATCTCCAGCACCTTGAGCAGCTTGTCGTCACCGACCAGGATCTCGCCGGCCGAGCTGCCGAGGCCGGTGAGGTCCTGGACGCAGCGCCAGTCCGTGGCGAGCTTGCGCTTCTCGGCCTTGGAGAACTTCTCCGTCGGGTCCTCGCCCGACTCGTCGTACGACCGGAGCGGGCACTCGTACGCCTTGGGCGTGACGAGCTCGTACATTCCGCACTCCTCGCCTTCCCCGTACATGGAGCAGCTCTTCGTGCCGACCACGACACGGTCCACATCGGCCCGTACGTCCGTAGGCAGCAGCTTCCGTACGTCCTCCCGCATCGACGGGACGTCCACGGCGGACTCCGGGGACAGGATCGCGACCGCGCCGTACGGCAACTCCGGCTCGTACCGGGCCTCGGCCTGGGCGTCGGAGCTGGCCGAGTACGTCGCCACGGCAACCGTTCCCGCGACCGCCGCGAGCACCGCCGCCACGGCCGGAGCCGTACGGCCCCGGTTACGTACGGAATCCCGCAGCGCGAGCCGCGGCGAGAGCGGCAGCCACCGGCCGATCCGTCCGAAGAGGCCCACGAGGGCGGGCGTCAGCGCCACCACACCGAGCTCCGCGAGCGCACTGCCGCCCGCGACGATCATGGCCTGGTCCGACACGGTCGAGCCGTACAGCGCGATGCCCGCGCCGAGTACGACGGCGCCCAGGCCCACCATCGGCAGCACCCTGCTGCTTCTGCGGATGCCACGGCGCCCGGTGAGGGAGGCGACGACGGTCTGCCGGGACGCGGTCACGGCCGGCACGATCGCGGCCAGCAGACCGGTGACGACCGCGACCAGCGCGATCCCGATCAGCTCCAGCGGACGCAGGTCGAAGCTGCCGAAGCGCCTGCCGAGCACACCTTCGAGCACCGGCTGGAGCGCGAAGGTCAGGACGATGCCCAGCACCGTGCCGACCACGGCGGCGACCGCGCCGATCACCAGGCCGCCGCTGAGGACGATGGCCCTGATGTGGTGCCGGTCGCCGCCGTTGGCGCCGACCAGGCCGAGCTGGCGGCGGGAGCGGCGGGCGCCGACGGCGAACGCGGGGCCCGCCAGCAGGCAGATCTCCAGCATCGCGAGGCCGACGATGGTGCTGATGATGGCGAGCTCGGTGGCGTTGGCGGAGCCGCTCCCGCGGTCGGTCGCGCCCTCCTTCGCGTACAGCGCCACGTCCGAGTCCGGCGGCGGATCGAGCACCACCGCGCGCGAAGTGACCGTGGCGCCCTTGGCGTTGGTCTCCTTGACCATGTTCCATGTGAAACCGGCGTCGCCGGGGACCGAGGTCAGATAGGTGCTGAACGTATCGGTGCCGGGCAGCTCCGCGGCGGCCAGCGCCTTGTCGAGCGGGGCCAGCAGCGCGCCGGGAAGAGCGTTGACCTGGGTGGTGCCCAGGTCGTTCGGCACCTCGTACGCGCCGACGATCCGGTACGCGGCGTCGAGTCCGCGAGCCGTGAGCTTCGAACCGACGTGCAGTCCGCTGCTCTCCAGGAAAGCGTTGGTCGCGGCGACCTCGCCGGCCTTCTTCGGGAACCGGCCGCGGTCGAGGACCATGATGCCCTCGGCCATCGGGTCCGCCGCCTTCAGCTCCCGGACCGAGGTGCTCAGCAGTCCGTGGGTCGTCCTGAGCTTGGCGGTGCCCTCCGAGTCGATGAGGGACTTCGCGCCTGCCGGAAGGGCGGAGGCGATGTCCGTCTCGCCCTCGGGCCACGGCTCGTCGTCGCCGTAGCTCTTCACCGGCTGGTAGTTGTCACCCTTGGGGTTCTGCATGAGGGGAACCCCGCCCATACGCGGGTCGTTGACGCGGGCGTCGGCCCGCCCCAGGTCGCGGTCCAACTGCTGGGCGGGGCTGAGGTCCGCGCTGCGCAGGGTCAGGTCGGCGGCGCTCACACCGAGGATCGGCAGGGCGAGCATGGCGAGGACGAGGAAGCTGCGTCCCTTGAAGCGCCAGGCGTCACGGCGGGCTATGCGGATCGCGGCGCGCCAGGAGTGGTACCAGTTCTTCACCGTTCGGCCGCCTGGCCCGTGAGCAGCGAGTCGGCCTGGCTGCGGAGGGTCTGGTCGACGACGGCGCCGTCCCGGAGGAAGACCACGCGGTCGGCCCAGGCCGCGAAGCGCGGCTCGTGCGTGACCAGGACGCCGGCCGCCCCCGCGTCGCAGCGGCTGCGCAGCAGGGCGAGCACGGATTCGCCGGTCTCGGAGTCGAGGGCGCCGGTGGGCTCGTCCGCCAGGACGAGGCGGCGGTCGCCGACGAGCGCGCGGGCGATGGCCACGCGCTGCTGCTGGCCGCCGGACATCTCGTCCGGGAAGCGGTCGGCGAGGTCGCCGAGTTCCATCTCGCGCAGCGCGGCGACGGCCTCGCCCCTGGCCTTGCGGGCGGAGGTGCCGTCGAGCTCGCGGGGGAGGGCGACGTTCTCGGCGGCGGTGAGGGCCGGGATGAGGTTGTAGTCCTGGAAGACGTAACCGATGCTGCGGCGCCGCAGCGCGGCGATCTGCTTGCGGTCCGCGGTGGTGAGGTCGGTGTTCTCGACGATCACCTGGCCCGATGTCGGGGTGTCGAGACCGCCGGCGATGGTGAGCAGCGTGGACTTGCCGGAGCCTGACGGGCCCATGACGGCGACGAGTTCGCCGGGGAAGACGTCGAGGTTGATCCCGCGCAGGGCGTGGACCTCGGTGGCGCCACTGCCGTGGACGCGGGTCAGGTCCTTGAGTTGGAGCACGGGATGCGGTGCCTGGTCAGGCATGGGTGGTCCCCCTTGGGTGCGGATCTGGTGCGCAGACGCGTCGGTGGGTGGGTCTGTGGTGTGTGTGGTGCATGTGGTGGGTGGGGTGTCAGCGGTTTCTGGAGCGGCCGGAGCCGGCCCGGGAGGCGCCGGGCTGCCGGGCCGGCTGATCGGTGGTCCCGTCGGCGGTCCCGGTCGCGGTCCCGGCGGCGGCCCCCTCGGCGGTCCCGGCGGCGCTCTCCTCTTCCTTCTTCCGCCGCTTCTCCTTCTGCGCGTTCAGCAGCGAGAGCCGGACGAGCCGGGCCTCGCAGTGGTCGAGCCAGCGCGCCTCGGCCTCGGTCTGGAAGATGAGCTGTTCGAGGACGAGCAGCCATGCCACGTCGTCCCGGTTGTCCGGCGAGACGTCGGTGGCCTGGGCCTTGAGCCGGGTGTAGTCCTGCATCGCCTGCACGGTGTGGTGGCGCTGGGACTGGATCACGTCGCGGATGTCGATCCCGGGTGCGCCGACGGCCATCGCGAGCTTGATGGCGAGCTCGTCGCGCGGTGGACTGCGCCGGTCGACCGGTGACCGGAACCAGTTCCGCAGCTCATCGCGACCGGCGTCCGTCATCGCGTAGAGCGCGTGGCCGGCTTCGTCCTCACCGTCCTGGACGACCATCCCGTCGCGCTCCAGACGGTTGAGCGTCGTATAGACCTGACCGACGTTCAGGGGCCAGGTGGCGCCGGTACGGGATTCGAACTCCGTACGGAGCTGGGAGCCGTAGCGCGGTCCCGATTCGAGGAGGGCCAGCAGCCCGTGGCGGATCGACATACTCAGTATGTATACCCAGTATGGATTCGACGGCAAGGGCCTTGAGAGGGACGTGACAGGTCCGTCGTAAGGAGGAGGTAAGGGCGACGCGGGATGTACGAGAGTGGTAAACGGCCAGGTCAGAGGTGGTACGTGAGGGCGTCGGCGGATGGTCGGTGTCAGTGTCGCCGGAGTCTCAGGCCCAGAAAACCGATGCCGAGGCCCATCAGTGCCATCCCGACCCCGAGAGTCAGCGCGGGGACGGCGCGGGCGACCGGCTGGGCGACCGCCTGGCTGTTCTGCTCCTGTGCGGAGGCGTCGTGAGGGGGTGTACGGGGTGGGACCGGTCCCTCTTCCGAGGCATCGAAGTCGTCCGACAGGAGCTCTTCGTCGCGGAGTTCACCCTCGTCCGGGTCGCCCTGCTCGCGCTCGGGTTTCCCGCTCGGGGACTGCTGCCTGTGCGGCTCGGCCGAGGCGGGCGCGGAACGGGTGGGGGACGGCGAAGCGGAACGGGACGAAGGTCTTCCGCTCGTACCGCTGGGCGACATCAGCACGGTGGGATCCGCGGACACGGTGCCGACACCGGACGACGGCACCTCACCACTCGCGCCGGTGGCGGTCGCCGGGTTCGTCCGCCCTGGCCGGGGCCGCCCCTGCCCGGCCTCGTTCCCCGCCAGCGAGGAGGTGGCGCCCGGCGACCGCGACGGTTCCGCGCGCGGGGATTCGCGGTCCTCGGCGAACGCGAGGGACGCGCTTGTCAGCAGAGAGGCGAGTATGAGCGCGACGGCGATGGCAAGCGCGAGCGCGCGGGAGGAACGGAGCCGTGCGTGGAGCCGAGACATCACCGACTCAGCGTCACATGCGGTGACAGAAGCGGCATCTCGGCGGGAGCCGGGCGTCCCGGCGGCCGTACACTCCCGCGCGGACGCCCCGCGCGGGCGCCGTCACGGCCCCTCCGGACCGGGGCCTTCCGCGGGCGCCGGCCGTCGAACTCCCGACCGCCAATCCCCGGCCCTCAGCCCCCCGGCCGTCAGAATCGCGCCCGCGCCGTCGGCTACTCCGGGTTGCCGGTGGAGATCTTGAGCTCGAACTCCTGGTCCTTGGGCAGCACCGCCGCGCTCTGGCGCGGGTACTGATCGACCACGATGTCCTTCGCCTGAGTGGGGTCGTTGACCTCGGTCACCGTCCACGTCCACCCCGCGGACCGCAGGCACTCCTTCACCGAGAGGATGTCCTTGTAACGCAGGTCGGGCGCCTGGACCTTGGTCGGGTCCACCCCGTCCTCGTACGCGTCCGAGCACTTCTCCTTGTCGATGACGCGGTTGCGCTCCGGCGGCCGGTGGCCCTCCACCGCCGAGCCGCTCGGTTTGGCCTCCGAGCCGCCCTTCCCGTCGTCGCCGTTCTGAGTCAGCGCGAACGTCAGGCCCGCGATCGCCGCGACCGCGACCACGATCGAGCCGACGATCACCGGCATGTTCCGCCTGCTGCCGCGGCCGTTGCCACCACCGCCGTGGCCCCCGTGCCCGCCGTGCCCCGGGCCCATCGGGGGCTGCGGGGACATCGAGTACGTGGGTGCCGGGGTCTGGTAGCCCTGGTTGGGCTGCGGCGGGTAGCCGTACGTAGGAGGCGGTGTCTGCATCGGCGCCGGGGTCGGCGGGCCGTACGCCCCCGGCTGGTACGGCGTCTGCACGCCGCCCTGCGGCGGCTGCGTCCCCTGGTCGACCGGCGGGAAGACCGCCGAGCCCACACCCGCGCCGCTCACCGACGGGGCGCCCTGCACGATCACCGGAGCCCCGGTGTGGCCCTGCGGAAGCACCCGCGCGCACTCGTCGCGCATCGCGGCCGCGCTCGGGAACCGCTCGTTCGGGTTCTTCTTCAGCGCCCGCGCGACGAGCGCGTCCATCGCGGGAGTGAGCGAGCGGTTGATCGAGGAGGGCGCGACCGGCTCCTCCTGCACATGCGCGTACGCGATCGCCAGCGGCGAGTCGGCCTCGAAGGGGAGCCGGCCCGTCAGCAGCTGGAAGAGCATGATGCCGACCGAGTACAGGTCGGAGCGGGCGTCGACGCCTCGCCCCAGCGCCTGCTCGGGCGAGAGGTACTGCGGCGTACCGACGACCATGCCGGTCTGCGTCATCGACGTGACGCCCGACTGCATGGCCCGCGCGATGCCGAAGTCCATCACCTTGACGACGCCGCGCTTGGTCATCATCACGTTGCCGGGCTTGATGTCGCGGTGGACCAGGCCCATCTCATGGCTGGTCTCCAGCGCGGCGAGCACGTCCGCCGTCACCTTCAGCGCGCGGTCCGCCGGCATCGCGCCGTACTGCTGGATGTCCGACTGGAGCACCGAGCCGAGCGGCTGCCCCTCCACGTACTCCATGACGATGTACGGCATGAGCGAGCCGTCCAGCTCGTCCTCACCGGTGTCGAAGACCGAGACGATGTTGGTGTGCGACAGTTTCGCGACGGCCTGGGCCTCGCGCCGGAAGCGTTCACGGAAGGACTGCTCACGGCCGAGCTCGGTGTGGAGCGTCTTGATGGCGACCTGCCGGTCGAGAGCCGCGTCGTACGCGAGGTAGACGGACGCCATGCCGCCCTCGCCGAGAAGGTCACGAAGCTGGTACCGGCCGCCCGCGACCGAACCGCCCGCGTAGCGGCCCTGTGCGCCGTCGTGGCTCATGACTGTGCTTCCCCCTCGGCGCGGCGACGCGGTGACTCAGTGCTTCGCGCTGATCCGTACTCACATGCTCCCGTATTTACGGGCCAAGTCTGCCGCAGGGCCCTGACACGTCAAGCGGGGTGCCCGTTCCGTGACCCTACGCACAACAAGCGTCTCGGAAGCGTTACAGGAAACGCATGGAATTTGCCCGTGCGTACGCGTAGCGGGTTTGATGACCGGTCCATCTCTGATCGGCGTGCCGCGCGAAGGCTGTAGCGTGACCGGCACAGCAACAATCCAGGATTCGTGGCGGCTCCTGGCCCCACACCTTCACCCATCCCAGGCACCACCGCGACCCCGCGCCCGCGCGCGGCACGCGCGGATAGATACGACGGCGAGGACTGATGGCACCCGAATCCGAAGCAGGCGGCGGCGGAGTGCCTGATGCTGGGGACTCATGGGGCGTCGGCGGGCTGGTCGGCGACGGCCGTTACCGGATGACGTACCGCCTCGGCCGGGGCGGTATGGCGGAGGTGTACGCGGCGGAGGACGTCCGGCTCGGCCGTACCGTGGCCGTCAAGCTGCTCCGCTCCGACCTCGCCGAGGACCCGGTCTCCAAGGCCCGCTTCACACGCGAGGCCCAGTCGGTGGCCGGTCTCAACCACCACGCCGTGGTGGCCGTGTACGACTCCGGTGAAGATGTCGTGGGCGGCCAGACCGTTCCGTACATCGTCATGGAGCTCGTCGAGGGCCGCACCATCCGCGATCTGCTGATCAACGCGGAGGCGCCGCCGCCGGAGCAGGCACTGATCATCGTCTCCGGTGTGCTCGAAGCGCTCGCGTACTCGCACCAGCACGGCATCGTGCACCGTGACATCAAGCCCGCGAACGTGATCATCACGCACGGCGGCGCGGTCAAGGTGATGGACTTCGGCATCGCCCGCGCCCTGCACGGCGCGCAGTCGACGATGACCCAGACCGGCATGGTCATGGGCACGCCGCAGTACCTCTCCCCCGAGCAGGCGCTCGGCAAGGCCGTCGACCACCGGTCCGACCTCTACGCCACGGGCTGTCTGCTCTACGAACTCCTGTCGCTGCGCCCGCCGTTCACCGGCGAGACGCCGCTCTCCGTCGTCTATCAGCACGTCCAGGACATCCCCGTCCCGCCGTCCGAGGTCTCGGACGTGGTGCCGCCGGAGCTGGACGGGCTGGTCATGCGCTCGCTCGCGAAGGACCCGGACGACCGGTTCCAGAGCGCCGAGGAGATGCGCGGCCTCGTCCAGTACGGCATGCAGATGCTCCAGCAGCAGGGCAGCCACGTCGGCACCTGGAACACCGGCCCCGTCGACATGCACGAGGGCGGCACCCCGGCGATGGGCGTCGCCGCCACGACCGCGCTCGGTCACCCGCCGCACGGCGACACCGCGCAGCGCCCGCTGCTGCCGCCGCAGAACCCGCACGACGGCGGTTACGACGGGGGCCACCACGGCAACGGGGGCGGGGGCCGCAGCAAGATGTGGCTGTTCGCGGTGCTCGCCGTGATCGCGATCGTCGCCGGCGCCGCGTACGCGCTGAACAACATTGCCGGCACGGACACCGGCAACAAGGACGACCAGAAGACCACGCAGAGCCCGCCCGCCACGCCGAGCGACAAGCCGACGAAGTCGGACGAGGAGTCGGCGCCGACCGACGACGAGCCGGACACCTCCACGGGCGGCAACCAGCAGCCGGACTACCCGCCGGACGACACCCCGACCGGGCAGCCGACGCCGTCCGAGACGCCGACGGACCCCCCGTCCTCGCCGGATCCGGGTGACGACGAGGGGGCGACGGAGGGCACCACCGAGGGTGGCGGCGACGTGGAGGGCACCGAGGGCACGACCGAGGGGACGACGGAAGGTACGACCGAGGGCACGACGGAGGGCACGACCGAGGGCACGACGGAAGGCAGCACGGGGACGACTGAGGGCGTCGTCGAGGGTGCCGCGGCCGGCGGGGAGGGTGGTCCGTAGCGGGACCGGACCCGGCCGGTGGCCGGTCCTCAATCGCCGGACGGGCTGGAAGTCACCCCGTGAACGCCTCGCGCACGTCTTCGTACCTCCGCGTCCACCAGACCGCCAGGGCCGACACCGCAGGGAACTGCGAGTCGGCCCTTCGGTCGTCCAGCTGGTAGCGCCAGCGCAGTATCCAGAAGTCGTTCAGCCGCTCCCACCACACCCGGTGGACGGCCGCGGCCAGTTCACCGGCGTCGGCCCCGGCCGCGAGCCGGTAGGCGCGCGCGTACGCCCGTACCTTCCCAAGGTCCAGCTCCCCCGACGGCTGTACGAAGAAGATCGCCGCCGCCCGGACCGCCTCCTCGGCGCGCGGCTGGACGGACAGCCGGTCCCAGTCGACGATCGCTGCGGGCTCGGTGCCCCGGTAGAGCAGGTTCAGCGGGTGGAAGTCGCCGTGCACCCACCCGGTGGCCGTCTCGGCGCCCGGTGGCGGGCGGTGGTGGGCGTGGCTCTCCAGGAGCGTGCGGCGCTCCCGGAGCCGGTGTTCGGCGAGGGCGTCGAAGCCGTCGCGCGGGGTGCGCCCGCGGGCGAGGGCCAGCAGTTCTTCGATGAGCGCGAAGGTGTCCTCGGGGGCGGCGCTGTCGTACGCGTCGTCGTAGGCGAGGTGGCACTTCACCGACTCCATGACCTGTTCCAGACAGATGTGTACGACTCCGAGTAACGACCCGAGCCGCCCCGACGTGGCGGGGGTCAGCTGGGCGCCGGTGCGGTGCCGGCCGTCGACCCACGGATGCAGGGCGTAGCAGTGGCCGCCGACGACGGCGACGGTGCCGCCCTCGGTGTCCTGTACGGGCGGTACCACGGGTACGCCGAGGGCCTGGAGCCGCCGGGTGGCGCGGTGCTGGCGGGCGATGGACTCGTGGTCGCCGTCGAGGTGGTGCTTGAGGAAGTAGGACCCGTGGGTGGTGGTGAGCCGGTAGCCGCGGTTCAGCAGGCCCTGGGCGACGGGCCGGCAGGACAGGGGCTCGCCGCCGCGCTTGTAGCGTCGGAGCAGGTCACCGAGGGGGAGGAGACCGAAGGGCTGGTCCGCCACGGGGGGAGCGGTCGCGACATCGGGCGGGGTCGCAGTCGTTGCAGATGAGCGCGGCACCCGTCAGATGATAGATCACGCTGCGTGTTGATTGTGTCGCGGTCCGCTGTCGGTCTTGGTCGCGGCCCCGCTCTCGGTCCTGTTCTCGGCTCCGGTCCCGGCCGCCGGGCCCTCCGTCGCGTCCTCCGGCTTGTATTTCAGCACGTGCACGGTCGCGAACTGCGGCGTCATGCTCATATAGACGGCATCGAACGGTTCGCCGTCGACGTCGTGCGGCCCCGGCCCGAAGAGCGCCAGCTCGTCGTCCGTCGGCCTGACCATGTTCGCGGTGCCGGTGAACTGGACCGACCAGAGGTCGGGCTCGCCGGTGTTGAAGTTGTCGGCGCCGTACGCGACCACGCTGCCGCTGCACGCCCGGTGGTAGCCCATCCCCCGGTGCATCCGCAGGACGACGCTGTCATCCAGGACGATGTGACGGGCGGGGGCCACGAAGGGCATCGCCCGCATGCTCGTCGCCACCCGTCCGTACCGGACCCGGTTGAGCAGCTCGATGGCGCGCAGATGATCGGTGGACATGGCTCCCACTCTCTGTCACCGATCGTCCACAGAACAGGGGAGCCCGCCCCGGATACATGGGACCTTGGTCCTTATCTGGCCTTTAGGGAACCCGGGCAGGTGGAGGCCCTTCGACAGGTTTCAGCGCTGCTCGGCCTGGATTCTGGCCACGTACGCGGCTGCCTGCGAGCGTCGCTCCATCCCCAGCTTGGACAGCAAGCTGGAGACGTAGTTCTTGATCGTCTTCTCGGCGAGATGCAGCCGCTCGCCGATGGCGCGGTTGGTCAGGCCCTCGCCGATCAGATCCAGGATCTTGCGCTCCTGCTCGGTGAGGTTCGCCAGCTTCTCGTCACCCTTGGGGGTGTTGCCCTCGCGGAGCCGCTGGAGCACCCGCGCGGTGGCGACCGGGTCCAGCAGGGAGCGGCCCGCGGCCACGTCCCGTACGGCGGTCAGCAGCTCGTCGCCGCGGATGGCCTTGAGTACATAACCCGAGGCGCCGGCCATGATCGCGTCGAAGAGCGCCTCGTCGTCGGAGAACGAGGTGAGCATAAGGCACTTGATGCTCTCGTCCCTGGCCCGGATCTCACGGCAGACCTCCACCCCGCTGCCATCCGGCAGCCGTACGTCGAGCACCGCGACATCGGGCCGGGTCGCCGGGATTCTGGCCAGCGCGTCCTGAGCCGTACCCGCCTCGCCGACGACCTCGATGTCGGGCTCGACGGCGAGCAGCTCATGGACGCCTCGCCGGACGACCTCGTGGTCGTCAAGAAGAAATACGGTGATTTTTCCCTCTTCAGGCACGACATCAGTCAAACACACATACCCCTATCCCCGCCCCGGGCCGCCGGGATAACGTGCCGTTGTTCCGGCGGCCTGCAAGGCTGTGACCAGTGGTTGTACCCGACTTTTTCGATTTACTTGGAAATCCAAGCAAAATTGCAGGTCAGGGGGGTTTCGCAGGAATGCGACCCACTGGGTAACGTGCCTGTGACAGGGCGCTCGCCGGGGCACCTGTCACGCCTGTCCCGGCCGGGCCGCACCCACCCCGTGCACACGTCCGGAAGCAGGCGGAGCCGCACTGGTTCCCGGCGGATCCCGGGGACCGGACCGACGGAGGAGCACGCACGTGACCGTGGAGAGCACTGCCGCCGCGCGAAAGCCGCGACGTAGCAGCGGCACCAAGCGCGCCGGCGCCAGGACGACGCCGCAGCCGAAGGCTTCCGAGCCCCAGCTCGTACAGCTGCTGACGCCCGAGGGCGAGCGCGTGAAGAACGACGAGTACGACGGCTACGTAGCCGACATCACCCCCGAGTCCCTGCGCGGTCTCTACCGCGACATGGTCCTCACCCGCCGTTTCGACGCCGAGGCCACATCCCTCCAGCGTCAGGGCGAGCTGGGCCTGTGGGCCTCGCTGCTCGGCCAGGAGGCCGCGCAGATCGGCTCGGGACGCGCGCTGCGCGACGAGGACTATGTCTTCCCGACCTACCGGGAGCACGGCGTCGCCTGGTGCCGGGGCGTCGACCCGACGAATCTGCTGGGGATGTTCCGCGGTGTGAACCACGGAGGCTGGGACCCGAAGGCCAACAACTTCCACCTCTACACGATCGTCATCGGCTCGCAGACGCTGCACGCCGCCGGCTACGCGATGGGCGTGGCCAAGGATGGCGCGGACTCCGCCGTCATCGCCTACTTCGGCGACGGCGCGTCCAGCCAGGGCGACGTGGCCGAGTCGTTCACCTTCTCGGCCGTCTACAACGCGCCGGTGGTGTTCTTCTGCCAGAACAACCAGTGGGCCATCTCGGAGCCGACCGAGAAGCAGATGCGCGTGCCGCTCTACCAGCGCGCGCAGGGCTTCGGCTTCCCCGGTGTCCGGGTCGACGGCAACGACGTACTGGCCTGTCTGGCCGTGACGCGTGCCGCGCTGGAGCGCGCCCGCGGTGGCGAGGGCCCGATGCTCGTCGAGGCGTTCACCTACCGCATGGGCGCGCACACCACCTCCGACGACCCGACGAAGTACCGGGCGGACGAGGAGCGCGAGGCGTGGGAGGCGAAGGACCCGATCCTGCGGCTGCGCGCGTATCTGGAGCGGGAGTCGGCCGCCGACGAGGCGTTCTTCGCGGCTCTGGAGAAGGAGAGCGAGGCGCTCGGCAGGCGGGTGCGTGAGACGGTGCGTGCGATGCCCGACCCGGACCACCTGGCGATCTTCGAGCATGTCTACGCGGACGGGCACGCGCTCGTGGACGAGGAGCGGGCGCAGTTCGCGGCGTACGAGGCGTCGTTCGACTCCGCAGCCGAGGAGGGCAAGTAGCCATGGCCGTACAGAAACTCCCCCTCGCCAAGGCGATCAACGAGTCGCTGCGCGTCGCCCTCGACACCGACCCCAAGGTCCTGATCATGGGCGAGGACGTCGGCAAGCTCGGCGGTGTCTTCCGGGTCACCGACGGTCTCCAGAAGGACTTCGGCGAGGGGCGGGTCATCGACACCCCGCTCGCGGAGTCGGGCATCGTCGGTACGGCGATCGGCCTCGCGCTGCGCGGCTACCGGCCCGTCGTGGAGATCCAGTTCGACGGCTTCGTCTTCCCCGCGTACGACCAGATCGTCACGCAGCTCGCGAAGATGCACGCCCGCGCGCTCGGCAAGATCAAGATGCCGGTCGTCATCCGGATTCCGTACGGCGGTGGCATCGGCGCCGTCGAGCACCACTCCGAGTCGCCGGAGGCGCTGTTCGCGCATGTGGCGGGGTTGAAGATCGTCTCGCCCTCGACGTCCGCGGACGGTTACTGGATGATGCAGCAGGCCATCCAGAGCGACGACCCGGTCATCTTCTTCGAGCCCAAGCGCCGCTACTGGGACAAGGGCGAGGTCGACACCGAGGCCATTCCCGGCCCGCTCCACAAGGCCCGGGTCACCCGCGCCGGCACGGATCTCACCCTCGCGGCGTACGGCCCGATGGTCAAGGTCTGTCTGGAGGCGGCGACCGCCGCGGCCGAGGAGGGCAAGTCGGTGGAGGTCCTCGATCTCCGCTCGATGTCCCCGATCGACTTCGACACGATCCAGACGTCGGTGGAGAAGACACGCCGGCTGGTCGTGGTCCACGAGGCGCCGGTGTTCTACGGCTCCGGCGCGGAGATCGCCGCCCGGATCACGGAGCGCTCCTTCTACCACCTGGAGGCTCCGGTGCTGCGGGTGGGCGGATTCCACGCCCCGTACCCGCCGGCGCGCCTGGAGGAGGAGTACCTTCCGGGCCTGGACCGGGTGCTCGACGCCGTCGACCGCTCGCTCGCGTACTGAGGAGTGCCGTGACCATGACTGCTGACACTTCTACCCGCTATAGAGAGTTCAAGATGCCCGACGTGGGCGAAGGGCTCACCGAGGCGGAGATCCTCAAGTGGTACGTACAGCCGGGCGACACCGTCGTCGACGGCCAGGTGGTGTGCGAGGTGGAGACGGCGAAGGCGGCCGTCGAACTGCCCATCCCCTACGACGGGGTGGTGCACGCGCTGCGCTTCGACGAGGGCACGACCGTCGATGTCGGGGCGTCGATCATCACGGTGGACGTGGCGCCGGGGAGCGGGGCGGCCGCGCCTGTGGAGCCGGTCGCTGAGGCCGCCGAGCCCGCCGAGCCCGCGGAGGCCGCCGGGCCGAAGGGGCGCCAACCGGTGCTCGTGGGCTACGGCGTCTCGGAGTCGTCCACGAAGCGGCGTCCGCGCCGGGGGGCGGCGGTCCCTGAGCAGGGCACTGCCGCCGCCGCGATCCAGGCGGAGATGAACGGGGTCGCTTCCGCCCCCGTGACCGAGGCGCCGTCCCGCCCGCTGGCGAAGCCGCCGGTGCGCAAGCTCGCCAAGGACCTGGGTGTGGACCTGACGACGGTCACGCCGACCGGCCCGGAGGGGATCATCACCCGCGAGGACGTGCACGCGGCGACGGCACCCGTGGCCGAGGAGCCGGCCGCGGAGCCCGCGCCGGCACCGGTGGCCGCCCCGACGGCGCCGGTGGGCCGGGAGACCCGGATCCCCGTGAAGGGTGTACGGAAGGCGACGGCGGCGGCGATGGTGGGCAGCGCGTTCACCGCGCCGCACGTCACGGAGTTCGTGACGGTCGACGTGACGCGCACGATGAAGCTGGTGGACGAGCTCAAGTCCGACAAGGACATGGCGGGTGTACGGGTCAACCCGCTGCTGCTCATCGCCAAGGCGCTGCTGGTGGCGATCAAGCGCCACCCCGAGGTCAACGCCACGTGGGACGAGGCCGCCCAGGAGATCGTGGTCAAGCACTACGTCAACCTGGGCATCGCGGCGGCGACCCCCCGCGGCCTGCTCGTCCCGAACATCAAGGACGCGCACGACCAGACCCTGCCCCAACTCGCCCAGTCCCTGGGCGAACTGGTGTCCACGGCCCGCGAGGGCAAGACGACCCCGGCGGCCATGCAGGGCGGCACGGTGACCATCACGAACGTCGGCGTCTTCGGCGTCGACACGGGCACCCCGATCCTCAACCCGGGCGAGTCGGCGATCCTGGCGGTCGGCGCGATCAAGCTCCAGCCCTGGGTCCACAAGGGCAAGGTCAAACCCCGCCAGGTGACGACCCTGGCCCTGTCGTTCGACCACCGCCTGGTGGACGGCGAACTGGGCTCCAAGGTCCTGGCGGACGTGGCGGCGATCCTGGAACAGCCGAAGAGACTGATCACCTGGGCCTGATCACCCAGGCCCAGGGAAGGGTCGCAACTCCCCCGTGGGTTGCGACCCTTCCGTCTGTGCGTGAACCAGGTCCTGACCTACCAGGTGGGCCCGGAGTGCGGCTGCTCGGCGTTCCTCCGGGCCTGCTCCTCGGCGTACCGCGCCTGGCGCTCGGCCTCCTGACGCTCCATCATCTCTTGGTACTGGCGGTCGCGCTCCCGCTGCTCCCTGAAGGCGATCTCGGTGATTTCGTCGTCGCTGAACGGCATGTTTTCCTCCTTGGTCGAAACCGAGTGGATCGGTCGATGTGCCGACGTTGACCCGCGGTTCCCAGGCTGCCGGGACTCGCGATTGTCCGGGCGATTCGGCCGGAAAACACGTATGAAGTCCGGACAACGCATTGTCCGCGGACAACCGATCTGCTGGGATTCCCCGGGGTGAGGGGGCGTGATGACAGACGACACGACGGGCAGGGCCGGCAGACGGCAGGGCGCGCCGAGAGGCCGTACGGAGGAGGCGAACGCGCTCGCGTCGTTCGTGCTGGAGGTGACGGCCGGGTCCACGGTGCGGGAGTTGGCGCAGCGGTATCACGTCGGCAAAACGATGTGGGGGGAGTACCGCTCGGGCCAGAAGCTCGTACCGCTGGACCTGCTGGAGCGGTTGGTGGCGGACCGTACGCCGGACGAGGCGGTCCGCCGGAGCCGTACGGGGACGGCGAGGCGGCTGCACGCGGCGGCGGTGGGTGCGGCGGCGGCTCCGGCGGCGGCTCCGGCGCCTGTTGAGCCGGTGCCGTCGTCCGACGAGGCTCCGGTCGCGGCCGGGGTCCCGGCTGCCGCTGCCGTACGCGGGCCGGGCCCCCGGCGCCCCCCGCTCGCGGTGGCTCTGACCGCCGGGGTGGCGACCGCCGTCGCCGTCCTCCTGGTGCTGATCGCGCTGTTCTCGTCCGGCGGCGAGGACATCACGGCCGGCGGCCGGACCCCGTCCGGCGGCGGCGTTTCGTCGAGCGGCCCGGCGCCCGAACGGGCGGCGCCGCTCGCCGGCACCGGCGTCTTCGCGATCGGTCCCGGCGGCGACGGAGTCTTCCGCTGGGACGGCCCGGGCGCCGCCGACTGGACCCGGATCGGCGACACCGCGAAGCGCCTGTGGGCGGGCCCGGCGGGCCTGTTCGCGACCGGAGTGCACGGCGACGGCCTCTACGCGTACGGCGGCAGTCCCGGCCGCTGGCACCGCGTCGGCGGGCCGGGCAGCGACTTCGCGGTCAGCGGCGCAGGTGTCTACCGCCTGGCGCCGGACGGCGGCGCCGTCCACGTCTGGGACGGCCGGGGCACCTCTTGGACCTGGGTGGGCGGCCCCGCGCAGCGGTTGTACGGCGGCGGTCCCGGCCTCTTCGCGACGAACCCCAAGGACGGCCGGATCTTCAAGTACGCCGGCCGGCCCGGCGAATGGGACTTCGTGGGCACGGCGGGCGCGGACTTCGCGCTCACGGACCAGCATCTCTACGGGCTCACGCCGGACCGCGCGATGGTCACCCGCTGGCTGGGCCCCGAGGCGAAAGGCGCGGAGCAGCAGTGGACCCGCACGGCGGGCCCGGCCACCGCACTGTTCGCGGGCACCGCGGGCCTCTTCTCCACCGACCGCACGGGCACCCGCCTGCGCCACTACGCGTCGAGCACCTGGCACGACATCGGTCCGGCCGGGGCGGAGACGTGGGTGGCGGGCCGTGCGGTGTTCGTCCTGTCCAAGGACCGTGCGTCGGTCCGGCGTTGGGACTCCGCCACCGGAACCTGGACCCGTGTGGGCGGTCCGGCCCAGTCCCTGACGGTCGCGGTGCCGCACGGCGGTCCGTGAGCGGGCGGCCGGCCATGAGCGGGCGGTCGCCGGGGGCGCCGCTGTGCGCCCCGCCCGTCCCCGGGTGCTTCCGCACGCCCCCTGTGGTCACGGAGCGAAGCGGGTATACCTGTTCTGGTGACCGAACGCAGTCGGTCGATCGGAGAACGAGGGGAGACGTTCATGGGTGAGCACGGGGACGGCAAGGACGGGACCGAAGGGGACAAGAAGCAGACGCCGAAGGAGTCGGACGGTCAGTGGACGAGGCCCGTACCGCCGAAGAAGTGAGCGACGGCTACGCGCGGTTGCTGGCCGGCCTGACCGAGTCCGGTGTGCTGGCAGAGAGTTGGCGGGGCGCGTTCGCGCGTGCGCCGCGTGCGGCGTTCGTGCCGGAGGTCGTATGGGCGCCGGACGACGGGTCGCCGAACGGCCACCGGCGTATCACCCGGGCCGCCGAGCCCGATACGTGGCGGTCGCTGGTGGACGCCGACGGAGTGGTCGTCACGCAGTTGGACGACGGCGCGGACAACGGCCCCGGTGTCCCCACCTCGTCCGCGTCCAAGCCGTCCTTGGTGGCGTCGATGCTCAGGCATCTGGATGTCACCGACGGCGCCCGGGTCCTGGACGTCGGTACGGGCACGGGCTGGACAAGTGCCCTGCTGGTGGCCCGACTTGGCGGCGAAGCCGTCACCACGGTGGAGGTCGACCCCCGTATCTCGGGGGAGGCCGCGCACCGTCTGAAGTCCGCGGCGCTCTCGCCCGCGCGATTGCTGGTCGGTGACGGCCTGGCGGCCCGGCCCGAGGGCGCGCCGTACGACCACATCCACTCGACGGCGGCCGTCCGCCGCATTCCTCGCACCTGGATCGAACAGACCAGGCCCGGCGGCACGATCGTGACGCCGTGGGGCACGCCGTACGCCAACGCTGGCCTGCTGCGATTGGTGACGGGCGAGCCCGGCGGCCCCTCGTACGGCCGCTTCGTCGACAACGTGAGCTTCATGTGGATGCGCGCCCAACGCCCCCACGCGGTGGTCCTTCCGCCCCAGGAGCCGGATCGGCTGGGCCCGTCCGCGATCGACCCGGATCTGGTGCTGTCGAACGTGGACGTGGCGTTCACGATCGGCCTGCGCGTCCCGGACGCCCGCTACCTCCACACCTGGGACGCCGCTGACCCCGCCGCCACGTACCGGATCGCGCTCTCGGACGGCAACGGCTCGTGGACGTCGGTGCGTTACGAGGCGTGGGACGCCCCGGACGCGGTGCGCCAGTGGGGCACCCGCCGTCTCTGGGACGAAATCACGGCGGCCCGTGCCTGGTGGGAGGACCGGGACCGCCCGTCCCTGACCCGCTTCGGCCTGACGGTCACGGCACGGGGACGACAGGAGCTGTGGCTGGACGGTCCGGCGAACCCGGTGGGGTGACGAGGGAGCGGGGGCCGAGGTGGCACTCCGCCCAGACCGTTTTGCCGACGGTGCGGGGCTCGACGCCCCAACGGTCCGCCAGCTCCGCGACGATGAGCAGCCCCCGGCCGAAGCACTCGTCGTCCTCGGGGAGCCGTAGGCGCGGCAGCCGTTCGCCGCGCGGGTCGCTGACCTCGATGCGGAGGGTGGCGGCGGTGAGTCGGAGCCGTACGCGGAAGAGCCGGTCGCGCAGACAGCCGTGCAACAGGGCGTTGGTGGCGAGCTCGCTGACCAACAGCCCGGCACTGCCTGCGAGTCCGGCCCACCCCCACTCCCCAACAAGCCGCACGGCCCGCCGCCGCGCGAGCCGGACGCTCCCTGCGGTGGGGGTGTAGTCGAGCCGGTCCTCCTGGAGGACGGGTTCAGGGTTGGGCGTGGGTTGTTGTGGAGCGTGAGCTGCGTTCATCTGGGGTCCCTGGGGGGTGAGTCGGCGGTGGCGATGCCGGCTGCTCTTGGGCACGGGGCAGCGCGGTGCACTTCCGCCGGGTGGCTCCGCGGTGTGAGTGGCGGTGTGCTGAAAGTAGCTACACTTACTTCATGGGTGCAAGTCCTCCAGAGACAATTGTCTCCATCGAGTGAGCTGAGTCGACCGCTCATCGCTTCTCAAGCGACACTTGGACCGTGAATCGATCGGCTCAGCAAGGCAATCGGGCATCAACGGTCCTCGGGCGCAGACTCGGACGCGAGCTGCTGCGTCTGCGCGACGCGGCGGGCAAGACGCAGCAACAGGCGGCCGGCGCGATCAGCGCCACGAACTCGAAGATCGTGAAGATGGAGCAGGGCTGGGTGCCGATGAGAGACCCGGACATTCGGGTGCTGTTCGAGTTCTACGGCCAGGAAGACCCGGTGGCCGTCGGTCGGCTGCTGGAACTGGCGCGGCTGGACAGGGAGCGCCGGAAGGCGAAGGGCTGGTGGAACCAGTATCCCCAACTGCAAGCCATGGTCGAGTACGTCGCGCTTGAGGACATCGCAACCCAGTTGCGTACGTGGCAACTCGCCATCGTGCCGGGTCTGTTGCAGACGCCCGACTACGCGCGGGCGCTAGCCGTCGGGAACGGCTCATGGGACGACCCGGACGAGATCGATCCGTTCGTCGAAGCCCGGATGGCGCGGCAGGCGCGCTTGGGCGGCGAACGCCCGCTGGAACTGTGGGCGGTCGTGCACGAAGGCGCACTGCGCCAACTCGTTGGCGGGCGCGCCGTGATGAGGACCCAGCTCGAACATCTGCGGGACGTTGCCGAGCGCCCCAACGTAAAGGTGCAGGTGCTTCCGTACCTGGCCGGCGCCCACCCGGGGATGACCAGTGCCTTCAACATCGTCTCGTTCGCCGACGAGGGCGCGCTCGACGTGGTGTACATGGATACGACCTCGACGTCCCTCTGGCTGGAGAGCGATACTGATGCTGCGCAGCACGGGCACCTGTTCGAACGCATCACCCGGCTCGGGCTCGCGCAGCGGAACTCGATCAGCTTGATCGACGGAATCCTCAAGGAGTTGTAGGCCTCGTGCCCGCGTATGAGTTCGTCAGGTCCAGCTACAGCGGCGGGAACGCCGGGCAGGAGTGCGTAGAGGTCGCCCGCAACATCCCCGGTACCGTCGCCGTCCGGGACTCCAAGGTGGACGCCGGGCCCGTGGTCACCGTGGCGACCGGGGCGTGGAGCGCGTTCGCCGCGTACGTGCGCGGGGTCAGCGCCCCGTAGCCGCCGCCCGGCGTTGGCGGGCCGCCTCGTACAGGACCACCGTCGCCGCGTTCGAGGCGTTCAGGGAGCTCGCCGAGCCCGTCATCGGGATGCTCACCACGTGGTCGCACAACTCGCGCCAGCTCGTGCTCAGTCCGGACGTCTCGTTGCCGATCAGCAGCAACACCGGCCGCGTCAGGTCGAACGCGTCGGCGTCCGCGTCGCCGTGCTCGTCCGTGCCGACGACGGCGACCGGGCGTCCCTCCGCGCGCTCCTTCGCCAGCCACTCCGCGACCTCGTGGTGCGAGGGGCTTCGGACGACCGGGAGTGCGAACAGGGAGCCCGTGGTGGCGCGTACGGCCTTCGGGTCGTAGACGTCGGCCGCGTGGCCCGTGACGATCAGACCGTCCGCGCCGAAGGCGTCGGCCGAGCGGACGATGCTGCCGATGTTGCCCGGCTGGGTGGGGCGGTCGAACAGCACGCCCAGGAAGGTGTCGTGGACGGCGATCCGGCGCAGATCGTCCGGCGGCATCTCGACCACGGCCACGACCTCGGGTGCGCCGTCGGTGCGTTCGCCCAGTTCGGCGAGGAGTTCGGGGGCCATGGCGATTCGGTCCGTACTGATGCCGCGCGGCAACTCCTCGGCCCACCGCGAGAGCGGACGGCTCGCGTCGTACAGCAGGGCGCGTACGGTCCACCCGTGCTCGACGGCCATCGTGATGGGGCGCACGCCCTGGACGAGGAACTCGCCTTGGCGCTTGCGCTTGTTGCGATTGGCGAGCAGCGCGTGCCACTGCTGGAAACGGGCGTTGCGGGTCGTGATCCGCTGACCGGCCACCCGTACTCCTCGTCGCTCTGCGATCCCTGACGATCCCTGACCGGGGAAGGTTACAGGGGACGCGCGGGGCTCAGCCCATAGACGGGGACGCCGTCCACGGTGCTGCCCCAGGCGTGGATGCAGGCGTGCTTGCGCATGAACCGCAGGCATTCGTTGACGCGGTGCTCGGTGAGGCCCGTGCGGGAGGCGATGGACTCCAAGGGCTGCCGCAGCTCGCCGTCGGCGGCGAGGGCCGGCGCGATGGTGACGGCGACGGCCCAGACGTCCTCGGTCACCGACATCCGGGACTTCCAGTCGGCGAGGACGGCGTCGGGGGTCGTGGTGTGCGGAGGCGTGGCCGGGCGGTCGGGGATGAGGGCGTCGAGCCGGTCGGCGATCCGTTCCATGGCACGTGCCGTGGCTTGATGCGCGGTGAGCATTTCGCGTCGGGTTTCGAGCGACTCGCGTTGCACGGCCGCGAATTGCTCGTCCAGCCGTATGTTCCGCTCCTCCAGCCGGACGATCGCGTCGGCGACCTGCGGGGGCAGGGCATAGGCGACGGGGGTGGCCGTTGCGGCGGGGGCCGCAGGTTGCGCCTCGGCGCGGGGGAGGGTGTAGGTGCCGGTGCCCTGAACCGTAACGATCACTTCTGAGACCCACTGTTTGAACGGCAGACATGACGGTTTGGTGCATCCGTTTACGAGCAGGATCAGGCCCTGGAGGTCGATCAGTTGCAGGTCTCGACGCCACTCCCTACCTGCGGGAATGCTGAGACTGTGACTTCCAGTCACAGTCTCAAGAAAGTCTCGATGGCGTTCCGGGACATGGTCGGTGAGAGTTTTTCTCGTGGTGGTGTAACCGAGTTGCCTGCAGACGTCCGCCGCTGGGAACCAGTGACTTCCGTCCGGCATCGTCAACCTCCGGATCCGCGTCCCCGTCGCCCCGTAGACGAAGTCGCCGATGTCGATCGCCTCGTGTCGCGCAGCCGTGTCCGACGGCCGAATCTGTCCGTTCATACGAACCACCTCCATGAGAGGGAACGTAATAGCGAACAAACCCGAACCATGCGGAAAGAGCGCGATATTCACCACTGCGGGTGAGGAGTGACCGTTTCTGCAGCCGACCGCAAAAAGAAGGGCGCGGCCACCCCGTGGTGGCCGCGCCCCTGTTGGTGCATCCCGTAGGGGGGGTCAGTCGCGCTGGGCGCCCGGCGGGAGGGTGCGGAGCTGCATCGTCTTGGCCGTTGACACGCCCGAGTAGTAGTCCAGCAGCTTCGCCGCGTCCTTGTAGCGGTCCGTGCCGTTCAGGATCACGCCGATGTGCGTCTTGCCGTTGCGGGTGGCGGCGAAGATCAGGCAGGGGCCCGCGGCCGTGCCCGTGCCGGTCTTGACGCCGAACGCGCCCGTGTACGAGCCGAGCAGCTGGTTCGTGTTGTACCAGGTGTACGTGCGGGTGCCGCCCGACTTGGTCGTCGCCGTCGTCTTGTAGCTCGTGGACTTGACGACCGCGCGCAGTGTGGTGTTCTTCATCGCGTACTGGGCGATCGTCGCCAGGTCCCGCGGCGTCGTGTAGTTGTTGCCCGCCGCCGAGATGCCGTCGAACGAGTCGAACTTGGTATTCGTCAGGCCCAGGTCCTTGGCCTTCGTGTTCATCTTCCCGATGAACGACTTCGTGCGCGCCGCCACCGTCGTGCCGGTGCCGATCGCGTCCGCGAGGGCGTACGCCGCGTCGCAGCCGGACGGGAGCATCAGGCCGTACAGGAGCTGACGGATCGTCACCTTGTCGCCGGTGCGCAGGTCCGCGGTGCTCGCGCCTTCGCGGACCACGTAGTCGCGGTACGTCTGCTTGACGGTGATCTTGCGGTTGAGGTCGATGCCCTTGGTGTTGAGCACGACGGCCGCGGTCATGATCTTCGTGGTGCTGGCCATCTGCCGGCGGGTGTCCGCGGCCTTGCCGTACCGCTTCGCACCGGTGGTGTTGTCCAGCAGGAAGGCGCCCTTGGCCGAGAGGGTCGGCAGGGCGGCGGCAGCCGCAGTGGCGGCGGGCGCGGACTCGGCCGCCTGGGTCGCCGGGGCGACCAGGGCCGTGCCCGTCAGCATCGCGCCGGCGGTGAGGGCTACCACGGTGGACCTGCGCACGTTTCTCCGCACGCCCGGGAAGCTGGTTATCAAAGGAACGCTCCGATGTCGCATATGCGCTGGTCTGAAGTGAATTCGACGCACACCCGTACAGGGGTGGTCCACTGAAAAGACTCACGAGTGATCCGAAGGGATGTACGGCGCGCACCGGAAATCTCGTCGGTCCGCGATATGGACGCGATCACCGTCGCATCTCTGTTGTATCTAAGCTGTGCTCATGTCATCCGCGCCTCCCGCCACCTCCCCCGTGTCCGCCGTCCCCGTGAAGCAACCGCCCGCCGCCGACCGTGTCTACAGCCACATCAAGCAGGGCGTTCTCGACCGGCACTACCAGGGCGGGACCCTCCTTACGGAGGGAGAACTCGCCGAGGCCGTAGGGGTGTCACGTACGCCCGTGCGCGAAGCGCTGCTCAAGCTGGAGGTCGAGGGGCTGATCAAGCTCTATCCCAAGAAGGGCGCCCTCGTCCTCGCCGTCTCCGCGCAGGAGATCTCCGACGTCGTCGAGACCCGCCTGCTGGTCGAGGAGTTCGCCGCCCGCAAGGCCGTCCCCGCGTCCGCGCGGCTCATCGCGCGACTGGAGGAACTCGTCGAGGAGCAGCGCCGCCTCGCCGAGGAGGGCGATCTGGCCGCCGTCGCGGTCACCGACCGCTGCTTCCACGCCGAGATCGTGCGCAACGCTGGCAACGAGATCCTGTCGAAGCTCTACGACCAGCTCAGGGACCGGCAGTTGAGGATGGGCGTCGCCGTCATGGAGGCGCATCCCGAGCGCGTCGAGACCAGCATCGTCGAGCACGCCGAACTGCTCGAAAGCATCCGGGCCGGTGACGCCGAGGCCGCAGCGCGGTGCGTGCGCGCCCACGTCAGTCGCGTCAAGGTGCTCATCCGGGGTGAGGCCCGGTGAGCGCGTCCTCGGAAGGCGCCTCGGACGGGTCGTCCGGATCTTCCGGCTCCTCCGGATCATCCGGCCGCGGCCCCGCCCTCACCCTCCCCGGCGACCCGCCCGGCGGCCGTCGTGCCATCGCCGTCTGGAGCATCGGCGCCGCCGTCTACTTCGTCGCCGTCATCTTCCGTACGAGCCTGGGCGTCGCCGGACTCGACGCCGCCGACCGCTTCGACGTCAACGCCTCCGCCCTCTCCACCTTCTCGATCCTCCAACTCCTCGTCTACGCCGGGATGCAGATACCCGTCGGCCTCATGGTCGACCGGCTCGGCACCCGCAAGGTCCTCACCCTCGGCGTGACGCTCTTCACCATCGGCCAGCTCGGCTTCGCCCTCGCCCCCACCTACGGCATGGCCCTCGCCGCCCGCGCCCTGCTCGGCTGCGGCGACGCGCTGACCTTCATCGCCGTACTGCGCCTGGGCATCCACTGGTTCCCGGCCCGCAAGGGCCCGCTGATCGCGCAGTTCGCCGGGCTCTTCGGGATGGCGGGCAATCTGGTCTCGACCCTTCTCATCGCCCGCCTCCTGAGCCACTTCGGCTGGACGACAACGTTCGTCGGCAGCTCGATGGCCGGTGTCGTCGTTCTTGTACTGGTGTTCTTCCTCAAGGACCACCCCGAGGGCCACGAGCCGCCGCCGTCCGAACACGCGGGCGCGACCTACGTACGGAAGCAGATCGCCGAGTCGTGGCGGGAGCCCGGCACCCGGCTGGGGCTCTGGGTGCACTTCACCACCCAGTTCCCCGCCACGGTCTTCATGCTGCTGTGGGGCCTGCCGTTCCTCGTCGAGGCCCAGGGGCTTTCCCGGGCCACGGCGGGCGATCTGCTCACCCTCGTCGTCCTCGTCAACATGGTGATCGGTCTCGTCTACGGGCAGATCATCGCCCGCCACCACGCCGCCAGGGCCCCGATCGCCCTGGGGACGATCGGCATGACCGCCCTCGTCTGGGCGTCGACCCTCGCCTACCCCGGCGACCACGCGCCGATGTGGCTGCTGATCACACTCTGCGTCGTCCTCGGCGCGTGCGGGCCCGCCTCATTGATCGGCTTCGACTTCGCCCGGCCCGCGAACCCGCCGGCCCGTCAGGGCACCGCCTCCGGCATCGTCAACATGGGCGGTTTCATCGCCTCGATGACGACGCTGCTCGCCATCGGTGTGCTGCTCGACACGACCGGCGGCGACTACCGCGTCGCGTTCTCGTCCGTCTTCGTCCTCGAAGCGCTGGGGGTCGTCCAGATCCTGCGGCTGCGGGCGCGCACGGCGCGACGGGAGCGTGAGCGGCTGGTGGCCAGCCGGGTGGAGGCGGTGCACGTGCCCGTCTGAGCACGGCCCGCACCAGGACACGTACAAGGACCCCGTGGACCTGTACGAGGACCCCGTACCAGGACCCGTACGAAGCGAGGGCAGGGCGCGCGGCGCTACTGCGTGACCGCGAACTCCCGCAGGATCGCCGCCGCCAGCTCCCCGTTCCCCTCCGTCTTGATCCGGTCCGGCACCGCGGCGGCCCGCACCCGCCCGCATGCCAGCCGGAAGTACGTCTCCCAGTCCATCACCAGCGTCACCGCCGGGCCGAGCGACGGCGAGCCGTCGACCGTGCCGCGGCCGTCCGCGTCGACCCGCACCGTCCGCAGGAACTCCACGGGGCCGTGCACGTCGAAGACGACCGCCGTGTGCGGCGGGGCGCCGGCACCCTTCGCGACGACCTTCGGGAGAGCTTCCAGGAGCGCGTCGCGGGTGACCAGCGCGCCGCCGGAGGCGAGGTTGCCGGGCTTGCTCAGCGTCGTACGCAGATCCTGCTCGTGCACCCAGATGTCGAACGCGCGTGCCCGCATGGCCTGTTCGAGGGTCTGCTCGGTGCCGAGCGGCGCGCGGACCATGGTGTCGGGTGCGCGGTTCTCGTTCCGCAGCTGGCGGTTGCGGCGGATGATCGTGTATTCGAGCTCGGAGGTCATCTCCGGAGCGGTGTGGTGGCGCCGCACGTCCACCTGCATCTCCATGTAGCGGGCGATCTCGCTCCGTACGTGGTACAGGTCGCGCGGCAGGCTGTGGATGGGGCGTGGGTCCCCGAGCATCTCGCACTCCAGACCGATGACGTGCGAGACGATGTCCCGCACCGACCAGCCGGGGCACGGCGTGGGCCGGTTCCACTCACCCTCGACGAGTGGCTGCACCAGCTCGGCTATGGCTTCAATGGAGTCGGACCAGGCGTCGGCGTAGGTTTGAAGGCTGGGATGGACGGTCACGGGACCCCTCGACGGTTCTGCGGTTAGCGGGCTGGGCTGCTGGCTGCGGGCGGCGGGCTGTGGGCTGCGTGGGAGGTTCGAAGGCCTAAGTTACGCTGCCCGTTGGCACCCCGGCAGTGCTTTCGTGTGACGATCGTAGGCCCGTGTAGACGGCTCGAATGCCAGGACGGTGGTAGTGTGCGCGCCTCCCTCATCCAGATCGCAGTAGACCCGGACGAACCAGTCAATTCCCGTAGGCAGCGCGCCGCCTCCTTGGTACGGCAACAGCGCGGCGCCGACCTGGTGGTCCTGCCCGAGCTCTGGCCGGTGGGGGCTTTCGCGTACGAGTCGTTCGCCGCCGAGGCGGAGACGCTGGACGGTCCGACGTTCCAGGAGATGTCACGGGCGGCGCGCGACGCGGGCGTCTGGCTGCACGCCGGGTCCATCGTGGAACGTGCTCCTGAGGCGGTCCTGGACGGTGCCGCCGACCTCTACAACACCGCGCTCGTCATCGCGCCGGACGGCTCCCTCGTGCGCTCGTACCGCAAGATTCACCGTTTCGGGTTCGACAAGGGTGAGGCGACCTTGATGGGCGCGGGCGGCGAACTGGTGACCGTCGCCCTGCCGGACGCGGTGATGGGTCTCGCCACCTGCTACGACCTGCGGTTTCCCGAGCTGTTCCGGGGGTTGCTCGACGAGGGCGCACAGATCTTCGTGGTCCCGGCGGGCTGGCCGGCCCGCCGCCGCGCGCACTGGACGCTGCTGGCGCAGGCGCGCGCGGTGGAGAACCAGGCGTATGTGCTCGCCTGCTCGACCGCCGGCACGCACGCCGGGGTGGAGCAGTCCGGGCACAGCATCGTGGTCGACCCCTGGGGCGAGGTGCTGGCGGAGGCGGGGACCGGCGAGGAGGTTCTGACCGTCGAGTTCGACCCGGCGAAGGTCGCGACGACGCGTGAGCAGTTCCCGGTGCTGAAGGACCGTCTGCTGGGTGTGACGGCGCCGCGCGGCTGAGCTTCTTCATGCGACGGGCCCGCCTCTTGAGGAGGCGGGCCCGCGCCGGGCCGGCGGCCACCCCTCAGCCCCCCTCGTGCTCCTTCTCCGCCATCCGGATCACACACACCGCGACCGCGATCAGCAGCGACGGGTCCGCCTCGTCCCTGATCACGTCCACGGCGTATGTCTCCCGCACCCGGAACCACCGGCGCGAGACATGCGCCAGCAGCTCGCCGTCGTACTCGATCGCGAACTCGCGGTCCAGGATCCGCCCGCTTACATCCAGCTCGGTGCCGTCGGCCAGTTCGACCCGGTAGTGGTTACGCAGCAGCGAGAGCCTCTTCTTACGGATGGTGGCCAGCGGCTCACCGTCCCGCTCGATCGTCATCGCGTCCCGCAGGCTCAGCAGCTTCTGACGGAGCGTGACCAGCACCCGCCCCTGAGGGTCCTTCAGCTCCAGGGTGTCGCGCAGCCGCAGCGCCTTTCCGTCCACGAGGAAGGCCTGGCGGCCCTGCTCGTCCTCGATCCAGTAGTCGTCGCCGATGGCGAAGATCTTGTCGCGCACCAAGTACTTCACGCCGGATCAGTACCCACCGGGCTGCCCGGCGACGGTGGTACGGCGTCACCTGCACGCGTACGGAGGACGGCGTCCGCCGTCGGCACCGGCTTCTCCCGCAGCCCGCGCGCGAGCGTGAGGGTGACGGCGACGGAGGCCGCCGCCAGCACTGTGATGCCCGTGGCCGGCGACGTCCGCTCGGCGACGGTGCCCGCGAGGACCGCGCACACGCCCTGCATCGTGAGCATGCCGGAGGAGTGCAGCCCGAGCGCGTGCCCGCTCAGCTCGTCCGGTGTCAGGGCCATCAGCCGTTCCTGGGAGACGAGGCTCGCCGCGTAGCCGACGGTCGCGAGGGTCACGAGCGGTACGGCGAGCGGGAGGGCCGGGCCGAGGAAGAAGAACAGGTGCGGCACGGCGAGCAGCAGCAACAGCGGGACGGCGAGGTGCGCGCGTACGCGGCGGGGGACGAACCGGCCGATCAGGATGTCCCCGGCGAGCATGCCCGCCGCACCCGCGGCGAAGAGCAGCCCCGCGTGCTCGGGGGCGTAGGGCACGTACAGGGATTCACAGCCGACGACCAGGCCGTTGGGCACCCACAGCGCCAGATAGACGGTGCGGCGGGGCCGGGACGACCACAGGCGCGCGTTGTTCCGCCACGTCTGGGCGACCGAGGGGCGGCCGGTGGCGCGCGGCGGCCTCCTACTGAGGCCGAGCCGCGCGACGGCCGCCGCCGCGAGGTAGAGCCCGGCGCCGGTGAGCAGCGCCCCGCGCGGCGACAGGAAGGCGACCAGCACACCTCCGGCCGCGAAGCCGCATATCTGCATCAGGCCCGCGGACATGTTGAGCGCGGACCGGCCGAGCAGGTAGCCCTCCTTGGAGAGGACTTCGGTGACGAGCCCGTAGCGCACCCCGCCGCCCAGCGCGGAGACGACGCCGAGACAGAGCACGATCGCGAGGACCGCCGGGACGGGCAGACCCGGCAACGCCGTGGCGGCCGTGCCGAGCGCGAAGACCAGCGACAGCGTGGTCAGCGCGGCACGCGGCGGCAGCCGGTCGGCCGCCGACAGCAGCATCGTCGCGCCGAGCACCTGGGCGAGGGAGGGGCCGAACATGGCGAGCGCGGAGAGCAGCGGAGAGCCGGTCGCCGTGTAGACGAGCGTGCTCAGCGCCAGCCCGCTCACCGTCTGGGCGCTGACCTGTCCGGCCGTGGTGAGGAAGAGCGGGGTGAACTCCGGGGTGCGGAACAGCTCTTGGTAGGTGCGCATGTCCGGAGTCTCCGAGGCGCGCGGGAGGCGGCGTTAATGTTTCGCGGGAGCGCGAAACATGGTGGGGAGAGGTCGGATGGGCTGGTGGCAGGTCGACGCGGACACGCTCGCCGGGAGCCGGTTCGTGGTGTCGCCTCTTACGGAGGCGGTGGCGAGCCTGCGGGCGCTGGAGGAAGGGCGGGCCGCGCACCCCGGCGAGCGCGCGTGGCTCGACGCGCACCTGCCCGCCTACCGGGCCAGGCAGGCCGACGACCCGGTCACGGCGCAGCTCGTACGGGCGGCCTTCGGCCGCACCTGGAACGCGGACTTCATCACCCCCACGCCCACCGGTCTGCCCCTGACGGGGCAGACCTTCGAGGCCGAGCTGACCCGGATACGGGACACTCCGCCCGCGACCGTCCGCGCCGACCTGCTGGTCTCCCTGAACGGCCCGCTCCCCGCCCTCCTCGCCGGCCGCGACGATCTGCCGGAGCGGGCAGCCGCGGTGGTGGAGTGGGTGTGGGCGCGGACGGTACTGCCGTACTGGCCACGGCGCCGACGCCTCATCGAGGCCGACATCGTCGCGCGGACGGCCCAGTTGAGCCGGGGCGGCTGGGCGAGCGCGCTGGGCGATATGCGCCCCGGCATGCGCTGGCTGGGCGGCAGCCGCCTCCAGATCAACACGCGCGGCGGCCCCTCGCAGGTGATCCCCGGCGTGCGGCTGATGTTCGTGCCCGTCACGCCGCACACGGGCTGGGTGTCGTGGGATGCCGACCGGTACGCCGTGGTCTACCCGTGCGCCGGGGCCCTCGCCCACGAGGGCGGCCGCCCGCCGGTGCCCGAGCCGCTGCGCAATCTGCTCGGCCCCGGCCGGGCCACGGTGCTGACCCTGCTCGGCGCCCCGAAGAGCACGACGCAACTGGTGGCCCTGACCGGCCAGGGCCTGGGCTCGGTGGGCCGCCACCTGAGGGTGCTGCACGACGCGGGCCTGATCGCCCGCCGCCGGGCGGGCCGCTCGGTGCTCTACTTCCGTACGGAGGCGGGCGAGGCCCTCATGGGCGCGGCGGAGGCCGGGGGACGCGGATAGGGCCCCTTCCGCTCTTGCCGGGCTCACGGTCGGCCTGCCCGGCCACGGGCGACGGCGCAGCTGGTTCATCAGGGCGCCGGTGGCGGGGTCGCGCACGACGGCCACCGACGACGGGCCGAGGAGCCGTTGCACGGAGCGGGCCTCGGCGCGCCGCTCATGGCCGCGCTGGACGGCGGGGGACTCGGCGCCCTTCGGGCGGGATGCGCCCTCCGTGGTCGCCGGTCGGCACGGCTCCCCGCGACTCCTTCCCCCGCCTTGCGATCGCACGCACCAGCGGGACTTGTCAGCCGCTGACGCGGCGGGCGTGAGCCCCTCGTGTGGGCGGACGACGCCGCTTCGCGGACACCCCCTGGGTACGCCGCACCCGCGCGGGCGCACGCGCCTGGCCCCGGTGGGCCGGTGCGAGTGGGACGCGGTAGCCCGTAACTCTTCATTCCGGCCGGCCGGCGCGGGGTCCGGGTCGCGTTGTCCGAGGCGGGTGGCACCCTGGAACCATGAACGACGTCTCCGCCTCCGGCCCCTCTCCCGCACCCCGCCGCCGTGCCCGTGTCCGTGCCCCCGAGCTGGTCGGCAAGGGCGGCTGGCTGAACACCGGAGGCAGCGCGCTCTCCCTCGCCGACCTGCGCGGACGTATCGTTCTGCTCGACTTCTGGACCTTCTGCTGCATCAACTGCCTGCATGTCCTGGACGAGTTGCGCGAGCTGGAGCAGAAGCACAGCGACACCGTGGTGACCATCGGCGTCCACTCGCCGAAGTTCGTCCACGAGGCCGAGCACACTGCCGTCGTGGACGCCGTCGAGCGGTACGAGGTGCACCACCCCGTCCTGGACGATCCCGAGCTGGCGACCTGGAAGCAGTACGCGGTACGGGCCTGGCCCACGCTCGTCGTCATCGACCCCGAGGGGTACGTCGTCGCGCAGCACGCCGGCGAGGGACACGCGCACGCCATCGAGAAGCTGGTGGCGGAGCTGGAGGCCGAGCACGCCGCGAAGGGCACCCTGCGGCGCGGCGACGGGCCCTATGTGGCGCCCGAGCCCGTCGCCACCGACCTGCGCTTCCCCGGCAAGGCGGTCACGCTGGACTCGGGGAACTTCCTGGTCTCCGACACCACCCGCCACCAGCTCGTCGAGCTGGCGGCCGACGGCGAGAGCGTCGTACGGCGGATCGGCGGCGGCGAGCGCGGCTTCGGGCCCGAGTCGTTCAACGAGCCGCAGGGGCTCGCCCTGATGCCCAACGGCCGGATCGCCGTCGCCGACACCGTCAACCACGCGATCCGCGAGTTCAACCCCGCCTCCGGCGCCGTCGAGACCCTCGCCGGCACCGGCAGGCAGTGGTGGCAGGGCTCACCGGCCCACGGCCCCGCGCTCGACGTGGCGCTCTCCTCGCCGTGGGACGTGGCCTGGTGGCACGACCGGCTCTGGATCGCCATGGCCGGGGTGCACCAGCTGTGGACGTACGACCCGAAGACCCGCACCGTCGCGGTCGCGGCCGGTACCACCAACGAGGGGCTGGTCGACGGGCCCGCCACCGAGGCGTGGTTCGCGCAGCCGTCCGGGCTGGCCGCCACCGAGGACCGGATGTGGGTGGCCGACTCCGAGACCAGCGCCCTGCGGTACGTGGAGCGGGACGGGGACGGCTTCGTCGTACGGACCGCCGTCGGGACCGGGCTCTTCGACTTCGGTCACCGCGACGGCCCCGCCGGCCAGGCCCTGCTCCAGCACCCGCTCGGCGTGACCGCGCTGCCGGACGGCTCCGTGGCCGTGTCCGACACCTACAACCACGCCCTGCGCCGCTACGACCCGGCGACCGGGGAGGTCACGACGCTCGCCACCGACCTGCGCGAGCCGTCCGGCGCGGTGCTCGTCGGAGACGACATCGTCGTGGTCGAGTCCGCCCGGCACCGGCTGACCCGGCTGCGGCTGCCCGACGAGGCCGTCCGCGTCGAGTCGGTCGCGCACCGCACACAGCGCGCCGCGACCGATGTCGCGCCGGGCGCGCTGCGGCTCGACGTGGTCTTCGAGGCGCCCAAGGGGCAGAAGCTGGACACCCGTTACGGTCCCTCGACCCGGCTCCTGGTCTCCGCCACCCCGCCGGAGCTGCTGGCGGAGGGTGCCGGTGCCGGTACCGACCTGGGGCGCGAACTGGTGCTCGCGGACGGTGTCACCGAGGGCGTGCTGCATGTCTCGGCCATGGCCGCGTCCTGCGACGACGCTCCGGAGATCGAGTACCCGGCGTGCCATGTGCACCAGCAGGACTGGGGCGTGCCCGTACGCGTCACCGGGTCCGGCGCGGGCCGGCTGGGTCTGGTGCTGGCCGGGCTGGACGCGTAGCACGTACCCGCCCCGGCGTGCGGGCTCCGGCGTACGGCCGACGGCTTACGGACCACGTACAGCCCCCGGCGTGCGGAGCACGTACGGCCCCGGCCTACAAGTCGTGTTGCCGGTCGCGTTCGATGACCGTCGGCGGTGTCACGATCGTCCGCCGGCGCTTCGCCATGCTCGTGAATGTCGCGATACCGATGAGGCCGACCGCCATCAGAATCACCCCGACCAGGTCGAGGTTGACGCTCTCCGCCTCCCAGTCCGTCGCGAAGGTGAGGATCGCCCCCACCGCGATGAGTGCGATGCATCCGCCAACGCCCATGAATCCCGCCTCTGACACGAGTGGTGGCCGTTCCCGGGCCGCCCATGCGGGTACCCGGCCCGGGAACACCCATGCGGGAGAAGGGAGTTCGGCCCGCGGAAGTCAGCCCTCCAGGAACGCGGCCAGCGCGTTGGCCAGCAGGAACGGGTCGTCCGCGCCGCACAGTTCGCGCGCGCTGTGCATCGAGACGATCGCCGCCCCGATGTCGACCGTCTTGATGCCGTGCCGGGCCGCCGTGATCGGGCCGATAGTCGTGCCGCAGGGCATCGAGTTGTTCGAGACGAACGTCTGCCACGGCACCCCGGCCCGCTCGCACGCCGCCGCGAACACCGCGCGCCCGCCGCCGTCCGTGGCGTACCGCATGTTGACGTTGACCTTGAGGATCGGGCCGCCGTTGGCGCGCGGGTGGTGCGTCGGGTCGTGCCGCTCCGGGTAGTTGGGGTGCACGGCGTGCCCGGTGTCGGAGGAGAGGCAGACCGTACCGGCCAGGGCCCGCGCCCGGTCCTCGTACGAACCGCCGCGTGCCAGCACCGAGCGCTCCATCACCGTGCCCAGCAGGGGCCCGTCGGCGCCGGTGTCCGACTGGGAGCCGCTCTCCTCGTGGTCGAAGGCGGCGAGGACCGGGATGTACGGCAGCTCCGTGCCCGAACCCGCGGCCCCCGCGACGGCGGCCAGCGCGGCCGTCCCGGCGTGCACCGACAGCAGGTTGTCCATCCGCGGCCCGGCCACCAGGTCGCGGTCGCGCCCGAGATAGGCGGGCGGCTCGACGGAGTGCGGCATCAGGTCCCAGCCGGTGATGTCGGACGCCGCGACCCCGGCCTCCTCGGCGACGAAGCGGATCAGGTCGCCCTCCCCGACCTCGCCGAGCCCCCAGATCGGCTGCATGTGCCGCTGCGGGTTGAGCTTCAGACCGTCGGTGTTGACCCCGCGGTCCAGATGGACGGCCAGCTGCGGTACGCGCATCAGCGGCCGGTCCACGTTGACGAGCCGGTGGCTGCCGTCCCGCAGGGAGATACGGCCGGCCAGCCCGAGGTCCCGGTCGAGCCAGGTGTTGAGCAGCGGCCCGCCATACACCTCGACGGCGACCTGCCGCCAGCCGTACGCCCCGGTGTCCGGGATCGGCTTCACCCGGAGGTTGGGGGAGTCCGTGTGCGCGCCGACGATCCGGAACGGCGTGTGCGGCTCGGCCCCCTCCGGGACGTACCAGGCGATGAGCGCCCCGCCGCGCACGACGTACTTGCCGCCGGTGGTCCCCTCCCACGCGTCCGTCTCCTGGACCTGCCGGAAGCCGGCCTTCTCCAGGCGCTCGGCGGCGCTCGCCACCGCGTGGTACGGCGTGGGGCTTGCGGCGAGGAAGGTCATCAGGTCGTCGGTGTGGCCGCGGTCGAAGCGGGCGGATCTGCTCATGGGATCACCATAACGAGCCATGCTTTGGCGTATTCGCACGGCTGAAGCGGACGCCGGACGCCGGACGGACCGTGATCACGGCCCGCCCGGCGCCCGTGGACGACTTGGCGGAAGACTGCCGGACGGACTTGGCGAAAGAGCGCCGGACGACTTCTAGAACGCCGCCTCGTCCAGCTCCATCAGCGAGTTGTCGACCGACTCGGCCACCGCGCGCTCCACCGAGACCCCCGGCAGGACGCTCGCCGCGAAGAACTTCGCCGCCGCGATCTTGCCCTGGTAGAAGGGCACGTCCTTCGCGGACGCCGTCTCCAGCTTCTCCACGGCCACCGCCGCACCGCGCAGCAGCAGATAGCCGACGACGACATCGCCCGAGGCCATCAGCAGGCGGGTGGTGTTCAGGCCCACCTTGTAGATGTTCTTGACGTCATCGGCCGTGGCGGAGAGGTCGGTCAGCATCCTGCCGACGATCGCCTCCAGGTCGACGGCCGCCTTGGCGAGCGCGTCGCGGGCCGGCGCCAGCTCCGCGCCCCCCGTCCCGACGGCGAGGAACTGCTTGATCTCCTCGGAGAGGGTGTTCAGCGCCTGCCCCTGGTCGCGGACGATCTTCCGGAAGAAGAAGTCCTGGCCCTGGATGGCGGTGGTGCCCTCGTAAAGAGTGTCGATCTTGGCGTCGCGGATGTACTGCTCGATCGGGTACTCCTGGAGATACCCGGAGCCACCGAGCGTCTGGAGCGACTGGGCCAGCTGCTCGTACGACTTTTCGGAGCCGTAGCCCTTCACGATCGGCAGCAGCAGGTCGTTCAGCGCGTGCTGCGCCTTCACGTCCTCGCCCTCCGCCTCCCGCTTGGCGATCTCGTCCTGGAGGGAGGCGGTGTAGAGCACCAGCGAGCGCATGCCCTCGGCGTACGCCTTCTGCGTCATCAGCGAGCGGCGTACGTCCGGGTGGTGCGTGATGGTGACCTTGGGCGCGCTCTTGTCCATGAACTGCGAGAGGTCCGGGCCCTGGACGCGCTCCTTCGCGTACTCCAGCGCGTTCAGATACCCCGTCGAGAGCGCGGCGATGGCCTTCGTGCCGACCATCATCCGGGCGAACTCGATGATCATGAACATCTGGCGGATGCCCTCGTGCTTGTCACCGATCAGCCAGCCCTTGGCGGGGTGCCGGTCGCCGAAGGTCAGCTCGCACGTGTTCGACGCCTTGAGGCCCATCTTGTGCTCGACGTTCGTCGCGTACACACCGTTGCGCTCGCCCAGCTCGCCGGTCTCCCAGTCGAACTCGTACTTCGGTACGAGGAAGAGGGACAGGCCCTTCGTGCCGGGTCCCGCTCCCTCGGGGCGGGCCAGCACGTAGTGAAGGATGTTGTCCGACATGTCGTGCTCACCGGAGGTGATGAAGCGCTTCACGCCCTCGATGTGCCAGGAGCCGTCCTCCTGCTCGACGGCCTTCGTGCGGCCCGCGCCCACGTCCGAGCCCGCGTCGGGCTCGGTGAGCACCATCGTGGAGCCCCACTGCTTGTCGACGGCGATCTCGGCGATCTTCTTCTGTGCCTCGTTGCCCTCCTGGAAGAGGATGCCGGCGAAGGCCGGGCCCGAGGTGTACATCCAGATCGCCGGGTTGGCGCCGAGCAGCAGCTCCGCGTACGCCCAGATCAGGGAGCGGGGCGAGGTGGTGCCGCCGATCTCCTCGGGCAGGCCGAGCCGCCAGTACTCCGAGTCCATGAAGGCCTGATAGCTCTTCTTGAAGGAGGCGGGGACGGGGGCGGTGTTGGTCTCGGGGTCGAAGACGGGGGGATTGCGGTCCGCGTCGGCGTAGGAGGCGGCCAGCTCGGACTCGGCGAGCCTGGTGACCTCGGAGAGAATCGTCTTGGCTGTCTCGACGTCCATCTCCGCGAACGGGCCCGTGCCGTACAGCTTGTCGCGCCCGAGGACCTCGAAGAGGTTGAACTCGATGTCGCGGAGATTCGACTTGTAGTGCCCCATGGCGACGGCTCCGTAAGCGGTTGGGAGGCGGATTCCTCGTACGCGTATCAGTAGTGCTCCGATGATGCTACCCGTCGGTAATAAGATGCAACCCCTACCGGACATCTGTGACGAGGACGACGAGGAGCGCATGCGGCCCATGGGTGGGCCTTTTCCTCAGTAGTCTTGGGCCCATGTACGGCTACGACCAGAACGCTGGCGCCCAGCAGCAGTACGCGCCCCCGCAGCAGCCGATGGGCGGCGGATACGGGGAGCAGCCGCTGTACCCCGAGCCGTCCCCTCCCTCGCTGGCCGACGCGGTGCGGGCGTTCACCACCGGGTCGCTGTCCGCCGAGGACTTCCAGCAGATCTTCGCGACGTCGAAGGTCTACTGCCCGCGCGGTGACAACCCCGGCTTCCTGGCCCTGCACAACACCCAGCAGCCGGTCATCCCGATGTTCAGCACGCTCAAGGAGCTGCGGCGGTACGCGGGCAAGGAGTCGAAGTACTTCGTGATCACCGGTGCCGAGGTGATCGATCTGCTGCCGACGGGCTACGGCTTCGTGATCGACATGGAGGGCGAGCACCGGATGGTGTTCGACGCGAAGGCCGTGGAGCAGATGGTCGACTTCGCGATGCGGCGGATGTACGGCTGAGCCGTCGTACGGCTGACAGGTGCGCGGCTGAACCCCGGCCGGCGCTGGATTTCCCCTGGTGACGCGCGTGACACGCGTGCGGAATAACCGCTGCCTTGTCAGATGTTCACCTTTCAACTAAATTGGAGCCCGAAGCCGAGGAGGCCCCCGATGCCCGCCGTGACCGTCGAAAATCCACTCACCCTTCCCCGTGTCACTGCGGCAGCCGACGCCGTCGCCCGGCCCGTGCTCGCCGTGTCCACCGCGCCCGGTGGCTTCGAGGGCGAGGGATTCCCGGTGCGCCGGGCGTTCGCGGGGATCAACTACCAGCACCTCGACCCGTTCATCATGATGGACCAGATGGGCGAGGTGGAGTACGCGCCCGGAGAGCCGAAGGGCACTCCCTGGCACCCGCACCGCGGCTTCGAGACCGTGACGTACCTGATCGACGGCACCTTCATCCACCAGGACAGCAACGGTGGCGGCGGAACGATCCGTAACGGCGACACGCAGTGGATGACCGCGGGCTCCGGCCTGCTGCACATCGAGGCGCCGCCGGAGTCGCTCGTGGTGTCCGGCGGTCTCTTCCACGGCCTCCAGCTCTGGGTGAACCTGCCCGCGGCCGACAAGATGATGGACCCGCGCTACCAGGACATCCGCGGCGGCCAGGTGCAGCTCCTGACCTCGCACGACGGAGGCGCGCTGCTGCGGGTGATCGCGGGCTCGCTGGACGGGCACGAGGGCCCCGGCATCACGCACACGCCGATCACGATGATCCACGCGACGCTGCGGCCGGGTGCCGAGGTCACGCTGCCGTGGCGCGAGGACTTCAACGGTCTCGCGTACGTCATGGCGGGACGCGGCGCGGTCGGTACCGACCGGCGGCCCGTGCACACGGGCCAGACCGCGGTCTTCGGCGCGGGGTCGTCGCTGACGGTCCGCGCGGACGAGTCCCAGGACTCGAACACCCCGGACCTGGAGGTCGTCCTGCTGGGCGGCCGGCCGATCCGGGAGCCGATGGCGCACTACGGACCGTTCGTGATGAACAGTCACGCCGAGCTCCAGCAGGCCTTCGAGGACTTCCAGGCGGGCCGGCTGGGCACGGTGCCGGCGGGCGCCGAGTAGGGCGTGTCTTTTGGATCAGGCCGGATGAGGGAGCGCCCGCCGCGGCAGCGGCTGATGTCCCGTTGGTGCGTGCGGTCGCAAGGCGGAGGAGGGAGGCATGGCGGAGCCATGCCGACCGACGACAACGCGGCGTGCGTGCGTGCCAGGGCTCGCGAGCCCGGCAAGATCCGAAAGACACGCCCTAAGTCCGGGTGGAGCGGGGCGGACTCCGCCCCGATCGGCCCCGCTCCACCTGTGAGTGACACTCCGTCACCCACCCGGCCCCATCCGTGGGGCAGCGCCCCGGACGGCGTGGTCGGGTGGGCGGATGGAGAACTCGCGCGGGGGCCCGCCCGGCGTGCTGCCCCCGGAGGTCTGGCGGGTGGGTGCCTGGTGCGCCGTCGTGCTGCTCGTCGCCGGTGTCGTCGCCGTCGGGGTGTGGATCGTCATCACCTTCAAGACGGCCGTCACCCCCGTACTGCTCGCGATCCTCGGGACCGCGCTCCTCGGCCCGCTCTACCGGCGGCTGGTCGCCATGCGGATGCCCAAGTCCCTCGCCGCCGGGCTGACCTGTCTGGCGCTGGTCGCGGTCGTCGGCGGGGCCGGATACGTCGTCGTCACCGCGCTCATCGAGACCGGCGACCAGATCGTCGACTCGCTCAGGCAGGCCGGGCGGGACCTCAGCAAGCAGTTCGGGGCCGCCGGGACGTCGCTGGACGACATCGCGTCGAACGCGCGGGATCTGCTGGGCAAGTTCGGCGGTACGGCCGCCTCCGGCGTGATCACCGGGCTCAGCGTCGTCGGCGAGCTGATCGCCACCGCCGTCCTCGCGCTGCTGCTGATCTTCTTCTTCCTCAAGGACTCCGACCGGGTCGCCGGCGCGCTGCGCTCCCTCGCCCCGCGCCGTACGGGCGACGTCGTGGAGGCGATGGCGCGGCGGGCGTTCGGGGCCGTCGAGGGCTTCATGCGCGGGACGACCTTCATCGCGCTCATCGACGCGATCTGTATCACCGCCGGCTTGCTGATCCTGCGCGTGCCGGGCGCGGTCGGGCTGGGCGCACTGGTGTTCGTGGGGGCGTACATCCCGTACCTGGGGGCGTTCCTGACCGGCGCCGTGGCGGTGCTCGTCGCGCTCGCCGACCGGGGCGTGGTGATCGCGCTGTGGGCGCTCGGGGTCGTACTGGCCGTGCAGGTCCTGGAGGGCCATGTGCTCCAGCCGGTGATCCAGAGCCGTACGGTGCAGATGCATCCGGCGGTCGTGATGCTGGCGATCACGGCGGGCGCGAGCGTGGCCGGGATCCTGGGAACACTGCTGGCGGTGCCGCTGACGGCGGCGGCCTTCGGGGTCCTCGCGGAGATCCGCGAACGGTACGAGGCGCGCTCTCCGTGACAGCGACCGCACCAGAGCGACCGCACCAGAGCGACCGCACCGGCGCGATCCGGTCAGCCCGCGTCGCCGTCTTCGTAGATCTCGAACCAGATTGACTTGCCCTCGCCCCGCGGGTCCACCCCCCACGCGTCCGCCAGCATCTCCAGCAGCACCAGGCCCCGGCCGCTCGACGCCAGTTCGCCGGGCCTGCGCTTGTGGGGGAGTTCGTCGCTCGCGTCAGAGACCTCCACCCGCAGGCGGCGTCTGCCCCGCTCCCCCGCCGCCTCCGCGATCAGCACCGCGTCGCCGTCCGTGTGGACGAGCACGTTCGTCGCCATCTCGGAGAGCATCAGCACCGCCGAGTCGACCTGCTCCTCGTCCGCCCAGTCGTGCAGCAGGTCCTTCAGATGCCCCCGCGCGCCCGCGACCTGCGCGGGTTCGGCCTGGGAGATCGTCAGCACCGCACGGCGCGGGTGCGGTCGCGCCGGTGCCGCCGGTGTGGTGTCCCGCGCGAGCAGCATCAGCGCGATGTCGTCCTCGCGGCGGTCGGCGAGCGGGCCCGTCGTGTAGTGCGAGCCGGGGCCGTGGACAGCCTCCACCAGCGCGTCCGCGAGCTTCTCCAGCGACACGCCCGTGTTGTTCTCCAGCACGGGCCGCAGCCGCGTCCAGCCGCTCAGCATGTCGTGCCCGCCGGTCTCGATCAGCCCGTCGGTGCAGAGCATCATCGTGTCGCCGGGCTCCAGAACCACCCGGGTCGTCGGGTAGTTCGAGTCCGCCTCGATGCCCAGCGGCAGCCCGCCCGCCGTCTGCCGGATGACCGCCGTGCCGTCCGCCGCGCGGATCACCGGGTCGGGATGCCCGGCCCGTGCGATGTCGAGTGTGCCGGAGTCCGGGTCGACCTCCATGTAGAGGCATGTCGCGAAGCGCGCCAGGCCGTACTCGGGGTCCTCGCCGTCCTCGTCGTCGTGGGGGTCCGTAAGTCCGTGCGGGACCGAGAACTCGTACAAGCCGTGCAGGAAGCGCGAGGCACGGGCCAGTACGGCGTCGGGCCGGTGCCCCTCGGCGGCGTACGCGCGCAGGGCGATCCGCAGCTGCCCCATCAGGCCCGCGGCCCGTACGTCGTGCCCCTGGACGTCCCCGATGACCAGCGCCACCTTGCCGCCGCCGGGCAGCGGGATCATGTCGTACCAGTCGCCGCCCACCTGGAGCCCGCCGCCCGTCGGCACATAGCGCGCGGCCACGCTCATCCCCGGGATGTCCGGCCCCAGCGTCGGCATCATCGAGCGCTGGAGCCCCAGGGACAGCTCGCGCTCGGTCTCCGCGGCGTCCGCGCGTACCAGCGCCTGCGCGAGCATCCTGCCGACCGTCGTCAGCACGGACCGCTCGTCGGGCGTGAACGTCACCGGGTGCTTGAAGGCCGCCATCCAGGCGCCCATCGTGCGCCCGGCGACGATCAGCGGCACGAAGGCCCAGGACTGACGTCCGAAACCCTGCACCAGCGGCCAGGTGGCCGGGTAGCGGTCGTGGTAGTCCCTGGGCGTCGGCAGATAGATGGCCCGGCCGGTCCGTACGACCTCGGCCGCCGGGTAGTCCGTGTTCACGGACATGTCCGTGAAGGGTCCCTCCGCGCCGTCCGGGTGCCCATGGTGCCCGATGACCGTCAGATGATCACCCTCGACGCCGAAGACGGCGAGCCCGTCGGGGGAGAAGCCCGGCATGGACAGCGACGCCGCGACCCGCAGCACCTCGGCGGTGGAGCGCGCCTCGGCGAGCGCCCGCCCCGCGTCGAGCAGGAACGCCTCACGTGAGCGCCGCCAGTCGCCGGCGACCGGGCTCTGCCCCGTCAGCGCGCCCGGATGGGGCGCGACGATCTCCTGAAGGGTGCCGATCAGCTCGTAGTCGTCGCCGTACTCGTGCTTGGTGACCAGCGGCTTGGAGCGGGACCTGATGGTACGGAGCACCTGCCCGTCCTCGCCCACGACCCGCACCTGGGCCTCGGCGACCGTCCCCTCGGCGACGGCGAGGCGCACGATGCCGTAGGTCTCGGCCCAGTCGACCGGATGCAGGCGCGCGCGCATGGCCGCCTCGCTGAGGACCGTGGGCTCCGCGGGCAGCCCGAGCAGCCGTGCCCCCTCCGCGTCGAGGGTGACGTACCCGGCCGCGTTGTCCCAGCGCCACAGACCGGTCGCGATCGCGGCCAGTACATCCTCGGTGCGCATTGCACCACTTTAGACCGATGCGGGTGATGGGTGCGGTGCCGAGCGGGCGTGCGGGTGGCCGGGCGGGGACGGAACGGGGACCGGGCACGGGCCGGTAACCGGGAGGACCCCGTAAATGCGGGGGAGGCGCCCTTGGCCCTGCCGGTAACCTGGAGCGGCCAAGCCCACCCGCCAAGAGCTAAGACTGGATGAACGACGATGCATCGGTACAGGTCCCACACCTGCGGCGAGCTCCGCGCCTCTGACGTCTCCACCGACGTCCGGCTGAGCGGCTGGCTGCACAATCGTCGAGACCTGGGCGGCATCCTCTTCATCGATCTCCGCGACCACTACGGTCTCGTCCAGCTCGTCGCCCGCCCCGGCACCCCCGCCAACGAGGCGCTCTCCAAGCTCACCAAGGAGACCGTCGTCCGTATTGACGGCAAGGTCTCCGCCCGTGGCGCGGACAACGTGAACCCGGACCTGCCGACCGGTGAGATCGAGATCGAGGTCGGCGAGGTCGAGGTCCTCGGCGCCGCCGGGCCGCTGCCGTTCACGATCAACACCGACGACGGCGTCAACGAGGAGCGGCGCCTCGAATACCGCTTCCTCGACCTGCGCCGCGAGCGCATGCACCGCAACATCCTGCTGCGTACGGCCGTCATCTCCGCGATCCGCCACAAGATGACCGCGCTGGGCTTCAACGAGATGGCGACCCCGATCCTGACCGCGACGTCCCCCGAGGGCGCCCGCGACTTCGTGGTCCCCTCCCGGCTCAACCCGGGCAAGTTCTACGCCCTGCCGCAGGCCCCGCAGCAGTTCAAGCAGCTGCTGATGATCTCCGGCTTCGACCGCTACTTCCAGATCGCGCCCTGCTTCCGCGACGAGGACGCCCGCGCCGACCGCTCGCCCGGCGAGTTCTACCAGCTCGACGTGGAGATGTCCTTCGTCGAGCAGGAGGACGTCTTCCGGCCGATCGAGAAGCTCATGACGGAGCTGTTCACGGAGTTCGGCGGCGGTCGCGAGGTCACGTCCCCCTTCCCGCGCATCCCGTTCCGCGAGGCGATGCTCAAGTACGGCAACGACAAGCCGGACCTGCGCGCCCAGCTGGAGCTGGTCGACATCTCGGACGTCTTCAAGGACTCCGAGTTCAAGGCGTTCGCGGGCAAGCACGTGCGCGCGCTGCCGGTGCCGGACACGGCGGGCCAGTCGCGGAAGTTCTTCGACGGTCTCGGTGACTACGCGGTCGAGCAGGGCGCCAAGGGCCTCGCGTGGGTGCGGGTCGGCGAGGACGGCGCGCTGACCGGCCCGATCGCCAAGTTCCTCACCGAGGACGACGTCAAGGTCCTCACCGAGCGCCTGTCGCTCGTGCCCGGCCACGCGATCTTCTTCGGCGCGGGCGAGTTCGACGAGGTCTCGAAGATCATGAGCGCGGTCCGTGTCGAGGCGGCCAGGCGCTCGGGCCACTTCGAGGAGGGCGTGTTCCGGTTCTGCTGGGTCGTGGACTTCCCGATGTACGAGAAGGACGAGGAGACCGGAAAGATCGACTTCTCGCACAACCCGTTCTCCATGCCGCAGGGCGGTCTCGAAGACCTGGAGACGAAGGACCCGCTGGACATCCTCGCCTGGCAGTACGACATCGTCTGCAACGGCATCGAGCTGTCGTCGGGCGCGATCAGGAACCACGAGCCGGAGCTGATGCTCAAGGCGTTCGAGATCGCGGGCTACGACCGCGAGACCGTCGAGCACGAGTTCGCGGGCATGCTGCGCGCCTTCCGCCTCGGCGCCCCGCCGCACGGCGGCATCGCGCCGGGCGTCGACCGCATCGTGATGCTGCTCGCCGACGAGCCCAACATCCGCGAGACGATCGCCTTCCCGCTCAACGGCAACGCGCAGGACCTGATGATGGGCGCGCCGACCGAGCTGGACGAGACGCGGCTGCGGGAGCTGAACATCCAGCTCCGCAAGCCGGCCGCGAAGTAGCCGCGCAGCTGTTTTTCGTTTGCCGCGAGGACCCGGAACCGTACGGTTCCGGGTCCTTCGCGTGGCGTCTTCTCGCCAAAGGGCAACCTGAGCGGCCCCCCGGGACGTTGACCGGTCGTGGACGACCGAACGGATTGGCGAGGGCGAGAAGACGATGGACCCGGGCGACGGCGACTTCGAGGCGTTCGTCGCCGCGCGCGGGCCGCGACTGCTGCGGGTGGCCTGGCTGTTGACGGGCGACGCGCATCTGGCCGAGGACCTGCTCCAGACGACTCTGGCCAAGGTGTGGCCCAAGTGGCACCGGATCTCCGGGGAGCGGCCGGAGGCGTACGTACGCAAGGCGCTGGTCCATACGCACGCGTCGTGGTGGCGCAGACGGTGGCGCGGCGAGGTGCCGCACGGCGAAGTCCCGGAGTCGGCGGGCCCGTTCGACGCGTACGCGAGCGTGGATCTGGAGCAGTCGCTGGCCGCCGTGGTGCGGTCGCTGCCGGTGGGGCAGCGCGCGGTCGTCGTGCTGCGCTTCTTCGAGGACCTGAGCGTCGAGGACACGGCGGCCACGCTCGGCTGCTCGCCGGGGACGGTCAAGAGCCAGTCGGCGAAGGCGCTGCGCACGCTGCGGGCCGCGCTGCCCGTGCCGGTGGACGGCGGTGAGCGGGGTGTCTGAGGACGAGGAGCGGGAGCTGCGGATCCTGCTGGAGCGCGCCGTGCCCCGGCTGCCCGCCCCTGACGAGCGCCTGCGCCGCGTACGGGAGCGGGCCGCCCGCAGCCGCAGGCGCCGCCGGGCCGCCGGGACGACGGCGGTGGCGGTGACCGGTCTCGTCGTGGCCGGCACACTCCTGCCCGGCCTCCTGCGCGGCGGCCCGGACGGGGGCGCGCCACCGGCGAGCCCGGCGCCGACCGTCTCGGCCACGGACAGCGAGGACGGCCGCGCGGTCCGCTTCCCCGACCTGGGGGATCTCACCCTGCGGCTGCCGCCGGGCTGGCAGGCGCTCGCGGTGCCCGGCGACCCCGCGCGCGACCTCGTGCCCCGCGGGTACGTCGCCAGTCGGCGGGTGCCCGACACCCTCACACCGGCGTGCGCGAAGGAGCCGGAGACCGGCTGTGAACCGGTCGCGACGCTGCCGTCCGGGAGCGTGCTGGTCTCGCTGGACGTGAAGAAGTTCCGCGGGCTCGACACCAAGACCCAGGACCCGCCCGCGCTCCACCCGCTGGCGCGGCCCTCGGCGCTCTGCCGCAAGCTCATGGGCACCGAGGAGTACAGCGCCCTGCTCGCCGGACCGGATCCCGGCGCCGACGTAGGCATCCAAGTCAGTGTCTGCGCCGCCGGGGCCGGGGCGAGTTCCCCGATCCTCGACGACGTACGCGCCATGATCGCCGGTGCGGGCCATCCCGCTTCCGCGGCGGGCCGCGAGCCCAGCAGGGCTCCGACCGCCCAGGCCCACGACAACGGTGGGACCGACGTCCATGCGAATTGAAAGGTCACTCATGTCTCACCGCGTACGCCCGCGCCACGTGGCCGCCCTTCTTCTCTCCGCCGGTCTGCTGCTCGGCGGCTGCGCGGGCGGGCTCGGCGGCGGGTTCGGGGAAGACGGAGGATCGTCCGTCCCCAAGGCCGTGGACGAGAAGGCCGTCGACGACAAGGGCGCGGGCGGCGACGAGCCGGACGGCGCGCGCGGCGGTCTCGGGCGGGCCGTGCCGGAATCGGCGGCCGGTCAGCAGGCCGTACGCCCCAGGAAGATCCCGTCCCTCGGCCCGCGGACCCGGTCGGGGATCCCCGGGTCCAGCCGCCAGGCCGTCGTGGTCACGGGCGACGCCCCCGACTCCAACCGCGCGACCCTGGTCCTCTACGAGCGGGACCCCGTCGAGGGCTGGCGGTCGGTCACCGACCCCTGGCCGGCGCACAACGCCCTGAAGGGCTGGACCGACGACCACCGGCAGGGCGACCTCCGCAGCCCGGTCGGCGTCTTCGGCCTCACCGACGCGGGCGGCCGGCTGCCGGACCCGGGGACGAGACTCCCCTACGACCGGGGCCCGGCCTTCACGCTCGGCGGCGTGGGTTTCGAGGGTGAGCCCCTGGCGGGGTCCTTCGACCACGTCGTGGCGATCAACTACAACCGCAAGCCCGGCACCACGCCACTGGACTGGACACGACCGCTGGGCGCGGCCAAGGGCGGCGGCATCTGGATCCATGTGGACCACGGCGGCCCGACCCAGGGCTGCGTCTCCATCCCCATGGGCCGGATGAAGGAACTCCTGCGCTGGCTGGACCCGTCGAAGCACCCGCAGGTGGTGATGGGCGACGTGTCGTCTCTGGGCCGCTGAAGGGGCCGTTTCGCGACAGCGCCGGACGCGCCGCATCCGCGGCCCGTCCGGTGCCCCGATCTCCGCGGTTACGCGGTCTTCTCCTCCAGACGCGGGAACAGCACCGCGCCCTTCGTCACCGTCGTGCCCGCCGGCAGCTGCCCCCACGAGCCCGCGTCCTGGACCCGCTGGTCCGCCAGCGCGCCCAGCGAGGCCTCCGCGCCCAGCGAGTCCCACAACTTCTGCGACGTGTCCGGCATCACCGGGTTCAGCAGCACCGCGACCCCGCGCAGCGCCTCCGTGGCCGTGTAAAGGATCGTCGCGAGCGCCGCCCGGCCCGCGTCGGACGTGTCCTTCGCGACCTTCCAGGGCTCCTGCTCCGTGATGTAGCCGTTGACCTGCTTCACGAAGTCGAAGATCGCCAGGATGCCGCCCTGGAAGTCCAGCTCCTCGCCGATCTTCCGGTCGGCCTCACCGACCGCCCTGGCCAGCCCGTCCCGTACGGCCTGCTCCGCGGCCCCGCCGGACGTCGCCTCCGGCAGCGTGCCGCCGTAGTACTTGCCGACCATCGCCGCGACGCGCGACGCCAGGTTGCCGTAGTCGTTCGCCAGCTCGGAGGTGTACCGGGCGGAGAAGTCCTCCCAGGAGAACGAGCCGTCCTGCCCGAACGCGATGGCCCGCAGGAAGTACCAGCGGTACGCGTCCACACCGAAGTGCGAGGTCAGGTCCTGCGGCTTGATGCCGGTCAGGTTCGACTTGGACATCTTCTCGCCGCCGACCATCAGCCACCCGTTCGCCGCGACCTTGCCCGGCAGCGGCAGACCCTGCGCGAGCAGCATCGCGGGCCAGATGATCGCGTGGAAACGCAGGATGTCCTTGCCGACGAGATGGACGTCGGCGGGGAAGGTCTCCTCGAACTTCGCCGGGTTCTCGTTGTAGCCGACGGCCGTCGCGTAGTTCAGGAGCGCGTCGATCCACACGTAGATCACATGCTTCTCGTCCCACGGCACCGGCACGCCCCAGTCGAACGTCGACCGGGAGATCGACAGATCCTGAAGCCCCTGCCTGACGAAGTTCACGACCTCGTTGCGCGCGGACTCGGGCTGGATGAAGCCCGGGTTGGCCGCGTAGTGCTCCAGGAGCCTCGGGCCGTACTCGCTGAGCTTGAAGAAGTAGTTCTCCTCCTTGAGGATCTCCACCGGCGTCTTGTGGATCGCGCAGATCTTCAGACCCGCGAACTCGCCCTCGCCGTCGAGCAGCTCCCCCGGGAGTTTGTACTCCTCGCAGCCCACGCAGTACGGGCCCTCGTAGCCGCCCTTGTAGATCTCGTCCTTGTCGAACAGGTCCTGCACGAATTCCTGGACGCGGTCGGTGTGTCGCTTCTCCGTCGTCCGGATGAAATCGTCGTGTCCGATCTCCAGGTGCTTCCACAGAGGCCGCCACGCCTCGTCGACGAGCTTGTCCGCCCACTCCTGCGGGGTGACACCGTTCGCCTCGGCCGTACGCATGATCTTCTGACCGTGCTCGTCCGTGCCGGTGAGATACCACACCTTCTCGCCCCGCTGGCGGTGCCAGCGGGTGAGCACGTCGCCTGCGACGGTCGTGTAGGCGTGGCCCAGGTGAGGAGCGTCGTTGACGTAGTAAATGGGGGTGGTGACGTAGTACGCCCGCCCACCCTGCTCTTCGGATCCAGTGGCGGCCATGGTCGAAATCCTAACGGCCCGGCAGAGGTCCCTTCACCTCGGTTAAACCTGAGACTGTGGTTAAAGAGTGTGGATTCGGCACAACCTATGACCCCGGCAAACGCATCTTTAGAAGGAGAAGGACGACACTCGTGCGCTCCCGCACGGGGCGGGGAGGATTCAGATGCGCGTGCTGGTCGCCGAGGACGAGGAAATCCTGGCCGAGCTGATCGCCACCGGGCTGCGGCGGGCCGGGTTCGCCGTGGACACCGTGTACAGCGGGGACGCCGCGCTGGCCTATCTCGGGCTGCACGACTACGACGTCGTCGTACTCGACCGTGACCTCCCCCGCGTCCACGGCGACGACGTCGCCCGCCGGCTCGTCGCCGACGAGTCCCGGACCCGGATCCTGATGCTCACCGCGTCCTCTTCCATGGAGGAGCGCGTCAAGGGGCTCGATCTGGGCGCTGACGACTATCTGGGCAAGCCCTTCGAGTTCCCCGAGCTGGTCTCGCGCGTGCGGGCGCTGCGCCGGCGGAGTTCGCGGGCGTTACAGCCGACTCTGGAGCGGCGCGGTGTGCGGCTGGACACCGTGAGCCGTACGGCGGTACGCGACGGCAAGGCCCTCGACCTCTCCGTGAAGGAGCTGACCGTGCTCCAGATCCTGCTGGAGGCGGACGGAAAGGCCGTGACGACGGAGCAGCTGCTGGAGCGCGCGTGGGACGCGCAGACGGACCCGCTCTCAGGTGTCGTACGCCTCTGTGTGGGGGAGCTTGGTGCCAAGCTCGGCGATCCGGCGCTGATCAGGCCGGTGGACCTGGACGGAGGGGGTTACGTGCTGTGACGGGTGCGATCAGGGAGCGGATCGCCCTTGTGTACGGCGCGGTCTTCCTCGTCCTCGGCGGCTGCCTGCTCGCGGTCGTGAACCTGCTGTCCAGCGCCGGTACGCAGACGGAGGCCGAGGAGATCGCGGCCCGTGTCGTACCGGCGCTGCCGCCGTCGTCGGGCAACGGCTACTACCTCACCGAGGAGGGCCGGCTCGCGCCCGTCACCGTCTACCAGCTCACCGACAACGTCAGCGAGGCCGCGTCGGACGAGCTGATGTTCTGGTCGGTGGGCGCGCTGGTGGTGATGGCGCTGTGCGCGGTCGGCGTCGGCTGGTGGACGGCGGGGCGGGTGCTGCGGCCCGTGCACGCGATGACGGCGAAGGCGCGGCAGCTGTCGGCGCACAACCTGCACGAGCGGATCGGGTCGACCGGCCCCGACGACGAGCTGAGGGAACTGGGCGACACGCTCGACGAGTTGCTCGGCCGGCTCCAGAAGGCCTTCGACAGCCAGCGGCGTTTCATCGCGAACGCCTCCCACGAACTGCGTACGCCGCTGGCCACGCAGCGCACGGCGATCCAGGTGGGCCTCACGGGCGCCGGTTCGCCGGAGGAGCTGGCCCGTACGAAGGAGCTGCTGCTCGCCAACAACCGCCGCAGCGAACAGCTCATCGACGGCCTGCTGGTCCTGGCGCGCAGCGAGCGGGAGGTCGAGGACCAGGAGGAGATCCGCTGGGGCGACCTGGTGACGGAGGAGGCGGCCCGGCACGGCCTGTCGGTGACGGTGACGGAGCCGGGGGCGGAGACGGCGCGCGTACGGGGCAACCGGGCGCTGCTGGACCGGCTGGTCGGCAATCTGCTGGCGAACGCGCAGGCGTACGGGGAGGGCGAGGTGGACGTCTCCGTGTCGGGCACGGCTCTGACGGTCCGTAACGACGGCCCCCGCATCGCTCCGGAGGACATCCCGGCCTTCTTCGAACCCTTCCGCCGGGGCGAGGGCCGCGACCGCATGGGGCCGGGCGCGGGCCTGGGTCTCTCGATCGTCCGCTCGATAGCGACGGCCCACGGCGGCACGGTGTCGGCGGAGCCGGGCGGGGAGGGCGGCGGGCTGGCGGTACGGGTGGAGCTGCCGCCTCAGAACCGGTAGACCTTCTCGCCGTCGGGGACCTGATAGCAGCCGGAGACGACCGTCAGACTGAGCTTCGGCGGCTCACGCTTCGTCATCTGGACGATCTTGACGCTGTGCTTCTTCTCGTCGTTGTCGGCCGTGAGGCTGAGATTCTTGTTCATGCTGGTGTCCGGCCCGTACTCGACAACTTTCCAGCCGTGCTTGGGCAGTTCCGTCTTGAGCCGTTCCATCACACCGTCGAGTTCGTCGGCCGATGCCGGAGTGAAACTCCACGGGTGGAAGATCGTGAAGTACTTCTCCGGGTCCTTGCCGCCGCACTCCGAAACGCCCGGTCCGGTGTCGGACGCCTTTCCCTTGACGCCGATCAGGTCGTAGAGCTCGCTGGAGATCCGCTCCGCCTCGTCGGCGGCGTCCTCCGAGTTGCTGGTGCCCGCGGTGGGGATGTCGTCGGAGCTGTTGGTGTCAGTCATGCCGCATCCGGTCAGGGTCATGAGGGCGAGGGACATGAGGAGCGCGGACGCCCCCAGTTGCATCTTCAAGTCGAGAAGCCTCGATCGGTCGGAACGTGCGGGTGTGCGTGGTCATCTTTCACTTCACATGCGCCCAGCGGTCCGGCGGCGGCTTCAACGCGGCGTCGCCACCATTGCCTGCCACGACCTGGCCCTGGTTCCACAGGCTCTTGGTGCCGTCTTTCCAGTAGTCGCTGTGGCCTTCGGTGTCGGTCTGCAACTGGTTGGCGCCGAAGCGTTCGTCGCTCGGAGTCGTAAAAGCTCCGTCCCAGTCGGTTCCGCCGTGCCCGAAGCGTCCGACGTCCGGGACGACATCCCCCTTCGCCTCCTGGTTCCAGACGTGCCCCTTTGGGACGTCCATCTGGTCGGCGTTGCTCACCTGCACCCCGGGGCTGCCGGCGAAGATCACATCATCCACGTTCAGCTCACCCTGCCGGGCCGCGGATCCGATGAGGGTCGTGCCGTACGAGTGGCCGATCGCCGTGCGGTGCGTGTCCGATTCGGCCGTACGCGACGCGTCGAGGCCGTCGATGAAGCGGTTGTAGGCCGGAGCACCGTCATCGGCGTAGTGGCTGAAGGGCGAGTCCTTGACGATGTCCTGCGGGGCGTCGTATCCGAGCCAGGTGATTGTGGAGACCGAGCCGCCATCGGCCGACTCGGTGGCAGAACGCCACACGTTCTCCATCCGGCCGATGTCCCCGCCGATACCGCCCAGATTCGACGTCGTCCCCGGTACATAGACCGCCTGGTGGTCGGCCGTGTCCGGATTGCCGTTGGCCACGATCGCCCGGCCGTTGCCCTCCGGGCTGAAGCCGAGCAGGTACGCCTCGGGCAGGCCTCTCTCCCCGGTCCTGTCGAAGCGGTCCTGGATGCTCCCGATGCCCTTGAGGGACTTGTTGAGCTGCTCGTACCGGTCCCCGTACTTGTTGTGCCACGCCATCCACTCGTCGGTGTGCACCTTGGACGGGTACATGCCTGCCGTTATCCAGGTCCACTCGTTGGCGGGCGGCTTCGGCATGGAGTCCAGTTCCATCTGGAGCTGACCGCGCTTCTCCTCCAGTACGACGCGGTTCGCCTCGTCGCGCACGGTGGCGGGCAGCCCGTCGAGCGCCCCCACCGTGTCGGGCCGGGTCGAGAGCCACGCCGCCTGCTCCTCCGGGCTGAGCCCCTTCCACCAGGCCGCGTTGGCCGCCGGGGTGCCGTCCTTCGGGGCCTGCGGCAGTGAGTCGAGGTAGGTCTTGCCCGCCTCGCGCACCCCGCCCATGTCCGACTGCGCGTCGGCCCAGTCCTGCTTGGAGACGGTCAGGTCGTCGTCCGCCTTCAACGCGCGCAGTTTCGGCGCCCACTTGGCGTCCGCGTCCGTGGCTTCCCTCAGCGCGTCGGCGATCCGGTTCGCGTACGCCATGGCCCTGCCGTAGTACGGGTTCGGGTGGATGCCCGCCGCCTGGCGCTCCAGCGCGTCGGACGTCGCGCTGCCCCCGGCGCTGCCGGTCACGGTGCCGCCCGGCTCGTTCTTCTCCTCGCCCGGCTTCTTTCCTGCGGGATAGCTGACCGAACCGTCCTGCCGCACCGTGCAGTTGTCGGCACCGGCGTCGGCGATCGCCGCGTCAAGCTTCCGCTTGGCGGCCGCCATGTCGTAGGCGAAACCGTTCAGCGCGGTGCTCACCAGAGCGCACTCGGTCTGCGCGTAGTGGAAGTTCTTGGCCAGTTCCCGCAGTTCCCGCAGGGCTGCCGTCGCCGCCTCGCCCTTCAACTGGTGGCGTACGCCCGCGCCGATCCGGTTGTCGATCGTGTCCTTGGCCGCACTGGCCATGTCGCCGGTCGTCCGGTAGCCGTCGGCGGCCTCCTCGTACTCCGCGGGCTTGAGGGCCTTGAGCGTCGCGAGATCCATGGCCGCGGATCACTTCTCCTTCGCCTGGCCGCCGACTGCCTCGGTGTCCGCGTACTTCACCTTGAGCCGGTCGAGTTCCGTCAGGACCGACTGGTCGGACTTCGACAGGTCGTGGCCCGCCTGCTCCAGCAGCCCGCCGAGTTCACCACAGCGGGCGCTCACATCGCCGACGTACTTCTTCCAGGAGTCGTACAACTCCTTCTGCGCCGCGGCGCTCTGGCATCCTGAGCTGTCACCGAGCCCCGCCTGTCCGCTCTCCAGCGCGGTCAACGCCTTGCCGATGCCGGTCTTCAGGCCGCTGACGCCCTCGCCGGCGGCCACCCACGCCTTCTTGTCCGACTTCAGATTCTCGGAGGGGCCGCCCTCTGGATCGGCCGGCTGCTGGTTCAGCCGCATCTGGGTGGCACCGCGGGCCGCCGCATCGGCTTTGAGCCCCTCCCACTCGTCCCACGGCATGCGCGACGCCCTCCCCGTTCTCTTCCCCGTTGCCCGTTGGCCCGCTCCCGGGCGCACCCGGCCGTGTGGACATGATCTCTGGCCCCGAGGGCCGAAATCAAAACGTTCATTGGACAATGAGGCGCATGAACAAGAAGGTGCTGATCATCGTCGTCGGGGCGTGCGTAGGGCTGTGGGTGGTCGGGTCGGTGATCAGACCCGTGCTGAAGAAGCACGACGAGCACTTCCCGGACGCCTTCAACGATGTCGTCCTCGGCGAGCGCATAAAGAACTATCCGACGGCGGACAGCGCGCCGGAGTCGGGCGACGGGGAGGGGATCTTCGTCCTGCCCGCGTGGGTTCCGGCGGACGCCACGGATCTGACGATCAAGGCGGAGACCACGGGCAACGCGAAGCTCTTGCGCTTCACTCTCGGTGACACCGCGCTGAAGCTGGGCGACGAAAAGGCCTGCGAGGCCGGTGCGTTCACGGACGGCCCCGAGCTGGAGGCGAGCTGGTTCGCGGAGGACGCGCAGGACAACTCCGGGGCGCGGACGGACTGTTCGGAGCAGTACCAGTACCGGATCACGGTCAAGGACCGTGAGGTCTACGCCTGGAGCAACGGGGACCTCGCGGAGGCGTAGTCCGTTCGCCACTGCCTCTGTCCGGCGGGCGAAAATGTCTGCCGGGCCGGGGGCGCTCCTGCTAGACAGCCCTCATGAGCAAGGTCAAGATCCGTACCGCGAGTTCCGCCGAGGTCCCCGCGCTGCTGGCCTTCTGGGCCCGGTCGGCGGAGGGCGCCGGCATTACCGACGACGTGGACGGGGTCACCCGCCTCCTCTCCCGCGACCCGGACGCGCTGCTGGTGGCCGAGGGTGACGGCGGGGCGATCGTCGGCACGGTCATCGCCGGTTACGACGGCTGGCGCTGCCACCTGTACCGCCTGGCCGTCGACCCGGCCCACCGCCGCCAGGGCATCGCCGCCGCCCTGCTCAGCGCCGCGCACGAGCGCTTCGCGGCCCTCGGTGGCCGCCGGGCCGACGCGATGGTCCTCGACCACAACGAACTCGCCCACCACGCCTGGGCGAATGCCGGGTATGCGCCGCAGGCGCAGTGGAGCCGCTGGGTCAGGCCGCTCGACGGCGTGGAGGCGCCTGCGGAGGTGAAGGCGTGTCCTGGCCGTCCGTGATCCTTCTCGCTCCCGCGGAGCGGCGCGCGTCGCTTGAAGGGCGAATCCGTTCCTTCGAGTCCTTCGAGCTCGTGCCGGATTCTGTGACGGGTGACGAAAGGCTCCATTGGCACGGCTACTCGTACGCCATCGACCTCTCGGGCGCGATCCTGGCGGACTACGAGCCGGACGAGCTCCAGCAGGTGACGGCCCGGATCGGCGAGCCGTACGGGGTCTACGTCTCGTGCGAGTCCATGGACGCGGCCCGGGTCTTCCTCCGTCAGGTGCTCGATGGCTTCGACGGTCTCGTCGACACCAACCACTTCGAGATCCTGCCGGCGAATGAGTTCCTCACCCTGGTGGACCGTCACCCGGCATGGGACTGGCGTCGCCGACCAAGCACGGAACTCAGGTAGTCAGAGCAGCCCGCAGCCGCGCGCCGAGGGCGGCGACCTCGTCGGGGGTCGGCGTCAGGATCCCGTTCTCGGCCATGAGCGCGTGATACTGCTGCCGCTCCGACGGCACGCCGGGCGGCAGGGCGGCGATGTGCCAGTGCAGATGGGCGTTCGCCTGCTGGCTGCCGAGCGAGAGCAGATACGTACGCTCCGGCTCCAGCACCCGCTCCACGGCGAGCGCGACGCGCCGTACGACGAGCATGAGCGAGCTGTACGCGGCCTCGTCCAACTCCCGCACGACATGCTCCACATGCGCCTTGGGCGCGACGAGTACCCGCCCGGGGAGAGTGGGCCAGCGATCGAGGAAGGCGATGTGAGCGTCGTCCTCGTAGACGGTCTCGTGACGATAGCCGGGATCCCCACGCAGGAACGCGCACACGAAGCAGGGGCCGTTGCGGGCGCGTTCTTCGTAGGCGGCGAGATCCATGTCGTGTCGTTCCATGTGCTGGAGACTACGACCATGCGATACGTCTTCATCGACCCCGACGGCACCGGCGGTGACTGGGTCCACGTCGTGGTCGACGCGCCGACCGGGGTCTTCTACCAGCAGGAGTACGGCGGCACTTCGCGCCGCCAGGGCCAGGCGGAGGGCTACCTCGTCCCCATGCCCGGGGGATCGGGCCAGGTCGACGCGCTCGCGACCGTCTTCGAACCCTTCCGGGGCGGCGGGGCCGGCGGCCATGTCTGGGAAGGCGCGGAGCTGGACGCCCTGCGGGCGGCCGTCGGCACCGTCAGGTTCTGGGCGTGCGACGGCAAGGCGGAGACTCCGCACCCGCTGCGGCTCGACGAGTCCCGCCTGACCGAGGCCGACGACGCGTGGCTACCCGTGCACACGCCCGACGGCCCCGGACTACTGGTGTGGTCCGCCAGACGCGTCAGACGTACTTGAGAAAGTCGCCCCAGGCGGCGGGGTTGAGGAGGAGCACCGGGCCATGGGGCGTCTTGCTGTCCCGGACGGGCACGACGCCGGGGTAGCCGTCGGCCACCTCAACACATTCCCCTCCGTCGCCGTTGCTGTAACTGGACTTACGCCACTGCGCGGTGCTCAGGTCGGGTCGGGGACGCATGGTGTGTACTCCTCGATCAGTCGCTCGATGAACGCCACGGAATCCCGAGGCGAGAGGGCCAAGTCCCTCAGTAGATCGTAGGACAGGCGTAGCTTCTCGACCTCTGACGGATCCTCGATCAATTCCCCTGAGTGAGCGTGCTCCGTGTACGCGACAGCCTTGCCGTCCGGGAGCCAGAGGATGGTGACCGAGGTGCCCAGCAGGGTGTGTAGCCCTGCGTTAAAAGGCAACACCTGAAGCGTGACGTTTGGCAACTGGCTTGCTTCCAGAAGGTGTTCCAGCTGTCGCGTCCACTCCTTGGGGTCGCTGATCCTGCGTCGCAGTACGGATTCGTCCAAAACCGCGCGAAAGTGCGGCGCGTTGTCGCGGCGTAGCAACTCCTGTCGTCCGAGCCGCGCAGCGATCTCTTCGGACAGTTCGTTCTCGTCGCGCGGTCGGGCCGCTTCGAAGACCTCTCGGGCGTACGCCTCGGTCTGCAGAAGACCGTGAATGGCTCCTGCGGAGTACGTGTACCGAACGGTCGCCCGTGCCTCAAGCTCCATGAACAACTTGTACTTGTCGGCGAACGCGTCTTCGCTCGCCAGCGCCCACAGCATCGCCAGATGCTCGCCCGCCGCCCCGTACACCGCACCGAGCGCCGCGATCACCTCCGGTGACCCCACCCGCGCCCCCGTCTCAAGCTTGTGCAGATACGCACGGTCATACGTCGTCTCCTCGCCCAGTTGGGCCAAGGACATCCCCGACTCCTCGCGCAGCCGCGCCAGTTCCTTCGCCAGCATTTCTCGGGCCGACGGCTTCTGACCTGCGTTCGACTTCCGTGCGACCACGACAACTCCCCTGTGTCCAGCGGCAACCGGGCTATGGCCAAGCCCTTTTGGACGTGGCCCCACATGCCGATTCTTGATGCACGGAATGTAATTACGCAATGACGGAAGGTGCGTCTGTCGCATGTTCGAACCAGAGACTCGAACACCCCACATCCCCGCTCACGTGGCCGAATTGGACGCCGTCGTGCACAGCGGTGGTTTCTGGCGGCTCGTGCCCGAGGGGGTACCCCGTATGTACGTACCAGTGACACCAGAGCTGCTGCGGCGCGTTGAACAAGGACTGAAGCGGGTGGCGGAATGAGCGGCAGCGATGCGCGGCGGTTTCTGTCCCGGCTGATGAGTACGTTCGGTACGGATGGGGTGCTGGTGGTGCGGAAGATCGACGGCAACGGTGATGGCGGCGGCAACGCCGACGCGGAGCAGGTCCTGGGACCGGGTGCCGTGCTCGCGTGGCCCAAGTGCCAGTGCGGTAGCGCGAAGTGCCCGGACTTCGTACCGCCCGCCTCGAACTTGAGCGCGCGGCTGGCGGAGCGCAACCGGCACAGCCGGCGCGGGCGGCATGGGTGACGCGGTCGACGCCGGCCTCCGGCAGGGGGTCGGCGTCGACGGAACGTTGTGGTGACTAGAACGGCGGGTTGTAGCAGGCGATGAACTGAACGCTTCCGTCGGCGGGGTCGCGCCAGTAGTCCGGCCACAGCATCGCCTTGCGGGTGTCCGGCCCGTAGACGCCGTCGGCGCGCACGCCGAGGCGGTTGGCCTGGAGCCACTCAACGGCATCCACCGTGCCGGTGCCGTAGTCCCCGTCCGCTCCTCCGGTGGCGCGGATCCGATCGGCCGCGTAGGTGCTGCCGTAGCAGCGGAGAATGGCCCTCTGCAGCGCCTTGACGGCGTTCGAACTGCCCGTCTGCCACTGCATGTAGCAGCTGATGCCGTTTCCGGTGCGCGCGGGAACGCTGTAGTAGTTGTTGACGGCGACCCCGTCGGTGCGCTTCACCGTCGTGTTGCACGGGCCGTAGGCGGCGTGCGCCGGCGTGGTCATCGCCGGGCTGGCTGTCAGGCCGGCGGCGAAGAGGAGAGTCAGGGCCCCCAACACTCCGATCCGCATCCGAAGCGTTGTGGATACTCGTTGCACGATGCGATCCTTCTGGTCGGTGATGTCGCCTCTGTGGCGACTTCGCCCATGGACCTTAGGGTCGCCGCGGGATTCGGACTGTGTCGTCCGTGCAGGGAACTTTGTCGGTAGTGCACAGTTTCAACTCGGCGCCGCATCGGGCGAGGGGGGCTTGTGGGGGAACGGGCGGAGGTACTGCCGGGCCGACGCTGTGACCGGGGCGGACGGAGGTCTGCCTCATGAGCCCGGTCCTGGACACCGCGTTCGTTCCGCCGCGGGACCGGGAGGAAGTCGTCCGGCACGCGGTGTGGGAGTCCCTGGTGGCGGTCGACATCGACCACCGGCCTCCCTCCGAGGACATCTCCGTTCGCATCGGGCTCGGGGCCGTCGGTCCTCTCAGGTTCTGTTCGGCGCGGGCGTCCGCGGTCACTGTCCGTCGGACTGAGCGGCTGGCCCGGGAGGACGAGGAGCCGGCCGTCTTCCTCGGTGTTCAGATGTCGGGCACGAGCCTGGTGGCGCAGAACGGTCGGGAGTGCGTGCTGAGGCCGGGGGAACTCGCCGTCTATGAATCGACCGCTCCCTACACACTTCTCTTCGACGAGGGAGTCGACCACCACTTCCTGCGTTTTCCCCGCGCGGCACTCGCGCTTCCCGACCGGCTGCTGCGGGACACCGGCGCGGTCACGCTGGGATCGGACAACCCCATCGCGCGCCTCGCCTTCACCTACTTCTCCCAGTTGGCCGTCAGCGACGACATCCACCAGGGCGTGCACGCCGACGCCGTCGTGGAACCCAGCATCGAACTGCTCCGTGCGGTGCTGACGTCCCAGCATGGCAACTCGGTCCTGGCCACGGGCCCGTTGGAGGCGACGCTCAGCCTGCGGATCACTCAGTACGTCCGGGAGCATCTGGCCGATCCCGATCTGTCGGCGGCACGGATCGCCGCCGCGCACAGCATCTCCGTACGTCATCTCTACGCCGTACTGTCCCGGTCGGGCATCAGCCTCGGAGACTGGATCCGGACGCGCCGCCTGGCCGAATGCAAGCGAGAGCTGGCAGGCCCGAACGGGCGGCGGCGGACCATCGCGGCGACAGGGCGGAGTTGGGGTTTCGTGGACGCGACGCATTTCAGCAAGGCGTTCAAACAGACCTACGGAGTCTCGCCCCGGGCCTGGCGCGACGAGAATCACCCCCGCTCCGGTCTCGGAGCATGAGCGACATGCGCGCGGTGCGGTTGGACCTCGCGAGAATCCTTCTGGCCCGCACCCGGATCAATCCGGTGTTCCTGGACACGCCGCAGTACGAATGCGGCTCCTTGGGCGATGCGCTCGGCTGCCGCGTGATTCTGAAGGTGGAGACCCTGAATCCCGTCCGCTCGTTCAAGGGGCGCGGAACCGAGACCGTCCTCAACCGTCTTCAGGACAGAGGGACGGCCGATGCCGTCGTCTGCGCGAGCGCGGGGAACCTGGGGCAGGCGCTCGCTTTCGGCGGCGGGCTGCGCGGAATCGGGGTCACTGTCGTCGCGTCGTCGGCGGCCAACCCGCTGAAGATCGAGCGAATGAGAACGCTCGGCGCGAACGTGATCCTGGTCGACGGGGGGATCGAGCAGGCACTCGAAGCCGCCGCGCGGCATGCCGCCGAGGCCGGCGCGTTCCTGGTCGAGGACAGCAAGGACCTTGATACGTGCGAGGGAGCGGCCACGATCGGGGTCGAGCTCTCGGAGTTGCCCGGTGAACTCGACGCGGTGGTGGTGTCGTTGGGCGCCGGCGCGATGGCATCGGGTGTGGGCTACGCGCTGAGGAGTCTGCGCGGGGGCACGGAGATCATCTGTGTCCAGCCCGAGAACGCCCCGGCGATGACGCTGGCATTGCGCGCGGGCCGGCCGATCGAGGTCGGGGCTCCGAACACGATCGCCGACGGGGTCGCGGGCCGCTATGTCCTCCCGGAGGTGCTCAAGGACCTCGCCTCGGTCGTGGACGACGCGGTGCTGGTGACGGAGGACGCCATCATCGAAGCGATGCGACTCCTCCACGTGCACGCGGGGCTGGTGGTCGAGCCGGCCGGGGCGCTGGGGGGCGCGTCGATCCTGGAGGGCGGCGGCCGGTTCGACGGCAGGACGGTCGCGACGATTCTGTGCGGGAGCAACGTGACCCCGACGGATTTCGACCGGTGGACGCGGGTTGTGTCTGTAGGGCCCGGGCCAAGGCCCTAGGGCGTGTTTTAGAAGTAGCGTCGTCCGCCCATCGGGCGGGGGCCAGACGGGACTTCTAAAACACGCCCTAGTCCAGGTAGAGCGCCGACAGGCCAGGCAGACGGTGGCGCATTTCGGCGCGGTCGTCGAAGTCGAAGTTCCAGGCCGGGTCCAGTTCCTCGTGCCGGATGGTGAACGAATCGGCGGGGAGTTCTTCGCCCGTGACCTTGAGATGGGCGTTCCAGCTGATGCTCAGTACCGACTCGCACTCGAATTCCAGGCCGTTCGTCGACGCCGCCCGTACCACGGGCAGTTCCGCGAGGGTGTCCGGAGCGGCGACCACCCGTGCGTAGACCTCCTCGCCCTGTGACAGCAACCAGCCCCGGAAGTAGTCGAATCCGTCGTCGGAGCATCCGCCGTTGATCAGGTACGCCGCCGCCCACAGGGGGTTCGTGTACGAGTCGGCCAGCACGTCCCACAGGGTCTGCTGCGCCGCGACTATCTCCTCGACCGGGCGCGCCGCGAGGAGTTCGCTCGCGCGGTCGGCGACGGCCTCCCCGTCCTCGGGGTCCGGCACCTGCTCGCGGGCGGCCTCAATCAGCTGCCAGAACTGCTGCTTGTTCATAGGGGCAGAGCATGCCACCCGGCACTGACAACCGGCCTCAGTCGGGGATGTGCCGCAAGTACAGCCGTGGGTCCGTCAGATAGCGGCGCCAGTGGTCCTGCCGGAACGCCGCCAGGAAGAGGTGCTTTCCGCGTCGCGGGCGAAGCCGGCCGGCACGCCGACTTCCAGCGAGGGGTGTCGGGTGGTCAGGCGGGCGGACGCGCGGTGTCCGGTAAACCTGGTTGATCACTACGTGAGGTGGTCTCTAGCATGCGGGCATGCGCGACGACAAGCCTGATGAGACGCGCCGTAGCCATCTGAGCCGGACGTTCGACGAGGACGCTGAACTCTACGACCGGGCCAGGCCCGGGTATCCGCCGGAGCTGTTCGACGATCTCGACGCGTTGGCCGGTACCGGGCCCGGCCGTCGCGTTCTGGAGGTGGGCGCGGGCACCGGGAAGGCGACCGTGCCGCTCGCGGAGCGCGGTTGCCGGATCACCGCGGTCGAACTGGGCGCGAACATGGCGGCCGTCGCCCGGCGGAACCTGGCCCGGTTCGGGTCGGTCGAGGTCGTGACGGCGGACTTCGAGACGTGGCCGCTGCCGCTGGAGCCGTTCGACGCGATCGTCTCGGCGACGGCGTTCCACTGGATCGATCCGGCGGTCCGGATGGTGAGAGCCGCCGACGCGCTGCGGGCCGGCGGCGCGCTCGCGGTGGTCGCCACACAGCATGTGGCGGGCGGCAGCGAGCGGTTCTTCGTCGATGTCCAGGCCTGCTACGAGCGTTTCGACCCTGCCACGCCTCCGGGGCTGCGGCCCGCCGCCGCGGATGATGTCGACACCTTGGACCACGAGGACGAGGTCGCACACAGCGGCCGGTTCGGCCCTGTCGTCGTCCGGCGTTACGAATGGGACCTGGCGTACACGACGGCTGAGTACCTGGACGTACTGCGGACCTACTCCGGCCACCGGGCACTGCCGCCGGAGGCCCGGGAGGGGCTGCTGGGATGCGTCGCGGGACTGATCGACGGACGGTACGGAGGCCGGATCACCAAGCGGTACCTCACGGAACTACGGGTGTCGCGAACGCTGTGAGGGCGGCCCTCCACTCGTCGCGGTGGATCCGGCACCGGAGCGGCTGAACGTCCTGATCCCGGCCCGTCAGTCGAGGATGTGCCGCAAGTACCGCCGTGGGTCGGTCAGATAGCGGCGCCAGTGGTCGACCAGGGCCAGGTCGTCCCACGTCGTGCGGCGCAGGCCGTGGTCGCCGACCTCGATGATGTCCGCGTTCGGGAGCGCCGTCAGCAGCGGGGAGTGCGTGGCGCAGATGACCTGGCCGCCGTTCTTCGCCAACTGGTCGATGTGGCCCATGAGTTCGAGGCAGGACTGGAACGAGAGCGCCGCCTCCGGCTCGTCCATCACATAGAGGCCCGGCCGTTGGAACTTCTCCCGGAACACCGCCAGGAAGCCTTCACCATGGCTCGCCGACTCCGGGTCGAAGCTCTCGCGCTTCAGCGCGTCCATCGCGGTCTCCGCGCGCAGGAAGAACCCCTGCCGTGCCGACCAGTTGCTCAGCATGCGTCTGCCGCGGCCCGACGCCGCGTCGAAGCGGATCCGTTCGCCGAGCTGCGACTTGGGGCGTGGACCGACGTAACGCCATTCGTGCGAGCTGCCCCACGAGTCGAGGCCGAAACCCTCCGCGAGGGCCTCCACCAGCGTCGACTTGCCGGAGCCGTTCTCGCCGACGAGGAAGGTCACCGGCGCGGTGAACCGCAGCCCGTTCGCGAGCAGTTCGGCGACGCACGGCACCGACCAGGGCCAGTCAGCCGCGTCGTCCAGGGGCTTGGAGGCGTACGCACGTTCGACAATCACCTCTCGACCCTCTCACAGCGCACAAGAACGAGACGCGCCCTCCGTCGTATTGCGGAGGGCGCGTCTCGTAGAGCCTCAGCTGCGATCAGGCCTTGTGGGACGACCACCAGGCGGGGACCGCCGCGAGCAGATTGCCGAACACCTCCGCGTCCGGGAGGTCCTTCGGTGTCGGGCCCGCGTGGAAGAACGCCACGTTCGCGGCCTTCTCGTCCGCGCCGAGCTTCCGCGCGAAGTCGAAGCCCTTCGCCTTGTGCTCGCCGAACGCCACGATCTGCCAGAACAGCGGCAGCTTCGCCGCCTCCGCGAACGCCTTCTCCGCCGCCTGCTTGGCCTCCGGCGCGCCGTCCGTCTGGAAGATCACCAGCGCCGGGCCGGGGTTGCCCGCCTTCTCGTGCAGGGCGACGACCTCTTCCACCGCGCGGTGGTAGTTCGTCCGGCCCATGTGGCCGAGCCCGGCGTGCAGTTCGTCCACCCGGTTCTCGTACGAGGTGAGGGAGACCTCCCCCGTACCGTCGATGTCCGTCGAGAAGAAGACGACCTGCACGGTCGCCTTCTCGTCCAGGTGCGCGGCGAGCGCGACCGCCTGCTCGCCGAGGCGCTGGGCGCTGCCGTCCTTGAAGAACGGGCGCATGGAGCCCGAACGGTCGAGCACGAGGTAGACCGTCGCGCGCTCGCCGTCCAGACCGGCGCCCTTGAGCGCGGCGCCCGCCGCCTTGTACGAGTCGACGAGGCCCGGCGCGTGGGTCTTGACCCTCGCGAGGGAGTACGCCGGCTTGCCCGCCTCCTTGGGGGCCGCGGGCGCGGGGGTGGGGGCGGCCTCCGGCTCCGGGGCCGGCTCGGCGACGGCGACGGGCTCGGGGTCCGGTACGACGACCGGCTCGGGCTCGGGGTCCGGTACGACCTCGGCCACCGGCTCGGGCTCGGGTACGACCTCCGCGACGGGCTCGGGGTCCGGTACGACCTCGGCCACCGGCTCGGGGTCCGGTACGACGACCGGCTCGGGCTCGGGTTCCGGCTCCGGTACGACCTCCGCCACCGGCTCCGGCTCCCGCACGACAACAGGCTCCGGTTCCGGCGCGGGCTCGGGCTCCGCCGCCTTCACCGGTTCCGGTGTCGACTGGGCCTGCGCCGGGACCGTCGGGGTCTTCGGCTCCTCGCGCTTCGTCTGGGCCGGGACGCTCGCCTCCGGCGTCGACGGCGCCGACGTACGCGGGTTGTCGAAGGCCGCGGCGACCAGGTCCTCGGCCTTCTCCGCCTCCGCCCGCTTCTCGGTCTCGGTCTTCGTCGTCTTCGTCGTGGACTTCTCCGCCGTCACCTTCTCCGCGGCGGGTGACGGCTCCTTCGCCGGTGCCGGCACAGTGGCCGACGTAGTCGTCGTTGGCTGCGAAGGCTCTGGCTCATGCGTGCGTTCGGTCTGGGCCGGTACCGACGTGGCCGCCGACTCGTCACGCTCCGCACGCTCGCGTCCAAACACCTTGCGCAGCAAGCTCCGAATGCCCATGGGCGAGCCTTTCAGAAGAGTTGGGTGCGGCATATATCCGTACTGGAAACAGGGGATTCGGGGACATGCCCCGACCTAAACTCGGCATCCCTGGCCACGGCGGATACGTAAGGTTAGCGGCCACCCGGCGTCGGCTCCGGCAGGGGCGCCCCGGGACCTGGAATGTGCCCCCTGCGGATGCCCGGTCGACGCGCATTCATTCCGCGTTCACCTTGCGGTCGGAGAACCGGGTGCCTACGCGCATAGCGTCACCGCCGTACATATCCCGACACATTGTCGGCGCAGGCCGCGCCGAGCAAGGCCCACCGGAGGGGACAAGTGCGCAAACTGCTGCCGCTGCTCAACTCGCACCCGGGCGGACGTTCCGCCATGACCTGCCGTTTCCGCTGCGGCGACGCGTGCTTCCACGAGACGCCCAACACGAGTGAGAACGAGTACTCCGGCGACATCATCGCCACCGCGCTCTCCCGCAGGTCCATCATGCGCACCGCCGCCGTGGTGACCGTCGCCGCCACCGCGGGCACCGCCTTCGTCGCGGGCTCCGGCAACACCCCCGCCTCGGCGACCCCCCTCGCCGGGGGCGACAACGGCCACGGCAAGGGCGGCAAGAAGCCCGACGGGGCGCGTGGCCTGCGCTTCACGCCGGTCGCGCCCAACACCGCCGACAAGGTGACCGTCCCCGACGGCTACACCCAGAACATCGTCGTCCGCTGGGGCGACCCGATCCTGCGCGGCGCCCCCGAGTTCAACCCGGACAAGCAGACCGCCAAGGTGCAGGCCGGCCAGTTCGGCTACAACAACGACTTCCTGAGCCTGCTGCCGCTCAAGAGCGAGCGCGGCAAGCAGCTCCTCGTGGCCAACCACGAGTACACGGACGAAATCCTGATGTTCAAGGATTACGACGCCGCCAACCCCACCCGCGAGCAGGTCGAGATCGCCTGGGCCGCGCACGGTCTGTCGGTCGTCGTGGTGGACGAGCAGCCCCGCAGCGGAAAGCTGACCGTCGTTCCGCGCCACGAGCTGAACCGCCGGATCACGGTCAAGACCGAGTTCCGCCTCACCGGCCCGGCCGCGGGCTCCGAGCTGCTGCGCACCTCGGAGGACCGCTCGGGCAAGAAGGTCTACGGCACGCTGAACAACTGCGCAGGTGGCACCACCCCGTGGGGCACGATCCTGTCGGGCGAGGAGAACTTCAACCAGTACTTCGCCAACGGATCGAGCGCCACCGACAAGCGCTACGGCATCGGCACCGCCGCCACCGAGCGCAAGTGGGAGCAGTTCGACAAGCGCTTCGACCTGAAGCAGGAGCCCAACGAGGCGCACCGCTTCGGCTGGGTCGTCGAACTGGACCCGTACGACCCCGACTCCACGCCGCGCAAGCGCACCGCGCTCGGCCGCTTCAAGCACGAGGCCGCGCAGCCGCGCCTCACCTCCGACGGCCGCGCGGTCGTCTACATGGGCGACGACGAGAAGTTCGACTACTTCTACAAGTTCGTGTCGTCCAAGTCGATGAAGAAGGGCAACAGCCGCGCCGCCCGCGACCACAACCTCACGCTGCTGGACGAGGGCACGCTGTACGTCGCGAAGCTGACCGGCGACAGCCCGGTCGAGGACGTCGACGGCAGCGGAAAGCTGCCCAAGGACGGCGAGTTCGACGGCTCCGGCGTGTGGATCCCGCTCGCCACCGGCGATGTCTCGCACGTGCCCGGCATGACCGCCGACGAGGTGTACGTCTTCACGCGCCTGGCCGGTGACAAGGTCGGCGCCACCAAGATGGACCGCCCCGAGGACGTCGAGCCCTCGCCGCGCACCGGCCGTGTGTACGTCGCGCTGACGAACAACAGCGACCGCGGCGCCGCGGGCAAGGCCGCGGCGGACGAGGCCAACCCGCGCAAGGCCAACAAGCACGGTCACATCCTGGAGCTCGCCGAGAACTGGGACGACCCGGCCGGTGACGGCTTCGCCTGGCGGCTGTTCCTGGTCGCGGGCGACCCGAAGGACCCGGCGACCTACTTCGCGGGGTACCCGAAGGACAAGGTCAGCCAGATCTCCTGCCCGGACAACGTGGCGTTCGACCCGCACGGCAATCTGTGGATCTCCACGGACGGTGCCCAACTCGGTTCGCACGACGGCCTGTTCGGTGTGGCGACGCAGGGCGAGCGGCGCGGTGAGCTGAAGCAGTTCCTCACCGTTCCGAACGGCGCGGAGACCTGTGGCCCGATCATCCAGGACCGGCGCGTGCTGGTCGCGGTGCAGCACCCGGGCGAGCTCGACGGCGCGACGGTCGACAACCCGCTCAGCGCGTGGCCCGACGGGCGCGGCAAGATGGTCCGCCCGGCGGTCGTGGCCGTCTGGCGCAAGGACGGCGACGACATCGGCGTCTGAGACGCCCTCGTCAGTCCTGGATGAGCACGTGAACAGTCGCCGGGCGGGCCGGATCTCCGGACCGTCCGGCGACTTTCTTGTGCGGGACGCGTTCGTGCGGGCGAGGTCACGCCGGCGGGCAGCGGGAGGGACGAAAGGCCTTTGCCTCCGCCGCCCGGGTCGCCTATCGTTCACCGCGTCCTTGTTGTCTCCGATAGAGGTGGACGTTGCGCATCTGAGGTTCGCGATCATCACGCCGTACGGCTCCTGGCTCACGCCTCCGCCCGTACGCCCCGCGTGGCTGCGACCTTGATGCATGTGCCGTCCCTGAACTCTCGGACAGCCGCGTCCTTCCCTGGGCCAAGGCCCTGTCGCCGCGTGGTGCTCGCATACGACGCCCCCATCCCACCGCGCCGACGAGGACCACGACGATGTCCACCCCCAGCACCACCCCCAGCGCCTCCCTGACCTGCTCCGCGCTCTCCTTCCGGTGGGCGGACGGCACCCCCGTCTTCGACGGGCTCTCCCTGAGCATCGGCCGGGGCCGCACCGGACTCGTCGGTGCCAACGGCGCCGGCAAGACCACGCTCCTGCACCTGCTCGCGGGCGAGCTGCGCCCCTCCGGCGGCTCGGTCACGGTGGGCGGCAGCCTCGCGTACCTGCCGCAGAACATCACTCTCGACACCGCCCTCCGTGTCGACCAGGCGCTCGGCATCGCCGAGCGGCGCGCCGCGGTGCGCGCCATCGAGGACGGAGACGTACGCGAGGAGCACTTCGAGACGGTCGGCGAGGACTGGGACGTCGAGGAACGCGCCGTCGCCATGCTCGGCTCGCTCGGCCTCGGCGGCATCGACCTCGACCGCACCGTCGGCGAGATCTCCGGCGGCGAGACGGTCCTGCTGCGCCTGGCCGCACTGCTCCTGGAGCGTCCCGACGTGCTCCTGCTGGACGAGCCGACGAACAACCTCGACCTGCCCGCCCGCCACCGGCTCTACGAAGCCGTCGACTCCTGGCGCTCCGGCGTGCTCGTCGTGGTGAGCCACGACCGTGAGCTGCTGGAACGCGTCGACCGGATCGCGGAGCTGCGGGCCGGCTCCGTGAACTGGTACGGCGGCGGCTGGTCCGCGTACGAGGAGGCGCTCGCCACCGAGCAGGAGGCGGCGGGCCGCATGCTGCGCTCGGCGGAAGCCGACGTACGGCGCCAGAAGCGCGAACTGGAGGAGACGCAGATCAAGAACGCCCGCAGGCAGCGCCACGACAAGAAGCTCAACGCCCAGCGCAAGGCGCCCCGGATCGTCGCGGGGATGCGCAAACGGTCCGCGCAGGAGTCGGCGGACAAGTCGCGGGTCCTCCAGGAGGAGCGCCTGAGCGGCGCGCGCGAGCGGCGCGAGGAGGCGGCGGAGGCGATCCGCGACGACGCCGAGATCCGGGTGAGCCTGCCGAGGACCGCGGTGCCCGCGGGCCGTACGGTGCTGACTCTCGACGCGGTACGGCCCCGCTTCGGGCGGCTGCGGGAAGGGACGCTCGACGTACGCGGCCCCGAACGGATCGCGCTCGTCGGACGCAACGGATCCGGCAAGACGACCCTGCTGCGCACGCTCACCGGGGAACTCGCGCCGCTGTCGGGCGAGGCCAGGACCTTCGTACCCGCGCGGTTCCTGCCGCAGCGCCTCGATGTCCTCGACCCGGCGCTGAGCATCGCGGCGAACGTCGCGCGCCTGGCGCCCGGCACCACCGACAACCACATCCGCTCGCAGCTCGCGCGCTTCCTCTTCAAGGGGGCGCGGGCCGAACAGCTCGCCGGGACGCTCTCGGGCGGCGAACGCTTCCGCGCGGCGCTGGCCGCGATGCTGCTCGCCGCGCCCGCCCCGCAACTGCTGATGCTGGACGAGCCGACGAACAGCCTGGACATCGCGAGCGTGCGGCAGTTGACGGGCGCGCTGGAGTCGTACGAGGGCGCGCTGCTGATCGCGAGCCACGACCTGCCGTTCCTCGAATCGGTGGGGATCACGCGCTGGCTGGTGGTCGGGGAGGAACTCACGGAGACGTCCGAGGACGAGGTGCTGGACGCGCTTTCCCCCGGCGATGCGGAGGACACGCCGTAAGCTCGGGGGCATGGCTGCTGCTGAAGCTCACGGCGGGAACGGGTCCGGAGCGGGGTCCGGGACCGGGGACCAGGGCACCGTCCGCGCCGACGTCTGGATCTGGTCGGTGCGGCTGACCAAGACGCGCTCGCAGGCGGCGTCCGCGTGCCGCGCGGGCCACGTCAGGGTCAACGGTGAGCGGGTGAAGCCCGCGTCTCCGGTCAAGCCGGGCGACGAGATCCGCGTCCGCCACGCGGAGCGCCAGCGGATCGTCGTGCTCACCCGTGTCGTACGGAAACGGGTGGGCGCGCCGGTGGCCGTCCAGTGCTACGAGGACCACAGCCCGCCGCCCCCGCCCCGCGAGTTCGCGGGCCCGGTCGCGGTCCGCGAACGTGGCGCGGGCCGCCCGACGAAGCGGGAGCGGCGCGTGCTGGACGAGCTCCAGGGGCACTAGGGCCTGTCGTTTGGATCTAGGACCTGATCGAAAAGACACGCCCCGGGTCTACGCGCCCTGCGGGGTGTAGGCGCCGGCGGGGAGGCCGACCTGGCGCAGGACGTCGGCGAGGTTGTAGTAGTCGCTGGTCCTCTTGATCCTGCCGTTCCTCAGCTCCATGACGGTGGTGGCGGGCACGGCGAAGGACTTGCCGGTCGAGGGAAGGTCCGGGGCGAAGGCCCCGGTGTCCGTACCGGAGAAGACCCACCGGATCGAGACACGGTCACCTGTGCGGAAGGCGTCGGTGACGGTCACCTTGGCGTCGCGGATGCTCTGGTGCGTGAGTGACACCCACATCGCCACACCTTCCTTGCCGTGGAAAGCGCCTTGGAAGGCGAAGTCCTCGTACGTCCCGTCCTTGGTGAAGAGAGATGCCATCTTCTGCGGGTCGGCGTCGTTCCACGCGGACGCCCACTGCTGAGCGATGCGCGGGACGCGGTCGTGGTGACCGGCGTCGTAGGCGGCCGAGATGGTGGGCGCGGAGCCGGTGGACGCGGCGGCCGGGGCTCCCGCGGTGAGCGTTCCCATGGCGGCGAGGGCAAGGAGGGCGGTGGCTGCGGAGAGGGCGGCGCGACGAGCAAGCATGATGATTCCTATCTCGGGTTCGGCTCGTTAACTTACGACCGTAACCTTACTCATGGAAGCTCTCGCGTGTAAAGGTCGCTGCCCTGGGGTGGGTTCGAGGGGGTGCGCTCCAATACCGGAGAGTCACCTTTCGTGCACGGAAAGTAAAAGCCGTTCACATGGGGAAGGTCATCTCCATGAACCGCGACTGTGACCAGCACATGAAGCTCCGGCTCCCCCGCCACCCCCGCAGTGTCGGCCGTGCCAGGGAGGCCCTGCTGGAGCGGCTGAGCCTGGCGGGTGAGCTCGGGGACACCGCGGCGCTGCTGCTGTCGGAGCTGGTCACCAACGCGTTGCGGCACGGGTCGCCGCCGGGGCGGGAGATCCATGTGACCGTGAGCAGGGGCGACGGGCTGCTGCGGCTGGAGGTCGAGGACGCGGGCGAGGCGCTGCCCCATCCCCGTACCCCTGACCTGGTCGACGAGTGCGGGCGCGGGCTCGCGCTGGTCGCTGCGCTCGCGGACGACTGGGGGGTGGCGGGGCGGGAGGGGCCGGGGAAGCGGGTCTGGGTGACGCTCAAGGCGCCGGACTACTGAACGCGCTGCGAGGTGATCGCCTGCGCCGACCTGAGTTCCTGCCGCAGCGGCGCCAGCACCCCCTCGTCCTCCTCCGCCGACCACCCCTTCCTCACGTCCACCAGGACGACGCTGGAGCGCACCCGCGTCGCCAGCTCCCTCAACTGCCTCTCCGCGTCCGCGATCTCGGCCGCGCCGGGTGGCGCTGCCCCGTGGTTGACGCGTACCCGCGCCGCCGTCGTGGCGTCGATGATCCGCTCCAGCGCGACGACCAGCGGCCACCAGGCCGCGGCGCGTGTGCCGGTCGGCGGGGGCTCGGTGAGCGCGCGCTGGAACTCGGTGCGTACGACGGACAGATCGCGGTAGATCGTCCGCCGCCGGCGCACCCGCTCGGCCTGGTTCGCCGCCGCTTCCGCGGCGGTGAGGCCGTCGGCAGGGCCGAACGCGTACGTCAGATAGTCCGCCGTGTCGTCGACGGCGTCCGCCAGCCGGTCCCCGATCCGTGTGTGCCAGCTCTCCGGCCAGAGCAGATAGCCCGCGATCAGCGCGATCGCGCAGCCGATGAGACTGTCCACGAGACGCGGTACGACCAGCGCGAACCCCTCGTGGTTGAGCACGTCCGACAGCAGCAGGATCACCGGCGTGATGGCCGCCGTCTGGAAGCCGTAGCTCTTCGCGGAGACGGCCGGGATGCACGCGGCCAGCACCAGCATGACCGGCACGTCCCACCAGCCGCGCGGTACGTGCGACAGCACGGCCGCGGCGACGACGAGACCGGCCGCCGTACCGAGCGCGCGCAGGACGCCGCGCGAGAACACCGAGCCGAAGTCGGGTTTGAGGACGAAGGTGACGGTGAGGGCGACCCAGTACGAGCGCGGCACGTCGATCACCGAGACCAGGGACTGCGCGAGACCGATGCAGAGCGCGAGGCGCAGCCCGTAGCGCCAGGACGACTCGCTGAACAGCACGTCGCGCCCGGCGTGCCTGATCCGGACGCGGAGCGCGGCGGGGCGGCCGAGGCGGTCGTCCACGTTGTACGGGTCGGGGTCGGCCTTGTGCACGACCGAGGCGGCGTGCCGCAGCGCGACGTCGACGGCCCGCTCGGACGGGGTGCCGGGCGCGGGCAGGTCGGCGCCCGCGTCGGCGCCGTCGACCCGGCCCTCGTCGATCGCGCGCGCCAACTCCCGTACGAGGGCCGGGATCTCGTCGGGCAGCGGGCGGCGCCGCAGATGCGCGGCGGGCGCCGCCTCGACGAGCGGGATGAGCACGTTGAGCTGTGAGAGCAGCCGTACGAGGGGGCCGCGCCTGCCGTGGTCGCGGGCGCGGCGGGCGAGGATGAGGTCGTACGCCTTGTTCAGCGCCTCGGTGACGGCCTGCCGCCTCACCTCGTAGTCGCCGTCCTCGCGGGCCGCGGATTCCAGCAGGTCGGCCAAGGCGCGGTAGGCGTCGGCGACGGCGGTCCGTTCGGCGACGCGGCCACGGAAGGGCCAGCCGAGCAGGGACAGCGCGAGCACGAGGAGGCCGCCGGAGCCGAGCAGGAGCGGGGCCAGCCACCACGGCTCGGGCATCTGGAGACCGGCGCCGACGACGGCGTTGAGGAGCAGGAGCAGCCCGGAGACCGAGGCCACCGCGCCGATCGAGGAGATCATCCCGGAGACGAGCGCGACGAGGGTCAGCGCGGCGACGGCGACCCAGCCCTGGTCGAAGACGAGCGTGCCGAGGGTCACGCCGATCGCGCCGAAGAGCTGGGGGACGGCGATGTTCAGTATCCGCAGCCGGTAGGCGTCGGCGGTGTCGCTGATCACGCCGGACAGGGCGCCCATGGAGGCGAGCGCGCCGTAGGTGGGCCGGTCGCAGGCGAGCCCGACGGCGAGCGGCGCGGCGAGCGCGACGCCGGCGCGGACGACCGCCGACCACGGGATGGGGGCGGGCTTCGGGCGCAGACCGCTGAGCAGCCACTCGGGAGGCGTGAGTCCGGGGCGGGGAGAGATCACGGTGGCCACAGTGACGTATGAGGGGGCGGGCTGTCAGCAGAGGGCGGGGGTACGAGTTGCCGGGCGGCGTCGGCGGGTGTGCTCTGGAAGAGGGACGAGCGGGAGGAGTTCTCTGCCATGGCCACACACGCACCGACGTCCGCGAGCAGGTCGCCAGGGCCTCGGCACGCGCGCCCCTCGCGCCTCTCGCGTCTCTCGCGCTTCTCCGGCGGGGGGCGGCCGCGCATCCCCCTCCACACCGTGGCGGTCCCGGTCACGCTCGGCATCGTCTACGGCATCTGGGCACCGTTCATCCAGCGCCGCGGCGAACCGCTCAACGCCCTCCAGATCACCCTCGGCGTGGTCTCCGGCCTCTCGGTGGCCCTGCTTGTCTTCATCCTGCTGCGGCTTCCCAAGACGCTGGCGACGGAGATACGGGCGGGGGCGTTCGGCGTGGTGGCCGGCATGTCCCTGGGCTTTCTCTACAGCCTCTCGTACGCGAGCGTCTTCCGGTCGTCCGGGATCGGGCTGACGGTGGGGGCGGCGACGGCGATAGCGGCCTTCTACTACTTCCACACGCGGGAGCCCTGAGTGACGGAAGGAACGCAGGGAACGCAGGGAACGGAAGCGAACGGAAGGCGCGGAAGGAACGGAGGAGTACGGCTTCCTGGTGCACCTTCGAGGCGCCGATCGACCGCCCCGGCGAGTACGGCGTCCGCATCTGGGTCGAACACCTCGGCCGCACCTCGCTCAGGTACAGCTTCGGCATCCGCTCCCGGGACGGCGGGCCGCCGACGTACGCCCACGGCAACCGCACGCTGATCCGCCTGGACCCGGCGACGAGGCGCCCGTCGGAGTGGAGCGAGAAGGCACGGGAACTGGTCGCGGAACAGGTCCGCCCGGCGGACTGACTCCGGGTCGACTCCGGGCCGACTCCGGGTCAGGGGAGGGTCAGGATGCGGGGGCCCTGGGCGGTGATGGCGACCGTGTGTTCGATGTGGGCGGACTGACTGCCGTCGATGCTGCGCAGGGTCCAGCCGTCGTTGTCGGTGCGATAGACGTTCTGGCCGCCGGCCATGAGCATGGGCTCGATGGCGAGAACCAGGCCGTGGCGGAGGGGGAAACCGCGACCGGGGCGGCCACGGTTGGGGAGATGGGGATCCTCGTGCATGCTGCGGCCGATGCCGTGCCCGCCGAAGTCGGCGGGCATGCCGCATGCCGCCTTGCGGGCGACGGTGTCGATGGCGTGGGAGATGTCGCCGAGGCGGTTGCCGACCAGAGCGGCGGCGATACCGGCGTCCAGTGCCTGCTGGGTGGCCTCGATCAGGTCGAGGTCCGCGGGGCGTGGAGTTCCCACGATGAAGCTGATGGCCGCGTCGCCGGCCCAGCCGTCGAGCAGCGCGCCGCAGTCGATGCTCACCAGATCGCCGTCGCGCAGGCGGTAGCCGGTGGGGATGCCGTGCGCCACGGCGTCGTTGATGGAGGTGCAGATCACGGCGGGGAACGGGACGGGGGCGAAGGACGGCCGGTACCCGAGGAACGGCGAACCGGCCCCCGCCTCGTCCAGCACCGTGCGGGCGGCCTCGTCGAGCTCCTTCAGGGACACCCCGATACCGGCCGCTTTCCGCGCCGCGGCCAGCGCGCGGGCCACCACCCGCCCGGCTTCCCGCATCGCGTCCAACGCGGCGTCGGTCTTGATCTCCACCATGTGTGACTCCTCGCCCTGCCCAGCACTCGATCCAATACTTATACCGGTATTAGTATCACAGGTGTGCCGGGTGGACAGACCGAAGCCTCCGGCGGAGATACGCCGGAGGCTCCGATCGCGCTTGTCTGTCAGGCGAGGGGATGTCGGCCGCGCCGAGGTCAACTCCTCGCCATGTGCGACGGGAGACCGGTCCGGGCCAGCGCCTCGTCCGGGCTCAGCGTCGTGCCCCGTCTGAACGACTCCTCGAACGCCTCATTCCCCAGGGCGATTCGGGCCGAATGCGCGATGCGGTCGACGTCTTCGCGCTCGGCCGGCGGGAGCGGGGCGCCCGCGTCGCGGCGGGAAGTCGCCGCCGCGCCGAGCAGCAGCGCCGCCGGACCGGGGTGGCCCGCCAGGGACCGCGCGCCCGCCAACCCCTCCAGCGCGAGGGCGACCGCGCGCGGGTCGCCGGTCGCGCGGGCGGCGGCGAGGCCGTCCAGGTGGGTGGCCAGGGCCGTCGCGGCGTCGCCGCGCCGCTCGGCGACAAAGCCGAGTTCGGCGAGGACGAGCGCGTTGCCGGCTTCGGTGGAGACCTCCGCGTACCAGTCCCGGATGCGCACGAGACGCGCGTGCGCCTCGTCGAGGTCGCCCGTACGGCGGGCGCCGAGCGCGAGTCCGATCTCCGCGTGGATCTCACCGAACCGGTAGCCCTGTTCGGCGGCCACCCGGCGCGCCCGCTCGTGCAACTCGCGTGCCCTGTCCGGCTCTCCGGTCAGCAGGGCGAGGCGGCCGAGGCCGGAGAGCCTGGCGGAGACCTCCGTGCCGAGCCCCAACTCCTCGGCGATCCGGAGGCCTTCGTGGTGGATGCGGGCCGCGCCGGTGTAGTCGCCGTCGATCGAGGCGAGCAGGGACAGCGGCATCACGGACTGCGACTCGCCCCAGCGGTCGCCCAGTTCGCGGAAGAGCCGCGCGCTGCGCTCCCCGTCGACGCGCACCACGGCCAACTCGCCCCGGATGGCGGCGTGCACGGCCCGCCGTCCCAGGGACGCGGCGACGCCCCACCAGTCGTTCAGCTCCTCGAAGCCGTGCAGAGCGCGGGTGTTCAGTTCCTCCGCTGCGGCGAGAGCCCCGGCGTTGAACAGCCCGTACGCGCCGAACCACCGCGCCAGCGCCCGCCGCCGGGGAGATTCGACGGCCGCGTGGTCGCGCGCCAGCGCGCTCACCGTGCCGGGAGTGACGGGCGCGCCCCCGAGGAGGGCGAAGGCGGCGTGAAGGGCACGGACTTCCGCGTGGAGCCGGGGAGTTGGCGCGGGCCCGGTGACGGAGAGCGCCGTCGAGAGGGCTCGGCGGGCCTCCTGGAGGTGGCCGGCGAGAAGCCAGTACCAAGCCAGGGCGGTGACCAGGCGGAGTGCCGCGTCCGGGTGGCCGCCCGTTGCCGAAGTCGCCAGCGCCGTACGGAGATTGGCCGTCTCCGCGCGCAGCCGCAGCAGCTGGACGTGCTGTTCGGGGCCGCGCAGACGGGGGTCGGTCTCCTCGGCCAGACGCAGGTAGTAGTGGAGGTGACGGTCGCATACGGGGGTGAAGTCGGCCGCCTCGTGGAGCCGTTCGGTGGCGTACGCGGCGACGGACTCCAGCAGGCGGTAGCGCGGTCCTGCGGGCCCGTCCACCCGTACCACCAGGGAACGGTCCACCAGGCGGGCCAGCAGTTCCAGCACCTCCTCGCGCGCCACGGCGCCTCCGCCGGCCTCGCCCGCGCACACTGCCTCGGCGGCTTCGAGGGTGCAGCCGTCGGAGTGCGCGGCGAGCCGGCGCAGGACGACGCGTTCGGGGGCGGTCAGCAGCTCCCAGCTCCAGTCGATCACCGCCCGCAGGGTCTGCTGGCGCGCGGGCGCGCCGCGCCGGCCCGCCGTGAGGACGCGGAAGCGGTCGTCAAGACGGGCCGCGAGCGCGTGGACGCCGAGCGCGCGTACGCGGGTGGCGGCCAGCTCCAGCGCGAGCGGGATGCCGTCGAGGCGGCGGCAGATGGCGGCGACGGCCTTCGCCGCCTCGGTGTCGGGGCCGGAGCCGGGGCCGGCCGCCGCGAAACCGGGGTCGGCGGCGGTCGCGCGTTCCGTGAACAGCCTTACCGCGTCCGCCTGTTGGAGCGGTTCGACCGGGAGCACGGTCTCGCCGGGCACGGCGAGGGGTTCCTGGCTGGTGGCGAGCAGCCGCAGGCCGGAGGCCGCGAGCAGGAGCCTTTCGGCGAGGCGGGCGACCGGCTCGACGACATGCTCGCAGTTGTCGAGTATCAGGAGCGTTCGGCGCTCGCGCAGTGCGGCGGCGAGCTGATCCCCGGCGCCAGGCGTCGCCGGGTCGTCGCGCAGGCCCAGCGCCGACGCGACCTGTCGCGCGACCGCCTCCGCGATGTCGTCGGGGTCGTCGGTGCGGTGGCCCGCCAGTTCCACCAGGCGTACGCCGTCGCGGAAGTCGCTCGCGCACGTGTCGGCGAGGCGGGCCGCCGCCGCGAGCGCGAGGCGGGTCTTTCCGACGCCGCCCGCGCCCGTCAGCGTCACGAGCCGCGCGGTGGAGAGCAGCCGGCCGACCTCGTGCACGGCGTCGTCGCGGCCGACGAGGGAGGTGAGGGAGGTGAGGGGCGCGGCCGGGGGAGAGGCGGGCGCGGGGGTCGTGCGCGCGTTCAGCGACGGGTCCTGGCGCAGGATCGCCGCGCGCAGCGCGCTCACCTCCGGGCCGGGGTCCGCGCCCAACTCCTCGGCCAGCAGCGCGCGCAGCTCCGCGTACGACGCCAGCGCCTCGGCCTGCCGTCCCGCGCGGTAGAGCGCCCGCATCTGTAGGAGGCGCAGCCGCTCGCGCAGTGGGTGCCGGGCGACCAGCGCGGTCAGCTCCCCGGCCACCTGCGGGTGTTCGCCCAGGTCGAGCCGGGCCCGCGCGCGCTCCTCCAGGGCCGCGAGGCGCTGCTCCTCCAGCCGCCGTACGGCCGTACGTACGAAGGGCTCGTCCCGGAAGTCCGCGTACGCCGCCCCGCGCCACAGCCCCAGCGCCTCCCCCAGCAGATCGGCACGCGCCCGCGCGGGCGCGGCCGACCGGGCCCGTGTCACGAGCTGCTCGAAGCGGTCCGCGTCGACCTCGGCGCCGGTCAGGTCGAGCGCGTATCCGGCGGGCCCGTGCACGACCCGGTCGCGGCCGATAGCTCGGCGCAGCTGGGAGACCTTGCCCTGGAGGGCGTTCGCGGGCTTGCCGGGCGGCTCGGCGCCCCACAGGTCCTCCACGAGCCGGTCGGGCGGGACGGGCCGGCCCTCGTGGGTGAGGAGGACGGCGAGCAGGGCGCGGACCTTGGCCTCGGGCACCCGTACGGCGGCCCCGGCACCGTCCCCGGCGTCGTTCCCGGCACCGACCCCGATCCGCACGGTCAGGGGACCGAGCACTCCGAACCGCATGCGTGAAGCGTAACCACACGTGCCGGGCCCACCGGCCGACCGTCAGCGGACCATCAGCGCCCCGGCGCAGCCTGGCTCCCACCACACCCACAGCGAATACAGGGAGCGCGCCATGAGTACGTACGCGGGTCTGAAGGCAGTCGTCATCGGAGGGTCGATGGGCATGGGTCTCGCGATGGCCAAGCGCCTGGTGGAGGGCGGCGCCGAGGTTCTCGTCACCGGCCGCAACCCGGTGAATCTCAAGGACGCGCGGAACGAGCTGGGCCCCTCCGCGCAGGTCGTCGGCTCGGACATCGCCGACCCCACCGCCGTGGCCGCGCTCGGCGACCTGGTCGCTTCGACGCTGGGCCGGGTCGACCACCTCTTCGTCAACGCGGGCATCGCGCGGCTGGGGACGTTCGAGACGGTCTCGGAGGAGGACTACGACGCGCAGTTCGCGGTCAACACCAAGGGCGCGTTCTTCACCGTGCAGCGGCTGATTCCGCTGCTCAGCGAGGGCGGCTCGATCGTTTTCACCACCTCCGTGGCCGATGAGTCGGGCACCCCTGGGATGGGCGTCTACTCCGGTACGAAGGCGGCCCTGTGGTCCTTCGCGCAGACGCTGGCCGCCGAGCTGGTGTCGCGGGGGATCCGGGTCAACGCCGTGGCGCCGGGCTTCATCGACACCCCGGGCTCGGGGATCCAGGGACTGCCGGCCGAGGCGATCGAGGCGTTCCGCAAGAGCGGCGACGAGGCGACGCCCATGAAACGGCACGGCACCTCGGACGAGGTGGCGAAGGCGGCGCTGTTCCTGGCGACGGACGCGACCTTCACGACCGGCCTGAAGCTGTCGGTCGACGGCGGTCTCGGCAAGCGGATCGCCACGCCGGAGAGCTGACGCCTGGAGCTGACGCCTGGATACCGTCCGACCTGCGTTCTTCTCATCTCGCGCGCCCGCCAGATCTGATCTGGCGGGCGCGCGGTCACGTCTAGCGCCTCAGTGGTGACGGCGGACGAGGGAGGAGGTGGCGCGTATGCGACAGGGTGGCGCGGCGACGCCGCTGCGGGTCGCGGTCATCATCGGCAGCACCCGCGAGGGGCGGCTCGGTGACGTGATCGGGCGGTGGTTCGCCGAGCTGGCGGGCAAGCGGGACGAGCTGGACGTGGCGGTCGTCGATCTGGCCGAGTTCGACTTCCCCGCGCGCTACCCCGACCGGGCCACGGAGCCGATGGCGGACTTCACGGCGGAGGTCGACCGTGCGGAGGCCTTCGTGGTGGTGACACCGGAGTACAACCGCTCGTTCCCCGCCTCCCTCAAGCAGGCCGTCGACTACGCGTACGACGAGTGGCGGACGAAGCCGGTCGCGTTCGTCAGCTACGGCCACGGGTCGGGCGGGCTGTACGCGGTGGAGGGGCTGCGCACGGTCTTCACCGAGCTGCACACGGTGACCCTCCGGAACGCGGTGTCGATCAACCTCTTCGACTCCGGCGGCGACGACGTGCTCGAAGTCGACGCGGCGACCGAGGAGCGCAGGGACCGCGACGCGAGCGTGCTGCTCGACCAGCTCGGGTGGTGGGGGCTGGGCCTCCGTGAGGCGCGGGCGGCCCGCCCGTACATCTGCTGATGAGTTTCGGGCTCCCCCGGAGTCATAAGGGAAACCGCCCCCCCCGAGTTCCAGACCGATCAGAACGATCAAGAAGAACGACAAGGACTGATGATGAGTAATGATCTCGCGATCGAGACCACAGGGCTGGTGAAAGTCTTCGGCTCGAACCGAGCCGTGGACGGAGTCGATCTCGCCGTGCCGACGGGCACGGTCTACGGAGTGCTGGGTCCGAACGGCGCGGGCAAGACCACCGTCGTACGGATGCTGGCGACGCTGCTCCGCCCGGACGGCGGCGAGGCCCGCGTCTTCGGCAAGGACGTGGTGAAGGACGCCGAGTCGGTCCGCAGCCGGGTCGCGCTGACCGGGCAGTACGCGTCGGTGGACGAGGACCTGACCGGCTCGGAGAATCTGGTCCTGCTCGGCAGGCTCCTCGGGCACACCAAGCCCGACGCCCGCGACCGCGCGGGGCAGTTGCTGGACGCGTTCGGTCTTACGGAGGCGGCGGGCCGGCAGGTCAAGAACTACTCGGGCGGTATGCGGCGCCGTATCGACATCGCCGCGTCCATCCTGAACACCCCGGACCTGCTCTTCCTGGACGAGCCGACGACCGGCCTCGACCCGCGCAGCCGTAACCAGGTGTGGGACATCGTGCGGGCCGTGGTGTCGCAGGGGACGACGGTGCTGCTGACGACGCAGTATCTGGACGAGGCCGACCAGTTGGCGTCCCGGATCGCGGTGATCGACCAGGGCAAGGTGATCGCCGAGGGCACCAAGGGCGACCTGAAGGCGTCGGTCGGCTCCGGCGCCGTCCATCTGCGCCTGCGCGAAGCCGCCCAACGGCCGGACGCCCAGCGGGTGCTGGCCGCCGCGCTGAGCGCGGACATCGTGCTGGACCCGGACCCGCTCGCGCTCACCGCCACGATCAGCGGCGGCGGCAGCGACCAGGGCGCGGCGGAGCAGGCAGGCAGGGCGCTGGCGGAGCTGGCGCGCGAGGGGATCGTCGTGGACAACTTCTCCCTCGGCCAGCCCAGCCTGGACGAGGTGTTCCTCGCCCTCACCGAGAAGAAGAAGCCGTCCGGGCAGTCCTCCGGGACCGCCGGCACCGAGACCACCGATGTGAAGGAGGGGGCGGCGGCATGACCACCGTAGCCACGAAGACCCAGGACCTGGACGACCTCGACCTCGCCGCGCCCACCGCCGACGACCTCGCCGCGCTGCTCGTGAACAAGGAACGGCCACCGAGGCCGAGCGCGCTCTCGGCGTCGATGACCTTCGGCTGGCGGGCGATGCTGAAGATCAAGCATGTGCCCGAGCAGCTTTTCGACGTCACCGTCTTCCCGGTCATGATGGTGCTGATGTACGCGTATCTCTTCGGCGGTGCGCTGGCGGGGTCGGTCTCCGCGTACATCCAGTTCCTGCTGCCCGGCGTGATGGTGATGAGCGTCGTGATGATCACGATGTACTCGGGCGTCGCGGTCAACACCGACATCGCCAAGGGCGTCTTCGACCGCTTCCGCACCCTCCCGATCTGGCGCCCGGCCCCGATGGTCGGCTATCTGCTCGGCGACGTGATCCGCTACATGATCGCCTCGATCGTGATCCTCGGCGTGGGCCTGGCCATCGGATACCGCCCCGACGGCGGCGTGCTGGGCATCGCGGCGGGGGTGGCGCTGCTGCTCGTCTTCTCCTTCTCGTTCTCCTGGATCTGGACGATGTTCGGGCTGATGCTGCGCACGGAGAAGTCGGTGATGGGCGTCAGCATGATGGTGATCATGCCGCTGACGTTCCTGAGCAACGTCTTCGTCGACCCGAAGACGATGCCGGGCTGGCTCCAGGCCTTCGTCAACAACAGCCCGGTCTCCGAACTCGCCAGCGCGGTCCGCGAACTGATGGCGGGCAACTGGCCGACCCACGACATCGCGGTGACGCTGGGCTGGTCGGTGGGCCTGGTGCTCGTCTTCGGTACGTGGACGATGCGGCTCTACAACCGCAAGTGAGCACGTGACCCCGACGGCCGGTGGCCTGCGACTCCCCGGGGGGAGAGCCGCAGGCCACGGGTGTTGACTCTCCCCAAGGGACAACCCCCAGCATCGTCGGTGCCGGGCGAAGCGCCCGGTACGAGGAGTAGGGACGGCGGGTGTTTCGCGGCATGGAGCACAGGGCTGAACTGACCATCGGCGCGTTCGCCCGCGCGTCCCGGCTGTCACCGAAGGCGCTGCGGCTCTACGACGAGCTGGGGCTGCTGATACCGGCACGCGTGGACGGGACGACCGGCTACCGGTACTACACCGAGGCGCAGTTGGACCGCGCGCGGCTGGTGGCGTGGCTGCGCCGCGTCGGGATGCCGCTGGCCCGGATCGGCGAGGTCTGCGATCTGTGCGAGACGGATCCGCGGGCCGCCGGCCTGGACATCGGGGCGTATTGGGCGCGGGTGGAAACGGAGACCGCCATGCGCCGGGACCTGGTGACCTTCCTCGTTGGACAACTGTCGGCGAGACCGGCAGGGAAAGGCGTCGAAGAGATGTCCGAGATGAGGATGCGTTACGCGGCCGGGTCGGACCGAGGACTGGTCCGACCGGTCAATCAGGACACGGCGTACGCCGGTTCACGGCTGCTCGCGGTGGCCGACGGCTTCGGGGACGACGGTGCGCGGGCGAGCGGCGCGGCGGTCGACGCGCTGGTGGCGCTGGAGGAGTCGGCCCGGTGCGCGGATGTGCTCAACGGCCTGGCGGACGCGGTGGACCAGGTGAACCGGGCGGGGGCGGCGGGGACCCCCGGAGGCTCCGGGACCACGCTCACGGCGATGCTGTGGACCGGCTCCCGGCTGGCGCTCGTGCATGTCGGGGACACCCGCGCGTATCTGCTGCGGGGCGGTGAGGTCTCCCGTATCACGCACGACCACACCCTCGTGCAGTCGATGATCGACGCGGGCAGTCTCACCGTCGATGAGGCGGTGTCCCATCCCCAACGGGCGTTGCTGCTGCGCGCCCTGGACGGCAGCCAGGACCACGCCCGCCCCGATCTGCGCCTGCACGACGCGGAGCCGGGCGACCGCTATCTGCTCTGCTCCGACGGCCTGTTCACGGTCGTACGACCCGATGACATCCGGCGCGTCCTCCGTACGGCGGCGGAGCCGGAGGACGCCGTGCGCGAACTGATCGCGCTGGCCCTCGCGGCGGGCGGACCGGACAACGTGGCCTGTGCGGTGGCCGACGCGGTCACGCCATGACGGTCACCTCGGCGGCCAGCGCTTCGCCCAGCGCGGCGGTGAACGCCTCGACCGCCGGGTGGGCGGGGATCACAGCCGCCAGTTGAGATCGGTGGGGGCGTCGCTCCCGGCGGTGCCGTCGTCGGTGGGTGGTTCGGGGCGGTACGCGCAGGTTGAGCCCGTCGTCACCGACTTCCGGAGGTGCGCGGCCAGTTCGGGGTGGAGGGCGTCGAGTTTGCGCAGGGTGTCGCGGATTCGGGCCGTGACCGTCTTACGGGCCCGCTCCGCCTCGTCGCCAAGACGCCGGGTGCGTCCGCCGAGACCGGCGGCGGTGCGGAGCTCATCGAGGAGGGCCTGGCGCTCCCTGTCGTACGCGGCGGCGCGCGCGTCGTCGCCGCGTGCGCCAGCGCGATCTATGTCCTGGTCCAGTTGGTCGAGCCGTCGCCGGTACGCCGCCTTGGCCTGTTCGTCCAGGACCGGGTCGCCGCCCATGGCGCGCACCGCCACCGCCGTCTCGCCGCCGTCGGGGGCGAGCAGCCGGACGGCGGGGAAGTCCGTGCCCGGGTGGGAGAGCAGCGTGTGCAGATCGCGCAGCCCCTTCGCGTCGGGCACATGCACCGCCCGCCCGTCGAAGGCGAGCGCCCACACGGCCCCGTCCCGCCTGAACTCCGGGCCGGGCGGGGCAGGTTGAGCCTCATCGGGGTCGGTGACAGGGTGGGTGGGGTGGTGGGGGTCCGGTCCGCTCACCACCTCCCTCTCCAGGTGCTCCAGCCCCATCGCCTTCGCCGCCCGCGACGTCTCCGCCCGGAGCGTCGCCTCCGCCGCCGCGTCCCCCGGCCCGCCGCGCGCCCGCAGCGCGTCCGCCAGCTCCACGCCCGCGCGCAGGGACCACGGTCTCGCCCCGAGACGTTCGGCGGACTCGCGCGCCGAGGCGAACGCGGTCACCGCCGTGTCCCACCGCCCCTCCGCCGCGTCCAGCATGCCGAGCCACAGGTCGACCGGTCCGCTGATGTCGCAGCCGTACAGCGCGACGAGCCATCGGCCGCTGTGGGCGCCGAGGTCGTCCCTGGCCGCGGCGATCAACCGGGGATCACCCGTCGCGGCAGCCGTGTGCGCGCGGAGCCGGAACAGCAGCGGTGCGAAGATCCGGGACACCGGCTCCGGCCGGTCCTCCAGCTCCCGCAGATGCCGCAGCGCCCGCTCCGTGTCCGCGCGTTCGATCGCGGCGATCCCGTCGAGCAGCACGGGCAGCGGATAGCCCATGCCGTTGAGGCCGCGCGAAACGGCGTCGGCCTTCTCGTGACGACCCCGGATCATGTGCAGGGCCCAGAGCAGATGGGAGGCCAGATACTCGTACGGAGCGTGCCCGTCGGCCGCTTCGACCGTGTCGGCGTACCACTTCTCGGCCTGCTCGAAGTCACCGCTGAGGGCGGCGACGATGCCCAGGTCCACAGCCTTGCCCAGCTCGTACCTGCGCTTGCCCGCCCGCTCGGCAAGGACCGCGTACGTACGCAACTGGCTCAGGAAGAGCGGATCACCCAGCTCCAGCAGCGTCACCCAGCGCATCGCCGCGGCGTGCACCTCCATGTCCAGGTTCTTCGTGCGGCGGGAGACGGCCGACATCTCGGCGGTGAGGGCGAGCCGCTCCTCGGAGGTGCCGAGTCCCCAGATCGTGTCGTGCCGCGCCCAGAGGGAGAAGGCGAGCGCCTCGTCGTCATCGTCCCTTCGGGCGAGATCGGTGGCCCGGACGGCGAGGTCCTGCGCCATCCGCTCACTCTCCCTGCCCTCGCTCCCCCCGCCCTCACTCTCACCTTCACCGAACAGCGCGCGGTACGCCTCGTGCAGCAGCTCCGCCGCCTGCGGCCCGTGGCCGGGGAGGTCGTCCACCTGGTGGACCGTGAGCGCCACGCGGGTCAGCAGCTCCGGATCGCCCAGCTCACGCGCCGGTGTCACCGCGCGGTCGAAATACCGCCGGGCCTCGTCCTCCATGCCGTGGTGCCGCAGCTCTCCGGCCAGGTCGAGCGCGATCAGGACGGCGCGGCGCGGGTCGCCCTCCCCGGAGGTCTCCGCCACCTCCAGCGCGCGCCGGTAGTGACCCACGGCCTCCTCGCCCGCGAGCCTGCTCGACGCGTCCCGCGCGGCGGCGAGCAGCAGATCGATGCGGTGGTCGCGCTCCACGGTGTCACCGGCGAGATGGGCGTGCCGGGCCAGATCCGCGGGGAAGACCTTGCCGCCCAGTGCCGGTGCGGTGTCCAGGCCCCGTACGACCGCGCCGTGCAGCCGGGCCGCCTCCGCCTCCTCCAGGGAGTCGTAGAGCGTCTCTCGGACGAGGTCGTGCGCGAAGGCGAACCGCCCGCCCTCGCGCGTCACCACCAGCCGGGCGGACACGGCCCGGTCCAGCAGCCGGTCCACGTGCGGCACGGGCGCCGACGTGGCGGCGGCGAGCACCTGGCGGTGGAACTCCCTGCCCAGCACGCTCGCCGTGACCAGCAGGTCGCCGACCGGCTTCGGCAGCATCGACAGCCGCCGCCGCACGGCCTCGCGCACGCCGGGGGCGATCGTGCTGACCGGGCTGCCGCCGTGCCACAGGCGGGCGGTCTGCTCCACGAAGAAGGGATTGCCGCCCGTACGGCTGTGCACCTCGTCCACCAGGGCGGGCTCGGGCTCCCGCCCGGTGGTCAGCGCGAGGAGCGCGCCCACGTCGTCCCTGTCGAGCCCGGTCAGCGTGACGGCCGTGGTGGCGCGGGCGACGAGCGGGAGGATGAGCTGCTGGAGCGGGTGGCCGGGCGCCTCCACCTCCACGTCGCGGTACGTGCCGATGAGCAGCAGCCGCTCGAACCAGGCGTGCTGGGCGGCGAATTCGAGGAGCTTGAGCGACGCGGTGTCCGCCCAGTGCAGGTCGTCCACGACCACGACGACCGGCCGGTCCTGGGAGACCGTGACGAGGGCGGTCGTCACCGCGTCGTACACGGAGAAGGCGTCCTTGGCCTCGTCGTCCCCCGCGGCCTCACCGAGCAGCACCGTGAGCCGGCCGCCCGCCGCCTGCTCGGCCTTCGCCCACTCCGCCTCGTCCAGGCCGCGCCGCATGCCGCGCACGACCTGCACCCACGGCCAGTACCCCGGAGCGCTGCCTTCCCAGCAGGAGCCGCCCAGCACGAGCGCCCCGCGCTGCCTGGCCTCCCGGGCGGCGGCCGTGACCAGCGTGGTCTTTCCGATGCCCGCCTCGCCCGCGACCAGCACGAGACCCCCGTGGCTGTCCGTCGCCCGGCCGATCTCCGCGCGAAGGACGCCTGCGGGGTGGTCACGCCCGATCAGTGCAGGGGTCATGCCCAAAACCATAGAAGGCACCACTGACAATCGGCATGCGAGAACTCCGCCCGCTAAGCGAGTGGGCCCGCGGCCACCGAAGTGACCGCGGGCCCATCGCGTAGACCGATCAGGCGGCCGGGAACAGCGTGCCCAGCTTCTGGGCGACCGCGGGGTCGCCCTCTATCTTGAGCCGGCCGGCCGTGAACTCCTGCGTCCCGTCCGTGGTCCCCGACTGGATGGACTTCAGGGTGTCCGAGTCCAGCACGAGCGTGGCGTTGGCGTCCGGGTTCTCCCCCTCTTGCAGCGAGCAGGTTCCGTCCTTCACGGTCAACGAGAAGTGCTTGCTCTCGTCGGTCACGTTGAAGCCGAAGGTGAGGTCCAGACCGGCGGCGGCAGCCGAGTCGAACCTCGCGGCGAGAGCCTGCATGGTGTTGTCGGAAGTGCTCAAGGGTCTCTCCATCGTTCAAGCGAGCGTGGTCGAGGTCCATTCAACCCCTCACGACCGACCGCTTGAGGCAGCTTCAGGGAAACATTCGGAACGTTTGCGCGCGTGTCGTGACGATGCACAGAACGGTCCCGACCGGCTACGTGATCCGGTCCAGAAAAACCGCGCGTTTGTCGTAGAGGTACGTGTCAACTCCCCTGCGGCTGACCGGACTTGGCATACCGCGCGAGCATGCCGCCGGTCGCCGCCGGACCGGCGGTGAAGACGTACTTCTCGCTGTCGTCCAGCCGTTGCCCGGTGGCCGCGTCGACGACCACGGGCTCGACCTCCGTGCCCGTCGCCGCGTCGACCAGGACCATGGTCCGTTCCTCGGCCGGCAGCCGCGAATTGCCCCACGCGGCGAGGGCGACGAGGACCGGTCGCAGCGAGCGGCCGAGGTCCGTGAGGACGTACTCGTAGCGCGTCGGGCCCTGTTGATACGGGCGGCGCTCCAACAGCCCGTCGGCGACCAGGGTCTTGAGCCGGGTGGTGAGCATGCTGGAGGAGATGCCGAGGCTCTCCTGGAACTGGTCGAAGCGCGTATAGCCGTCGAACGCGTCATGAAGGATCAGCAGCGTCCACCATTCGCCCACCTGCCGCACGGTGGTGGACAGCGGACATGTCCGGTCCTCCAGCCGCATCCGGTTCCCTCGCCCCGCCATGTGTCCCGCCCCGTCCGCTCGCCCGTCCAGTTACTGCTAAAGTCGAAGTTACTCACTTCAATTTTAGCACCGAGGGAGTCGAAGACCCATGCCCGCGATCCCTGGCAGCCCCGCCGTCCCCGCTGTCCCCGACGTCGTCACCCGTTATCTGGCCGCCCACGAGGACCGCGACGCCCCGGCCGCACTCGCGACCATGCACGAGGACGCCACCGTCACCGACGAGGGCTCGACCCACACCGGCTCGGCCGAGATCGGGCGATGGCTCGAAACCGCGGCGAGCGAGTACACGTACACCACGGAACTCGTCGCGGCCGAGAGCGAGGACGACGCGCACCACACCGTCACCCACCGCCTGGAGGGAAACTTCCCCGGCGGGCGCGTCGACCTCCGCTTCCGGTTCACGCTGCGCGACGGTCTGATCGAGGACCTGACCATCGCGCCGTAACTCCGCCCGGCCCGCAGGCCGTTCGCCGGAGTCGTTCGTCCGGATCACTCGCCGCGGACGACGACCACCGGAACCTTCGCGTGCTGCGTGACATGCAGGCTCACGGAGCCCAGCAGCGCCGCCTTGAACCCGCTGTAACCACGGTCGCCGACCACGAGCAGTTCGGCGCCCTCCGCGCGGGCGAGCAGTGCCTGGGCGGCGTGCGCGGCGACGACCTGCCGGTCCACGGCCGCCGCGCCCTCCTTGCCGAGGGCGGACTCCAGCGTCTCGTCCAGGGTCTGGGCCGCCAGCTTCTCCGGGTCGAACTCCGGCGGAATGCCGGGCGCCATCGTCGCCCACGCGGCCGCGGGGTATTCCCAGCCGATCGCGGCCTCCACCGTGTCGCCGGTGAGTCCGGCCTGCCGTACGGCCCAGTGCAGCGCCTTCACCGAAGAAGCCGACCCGTCGACTCCCACCACTATCCTGCCCATCACGCACCTCGATCAGTTGAATCTTGTACCAGCGATGCGGACAACCTCCGGTGTCACCCGGCTATTCCGGCGCGCCGGTGGAAATTCCTTACCGCGCCCGCCGGAAAGGGCGGAGACTCGCCTCATGGCTGACATGGGGTCTTTCCGGCAAGCGGTCATCGCGTGGGCGGCCGGCGGCCCCGGTGGACCCGCGCGCGAACTGGCCGTGCGACTGTCCGTCCGGGCGGCCGTCCTGCTCGAAGGGCCGAGCGACGCCGCCGCGGTCGACGCGCTGGCCGCGAGCCGCGGCCGGGACCTGGCGGCCGAGGGCATCTGCGTGCTCCCGATGGGCGGCGCGATGAGCGTCGGCCGCTTCGCGGGACTCCTCGGCCCACCCGGCCTCGACCTGCGCCTCACCGGCCTGTGCGACGAGGCGGAGCGCCGCTTCTACACGGCGGGCCTGGAGCGGGCCGGTGCGACGCGGCAGGAGTTCTTCGTCTGCATGGCGGACCTGGAGGACGAACTCATCCGTGCGCTGGGTGTGGCGCGGGTCGCGGAGCTGGTACGGGCGGAGGGCGACGTACGCGCCCTGCGGACGTTCCTGCGCCAGCCCGCGCAGCAGGGGCGTCCGGCGGACCAGCAGTTGAGGCGCTTCCTCGGTACGAAGAAGGGCCGCAAGATCCACTACGGCCGCGTCCTCGTGGAAGCCCTGGCCCCCGACCGCACCCCCGCCCCGCTGGACGGCCTGCTGACCGGCCTGTGATGCCCGGAGCGCGGCATCTGAACGGCCGTTCTGAACCAGTGTTCTGAACGGACGTTCAAACCTGTTGTACGGTGTCGCCCATGGGACACCGTGAAAAGCTGATGGCCGGGGCCAGGCGCTGCCTGGAGGAGCGCGGTTACGCGCACACCACCTCGCGCGACATTGCCGCAGCCGCCAACGCACCGCTCGGCACGATCAATTACCACTACGGCTCCAAAGAGGCGCTGCTCAACGCGGCCATGCTGGAGTCGATCAACGAGTGGGGCACCAAGGTCCAGGAGCCCCCGAGCGATCCCGTGGGCGAGGCTCCGGGCTCCGTCGGGGAGCGGCTCGAAGCCATGTGGGCGCGTGTCATCGCGTCCCAGACCACCCACCGGCCGCTCCTCGTCGCCGCGGCCGAGGCTCTCGCGCAGGCCGAGCGGACGCCCGAGGTCCGGGCACAGATCGCGGAGGCGTACGAGCGCGCCCGGCCCCGGCTCGCCGCCGAACTGCACGGGATCGCCGACGCCGAGGAGCCCGGGACCGCCCGCGCCGTCGGTTCCGTGCACATGGCGCTCGTCGCCGGGCTCACGCAGCAGTGGCTCATCGACCCCGAACACGCGCCGTCGGCGAGTGAGATGGCCGCCGGCCTGCGGGCAATCGCCCGGAGCCTCGACGCCGACGCTGACGCCGACGCCTGAACGGACGGAAATGCGGCGGCCTTTCACCCATCTCCATGTGCACACGCAGTACTCGTTGCTGGATGGTGCGGCGCGGTTGGGGGACATGTTCAAGGCGTGCGATGAGATGGGGATGTCTCATATCGCGATGACGGATCATGGGAATCTTCATGGTGCGTACGACTTCTTCCATCAGGCGAAGAAGGCGGGTGTGACGCCGATCATCGGTATTGAGGCGTATGTGGCGCCGGAGTCGCGGCGGAACAAGCGGAAGGTGCAGTGGGGGCAGCCGCATCAGAAGCGGGACGATGTCTCGGGTTCGGGTGGTTATACGCACAAGACGATCTGGGCGGCGAATAAGACCGGTCTCCATAATCTGTTCCGGTTGTCGTCGGACGCGTATGCGGAGGGGTGGCTGACGAAGTGGCCGCGGATGGACCGGGAGACGATCGCGAAGTGGTCGGAGGGGTTGATCGCTTCGACGGGGTGTCCGTCGGGTGAGTTGCAGACGCGGTTGCGGCTGGGGCAGTTCGACGAGGCGATGCAGGCGGCTTCGGATTACCAGGATATTTTCGGTAAGGACCGGTATTTCCTGGAGTTGATGGATCACGGGATCGAGATCGAGCGCCGGGTGCGGGACGGGTTGCTGGAGGTGGGGAAGAAGCTGGGGATTCCGCCGCTGGTGACGAATGACTCGCATTACACGTATGCGGGCGAGGCGACGGCGCATGATGCGCTGCTGTGTATTCAGACGGGTAAGAATCTGTCGGATCCGGATCGGTTCCGGTTCGACGGGACGGGTTATTACCTGAAGTCGACGGACGAGATGTATGCGGTCGACTCCTCGGACGCCTGGCAGGAGGGGTGTGCGAACACGCTTCTGGTGGCGCGGCAGATCGATACGGAAGGCTGGTTCCAGGAGCGGAACCTGATGCCCAAGTTCGACATCCCCGACGGCTTCACCGAAGTCACCTGGTTCCGCGAGGAAGTCGCCAAGGGCCTCCGCACCCGCTTTCCGGGCGGTGTGCGCGAGCAGTACCGGCGCCAGGCGGAGTACGAGATGGGCATCATCATCGAGATGGGGTTCCCGGGGTACTTCCTGGTCGTCGCTGACTTCATCATGTGGGCCAAGAACAACGGCATCGCCGTCGGACCGGGGCGGGGCTCCGCAGCCGGGTCACTCGTCTCGTACGCGATGGGCATCACCGACCTCGACCCGATCGAACACGGTCTGATCTTCGAGCGGTTCCTCAATCCCGAGCGTGTATCGATGCCGGATGTCGACATCGACTTCGACGAGCGCAGACGGGTGGAAGTGATCCGCTATGTGACCGAGAAATACGGCGCCGACAAGGTCGCCATGATCGGGACGTACGGAAAGATCAAGGCGAAGAACGCCATCAAGGACTCGGCGCGCGTGCTGGGTTATCCGTACGCGATGGGCGACCGGCTCACGAAAGCGATGCCCGCCGATGTCGGCGGGAAAGGCATCGAACTCTCCGGCATCACCGATCCGGCCCACCCCCGCTACGACGAGGCGGGCGAGATCCGGGCGATGTACGAGAACGAGCCGGACGTGCGGAAGGTCATCGACACGGCAAAGGGTGTCGAGGGTCTGGTGCGTCAGATGGGGGTGCACGCGGCCGGCGTGATCATGTCCAGCGAGACGATCACCGACCATGTGCCGGTCTGGGTCAGGCACACCGACGGCGTCACGATCACGCAGTGGGACTATCCGCAGTGCGAGTCGCTCGGCCTGCTGAAGATGGATTTCCTGGGTCTGCGAAATCTGACCATCATGGACGACGCCGTCACCATGGTGCGGACGAACAAAGGCATCGACCTGGAGCTGCTGTCCCTGCCGCTCGACGACCGGCCGACCTTCGAACTCCTCGGCCGGGGCGACACGCTCGGTGTCTTCCAGTTCGACGGAAACGCGATGCGTGCCCTGCTGCGGCTGATGAAGCCCGACCATTTCGAGGACATCACCGCCGTGACCGCGCTCTACCGGCCGGGCCCGATGGGCATGAACTCGCACACGAACTACGCGCTGCGAAAGAACAAGCAGCAGGAAATTACCCCGATCCACCCGGAGTTGGCGGAGCCGCTCAAGGACGTCCTCGGGATCACCTACGGCCTGGTCGTCTACCAGGAACAGGTCCAGAAGGCGGCGCAGGTGCTGGCCGGCTACACGCTCGGGCAGGCGGATCTGCTCCGCCGGGCCATGGGAAAGAAGAAGAAAGAGGTTCTGGACAAGGAGTTCGTGCCGTTCCGCGACGGCTGCCGGGAGCGCGGCTATTCGGACGACGCGGTACGGGCGGTGTGGGACGTACTGGTCCCGTTCGCCGGATACGCGTACAACAAGGCACACGCGGCGGCGTACGCGCTGGTCTCGTACTGGACGGCGTATCTCAAGGCGAACCATCCCGCCGAGTACATGGCCGCGCTCCTCACGTCCGTACGCGACGACAAGGACAAGTCGGCGGTCTATCTCAACGAGTGCCGGCGCATGGGCATCAAGGTGCTGCCGCCGAATGTGAACGAGTCGGTGGCGAACTTCGCCGCGCAGGGCGACGACGTGATCCTCTTCGGACTGACGGCCGTCCGGAACGTCGGCGCGAACGTCGTCGAATCGATCGTCCGGTCGCGCAAGGCGAAGGGGAAGTACGTGACGTTCCCCGACTTCCTGGACAAGGTCGAGGCGGTCGTCTGCAACAAGCGCACCGTCGAATCGCTCATCAAGGCGGGCGCGTTCGACGAGATGGGGCATACGAGGAAAGGGCTGGCGGCCCACCACGAGCCGATGATCGACAACGTCGTACAGATCAAACGGAAGGAGGCGGAGGGCCAGTTCGACCTCTTCGGCGACGCGGGCGACAGTGGCAGCCCGTCCTCCGAGCCGGGTCCGGGCTTCGGGCTCGACGTCGAATTCTCCGACGTGGAGTGGGACAAGCCCTATCTGCTCGCGCAGGAACGGGAAATGCTCGGCTTGTACGTCTCCGACCACCCGCTCCTCGGTATCGAGCACGTCCTGTCCGACAAGTCGGACGCGGCGATCTCACAGCTCACCGGCGGGGAGCACGCCGATGGCGCTGTGGTCACCATCGGCGGCATCATCTCCGGCCTCCAGCGGAAGATGACCAAGCAGGGCAACGCGTGGGCGATCGCCACCGTCGAGGATCTGGCCGGGTCCATCGACTGCATGTTCTTCCCCGCCACCTACCAGCTGGTCTCCACCCAACTGGTCGAGGACACGGTCGTCTTCGTCAAGGGCCGTCTCGACAAGCGCGAGGACGTCCCCCGCCTTGTCGCGATGGAGATGCGCGTTCCCGACCTGAGCGATGTCGGCGCGCACGCGCCCGTACGGCTCGACATGCACGAGTCGCACGTCACGCCGGATTCGGTCCGCCAGCTCAAGGAGATCCTGAAGGCGCACCCGGGCCCGACGGAGGTACGACTGCGGGTACGGCGGCGCGCCACGACCACCGTCTACCGGCTGGGCCACGGGGTCGCCGTCACCCCGGAGTTCTGGGCCGACCTGAAGGCGGCGGTCGTCGTGACACGGGGTACCGCGTCCGTCGACAGCTGACGAGTGCCCCGTCCCTCAACAGTTATCCGCAACTCTGTTGAAAACAGCTTCCTGGCCAGGGCTTGTCCGGAAAGGGAGCGTTCGGCGAGAGTTCATCCCGCGACGCCCCACACACCCCCCAATCCACGTCGCCGGACAGGCGCCCTCCCATGAACCCCCGCGTCAACCACCCTTCCTCCCCAGGGGCTTGACGCGGTGCGGTTCGGCGCTGCCTCCGATAATGAGAGGAAGCACTGTGCAGGTTTCCCGCAAATATCTCGTCGCCGCCGTGACCGGCGTCCTGCTCTCGGCCTCCGCCGTGACCGGCGCGCAGGCCGCCGACCCGTCCGGTGCCGCGGCCCAGGCGCCCCGGTACCAGCCCGAGATGGTGGCGGCACTCGCCAAGACGCTCGGTGGCAGCGAGCAGGCGGCCGTGGACCGGCTCGACCACGAGGCCGCGCAGCAGCGCGAGTTGGCTGCCGTGAACAAGCAGGGCGTCAAGACGGACGGCGCCTTCTTCACCAAGGCGGGCACGCTCACGGTGAACGCGCCGGACGCGAGATCCGCCGCCCGGGTGGAGGACGCCGGCCTCACCGCCCGCGTCCCCGAGCACGGCAAGTCCGCGCTGGACCGGATCAAGAGCGAGCTGGACGCGAAGGCCGTCAAGCAGGTTCCCGCCGGTGTCTCGTCGTGGTCGGTCGACCTCGCGTCCGACACCGTCACGGTGGAGGTGAACAGCGACGGTGGCGCCGCCGCCCGCTCGTTCATCAAGGCCGCGAGCAAGCACGGCGACGCCGTCCGTGTCGTGCGGGGCCAGGAGCGTCTGGAGACCCAGACCGTGGTGCCGCCGGGCAGCCGGATGACGTTCAACGGCTACATCTGCTCCGTCGGTTTCGGGGCGCGTGACGCGGCGGGCAAGCAGTATCTGGTGACCGCGGGCCACTGCATCGAGGACCTGCCGAACCTCGCGTACAACAACGTCAAGTTCGCCAAGGGCACCAACTCCCGCTTCGCCGTGGGCACCCGCAGCGTCGACATGGGCATCGCGGCGGTCGACGCCGAGGACTCGATAGGCACCCAGGTCACCACGTACGGCCAGGCCGCGAACGTCGCGGTCAAGGGCAGCACGCGCGCGTCGCAGGGTTCGGCGATGTGCAAGTCCGGCCAGACCACCGGCTGGACGTGCGGCACCGTGGGCTCGTACAACGTCACCGTCACGTACACCGACGCCAACGGCGGCCCGGACACGGTCGTTACGGGCCTCGGCAGCTCCACCGTCTGCACCGAGGGCGGCGACAGCGGCGGCGCGTACATCTCCGGCAACCAGGCGCAAGGCATGACATCCGGCGGCCCGATCGGCCAGAACTGCACCGGTGTGAACGGCCGTGGCTCCTCGTACTTCCAGCCGCTCACGGACGCGCTCACGCACTACAAGCTCACCCTGAACGTCGCCTGACCTCCTCCGGCACCGACCGACGCCGGCCGGGCCACTGCTCTCTCCGATGCCCCCGGAGAGACGGCGACGGAGCCGCTCACCCTTACCGGTGGGCGGCTTTCGTCGTCCGCTTACCATCGGACGGAAGTATCGGAGTTCGATCGGAGCTGCTGCCATGACCGACGTGGACACGGACATGGACCTGGGCGGGGCCGATGGGGACGGGGCCGGCAAAGACGGGGCGGACCCGGACGCCGAGGTGACGTTCGCCGAGGTCTTCCGTGACGCGCTGCGCCGCCGCGGGCTCTCCCTGGAGCGCGTACGCGACCGGCTCGAAGCCCAGGGCATCGGCGTCAGCCTCGCCACCCTCAGCTACTGGCAGCGCGGGCGGAGCCAGCCCGAGCGTGCGCGGTCGCTGCGCGCCGTGGACGCGCTGGAGTCCATCCTCGCCCTCCCGGCGGGCGCGCTCCGTTCGCTGCTGCGCCCCGGCAGGCCACGCGGCCGTACGACGTCGGAGCTGCTCGATCTGTCCGCATCCCACCGTGTCTTCGGTGAGAACTCCGACGTGGAACAGGCCCTCGGGCCGGACTTCGCGCGCTTCAACGAGGACGTCACCTCCCTCGTCATCCACGAGACGGTGCATCTGGACGAGGAGCGCTGCATACGGCAGTTGTCCGTGAACCAGGTGCTGCGCGCGACGCGCGACGGCGCGAGCCGGATGACCGCCGTGCATGTCATCGACGACCCGGCGACGGCGTCGGTCGATGTCACCGTACGGTGCGGCAAGCTCGGCCGTGTGGAGTTCCTGCCGGAGCGGCGGAGCATCGTGACGGAGATCCTGTTCGGCGGTGAACTGGCCAAGAACGAGACGGTGGTGACCGACTACACGATCTCGCTCACCCCGAGCCGCGAGGTCTCGACGTACCACGAGCGCCGTACGCGGGTGAGCCTGCGCGAGTATCTGCTGCACGTCTACTTCCACCCGGACGCCCTGCCCGTGAGCTGCCACCGCTACTACCGCGAGCGGATCGGCGCGGAGAAGGCCAGCAGCCGGCAGATCGCCCTGGACGTCTCGCACTCGGCGCACATGCTGCCGCCGAAGTGCCCGGCGGGGATACACGGCATGTCGTGGGAGTGGCCCGCCTGACGCCGTCCGGCTGCCCCGCCGTCCGGCTGACCCGCCGTCCGCACCAGGGTTTTCCACAGGCCCGGGTGACGCCGGACGGGATGTCAGACCCCGCCGCTAGTGTTTTCCCATGACCGAAGCGTCCGTGACCGCGCCCAAGCGCGGCGTCGAACTGCGCGACTGGCGGCGGCTGTTGGCCGACCCGCCGGACCCCGCTGTCACCGAGAAGGGCCGACGGCTCAAGGAAGCCGCGATGCTCGACTTCGGGGTGCGCGAGAGCGCGATCGCCTCCTGGCTCTACACCAAGTGCCACCAGCAGATCCCCACCCTGGCCGTGGACACGGCGGCGGTGGTCGCCACCGGCGACGGCAGCTGCGTGCTTCTCTACAACCCGGAGTTCTTCGAGGCGATCGGCGCGGACGGAGTGCGGTTCGTGCTCTTCCACGAGGCGCGCCATCTCATACACCGGCATCTGTACATGGCCGCGGAGTTGCGCGAGGACCCGGTGTTCAAGCTGGCCGCCGAGGTCTCCATCAACCATGTCGTGATGCGGCGGCTGCGCAGCAAGCTGCCCACCCAACTGACGGGAGACGCGGCGGAGGGCGGCGTACGGGAGCCGGTCGGGATCGATCCGCACGAGATCCACGCCCTGTACGAGGAGGATCTGCGCGCCCAGGGCCTTGAGCCGGTGTCGTACGCGCACTTCACCGAGACCGACATGAGTGTGTACGGCGAGCTGAAGCGGATGAGCGACCCGCCCGTGCCCGCGGGCGCGGTCTGTCCCCATCTGCTCGTCGACGGACTCCCCCTGGACGAGGAGACCGTGGGCGAGGTCGTGGAGGGGGTCCTGGCGAACGTGCTGCGGGCCGCCCTGCGCGGCGAGGGTCCCGCGCGCGACGAGATCCTGCATCTCGCCGACCGTTCCGAGGGCGGCAGCGACCGGGTCACCAAGATGTGGGGGCGCCTCGGCCTCGGCGCGCTGCGCGGCCGGACCGAGCCCACCCGCCGGGTCGAATGGTGGAAGCGCTGGCTGTCCGACACGCTCGCCTCCAAACTCCGCGACGGCGAACGGCTCATCTATCCCAGGAAGCACGGCGCGGTGCTGCTCGCGCTCGGCCACGATCCGATGCTGTCGCGGCGCGGCAAGGAGCGTACGAAGGTGGTGGTCGTCGCCATCGACACCTCCGGCTCCATGTCCCAGCGGGTGATCGACTGGCTGATGACGCTGATCGGCCGCACCGACGGCGTCGAGACGCACTGGCTGAGCTTCGACGGCGAGGTCATGCCGTTCGTCGCGGGAGAGCGGGTCAGAGGCGGCGGCGGTACGGACTTCGGCAAGGTCGTGGAGTACGTGGAGGGGCGCCGCGAAGTCGGCGGCAGGCGGTGCGAGGTACGGCCGGACGCGGTGATCATGGTCACCGACGGTCATGCGCCGCAGGTGACCCCGGCCCGGCCCGAGAGCTGGATCTGGCTGATAACCGACGGCGGCGACGACTGGCCCGAGCGGCACGAGCCGCCCATGGCCTGCCACCGCGTGACGACCGGCGACAGCTGAGCCCGCGGGCCTCTCTCGCATGTACGGCGGTGCGCGCCTGCGCGCGCCCCGGCTCACCCCGAACGCATCGCGCATCCCCGCGTACGCACGCACAAGGACTGGACCCCATCACCGTGATCAAGACCGACCCGAACCGCGCGGCGCGCACCTCCGGCCGCGACGACCACAGCGCCCGCGACAAGGCGGCCTGGCCCGGCACGGCCACCTACCCGGAGCGGCCGTCCGGCCCCCAACCGGGCACGCGCCTCGCGGAGTTCATCGACGCCATGATCGCGATGGGCCAGACCGGCCAGGTCTTCGGCGAGCACGGCATCGGCAAGACCTCCACCTTCCTCCGCCATATCCCCGAGGCCCACCCCGGCACACGCGTCGTCCTCGTCCCCGCGGCCAATCTCACCCCCGACGACCTGCTGATGAACGCCCCCGTACGGGACGACGGCACGGGCCAACTCGTCCTCACACAGCTGATCATGAGCCAGCTCGACCCCGGCGAGCCCTTCGTACTGCTGATCGACGACTCTCTCCAGGCCGGCGAGATGATCCAGTCCCAGCTCATGCAGATCGCCTGCGACTGGACCCTCGGCGAACACGACCTGCGCGCGCTCGGCTGCGTCGGCGTCTTCCTCTGCGACAACGAGTCCCGGACGGAGACCGGCTCCGTCCGCAGCGACCTCGCCGTGCTCGACCGCATGGTCACGCTGCGCCTCACGTCCAACGACACGGCCTGGCGCCACACCCTCGCCGCCCGCTACCCCGACTGGGACCTCGGCGAGGTCTTCCGGATCTGGGCCGGCCTGACGCCCAAGCTGCGTTCGCTGCTCTCCCCGCGCACCCTGGAGCACGTGCTGGACTGCGCCCGCGCCGGGCTGCCGCTGAGCTGGGGGCTCCCGCTGGTGGGCGGGGTCCGGCTGCGGCTGCGGGACCGGCGCAAGGACGGCACGGAGGGAGCGGACCGTACGGCGGAGACCCTGGACGCCATCGCGAGCGCCGTGGGCGCGGCCAATCCGAGCACGGTCGCCGATCCCGTACGCCGCATCCTGCGCACCGCCCTGCGGGAGAACTGGGCGGTGCTGCTCCAGGGGCCGCCCGGCTGCGGGAAGACGGAGATCACCAAGAGCGTCGTACGGGACGAACTCGGCGCGGAGCCGGTGTACTTCTCGCTCCCGGTGACCAACGTCGAGGACCTGTGCGTGCCGGTGCCCACCCCCGGCGGCCGGCTGGACACGCTGCTCACCCGGTCGCTCTCGGGCCCGGGGGAGAAGGTGATCATCTGGGACGAGTACAACCGGCCCAAGGACAAGGCCGCGTTCGCCAAGCTGATGGAGATCACCCAGGAGTGGTCGCTGGCAGGGCGGCCGGTGGAGGGTCTGCGCGCCCAGATCGCGCTCCAGAACCCGCCGTACCACCTCGGCAGGAAACTCCAGGTCAGCCGGAACAACGTGGCGCAGGCCAGCCGCTTCACGGTCAGTTACGAGGTGCGGCCCGAGGACATCCCGGCGAACGAATGGCTCATCGCCGCGTACGGCGAGGTGGCCGAGACCGTCCTCGAATGGTGGAAGAACGACATCGACGAAGAGGCCCGCGACTGGATCACCAAGCGGACGCTGGAGCGTCTGATCAAACTGCATCTGGCCGGCCAGCCACTGATATCCGGCCTGATCTACCTGGGCGAGGGCGAGTTCGCACCGGTGCCGCTGACCGCGCTCGAAGCCAGACTGGCGGGCGTCGGGGCTGAAGTAACCCTGGGCTTCAAGCAGTTGGTGCGGGACATCGATCTCTGGGAAAAGCGGCTCGCCGTCGCTTCGGAGGTCTCGACGGAGGGGACCAACGACACCGACCTCGTGCACCGGGTCCTGGCCAACGCCGAGTTGTCCCAGCTCAAGCGGCACGGCGACGTGGTGGCCCGAGCGCTGCGGCAGCTGCCGCCGAAGCTGCGCGCCACGTATCTCGTCGGGCAGACGCCCGCCCGGCAGAGCTTCTGGGTCGGTGCGCTGGCCCGGATGAAGGAGCTCGCCGCGTCGCCGTCCTGACACGGCCCCGGCCCCACCACCACCCACTCCCTCCTCCAGAAAGCCCGGACCCCACGCCATGCGCCTCGCCGACGACACCGTCGTGTCCGCCGCCTACGCACTCGCCGACCGGACACTCACCCGCGCGCTGATCCCCCGGATACGGGAGGAGACGCTCGCGCTGCTGGGCAGTGGTGCCCCGGTGCCGCCGGTTCTGCTGGACGAGGTGCTCTCCTCGCCCGACCCGGAGTTGCGCACCGCGCTGCTCTCGGCCCGCCGGTACCACCGCGATGTGTTCCGCCGGCTGGCCGCGCTCGGCGATCCCGCCCTGGCCGTCCATCTCTACGGCGATCGCGACTGGGAGCGCGACGCGGACGAGCGCGCTGCGGTGTGGGAGGGCGCGGCGGCCACGGCCGACGACCCCGCCTGGCAGGCGAAGGGCGCGCTGCCGAGGAGGCTGATGGAGGCCAGGTCCCGGGAACTGCTGGAGCCGGCCCTGCTCTCCCCCTTCCCCGAACTGGTGGCGCTCGCGCGGCGCGTCCTCGAAGCGAAGCCTGCACCTGCCCCCGCGCCCGCCCCCGCCCGCCCGAAGAACAGCGCCCCCCGGCCGGACCGGTCGTCGACGCCCGCACCCGGCACGACGAAGGAGCTGATCGAGCACCTCCACGACGCGACCTACCACGGCGACATAGAGCTGCCGCCGGCCCCGGGGGCCCTGCACTGGGACGAGTTGGTCGAGGAGAATCGCGGCACGCCGTTCACCGCCAACGGCCTGCGCAAACTGCGGACGCACCCGGACTGCCCGGAGGAGCTGGCCCTCGCCGCCTTCAAGGCGAACCGCGGGCTGCGGATCGAGGGCAACCTCCACTGGCCGATGCTGGCCGCCGCCGAGGAGGACCGCCTGGCCGAACTCCTCGTACCCGGAATACCGTCCGGTGTCTTCCCGGCCGACCGCGTCCTGCGGGAGGTCGTCCCGGCGCGCAAGGTCCTGTGCGGGCTGCCGCACGACCACGAGGACGTACGGGCCGCCCTGGCCGCCCAAGTGGCCAGGCTCGGTTCGGACTTCGCGCCCTGGCGGGCCCTGTACACCCTGCTCCCGCGCTTCGCCGGGAGCGTCACCGAGCTGATCGACGCCGCGCTCGCCGAGGTGCCCAAGCACAGCGGCCAGCCGTGGCCGAGGCCGATGGGGCCGGAGTTCCCGAGCCGCAGGCAGAAGGGCGGCCGGTCGGCGTGGCTGCATCTGTACGACGCGGCCGACCACGGGACGCGGTGCGCGCTCGCCGCGCACATGGACCTGCGGGCCATCCAGCAGCTGCTGCTCTGGCACGCGCCGAGCCCTGAACTGCGCGCTCACATCATCCAGTTGCGAGGTGCGCCCGCCCTCGCGGGCATCGCGTCCGACTGGACGACCCCGGCCGAGGTGATCGAGGACCTGATCACGTACAACGACGCCGAAGTCAACGCCGCGCTCTTCCTCCACACCGACCTCACCCTCGACCAGCGCGGGCACATCCTCTCCGGCCGGCGCTGGCGGGACGGCAGGTCGGCTGACACCTCCACCGCCGAGCGGATCCCGCTGACGGAGCCCCTGGTGGAGGGGGTGCGGGAGAGCGCGCGCCGGCCATGGCTGCTCGCGTGCTGCGACTCGGGCGACCCGCTGCTGTGCCGGATTCTGCTGGGCAGCCCCCGGGCGAAGGTCCACACGCCGGCGCTGGAGCTGCACATGCTGCTACGGCTCTGGGAGCGCCACGGGCCCGGAGCCGTAGGGGAGTTGCTGGACGAGACGGACTTCCCGGGCCGTAAGCGGCAGGCCAGGCACCCGTTGTCACCGGCGACGCTGAAGACGGGGCGTACGGCGCTGGAGACCGAGGGGCCGGAGAACGGAGCCGCCCTGCTGCGTGCCGCGTACGAGAGCGCCGCGAGCCCGGCGGGGCGGGCGGACTTCCTGTGCGACAAGGGGGCGGGCAGCGAGGACGACGACTTGACGAAGGCCATCGACCTCTTCGCCGAGGAGATCGGTCCGGGGCCGCTGCCATGGGCCGAGCTGGCGGCGACGCACCGCGCGAAGCCCCTGCACGACAGGCTTCTTGTCCGGCTGGCCGCACTGGACGGCTGCCCGGCCGAGCTCGCCGAGATGTCGGCCGTCGCCGCTCTGCGTCTGTCGCATCCCCATTACCGGCCCCGCCGGACGGGGAAGCCGCCGACGGCCACGGAGCTGCTGATGAAGTACCCCCTCCAGCTGGACCGCGGCGGCTGCCGCTGGCTGGAGAAGGCGCACCATCTGGGGCAGATCACCCTGCCCGATGCGGTGCGGTCCGGCTACCCGGCGCAGCCGGTGGTGGCGTTCCTGTCCAGGGCGCTGGGCCAGGAGGACTCGCCCGCGACCGACGAGATACGCGAGGCCCGCGGCGAAGTCGCGGCGCTGGCGGCGGAGCACCTGTCGGACAACCCGGAGGGCTGGGCGCTGGCGCTGCGTCTGATACCGGAGTTCGAGGGCACGCTGCCGGATCTGCTGCTGGCGTCGGGAGCGGTGGTGAGCTGAGGCCCCGGCGACGGCCCGGCCCGCGCCGTCTACGCGCCGAAGCGCGCGACGTACCGCTTCTGCCAGGGCGTCTCGACCGCGTGCCGCGAATAGTGCGCGCGGATATAGGCGACCGCCTCGGCGTTCGGCACCCCGTCGAGGACGGCGAGGCAGGCCAGGGCCGTGCCGGTACGGCCCCGCCCGCCGCCGCAGGCGACCTCGACGCGCTCGTCGGAGGACCGCGACAAGGCTTCCCGCAACGCCTCCGCGGCCCCCGCCCGGTCGGACGGCAGCCGGAAGTCGGGCCAGCGGACCCAGCGGGCCTCCCACTCGACGGCGGGCGGCTCCTTGCCCAGCAGATGGAGCGCGAAGGCGGGCGCGGGGCCGGCCGGGAGGGGGTGGCGCAGTCCCCGGCCGCGCACGAGCCGACCGGACGGCAGCCGCAGCACGCCTGCGGCCGTGGGCTCCCAAGTCGTGTTCACAGACCCGACATTAGCCGTGCGGCCCACCCAACACCCCTTCCGACGCTACGGCTTGATCGCCAGGAACCCCCACTGCACACAGTCCGCGGCCCCGGCCGGAATGTCCTCCCCGGCCGGTACGAGGATCTCCGGCAGCGGGCGGAGACCCGGCGGCAGCAGGGTCAGCCCACGGGCGCAGTCCGCGATCTGGTCCGGTGTCCGGGCGAGGTAGGCACCCTCGGGGTCGGCCGCCCGGTAGTGCTCCTGCATCCTGAGCACGCCCGGCGTCTCGATCGTGTCGCACACCGCCAGATACGAGCCGGAGGCGAGCCGGCTCGTGTACCGCTCGACCAGGTCGGCCGCCTCGGCGGGCGGGAAGTGCCCGAGGGTGGAGAGCACCAGAAGGGCGACAGGCTCGTCCAGATTCAGCGTCTGCGAGGCGTCGTCAAGGACCTTGTCCACCAGCCGGAAGTCCTGCTGGAGATAGTGGATCTTGCCCTCCGGCGAACTCCGCAGCGAACTCGCGTGGTTGAGGACGACCGGGTCGTTGTCGACGTACACGACGCGCGACTCGGGAGCCGCCCGCTGCGCCATGCCGTGGGTGCCGCGCCCGGTGGGAATGCCCGTGCCCAGGTCGAGGAGCTGGCGGATCCCGCCCTCGCGGACGACATGGTCCGCCACCCGCTCCTGGAAAGCACGTGACTCCATGGCCGCGGTCTTGATCTCCGGGAAGTCGCCCATCATCACCTCGGCGAGATCGCGGTCGAGTTGGTAGTTGTCCTGGCCGCCCTGGGCGTAGTTCCAGATCCGCGCGGAGTTGGGGACGGTGGGCATCACATTGGTTCCGGGGCGTACGGAGTCGCTCATCCGAAGTCCTTACTCGTCAGGGGCAGGGGGGTGAAACGAGGCGGTGCGAACCCACTGGTCACGTCCACCGCCATCCGGTAGTTCTCCACCGCGTCGGAGTCGTCGGTGATGAGCGTCATGGCCGGATGGAGGCCGATCTGGATCAGTCTCTCTCCCATGCCGAACTCCTTGAAGCGGAGGATCTCGATATGGCCACAGAGACTGATGGCCAGCGGGTGCGGTACGCCGGGTGGAATGACCTGGATGGCCACCGACGACCCGACATCGGCGATATGGGCTTCAAGGTAGTCCAGTTGACGGGCCATCACCCCGGCTCCGCCGACACGGCGCCGCAGTGTCCCCTCTTCCAGCAACACCCAGAGCCCGGCCCGGTCACCGTTGCCGGTGCTCGGCTTGCCCTCGATGGTGTGCTCCTTGCGGGCCTCCAGCAGTTCCAGCCGCAGGCGCCGTACGGCGGGGTCCTCGTAGGGGTTGCGCAGACTCATCAGGGCTTCCGCGTACTCCGTGGTCTGGAGCAGATCCGGCAGCACGCCCGGAGCGTACGAACGGATGCCGGTCGCCGCTGACTCCAGATCGATGACACCGACCTCGGCGACCTCGCGCCAGGGGTGCCACCACCCGGGCTTCTTCGCCTCCTCCAGCGCGTGAAGGACCTCGCCCCGCTCGGCGACGGGCGTCTTGTAGAGGTCGAGCAGCACGGCGACCATGCGCGGATTCGGCACGGTTTCGGCGTTCTCCCAGCGGGCCGGTGTCGCGCGGTCCTTCTTGATCACGTCCGCCACGCCCTGGAGGGTCATGCCCGCGGCTTCGCGGCGACGGCGCAGATCGGCCCCGAAGCAACGCAGAGCGACGGTGGGGCCGGATCTTGGCTGACTCACCGGGCCCTCCTCGCGTCCGCGGATGGGGAGGGTCTCTTCCTCTCCGTTCACCTCTCCGTTCAGCGGACCACGATACCGTCGTATCGAACTCTGTCACGTTGCAGAGTGTCCGCGTCGTGGCTACGATGGAGGCCGGAGTTCCCCTACGCGGCACCCCCCAACCAGCCGCGCCAGGGCCGGGTACCGACCCCGCCGACACGCTGCCGAGGCGTGAGGGGCGGGGGGTCACGGAGAACCGATGCCATGCACGTCTCACTACCGGCCGTTCCGGAGCAGATACAGGTCGCACGGCGCATCGTGCGCAAGGAACTGGCCGGTCTCGGCTGGCCACCGGCGAAAATCGCCGCCTGCGAAGAGGTGGCGGCGCAGCTGGCCAGGCACGCGATCGGTGTCGTGGGCGTCAGCGGTTACTACCTCGGGGTGACGAAGCGCACCGGGCCGGAGGACGCCGTCGCCGTAAGAGTCAGTGTCACGATCCTGGACGCGCCCACCGAGACGGTGACGGTGCCGGCGCAGAGCCGTTCGGACGAGCTGATCGAGGGACCGGCGGGGCATCCGGCCGAAGGGCCGGACGAGAGTCCGGACGACGGCGGCCCGAGCCTGGCGGAGGTCCTGACACAACGGTGCGGAGCCCAGGTCAACATCGTCGCGCAACAGGGCAGTTGGGCGGCTTCGGCCACCCTTCCCGCCGAGGCGCCCTGCCTCGGCGCGCAGACGTGACCGTACGACCAACTCTTGGATCGCTGTCTGGTGGGCACGGCCCGATGGGCGCTGACCAACCCGTCTTGGAGAGGCTGTAGTGGACGCATTGAGGAGCACCGCATCCGATGAGCCCGCGCGAGAGCCCGCGCACGAGACGGTCCCGACATATGCCGGCGTGCGCCACGGGGACAGAACACTCGGCGCGGGACACCGCCTCCCGCGGTCTTCGCGCGCCCGCAGGTGGACGGCCTGGTACCGGCCGACGAGCGCGGAGCCGCGGGTGTCGGTACGCGACCGTGACGTCACGCGCAGTGGGGGAGTGGTAGACGTGAGCCGTTCGGTGCTGGTCGTCAGCGGGGCGAGCGGGAGCGCGGAGAGCGTGGCCGCCGCGTATGCCCGCCAGGACGACTGGGTCGGGTTCCTCTACGAGCGCGGGACGCCTCCCGACGAGCTCTACAACGTACGGTGCGATGTGAGCGACGCGCTCCAACTGGACGCCGCCGTATCCGAGTTCGAGACCGGGCACGGAACGGTCGACGTCCTGGTCGTGGACGCGGACCGGCACGAGCACCACACCGATGAATCCTCCGTCTCCGCCGCCGCCGGGACCCGGGCCAGGGCGAACGCGATCATCGGGCGCACGCTGCCGGGCATGCGCGAGGCCGGGCACGGGCGGATCGTCCTGATCGCGTCCACGAAGGGCCTCGGCCGCGGCTCCACCCTGGCGGGCGGCGCCCCGCACGCGGACCTGATGAGCCTGGCCTGGCACCTGGTCCACGAGTGCCGGGGCTCGGACGTGACGGTCAACGTGATCACGTACGGGGCGGCACAGAGCGGCTCCCGCCTGGCCCGCGCACAACGGGCCCAGCAGATCGCGGACCTCGCGATCCACTTGACGAGGCCGGAGGCCACGGACACGGGCGCGGTGATCCCGGTCGAGGTCCTCGGCGCGATCCCGACACGCGGCCCGGCATGGGCGGAGGGCGCGTCGTACCAGGGGCGCTGACGGTGTCCGCCCGCCCGAGCCGGGCGGGCGGGGAGTGGGGCCGGTGTCAGGCGATCCTTTCGCCGTAGACGTGGGTCACTCGCATCGTCATCAGGACCCGGCGGTCCGAGACCATCACTGAGCGGTACTCGGCCCAGTTCGGGTGTTCGCCGGCCGCGCGGCGGTAGTAGGTGACCAGGGCCTCGACCTCAGGGCCCTCGGGGTCAGTGCCAGGGCCCGTGAGGGCGACCGGGCCCTCCGCCGTTGCCCAGGACCAGCCGTCCGGGCTCGTGACCTCCAGGGCCGCGCGGGGGTCGCGGCGGAGGTTTGTCGTCTTGGCGCGGCCCTCCGTCATCGATACGTACAGGACGTCGGCCTCCTCGTCGTAGAAGGGCATCACCGGGGAGAGCTGGGGCAGGCCGTTCGACTTGATCGTGGCGAGGACGCCAAGGCGGCTCTCCGCGAGCAGCGTGCGCGGGTTGAACGGTGCGGTGGTCGTAGTCATGTCCGGCTCCGGGGTCGTGGGGGCGCGTGGCAGAATCCTCAACGTTCATACCGATATGAAGGTCAAGGGGAAACGGGGGGCCGACGTGCTGATCGGGGAGTTGAGCCGGCGGACGAGCGTCAACGCGCATCAGTTGCGGTACTACGAGTCGCAGGGCCTGCTCGAACCCGGTCGTGGCGCGAACGGCTACCGCGAGTACGGCGGCGATGCCGTCACGACCGTGACGCAGATCAGGAAGCTGCTCGACGCCGGTCTCTCGACGGAGGAGATCGCGATCCTGCTGCCGTGCGCCTCAGGTGACGCGCCCGATCTCGAACCCTGCCCCGGCCTGCTGGACATGCTGCGGGCGCGCCTGCGGGGGCTGGACGATCACATCGACATGCTCGTCCGCACCCGCCGGACCCTGCGCCACTACATCGAGGTCACGGAGCGGCGGGAGCCGGCGTGATCCGGGACCGGGACGCGGGTGTGGGTCCGGGTCTGGATGATCATGGGTTCTGTGTCCGGAAATCTTCCCCGGCGGGCGGGGGGCTTTGGCGTCACCTCGGCAAACCATTAGGTTAGGCTCGCCTAAGTGTTTCTGGTCGGTCTGTTGGCGGGAGACCGCCGGGCTCCCTGGCCGGCGCTCGTACGCGATGATCGCGCGGCCCCTCATACGCTGATGCCGCAACCGGGTCGATCCCCTGCCCCCAACCGAGGTTGAAGCCGCCGTGTCCGTCCAGTTCCCGCCATCCGCAGCCTCGTTCGCGGCCCACTCCGTGGGCGTCCCGCCGGACCATGTCCGCCGGAACGGGCCCGCTTCGGTGAACTCGGTGCGTTCGGCCGGCCATCCGTGGGGGTGAAGCCGGTGCCGGCACCCGGGCGGTTCCGCCACCCGCACTGAGCCTTCTCTCCCTCTCCTCTTACTTCCGGAGCCGTTCCATGACCGTTCCCGCCACCGCGAGCGCCGCCGACTCCATCCTGGAGCGCCAGCGTGCCAGGGAGTCGTCCGCGCGTACGTACGCCCGCTCCTTCCCGATCGTCCCGGCCCGTGCCGACGGCATGACGATCGAGGGCACCGACGGACGCCGCTATCTCGACTGCCTCTCCGGCGCCGGAACGCTCGCGCTCGGCCACAACCACCCCGTCGTGCGCGAAGCTCTCCAGCGCACGCTCGACAGCGGCGCCCCGCTGCATGTGCTCGACCTCGCGACCCCCGAGAAGGACGACTTCACGGACGCGCTCTTCGAGACGCTGCCGGCGGAGTTCGCCGACCGGGCCCGCGTGCACTTCTGCGGACCCGCAGGGACGGACGCGGTCGAGGCCGCGCTGAAGCTGATGCAGACGGCGACCGGGCGGCGCGGGGTGCTCGCGTTCACCGGCGCGTACCACGGGATGACGGCGGGCGCGCTGGCCGCGACCGGCAGCGTGGCCGTCAAGGAGCCGGTGCCGGGCGGGGGCGCGGCCGGTGGTGAGGTGACGCGGCTGCCGTATCCGTACGCGTACCGCTGCCCGTTCGGCGTCGGCGGCGAGCGTGGCGCGGAGCTGGCGGCGACGTACACCGAACGGCTCCTGGACGATCCGTCGGGCGGGGTCGTACGGCCGGCGGCGATGATCGTGGAGGCCGTCCAGGGCGAGGGCGGGGCCGTGCCGGCGCCGGACGGGTGGCTGCGGGAGATGCGGCGCATCACGCGCCGGCGCGGCATCCCGCTGATCGTGGACGAGGTGCAGACCGGCGTCGGGCGCACCGGCGCCTACTGGGCGGTCGAGCACAGCGGCATCGTGCCCGACGCGATGGTGATGTCGAAGGCGATCGGCGGCGGGCTGCCGCTGGCCGTGATCGTGTACGACCGGGAGTACGACGGGTGGCTGCCCGGCGCGCACACCGGGACCTTCCGGGGCAACACGCTGGCGATGGCGGCGGGCGCGGCGACGCTCAGGTACGTCACGCGCGAAGGGCTCGCGGAGCGGGCGGCGACGGTCGGCGCGCGGATGACCGCACGGCTGGAGGGGCTGCGGTCCGAACTGCCCCTGATCGGCGACGTACGCGGACGCGGGCTGATGATCGGCGTAGAAATCGTCGACCCCGAGGGGCCGTTGGACTCGTGCGGGGCCCGGCCGGTGGCGCCCGAGGTGGCGGCGCGGGTCCAGGAGGAGTGCCTGGAGCGGGGGTTGATCCTGGAGCGGGGCGGCAGGTTCGGGTCGACGGTGCGGCTGCTGCCACCGCTGGTGATCACGGACGAGGAGGCCGAGTCCGTACTGGAGCGGCTGACGGACGCGATTGTGGAGGCATCGCGCGCGCCGCACGCGCCGCAGGCGTCCAAGGCGTCGGACTCCACCGGCGTTTCGGGGCGTGCGGCGTGACCACCGACGCGCTGGGCGCCGCCGTGGACGAAGCGCTCCGACCCGCGACCGGTACGGCCCTGTCGGGCGGGACGGGCGGGGCCGCCGCCCTGGAGCCCCTGGTACGCGAGGTGTTGGGCGCGCTCGCCGATGGCGCGGCCCGGCGCGGCGGGCCCGTCCCGCCCGGTGAGCCGGCGGAGATCACGGCGGCCGTCGCCGATGCGCTGCGCTCCGCGCGCGGTCCCGCCGCGCTCGGCCGGCTCACCGAACTCCTCGCGCACGGCAGCGCGGACCCGGCCGACCCCGCGTGCGCGGCCCATCTGCACTGCCCGCCGCTGGCCGTCGCCGTCGCCGCCGACCTGGCGGTGTCCGCGCTGAACCCCTCCCAGGACTCATGGGACCAGGCGCCTGCCGCAACTGCCCTGGAAACCCTGCTCCTTGAGGAGCTTGCGGGCATGCTCGGGTACGACCCCAGCGAGGCGGCCGGCGTGCTGACCTCGGGTGGCACGGAGTCGAACCTGATGGGTCTGATGCTGGCCAGGGACCGCGTGCTGGGCGCCGCGAGCGGCCGGCAGATCGAGTTGACCGGGGTACCGAGGGCGGGTGTGGGCGCCGGCGCGGGGGCGCGGCCGAGGATCCTGACGTCGGCCGCCGCGCACTTCTCGGTGCAGCGGGCGGCAGCCCTGCTGGGTCTCGGCGAGGACGCGGTGATCCCGGTGCCGGTGGACACCCAACTCCGCATGAAACCAAGCGCGTTGGCGGCGACCCTGGAGGCGTGCGTCGAGCGCGGGCAGCTGCCGGTCGCGATCGTCGCCACCGCAGGCACGACCGACACCGGTGCGATCGACCCGCTGCGGGAGTGCGCGGAGCTGGCGGCACAGTACGGGGCGTGGCTGCACGTGGACGCCGCGTACGGCGGCGGCGCGCTGCTGTCCGACCGGCTGGCGCCGCTGCTCGACGGCATCGAACTGGCCGACTCCGTCTCCCTGGACTGGCACAAGCTGGGCTGGCAGCCGGCCGCCGCAGGCGTCTTCCTGGTGCGGAAGTCGGAGACGTACGCCTCACTCGCCCGCCGCGCGGTCTATCTGAACCCGGCGGACGACGAGGACGCGGGCTATCCGAGCCTGCTCGGTCTCTCGCTGCGTACGACGCGGCGCGCGGACGCCTTCAAGATCGCGGTGACGCTGCGGACGCTGGGCCGCGAGGGCCTCGGGCGGCTGGTCGACGCGTGCCACGAACTGGCGGTGGCGGGGGCGCGGGCGGTGTCCGCGCACCCGCGACTTGAACTGCACGGGGAGGAGGCCGGGGACCCGGCGCTGACGGCGTTCCTGTTCCGCTACGTCCCCGAGGGGCCGGCGGACGGGGCCCGCACCGACGAGGTGAACGCCTCGCTGCGACGGCGGTTGCTGCGCGAGGGTGGTGCGGTGGTGGGGCGTACCGAACTGCCGGGCGAGGGTCCGGGGCGCGTCCGGCTGAAGCTGACGCTGCTGAATCCGCATACGACGGTGGCGGAGGTGGAGCGGCTGCTGCACGCGGTGGTGGCGGCGGGTGAGGCGGAGGAGAAGCGGTGACCGAGTCAGAGTCGGCTGTGGCCCACATGTACGACCTGGTCGGTGTAGGGATCGGCCCGTTCAACCTCTCGCTGGCCGCGCTGGCCGACGGCGCGCCCGAACTGCGCACGCTCTTTCTCGACGCGAAGCCCGCGTTCTCCTGGCACCCCGGCCTGCTGATGGAGGGCACCACCCTCCAAGTCCCCTTCCTGGCCGACCTGGTGACGATGGTCGACCCGACGAGCCCGTGGTCGTACCTCAACTACCTCCGCCACCACGACCGGATGTTCCCCTTCTTCTTCTCCGAGCGCTTCCACATACCGCGCCGCGAGTACGACGCCTACTGCCGCTGGGTCGCCGAGTCGCTGGGGTCCTGCCAATTCGACGCGCGCGTCGAGGAGTTGGGCTGGGACGAGGAGAAGGAGGCGTTCGTCGTCACCCACCGCGCGTCCGACGGAACCCTCACGCGGGTGCTCGCCCGCCAGGTCGTCCTCGGCGTCGGGACGAACCCGGTCGTGCCCGAGCCGCTGCGCCCGCTGATCGCGCAGAGCGCCCACGCGGGCCGCGTCCTGCACAGCGCCGACTACCGCACCCACCGCGCCCGGCTCGCCGCCCGCGACGACGTGACCGTGATCGGCGCCGGGCAGTCGGGCGCGGAGGTCGCACTGGATCTGCTGCGTCACCAGGACGGCGACGGCGCGGGCGGACCGTACGTCCGCTGGCTCGCCCGCACGGGCGCGTTCGCGCCCATGGAGTACTCCAAGATCGGGCTCGAACACTTCACACCCGACTACATACGCTATTTCCGCGCTCTCCCCGAGGCCCGCCGCGAACAACTCGTCGGCGAGCAGTGGCAGCTCTACAAGGGTGTCAGCGAGGAGACACTGGGCGAGCTGCACGACGAGCTGTACGAGCGCACGATCGGCGGGGCGGAGCCAAGGGCCGCGCTGCATCCGGGAGTTGCCGTCGTCGCCGCCGAAGTGTCCGGCGACGAATACGTACTGACGTGCCGTCACACCCAGCAGGACGCGCTCTTCGAGATCCGCACGTCCGCGATCGTCTCCGCCACCGGCTACACGGCGTCCCGCCCGGCCTTCCTCGGCGGCCGGGGCGGATTAGCCGCCCTGGTGGACTGGGACGACAAGGGCCGCTACCGGATAGACGCCGACTACCGCGTCGCACTGGACCCACGGGTCCCGGGCCGCCTGTACGTCCAGAACGCGGAACTCCACACCCATGGTGTCGGCGCCCCCGACCTGACACTGGGCGCCTGGCGCGCGGCGACAATCCTCAACGCGGTGGCGGACCGCCAGGTCCTGCGGCTCCCGCCCCGCTCGGCCTGGACGACCTTCGGCGCCCCGGACCCGGACCCGGACCCCGACCCCGGCTCGGCGGTGGTGCGTCCGTGAACTCCCCGATCAGCCCGCGGCCCCGTCGTAGTTCTTCTCGATCTCGTCCAGCACCTGGCCCGCGCCCGTGTAACCGATGCCCAGCATCCAGAGGTTGTCGTCGACCTTGAAGGCCGTCTTGTCCTTCACCGCCGTCAGGTTCTTCCAGAGCGGGCCGCCGAGGATCTCCGTCTCCTTGGCCTTCTTCGCGTCGCCGTAGGTGGAGTAGAAGATGACGTCCGCCTCCGCCTCGTCCATCTTCTCCGGGCTGACGTCGAGCGAGAAGCCGTCCTTGTCCTGGTTGGCCGGGCGGCCCACGGCGAGGTCGCCGAAGACCGAGCCGACGAACGTGTCGTTGAGGTAGAGGCGCGTGTCCGCGCCCTCCACGAAGCGGACGAAGCCGAACGTCGTCTTCTTCGCCTCCGCCGGGCCGCCGAGGGCCGTGGTCAGGGTCTTCACACGGGTGTCGTAGCCGGCGGCGATCGTCTTCGCCTCAGCCGTCTTGCCCAGCGCGTCGGCGTGCAGCTCGAAGTTGGCGCGCCAGTTGGGGCCCGTGGTGTCGGAGAAGACGGTCGGGGCGATCTCGGAGAGCGACTTGTAGTTCTTCTCGTCGCGGACCTTGCTGCTCAGGATCAGGTCGGGCTTCAGGGCGGCGATGGCTTCGAGGTTCGGCTCCGCGATCAGGCCGACGGGCTTGATGTCCTTGAGCTTGTCCTCGGGGAGGTACGTGGAGAACGGCGTGTCCGCGACAGCGGTCGTGGCGCCGACCGGGGTGATCCCGAGCGTGACGGCGGAGTCGAGCGCGTCCGTGTCGAGGACGACGACGCGCTCGGGGTCGTCCTTGACCTTCACCTCGCCCATGGCGGTCCGCACGGAGTGCGTCGCTCCCGACCCGCTCTTGCCCCCGGCCTTGTCCGACGGCTCGTCGCTGTCGCCGCCGCACGCGGAGAGCGAGACGGCGAACGCGGTGACCGCCGCGGCCACGGTGATACGGCGAGTGAGGTGTGTCGACACAGCGCGGAAGCCTCCCTGAGAGCCGCCCGGAGTCTGCCCGGACGCAACTAAGGCGAACCTAATCTCCGTGGCACCGGGCCAACAAGCTCCGGACATCACGGTCCAGTCACAGGGCCCGCACATGTCACATCCTTCCGCCCGCCGCCGGGCATCCGCGACGATGGCGCGTTGCCGTAGCGAGAGGAGTCGCGACATGGCAGGTTTCCGTGCGGGTGAAGGCGTCATGCGCCGTAAACCCATCCACACCATCCAGGACTCCGAAGGCGCGGAGGGCGAACAGCTCACCCGCACCCTCGGGCTCTGGCAGCTCACCGCCATCGGCGTCGGCGGCATCATCGGCGCCGGGATCTTCACGCTCGCCGGGACGATCGCGAACGGCACGGCGGGCCCCGCCGTCCTCGTCTCGTTCCTGATCGCCGGCGTCGCGAGCGCGGCGGCGGCCCTGTCGTACGCGGAGTTCGCCGGGCTCATCCCGAAGGCCGGGTCCGCGTACACGTACGGCTACGCGGTACTCGGCGAGCTCGCCGGCTGGTTCATCGGCTGGGACCTGCTGCTCGAATACACGGCGATCGTCGCCGTCGTCGCGATCGGCATCTCCGGGTACTTCAGCTTCCTCGTCGAGTCGATGGGCGGCGATCTGCCCGCGTGGATGCTGGGCGCGCCCGGTACGGGCGAGGGGCACAAGGTCGACCTGTTCGCCGTCGTGCTCTGCCTGTTCATCGCGTATCTGCTGACGCTCGGCATGCGCAGCGCGGCCCGCTTCGAGATGGTCGTCGTGGTGCTGAAGGTGCTGGTGGTGCTGCTCGTCATCGCGGTCGGCGTCTTCCACATCGATACGAGCAACTACAACCCGTTCTTCCCGTACGGCGTCGGCGGCGCGTTCACCGGCGCGGCGACCGTCTTCTTCGCGGTCTTCGGGTACGACGCGATGAGCACCGCCGCCGAGGAGTCCAAGGACTCGCAGCGCCATATGCCGAAGGCGATCATTTACTCGCTGGCGATCTCGATGGTGCTGTACGTGCTGGCCTGCCTGGTGCTGACCGGCATGCAGAACTTCAAGGACGTCGACAAGGAGAGCGGCTTCTCGACCGCCTTCGCTTCGGTCGGACTTGACGGGATCGCCGACATCATCGCGGTCGGGGCGATCATCGGCATTCTGACTGTCATGTTCACGTTCATGCTCGGAGTCACCAGGGTCTGGTTCTCGATGAGCCGCGACGGGCTGCTGCCGAAGTGGTTCGCCAAGACGCATCCGACGCGGAAGGTCCCGACCCGGGTGACCTGGATCGTCGGGTTCGCGTCGGCGGGTATCGCCGGGTTCGTGAAGATCGGTGAGGCGGCCGAACTGACCAACATCGGGATCCTGTTGGCGTTCGCGGTGGTCTGCACGGCGGTGATCGTGCTGCGTTACCGGCAGCCGGACCTGCCGCGCGGGTTCCGCTGCCCGGGGATGCCGGTGGTGCCCGCGATCGGTGTGGTGGCGTCTCTGTGGCTGATCACGTACTTGCAGTGGCAGACGTGGGTGCGGTTCGGGGTCTGGTTCGCGATCGGGCTCGTCGTGTACTTCGCGTACTCCTACCGGCGTTCGGAGCTGGCGAGAACCCGGAGCTGTTGAAGGGGCCTGGGACGGCGAAAGACCCTGAGCCTGCGGGGGAGTTGGAGTTGGAGTTGGAGTCGGCGGAGGGGCCGGACCCGGTGAAGGGGCCCGAGCCCAAGGCGTGATGGGCTCGCGGGGCGCGTACGTACCATCGCTCCATGGCGCACCCACGCACCGACCCCGCCTGGGGCACCCTTCTCGACCTGGGCGGACGAGCCGCAGGGCCCCTGCACCTGCGGCTCGTCCGGGCCCTCCGGGGGGCCGTCGTCGACGGGCGGATCTCTCCCGGCAGCGCCCTGCCGCCCAGCCGGGCGCTCGCCGCCGATCTCGGCTGCTCCCGGTGGGTGGTGACCGAGGCGTACGGGCAGCTGGTCGCCGAGGGGTACTTCGAGGCGCGCGGCGGATCCGCGACGCGTGTCCGCCAGGCGGCGGCCGGGCGTGCGGCCGGGTTCGGGCGACCGCCCCAACAGGCGCCCTGGCAGCCGGAGTTCGACATGGCGCCCGGGATACCCGACCTCCGTGAGTTCCCCCGTAAACGGTGGGCAGACGCCGTACGGGAGGCGACCGGCACCCTCACCCCTGCCGACTTCGGCCATCCCGACCCGGCGGGCCACCCCGGGCTGCGGCAGCACGTCGCCGCCTATCTCGTACGCGGCCGGGGCGCCGCCCTCGACGCCGGACAACTCGTCGTCTGCGGCGGCACGCTGGACGGCGTGCTCCGGCTGAGCCGCGCCCTGCGCGCCGCCGGGCACACCCACGTGGCCCTGGAGGACCCGGGCTGGTCGCGCCTGCGGACCGCCGTTTCGGCGGCGGGGCTGACGGCCGTCGCCGTCCCCGTGGACGACGAAGGTCTCCGCGTCGACCTGCTGCGACGTGAACCGCGCGTACGGGCGGTGATCGTGGCGCCCGCGCACCAGTTCCCCACCGGCGTCGTGCTGACCCCGCCCCGCCGGGCCGAACTCATCGCCTGGGCAAGGGAGTCGGACGGGCTGATCATGGAGGACGACTACGACGCCGAGTTCCGCTACGACCGCCACCCCGTCGGCACCCTCCAGGGCATGGCGCCGGAACGGGTCGCCCTGATGGGCTCGCTCAGCAAGACGCTGTCGCCCGCGATGCGGATCGGCTGGGCTGTCGTGCCGCCGGACCTGCTGGACGGGCTGTACGCGGCGGACGCCGTCGGGTCGCCGCCGCCCGTGATCGACCAGGCGGCGTTCTCCCGGTTCCTGGAGTCGGGGTCGTACGACAGGCATCTGCGCGCGTCCAGGCTCCGCTACCGGCGGCGCCGCGACAGCCTCCTTACGGAGATCGCCGAACGGCTGCCCGTGCACAGGGTGTCGGGGGCCGCCGCCGGATTCCATCTGCTGCTCCATCTCACGGGGTGCGCGGCCGGGGACGTGGTCGGCGGTGCCGCCCGGCGCGGGGTGCGGCTCGTGGACCTGGCCGAGTACACGGTGGGAGAGGCGGCGGCGGGAGAGGCGGCGGGCCGGGGCGGCGTTCTCGTGATCGGGTACGGCAACCTCGCCGACCCGGCGGTGCCGGAAGCCGTACGGCGGCTGGCCGACGCGATCCGCGAGGCCGGCGGCCCGGCCGGCTGATCAGCCCCACTCCGCAGGTCAGCCCCGCTCCGCCGGTACCCCTGCCGCGTCCAGCCGTGCCCGTACCTCCGCCGGCAGCCGTAGCTCCAACGCGCCGAGCACCTCGTCCAGTTGCGCCACCGAGCTGACCCCCACGATCGGCAGCGCCGCCGGATCCGCCCCCATCAGCCAGGAGAGAACCACCTGGTTGGCGCTCGCCCCCAACTCGTCGGCCACCTCGCGCAGTACGGCGAGACGCGCGGCGGTGCCGGGGTGGTCGTACGCGGCGGGCAGCGGCTTGTCCACGCGGGTGTAGGCGCCCGAGATCAGCGCCGAATAGGTCATCAGCGTCAGCTCGGGCTCGCTGCGCACGTAGTCCAGCAGCTCCGGGGTCACATGCACATGACCCGACTCCGGCAGGCCCGTGTCGAAGCGCGGCTGGAGGTAGGAGTGGCGCTGCTGTACGCAGGTATACGCCGCCCACCCGTTGGCGCGCGAGATGTCCCGCGCCTGCGCGGTGCGCCACGCGGTGTGGTTGGAGGCGCCGATGAGGCCCACCTGACCGCTTGTGACCAGGCCGTCGAGCGCGCCGAGGGTCTCTTCCAGCGGCACGGAACGGTCCTCGATATGGGTCCAGTACAGGTCGATCCGGTCGGTGCCCAGCCGCCGCAGGCTGCCGGCGGCGGCCTTCTCGATCGCGGCGGCCGACAGCCCTTCGGCCGTCTCCAGACCGGTGCCGGGGACGGTGGGGCGGGCCCCGGCCTTGGTCGAGATCAGCACCTCGTCGCGGACGACCCGGCTCGCCGTCCAGCGGCCGACCGCGGTCTCGCTCTCGTCGCCGGTCGCGCCGGGGACCCAGAAGACGTAGTTGTTGGAGGTGTCGATCAGATTGCCGCCGGCCTCGACGAACCGGTCGAGGATCGCGAAGGACGTCTTCTCGTCCACGCTGCTGCCGAAGGGCAGGGCGCCCAGGCACAGTTCGCTGGCCAGGGGCCCGGTCGGCCCGCCGATACGGCGTCGTCGCATGTCGTGACTCCTTGTGATCCAGGGGTGTGTCTCCGTGTTCCGGGCTTCACGCTAGGCGCCGATCGGCATGGTGTACCGGTCCGATCCCCGACGGAAAAACCAGACCGATAAGCCGGACCGATAAACGGGACCGATCGAGAGCCCGGGAGCCGTTCACGTTCCTCACGCGTCTCCTCGGGGAAGACGTGCGATTACCCCCACGGTTCGAGGAGAGACGAGCGTCATGAACTTCGCCCTGAATACGCCGGTCGAGACCACACTGGGAGAACAACTGCTCCTCCTGTCGCTGGACGACGAGTCCGGGGCCGAGAAGCAGGCGGCGAACGTCGCGTACGCCATCGCGGCCGCGTCACTGGTCGAACTGGCGCTGGCGGGCCGCGTCGAGGTGCACGACGACCAGGTCACCGTCCGTGACGCGGCTCCGCTCGGCGATCCCACCCTGGACGCGGCGCTGGCCGACCTCTCCGGTGATCAGAAGCGCAAGCCGCGCAGGACGAAGGAGTGGATCGAGCACCTGAAGAAGGGCGCGGTGGCCGGGACGACCAAGAGTCTCGTGGGCAAGGGCCTGCTCCGCGAGGAGAAGAAGAAGGTGCTCGGTCTCTTCCCCGTACGCCGCTACCCGGAGGCCGACGGCTCGGTGGAGGCGGCGCTGCGGCAGCGGCTGGACGAGGTCGTGATGCGCGGGGCTGATCCGGACGAGCGTACGGCGAGTCTGGTGGCGCTGCTGCACGGGGCGAAGCTGCACGGACTGCTGTACCAGAAGCCGCAGTTGGCGACCGCCAGGACGAACATGGAGAAGATCGCGCACGGACAGTGGGCGGGGCCGGCGGTGCGCCAGGCGGTCAAGGCGGCGGAGGACGCGCTGACGGCGATCGTCGTGGTGACGGTGGTGACGACGACTGTTCTGTAGTCGACAGGAAGTGGTCCGACGCGGGCTCACCAGCCGGTGAAAACCAGGTGGTTGACCAGCAGAGCGACGACCGCCTGCCCGGCCAGCCAGCCCCGCCGGTGGCCGGGCAGCAGGGCGGTGGCGGGGAGCAGCCACAGCATGAACGGCAGCCAGATGCGTTCCGTCTCCGCCTTGCTCATGCCGGACAGGTCGGCCGCGACGATCGCGAGCAGGGCCGCCAGTACGAGAACGGCGAGGCGGAGAGCGGGAGTTGACGGTGTCCGGCCCGGGAGCAGTTCCCGTACGGCGCGGGGCGCGAGTGCCAGGACCCGGCCGAGGCCGGCGACCGTGGCGAGGCCGACAGCCAGGGTTGTCGCGGCGAGGTTCGCCCAGACCCAGTACCAGTACGGGCGAATGCCACCGGCGCCCTGGTAGTAGCGCACCACCAACTCCTGGTACGCCTCCCACCAGTTGAACCCCGCGAGCGTGAACGCCACCGGCACCACCAGAGTGCCGAGCAGCACCAGCGGCAGCGGGCGCGCGGTGCGGGCCAGCACGAGGACCCCGAGGCCGGGGAGCGCCATCAGGGTCAGGCCGTAGGAGAGGTAGCAGGTGAATCCGTACAGCAGCCCGGCGCCCAGCGCCGCCGCCGCGGGGAAGCGCACCGTACGGGTCGCGGCGAGTGCGAGCAGGGCGAGCGACCAGGCGGCCACGCCCGCGAAGTAGCCGTCGGCCGATGTGCCCATCCAGACGGCGGCCGGGGCCAGCGCCAGGAACGGCACCGCTCGGCGCGCCGTCCGCTCGTCGGTGAGGGCGCGGAGCGTGACGAGTACGGCGGCCACGGCCGAGCCGCCGATCACGACGCACCAGACCCCGGCCCACGAACCGCCGCCGAGGCCGATCCTGTCGAGCCAGACGAAGGTGAGGGTGGCGCCCGGCGGATGGCCCGCGACATGGGCGGGCCAGTTGCCGGGGTCACCGATCACGATGTGGTCGGAGAAACCGCGCAGCGTCGCTCCGATGTCGGAGAAGCGGTCGATGACGGTGAGGTACTCGTTCTTGGTGGTGAGCCGGCGCGCCACGCCCCAGTGCCAGCCGTCGATGAGCGCCAGCGAGAACGTCCACGCCAGCGCGGCTGCCCAGGTGGTGACGAGGAGCGCGCGCCACGGCAGCCGGGCGGCGAGGCCGGGGCCGTACGCGATGATCAGGACGGCGACGGCGAGCGCGGCGGGGGTACCGGGGCCGGTCCGGGGGTCCCAGGTGCCGAGCAGGGGCGGCCAGTTGACCCGGAGGCTGCCGTCGGAGCGCTGGATCGAGGTGCCGACGAGCGCGGCGGTGATGACGAGGGCGGCGCCGGCGGAGGCCGCGAGGAGATCCCGGCGGCGGGGGCGGCCCGTGCGTGCGCCGGGGACCTCGCCGGGTTGTCCGGGGGCGTGCGGGCGTTCGTCGGTGGGCTGTCCGCGTTCGTCGGTCTTCACTCCGGCACGGTAAGCAGCGGGCGTCGGGTTCCGTTGGTACGGCGGGGCCACGTCACCGTTTCGTCAGAAGTCGTACCACGTCCGGGGCGGGTGCGCGGGCATACGGTCGCCGCATGGATCACCCCCCTCCGCCCTCGAAGCCGTCTTCGGCGCGGTCATCGCGTCGTCTGCCTCCGCTGCCGTCGGATCCCGGTTTCTGGCGCAGCCCCGTGCGCGGGGTCCGGTTCACGGCGGCGCTCGGGCTCGTCCTGCTGGTCGGGCTCACGCTGCTGTTCGTGACGGGCCTGCTGTCGTACGCGGCGTACAACCCGGATCTCGCGTCCGTCAACGACAAGACGCCGGACCGGGGGTGGCTGGGCTTCTACCTCTTCGACTGGCCCACGCACCCGTACTGGCTCTACCGCCTCACGCAGGGATTCCATGTCACCGTCGGCGTCGCGCTGATCCCGGTGCTGCTGGCGAAGCTCTGGTCGGTGATCCCGAGGTTCTTCGCACTGCCCCCGGTCACGTCGCTCGCGCACGCGCTGGAGCGGCTTTCGCTGGTGCTGCTGGTGGGGGGTGCGCTGTTCGAGTTCGTCACCGGGGTGCTCAACGTCCAGTTGGACTACATCTTTCCGGGGTCCTTCTACCGGCTGCACTTCTACGGGGCGTGGGTGTTCTTCGGGGGGTTCGTGGCCCATGCGGCGCTGAAGATGCCGAAGGCGCTGCGGGTGATCCGGAGCGGGGAGCTTCGCTCGGGGGATGCGCGTGCCGGTGCCGGACCGGTGGCCGGTGCCGGACCCGGTGCCGGTGCCGGACCCGGTGGCGGGGCGGGTGCGCGTGCCGGCGCCGCCTTCGCCGACGACGATCTGGCGTCGCCGACGCCCGCCGCGCCGACCATCTCCCGGCGCGGAGCCTTCGCCCTCGTCGGCACCGGCTCGCTCTTCATGCTGCTCACGACGGCGGGCCGGAGCATCGACGGCCCGCTGCGCCGTACCGCGCTGCTCGCCCCGCACGGCTGGGAGGACCCGGGCGGCGGCCCGGACGGCTTCCAGATCAACAAGACCGCCGCATCCGTCGGGGTCAGGGCGGCCGACACGACGGACACCTGGCGGCTGACCGTCAGCGGCCCGGCCGGAGACGTCCATCTCTCGCGCGCCCAGCTCCTCGCCATGACCCAGCACACCTCGGAGCTGCCGATCGCCTGTGTGGAGGGCTGGTCGACGTCGAACCAGTCCTGGCGCGGCGTACGCCTGCGCGACCTCGCCGCGCTCGCCGGATATCCGGACAGCCCGCCGGGGGTGTTCGTGGAGTCCCTCCAGCGCGCCGGTGCCTTCCGCTCGGGCGCGCTGCGCGACAACCAGGTGCGGGACGGCCGTTCACTGCTGGCGCTGCGCGTCAACGGCGCGGACCTGTCGCTCGATCACGGTTTCCCGGCGCGGATCATCGTCCCGGCCGCGCCCGGGGTGCTCAACACGAAGTGGGTCGCCAAGCTGACGTTCGGAGCGGTCTGATGCGCACGGGTGAACGGGGCGGTCTCGCCCCCAAGTACCGGTCCCTGGTGGGCAGTCCGTTCCAGATCGTGCTGCTGCTCGGCACCCTCGCGTTCGCGGGCTATGTGGGCGTACGGCTCCTGAAGGGCGACACGTTCATGATCGTGGTGTGGTTCGTCGGCGCCGCCCTCGTGCACGACCTCGTCCTGCTGCCGGTCTACAGCGCGGCCGACCGTGCGGTGATCGCCGCGCTCGGGCCGTCCCGGCGCCGGATGGTGAACTTCGTACGCGTACCGGCCTTCCTGTCCCTGCTGCTCCTGCTGGTGTGGTTCCCGCTGATCACGGGGCGGGTGCGGCGGCGCTACGAGCTGTACGCGGGCCTGTCGTCGGATGGGTTCCTGGAGCGCTGGCTGCTGGTCACCGCCGCGCTGTTCGTGTGCTCGGCGCTCTGCCTGGTGACGCGGGCGCTGCTGCGGCGCAGGGCCACGAAGGGGCGGCCGTCGGCCTCCCACTGATCGACGGGGAGCCAGCCGAGGGCGCGCGCGTGGCGGAGCAGGGCGGGGGTGCCGAGCCGGGCCCACGGGAAGTGCGAGCCCGCGGCGCCCGGTTGGGGCAGCCGTCCGTCGTCCACCCGTACGTGGACGCGCTCGTCGATGTCCACGGGCGCGGTCTCGGCGATGATCAGCCCGCCGTGCGCGAGCAGTCCGGCGGCCCGGCGGAGCAGACCGGCCGGGTCGCCGCCGATGCCGATGTTGCCGTCGACGAGCAGGACGGTGCCCCAACGCCCCTCGCCGGGAAGGGGATCGAAGACGGAGCGGCGCAGGGCGGTGCCGCCGTGGCGCAGCGTACGTTCGACGGCCGCCGCGCTGAGGTCGACGCCGAGCGCGCGCTGTCCGCGGGCCGCGAGGGCGGCGACGAGGCGGCCGGGGCCGCAGCCGATGTCCAGGACGGAGCCTTCGCAACGGTGCAGGGCGGAGAGGTCGGCGGCGTCGGCGCGTGAGCACCAGCGTTCGACGTCGAGGGGCAGCAGCCAGCCGTCCGTACGGCGCAGGAAGAGCGGGCCGCGGCCGGCGCGGAGGGCGTCGGCGTAGGGGTCGTCGCTCCAGGCGGCGGACTCGGTGTCGGTGTTCGCGTCGGTGCTCGCGTCGGTGCCGGTCGTCGTCTGGGTCATGCTCATCGGGCGCCCACCGGGGTCAGCCGGCGGAGAGTGGCCGCGAACCGTCCGTGCGGGGCGAGCGCCGCGACGTACTCCGCGTCGGCCGCCGTGTCCACGTCGCGCAGCGGCGGCAGATCGCGCACGGTGAGCCCGGCGTCGACGAGCCGGCGGCGCTGTACGGCGCCGGTCTCCGGTACGGACATGGGCACTCCGCGGATCAGGTCCGGCGGCGCGGATTCGGGCGCGGCGAGGCCGAGCGCCCAGAAGCCGCCGTCGTCGGCGGGCCCGAACCAGGCGTCGCAGCGGGGTGAAGCGGTGGGGCCGAGAGCGGGGGCGAGGAGGGCGGGGGTGAGTTGCGGGGTGTCCATGCCGACGAGGAGCGTCGGCCCCGTACACCGCTCGAAGGCGGCGGCCAGCCGCTCGTCCAGCCCGCCCGCGCTCTGCGGCACCACCTCGATACCGGGCGGGAGCCAGGGCCCCGGGCGGCCTTCGAGGACGAGGACGCGGCGGCGGGCGGGGACGGCGAGGACGGTCCGCAGGGTGTCGGCGAGCGCGGCTTCGGCGAGGAGGGCGGCCTCGGTGGGGCTGAAGGGCGGGGTGAGACGGGTCTTGACGCGGCCGGGGAGGGGTTCCTTGGCGATGACGAGGAGGGTGGTGTCCGGTGAGCTCACTTGGCGGCCTCCGCGTGGGCCGTGTCCTTCGCGTGGGTGGGCGGCTGCCGCAGTACGGCGCGCATGTCGCGTACGGCGTGCCAGGTGCCCCGCCAGGTGCCGGTGACCTTGGACTTCCCCGTACGCGGCCGGTACGGCACGTCGGTCTCGGCCACCCTCAGTCCGGCGTCGGCGGCGCGCACCACCATCTCCAGCGGGTAGCCGCTGCGCCGGTCGGTGAGGCCGAGCGCCAGCAGGTCCGCGCGGCGCGCGGCGCGCAGGGGGCCGAGGTCGCGCAGCCGTACGCCGGTACGGCGGCGCAGCATCCGGGACAGGGCGAGATTCCCGGCACGGGCGTGCGCGGGCCAGGCACCGCGGCCCTGCGGGCGACGCCGGCCGAGCATCAAGTCGGTCTGCCCGAGGGCGACTTGGCGTACGAGGCGGGGGAGGAGACCGGGGTCGAGGGAACCGTCGCAGTCGCAGAAGCAGACGTACTCGGCGTCCGCCGCGAGAAGGCCCGCGTGGCAGGCGGCACCGAACCCGCGCCGCTCCTCGTGCACGACGGTCGCGCCGAGCGAGCGCGCGATGTCCGCCGAACCGTCCGTGGAGCCGTTGTCGACGACGATCGCGCGCCAGCCGACGGGGATGTGTTCCAGTACCCAGGGCAGGGCGGCCGCCTCGTCGAGGCAGGGCAGGACGACATCGGCGGTGAGGTCAGCGAAGTGGGTCACGGCGCTCACCCTACGGATCGTAAAGCGGCATTCCGGACTTCTGGACCTTACGAAACACGGACGTCCGGCTGTCGAGGGCGCTCGCCGGGACCGGTGCGGGCGGCGGAGTGCGAAGGTGGACGTATGCAGAACAATCCCCTGGGGCCGGCCCACGTGCTCGTGGTCGACGACGACCCGACCGTGGCGGAGGTCGTCGCCGGCTATCTCCAACGGGCCGGCCATGACGTCGGTCGCGCGGCCGACGGCCCGTCCGCGCTCGCGCACTTCGCACACCGGCGCCCGGACCTGGTCGTCCTGGACCTGATGCTGCCCGGTATGGACGGGTTCGAGGTCTGCCGCCGGATGCGTGAACAGGGCGGACCGGTACCGGTGATCATGCTGACGGCGCGCGGGGACGAGGAGGACCGCGTGCTGGGTCTTGAGACGGGCGCGGACGACTACGTCACCAAGCCGTTCAGCCCAAGGGAGTTGGTGCTGCGGGTGGAGTCGGTACTGCGCCGGGCGCGCGTCGCGCCGCCCGCGCCGGGTTCGTCCCCCGCGGCGGAAGTGCTGCGCACGGCGACGCTCACCCTGGACCCGACGGCCCGCCGCGCCACCCGCGAGGGCGCCGAACTCCCCCTGACGCTACGCGAGTTCGACCTGCTGGCGTTCTTCCTGCGGCACCCGGGGCGGGCGTTCTCGCGGGAGGAGCTGATGAGCGAGGTCTGGGGCTGGGACTTCGGCGACCTCTCCACTGTCACGGTCCATGTCCGCCGCCTGCGCGCCAAAATCGAACCGGACCCGGCCCGCCCGAGCCTGATCCAGACGGTGTGGGGGGTGGGCTACCGCATGTCGGAGCCGGACGCGTCCACCGGGCCGGGTGGTGGCGGGACACCTCCGCCACCGCCCGTACCGGGCGGGGGCCCTGGGCCGTCGGCGACTTCGGGCGCGGGAGCGGCAGGCGCTTTCCCGGGCCTTCCGGTCGCGCCCACCGAGCCGAGCGGACCGGTCACGTCGCCGACGGGGGCAATCGCCCCCGGGCCGACGGCTTTCGGCCCGGCCACCGCCGAGCCGGCTGCCGACGGGCGCGCCGTCCGGGGCCTTCCGGACGGCGCCATCCGGCCCGGCGGACCCGCGACGTCGGCGACTTCGGCCGCCGGAGGGGGCGACGTCCGCGCTCTCCCGGACGCGCCCGCCCGGCCCGCCACCTCGGCGGCCGGCCCGGCCACCCCCTCCCACACCCAAGGGCCCCGCTGCCATGAGTGACATGCTGCTCATCGCCCTCTTCGCGTTTCTCGGGGCCGCCGTCGCCGGGCTTCTCGGGGCGCTCGTTCTGCGGATCCTCCGGCGGCGGTCGCTCGTCGTGTCCGTCGCCGTCGTCGCGGGCGTCGGCGTGACCGCCATGCTCGCCGGGACCCTTGCCGTCGCCTGGGCCATGTTCCTGTCTCCGCACGATCTGAGCGTCGTGACCACCGTCGTCGCGATGGCCGCCGTCGTCTCCCTCCTCACCGCCGTCGTCCTCGGGCGGTGGATGGTCGCCCGCAGCAAGGATCTGACCCTGGCCGCCCGGTCGTTCGGCGACGGCGGGGTCTTCGCCGCGCCCGTCGAGCCCGCCACCGCCGAACTCGCCGCGCTCACCCGCGAGTTGGCCGCCACCAGCGCCAAGCTCGACAGTTCGCGTGAGCGTGAGCGCGCGCTGGAGACCTCGCGGCGTGAGCTCGTCGCGTGGATCTCGCACGACCTGCGGACCCCCCTCGCCGGTCTCCGCGCCATGTCGGAGGCGCTGGAGGACGGCATGGCCGTCGACTCCCCGCGCTATCTGCGGCAGATACGTACCGAGGTCGAGCGCATGAACGACATGGTCGGCGACCTCTTCGAACTCTCCCGGATCCACGCGGGATCCCTCACCCTGACCCCGACCCGGATCTCCGTGTACGACCTGGTCGGCGACGCCCTGGCCGGTGCCGACCCCCTCGCGCGCGAGTTGGGCGTACGGCTCGTGGGGGAGCGGATAGACGCCGTGCCGGTGGAGGTCGACAGCAGGGAGATGAGCCGCGTCCTGGGCAATCTGCTGGTCAACGCCATCCGCCGGACCCCGGCCGACGGTACGGTCGCCGTCGCCGCGCGTCACTCCGGGGGCGGGGTGGTGCTCTCGGTGACCGACGGCTGCGGCGGAATCCCGGAGGAGGATCTGCCGCGCGTGTTCGACACGGGCTGGCGCGGCAGCGACGCGCGTACGCCACCGGCCGGGGCGGGCCTGGGCCTCGCGATCGTGCGCGGCATCGTGGAGGCGCACGCGGGCCGCGCGGCTGTCCGCAACGTCACGGGCGGCTGCTGCTTCGAGGTGACGCTCCCGGCGGTCTGACCCGGCCGGGGCGCGCTCGACGCCGTACACCTGCCCGGCGTCCACCGGATCCGCGCAGAAGAAACATTCCTCCATCGCCCCGGGCTCGCAGAAGACGCGGAGGGGCGGGAGCGCTCCGTACCGTGCCTGTATGACCTCCGCGACTTCCCCCACCGGCCGGCCCGGCTTCCGTGAACTGCACCACCAGCGCCTGCCCCTGGTCCTCCCCAACGCCTGGGACGTCCCCTCGGCCCTCGCCTTCGCCGACGCCGGGTTCGCCGCAGTCGGCACGACCAGTTTCGGGATCGCCTCCGGGCTCGGCCGCCCGGACGGCGGCGGGGCGACGCGCGGGGCGAATCTCGCCCTGGCCCGCGCGCTGGCCCCGCTGCCCGTGCACGTCAGCGTGGACATCGAGGACGGGTACTCCGACGATCCGGACGAGGTCGCCGCGTACGTCTGGGCGCTCGCGGCCGCACGCGACGGCTCACGCGATACCTCCCGCGATACCTCCCGCGATACCTCACGCGACGTCTCACACGCCGGCACCGGCGTCGCCGGCGTCAACATCGAGGACAGTACCGCCGAGGCCCTGATCGACCCCGCCACGCACGCCGCGAAGGTCGCCGCTGTGAAAGGCCGTTGCCCGGAGGTGTTCGTCAACGCGCGTATCGACACGTACTGGCTGGACCAGGACGCCGGACTCGCCGCCACCCTCGATCGCGCCGCGCGCTACGTCGAGGCGGGCGCGGACGGTGTGTTCGTCCCCGGCGCGACGGACCCGGCCGTGCTGCGCGAACTGGCCGGGGCCGTCCCCGTCCCCCTCAACGTCCTCCCGATCCCGGGGCTTTCAGTCGCCGAGCTGGGGGAACTGGGCGTACGCCGTGTGAGTACGGGCTCCCTGCCCTACCGCGCCGCACTCCACGCGGCGGTGCGGGTCGCGGAGACGGTACGGGGCACCGGCACCGGCACGCTCCCCGAGGCGACGCCGTATCCGGAGCTACAGGCGCGGCTCATCGACTACGCGTCCCGCCTCATGTAGCGGCTCACCCCCTGGCCGCTTCCCCGGCTCACGCAGCGGCGCCGTCGCGAACTCCGTCATGCCCTCCGCGAACCCCACCTCCGGCTTCCAGTCCAGCTCCTCGCGCAACGCCCGTGAATCGGCGGTGACATGGCGTACGTCCCCGAGCCGGTACTCACCGGTGACGACCGGCGCCGGCCCGCCGTGCGCCGACGCCAGCGCGGCGGCCATCTCGCCGATGGTGTGCGGCTCGCCGCTGCCGGTGTTGTACGCGGCGAAGCCGGAGCACTCGGCCTCCGACACCGCGTCGAGCGCCGCCGCGTTGGCCGCGGCCACGTCCCGTACATGCACGAAGTCCCGGCGCTGGCCGCCGTCCTCGTACACACGCGGCGCCTCGCCGCGCGCCAGCGCGGAGCGGAAGAAGGAGGCGACCCCCGCGTACGGGGTGTCGCGGGGCATCCCCGGCCCGTAGACGTTGTGGTACCGCAGGGACACCGCGCACCCGCCCGTGGCGCGGGCCCACGACGACGCCAGATGCTCCTGCGTGAGCTTCGTCGCGGCGTACACGTTACGGGGATCGGCGGGCGCGTCCTCCGCCACCAGGCCGGGCGTCAACTCCGCGCCGCAGGCAGGGCAGTTGGGTTCGAACCGTCCCGCGTCGAGATCGGCGGCGGCCCGCGGCCCCGGCCGGACCACACCGTGGCGCGGGCAGTCGTAACGCCCCTCGCCGTACACGACCATCGACCCGGCGAGCACCAGCGAACGCACGCCCGCGTCGGCCATGGCAGCGAGCAGCACCGCCGTACCGAGGTCGTTGCACCCCACGTACGCGGGCGCGTCGGCGAAGTCCTTGCCGAGCCCGACCATGGCGGCCTGATGGCACACGGCGTCGACCCCGTCGAGCGCGCCGCCGACCGCGTCCCGGTCCCGTACGTCCCCGACGACCAGCCGTTCCCCGTCCCGCATCGGCCGGGCCGGGGCCCCGCCGTGCGCGGAGGGCAGCAGCGCGTCGTACACGACCACTTCGTGGCCGCGTGAGACGAGGGTGCCCGCGATCTCCGACCCGATGAACCCGGCTCCGCCGGTGACAAGTACACGCATGGAGCCCACGCTAGGCGCGCGATCACGGAGCGGTCAGGACCCGCCACGGCATGTCACGGGACCGTAAGATCACGCCCGCGCCGGACAGGACCTCGCCGTACCACCCACCCTTTGAAGGAGACACCCATGGAGCGCAAGGAGTACACGGAGTACTTCGACCTCGGGACTCTCACGCGGCCCGTGTCGACGCGTTCGTCCGACGCGCAGCGCTGGTTCGACCGGGGGCTGGCGTGGACGTACGCGTTCAACCACGAAGAGGCCGTCAGCTGCTTCGAGGAAGCGGTGGCCGCCGATCCCGACTGCGCGATGGCGCACTGGGGGATCGCGTACGCGCTGGGGCCCAACTACAACAAGCCGTGGGACTCGTTCGACCCGCTCGACCTGGAGCGGACCGTCCGCAGGACCCATGCCGCCGTGGAGCGGGCGCGCGCCTGCGCCGACGCGGATGCGACACCGACCGAGCGCGCCCTGATCGGGGCGCTGCTCGCCCGCTACCCGCAGTCGGAGGCTCCGGCGGACTGCACGGTCTGGAACCTTCCGTACGCCGAGGCCATGCGCGGCGTCCATGAACTCGCGCCCGACGACGTCGACATCGCCACGCTCTACGCCGACGCGCTGATGAACCTCACCCCCTGGCGGCTCTGGGACCTGCGCACGGGCGAGCCCGCCGCCGGTGCCCGCACGCTGGAGGCGAAGGCGGTCCTCGACCGGGCGCTGCTGAGCGACGCAGGGGCCGACCACCCGGGCGCCCTGCATCTGTACATCCATCTGATGGAGATGTCGCCGACGCCGGAGGACGCTCTGGTGGTCGCCGACCGGCTGCGCGGATCGATGCCCGACGCGGGGCACCTGCACCACATGCCGTCGCATCTCGACGTGCTGTGCGGCGATTACCGGCGGGTCGTGTCGGCCAACAGCGAAGCCATCAGGGCCGACGAGAAGTACCGGCTGCGGGCCGGCGCGATGAACTTCTACACGCTCTACCGCTCGCACAACTACCACTTCAAGATCTACGGCGCGATGTTCCTGGGACAGTCGGTGACCGCCCTGGAGACCGCCGCCCAGCTCGAAGCCTCCATCCCCGATGAACTGCTGCGCGTGCAGAGCCCGCCCATGGCGGACTGGCTCGAAGCCTTCCTGGCCATGCGCGTGCATGTGCTGATCCGGTTCGGCCGGTGGGCGGACATCCTCGCTCTGCCGCTGCCGGCCGACGCCGATCTGTACCGCGTCACCACCGCGATGATCCGTTACGCCCGGGGAGTGGCGTACTCGGCGACCGGCCGGATTCCCGAGGCCGAGGCCGAGCGCGGGGCCTTCCATCTCGCCGTCGGGCGGGTGCCCGAGAGCCGGATGCTGTTCAACAACACCTGCCAGGACATCCTCGCCGTCGCCTCGGCGATGCTCGACGGCGAACTGCACTACCGCAAGGGCGAGTACGACCAGGCCTTCGCCTCGCTGGAGCACTCGATCGAGCTCGACGACAGCCTGCCCTTCGACGAGCCCTGGGGCTGGATGCAGCCGACCCGGCACGCGTACGGGGCGCTGCTCCTCGAACAGGGCCGGGTCGCGGAGGCCGAAGCCGTGTACCGGGCGGATCTCGGGCTCGACAACACGCTCCCGAGACCCTCCCGGCACCCCGGGAACGTGTGGGCGCTGCACGGGTTCCACGAATGCCTCGTACGGCTCGGAAAGACGGGTGAGGCACAGATCGTGGCCCACCAGCTCACGGTCGCCACGGCGCTCGCGGACGTACCGGTCGACGCGTCGTGCTTCTGCCGCCTCGCCACGGCGGCCCCGTCGGACGACTGCTGCTCCTGATCCACTTCCCGGGAGAACCGCGGGTGCCGCGCCGGTGAACTCCCTGCTCACGCCCCGTTGTCAGACCCGTGGTGCAGGATCGGCGCATCGGTACTCCGAGGGGAATGGGAAGTCCATGTCGATCACCAACCAGCAGGTGGCGGGGCATGCGTTTCTGAGGGCGCTGTATCCGGACGAGTACTTCCCGGATCCGCTCCTCGACAAAGGGCGGGACATCCTGCTGCGCCTGTGCGAGCGGATCGAGGCGGAGCGGCCGGCTGATCTGGCGGCGCTGTATGTGCTCGGCGAGGCGGCGACGGAAGAGTTCAACCGGCTTCAGGAGGAGTTCTGGGCCGCGGGAAGTGAGATCGAGACCATGGCGCGTGACGAGATAGCCAGGGACTTCCAGTTCGTGGCATCGGCCTACGGCTTCGCGGACGCGGACCTGGAGGAGCTGCTCGCCGAACGGGACTGGTGACGGCGCCCGGTCGGGCGCCCGGGGTGGTCAGTCGACCTTCCAGACGATGTCCCCGCTGCGGCCGGGCGAGTACGTCACCGTGCCGATGACCGGGCCCTGTTGTGAGATCTCGATGACGAGGTATCCCTCGGCGCTCTCACCGGGCTTGAGCCGTACGACGCCGGGAAGCGCGGGGCCCTGGACGGGCTCGAAGCCGGTGGCGGTCGTGCCGAAGGGCTCCTCTCCCTCCCGGGGTCCGATGTCCGTCCGGTACTGGGGACGTTCCTCGATGTCCTTCGACCCGACATTCTCGAACTCCAGCTCCAGCGCGGCCCAGAACCGCCCTTCGTGGAGGCGTGTCAGTTCGCCGGGCTTCATCTCGGCGGGCGCGGTCACGCCCTTCAGCGTGTACGCGGCCTTGCCGCCGCCCTCCAACTCCCGTGTGACGGTGGCCCCGACGACCAACGGCGGTTCCTCACCGTCGTCGGAACAGCCGGTGGCCCCGGTGCCCAGGAGCAGGGCTGTGGCAAGGCACAGCGTGGCGGTCGTACCGCGCATGGAATCCCCCGTGTGGTGCGTCCCTGTCGGGCTCGGTCCGACCGGGCGACCCAGCCCGGCCACCCGATAGGTGTCCCGAGCACCTTTTCATATCGGGGTATGTCGTCGGCGCTGCCGGGCGCCGGGCTGGCAGCTCCCCCGATGCGACAGGTGTAGTAGATGTACATCTGTTACATTGGCTGTATGAGTGAGCCGGTGATCGAATCCATGGCAGATGTCAGAAGCCACCTTGCTGATGTGATCGACCGTGCCCGACGCGAAGACACCCCGACGATCATCACGCGACGTGGCAAGCAGGAAGCCGTCGTGATCGACATCGAGGAGTACCAGCGCCTGCGCGATCTGGCGGAGCGGGCGGAGGAGTCCTGGCTCAACCGCCTCGCTGATGAAGCCGAATCCGAAGGAGTGGAAGGGTCGATCTCCCTCGAAGAGATGGCCGCCCAGCTCCGTACCCACAAGGCCTGATCCTGTGGGGTACGTCACGAGGTTCACCCCGCACGCCCAAAGGGACATGCTCAAGATCCCCCGCCCCGATGCTCTGCGGATCCTCCACCGCCTCACCGAACTTCAGAAGGCCATGGATGCGGGGGACACGGCGGCCCTCGACATCAAGGCCCTTCAGGGGCACAACGCCCGCTGGCGGCTGAGGGTGGGGGACTACCGCGTCGTCTACACCGTCGAGGACGGCCAACTGATCGTGTGGGTCATGACCGTCGGCAACCGTCGGGATGTGTACCGCAGCCTGTGAAGTCCCGCTTCGGCGGTGCCACGCGTGTACGGTCGGTGCGCTACCCCGCCATGCCGAACAGCTGCGTCCAGTACGTCCCCCTCTCGCCGCCTCCACGGAAGCCGACGCCTATGTGTGTGAAGTCCGGCTTGAGGATGTTGGCCCGGTGTCCGGGGCTGTCCATCCAGCCCCGGACCACCTCGGCCGGTGAGCGCTGACCGCAGGCGATGTTCTCGCCTATGCCCCGGTGCGTGCAGCCGGCGGCGACCGCCCGGTCCCGCGGCTGCCGGCCGTCGAGGCCGGTGTGGGAGTAGAAGCCCCGTGCGACCATGTCGTCGCTGTGCGCCTGTGCGGCGGTGGTCAGCCGGGGGTCGCCGGCCAGCGGGCGCAGGCCGGCGGACCCGCGCTCCGCGTTCGTGAGCGCGACGACGTCGGACACGAAGGACGCGAGGCCGTGCGGGGTCAGCGGGCCGGCCCACACCGCCGTCCAGAAGATGTCGCCACCGGGAGCCGGGGCATGGGCGACACCCACGTCCGAGAGGGCGGGGTCGCGCACCGTACGGCCCATGCGCGCGTCGGAGAGGCAGTACGAGAGGAAGTCGGCCTCCGTACGAGGACCGGAGACCAGCTGCTCGGCGACCGTCAGGTACGCGTACCCCTGGGCCGTGACCCGCTGGTGGAGGGACGTTCCCGACCGGCCGGGCGCGGACCCGAGCCGGCCGTCGGCCGCCATGGCGGTGCAGTGCGCCTGGGCCGCTGCCGTGAGACGGGCGTCGGCCGTGACGGGCGGCGCGCCGGACCGTGCGCGTTCGGCGTTGACCAGGGAGGTGAAACCGTCGTCGGGCGTGGGGTCGTCCTCGGCCACCTCGATGCCGAAGTCGCGGGCTATCCCGGCCAGCCCGTCCACGTAACCCTGGCCAAGGGCCCGTAGCTTCCAGCCGCCGCCCCGGCGGTATATCTCCGCGAGCAGCAGCACGCTCTCGTGCGTCGGGCGCGGTGGTGTGAACCGGGCGAGCGTCCTGCCTCCGCTCCCCGTCCCCGCCAGCGTCACGGTCAGCATCGGCACCGGCAGCAGGCCGAGCGGGACCGCCGGGTCGGCCGCGCTCACCACCACCGTGACCCGGCTCGCCCCAGCGCGCAGCCGCCCCACATCCACCGTGACCGTGCCGTCCCGCAGCCGCGCGCCGGGCGCCGACGGCTGGTTGTAGAAGACGAAGTCCCCGTCGCCCGAGACCTTGCCGTCCTCACCCGTGACCAGCACGGACAGGTCGAAGGGCCCCGGCACCCGGATCGCGAGCGCGCCCCCGGGCAAGGGCACGTTCCCTCCGGCGATCAGATCGAGCATCGCGCCACCCTCCTTCCCCTCTTGTTCCGGATCGTGTTCCGGACAGTCCGTTCGATGGGAGAACGGCCGGTGCGAGCCGCCGGGTTCCCCCACCGCCCGTCGTGGCTACCACTCGCCAATTCGCGCACTCCGGGAACTCGGGCCCGCCACGCCGCGACAACTCAGAGGGACGCGGACGGGACGCACGCAGACACACAGACGTGGAGGCCGATGTGACACGCGACGACTGGTACGACGACGACAGCCTGTGGGTCGACTTCGCCCCGGCCATGTTCTCCGGCACCCGCGCCGAGACCGTCGCCGAACTGGTCAGGACCGCCCCGCTGCTGGACTTCCCGCCCGGCTCCCGCGTCCTCGACCTCTGCTGCGGCCCCGGCCTCTTCCTCGTCCCCCTCGCCGCGCGCGGCTACCGCGTCACCGGCGTCGATCTGAGTCCCGCCATGCTGGAGCGCGCCGAAGCCGCCTGTCGCGAGGCGGCCGAGGACGACGTCCGCCTCGTACGCGAGGACATGCTCACGTACACCGCCCCCGAGGCGTACGACGTGATCCTCAACGTCTTCACCTCCTTCGGCTACTTCGAGGACGCCGCCGACAACTTCCAGGTGCTGCGCAACGCGTGGCGGAGCCTCGCCCCCGGCGGCCGGCTGCTGGTCGACGTGATGGGCAAGGAGGTGCTCGCGGGCTGGATCGGCCGTCCACAGGCTGTGGATCTGCCGGACGGTTCGTACGTCGTGCAGCGCGACACCGTCCTGGACAGCTGGCGCAGGCTGCGCACCGACTGGACGCTCGTACGCGGCGAGACCGCCCGCACCGCGTCCATCAGGTCCTTCCTCTACAGCGCTGCCGAACTGCACGACCTCTTCGTGGCTGCCGGGTTCGCGGACGTCGAGTGCTTCGGGGACTTCGACGGTGGTCCTTACGACCAGAGTTCGCGCCGACTGATCGTCCGGGGCCTGAAGAAGTGACACCCGGCGACCCCCGCGCCAGGGGGCCGCGCGGTCCGCCCCGGACCGCCCCGCCCCGATTCCCGTACGCCACGCTCCACTTCCCCGGAGGACCCGTACGCCATGCCCCAGCTCAGCCCCGCCACCCCCCGCCTGTCGGTCCCCGTGCACGACCACATCACCGACGCCATGAAAGCCCCGGCGTTCCTCCGGCTCTCCGAGAACGTGGTGCTGGCCCGCTTCGAGACCATGAAGGTGTACGCGGCGCTCGGCGCCGTGCGCGAGCTGCTCGAACGCGGCCGGATCGTACCGGGCCAGACCCTCGTGGACAGTTCGAGCGGCATCTACGCCCTCGCGCTCGCCATGGCCTGCCACCGATACGGCCTGCGCTGCCACATCGTGGCCTCGACCACCGTGGATGCCACGATGCGCGCCCAGTTGGAGGTGCTGGGCGCGACCGTCGACCAGATGCCGCCCTCGCAGAGCCTCCGGCTCGACCAGGAACGACGGGTCCGCCACGTACGCCAACTCCTCGACTCCCGGCCGGACTTCCACTGGATGCGGCAGTACCACGACGGCGTGCACCACACCGGCTACCGCGAGCTGGCCGACCTCGCCGCCGCCGCGCTGCCCGGTGCCGACCTGACCGTGGTCGGCACCGTCGGCACCGGCGCGTCGACGGGCGGACTCACGCGGGCGCTGCGCGCGGCCGGGCGCACGGTACGGCTGGTGGGCATCCAGCCCTTCGGCAGCGTCACGTTCGGCAGCGAGGGCTTCAGCGACCCTGACGCGATCATCGCGGGCATCGGCAGCTCCATTCCCTTCGGGAATGTGCGGCACGAGCTGTACGACACCGTGCACTGGCTCGACTTCCGGCACGCCATGGCCGGCTCGGTCGGGCTGCTGAAGGAACACGCGGTGTTCGCGGGGCTGTCCACCGGCGCCGCGCATCTCGTCGCCGGCTGGGAGGCGGCGCGCGATCCGCGCCGCACGCATCTCGTCCTCGGCGCCGACACCGGACACCGTTACGCCGAGCGGGTGTTCGCCCGGCACACCGAGGCGTCCGAGCCGAGCGCGCTGCATCCCGAGCGTATCGATGAACTGGCCGAACTCCGCCCGCCCTGGGCCGTGATGGAGTGGGCGGGCCGGCCGGCGCCCCCGGGCGCCGACGCCACGTCCGAGAGTGAGGCCGGCCGATGACGATCGCCGCTCTGGAAGCACTCTCCTTCGGACTCGGGCGTACGGCGCGGGCCTGCCGCGCCGCCGGGCACCGGTTCGTCCTGCTGACCGGCGACCGGAGCGTCTACCGCCACGAACTGGTCACGGCGGGCGGTGCCAACGGCGCTGCCGACCAGGGTGCCGACGCCGATGCCATCGAGGTCATCGACGTCGACACCTTCGACCCGGACGCCGTACGCCGCGCGCTCGCGAGCGTGCCCGACCTCGCCGGGCTGATCAACACGACGGACACCTGGAGCGGGCCCGCGGCCGACCTCGCACAGGAACTCGGATTGCCGGGTCCGGATCCGGAGGCCGTAAAACTTCTTCGTGACAAGGCGCGCGTGCGGCAGACGCTGCACCGGGCGGGGCTGAGCGCCGGGACGTCCCTGGTGGTCGAACCCCGGGCGGACAGCGCCGAGTTGGTGCGCGAGGCAGTCGGGCTGCCCGCCGTGCTGAAGGTGTCCGCCGGGACGTCGTCGCGTGACGTGTGGATCGTGCACGACGACGAGGCGCTGCGTGCGGCGCTCGCGGAGGCCGAGGAGGGGGCGCGGCGACCGGGCGGGCTGAACGGAAGCCTGTTCGCCGAGCCCTTCCTCGCCGGGCCCCTCTACAGCGCCGAGACTCTGAGCTGGGAGGGGCACACGCGGCTGCTGGGTGTGCTGAGCCGGCAGACGTCGCGCCGTCCCGCCGTACGCGAGGAGGCCGCCGCCTTCCCGGTGGCCTTGCCGACCGATCAACTGGCCGCGATCGAACGGTGGGTGGGCGACATCCTCGCGGCGACAGGGCACGACCAGGGCTTCGCGCACGTCGAGTTCGTCCTCACCCGGCGCGGACCGGAACTGGTCGAGATCAACCGCAGGATCGGCGGCGCCCTCGTCGCCGAGGCCATGTGCCGGGCGCTGGAGGTCGACGTCTACGAGGCGCTGGTCGACGTCACGCTGGGACGCCGCCCACGCCTGCTGGACGCGCCGCTGCGACCGACCGGGCCGGCCGTCGCGTTCGTCCTCGTGTACGCGGACGAGCCCGGCGTACTCGACGGGTGGGCCGGTCTCGACGGTCTCAACGCCTTCCCGGGCGAGGTGAGTTGGTTTCCGGTGCTGGCTCCGGGCGACGCCGTGCGGCACGTGGGCGACCAGCGCGGCTGCACGGGCATGGTGCTCGCGGAGGCGGCGACGGCGGAGCTGGCGCAGCACCGGGCGTGGAGCGCGGCGACGACGGTGCGGCCGGTGATGAAGACGGCCGAGGGGAGGTGAGAGCACGAGGGGAGATGAAGGGGCGAGGGGAGGTGAGGGGGCGGCTCGGCCTGGGCAGCGCCCTGACGGGGCCTCAACTCTTCCTCCTGGGCGCCTCGTTCCTCATCACGCTCGGGAGCTTCGCCGTACTCCCGTACATGTCGGTACTCCTCCACGACCGCTTCGGGCTCGGACTCGGGGTGGTGGGCGCGGTCTTGGCGGTCGCGTCGCTGGTGCAGTTCTCCGGCGGTGTCGTCGGGGCGGTGCTGGCGGCCCGGATCGGGCTGCGGGCCACGATGCTGGTGGCACTCGCCGTACGTACGGCGGGCTTCGCCGCCTTCGTACCGGGGCTGACCCGGCCGGTTGTCGCGGTGGGCGCGCTGTTCCTGGTGTCGTGCGGCGCCGCGCTGTACCTGCCCGCCAACAAGGCGTATCTGGTGGCGGGTTGTGGGCGGGAGCGGCGGCCGGGGCTGCTCGCGGTGAGCGGTTCGGCCTTCAACGCGGGTATCGCGCTCGGGCCTCCGGCGGCGGCCCCCTTCGTACTGACCTCGTCTGCGGGGCTGTTCACTTCGGTCGCCGTGCTGTTCGCGTTGGTGGGGATGGGGCACGCGCTGCTGCCGTCGGTGGCGGACGAGGCGGGGACGGCCGAGGACGCCGCCGGGGCCTCGGGCACCTCGGGGGTTTCCAGGCGTCAACTCCCACTCGCTCCAACCGCGTTCACCCTCCCCCCGTTCGCGTTCACCGTGCTCGCCGTCTACATCTTCATGTTCTTCCAGCACTACCTCGCCCTCTACGCCGTGCCCCGCACCTCCACCGCCTTCTACGGAACCGTCCTCATGGGCTACGCGATCCTCCTCGTCATCGCCCAGCCGCTCTTCGCGCGCCGGCTCGCGGCGTTGCCCTACGCGGCGGCACTGCGGGTGGGCTTCGGCGCGATGGCGGCCGGTACGGCGGTGCTCGCGCTCGGCGGTCGGGCGGGGACCGCGGCCGGCGCGGTACTGCTCTGCCTCGGCGAGATCGTCCTCTTCCTGAAGAACGACCTGGAGGCGCTCGACCGGTCGACCGCCCCGCCCGCGACCGTCTTCGGCAGACAGCGGCTGGCGGCGGGGCTCGGGGCGTTCGCGGCGGCCGTGGTCGGCGGGCAGCTGTACGGGGCGGCCGAACGGGCGTCGGCCGTACCGGTGTTCTGGCTGGTGGTCGCCGCGCAGGCGGTGCTGCTGCCCGCGCTGTTGGTGATGTACATGGCCGGGACCGCGCGGCGCCGCGCGGGCGGCGAGCTCGCCGATGCTCGCCCCCCGCGCTGATGAGCAGCGGCTACGGCCGCGTCACACGGGGACGGCCGTGACCGCCGCGTCCCCGCCCTCCGGCTGCCAGACCTCCGCGAGATCCCGCCGGGCGCGGGCGACGCGGGACCGTATCGTCCCGACGGGGCAGCCCAGGGCGTCGGCGGCCTCCGCGTACGAGAGCCCGACGAGCCGGGTCAGTACGAACGCCTGCCGCCGCCCCGGCTCCATCGCGCCCAGGGCGTCCGCGAGCGCCACCGACTCCTCGAAACCCGGCAGATGCCGTGGCTGAGCCCGGTCCGCGACGGTCACCCAGTCCGTGGTGTCGGCGATCCGGGGCCGTACGGCCGCCCGCCTGTACCGGTCGACGACCACCCGGCGCGCGATGGCCAGCAGCCACACACGCGCGCAGGACCGCCCCGCGAACCGCGCGAGGCTCGCCAGCGCCCGCAGATACGTCTCCTGGGTGAGGTCGTCCGCTCCGCGCACGTCGGCGCTGAGGTGCGCGACGAAGCGGCGTACGTCGTCATACGTGGCCTGTACGAAGAGTTCGGCCGCCCGCCGGTCACCGAGACCTGCGGCCAGTGCCCACGCGGTGATCTCGGAATCGTCGGCGCGTGCGCTTCTGCCGGTCGTCGGATGTATGCGGGTGGGGGGTATGTGTTTGGGCGTTGTGAGTCCGGGTGTTGTGCGTCCGGGGGCGACCGGTCTGGGAGTGACGGGTCTGGAGGTGATGTGTCCGGGCACAGGTGTGCGCAGGGCAGCAGGTATCACGGGAAGTCCTTCGCGTCCGGGCCGTGTGGGCGGCCCGTGGAGTCAGAGCGGTGAAGGTGAGGAGCGGAGAAGCGCTCAGAACGCGAGGAGTGGCGGCCCGCGCCGCGACACGACGTGCAGGGCCGGGAGTTGGGCCGGTGGCCGGACCGGCGGGTACGCGACGGGGGCCGCGAGCAGCGGCTGATACGCCGGCCGGCAGCCGCTGAGTACCGCGTGGGCGAAGCGCAGCCGCTCGAACACGTCGCGGACGTCGTACACGAACAGCTCAAGAACGCACACCAGTTGTACGAAGGCGCGGTCGCCGCGCCACAGCCACAGGCCGCAGACGAGGCCGGCGAGCAGGTGCGCGCCGAGCATGCCCGAGGTGAGGCCGGAGCTGTCGAGCAGCCCGGTCAGCCCGTTCAGACCGAGGAGTTCACCGACGGCATCGTGCGACAACTCGCCGCCGCCCCCGGCCGTCCCGCCGTCCTTATGGCTGCCATGTCCGGCGTGGTCGCCGCGCGGACCGGGATGCAGACCGCTGAACACCGCGTGCAGCAGCAGCTGTCCGGCGGCACTCGCGCCGACGATCACGGCGCCGCCGCGTTCCTTCCCGGACAGCAGCCAGCCCGCGCCGCACACCGGCAGGAAGGCGATGGCGAGCACGCGCGGTGGCAGCGGGCCACCGGACGACAGGGCGTGGCCGAGCCCGGACACCAGGACGCACACGGCGGCGAAGACCGCGGTGCGCGCGAGGCGGAGTGCGGGTCCGGCTCCCATGGCCGTCATGGTGCCAGCGTGACACGGCTGTCGCGAAAGGCCACCTGATGGGTATACATCGGATGTTCAGGCGCTTTGCGGGGACAAGGAGTTGGTGTGATCCAGCTCACATGAAGTGCTCGGGAACTTCTCGGCCCGGCTCACCGACACCTCCAACTGTACGACCGTGCACCAGTCCGTACGACGGCAGATGACGGAACCGGAGACCGCCCGATGAATCCGCCCCCAGAGCCCGCGACGCCCGACGCGAAGGACGCGCCCCAAGCGCCCGACGCGCCTGATGCGCCCGACGCAGAGACGACGACCCCGGCCTCGCCCGCCGCCACCGGCCACGCCACCGCCACGCCCCGGGTCACCCTCCGCTCGGACCTCCGGGCGAGCTGGCTCGACGGCACGGTCGCCCTCCTGGTGACGGCCGCCGTCTTCGTCATCCTCTACGTGCGGATCGAGTCGGAGGCGTCGTCCACCCTGACGGTCATGCCGTTCATGGCGGACACGAGCGAATTCTGGATGTACTACCTCAGCCAGGCGTTCGGCTGGGCCGCGCTCCTCTGGGCCTGGGGCACCGTCATCATCGGCCTGCTCCTCTCCGGCCCGCGCCCGGCCCGTCTGCCGCTCTCCGGCCCCCGCCTGGAGCGTCTGCACCGCACCACCAGCCTCAACACGATCGCGCTCATCGTCGCCCACGCGCTGCTGTTCGCCGCCGAGTTGGTCTACCAGGACACCGACTCCTGGCCCTCGCGCCTGGGCAGCGCCGTCCTGGAGACGTTCATCCCCGGCGGCTACAACTCCGGCACCGGTGTCTGGGCCATGCCGATCGGCCAGGCGGCCCTCTATCTCGCGATCCCGCTCGGCCTGCTCTTCTACGTACGCCACCGCATCGGCCCGAAGACGTGGCGGATCCTGCACCGCTTCGTCCTCGTCGTCTACATCCTGAGTGTGTGGCACACGCTGCTGTACGGCACGAACGTCTGGTACGACGGAGCCTTCCGCAACACCGTATGGCTCCTCCAACTCCCCATCGCCGCACTCTTCCTGCTCCGTCTCCTCCGCCCCGCCCGCCGCTCCGAACGCCTCGCCGCGCCCGGCGCGCACCGCGGGTCGAAGACCGGCTGGACGCTGCGGCTGACGATTCGTGTGGCGGCCGTGGCCATCATCGGCGTACTCGTCGCGGTGATCGCCTCGGGACGCGACGGCGGGCGTACGGTGCCGCCGGAGGACACCTCGTCCACGCACGTACACGACGACTGAGCGCGGCACAGCGGGCGTTGCCCATGTGAATTCCATTCAGTTGCCATGGAGCACGGCAGCCTGGGTCGCCATACTTTCCAGAGGGACAACCACCCTCGACATGGTCGATTCGGAGCGTGCTGTGATCGACGAGACGACAGCGGGGCTGCTGGAGGCGGCAGGCCCGCAGATGTACCGGCGGAACGCTTTCCGTATCACCGGGCTGCCCACCTACGCGGACCGGCGAACGGTACGACAGCGGCAGCAGCGCATCACGCCCGCGCTCGAACTCGGCGCCGACGTCGACCTCGGGCACTCGCTCCCCGTCAGTCTCGACGACGTCCGCGGCGCCTTCGACCGGATACTCGGCGACCCGCGCCGCCGGCTGGTCGACGAGCTGTTCTGGCTCTGGGACGCCGAAGGAGCGGCGGGCGGGAGCGGGAATGGGAACGGAAGCGGGAATGGGAGCGGGAGCGGGAGCGGGAGCGGGCAGGGTCCCACCTGCGAGTGCCCCAAGTCGCTGCACACCGACCACGACGCCGCCGTACGCGCGCACAGCGCGGCGCTCGACCTGACGGTCGACGACCTGTCCGCGGGGTGGGGCGACTCCGAGGCGACCCAACTGTGGACAGACGCCTCGCGGTTGTGGGGCCAGGTGCTGCGCCGCGCGGTCTTCTGGGACCACGTGCGGCACCGTATCGCCGTCCTCGACGACCGGCAGCTCGACGACTCCGTGATCGACACGCTCCGCGACGCCCTGCCGGCCACCCTGGTCAAACCACTGATCGAGCTCGCGTCGACGGCGCCGAACACCGCCGACCGCCTGCTGCTCACCAAACTGGCGCACGGCTGGCCACTCGTACCCTCCAGCCTGGTCGAAGACCAGCTGGAAGAGGCCGCCGCGCCTCACTACGAGTCGCTCCGTGCGACCGCGAAACGGGCGTCGTCCCAGTTGGAAGGGGGGGACTGGGACGGCGCCGCGGCTCAGGTGTACGAACACGCCCTGCCCGCACTGAAACAGCTGGAAGCCCTGGTCCCCCACGCCAGGCACCGCCGCACCTCGACCGCCCGCAACGACGTCGCGGTCCTGCTCAACAACTGCGCCACCGCCGCCACGGACGCGCTCGGCCCTGGGGCGAATCTGAAGGCGTCCAAGTGGTTCCGTACGGCGGGCGAGTTGGCGACGGACCCGGTCACCCAGCAGACCATCAGGACGAACCGCGACGGTCTGCGCAACATGATGGAGACCTTCAACCAGATCAGGACGCAGGTCGACCAACTGGTCGCGGCCGGCCGCATCAGTCTCGCCAGAAGCCTTCTGCTGAACGTCAAACGCCAGTTGGCGGGCGGCGCGGGCACCGAGGAAATCGACCGCATGATGGACGATCTCCGCAACTGGCCGGGCTCGTACAGACGGAGCGGCTCGGGCAGTTACGGCACCCCGGGCACCCCCGGCCGTAGCCGGAAGGTGTTCGCCCTGGTCATGGCCGTCGTGCTGCTGATCCTCCTCGCGCGAGCGCTCACGGGGGTGTTCGACAACGACGACAGCGGCGACAGCGGAGCACGGCCGGGGGCCGGCACGTTCGTCCTGTCGGCGGCCGACGCCGAGGAGAACGATCCGGTGGGCGGGTGCATAGAACGGGAGTCGGACTGGGAGGTAGGCGCACGCGAGGTGGATACGGTCCCGTGCGACGACGCCCACTGGGGTGAGGTGGTGGCCTACGAGTCGCTGCTGGGAAGGGAGTCCAGGTATCTGACGGGCAAGTACCCGGGAGTGGAGCAGGCGGTGGCGCTCTCCCGCTTCCGGTGCCAACTCGTGCTCGCTCGGCTCGGCGCGGAGGGGGAAGGACTGGTGGTGACGTACACGGTGCCCGGCAAGGAGGCCTGGGAGCTCGCGGTCAGATCCCGGCTGGGCGGCGAGTACACGACGTGTGTGGTGCACCGGGCGGACAACGAGGCCATGACGGAGGAGGACCGGGTGCCGCTGAATGTCGCGGAAGCGGACGAACCGGTACTCATGGACACCTTCAGCCAGTTCGTCCGGGAAAACGCACCGGTGGGATCGTGCGTCCAGTCCAAGAAGGATCTCTCCGCCGAGTCGGTCGGTCTGCCCATCGTGCCCTGCGAAGAGCTTCATTGGGCCGAGATCGTGGGGTATCCCGTCCTGTACGAGGTCGACGACCGCCCCCCGTGGCCGGGCAACGAAGCTGTCTACGCGCGGGCCGAGGCAGCGTGCGAGGATCTGACGAAAGGCGTGTCGAGCACCATGCGGCTGCACGTCGTCTATCCCGCCCAGGACTGGTGGACCGGTCTGAGCACCCCGATCTACGCGATGTGCGCCGTGTCCTACGTGGGTGACAACCTCTGGGGCGGCGGGCTGTGACGACACGCCCGTCCGACCGGAGACTACCGATGATGACCATGGAGGAGAGACGGGTGGTGGGGGTCAAGGGGGCTGCTCTGCGGGTGAGTTCACCGGAGGGCACGCAGACCGTCTTCGAGCTGAGCGGCGTGTCGGTCACCGTCGGGCGCGCCGTGCCCGAGCGGGCCCCCGATGTCGGACTCGGCCCCGATCCGCAGCGCTGGGTCGGACGGCTGCACTGCACCCTCGACTTCGCCGACGGCATGTGGTCGGTGACGGACAACGCGAGCGTCAACGGGACGCTGCTGAGACACGGCGACACCATAGAGCGGCTCCAGGCGCGCAAGCGCATACAGCACGGGGACACGGTGCTGATCCTGGGCGACATGGATCCCGAAGGGGAGCCGGTGTACTGGGAGTTGACCTTCCTGGACCCGCACACCACCCGGCCGGCGCCGTTCGGTTCGCCTTCGGACGTACGCCATACGGGGCCGTGCCTGCGGTACGACTGGGTCGCCGCGAGGGCGTACCGCAACGAGGACGGCGAGGAGACGCTGATCACCGGACTGCGGCCGCAGGGGCATCAGTTGCTGCGGTACATGGCGGGGCGCAGCACGAGCGGCGCGGCCGTCGCGTGTGAACACGCCGAGCTGATCACGGCGTTGTGGGGCTCGAACGAGGAGTGGGCGCCGCACCGGTCGTACAGCAGGGCCGACATCGCGGGTGTCGTAAGGGCGGTACGGCGCTGTATCGAGGCGGATCCGTCGAATCCGAAGATTCTGGAGACGGTGACGGGGATCGGGTACCGGCTCAACGTGCTCGCGGGTGGGGACGGTTCGGGGTCGGGCTCGGGATCTGGTGGGCGTGGTACGGGCTCCGGCCCCGGGTCGGGCTCGGGCGGGCGGAAGGCGGACCCCGCATGACACTGCTCGTCAGTGGTGACAGGGTCAGCGACACCCTTGTGATCGACCGCCCGCTGGGTGAGGGGGCGTTCGCCGAGGTCCATCGGGTGCGCCACGAGTATCTCGGCTGGCAGGCGATGAAGCTGTTCAAGCGGGTCGCGTCCCTGGAGGAGACGCGGCGGATGCTGGACGAGGCCAGACTGCTGTCGACTCTCGGGCATCCCAACATCGTCCGGCTCTTCGACGCCAACACCGTGCGCACCCGCGAGGGACTGCGGGGCTTCTTCACGATGGAGTACGTCGCGGGCGGCAGCCTCGAACGCCTCGCCGCGGCACACAAGTCGATGGTCCCCAGGGATCTCGTCGCCGAGGTGATGACCCAGATCGCGAGCGGTCTCGCCGTAGCCCATGCCCAGGACCCGCCGATCGTGCACCGGGACGTGACCCTGGCCAACGTACTGATCGGCTACGACGGTTCGGGCATGCGCGTGCGGGTGAGCGACTTCGGGCTGGCCAAGCGCGCCGATCCGTTCACGCATCTGGCCAGTGCCCAGGGGACGTACGCCTTCATGGCACCCGAAGTGATGCGTAACCAGGGCTATTCGTGCGCCAGCGACGTGTGGTCGGTCGGCGTGATCGCGTATCTGCTGCTGACCAACCGCTTTCCGTTCCACGGGGGCGGGGAGGAGTTCTCGTCCTTCTCGTTCGGACGGTTCAACCGGTCGCTGCTCCCGCCGAGCAGTTACAACGACGAGGTCGACGCGGACCTGGACCGCATCGTGCTCGCCACCCTGGAGATCGATCCGCAGAACCGTCCGGCCACGGCCCAGTTCCTCGCGGACGCGCTGCGCGAGCGCGCGGAGTCCATGGCCGGCGCGGTGGCCGAGGCGGCGGAGGCGGCGCGACGCGGGGACGAGGAGGGGGCGACGGGCCCCAACTCCGTTGGCGGCGAGGCCTCTTCGACCACCGGGCCGCCGCCCAAAGCCACCACCAAACGTCTCAACAGGCCGCCCACGGAACGTGCCCGGCGGCTGGCCGAAGAAGCACTCGCACTGGCCCGCTCGCCGGGGGAACTCGACCGCGCCGCCGACCTCATGGAGGAGGCCGTCAACTTGTCGCCATACCTGCGTGACCGCTATCTGTCCAAGCTCACGCTGTGGCGCCGGGGGGTGATGATGTGAGCGGGCGGCTCTCCCGGCTCAGGGCGGACCTCGCACAGCGCCGGCACCACCGGGCTTTCCGTATCGCGCCGCTGTCCTGGGACGAACCGTCGCGCGAGGAGCTGGAACGGTTGCTCGCGTCGGTGGCGGCGTCGGCCGCGGCCGTGGATACGGCTGCGGATACGGGGGCTGGGGCCGACTCGGGGGGTGTCTCGGAGGGCGGCGCCGGTTCCGTAACCGCGGCCGGTCCGGCCGAGGAGCAACCCCTGGACGCGAAGGCGCTCGCCGACGCCGCGACTAATCTGTGGCGCGCGCAGCGCAGGCTCAACCGCCAAGGCGAGGCGGCGACTTCGCGCTCGCGGCAGACCAGCCGCTATCTGCGGTCGTGCCGCGAGGCGCTGGACGAGGCGGGTCTGCTCGTACAGGAACACGAGGGCGACGCGTTCCACGCCGGTCTTTCGCTGGAGGCGCTGACCTTCGAGGAAGATCCCTCGCTGACGGCCGAGACGGTCCTGGAAACCATCAGGCCGACGATCTATCTCAACGGCCGCCGTATCCAGATGGGCCAGGTGATCGTCGGCTCTCCGCCGGCGCCTCCGCCCGCGCCCGTACCCGATCCCGTACCCGAGGTGGAGCCGGTGTCGGAGTCGGGACCCGCGACGGAGTCCGCGCCTGAACCTGCTGACGCCGTGCCGGCGCCCGAGGACTCCGTCCCCGCGCCCGCTCCCGTATCCGCCCCCACATCCGCCCCTGCCCGTGCCTCAGAAGCACCGTCCAGCTCGGACCACGAGAGGACCGATCATGCGTGACACCGTCGACTTCGGTATCGACCTGGGTACGACCAACAGCGCCATCGCCGTCGTCGAAGGCGGCAATGTGTCCGTCATCAAGAACAACGACGGCTGGGACATCACACCCTCGGCGGTATGGATTCCCAAGGAGGGCAGGGTTCACGTCGGCCGCCAGGCGCGGGACCGTGTGGAGCACGATCCGGCCAACGCCACGGCCGAGTTCAAGCTGGAGATGGGCCTCGCCGACTCGCGGAAGACCTTCGCCACGGCCGGTGCCTCCCTCAGCCCGCCGCAGCTGTCCGCCGAGGTCCTCCGGTCGCTGCGCGCGGATGCCGCGCACCACACCGGCACCCCGCCCGAGTCGGCGGTGATCACCGTCCCCGCCGCCTTCGCGCTGAATCAGAACAAGGCGACCATCGAGGCCGCCGAGCTGGCCGGATTCACCTCCGCGTGCCCGCTGGTTCAGGAGCCGACGGCGGCGGCCTTCGCGTACGGCTTCCAGGACGCTACCGACCGCGCGTACTGGATGGTGTTCGACTTCGGCGGCGGCACCTTCGACGCCGCTCTTGTCAGCAAGCGCGACGGCGACCTGCGGGTGCTCAACCACGCCGGGGACCCGTTCCTCGGCGGAAAACTGATCGACTGGGCGCTGATCGAGCGGCTGCTGGTGCCCGCCGCCGCCGCCGAACTCGGCCTGGCGGACATGCGCAGGGACAACCCGCAGTGGCGCAGGAACTTCGCGAAGCTCAAGCGCGCGGCCGAGGACGCGAAGATCCATCTTTCCCGGCAGGACCAGGTCGAGATGCTGATCGACCTCAACGACGCCGACGGGAACCCCCTCACCCTCGAACACACGCTGACACGCGGCGAACTCGACGCGATCGCCGAGCCGTTCTACGTCCGGGCCATCAACCTGTGCCGTGACGCGATCGCCGAAGCGGGCCTCGGTCCCGACGACATCGACCGTCTGCTGCTCGTCGGCGGTGTCACGCTCTCCCCCGGACTGCGCGAACGGCTGGCCGACCCGCGCCACGGCCTCGGCATCGAACTCGACGTCAGCCTCGACCCGACGACGGTCGTCGCCCGTGGCGCGGCGATCTTCGCCAGCACCGTCCGGATCCCGCGGTCGAAGGCGCCGGTCCCGGCCGGGCAGTTCGCCGTCGAACTGTCGTACGAGCCCAGCGTCACCAACCTCCAGCCCACCGTCGGCGGGCGCGTACGCGGCTCGTCGGGGGCGGAGTCCGGAGCGGGGCCGGACTTCACGGGCTACACGGTGACCGTGAACAACCCGGACGGCCAGCCGCCGTTCCACTCCGGCGCCATCTCGCTGAACGCGGAGGGCGTCTTCATCACCGACGTGGTCCTCACCCCGCACACGACGTCGAAGTTCTCCGTCGAGCTGACCGACCCGTCGGGGACCCGGTGCGAACTCGCCTCCAACACCCTGTCGATCACTCACGGGGACGTGGAGTTCGGCGGCGTACGGCTCGCGCACTCGCTGGGCATCCAGCTCGCCGAGCAAGTCTTCGCGCCGATGCTGCGCAAGGGCGCGACCCTGCCGACGTCCGTGCGTGAGGTGTTCCGTACGTCGGCGGCCCTGAGCCGCTCCGAGGCCGACGCGACGATCCGGATCCCGGTCATCCAGGGCGAACGCAGCCGGGCCGACCGCAACCGTGGCGTGGGCATGCTGGAGATCCGGCCGCGTGATATCCGGATCGATCTGCCGGCGGGCAGCGAGGTCGAGGTGACCGTCGAGGTCGACGCGTCCAGCATGGTCACGGTGGTCGCCGATGTGCCGCTGGTGCAGGCGCAGTTCGAGGCCGAGATCAACCTGGACGACATCCGCGCCAAGGAGCCCGAGGAACTGCGCGACATCCTGGATGAGGCGGAGGGACGGCTGGCGACGCTGCGCGGTTACGTGGCGGACGCGGGCTCGGCCGACGCGGAGCGCCGGCTGCGGAAGCTGGACGAGGAGCGGTCCGTCGGCACCGCCCGCGACCAGGTGGACGCGTCGGCCGTGGACAACGGCGCCGCGGCCACGGCGGAGGAGCGACTGCGCGATCTCCAGGCGGAGTTGGACGACATCGCGGACGCGGTGGGGCTGCCCGGTCTCGTACGGGACCTGCGGTCGGCGCTCGCCGAGGCCGAGGAACTCGTGCGTCAGCACGGCGAGACGGCCGACCGGCAGGAGCTGGCCGCGATCCAGAGCCGCGCGGACGAGGCGGTCGACGCACAGGACTCGGTGGCGGTTCGCGGGCTCATCGACCGGACGGGGTCGCTGCTGTTCGAACTGGAGCGGCGAAGCCCCGACTGGTCGGTGAAGCTCTTCTACACCCTTCAGGAGATGCTGCGGGCTTCCGGGCAGGCCGGGCCGCTCATCCAGGAAGGGCACCGGGCCATCGCGGCGAACGACCGGCAGGGCCTGGACGCGGTGAACCAGCGGCTGTACCGGCTGCTTCCGAAGGATGAGCAGGACAAGGTCGTCTGGCTGGGCAGGGCGTGAGCGAGATGACCGATTCGGTGCGGGCACGGGCCCTGAGCCTTCAACTGACCGTGAACCGGGCGCACTCGGCGGCGCGCGCGGGCGACCTCGGCCAGGCCGCCCGGCTGCTGGACGAACTGGACACGGGCGGCCACCTGGACACGGCGCGGGTCAGCTTCGCGAAGCCCGGCTCCGGCGATTCCGGGGGTGCTTCCGGGGCTGAGCGGGCGACCGTGGTGGCCGCCCTCAACCTGCGGGCCAAGGTGCACGCCCAACTCGGTGAGCTGCCCGAGGCGGACGCGTGCTGGACCCGGGTGGAGGCGCTCGCGCCCGACGATCCGGACGCCGCCGCCGGCCGCCGTACTCTCGCCAAGATCACCGCGGGGCGCCGGCACGCCCGCCCGGTCGTCCACACCGGCCGGGTCGCGGTGATCGCCGGAGCCCTGGCCGCCACGGTGGCGGGAGTCGCGCTGGTCGGCGGCGCCGTCCGGCTGATCTCGAACGGCGACGACGACGGCGGCCGTGCCTCGGGATCGGTGACCGAGGCGGACACCGGGTCGGAGCGGCTGCGGGCCGAGTCGCAACGCGCCGACGAACTCAAGGAGCGCCTGGCGGCACTTGAATCCGACAGCAAGGCGGACGCGGAGCGCCGCGACAGCACGCTCGACGAGGTCGCGAAACGGCTGGCGATGCCAGGTGTTGAGATCCGGCGGCACGCCGACGACATCCAACTGGTGTTCAGCACGGGGGTGTTCCCGCACGACACCGTGATCAGCCGGGAGGGCGCCACGGCCCTGACGGAGATCGGCCGCAGGCTGGCCGACCTGGAGTCCGGGTCCGGGGAGGGGGCGGTGGCCGGGGTGGAGACCACTGTGGTGGGCCACTCGGTCGCCGTGCCCGGCGGGGCGCCGAGCGGCGGCTCCGTGGTCGCGCTGGAACGCGCCCGGGTCGCGGCGTGGTACCTGGCGGAGGACAGCGACCTGCGGCTGACGGATTTCCGGCTGGTCAGCGCGGACCAGCGGCGGGGCCCCTTCCCGGCGACGGAGGCGAACGCGCCCCGGAACCGCACCGTGACGCTGCTGATCACCCCGAAGGAGCCACCTGCCGCCCGCTGACGGAGCCTCCCGCCCGCCCTCGGCCGCTTACTACCGTGCGACGAACTGCGTGAGGATGGCCTGCACTTCGTAGATGTCGACACCCTTGGTGAAGGTCTTCTGGATCGGCAGCGAGGCACCGGAGAGCCAGATCTTCAACTCGGCGTCGAGATCGAAGGTGCCGGCCGTCTCCACGGCGAAGTGCGTGATGCTCCGGTACGGAATGGAGTGGTACTCGGTCTTCTTCCCGGTTATCCCCTGCTTGTCGACGAGGATCAGCCTCCGGTCGGTGAAGAGGATGCTGTCCCGGATCAACTGGTAGGCGGCATGCACCTGTTCGCCCTGTCCCAGCAGCCGCGCGTAGTCCTGCTGGGCGGAGGCCGGATTGATCGTGTGTGCGTTCCCGAAAAGCGCCATGAATTCCCCGATTCATCCAGCTTGCACGATCTTCGTACTGTAGGGCTGTGGGGGCCGGGGTGGGGAAGCCCGCCGTAGACCCGTAGCGGAGCCGTAGCAGAGCTGTAGCCAGGGCCGCCGGCGTCACTTGCGGGTTCACACGTCGCCGAATACCTCCGGCTCGGTGGCGTAGGGCAGGCCCTCCAACGGGCGGTCGGTGCAGAAGCGGGCCATGAGGTCCGCGAAGTCGGCGATGCGTTCCACCGGGGCGAGGTGGTCCGTCTCCTCGATGGTCATGAACCGGGCCGACGGCAGGCAGGCGGCCATCGTGCGGCCCATGGCGGGTGTGGTCAGGGTGTCGTGCTCACCCGTGACTACCAGGCTGGGGATGGCGGGAGCCGGCTCGGGGCGGTACCACTCGTGGCGCATCAGCCGGGAGTTGTGCTCCGCGGACATACGCAACTGTTCGGGGTTCTGCGCCGCGATCTGCTGGTAGACGAGTCGGGCGACGGCGGCCTTCTTGCGCACATGCCCGGTGCCGGGAGGCGACATGAACCGGTCGGCGAGCTCACGGGCGATGGGCTCCGTCTCACCACGCCGGATCATGCCGTCCCAACGCTCCATGGCCATCGCGTAGTCGGCGGGAATGACGGTGGTCATTCCGACGAGCATCAACCGTTGGAGGAGGTGAGGGTAGTGCTGGGCGAACCGGACACCGATGGCTCCGCCGTAGCAGGCGGCCACCAGATTGAGGCGGGGGACGCGGAGTTCGTCGACGACATGGCGTACCGCGGCGGCGAGGAAGTCGACGCCGTACTTCGCGGGCAGGAAGTCGGCGGTCCCATAGCCGGGCAGGTCGACGGTGATGACGGAGCTGAGGGGGGTGAGCCACTTCTCGTGGCGTTGCCATGAGTGGCGGTCCTGGGAGGACCCGCCCAGGATGACGATGGGTTCGGTGTCGAGGCGGCCCTGGCGGGCGATGCGGCAGGTGTAGCGGAACCCGCCGAAGGTCAGTTCGTGTTCGACGGTCTCCGTCTCCGTGTGCTGACCGGCGTTGTCGGCCCTTCCGCCGTCCGTCCCTCCGTCGGTGGGCTGGGGCGGGAAGGTGAGGGCGGCGTCGGAGAGGGGGGTGCGTGAGCTGGTGATCGCGTCGGTGGGCACGGGCACAGGGTGGCTCCAAGGACTGAGGTGGGGGGGTGTGTCGCCGTCCGGCAAGTGGCTCTGCACGTCCCGCAGTGGCGGCACACCGGATCCGGACGCGAGCGAGCAGGAGCATTTCCGCTTCACTGCTCCTACCAACGACCAGAACTCGCCACGAAATCATCTGGGGACGAGTCTTGGGCAGAAAGTGGAACGGGATTCGCCCGTACGAGTTCCAGAAATTCGCGCACATCTGCGCCATGCGGCCGGGTGCCCCACCGTTGGCCGGCCGTGGCGGGTGGTAGTTCGAGGGGGGAATCCGGCAGGCGGAGCTGGCCGGGCGCTGTCTGTTCTGTGCGTGTCGGTGCGTGATAGGTAGCGAAGACCGGAGGGAGGTTGTCCGCGATTCCGTCCACGGACGGACCGGTTCGGCGACCAGTGCGTGACGACCGTGAGGAGTGGGCCTTGCACGAACAAGCGTGGGAGCGGCGATTGATGTCCGCGCTGCCCGGTGCTTGCGGTGGTGCCGGTGCCGGTGCCGGTGCCGGGCGGGAGCCGACGCTGGTGCTGGTCGAGGGTGACGCCGGTATGGGGAAGAGCAGACTGGTGCACCGTCTGCTGGAGTTGCCGCAGGCGCGGGCGGCGGCGCGGCTGGTGGTGACCTTTCAGGCGTCGGGCGGCTTCGTGGTCGCCGATCCGCCCGGCCCGGAGCCGCGCGCCGGCAGCTCGGCGGTGCCTGGGAGACGGCCGGGTGTCGCGGGTACCGGTGCGGGTTCGGGCGGAGCCGTAGCCGTGGCCGAGCAGGGAGTCGGGGACGGGGTGCGGTCGCCTGCGAACGAGGGTCGCGAGTCGGGCGAGGGGTCGGAACAGGCGCCGGCGCCGGACGCGGCTGCGATCGGGGTGCGGCTCACCGCGTACCAGGCCCTTGAGGCGCTGCTTGCCTCAACTCGTCCCGTTCTGCTGGTCGCAGAGGACCTCCACCACGCGGACGACGACTGTCTGGCCCTGCTGCGCGGTCTGCTGAGGGCGCCGCCGACACCCTTCGCGGCGGTGCTGACCTACCGGCCCGCACAACTGCCCAGAGCCGGGCTGCCGTTGGGGGCGGCGGTGGATTATCCGGCGCGGCTGTCGGTCGTGCGGTGGCGGCTGGAGCCGTTGGACGAGCGGCGGGTGCGGGGTGTGGCGGGGGAGTTGCTGGGGGCGCGGCGGTGTCCGCAGGAGTTCGTGGCGCGGCTGCGGCAGCGTTCCGGCGGGGTGCCGCAGGTTCTCGTGGACCTGTTGCGGATGCTGCGGGACGCAGCCGCCGACCGGGACCGCGACGCGGGGCGGACCGGGCGGGAGTGCTTCACCGCCAGGGACGTGGACGAGGTCGGAGTGCCGGTCCGGCTCGCGGAGTTGGTACTCGACAGGACCGCCGCGCTGCCGGAGCCGTACCGCCCGATCGTCTGGGCGGCGGCGGTGCTGGACGACCCGGCTGGCGCCGGGGACCTGGCTGCGGTGGCGGGTTTCGGCGGGGAGGCCGGCCGGGCGGCGCTGATCGCGGCGCTGGAGAGCTCGGCGCTGCGGGAGACGAGCGAGGGGCGGTACGGGTTCGCCGTACCGCTGGCGGCGTCGGCGGTGTACGGGGAGTTGCCGGGCCCGGTGCGGGAGCGGCTCCACGACCGGGCGGCGGCGATGCTGGCGGCGCGGGAGCCGGTGCCGTGGGCCCGTATCGCTCGCCACTGGCGCGGCGGGGGCCGTACGGAGGACTGGCTGCGGGCCGCGGAGCATCTGGTGAACGACGACGAGGCGGCGGTGACGCTGCTGGAAGAGGCGCTGGAGGTGGGCGGCCTTCCGCCGGAGAAGCGGGGGCGGCTGGCGCTGACGCTGGCCCGTGGTGCGGTACTGGGGCGTCGGTCGGACGGGACGGCGCGGGTCCTGCGCGGGATAGTCGAGGACGCGGCGCTGCCCGCCGCCGACCGGGGCGAGATACGGCTCGAACTGGGCCTGCTCCTCCACAACCGCAAGAGACGCTTCGAGGAGGGGCGGAGGGAACTGCGCGGAGCGGCCGAGGAGTTGACGGAGGCAGGACGGCCGGCTCTTGCCGCGCTGGCGATGGCGGCGCTGGCGAACCCGTTCTTCCCCGGCGCCTCCCTGGCGGAGAACGTGGCCTGGCTGGAGGGGGCGGAGGCGGCGGCCGAGGTGTCGGGGGACCACGCGGCGCGGACGGCGACCGCCGCCTGCCGGGCGATCGTGCTGATGAACACGGGCGACCCGGAAGCCTGGCGGCTGGTTGAACGGCTGCCCCGTGACAGCACGGACCGTGCCGCCCGTCAGCAGGTGGCGCGGGGACTGTGCAACACGGCGAACGGCGCGGTGTATCTGGGCCTCCACCGCCGGGCGGACGAGCTGTTGACGGAGGGCATCGAACTGGCGGCGCGGAGCGGGGCGCCGTTCCTGGAGCGGGTGGGACGGGGGACGGCCCTGTTCCGGGACTGGCTGACCGGGCGTTGGGTGGGTCTGGCGGAACGGTGCACGGGCCTGGTGGCCGAGGACGGCAGCGCGAGCGATGCCCGGGTGGTGCTGGCTCTGCTGGCGCTGGCGAAGGGGGACTGGGCGGCGGTACGGGACTGGCTCCCGCCGGGCGACCCGCCGGACAGGTCGTACGAGACCTGCGAGGCCCCGGTGGCGGCGACTGCGGCGGGCGCCCGTATCCGGCTCCTGCTGGCCCGGCAGGACGTGGAGTCCGCCGCCGAAGCCGCGACATCCGCCTGGGCGTGGCTCGGCAGGAAGGGCGTCTGGGTATGGGCCGCCGAACTGGCTCCCTGGGTGGTGGAGGCCCATACGCGTGCGGGGCGGCGGGAGTCGGCGCGGCGGGTGGTGGCGGAGTTCGCGGCCGGCGTGACCGGGCGGGGCGCCCCGTCGGCGACCGCGGCCCTGCTCTGGTGCGGGGCGGTGCTGGCGGAGGCGGACGGCGAGCCGGCGGAGGCGCGGGCGCGTTTCCGCGAGGCGGGCGCGGCGTACGCCGGGCTGCCGCACCCGTACGCGCGTGCGCTCATGGCGGAGGGCGCGGGCCGTTGCGGGCTTCTGCTCGGTGAGGAGGAGGTGGACGAGGCGGTCGGGGAACTCACGGGCTGCGTAGCGGAGTTGACCGCCCTCGGCGCGGTCTGGGACGCGGCGCGCGTACGGGCGACGCTCCGCGCGTACCGGCCTGCCGCGCCGCGCCGGCCTCCCGGTCGGCCGGGTTACGCGGAGCGCATGTCCCCACGCGAGGGTGAGGTCGCGGAACTGGCGGCCACCGGCCTCACGAACCGCGAGATCGCGGCCACGCTGTATCTCTCCCCGCGCACGGTGGAACAGCATGTGGCCCGAGCAATGCGCAAGCTCGGCATCGCGAGCCGGCAGGGCTTGGCCCACGAGGTCTCACGGGCCCGTCCGTCGCACGGCAGCGGCGACAACGCGGGGGTGGGCGACGGCGTTTGAGCCGGTGCCGGGCGCCACGCGGGACGCGCCAGCCAGGACGGAGACCGGCCGAAGCCGCCGGGGACTGGCCGCGACACCGGCAACGAAGGCCGGCCGGAGGGGGTTGGTCACGGCCCAGTCGTCGGCACGGGCCGGTGAGGACCGAACGGCCGAGTCCGGCAGGGCCGACGAAGTCGGCCGGGCGGGACCGAGCAGCCATGAACGGCCGCCCGGCGCCGCAGCGCAGGTGGGCAACGACAAGCGGGCCGACCGTTTTCGGTGGTCGGCCCGCTCCTTGGCAGGCTGGTGGTCAGCTGCACATCGTTGTGCGCATGACGTCCGCTTGGCTTGCCCAGCTGGCGCAGCCTGTGCCTGAGTGGCCGTACCAGTTGTGGCCGAACTCGTGGGCCGCCAGGAGGGCGAAGTCGCCTACCAGGGTGGAGAGTTCGATGCGCTGGCCCGCGCCCCAGTTGCAGCCCACGACGTTGCCGCCGCCGCAGCCCTGGATGTAACCGCCGACGCAGGAGACCGGGGTGCCGCTGGAGGCCGTTTCGGTTGCGCTGCCCCAGTAGTTGGCGCCCTGGCGTATCGCGCCTTCGCGGCCGCCGCAGGACGAGGTGATGTGGTAGCTCCACGCCGGTACCCGGACGTCCCGCTTGGCGGCGCTCACCGGCGGGAGGTTCGAGACGTCGCCGGTCTCGAAGCGGGGGGAGGGGGTGGAGTCGGCGACGGAGGCCTGGGCGGCCTGCGTCACGGCGGCGGGACGGGCGGTGTCACTGTTCTCGACGGCGTTGGCCGACATGGGGAGCGCGAAGAGAAGGGCGGCCGTTACGGCGGATGCCCCAGCGATTCTTCGGAGTGACGAGAGCATGACATATCTCCTTGTGGGGGGTGTGACCTGGGCCCGTCGCACGGGCCCCGTACATGGGGGGATCGCCAGCAAAGTACGTGCGCCCGCGCCGCCCGCCTATCCGGGTACGCCGACATACGGATACGCAAAGAACCCCCGCCCGTGGTCAGGGCGGGGGTCCAAGGGGGCTTGGGTCAGCGGAGGTTGAAGCGTTCGGCCCAGGAGATGACGTCCGTCGTGGTCGCGTTGCCGCCGCACAGGACAAGGCCCAGGCGCATATCGCCGTCGACGCGTTCCCGTACGAGGCGGGCGGCCGGGAGGAGGCAGCCGGCGGCCGGTTCGGCCCAGACCTTCGCGTGGTTCGCGAGGTCGAGGGTGCCCTGGACGGCCTCGGCGTCCGAGACCACGAGTACGTCGTCGACCAGGGCCGACACATGGTCGTAGGTGAGCTGCGAGACGGTGGGGGCGCTGAGCGTGGAGACGATCGACGACAGCCGCACCGGCTGCGGACCCTTGGCGGCCAGCGCCTCCGACATGGCCTGCGCGCCCTCGGTCTCGACGCCCCAGATCCGGACGCCGGGCATGCGCGCGTGCAGAGCCGCCGCGACGCCGGAGATCAGCGCGCCGCCGCCGATGCTGACGAGCACGTCGGTCAGGCCCTCGCCCTCAGAACCCTCACCCTCAGAACCCTCGCCGCCGCCCGAGGCGTCCTCGGCGAATTCGAGGCCGACCGTGCCCTGGCCCGCCACGACGACCGGGTCGTCGAAGGGATGGACCAGGCTCAGTCCGTCGGCCTGGAGCTGCGACATGAGCGCGAAAGCGCCGTCCATCGTGTCCGTCAGCCGCACCGTCGCCCCGGCAGCCTCCGCGATCTCGACGGCGCGCGCGGGCGCGGACTTCGGCATGACGACGGTGGCCTTCACGCCCAGCGCGTCCGCCATGACCGCGACGGAGATGGCGTGGTTTCCGCCGCTCACCGCCACCACCCCGGCCGCGCGGTCGGCCTCGCTCAGGGACAGCAGCTTCGCCGTCGCGCCGCGAGCCTTGAAGGAGCCCGTGCGCTGCAAGAGCTCAAGCTTCGCGGTGACGGGTACCCCGAGCAGCGCCGACAGGCCGGGGCTCTCGACCGTCGGCGTACGTACGACGTGTCCGGCGATCAGTCGCGCCGCCGCTTCGATGTCCGAGATGCCGATCACGACACGTACCTCCTGTTGACGCCCGATGGCTGCCGCCTCAGGAGAGACCGTACAGATCCGGCCTCGCCCGCCCCCGCCGCACCCCCTACGCGTACACGCCCGCCCTCGCCGCCGCCGCAGCCGCCTCCGCCGCGCGTACCCCCGCCGCCTCGTCCAGGGGAGCGCCGCTGGTCAGCAGGCGGTAGTACAGCGGGGCCGAGACCGCGCGGATCACCTCGTACGGGTCGGTCCCCGCCGGCAACTCGCCCCGCCGCACCGCCTGTTCGACGCACGGCGCCCACTCGGCGACCCGGATCTCGTAGAAGCGGTGCAGCGCCTCGGCGGTCCTCGCGTCCGTCGTCGCCGCCGCGATCACCGCCTTGAACAGCGCGCCCTGGCGCGGGTCGGCGAGCGTGCTCCGTACGAGTTCGGCGTTGGCCCGCAGGTCGCCGAGCAGCGAGCCGGTCTCCGTGCGGGGCAGCGACTGCTCGGCCATGTCGCTCAGCAGGTCGGCGACGAGGCCGGCCACCGTCCCCCAGCGCCGGTACACCGTCGACTTGCCGACGTCCGCGCGCCGCGCGATGTCCGCGAGGTCGAGGCGGGCGAAGCCGTGTTCGGCGAGGGCGTCCCCGGCGGTGCGGAGCACCGCTGCCCGCACTCTTGCTGTACGGCCTCCGGGACGGACGGTCCCCGGATCGTCACAGGCATCGTCCATCTCTTCAGCACTCATGAGCTCGCCGCTCACTCATAACGGGACTCCAGTTTCGTTAGTGGCACTTCTCTGTTACGTTGAGGCCATCTTAAAGGGACGGGAGTCCCGTTAGTAATCTCAGGGTCTCGTGGAGGGGTCGATCATGGAGTACAGGCAGTTGGGCGCGTCCGGGCTCAAGGTCCCGGCTCTCAGCTTCGGCGCGGGCACGTTCGGCGGGCAGGGCCCGCTCTTCGGTGCCTGGGGCAACACCGACGCGCAGGAGGCGCGCCGGCTCGTGGGCATCTGCCTGGAGGCGGGCATCTCGATGTTCGACACGGCCGACGTGTATTCGGCGGGCGCGTCCGAGGAAGTCCTCGGCCAGGCGATCAAGGGGCGCCGCGACGAGGTGCTGCTGTCGACGAAGACGAGCCTGCCCATGGGCGACGGGCCGGCGGACGCGGGTTCCTCGCGCTCGCGGCTGATCCGGGCGACGGAGGACGCGCTGCGCCGTCTCGGCACGGACCACATCGACCTCTTCCAGCTGCACGCGTTCGACGCCGGGACGCCCGTCGACGAGGTGCTGTCGGCGCTCGACCAGCTCGTGCGGTCCGGGAAGATCCGTTACGTCGGCGTCTCCAACTTCTCCGGCTGGCAGCTGATGAAGTCGCTGGCCGCCGCCGATCGGCACGGTTACCCGCGCTATGTCGCGCACCAGGTCTACTACTCCCTCGTCGGCCGCGACTACGAGTGGGAACTGCTGCCCCTCGGCCTCGACCAGGGCGTCGGCGCGATGGTCTGGAGCCCGCTCGGGTGGGGGCGGCTCACGGGCAGGCTGCGTCGTGGCCGGCCGCTGCCCGAAGGCAGCCGTCTGCACCGGACCGCCGACTTCGGGCCGCCCGTGGACGACGACCATCTCTTCCGCGTGATCGACGCCCTCGAAGGGATCGCGGAGGAGACCGGCAGGACCGTTCCCCAGGTGGCCATCAACTGGCTGCTACGGCGCCCGACCGTCTCCTCCGTCATCATCGGCGCCCGCAACGAGGCGCAACTGCTCCAGAACATCGGCGCCGTGGGGTGGGAGCTCGCGCCGGAGCAGGTGGCCCGGCTCGACGCGGCGAGCGCCAAGGTGGCGCCGTACCCCTACTTCCCGTACGAGCGCCAGGAGGGCTTCGCCCGCCTCAACCCTTCGCCACTCAACCCTTCGCCGCTCAAGCCTTTGAACTCAAGCCTTTGAACCCCTCACCACACGTCCACCGCTGACCGCTGCCGCGTGGGCCCGCGGGTCCGGGTACGCGGGCGAAGGGCCGAACATCCCCCGACCGGGCCGGTCGGCCTCTACCACCACCCCACTCCCGCTGTGCGACGGTGACCGGGAGCAATGGACGAGCACGAAAAGTGACGACGTGGCGGGAGAGAGACCATGCGGCAGGAGAAGCGGACGCCGAGGGCGAAGTTCGGGAAGGGCAAGTCGGGTGCGGAGCGTCCCACCGTCCTGACCGACGGAGAACTGACCGCACTCGACGCGCACTGGCGGGCCGCGAACTATCTCGCCGTCGGCCAGATCTACCTCATGGACAACGCGCTCCTCACCGAGCCCCTGCGCCCCGAGCACATCAAGCCACGGCTTCTCGGCCACTGGGGCACATCCCCGGGCCTCAACCTCGTCCACACCCATCTCAACCGGCTGATCAAGAACCGGGACCTCTCCGCCCTCTGCGTCTGGGGCCCCGGGCACGGCGGGCCGGCCGTGCTCGCCAACTCCTGGCTGGAGGGCTCGTACGCGGAGACGTATCCCGACGTGACCCGGGACGCGGCCGGCATGAACCGGCTCTTCCGGCAGTTCTCGTTCCCCGGCGGAGTTCCCAGCCATGTCGCCCCGGAGACGCCCGGCTCCATCCACGAGGGCGGCGAACTCGGCTACTCCCTCGCGCACGCCTACGGCGCCGCCCTCGACAACCCCGACCTGCTCGTCGCCTGCGTGATCGGCGACGGCGAGGCCGAGACCGGGCCGCTGGCCGGGTCGTGGCATGCCAACAAGTTCCTCGACCCGGTCCACGACGGCGCCGTCCTGCCGATCCTGCACCTCAACGGCTACAAGATCGCCAACCCCACCCTCCTCACCCGCGTCCCCGACGACGAACTGGACGCTCTGCTGCGCGGATACGGCCACGAGCCCCTGTACGTGACGGGCAGCGACCCGGCCGAGGTCCACCGTGCCCTGGCGGCGGCCCTCGACCGTGCGGCCGACCGCATCGCCGCGATCCAGCGGAACGCCCGGGACGGCGCCGGCCACGACGGCGACCGCCGGAACCGAGCCGCCCACGAGCGGGCCGCCTGGCCCATGATCGTGCTGCGCACCCCCAAGGGCTGGACCGGTCCCGCCGAGGTCGACGGGCTGCCGGTCGAGGGGACGTGGCGCTCCCACCAGGTCCCGCTCCCGGGGGTACGCGAGAACCCGGACCATCTCGCCCAGTTGGAGAGGTGGCTGCGCTCCTACCGCCCCGACGAGCTCTTCGACCGCGCCGGCCGTCCCTCCGCCCAGGTCCTGTCCTGCGTGCCAGCCGGCACCCGCCGGCTCGGCGCGACCCCGCACGCCAACGGTGGCCTGCTCGTCCGCGATCTGCCGGTCCCGCCGCTGGACGACTTCGCCGTCCAGGTGGACAAGCCCGGCCTGGCTCTGCACGAACCCACCCGCGTTCTCGGCGCGATGCTCGCCCGGATCATGACGGACACCGCCGACCGCAGGGACTTCCGGGTCGTCGGCCCGGACGAGACGGCGTCCAACCGCCTGGAGGCCCTCTTCGACGCCACCGGCAAGGCCTGGCAGGCACGCGTCCTGCCCACCGACGAACATCTGGCGCGCGACGGCCGGGTGATGGAGGTCCTCTCCGAGCACCTGTGCCAAGGCTGGCTGGAGGGCTATCTCCTGACGGGCCGTCATGGACTCTTCTCCTGCTACGAGGCGTTCGTGCACATCGTGGACTCGATGGTCAACCAGCACATCAAGTGGCTGAAGACATCGAGGGAGTTGGCCTGGCGCCGGCCGGTGGCGTCCCTCAACTACCTGCTGACCTCCCATGTCTGGCGCCAGGACCACAACGGTTTCTCGCACCAGGACCCGGGCTTCGTCGATCACGTACTCAACAAGAGCCCCGAAGTCGTACGGGTCTACCTGCCGCCGGATGCCAACACCCTGCTCTCCGTGGCCGACCATGTGCTGCGCAGCCGCGACTACGTGAACGTCGTCGTCGCCGGCAAGCAGCCCGGCTTCGACTGGCTCACCATGGACGAGGCCCGCGCGCACTGCGCCCGTGGCGCGGGGCTGTGGAAGTGGGCCGGTACGGAGGACGGGACCCGGGAGCCGGACGCCGTCCTGGCCTGCGCGGGGGACGTGCCGACTCAGGAGATCATCGCCGCGGCGGGCCTGTTGCGCCGACATCTGCCCGAGCTGGCGGTCCGCGTGGTCAACGTGGTCGACATGACCCGGCTGATGCCGCGCGAGGAGCATCCGCACGGGATGTCGGAGGCCGAGTACGACGACCTGTTCACCACGGACAAGCCTGTGATCTTCGCGTACCACGGCTACCCGTGGCTCATCCACCGTCTCGCCTACCGGCGCACCGGCCATGTGAACCTGCATGTCCGCGGCTACAAGGAGATGGGCACCACGACCACGCCCTTCGACATGGTCGTCCGCAACGACCTGGACCGCTACCGCCTGGTGATGGACGTCATCGACCGGGTGCCGGGGCTCGGTGTCCGGGCGGCCGGCGTACGCCAGGCCATGGAGGACACCCGGACCCGCCACCACAGCTGGATCCGCGAACACGGGGTGGATCTGCCGGAGGTCTCGGACTGGCGGTGGGAGGGCTGAGGCCAGGGCGGCGCATCCGGGACCGGACCTCCCCGAGGTGATTACTTGGCTAGCCACACAATCGGTGCTACTTTTATGTGGCTGGCCACAGAAGTGGGCGGCGCAACGCATCCGCTTGAGGAGACACCAGTCATGAAGGCCATCGTTTTCGACACGTTCGGCGGCACCGAGGTCCTGCACGAGGCGGAGATCGACACTCCTCAGCCCGGCCCCGGCCAGGTCCGCGTACGCGTTCACGCTGTCGGCGTCAACCCGGTGGACGGCAAGATCCGCTCCGGTGTCATGGAAGCCATCTTCCCCACCACGCTGCCCGCCGTGCCCGGCGGGGAGATCGCCGGTGTGGTCGACGCCGTCGGCGAGGACGTCGACCACCTGAAGGTGGGGGACGAGGTGCTGGGCTGGTCCGACACCGGCTCCTACGCCCAGTACGCAGTGGCATCCGCGGCCGTCCTCGCGCCCAAGCCGGCCGGCCTGGAGTGGGCCCACGCCGCCGCCCTGCCCGTGGCGAGCGACGGTGCCGAACGCGTGCTGGATCTGCTCGACGTCAGCGCGGGTGAGACGCTGCTGATCCACGGAGCGTCCGGTGCGCTCGGCACCATCGCCGTCCAGCTCGCCGTCGCACGCGGCGCCCGCGTGATCGGCACTGCCGGAGCCGCCAACCAGGAGTACGTCACCTCGCTCGGCGCGACCGCGCTGGTCTACGGGGACAACCTGGTCGAGCGGGTCCGCGCGCTCGCCCCCGAAGGGGTGGACGCGGTCTTCGACGCCGCGGGCAAGGGCGCTCTGGAGGACTCCATCACCCTTCGCGGCGGCACCGACCGGATCGTCACCACCGCGGACTTCCGCGCGCGCGAACTCGGCATCGTCTTCGCCGAGGGCCCGCAGCGCCGCTCCGCCGCGCGGCTGGCCGAACTGGCCCAGCAGGCCGCCGACGGCACACTGGTGACCACGCTCAGCGCCACCTACCCGCTGGCGGAAGCCGCCAAGGCGCAGCAGGCCGGCGATGCCGGCCACAACCGTGGCAAGCTCGTCCTCACGGTCAACTGACCGATCAGCCCCAGTCTTGTGATGAGGGAGCAGCAATGTCCGACACCACCTCGTCGGAGCTGCCGAACGCGGCGCGCGACGGGCAGTTGAGCTACGCCATTTTCCAGCTCGCCCGCGTCCACCGCGGCCACGCCGCCGCCATGCTGCGCGCCATGAACCTGCACCCGGGCCAGGAACTGCTGCTGATGCAGCTCTTCGACCACGACGGCCAGACCCAGGCAGAACTGCTGGAGCGGGTCGGCCTCGACCACTCCACCGTCTCCAAGTCGCTGCGCCGCATGCAGGAAGCCGGGCTGCTCACCCGGGAGCCCGCGCTTCACGACCGGCGGGTCATGGTGGTCCACCTCACCGATGCCGGGCGCGCCCTGGAAGAGCCCATCACCGATATGTGGCGCACCCTGGAGCAGGTCTCCGTGCGTGATCTCACCCCTGAGCAGGCCGAGATGTTCACCACATGTGCGCGCTTGATCGAGAAATCGGTCAGGGACCACAGCCGGCAGGCATCTGCCGGGTAATCAGGCACGGCCAGGTGGTCCACTCGCCAGTCCAACCACCCCTCCCAACCCCTCCGACCCCGTGCGCGGCGAGGGCGTCCCGAGGACGGCCCTCGCCGCCCGGACGACGAGACCACTCCGCGGACGTCTCGTCGCCGTGCAGGAGTGGCGCACCTCCGCGGGGTGGTCGAGACCCCCGCGCGCGATAGCTGACCGATCGGACAGTTATGGTGGGGGCATGGCACGTCCCGCCTCCGCCCTGCGCGGAAACATCCTGGAATCGGCGTTGCAGCTGTTCGCGACGCGCGGCTACGAAGGCACGTCACTGCATGACATCGCCACGGCCGTCGGCTGCTCGAAGGCGTCGCTGCTCTACCACTTCACCAGCAAGGACGCGATACTCACCGAGCTGCTGACCCCCGCCGGCGAAGGACTCGCCGCGCTGCACGCCCGGCTCGTCCCCCTCGACGGGCAGGAGGCGGTGGAGGCGGCCGTCATCGGCTACGTCGATCTCGCGATGCGCTTCCGGCGCGAGGTCAAGATCCTCTTCGCCGACGTCCCCGGCATGACCACGCACCCGGCGCTCGGCAGCATCCCCGCCATCGTCGACGGCCTGCTGAACGCGCTCACGGGCCGGTCCACCGAAGCGCGGGACGTGGTCGCGGCCCACATGGTTCTCGGGGCCGTCTTCGTCACGGGCGCCAGCGACATCCCTGTACCGGACGAGCGGCTGCGCGCCGAACTGATCCGCGGCGCCCTGCGCACGCTACGGCCCGATCCCGACCCGGAGTTGGTGCCCGATCCCGATCCCGACCCGGACCCACGGCCCGGTCCATCCAGAAGCTGACCCGGCCTCCGCCGACCACCGAGAAGAGAAACCTCCGCCATGGCTTCCCTCCTGTACCGGCTCGGCCGGTTCTCCTTCCGCCGGCGCAAGCGCGTCGTCGCCGTATGGCTGGTCCTGCTCGCCCTGTTGGGCGGAGCCGCCGCGACCCTCATGGGCCCCACCAGCGACAAGTTCGCCATCCCCGGCACCGAGTCCCAGCGCGCGCTGGACTCGCTCAAGGAGCAGTTCCCGCAGGCCAGCGGGACGACCGGCACGATCGTCATAGCCGCGCCCGAGGGTGGCAGGCTCGACAAGTCCGCGGTTGCCCCGGTCGTACGGGACGCCGCCGCAGTGCCCGGTGTGGTCGGCGCGGTGGACCCGTTCCAGGCCGGCACGGTCTCCAAGGACGGCCGATACGCCCTGGTCCAGGTGCAGTTCGACACCGCCAAGGACGAGGTGACCGACGCGCAGCGCTCGGCGTACGAGAAGGTGGGCGCCGCCGAGGAGGGGCTGCGGGTCGAGCACGGCGGTGAAGTCCTCAGCGCCGAGGTCGAGGTGGGTTCCACGGAGGCGATCGGTGTCCTGATCGCCGCGGCCGTCCTCGTCGTCACCTTCGGCTCCATGGTGGCCGCCGGTATGACGCTGCTGAACGCGCTCGTCGGCGTCGCGGCGGGAATGGCCGGGCTCTTCGCCGTGAGCGGCGCGGTCGAACTCACCAGCACCGCCCCGATCCTGGCGCTCATGCTGGGTCTCGCCGTCGGCATCGACTACTCGTTGTTCATCACCTCCCGGCACCGGCAGTACCTGTCCGAAGGCATGGCCGCCGAAGAGGCGGCCGGCCGCGCTGTCGGTACCGCAGGTTCGGCCGTGGTCTTCGCGGGCGCCACCGTCGTCATCGCCCTCGCGGGGCTGACCGTCGTCAACATCCCCTTCCTGAGCGTGATGGGCCTCGCGGCCGCGGGTACGGTCGCCGTCGCCGTCCTGGTCGCGCTCACGCTGCTGCCGGCACTGCTCGGCTTCGCCGGCCATCGCGTACTGCCCCGCAAGCAGCGCCCCGGCCACCCGTCAGCGGCCGCCGTCGACCTCACCAAGGAGCCCCGCGAGGGCTTCGGCTTCCGCTGGGGCCGTACGGTCACCCGCTTCCGCGTCCCGGTCCTCGTCGTCGGCATCCTCGGTCTCGGCGTACTCGCCCTCCCCGCCGCCGACATGCGCTTGGCGCTGCCCGACGCGGGTACGGCGGCGGCCGGTTCCGCCACCCGTGAGGCGTACGACCTGACGAGCGAGGGCTTCGGCCCCGGCTTCAACGGCCGCCTGATCGCGGTCGTTTCCAGCGACGACGCCGCGACCACCGCCGCCGGGGCGAAGGAGGCCGCCGCGCGGATCCAGGGCACCAAGGACGTACTCACCGTCGCCCCGCCCCTGTTGAACAAGCAGGGCACCACCGCACTGCTCACCGTCATCCCCAAGGCCGGCCCCACCGACGAGGCCACCGAGAAGGTCGTGCACACCGTCCGTGACCGCGTCGCCGACATCGGGGACGGGGGTGTCGCGGGTGCGAAGGGCGCCACGATCGGGCTCTCCGGCACCACGGCCGTCGGCATCGACGTCTCCGAGAAGGTCGCGGACGCCATGCTGGTCTATCTGCTGCTCGTGGTCGGTCTGTCGATCCTGCTGCTGATGCTCGTCTTCCGGTCGTTCCTGGTGCCGGTGAAGGCCGCGCTCGGCTTCCTCCTCACCATCGGCGCCACCTTCGGAATCACCGTGGCGATCTTCCAACAGGGCCACTTCGCGGACCTGTTGGGCATAGACGTCCCGGGACCGCTGGTGAGCTTCCTGCCGATCCTGCTCATCGGCATCCTGTTCGGTCTGGCCATGGACTACGAGGTCTTCCTCGTCTCGCGGATGCGTGAGGACTTCGTCCACGGCGCCGGCGCCCAGGAGGCGACCGTCAGCGGCATGGGGCACAACGCCCGTGTCGTCACGGCCGCGGCCCTGATCATGACGGCGGTCTTCGGCGGGTTCATCTTCATGCCGGACCCGATCATCAAGTCGATGGGATTCGCGCTGGCCGTGGGCGTGCTCGTCGACGCCTTCATCGTGCGAATGGCGCTGGTCCCGGCGGTGATGTCCCTGCTCGGACGCGCCGCTTGGTGGCTGCCGCGCCCCGTCGACCGGATCCTGCCCAACCTCGACATCGAGGGCGAGAGCCTTCGGCACACGCTCGTGCCGGAGCCGCGGCAACGCACGGTGGCCGAGAACGAGCGCGCGGCGAAGGACGAGGACGCGGTCAACGTGTGACAGCGCCCTGCGCTCCGTATGATCGTGCGTGCTTCTACAGGGCTGTAGAAGTAATCGTGCATCAGAAGTCCGGGAATGAAGGAGGAACACCTCGATGGTGTTCAAACGGCTGCTCGGTTCACTCGGTGTCGGCGGGCCGAGTGTGGAGACGGTGCTGGACGGCGGGGCGGTTCTGCCGGGAGGCACCTTGCGCGGTGAGGTCAGGCTCACCGGCGGGAGCGCGTCGTACGACATCGACCGGCTCACCCTCGAACTCGTCGCCCGCGTCGAGGCGGAGCACGAGGAGGGGGAGAGCGAGGGGCTGGTCGGCTTCGAGCGGTACGACATCGGCGGCGGCTTCCGGCTGGGCGCGGAGGAGTCGTACAGGGTGCCGTTCGCGGTGCCGCTGCCGTGGGAGACGCCCGTCTCCGAGCTGCACGGTGAGCCGCTCGGGATCCATCTGGGCGTACGTACGGAGCTGGAGGTCGCCGGAGCCAAGGACAAGGGCGACTTCGACCCGTTCGACGTACGGCCGTTGCCGGTGCAGGAGGCCGTTCTTGAGGCGCTCGGACAACTCGGCTTCGGCTTCAGGTCGGCGGACCTGGAGCTCGGGCACATCCGGGGGAGCGGCCAGCGACTGCCGTTCTACCAGGAGATCGAGCTGATCCCGGCGCCGGCCTACGCGCACCGTCTGAACGAGGTCGAGGTGACCTTCCTCGCCCACCCCGGCGGGACGGAGGTCGTCCTGGAGGCCGACGGGCGCGGGGGCTCGGGTGTGGACGACGCGATGAACAGGCACGCGGTCGGACTCGACGACCCGGCCCGCGCCGACTGGAACGCGGTGGTGACGGGCTGGATCGACCAACTCGCCGCCGCTCACCAGGGTTACGGCCATCAGGATCACGGCTACCACGGCCACCACGATCACGATCACGGCCACGGTGCCAAGCACGGCTCCGGCTCGGGCTCCGGCATCAGCACGGGCACGGCGGTCGCCATCGGTGCGGCCGGACTGGCCGTGGGCGTGGCGGGCGGCCTGGTGGCGGCCGAAGTCGTAGACGAGGTGGGCGACTTCTTCGAGGGCGACGAGGAAGAAGAGGAAGGCGAGGTGGAGTAGGAAAGCCGGGCGGATCCGGCCCGGCGCCCACTACAGCGGAGTCGCCGCCTTCAGCACGAAGAAGAGCGTCACCGTCGCGTTCGCCGAGGACAGCGCCGAGCCGACCGTCCCCGCCGTCGCCGTCCAGACCGCCAGCCCCGCCGTGGTGAAGACCGAGGGCCACGTCATCGCGGTGGGCGCCGGCGCGAGCAGCGCGGCGACCCGGCGCGGCACGGGCCCCGCACCGACGATTCCGGCCAACGTCGGCGTCGGGGCCCCTCGCGAGACGAGCGCCGCCTTGCCGATGGCGCGGGCGACCAGTGTGCGGCTGCCGGTCGTCCGGGCCGCCTCCTCGTCGGCCCAGCGCTCGGTGGTGTACGCCACGGCAGCCCGCAGGGGCCGCAGCAGCGGGTTGGCCCGCGCCGCCAGCTGTACGGCGAGCAGGCAACGATGGTGACGTCCCGTCAGGTGCGCCTCCTCGTGCGCCAGAAGCGCCTTCCGCTCCGACGGGGTCAGGCGGCCCAGCAGCGCGCCGGAGACGACGATCCGCCCCTGAGCGGCCCCCTCGCCCCCTCGACGCCCGTGCCCCGGCAGCGCGTACGCGTACGGCTCCGGGTCCGGCAGGACCACCAGTCGTTGACCTGGCAGCCCCCGCAGCGCCCGCCAGGCCTCCCGCCGTACGCGCCGGTGCCGCCGCCCTGTCGCGCCGCATCCCACCGCCACCACGACGAGGGCGACGATCGCCGCCTTGCCGGCCACCTCGTCGTACGGGACGGCCTCCCGCACCTCCGCGTCCGACCAGCCGTCGGGCAGCGGGTTTCCCGGCAGTTGGGCCGTGCCGACGACCACCAGCAGCCCCAGGCACAGCGTGCTGCACACCGCGAGCACCACGGCCAGCGCGCTCAACAGGCGGGTGGCCAGGCGGGGATGGAGATGCTGCTCGGCCAGCCGCGCGACCGGCACCGCCGTGAGCGGCAGCACCAGCGGCAGAAGGACGAAGACGCCCACGGTCAGCCCTCCGCCCCGTCGTCGGCGGTGTGCAGCAGGTCGCGCAGTAACCGCTCGTCGTCGTACGACAGAGCGGTGACGAACCGCGCGAGCACCGCCTCGCGGTCCGACTCCGCGTCCAGCACGCGGCGCATCCGCAGCGCGGCGAGCCCGGCCCCGTCGGAGGCGGCGCGCCACTCGAAGGAACGGCCCGAACGCTCCCTGGTCACCGCGTTCTTGGCCTGGAGACGGGTCAGGATCGTCATCACCGTGGTGTACGCGAGGGCTCCGCCGAGCCGTTCGCGTACCCAGCCGGCGTTGACCGGCCCCGGCGCCTCCCGGAGCGCGGCCAGCACCTGCGACTCCAGCTCTCCCTGCCCCCGGCGCCGACGCTCGTCCGGGCCCTCACGCTCGCTCACACCGTCTCCCGTCAACTTCTACAGTGCTGTAGATTCTGGCGTAGATCGCGGGCCCGTACCAGTACGGGCCCGTTCCGGTGCGAACGTCTGCCGCGCTCGCGCGGCCTGGAGGTTCTGTTGTTCGGCCTTGGTGAGCTGGCGATCATTCTGATCGTCGTGATTCTGGTACTCGGCGCCAAGAGGCTTCCGGATCTGGCCCGTTCGGCGGGCAAGTCGGCCCGGATCCTCAAGAGCGAGGCCCGCGCGATGAAGGAGGAGAACCGGCAGCCGCCGGGTCCCCGTCCCCCAATTCCCCCTCAGTAACGGTCCGTTCCCCGTCAGCGGGGGTCTTTCCGCGTCGGCTCGATGGAGAGGTTCGGCACGATCCGGCGCAGACCCGCGGGCAGGGCCCAGTTGGCCGGACCCATCAGATGCATCAGGGCCGGGACGAGCAGCCCCCGGATGATCAGGGCGTCGACGAGTACGGCGAAGGCCAGCCCGAATCCGAACTCCTGGAGCACATGGTTGTCGCCGATCAGGAACGAGCCGAACACCAGGATCATGATCCCGGCCGCCGCCGCGATGACACGGCCCGTCTTCGCCTGACCGTGCGTCACCGCCCAGTGGTTGGCCTCGACCTCGTCCGCGTGCGTCGAGGCCGCCCGCCGGTGGTGCCACTCCTCCTGCATACGGCTGACCAGATACACCTCGTAGTCCATCGACAGTCCGAAGAGCACCGAGAACAGCAGGACCGGGATGAAGGCGTCGACCGGCCCGGCGACCGGCACGTTGAGCACCGACAGACCCCAGCCCCAGGTGAACACGGCGTTCAGCGCGCCGAGCGCGGCGCCGACGGACAGCAGGTTCATCACCGCCGCCACCAGCGGGATCAGCAGACTCCGGAACACCGCCACCAGGAGCAGGAACGCCAGGATCACGACGACGGCGATGAACAGCGGCAGTTTGTCGCTCAGCACCCGTGAGAAGTCGATGTTCGTCGGTGTCACCCCGCCCACATGGACGGGTGGATGACCGGGTCCCTCCGCCTCGGGCGCCAGGTCGCGGATGGTGCTCACCAGGGTCACCGTCTGCCTCGCGCCCGGACCGGTGCTCGGGTAGAGGATCGCGAGCGCGACCTTCCCGTTGGGCGAGACCGTCGCCGGGGTCACGGTCACCACCCCCGGCGTCTTCGCCGCGGCGGCCAGGAAAGTGTCGAACGCCCTCGCGTCCGCCGGTGAGTTGATCTCGGTCACCAGTTGGAACGGCCCGTTGAAGCCCGGCCCGAACCCCCGGGCCAGGGCGGTGTACGCCTGGCGGGTGGTGGAGTCCGCGGGGTCGTTCGCGGCGCCGGACGACCCGAGGCGCAGCGAGAACAGCGGCAGCGCGACCACGACGACCAGGGCCAGCGCGAGCGCCGCCACCGGAATCCTGCCCCTCTCCACGAACCTCGCCCAGTGCAGCCAGAATCCGGCGGCGTCGTCGGAGACCGGCCCCTTCTCCTCGTGCGCGCGGCGCTCGCGCCGCGAGAGGGTCTTGGGACCGAGGAAGCCGAGCATGGCGGGCAGGAACGTCAGCGAGGTGGCCATCGTCAGGGCGACCGTGAGCGCGGACGCCAGCGACAGCCCGTACAGGAAGTCGATCCCGAGCGCGAACTGCCCCAGCAGCGCGATGCACACGGTGATCCCGGCGAACAGCACCGTCCGCCCTGAGGTGTTGACCGCCCGCACCGCCGCCGCCTCGTACGGCAGCCCGGACTTCACCGCGCTGCGATGGCGGCTGATGATGAACAGGCCGTAGTCGATGCCGACGCCGAGCCCGATCAGCACGGCGAGGTCGCTGGAGACGCTCGGGGTGTCCATGACGTGGGACACCAGGCTGATGAGGGAGGTGCCGATGAACAGCGCGACGCCCGCCGTCACCAGCGGCATCAGCGAGGCGAACAGCGCTCCGCCGAACACGATCAGCAGGATGACCAGCGCGGCGATGGCGCCCACCGCCACCGAAAGGCCGGGGCCCGAGCTCTCCTCGGCGGTGATGGCCTGACCGCCCAGCGAGACATGGACGTTCGGGCCGTCGGCGGTCCTGGCGGTGTTGATCAGTGTCCGGGCGTCCGCCTCGGTGACGTCGGCGGCCCGCATCTGCCAGTTCACGGCGGCGAACGCGATGGTGCCGTCCTTGCTGATCTGCTTCGCGCCCCGTTCGCTGTACGGGCTGACGACCGAGGCGATGCCGGGGATCGCCGCGACCTTCGCGAGCATCGCGGTGACCGGGTTCCGCACCGAGTCCGAGCGGACCGTGGCTCCTCCGGTGGCCTCCACGACGATCTGGTCGCCCTCGCCCGACGCCTGCGGGAAGTTCTCGGTGAGGAGGGTCACGGCCGCCTGCGCGTCGGTGCCCGGCAGGCTCGCGCTCTCGTTGTACCTGCTGCCGAACACCTGGCTGAGCGCGACGGTGCCGACCAGGACCAGCAGCCAGCAGGCCACCACCCAGCGGCGGCGTCGGAAACACCAGTGAGCCAGACGAGACACGATGTTTCTCCGCCGGGATGTCGAGTGGCGCCGGACAGGACCAGTGAAGAACTACTCGACGTGAGAGCCGTCGCGGCGAAACGTCACTCCAACGTGGGCGGGTCAGGAGATGTGTTCAGGTCTTCGGACGGGTCCGCGACGGCCGGCGTTCAGTGCGGTTTTGTCCGGCGGTCGCCGGAGAGGCACACGATCCCCACAGACACGCAAGGTGTCGAGAGCTGGGAGAGATCGTATGAGCAAGTCCATCACTTCCGGTCCGGACCGCCGGTCGCTGCTGCAAGCGGCGATAGCGGTTCCCGCGGTCGGAGCCGCCGCCTCGGTCCTGGGCACGCAGCCGGCGGATGCCACGTCCCGCACGCCCGGTGCCTCCGGACGGGGCCGTTACGACGAGGAGAGCCCGCGCTTCGCGCTCGCGGTGCTGCCGGACACGCAGTACCTCTTCGACGCCGACAGCGCCGACCCGGAGCCGCTGCGGGAGACCTTCGACTACCTCGTGTCGGAGCGCGAGGAGGCGAACATCGCCTTCATGACGCATCTCGGTGACGTGACCGAGCACGGCACGGAGGAGGAGATAACCCTCGCCGCCAAGACCTTCAGGACCATCCACGGCAAGGTGCCGTACAGCGTCCTGGCGGGCAACCACGACATCGACGGGAGCAAGGACGACCAGCGCGGCGACTCCGCCTACCTGAAGGCCTTCGGGCCCGCCCGGTTCAGCGCCATGCCGACCTTCGGCGGCGCGTCCCCCGGCGGCTACAACACGTACCACGTGATCAAGGCGGCCGGCCGGAGCTGGCTGATCTTCGCCCTCGACTGGCGCGCCTCGGACAAGGCCCTGGCCTGGGCCCAGAGCGTCCTGGACAAGCACCCCACCATGCCCGCCGTGGTGACCACCCATGACATCGCCTACGCCGAGGACAACGGCCAGGCGCACCTGTCGGACAACGGCCAACGCCTCTGGGACCGCCTCATCAAGGGCAACGACCAGATCTTCCTCGCGCTGGGCGGGCACTACTGGCCCTCGGGCCGTACGGTCCTCAAGAACGACGCCGGCCACGACGTGCACGTGCACATCACCAACTACCAGGACCGCTACTACGGCGGCGCGGGCATGATCCGCCTCTACGCCTTCGACACGGCGCGCGACGTGGTCGACGTCGAGACCTTCTCGCCGTGGTTCCTGCGCCGCGACCCCGAGAAGCGGACGCCGCTGGAGGCCGAGACGGTCGAACTGACCGGCGACGTCGACCGGTTCAGCATCGACATCGACTTCGCCGAGCGCTTCAAGGGCTTCGACGGACTCGTCCCGCCGAAGCCGCGCCCGGCCGGCCGCGTGATGCCGCGGGGCACCGTGGCGTACTGGCGGTTCGACTCCGACGGTCTCGCCGGTCCCGGCGGACCGGGGTCCACGGTGGGCAAGGGCGTCGTCGCCCGCGACCTCTCCGGCCACGGCAACGACCTGCGGGTACAGCTCCTGCACGACAGCGCGGCGGAGGTGCTCACCCGGTCCGCCGACCACCACACCCACCAGCCGGCCCACGCGAGTCTGCGCTTCGACGGCGGCAAGGGACCCGACCGGGGCGCGGTGCTCACCACGAGCGCCACGGCACCGCTCAACAGCGCCCGGTTCACGTCCGGTTTCACCATCGAGACGTTCATCAAGCTGCCGGACCCCTACGAGGGCGACCACGCCTGGATGGGCATCCTCAGCTGGGAGGGGCGCAACGGCGACGCCGGCAAGACGACGGGCTGGTCGACGGACGAGCCCACGTGCAGCCTCAACATCACGCCCGAGCGGTTCCTCCAGTTCGTGCTCTACCCGCACGTCCAGGACGCCGACCCCACGTCGTGGAGCCACGCCCTGCCCGTCGGCCGCTGGACGCACATCGCGGTCGTCAACGACGGCCGTGGCACGGTGATGTACGTGGACGGATCGAAGATCGCCCGTAACCCGTCGCAGCGGGCCACCGGCATCGCCACGCTGGGCAAGCCGTTCGCGATCGGCGGGACCCAGTTCAACGAGCGGTTCGGCCAGGGCTTCTACGGCTGGATCGGCGACACCCGCATCGTCGACCGCGCCTTGAAGCCGGGCGACTTCCTGCTGCCCGTCAAGTAGGTCCGGCGCCCCGGCAGGACCTAGGTCCCGTCGGGGCGGCGGCCGGCCGCGGCGCCGGCGTACCGGCGGGCCAACCGCGCGCAGGCTTCCCTGAGTTCGGGCGGCCCGACGACCTCGATGTCCGCGTCGAACCTGCCGATGGTGGCCGCCAGACCCGCCCATGACCACGAGCCCGTGACCAGCCGGCAGCGGTCCGGGCCCAACTCCTCGACCAGTCCGTCGCGGAGGTAACGGGAGACCTCCGCGGCGGGCAGATCGAGGATCACCTCGCCCCGGCAGGGCCACCCGGCGGAGCCGTCGGAGCCGTAGATCCCCTGGAATCTGCTGATCACGAAGGCCGTCACGTCGCCACCGGGCAGTTCACGCGGGGTGAAGCGGGGACCCGTCGGCGTACGCGGGGAGATCCGGTCCGCGCGGAACGTACGCCAGTCCTCCCGGTCGAGGTCCCACGCGACGAGATACCAGCGCCCGCCCCAGGTGACGAGGTGATGCGGCTGCGTCCGGCGCGGCGGCGGCCCATCGGTGTCACCGGTGTCACCGGCTCTCGCGTAGTCGAAGCGCAGCTCCTCACGCGCGTGGACCGCCGCGCTGAGGGCCATCAACACACCGCTGTCCGCCTGCGGGTTGGGCCGCGCGGCGGGCGGCTCGACGGCCGTGACCCGGAGGGTGTCGATACGGCGGCGCAGCCGCGCGGGCATCACCTGCCGGACGGTGTGCAGCGCGCGTGCCGCGGCCTCCTCGATGCCCGCGCCGGTGGTTGCGGCGATCTGGAGTGCCACGGCCAGGGCGACGGCCTGCTCGTCGTCGAACAGCAACGGGGGCAGCTCCGTACCGGCGTCGAGCCGGTACCCGCCCTCCGGGCCCTTGGTGGCCACCACCGGGTAGCCGAGCTCGCGCAGCCGGTCGACATCGCGGCGTACGGTGCGCGGGCTGACGTCCAGCCGCTCGGCCAGCAGCGCCCCCGGCCAGTCCCGGCGGGCCTGGAGCAGCGAGAGCATCGACAGCAGACGTGCTGAGGTCTTCGGGGTCTTCGGCATGACACCGATTGTCGCCCGAGAAGCGGTCACAACCTGTCCTCTTCTCCTGGGAAGGTTCTCCTGTGCCGGAAAGCGGCACGACAGAACGACCACGACAAGCGACCAACCTGATGAACCCAGTGGAAGGGCCCGCCCACGATGAACGCCACCTCCTCCTCCCCGGCCGCCGACCCCGAGCGCTCAGACCTGCTCGCCACCCTCGCCACCGTGCGATCCGCCCTCACCACCACGGTGCGCGGCCTCAGCGACGAGCAGCTCGGCGAGCGCCCGACGGCCGGTGAACTGTCCCTGGGCGGGCTGATCAAGCACGTCGCCTCCACCGAGGAGGCCTGGCTGCGCTTCGCGCTCGACGGCCCGTCGGCGATGAGCTTCGCACTGCCGGACGGTGTCACCTGGGCCGACTTCGCCGCCGGTACCGCCACCGAGTACCCGCGGTGGGCGATCGACCGTGAGAACGACTTCCGGATGCTGCCCGGCGACACGTCGGCCGGGATCCTCGCCCGTTACGAGAAGGTCGCCGCCCGCACGGAGGAGATCGTCGCCGCCCTCCCCGACCTGTCGGTGACCCACCCCCTGCCGGAGGCGCCCTGGAACGAGCCGGGAGCGGTGCGCAGCGTACGCGCGGTGCTGATGCACGTCATCGCCGAGACCGCGCAGCACGCCGGGCACGCGGACATCGTGCGCGAGTCGATCGACGGGCAGAAGTCGACCTGATGGCGGCCGTTCTCGGCACCAGGGCGCTCAACCGCGCCACGCTCGCCCGGCAGTTGCTGCTCGACCGCTCCGCACTGCCGGTCGTCGACGCCGTCGCGCACCTCGGCGGACTCCAGGCGCAGGAACCGCAGGAGCCGTACGTCGGACTCTTCTCGCGGCTGCGCGCGTTCCAACCCGGGGCGCTCTCCGGCCTGTTGACCGGGCGGCGCGTGGTGCGGACGCACCTCATGCGCCGTACGGTCCATCTCGTCACCGCCGAGGACGCCCTGGCCTGGCGGTCCCGCCACGACGCCATGCTGCGTCAGCGCGTCCTGGGGGTGTACCGGGGCGAGCTCGAAGGGACCGACCTCGAAGAGCTCGCGGCGGCGGGCCGGGCGGTGCTGGCGGACGGCGAGCCGCGTTCGATGACCGAGCTGGCGCGGGCCGTCGCCGAGCGCTGGCCGGCGGCCGGGACACGGGCGCTGGGGGAGATGCTGATCACCGCGCTCATCCCGACGGTTCAGCTGCCGCCGCGCGGGCTGTGGCGGACGCGGGCGGGAGTGCGCAGCGTCCCGCTCACCGCCTGGCTGGGCCGGGAGGTCGCTCCTCTGTCGTCGGACGGCTCGGATCCGGTGGGCCAGGCGCTGCTGCGGCGCTATCTGGCCGCGTACGGCCCCGCCGCGTCGGCCGACCTGCGCGCCTGGTGCGGGCTCGCCGGACTGCCGGCGGCGGTGGCCGCGCTGCGGGAGGAGCTGGTCGCCTTCCGCGACGAGCGCGGCCGGGAACTGCTGGACCTGCCCGGCGCCCCGCGCCCCGACCCGGACACCCCGGCCCCGGTCCGGTTCCTGCCGGCGTTCGACAACGCGATCCTCGGCTACCACGACCGCGGCCGGATCATCGACGACGGACACCGCGGTCTGTCGGTCGCCGGCGCCCGTGTGGTCCTGCTCGACGGCCGGGTCGCCGCGACGTGGACGGTGGAGGCGGGCACCGTGACGGTCACTCCGCTGCGCCGTTTCTCCCGGGCGGACCGCGCGGATGTCGCCGAACAGGGCCGGGAGTTGGCGCTGTTCCTCTCCGACAGGGAGAGTGACGGTGTACGGGTGACCGGGTCGCAGGGCTGAGGGGACACCCCGGGGGTGGTGCTGGCTGTACCCCGGAGTGGCCCGCTGGCCGGATCGTGGCCGGCGGGCCGTTTTTCTAAGTTGGTGATCACACCGCACGGAGCGGTGACACCATCAACTCCCAAGGAGCCGGCGGACCATGGCGACCAAGACCTTCACCCGGACCACCTCCCGCGTGCTGACCACGACGCTCGTCACCGCGCTCGCCGCGCTGGGTGTGGCGGTGCCGGCGGCGACCGCGGCGCAGCAGGCGGGCCCGACGCCGGGGTCGTCGGCGGGGTCGTCGGCGAAGGGGACGCTTCAGCAGCAGGTGGACGCGGTCCAGAAGACCGGGACCGTGGGTGTGCTCGCCCGGTCGACCGGCCCGCGCGGAGTCCAGTACGCGACGGCCGGGGTGGCCGACACCGAGACGGGCCGGAAGGCGCGGCCGGGTGACAAGTTCCGTATCGCCAGCGCGACGAAGACCTATGTCTCCACCGTTCTGCTCCAACTGGCCGGCGAGGGACGGCTCTCGCTGGACGACACCGTCGAGGACCATCTCCCCGGCCTCGTGTCCGGCAACGGCAACGAAGGCAGCAGGATCACCGTACGGCAGCTGCTGAACCACACCAGCGGCCTGTTCAACTACACCGCCGATTTCCCCGCCCTGACCAGCATCGCCGCCTACGAGGCCGGCCGCTACACCACCTGGACCGACGAGCAGCTCGTGGGCATCGCGACGCGCCACGCACCCAACTTCGAGCCCGGCGCCAACTGGTCGTACTCCAACACCAATTACACCCTCGCCGGAATGATCATCAAGCAGGTCACCGGCCACACCTGGCAGCAGGAGGTCACCAAGCGCATCGTGCGCCCCCTGGCCCTGCACAACACCAGCACCCCCACCACCTCCTCCCGTATCCCCGGCTCCCACCTGAAGGGCTACTCCGCCTTCGGTGAGTCCGCTCCGGCGATCGACATCACCGAGTTCAACCCGAGCGCGGCCGGCGCGGCGGGCGCGATGATCAGCACCACCGGCGACATGACCACCTTCTACCAGGCGCTCCTGGGCGGCCGGCTGCTGAAGCCCGCGCAGCTGAAGGAGATGAAGACGACCGTACGGGCCACGGAGCTGGACGAGGCCTGGCCGGGCGCCCGTTACGGTCTCGGCCTGATGCGGCTCCCGCTGACCTGCGGCGGCAGCTACTACAGCCACGCCGGCGACCTCCCCGGCTACGCGACCCGCACCGGCGCCACCCCGGACGGCCGCCGCGTCGTGATCCTGGAGGCCACGGGCGACGGCTCGATGCCGGGCTCCATCTACGCGACGAGCGACCTGATCGACAAGCAGCTGTGCGCGGGCCGCACCAAGTAGCCGGCGCCGGACGGCAGTTGGATTGACTGATTGGTGCCGGGCGCCGCTGGGCAGTGAGCAGGGGAACTTCGTGTCATGTTCACAACTGTCTCTCCCCCCAAGGAGGCACACCATGCACATCCGTAAGCTGACCGGCGGGCTCGTCGCCGCACTGGCTGTGACGTTTTCCCTGATGGGTGGCCAGGCCACGGCGGCTCCCGCCGCGGCCCAGGACAGAGCCGCGGCCGCGCGGGTGGTCACCTACGACGCGGGCGGTTCCGCGGAGTTCAGGTCCGCGGTCGACCGCGGGGCGGCGATCTGGAACGAGAGCGTCGACGCCGTCGAACTGCGCCCGGTCGCGGCCGGCCAGCGCGCCAACATCCAGGTCCTGGCGGACAACGGCTGGCCCCGCGCCCTCACCACGTCGCTGGGCAACGGAACGGTCTGGATCGGCCGCCAGGCGGTGAACGAGGGCCACGACACGATCCGTATCTCGTCCCATGAACTGGGCCACATCCTGGGCCTCCCGGACCGTAAGCCCGGCCCGTGCACCAGCCTGATGTCCGGCTCCAGCGCGGGCACCTCGTGCAAGAACCCGTACCCGAACGCGGCCGAAAAAGCCGAGGTCGAGGGCTACTTCGGCGGCGCGTTCGCCCGTACGGCGGGCTCGGTGCCGCTCAACACGATGATCGTGGACTGATCGCCGGCCCATCGGTGCCGCCCGACCACGACTGCCCGTACGCCCCGGAGTGCCCGTCGCGCTCCGGGGCGTACGGCGCTACCGTGCGGTGGTGATCAGTGACGGAAAGTCGGCGGCGCGTACGGTCCCGCCCCGCGTGGTGGCCGCGGAACGTATCGCCGCCGAGACGGGGTTCACGAAGAGCTGCCTCCCCGAGGTGGGCCGGCTGCTCAGGCTGGCCGCCGCGTCGAAACCCGACGGGGTCGTCGCGGAGAGCGGCACCGGCTCGGGAGTGGGCACCGCCTGGCTGCACAGCGGCCTCGCCGCCGGTGCGCGCCTGGTCACCGTGGAACGTGACGAGGAACTGGCCCGGCGGGCCTCCGGCGTCTTCGCGGACGACGAGCGCGTCAGCGTAATGACCGGAGACTGGCGGCTGCTAGGTCCTGTCCGGTGGATCTTCGCGGGCCCGGAACGCCTGGCACGGCACCTCGCCGCGTTGCCGAAGTGCCCACAGGAAACCACCCTGCGGGCACTTCGGCGCCTTGCGATGCACCGCACCAGACGCCCCGGGCTTATCCGCGAAGATCCACCGGACAGGACCTAGATCGGCACGCCCCCTTCGACGTCTTCTTCTGCGACGGCGGCGGCAAGCGCGACGACCCCGGGAGGGTCGTCGAGTTGCTGGCCCCTGGCGGCCTGCTGATCCTGGACGACTTCACCCCATCGCCCCACTGGCCGCCCCGCTTCGAGGGCGAGGTGGACGAGCTCCGCGTCTTCTATCTGACCCATCCGGCGCTGGAAGCCACCGAAGTACTCACCACCCCCGCGAGTTCAGCGGTCGTCGCGGCCCGCCGCCTCCCCTGAGCGCCCCGGGCCGGACCGCTACGGCCGGTGGGCCAGCCCCAGTTCGCCCGCCCGCAGCCCGGCCTGGAAGCGGGAGCCCGCCTCCAGCCCGGCCATCAGGTCGGCCACGCGCCGACGGTACGTACGCAGGGAGACCCCCAGCCGCCTGGCCGACGAATCGTCGGTGAGTCCCGAGGCGAGCGCGTCGAGGATCACCCGGCCCTCGGCGTCGAGGTGCGGCACATCGCCGCGCAGATAGCTGTCGAGATCGACGGCGGTGTCCCAGATCGCCCGGAACATCGAGTGGACGCCCTCGACCAGGGTCTCCGACGTCGTCACCGTGTACTCACGGCCGGTGGGCGACGCGGGGGTCTCCCGGCCGGCGAGGATCATCACCCGCCGGTCGATGAGGATCGTCTCGTGCGGCAGCAGCGAGCCGCTGATCCGTACGAGGGCGCCCCGGCTCCGTACCTCCCGAAGATGCGCCCTGGCCCCTTCGTCGGCCAGCGCGACCGGGCTGAGCAGCTTGCGGACCGCGAGGCGGCCGGGGGAGCCGGCGGCGCCCATCCGCCTCGCGATCCCCGCTCTCGCCTCCGGCTGCGACCAGGTGTCGAGGTCCCGCGCGGCGCACACGAACTCGGTCTGCGCGGATTCGAAGAGATGACCGGCACGCGCGACGAGCTCGGCGTCGCCCTGTACTGAAAACACTTGTTCGTTCCGCATTCCACCAGTCTGGCAGCAAGCTGCCACGAACTCGCCGGGCTCCGTGACCGGCGGCACGATGAAGCCATGACGATCAAGACTTTCTCCCTGGGCGGGGACCTGACCATCAACCGGCTCGGCTTCGGCGCGATGCGCCTGGCCAGGGGCACTTTCGCGGGCCCGATGCGGGACACGGCGACCGGCGTCACCGTGCTCCGGCGGGCCGTCGAGCTGGGCGTGAACCACATCGACACGGCCGGCTTCTACGGCGGCCAGGACGTGTGGGCCAACGACATGATCCGTACGGCGCTGACGCCGTACCCCGACGACCTGGTGATCGCGACGAAGGTCGGCCCGCTGCTCGGGCCGAGCGGTGTGCCGACCGAACAGGCGACTCCCGACCGGCTGCGCGGCCTGGTCGAGGGGGATCTGCGCGCTCTCGGTCTCGACCGGCTCGACCTGGTCTATCTGCGGGTGGGCGCGACGCACGGACCCGGTGGCGAGTCGGTCGCCGAACGGTTCGCGGCACTGGCCGAGCTCCGCGAGGAGGGGCTGATCCGGCATCTGGGCGTCAGCAACGTCGATGCCGCCCAGCTCGCGGAGGCCAGGGCCGTCGCACCCGTCGCGGCGTTGCAGAACGAGTACCTGGACGATCTGGCGCTGCTCGCGGAGTGCGAGGAGGCGGGCATCGCGTACGTCCCGTACTTCCCGCTCGGCGGTGGCCACAACCCGCTCGACACCACGCGCCTCGACAAGGTCGCCGCCCGCATCGGCGCGACCACCCCGCAGGTGGCGCTCGCCGCCCTGCTGGCGGCCTCGCCGACGGTGCTGGCGATCCCGGGGACGGGCAATGCCGATCACCTGGAGGAGAACCTCGGGGCGGACGATCTCACGCTCGGCGAGAGGGACTTGGCCGAGCTGCGGGGCTGACGGAGGGGCTGACGGCAGGGTTGAGGGCGGGGCTGACGGCGGGCCTGACCACGAGGCCGACGGGCGCCGCCCCCCGACGGATGCCGAGGGGCGGCGGTGTGCCGAGGGGCGGTCACCCGGCACCGTTACGTCGGGATGGGCTTGATCTTGCTGCAGTTCTTCCAGTCCACCCACGGGCGGGCGCCGCCGCTCTTGGGGCCGGTGGCGTACTCGGGATTGCCGGTGATCGTCTGCGACTTCTCCTCGTGGGTGATGTCGATCCCGAAGAGCTTGAACCCCAGGGTGAACTGCCCGGCGGAGATGCCGAATCCGATGCCCAGCGACGCGTTCCACCAGTCGGTGTTGGCGTTGTAGTCGAGCCTGCTGAGCTTCGCCTTGTCGTGCAGGAGCCTTTCGAGCGGGCTCGCGTCGGGGCCGGGCACCTTGGCCGAGTCCGTGGGCGAGGGCAGCGGGTTCTTCGCCGGGTCGCCGTTTCCGCGCAGCCAGTCCTCGACGATCGTGCTGTCGGCGTCGTTGTCGAGAATGAGCTCGGACGTCTCGGTGTGGATCTTCGAGTTGGTGGATCCGCCGCCGCCACCGACGTCGATGGTCACGGGACCGGCGTTGGCGCCCGCCTCGACCTTGACGCCGCCGCCCTCGCCGGCCTCCTGGCTGGTGGTGACCACCAGCTTCTCGGGGCGGTGCGACTTGCCGTCCTTCTCCTCCTGGTCGTACGTCGCCGCGTCGTAGGTGACCGCCACCTGCTGCATCCGCTCGCCGACAGCGACCCCGCCCACGCCGGCCGAGCCCTTGACGCTGAAGGTGTAGACGAAGGTGATCTTTCCGGCGTTGGGTCCGCTGTGCGACCGCATGACGACGACGTCCTCGGTCATCGTGCCGTTGGCCAGCTCGCCGGATATCTTGCCGAGATCCTTGGAGTCCTTGCCGCTCTTGCCGTTGCTCTTGAACTTTCCGCCGAAGTTCGCGTTGCCCGACGCCTCGATGGAGGTCTTGGTGATGTCGACGTCCGGCGCCTTCTCGGGCGGCAGGTCGGGCTTCTTCTTGTTCGCGTGGTAGCCGCAGATCGCGCCCAGTTCGGAGGAACGGGGGCCGGCGGGCCTGCTGTTGCACTCGTCCTGGGCCTTGAGGTACTCGGTGAACTGCTTGGCGTCCTCAAGGTTGAGCTCAAGGTCCTTCTGCGTGTCGCCGGTCTTGTTGCCGGAGAAGAGCCACTGTCCGCCGCTGCCGCTGCCCGCGAGGTAGGTGCCGCTCAGTTTGGCGCTGCCGCCCCAGTCCTCAAGGCCCTTGATGCCCGCGGAGATGCTGGCCGTGACACCGCCGCCGGTCTCGGTGATCCGCTCCAGGGTGACGGTGCCGTCGGACCACTGCTGGAGCTTGACCGTCTCCGAACTGCTGATCTTGATGAAGAAGATCTGGACGACGACGGTGGTCTTCGTCTGGTCCTGGGCCAGCAGACACCTGGTGGGCTCGAACGGGTCGCCGTTCGGGACGAATTCGTCCCCGCCGCCGCCCCCGCCCTCGCCGCCGCCCTCACCGCCGTCCGCGAAGTCGCCGGTGGCGCACGCCTTGGCGTCGCTGAGCGGGTGGATGACCCGGCACACCGCGCTCTTCAGCCCGGTCCCGGTGTCGGCGGGCACACTGAGCCCGACGATCGCGGCGACGATCGCGGCCACGACCCCGAACATCGCGGCGTACTCGGCGCCGCTCTGCCCTCTGTCACGGTGCCTCGGATCTCGCCATCTGTGTGTGTGCGTGTGCGACTGCCACCACTGGAACCTGCGGCCCTTCTTCATCTGTTCTCCCACCTCGCGCTGTCGTCTCCGCCCCCGAGCGCGAGCAGCGTAAGGACTGGTCAGGGCCCATTCGGCAGGGTCCATGGACCCACTGGTGGCTCCTTCAGGGCCGATCCGGGAGGTGTTCATCTTCTGGTTGACCGGCAACACCTTTGACGACGCCCGCAGTTACCGAACCGGGCATTCCGCCGCCTCGGACGGCGACGCCGGGGTGCCGTTCGAGGCACGGTCGCGGGTTGATCGCGCGTTGATCGCGGGTCGGTTCTGTCCGGCGGTCAGTTGAGGGTCTGGGCGGGCCCAAAGGGCCCTACGGGACCTACGGGCCCCCACCGTCGTAGCGCCGGCGGTCCTCCCGTAAAACCACATGACTCTGCCCCGACCGCCGGTCGTTCGGGCGGTCGGGGCAGAGGGTGGGGGGCACTGTGGTCCGGAAAACGAGAGAGGGGCAGGGTCGTCACCACCCTGGCCGGGGATGGTGCCGCGCCTGCCCTGTCTCGCCTACTCAGTGGGGGTCGGCCGAGGATCAGCCACCCAGGATCTCGGCGACCTTGTCCGACAGACCGCCGGCGATCTCGTCCGCGACACCGGAGCCGACGATCGCGGCGATGATCAGGGCCACCAGGACGATGACGCCGACGTACTCGACCGCGCCCTGGCCCTTGTCGCTGCGGCGCTTCATGGCGGCGACGGCGGTGTTCGCCCAGGTGCCGACGTAGAGCTTGGCGTTGGTGGCGGCCTTCAGCGTGACGTTCGACATGTGATTCCCCTTGTGTGTCGGCCGGCCGTCTTCCGGCCGACTCGTACGAGTCTTTGGTGTCCCCGGCGCTTCCGACTTCCTCCTGGCCGGTCTCGCTGGCGACATGAGAAACATACGGCGGCACGCCGTCCCGGGCATGGGCCCCAAGGCCCAGCTCCGGGCCCAACCCGCGACTTGGGCCCGTCGTTCGTCGTTCAGGTGCGCGGGGTCAGGTGTGCGAGCGTCGTGATGATGCGGTCGGCGATGTCGTCAGGCCAGGGGAACGCCTGCGAGACCGCACGCTGATGTGCGAGTCCGTGCAGCCCCAGCCAGAGCGCCACCGCGTCGCTGGACACGTCGGTGCTGGTGGCCTGCCCCGCGGCGACGCAGTCGCCGAAGAGGCCGACGAGCAGCCGCATGGTGTCCGAGCCGAGTGAGGCCAGATCGTCGTGGGTCAGGGAGCTGTCCCCGAGAGTCGGCTGCCAGAGGCCGCCGAACATGGTGCGGTAGCGCCCGGGATGAAGCCGCGCGAAGTCCAGATAGGCGTCGCAGGCGGCGTAGAGCCGTTCGCGCGGATCGTCGCCGGCCGCTTCCACGGCGGCCAGCAGATTTCTGTGCAGGTCGGCGAACTCCCCTTGCACGACGGCCAGCATGATGGCCGGCTGGTCGGGGAAGTGCGGGTAGATCGACGGGGCGGCGATGCCGACGCGGCGGGCGACCGAGCGCAGCGTGATCGCGCGTTCGTCGCCGGACTCGTCGAGCAGTTCCACCGCGGCGGCCACGATGTCCTCGCGCAGGCGCCCGCCCTCGCCGCGGCGGTTGCGTGCGCGGGCGGGTTTCGCGGCGGGGCCCGCGGGCGACGCGTCTGGTCCGGGCCCCGCGCTCGGTACGGCGGACTCCTCCGCCGGCGTCTTCTTCACCCTGTCACCTTACACCGCGAAGCTTATCGCCGGATTCCCTTGCGGGCTCAAGTTAACGCCTGTAGTGTTACGACCGTAAGCAAACGAGCGAAGCCCTGAGGAGCCCACCATGACCAGCACCGTTACCACCAACGCCACCGAGATCGTCCTGCCCGGCAAGGTCGAGCCGAGCGGTCTGAAGGTCCACAACCGTGAGCTGCCGCCGCCCGCCGCCGGTCAGGTCGTTCTGCGGATGGACGCGACCGGCGTCTCCTTCGCCGAGCAGCAGATGCGCCGCGGCAAGTACTACAACCAGCCGGCCTTCCCCTTCGTACCGGGCTACGACCTGGTCGGTACGGTCACCGCGACCGGCCCCGGTGTCGACACCGCCCTGACCGGACGCCGCTTCGCCGCCGTCACCAAGGTCGGCGCATGGGCCAGCCACCTGCTGCTCGACGCCGAGGACCTGCTCCCCGTGCCCGACGACGTGGACGCCGCCGACGCGGAGACCGTCGTGGTCAACGGCATCACCGCCTGGCAGATGCTGCACCGGATGGCCAAGGTCCCCTCCGGCGGCACCATCGTGGTGCTGGGCGCCAACGGCGGCGTCGGTTCCACGCTCGTACAGCTCGCCCGGCACGCCGGGATCACGGTGATCGGTACGGCGTCGGCCCGCCACCACGAGGCGGTACGTGAGCTGGGAGCCGTCCCGGTCGACTATCGCGACCCCGACCTGTATGGCCGGATCGCCGAACTCGCCCCGGGCGGCGTGGACGCGGTGTTCGACCACGTCGGCGGCGCCGGACTGGTGCGCTCGTGGCGACTGCTGCGCAAGGGCGGCACGCTCGTCTCGTACGGCACCGCGGCGACGAAGGACGACGAGGGCAACTCGCAGCTCCCCGTACTGAAGCTCTTCGCACGACTCTTCGCCTGGAACTACCTGCCCAACGGCAAGAGCGCGCACTTCTACAACTTCTGGGCCGGCCTGCGTCGCCCGGAGACCTTCCGCCGCCGGCTGCGCGAGGACCTCACCCAGGTGCTGCGGCTGGTCTCGGAGGGCGTCCTCACCCCGCAGATCGCCGCGCGGATCCCGCTGAGCGACGTCGCGTCGGCGCTGTCGCTGGCCGAGTCCCACACCGTCGCGGGCAAGGTCATCCTCGTCCCGGACGCGTGACACTCTCGGCGCCGTCGACACCACTGCCGTCGACACCACTGCCGTCGACACCACCGGCGCGGACGCACGCGCGGAACCGCCGGGGACAGGGCGGCAACCTGCGTAACGACATCCTGGCTGCCGCGACCGAGTTGCTCGACCACGGCGACCAACGGGCCGTCACGCTACGGGCCGTGGCCCGGCGGGCCGGGATCACCGCCCCGTCGATCTATCCGCACTTCCCCGACCGGTCCGCCATCGTGCTCGCGGTCGTCCGCGAAGGCTTCGCCGAACTGTCCGGCCGGCTCCGGTCCTCGGTGGCGCGTGCGGGGGACGATCCTCGCGAACGGCTCTATGCCGCCTGCCGCGCGTATCTCGACTTCGCCGCCGCCCATCCCGGGCGCTACCGCGCGATGTTCGCCGAACTCCCGGCCACCGACGACCCCGCCACTCTGGGCGCGCCGGCGCAACGCGTCCTCGCCGACGCCCTCGCCGAGTGCGTCACCGCCGGGCACTCCACCAGCACCGCCCCCCGCGCCGACGCGCTCGCGCTCTGGCTCGGCCTGCACGGATTCGCTCACCAACGCACCATCGCCCACGCCTTTCCGTGGCCCCCCGATCTCGTACGGCCCTTCGTGGCCTCGCTGTCACGCATCGGGCGCCCGGGACGCGGGCCCCTTTCGTAGGTCCTGTCCGGTGGACAGGACATCAACCCACCCCACCGCACCCCACCCCGACTCCGGAGGTCTCCACCATGTCCATCGCCACTGCCGTCGCCCCGTCCACGACCAAGTCCCCGGCAGGCGGGCCCCGTTCGGGCGAGGTCGACAACCGTGCGACATACGTCAGCTTCGGACTCGCCTACGTACTCGGCCACGGCGCAGCGGCCGTCTCCGGTGGCAGTAACCCCCTGTTCGCCCTGCCCGGCTGGCTGCCCATGACGCTCCTCGGAATCGGGCTCGCGGCCGGCACCGTCAACGCGACCCTTGCCGCCGCCCGCGCCCAACGCGGCGCCACCGGGCCCGACATCCTCTCCGGCAAGCTGCTCGGCGCGTCGTGGGTCGTCGCGTTCGCCGCACTGTTCCTCGCCATCACCGGACTGACGAACAGCCTCGACCTGCCCGACCTGCAATCGATGCTCTGGCCCACCGGCTCCGGTCTCGTCGTCGGCCTCCTCTACCTCGCCGAAGGCGCCGTACGCCGCAACACCCTCCACTACACCCTCGGCGTCTGGCTCGCCCTGACCTCCACGGCGGCGCTCTTCCTCGGCACCCCCGGCCTCTACTGGGTCCTCACCCTCGCGGGCGGCGGCGCGTACGCGGTCGCGGCGGTCCTCGAAGACCGCCGGCTCGCCGCGTACCGGCGTCGATGACCTTCCGCGGCTGTTCATCCGGGCGCCGTTCCGTGCTCGCGCGCGGGTGGGACGATCCTGCCCTCCCAACTGTCCTGCAACGGAGAAACGATGCCCCCGAAGAGAACCTGCGCCGCGCTCGTAGCCGTGGCGGTCGCCGCCGGTCTGCTGGCCGGGACGGGCGCGGCGAGCGCACACCAGGATTCGCGGCGGCCGGTCGCCTTCGACCGCACCGCCACCTACCCGGTCTTCCAGAACCGGCCCGCCGGCGAAGACCCCGCGTCCCCGACCGTCGCCGAGATCTCGGCGACCAGCGCGGACGGCCGGACCCTGGTCTACACCGACGCCCTGGCCCGGCGGATCGGCTTCCTCGACATCAGCGACGCCGACCGCCCGCAGGGCCTCGGCACGCTCTCGCTCGCCGAACTCGGCGACGCCGAGGACGAGCCGACGTCGGTGGCCGTCGTCGGCAAGTACGTCCTGGTCGTGGTAAACACCAGCGCGGAGTACACCGACCCGTCCGGCCGGCTCGACGTCATCTCCCTGCGCGACCGCGAGCGGGTGGCGAGTTACGACCTCGGCGGCCAGCCCGACTCCATCGCGATCAGCGCGGACAAGCGGTACGCCGCGATCGCCATCGAGAACGAGCGCGACGAGGAGGCGACCCCGCCCGGCGGCGAGGAGGGCGATCTGCCCCAACTCCCGGCCGGTTTCCTCCAGATAGTCGACCTCAAGGGCGCCGCGCCCACCCAGTGGCGCACCCGTGCGGTGCCGCTGACCCGGCCCGACGGCAAGGCGCTGCCGGCCCTGGTCGCGGGCGGGATCACCGAACCGACCGACCCGGAGCCGGAGTACGTCTCCATCAACAGCCGTAACCAGCTGGTGGTGACCCTCCAGGAGAACAACGGCGTTGTGCTGCTGGACCTGCCGACGGGCAGGATCACCAAGGCGTTCAGTGCCGGTACGGCGTCGGTCGACGGCATCGACACCGTCGATGACGGCAACATCGACCTGACCGGCTCGATCACCGGCGTACCGCGCGAGCCCGACTCGGTCGGCTGGGTCGACGACCGCTACCTCGCCACCGCCAACGAGGGCGACTGGCACGGCGGTACGCGCGGCTGGTCCATCTTCGACAGCCGCACCGGCAAGGTCGTCTGGGACGCGGGCAACAGCTTCGAAGAGATCGCGGCGCGTCACGGACTGCACAACGAGTCCCGCGCCGAGAAGAAGGGCACCGAGCCGGAGGGCCTGGCCATCGCCGAGCTCGACGGTGTGCGCTACGCCTTCGTCGGCTCGGAGCGGAGCAACTTCGTCGCGGTGTACGACCTGAGCCGGCCGACCGCCCCGGTCTTCCGCCAGGTGCTCGCCACCACCAACGGCCCCGAGGGCCTGCTGCCGATCCCGTCGCGCGACATGCTCGCGGTCTCCAGCGAGGAGGACGACGCCGCGGTCAACGTACGGGCCTCGGTGAGCCTCTTCCGCCTCGGCAGGCACACACCCTCCTTCCCGAGCATCGTCTCGGCGGACGACTCGGCGGGCGCCCCGATCGGCTGGGGCGCGCTCGGCGCGCTCTCCGCCGTACCCGGCAAGTCGAGCCAGCTCTACAGCGTCACCGACGCGGCGTACTCCACCACCAAGATCCTCACGATCGACGCGGCCCGCCAACCGGCGGTCATCGCACGGTCGTTGACGGTCAAGGGAACGGACGGCCGGCCGATCGGTTACGACGCGGAGGGCATCCACGCCCGTAAGCAGGGCGGCTTCTGGCTCGCGGTGGAGGGCAAAACCGGCGCGGGCAACAAGCTGGTCCGGCTCGACAGCGCGGGCAACACCCGTCAGGTCGTCCCGCTGCCGACGGACGTCGCGGCGGGGCTCGGGGGACAGGGCTTCGAGGGCGTCACGGCGACCACCGACCGCCGGGGCCACGAGGTGGTCTGGGCCACGCTCCAGCGCGAGGTCAAGACGGACCCGGCGGGCACGGTCCGCCTCGGCCGGTACGACGTCGAGGCCGACAGCTGGAGCTGGTACGGCTACCGGATCGGCAGCACCAGCACGCCAGGCGACTGGATCGGCCTCTCCGAGATCACCGCGGTCGGCGACAAGCTCGCGGTGATCGAACGGGACAAGCTGAACGGCCCGTCCGCGAAGATCAAGCGGATCTACACGGTCGACCTCCCGAGTTCAGCGGCCCCGTCGGGCCCGCTGCGCGTGCTCCCGAAGAAGCTGGCCCACGACGTCCTGCCCGACCTCCGCGCGGGGAACGGCTGGACGCAGGAGAAGCTGGAGGGCCTGACCGTGGCCGGGAACGGCGAGGTCTACGCGGTGACGGACAACGACGGCCTGGACGACGCCACGGGCGAAACGACCTTCCTGCACCTCGGCTCGGACCGCGAGATCTTCGGCCGCCGCTGATTCCCTTGACCCCTGGGTCCCGTTCCACGGCCGCCGGCCCACTGCCGGCGGCCGTGGAACGGGCTAGGGCGTGTTTGAGAAGTCCCGTCTGGCCCACGACGCCTGGCACGCGCGCTCGCTGCGTTGTCGGAGTCATCCAAGTACGTCCAGTCCTTCTACGGGGATGATCCTCCGCCTTGCGATCGCACGCACCAGACGCCGTGGGCCCCGCCCGATGGGCGGACGACGCTACTTCTCAAACACGCCCTAACGTCGCGGTCGTGAAGATACGGCGCCCCGATCTGGGGGAGTTCACACCTGTCCGCGTCCCACTGACCGTATCCGCGGTGGACGCGCTCGCACTCCAGCCGGCCGAACTCGCCGACTACGTACGCGATCACGTCGGGGGCGCCACACCTTGCCCTCCATGAAATGACATGGATCACAAAAGTGACCTGTGTGGGGAAAGCAACTATCCCCCTATGCGGCGATTGTCCGGCACGTGAGGGCTCCGTGCCACCCCCTTCGCCCGTTTAACGTGCTTCCGCCAGCGGTGTTTTCGGTCATACGATCCCGGCGAAGCCCTGCGTGATGCCACCGCTGGGGTTGCCTCAACACCTTTCGCACCAGCTTTCAGATCCCGCTTTCTCACCCTGCTTTTCGGACCCGTGAAGGACTCCGTTGAAGATTCGCCGCATGCTTGCCACGGCCGTTGTCGCCGCCGTCACCACCCCCGTAGTCCTGCTCTCCGTCACCCCCGCGCTCGCCGACGCCAAATCGTCCGTCGCGTCGCAGGCACAGCAGCGGGGCGCGCAGGACAAGCCCTCCATCGAGGAACTCGAAAAGGCCGCCGAGAAGGCGCAGAAGGCGTACGACGACGCCGAAGCCGCGCACCAGGCAGCCAGGGTGGTCCTCGACGCGGCTCTCTCCGACGACGCGCCTCTCAGCGTCGCCGCGAAGGCCGCCAGGGCGGAGGCGACCGCCGCCGCCACCGCGAAAGTGAACGCCGACACGGCGCTCGCCGACGCCAGGGCCGCACTCGCCGCGCTGCCCGAGACCGCCACCGACGAGGAGAAGACGGCCGCCGAGAAGGCCGTCACCGACGCCGAGACCGCCGCCGCGTCCGCGGCGGGCGCCAAGACCACCGCCGACGAGAAGGCCACGGCTGCCGACCGTGCCCGCGACGACGCCCGCGTGGCGGCCGTACGGGAGTACGGCAAGGTTCAGAACGCCCTGAAGGAAGCCCTCAAGGAGAAGGAGGCCGCCGACAAGGCGCTCGCCGACGCCCAGGAGGAGGCGGGGGAGCCGGAGGAGCCGAGCTGCGTCCCCGAGGGCAAGCTCACCACCGTCGTCACCGGCCTGCCGTCCAAGCTGGTCGCGGGCGCCACGACCAACTTCTCGGTGCGCGTGACCAACGGCACGAAGAAGTCCATGGACAGGGTCTCCCCGAGCGTCAACTTCCACGCGACGGACAAGGGCGGCTACAACGTCATCGACGACGCCTTCCAACTCCAGTGGTCGACCGCCGCGTTCCCGGCCTGGCAGAACGTGGGAGAGGACCACAAGGCCGGGACCATCAGTCCGCTGAAGGCCGGTGCCCACATCGATGTGAAGCTGCGCCTGAAGATCGACGCCAAGGCCCCGGCCGGGCACGGTCTCGCCTTCGTCTCCGGCGAGTACTCCAACTTCGACGAGTCCTGCGGCGGCAACTTCGCCACCGAGTACGCCTTCGATCTCCTGGCCGCCGGCAGCGCGGTGGATGACGACGTCGACGACGCCAAGCCCGGCGGCACCACGCCGCCGACCTCGGACAACAAGCCGCAGGGCGGCACGTCCGGCACCGTAAAGAACTCCTCCGACGACGACGGCTCCCTCGCCAGCACGGGCTCGTCCTCGCCCCTGCCGCAGTTCGCCGCGGCGGCCGGCGGCGCGCTGGCCCTCGGCGCGGCGGCGGTCTTCACGGCCCGTCGCCGCCGGTCCAACTCGGCGGCCTGAGGCGCCCCGACCCTGACCGCACGTTGAGACAAGGGCGCCCCCTTCCCGGGGGCGCCCTTGTCTGTCCGCGTCCGTACGCGCGGGGCCCGCGCGGGGCCCGAAGGACAAGTTGCAGGGGAGCGGAACGCTGCGCAAGGTGGACGGAACGGGGACCGACTCGCATCCGTGGGAAGGACAACTCTCATGACTCCCCGTGGCAACCTGCCGACCCCCGCCGAGGGCCTGGTTCTGACCCACTTCCTGACCGTCCGGGACGTCGTGGCCTCGCGCCGCTTCTACGCCGACATCTTCGGCGGGGAGGTGGTGCTGGAGGAGAACCCCTGCATCGTGAAGATCGCCAACGGCTGGATCATCATGAACCCGGGCGGCGGCCCCACACCCGACAAGCCCGACGTCATCCTCACCGCCCCCGAACCCGGTGACCCCGTGTCCTCGTTTCTCAACGTACGGGTGGCGGACATCGCGGCTTTCTACGAGCAGGCGACCGCGAAGGGCGCGCGGTTCCTCACCGAGCCGCTCGACCGCAAGGCCGAACTCCGCTGCTACCTCAAGGATCCGGACGGCTACCTGATCGAGATCGGCCAGGCCACCGGCATCCTGGAAGGCGTCTTCGCGGACCGTACGGACCCGCCGGACGGCGGGGCGTAGGACGGGCGCCAATTAACCGCTCTGTTGTGATTCGGCCAAGCCTCCTCGCATTCCTATTCGGTGCCGACTTCGGTGCGACTTCGTTGCCGAAATCGGCACCGAATACGCGGGCGTGCACAAGAGGAACCGCCCGATCTTTTTCGTGGTAGAGTCTTATTGAATTCACAGGACGCCACGAGAAAAAGGGGAATGGCGTGAATACCGAGAAGGTTACGGGTCGACGTCTTACGGCCGGCGAGGTCTCAGAGTTGGGCGTCCAGGACGCCATCTTCGTCTCGGCGGAGATGGATGGCCTTCCTCTCGACTGCTACGCTCCGGCATTCCTTTCGGAGCCGGGAAAGAATTCAGAGGGAGGGTCCTTCGCCGCGCGGACGGTATTCGGCGAGGAAATCCATGTTCTCCCGGACAACGCCGACGAGCGCGGGATCTGGGTCGCCGACAAGGCGGGGGAGGAAATCGAGGTTCTCCGGAGCGCCGGCGTCGTTCTGAATCTCGCGCTCTTCGTGCCCAACGGGAACACCGAAGCTCTGGAGGCGCTCTACTCCGCCGCGCGCGACGCGTTCGGCGCGGGGATCGTCCAGCGCTGGAGCGAGGAAGTCGTCGAGGTGCCGGACGTCAAGGTCGACCTGTTCGAGGAGCCGGTCCGGGGGCGCAAGAGCGCGAGCCAGAACCGCGACCGCCGCGCGTTGGACATCTACCCGACCCGGGTGCGTTTTCTGGAGCCCAGCGACGGCTGGAAGTTCATTGTCGAACCGCACAAGGAAGTCGTGGACGACACACCCACGATCTGATCCGGCGGCCTAAATTCCGTCTGCGCTCGGCTGGGATTTCCCAGCCGAGCGTTTTCGTTTCCGAATGGCGGGACTCAGCCCTTCTGGGCCCGGTTGTACACCTTCTTCGCCGTGGCCCCCAGCACCTCTCCGTACATCTTGGTCGGCGTCAGCGCGTCCAGCGAGCCATTGACCGAGACAAGGACGCCCTTGCCGGTGGTGGTGTCGAAGTCGGCCAGCCACGGGCCGCCGCTGGAGCCGCCGGTCATGTCGCAGGGAATGGCCTGCATACCGTTCTCCTTCTTCGCCTTGCCGACGCAGCGGAGGAGTTCCTCGCCGCGCTGCGGGCGGGTGGCGGAGTAGCCGAGGGCGGAGACGGTGCCGCCGACGGCGCGGTTGAAGGCGATGGCCTGGCCGCCCACGACGTCGGTGAGTTTGCGGCCCTTCTTGTCGGCGTCGACGACCAGCGCGGAGACGTCATCGGTGGAGTCGTTCACCCAGGCACGCGGGCTCGCGGCGGTGCGGACCGCGAAAGCGCCGTACGGCTGCTTGCCCTTGCCGTAGCCGGGGGCGAACACCATCGTGGTGTTGGTGTTGCCGGGGGAGGAGCCGCGGCGTACGCAGTGCGCGGCGGTCATCACGGCGGAGCGGTTGGCGCTCTTGACGGCGGTGGCCGTGCACCAGGTGTCGGCGCCGTTGGCGTTGACGAAGAAGAGCCGCCCCACGGTCTTGAGGGCGACGCCCCGGTACGGCTTGGCCTTGGGCCCGGTGGGACCGAGGTCCACGGACTTGCCGACGGCCTTCATCCGGGCGGTGGTCCAGTAGGCGAGGGCCTCGCGGCGTTCCTTGGCGGTGTACGTCATGACGGAGACGGGCTCGGCGGCGGCTCGGCTCTGCCCGACCACGGCGGTCGCCGGCACCGGCACGGCGAGAACGAGGGCCGTACCGGCCGCGGCCAATCCCACGGCCCGGCCACGAAGACGCCGGATCAGGGAAGTTGCTGTCTCGGACATGGGGGATGTCTCCTCGCCTGGTGCGCCGTCGATGGACGTGGCCGGTCGGGCCGCACTGCAAGAGAGGGGAACGGGCGTGCCCGGTTGCGCGGTCGAGAACCTGTGACAGTGCGCGTACTTCGCCCATCGAGGTTCCGTCCCGCTGTCAGAGGCGGCGGGTTGAATAGGCCCATGACCGCATACGACGTCGCGCGCCGACTCCCCGCCATCGCCGACCTGCGGCACCTGTGCCGTTCCTTGGCGGTGCTCGATACGATCCTCAGCCCTGACTGGGAGTACCGGTACTACTCCTTCGACTCCGCCTGGGCCGAGGGCGAGGAGATGGCCTCGATGCGCAACGGCTCGGGTGACGACTACTCCATCGTCTTCTCGCCGGTCGGTGCCTATGTGCGCGGTTTCGATCACGAGTCGCCGATGAGCCCGTACGTGAACGACGGTGAACTCTGGCCGGGTGTGATGGACGAGGTCCCCACGGCTTTCCGGTCGTGGGTCGAGGAGCCGGCGTTCAGCGACGAGGACAACGTGCCTGTCGCGACGGCCTGTATATGGCGCGAGGCCGCGGACGACCGTTGGAGACATGGAACGATTGATTTTCCGCTGGGCCGCGAAGACCCGGACGGGGCGGACAGTCTCTTCCGACTCCTTGTGGAACGTTCTCCCGAGGCGTACCGGCGATTCGCCGAGGACTACTACGAGGTTCCCGTGGACCTGGAAGCGGTACGCCATGTGTACGCGTCGCGACCGGTGACTCCCGCACTCGTGTCGTCGCTGAACGCGGAGGCCGACTTCGCGGCCGTTGCCGATGAGATCGGGCGGATCGGCCATCCATGCATCGCTCAGCGCATCGCTCAGCGCACCGGGAAGCCGAACGAGTAACCCTGCTCCTTGAGTTGGGGAAGGAGTTGGCGCAGGGCCTCCACCGTCTGGGTGCGGTCGCCGCCCGCGTCGTGGAACAGGAGCGTCGGTCCGTTGGGCAGCTCCCGCTCGACCGTGGCGACGATGGCGGCCGTGCCAGGGCGCTCGAAGTCCTTGGTGTCCACGTTCCAGCCCAGCGGGCGCATGCCCCGGGACGCGGCGAGCTGGCGGCTGTAGGGGGTGAAGGCCCCGCCGGGCGCGCGGTAGTACATCGGCCGTACGCCCCCGGACGCCTTGGTGATCATTCGTTCGGCGTCGAGGATCTGCTGCGACTGGTAGGTCTGGGAGTCCTTGTCCATGGCGGTGTTGTGCGACACCGAGTGGTCGCACAGCCGGTGCCCGTCCGCGACCACCTTCTTCACGAGGTCGGGGTGGGCCTGCGCCTGCGTCCCCACCATGCAGAACGTGGCTTTCACCTCGTACTCCCGCAGCAGGTCGAGCATTTGGGGGGTCCACACGGGGTCGGGGCCGTCGTCGATGGTGATGTTGACCCCGCGCTCCCCCGCCTCCGAGGCGTGCGCGATGGTCGCCGCGACCGGCTTGATGTCACCGCCCGGCGTGGCCGGCGCGCTCGGCTTCGCCGAGGAGCCGCCCGGGGTTACGGCGTGCGTGGTCCACACCGAGGCACCGGTGGCGAGCATCGTCACTCCGAGCGCCGCCCCGATCAACTTGCCGTACCAGCCACGCCCGCCGCTGTGCCGTGCCATGTCCGCCCCTTATGCGCGATCCCGTTGATCCCCGGTGGTCTTACGACCAACTGACAGGACGAGGCATGTGGGCGGTGGGATGCGTCCGTTACCGATCGCGGACAACTCCGGGAGAGTTCCCGGACAAGGTCAGAGCGGCCAGTTCCGCAGGGCCGCGTCGGTCATCGCCTGGAGTTCGTCGCGGCAGACACCGCTCGCGGCCTGCACGGCGATGCCGAACGCCAAGGTGGTGACATAGCGGGCCAGCAGCCCCGGATCGGTCTCCGGTGGCAGGTCGCCCTCGTCGACGGCTCGCTGGAACCGCTCCCGGACAGTGGAGTGGCTGTTGTTGCGCCAGTCGACGAGAAGGTCGCGGACGTCCCGCCCGGCGTCGCCGGCGGCCAGGGCTCCCTGGACGCCCATGCACCCCTGGGGCCGGGCCGCGCGAGTGGTGGTGCGAATGGTGCCGGCCAGGATCGCGGTGGCGACGCCGAGGGCGGTCGGCTCCTCAAGCGCCCGCGCCAGGTAGGCGCTCGGGCCTTCGGTGTAACGCTCCAGAGCCTTGCGGAACAGCTCCTCCTTGTTGCCGAAGGCCGCGTACATGCTCGTGGTGGAGATGCCCATCGCGTCCGTGAGGCCCGCCAGGCTGGCCCCCTCGTAGCCGTGCTCCCAGAACACCAGCATGGCGCGCTCAAGCGCCTCGTCGGCGTCGAATCCTCGCGGCCGGCCGATCGGACCGCTCTTCTTCGTCTCCACCCCCACAGCCTACCTCTTCCGTAGTGATCGATGCGGAAGTGCTACCGTGGCCATTCGGTGGCGACCGCTACAGAAGTCGAAGGAGGCTGTTCACGCGTGGGACAACTGGAAGACAAGACCGCTCTCGTCACCGGGGGCAGCACTTGGCGCGCGATTCGTACAACTCGATGTGACCGACGACGAATCGGTGAACAGCGCGCTGGCGACGATCGGTTCGGCCGAGGGCCGGCTCGACGTTCTGGTCCACAACGCGGGCATCCTGGGACACGGCGTCGCCGACGGTCCCACGGCTCTCCAGGTCTTCGACACCAACGCGGTCGGGGTCGTCCGCGTCACGGAGGCGGCGCTTCCGCTGCTGCGTAAATCCTCGAACCCGACCATCGAGCCCGGCTTCACCGCCACCGACATGACCGAGGGATTCGAAGGCGGCAGAACGCCGGAAGAGAGCGCCGGCACGATCGTGCGCCTGGCGACTCTCGCCACGGACGGCCCGACAGGAACCTTCTCGGACGAGGCGGGCGAACTGCGCTGGTAGACATGGCCCGATCCGGGTGACACCCCCGGGCCGCCGGCCCGGGGGTTCGTCGTGGAGCCGGCTTCGATGGTGCCGTGACGCCATGGGCGCCGCCGGCCAACGGGCCTGCGTGGGTTGTCAGTTGGACCAGGTGACCGGGCTGTCGCTGTACGCGTCGCCCTCGTCGAAGGACGCGGACGTGACCGGGGTGCCCTTCGTGGCGCTGAGCGAGCAGGTCTCGTAGGACGCGTCCTTGGTGGTGAACTCGGCGGGCGCGGTCTCGTTGTCGCACTTGCCCGGGATGTCGCCGATCAGGACGACACCCGTGCCGCCGCCACCGTCCAGCACGCCGTTCAGCTTCAGCGACGCGTACGACAGGTCGGTGCCCCCGACGTTCTCCACCTTCATCTTGATGAAGTACGGCGTCATTCCCGCCGCCTTCTCGCCGAAGGCGGCCATGTCCGCCTCGGCGCCCTTCTCGATCGCCGTGACCGTCACGGCGATGGTGCCCTTCTTCTCGCTCGTGTACTCGAACGGCACAACAGCCCTGTCGCCGACCTTGAGTTCCGTTCCCGGCGCGGTGGTGTCGCCCTCGGCCGGAGCGTCGCCGCCGGCGTCCCCGCCCTCGTCGCTCGGCTCGGACGAGGCCGGGTCCGGGTCCGGGTCCGCGGCCGGGTCCGAGGTCGACGCCGCCGGTGAGTCCTGTGCCGCCGCCCCCTCGTCGTCGCCGTTGCACGCGGAGAGCCCGAGCGCCATGGTGACCAGAGCGGCGGCGAATGCGATACGTCCCTTGTGCACTGCTGTTACCTCACTGATAACGAGAGCCGGCCGATACGGCGGCCTCGTAGGTTCGATTGCCTCAAGAAATGACCGGCAGCGCGGGTGGACCTGCTTGAGCGGCCCGCCGACGGCATTTCGTTGCCGAGGCGCACAGTGACACGCACCGGAATACGGCGGGCACACGCCGGGAATACGAGGGGTCGGGTACCGCTCGGAGCCGTACCGCTCAGCGGATTCTGGCTCGCACCGCCGCCACCTCGTCCGCCAGCTTCCGCGCGGCGCTCTCGTCACCCGCCGCGGACCGCAGTCGCGCCAGCTTCTCCAGGACACCCGCGAGCAGATACGGGTAGTCGATCCCGCGCGCCACCTCCACCGCGTGCTCCCCCCGCTCGATCGCGGCTCGCAGGTCACGACCGTCGTGCGGGTCGTACAGGCGGAGATCGAGGAGGTCGACGAGAACTCGGGCCTCGAACATGGGGTCATGGGTCGTGCGCGCGAACTCGACGCCTTCGAGAAGACGGCGTCGCGCTTCGGCGTACTCACCCCGGGCCAGATGGAGACAGCCCCAGGCGTGGGCGGTGTAGAACGCGCCCGCCGACCCGATGTCCCGTACGCACGCCGTCAGTTCGGTGAACGACTCCGCCGCGTCAGCGTGCCGGCCGAGCGCGAGCTGCGCCTGGCCGAGCCAGTAGGTGTCCCGCGCGATCAGGGTGCGGATTCCCTGCTTACGTGCCCCGGCGACGATCTCGGCGAGAACCTCCGCCGCGACCCCGGGCCGCCCCGCCTGGAGATGGGCGAGACCGACCTGTGAGTACGCGTGCAGTGCCGCGGCCTCCTGCCCGGCGGCGTTGAGCCGTTCCCAGGCCTCGCGGCCCGCCGCGATCGCCTCGGTCAGACGTCCGTTGGGCACGAGGAAGAACGGCGCGTTGCTCAGCGCCTCCAGGTAACCTCGCCGGTCCCCCATCCGCTCGAACAGGCCCATGGCCTCGGTGTTGGACTCCTCGGCCGGGCCGTACCGGCGCCGGGTGTAGCTCAGACCGGCCATCGAGATGAGCAGTCTGGCCCGGCCCCGCACGTTGCCCGCGGCCGTGGCCAGGCGCATCGCCGTCTCGTAGCACTCCTGCCAGTCGTCGAAGTACCGCTCCGTCTCGAACAGCGCGTGCCCGCCCACGGCCAGTTCCCAGCAGAGCTCGTCCCTGCCCAGCTCGGCGGCCTGCCGCACACCTGTCACCAGCGGGATACGTTCCGAGTCCAGCGACACCATCGGAGCCACCGACGCGGGCAGACTCGCCTCCACCCGCTCCGGCCGCCAACGGGAGGCGTCCCGCTGGAACATGTTCTGTCCCATGTGGTCGCGGTCGGCGATGTCCGTGAGAGCCAGAAGGGCGCTGAGGACGCGGACGACGGCTTCGTCCCGGACCTCCACCGAGTCCTCCACCTCCGCGCGTTCCCTCGCGTAGGCGCGGATCAGATCGTGGAAACCGTAACGGGCCTGGCCGTTGGGCGTTCCTGTGACGTCGAGCAGATGGACGTCGACCAGCTCGTCGAGGAGTTCCTGGGCCGCGCGCAGTTCGGTGTCGACCGCGGCGGCTGCCGCCCAGAGCGGGAAGTCGGGTGCCTCCAGGAGCCCGAGGAGCCGGAACAGCCGCCGCGCCCCGGACCGTAGCCCTTCGTAACTCAGCCCGAAACTGGCCCGTACCTCAAGATCCCGGTAGCGGAGCGCGTCCAGCCGATGCTGTTCGTCCGCCAGCCGCGACACGAGGTCCGCCACGCGCCAGTGCGGTCGTGACACCAGGAGCGAACCGACGATCCGCAGCGCGAGCGGCAGCCGCGCACAGAGCCGGACCAGGTCGGACAGCTCCGCCGATGTGGCCGATGCCAGCCGGTCGCCGGTGCTGTCGCGCAGCATGCCCAGGCTGTCGGCCTCGGACATCTCGCGGAGCTGGACCCGGTGCGCGCCGCCGAGCCCGCCGAGCCGTACGCGGCCGGTGACGATCACCCCGCACGTACCGCTGGCCGGCATCAGCGGCGCCAACCGCTCCTCGTCGGACGCGTCGTCGAGCACCACCAGGATCCGGCGTTCCGCGAGCAGGCTCCGGTAGAGATCGGTACGTTCCTCCGGATCGTCCGGCACCGCGGTGGCGGGCACTCCGAGCGCGCGCAGGAAGCGGCCGAGTACGGTGGCCGGTTCGGTCGGCCGGCTACGCGTACCGGCCAGCGTCGCGAACAACTGCCCCTCGGGGTAAGCCGACTTGAGGCGATGCGCGGCCTGGACCGCGAGCGCGGTCTTGCCGATTCCGCCGGGGCCCGAGATCGTCACCACCGCGGCCGGCCGGTCGGCGGCGCGGTCTTTGCCGAGCGCCGCCTCGATCTCAGCCAACTCGGCCCGCTGGCCGCTGAAGTCGCCGAGTGTGGGAGGCAGCATCCGGGCGGTGTTGGCGTTCGGGTGCTCCCGCTTCCCGGTCACGACGGCCGGATCCGCCGTTGGATCCGCCGTGTGACCTTCCGCCGGATCGTCCGTCGGTTCCTCGCCGAGAATCGTCCGGTGCAGGTCCCGCAGCTTCTGCCCCGGTTCCAGACCGGTCTCCTCCGCCAGGATGTCCCGGACCTGGAGGTACGCCAGCAGCGCGTCCGCCCGCCGGCCGCAGCGGTACAGCGCGAGCATGAGCTGGGCCCACATCCGCTCGCGGAACGGGTGCTCCATTGTCAGCGCGGTCAGCTCGCCGAGCAGCTCGCTGTGCCGGCCGAGCCGGAGGTCGACGTCGATCCGCTCTTCGAGTACGCCGAGCCGCAGCTCGTCCAGGCGGGCGGCCTCCGAGGTCAGGGCCGGTACGTCGGCGAGCCCGGCGAACGCGGGTCCCCGCCACAGGCCCAGGGCCTCGTCATAGAGCCGCCGTGACTGAGGGGGATCACCGGCCACGAGCGCCGCTCGGGCCATGTCCACCAGGTCCTCGAACCGCGCCGCGTCCAGTTCGTCGCGGTCGGCGCGCAGCAGATAGCCGGGGCCCTCCCTGGCGATACGTCCCGGCTCCCCCAGGCGCTGCCGGAGCCGGTGGACGTACGTCTGCACGTTCTTGGCGGCGCTTTTCGGCTGCTCATCGCCCCAGACCGCCTCCGCCAGCGCATCGCCGGAGACCGGCCGGCCCGGCCGGCACAGCAGGACAGCCAGGACCAACTGCCCTTTCGGTGTGCCCAGTTCCACCGGTACGCCCGCCCGCCGCACGGTCAGCGGGCCCAACACCCCGAAGTCCACAGCCGCCCCCCGCCACGTTCGACGGTCATCGTAACGGCCGACGGCTCGTTACCGGCCCGGCTACGGGGTGCTCGCCACGGCCGTGATCGTGGTCGTCGCGATCACCCGGCGGGCCGTCTCAGCGTGCGCCCGTGAGCAGTTCCGCCGCGGCGATTCCCGATGCCGCCGACGCACCGTGTGTGCAGATGCGTGCCGCTCCGGTGTCCGGACCGGGCAGGCCCATCTCGACCACGAGCGCGTCCGGGCGTACCGCGGTGATCTCGGCGAGGGCCTTGCCCATCCACAGGTGCCTGGCGGAGTCCCTGACGACGACGACCAGGGGGCGTCCCGACGCGGCTTCCAGGCCGCAGGCGTCCACCGCGGTGCCCGGCTCACGCAGGGCGTCGCCGTGCACCCGGACCGAGGTGGTCCCGCGGAGCCGTTCGCTCAACGGGAGGGCGACGCCCCACGGGGTCTCGTTGCCGACGGCCAGGTTGGTGACCGGCACCAGTTCCGCCACGTGCGGCGCGGCGGACAGCGGCAGCGCGTCCCGTACGGAGCCGGTCAGCCGGAGCGCCCGGCGGGCGGCGACCAGCCCGATGGCCTCGTCCGCCGTGGCGTCCGGCTCGCCCCGGCGCAGCTCGGTGGACCAGCGGGCGAACGCACCCACCCTGTCCACCGCGTCCGCGAGGCGGTCCTCGGACAGTTCGCCGCCGATGACGGCGTCGCACAGCGCGTCGGCGAGCCGCGTGGTGGTGCCCTCGTCGGCGTTCTCGCCGCCCACACAGATGGCGTCCGCACCGGCGACCACGGCCCGGACGGCCGCGCCATCAATCCCGTAGCGTTCGGCGACCGCGCCCATCTCGATGGCGTCGGTGACGATCAGGCCGTCGAAGCCCAGCTCGTGGCGGAGCAGATCGACGAGAATGCGGCGGCTGAGCGTCGCCGGAAGATCCGGGTCGTACGCGGGCACCAGGAGGTGACCGCTCATGACGGCGCGCACTCCGGCGTCCAGCGCGGCGCGGAAGGGCGGCAGCGCCTCGACGGCGATCCGCTCCCGGGACGCGGTGTAACAGGGGAGGCTGTGGTGGGAGTCGACGGCCACGTCCCCGTGCCCGGGGAAGTGCTTGGCGCAGGCCGCGACACCGGCCGACTGGAGGCCCCGTACCCAGGCGCCGGCGTGCCGGGAGACGGCCTCGGGTTCGGCCCCGAACGACCGCACGCCGATGATGGGGTTGTCGGGGTTGGAGTTGACGTCGACGCTCGGCGCGTAGTCCAGGCTGACTCCCACGGCGCGCAGTTGGCGTCCCAGATCGGCGGCCACGGAGGCGGTGAGCTCCGTGTCGTCGGCGACGCCCAGGGCGTAGTTGCCGGGCCGGGTGGAGCCTGTCGCGGACTCGATCCTGGTGACATCGCCGGACTCCTCGTCGATGGCGATGATCAACTCGGGGTTCTCCGCGCGTAGTTGAGCGGTAAGCCGGGCGACCTGCTCGGTGGAGACGATGTTGCGGGAGAAGAGCACCACGGACGCGAGGCCGTTCCGGATCTCGCGGAGTATCCAGTCCGGCGCGGTCGTGCCCACGAACCCTGGCTGCAGGAGGGAGAGGGCAAGCCGCCGCAGCTCCTTGCTGTGTCCGCTTGACATGATCTGTGCCTTTCGCGTGGGCCGGCGCCGCAATCCTTGGTATGGACCAATAGTCTGAACCTAAGCCGACCCCCCGCGTCAAGAGCCAACCCCCACGTCAAGTGATCGTCGGGCGTGCGTGTGAGGTGGGCAACACGACCGGAGGCCCGAGTCGCGTCCCTCGCGCGTGAATCGACTTTCCCGGGCGGCGGGGGTGTGCTCCCAGCTCGCGAACTTACGTACCGTCAGGAGGTTTTGACGCTACGTCGCGCCGATCGAGCTGTTTGACATACGAGTTGGTCTAGTCCAACTTTGTGTGCACACGTGCCGTAGGGGATCTCGACAGAGGCACCGCGCTTCGCATCCGGAAGCGCTCCGCGCCGGACCCTGTGTTCACCCGCGCGCGCCGCCGGCGGACATGACCGCCGACGACGCGCCCCGCGTCGTCCGTTCGTTCCCTTTGTCGCGACTCCGCCACCGAGTCTCGGAGCAACGCATGCCAACGGCTAATCCGTATCTCCACCGTGCCGCCACCGACCGCCCCTACTTCAGCGCGGACGGTGAGACCTACCTCGCCCAGACACCGCTGCGCGACATCAAGAAGACGCGTCCGCTTCGCGTCCTGTCCGAAGAGGACTTCACTTTCTGGCAGACCTACGGCTACGTCGTGGTGAAGCAGGCGATACCGGCGGAGTCCGCCCGGCGTCTGCTGGACTTCACCTGGGACTTCCAGGGTCTGGATCCCGAACGCCCGGAGACCTGGTACGACGAGCGGGAGTACCGCTCCGAACTGGACCAGGAGCTGCACATCTACGGCTTCGTGGAGGCGTACCACCACCAGCTTCTGTGGGAGAGCCGCCAGAGCCGCCGTGTCTACGACGCGTTCGCCGACGTGTGGGACTGCGAGGAACTCTGGGTCACCCTGGACCGGTTGAACCTCAACCCGCCCAACATCAAGACCCGTGACCGGTCCCTGATCGAATTCCGTGAGACGGGCTTCGACATCAACCTCCACTGGGACGTGGACTCCACACTGGGCATCCCGCCGCAGCGGGTCCAGGGCATCATCGCCCTGAACGACACCAACGCGGAACAGGGCGGCTTCCAGTGCTGCCCCGAGCTCTTCCGCGGATTCGACCGCTGGAAGGCTCTCCAGCCGGCCGACCGTGACCCGATCCGCCCCGCGATCGACCGGGCCGAACTCCCCGTCGTACGGCCCGATCTGGAGGCCGGCGACCTGCTGATCTTCAACGGTTTCCTGGCCCACGGCGTGGCCCCCAACCGCTCGCAGGACAAGGCGCGCGCGGTGCAGTACCTCTCGATGATGCCCGCACTCGACGGCCACCGGAGCCTGCGCCGCGAGCGCGTCGAGTCCTGGCGCGACGTCACCACACCGACCTGGAACGGGACGCTGCTGGGCGACGCGACCCGCCCCGAGGCCGAGAGGTACGGCCGGGCCCAGCTCGACGAACTGGGCAGCAAGCTCCTGGGTCTCAAGGGCTGGCGCGGACAGGACCTCGACGAGCGCGACGGGGAGCGGGCATGCGAAGAATCTGCCTGACGCTGCCCACCAACCGGGCCTGCCCGGCGACCATCGAGGCCATCGGCGCGGAGGCGGTCCACGCCGCCGAGCACTTCGACGTCGAGGTGCACCTGCTGATCCTGGACTCGTGCGACACCCCGACGTACGAGGAGCACGCCGCCGCCGTGCGCCGTCTTCCCGGGCACCCGCGCGTCGTTCCCCACCACCTGGACGAGGCCGGCCAGAAGGACTTCCTGGAGCGGACGATCGGCCGGGCCGATGCCACCAAACCCGAGCTGCTGCTGCGCCTCATGCTGCCGGACTCACTCTCGTACGGCGCCTGCACCAACCGCGCCTTCCTGATCAGCTTCGCCCTCGGGTGCGAGTCGGTCCACCGCAGGGACTCCGACAGCCGCTACCAAGTGGCCGACGGCGCACCGGTCTTCCCCATCCACCATGAACTGACCTCGCTCGGCCGCCCGGCCGCGGAGGCCGCCCGGTCCGTCTCCGAGACGGAACTGGCCCCCGAGCACGCGGACCGGCCGGTGAGCATGGTCGGCAGCTCCTTCATCGGCCCGCCGTCGGTGGACATCGACGAGATCGAGTCGATCGACGGCGACGTGTACCACGACGTCGTCAGCCTATGGGCTCCCCTGGACTGGTCTCCGGAGCAGAAGCGGGAACTGGTCGAGGAGTCCTTCCGGGGCGCCGGCAGTGCCGCGTTCGACCAGGACCGTACGACGCTGTCCCTGGTCGACCCCATGCGGGTCGACATGTGCAACATCGCCTTCCACGGCGTGCACGGGCGCGTCCCGCTGCCCCCGGCCACCGACACCATCGGCAGCGACTACTTCCTGATCCACCTCGTGTACGACGCCGGGCTGCCGGGCGTCCTGCACAACCGCAACATCGTGAACTTCTACACGGCCGAACGCCGGACCGACCAGGGGTTCGTCGCGTACCAGACGCGCTTCGCCAAGTTCCTGCTCTCGATGCTCTATTACAACGTTGTCTACGACGCTCTGGGCCGAGCAGGGGACACCCTGCTCGACGACGAGGGGCACGTGCGCGCCCGCGCCGTCGCCGAACTCGTACGCGAGAGCACCGGAGTTGACACGGCCGACAACCGCGAGCGCCTGCGCCGCCTCGACACGGCGTACCGCGAACTGGGCGGCCGTTACGCCGACTTCGCCGACCATCTGGCCCCGCACCGTGACCGTCTCCTAGACGAGGCGCGGAGCGACATGGAGGATTTCGCCCTCCTCACCGAGGAGTGGGAGCGGCTGGTGCGCGCGGCCCGCCGGACGCCCGTGCTCAACCCGGTGGGGGAGGACAGGTGATGAAGGAACTCCCGGCACGGCTGACGGACGGGTTGACGGACGCGCCGGCCCACGGATTGATTGACGCGCTCACGCGCGCCGACCACGACCAGATCGTTCTCGACCTGGACGGGATCGGAGAGCGGTACAGCACACTGCTCGACGAACTCCCCGGCACCGACATCCGCTTCGCCATGAAGGCATGCCCGGTGGACGACGTCATCGCGCACCTGGCGGACCAGGGCTGCGGTGTCGACGGGGCGAGCCTCCCGGAACTCGCCCAGGCACTGCGGGCCGGGGTGCCGGTCGGCCGGATCCACTACGGCAACACCATCAAGTCCGACCAGGACATCGCGGCGGCCCACCGGATGGGCATCACCGACTTCGCCACCGACAGCGTCGAGGACGTGCGGGCCGTCGCCGCCCACGCGCCGGGGGCCCGGGTCTTCTGCCGGGTGGCGACGGCGGGCGGCGGAGCCCTGTGGGGGCTCAAGGACAAGTTCGGCTGCTCGCCCGAGGACGCCGTACGCGTACTGGAGACCGCCAGGTCGCTCGGCCTCACCCCGGCCGGGCTCTCGGTCCACGTCGGCTCGCAGCAGATGGACCCGGACGCCTGGCACGCCGCGGTCGAGCGGATCGCCGATGTCATGGACGCCCTCGGCCGGCGCGGCATCGTGCTCGACCACGTCAATCTCGGCGGCGGTCTTCCCGCACTGGGCTACACCGACCGGCGCGGGGTGCAGCTGGACCCTCCGATCGACAAGATCTTCGCCGTACTGCGCGAGGGCATGGCCCAACTGCGGCGGACCCACGGCGCGCAGCTGCGCTTCGTCATGGAACCGGGACGCTTCCTCGTCGCGGACCAGGGGGCCGTCCGGGGCCGGGTGGTCCGCCTGTCGGAGCGGGAGATGCCGGACGGCAACCGCAGGCACTGGCTCTATCTGAGCTGCGGCAAGTTCAACGGGCTGTACGAGATGGACGCGCTCCAGTACCGCCTCGTCTTCCCCACCCATCGCGACGACGCCCCCACGGTCCCCGTCGTGGTCGCCGGTCCCACCTGCGACAGCGACGACGCCTACGCCGCCGAGCACCGCCCGGTGCGGGTACCCGCCGAACTGGCCTCCGGTGACCCGGTGTGGGTCCTGTCCACCGGGGCGTACGGGGTCAGCTACATGACCGAGGGCTTCAACGGCGTCGCCCCGCTGCCCCGTACGACGACGGGCGGCGGACGGCGTGCGGCGGACAGGAGGTTGGGGACGGGGGACGGCGGCATCCGGATCCGCCCCATCGGGGAGGACGACTGGGACGCCGTTGTCACCCTGGAGTCCGACGCCTACACCGGGCTCGGGCTCTCCGAGGGGCGCGCCGCCCTGAGGTCCCGGGCCGACGCCTCGCCCGACACCTGTTTCCTCCTGGAGACCGCCGACGGGCCGGCCGGCTATCTGCTCGCGCTCCCCTACCCGGCCGGCCGGTACCCGGACCTGGAGCGGCCGGAGGAGAGCGGCTTCCGCTCGCGCAACCTCCATCTCCACGACATCGTGATCGCCCCCGCGTACCGCCGGCAGGGCCTGGGCCGCCGCCTCGTGGCACATCTGGACCGGACGGCCCGGTCCCAGGGCTACGAGCGGATATCCCTCGTCGCGGTCGGCGGGAGCGAACAGTTCTGGTCGGCGCGCGGCTTCACCGCGCACCCCGACGCGGTGGCTTCCGGCAGCTACCCGGCGGGCGCCGTCTACATGTCCCGTACCGTCCCGGCGCCAGCCGTCCCGTCCCCCCTACCCGAAGCGAGCTGAGCCCGGTGCTCCGTGTCCACGACCCCTTCCTCCGCGGACAGTTGGCGACAGCCGCCCTCTTCTCCTCCCTGGGCTTCCAGTACGCCACCTGGGCCTCACGCATCCCGGCGTTCAAGGCCGATCTCCACCTGACGTCGGCCGAGGTCGGGTTCTTCCTGATGGCGGCGGGTGTCGGCGCCGCGGTGTCCTTCCCCCTGGTGGCGTACCTGATGCGGCGTCTGGGCTCGCAACAGCTCGCGCTGTTGTCCGCCCTCGGCCTCACCCTGATGCTGCTGGCCCTCTCGGTGGCGCCGAACTACCCGGTGGCGCTTCTGGTGATGTGCGTGGACGGCGTCCTCGTGGGGTGCCTGAACACCGCGATGAACGCGCAGGGGGCGGCCCTGGAGACCACGTACGGTCGCAACACCATGGCCAAGCTGCACGCCACGTTCAGCGCCGGGTCGTTCGCGGCGGCGCTGCTCGCCTCCGGCATGAACGCGGTCACCTCGTCCGTCGTCGCCCACTTCGGCGTCGCGGCGCTCCTGCTCGTCATCCTGGCCGCCTGCGCGCGTACGGGACTGCTCCCGGACGAAGGAGCCCCTGCCGAGACCGAGGAGAAGAAGACGTCCCGCACCCGCACCGGTTGGACGCTGCCCACCGGCGTCACCCTCTGGATGTGCTGTGCGATGGCCTTCGGCACCGTGGCCGAAGGAGCCATGAACGACTGGTCCACGCTCTACATGGAGGACATCGCGCTGGCGTCGGAGCAGGTCGCGCCGCTGGGCATCGCGGTCGTCTCCGGAGCGATGGTGGCGGCCCGCCTCCTCGCCGACGGCTGGCGCGCCCGCTGGGGCGACGGCAGGGTGGTCGTACTGGGCAGCGTGGTCGCCGGGGTGGGCCTGGGCACGGCCCTGCTGGCGGGCGGCGTGATCCCGGCCCTGCTCGGCTTCGGCGCGGTGGGCCTGGGCGTCGCGGCGGTAACCCCGTGCGTCTACGTGGCGGCGGCGAAACGCGGCTCGGACACCCTGACCCTGGTCGCCGCGATGGGCACCACGGGCCTGCTGGCGGGCCCCCCACTCATCGGCTTCGTGGCGAACGCGAGCAGCCTGGCGTGGGGCCTCGGCCTGGTCTCCGTCTGCGCCTTCGTGGTCACGCTGTGCGCCACCCGGATCCCGTGGGAGACGCCGGCGCCCCGGACGGAGCCACTGCCGGCGGACTAGTGCGTGTCCGGCGGGGCACCGCCCTGGGATGATTCACCTGTCCTGGGGCGGGGAGGTCCGATGGCCGATGTGTTCGCGTGCGCGCGGTGCGGCGCCGTGCTGACCGCCTCCGTGTCGCGGGTCGCGCTTCCGGTTCATGCCCATCACACGTACGGACACGACATGCTTCCCGCGCTCATGGAACCGGGGACGTACGCCGTCGATCCGGAGCCCTCCGGGCCGCCTTGGCGGCCGTGGAGCGAGATCGGTGCGGATGAGGCAGAGGCTCGCGGCATCTTCGCGCCCGTGCACGCCCTCTCCTTCGGTGCGCCGGGGGCGGTCGTCGTCGCGCCGGGCGACACCCGTGGCACCGTCCTGATCCCGGAGCGGTGCGACGGCTACTGCCTGGGGCTGGACGGGAGGGACGGCCCGAACCTCGCGTGTGCCCGATGCGGGTTGGCGGTGGCGACACGCATCGATGACTGCTCCCTCTGGCAGGCGGTGTGGCTCGCGCCGGACGCCGTGCGCCGGCTTCCCGCCGAAGGCTCCGCCGGCCGGACCGTCGAGTGGAAGGGCACCCCCTCGGTCGAGCAGTCCGGCAGGTGGAACCCGAGGTGGGAGGCGGCGGTCGGGGCGGCGCTGGCACACATGCTGGCTGCTTCGGCGGGCGCGCCTGTGGCGGTCCCTGACGGCCTCGTCGCGGACACCTTCGGCCGCGCGCTCGAAACGCTGCTCCCGCCGGGCCCGCCGCCGAAGCGAGCGGGCCTCGCCGGCCCGAACCTGCCTGCCCCGCACCCTGTTGCCGACATCGCCCTGGTCCCACGGCATCCACGAACGGGTAAGACGTGGCAGCCGCCCGGTACGGCTAAAGCCGTACCGTTGGCCGCCGACGTGTGGACCGCTCTGGCCTTCCCCCGCGAACAGCAGCCGGTTCCGGCGACAGGCGGCATGCCCGAGGGCGTCTTCCGCGACGACCCCCTGCCGCCGTACCCGCACGAGCTGTTCCGCCCCGACTCGAAGGTTTTCCTCCACACGCTGGCACGCCTGCCTGCGGTCCGTGAGCCATGGCTGCGCAGGATCTACGACCACGTGCGAAAGCACCCGTACGCCCGCCCGTTCTAGGATCCGTTCCAGCCCTCCGTCCCGTCGTCATGGCCGAGCCGGTGCAGGATCTCGTCGCCCTGGGGGACCCCGATGTCGCTGAGGACGCGTGCCAGGTTGACTCCGACGAAGCCCCGGTCCTCCGGTGTCAGTGACTGAAGCGTCGCTGCCAGGGTGTGTTCCCAACTGTCCTTGTCGGAGAGGAGATTGCGGTGGGTCACCGTCCATTCGAGCACGTCCTTCGCCTGTTCCGGCTGGGTCAGCAGCCAGAGGGCGGCCAGGCCGACGGGACCGCCCGCGATGACCTCCCGGTAGAAGCGGTACGCCTCACGGTGGGCTTCGCCGAAGCCTGGCGGGAGGGCGGGTTCCGCACCGGTGCCGGGGGTGGGCAGGAGCGCGGCCGGCGGGTCCAGGAACCAGTACGTGAGGCCGAAGCCGTCGATCACCCGTGGCCGGCCGGGCGGTTCGATCTCTGTCGTACCGAAGTGGGGCGGCGGCCGTCGTAGCGGGTCGGCCGGGCCGGGCAGGCTGGCGCTGTCGCTGATGTCGCGGGCCACCAGGTGCCGTGCCCGCTCCTCCGTGAGCCGGTTCCTCGCCGCGACGACCGGGTTGCTGATCCGCCAGGCGACTCTGTAGCGGGCAGGGGGTTTCGGCGCTCGGCGTGGGATGTCGACCGAGATCCGCCGTTCCGCGAGCGAGACCCACACGATGTCGAAGAAGTCCCGCTGACCCACTGTGCGCACTGTCGGCCGGGGATAGCCCCAGTAGTCCCCGTCGCGGGGCGGCACCATGCCGTCGGCCCCGTCGTCCGCGAGGAACACAAGCGCCCGGTTCTCCGGGGCACTGAAGCGGAGGCGGAGCAACTGCCAGGCCGGTGAGGACTTCAGAGGTGTGATGAGCGGACCGGTCATGAGGCGAACCCTTCTGTTGAGTAGGCCGTACGTATGCGGTGGCGGCGCAGGACGAATCGCAGGACGCCACGGTTGGTCCGGGCCGCGCTGGAAAGTGCTGCGAGGAAGCGTGGGAAGGCGGTCCGGCGCCGTGAGTCCGGGTCGCTCTCGATCACGGACAGACCCCTCGCCATCGCTTCGTGGGTGGCGGGGTCGTCCAGCGCGGTGATGACGAGGTCGAGGGCCCACTCGGGGTGGTCCGCGAGCAGGTCGGCCAGTCGCACGCGCTTTTTGCCCGGCGCTCTGGGCAGGGGGAAGGTATCCACGCTCACCGACTCGACGAAGTGAACGGCGAGGGCGTGACGCTGTGTGCCCGGCTCGGCCCCCTGCCACTGGCTCAACCTGTCCAGCACGAGGCCGTAGTTGGCGTCCTCGGAGAGAAGGGTGCTGAGAGCGAACGACACCGCCGTGCGCAATCTGCCGTCCAGGTCCTTGTCCGGCTCGCCGAGCACGGAGTCCAGCAGTCTCAGGGCGACGGCGGGCCGGGCCAGGCCGTAGCCGCCCGCGCAGGTCTCCGCCACGGTGCAGCGGAGGGGGACGGGGGCGGCCCGGCTCCATTGCCGTAGCTGTTCCCGTACCGCGCCGGTAAGGGCGGGGTGCTCGACCATCTGCCCGAGCGCGTAGGCCACCAGACGGCGTTGCCAGCGTTTGTTCGAGTCGGCGAAGGGGTGCAGCTGGCGCAGTGTGTCCGGGCCGGTCGCGTGGGCCAGTACCTTCCCGATCGCCCGGCCCGCCGCCAGCTCGATGCCGGGGTGGTGGGGAACCTCGCCCAAGGTCCTCGACAGCAGGTCCCCCATGCCTTCGTGGTCGAGCCACAGACAGCGGAGCAGGGCGTCCGACCGGTGGCGACCGGAGAAAACGACTGGCTGGACCGGATAGCGCTGCGCCGGTCCGAAGCCGGGCGGCAGTTGACGTGCCCCGACGGTCTCCAGCCGTTTCTCGAAGGAGGGCCCGAGAAGGTCGCGTGGCGTGTGAGCCCCGCGTTCGGCCGGCTCGGCCGCGACAGGTGCCGGGCCGCCGCGTTCCTCGATGCGGGGGCGCAGGATCGCGCTGAACTTCTCGATGACCGTACGGTCCTGTTCCGAGAGCAGCGAGATCGCCGCCATCAGGGCGAGGCTGTCGGCCTGGTGGCTCGATTTCGCCAGCGCTTTCCGGGCCGCCGTGAGGCTGCCGGCCTGTAGATCGTCGAGTACGGATGCGGCGGACTTTCCAGGTACGACGAAGAGATCACCCAGTCCCTCCGCCACCTCGACACCGTCCTGTGGCAGCGGATGGGCACGCAGATGGCCGGTGAAGTCCGCGGAGGCGAGGTACCTCAGTGCGTCGGCACCCTGCCCCGGGGTGAGTTCGCCCGCCTCAACCATGATTTTCAGACGCTTCGAGGCCACCTCGACCGGCGGTGGCGGGCGGTGTACGGCCTGCCAGGCCACCGTGTCGCCGGGCAGCTCCGTCTCCGCCCGTACGGTGACGATCAGATGGGCACCCGATCGAAGCAACACCTCGGCCAGCGCGGTGAGTACGACTTCGCTGAGCGAGTCGGCGGCCCTCGGTGACAAACCCTGGAGCAGATAGCCGCGCCTCTCCGTCGGGCGCCAGCGCGAGAGGTCGTCCGGTGAGTCCAGGCCGGTGATGCCGTCGGCTCCGTACCGCTCCGCGAGCAGTGCGAACGCGGCCGTGCTCGCGCCCGTTCCGCTGCCGGCCGTCAGCAGCAGAACGCGGCTGTCCAGCACCTTCCGGCACCGCGCGTAGGTGGGCGGTTCCACGAATCCGCGCAGTCGTTCGTGGACATCGGCCGCGGGGTAGGGGCCTTCCCGGAGCCGCGGCGGAACGATGAGGTCCGTGACGCTCTCGTCGAGCGTGGCCGCATTGATCACGGTGAAGTTGCCGCCGACCGGGCCCATGACTTGAGCGCCCTGGCCCAGCCGCTGATGATTGCCGCGGTAGGAGTCCCGTACCCCCGCCTGGTCGGCGCTCTCCGAACTGTCCGGGTCCGGGTCCGGGGCCGCCTCGGCGCTCACCGCTCGTCCCCGTCCCCGCCGACCCGCTTGTCCCCCGTCACGTTGTCGCCGCTGCCCCAGTGCTGGTTGGTACCTCGGTACGAGGTGGCACCGCCGGTGTAGGTGACGTCCCGTCCGACGTTCCCCATCACGGCAGCGCCCTCGCCCACGTGCTGGGTGTTGCCGCTGTACTGCGTGCCGGGCCGCGCGACCGGCTCCTGCTGCTGATCGACGGATTCGCCGCCCTGCTCCGCGGATTTCTCACGCGGTCGTACCCCGGCCTGCACCAGGTTTCCGGACGGCGACGGGACGTACAGCCAGGCCCGCTGCGAGAAGTTCTTCCCCTCCACGGTGGCCGGGACCTCCACGCAGCGTTCCGGGTGCAGTCCGGTGTACCCGCCGAGTACGACGTCCTCGTAGACGCGCTGGGAGATGACCGCCGCCAGGTGGGTGACCTGTTCGCTCGCCGCCGCCAGGATGGCCTTGACGGGACGGGAGTCCAGCAGCCGGTGTGTGTCGTTGCGTGCGGTGCCGTTGCCGTCGCCGGGGTTGTCCGCGTCCGGCAGCGGCCCGACGTGGACACTGGCCCGGAGCCTGATGCGGGGGCCCACGGACTGCTTGTTGTACGCGCCGAGGATGTCGTCCAGCACGCCCAGGAACGGCCAGAGGACATAGGGCAGCGACGCCGGGTCGAAGCCGAACACCACGCCGTCCCCGGTGTTGGCCGGAAACCGCTTGGAGTCACGCAGCTCGTGAAGCCCGGCCTGCTCCAGCGCCTGGTCGACGAGTTCGGGGATCAACTGGCTGACGGGGCCGTGCTGCACGGCGGGAAGACCGGTGAAGTCCTTCGCGTCCACGGCGAACAGGGCGCGGTAGGGAGGCAGCGGTCGGCTTTCGGAGTACGGGGCGGGAACGGGTGTGGTCATGCGTGATCTCCTCGTGGAGGGCAGGGCGTTGACGAAGCCGATGGCCGGCTGCTTCGAGGTTCCGCCGGTTCCGTGCGTGCGACTGCACAGTGGTGGGCGCTTCGCCGGTGTCTCACGTCACAGCGTCCGCGTGCCCCTGGGGCGAACCGCGTTCACCCGTCTACGGGGCGGCCGTCGCCCAGGCGCGCAGTACCTTCATGTCCCTGACGACGATCGTCCTGCGGGCCGTCTCCACCGCGCCGGACTCCCGCAGCCGTTGCAGTCCCGTGATGGCCGCGTTGCGGGTCACGCCGATCGCCTGGGCGATCTCCTCCTGGCTCAGACCGGTCAGTCGTACGACGTCCGATTCGGTTCCGGGCGCGGTGAGTTCGACCAGCCGCAGGAGAGCCCGCGCCAGCCGGACGACCAGCGGCAGGGTCAGCAGTTCGCTGCGGTGGGCGTCGGATTCCCGCAGTCGGGAAAGGGCCTGGCGCATCAAGTCCATGACGAGACCGCGCCGTTCGACGAATTGGCGGAACCGTTCCGCTTCGAGCACGACAGCCGTGCAGGGGGTGAGTGAGACCACTTCCGCCGTACGCGGGGTGCCGTTGAAGACGGATACCTCACCCAACAGGTCACCCGGTCCGCGGAAGGCCAGCCAGGTCATGACTCCGCCCGGCTCCCGTGACACGACTTTGGCAAGGCCGTCGGTGAGTGCGAGCAGGTGCGTTCCCGCGGAGCCCTGCCTCAGCATCACGCTACGTTCGCGAAACGTACGGACAGTTCCCTGCCCCAACAACTCACGCCATGCGTCGTCCGACAGCACCCGTCGCCTTCCCCGCCGGCGTCACTCCCCGCTGATCCCACAAGTTCTACGCCGGACCTCCCGCTTTCACCGCGAGTCGCAAGACCTTGTCCGAGAACAACCGACGGCCGCAATCCGGCCGTTGCGGACAAGTCGCCTGGCCGTTCGGACCGGAAGCGTGGCAGGTCGGCCGACGCGGAGCCGGAGGGCGCGGGCTAGCGTCCTTCTCGGCAGGTGACACCAGGGAGAGGAAGACACCGATGGATCAGCGAACTTCCGAGCGCGACGCCGGTGCGACCACCGAGTTCGAGATCGACGTCGTCAAGCTGTTGCTGGAGACGATGAGCAACGTGGACAAGCAGGAACGCGAGGATGCCGGTACGGAAAGCCTGCTTGCCGCGCTCGTGTCGGGTGACTCCGCCGCAGGTTCCGCGATCGCCCCCGGGATGAGGGCCTCCGGCTCGCTCAGCGGTTCGATCTCGGCCCGTGGGACATCCGTGTGGGTCAGCGACGACACGGGTGACGGCGCGGCGGGAGCCCCGGACGACGAGCGGGAGATCGACTCTGTCTGGCGGGAGGTCCGGCAGGACAGGGCCAGCAGGCTGCGCTGGAAGAACCGGAAGAAGGAGGAAGCGGAGCGGGAAAGTGTTGAACTCCCGCCGGTGACCGGTGCGTTGCGGGCCTGTCTGCGCAATGCGCTGGTGAACGCACGGGAGGAGGGGGCCGTTTCGGTGCGTGTGCGCCATGTGGCGTACGCACTGGTCGAGTTGCCCGATACACGTGCCCGCGAGGCCATGGTCGTGGAGAAGGTGGACATCTCCGCGGCCTCGGCCGCGCTCGACGCGTTGCGTGGGAGCGACACAGCGCCGGAGCCCGGCTCGGTGTTGATGCTGCGCAAGTCGGGGACGTTCGGGAAGAGCGGCAATCCGCTGACCCGGAAGTTCAGCGCGTGGGTGTTCGGGGGCGGCGCGGGGTTCGGTTCCTCGGTCGTGAGCGCGGTGCGCGCGGAGGCGCTGCGGGGGGCGGTGCGGCGCGGGGCGCCGGAGCAGGAGCCCGTCGACGTACTGCTGGGAATCCTGGCGCTGGACCGGTCGTTGGCCGTCGCGGGACGTGAGCTGCCGGAGAAGCTGACGGGCGCGAACCAGGGGGCGGAACTGCTGCGCCGGTACGGCGCACGGCTGGACGCTGTCGCCCGGGTGCTGTTCTCTGCCACCGGGGCCGCGGAGGGGGAGCTCCCGTTGGGCGACGGAACCGCCGACCGCGACCGACGGCTTCTGCACGTCGCGCAGTACACCGCTTCCTCCCAGGGCTCGCCCACGGTCGGTACCACCCATCTGCTGGCAGCCCTGCTGGACAAGACCGGGACGGACGCGGAGTCCGCGGCGGAGATCGAGCGTGTACTGGCCGAGAGCGGGGTGGACGTCGCCGCGCTGCGCGCGGAGCCGGAACTCCGGGTCCCGGGAGGAGCGGCACGAGCTGCCTGAGGCCGCGACGGTTCGCCGACGCGTATGACGAGAACAGCCGTTGAGCACGGCGCCCACACGGAGGAAACCATGACCCCGGCCGTGCGACCGTGGAGGCGGACGCGCCGCGAGGCCGCCACGATCCGGGACGCGGTGCGCGCCGCGCCCCGGCGGACCGTCGCCATGGAGTCCGTACTCGTCGGCCTGGTCCTGCTGTGCTCGCTGGCGCCGATTTCGCTGATACCGCCGGCCCACCCGGTCACGACGGCCCTCCTGGGGGTGTGGGCGGCGCTGCTGGTGCCCGCGCGGCGGCTGTACCCGGCCCTGACGGTCCTGTGCTGCGTGCCGGTGGTCGCCGGGGACAACGTGTGGGCGATGGTGGTGGCGCCGTTCGTCGTGTGGTCCGCCGCGCGCCGCATCGCCCCAGCACGGCGCGCCTGGAAGGTGGTTGGGGCGAGCGCTGCCGGCTCCGCGCTCGCCGCGACCGCCGCGCAGTCCCTCAGCGGACTCCCGACGATGCCGTACCTGGCCGCCGGAGCCGGCCTGAGCGGGCTGTTCATCCTGCTGCCCGCGCTGTCCGGCATGATGCTGGGGCGTCGCCGTCCGCTGACCGGGCTGTTGCGCGAACGCAATGCCTACCTCGAACAGGCCCGCTTCCTCACCGACGAGGCGGCCCGCATGGAGGAACGGGCGCGCATCGCCGCCGAGATGCACGATCTGCTCGGCCACCGCATCGGCCTCATCTCGATGCACGCCGGAGCCCTCCAGCTCGCCGCCGAACGACAGGCACCTCCGCTGGCCGCCCAGGCCGAACTCCTGCGCACCACCGCGGGAACAGCCATGGAAGAGCTGCGGGGCATCCTCGGCGTCCTGCGGCACCAGTCCTACGAGGAGACCGGCGAGCGGGGGACCCGCGAGGATCTCGCTGCCCTCGTCGCGGACTCCCGGAACGCGGGAGCCGACGCCGAACTGCACTGGAACGCGACGGGAGTTGCGGACGCCGACGCCCGCACCCGGCAGGCCGTACACCGTGTGACCCGCGAAGGACTCGCCAACGCGCTGAAGCACGCGTCCGGCGCGCCCGTCCGTGTGACGTACGACGACGAGGGGGACATGGTGGTGGTCTCCGTCGTCAACGACGCGCCGCCGGTGCCCCGTTCGCCCGGGGACGGGAGCCGCAGCGGACTCGTCGGTCTCCGGGAGAGGATCGGCCTGCTCGGGGGCACCCTCAGCGCCGGGCCGAGTCCGGAGGGCGGCTTCGCCCTCTCCGCCCGGATACCCGCCCGGCCCGCCGTGCCGAAGCCGGTGTACGCGCCCTCGCCTGTGTACGCGCCGTCGTCCGTGTACGCCGCTTCGTCCGGGCCGGTGTCCGGCGGGGCGGGCTCCCAGCCCCCGCTGTCCACGGAAGTCCTCACCTGGCCCCGCCTCCTGGGCGGGGGCTGCGCGGCGATGCTGGTGTTGCTTCCGACGGTCGGTGGCACCCTCCTCCTATTGATCATGGCGGTTCTACACTGAACCGATGATCCGAGTGCTGATCGCCGACGACGAGGCCCTGATGCGCGCCGGGATCCGGCTGATCCTGGAGAACGACGACGAGATCCGTATCGTGGCCGAGGCCCAGGACGCCCGCGAGGCCGTCGAGGCCTGCCGCGCACACCTCGTCGATGTCGCCCTCCTCGACATCCGTATGCCGGGCGACGGCATCACCGGCGCCGCCGAGATCGCCCGCCACTCGCCCCGCACCCGGGTGGTGATGCTGACGGCCTTCGGCGAGGAACCGAGCGTCACCCGCGCCCTGCGCGCCGGAGCGCACGGCTACCTCCTCAAGGACACCGGCCCCCGCGACCTCATCGACGCCGTACGCCGCGCCGCCGCCGGAGAACCTGTCCTCGCCCCGCAGGTCACCCGCCAACTCATCGACTTCCGGACCCGGTCGGGCCACAACAGCGACGCCGCGTCACGTCGGATCGCGGACCTGACGCCGACCGAGCGGGACGTCCTCCGGCTGCTGGGCACCGGCCTCTCCAACGCCGGCATCGCCGCACAGCTCCACCTGAGCTCCGGCACGGTCAAGGCGCACATCAGCAGCATCCTCACCCGCACCGACTGCACCAACCGCGTCCAGGCGGCGGTGCTGGCGCAGGAGGCGGGGCTGCACGACTGACCCGCTCCGCCCTGCGGCGCCCGCGGTGCCCGCCCCGGAGAAGCCGCCGCGCGGCAGGGGAAGTTCCAGCAGATGTACAGCAAGCTGTTCGAAACCCAGCCGCGTTGACGACGAGTTCAGGGACCTCATCGAGGCTCGGCTTGCCCGGTGAACGCGCGGGACATGGCCGGCCCGGAGGGTGTCCGGGCACGTCTACGATGGCGAGGTGGGCGAAGAGCCGGTTGACGGTGGAAGGGACTCCGGAAGTGCGGTGGCTGGGGAACCTGGAAGCCGAGATCATGGACTGTCTGTGGAAGTGGGGGAGACCCGCGACCGTCCGTGAGGTGGTCGACGAGATCAACACGCGGCGGCCGGCGGCGTACACGACTGTCATGACGGTGGCGTCGATCCTCCACGGCAAAGGGTGGCTGACGAGACAGAAGCAGGGCCAGGCGTGGCTCTACACACCTGTGCGCAGCCGTGAGGCGTACGCGGCGGCCCTCATGGAGGACGCGCTGGGAGCGAGCGAGGACCGGCGGGTCGCGTTGGCGCACTTCGTGGAACGCATGTCGGACGACGAAGTGGCCGCGCTGCGCGAAGCGTTGCGCGACGCCGACCGCGACATCGACGGCGCCTCGGACCGCAGCACCGACCGTGTCACCGACCATGACGTCGAGCCGTGAACGCCGCCCCCGCACTGCTCGGTTACGCCGCCGCCGTCGGCGTGCTCGCACCACGCGTGATGCTGCGCAGCGCGTGGCCGCACCGGGCACCGGTGCTGGCCGCCGCTGTGTGGTTCGCGCTCGCGGCGTCCTTCTCCGTGTGTGTTGCCCTCGCCGCACTCCATCTCGCGACGCCGGGCGCCCATCTGCACGGAATCCTCTACTCGTGCGGCGTGGCACTGGGCGTCGGCCCGCCTGGCGCCGGCGCGGTGCGGTTCCTGGGCATCGGTGTTGCGGCGGCCGTACCGACAGCCCTCGTGGCCGCCTTCACGTACCTCGTACTGCGAGCCCGCGTGGCCCGCTCCCGGCACCGCGAGGTCCTGGACAAGGTGGGCCGACCGTCGGCGAGGCTGCGCGCCACGGTCCTTGAGCACGCGACCCCCGCCGCCTACTGCCTGCCGGGCCGCCGTTCCAGGATCGTGGTGAGCAGCGGCGCCGTGGAGCTGCTGTCCGACGCCGAGATCGCCGCGGTCGTGGAGCACGAGCGCGTCCACATCGCCGGCCGCCACCATCTCCTTCTCGCGGCGGCGCGGTCCTTCGCCGTTGTGTTCAAGGGAGTGCCGCTGGCCAGGCAGACGGGGGAGCAGATCCCGCTCCTGCTGGAGATGGCCGCCGACGACGGGGCCCTGCACGTGCATTCCCAGCGGACGCTGATCACCGCGATGTTCGAGATGGCGTCGGCCGAGACGGTCCCGAAGGGCGCGCTGTCCGCAGGGGGACGCACCGTGCACATACGGCTGCGCCGGATCCTGGCGCCGGCCCGGCGTACGCATCCCGCGTTCCGGGCCGTTGTGGCCGGGGCAGCCGTACTGATGCCGCTGCTGCCTCTCCTGGTTGCTTGTCCTCCGGGACTGGCTTAGAGGCGCACGCCCCACATGAACGGCATGCCGCTGCGGGCGATCGACTCGTAGCGAACCTGCGCGCCCGGCTTCGGGGAGTGCAGGATCTGGCCGTTCCCGGCGTAGAAGCCGACATGGCTCAGGTCGGTGCGCATGATGATCAGGTCGCCCGGCTTGAGCGCGCTCAGTGAGTTGATCCGGGTGCCCACGTTGGCCTGGTCCTGGGACGTACGGGGTATGGCGACACCGCCCTGCTGGAACGCCCAGGACGTCAGGCCGGAGCAGTCGAAGGAGTTCGGGCCGGCCGCTCCCCATACGTACGGCATGCCGACCCGGCTCTTCGCCGCGGCGAAGGCCGCCGCGCCGCGCTGTGACGCACTGGCCTCGTCGCCGAGGTCGACGCGGTCGCTGTCGCGGTTCACCCGGTCCTCCTCGGCCGTCCGCTCCGCGCGTTCCTCGGCCGTCAGCGAGTTGAGGAGGGTCTGCGCCTTCGCCAGCTTGCCCTGGATCTCCTTCTTCTTGTTCCCCAGCTCTTTACGCGTGTCCTGAAGCGCCTTCAGCTGTTCGCCGGCCCGCGCCCGCAGCTGCTGCGATGTGCGCTGCCGGGACTGGTACTGCTTGAGCGTCTCCGCCTGCCGGTCGCTCAGCCGGTCCAGGTCGGACGCCTTGTCCAGATAGCTGTCCGGGTCGGTGGAAAGCAGCAACTGCACCGACGGGTCCAGCCCGCCGCTGCGGTACTGGGCGGTGGCCACCGAGCCGAGACGGTTGCGGAGTTCGTTCAGACCGTCCTGGCGGCGGGCCGCCGAGTCCTGGAGACTGTCGACCCGCTTTTCGAGCTTGTCGGCCTTCTCCTTCGCCCCGCTGTACTTCTCCGTGGCCTGGGTCGCTTCCTCGTACAGGCGATCGATCTGCGCCTGGACACCCTTCTTGTTCGGGTCGGGAAGCGGGTCGGCGGACGCGGACTGGGTCGACAGCGCCACGGCAGCCGCGGCGGTCGCTGTGAGCATGCCCGTGTACGCGGGGTTCGGCTGCTTAGGACGACGATGGGACGCCACTGAGGCGAGCTCCTTCTTCCTCCGCCGTCACCCCGGGTGGGCGAATCGCTTTGCGAGGACTTGACCGCTGATACTAATCATCTTAGTGGCTGACTCCAAGTCCTCCGGGTCTCAACGGTCTTGAACCCCGACGGCGCGGAGACAGGTGAACGACGCGCCCCACCGGTACGTACCTCCCGACACACCCGACCCGGCAGGAAGGCAACACCGGTGACCGCACCTCGCGCCCACCCCGCACGCACCACGAGTGCGCTCGCCGTGCCCCTCCTCCTGGCAGCCCTGGTCATGGGCTGCTCGGCCGATCCGGCCGTCAGGGCGAGCCCACCCCGGAAGGCGACCACCACGCCTGCCCCCTCGGCCGCACCCGCGAGCATCGAGAAGATCGCGTCCATGACGGGCTGCTCGGCGGAGATGCGTACCGAGGCCGAAGAACTCCGCGAGGCGGTGTGCGTCACTCCGGAGGGCAACTGGATCGTGACGACCTTCCCGACCGAGAAACTCAAGCTGACGTGGCTGGATACGGCGAGCATGTACGGCGGTACCTACCTCGTCGGCCCGAGATGGGCAATCGGCGCCAAGCCCCAACTGCTCAAGACGCTCCGCACGAAGGTGGGCGGCGAACTCCAGGAACTGCGCGGCATGAACTAGCGTTCCAGGCGAAGGCGACGATGATCTCGTTCGGCCGCGTGGTTCGGTTTCTCCTTCTCAGCTCAGTTGCTCGGCCAGTCCGACGATGATGCCCTCCGGGCCGCGTACGTAGCAGAGCAGATAGCTGTCCTCGAACCGGGCCATCTCGCCGACGAGTTCGGCGCCGTGCGGGCGCAGGCGGGCAACCGTGTCCTCGATGTCGTCGACGGCGAACATGACGCGGTGCGTGCCCAGAATGTTGTGCGGCCGGTTGCGCGGCCCGGCGCCGATCGCCGCGGGGCTGCGGTACTTCGCCAGCTCAAGCCGGCTGTGACCGTCCGGGGTCCGGACCATCGCGATGTCACAGTGGACGCCGTCGAGTCCGGTGCACTGATCGGCGACGAGGCCCTTGACCTCCGCCCTGCCCTCCAGCTCCATACCGAGTTCCACGAAGAACGCGATGGCGGCATCCATGTCCTCGACGACGATGCCGACGTTGTCCATCCGCTGAATCGCCATGCTGGCTTCTCCTTCTTCCTCGTGCGGCCGGTCGTGGCCGCTGATGTCCCCGGGACGGAGCCGGTGGCACGTTCTCGACATCCGCAGACCGCCGAACTCCGAAAAATCTGACTTGGTCCACCTGGATGCGGCGGCTCCTCGGAGTGGGACGAGGAGGGCAGGTCCGTTGAGGCCGATGAGCTTTCCCGAGCCCCGGCCGGCCGGACGGAGGGATCAGCGCAGTCCGGCGAAGAGATCGTTCTCGGGTACGGTCGCGCCGGTGGCGTCCTTGACACGTACGAAGGTCTCCGTGCCCATCAACTCGCCGAACTTCTCCTTGCCCATCTTGAGGAAGAAGATGTTCTCGCCCTGACTGGCGTGCGCGGCCAGCGCGTCGAACTTCTGACCGCTGAACGCGGTGGTGTCCACCCACGTGGTGATCTCGTCGTCGGGGAGGCCGATCTCGGCCATCGCGGCGGCCTCGGCGGGATCCGGCTCCGGCTCTGACTCCGGCACGTCCTCCTGAAATTCGCGCATGGTCTCCCCGAACCGCTGCATCAGCGAGCGGGGCATCGTCGTCCAGTAAACCTTCGGTGTCAGCGCGGTCATCTCCAGCGCCGCCATCGTGATGCGGTGGGCCTGGATGTGGTCGGGGTGGCCGTAGAAGCCGTTCTCGTCGTAGGTGACGACCACATCGGGCCGGTAATGCCGCATGAGTTCCGCGAGCCGGGCGGCGCCTTCCTCCACGGGTGTCTGCCAGAAGGATCCCGGGGCGTCGTTGCTCGGCCAGCCCGCCATCCCGGAGTCGGCGTAGTCCAGCATCTCCAGATCGCTGATCTTCAGGACGTCACAGCTCTCCTCAAGTTCTTGCCGGCGCAGCAAGGCGACGGCCGCCGGATCGTGACCGGGGTCGCCCGGCTTGACACCCCCCGGCCCGTCACCGCAACCGCCGTCGGTACACGTCACAAGAACGGTGCGGATGCCTTCCGCCGCGTACCGCGCGAGGATCCCTCCGGTTCCGGTGGCCTCGTCGTCGGGGTGGGCGTGTACTGCCATGAGCGTCAAGGGCCGGTCAGTCATGGGACAGTCCTTCTGTAGAAATACGTCTTGGTCCGGGTACGCGACGGGCGTACCGCGATCCCGACGGCCTGGATCCAGGCAGGGGCGGACGACCTCATGGTCTCCGTGTTCCCTGCCCTGCGACGTCGGTCTCTCGGATGCAACGGCGCCGGCCGGACCGGCTGTTCCCGGCGCGGCGCCGCTGTTACTACACGTGGCTCGGCCACTCCTTCGCGGGACCAGCCAGGCGAACCCGCCGCGCACGAGGCATCACCCCGGCGCAGGTCTCTTCAGGGTTGCTTCAGGGCTTTCTGGCAACCGCCCCGTACATGGCGATGTCGCGGCCGTCGATGCCGGCCTGCTCAGGGCCGGGGCGCCAGGTGTGCACCTGGGTGACTCCTGGCTCCTGTAGTTCCAGGTCCTCGAAGAACGAGGTGGCGGTGGGGAGATCGCGTAGCGCCATGGGCATGTTCTGCTGCCGGTATTCCTCTGCCACCCGGTTGACTTCCTCGGGCGCGAAGTCGGCGGTGCCGATGGTCATCGCCAGATAGCTGCCGGACGGCAGCGGTTCCAGGAGCCGCTTGATCAGGCGCCGGTCGTCCGGAGGCAGGATGAAGTGCAGGATGCCGATCACCATCAGGCCGACGGGCTGGTTCAGATCGATGAGGTCACGGAACTCGGGGCTGTCCAGGATGGTGTCGGGGTGGTGCATGTCGGCGTCCACATACGCGGTGGCCCCTTCGGCTGAGCTCTGCAGCAGGGCGCGGGCGTGGGCGAGGACGATGGGGTCGTTGTCGACGTAGACCACGCGTGATTCCGGCGCCACCTCCTGCACGACCTCATGCAGGTTGGGCGAGGTCGGCAGACCGGTCCCGACGTCGAGGAACTGGCGGATGCCCCGCTCCTCGGCAAGGAAGCGGCCGGCGCGGTGCATGAATCGGCGGTTTTCCATCATGTGGACGGGCAGGGCGGGCCAGTGCCGGCACATGGCGTCGCCCGCTTCGACATCGGCGGGATAGTGATCCTTGCCGCCCAGAATGTAGTCGTACACCCGGGCGGAGTGGGCGCGCGAAGTGGCAAGTCCGCTCTGTCGATCGTGCGGAGCATTCATGCGGCGCCTCTTTCGGTCAAGGACGGCTCACCAACGGTATAAACGTGGTGTTCCGGGTGCAAGCGAAACAGCGGAATGAGGATGCGTCCGGCAGGACGGCCAAGCCGGCCCTCGGTGGGGCGAGGGCAGGGCCGGGGGCTGGGCCGGGGGCTGGGCATCACCGCTCCCTCCGGGCTTGCAGGGCGATGACGGCGATGTCGTCCCGGCGGTTCTTGACGGGCGGCAGGAGCCCTCGGATCAGGGTCAGCTGGGGTACCCCCTTTCGGACCAGCGCGTCGGTGTGCTCACGCAGGCGCTGGAGGCCGTCACCGATGTCCGTACCCGGCACCTCCACGAGTCCGTCGGTGTAGAGCACCAAGGTGTCGCCCTCCCGGATGACCGCGTGGAGGTCGGTACGGGGGAGGGCCTCGCCGACGCACAGGGGTGGGTCCGAGGCCGTGAGGTCGTGCAGATACCGCGATGGCGCGCCGGCCGGGATCAGCAGGGGTGGCGGGTGGCCGGCGTTGGACAGGGCGATGTGCCAGGCATCGTCCGCCTGCCGGTGCAGGACCGCGTGCACCGCCGTGACCATCGACGGGCTGTCGAGCGCCTGCACGATGCGGTCGAGCCGGCTCAAGGTGGCCGCCGGGCTGGCGGCCGGACCGCTGTCGTAGGCGAGTCCCCTCAGAATGCTGTTGACACGCCCCATCGCGGTGGCCGCGTCCAGGTCGTGACCTGCGATGTCGCCGATGGTCAGGGCGAGCGAGTCGGCCGAGAGTCTGACGGCGTCGTACCAGTCCCCGCCGACCTCGGCGGCCGAGTCGGCCGGATGGTAGAGCGCCGTGATGACGAGACCTTCGACGGACGGCGGGACGGCCAGGAAGGACTGCTGCAGTACGAGGGCCATGTCGCGGATGCTCTGCAGTTCCATTGTCCGGCGCAGGGGCTCGCTCATCTGCTGAAAGACGTCCTGCAGCAGGGAGAGGTCGGCCTCGTCCGAGGGCGGGTTGCCCCGGCAGGTCGCTGTAGTCGCCAGCGCGACAGTCCGGCCGTCCACCACGACGGGCAGCAGGGCCACGCTCGTCGCGTCGGCCTCCCGCAGCCACCGGACGGTGACCTTGGAAAGACTGTCCTCGGGCGGCTCTCCGGGCGGGAAGGTCAGCAGCCCCGCCTCCTGGCTCTCGATGGCCTCTTGTGCGGCCGGCCCCAGCAGGAAGTCCGCGTCCAGCGGATGGATGGGAGGCAGTCCGGGAGCAAGCCCCACCCGCTCTGCCGACGCCGCGGTCGGTACTCCATCGGAAGTCCGGAAAGCGGCTTGGGTGTCGCCTTGTACGTGGAAGACAGCGACGGCGTCGGCGAGTTCAGGCACGACGGCTGCCGCAGTGGTCAGAAAGGCCTCGGACAGGTTGTGCGCGGCCGGTACCGGTGCCATGCGAGCCAGCAGCTTCTCCCGCATGCGGGAGCGCCAGTCGTCCTCGGCATCGGTGGCGGTACCGACCCACTCCACTTCCCCGCTCCGGTCCACGACAGGTGCAGCGATGATCTTGATGTGGCGGAAACGGTCGGGGGCGTCCTCAAGCCGTACTCGTACGATCGTGTCGAGGGGAGACCGCTGCTGATTGGCCTTGCGCCACGCCCGCTGGAACCAGTCCCGGTCCTTCGGATGCACCGCGTCCATCCATGAGCTCTCACCGTCGGGGTGCCACAGCCTCTCCGGCATCCCGCTGCCCATCAGCAGAGTGACGACCCCGTCGGCCGACATCACCCAGACCGACTGCGGTACGGCGCCCAGGAGTGCTTCGTACCGTCTGAGAAGAGATCCTTCGTTCACCGCCCCCTCAGCCCCGCTCCGCACCGAACACCAGAGGATCATCGCCACTCATGGTCCGATCATCCCTTGCATGCCGGACAACAGCACGCCCTGGCCCTACAACAGCATGCCCTTGGCCCTTCGAGGGTCTGTTCTCAACGCGGCTGCGGTGCCACCTGCCGTTGACAGCGAGCGCGGTGTCGATGAGGAGCGAGAGCTCCTCTTCCGTTGATGTATATCGTTTCACTTCTGCCTCGCTCGTTTCTTTCGTCCAATCTGTTGACCTGTTTTCTGGACAGCGCCTAGCCTCCGAGGACCCGAATGAAACCTTTCATCCGCGGAGGCTGCCCATGTCCAGACTCCCGACGCGCAGAACCGCCCTGCAACTGGGTGCCGCCGCGTCCGCTTCTGTCGTGTTCACCGGACCCCGGGCGTCCGCCGCCGCGCAGGGCAAAGGCAAAGGCAAGGGCGAGGGCGCGCCACCCGCGCCCATCGGACTGCTGACCGACCTGCTTCCCCAGGGCCTGGGCACCACCGCCGGACAGCGGCCCCGGTTCAGCTGGCAGGTCCCCGACCTCGGCCCCGGCACCCGCCAGCGTGCCTACCAGCTGGAAGTCGCCACCACCCCGGCCGGGTTCGAGAACCACCGACTGGTCTGGAGCAGCGGCAGGGTGGCCGCTGCCGACTCCACCGCCGTGGCCTACGGCGGACCGGCGCTGAAACCGCGTACCGCCTACTGGTGGCGGGTCCGCAGCTGGGGGGACAAGCGATCGTCGTCGTGGTCGGAGCCGGTGCTGATGGCGACCGCGGTGGAGGACGAGTGGCGGGCCGAGCCCATCTGGGCCCCGGCCGGGCCCACCATGACGGACGGTACCTTCGCCACTCGCCTGAAGATCACCGCGGTGGCGGCCGGTCTGTGGTTCCGGGCCACCGACACCGCCAACAACTACATGTGGCAACTGCGCGCCGACGGTATCGCCGGAGTGCTGCGCAAGCACGTGTGCGTGAACGGTACCTACAGCGTCCTCGGCGAGGTGACTCTGCCCTTCCCGGTCGCGACCGGTGAGTGGCTGGACCTCTCCGTCACGATGACCGGCTCCACCTTCACCACCGGCGTCAACGGCACCGTCGTCGACACCACCACCCACACCCGCTACCCGGCGGGCAACATCGGCTTGCGCAACGGCCGCACCGAGTCGCAGGTGTACGACAGCGTCCGCTTCACCGCGGCCGACGGCACCGTGCTGCTCCAGGACGACTTCGCCTCCCACAAAGGCACGTTCTCCGCGGGCACTGTCGCGAACGGCGTCCTCACCTTCCCCACCGGCGCCTTCTCGCTCTCCTCCTACGGCGGCGACAACACCTGGGCGCTGCTGCGGCACGAGTACGGCCTGGCGTACGGCAAGAGGGTCGCCGCCGCCGTGCTGCACGTGGCCGCCACCTCCGCCAACCCGGCCAGGCAGTACGTGGCCAAAGTGTGGAGCAACGGCAGCCTGGTCGGCTACGCCTCCGTACGCTCCGGCTCCGGGGTCGCGTACCAGTCCTTCGACATCACCGACACCCTGCGCGCCGGCCGGGCCAACGCTCTGGCCGCGCTGTGTCATACCCCCTCGGAGCAGAAGTTCCTGGCCCAACTGGAGATCACCTACACCGACGGCAGCCGGGCCACCATCGGCTCGGGCGGCGACTGGAGAGCCCGCGGCGAGCACGGCCTGCTCCCGGGCGGGGGCAGCGCGGGCAGCAGCTTCTTCACCGCGCCCCAGGAGTACTGGGATCTGCGCAACGAGCCCGTCGGCTGGACCGAGCCCGGCTTCGACGACGCCGACTGGCTCACCCCCGCATCCCGCTCGGTCATCGACGGCCTGGTCCCGGCGCTCATCGAGCCCGTACGGCTGCACGACGTCACCCCTGCCTCGGTGACCGAAGTGGCTGATGGCCGCTGGCTGGTTGACCTCGGCCGGGAGATCGCCGGCGGGCTGGCCCTGGAGGTCACCGGGAACGCGGGTGACACCGTGGAGGTACGCCTCGGCGAGGAGCTCAACGCCGACGGCACCGTGAAGTATCAGTTGCGGGCCACCAACCTCTACCGCGAGGTGTGGACCCTGCGCGACGGTCCCCAGCGCTTCGAGCACTGGGGTTACCGCGGCTTCCGCTGGGCCGAGCTGCGCACCTCCGTCGACCTGTCCCGGGCGACCGTCAGGGGCCGCGCCTGGAAGCTCGACTGGGACGAATCCGACTCCCGCTTCAGCAGCTCGGACCCCGATCTGGACCGGGTCTGGGACCTGTGCCGCTACTCCATCGAGGCGACCCGCGGTGACCTCTACCAGGACACCCCGACCCGCGAGCGCGGCCCCTACGAGGGCGACGCGCTGATCAACCAGCTCTCCGAGTACGGCGTGCAGCGCTCGTACGCGCTCGCCCGGTGGTCCAACGACTATCTGGTCCGCCAGGGCACCTGGCCCACCGAGTACCGGCTGATGTGCGCGATCTCCGCCTGGGAGGACTATCTCGCCACCGGCGACGACCGGCAGCTCGCCAAGGACTACGCCCTGCTCGCCGCCAAGAACCTCACCTCATATCTGGGTCCCGACGGTCTGGTTCACAAGTCGCCCGGCAACTCCAGCCAGGATCTCGGTGACTTGGTCGACTGGCCCGCCACCAGCCGCGACGGCTACGTCTTCACCAGTGTCAACACCGTCGTCAACGCCTTCCAGTACGCGGCCTTCGACGCTCTCGCCAAGTGCGCCGACGCCCTCGGCGAGAGCGATGAGGAAGCGTTGATGCGGGAGCGGGCCGACACCCTCGCCGCCGCCATGCGCGACACCCTGCTCGACACCTCGGCGGGTCGGTTCCGCGATGGTGTGGGCACCACCCACAGTGCCCAGCACGCCACCGCCTTCCCGGTCGCGCTCGGTGTCGACGCCTCCCTCGACGGCGAGGTGCTGACCAGGATGGGCGACACTCTCGCCGCGGGCGGTATGAAGATGAGCGTGTACGGGGCGCAGTTCCTGCTCGACGCGTTGTTCCGGCTCGGCCGCGCCGACGCCGCGCTCGCGTTGCTCACCTCCAGGGCCACCAACTCATGGCTGCACATGATCGACGACCTGAAGGCCACCATTGTCGCGGAGGCATGGGACCCGTCCCTGAAGCCGAACATGACCTTCTCCCACGCCTGGGCCTCCGCCCCCGCCAACGCCGTGGCCCGGCACGTACTGGGCGTCCAGGTCACGGAACCGGGCGCGGCCGGGTTCCGTGTCCGGCCCAGGACCGGGAGGCTGACCCGGGTCGACGGAACGGTCCCGTCCGTGCGCGGCCCCGTCTCGGTCTCCCTGCGCCGTTCCAAGGGCACGCACTCCCTCAGAGTGACCGTGCCGCCCAACACCCGGGCGGTGGTGGAACTGGAGATCGGCGACGCCGACCCGGGGGCGTACCGGGTGGCCATGTCGGCCGCGGACGCGCACGGAGGCGTCAAGATGACATCGTTCGACGACCTGACCGGCACGGTGCTGCGGGTCGGCCCGGTCGGCTCGGGTACGACGGTGATCGCGTTGCGTGCGTAGCTGCGTGCGTAGGCGGTGCCGCAGGTCAACGGCGGGGCAGGTCAGCGGCGGGGCAGCACGCCCAGGAGGGTCGCGGTCAGGGCCAGTTTCAGGGTGTCCTTCAACTCCAGGTGGAATTGGGCCAGGTCGGGCTCGGCCTGGTAGGCCGCCTGGAGGCTGGGTGGGGGTGTGCTGTACGCCGACAGCGCGCCGGCCATGACCATGGTCTGCAGGCTGAACTGTGTGGCGTTCTCGCCCAGCTCCGGCAGGTACTTCCGGATCAGGGCGGTCATCGTTGTCAGGCGGTCCAGGGAGGCGCGCTTGAAACGTGTTACGACCGCGACGGAGACGTTGTGTTCGAGGACGCCGCCCTGTGCGCCGAAGAGGTCGCACAGCACCACTCGGCCGGAGAGTGAGCGGCTGAGGGTCTCGGCCACCGCCGCCGCTCGCTCGGCCATGGGCAGATTCTCGTCGACGCCGGCGGCCAGCTCGTCTGCCAGTTCCGTCAGCCACTCCTGCAGGAAGTGGTCCAGCAGTTCCAGCAGCACCGCCTCGCGAGACTCGAAGTAGCGCAGCACGTTCGGCTTCGCCAGGCCTACCCGGCGGCTCAGCTCGTTCAGGGTGACGGCGGCCACAGGCATCTCGTCGAGCATCGCCGAGGCCATGTCGAGGATCGCCCGTCGGCGGATCTCCCGCTGCTCTTCGGTTCGCGCCCGCTGGAAAGTCACGATCACCAGCCTAACTTACGTACCGGCGGTACGTTGACAACGTACCGAAAGTACTTTAACGTCGTCGGCGCAAGATACCCTCGGTACGTTATCTAGTCGGGAGCCTGGCATGAGCGAGAAGTGGACGACGGCGAACATTCCGGACCAGCGCGGGCGGGTCGCCGTGGTGACCGGGGCCAACACCGGGCTGGGGTACGAGACCGCCAAGGCGCTCGCCGAGCGCGGGGCTTCCGTGGTGCTCGCCGTGCGCGACGTCGATAAGGGCGAGCAGGCCGCGGCCCGCATGACCGGCGACGTGACCGTGCAGGCGCTGGACCTGACCTCGCTCGACTCCGTCCGGACCACGGCGGCGGCGCTGCGGTCCCGGCTCGGCCGGCTCGACCTGCTGATCAACAACGCCGGCGTGATGTACACCCCGAAGCAGACCACTCGGGACGGCTTCGAGATGCAGTTCGGCACCAACCACCTCGGCCACTTCGCGCTCACCGGGCTCCTGTTGGACCTGATGCTGCCGGTGCCCGGCTCGCGCGTGGTGACGGTCAGCAGCACCGGCCACCGCATCCGGGCCGCGATCCACTTCGACGACCTGCAGTGGGAGCGGTCGTACGGCCGGGCCGCCGCCTACGGTCAGTCCAAGCTGGCCAACCTGATGTTCACGTACGAGTTGCAGCGCCGCCTCGCCATGCACGGCACCACCACCGCCGCGGTGGCCGCGCACCCCGGCCTGTCCAGCACCGAACTCGCCCGCAACACCCCCGCGGCCCTCCGTCTCCCGCTCACCTGGCTCGCGCCGCTGATCACCCAGACGCCGGCGATGGGCGCACTGCCGACCCTGCGCGCCGCCACCGACCCCGCCGCGCTCGGCGGCCAGTACTACGGCCCCGGCGGACGCAACGAGATCATGGGCCACCCCCGGCTGGTCACCTCCAGTCCCCAGTCGTACGGGCTAGCCGTCCAGCAGCGCCTGTGGGCCGTCTCCGAAGACCTCACGGGGGTGCGGTTCCCCGTGGTTCAGTCCCAGCAGAACTCGTCTCCCTCCGGATCGGCGATCACGATGTAGCCCACGCTGGTAAGAGGCGGCGAGTCGTTGCCGAGTCTGGACAACAAAGGAGGCCCAAGTCGCCGACTTGGGCCTTCGCCGTGGAGCGGGTGACGAGAACCGAACTCGCGCTCTGAGAGCCGCGCCGCGCGCGAAGGCGGTGACTCCCTTCGCTGCGTCCGGCGCGCACCTCCTGTGTGAGTTCTGTTTGCCCGTTGTACGCCTTTTCCCTGTCTTATGGCGCACGTTCGTGAACGCGACGGGTGTTGTCCCGTGCGTCCACTGCCGTCTCGCTCCGCACGCTCCGGCGTTCGGTCTGACAACGCTGTCCTCCCCTAGGGCGGACTGTGCGGGCGTATCGCGACGCTGGAGAGGTTACGTGCCCATCACATCCCAAGCTCCCTTGCCCCGCGCGGTTCTTCCGCGGACCGCCCGCCGACGTCATCGGCCCCTGCACGCGACGGTCGCCGTGCTGCTCACCGGCGCGCTCGGCTTCGGCGCGCTGGCCGGTGCCGGCGCGGCCACCGCAGTGCCCGGCGCCACCACGTCCACAGGGTCCGGCGGGACGTCCGGCGGGACGGACTACACGAAGCTCGTCGACCCGTTCGTGTCGACCGCGGGCGACTACGGCAACGACATGCCGGGCGCGCAGGCGCCCCACGGTCTGGCCAAGGTCAACCCGCTGACCACGCCGAACCGCAACCACACCGGGTACGACTACAACGAGGACCACATCGCCGGGTTCACGGCGACGAACCTCGACGGCGTCGGCGGCTCCGGAGGCGGTGGTGACCTGCTCGTCGTACCGACCTCCGTGCAGTACGACAGCCGCCCCGCCGCCGGCACGTACGCCCACCCCTACAGCCACGACGACGAGTCCGCGACACCCGGCTACTACCAGGTGGGCCTCGGGGCCATCTCCGGAACCGGGTCGTCGGTGAGGCAGGACTCCGGCACCATCAAGGCCGAGATGGCCGCGACGACGCGCACGGCGCTGCAGCGGTACAGCTTCCCCACCGGATCGAACCCCGAGCTCGTCCTTGACCTGGCGAACAACTTCACCAGCCGCACCCGCTCGACCATGAAGGCGACGACGCTCCCGAACGGGGCCACGTCGATCACTGGTCTCATCGCCGGGTCGTTCAACGGCGCCTCGTACAAGCTGTACTACAACGCCACCACGAACGTCCCCGTGACCTCCCTGAAGAGCTGGGGCAACGACGGCAGGCTGAGCGACGCGACCACGCGGGACGGGTCCGACACCGGCGCCGTCCTCGGGTTCGACAAGGCCGCCGGCGACGACATCGAGCTGCGCATCACGCTGTCGCCGATCAGCGCCGAGCAGGCCGCGACCGACCAGCACAACGAGGTGGGCGACCTCACCTTCGACCAGGCGCGCGCCCGGACGAAGGCGGAATGGAACAAGTCGCTCGGCGCCGTCGGCGTGCGTGCCTCGGCGAAGTCCGACCCCGGGTCGACGCTCACCAAGGAGTTCTACACGCACCTGTACCGCATGTACGCGCTGCCGGTGAACGCCACCAGCACCAGCGGTACGTACCGCGGCGCCGACGGAGCGGTGCACAAGGCGAACGGCTTCACGTACTACGACGGCTGGTCCACCTGGGACGACTTCCGCAAGTACTCCGTCGAGGCGTACATCGACCCGGCCACCTACCGGGACATGATCCAGTCGCTGATTGTGCTCTTCGCCGACACGCGCACCTCCGGCAAGAGCCTCGGCAGCCTCACCCACTCGGTCCCGACCGTGCGCTGGGAGCGCTCGGCCGTGCTTGTCGCCGACGCGCTGTCGAAGGGCTTCAAGAACTTCGACCGGCTCGACGAGGCGTACCCGGCGCTGCTCTCGTACTCCGGGTACTACACCGGGGCGCAGTTGCGGCAGGGGTACGTCACGGGTGATCCCGGTACAACCGTGCAGCGCGGCTACGACCAGTGGGCGCTCTCCGTGATCGCCGGCGCGCTCGGCAAGAAGGACGACGCGAAGAAGCTGCGCACCCAGTCGACGATGGCGATCGACAACCTCGTGAAGCCCGGCGCCTGGACCGCGGCCGACGGCACCGAGGTCGGTCTGCTCACCCCGCGTGCCGCGAACGGCGACTGGCAGAGCGCGGACTACGAGAAGTTCGAGGCGGCCGGCCTCTACCAGGGCACGCTGTGGCAGTACCACTGGTACGACGCGTACAACATGGGCGGCCTCATCGAGGCCATGGGCGGCGAGAAGGCCGGCAAGGCCGCGGTCAAGCACATGTTCGGCGAGGACTCCAGCGTCGACGACGGCTCGACCATGCTGCACTCCAACGCGAACGAGATCGACCTGCAGGCCCCGTACCTCTTCAACTACGTCGGCGAGCCGAGCCTGACGCAGAAGTGGGTGCGTGCCATCTACACCGGCACGACCTGGAACCGCTACATCGCGACGGGCTCGACGAACGAGGCCCCCAGCTCCGGCGGCCAGTTCACCCCGCCGGTCAAGACCCAGGTCTACAAGCTCTCGCCGAACGGCTTCCTGCCGACCATGGACAACGACGCCGGCACCATGTCGACCATGTTCGTCGCTGCCGCACTGGGCCTGTTCCCGGTGACCGCCGGTTCCAGCCAGTTCCAGATCGGCAGCCCGTTCTTCGACTCCACGACGATCACCTACGCCAACGGCACCCGGTTCACGGTGAAGGCCGACGGCGTGTCGCCGAGCAACTACTACGTGCAGAACGCGACCCTCAACGGCAAGCGGTTCGACAACACGTGGCTCGACTACTCGCAGATCATCTCCGGCGGAACCCTGGACTTCACCATGGGTTCCAAGCCCTCCCGGTGGGGCGCCCACACGAAACCCGCGTACTCGCTGAACACCGACTCGGGCGACACGGGTGACGGCGATACGGGAACGGACAAGGGCCACACCGTCGTCTCCGCCCACCCGGGCACCATCGCCACCACCGAGGACGGCACCGTCCACGACAGCGTGAAGCTCACTCTGTCCGGACCGGCGTCCTTCGACGCGCGCAAGGGAACCAGTCTCACCAAGACCGGGGCGGCGAGCGTGACCGGCCTGCCGGCCGGTGTCACGGCTGACCTCCGCGTCAGCGGCTCGCGCACGGCGACGCTGTCGCTCACCGGCACCACGAAGGTCGACGCACGCTTCGGCATCGCCTTCCGCGACGCTGCCTTCGCCCACGGCGTGCGGGCCTCCACGGTGAGCGGCACCGGTACATCCCCGACCGACCCGCTCCTGATCTCGGCGGCCGCGGTGCACCGCAAGGCCCTCGGCGCACTCGTCGACCAGGCGTCCGTGGTACGCGGCGCCAACTACTCCGACGGCTCCTGGAACCTGTTCCGGTCGGCCCTCGAACGCGCGCGGACCGTCCTCGCGGACACCACCTCCGCGACGGGCGCGACCTCCGCGACGGGCACGATCATGGCCGCACAGGACACGCTCCAGACCGCCATCGACGGGCTGACCATCGACGAGGGCGGCTACGCCGTCCTGCAGGCCGAGGACCCCGACCAGAAGGAGGGGCCCAGCCTCATCAGCGAGCGGAACAACTCCGACGGCAACCTCGGTGGCGTCACCGAGGGATCGTGGGAGCGGTTCACCAAGCTGGACTTCGGCGGGGTCGCCCCGCGGAGCATCTCGGTCCGCTACGCGAACTCGCAGGCGACGAACGCGAAGCCGAGCAGCGTCGACATTCACGCCGGCGCCGCCGACGGCCCCGTCGTCGCCACCGTCCAGCTCCCCGGAACCGGCGGCTGGCAGTACTACAACACGGTGCGGGCGGCCGTCACCGACCCGGACGCGCTGCTGGACGCGAAGAGCGCGACGTTCGTGTTCCACGCCCCGTCGGGCCAGCAGTGGGTGTCGAACTTCGACTGGTACCAGTTCTCGCCGTACGAGGTCTCGGTGTCCCCCACGACCACGCTCGCCACGCTGACCGCGGTGAACAGCGCCGCGACCGGCAGCGGCTCGCTCCCGCTCAACCTCTCGAACGGCATCTTCGAGAACGTGACGAACGGCGCGTGGGCGCAGTGGAAGGACACCGACCTCCAGGGCGGCGCCGACACCGTCACCGTCCGCTATGACAAGCCCCAGTCCCGCGCGGCGTCGGACTCGCACATCGAGCTGCACCTCGGCTCGAAGGACGGCCCGAAGAGCGTCGACATCCCCCTCGACTACAGCGGATCGGGCTGGGGAACCATCGCCACGACGAGCGTGCACCTCGACCCGAGCGTCTTCACCGGCGTCCAGGACGTGTACGCGGTGTTCGTCTCCAGCACGCAGACCGCCTCCCAGCCCTACGTGGGCAACGTCTACTCGCTGGCCCTGACGCGGACCGCCGACGCCCCCGTGGGCTTCGACGCCACCGCGTTCCGTTCGCACAGCGGCGGCGGCCTCAAGAGCGAGCCCGTCGGCTGGACCGGCTCGGGCTCCACCACCGACCTCGGCGGTACCTACAACGGAGCCTGGCTCGACTACGGGGACATCGACTTCGGCAGCTCCCCGAAGAGCACCGTCACGATCACCTACGTCAACAACTCCGCCCGCTGCGGCACCGGCTCCGCCGTCCAGCTCTACCTGGACTCCTTCGACGCGGCCGACCCCGGCACGCCGTACGCGACCGTACCGCTGCCGGTCACGGGAAGCGCGTGGTCGTCAGGAGGGACGACGAGTCTGACACTGCCCAAGGCGATCACCGGCACGCACGCCGTCCACCTGCGGCTGACGACGAACCCGGACTCCTCGCACCCGTACGTCGCGAATCTGGGCCGGATCACCTTCGACCACGTCGAGACGCCCGCCGTCACGGACAAGTCCACCCTGCGGAAGGCGATCGAGCGGTACGAGGGGCTCTCCGCCGACGCGGGGCGCTACGGATCGATCGACTTCGGCGTGTACGAGCGTGAACTCGCTGCCGCACGGGCCCTCGTCGTCGCCGACGACGCGACCCAGCTTGAGGTCGACACGCAGACACGCGGCCTCAGCCTGGCCGCCGGCCAACTGATCCCGCTCCCGAGGCTGAAGCTGGAGGACCTCGTCGCCACCGCGTCGGCCCTCCACGACGACCGCTACACGGACGCCTCGTGGAAGGCGTTCACCGCGGCACTCGCCGCGGCGAAGACCGCGGTCGCCGACGACGCGGCCACGGACGCGACGCTCACCGCCCGGTACGACGACCTCCGCCGCGCCCGGTCCGCGCTCACCACGAAGCCGAGGACGGTGCCGGCCACGCCCGACGCGGTGTCGGCGACCTCGTCCGGCACGAGCGTGACCGTCGCCTGGTCCGCACCCGCGGACACCGGCGGCTCAGCGGTCACCGGCTACCGGGTCACCCTCAGCGACGGTCACCAGATCAAGATCGACGATCCGGAGAGCCGGAGCACGACGTTCACCTGGTTGCGGGCCGGCAGGTCCTACACGGCACGCGTCCAGGCGGTGAACGCCGTCGGCACCTCCCACCCGAGCGCCGCCACGGCACCCGTGGTCACCGGCGGCGGCAAGCCGCAGAAACCGGCTGTGACGGGTGTGATCACCGACGGCAAGCGGGTCCGCGTGACCTGGCGGGCGGCCGGCGACGGCGGATTCCCGGTCATCGGCTACACCGTGGCCCTCGACGACGGAACCACCGCGCACGTCCCGGCCACGACGGGCACGACGCTGCTCACGACCACGGGCAAGGCCAAGGCACACACGGCCACCGTCACCGCGGTCACCCTGGCCGGAACCTCGGACGACTCCGCAGCGACCGTCCCGGCGACCACCTCGGCGACCGCTGCGGCGGCCGCCTCCGACCCGGCGTACGAGCCATCCCCCTTCCCGGACGACACGCTCAACGCCACGTACGCGTCGGACAAGTGGCCGGGCACCGGCGACGGGACCGACTACTTCTACAGCCTGCTCAACGGCATCGAGGACCTCGGTTCCGACGTCCTCGGAGCCAACGCCAAGGTGCCGAACGGCACCGCGCCCACCGCCGAGAACGACCGGATCGCCGTGCGCGTCAACAACGCGGCGACACAGAAGGAGGTGGACCGGGCCGTGGCCGACGCGGCCACCAGCGGCACCGTCACGATGGCCGACGGCCTCGGCTCCCGGCTCGGCCCGATCTACCGCGACGCCCTGAACGGCGGCCAACTGCCCAAGACCAGCGCACTGTTCTCCCGCGTCACGAAGAGTCTCGACAAGGTCGACGCGGCGAAGAACCACTACGGCTACCTGCGCCCGTACGTGCGGCTCGGGCTCGTCGGCGACGGCGGCGACATCTACGAGTCGCAGGACGGCTCGTACGGCAGCCTCACCACCAGCGGCTCGTACCCGAGCGGCCATACCTACGGCGGCTACGAAGCGGGGACCATCCTCGCCACGCTCCTGCCGGAGCTGGCACCGTCGATCCTCGCCCGCACCTCGGAGTACGGGAACAATCGGGTCGTCCTTGGGTTCCACTACCCGCTCGACGTCATGGGCGGCCGTATCACCGGACAGGCAACCGTCGCGCACCGGTGGGCGGACCCCGACTTCGCGAAGCTGCTGACGCAGGCCCACACCGAGATGGAGAACGTACTGCTCGCGCAGTGCGAGAAGGAGGGCTACGGCAACACGCTCAAGGCATGCGAGGGCGACTCCTACGCGGGCCTGAGCACGGCGCAGCACGTCGACCTGTACACGCAGCGCCTGGATTACGGGTTCTCCCGGGTCGGTAAGTCCGGGCAGGCCCTCAAGGCGCCGTCCGACGCGGCGGCCCTGCTGATCACGGCCTTCCCGGACCTCACCACCGCGCAGCGCACCCAGATCATCGAGCAGACCGCGACGGACTCCGGCTCCCCGCTGGACATCACCGCGGCCGGCGGAGCGAGCTGGGAGCGCATCAACCTGGCGGCCGCGATGTCGGCGCACGTCGTCGTCAACGCCGACGGGTCGGTCAAGGTGACGAACTACTCGGACGCCACCGAGGCCAGTGTCGCCGACGCCAAGGCGATCACCGTCGGAGGCGTCGCGATCGACGGGTTCGACCCAGCCGTGTTCACGTATGTCGTCGACTGGCCGAAGAACAAGAAGATCCCAGCCCTCTCCGCCGTACCGGCGCGGTCCGGCGCGCAGGTCAAGGTCACCGACGGCAGTTCGGTCCTCTCCTCGACCGGGTCCCGGTTCACCACCCGCACCATCAAGGTGACCTCGGCCAACGGCTCGGTCACCCGGACCTACACGGTCGGGTTCCAGCTCACGGACCGCGATGACCGGCCGGTCGCGGCCGGCGGCAACGGCCGTGCCGGCGGTGACGCCGCCATCGCAGGACCCGGCCTGTGGCCCACCTCCGGTCTGTTCGGCATCAGAGGCACCGGACTCCGGTCGCCGGCGCTGGCGTGGACGGAGCCCAGGTGATCTCCAGGGCGCTGGGCACGACGTGACCGCCGGCCCCGTCGCGCCCCGTGGTCGCTGACCCTCGCGAGGTGCACCACCACGGGCGGTCGGCCCCTCCGGGCGAACCCCTGACGTTCGCCCGGAGGGGCCGTCGGCATGACAGCACGGCCGTTGCACGGGCGGCGGTGGGGCGGAACAGAGGCGTACCCAAAACGATCAGTCCGAGAGGCAAGGTAGAACCACCGCCTGTACCGGTCGGAGCGGGTCTTCATAAGGAGCTGCCACTCCTCGCCGGCGCCGAACTCTCCGTTGTGCCAGAACACGGACGTGACGGGGCCGATGATTTGCGCTCCGGCGGCCAGGCGCTCGCGCACGAGGGACTGCGCGAGCTGGACGGCCTGTTCACGGGTCTCGGTGGCGGTGGACACCTGGCCGAGGTCAGTCACGGCGAGGAGCCTACGCGGCGCTCGATATCTTCCGAAGACTCACCTGAACGCGTGCTTGGTCCGCACCGGGTGACCACCGAGCACGAGGACTACCTGTGAGCCCGGATCGCGCACCGATGAGTTTCCCGCGCCGCGCCGGTCTGTACGCGTGAGACCGATTCACGGAAGGCTGGCGCCATGCGCAAACTGATCTACGGCATGAACGTGTCCCTGGACGGCTACATCGCCGCGCCCGGCGACGACCTCGGCTGGAGCGTGCCGAGCGACGAGCTGTTCCAGTTCTGGTCCGACCGGTTGGAGGCGACCGACCTGACGCTGTACGGGCGCAAGCTATGGCAGGGGATGAGTTCCCACTGGCCGACCGGCGACCAGCGGCCGGGCGCCACCCCGGCGGAGATCGAGTACGCGCGCCGCTGGCGGGACATGTCGAAGGTGGTGTTCTCCTCGACGATCGACAAGGTCGACTGGAACGCCCGCCTGGTCACCGGCGACGCGGTCGCCGAGATCACCCGGCTCAAGGCCGAGGACGGCGGCCCGATGGACATCTGCGGCGCGACGCTCGCCGGGGCGGCCATGCGGGCCGGGCTGATCGACGAGTACATGCTGGCCACCGCGCCGGTCCTGGTGGGCGGCGGCACGCCGTTCTTCGCCGCGCTGGACAACTGGGTGAACCTGAACCTGGTGGAGACGCGGACGCTTCCCGGCGGCGTGATCCTGACCAGGTACGAGACGAGGCGCTGAGCGCCCGTCCGGGAGCGCTGCGCGGGGGTGTCGCCCTGGTCCGCGCCCGCATTCCCACACTTCTGCCGGATGTGCTCTCCGGGGCCCTCGATCCGGGGCCTGTCTTCGACCGTGCCGCCCCCTGGCCGAGGTGCCGGACGGTTGTCGGGCGGTGGACGACCGATCGGCGCTGGAGGTGCGCATCACCTTCTGAGCGCGGCGCCCTCGCGATGTCAGGCGGCGCGCTTCACGTGGCGGACCAGCCACATCAGCAGGGCGTCCAGGTCGGCGGCGGCCGAGAGGACCCGGTCGACCGCCTCGGGGGTGTGCAGCCACTCCTCGCAGCCCAGGGGACGCGCGGCGATCAGCGAACGGTGGCGCAGCAGGTTCGTACGGGAGTGGTCTGCCGGATAGCCGCGCGGGGGGCGTTTCATCACGTCCCCGGAGATGTCGTAGCCCTTCTTCCGCACGTCCTCGACGATGGCGGACAGTTCGCGGCCGCTCCCCTCGGAGGCCACGGCTCTGCGGAACATGTCCACCTGGCCGGGATCGGGGTACCACCAGGCGCCCTGGATCCGCAGGCCGTCCAGGGAGAACCGGAGACCGATCTCGATCTTGCGGCCGAGCCGGATCACCGCGCCCTGGTGCTGCCACCACCAGGAGTTGGTGCGGTAGTGCCAGACGGAGAAGTCCTCGTACCGGGGGTCGGTGTCCGCGACCTCGTTGAGAAGGGCGATCATCGGCTGCCGGACCAGGCGTTCGCGGTCCGCGCGGTAGCGCTCGCGGGTCGCGTGGGTCGGTTCGCCCTGGAGCTGCGACAACACGTCCATGGCCTGCTCGGGCCAGCCGGTGAACTGTCCGCGCATGCGCGGATGGTAGCTCACCATGATCCGCGCGCGCGGAGAGTGAGACGGGCAGGGGGGCGTGGCCCCAGACATGGCGGGAAGTGTTGCGGCGGGGCCCGCCGGCCAGTTCGATGCCCGGAGTCTCAGGTCAGCGAGGCGAAAACCCAGGCCCAATAATCTCGGAGCGCTGTCCGTGATCATTCGCCACCCACAGTCTGGCTAAGGGCATTTGGCGATGATCACCGTCGAGGCCCGTTCCGATTCAGAACACGGAGGCCGTACCGACGTTCAGAACTGGGCACATGGCCAGATCAGTTGCTGAGCGGATCGGTACGTCCCCGGGGCGAATCAGCCAGGCCAACACCCTGCTCGGACTAGGAGGACGCGGTCGAGGATCCCAGGTTGGCCGACCTGATTCCCGCCCCCGCGTCGCCCCCGCCGGTCGGCGGTATGTAGTTCCGAATCCCAGCCTTGGAGGCGCCGCTGTAACCCGAGTTCCCGCTCGAACCGTCCACCCCGTCTGGAGCCCAGGCGTTCTGGGTCGGCCCCCGGTATCTGGCCGGTGACGAAGGACGTCTCTACGAGATGGTGACCGACGCCGAAGCACCAGCGCAAGCTCGCGAAGACCATCGACGCCGAAGTTCGGCAGCAGCGCGGCGAAGCCGCCGAGCGGGCTCAGGCGAAGACGCGGAAGCACTCCGGCTGAGGTCGTGGCGGCCTCGTCCGTCGCGGCGTGGCCGAGGCGGGACCGCTCAGCAACAGCGGTCCTGTCTCCGCCGCATGCTCTTGGCGGAGTTCGCGGGCAGCGGCATTGCCTTCGTAATGCCGCAACGCCTCACACTCCTGTGATCCAGTTCACAGGAAATGCGTCTCGCCATTCGAGAAGTCCGGCGCGGAAAGGCTCGCGCATCGCGCGGAAGGTCGCCGAAAACGGCACTTCTGCCAGCAGAAAGGACTGGTGGAGGGCTGGTGGGACGAGAAAGGGTCTAGGCAACAATGAAGCCCCGCGCGAGGCTTGGGTTCTAGCGGTCGTTGCAATACCCCAGTTCAAGGGGTGGGATGGACTTCGAGATTCGCGAGGACCGGCAGCCGCGGGGACGTAAGAAACTCACTCGTGAGCGGGAGGCATACTCCCGGCTCATGGAGCAGGGCGTGAGCAACACGGAGGCGTGCCGGATCGTCGGGATCAACCGGCGGACCGGGAAACGCCGGCGATACGGACGCAACCCGTCCGGCGGCAGGAAGGCGGCTCCACCGATCAACGCGGTGGAGCCGCCTTCCGTGTGCTCGCGGTACTTGCGCGAGGCCGACCGCATCCATATCGCCGACCGCCTGCGGGAGAAGGCCACGATCCGCGTGATAGCAGCGGAGCTGGGCCGCAGCCCGTCGACGGTCGGCCGTGAAGTCCGCCGCAACCGCCACCCCGGAAACGGGCAGTACCGGCCGCACGCGGCCCAGGCCCGCGCCGATGCCCGCCGGCCCCGCCCCAGGCCCGGGAAGATCGGACAGAACCCCGAGCTGCGGGACGCGATACAGGCGGGCCTGGACGAGCGGTGGAGCCCTGAGCAGATCTGCCAGGCTCTGCGCAGGCAGTTCCCCGACCGGCCGGAGATGCACGTGGTCCACGAAACCGTCTACCAGGCCCTCTACGTCCAAGGACGCGGAGAGCTACGGCGAGAGCTGGCCGGCGCCCTGCGCAGTGGACGTGCCCGCCGCAGGCCCCACCGTCAGGCCAACTCCCGCCGGCCCCGCTTCACCGAGCCGATGGTCATGATCAGCGACCGCCCGGCCGAAGCCGGGGACCGGGCGGTGCCCGGCCACTGGGAAGGCGACCTGATCATCGGCAAGGACAGCGCGTCCGCGATCGGGACCCTGGTCGAGCGTGCCACCCGCTGCGTGATGCTCCTGCACCTGCCTGACGGCCGGGGCGCCGAGCAGGTCCGCGACGCCCTCCAGGAGACCGTGCAGCGACTACCCGCCCACCTCAAGCGGTCTCTGACCTGGGACCAGGGCTCCGAGACGGCCGAACACCGCTCGTTCAGCACCGCCACGGACGTCCCCGTCTACTTCTGTGATCCGGGCAGTCCCTGGCAGCGCGGCCCGAACGAGAACACGAACGGTCTGCTGCGGCAGTACTTTCCCAAGGGCACCGACCTGGCCGTCCACAGCCGCGAGCACCTCGACGCCGTCGCCGCCCAGCTCAACGGCCGCCCACGCAAAACGCTCGACTGGGAAACCCCAGCCGAACGCCTGCATAAACTCATCGCGGCCTGATCAACACGACCACCTGTTGCGACGACCCCTAGAAACCGCCAGGGGCGCGGGGCTTTTCTTTGGAGCGGGTGACGAGAATCGAACTCGCGCTCTGAGCTTGGGAATCCACGGCGCCCTGGAGCACCACAGGGCGCTGAACAGGGATTACTTGTGCTTACGGGCTGTGCTGGAGCTAATTGGATTGACCGCTTCTGACCTTGGTGTGCCGCACGGAAGGGCTGGGATGGGGCTGGCCTGTGATTGGACGGAAGAGAAGACAGCTCTGGCTGATGCGACGAGCGATAACGGACAGAGGGTTGCGCGGTGATGTGCCGGCGCGAAGCGTTATGCAATATCGCCACGAATCCGCCGGCACCCGCGAACGACGCCCTGACCATCTCCCGGTGCCGTGCTGGTACATCAGCCCACGTACATAAGCCCGGAGACGACGAAGCGCCCCCACCGGAGGCAGCCGGTCGAAGCATTTGCTACGACGGTGGGCCACGGTGGACTCGAACCGGTTTACTCGTCCGCTACCAGGTCCTCTCGTGCTGACCTAGGATCGTCAGCGACCATGTACGCACCGTGATGGTCCGGGCGGACCAGCTACGAACACACTTTGGGGAGGCCCCGGATGGCTCGGGGACAGTGCATCGCCGATCCTTGCGAGATGTGCGAGGTATGGGAATGCACCGACCTGCATCTGAGGCTCCGGTCCCCCTCAATGTCATTCGTCCGGAACTCCCCGACTCCGATGACGAACGGCAGCGCATCGTCCTGCGCTTCCGGCGTGAGACCGCTGTTCTCGCCGGAGTTGACCTTCCCACGTCGCGACCGTGCACAACGTCGGTGAAGGGAAAGCGATGCAGCACCTCGTGATGCAGTTCGTCCCCGGCGTAGCAACTGTGGCGGATCTCGTGTCGGAGCACGGTCCACTTCCAGTGGATGCGACCGGCGCCGTGGGCGCGCAGATCGCCGCCGGGCTGTCCGCCGTGCACGCCGCACGTCTCGTGTGCAGGGGATCTCAAGCCGCAGAACGTCACTGTGGCGCCCAACGGCACCTTGAAGATGATCGACTTCAGTCTGGTGGCCGCGCCCGGCGCCATGCCTGCACGGCTGACCGCCCCGTGCGAGGGCACGATGCACCGCACTCTCGAGCCCCGGACCAGAAAGGCGGTCCCCATTCCCACGTCGACCACCGTGTCGATCTCTACTCACCGGGCTGCTTGCTGTACATGCTGACCGAAGAATCCCCGTTCACCGCCCCGATACCAGCGATCGTCATGCTGGCGCACCGGACCAGTACGCCTCCGGCCCTCGCCTCATTCCGCCACGACATCCCACTGGACCTCGAAGATCTGGTCCTCCGGCTCCTCGCGGAGCACCCCGGCGAGTGGCACGCTGACGCCACCTCGGGGTACTCCCTCCTGGCCCCTCATATTCATGCATCCGCACCTGACGCATCGTGGTATTTGTTCCTGGACCCAGGTATGTCCATGACGCAGCCATTCCCGGCCTCTCCGCGACCGTCGGCAACCCGGGGCAACGCAAGAGCGCAGGGGAGACGATGAGGGATCATCACCTCACGAGGGGCGAACTGATCGACGGCCGCTACGAGCTGGCGGAGCTGCTCGGCAGAGGTGGCATGGGCGAGGTGTGGGCGGCGTACGATCAGCGGCTGGACCGGTCTGTGGCGGTGAAACTGCTGACACCACGGACGGCTGTCTCCAAGATGCCGCGCAGGCTCGATCCGCAGGACCCCGCCGTCGTTCGATTCACCAGAGAAGCACGACTGATGGCCAAGCTGGAGCATCCGTACGTACCGGTCATCCATGATGCGGGCACCCATCGAGCGAGTCAGCTCTATCTGGTCATGCAGCGCGTGTACGGACACACGCTGGACCGGTTGGTGACCCAGCGCGGACCCTTTCCCGTGGAATGGGCCGCCGCAGTGGGCGCCCAGGTGTGCTCCGTGCTGGTCCAGGCTCACGGACGCGGCTTCGTCCACAGGGATCTGACGCCCCGTAACGTGATGCTCACGGCAGATGGCACGGTACGCGTCCTCGACTTCGGTATCGCCACCGCCCTGCAACCACCGGGCGGGCCACGGTTGACCGACGCGGGCATGGTGGCCGGAACTCCGGGCTTCATCTCTCCAGAGCAAGGCAAGGGGCAGGCAGCCACTCCCCTCAGTGATCTGTACGCACTGGGCTGCGTGCTGTACGAGATACTGGGTGGCCGACCGCCGTTCACGGCCGACGAGCCGCTGGCCCTGGTGATCCAGCACATCGCCGATACTCCGGTACCACTGAATCGGCTGCGCGACGACGCACCAGCCGAACTGTCCGACCTGGTCTCCCGCTTACTCGCGAAGCGCCCGGAGGACCGACCGGCGGACGCAGCCGAAGTCCGGAAGGTACTCGCGCCCTGGGCCGAGCAGGCGGTGCCGAAAGCCACCCGCGCCGGAACTCCGCAGCCAGGCAAAGCCACCGCGCGCCTGCCGTACGATGGCACCGACCTGCCGAAGGGTCCTCCGCCGGACAAAGCGCACGCACCCGTTCCGGAGCACGCCCCGGCCCCGCTCGCAAGTGCACGAGCTCAGGTTCGAGCAGCGCAACCGCCGTCCACATCCGGGGCTGGGTCGCCTGCAAAGTCGGCGGACCTGCGCGAGCGCGCGCAACGCCTCGCGGCAGAGGGACGGTTGTCACAGGCACTGGAGCTGTTGGGCAAGGATCTCAAGGAGGCGCTGCCCCGTTTCGACTCCTCCCATCCGGAGGTCGTCTCCCGCCGACTGGCCATCCTCCGGTTGCAGTTCGAAGCGCAGGAACTGCAAGCGGCACGTGAGGGCTGCCTGGAGCTTGCGGAAACCCTCGTGTCGACCCGTTCCGCGCCGGACGGGGACCTCGCGGCTTGCCGGGTGATGGCAGCCCGCTGCCTTGGCCGGCTCGGGCACAACTCCGCCGCCCTCTTGGAGCTTCGCGAGGCGCTCGATCTCCAGAAGGAGGTGCTTCCCCCGTTGGATCCGGAGGTCTTGGAGACCCGCCGAGACATCGCCACCCTCCTGGCGGGATCAGGTGCGGCCGGTGAAGCCCTCGAGGCTCTGCGCCACCTCGCCGACGACCAACGGACCATGCTGCCCCCCGACCATCCCGCCCATGCCGAGGTGGAGCATCTGGTCAGCCGCCTGGGCAGACTGACCCGCGCGCTCAGCCTCCCGCAGTAGCCCGCCGACAATCCGTCACAATCGAAGAAGAACCTCGCCGAAAGTGGAGGATGTCCGCATGCCTGGAACCACCCGTACTTCCGAAGCCTCCGCAATCGTCGCGCCGCCCAAGGAGAACGCTCTCGTACAGGTACGCGGCCAGAACTGGGTGGTGTCCGGAGTCGAAGCCGCCCCGGCCGGCGATGTCACCGTGGTGCACCTACAGTCCGTCGCCGATGGCCGCTACGGCGACACCCTCTCCGTGATATGGGAGGTCGAGCCGGGGCGCCGCGTCCTCCCCGCCGGTTCCCTCCCCGACGCCTCCACCGGAGCGTTCGACCCGCCGGAGCAGCTCGCGGCCTTCCTCGACGCCGTCCGCTGGTCCGCCGTTGCTTCCGCCGACGTGAAAACGCTCCAGGCCCCCTTCCGGTCTGGGGTGGCCATCGAGCCTTACCAGCTGGAACCAGTCGCCCGCGCCGTCGGTGCCCCCCGCGTCAATCTGCTGCTCGCCGACGACGTCGGTCTCGGCAAGACCGTGGAGGCCGGACTGGTCGCCGAGGAGCTGCGGCTGCGCGGCCGGGCCCACCGCGTCATGGTCGTCTGCCCGGCGGGGCTCACCCTCAAATGGCGCGACGAGATGGCCGACAAGTTCGGCCTCGACTTCACTGTGGTCGACTCGGCCTGTTGCGCCGAGTTGCGCCGGACGCACAGCAGCGCCGCGAACCCGTTCCGCGTGTTCCCGCTGACTATCGTCAGCCTTCCCTGGCTGCGCACGCCCAAGGCGCAGCGGCTCATCGACGAGGCGCTGCCTCCGGGCGGGTCGACGGAGCTGCCAGGCCGCCCCGGACGCCGTACCTTCGATTTGTTGATCCTGGACGAGGCGCACCACGTCGCCCCGAGTGCGCCCAAGCAGATCTACGCCGTCGACTCCCAGCAGACCAAGCTGATCCGGCGCCTCGCCCCCCACTTTGAGCACCGGCTCTTCCTCTCCGCAACCCCACACAACGGCTACCAGGAGTCGTACACGGCCCTGCTGGAACTGATCGACAACCAGCGCTTCTTCCGCGGCGGCGAGCCGGACAAGGCAGCCCTCGACGACACCGTCGTACGACGTCTGAAGACCTCCATCACCGACGAGGACGGCAACCCCCGCTTCCACATCCGCGAATCGAAGGCGCTGCCCGTCGAGTACCCCGATACCGAGCGGGAGATCCACGCCCTCCTCACTCGTTACGCCGAGCTGCGCAAGAAGCGCGTCGCGCCCGGCCGGCGCGGCGGCCGGAAGGCAGTGGACCTGGTCACCCTGCTGCTGAAGAAGCGGCTGTTCTCCTCCCCCGCCGCCTTCGCACACACCGTCGGCGTCCACCTCGAATCGGTGCGCGCCAAGGCGAAGTCCGGCGGGAACAACGAGTTTCCGGCCCCGGTCGAGACCCCGCTGTGGATCACACAGTACGAGGACTACGCCGCCGAGCTCGATGACGAGGAACTGGTAGAGGCCGAGCACGACGCGATCACCCGCGCTGCCACGGTCACTCCGGGAACGTCCGAGGAAGAGGCCGAACTGCTGGAGCGGATGGTCCACTGGGGCCACGCCCACCAGGCGTCCCCCGACGCCAAGGCGAAGGAGCTAGTCAAGACTCTCAAGGCCATCTGCCTCACCGGCAGGACGTGGGGGAACGAGCGGGTCGTCGTGTTCACCGAGTACCGCGACACCCAGGACTGGCTGCTGAACCTGCTCCAGCAGGAGGGCCTCGCTCAGGAGGGTCGCGTCCTCACTCTCCACGGCGGGAAGAACGCCGATGAGCGCGAGCAGATCCGACTCGCCTTTCAGGAACAGCCCACCAGCCCCGAGGGCACGGTCCGCATCCTCATCGCGACTGACGCCGCCAGCGAGGGGATCGACCTCCAAGATCATTGCCGGTATCTGATCAACTACGACATCCCGTTCAACCCCAACAAGCTCGAACAGCGCATCGGCCGCATCGACCGCTACGGCCAGCGCCACAACCCGCAGATCATGCACTTCGTCGGCGCCGCCTGGGACAAGGCCAGGACGGACGTGTATGAGGCCGACCTTGAGTTCCTCGCCCGTATCGCGAGGAAAGTCGCGCAGATGGAGGAGGACCTCGGCGAGGTCAACGCCGTGCTCGCTGAGAAAGTCCAGCTGCGGATGACGGGCCAGCTCAGCGACTTCGACATCGAGCACGCCCGCGCGAAGAAGATCAAGGGCCGTCCCACGGGCGGCAAGGTGGACTCCGAACAGAACGTCACTGAGCAGGTGCGGCGGCTCAGCGCCCAGCTGAAGCAGACGACCGTAGAACTCGGCATCACCCCGGATCGGGTTGCCCGCGTGGTGAACACCGCGCTGAACCTGGCCCGCCAGCAGCCCCTTGTGCCGTGCCTCGACGTGAACGCGCCGTCCGAGGACGACTTCCGGCAGGGCCTGTACACCGTGCCGCCGCTTACCGGCTCCTGGGAGCGCGCCACCCGCGGCCTGCCCGACAAGCTCCGCCCCGACATCCTGCGCCCGGTCACCTTCGACGCGCAGGTGGCCTCGGGACGCCCCGACATCGTGCTGGCCCATTTGAACCATCCGCTGGTCGCCATGTCGACGCGGCTGCTGCGCGCGGCCGTGTGGAACGCGGACAACGTCGACCTGCGTCGGATCACGGCCGTCGTCAGCGACGACCCGGCTCTGGAGACCACGTTCGTCGGCGCGTACGCCCGTTTCGTCCTGGTCGGCACGGACGGGCAGCGCCTCCACGAGGAAGTCCTGCACGCGGGCGGCTGGCTCGGCGACAACGGCTGGCAGCGTCGGCTGCGCGGTGTGGAAGCGGTCGCCTCGATCCTGGACCGCGCGCTCGCCAAGGGCCGACCCGCCAAGGAGCGCCTGCTCCACCAGCTCCAGCAGAGCTGGCCGAAGACGTACGAGAGCCTCACCCAGTCCGTCGACGCACGGGGCAAGGAACGCAAGGCGTCCCTGATGGACCGGCTGGCCGAGCGCCAGGCCGATGAGGAGAAGCGCATCAACGCCACCCTCGACCGTCTCCAGCGCACCCTGCGAAACCGGCTCGGCGAGACCTCCTCCGCCACGGCGGCCTCCCCGACGGCCAGCATGGACACGCTCTTCGGCCTGGACGACCTGAAGGACCCCGACGAACGCCGCCAGCTCACCGACGACCGCAAACGCTGGCGGGCCAGGCTCGACGGCGTGGAGGACGAACGCGAGCGCGAACTCGCCGCTATCGCCGCCCGCTACCGCGACCCGCAGGACCATCTCTTCCCTGTCGCCGTCGTCTTCGTCATCCCCGCCAAGGAGGCTTACTGATGAGCCCCGCGCCCCGCTCCGGAAGCCGCCGCCCCTCCGCCGCCGCCATCCGTGCCGCGAAGGCCGCTGACGGCAAGCAGCAGCACCTGGACTGGCTGAACCTCGTCGAGGTGACCGGCCCGTTCCTCACCCTGCCGGTTTTGCTACGCACCTGGCCACAACTGGAGGGTGTCCCCAGTGGGCGCCGCGCCGACATCCGCCTCCACCACGGCATCTGGCAGGACGACCGCAAGGGCGCCGGCCGCCTCGATTGGATCGGCTTCCAGCTGCGTACCCTGCTGGAATGGGACGACGCCCTGCATCTGCGGGAGGGGGCCGGGCAGTTCGGCGACAACGGCGAGAGTCTGGCCGAGGATGACACGCTGCTGGATCGGTTCGCGGTCAGCCCGCCTGGGGCCGACACCACCGTTCGCCCCGACTTCGCCCTCGTCCGCCCCGGAACCGACCCCGCCGCCGAACCGGATACTGCTGGCACCGCCCAGCACGTACCGATCCTCGGCCTGGTCCTCTCGCCCGACACCGTGCCGACCCGCCGTATCAGGGACGACTCCTGGGCGGCGAGTGGAGTCGACCGGCTCGCCCACGTCCTGCGCCACCACGGCGTAGAGCTGGGGCTGGTCACCGACGGCCGTTGGTGGTCCCTGGTCTGGGCACCGCCCGGCGGCGTCACGACGAGCGCCACCTTCGACACCATCGCCTGGAACGAGGCGGCCGACCTGGTGGCGGTCCGTGCCTGGGTATCCCTCCTCCGCCGCGGCCGGTTCTTCGGACGTCCGGTGGACGAACTCCTCCCTGCGCTGCTGCGCGACAGCCTGGACGGTCAGGAAGACGTCACCGAGGCGCTCGGCATCCAGGTCCGCCAGGCCGTCGAACTCTTGGTGGACTCCATCGGCCGCGCCGAGGCCCGGATGGTCAAACGCGGCGGCAAGGGATTGTCGGGCGTACCGGCGAGCGAGGTCTACCGCGGCGCCGTCGCGGTCATGATGCGCGTCGTCTTCCTCCTCTTCGCCGAGGAACGGGGCCTGCTGCCCGCTGATAACGAGCTGTACGCGGAGGCGTACTCGGCCGGGCGGCTGTACGAGACGCTGGACAAACGCCGCCGCGCGGACGGCGAGGACTCCCTGGACCACACCACCGCCGCCTGGCACCGGCTGATCGCCCTCTTCCACGCCGTCCACGGCGGAGTGGACCACCCGCTGCTCACATTGCCCGCGTACGACGGCTCGATCTTCGACCCGAAGCGCTTCCCCTGGCTGGAGGCGGTGCCGGAGGGCGCAGACGCCACGGACGATGACCCCACCCGGGCGTCCGACGGCCACATCTCTCTCCTCCCGATCGACGACCGCACCGTCCTGCACGTTCTCGACTCGGTGCAGTTCGTCGTCGTCAACAGGGAGCGGCGCCGGCTGACCTTCCGCGCCCTCGACGTCGAGCAAATCGGCTACGTCTACGAGGGCCTCCTCTCATACGACGGCAAGCGCGCCCAGGACACCGTGCTTGGGCTCATCGGCAAGCCCGGGTTGGAACACGAGGTGAGCCTGACCGAACTGGAGGAACTGGCTGCCCCGTTCGGTGTGGGAGCACTCTCGGTCCCCGGTCAGAAGCCCAACCTCCCGGGCCTCGCGAAGAAGCTGTACGAGCACTTGAAGGACCCCAGGCCGCCGGCCGCGGCGTCGAAGATGGAGAAGCTGCTTGCCCCTGGAGACGACCAGGTGCGGGGCAAGGCCACCCACCGCCTGCTCGCGGTCACCGAGAATGACCGCTACCTGGCCGAGCGTATCCTCCCCTTCCACGGCCTCCTCCGCGACGACCTTCGCGGCCTGCCGGTGGTGATCCCGGAGGACGGCTTGTACGTCACAGAGTCCAGCCTCCGCAAGAACACCGGCACCCACTACACGCCGCGTGTCCTGGCCCAGCAGGTTGCCGTGGGAGCACTGGAGCCACTCGTCTACCGTCCGGGCCCGCTCCAGACGGCGGACGACAGGCAGTGGAAGCTCATCGGCGCGGACGACATCCTTAAGCTCAAGGTTGCCGACATCGCGATGGGTTCGGCCGCCTTCCTGGTCGCCGCCTGCCGCTACCTCGCGGACCGTCTGGTCGACGCCTGGGTCGAGGCAGAGGACGAGGAGGCCCTAGCCTTCCGTGGCAGCCACCGCGATCAAGCGGCCGCGATGACGGCGGCGGACGCGGAGAGCGACCCGGTAATGGTCCGCGCCCGGCGCCTGATCATCGAACACTGCCTGTACGGGGTAGACATCAACCCCATGGCGGTGGAGATGGCCAAGCTGTCGCTATGGCTGATCTCCATGGACCCGGAACGCCCGTTCACGTTCCTGGATGACCGGTTGGTGGCGGGGGACTCGCTGCTGGGGGTCGCCAAGCTGGAGCAGATCGAGAACGTTCACCTGGATCCGGTCGCGGGGCGCAAGCTACACGAGGGACGCCTTGATGAGCTGTGGACCGAACAGGCGCGCGCCCGTGTCCATAGCGCGTCGGGCAACCGTCAGGCCATCGCCGGAATCCATAGTGACTCCATCGCCGACCTGGAGGAGAAGCGGCGCCTGCTCGCGGCCAGTAACGAACATCTTCAGCGTCTACGACTGATCGGCGACCTCACGACGGGAGCCGGCCTCGCCTCCGTGGGCGGCAGTGACTCGCTCTACCTCAAGGCCGCGGAATTGGCCAGCACAGTCGCCTCAGATGCGGTCCGCGACTCCGACCCCGTGATCCACGAAGCTCGGACGCGGGCTCTGGAGTGGCTGAGCAAGGACCTACCCACGGACGGCTTCGTTCGCCTGCCCGTGCACTGGCCTCTCGTCTTCCCCGAGGTCTTCGAGGCCGAGCAGGGCGGCTTCGACGCGATCATCGGCAACCCGCCTTTCCTCGGTGGTCAGAAGCTGACGGGGACTCTGGGACAGGCGTACCGCGAGTATCTCGTGCTTGGGCTGGGACGCGGGCAGCGGGGTAGCGCGGATCTGGTCGCGTACTTCGAACTCCGGGCCCACCAACTGCTCAGCGAGCGCGGCCAGACGGGCCTGATCGCTACCAACACCCTTGCCCAGGGCGACACCCGGGAGGTCGGACTCGATCAGCTACTCGACGACGGCATCGAGGTACGCCGAGCCGTGAAGAGCGCACGCTGGCCTTCGCGGTCTGCTGCGCTGGAGTACTGCGCTGTGTGGACTACCAGGCCGGGGTTGGGTGCTGAGGCCACTCGGGTGCTGGACGATGTCGTGGTCCGAGGTATCACTTCGTCACTTGATCCTAGGTCACGGGTTTCGGGGCGGCCGTACCGTCTGGTATCAGGATGGGCTCCTGGCAGCGGAGGCGGCACGGCAGTTGGGAGGCCACCGGCGTTCATCGGCTCGTACGTGCTGGGGAAGGGGTTCATTCTCACCCCCGAACAGGCCGACGACCTCATCCAGCGCGACCCCCGCAACAAGGACGTCCTCTTCCCCTACCTCAACGGCGAGGACCTCAACTCCCGCCCAGACTGCTCGGCCAGCCGCTGGGTGATCAACTTCCATGACTGGAGTGAGGAACGGGCCCGGAGCTACCCAGAAGTCTTCGCCATCGTCGAAAGGGACGTGAAGCCCGAACGACTCAAGAACAACAACCGTCAACGTCGCGAGGTTTGGTGGCGGTTCACTCGTCCTGCTATGGATCTTTACCGTGCGATCTCTAACTTGGACCGTGTTCTGGTGGTAGCGCTTGTCAGTAGAACCGCGATGCCGGTCTCCGTACCCACCGGTCAAGTCTTTTCGCATATGTTGGGTGTTTTCGCCTCGGCGGATGCAGCGCAAACTGCTCTACTTTGTAGCGGCATCCACTTCAGCTGGACAGTTGCTCAGGCTTCAACTCTTGAGACTCGGATTCGGTACACGCCATCCGATGTGTACGAGACCATGCCACAGCCGCGCACAACGGAGCGAATGAGGACGGTCGGCCATGCTCTCGAGTCTCGTCGAATTGAGGCAATGAGGGATAGGCGATTGGGTCTTACTCGACTGTATAATCTGATCCATGATTCCACAGTAAGGGATAGGGATATCGTCGACCTGCGTCGAATCCATCAAGAAATCGATGAAGCGGTGGGCGAAGCGTACGGCTGGAATGATCTCGACTTGGTGCACGATTTCCATGAGACTCGCCAAGGCCGCCGCCTAACCTTTAGATCGTCAAGCCAAACCGAAGCACTCGACAGGCTACTTGAACTAAATCATGAACAGCATGCCTCTTCACCTCGTCGCATCAGGGGAGATCGCACAGGGGTATCCGATGGGCCGCTCGGATCGAAGAGCGAAAAAGCGCAGAACGCCGCACTTTTCTAAGTTCGGAATCAGAAAAGCTTATCATCAGTTGGCGCCCCCAATCGGTGCGTTACTCGAGGGCGCTCGGCAATTTTACGCGACCGCCTGGAGGTCTGACCCTGGTGCTGGGAATGATTAAGCTCAAGTAGTCGATCGAGCATTTCTGCACGAGGAGACGGAGAAATGAGGTAACGAATACCCTGGCGCGTTACGCAAAAATCATGCTCGAGATTGAGATCTCGCCACCCGTACGCGTCCGCGATTGCTTCATCGACAGATTTGTGAGCACTTCGCAGTGCGATGATTTCACTGCTGTCATTTTCCGGATTATGGAAAAGTCCGTACAGTTTCGTGAGTCCCATCTCGCTTGCGTTCATAATCTCCGAGCGCAGGACATGAAGGGTTGTCCCTGCTGCCGCCATGCGCTCCGTGGTGACAGGTAGGGGCAGTGTCTCGTAGACGTCAGACGGTGTGTACCGAAGATCTCCCTTGAGACTCGATGCTCGCGCAATCGCCCAGGCGTAGTGGATGCTGCTGCTGAGCAGCGCCAGGTCCGCAGGCAGATCAGTTGCGAAGATCACGGTTTGTTCGCTGACGACTTGGCCAGTGGGCACAAAGAGAGGCAGTCCAGTCTTACTCACCCGCGCTACCACCAGAACACGATCAAGTTCGCCGATGGCCTGGTACAACTTGGGTGCTCGCTCGGCATACTGCCACCACCTCTCGCGTCGCACTTTCCGGTTGTTCTTGAGTCGTTCGGGCTTCACGTCCCTTTCGACGATGGCGAAGACTTCTGGGTAGCTCCGGGCCCGTTCCTCACTCCAGTCATGGAAGTTGATCACCCAGCGGCTGGCCGAGCAGTCTGGGCGGGAGTTGAGGTCCTCGCCGTTGAGGTAGGGGAAGAGGACGTCCTTGTTGCGGGGGTCGCGCTGGATGAGGTCGTCGGCCTGTTCGGGGGTGAGAATGAACCCCTTCCCCAAGACGTTGGACCCCTGGAACGACTTGCCCTTGTTCGATACCAGACGATTGCCGGTTGCCAAGAGCGCAGGTCAGGACGATTTAGGGGCGGATCTCGCCAGACTCATCGGGTCACGTTAAGCGCTCCACGACCAGGCACATGACGTTCTCCATGACACTCGACAAGTTCACTGAGGCTCAGCGAGCGGACGGCTACTCGGCCAACACCATCGGAGCCCGGGTACGTTGCATCAAGGCCATAGCTCGCTCCGCCGGCGTAGCCGCAGGCCAGCTCAAGGTCGAGCATGTCATCGCGTACTTCGCCGCACGCCCCTTGCGTCCATGGTCGCGCAGAACCTATCTGAACCATCTCCAGGCGTTTGGAAAGTGGCTGGGAGCGGACCTCATAGAGGGCATACGTAAGCCCGCAGCACCTCGGGCAACACCTCATCCCCTCCCAGAAAATGAACTCAAGCGGCTCACCGCAGCCACACGTGGAACACACAAGACCTGGGTCCTGCTAGGGGCCTTCTGCGGCCTCCGCGCACACGAAACGGCCAAACTTGCCAGGGAAGACCTATCCACTCTCGATGACGGCACAGCGATGCTCCGCGTTACAGGCAAGGGTGGACGCACGGACACCATCCCTGTGCCACCGGTCGTCATGAAGGCACTCGACCTGACGGGAAGCGGCAGATTCTGGGAAGGGACGCGTGCCGAATCCGTCTCCCGAACTGTCGCCGGGATCGCTGCAAAGATCGGCATCCGCATGCGCTACCACCAGCTGAGACACCGATACGGAACGATGGTTTACCGCTCTTCCGGCAGAGACCTTCTCATGACGCAACGCTTGATGCGCCACGCGTCTCCAGCGACCACCGCTGGGTACGCGGCCGTCGCGGACGATCTTGTTCACGTGATCGTGCATGGTCTCCCAGGAGCTGACCCGGGCGCATCACGGCCAAAGGGGCGGAGAACAAGCTCGCGCCAATGCCTGTCGTGCCGCCAGGAAGCTCGAGCTTGAAGTGGTGTCCCACCGCAGGGCTTGCGGTAGCTCGGCGGGTCCACGAAGCCCGCTGGGCTCTCGGGGCCGCTTTGAGTCATTGTCGACCCAGCATGGCCCTGCGCGGCTCACTGCGACCCCACCAATGTCAGTGCACCCTCCTATCGTTGTTCGTGGGTGCGGTCAGCACGGTCCGCGCCCAGGGAGGGATACGCGCATGCCGTCGTCACCACAGAACGCCCCCGCTCCAGAGCCCGGCGTTCCCCATCCTGTGGACGAGGTCCCGCAGACATTCCGATCCGGGTCGTCCTACGACGTCCGGGAGGAACTCGGCGATCTGATCTCACGGGATCTGCTGGGGCCGTGGGGGGACGAGACCGAGGCACTCGCGCCGCACAGCGCGGGACCCCGTGACCGCTACCTCGTCGGGCTTCTTGGGCCCCGACCCGCACCGACCGATGCGCCCGTGAAGGTCGCGGCGGGCCAGGCGGAGACCGTGGTCAGCGCTGAGGGGGACGGACGGGACCCGGAGCTCGCGGACCGGCTCACCCCGCAGGCGGCCGGGCGGCTGTGGGCGTCGTCCATGGGGCTGAGCTTCCTGGTGCCGGCCGATGTGGGCATTCTCAGCGTCGTCGCGTCCTGGGGCCGATACCGGGAGAGCGACAGTAAGGCCGACGACGGCCGGGCGGTGCGCGCGTGGTCGCGCGAGCCCGTCCGGTACCCGGTGGACATTCACGTCGACTCGCCGGGCACCGTCCGCAAGGTTCTTGAGGGTGTCGACGACACCGACCCGAACCTCCCCTGCATCCGGCTCGACGTACACGTACGGGAGCGCCCCGGCACCGTCGACGGCGCGGACAACCTCCGCTTCGTCGACGTATCGCTGATCAACGCGCTGGAGGAGTCCCGTGAACTGCGGGACGGGCAGTGGCTGTTCCAGACGAAGTTGGAAGTCACCTCCTTCGACGGGCAGTCCAGCGTCTTCTTGCCGATCGACGACCCGTTGTCCGACGAGCCCGGCCACATCCTCGAGAACCCCGAGGAACAGCATCTCCGGCTGCTGTACCGGCAGGAGTTGAAGCACGCTCACGGGCGGAACGTCGCCGTGCACGCGAGCGTCCTGCCCAAGTGGCGCCGTGCGGTCAAGTTGGAGACGACCTGGCTGCCGGTGAAGGACGTACCGGCGACGGTTGCGCCAAACACGGCGCGGCAGCCGCTGCTCGCCGGTCTTGAGGTGAGCATGGACAAGCTCGCCGAACTGGCCGTATGGGAGCGGCGCGACGAACTGCTGAAGGCCCTGCAGCCGCTGGCCGACGGCTACGACGGCTGGCTGCAACAGCAGGCCGCCAAGGCGGAGTCGCTGTCGGGCGAGCTGCGGACCACCGCGCTGCGGGCGGTCGACGAGGCCCGCGACGCGTGCGGCCGGATCGCCCTCGGTATCGAGCTGCTGCACACCAACAAGGACGCACTGCGGGCGTTCCGCTTCGCCAACCGGGCAATGGCCATGCAGCGCCGGGCCGCGGCGACGGCCGCACTGCGGGCTGAGGGCGGTGAGAAGCCGCCCACGTACACGGCGGCCTACGCCGAGGTCGACGGACGCGGCCCCGTGGCCGCGAGCTGGTACCCCTTCCAGCTGGCGTTCGTGCTGCTCAACCTCTGCTCGCTCACCGACCCCGCACACAAGGAGCGCAGGGCCGACAGCACCGCCACGGTCGACCTACTGTTCTTCCCGACCGGTGGCGGCAAGACGGAGGCGTATCTCGGTCTCACGGCCTACACGTTCGCCATCCGACGGCTGCAGAAGGTCGTCGGGGAGGGCGAGGACGCCCGCGAGGGGCGGGACGGCGTCGCTGTACTGATGCGGTACACCCTGCGGCTGCTGACGGCGCAGCAGTTCCAGCGGGCCTCCGCCCTCGTGTGCGCGACGGAGGTGCTCCGCAGGGAGGACGAGGAGGTCTGGGGCCGCAGGCCGTTCCGTATCGGGCTGTGGGTCGGTGCCGGTGTCTCGCCGAACTGGTACGGGGACGCGGCGCAGCAGATCGCCGAGGCCAACGAGTCCGCCTCGGGGCGGCATGCGAACGTCTTGCAGGTGTTGTCCTGCCCGTGGTGCGGCGAGGAGCTGCGCGCGTGGCGGGACGTGGCACCGGACGACGTACGGCGGCGCGTCATTGTGTACTGCCCGCGCGGGGAGGACGCGGAACCCTGCCCGTTCTCCCGGATGCGGGCGCGGGACGAGGGGCTGCCGATCCTCACGGTCGACGAGGAGATCTACCGGCTGGTGCCGAGCCTGCTGATCGCGACCGTGGACAAGCTCGCCCAGCTGCCGTGGCGCGGCTATGCGGGAATGTTGTTCGGGCGCGTGAGCGCCTACTGCGAGCGGCACGGCTACCGCCACGACGACCTCGACGAGGAGATCGGCTGCGGGTCCCGGCACAACGCCAAGGACCGGCACAAGGCCGTGACCAGCCGGCCGATGCCACGGCGGCTGCGGCCTCCGGACCTCATCATCCAGGACGAGCTACACCTGATCTCCGGGGCGCTGGGCACGACGGTGGGGCTGTTCGAGTCGGCCGTCGACCAGCTGTGCACCTGGCGGGCGAAGGACTCCCACGGGCAGCTCCGGGACACCGGGCCGAAGATCGTCGCGTCGACGGCCACCACCCGCAACGCCCGTGCGCAGGTGCTGGGCGTGTTCGCCCGGGACCTGGCGATCTTCCCGCCGCAGGTGGTCGATGTCAGCGACACCTTCTTCTCCCAGCAGGTCGACGTCACCCGGGACAACCCTGGGCGGCGCTACTACGGCGTCTGCGCGCACGGGGTGCGCATGAAGGCTGCCGAGATCCGTGTCGCGGAGATCCTCCTGCTCGCCGGACAGCACATGTTCGACCTCTACGGCGCTCCCGCCGATCCCTACATGACGGTGGTCGGATACTTCAACGCGACCAAGGAACTCGCCGGTATGCGGCGCGTCCTGGACGACGACGTACCGAGCCGGTTGCGGGCCAACGGAAGCCGCCGGGGCATCGCCAACCGGCTGCTGCGCGACACCGACATGCTCAACCTCCAGGAACTGACCTCCCGTATCTCTTCGGCGGAGATCAGCGCCACCCTCAAGCGGCTGGAGATCGGCTTCAACCCGGAGCACGACACATCGGAGCGCAAGAAGGCGATTGTCAACGAGCTCCGGGACGCCGGGAGGGCCCGTCAGCCCCGGGTCCTGCCCGCTCCGCTGCACCGCAGGCCGGTCGACCACGTACTGGCCACGTCGATGCTCCAGGTGGGCGTGGACGTCTCCCGATTCGGCCTGATGGTCGTCACCGGGCAGCCGAAGAACACCGCCGAGTACATCCAGGCGTCCTCCCGTGTCGGACGTCAGGCCAAGCGGCCGGGCATCGTAATCACGCTCTACAACTGGGCGCGGCCCCGGGACCTCGCCCACTTCGAGGACTTCGAGCACTACCACGCGACTTTCTACCGGCAAATCGAGGCGCTGTCGGTGACCCCGTTCACGCGGCGGGCGCTCGACCGGGGCACCACCGCCACGTATGTCTCCGCCGTGCGGCAGGCGTGTGACGAGTTCTCCGACAACGTGGACGCGGAGGGGGTGGACCTCGACGACCCGCGTGTGCGGGACGTCGAGCGGCGACTGCTGGCCCGTGCGGAGGCCGTGGACGGGGACCGGGCGCGCGGCTACCTCGCAGAGCGCATCGACGCTCTGCGTGACGCCTGGACGGCCAAGAAGGGTGAGCAGGGCCGGCTCGGCTACCGGGGCCAGACCCGGCAGAAGCAGACGGTGCTGGGCCTGCTGCGCAACGCGGACGGCAGCGGATGGGACGTGCTCACCGTCCCTCAGTCGATGCGCGAAACGGAGAACGAGATCAACATGCTGTTGTCCGCCGACACTGTGCTGTCCGCCCTGGCCGGCAACGCTTGGGAGTTCGGACCACCCGCCGAGAACGGCGACGCCCCGGACACGGCGAGCGGCGACGAACTCGGCGAGTTGCCGGATGGGAACGGCGACGACAACGGCACGGCCAGGGGGCGGCGGTCATGAGCGGCGGCGGATATTTCAGGCGGGTGGGGGCGGTACGGCCGAGCCACCTCATGTTCACCGGCGGCGTCGGCGCCCTCGTCGACCTGCCTAACTTCTCCGTCATGGTCAAGGGCCTCGACCACTGGAGTTACGCCGGTGTGCCTGATCCGGTAATCGAGGAGCCCCGGCTCCGCGGGGCCGTCAACCGGGCTCTGCGACGCTACGGCCCCAACCAGGTGGGCGAACTGCGCGCCGCCCCGTGGATCCCCGGCACGGACACCGATCCGAAGGGGAACGCGGCACGGATCGGCGTGCCCGTAACCCCCTTTCCGCAGTGGCTGCGCTGCACGGCGTGCAATGAGCTGGCCTCCCTGGGCTCGGGCAAGTGGGGGTTCGAGAACAACAACGCCCGCCGCCCTGACGAGGCGCGGTTCTACCACGAGAACTGCCACCGGAAGAAGAGGGGCCGCAAGCCCCTCGCCGTGGCCGCCCGCTTCGCGCTCGCCTGCACCAAGGGCCACCTCGACGAGTTCCCGTACACGGAGTTCGTGCACGAGGGCCGCGCCTGCCCCGACACGACGTACCCGACACTGCGGATGCGCGACAACGGCGGCAACCTCGCGGCCAACGTCTCCCTCGAGTGTCTCGTGTGCAAGAAGGCCAAGCGCAACATCCGGGCTGCGATGGGCGACAAGGGTCGCGAGAACCTGCCTTTCTGCCGCGGTCGGCACCCGCAGTTCGACGGCGTCTACGACACCTGCGGCGAGCGGCCCTACCTGCTGGTCGTGGGCGCGTCCAACCAGTGGTTCCCCGTGACGCTCAGCGCGCTGGCACTGCCCGACACAGGAACCGACTCCCTGCGCAAGCTCGTCGAGGAACGCTGGCCGGACCTGAAGGACCTCGAGGATGAGGCGGAGATCGCCATGTTCGCCAAGAAGTCGAAGCACCACCGCTACCTTCGCGACTATGAGCCCGGACAGGTCTGGCAGGCCATGTCCGCCTTCCGTGCGGCCCTGTCGGGCGATGCGGGCGAGACCGAGCAGCCGCCAGGCCCTCCGGACCTACTGACTCCCGAGTGGCAGGTGCTGTCCGCGGCGAAGACCGCCGACCCGACTGAGGACTTCGCACTGGTGGACGCCTCGCTCAGCGGGCCCTTGTCCACCGTCTTCTCCCAGGTGCGGCAGGCGGAACGACTGCGCGAAGTGCGGGCACTCATCGGCTTCACCCGGCTCGACGCCCCCGATCCGGAGGACCCCGGCCTGGTCACCCGTGTGGACCTGGGGCGGCGCGAGCGCGGCTGGGTGCCGGCCAGCGAGGTGCGCGGCGAGGGGCTGTTCCTGCGGGTGGACGATCACCTGATCGAGCAGTGGGAGCAGCGGGTCGCGTCGAGCGAAGCCCTCGCCGCACACGCTGCGGCTTTCGGCCGGTTCCGTGAGCACCGCAGGTCGGACCGGATCGAGGACGGCTCCGACCTGATGCAGGGCTGGCCGGGCAGTCGCTACATCGCCCTGCACACGCTCTCCCATCTGCTCATCCGCACCATCGCGATGGAGTGCGGCTACAACTCGGCGAGCCTGGCCGAGCGGATCTACAGCGGTGACGCCGAGGAACGGCGAACCGGCATCCTCATCTACACGGCCGTCCCGGACTCGGAGGGCACACTCGGCGGGCTGGTCTCCCTCGCCGATCAGGACCCGAGCACCGGCGAGAACCGACTGACCAGGATTGTACGGACGGCGCTGTACAAGGCGGGGCGGTGCTCCTCGGACCCCCTGTGCGGCGAACGCCTTCCCAAGGCGCCGGAAGACTTTCTGCACGGCGCCGCCTGCCACGCTTGCCTGTTCGTGTCCGAGACCACGTGCGAGCGCGGCAACCGGTTCCTGGACCGGCGGTTCATCACCCCGCTGGCGGGCGACGCCGAACCGCTGGCCCTGATCCCGGACTTCGGGTGAGCGGATCGACCCGGTGAGCCGCAGGCGCTTCGAGGCGGCGGCAGCGACGGCCGCCGCCTCGCTCGGGCCCACCCGGACGAAGGCCCTGACAGCACTCCTCGCCCAGGGCCGCTCCCCGGCGTACGTCCTCGGCAGGCTTCAGACGCCGGCCGCGCTGGAGGCCGTCTCGGCGTTGCTGGCGTCGATGAAGGAGGACGGCGTGCCCCCGGCGGAGGCGGCGGCGTATCTGCGGGGTTACGCGGCGGCCTGGACCCGCCGACGAGAGGACACCGAGGCCCGTACTGTGTGGAGCGGCCCCTCCACACCCGGGACACCTGGTCGCGCCACCGCCCAGGTACTGACGGAGGTGGTCGACGCCGCGGAGCACCGGCTCATCGCCATGACCTACTCGGCCCGCTCGTACGCACCTCTGACCGCGGCACTGTCCGAGGCCGTAGCCCGTGGCGTCACGGTGGACATCGTCGTGGAGACGTTGGCAGGCGCGGGCGGACTGCTCTCCGGACGCGAACCGGCCGACGCTTTCTCTCGCATACCGGGCCTACGGCTCTGGCACTGGCCGACAGGTCAACGCCCCACTCCCGGCGGCAGGTTGCACGCGAAACTGGCGGTGGCCGACGACCGGATCCTCTTCCTTTCCAGCGCCAACCTCACGGCGGCCGGCGCCGAGCGCAACATCGAGGCGGGCGTCCTGCTGAACGGCGGTCCCATGCCGGGACGGATGGCGGACCACATACGGGAGTTGCAGCGCCGAGGAGTTCTCGTGCGGTGGCCAGGCGCCTGATGAGGTCCTGTGACCACCGAATCATCGCCATTCACATGGCCGATTGATGGCCCCTGTGCTCTGACGGCCGGAACCTGGCCAACAATTGAGCCTCCGGTTTCACACGATGCAGGAGGTCACAGATGGTCGCCGTCGCTCTGGTCCACAGCACCGCGCTGATGACGGAGCGGCTCCCCGAAAAGCCTCCGGCATGGCTGACCCGTGGTGAGCGGACCTTCGCGTACCCGTACAAGGACTGGAGAAAACCGCGTGTGTGGTGTCTCGCCTTCTTCACGGACCGTCACGCCCGCGATGAGCAGCGCAGGATCATCGGGGTGGGCGGCGTCTTCCCGGGCAGACGGTCGGGCACCTACGAACGCGCCCTGCTCGCACGCGACTTCACCGCGCTCCAGTTCCCGCTGCCGCTCGTCGACCTTGAAGACGCTATGGGGGCCAGCCGCCGATTCCTCGGAGACGACGGCCGTATGTCTCCCGCGGCCGGCGACAATCTGCTCGCTGCCGTCCGGAGTTTGCGGCCAGAACTGAACGAGACACTGGACGATCTGGAGAGCAGCCTGGGGTCCAATCCTCCGACGGGTCGGGAGGGAGAACAGCGAAGCCTTGAGAAGGACGCGGTGGGCACGCTCATGGAGACGTTCGGCGCGGACCGTGATCCGCTCGAAGCGTGGCAGCAGCCGCTCAGCGGTGACGATCCCCGCTCCCGGTCCGTCCCCTTCATCGAAGGGCTGCCCGCCCTCCGGCAGATCGAGGACCAGCAGATCGCCCACGACTACCTGCGCTTCCCCGGCATGGAGGGCGAGGACGCCGTGCAGGTCGGCTGGCGGATCTACCGCCGCAACTCCGAATCCCGCCATCGGCTGTTCGTGTACAACGCCAACCGCACGAACGCCGAGACCGTCATGGGCGTCGACATGATCTACGTGAACGAGCACGCCCGCAGCGTGGCTATGGTCCAGTACAAGCGCATGCGTCAGAGCGGGCGTGGCTGGGTGTACTGGCACGACGCCACCGGTAAGGGGGAACTGAAGCGGATGGAGACCGTGGACGACGAGTGCAAGGCCGAGGACGAGTGGTCTCGAACCGGCCAAGAGGGCTCGGCGACGCTGGGTGACCCGCGCCTGGTCTCCACGCCCAGCATGGTCAAGTTGTGCCGGACCACTCCCTTCATGATGAACTCCGCCGCGCTCATCCCCGGCATGTATCTGACGCGGGAGCACTTCCAGGAACTGCTTCAACGCCCCGAGGCCGACGGGCCGTCCGGCGGGACGCGCATCGTCGAGGAGTCGGTTCCCCGGTACCTGAACAACACCACCTTCACCACGCTGCTCAGGGACGGATGGATCGGCACGCGCGGCACCGGCTGGGACTAACGTCATCGACCTGATACGCGAGAGCCTGTCCGTCGGCGGACCGGGCTCCGTCGTCGTGGGGATGCACCGGAGCGAGGTTCCGCCCGGCAACCGCCGAGTCAACTGACCGGCGCCGCAGGTGGACGCCGGTCCAGGCGGTCCGTTTGTACTTGCGCTCCGGCACGTACGGACCGGCCTCGCGAATCGGAGCCGGTCAGTAAAGTGATCGTAGTCTTCTGGAGGGGGCACGGATGGCGACGCTGGGCATGCACCGGGACTTTCTGCTGGAGTTCGCGGCGCTGGAGAAACCCGTCCAGAAGAGGGTCTTCGAGGTCTTCGAGAAGTTCGCGGCAGCCACGCACACCGGGCTGCATCTGGAGAAGCTGACTCACCAGAAGGATCCACGGCTGCGGACCATCCGCATCACCGGTTTCTGGCGCGGCGTCGTTCTCAAGGGTGAGTCAGGCGACAGCTACCTGCTACTCAAGGTGCTCCCCCATGACAAGGCCAACGACTGGGCTGCCAAGCACCGGGCCTCGGTGAACGAGGCGACGCAGGGCATCGAGATACGAAACGACGTGGCCTTGGCACGCGCCACCGCAGGGTTGCGGGCGCTCGCCGCCGAGGAACCGACCCGCTTGTTCCCCGCCTCCGAGTATCCAGACAAGGTGCTGCGAAGCCTCGGCGTGGACGAGGAGATCCTGCCGATCATCCGGCTGATCCCAGACGAAGATCATCTGGAGGCGCTGCACAAGGTGCTGCCGGAGCATCAGTACGACGTGCTGCTGGGGCTCGCGACCGGTATGAAGCCCGAGGCGATCGACCGGGAACTGGTGCAGGCGTATGCCCGGACCGCCGCGCGGACTCCCGGAGCCGATGACGGCGATGAGCTGGGAACCGCGATGGCCCGTTCCCGCGGCCGAGTCGCGCTCGTGTCGGGCCCCGTCGAACTGCAAGGAATCCTGGAGCAGCCGTTCGACGCCTGGCGAGTCTTCCTACACCCGAGCCAGTACCGGGTGGCGTACCACGAGGGCTACGCCGGGCCGGCCCGGGTCACCGGCGGGCCCGGCACGGGGAAGACGGTGGTCGCCCTGCACCGGGCGTACCACCTGGCCAGGCAACTGCCCGTGGAAGCCCCCGACGGATGCGTTCTGCTCACCACCTTCACCAAGGATCTCGCGGCCGAGCTGGAGCGATGTCTGACGCTGCTGGTCGAGGAGGAGAACGTCCGGGCGAAGATCCGGGTGGTCAACGTCGACGCCCTGGCCAACGAGATCGTGCGGGCGGAACGCGGCGGCGCCCCACTGAAGTTGGTCTTTGACCAGAAGGAGATCACCGCCCGCTGGGCGCGCATCGCCCGGCGGCTGGGGACGGACTTCACAGACGTCTTCCTCGACCAGGAGTGGCGTCAGATCGTCCTGGCGCAGGCCCTGACGGCCCCGGAGCAGTACCTGAAGGCGTCGCGCACCGGCCGCGGCACACCGCTCCCACCGCTGAAACGTCTTCAGGTGTGGCGGGCTGTCTCCGCGTTCGAGGAGCAGCTGCGCCAGGCCGGCGAGTGGACGTTTCTTCAGGTGTGCGCGGAGGCGGCACACGTCCTGGACGGCCGGGAGCAGCGGCCGTACCACCATGTTGTGATCGACGAGGCGCAAGACCTGCACCCCGCGCAGTGGCGGTTCCTGCGGGCCCTGGTCGCCCCCGGTCAGGACGATCTGTTCCTCGCCGGGGACACCTACCAGCGGATTTACGGGAACCGGGTGTCGCTGCGCTCGCTCGGCGTCCAGGTCGTCGGCCGCTCGCACCGGCTGCGGATCAACTACCGGACTACGCAGGAGATCCTGGCCTGGTCGGCCTCGCTGCTGACTGGTGAGGAGCCGGACGACATGGACGGCGGGAACGAGACGCTGGCGGGATACCGCTCCACCATGCACGGAGAGCGGCCGGAGACGGCCGCGTATGCCACCAAACCCGAGGAGATCGAGGCGCTGGTGGCCCGGGTGCGGGACTGGACCGGCGCGGGGGTGCGGGCGGAGGACATCGGGGTTGCGGTGCGCTTCGTCCAGCTGGGGCGGGACATCGCCCAGGCCCTGGAGAGGGCTGGCCTCGCCGCGTGCGTGCTCGGCGCCGGGCATGGTGGCCCCGGTGTCCGGATCGGCACCATGCACCGGATGAAGGGGCTGGAGTTCCGCTGTGTCGCCGTGACCGGGGTGAACGACGCCACCGTGCCGATGAAGTCGGCCGTCACCGCGGTCGAGGTCGACGCCCAGCAGCACCAGGAGGACCTGAACGGCGAGCTGAACCTGCTCTTCGTGGCGTGCACACGGGCGCGCGAGGCGCTGCGGGTGTCCTGGCACGGGGCGCCGAGTCCGTTTCTAGCGCCGGTCATCAACCCGCTCCCGTAGTGCTCATCGGCCCCGCACGCCGTTGCTGCAGGCCTCATGCGTGACGTGCGTGGGGCCCGCAGTATGCCGTCGCCCCACGCTCCACTTGGAGGGGTCACGGAGGGTGTCAGGGGGTGCCGGGGTCCTCGTCCACCATACGGCGGGCCTCCGCGAGGGCCGCCGTATGCGCGAACCACTCCAGCACCGCACAGATCTCGTCACTGTGCGCGGCGAAGACCTCCACCGCGAAGGACGGGCGCAGGTCCAGTTTCGCCTCGGCCAGGTCGATGCCCTCGATCCCGTTCAGGCGGTTCATCAACTCGCGCCGCAGTGGCTCGTCATCGAACGGGGGACGCCTCTTCAGATACTGGAAGACGACCTCGACGGTGCCGGAGACCGGGTAGAGAGCCAGGGGCCACAGCTCTCGGGAAGCGGGCGCGTTGCCGAAACGCACTGTGGGGAAGCAACTGGTCTCGCTTGCCCGGCCGTAGGCGAGATGACCGCCCTGCTGCTCCCAGAAGCGCAGGGCGGCCAGGACGCCGTCGACGGTCTCCTCGGTCTGGTTGTCGTGCAGCTGCGTTTCGAACCGGCTGGCCGCCGACTGCTGCTCGTCGCCGTCGGCCCGCAGTGACGGCTCGGCCTCGTCGGCGACATCCTTGCCCAGCAGGGCCGCCAGGTCGGAGGTGGTCAGCCGGTGGGATCGGCGGGCCCGGTCCGCGCCGTCGAAGGAAACTCCCTCGGCCTCCAGACGGCTTCGCACATCACCGAGGTCCTGGCCGTCCGGCCACCTGAAGCCCGCCGAGATGCGGCCGTCCGCCGTCAGCACCCGGTAGGCGCCGTGCAGGCCCACCTTGGACGCCAGATGCTGGCCGACCGGGACGGCGTGGGTGCCGATGAGCGCCGCGACATCGCCGTACGTCGTCCACGTCCCGGCTGGCATGGCGAGAAGCGCGGCCCGCAGCTCCTTCCATCCTGGCCACTCGTCGTCCACCGGGACCGTGCCCGCGACGGGTCCGGGCCACAGCCGTACCACCCGGTCGGCGAGGGTGGCGGCGCGGTCGAGGATCTCCGCCTTCCCCCAACGTTGCCGCCCTGCGATCTCCTGGTTCATTCGCAGGGAGCTGAAGTCCAGGATCTCCTGCTTGCGGCGGAAAGGATGGTTCGAGAGCTTCGCGTTGTCAGCCGAGAGAGTCAGGTTGCCCAACGTGTGGACGAGTACGGCGTGGAGTTCCTCGGCGCCCTGTCCGTTCTCGGTCTCCTCGGCCAGCAGGTCCAGCCACTGGTGCGCGGGGCTCTGAGGCAGCACGTGCTCGACGGTCAGGTGCGCCTTGACATAGTCGACTGGTTCACTGGCTCCGTAGCTCTCCTCCAGCCTGCGCAGCACCTGGAACCGCTGGTTGCTGCGGCCCGCCTTGTAGAAGGGGCGGGTGCGGATCGCGTCGCGGACGGCGTCGTCGTCGGGCCAGACGCGGGCTCCCGTCTTGCTCTTCGACAGGAAGCGGCTTACAGCCTCGGCCGGGTCGTCGTCCTTCTCCATCTCCTTGGCCATCTCCATGAACACCCGGTTGCTGCCCGTGGTGGAGTGTCCGGTGAACAGACGCCTCACCATGTAGCTCTCGGCGTACGCCAGTGCCCGGGCGGCCTGGTGCGGTGTGGCCTGCCCGTCGTCCACGCGGTCGAGCAGGTGGAGTGCCAGCGGGTAGTGAGTCTGGCCGCCCCACCGGGAGAGCCTCTCCAGCACTTCGCGCAGCCCCGGGTCGGGCTCCCTCTCGGGTTCCAGGATCCGCATCAGACGTTCCGCCCGGCGGGCCAGGGAGGCGATCTCGCCCTCCAGGGCCGCTTCGTCGGAGCTCAGAGGCTCCAGGCGCTTCTTCTGGTCCCGGTAGATCTCGCTCTGCTTCGCCCGGCTGTTGCCGGCCACCACCAGGTCGAGCCAGACGAGGAGTTCGAGGTTGGCGGGGCCCAGCCGTTCCTGCATGGGCAGCCACAGATTCTGGTAGACGGACTCGCCCCGGGCCGGCAGGCACATGAAGAGGTAGTTGCGCAGCAGGTCGCTCTGGCTCAGTCCGACCCCCGTGTTGTTGATCGACTCGAAGATCCGGTAGACGTTGTCACCCTCCGACGCGGTGATCTCCACGATCGACAGCAGACCACTCAGCACGGTCTCCACCGCGTCCGTCCACGTCTCACCGGCGATTTCCTCGCCCGCTGCGAGGGCGCCCAGGAAGAACCGATAGGCGGCGCCCACGTTGCCGGGGCCGCCCGCCCTGGGCGAACTCTCGACACAGGCGGTGAAGGCGTCGCGGTCCGCTTGCGTGGGCAGAAGCCGGTAGTGGTCGTCGCCACTTCGGTATTTATTGACGAGCACGAGGTCGTGGATGCGCTCGGCCTTCTGCTCCGCGCCGCGTTCCCGGTGGCGGTCGCGCAACGCCGTGAAGGCCAGCATGAGGGTGGTGAGCCGCTGCTGGCCGTCGACGACGAGCCAACGCTGCATGCCGCCGGCGGTGATCCGGCCCGGGGCCAGCACCACGGAGCCGAGGAAGTGCGCTGTGGGGGGCCGTCCTTCCAGGTGCTCCTCGACCAACTCCTGAACATCGTCCCAGAGTTGCCGCAGCTCATCCCGCTGCCAGCTGTAGGTGCGCTGATAGAGCGGCACTTGAAACTGCTTCTCGCCCTGGACGAGTTCGTTGAACGTGGTCTCCTGCGCGTGCACGCGTGTCTTTCCCCCCGCTGAGTCCCGGACGACCCATTTTCCACCCTCGGGGTGCGTGTGTCCTCGTCCTCGACTGGAACAGTAGCGGTGAGGTCGACTTCGGGAGTTGAGTATCAAGCGGAGAACCGATTCCCGGCTCATGGTGCGATGCCGGATCTGCTCGGTTGCGATGGACTCCGCTTGGAGCAGTATCTCCAGAGCTGAGGTCCTTTTCTTGCTCTGCCCCAAGGATTCAGTTCGGAACCGCGCTCATGGCCGAGTTCTGTACCAGTTCACCGTTGCGGAGATCCCTTCGTGAATCGGTACGGGTGCTATCGCCGGGAAGAGCGCTCGCAATCGGGCGCCGTCAGCCTGTGAGTGTGGGACGTCGCCGGCACGATCGGCTTTGTGCTCCCGGCGGGCGTGGTGCCCGGTCGCGGCCTCGATCTCGGGTATGAGGTCCAGAAGGGACATTCGGGTCCCGAAGGCCAAGTTCACGGGACGGGGTTCGTTGAGTCGGCTTAGGACAGCGTCGGTGAGGACCTGGCTCACGGTCCCCACGTAGGTGAAGTCTCGCGTCTGTGTGCCGTCGCCGTGAACGGTGAGGGGCTGGTCGGTGATCGCGGCGTGGATCCACTTCGGGATCGCCGCGGCATAGGGGTGGTCGGCGCGCTGGCCAGGGCCGTAGACGTTGAAGAAGCGGAAGGGCAGGACTGGCAGGCCGTAACTGTGGTGGTACGCGCCCAGGTACGCCTCGGTGGCGAGTTTGGTGACCGCGTACGGGCTCATGGGGGCCGTGGCGAGGTCTTCGTGTTTCGGGAGGTGCGTGTTCGAGCCGTAGACGGAGGACGAGGAGGCAGCGATTACGTGCAGGTTCCCAGCGCGGCGTGCGGCTTCGAGGACCTGCAGGGTGCCGGTCGCGTTGGCGTGGTGGCTGGCCAGGGGGTCTCGCACCGAGCGTGGCACGGAAGGCAGCGCAGCCAGATGGACGACCGCGTCCGCGCTGTGGAACGCTTGGTCCAGCAGGGTGGAGTCCTGCACATCGCCCTCGAAGAAGTCGACGTCGAGGTCGGCGATGTTCGCCTTGTGGCCTGTGGAGAGGTTGTCTACCACCCGGATCTGGCTGATCTGGGGGTACGTGGTCAGGGTTCGCGCGAGGTTGCTGCCGATGAATCCGGCTCCGCCGGTGATCACGATCTTCATGTGGGTTCCCTTCAGAGAGAGTCGACGTGTGTGCCGATTAGCCGACGACGGCAGTCGAGGATGTAGGGGGCATGTGCGGTGATCAGCGGGTAGTCGAAGGCGTCGTGGTCGGCGAGCAGGACGACGGCGTCGGCCGCCGCGAGGTTTTCGGGGGTGGCCTCGACGTGTCGCACGTGTTCGAGATCGGTCGCACGTGGGTGGGCGTCGTCCACGTGCGGGTCGCTGGCTCGGACGTCGGCGCCCATGCCGGCGAGTAGCTCGGCGATTCGCGCCGCGGGGGTCTCCCGGGCATCTCCGGTGTTGGCCTTGTAGGCGAGGCCGAGGAGCAGGATCCGCGATCCGTTGAGGGACTTCTTGCGCTCGTTCAGGCCGTCGATGAGGCGGCGCACGACGTAGTCGGGCATGTGGTTGTTGACGTCGTTCGCCAGTTCGACGAACCGGAAGCTGCGGCCCAAAGTCCGCTGCACGCGCCACGACAGGTACGACGGGTCGATGGGGAGGCAATGGCCTCCGACGCCGGGACCGGGGGTGAAGCGCATGAATCCGAAGGGCTTGGTGGCGGCGGCGTCGATGGCCGCCCAGATGTCGATGCCGAGTTCGTGGGCGAAGATCGCCAGTTCGTTGGCGAGAGCGATGTTCACGTGCCGGAAGGTGTTCTCCAGCAGCTTGGTCAGCTCGGCTTCCTTGCAGGTGGTGACGGGGACGACCGTGTCGACGATGGCTGAGTAGAACCGGCTGACGGCTTCCGCTGAGGCTACGTCGACTCCGGAGACGACCTTGGGGGTGTTCTCCATCGTCCAGTTGGGGTTGCCGGGGTCTATGCGTTCGGGGCTGTAGCCGAGATGGAAGTCGCGGCCGACAGTCAGGCCGGAGACGCTTTCCAGGAGCGGACCGAAGAGTTCCTCCGTGGTACCGGGGTACGTGGTGGACTCCAGCACGACGGTCGCTCCCCGTCTGAGATGGCGTCCGAGCATCCGCGCCGCGTCCTCGACGTACGACAGGTCTGGTACCCCGTCGCGGAGCGGGGTGGGGACAGTGACGATCGCAATGTCGAAGTCCGCGCAGTCGGATGCGTCGAGGCTCGGCCGGTAAGAGCCTGATGCCAGGAGCGGTGCCAGGCGCGAGTCCGGGATGTCTTCGACGTACGACTCTCCGAGCACGAGCCGTTTCACGCGTTGCGCGTCAATATCGAGGCCGACGACTTGGTGCCCGACCTCGGCGGACCTCACCGCCAGCGGGAGCCCGACGTACCCCTGGCCCACCACGACGACACGGAGCCGCTGAAACGCGGAATTGATGGTCATGCTGTCCACCTCGTTGGAGTCGGATCAGGAACCGTGTGAGAGCGATGCATGGGGATCTGCCGCGATGCGGCGGCTCTAAGATGGGGACTGCCTCGGCCGTCCGAGACTCGCTTGGCGGCCTGTCTCGGACGGCCGAGCGCCTTTCCGGCCCCGCCCGGAGCGGCTGGAAAACCCAGGGGAAGGGCGAGCTTCCGATTCGATACGATGAGTGCGGCCTGCAGACCGGAATCGTCACCGAGCGTGACGTCGCTGTGCGGCTTGGGTGGTCGCATCGGCAGCAGCCTCCGACATGATCGCGCCGCACCGTCGGCTGCGGCGCCGTACGTTACGAAATGGAGCATCCGAGGATGTCTCGACACCTGATCACCAGCGCGCTTCCCTACATCAACGGGATCAAGCACCTGGGCAACATGGTCGGGTCGATGCTTCCGGCGGACGTCTACTCCCGGTACCTCCGCCAGCGCGGTCACGACGTCCTCTACATCTGCGCCACCGACGAGCACGGCACGCCCGCCGAGCTGGCCGCGAAGGAGAAGGGGCTGCCGGTCGCCGAGTTCTGCGCGCAGGCGCACGACGGGCAGAAGGCCGTGTACGACGGCTTCGAGCTGGCCTTCGACTACTTCGGCCGCAGCTCCTCGCGGCAGAACGCCGAGATCACCCAGCACTTCGCGCGCAAGCTGAACGAGAACGGGTTCATCGAGGAGCGTGCGATCCGGCAGGTGTACTCGCCCGTCGACGGCCGCTTCCTGCCGGACCGGTACGTCGAGGGCACCTGCCCGCACTGCGGCTACGACAAGGCCCGCGGCGACCAGTGCGAGAACTGCACCCGCGTCCTTGACCCGACCGATCTCATTGAGCCGCGTTCGGCGATCAGCGGCTCCACGGACCTCGAAGTCCGCGAGACCAAGCACCTGTTCCTGCTGCAGTCCAAGCTGCAGGGCGAGGTCGAGGCGTGGATCGACGCGGTCGGTGGGGAGTGGCCGCAGCTGTCCTCGTCCATCGCCCGCAAATGGCTGACCGAGGGCCTCCACGACCGCGCCATCACCCGCGACCTGGATTGGGGCATCCCGGTTCCGGCTGATACCTGGCCGGAGCTGGCGGCCGACGGCAAGGTCTTCTACGTGTGGTTCGACGCGCCGATCGAGTACATCGCCGCGACGAAGGAGTGGGCCGACGCCGCGCCCGACGGAGAGGTCCGGGACTGGAAGTCGTGGTGGTACGAGGCCGACAACACCGTCCGCTACACCGAGTTCATGGCGAAGGACAACATCCCCTTCCACACGGTGATGTTCCCGGCCACCGAGCTCGGCGTCCGTGAGCCGTGGAAGAAGGTCGACTACGTCAAGGGCTTCAACTGGCTGACGTACTACGGCGGTAAGTTCTCCACCTCGCAGAAGCGCGGAGTGTTCACCGACGCCGCCCTGGAGCTGCTGCCCGCCGACTACTGGCGCTACTTCCTCATCGCCAACGCCCCCGAGTCCGACGACTCCTCCTTCACCTGGGAGCACTTCGCAGCGACGGTGAACAAGGACCTCGCCGACACTCTCGGCAACTTCGTCAACCGCGTGCTGTCCTTCTCCCGGAAGCGCTTCGGCGATGAGGTGCCGGCGGGGCATGCCGCTGGTGAGGGAGAGGCGAAGCTGGGCGTGGAGATCGCGCGGCTGCTCGCCGAGTACGAGGAGCAGATGGAGGCCCTCCAGTTCCGCAAGGCAGCAGCCGCGCTGCGTGCCCTGTGGTCCGCGGGCAACTCCTACCTGGAAGAGAAGGCTCCCTGGCTGGAGATCAAGACCGACCCGGACGGCGCCGCGCTGACTCTTCGCACCGCGATGAACCTGATCCACCTGTACGCGGTCGTCTCGGAGCCATTCATCCCGGCGTCGGCCACTGCCATGCGCGGCGCGTTCGCCCTGGAGGACGACACAGCGACCTGGGTGACCGCCGAGCAGGCCCAGACGCTGGACACCGTCCCGGCCGGCACCGCGTTCACCGTTCCGCCGGTCCTCTTCGCGAAGATCACGGAGGAGGACCTGGAGTCCTACCGTGAGCGATTCGGCGGCGCCGAGAGCGCCTGAGCGGTCTCCTCGTCGCCGCATCCGGACTCGCACCCGTACCGGCCCGGCGTTCATCGGGCGGCACGGGCTGTGCGTTGGACGTGGTCGGTCAAAGCGGTCGGCCGCGCGTTCATCACCTGGATCCGTGGACGGCCCTCGTCGACCTCGATCCACGTCAAGCCCGCTGATTCCGGCACGTACTCCAAGTAGCGGCCGAAGCCCTGCCCGGTGAGGTGCAGCAGCAGGCAGGCGATTCCGCCTCCATGCCCGACGAGGACTGTCGTGCGGTGCGGTCCCGAGCAAACGTCGTTCAGCAGGCGTACATAGCGGGCCTGGACGTCCTCGGACGATTCGCCTCCAGGCGAGCGGAGTTGGTGGATCGGCACTCCTTGGCGGGTGGCTTCCACGGCCGCCAAGTCCCTTGACTTTCCGCCGAGGTGGCCGCTGTTCTTCGCGACCAGACGCTCATTCACCCGCACGTCGTCCGGTGCGAGCGCGGCGGCCAGCAGCTCAGCGGACTCGCGGGCGCGTGACATCGGACTGACGAGCATCTGGCCGACAGCGATTTCGGAGGCGGCGAGGCTGTCGCCGACGGCGCGTATGTCGTCGCGTCCGCGCTCGCTGAGACGACCGCCGACGGCCTGGCCTTGGTGGATGCCGCGGAGGTTCTCCTCCGTCTCGCCGTGTTTGATCAAGTAGATGTGCTTTGTGTGCATGACTTGGCGCCCCTTCCCTCTCGCCTTCCTCGCGTCAGTCCCAGTCGCGGACGTCGACGCACGCGGATACGGCGCCGACGAGCTGGTCGTGGTCGGATTTGGTCATGTAGGAGAAGCGGTCGTAGTGCCACTCGATGTAGAGGACGGAGATGAGGCCGAGAGTCCCGTCGGCAATCAGCTTCGTCAGCACGGGGTACTCGGCGCCCTCGATGTCCATCTTCACGACGACGTGATCGTCCGGGGTGACGGTCCTGCGCAGCCAGGAGCTGAAGTCCGTGGCGGGCACGGGGACGGGTGAGCCGTAGTCGATCTGCTGCTCGTACACCGGGGGCACGCGCTTGCCGGGCATCACGGTGGAGCTCTCGTGGTGGCCCAGGAATAGGTTGATCATTCCGTCGTGGGTCCATACCGCGCTGTGAGAGATCTCCACGCGAGGAGAGTGAGCGGCCCGTTCGACTTCGTCGCGGATGGACTGCAGCAGCTTCTCGTTGGGCTCGAAGGCGTAGAAGTCATGGTCGGGAAGTTCGTGCATGAAGCGCTTCAGCACGACTCCGAGGTTGGTTCCGCAGTCGATGAAGACGTTGCGCATGAGGTACTCCCTCAGTCATGGGCAGGCAGGGGAATTTCGATCTCCAGCGCGATGGCGCTGGTGAGCAGGGCGAATTCGCCGGTGTCCGGGCGGTAGCAGCGCTCCTGGTACCGGATGGTGATCCGGCGGACTGGCTCCTCACCGCGGTGGGGAGGAAGGTCTCCCCACCGGTAGAGTTGTCCTCCGGGTGCTTTGAGCCAGCGCCGTGAGCGAGGCAAAGGGCCCTTTGGCACACCGGAGTTGAGGCGCGTGAACATCGTGGTCAGGAAGACCACGTGCTCGCGTGCTTGCTCCTCGTTCGTCTGGGCCTTGCCGTACGTCTGCTTGAGCGTGCGCAGTTTGTCGAGGTCACCGTCGGCGGCGACGAGGAGGTCGCGGAGGTGTCGGTCCCAGACGATGCCGAGGTGGCCGTGGAGCACGGGCTCTTCGGTGAGGAAGTAGCCCAAGACCCGGCCGTATTCGCGCTCGTACGGGCACATGAAGTCGTTGTAGAGGCCAAGCGTCGCGCCCGAGACGGTCTCGACTTGCCAGTGCATGCGAGCGGTGAAGGGTGCGTCCCACCAGCCCAGATGCCACGGCTGCCACAGCAGGTCGGTGGTGCTCAGCAGGAGCGTCGCGAGCGCCAGGAGCGCGGCCGGCCAGCCGAACGCTGGGTCGTACGTGGCGTCATGGCCGGGGACCAGAGCGACGGTGAGCGCCAGAGCGATGCTGGTTGCGATGTTCTCCCAGAACAGGATGCCGGAGGCGAGGGCCACCGTGAGGCCGAAGATCCCAGTTGCCAGTAGGGCCGCGATGAGCAGCTGACGGTCGAGGAAAGCGATGAGACCGGCGGCCTCTACCGCCATCGTGAGGAAGTTGACCGGCCGGTCGACGACGCGGACCCGGCGCAGTACCTGGGACATGGCCTTCGGGGGGATGAATCGCGCCCAGCCCCAGCAGTACGCGGAGGCGGTGAGGTAGTGCGTGCGGTTGTGCCAGGCCCATGACCAAGGGCGCGGCCCCAGGCGGGCCTTGCTCCAGGCCGGCTTGACGTAGTGGGAGAGGCAGACGCAGCCGAGAATCAGGAGAAGTCCTGCTGGTGACCCCGACGGGCCGAGGAGCAGGGCCACGAAGAACCAGGCCAGGTACGCCTTGAGCAGCCGCAGCGGCATCATCGCGTGGTGTTTCCACCCCCGCAGCCTGCCGCAATACACGACGAGCCACGGCAGCAGCAGCAGCGTCCACAACGCCGAGGCGACCGCGAGCAGCAGCAACAGCTGCTTGTCCTGGCGTTGCGGCGCTACGGGGCGTGTCACGTCGTAGTCGCTCGTGGCGCCCTGCCAGCTGAGCAACGCGGTCACGAAGAGGGCGAACCAGTGGAACGGTCCGGGGATCGGCACGGGGAGGAAGGGGAGCACCACGGTGGACGCGCCGCTCGCGATCACTGCGGGTCGGGCCGAGGAACGTAGCGAAAGGAACCGTACAGCCGGAGAGACAGCGAAGCGGTAGCAGGCCGCGACAGCGGCGACGGTCACCGCGGTGTCCGTCTGTGCGGAGAGCGAAGGCAGCCCCATGACCGTCTACCGGGCGGAAGAGCTGTGGAGTTGACTTGGGGACTCCCACAGCAGGCTCTCCAGGTAGGAGGCGATCTGCTCACGGGGGTCGGTCGTGAGGTGCTGATCCCGATGGCGTACGACGTTCTCGCGCAGTTCCTGGAGATGTCGGAGGAAGCCGAGGACTCCCGCGGGACTGATACGTGCCGTGCTGGTCCCGAGCTTCGCCTCGTCGACGACCTTGGCGCACCAGTGCTGGTCGTAGGTGGGCAGCGGCACCAAGTGGACGGGCTTGCCGAGGACGAAGGCTTCGCTGATGAGGTTGAAGCCGGCGTTGGAGAACACCGCTTCGGACCGGGCCATGTCGGCGATGAACGCTTCTCGGTCGAAGGGGCAGATCTCGATCTTGCCGCTTGCGTACCGACGTAGGCCCCCGATGTCCGCGCCCTGAGCGTAGATGCGTAAGGCACGGTCAGTGACGTGCTGCTGGAAGATATCGGTCAGGGCGCGGACGGTGTCTTCCGGACCGTGGTCGAAGTACCGGGAGAAGTAGGCGGTGACGACTGGCTCGGTGCTGACCGGCGCTGAGCGGACGACGTCGGGGACGACAGGTGCGATGAACTCGAGCTTGGGGTCCTCGTCCTTCAAGGGGACGAAGGAGCAGATGAAGGATCGATCGGCGCGGGGTGTGAAGTAGCGGAGCCGCTGTTCGTCGGCGGTACGTGCGTAGCGGTCGACGTTCGGCAGGTCCAGGTGCCGGTACTTGCTCTGTTGATCGACGGAGATCAGCGGTTTGTCGAAGTGGTAGGCCAGACGTGGGGTGTTGGGCTCGTAGTCGGTGATGAATACGTCGGGAACGCGGGTCTCGCGGACGAGCTGGCGCAGGCGCAAGTGTTGGGCGATGCCAGCCGGTGCCTGACGGATGTTGGCCCGTGCGGCGTCGCTCGCGTATATGCGGTCACCGCGGGCGAGGAGGGTCGGCATCCACCCGTTCCACGCGGTGAAGCCGAGGTCATGGAAGTACTCGACGCGGGCTGTGCCATTGGTGACGATCCGCACCTCGTGCCCGCGATCGCGGAGGTACTGGGCGATCACGCTCTGCCGGACCGAGTGGCCCATGCCGATGCCGTTGACGCCGATGATCACGCTGAGCGGCCGTATAAGTCCAGACATGACGATCCCTTGGTCAGACGAGACGGGTGAGAACGTTGCGGGTGATGGTCGCGACGTGAGGGTCGGTGGCCAGCAGCCGAGCCCAGTCGGTGGTGGCGGCGGTGAAGACCGCGCCGCCCGACGCGGATGAGGCACGGAGGCCGAGGGTGGCCGCACGAGGGCTGTCCGTCGGTTCTCGGGCCGCGAAGTGCCAGTCGGCCGGCAGCTGGGCCAGGCCGAGGATCTCGAAGTCCTTCGGCGTCCCGTCCTGGCCGGTCGGGCGGGGACGGCCGTCCTTATCGATCTGATACGCGGCGCCGTCGCACTCGTAGCCGATCAGTGCCCCGTCGCGGCCGAAGGTGTCACCGGTCTTCAGGCCGGTGCCGGAGAAAACCCAGTGGTCCGCGTCCGCCACGGTGAATCCGAGGGAGGCGCGGGGTCCGTCCCAGTGGCCGCCGCCGTTTCGGTAGCTCACGCCGAGCAGCGTGTTCTCCGGTTCCGACTCCCACCAGTGGTCGGGGCATCCGTACGAGCCATCCGGGTCGGTTCCTTCGGGGGCTCCGGGAGGAAATTTGTCGCACTCAAGACCGGAGATGCCGGTTGGAGCGACCTTCACGCGCCACCAACAGGTGTTGGCCCCGAAGTTAGCGATGTTTCCGCCTCCGTCGCGGAAGGCGGTGACGTTCCGGCGGGCCCCCGTACTCCAGTACTCGTCGTGCCCGGCGGAGACGAGCAGGCGGTATCCGTCGTTCAGGAACCGACCCTCGTCGATGTCCAGGTCGGTGCAGTAGTCGACTTCGATGCCGCTTCCTTCCATCCCTGAGATGAAGGGGGCGTCCCAGTGCGCGAACGTCTGGCGCGGGGACGTGGCGTCGTACGGGTCGGGCAATCCCTTGACGGGACCTCCGACTCCACCGCCCGGGCGCCGCAGTGTCACGTGGGAGGCGCTGTAAAGGCTGCCGCCACCTGCTGTGTTGTACGCGTGGTAGGTGAAGATCGGGATCTTGTAGAGGACCTTGCGGCCTGAGGGAGCCGGAGGCGTGACGACCAGCAGCATCCTGGCTTCGCGAGTGTCCATCAACGGCGTGCCGGACACCGGATCGGTACTCAGGACCGCGACGTAAACCCCTGATGGCCAGTCACGCGGCACCCGGAAGTCGTAGGCGGGCCAGTGCCAGTCCCTGTCGTAGCGGCCGGGAGCGGCGTCACATCCTAGCCACCCAACACGCCCTGCATGGCGCGGTTTTGAGCCCCATCGGTAGAAGTCGATGTTGAAGTGGGGAGCCGATGTGGCGATGTGCAGTCGAACCGTCTCGCCAGCGCGGACGCTGGGCTGACTGGGATAGCCGTTGATGCCGGTCACGCGTGGTCCCGGGGGCGTGCAATGCCGGCGAGGTGGTACGGGTCTGCCTGGCTGACTTGGGCACCCCATCCCAGGTCGTTCAGCTGGCGCGTAATGCCGGCAGGGTCACGGAACACCTTGACGGCGTGGTGCTGAGTTCCGTCGGCGAGCCTGCGGCGCACGGTGGGCACGTCCATCTCGACCGCCAGGTCTTCGATCTCGGCCTTCGCCGGGGAGTCGTCGAGGAAGACCACACAGCCACCGGGCGCCAGCGCCCACCGAAGCAAGTCCCAAAAAGCTTCCATCTCCACGGGCGGCACGTGGCTGAGCCAGAAGGCGAAGAAGACAGTGTCGTACTGGCGGTCAGGTTCCCAGCTGAAGACGTCCGCTCCGATGAAGCGAGTCGTCGTACCCTGCATCCGGGCGCGGGCGATATCCAGCATCTCCGGGGCGGCGTCCAGCGCGGTCAGACTCTGCGCTCGATCGGCGAGCAGTCGGGTCCACTGGCCCGTGCCGCACGCCAACTCAAGGACATCGCCGCGGATGGGCAACTCGTCGAGTGTCTTCGCGAGCTGGGGCAGGTGCATGCGTTCGCCGTATGCACTGTCGTACTCGGCGGCTCTTGCGCGGTAGTAGGCGATTTGGCGTCGCGACCAGCCCGGTTGCTCGGAGAGCTGTTCTGTCATGCCGTGCACGGTGACCTCTCATTCCACGTCGCGATGCCGTTGCGCCAGCCGTCGCTTGGGGCGCACAACGCGATCAAGGCTTGGGGAAAATGCTCACGGGGCCGCGGAGTCGCCCATGGTGTTCGACTCGGAACGTCCGGCCTGCCCGCGGTGATCCAACTGTCGCCACCCAGAGGCGACTTCGGGAGCGTGCACTTGGGGGTGCACTCGTGCGCCCCTACGTGCAAATCCCCTGCACCCTGGCCCTGATCTTCGTAGAGTGACGGTGCGTCGAGCTGGCACTACGGCCGTTCTCTGGAGGTCCAATGGCAGACCGGAATGCCAGGCTGGCCGCACTCATGCAGGAAGCTGATTTCTCGCACAAGTCGCTTGCCCGCGCGGTAGTCGCCGCGGCGGCTCGATCGGGCGAAGCCATCACCTGCGATCACACCTACGTCACCCGATGGCTCAAGGGCTCGATGCCGCGCGGGAACATGCCGCAGTTCATCGCCGAGGCCGTCGGGCGTCTCCTGGGGCGCCGCCTCACCGTCGATGACATCGGGATGGGCGACGCGGCGGTGTCCGCCGTACAGCCTGACCTGGGGCTTGACTTCGCGGATCATCCCGAGGCCGTGGCCAAGACCGTGGCTGACCTGTGGCGCGCAGACCTTGGCGAGGCTGAGCGATTGGTCCGGGCACCGCCGGATTCTGCCGCATGGAACACCGCGGCACTGCGCTGGCTCGTCGCCCGGCCGGACGGGGAGCTGACGCGCACCGGTAACCGGGCAATCGGCGCGCTGGACGTGGAGATGGTGCGCTCAACTGCCGAGGCATTCAGCATGCTTGACGGGAAGTTCGGCGGTGGCCACGCGCGACGCGCGCTGATCCAGTACCTGCACACGGATGTCCGGCCGATACTCGATGGGAAGTACTCCGATGGGGTGGGGAGGCAGCTGCACTCCGCGGTAGCCGAAGCGCTCCTGCTCGCCGGATGGATGTCATACGACAGCGGCTTGCATGGCATCGCCCAGCGCTACTTCATCCAGGGCCTGCGCATGGCCCAAGCGGCGGGCGACAGGCTTCTCGGCGGAAGCATCCTGTCCGCGATGAGCCATCAGGCCACGTTCACGGGGCGGTACCAGGACGCTGCATCTCTCGCCCGTGCCGCGTACATGGGGCCGGCCGCAAGCCTGGGCCCGACGATGGCCGCGCAGTTCCGCGCGATGGAGGCACGGGCTCTGGCTCGTCTTGGTGACGAGCGAGGCTGCGACCTGGCCCTGGTGGAGGCGGAACGCCAGCTCAGCCAGAGGACGGCCGACAGCGATCCGCCGTACATCGCCTACTTCGACGAGGTGGAGCTAGCGGCGGAGATCGGTCACTGCTTCCGTGACCTGGGACGCTCTGTCGAAGCGACCGAACGGGGCGCGGGCTCCATCTTCGGCGATGGCATGAACAACCGAAGCGATTTCTTCGCGACGATGGTGCAGGCCGAGGCGTACATCGACCAAGGAGAGATCGGCCGCGGCTACGAGATCGCTCTGAGGGCCCTGAGTCTCGGTGACGGTTTGAAGTCGGCACGCTGCTTGCAGTACGTGCGGGAGTTCCAGGGCCGCGTCACGGACGCCATGAGGCGGGCCCCGGAGAGCCGCGAGTTCGAGGAACAAGCCCGCGAATTCCGCCTTTGGCAGCAGGCCGGAGCCGCCTAGAAAGGTGCCCAAGCCCGCCGGGAGCCACCTGACCGCAGCGTCTCGACGCGCTTCTCAACTTCTTCAGCTGCGCGCGGACTCGCCCCGGCGTTCTGCGAAAGCCAGGTGACCATCAGCAGTTCGCGGACGCTCCGGAGCACTGTGTACCCGGACCACTGCCGGACGTCGAAGCCGTAGCCGACCGCGAAGTCGGCATACTCGGCTTCCGTGTGCCAGCCGAAGCTGTCGTAGTACATGGCCGTCTGCATGAGGTCCCACTCGCGGGGGCCCGTCGCGAAGCCATCTAGGTCGATCACCTTCGGGTGTCCTTCGGCGTCCAACAGAACATTGCCGATGTTGAAGTCACCGTGCAGATGTCCCGGCGGAAGCGCGAACTCCAGCTTCTCGTACTCAGCAGCCAACTTCCCGGCTAGGTCAGTGAGATATGCGCGAGTCTCGGCACGGATCACAGCACGCCTCAGCCGCTGCTGGACCTTGTCAAAGGGGCGGAGTTCGGGCAGAAGAAAATGAGGCGGCTCCAGTCCGTGGAGCTGCCTCAGGAGTTCGCCCATCTCACGCGTACTTGCGTACTTCTCGCCGTCGGCCAGCCCTTCCCAGAAGGTCACCGGGTGCCCCTCGACGACGACAGGCTGTTCAACCTCCGTGACGAGTCGCGCCGACGGATAGCCCTCAGACGCGAGCCATTGCGCGACAGCGACCTCTCGGCGCACGGACGGCAGACGGTCAGCGTGACGGCCGACGCGAGAGACGACCCGCCCGCCGTCGATGCGGAACACCGCATGGTCACCGAGTCGCAGCATCTCGATCCCGTCGGGATCCAACCCGGCTGGCCCGCAGGCACTACGCAAGATCCTCGCTGCCATTGCAGGGTCGAACGCAGTTCGCTTGCTCGTCGTCATGCCGTCTGACCTTCCTGTGTTGCAGGCAGAGCGAGGATGGCCCGCCCCCGCGTTGGTCCGTTACCGATGTGGCCTTGTCCCTCCAGCCGCACGATGGCGGACCGAACCACCGTCCGAGAGGGTCTAGCCGCCTCGATCGTCGGTGGCGACCGAAGTCCGACCGTTGTCGAGAGCAGCAGCGCCGGATGTCGCTGAGCCAGTCTTGGAGCGGGACAGGCTGGCCCTGCACTCGAGGCAAATCTGTCCACCTTTTCACCAGTTCGCTGGGGGCAGACAGAGAGGTCCCTGAAAGGACTGGTGTGCTGCCGCAGACCATGTCAACGTACAACGCCCTGCCGGAAGACCTACCCCCGAGCCCACGGAGGCGCCCCTGTACCCGCACCACCCCAGCGATCCCTTCCGACCCGGTGCCCCTCCCGCGTACTGGGTCGGTCCCCGACACCTAGCCGGCGACGACGGTCGTCTCTACGATGCCGTCGCGGACAGCCTCGCCGGCTTCGGCTGGACGAGCCTGACTGTCGTTCGAGGGCGGCGTGAGCTCGACGAGCCGCTGGAGGACCATCAGGTGCTACGCAGCACGGTCCTGCATATCAGTCGCGACGCTCTTCGGTGGGCTCAGTGGGTGCTGCCGGACGAGCCGTTTCACCTCGGTGGGCTGCCGATCGCGTGGCAGGTTTCTGCCCGTTCGGACGCGAGCAGTCCGCTCGCGGACTGGTCCGCCTACTTCACCCCCGACGTCCCGGGCGAGGTCATCACCGACTTCCTCTCCGCGCTCGACGAATGCGGCCAGCCCACGACGTTGCCAGCCGGTCCCGAGGCGGTCCTCGATGCGGCCACCGCACACGGCTGGCTCCGCGACGCTGACCAACCCCGCGCGGTGGCGATACACCCCACCTTCACCTCCCGCCTCAGCCTCGCCGAGGCGCCATCCCTGATCCAGGACGCCGACCCCCGCGCTCTGACTGCCGAGGCGGAGGGGCTGGGGGCGATGGGCTGGCAGGCGTGGGCTGAGCCGGCCATGAGTGCCCCGTACCTGTGGGCCGCGTCATTCAGCGCCAGCGTGCCGCACGGTCTTGTCGCCGCGTTCGCCTCCTCGCTCAGCTCCACCGCGCCGGTGTTGCGCAGGGTGCTGCCGGAGAGCACGCGGGACCAGCTCCTGTGTGCCCCTGCCAGCTGACCACCGCCCCCACGCTGTGAGAAGCCGGGCCTCCCATTCGGGAGGCCCGGCTTCACGTTGCTCTGGCAGCTCGTTGGCGCTACTGGCCGCTCCGATCGCTAACCGGGAGCCATCCCGGCCCGGAATTCCCTCGCCCTCATTGCTGGGGGAAGTGGCCCCTCATCAGAACGCGTTGGGGGCGAAGGGACGCACTGGCTCGAGCACGAGGGCGAGCAGCCGATCGAACTCGTTCCGTTCGTCCTTGCTCATCAGCTGGGTGGCGTTGCCGAGGGTTTTCTGGGTGAGCTGCTGCATGAACGGGGCGAGGAAGCGCTGCATGGTTTCCGGGGCTTCTGTCCTTGCCTGCACGTACTGCCGGTACCGCGCGGTCTGCGCACGTACTTCTGCGAGCTCGGCGCGGGTTGCCATGAAGACGTGAGCCTGTTCCTCCTTACTGAACGGGCGTCCGTCGCGGTGGGTCCAGGTGTGGGTGTCGGGCCGGTACTTGAAGTCCGCGTCGCAGAGTAGAGCGACGATGTCGGGTCGGAAGTCGGTGTTGGGCATACGGATGCTCCTCGTGGAATTGGGAGCTTCAATGGTCTGGAGAATCGCCGGTTGGGCTAACCGGCGATCGTCGGCTATGTTGCGCCCGCTTCCCCCGGTCAGTGCGGACGGCCGGGGTGGTTCGCTGCCTTGGCCGCTGGTGGTGTGGCGGGTGTTGGGGTCGGGGTGTGCCGGCCGTCGCGGGTGGGTGTGGCCTGGGGGGTTTCGGGTGCGGCGGGCAGGTGGGCACTGCGGCGCAGGCGCCAGACGAGGACATCGCTGAGGGAGTCGGCGCTGTCGAGCTCGCGTCGTCGGGTGGCTTCGGCGAGCAGGGCTGCCGGGTCGTGGCCCGCTTGCCGGGCGTCGGCGAGGGTGGCGGCCAGGGCGGGCCAGCCGGGCTCGGCCTGGATTCGTTCGGCGAGCTCTGGCAGTGCCTGGTGCAGGAGATCGGCTTGCCGCTGCCGCATACGCGGTGCCAGACGCTGGCCTCGCCGGCGGAGGGCGGCGATGGGGTGGGCTGCGGCGGCCTGATAGGCGGCGCGTAGATGCTCGGCGGCTTGCTGGGCTGCGGCTGCCTGCTGGCTGTGGTGCCTTCTGGCGTGCCAGTTCGCCGCGGCGATGGCGAGGAAGACGGCCATGTCGATGACCATCGCCGTGGTGGCTCCGTCTTCGCCCCGGCCGAGGGCGGGGCCGCTGTGGACGAGATCGTGGGCGGCCTGTCGCAGGGCGTGGTCATGTCCGCGTACGGCGCGCACGTGAGAGCGGCCGGCCCGCTCGAACACGAACGCCGCCTGCCGGAGTTCCGCGCGGGTGTGGGCGGCGGAGGTCTTGGCAAGCGCGTCCAGGACCTCCCCTGCTGCGGCGATCTGCGCTGCTGCCGTGCCGTCGTCGCCGTGATCGATGATCAGCAGAGCCTGCCAGGTGGCGGCGGCGGCCCGTCGCCGGGCGAACGCGGGGTGGGTCACCGGCGGCAGAACCGGCTGGGCCGTCCCGGGACCGCTCTCGGCGATCGCCTCCGCTTGGAGGGACCAGCGTTTGCGGATGCGGGGCAGAGACAGGTCGGGAGCGAGCGTGGAACCGGCATAGAAAACCGGCTCATCGTCCTTGTTGCGGTCGCCAGGCAGCGCGACCTTGTAGCCGAGCAGGTCGCCCGACGGCGCGATCCGCTTGCGGATCAGCAGGCCGTCGGCGGCCAGACGGTCGAAGAACTCATCCGTGGAGGCGGCGCCGGCCGAGGCGCCGCGCACGGCCTCTCGCAGCTCCTCTCGCGCTGTACGCTCCCGCCCTGCCCGTTGGGCTTTGTGGCGTTCGGCGCTGGTGGGGCGTTTGGCCGCGGTGCCGTCGCCGGGGTTGACGCGGTGCAGGTCGTAGTCGGCTTCGATGAGGCGGGCTTCGGCCTGGGCGCGTTGGCCGGAGCGGTGGTGGTCGGGGCGGCGGCCGTCCTCGCGTACGAGGGTGGCGATGATGTGGATGTGGTCATCCGCGTGGCGGACGGCGGCCCACCGGCACCCGGCGCTGTCTGCGCCGCCGGGGTCGATGCCGGTGGCGGCCACGATGCGGCGGGCGATGTCGGCCCACTCCACGTCGCTCAGGATGCGGTCGGTGCCTGCCGCGCGTACGGAGCAGTGCCACACGTGCTGGTCGGGCCGCTGGTCTTCGTCGAGGAGGTGCAGTGGCTGGTCGAGAAGCCGCTGGAGGTCTTCCTTCGTGGCGGAAGGGGCGCGGCCGGGGTCGGGTGCCATGGAGTCGAAGGAGGCGACCAGGTGCGGGTCGACGTGCTCCTCGCGGGTGCCTTTGCCGTAGAGGTAGTTGAGCAGCCCGTGGGTGCTGCTGCCTTGCTTGTGGATACAGGGGATCAAGCGGTCTTGCCTTTCTGGCGGTTGGTGATCCGCTCGACGGCCGCCCTGGTGGCGGTGGCCGCGCGGCGGACGTCGGTGAGGGCTTCCTCAATGCGGGCGATGTCGCCGCCGGAGTTGAGGGTCTTGGCCATCTGGTTGAGGTTGCTGCCGGCCCAGCTGAGCTTGCGGCCTGTGGCGAAGAGCTCGATGAGAACGTCGTGGTCGGCGGCGATGGTGGCGGCGGTGCGGGTCTGGTCGCGGGCGGCGGCCAGGGCGCAGTGGGCGAGGAATCCGGCGACGCTCATGCCGACGGCGTCGGCGCCGGCCTGGATGACGATGTGTTCGCGTTCGTTGAGGCGGACGCTCTGCGCGGGGCGCTGCTTCTTGTCACGGGGACGCGGCTTCCCCTTGGACCGGCGCTTGCGGACGCCCGCACTTGGCTGCGATCCGCCCCCGGTCGCAGGCTTCCCGTCCGGCGCCCCCTGGCGCCGGACGGTCCCCGCCACCCCGGAGGCGGGGCCGGGTTCGGACGCTCCCCCTGCGGGGGAGTGTCCGAACCTCCAACTTGCTCGGCTGGTGCTGGTGGTTGTCATCTCCTGCTGTGGGCTCGGGTGTTCGTGTTGCTGGCCAGTCATGGCGCGGATCTCCGTGTTCCGTAAGTGATCGGGCTGGGGTGTGATGCGTCGGCGGGGTCCGCTGAGGGGCTATGAAACGGCGGTGCCGTTGGATCAGAGGCTCTGGGCGGGTTGTGCGAATGGGGCAGGGGCGACCCGGTGGCCGGAAGTCCGGAACCGCTTCCGGACTTCCGGCGGGTGGGGTAGCGCGGGGAGGTCAGCCGGATGGCTGGGCCGAGGAGCGCGCTGAGTCCCGCTCCTTCTCAAGCACCTTGATGACCTTCAGCAGGCGCTCGTTGGAGGCTTTGCGTTCCTGCACGTTCCGGATCTCGTCCGTGATCTCGTCGCGGTCGATCCCACCGAGCCGTTCGACCACGGGGCGGGCGATGGCCAGCAGCTCGTCGAGCGAGGCATTCGGGGGCCGCCCCGTACGCCGAGGTGCAGGCGCCTCCTGATCCAGCACCGTGTCGGGCACTTCCGGCGCGCTACGGGTGGGAGAACCGGATGTTCCGGTGAGTTCAGGACTGCCGCCGAGCGACTCGCTCTTCGCCTCCGTAGCCAGGACCGGTGGTTCCGGCTGCTTCGCGGATGCCGTGGTCGGCACGCCGACGTGCCGTTCGGAAGTGGTGTCCGGAGGTGCTGTGGGTTGGTCGACGAGTTGGTGGATCTGCCGCATCAGGACTCCGAAGGCGAGCAGGGCTGCGGTGGGCGGGACCGCGGCGACCACGTAGTCGAGCAGCGGCACGGTGCCAGCACCTGCTGTGCCGCTGACGCCTGCGACGTTGAGGGCGATGGAGCCGGCCGATCCGGTGGCGGTTACGGCGATGGCCCATCCGTCGGTGACCCTGCGCAGACCGGCGCGGAGCATGAGGAGTTCGCCCGCGACGATGAACGCGTCCAGCGTCGCCGGCCACGCCCATTGACGGACGGGTGAACCGCCCAGCCCGTGCTTCCCGGACACCTCGGCAAGATGCGTGTAGGACAGCCAGAACGCCCCAGCGGTCAGGGCCACGATGACGGCACCAGCGGCCACGAGCGCGTACCGCTCAGCCGTGTGCTTCATCATGCGTTGGCCATGGTTCGTCGCGATGGTGGTCTGGTGCCGGGTGGTGGTGGGGTGGAGCAAGCGGGTTCTCCTCAGATAGCGGTGGTCCGTCCTGGCGGCGGGGGGACACGGCGAAGTCGCTCGGGACGGCACAAGACGGATCCGGGCACTGCCTCAGCGAGGGCAGGGCCGCCGTGGGGGTGGGACTCGTACCACTCGTTGCGTGCCTGGTCAGGACAGGTACGGGTGGAATGGTGATGTCGAGTCGACTCGTTGCGAGGTCTTCACTCGTCCCCGTGCTGAGCTGGGCGGGGACGAGTGCGACGGGACGTTCCGGGTCAGGGCGCGGTGCCGGGCAGCCGTTGCGCCGTGACCTGAACCGCGGGTGCCGGTTCGGGGCAGTAGCGGGCCCAGGCGTCGAGGAACTGGTTGCGCGCGAAGCCTTTGGCCTGGGTGCCGTCGGGGAAGCGACGGTTGGCCGAGCTGATGCCGTAGGGCTTCAGGAGCAGTTGCAGGCCGCGCGGCGTCAGACCGCCGGCACCGTACTCCGCCCACGGCGCTTCCCTGTCCGCGTTCAGTGCCTCCAGCAGGCGCTTGGTGGCCAGCACCCCTGGGTCGCGCTCGGCGCCGAAGGCCCGGCGGATCCCGACCAGCAGCCGCGTGCGCAGCCCGCCTTCCTCGTCCTGCCCCGCCTCGTAGTCGCTCATGATCCGGCAGGCGGTACGCACGAGCGCGGGCCAGTCACCCCCGGCGAGGTCGGCGACGATCACCAGCGGCTCCCACGTGTCGGCCGCGCGGTCCTCGACCGGCATGACCGGCTCCCGGTCCGCCGCCAGCGCACCCAGCGGCTGGAGCCAGGAGGAGAGGCGGTCGCGCAGGGCGTGCAGCGCGGGGGTGTCGCGGTGGGTGCGGAAGGCCGCGACCTTCTCGCCCGGTGCCCGGCGGCGCATCCGGATGACGACCGACCGGTCCATGATCGTGTCCGGCAGGTCGCCGATCCCCGCGAGGGCCGCCATGGCGAAGGTGGGGAACGGGGTCGGCTTGTGCTCGGGCCCCGAGACCCGCAGCGTGGGCCGGTTGCGCTGATGCCCGGCGTTCAGCAGACCCCGCAGATCCTCGTTCCGTTCAGCCGCCTTCGCGGTGCCGAAGAGGGTGTCTGCCTCGTCGACCAGGAGCGTGGGCGGATTGTCGTCGGTGATCGACCGGAAGATCGCGGCTGGACTGGCGTTGACCGTGATCAGGCAGTTGTGCACCGTCTCGGTCAGAACATCCAGCAGCCTCGACTTACCGCACCGCTTCTCCGGAGCCACCACCGCCAGACGCGGCGCGTGCTGCCACGCCGGCTGCAGATGCGACGCCGCCACCCACAACGTCACCGCCGTGAGAGCCTCCGCCGAAGGCAGGATCACGTACCGCGTGATCTGCGCCTGCAGATCGGCCAGTACCTGTGCCCCTTCGGGCAGCGGCGTCGCTGGAGGCTCGTCGTCGCGGTCCTCGTCCGTGGGAGGCACGGTGGAGTTGACGGGCTGGCCGGGTACGGCGACCGGAGGCCACGGTGGCGTCGCGTCACGGTGAGACGGGGTCTTCGGCTGGGGTTCGGTCATACTGGGCATCAGCTCCTCTGCTTGCGGGCCGTATGGGACGGCAATCCCGGTTTCCGCAGGTTGATCGCTAGGGATGGCGGTTGAGAGGTCGCGGTTGAAGCCCCCGGCCTTGCCGGGGGCTTCGTTCATGCATGAGGCTGCGGCGGGTCAAGAGGCAGGCGGCTAGGGCTGGTTGGGTCGCCGCAGCGGGCGAATCCAAGACAGCCACAACTACCCCGCACAAGTCCAGCATTCGCCAGAGAAAGCGGACAGCTGTCGGCGAACACCTGCTGCGGGGCTTGCATATAACGGTAGACCCGAAACGCCGGTCGACAAAAAAGCCCGAGCATCGGCAAAGCCAGAAGCATCACATCGAAGATATCTTGCGCAGCGGTTGTGACCCGAGCTACAACACATAACCCCACGTCAGACCGTACATCGGCGATCGAATCCACCACTCATGGCCGCGCCCTAAGGAGTCCGGCTCAACTCCCTTCCACGGTGAAGCGGAGCGCAACATACCGCAGAACGCCGGTTCACCAAACCGGCGAACGCGAGGTACACATTTGGTCATGGAAAACAGACCGCTCGCAATATGCCCGGAAGGAATTCAGGGTCGCAGCACCGTTGAATTCCCCCGCGCTCAACAAGGCATCGGCCAGCGCCAACTCGGCCACCGAGGAGCCGCTTTGGGCAGCCCGATGACCAACACCACCGTGTCCCCAGGCGGCTCGGCCAGTGAGAACGGCCCCAGCAGCGACGCGTAGCTCAACTGCCGCCCCGGCGCACCCCGCAGGGGCGGGCGCCCGCCAACAACCCCCATCCCAAGCGATCGACCACGCAGGTCGGCATTGCCGTGCCATATGCCTGCGAAGAGAGGACCCCGCCTTGCGTCGGCCAGCGATACCCCATGGCTCCGCTCGGACCACGAGTGCCGCGAAGGAGGTGACGCTGCATGGCTGACCGCCTCCTCACCGTGGACGAGGCTGCTGAACGACTCGGCACAGGCGTGCGCTTCGTCCGCCGCCTCGTGGCGGAACGCCGCATCGTCTTCGTCAAGGTCGGACGCCACGTCCGCATCGCCGACAGCGCTCTCACCGCGTACATCGAAGCCCACACCGTTCAGCCCGCACGACGGGGTCGGCCGAGCTACGGCAGGGCCGCCTGATGCCGCGCAAGCCGCAGCGGCGGCGCGAGTTCGGCAGCGTGCGCAAGACCCAGTCGGGACGCTTCCAGGCCCGCTACTGGGCTCCGGACGGTGTGCGGCGGTACGCGCCACATACCTTCGAGACCAAGACGGAGGCGACGACCTGGCTCACGCTGACCCAGGCGGACATAGAGCGCAAGCACTGGACCGACCCCGACGCCGGAGCGGTCAACTTCGAGGACTTCGCCAACAAGTGGGTTCGGGAGCGCGGCCTCGCGGCGACCACCGAGGATCTGTACACCCGCTTGCTCAGGCTCCACATCCTGCCCGCGTTCGGCGAGTGGGACCTGGACGGCATCCAGCCGGCGGATGTGCGTGTGTGGCGAGCTGAGCGGCTCAAGGCGACCAACGGCGCCAAGACGACCGTGGCCAAGTCCTATCGTCTGTTGAAGGCGGTGCTCCAGACCGCGGTCGACGACGAACTCCTCAAGAGCAACCCGTGCCGTATCAAGGGTGCCGGGAAGGAGGAGGCGGACGAGCGCGATGTCGCCGAGATCCATCAGGTCTACGTGCTGGCCGAGGCGATCGGACCGCGCTAGCGCATCATGATCTTCCTGGGCGCTTTCGCGTCCCTCCGCCCCGAGGAACTCGCGGAGCTGCGGTGCGGTGATATCGACCTCGACGAAGGCGTCGTGTGGATCAGGCGCGCCGCACCGGAGCTGACCAACGGCCAGAAGGTCGTGGGAGCACCGAAGTCGCGTGCAGGGAAGCGCGCGATCTACCTGCCCGACTTCGTGGTGCCCGAGCTGCGTCGCCACCTTCAGTGGTTCGCCGAGAAGGAACCGGACGGGCTGCTCATCGTCGGAGAACGCGGAGCCGCTCTGCGACGGTCTTCCTTCGGGCGCAAGTGGCGCAAGGCGCGGGCCGCGGCCGGTCTGCCGGACAGCTTTCGCTTCTACGATCTCCGCCACACCGGCAACACCCTGGCGGCGGACTCGGGCGCGAAGCTCAAGGACCTCATGGTCCGGGCGGGCCAGTCCAGCCCGAAGGCACAGCTGATCTACCAGCACTCCAAGAAGAAGCACCAGCGCAAGCTCGCGAAGAGCATAGACGCCGAAGTTCGGCAGCAGCGCGGCGAAGCCGCCGAGCGGGCTCAGGCGGAGACGCGGAAGAACTCCGGCTGAGGTCGTGGCGGCCTCGCCCGAGGCGGCGTGGCGGAGGCGGGACCGCTTAGCCAGCAACAGCGGTCCTGTCTCCGCTCCATGCCCCCGGGCGGAGTTCGCAGGAAGCGGCATTGCCTTCGCAATGCCGCAACTCCTAACGCTCCTGTGACCCAGTTCACAGGAAATGCGTCTCGCCATTCGAGAAGTCCGGCGCGGAAAGGCTCGCGCATCGCGCGAGACGTCGCCGAAACCGCGCCTCTGCCAGCAGAAAGGGCTGGTGGAGGGCTGACGGGACAAGGAATGGTCTAGACAACAAAGGAGGCCCAAGTCGCTGACTTGGGCCTTCGTCGTGGAGCGGGTGACGAGAATCGAACTCGCGCTCTGAGCTTGGGAAGCTCATGTTCTACCATTAAACTACACCCGCGCGAATCGCCATGATCAGTGGCGCTTCCGTGGACACTCTACCCCATTGCCGACTCCGGTCGCTCGATGTGGCCCTCCGTCCCGGGAGTTGGGGGTAGCCTCCGTCATCGGAGTGCCGCTTCGGTGGGTGTCTTGCTGATCCCCTAATGTGTGGGTTCGTCCGCGTTCTTGGGGAAGGGACCTGATGGACTTGATGGATCGCACCGTCGTCCGCTGTGCCGAAGGGCATGTGTTCAGTACTACGTCGTTCCCGATGCAGCAGCTTGACGCCGGGCGGCTCGGCCCCGGGCGGTTGATTCGGTGTCCGCGTTGTGCTCGGTTGCGGCATGCCGTGCCCGTGGAGGTCGGGCGGCGCTGACGTAGGTGGTCGGCAGGGGCGCGCGGGGTTGCCCGAGTGGGGCGGGTCCGCGCGTTCTGCGTATCCTCGGGGCGTGCTTCTCTCTGACAAGGACATCCGGGCCGAGATCGACTCCGGGCGCGTACGTATCGACCCTTACGACGAATCGATGGTGCAGCCGTCGAGTATCGACGTACGGCTCGACCGGTTCTTCCGTGTGTTCGAGAACCACCGTTATCCGCACATCGACCCCGCCGTCGAGCAGACCGATCTGACCCGCAAGGTCGAGCCGGCCGGGGACGAGGCGTTCATCCTGCATCCCGGGGAGTTCGTGCTCGCCTCGTCGTACGAGGTCATCTCGCTGCCCGACGACATCGCCTCCCGGCTGGAGGGGAAGTCGAGTCTCGGGCGGCTGGGGCTCGTCACGCACTCCACCGCCGGGTTCATCGACCCCGGCTTCTCCGGGCACGTGACCCTGGAGCTGTCGAATCTCGCGACGCTGCCCATCAAGCTCTGGCCCGGCATGAAGATCGGGCAGCTGTGTCTGTTCCGGCTCAGTTCGCCGGCGGAGTTTCCGTACGGCTCCGATCGTTACGGGTCGCGTTATCAGGGGCAGCGCGGGCCCACCGCCTCCCGCTCGTTCCTGAATTTCCACCGGACGCAGGTGTAAGGGCGTGGACGACATACGGGAGAACCTCACGTACGAGCGGTTCGGGCTCGCCGTACGGGAGTTGGCGCAGGCCGTCGCCGACGACGGGTACGAGCCCGATGTCATCCTGAGCATCGCCCGCGGCGGGGTCTTCGTCGCCGGCGGGCTCGCGTACGCGCTCGACTGCAAAAACATCCATCTGGTCAATGTGGAGTTCTACACCGGCGTTGGTACGACTCTCGAAATGCCGGTCATGTTGGCACCCGTGCCGAATGTCGTCGACTTCTCCAACAAGAAGATCCTCATCGCCGACGACGTCGCGGACACCGGGCGCACGCTCAAACTCGTCCATGAATTCTGTCTCGATCACGTCGCCGAGGTCCGCAGCGCCGTCATATACGAGAAGACGCACTCGCTGGTGAAATGCGAGTACGTCTGGAAGCGCACCGACGAGTGGATCAACTTTCCCTGGAGCGTGGAAGCCCCTGTGGTGCGCCGTGGCGGGCAAGTTCTCGACGCTTGAGAAGTTGAGCGACGGTGGGCCCGCCATCGTCCCGGTGGCGGGCCCAGTCGTCAGATCGTGCCCAGCTTGATCAGTGACAGCAGCGCGATCAGCTGGATCGCCGACGCACCCAGCGCCTTCGGCCACGGGAGGTCGTGCGACCGGCTCACCATCATCGTGAACAGCGCCCCCGCCGCGACCCAGGTGATCCAGCCGAGCATCTGCACCAGGGAGTTCTGGCCGCCCAGGAAGAGCGCGAAGACCAGGCGCGGTGCGTCCGTGATCGACATGATCAGCATGGAGAGGCCGACCGTCGGCTGCCAGGCGCCGTCGCCGCCGAGCTGACGGGCCAGCGTGTGGGTCACCGTGCCCAGGATCAGACCGCCGATCACGAAGGCGACGGCCGTCGTCAGGACGTACGGGACGGCCGTCGAGAGGGTGGCGTTTATCGCCTCCTCGCGGGCGCCGTCGAAGCCGAAGATGGCGAGCAGGCCGTAGAGGAACGTGACGACCAGCGCCGGGCCCCAGACCGCGTAGTCGCGCATCTGCCAGAACGTCCCGTTGGGGCGCAGCACGATGCCGGTCAGCAGCTGCTTCCAGTGCAGGCGCGGGCCGGCCGGGGCCGGTGCGGAGCCCGCGTGGTACGTCGCGCCGTCGCCGTAACCGTGCTCGTCCACGCTGAACTGCTGCGTGTGGCCGGGGTTGTTGGCGTACGGGTCGTGCGCGCCGCCACCGGCGTGCTGCTGGTTGTACGGGTCGCCGAAGTACTCGGGCTCACCGTGTCCCCCGGGCCCGCCGCCGTGTCCGCCCGGTCCGGGGTAGCCGTAGCCGCCCTGCGAGGGGCCGGGGTGTCCGGCGCCCGCCGCCGGGGGCCACTGCTGCTGCGGAGGGCGCGGCTGCCGACCGTACGGGGGTGCCGGCTGCCCGCCTCCGTACTGCGGAGGGGGCGCCGCCTGCCGTCCGTACGGCTGCTGCTGCGGGTCTTGCTGACGTGTGCGGTTGTCCCGGCCGCGTCCGATCCTGAATCCAGCCACGTCACCGAACGTACCCGTTTCGGGCGGGCGCGGGGCTGGAGGAGCTGGAACAGGCCAGCCTTTGCGGCCGAGCTGTGACATCCCTTAAGGGAACCCTGGGGGGCCCGCCGCACCGGGCGAGTGGGGGCTGGATCCCCTCACTTGAGGAAGATCGACGTACTGAAGCTGATCACCGGGCGCCCGGGCGCCTTTCCGTCCTTCCCCGACGGGTAGAGCGCGATCAGATCCTTCTCCTCGCCCTGGTGCGTACGGGTCAGTACGTCGGGCCGTTTGTCGCCGGTGAAGTCCGCGGACTCCAGGAGGTCCGTCGTGGTCTTTCCGCCCGCACCGGGCAGGTTGGGCGCGGGCGGGAGTCCGACGGCCTTGAAGGTGTACGTGCCGCCCTTCCCGCCCGGTCCCTGCGGGCCGCCCGGCATCAGCTCGCCCTTGGCGGCCTTGCCGGGCTCGTGGGTGCGGGTGGCGTGCACCAGGTCGTCGTACCCGTCGCCGTCCGTGTCCGCCTTGCCCGTCGGGGCGTAGAGGACCGGGCCGCCGCCTGGGATCGGTTCCGCCGCGGCGCGGGGCGCGCCCGCGCGGCTGAACGGGCCGCGCAGGTAGCTGACCTGGCCGGCGCTCGCGGAGACCGCGAGGTCCGGCTTGTCGTCGCCGTTGAAGTCGCCGCACACCGGGTGGTCGGGCCACTCGTTGCCGAAGCGCGCCTTCGCGGGGATCTTCAGGACCACGGCCTTGCCCGTGAGGCCGTCCGGGCCGCCGAAGAGCAGCTGGAGGGGGACGGGTGGGCGGCCCTGGCCGTCGTACGGCGGGTCCGTGCTCACGATCAGGTCGGCGAAACCGTCCCCGTCCAGGTCGCAGGTGGCCGCCGCGTCGAAGGCGGCCGGGAGGACGCCGTCGGTGGCCGCGCCGTTGGCGGCGGGGCTGAGCGTCTGGCGTACGGCGGGGTCGACACCGCGCGGTGAGCCGGAGCCGTACACGATGCCGATGCCCGCGTCGTCGCCCTGGACCGCGTCGGGGGCCTTGACCAGGTCGTTCAGTACGAGGTCGCGGTGGCCGTCGCCGTTGAAGTCGGCCGGGACGTCGCTGCCGTCGCCGCGCGGGACGGGGCGCTTCGGTACGGAGGCGGCGCCGGACAGGGGCGCGGTGTCGCCGTTCTTGGCCTCGCTGCCGCCGCCCGGCTTGTCATCCGACCCGGAACCGCTGCAACCCGTCAGCAGCAGGGCCAGCGCCGTACAGAGGCCGGCACCGGCCGTCACCGCTGTCGACGTGCCGGTACGTATGCGCACGACCTCATCCACCTACTTCTGTCCGGTCACCTGACATTCGCTGCCACATGATGCTCCAGTTCGCGCGTCGCGGTAAGGAAACGGACCGATCGCGATCACGGGCCGATCGGCTCAGGAGACGGCAAAGGCCGGACCCGCCCCCGAGGCAGGTCCGGCCTTCGCGTCCTCCGTAAGGAGGGCGTTACGTCGCCGGCTCCGGCTCCGGTTCGACCGCTGGTTCCGCGGAGTCCTCCGGGTCCGCCGGCGTCCGCACCGAGTCGAGCAGCAGCTGCGCCACGTCCACGACCTGGAGCGATTCCTTCGCCTTGCCGTCGTTCTTCTTGCCGTTGACCGAGTCGGTCAGCATCACGAGGCAGAACGGGCACGCCGTCGACACGATGTCCGGGTTCAGCGAAAGCGCCTCGTCTACACGCTCGTCGTTGACGCGCTTGCCGATCCGCTCCTCCATCCACATCCGCGCACCGCCCGCGCCGCAGCAGAAGCCGCGCTCCTTGTGGCGGTGCATCTCCTCGTTACGGAGGCCGGGCACCTTCGCGATGATCTCGCGCGGCGGTGTGTAGACCTTGTTGTGCCGGCCCAGGTAGCAGGGGTCGTGGTAGGTGATCAGGCCCTCGACCGGGGTCACCGGGATCAGCCGCTCCTCGTCGACGAGGTGCTGGAGCAGCTGGGTGTGGTGGATGACCTCGTACTCGCCGCCGAGCTGCGGGTACTCGTTGGCGATCGTGTTGAAGCAGTGCGGGCAGGTCGCGACGATCTTCTTCGAGGACTTCGGCTTCCTGGTCTCCGGGTCGTCCTCATCCTCGCCGTAGGCCATGTTCAGCATCGCCACGTTCTCCTGGCCGAGCTGCTGGAACAGCGGCTCGTTGCCCAGGCGGCGGGCCGAGTCGCCCGTGCACTTCTCGTCGCCGCCCATGATCGCGAACTTCACACCGGCGATGTGCAGCAGTTCGGCGAACGCCTTCGTGGTCTTCTTGGCGCGGTCCTCAAGGGCGCCGGCGCAGCCGACCCAGTACAGGTAGTCGACCTCGGAGAGGTCCTCGATGTCCCGGCCGACGACCGGCACCTCGAAGCCCGCCTCCCGCTCGATCTCCTTGGTCCACTCCAGGCGCTGCTTCTTCTGAAGCCCCCACGGATTGCCCTTCTTCTCCAGGTTCTTGAGCATCGTCCCGGCCTCCGAGGGGAACGAGCTCTCGATCATCACCTGGTAGCGGCGCATGTCGAGGATGTGGTCGATGTGCTCGATGTCGACCGGGCACTGCTCGACGCACGCGCCGCAGGTGGTGCAGGACCAGAGGACGTCCGGGTCGATGACACCGCCCGCGGCGAAGCCGCTGTCGGATACGGCCGCGAGCGTCCCGACCAGCGGGCGTTCGGCCTCCGCGAGGGCGGACGCCGGCACCCCGGCCAGTTGCTCCGCGGACGCCTTCTCCTCGCCCTCTGCCGTCTTGCCGCCGCCGGCCAGCAGGTATGGCGCCTTGGCGTGCGCGTGGTCGCGCAGAGACATGATCAGGAGCTTCGGCGAGAGCGGCTTGCCGGTGTTCCAGGCGGGGCACTGCGACTGGCAGCGACCGCACTCCGTGCACGTGGAGAAGTCGAGGATGCCCTTCCAGGAGAACTGCTCGACCTGCGAGACACCGAAGACGTCGTCCTCGCCCGGGTCCTCGAAGTCGATCTCCTTGCCGCCGGAGACCATCGGGCGCAGCGCGCCCAGCGCCGTACCGCCGTCGGCCTCGCGCTTGAACCAGATGTTCGGGAAGGCCAGGAAGCGGTGCCAGGCGACGCCCATGTTCGTGTTGAGGCCGATGGTGATGGCCCAGATCATCGTCACGCCGAGCTTGATCATGGCGGTCAGGTAGACGAGGTTCTGGAGCGTGCCGAGGCTGAGCCCCTTGAAGGCCAGGACCAGCGGATACGAGGCCCAGTACGCGGGGTCGTAGCTGTCGACGTGGTGCAGGGCGCCTTCGAGGCCGCGCAGGGTGAGGATCGCGAGGCCGATGACGAGGATCACGTACTCGACGAAGTACGCCTGCCAGGCCTTGGAGCCGGTGAAGCGGGACTTGCGGCCGGCCCGCGATGGCAGGTTCAGCAGCCGGATCGCCATCAGTACGAGGATGCCGACGGTCGTGGCGAGTGCGATGAACTCGATGTAGACCTCGTACGGAAGGAAGGTGCCGATGTACGGGATGATCCAGTCGGCCTGGAAGAGCTGGCCGTACGCGTTGACGATCGTCAGCCCGAGCGTCAGGAAGCCGATCGCGACGAACCAGTGCGCGAAGCCCACGACGCCCCAGCGGTTCATCCGCGTATGGCCGAGGAACTCCTTGGCCAGGGTGACCGTGCGCGCCCTGGGGTCGTCGGTGCGACTGCCGGCCGGTACGGGCGAGCCGAGCTTCACGAACCGGTAGATCTCGACGACGGCTCGGGAGATGAGCGCGACGCCGACCACGGTCAGCACCAGCGACACGATGATCGCGGCGAGTTGCATTGGGGGCTCCTCGGGCCTGCGAGGGTGGGAAGAACAGCACCACGTCAGTGGCTTCTACTAAGAAGTAACGGCTTCTACTAAGCGGTAACTTAATCGGTTTGTGCTGAGGGTACCCAGTTATCCCGCCGCACTGTAGCCGCGCGGCCGGTGATCTGTGTCGCTGAGGTGACCCTGTGCCGGGATCCGCGGCGTGGCCGTGTCCGTCTCGTACGGGGCGGAGGCGGCGGCCGGCGTACGGGCGAGGATCAGCAGGTCGAGGCCGATCCAGTGATGCTCCACGTAGTGCTGGTCGAGCAGCGCGGGCTCATCCCAAGGAAGCGGGGAACGCCGGCGCACCTGCGCGAGGCCGGTGAGGCCCGGCCGTACGGACTGACGCCAGGGCGCCGCCGCGCGGGGGTCGCCGGGCGCGAGCGGCGCGGGGCCGACGAGGGACATCTCGCCGCGTACGACATGGGGCAGGCGCGACAGCAGGTCGAGCCGGTGGCGGCGGGTGGCCAGGGAGCGGACGGTGAAGATCCGGCCGTCCATGCCGACCCGGGGCCCGTGGGTGAAGGCGCTGCCGGGGTGCCGCCTGGAGAGCGTGAGGGTGAGGGCGACGGCGGCCAGCACGGGCGAGGACAGAACCAGCAGTAGTGAACCGAGCGTCAGGTCCAGCAGGCGCTTGGGGTCGAGGACATGATCGAGGGTCCGGTCCAGGACGCCGAGGGTCCGGTCGACGACGCGGTTCAGGGCGCGGCGCAGGGTGCGGCCGACGGCCCGGCGCGGGTGGTCGCCGGTGCGGGTCGCCGGGCCGGGAAGCGGGCGCGGAACCATGAGATACCCCCGACCGTTTGTGTGGACAGTGCGTGACTCGTGGCTTTTGCGAAGCGGGTGCCGGACGATCCTGGCCCAGCGGGGGAGTGAAGTTCCGAAGGCGCGCGGGCCTGCGGGAAGGGCTGTCGCACGGCATGGTTCCCGGGCGGTGCCCCGAAATCGGGCCGCACGTTAGTTGAGTCCCCTCGACTCAGCTCTGTTGACGCCCAGGGATCGGTCGTGCATCCTTGAGCCTGTTCCACTCAAGTCAGCTGGAGGAATCGAAATGGCACGTGCGGTCGGCATCGACCTGGGCACGACTAACTCCGTCGTCAGCGTTCTCGAAGGCGGCGAGCCCACCGTCATCACCAACGCCGAAGGCGCCAGGACCACGCCGTCCGTCGTCGCCTTCGCCAAGAACGGCGAGGTGCTCGTCGGAGAGGTCGCCAAGCGCCAGGCAGTCACGAACGTCGACAGGACAATCCGGTCGGTCAAGCGCCACATGGGCACCGACTGGAAGATCAACCTCGACGGCAAGGACTTCAACCCGCAGCAGATGTCCGCGTTCGTCCTTCAGAAGCTGAAGCGCGACGCGGAGTCCTACCTCGGTGAGAAGGTCGTGGACGCGGTCATCACCGTCCCGGCGTACTTCAACGACTCCGAGCGCCAGGCCACGAAGGAGGCCGGCGAGATCGCGGGCCTCAACGTCCTGCGTATCGTCAACGAGCCGACCGCCGCCGCGCTGGCGTACGGGCTCGACAAGGACGACCAGACGATCCTCGTCTTCGACCTCGGCGGCGGCACCTTCGACGTGTCGCTCCTGGAGATCGGTGACGGCGTCGTCGAGGTGAAGGCCACCAACGGTGACAACCACCTCGGTGGTGACGACTGGGACCAGCGTGTCGTCGACTACCTGGTGAAGCAGTTCGCCAACGGTCACGGCGTGGACCTGGCCAAGGACAAGATGGCTCTCCAGCGTCTCCGCGAGGCCGCGGAGAAGGCGAAGATCGAGCTGTCGTCCTCCACCGAGACCACGATCAACCTGCCGTACATCACGGCGTCCGCCGAGGGCCCGCTGCACCTGGACGAGAAGCTCACGCGCTCGCAGTTCCAGCAGCTGACGGCCGATCTGCTGGAGCGCTGCAAGACCCCGTTCCACAACGTCATCAAGGACGCCGGTATCGCGCTGTCCGAGATCGACCACGTGGTCCTGGTCGGCGGCTCCACGCGTATGCCCGCCGTCGCCGAGATCGTCAAGGAGCTCACCGGCGGCCGTGACGCCAACAAGGGCGTCAACCCCGACGAGGTCGTGGCCATCGGTGCCGCGCTCCAGGCCGGTGTCCTCAAGGGCGAGGTCAAGGACGTCCTGCTGCTCGACGTCACCCCGCTGTCCCTGGGTATCGAGACCAAGGGCGGCATCATGACCAAGCTGATCGAGCGCAACACGACGATCCCGACCAAGCGTTCCGAGATCTTCACGACGGCCGAGGACAACCAGCCGTCGGTGCAGATCCAGGTCTACCAGGGCGAGCGCGAGATCGCGGCGTACAACAAAAAGCTCGGGATGTTCGAGCTGACAGGTCTGCCGCCGGCCCCGCGCGGTGTGCCGCAGATCGAGGTCGCCTTCGACATCGACGCCAACGGCATCATGCACGTGGCCGCGAAGGACCTCGGCACCGGCAAGGAACAGAAGATGACCGTCACCGGTGGCTCCTCGCTGCCGAAGGACGAGGTCAACCGGATGCGCGAAGAGGCCGAGCAGTACGCGGACGAGGACCACCGCCGTCGCGAGGCCGCCGAGACCCGCAACCAGGCCGAACAGCTCGTGTACCAGACCGAGAAGTTCCTCAAGGACAACGAGGACAAGGTCCCCGGTGACGTGAAGGAAGAGGTCGAGACCTCCATCGGCGAGCTGAAGGAGAAGCTCAAGGGTGAGGACACGGCCGAGATCCGTACGGCCACGGAGAAGGTCGCGGCCGTCTCGCAGAAGCTCGGCCAGGCCATGTATGCCAACGCGCAGGCCGAGGGCGCCGGCAACGACGCCCAGGGCACGGAGCAGGCCGGTCCCGCCGGCGGCCCCGACGGCGCTGACGATGTCGTGGACGCCGAGATCGTCGACGACGAGAAGCCCAAGAAGGACGGTGCCGCGTGACGGAGGAGACTCCGGGCTTCGAGGAGGAGCCCGACGTCCCTTCCGGCGCCACCCCCGAAGACGCCGCGCCGAAGGCCGCCGCGCCTGGCTCCGCCAAGGAGCCGGGCCCGGCGTCCCCGGCCGGGGACGTACAGCAGGACGCCACACAGATCGCCCTGATCGCACAGCTGGACCAGGTCCGTACGGCGCTCGGTGAGCGCACGGCAGACCTCCAGCGGCTTCAGGCCGAGTACCAGAACTACCGCCGCCGGGTCGAGCGGGACCGGGTCACGGTCAAGGAGATCGCCGTCGCGAGCCTTCTGACCGAGCTCCTGCCCGTGCTCGACGACATCGGGCGCGCCCGTGAACACGCCGAGCTGGTGGGCGGGTTCAAGTCGGTGGCGGAATCGCTCGAAACGGTGGCCGCGAAGATGGGTCTCCAGCAGTTCGGCAAGGAGGGCGAGCCCTTCGACCCGACGATCCACGAAGCCCTGATGCACAGCTACGCGCCGGATGTCACCGAGGACACGTGCGTCGCGATCCTGCAGCCTGGGTACCGGTTCGGCGAGCGGACCATCAGGCCCGCCCGCGTCGCCGTGGCGGAGCCCCAGCCGGGGGCCCAGCCCGGGGAGAAGGCGAAGACCGCCGACGAGCCGGACACGGACGAGGAGAGCGGTGGCCCGGACGAGGGCTGACGTGCGCGACAGCGGTACGGACGGGCAGTACGCATGACGGGCAGTGAGGAGGGACGTCGGGAATGAGTACCAAGGACTTCGTGGAGAAGGACTACTACAAGGTTCTCGGCGTCCCCAAGGACGCCACCGAGGCCGAGATCAAGAAGGCGTACCGGAAACTCGCCCGCGAGTTCCACCCGGACGCCAACAAGGGTGACGCCAAGGCCGAGGAGCGCTTCAAGGAGATCTCCGAGGCCAACGACGTGCTCGGCGACCCCAAGCGGCGCAAGGAGTACGACGAGGCGCGCTCGCTCTTCGGCAACGGCGGCGGCTTCCGGACCGGCCCCGGGACCGGTGGCGGCGGGTCCTTCAACTTCGACCTGGGCGACCTCTTCGGAGGCGGCCCGCAGGGCGGCGGCGGAGGACCTCAGGGCCAGGGCGGCGCGGGCGGCTTCGGCGGCGGGCTCGGGGACGTGTTCGGCGGCCTCTTCAACCGGGGCGGTCCCGGCACCGGTGCGCGTACGCAGCCGCGCCGCGGCCAGGACATCGAGTCCGAGGTGACGCTCAGCTTCACCGAGGCGGTCGACGGGGCCACGGTCCCGCTGCGGATGTCCAGCCAGGCGCCCTGCAAGGCGTGTTCGGGCACCGGCGACAAGAACGGCTCGCCGCGGGTCTGCCCGACCTGCGTGGGTACCGGACAGGTGTCGCGCGGCACGGGCGGCGGCTTCTCGCTGACCGATCCGTGCGTGGACTGCAAGGGCCGCGGGCTGATCGCCCAGGACCCCTGTGAGGTCTGCAAGGGCAGCGGCCGTGCCAAGTCCTCACGGACCATGCAGGTCCGCATCCCGGCGGGCGTCAGCGACAGCCAGCGGATCCGGCTGCGCGGCAAGGGCGCTCCCGGTGAGCGCGGCGGTCCGGCGGGCGATTTGTACGTGGTGGTCCACGTCGGCTCGCACCCGGTCTTCGGCCGCAAGGACGACAACCTCACCGTCACGGTGCCGGTCACCTTCGTGGAGGCGACGCTCGGCGGCGAGGTCAAGGTCCCGACGCTGGGCGGGCCGCCGGTCACCCTGAAACTGCCCGCGGGCACGCCCAACGGCCGTACGATGCGCGCCCGGGGGAAGGGCGCCGTACGCAAGGACGGCACCCGTGGCGACCTCCTGGTCACCGTCGAGGTGGTCGTGCCCAAGGAACTCGGCGCCGAGGCCCGTGACGCGCTGGAGAGTTACCGGAAGGCGACCGCGGGGGAGAACCCGCGGGACGAGCTGTTCCAGGCAGCGAAGGGAGCGTGACTCCAATGGACGGGGTCGGGCGGCGTCGACCGCGCTCATCGTTCAATCCGAGCTTCGAACTGACCGAAGAATCGCCGGTGTACGTCATCTCGGTGGCGGCCCAACTGTCGGGTCTGCATCCGCAGACCCTGCGCCAGTACGACCGGCTGGGCCTTGTCTCGCCGGACCGTACGGCGGGCCGGGGCAGGCGCTACTCGGCGCGCGACATCGAACTGCTCCGCCAGGTGCAGCAGTTGTCGCAGGACGAGGGCATCAACCTGGCCGGAATCAAGCGCATCATCGAACTGGAGAACCAGGTCGCGGCGTTGCAGGCACGCGTCGCCGAACTGGGCGCGGCGGTGGACGGCGCGGCGGCGGCGATGCGCCAACGCGAGGCCCAGGTCCACGCGTCGTACCGCCGGGACCTGGTGCCGTACCAGGACGTGCAGCAGACGAGCGCGCTGGTGGTGTGGCGGCCGAAGCCGAAGCTGTCGTCGGACTAGGTCCAGGAGCTTGACGGGGAGGAGGGCCCGGTGCCCCCTGGAGAGATCCAGCGGGCACCGGGCCTTCCGTCTTTCGCCGGCTTCCTCGACCGGTCCGGCCGTTCGGCACCAACCGCTTTGTGCCAGCGTCTTCGCGGAGCGAAGGGACAGCCGTCTTGAGGAAGAGACCCGTCGGTGAGGCCGGCCGCAAGGTCGCCGAGGTCAACAGAACAGGTCCTCGGTGATGGCCCTTGTGCCGCTCGTGTACCTGGCCCTGGCGATGGCGTGGACTCTGTTGCCGTTCCTCGCGATGAGGGAAACGCGTTTCGCGACACACCTTCTCGTCGGCCATGTCGCGGTCGGAGCTGCCGCATGGCTGTACGCCGTGGTATTCACCCAGTTGGGCCCAGCGGTGGTGTTCTGCGCAGGTCCTGGCACGTTGATCTCACTGCTTCTCGTTTTTCTCAAGCTTGCTTTCCCCGACAGGAACAGCGAGTCGGACTGAACGGGTCCCTACGGGTCGACCAGGCCCGACTGGATCAGCAGGGCGCCGAGGTGGGTGCGGCTGGAGGCGCCCAGGGCCTGCATCAGTTTGGCTATGTGGGAGCGGCAGGTGCGGACGCTGATGCCCATCCGGCGGGCCACCACCTCGTCGGTGGTTCCTTCGACGAGGAGGCGGGCGATGCTCTGTTGGACCGATGTGACCGGGGTGTGGGGCGACGTTGGTGTGAGGTGCTCCGTCAGCGGAGTGCCGTGTGCCCACAGGACCTCGTAGACCCGGACGAGGTAGGTCACCAGGGCGGGGTGCCGGATCTCCAGTGCGGTCGTGCGTGCGGTGTTGGCGGGGATGAGCGCCAGTTCGCGGTCGATGATGATCAGCCGCTCGACCGTCTGCTCGACGGTGCGTACCTCCAACCGGTCGGCCGGCACGCACGTCATGTAGTCCTTGAGGTGTGGGTTGTAGCGCGCCGGGTGCTGGTAGATGTGGCGTAGCCGGGCGCCCCGCTCGATGGCCGCGAGAGAGTTCCTGAGCCCCTGCTCCAGTGAGGCCTTCGTGCGGTTGCCGCCGGGCTGGGCCGTCAGGATTTCCGACGTCGCGGCGGCCGCTGCCTCGTCAGGACGGAGGCGATGAGCGGCTTTCCTTCGAGGACGGTGATGGAGAGGTTGGGGTCCCCGCTCGGTACCGCCGTCAGGGGGGCCAGGGAGTCGGCCAGGACGGTTGTGAGCCGTACGCGTTCGTGGATCTCCCGGGTGATGGGCAGCAGCAGATGCGCCAAGGCCGCCGACGGAGGTACGGGGCGCAGCAACGAGGCGTCCATGGGGTCGGGGTGCAGCAGCGCCATGTCCATCAGGCAAGGGGCTGCCGTCAGTTCGGCGCGATCGATCCCGCCGTTGCGCAGGGCCTCCGTGTACAGCCGTACACCCGTGTCGCACAGTTCCCGACTGCTGTGAGGATGCGAGGGTCTTGGTCTGATTCCTGCCATTTCGGGACCCCCCTTTTTCTGCAATGCAGGAATATGGCGGTGGTGGGATTCTAACTACTGGGGGATCGTTGTCGGTGGCTGGGAGTGGTCAACTCCCGGAGCGCACCCAGGCGCCGTGGCCGCGCCACCTCCCGGCGTGGTCAGGGCCTCCCTCACGTACTTTCAGCAGGGCCCAACAGTCAGTGATCCTGGTCCAGGATTCCCGACTGGGCGATCAGGTAGCCGAGTTGGGCGCGGCTGCCGCTGCCGAGTGTGGTGCTCAGCTTGGCGATGTGCGCGCGGCAGGTGCGGACGTTCATGCCGAGTCGGCGTGCGATGGCCTCGTCCACGTGGCCGTCGATGAGGAGTTTGGCGATGGAGCGCTGGATGCTGGTGATGCCGTCGATCTCCGGCGCGTACGACAACTGCTCGTCCCAGGGAGTTCCGTGGAGCCAGAACTGCTCGAAGACGCCCACGAGATACTGCACGAGCCCCTCGTGGCGGAGTTCCAGGGCGATCCTGCGGTCGCTGCGGGCCGGTACGAAGGCCACTTTGCGGTCGACGATGATGAGACGCTCGATGATCTCCTCAAGCGTGCGCACCTCCACCCCGTGCGGCGCGACCCGTTCCACGTAGGCGAGTGTGGCGGGATGGTGCCTGGCCGTGTGCTGATACAGGGTCCGCATCTTCACGCCGCTGTCTATCAGCGGGCGGACCCGGCGCAGGGCCTCCTCCTGGGAGCCCGGTTTCCGTCCGCTGCCGGGCTGGACGGTGAGCAGTTCCTCGGTGCACTCCGCGGTGACCCGGTCCAGGGTGGAGTTGATGAGGCTCAGCCCTTCGAGCACGGTGATCGCGTGCGTGGCTGACGGGTCCATGGCGGTGAGCGTCATGAACGGTTCGAAGGTCTCCGCCAGCGACATGGCGAGCTGGCGTCGCTCCTGGATCTCCCGCTCAAGGGGATGCGTGAGCTGGTTGAGCGCGATCGACGGGGATACCGGCCGGAGCCACTGGGCATCGTCCGGGTCCGGGCGCAGCAGTGCGAGGGCGAGCAGGCAGGGCGCGCTCTCCACCTCGGACCGGGACAGCCGGCCGGAACGTAGAGCTGCCGCGTAGAGGTTTTTGCCGGCTTCGCATAGTTCGCCGGGCCCATGCCTATGTCCGTCAATTCCCTGACTTGACTGCATTTGACACCCCCTCAGGGTCCTGAATTACAGGAACATGATGCCTGTGCTCGCTGGTGGAAGCGTTCTGCGTGGTCCATCGTCTTAGTCGCGGGGGGAGGATAGTGATCAGAATGGGGTGGAGATCGTCCATGAAGAGGATGGCTCGCGCGTTTTGCGTACTTGCTTTTGCGGTGGCCGTGACGGGCTCGCTCGTCGCGGGTGGCACCCCCTCGGCGGACAGTGCGTCTGTGTCCGCCGTCAAGGCTCTGCCGAGTGATCCCTCCTGGGACAGCGCACCGGTGGACTTGGGCGCATGACTGTCCCGCCGGACGACAGGGTCTTTCGGCGAGAGATGGCTTCGGCCTACCGGTCGGGATGGCACTTCATCGATCTCGTCACGGCGATCCCTCACCGTGGTGACTCGTTGATGGTCACCCTGTTCGGTGAGCCCGTGGTCGTCGTCCGCGAGGAGGATGAGGACGTTCGTGCCTACCGGTGTCTGAGGAAGCCTCGGGGGGCGCCGCAGCCTGTGCGCTGCGCGATTCGGTACGACATGATTTTCGTAAATCTTGACCAGCGTGACCATCAGCTGGTCGAACCACAGACCATTTCCGCCACCCCCCGCAGTGCCTGAGCGATTCCCCCGTCGTAGTAGATCGCTCGGGCGCTTCCCCCACACAGCGGCGCCATCGTGGACCTGAAACGCGATGGCGCCGCTGTGCTGCCCTCGTGCGGGCCGGTCGCCGCCGTACCGCGCGGGGCCGGTCATCCTCTGCCGAGCGCGCGGTCGACGGCGATCTCGATGACGATCCGGTCCGGGTTGGGTGCCGGTGTGCGCTCGTAGCGGGCCGCGTAACGGCCTACCGCGTCCGCGACCCTGCCCGCCTCTGTCCGTACCGTCGCGACGCCCTCAAGGGTCGCCCAGCGCCGTCCCTGGACCTGACAGACCGCCACCCGTGCCCCGTCCGGGCCCGCCGCGAGGATGTTCGCGGCCTTGGTGGAGTTCTTGCCGGTGATGACACGTGCCAGCCGGGTCTCCGGCTCGTACGTCACGCCCACCGGCACCACGTGCGGTGTGCCGTCCGGCCGGAGCGTGGTCAGGGTGCACAGGTGGCGCTCGCGCCAGAAGGCGAGATAGTCGGCGTCGGGATCGCGTACGTCTTGGGCCATGCCGGAAGAATAGGCGCGTAATGGCCTCGGGGGCGCGGGTCGGCGGTAGTTGGTCGGTGGAGCGGGACGCGTCTCCTTTGGGCTTGAGTGGAATAGACTCAACTTTGCGTACGTTGGGTGGGTCAGGTTCTTTGGGGACGGACCCTGCGCCGAGGAGGAGAGACCGCACGTGGACGCCGAGCTGACGAACAAGAGCAAGGACGCCTTCAACGCCGCCACCGAGCGCGCGGTGTCGGCGGGCCATGCCGAACTGACACCCGCGCACCTGCTCTTGGCCCTGCTCGGGGGCCAGGACAACGAGAACGTCACCGACCTGCTCGTCGCCGTCGACGCCGACCAGGCCGAGGTACGGTCCGGGGCGGAGCGGCTGCTGGCCGAGCGGCCCAGCGTGCGGGGCTCCACCGTCGCCCCGCCCGCGCCCGACAGCAGGCTGATCGCTGTCGTCACCGACGGCGCCAGGCGGGCGAAGAAGCTGGGCGACGAGTACGTCTCCACCGAGCATCTGCTCATCGGGATCGCGGCCGAGGGCGGCACGGCCGGAGACCTGCTGGAGCGGCAGGGTGCCGGCGCGAAGAGGTTGCAGGCCGCGTTCGAGAAGGCAAGGGGAGGACGCCGGGTGACCACACCTGACCCGGAGGGCCAGTACAAGGCCCTGGAGAAGTTCGGCACCGATTTCACGGCCGCCGCGCGGGAGGGCAAGCTCGACCCGGTCATCGGCCGGGACCAGGAGATCCGCCGCGTGGTGCAGGTGCTGTCGCGCCGTACGAAGAACAATCCCGTACTGATCGGCGAGCCCGGCGTCGGCAAGACGGCCGTCGTGGAAGGGCTCGCGCAGCGCATCGTCAAGGGCGACGTGCCGGAGTCCCTGAAGAACAAGAAGCTGGTCTCCCTGGACCTGGGCGCGATGGTCGCGGGCGCCAAGTACCGCGGCGAGTTCGAGGAGCGGCTGAAGACCGTCCTGTCCGAGATCAAGGAGAGCGACGGGCAGATCATCACCTTCATCGACGAGCTGCACACCGTCGTGGGCGCGGGCGCCGGCGGCGACTCCGCCATGGACGCGGGCAACATGCTCAAGCCCATGCTGGCGCGCGGCGAGCTGCGCATGGTCGGCGCGACGACCCTCGACGAGTACCGCGAGCGCATCGAGAAGGACGCCGCGCTGGAACGGCGCTTCCAGCAGGTGCTGATCGCCGAACCGAACGTCGAGGACACGATCGCGATCCTGCGCGGCCTCAAGGGCCGGTACGAGGCGCACCACAAGGTGCAGATCGCCGACGCGGCGCTCGTGGCCGCCGCCACGCTCTCCGACCGCTACATCACCTCCCGCTTCCTGCCCGACAAGGCCATCGACCTCGTGGACGAGGCCGCGTCCCGCCGCCGTATGGAGATCGACTCCTCGCCCGTCGAGATCGATGAACTGCGCAGATCGGTCGACCGCCTCCGTATGGAGGAGCTGGCGCTGAAGAACGAGTCGGACGCCGCGTCCAAGCAGCGTCTGGAGAAGCTGCGCCGTGACCTCGCCGACCGTGAGGAGGAGCTGCGCGGTCTGGAGGCGCGCTGGCAGAAGGAGAAGCAGGGCCTCAACCGCGTCGGTGAGCTGAAGCAGAAGCTGGACGATCTGCGTATGCGGGCCGACCGCGCGGAGAACGACGTCGAGAACCAGGACCTCGCCACCGCGTCCAGGCTGCGGTACGCCGAGATCCCCGACGTGGAGCGGGAGTTGGCGGAGGCCGCCGAGGCGGAGCAGGAGGCCGCCAAGGACCCCATGGTCAAGGAGGAGGTCGGCGAGGACGAGATCGCCGATGTCGTCGGGTCGTGGACCGGGATCCCGGCCGGGCGGCTTCTGGAGGGCGAGACGCGCAAGCTCCTCCGTATGGAGGCGGAGCTCGGCCGCCGGCTGATCGGTCAGACAGAGGCGGTCGAGGCGGTCTCGGACGCGGTACGGCGCACCCGCGCGGGCATCGCGGACCCGGACCGGCCCACGGGCTCGTTCCTCTTCCTCGGACCGACCGGAGTCGGCAAGACCGAACTGGCCAAGGCACTGGCCGACTTCCTCTTCGACGACGAGCGGGCCATGGTCCGTATCGACATGAGCGAGTACGGCGAGAAGCACTCGGTCGCGCGGCTCGTCGGGGCGCCTCCCGGTTACGTCGGCTACGAGGAGGGCGGCCAGCTCACCGAGGCCGTCCGCCGCAGGCCGTACAGCGTGGTCCTGCTGGACGAGGTCGAGAAGGCGCACCCGGAGGTCTTCGACGTCCTGCTCCAGGTCCTGGACGACGGCCGGCTCACCGACGGCCAGGGGCGGACGGTGGACTTCCGCAACACCATCCTGGTCCTCACGTCGAACCTCGGCAGTCAGTATCTGGTCGACCCGATCCCCTCGGCCGAGACGAAGAAGCAGCAGGTCCTGGAGGCCGTACGGGCCTCGTTCAAGCCGGAGTTCCTGAACCGGCTGGACGATCTCGTGGTCTTCTCCGCCCTCTCCAAGGAGGAGCTCGCCCGGATCGCCGATCTGCAGATCGGCCTGCTCGCCAAGCGGCTGGCGGACCGCCGCCTCACCCTCGACATCACGCCGGATGCCCTGGCCTGGCTCGCCGACAAGGGCAACGACCCCGCGTACGGCGCGCGGCCGCTGCGCCGGCTGATCCAGACCGCGATCGGCGACCGGCTGGCGAAGGAGATCCTCGCGGGCGAGGTCGTGGAGGGCGACACGGTACGGGTGGACCGCGCGGGCGACGGGCTGATCGTGGGGCCGGCGTCGCGGGAGCGGGAGCCGGGGTCGCGTGCGGGGACGGCGGAGGACGGGCCTCTTGCGGGGGCGCCTTCTTTGGAGAAGTCGCCGTAGGGCGGTGCGGCTGGGTCCGGTACCGGCCTCCGACCCCGGCCCCCGGGCCCGTCACCGCAACGGTGGCGGGCCCGCCCTGCCTTCCGCCGGATTGTCGACGGGGTGCGGGGCCCAGGCCCGGGTATCGCGGCTAGGGTCGTTGTCAGACAACGGCATGCCTTCCTCAGGAGAATCAAGCGATGACCATCGACCCGTCCTCGATTCCGAACTTCGGGGCCCAGCCCCAACCGCAGGCTGCGGGACCGGCGGGCCCTGTCGTCCCCGACCAGGATCTGGTCAAGCAGCTCCTCGACCAGATGGAGCTGAAGTACGTCGTCGACGACGAGGGTGACCTCGCCGCGCCGTGGGAGGACTTCCGTACGTACTTCATGTTCCGCGGCGAGGACGACCAGCAGGTCTTCTCGGTACGGACCTTCTACGACCGGCCGCACGCCCTTGAGGACAAGCCCAAGATCCTCGACGCGATCGACGACTGGAACCGCCGCACGCTGTGGCCCAAGGTCTACAGCCACGTGCACGAGGAGGAGGACGGCCCCACGACCGTCCGGCTCATCGGCGAGGCCCAGATGCTGATCGGTACCGGGGTCAGCCTGGAGCACTTCGTGTCGTCGACGGTCAGCTGGGTGCGGGCGTCTATCGAGTTCGACAAGTGGCTGGTGGAGACCTTCGGGCTGACGCCGACGGAGGACAAGCCCACCGAGCAGAAGCCGGCCGACGAGGCCTGACCGGCCGCGCGTACGGCCCTGGTGTCTTGCGGCACCCGACAGCCCGGCGAGAGCCGCGATCAGCACGATCGCCGTTCTCGGCCGGGCTTTCGCGAGTGCGCATGCGAGCGCGCACGCCGGTGAGGGCGGGGGCGGGCAGCGGCCCGGCGGGGAGCGCGGCGCCCGTCAGTCCGCCTTGCGGAAGATCTCCGACATGCTGTCCCCCGTGTCCGGCGACAGCGGGCCGCCCGTCGCGTCCGGGGGTTCCAGGCCCACCAGGACCGCCAGGTCCCGGGCGTGGACGTCCACCGCCGCCTCCACGAGGGACGCCAGCGACTCCACCGCCTCGCGGGCGCGGGAACGGGCCACCAGCGCGCAGCCCAGGGCGATCAGGGCCGCCGGCCACCACCACGCGGCGACGGCGAGATAGCCGAGTGACCACGCGCCGAGCCGTGCCGCCGTGGCGAGGGCGAGACGTGCGGACTCGATCTGGCGCTGGGCCGGTTCCGCGAGGATCAGCCACAGGCGGGGCCACACGGCGGCGAGGTCGATGCCGTACGCCGCGTGGACGCGCGCGGCGGCTGCCGCGAGCCGGTCGCCGTACCAGGTGGGGCGGCTCGGCGGGACCAGGGCGATACGGTCGCGGGCCCGGGTGAGGCGTTCGATGTCGGCCGCCGGGGTGGCCGGATCGCGGATCGCCTCGGTCCGTTCGTGGTCGAGCCGCTGCCAGGCCGCGTGGCGCCCGCTCTGGAGCCGGCGCCCGAGCGGGAAACGGCTCTCGCGCAGCCAGAAGCTCTCGACGGCGGTCCCGACGGACTGGGCGGCCAGCGACAGCGCCGATGAGAGCAACAGGATCACCGCCACCGCGATCGCCGCCGTGCCCGTACGGTCCAGGACCGGCCGCGCGGTCAGGTCGTCGAGGGCTTCGCGCAGCCGGTCGATGTCGTGCCAGTGGGCGTGCCCGAGGGTGGTGCCGGCGGCAACGACTCCCAGGAAGAGCGCACCGGGCAGCACGAGAAGGTTGAGCCAGCGCTCGGTGAGCTTGGTGCCGAGCGTGACGAGGAGGGGGTTCACCGGCGCGCGGGCCTGGGCCGTGTCCGACAATTGGCGTCGTCCGCCGGAGGGGCGGGGCGCGCGGTGTCCGGCCCGCGCTGAGCCCGGCCCTGTCGGTGGGCGACGCCGCTGTCGCAACACGCCCTGGGCGCGACCGCGCTCATGTCGTCGGGTCCCGGCGCAGGCGTTCCTTGCGCATTCGGGTGCCGTTGAGCGCGCACGGTGGCGCCGGTCGGAGGTCCTTGGCCGGTTCGCGGCGCGTGCAGAGGACCGTGCCGGGGCAGAGGGCAACCTTGATCATCGGGCGGACGCCCGGGATCGTCTGACCGGGGTACGGCCGGCCCGGCCCTACCCGCAGCTGGCCGCCCAGCCCGCGCGCGTCGCCGGCCCGGAGCAGCGCCTCGTCCAACTCCCGGAAGGCCGCGTCGAGTTGCCCGGGGTCCGCCGTGGAGCAGAGCGCGAGCAGCGCCCTGGCGCGCTCGGTGGCCGCCGAGACTTCTTCGTCCGTGCGCCAGAGCCCGTCCCGTGCCCCCAGCAGCGCGCACAGAGCCGCGATGGAGCTGGCGCGTGGACCCTCCCCGTACGCCGTGTCTGATGCGGTCATGGCCTCAAGTGTGCCTTGGGCGGGCACGCTTGGGCCGCTGTCCAACACAATGGGTCAGTTGTCGGACGGGAGCGGGGGCAGGCGTGCGGGTGCGGGGCAGAAGCCGGGACGGCCGGGACGACCTGCTGGGCGCGGTGACGGGACGGCTGGACCGCGCCATTCAACGGGGCGACGGGTCACTGGTGTTCGGCCCGGAGGCCGACGCGGAGCTGGCGGCGTTGCTGCGCGGCTGCGATCTCCGTACGGACATGGACGCCCGGCAGGCGGCCGGCTGGCTGTACTGGGCCCGGTGCGGTGAGCTCGGCGAGGGAAAGGGCGCGGAGGAGGGCTCGTGCGCGGGGATGCTGCTGCTTCCCGTCTGGGTGTGCGACCGGGCGGCCGTACCACCGGAGTTGGCGGCACTCTGGGCCTCACTGCCCCCGGAGTCCTGGCCGGACCCCGCCGACGCCGACGGTCCTGAGGTGTGGAGCGGGGTGTGCATGGCCGCCACGGCCGCCGGTGAGGGCCGTCAACTGCCTGGTCTGCCACCGGAGATGGCGAGGGCCTTCGAAACGCCGGGTGGTTCACCCGACTTGGTGCGCGCGCAGGCGATCGCCGCCGGCCGGCTCTCGGTGCTCGCCACCGCCGCCGACGACCCGGAGCTCGCCGTACGAGTCTCCCGCCTGGCCGACGCGCTGGCCGCGGCGGCGCGCGCCTGGGACGACGACGCTCTGCGCGAGGAGTCGGCGCACCTCGCCGAAGAGGTGCTGCGCCTCGGTCGCCGCTCCGTCCGGCTCAGTCCGGCCGGCGACCCGGAGCGCCTGACCCGGCTCAGCAATCACGGGCTGGCGCTGGTGGAGCGGTACGAGCGGACCTCCGACGCGGAGGATCTGGACGAGGCGGCCGGGATCGCCCGCGACGTACTGGCCCAGACGGACGACAACAACCCCGACCTCGCCCGCCACAGAAGCATCCTGGCACGGGCGTTGAGTCTGCGGCTGGACCGGTCGGGCGGCACGGTCGAGGAGTTCGACGAGGTCGTCGTGCTCAGCAGGGGCGCCGTGGCCGGGAACCCGCTCGGACCGGGCTCAGCCCTGGCCGATCTGGCCCTCATGCTGGTGAAGCGGTACGAGCGGACGGGCGAGCTCGCCGACCTGGAGGAGGCCATCGCCGTACTGGGCCGATCGCGTCAGGAGGTCTGGGCGGATCCGGGCCAGCGGACCCGCGCCGACGAGCAGTTGGGCCTCGCGCTGCGGCTGCGGCACGCGCGCATCGGGGACGTCCGCGACCTGGAGGAGGCGCGGCGGCTCCTGCGCGACGAGGAGCCCCGGGACACCGCCGGGACGCCCGGCCGTACGGTCCAGCGGCTGGTCAACTCCGCCCTGGAGCTGCGCGGGCGGTACGAGCGCGGCCTCGGCGCCCCCGAAGATCTCGTGACCGCCGTGGCCAGGATGCGCGAGGCGCTCGCGATGCTGCCGCCAGGTCACGCGTCCCGGCCCGGCGCACTCACCAATCTGGGTACGGTCCTGCTCTCGCTCCATCAACAGTCGTCCGACCTCGCGGTGTTGACGGAGGCGGTCGACGCGCAGCGCGAGGCCGTCCGCGAGACCCCCGCCGGACATCATCTGCTCGGCGGACGGCTGATCAATCTCGGCGCCGCGCTGATGCTCCGCCACAACAGGCTTCAGGATTCGGCCGATCTGGCGGAGGCGCTGGACTGCCGGCGGCGGGCCGCCTCGCTGCCCGGCGCGTCCGCGTCGAAGCGCGCGGCGGTTCTCTCCGCGACGGGCGGTGCGTTGGCGCGTACGGCCGGACGGACCCGCGACGTGGCCACGGCCGACCAGGCGGTGGAGCACATCAGGGCGGCGCTGGAGCTGACCGACGCGACCGATCCGCTTCTGCCGCAGAGGCAGTTGTCACTGTCGCTCATCCTGCTCTCGCGTTTCGACATCACCCACCGGCGCCGGGATCTGCGAGAAGCGCGGGAGGTGCTGGAAGCGGCCATCGCCGCCGTGCCCGAAGGATCGCCGCTGCGCTCGAACTTCCTGGTGACGGCGGCCGTTCTCCAGCGTGCCTCGCTGCGTGCGGGGTGGTTCTCGGGCGCGCACGAACGGGCGGTCCGCCTGCTGCGGGAGGCCGTCGACGCGACGCCGCCGGAGCACCCGAATCTCACGACCCGGCTCTCAGCGCTGGGTGAACTGCTGGCCGAACGGTACGCACGTACGCGCGCGGTGGACGACCTCAGACAGTCCGCCGCGGCCTTCCGCGAGGCGGCGCTCGAACCGCAGTGTCCGTCCTCGGAGCGGCTGGACGCGGCCTGGCGGTGGGCGCGTGCCGGGATGGAACTCGGCAGACCGGATCTCGCGCTCAAGGGGTACGTCGTCGCGGTCGACCTGATGCCGGTCCTCTCGCCGCGTCATCTCCTCCGTGACGACCAGGAGTTCCGGCTCGGCGGGACGGTGGGGCTGGGCGCGGAGGCCGCGGCGTGCGCGGTCCGGTGCGGTGAACCTGGGCTGGCGGTACGGCTGTTGGAGCAGGCACGCGGGGTGCTGCTGGCACAGGCCTTCGACGCGAACAGCGACCTGACGGAACTGGCCCGCAAGGCACCGGAGTTGGCGGAGGAGCTGGTCAGGCTGCGGCAGGGACTCGACGCGTCGACGGACGAGTTGGTACCGGAGCCGGAGGACTCCTCGTACGAGCCGTCCGACCACGAGCCGCCGGAGGACTCCTCGTACGAGCCGTCCGGTCCCGTGGCCCCGGCCAGCGACCGGCGGCAGCGGCTGACCGCCCAGTGGGACGCGCTGACCGCCCGGATCCGCGCCGAGCACCCCGAGTTGCGGCTCTTCCGGTCCGTACGCGACTGGGACGACGCCGAGTTGGGCGCGGCAGCCGCACAGGGGCCGGTCGTGCTGGTGCATGTGCCGCCCGCCGACAGTACGGGCGGTGCCGAGGCCCCGGCCGGTGGCGCCCTCCTGGTGACCGGGGGCTCGGTCGAAGCGCTGCCGCTGCCGCTGCTCACCGCGCCGGCGGTCACCACTCGCACCGAGCGTTTCCACGACGCGCTCGCGCGGATGAACGCGCCGGGGAGCGGCCACGAGGAGGCACTGCGGGCCCAGGGCGAGGTGCGGGCCACGCTGGACTGGCTCTGGTCCGCCGTCACAGGCCCCGTCCTCGACCGGCTGGGCCTCGAAGTCCCTCCGGAGGGGGAGGAGTTGCCGCGGATCTGGTGGTCGCCTGGCGGGCTGCTCGGCACGCTGCCCCTGCACGCCGCGGCGCCGGACGGCAATGGGCCGGGCGCCCTCGACCGGGTGGTTTCCTCGTACGCCCCCACACTCCGTACGCTCCACCACGCCCGCACACGCGCCCCGGCGCGCCCCCGCTCCGACGACCCTGCCGCCGACACCCCGGGCGACTCCCTCCTGATCGTCGCCGTCCCCGAGGCGGACGGGCTTCCCGCGCTGCCCGGCGCGCGCGAGGAGGCCGACTGGCTCGCGCGACGGCTGCCGTACGCCACGCTCCTCGCCGACGGCGCCGCGACCCGCGCGGCGGTCGACGCCCGCCTGCGCGACCACGCGCACGTCCACTTCGCCTGCCACGCCGTCAGCGATCCGCTGCGCCCTTCGAACGGCCGACTGGTGCTGCACGGCCCGCCCGACGCGTCTCCGACCGTGCGCGATCTCGCCCGGCTGCGCCTTCCCGGCGCCCGTCTGGCCTATCTGTCCGCCTGCGACACCATGCGTATCAGCGCCGAACTCGCCGACGAGTCCGTGCACATCGCGAGCGCCTTCCAGATGGCGGGCTTCCCCCATGTCGTCGGCTCGCTCTGGCCGGTGGACGACAGGATCGGGGCGCGGGTCGCGCGCGGGCTGTACGAGCGGCTGGACCCCGCCGATGGCGGCCCGCTCACCGTCGACGGCACGGCGCGCGCCCTGCACCGCGCGGTGTGCGAACTGCGCGCCGAGTACCCCCGTACGCCGAGCCTGTGGGCCTGCCAGGTCCACGCGGGACCGTAGGTCATTCCCTGAAGTCCTCGCGCGCTCACCCCGCCGCGAGCGTCTTCAGCCGGTCCGCCGCGTCCGCCAGGACCTCCGCGCGCTTGCAGAACGCGAACCGTACGAAGGGCGCGCCCTGTTCCCGGTGGTCGTAGAACACCGCGTTCGGCACGGCCACCACCCCGCACCGCTCCGGCAGCGCGCGGCAGAACGCGAAGCCGTCGCTCTCGCCGAGTGGCCGGATGTCGGTGGTGACGAAGTACGTGCCCGCCGGCCGGTAGACCTCGAACCCGGCCGCCACGAGCCCCGCCGACAGCAGGTCGCGCTTGGCCCGCAGATCGTCGCGCAGGTCCTCGAAGTAGCTGTCCGGCAGCCGCAGCGCCTCGGCGACGGCGTACTGGAACGGCCCGGCCGACACGTACGTCAGAAACTGCTTCGCGGCCCTGACCGTGGTCACCAGCTCCTGCGTGGCCGTCACCCAGCCGACCTTCCAGCCGGTGAACGAGAAGGTCTTCCCGCTTGAGGAGATGGTGACCGTGCGCTCGCGCATCCCCGGGAAGGACGCGAGGGGCAGATGCTCGCCGTCGAAGACCAGGTGCTCGTACACCTCGTCGGTGACCACCAGCAGATCCCGCTCGACGGCGAGCGCCGCCACGGCCGCCAGCTCCTCGCGTGTGAGGACGGTGCCGGTGGGGTTGTGCGGGGTGTTGAGCAGGATCAGCCGGGTGCGCGGGGTGACGGCGTCGCGCAGCTCGTCCAGGTCCAGGTGGTACGCCCCGTCGCGGGGCCGCAGCGTGACGGGGACGCGCGTGCCGCCCGCCAGGGCGATGGAGGCGGCGTACGAGTCGTAGTACGGCTCCAGGGCGATCACCTCGTCGCCGGGCTCCACGAGGGCGAGCAGCGACGCGGCGATCGCCTCGGTGGCGCCGGCGGTGACCAGGACCTCGGTGTCGGGGTCGTACGCCAGGCCGTACCGCCTCAGCTGGTGGTCGGCGATCGCGGTGCGCAGCTCGGGGATGCCGGGGCCCGGCGGGTACTGGTTGCCCCGGCCGTCGCGCAGTGCCCGTACCGCCGCCTCCCTGACCTCCTCCGGGCCGTCGGTGTCGGGAAAGCCCTGGCCCAGGTTGATCGCGCCGGTGCGGACGGCCAGCGCCGACATCTCGGCGAAGATCGTCGTCCCGAACTCCGCGAGGCGTCGGTTGAGCAGGGGGCGGTGGCGCTCGGGGGCGTCGCTCGCGGCGGACGACGTGGGATTCGTGGCGGTCATGGCGGCCATCCTGCGCCGAAGCTCTGGACTTGCTCAAGTCTGCTTTGGGCTCGTGGGGCGGGGGGCATTCCCCAGTCACACAAGAAGACGGCACGAAAGCCGATCACCGGCGAAGCCGGTCACGCGACGGCGCGGGGGCCTCGCCACGGGGGAACAGAAAGACGGTGAAGACGATGAACGTTGTGGGTCTGGCCTTCGGGCTTCTCGCACTGTTGGTTGTCGGGTTCCTGTTCGCGATAGGGACCTATTCGAAGAACCGGCGGGCACGGAACGGCAATCGGGGTGTCCGGCTCTCCGGAAGCCGCCGTTCCGGCGGGGGAGACGGGGGCGGTGACAGCGGCGGGAGCGGCGGGAGTTGGTTCTCCAGCGGTGACGGAGGCGGCTCCTCGTCCTGCGGAGGGGGTTCGTCCTCCTGCGGCGGAGGCGGCGGGGGGTGCGGCGGCGGAGGCAGCTGACACGGGGCAGCTGGTCCGTGGCCACTGAAGGTGCCCGGCGGGGTGAACTCCCGCCGGGCACCTTCACGTTGATCGTCGGGGGGCGGGTCCCGCCGTGGGCCGGTGGGGAGTTGAGCGGTTTCTGGTTGAACAGTTGAACTGTGGCACCCCCGAGGGGATGGAAACCAAGTCAAGTTGGGTAAAAACGCTGTGAGCGCCGCTTACTTCGTGATTGCCTCGCTGTTGAGATTATCCAGCCCCCGGACCTCAGGGCGCTCGAACCTCGGACTTTCGCGCGGAGCCGAGTAGACGATCTCCTACTTTCGCCAGCTCGTAATTCCCGTCTCTCAGCTCCTGGTTCCCGGTTCTCACTTCTCTGCCCGTAAGTCCCAACCGTTCACCGTTCGCAGTTCGCCACTCGCAGGTCACAGCAGATCTGCGAAATCGGAACTTCCCATTCATCCTCCGGGACGCCACCCGGTCCATATTGCCAAGCGTGTTTGCGGAGCCGACCCATGCTCAGAACTCTGAATACCGCCTACACCGACACCCGGGCCGCCGATCTGGCCTGGGAGTTGGGGCGCGAGCCGCTGCCCGCTCTCGCCGTCCTTGATCTCGAACTGACCGGTGCCAAGCTTCAGTTGAGGCTTCTTGGCGCCTCCCACCAGGTGCTTCTTGAGGAGGAGCGGGGCAGTTGCTCCGAGACGGTGGCCTGTATCCCGGGCAGCAGTACGCCGCTTCCGCTCGGTGTCGCCGAGCGCGTGGGGGAGTGGGAGTACGAATTCGCCGCGCGCGTCGAGACGTTGTCGCGCGGCTCGTTCGCGGGGCGAGCGCAGGAGCTGCTCGCGCTGGTCGCCGACCATCCGAACGGACTCGCGGGCACGTTCCCGGGTGACCCGAACGCGTTCACGGCGATGCTCGTGCGGCGGCACGAGGGGCAGGTTTCCTGGCTCACCTGGCACGCGTATCCACAGGAAGGGGCGCTGGTGGTGACCCGGACGCGGGTGGGAGCGCGGGTGCCGGTGAGTCTGTAGCGGTGTGTGGGGCCACGGCCTCGGCGGTGGGAGCCCGGTGGGAGTCCGGTGGGAGCGACAGGAATAGGCCATGGGGAGAGGTGTGAACGAGAGTTACCACCCTTGTGGGTGACAAGCCGCACGGAAGTCGTGACGTAGCGTTACTGGAATGATCGACCAGTCTGTGGTCGCGCCGGCGGAAAGCGCGCCGCGACTGCCCGTCCGACCCAGCGCGGGTCGCTTCCTGATCCTCGCCGTGGTTTTCGTGTGCGCCGCGTGCGGGCTGGTGTACGAGCTGGAGCTGGTGGCCCTCGCGTCGTATCTGATCGGGGATTCGGTCACGCAGGCGTCGGTGGTCCTGTCCCTGATGGTCTTCGCGATGGGCCTCGGGTCGCTGCTCGCCAAGCGGCTGCGCTGCCGGGCGGCGGTGGGATTCGGCCTGGTGGAGGCGGCGCTCGCCCTGCTCGGGGGCTGCTCGGCGATGGTGCTGTACGCGACGTTCGCCTGGATGGGGGAGTCGCGGTACGCGCTGATCGGCTTCTCGCTCGCCATCGGGGTCCTCATCGGCGCGGAGATCCCGCTGCTGATGACGCTCATCCAGCGGGTCTCCCGGCAGGACGCGGGCGGGACCGTCGCGGATCTCTTCGCGGCGGACTATGTGGGCGCGCTGGTCGGCGGGCTCGCGTTCCCGTTCCTGCTGCTGCCGTGGTTCGGACAGCTGACGGGCGCGCTGCTGACCGGCGCGGTGAACGTGGTGGCGGGGGGCGCGCTCGTGCTCTGGGTCTTCGGCCGCGACCTGACGGGCCGCGAGCGGGGGCTGCTGCTGCTCGTGAACGTCCTGGTGCTCGCGGTGCTGGGGGCCGCGGCCGTGCTGGTCGACGACTTCGAGCGGGCCGCGAGGCGTGCGGTGTACGGGGACGGGGTGCGGGTCGCGGTCCAGACCGACGTCCAGGAAGTGGTGCTGACGGGCGGGCGGGGCGGGCGGGATTCGCGGGGCGGTCCGCTGGACCTGTATCTGGACGGGCGGCTGCGGGTCAGCGAGCGCGACGAGTTCCGGTACCACGAGGCGCTGGTGCATCCCGCGATGAGCGGTCCGCACGAGCGGGTGCTGATCCTGGGAGGCGGCGACGGGCTCGCGGCGCGGGAGGTGCTGCGGTACGGGGACGTCCGTTCGGTCACGCTCGTGGAGCTGGACCCGGGCGTCGCGCGGCTGGCGCGTACGGACCCGGCGCTGGCGGGGCTGAACAAGCACGCGTATGACGACCCCCGGCTGCGGGTGGAGTACGCGGACGCGTTCGCGTGGCTGCGGGAGCGGGGGCCGGGGCCGGAGCCGGAGCCGTACGACGTGGTCATCTCGGACCTGCCCGACCCCGGCATCACCCCGAGCACCAAGCTCTACTCGGAGGAGTTCTACGGGCTCGCCTCCCGGGTGCTCGCGGAGGGCGGGCGGCTGGCGGTGCACGCGGGGCCGCCGGCTGCCCGGCCGCGTACGTACTGGACGGTGGACGCGACGTTGCGGGCGGCCGGGTTCGGGACGAGTCCGTACAGCGCGACGGGGCGGGCGTCCGGTTTCGGCGCGGGGCCGGACCGGGCGGCGGGGGCGGCGGCGGAGGCGGTCGTGGGGCAGGACTGGGGCTTTGTCCTGGCCGCCGTCGGCCACCCGCCGAGGGTGGAGCTCCCCCCGGACGTGCCCCGGCTGCGCTCGCTGGCCGCGCCGCTGCTCGAAGCGGGGGTCCTCGGGGCGGAACGCACCCGGTTGCGTGATCTGCCGCCTTCGACGCTGGTACATCCGCGGTACGCGGGGTGAGGGGACCGTTGTGCGCGGAGGGGCGCCTGAGTCGGCGGGGCTGAGTAGGCTCGGGACCCATGGAGCATGAGGTGTTCATTCCGGTTCCGGCTGAGACCCTCCGCGAGGCGCTGAGGGACCACGCCCGCGTCGCGCGCTGCGTCCCCGGCCTCCAACAGGACGCGGACGAGTCGGCCCGCCCGCTCTCGGGCCGCCTGAAGGTCCGCGTGGGCGGCCACACGATCACGTACCGGGGCGCACTGACGCTCACGGAACGGGCGGGCGGCTTCACGGCGAAGGGCGAGGGCGCGGAGGTCCGTGGTACGGGCTCCGCGAAGCTGAACGTCCGCCTCCGACTCACGGAGACCGCCGCGGGCACGACGGTCACGTTCACGGCGACGTCCACGTCGACCGGCCGCCTCACGGAAATCGACGCCCCGACCTCAGAAGCAACAGGCCGCCGCCTCCTGGACCGCTTCGCGATGGCGCTGCGAAAGGGTGACGACTCGTCGGCGGACGGGGCGACGACGGGGCCGGGGGCCGGGCGGGGCGAGGACGTGGCGGCGTCTGCCGCCGAGCCTGGTGCCGGGCGGGACGGGGACGTCGCGGCGTCGGGCGACGCGTCTGGTGGTGGCGAGCGTGCGGCGGATGCCCCTGGCGCTGACGAGGCTGCGGGTGGCGGGCCGGACGCCTCCGGCGTCGGTGGTGGGCAGGACGAGGAGCTGCCGTCGGCGGGCGACGCGTCCCCCGCCTCTGGCCGGCCGGCGGGCGCCGACGCCGGGCAGGGCGCGGTGCCTGCCCCCGAGTCGGGCAGCGCTGACGCGAGTGGTGGGCAGGGCGAGGACCGCGACGTGTCCCGCGCCGAGTCAGGTGCCGCCGATGCCGATCGACCCGCCGACGACTCCGCGGCCGGCGCCGATGCCGATCAACCCGCCGAGCCCCCCGGCTTCGGGCCGGACCCCGACCCCGACAGCTTCGACGACACCCTCGGGTTCGGGGACACCTCCTCCGGGAACGGGGACTTTCTGGTGCCCCTCGATCCGCCCGCCGAGGCCGCCCATGCGCGGCGGACCATGATTGGGCGGAGTGCCGAGGAGGTCGATCACGCGCCGCCCCGTGGGCGTTACGCGCCCGAGCAGGCCCCCGAGTCCGGCGGTGCCGGTGCCGCGCTGCGGTGGGTGGCGCCCGCCGCGGCGCTCGCCATCGCGGGGGCCGTCGTCGTAGGGCGCGCGCTCCGGCGCAGGCGTTGAGCCGTAGGGTCATGGCGTGAGTACGGAAACGGACCAGAAGCGCGAGATCCGACTGGCGGCCGGCGACGCCGAGTTGACCATCCATCCGGCGAACGGCTGCCGCGTCGCGAGCCTGCGCGTCGGTGGTACGGAGCTGCTGCGGCAGGGCGACCGGTACGGCTGCTTCCCGATGGTGCCCTGGTGCGGCCGGGTCGAGCACGGGCGGTTCGGCAACGGCGGCATCACCCACCAACTGCCCCTCAACTCCCCGCCCCACGCCATCCACGGCACCGGCCGCGACACCTCATGGCGCACCGCGCGCAGGGGTGAGACCGAGGCGGCGTTCACGTACGAACTCGCCGACCCCTGGCCGTACACCGGTCGCGTCACGCAGCTCTTCGAGCTCACCGACGACTCCCTGACGCTCACGCTCGGCGTCGAGACGTACGACGACTCCTTCCCCGCGCAGGCGGGCTGGCACCCCTGGTTCCTCCGCCACCTGGACGGTCGTACGGCCGACGAGGACGCCGTACGCCTCGACTTCTCCCCCGCCTGGCAGGAGGAGCGCGGTGCGGACCATCTGCCGACCGGCCGCCGTATCGACCCCCGCCCCGGCCCGTGGGACGACTGCTTCGGGATGCCCGACGGCGTGGCGGCCACGCTGACCTGGCCGGGACGGCTCGAACTGAAGGTGGCCAGTACCGCCGAATGGGCCGTCGTCTACGACGAGCAGGCCGAGGCCGTCTGCGTGGAGCCGCAGACCGGTCCGCCGAACGGGCTGAACACCCTGCCGCGCCTGGTCACGCCCATCGACCCCCTGGAGATCCGGACGACCTGGAGCTGGCGCCGGCTCTGAGGAGGCTCTCCGGACCGGGTCGTAAGCTCAGGGCCATGACTGACGTACGTGCTGAGCTGCTCCAGCAGATCAAGGACAAGGCCGTCGTGCACGGCAAGGTGACCCTGTCGTCCGGCATCGAGGCCGACTGGTACATCGATCTGCGCCGTATCACCCTGGACGGGCAGGCCGCGCCGCTGGTCGGGCAGGTCATGCTCGACACCGCCGCTGCCGCCGGTCTGGACTACGACTGCGTGGGCGGCCTGACGCTCGGCGCCGACCCCGTCGCGACGTCGATGCTGCACGCGTCCGCCGCGCGCGGCGCGAGCCTGGACGCGTTCGTCGTACGCAAGCAGGGCAAGGCCCACGGGATGCAGCGCCGTATCGAGGGCGCGGACGTGAAGGGCCGCCGCTGCCTGGTGGTGGAAGACGTGTCGACGACCGGCGGTTCGCCGCTGACCGCCGTCGACGCGGTGCGCGAGGCGGGCGGCGAGGTCGTCGCCGTCGCGGTGATCGTCGACCGGGGGGCCGCCGGAGCCGTGGAGGCCGCGGGGCTGCGGTATGTCAGCGCGTACACCCTGCCGGACCTCGGCCTGGCCTGAGCCTCACCGTACGGACAAGAGTCTGGAAAGATGAGGGCGACAATGACGTCGCCCCCAGGTCAGGGACAAAGCACCTCAACCCGCACATCACAAGGAGCGGCCCGATGCCCATCGCAACCCCCGAGGTCTACGCCGAGATGCTCGACCGGGCGAAGGCAGGCAAGTTCGCCTACCCGGCCATCAACGTGACCTCGTCCCAGACTCTGCACGCCGCGCTGCGCGGCTTCGCGGAGGCCGAGAGCGACGGCATCATCCAGATGTCCACCGGTGGTGCGGAGTTCCTCGGCGGTCAGTACAACAAGGACATGGCCACGGGCGCCATCGCGCTCGCGGAGTTCGCGCACATCGTTGCCGCGAAGTACGACATCACGGTCGCGCTGCACACCGACCACTGCCCCAAGGACAAGCTGGACACCTACGTACGTCCGCTCCTCGCGATCTCGTCCGAGCGCGTCAAGGCCGGCCGGAACCCGCTGTTCAACTCGCACATGTGGGACGGCTCCGCCGAGACCCTCGCCGACAACCTCACCATCGGTGAGGAGCTGCTCGCGCAGGCCGCCGCCGCGAAGATCATCCTTGAGGTCGAGATCACCCCGACCGGCGGCGAGGAGGACGGCGTCACGCACGAGATCAACGACTCCCTCTACACGACCGTCGACGACGCGCTGCGCACCGCGGAGGCCCTGGGCCTGGGCGACAAGGGCCGTTACCTGCTGGCCGCGTCCTTCGGCAACGTGCACGGCGTCTACAAGCCGGGCAACGTCGTCCTCCGCCCCGAGCTGCTGAAGGACCTCCAGGAGGGCGTGGCCGCGAAGTACGGCAAGCCCGCGGGCAGCCAGCCGTTCGACTTCGTCTTCCACGGCGGCTCCGGCTCCTCCGTCGAGGAGATCGCGACGGCGCTGGAGAACGGCGTCGTGAAGATGAACCTCGACACCGACACGCAGTACGCCTTCACGCGGCCGGTCGCGGACCACATGTTCCGCAACTACGACGGTGTGCTGAAGGTCGACGGCGAGGTCGGCTCCAAGAAGACGTACGACCCGCGCACGTGGGGCAAGGCGGCCGAGGCGGGCATGGCGAAGCGCGTCTCCGAGGCGTGCGGGGCGCTGCGCTCGGCGGGCACCAAGCTCAAGTAACCAACGGCAGTACGTGGCCAACGTCCGTACGCGGCGGGCCCGGCGCCCCCTGGGGTGCCGGGCCCGTGTGCTGCCCGGCCCGGCTCACGCACTGCCCGCTCACGCGCTGCCCGGCCGTCCGTCCCGAGGAGGACCCCTGTGGGCTACGACTTCGACACCCCCGTGGACCGCCGCGGCACCTGGAGCGTCCAGTGGGACGGCGTCGCCGACCGCTTCGGCGTCGACGGACTCCTCCCCTTCACCATCTCCGACATGGACTTCGCCTGCGCACCCGAGGTGCTCGCCGCCCTCCAGGCGCGCCTCGCCCACGGCGTGCTGGGCTACACGGACTGGCGCCACGAGGACTTCCTGTCGGCGCTGCGGCACTGGTTCGCCACCCGCTACGACACCGAGCTGGACACCGACCGCGTCGTCTACGCGCCGTCCGTGCTCAACCAGGTGTCGCAGCTGCTGCGGATGTGGACCGCCCCCGGCGACGGCGTGGTCGTCCACACCCCCACGTACGACGGTTTCCGCAAGGCGGTCACCGGACTCGGCCGTGAGCTGCGCGGGGTGCCGGTGGGCGATTCGGCGGCGCTGGAGCGGGAGCTGGCGAGGGCCGACAGCAGAGTGCTGATCCTGTGCTCGCCGCACAATCCGACGGGCCGGGTGTGGACGGAGGGCGAGCTGACGGAGTTCGCGAAGCTCGCGGCGGCGTACGACGTGGCGGTGATCAGCGACGAGATCCACGCCGACTTCGTCCACCCCGAATTCGTCCCGGCCGGCCGCCGCCATCTGCCGTGGACCCGGTTCGGCACGGGCCGGTGGGCGATCGTCACCTCGGCCTCGAAAGCCTTCAACTTCCCCGCGCTCAGCGGTTCGTACGGCATCATCGGCGACCCGGACGACCACGCGGAGTTCACGCGCCGGATGCTGACGGCCGAGGGCCTCGCCTCCCCCGCCGTCCTCGCGCTGACGGCCCACATCGCCGCGTACCGCGAGGGCGCGCCCTGGCTGGACGCGCTCAACACCTACCTCGCGGCCAACCTCCGCATGCTCGCCACCCGCCTCGACGCGGCCTTCCCCCAACTCGCCTGGCGCCCACCGGAGGCCGGTTATCTCGCCTGGATCGACCTGCGCCCCCTGGGCGTGGCCGACGACGAGCTCCAGCGCGAGCTGATCGAACGCGAGAAGGTGGCGATCATGCCGGGCACGACGTACGGCTGCGACGGTTTCGTCCGCCTCAACGTCGGCTGCCCGCGCGCCAAGGCGGAACGGGGCACGGCGGCCCTGATTCGTGCGCTCCGCCGGCTCGCCACGTAGCCTCCGGGCGGGGAGGATTTACTTATGGATATCAGGCTGGGCACGGCCGTCGGCCGGTGGATCGTGTTTACCACGGTGCTCGGGTCCACCATGGCGCTGCTCGACTCCACCGTCGTCAATGTCGCCCTGCCGCACATCGGTGACGATCTCAACGCCGATCTGGCCGACCTTCAGTGGACGGTCAACGCGTACATGCTCACGCTCGCCGCGCTGATTCTGCTCGGGGGATCTCTCGGGGACCGGTACGGGCGGCGGCGGATTTTTGTGCTGGGGATCGTGTGGTTCGCTCTCGGGTCGCTCATGTGCGGGCTCGCGCCCACCGCCGAGGTGCTGATCGTCGCCCGCGCGTTGCAGGGGGTGGGCGGTGCGCTGCTGGTGCCCGGGTCGCTCGCGTTGATCCAGGCCAGTTTCCATCCGGACGACCGGGCGCGCGCGGTGGGACTGTGGTCGGGGCTCGGGGGTGTCGGTGCGGCCGTCGGGCCGTTCCTGGGCGGGTGGCTGGTGGACGGGCCCGGCTGGCGCTGGATCTTTCTGCTGAACGTGCCGCTCGCCGCGGTCTGTGCGCCGGTGGCTCTGCGACATGTGCCGGAGTCGAAGGACCCGGCCGCGCACGGCCGGTTCGACGTGGGCGGCGCGGTGCTGGGCGCGGTCGCGCTGGGGCTGGTGACGTACGCGCTGATCGCGAAGGTGTGGTGGTCGGGGATCGCGGGCGTGCTGGTGGCCGTGGCGTTCGTGGTGCTGGAGCGGCGGCGGCCCGATCCGATGCTGCCGCCGTCGATCTTCGCCTCGCGGCTGTTCACTTCGGTCAATGTGGTGACGCTGTGCGTGTACGCGGCGTTCGGCGGGTTCTTCTTCCTCGCGTCGTTGCAGCTCCAGGTCGTCGTGGGTTACTCGGCGCTCGGCGCCGGGACCGCGCTGCTGCCGACGACCGTGCTGATGCTGCTGTTCTCGGCCAGGTCGGGCGAGCTGGGCGCGAAGATCGGGCCGCGTATCCCGCTCACGGTGGGGCCGCTGCTCTGTGCCAGCGGTCTGCTGCTGATGCTGCGGGTCGGCGCGGGCGCCTCGTACGTACGGGACGTACTGCCCGCGCTGGTGGTGATGGGCCTCGGCATGGTGACGCTGGTGGCGCCCCTGACCGCGACGGTCCTGGCGTCCGTCGACAGCTCGCGCGCCGGACTCGCCAGCGGCATCAACAACGCGGCGGCGCGCGCCGCGGGTCTGCTCGCGGTGGCCGCGCTGCCGCTGCTGGCGGGCGCGGGGCCGGAGGTGTACCGGTCGGCGACGCAGTTCGACGCGTCCTTCGACCGGGCGATGCCGCTGTGCGCGGGGATCCTGGTGGTGGCGTCGGTGATTGCCTGGACCACCGTGCGTGCGCCGAAGGCCGCGGAGGGAAAGAAGGCCGAGGCCGCCCCCAGCCTGCCCCAGTGCAAGGTGAACTGCGGGCTGTCGGCGCCGCCGCTGGAGCCCACCACGACGCCGAAGGGGAAGGAGGCGGGAGCGTCCGCCGCAGACGCGTGAGGGGGGCCGCCCCCCCGGTTCGGGCCCTGCGTCCGCGATTGCCGGTGGCAAACCCGCACCACCGCCACGGAATCCGACGCGACCTGGGACACTCGGAAGCATGGCCATCCACAAAGACCTTCTTGGGGGACCGCCCCCCACGCACCTGCCCGACGACCCCGAGCCGCGCGAGCTTCTCGCGAACGGGACGGCGCCCGCCGACGTCGCGGCGAAGTACCCGACCTCGTCGCTCGCGTGGGCCCAGCTCGCCGACGACGCGTTCGAGAACGGCCGGGTCGTCGAGTCGTACGCGTACGCCCGCACCGGCTACCACCGTGGCCTGGACTCCCTGCGCCGCAGCGGCTGGAAGGGGCACGGCCCGGTGCCGTGGGAGCACGAGCCGAACCGTGGCTTCCTGCGCGCCCTGCACGCGCTGGCCCGCGCCGCGCAGGCGATCGGCGAGCAGGAGGAGTACGAGCGCTGCACGGTCTTCCTGCGGGACTCCTCGGCGGTGGCGGCCGACACCCTCGGCTGAGGGCGGCTGACGCAGGTCACGCAGGTCCGTCGCAGGTCCGTGGCCGTCCGAAAGGCTACGGACCTGCGGCGCGCGGTCGATACGATCACACACGCCATCGAATCCGGTACGAGGTCCCGGCACCCTCTCCCCGACGCCGGCCGAAGCAGGGGAGAAGTCCGTCTTGGGCAAGCGTGTCGTGGCCCGGCGCCGTCCGATCGCCCGCGCCGTGTTCATCGGCGTGTGTCTGACCGCCGTCTTCGTCGGTGGCGGCGCGGCCATCGCCGACTGGGCGGGGAGCGATCGCACGGCCGAAGCGGCCCCCGAGGACCCTGCGGACGGCCCGGCCGATGACGCGTCCGACGCGGAATCCGGGGCGCGCGAGCCCGCGGCCCCCGGGGGCTCGAACGTCGCCCCCGACCCCGTGGTCTCCCCCGACTCGGCACGCCGTATCCCCGTCCCCGACGACGGCCCCGGCACCTTCACCACGGCCCGCTCCACCGGTTCGAAGGCCGGCTCCGGCGACACCGTCCGCCGCTACAAGGTGCAGGTCGAGAAGGGCATCGAGCTCTCCGAGCGGCAGGCGGCCGTCGAGATCGAGACAATCCTCGCGCACCCCCGGGGCTGGACATCCGACGGCCGTAACTCCTTCCAGCTCGTCGCCTCCGGCCCCTCCGACTTCGACGTGAAGATAGCGACGCCCGGCACGGTGGACGAGATCTGCGGCGCCGCCGGCCTCCTCACGCGCGGCGAGGTGAACTGCACCGTCGGCCGCACCGTCGTCGTGAATCTCAAGCGCTGGGTGCTGGGCTCCGAGCAGTTCGACGGTCCGGTCTCCGAGTACCGCGCGCTGATCATCAACCACGAGGTCGGCCACCGGCTGGGCCGGGGCCATGTCACCTGCGGCGGCGACGGCGAGCCCGCGCCGGCGATGATGCAGCAGATCAAGGGCCTGCACGGCTGCGTTGCGAATGCATGGCCGTACGCGGAGAACGGGACGTACATCACAGGCCCGGCGGTGCCCTGAAGTCGGGATTATGATGCGAACAGGGGACCGGAGCTCCGATGCCGATTGGAAGGGGCGGACCGCTACCCGGTAGCAATATCGAGGAGACAGAGATGTCGCAGCACCCCGATGCCTCCGGAGCCGGTTCGGATTCCCCGAACCTCGACTTCGCGGGTACGACCCCGTACGAGGACTACGTCCAGGCGGACGTCCTCACCCACCTTCAGCACCCGGTGTCCGACGACCCGGGCGAGATGGTCTTCCTGGTGACCACCCAGGTGATGGAGCTGTGGTTCACCGTCATCGTCCACGAGTGGGAGACCGCGTCACGCGCGCTGCGCGAGGACCGGGTGCCGGTCGCGATCGACGCGCTCAAGCGGTCGGTGCGCGAGTTCGAGGCGCTGAATGCGTCGTGGACGCCGCTGAGCCAGTTGACCCCCGTGCAGTTCAACTCGTACCGCAGCGCGCTCGGTGACGGCTCCGGCTTCCAGTCGGCGATGTACCGGCGGATGGAGTTCCTGCTCGGCGAGAAGTCGGCGTCCATGCTCGTACCGCACCGGGGCGCGCCGCGCGTGCACGCCGAGCTGGAGAAGGCGCTTCAGGAGCCGAGCCTGTACGACGAGGTGCTCAGCCTGCTGGCCCGGCGCGGGCTGCCGGTGCCGGCGTCGGCGCTGAACCGGGACCTCACACAGAAGTACGAGCCGTCGACGGCGGTCGAGGAGATCTGGGCCGGGATCTACGCGGAGCCCGACCAGAACGGTGAAGTCATCAGGCTGGGCGAGGCGTTGACGGATGTCGCCGAGCTGGTGTGGCGCTGGCGCAACGACCATCTCGTGGCGACGCGGCGCGCGATGGGCTCCAAGACCGGGACGGGCGGCTCCGCCGGGGTCGCGTGGCTGGAGAAACGCGCGCAGAAGAACGTGTTCCCGGAGCTGTGGACGGCGCGCAGCCATGTCTGATTCCTCCGTGGCTTCGGAAGAGCTGGTGAAACTGGCCGCGGAGCTCGACGCCGCCGATGAACTGGCCGCGCGGCGCGAGCTGTTCGTGCTGGACGACGACACCGTCTACCTGGACGGCAACTCGCTCGGGGCGCTGCCCCGTCACGTACCCGAGCGGGTCCAGGACGTCGTCACCAGGCAGTGGGGCGAGCTGCGCATCCGCTCCTGGACCGAGGGCGGCTGGTGGACCGCGCCCGAGCGGGTCGGCGACCGGATCGCCCCGCTGGTCGGCGCGGCGCCCGGCCGGATCGTGGTCGGCGACTCCACAAGTGTCAACGTCTTCAAGGCGGTTGTGGCCGCAGCGCGTATCGCGGAGGAGGGCAGGAACGAGATCCTGGTCGACGCCGCGACCTTCCCGACCGACGGGTACATCGCGGAGTCGGCCGCGCGGATGACCGGGAAGCGCCTGGTGCCGGTGGCCGTGGGCGAGTTGGCGGGTGCGCTCGGGCCGCGTACGGCCGCCGCGCTCGTGAACCACGTCGACTTCCGTACGGGCCGGCTCCACGACCTGCCCGGCATCACGGCGGCGCTGCACGACGCGGGCGCGCTGGCGATCTGGGACGTGTGCCACAGCGCGGGCGCGCTGCCCGTCGGGCTGGACGCGCACGGGGTCGACCTGGCGATCGGCTGTACGTACAAGTACCTGAACGGCGGGCCGGGTTCACCGGCCTTCCTGTACGTCGCGGAACGTCATCAGGAAGCCTTCGACTCCCCGCTGCCCGGCTGGACCTCGCATGTGGACCCGTTCGGCATGACGCCGGACTACGCGGCGGCGGACGGCGCGACGCGTGGCCGGGTGGGTACGCCCGACATCCTCTCCATGCTGGCGCTGGAAGCCGCGCTCGACGTGTGGGAGGGCGTCTCGCTGGACGTTCTGCGGGCGAAGAGCCTGGCGCTGACGGACTTCTTCCTGCGGTGCGTGGAGGCGTACGCCCCGGCGGGGCGGGTCAGTTCACTGACTCCGGCCGCGCACGCGGAGCGCGGCAGCCAGGTGGCGCTGCGCTGCGCGGAGGCGCCCGCGGTGATGGCGGAGCTGATCGCGCGCGGAGTGGTCGGGGACCTGCGGCGGCCGGACGTACTGCGGTTCGGCTTCACGCCGCTGTACGTGGGCTTCCGCGACGCGGAGCGGGCGGCGCGGGTGCTGGGGGATGTCCTGCGGGGCTCCGGGACGTGAGGCTCCCGGACGTGAGCTGAGGCTTCGGGACGCGAGCTGAGGCAGGCGCGCTCGCTGCGGCGGGGCCGGGGCTCTCCCCGCCCCGCCGCTGTGCCGCGGGCGGCCGATGAACCCCACCCACCGCCTGGGGATATCCCCACCGCCCGGATGGGTGCCCGCGTCATGGGATCGGGGAGCCAGGTCCAACAGGCTGGTGGGCATGGGTACTTACTCGAAAACCTCACGCCGTCCGCGCCTGCCCGTGGTCACCGCGCTCGTCACCGCCGCCGTCTGTGCCGTGTCCCTCGGGGTGTCCGCCGGGCCGGCGCCCGCGCACGGGACGGAAGGCGGTGGCCGGGACTCCGCGGGCGCCGCGCTGTCGCAGAAGCAGTTGCAGCGTGAGGTGAACCGTGTGCTGAGGGAGGCCGGGTACGTCGGCATCTCCGTACAGGTACGGGACGGACAGAGCCGTACGTACGCCGTCGCCGGAGAGGCCGAACTCGGCACCGGGCGGCGGGTGTCGCACGCGGCGAACTTCCGGGCCGCCAGCGTCACCAAGACGTTCGTGGCGACGGTCGTCCTCCAACTCGCCGCCGAGGGGCGGCTGTCCCTGGATGACACCGTGGAGGACTGGCTGCCGGGCGTCGTGGCGGGGAACGGCAACGACGGCGGCCGGGTCACGGTGCGGCATCTGCTCCAGCACACCAGCGGCATCTACAACTACGACTTCATCGAGGACACCGGCAACACGGCCGAGGACTTCGAGCGGACCAGGTTCGACCACCACGACCCCGAGGAGTCGGTGGCCGGGGCGATGAGGCACAAGCCGGACTTCGAGCCCGCCGATCCCAACGACCCCGAGCCGGACTGGAATTACTCGAACACCGGCTACACGCTCGCCGGGATGATCATCGAGAAGGCCACGGGCAAGTCGTGGGACAGGGAGGTCCGCGACCGTATCGTCCGCCCGCTCGGGCTCACGCAGACGTACGTCCCCGGTGACGACCCGACTCTCAAGGGGCCCTATACGCACGCGTATCAGCAGTTCCCCGGGTCCACCGGCTGGACGGACACGAGCCTGGTCAACATGTCGTGGGCTACCGCCGCCGGGCAGCTGATCAGCGGGGAGCGGGATCTGGACCGGTTCCTGACGGCCCTTCAGCGCGGTCGGCTGCTGCCGCCCGCCCAGATGGCCGAGCTGCGGAGGACCGTACCCGTGGGCGCGGACTTCGAGGCGGTCTTTCCCGGGCTGCGGTACGGGCTCGGGGTGATGCGGCAGCCGCTGAGCTGTGGTGGGTACCGCTGGGGGCACGGCGGCGATCTGGAGGGGCAGACCGTGCGGACGGCGGTCAGCGAGGACGGTCAGCGGTCGGTGGTCATCAACTCGACCGGGAAGAAGGCGGACGACGAGTGGCTGTTCGCGGCGGAGAGGGCCCTCCAGGCGCTGCTCGACCGTGCGATCTGCGGCGCTGAGAGGTGATGCGGAAGTGATGCCGGAGCGATCTTGATGGGCGGGGCCGTCGGCGGGGCCGTCGGTGGTGGGACGTGGCCGTAAACCTGTGGCGCGGATGCTGATAACGTCCGCGCTGATCAGGTCAATTCGGGTCTCTCATCGAAAGGTTGGCGCGGCATGACGGATTCCGCCGCCCGTGGCTCCGCCGATGTCGCTGCGGTCGCACGTGACAACGCCGAGTTCGAGGCGCTGATGTCGCGTCCAGGGGTGGAGCCGGACGTCACGTCGGCGTACGGGGAGCATCCCGACCAGGTCGTGGACTTCTACGCGCCGCGTGGCGGGCGCGAGGGTGTGCCGCTGGTGGTCGTGGTGCACGGCGGGGCGTGGCGGGCGCCGTACGACCGGGGGCATCTGACGCCGTTCGCCGGCTTTCTGGCCGGCCGTGGATTCGCCGTGGCCAACGTGGAGTACCGGCGGGGGAGCGCGGGGGAGGCCCCTGGCGGGTCGGGTCCCGTCGCCGGGCGGTGGCCGGAGACCTTCGACGACATAGCCGCCGTGATGGACGCCCTGCCCGCGCTCGTCGCCGACGCGCTCCCGCAGGCCGACCCGCGCCGGATCGTGGTCACCGGGCACTCCGCCGGTGGCCACCTCGCGCTCTGGGCGGCGGCGCGGCATGTGCTGCCCCAGGGGTCGCCGTGGCGGCTGGACGAGCCCCCGCTGCTGCGCGGGGTCGTCGCCATCGCGCCCATCGCGGACTTCACCTCCGCCGTCGAGCTGGGGGTGTGCGGCGGAGCCGTCGTGCAACTCCTCGGTGGGGACGCGGAGTTGAAGGCGCGCAGGGACAGTACGGACCCGTCGGTGCTGCTGCCCACCGGGATCGCCACCACCGTCGTGCAGGGCCGGGACGACATCGTCGTACCGCAGGCCGTCTCCGAGGCGTACGTCTCCGCCGCCGCCAGGGCCGGGGAGATGGTCGGCATCACGCTCCTGGAGGACGTCGGGCACTACCCGCCGGTCGACCCGGGCGCCGACGCCTGCGCGGTCGTGGCCGAGGAACTTGCGCAGCTCGCGTACTGACGGCCTGCCTGCGGAGAAGGCTCGCGGAGACGGTTTGCGGGGGCGGCTTGCCGAGACGGCTTGCGGACCGGAGCTGACCGCAAGCCCTCCTACGTTCGACGCATGACCAACAACACGAACGTGAACCTTGTGACAGGCGCGACCGGCACGGTGGGCCGGGAGATAGTCCGCGAGCTGCTCGGCCGCGGGCTCTCCGTACGCGCCCTGACCCGCGACCCGGCCAAGGCCGACTTTCCCGACGGTGTCGAGGTGGTACGGGGTGACCTCGCCGATCCGGCGTCGATCGCCCCCGCGCTGGAGGGCGTCACCGGGCTGCACCTGATCACCTTCGACGGCGGGGCTTTCGCGGAACTGCGGACCGGTCCCGAGATCGTCGAGCTGGCGGTCAAGGCGGGGGTACGCCGGATCACCGTGCTCAACGGCGGGGGCGACACCCCGCTCCAGGACGCCGTCAAGGCGGGTGGCGCGACGCACGGCATCGCGTGGACCGTGCTCATGCCGGTCGAGTTCATGGCCAACGCGCTGGGGTGGGCGGACGGCATCCGCGCCGGCGACAGCGTGCGTGAGCCGTTCGTCGGGCGGCTGAGCGCCATGGTCCACGAGGGCGACATCGGCGCCGTCGCTGCGGTCGCGCTGAGCGAGGACGGGCACGGCGGCAGGTCGTACCTGATCACCGGGCCCGAGGCGCTGACGATCCAGGACAAGGCGGACGCGCTCGCCGGTGCCAGGGGCCGGAAGATCGAGGTGGTGGAGCTGACCGAGGCGCAGGCGGTCGAGGAGTGGCGGGCGGCCGGGCAGCCGGAGCACGTGATCGGCTTCCTGCTTGAGGTGTACGGGAACACGCCGCCCGAGGGCCGGACGCCGATCGGGACGGTGGAGGAGGTCACGGGGCGTCCCGCGCGTACGTTCGCGCAGTGGGCGGCCGAGCACGCGGAGGTGTTCCGGCGCGTGTAGCTCTCGGGGGTGTGCATGTAGTACCTGGGAGGGACGGGAAAGGATCCCTATCACTGGTGACGACCGGTGCCTGTCTCTCCCCTTACCTTGAAAACGTGACCAACACAGAGACGCAGACGGCGAAGGCGGCGAAGACCGCGACCGGGAAAACCCGGAGCCCCGAGGTCCGACTGGCCACGGGCCTGATCGGAAGCCTGCGGCAGGACCTCTTCCGCGACGCCTTCGCCTACCGGCCGATGCCGCGTATGGCGACGGACGGCGTGATCACGCGCCGGCTGCCGGAGCGGATCCGTGAGTACGCGGGATGGTTCCCGCACCTCCTGATCGGCGGGTGCGTGCTGTTCGCGCTGGTCGTCGGGACGTCGAACGGCACGGGGCTGGTCGAGCTGATGACGGTGGTGCCGCTCGTCCTCGTTCTCGTCAGGCCCGTCGCGGCCTGGTGGCTGGCTCTCGCGGTCACCGCGATCACGGGGATGTCGGTCTCCTACTACGGCGACTGGCCCTGGACGCCCGCCGCCTTCGCCTCGTATCTGGCCGTCATGACGATCGTCGCGATACGGACGAACCCCCGCACCGCGGCCTGGATGTGGGCGCTCACACTCGTGTACTCGACGGTGGTCGAGACGCTCTTCGGCGGCGGGGTGTACGGCTCGACCAGCGCGCCCATGCTCTTCGTCTCCGCGCTCAGCCTGCTGACCGTCTCCGCGCTGCACATCCGCCGTGACGCGAAGAAGGAGGTGGCGGTGCAGCGCAGTGTGAACGCGGTCGAGCGCAGCCGGCGCACGCTGCTCGAAGAGCGCACCACCATCGCCCGCGAGCTGCACGACGTCGTCGCGCACCATATGTCGGTCGTCGCCATCCAGGCCGAGGCGGCGCCCTACCGGGTGGAGAATCCGCCGCCCGAGCTGGAGAAGGCATTCGCCACCATCAGGGAGAACGCCGTCGCGGCGCTGACCGAGCTGCGCCGTGTGCTCGGAGTCGTACGGGCGGAGGACTACGACGCGCCCGACGCGCCCCAGCCGACCCTGGCCGACCTCGAAGGGCTGCTGTCCAATGTCCGTGAGGCGGGTCTGACCGTGGAGAAGGCGGTCACCGGAGCGGTAAGGGAACTGCCGCAGGGCGTCGAGCTGTCGGCGTACCGCATCATCCAGGAAGCGCTCAGCAACGCGCTGCGGCACGCGCCGGGGGCGACGGCGAAGGTGGAGGTCTCGTATGTGCTGGGCGGGCTCGGCCTGCGGATAGTCAATACGCCGCCGCAGGGGCTGGTGAAGCCTTCGCCGGGTGCGGGCCACGGCATAACGGGGATGCGGGAGCGGGTGACGATGCTGAACGGTGAGATGACGGCGAGGCTGCTGCCGGACGGTGGCTACGAGGTCGCGGCGTACATACCGGTCGCCGCGCAGGAGGAGGACGAGCCCGCGGACGCGGGCTCGGGCCTGGGTCCGGGTCCGGCCGCGGCGGCCGACGGGGAGCGGTCATGACGATCCGCGTGCTGATCGTCGACGACCAGGTGATGGTCCGCGAGGGCTTCTCGGTCCTGCTGAACGCGATGCCGGACATCGAGGTCGTCGGCGAGGCGGTGAACGGCCGTGAGGCCGTCACACAGGTCGCGGCCCTCGGGCCGGACGTGGTCCTGATGGACATCCGGATGCCGGAGCTGAACGGTATCGAGGCGACGCGCGAGATCGTGGCGGCGGACGCGGACGCGAAGGTGCTCGTCCTGACGACGTTCGATCTGGACGAGTATGTGTACCAGGCGCTGCGGGCGGGGGCGTCCGGCTTTCTGCTCAAGGACGCGTCGGCGCGCCAACTGGCGGACGGCGTAAGGGTGGTGGCGTCCGGCGAGGCGCTGCTCGCGCCGACGGTGACGCGTCGGCTCATCACGGAGTTCTCCAAGCTGGCCGAGTCCCCGCGCCAGCCCGCGCTGGCACAGATGGGAGAGCTCACGGAGCGCGAGACGGAGGTTCTGGTGCTGATCGCGCAGGGTCTTTCGAACGCCGAGATAGCCGGTCATCTCGTCGTCGCCGAGTCCACGATCAAGACGCATGTGAGCCGCATCCTGGTGAAGCTGGGGCTGCGGGACCGTACGCAGGCGGCGGTGTTCGCGTACGAGGCGAGGCTCGTCACTCCTGGGTGAGCGGCGGATGTGAGGAAGTACCGGTGGCGGGCCCCGTGCGTTCGACCGGCCCGGGTCAGTAGGTTTCGCGCATGGCAGAGTCCCGGCCCGCACCCGAATCCACACCCGCGTCCGCGTCCGACGCGCACTTCACGTCCCACGCGGCGTCCCAGCCCGTCACCACGCCCCCGGCCCCGGCACCGTCGCCGACCGCGCCGGTGTCCCAGTCGTTCGACCCGTGGTCGCCCGACTTCGTCGCCGACCCGTATCCCGCCTACGCGGAGCTGCGTGCGCGGGGCCGGCTGCACTACTTCGAGCCGTCGCGGCAGTGGCTGGTCCCGTACCACGCGGACGTGTCGGCCCTGCTGCGGGACCGGCGGCTGGGGCGGACGTATCTGCACCGCTTCACGCACGAGGAGTTCGGTCGTACGCCGACGCCCGAGGCGCACGAGCCGTTCCATATCCTCAACGGCAGCGGGCTGCTCGACCTGGAGGCACCGGACCACACCAGGATCCGGCGCCTGATCTCGAAGGCCTTCACGCCGCGTACGGTCGAGGCGCTCGCGCCGACCGTCCGGCGGCTCGCCGCCGAGCTGGTCGGCGGGCTGTGCGCGGCGGGCGGCGGGGATCTGCTCGCCGAGGTGGCCGAGCCGCTGCCGGTCGCGGTCATCGCCGAGATGCTGGGGGTCCCGGCGGCGGACCGGGCGCTGCTGCGGCCCTGGTCGGCCGACATGTGCGCGATGTACGAGCTGAATCCGACGGAGGACGCGGCGCGGCGGGCGGTCCGGTCGTCGCTCGAATTCACCGACTACCTGCGGGAGTTGATCGCCGACCGGCGTGCGGTGCCGGGCACCGACCTGCTCTCGGCGATGATCGCGGCGCAGGACGCGGGGGACCGGCTGAGCGAACAGGAAATGATCTCCACCTGCGCGCTCCTGCTCAACGCGGGGCACGAGGCGACGGTCTCCAGCACGGTGAACGGTTGGTGGGCGCTGTTCCGGCACCCCGAACAGCTCGCGGCCCTGCGGTCGGGTGAGGCGCCGCTGTCCGCAGCTGTGGAGGAGTTGCTGCGGTACGACACGCCGCTCCAGATGTTCGAGCGATGGGTGCTCGACGACATGGAGATCGACGGCACGGTCGTCCCGCGCGGAGCCGAACTCGCGCTCCTCTTCGGCTCCGCCAACCGCGACCCGTCCCGCTTCGACCACCCCGACACACTGGATCTCACCCGCGCGGACAATCCGCACGTGACGTTCGGCGCGGGAATCCACTACTGCCTGGGAGCGGCGCTCGGCCGCCTCGAACTGACCACGTCATTCGCCGAGTTGCTGCGCCAGGCACCGGAACTCCGGCTCGTCGCCGAGCCGGAGTGGAAGCCGGGGTATGTGATCCGGGGAGTGAAGGAACTGCTGGTGGAGGTGTGACGCCCTCCCCGGTCCCTACTTCGTTTCCAGGTCCCGGCGGCGGAAGCCCGCCAGGCCCAGCCAGATCAGGGCCGCCGCGACAGCGGTGAGGAGGAGCATCGGGGTCCAGGTCATCTCGGCGGCCGGGAGTTGGGGGATGTGGCCGAAGGGGGACAGGTTGTTCATCCAGTTCGGGAACTGGAGGATCGGTCCGAGGTACCCGACCACGAACGCGTACACGGGTACGACCCAGGCCGCCGCTCCGGCGCGCGGGTACCAGCCGAAGAGTGCCACCGCCACGCCGACCGTCACCCACAGCGCCGGCGCGTACGCCAGGGCCGCGCCGACCAGGCGCAGGACGAGGCCCCCGTCCCCGGCGGAGGCCGCGCCCGTGATGCCGAAGCCCAGCCCGGCCACCAGCAGCAGCGCCGTGCCGCCCGCCAGCGCGACCGCCACATGGCTGCCCACCCAGCGGTCCCGGGAGAGGCCGGTGGCCAGCAGCGGTTCGGCCCGGCCCGCGCTCTCCTCCGCGCGCGGCCGGAGCGCGGCCATCACCACGTACACGGCGGCCACGACGGCGATGACGACCATGATCATCGACGCGAACGACTCGGCGACGGACGCGCCGCCGATCTTGTCCAGTGCCTCCTGGACCTGCTCGATGTCCTTCACCATGTCGGCCGCCTCGCCGAGGATGGAGCCGTACATCACGCCCATCACGAACAGCCCCGCGCCGAACCCCAGCAGGGTCGCCCGGTGCAGCCGCAGCGCGAAGCCGAACGGCCGGGTGAGCGCGGCGGAGGCCGTACGCCGGCCGAGCCGGGCGGAGCGCAGGCCCGCGCCGACGTCACGCCTGGTGCTCAGGACGAAGCCGATGGCCGCGGTCAGCGCCGCGAGGGCCAGGCAGAGCAGCAGCGGCCACCACCGGTTGTCGACGAAGACGTACGTGCGCTGGCCCCAGCCGACCGGCGACAGCCAGGACAGCGCGTCGTTGCCCACGTCCCCGGACGCACGCAGCAGATAGGCGACGCCGATCACGGCGAGCGCCATGCCCGAGGCACCGCGGGTGTGGGCGGTGATCTGGACGGTGATCGCGGCGACGCCCGCGAAGACGAGACCGATGGCGGCGTGCGTGAGCCCGTACAGCAGCGCCTCGCCGGTGGTGATCCCGTCGATGCCCGCCGACAGAACGCTCAGCGTGAGCAGGAGGGCGAGCGCGATGTTGGCGACGGCGGCGACGACCAGCGCGGAGGCGAGTTGCGCGTGGTGACCGACGACGGTGGAGCGCACCAGCTCGGCGCGGCCGGTCTCCTCCTCGTTGCGGGTGTGCCTGGTGATGATCAGGACGCTCATGAGACCGACCAGGACGGCCATGAAGCCCAGCAGCTGGTGGCCCATCATCGAGCCGGTGTTGTAGTCGTCGAGGTAGTGGCGCGGGCCGGTCATGGCGAGTGCGGCGGGGCTGTCCATCGAGCTGACGGCCGAGGCGCGCTCCGCGGCGGTGGAGTACAGGGTCTTGAACTCGGTCACCGAGGACATCGTGCCGAGGGTGAGGGCGATCACCCAGACGGGGATACGGATGCGGTCGCGCCGCAGGCCGAAGCGGATCAGGGTCCCGGTGCCGGCCAGGGCGCCGGATCCGATCCGGGCGGGGGCCGAGGTGTGCCCGGCCGCGGGCGCGGTGACGGTGGTCATCGGGCGACCCCGCTGGAGCGGGTCGTGTCGGCGGCGGCCGGGAGGCGTTCGGCGTCGTCCCCGTCGTCCCCGTCGACCGAGTGACCGTTGGCCGCCAGCTCGTCGCCGTAATGACGCAGCATCAGCTCTTCGAGGGTCGGCGGGTGGCTGATCAGGCTCCGGATGCCGTACTCGCCGAGCTTGCGGATCGTCGCGCCGAGGTGCGCGCCGTCGACGGCGAAGTGCACCCTGCGGTCGGTCAGCCGCACGCCGTGGACGCCGGGCATGCCGTCGAGCCCGGTGGCCGGGCGCTCGGTCTCGGCCTCGACCGTCGTACGGGTCAGGTGCCGCATCTCGCTGAGCGTGCCGGACTGCACGTTCTTCCCCAGCCGGATGATGCTCACGCGGTCGCAGAGCTTCTCGACCTGGGCCAGGATGTGGCTGGAGAGCAGCACCGTCTTGCCGGCCTGCTTCGCCTGCGTGATGACGTCCTGGAAGACGACCTCCATGAGCGGGTCGAGACCGGCCGTGGGCTCGTCCAGGAGCAGCAGTTCGGCGTTGGACGCGAGCGCGGCGACGATGGCGACCTTCTGCCGGTTGCCCTTGGAGTAGGCGCGGCCCTTCTTCGTCGGGTCCAGGTCGAAGCGTCCGATCAGCTCGTCCCTGCGCTGCCGGTCCAGTCCGCCGCGCAGCCTGGAGAGCAGGTCGATGGCCTCGCCGCCGGTGAGGTTCGGCCACAGCTCGACGTCCCCGGGTACGTAGGCGAGCCGCCGGTGCAGGGCGACGGCGTCCTTCCACGGGTCCTTGCCGAGCAGCTGGGCGGCGCCGGAGTCGGCGCGCAGGAGCCCGAGCAGGACGCGGATGGTGGTCGACTTGCCGGCACCGTTGGGGCCGAGGAAGCCATGGACCTCACCGGATTCGACGGTGAGGTCGAGGCCGTCCAGTGCGTGCGTCCGACCGAACGACTTGTGCAGTTCGGCGACGGTGATTGCCTTCGTCATGATTTTGAACGTACGCTTTTTTCAGAAACTTGTGAAGTTAAGGAAGCGTATAAAATGGACTGGATAGACTCGCCCCTGGCGCCCCAGGCGTTGATCGCACCGGAGACGCCACGAGCGCGGCGAGAGAGACCGAGGTCAGTACATGAGTGAGCGTGGGCGCGAGGACGAGGCCGCCGTCTCCGAGTTCGTCGAACGCTTCGCGGCCCAGCTCGTCGAGGCGGGGATGACGCGCATGCCCGCCAGGATCTTCGCGGCGCTGCTCTCCTCCGAGCAGGGCGTCATGAACTCCGCCGAACTCGGCGACCAGTTGAAGGTCAGCCCGGCGGCCGTGTCCGGCGCGATCCGCTATCTCTCCCAGGTCAACATGGTCATCCGCGAACGCGAGCCGGGCTCCCGGCGCGAGCGCTACCGCGTGCAGGGCAACCAGTGGTACGAGGCACTGACCAACCGGGACTCGATGCTGCGAGGCTGGCAGGTCACGATGCAGGAGGGGGTCGACCACTTCGGGCCCGACACCCCGCAGGGGCGGCGGATCAACGAGACGCTGGAGTTCTTCCTGTTCCTGGAGGAGGAGCTCGGATCGCTGATGGACCGCTGGACGAAGCACAGGGCGCAGCAACTCGGCGGGTGAGGCCCCCATGCCCGGCCCCCGGCCAACGGCTCCCGGCTCCCTCAGGCGTCCCCCGGCAGCGTCAGCCCCCACGCCCCCGCCCGCAGCGTCCAGGTGCGTGTCCGCACCGGGCCCGTCACGGCCGCGTCCGCCCGGTAGCGGAAGTCCGCGCCCGAGACCGTCACCGACAGGGCGCTCGCCGTGATCGGCTCGGCCGAGGCGCTCGTACGGATCACGATCTCCGCCCGCCCGGCCACCGACCGTACGGTCACCGCCTCGACCGGCTCGTCCAGATCGCTCAGCACCACGCCGTCCGCCTCCACCCGCAGGCGGTGCGGGTGCACGGCCAGCACCTGCGGCACGGGCTTGACCAGCGTCCGGACCAGGGACCGGCAGGTGTGCCAGACGGACGAGCCGCCGGCGCGGCCGTCCTCCGCAGGCGGTGGCGCCGGGATCCGCAGATCCCCCAGCACCACGCCGTCGCTGTCGTCGACGAGCAGATCCTGCCGCCGTACGACTCCGTCCAGGACCGCCCGCGCCGCGGCGACCGCGCCCATGGGCACGCCGAGCGACCGCGCCAGGTCGACCGAGACCCCGACCGGCACCAGCGACAGCGCGCCCGCGGCCAGGTCGCGCTCCCGGTGCAGCAGGGCGACCGTCCGCAGCAGAGCGCGGTCGTCGCCGATCACCACCGGCCGCCGCGAGCCTCTCCGGGCCAGCACCCGAGCGAAGTCGGCGGGGCCGTCGGGCAGGCAGATCTTGGCCGTCGCACCCGCGCTCAACACGTCTTTCGCGATGCGGACTGATTCGCCGTCGGTGCGGCGGGCGACCGGGTCGATGACCACCAGAAGCTGCTGGGCACCGTTCTCGGCGGGCTCTGGAGCCGACACCTCGGTCCTTCCTCGGGTAGCATCTTTGTGCAAGAGCCCCTTGCGCTATTGCGCCAGGGGCTTGGTCTATTCCGGGGCAACCGGTTCGACGGCTCAGGCTTCGTCGTACGGCGTCGTGCGATTTCTCACGCGTGCGTCCTACGTATGTGCGTCCCCTGGCCTTGGACATGCCCCGCCCGGAAGGGGTGTACGCCTGTGCCCGCACTTGTGCTGCTCGGTGCTCAGTGGGGTGACGAAGGCAAGGGAAAGGCCACCGACCTGCTCGGTGGATCCGTGGACTATGTGGTGCGCTACCAGGGCGGCAACAACGCCGGCCACACGGTCGTCGTCGGCGACCAGAAATACGCGCTGCATCTCCTCCCTTCCGGAATCCTCTCGCCTGACTGCACGCCGGTGATCGGCAACGGCGTTGTCATCGACCCGGCCGTCCTGCTCTCCGAGCTGAGTGGGCTCAACGACCGCGGCGTCGACACGTCGAAGCTGCTGATCAGTGGGAACGCCCATCTGATCACGTCGTACCACACCACGATGGACAAGGTGACGGAACGGTTCCTCGGCTCCCGGAAGATCGGTACGACGGGCCGTGGCATCGGTCCGACGTACGCCGACAAGATCAACCGGGTCGGTATCCGTGTCCAGGACCTGTACGACGAGTCGATCCTGATCCAGAAGGTCGACGCGGCGCTGGACTTCAAGAACCAGCTCCTCGCCAAGCTCTACAACCGGCGCGCCATAGAGGCCGGCAAGATCGTCGAGGAACTGCTGGGCTACGCGGACAAGCTGCGTCCGTACGTCAGCGACACGACGCTCGTCCTCAACGACGCGATCGACGCCGGAAAGGTCGTGCTCTTCGAGGGCGGCCAAGGCACGCTTCTGGACGTCGACCACGGCACGTATCCCTTCGTGACCTCGTCCAACCCGACGGCGGGCGGCGCCTGTACGGGCTCGGGCGTCGGCCCGACGAAGATCAGCCGGGTGATCGGCATCCTCAAGGCGTACACGACCCGCGTCGGCGCGGGCCCGTTCCCGACGGAACTGCTGGACGAGGACGGCGAGGCGCTGCGCCGCATCGGCGGCGAGCGGGGCGTCACGACGGGCCGCGACCGCCGCTGCGGCTGGTTCGACGCGGTGATCGCCCGCTACGCGACCCGGGTCAACGGCCTGACGGACTTCTTCCTCACCAAGCTGGACGTCCTCACGGGCTGGGAGCGGATCCCGGTCTGCGTGGCGTACGAGATCGACGGCAAGCGCGTCGAGGAACTCCCGTACAGCCAGAGCGACTTCCACCACGCGACCCCGGTGTACGAGTACCTGCCGGGCTGGACGGAGGACATCAGCAAGGCGAAGACGTTCGAGGACCTCCCGAAGAACGCGCAGGCTTACGTGAAGGCGCTGGAGGAAATGTCGGGCACCCGGATCTCCGCGATCGGCGTGGGTCCGGGCCGCACGGAAACGATCCAGATCAACTCTTTCCTCTAGCCCCTCCTTCCTTTCGTACGACGGCCTCCGCCCATACGATGGCGTTCGCACTAGCGAATCCATGATTCTGGGCGGGGGCCTGTGTGACGGTACTGATGGTGACTGCGGCCGTCTGGGGCGTGCTGCAACTGTTCGCCCTTTCCCTGCTCACCCGTTCGGTCCGGCTGTCCACGGTGCTGCTGGCGGTCGTGGTGGGTGTCTATGGATGCGGAGTGGTGACCGCGCTGCTCCAACTCGCGTACACCCGCCTCTACTCGGACTGGTCCGGGCAGCCGCTGCCGCAGGTGGTGAGCACTACCGGTTACACGGTGGCACCGTGGCTGGAGGAACTGGTCAAGGTCTCCCCGCTTCTGCTCGCCGGGTTGAGCCTCAAGGTACGCAGGCAATGGGGGCTGACGGACTTCGTCCTGCTGGGTGGGGCGCTCGGTGCCGGGTTCGGTCTGCTGGAGGGCGTACTCCGGTTCGGCTTGGACTCGGACCGAGCGATACCGCATGCCGCGGGTGGCTGGGTCGTTCCGGACAGCATCTTCCCGCCCTATGTGCCCGGCCCGGAGCAGGTGTTCGGGGCGTGGTTGCCGGCCCCCTTCGGTGAGGCCGCGGTGGTGGGCCCGCCCGTTGCCGGGACGTTCAGCCATCTGGTCTGGACGGCGGCGGCCGGACTGGGAGTTGGTCTGCTGTTCCGGTGCCGGGGCTGGGTGCGCCTGCTGGCGGTGGTGCCGGTGGCGCTCGCCGTGGTGCACCACACCGTGAACAACTACGTCGCGGAGGAACGCGGAGAGGCCGCCGGGCAGTGGCTCGACGAGCTGGACGCGAAGGCGTGGGCCGTGCCTCTGGTCTGTCTGCTGGTCGCGCTCGTCGTGGACCTGCACGTCCTCCGCCGAGGGAAACGCACCGTGCCGGGGGTGCTGCTCTCGGCCGAACGCGCCGACGGGGACAGCGTGGCCGCGCTGTTGCGGTACTCGTCATGGAGTCTGACCCGGCGCGGGTCGTGGCGGCGGATTCCGTGGAGCGTGCTGATCGTGCTGCGGTACGTCGGCCTGCGTCGCGCGTTGCTGTACGCGTCGGCCGTCGAGCGGCCGGAACAGACCGAGCGACTGCGCGGTGCGGTCGCGGACGCCACCGCGCGGATGGATGCCTCGGACCGTGGAGGCGCCTGGCGCCCCGAGGAGATACGAGCCCGGCTCCGACCGGCCGGCGGTGGGGTTTCGTGGCGCAGATGGCTGTTCCTCGTCCCCTGTGTCCTGGCGCTACCCGCGCTGCTCCTTCTCGGAGTCGGCTCCTTCACCTCCACGGCGGGGCTTCAGAACTTCTTCACCACCGGCAACGGCCCCCAGATCCTGATGGGGTTCGGCGTCGCCGCTCTCGTGTGGATCGCCTGGCAACTGTTCTGCCTTCTCCGCACCGCCCGAGCCGTCACGGCCCAGCCCGTCGCCGAACGGCTGGCCGTCCACCGCTTCCGCCTGGTCACGGCCCTGGGAGCGGCCACCGCCGGAACGCTCCTGCTGTACCGGGGACTTGGCGAGGCGGGTCCCGAGGGCAAGGCGATCACCACGTTCCACCTCCTCGACGCGCTCGACGCCTTCCTGGTCTACCTCGGCTTCGCACTGCTCCTGCTCTCACTACTGGCCTTGTTCCCGCCGGGCGGACTCGCGCTCGCGGGAGCGGGGGCGGCGGCGACGGCCGGCGGCGCGATCACGGCGGGCGCGGCACTCGACGCGGCGCTGCTCGGGACGGCGGGTGTCGTCCTCATGGCGGTGAGCGCGGACGGCGTGGAGGGCGGGAACAGCGGTAGCGGTGACAAGGGGGAGGGAAAGAAGAATTCAACGGATCCCGCAGTATCCGACGCAGTTGGCGCCGCGCGTGAGCAGAAGGTGGCGGAACTGACCAACGGTAGGATTCCCTCCGGAGCGCCGGGAAAGCCTGGGCTGAAGGTCACCAAACCTGGTGCGGGAACGAGTGACGTCGATGTCATCGGCGGGGATGGTTCGTACATAGCCGTCGGAGGTCCTGCGAAGGCCAGGAATCTCGCCAAGTTCGGGGAGAAGTGCCACATCCTCAAGTATGCGGCGGAACAGCAAGGTGTCCGGGCGCAGGTCTATCTGGAGAAGGGGACGCCGGAAGCCGCTCTGAATCTGGCCCGAAGGATTCTCGGTGACGGGAATGTCCACACATTCGTGAGGTGAGATCGATGAGCGACGGCTTTGTCTACTGGTACGAGGGCGATTCGAGTTCCGATCGGGCGGAGACCCTGGTGGCCGCCCTGGAGGAAGCCGGGCTGAGTCTGGGGAATCCGTCCACCGGGCTGGTCTCGGCCATCACCAACGGGCCTGATTCATGGGGCGAGCAGGTGTTCTTGACGCGGGAGGAGCTTGTCGAGTCGGTTGCTGGTGTCCGGCGTTCAGGGGGTGGTGAGGTCAACTTCCAGTTCTGGCTGGACTGGGAGACCGACGTTTTCACCCGGGTGCGACGTCCGGACAGTGGTGGGGTGACCGTCATCGAATTCGGTCTTGACGGAATGGACCGACCGCAGCAGAACCAGGTCGTGGAAGCGGTGCGTGTGGTGATGGGCGAGAGGTGGGCGGAGTGTCTGGGGTTTGTCATCGACCGGTCGGGGGCGTCAGAAGAGGAAGACTGGGACGGGATTGTCATTGATGGGTCCTCACGCTTCACAAGATGGCCGGACACCTTTGCCCTGCGCGTGTCTATCGTGGGGGCCCATACCGAGCTGTCCCCGTTCCCCTCCCGGCAGGACCCGCCCCTGGTGGTATTCGAGCGGAGGGAACCTTGAGCGCGTACCACCAGATCTTCGTGCGGCCCGGCCGGGCGGGCGGGGGGTTATTCGTCCGCGCAGATTTGGAGGACCTCCGGGTCGCCGCACGGGAGGTGGCCTTCGTTGCGGACCACGTCCTGGCCGCCCGTGCGGATCACGTAGTTGAGGAAGCTGGAGGCCAGGGTGTCGGGGGCCGGGCGGTTGTAGGTGTAGCCGTATTCGATCTCGCGGTACGGGTAGTCGCTCTCCGCGATGTCGTCCACCGAAGGCGGCAGGCCGTCCAGTGAGAGGCGGTGCAGGCCGTTCACGCCCGTGCTGGAGCGCAGTTCGCTGTAGCCGATCGAACCAGGCACCTCCTTCACCGTCTTGAGCACCTGCTCCGTCGTGTCGAGTTCGCAGCGGAACGTCGGTTGCGCCGGGTCCACCGGCCGGCGGCAGTCGTCGACCGTCCGGACCTTCTGCTTCTCCTCGTCGCCGGAGAGGATCTTGCGTTCGAAGATGTCCCGCGTGCCCGAGCCGTCCGCGCGGCTGATCAGTTTGATCGGCAGGTCGGGGCCGCGTTCGCCGTCGGTGCCGGTGATCTGGTTCCAGTTCTTCACGTTGCCCCGGTAGATGTTCCGTACGTCCGTGGTGCTGAGCCCCTTGAACGGCACGTCGTCGTGGACCACCAGCGCGAACACCGAGACCGCGACCCGGTGTTCCTCCAGGTCCGGGAAGCCCACGGGCTTCGGTCCGTCGGAGAGGGTGACCACGGCCTTCGACGCGCTGTTCGCCAGGTCGCGGATGCCCTCCAGGCTGCCGTTGGGGTCCACCTCGATGGTGGAGTCCGGGCAGTCCTCCTCGTACGACGTCGCCAACTTCCGTGCCACCGGCGCGAACGCCGTCGATCCTGTGACGGTCAGCGTGCCCGTCTCGCACCCCAGCGGCGTGGTGTCGGCGTCGCCCCGCACGATGATGATCGTGGAGAGCGCGATCAGACACACCGTCAGCAGCAGCGTGATCAGCCGTGCCGGCCGGCTGAACTTCGGCGGCGCCTCGTCGGGTTTGATGGCCCGGTTGACCGCCACCCGCCCGCCGGACAGCCCGCCGCTGACCTTGACCTCGTCCCCCACCCTGCCGCCGGTCAGCAGCACCAGCAGCTTGAAGTGCTCCCCCTTGTTCAACGGGACCTTCGGCACGGTCAGTTGGCTGCCCGAGCGCCGAAAGCCCCTCGCGGGCGTGAAGTTGTCCATCAGATCCGGGTAGTCCGACGGAATCGTCACAGCGACCGCCTTGATCCGCCGGTCGGTGAACCGCACTGTCAGACCATGGACGTTGGGCGACGTGTAGTCCCCGACGGAGATCGGCTGCGAGCCGTCGTTCTCCAGCCGCAGCAGTACGAGCGTCGCGTCCGCCATGTCCGGGTCGTCGTCGAACAGCCCCAGGCGTACGTTCGTCTGCCCCGAGTGCGCGTCGTTGCCGATCGCCGTGTCCATCTGTACGCGGTACCCGATCCGCTTGCTGTGCGGCACCCGGCGCTCGTACCAGACCTGCCCCGCGGAGGTCAGCACACCCAGCACCATGGCCAGGATGGCGAAAACATTCTCTCCGCTGAACCACTCCATGATCTGTCGCCCCCCGGCACTCTCCGACCCCGTGAGGTGACGGTAGGTGGGGATCCGGCGAACAGCAGTACGGCGAAGAGTTTCGATGACGGATGTTCACGGCCCGTTCCCCACCCGGCATTTGGTGTTCAAAAAGGGCTGGAGACATTCACGAAGGGTTGTGCGGCGGTATGGTCCGACGGAGCGTTTCCGAGGGTTTCGGCCGCCGCCCCCGCGGTACGCGGTTTCGCGATCTTCGCAGGAGCGCCACATGGGGTTCGCATGGTCTCCGGCCACAGAGGCTAGGTTGTTGGGCGCTCGATCCTGAGTGCGAAACAGAGACAGGTCGTCGGCTTCCAGGCGGCGCAGTCAGCACAGGAAGATCGCGGATGGACTACTGCAGTACGTGCCGTCGGACGCTCAACGGGGTTTTCGTGTGCCCCGGTTGTGGTGCTTACGCCCCCGACATCGCACCCTCAGGCGCACAGCTCCAGCTCACTCCCACGACCGTCGCGGTGATGTCCGAGATATCGCACACGCGGGAGTTCGACGCGTTTCCGGGGTTCGCCGACCCGGCCCTGGACATGGCCGCGGACATGGACCCGGACGCGCCCGTCGGTCCCGCGACCCGCTCGGCCACGGGCCGCGCCGCCCGCAGGCGCCGTCTGGCGGACTGGAAGAAGCAGCGGCGCCGGGCAGTCGTGGCGTCGACCGTCGCGCTCGTCGGCGGTGGTCTGACCCTCGCGTTCATGCCGTCGTCCCGGCCCTCCGTCTCCCAGGCCCAGGCGTCCACGACTCCGGAACCGGCCACGGCTCCGTCCACCTCGTCCGGAGGCTCCGTCGACGCCGGCGACACCGGCGACACCGGCTCGGAGCCGACGGCCGACCGCTCCCGTACGCACGCCCCGAAGCACGCCAAGCCCGGAGCCGGCAGCGAGTCCGAGGACACCAAGGACTCCAACACCCCGGGCAGCGCGACCGCGATCACGCCCGTCGACGCGCCGGCCAAGCGGAAGACCGCGCCGCAGACGACGACCCCGGACGACGCGCGTCCCCCGCAGGACACGAAGCCGCAGTCGCCCGAGACGCCCGACACACCGCCGCCCACGGCGGATACGCCGGCCCCGAAGCCGAACAAGCCCACCCAGCCCGCCACGCCTCCGCCCCCGCCCCCGACCGCCGAGGAGCCGGCGGACGACCCGGGGCTCTGCCTCCTCGTGATCTGCGTCGACCTCGACTGAACGAAGGGCCCGCCGGACTTGGCTGCCCTGGCGCTGTCCCTTGCGGTGGCGGAGACGTTCTGTACTCAGAGGCCGCGCAGATAGGCGGGCGCTCATGGGCGTCGCTTATGGCCGTGCAAATCGCGGGCGACGAGTTCGAGGCTGTCGCTGGGACGATCAGCGTCGCCGCAGGGACGGGTCGAGCAGCGCGGGCGGAGTGTCGTTCTTCTCGTGTGCGGCGAGGTCGGCGCCGGGGGCGACGATGCCGTCGATCGCGTCGAGTACGTCGGCGGGGAGCGTGGTGTCTGCGGCGGCGAGCTGCGAGTGCAGGTGGTCCAGCGTGCGGGGGCCGATGAGTGCGCTGGTCACGCCGGGGTGCGCGGTCACGAAGCCGAGTGCGAGCTGGATCATCGTCAGACCGGCCTCGTCGGCGACTTTGGCCAGCCGTTCGACGGCGTCGAGCCTGGCCCGGTTGGAGGGGATGGTGGTGTCGAAGCGTTGCGGCATGAACGTTGAGCGGCTGGTGGTGATGTCCCTGCCCTCGCGGATCGCGCCCGACAGCCAGCCAGAGGCCAGTGGGCTCCATACCAGGACGCCGAGCCCGTACTGCTCGGTCACGGGCAGCACATGGGTCTCGATGCCGCGTTGCAGGATCGAGTAGCTGGGCTGTTCGGTGACGTAGCGGCTCAAGTGGTGCTCGCGGGCGGCCCACTGGGCTTGCACGATGCGGTGGGCGGGAAAAGTCGAGGAGCCGAAGTAGCGGACCTTCCCCGCGCGCTGCAGGTCGGTCAACGCTGACAGGGTCTCCTCGTCGCTGGTGTTCGGATCCCACCGGTGGATCTGGTACAGGTCGACGTGGTCGACGCCGAGCCGACGCAGGCTGTCCTCCAGCGCGGTGACCAGCCAGCGGCGCGAACTGCCCCGGCGATTGCGCTCGTCGCCCATCGGCATGGTCGCCTTCGTGGCCAGCACGATGTCGTCGCGGCGCCCGGCGACAGCCTTGCCGACCATCTCCTCCGACTCGCCGCCGCTGTACACGTCGGCAGTGTCGATCAGGTTGATCCCCGCCTCCAGCGCGGCGTCGACGATGGCTGTGACCTCGTCCTGGGTGGTGCGCCCGATCTTTCCGAAGTTCATCGCGCCGAGCGCGAGGGTACTGACCTGCACACCGGTGCGGCCCAAGATGCGGTACTGCATGACTGTGTCTCCTCATGAGGGGTGAAGCGCGGTGCACTACATGGCTTGGTTACCGGGCCCCGCTCTGACATCATAAGCAAATCGGAACCATGTTCCGGAACGATACGGAACACGGTTCCGATTCTGCAAGCCGTGAGTGAAAGGAGCGTGCGGTGAGCGACAGCGACGAGGACGCCAGACAGGCGGCCCCGTCCGGGCGGAAGGACGCCCGACGTAACAGGGAAACCCTGCTCGATGCGGCCGCAACGGTCTTCGTCACGTCAGGCGTGGACGCGCCGGTACGCGACATCGCGGCCAAGGCCGGCGTCGGGCTGGGCACGATCTACCGCCACAGGGCTACGCCGATCACACGACTGACCTCGGCGACCTCGCGCGTGCGGCTCGCAGGCGCGGATCGGGGCCAGTGGCGCCGCGATGCCGGGATGAGCCCGGGCCTGTCCCCGAGAGACCGTGGTCAGTCCGCCGTCGGGGCCGCTTCCAGGGCTTCGGCGGTCAGTTCGCCGCGGGGGCCGATGGCGTCGGCCACGCTCAGGCAGGTGCTGTCGTGGAAGACACCGAGTTCGTAGTGCACGGAGTCGGTGTCGACGGAGCGGACCGTGAGCCCGATCTCGTAGTCGCCCGGGTAGGTCACCTCACCGAGATACTGGATCTGGTACGACGAAGGGGGCAGATCTGGCACCGGGCCCGCACCACTTGTCCCCATCGAGTGCGAGGTGAAGGCAGCGACGGCCTCGTCGTACCAAGTGGCCAGTGCGATGAAGTTGACGTGCTGGTTGGAGTCGACGTCACCGATCCGCGAACGCAGCGTGGCCCAGTACGAGTAGTGGCCACGTTGCAGGCGCTCAGGGTGTGGACGGGGAGCTGCCGACGTTCCTGTCTCCGGTAGCCGCATCTCGTCGAGATCGGTGATCAGCTCGTCCGGAAGCTGGAGCGGCCCCGAGTTGTCGACCAGCACGACGGTGGCGTCGCCACTGCCCACATGCTTGCCGTCGACCATGATCACCTGTTCGAACGTGAATGAGGAGCGCCCGACCCGGCGAACGCCGGTGTGCACTTGCACGCGGGTACCGGTCGGGCCGGCCGGAGCAAGGCGGTTGACCCGTTGGCCGACGAGCAAGATCTGGTACGGCCCGAACCCACCCTTACCGATGAGGCGTTCGAAGCGGTGCAGCCGCAGCCGGATCCGGGCGTCTTCCAGCCAGCGGGCCATGCCGATCGTGCTTGCCGAGCCGTCTCGACCAAGATCGGCCTGCCGCACCCTGACATCGATCTGGATACCGAACCTCTGACCGTCAGGAGTGTTCATACATGATGATCTTAGAGGGGTGCGCCTCATTCGGGGAAGACCAGCCGCTGAGGCCGGGGAGGGACCGCGACAGCGGCGACCGGCGGCGGGGTGCGCGGCCGGTCGGTCGTCGGGGGTGGTTACTCGGCCCAGCCGAGGAACGTCGTCCAGGCTGCCGGAGCCACGGCGAAGGTGGGGCCTTCGGTCACCTTCGAGTCGCGGACGTGGACGGTGTGGGGGCAGGTGGCCACCTCGACGCACTCGCCGCCGCTGGCATTGCTGTAGCTGGACTTGTGCCAGTCGAAGGCGATCTCGACGCAACTGCCGCCGCTGTCGCTGCTGTAGCTCGACTTGAACCACCGCAAGGTGCTGGTCATTCCCTATCTCCTGCCAAACGTTCGATGAGGCCCAGCGACTCGCGAGGACCCAGGGCCTGTGATCGGATCTTCGCATAACGCTGGGCGTAGGTACTCACCTTTGCCGCGTCGGAGATCAGGAGGCTTTCGTCCTGCGGTTCCAGGTAGACCAGGCGGTCGTGGTCAGGGGTTTCCACCATCTCCATCTCGCCTCGGGCGCCTGCGTACTCGCCTAGCAGGCCACAGTCCAGCGGGAGCACCTGGAGTGTCACGTTACGGCGCTTCGCGCACTCCGCCAAGTGCGAAAGCTGGTCACGCATGACCTCTTGGCTCCCGATCGTGCGGCGCAGCACCCCCTCCTCCACGATCAACTCGATCAGTGCCACCGGGTCCCGGTCGAGCAGCGCCTTCCGCGCCATCCTCGCCTCGACCAGCTCCTCCACCCGCTCCTCCGGCAACGGCGGATAGCCCCCGCCGATCAGTGCCCTCGCGTACGCCTCCGTCTGGAACAGGCCGTGCACCACCAGCGTCGCGTACAGGCACAGGCCCACCGCCTTCTGTTCCAGCAGCACGTAGTTCTTGAACTGGGCCGGGTACTTGTCCAGCCGTACGAACTCCCGCGCCTCTTCGAAGATGCCGAGCTCGTCACCCAGCACCCGTCCGAGCGCCACCAGCATCTGGTCGCTCGCCGGCTGCGCGCACGTCTCCATCGCGCTGATCGCCGCCGCCGAGAAGCCCGTTTCGACGCCGACCTGTTCCTGCGTCATCCCTTTCTGCAGGCGCATCATGCGGGCGATGTGCGCCACCAACCGCGTGGCGTTTCCCGCCGTTACCTTGTTTTCCGCTCGCGCCATTGCGATCACCGTTCGACTTGACCGGACTCAACCGGTCACAACTGGACTGGACTGAACTCGACCTCACGTAACGGGAGTTCTCGCAGGTCAACCGGTACCCGACGGCTCCCGCCATCTCATGGAAACGCTAGCCGTGACTACGCAGAATGTCTGCGTGAATACACAGAATGAACGTCTTTGTGTGGACTGGGTCCCGATGAATGGATTCCAGCTTCGGAAAGCCGGTGTGCGATTCGACGCCGTGCGCGTCGACGGGGACGAGGGGCGGCGGCTCGCCGACCTGATGGACTCGATCACGGGGGGCGATCCCGGTCCGATCGTCACCGAGTCGAACGGGCGCCGGGCGGTGTACTTCTATCTCCCGCCAGGGAGCACGGCCAACCGCGTCTGGGCACCCGGGGTGACGCTGTTCAACTCCGCGCACCGCACCGTGAGTTACGTGCCCGTGCCCGCGCTCGACGGTGGGACGTGGCCGCTGTTCTGGTACTCCGCGCCCTCGCACCCCGAGCGCTTCGTCCACCCGGCGATCCTGCGCAACGCGGCAGCCGCGCTGTTCGCCCAGCCGATGTCGTTCGGGGAGGTCAGCGAGGGGGACGGGGAGAGCTGCTGAGGCACGACGCGGGTCCGGCGTGGGCCCCGGGGTGGGTCCGTGGGCCCTTTGGATTGGGCCTTGCGCGTACGTAGTGTGCCGGGTAGCGCGCCGTGGCTGAACGCCCGCGCCGAGATCTTCAGCAGTTTGGTGGAAAGGTTCTCCGTTGTCGGACTCACAAGGCCTGGCTGTCCAGGTCGGCATATCTCAGCGTCGCTGGGAGTTGCCAAGATCACTCGCCGCGACGCGGATTCTGTTGTATCTGATGTTTGGCCTCACGCTGCTGGGCGGCGTGGACGTGCTGAACTCCCTGCTGGAGCTGGGCACTCGTGTCTCGTTCTCGGTGAGTCTGGCGGCGGCGTACGCGATGGTGCCGGGGATCGTCGCCGCGGTTCTGGCGCGGCGGCTGTGGACCGGTGGCCAGGCGGTCTGGTTCACGTTGATCGCCCTCCAGGCCTGGCTGTTGATTGGCAGCGTTGTCAATCTGTATGGCGGGTCGGCGCGGGGGGTCAGTCAACTGCTGCTGCCGGGCGCCTTGTTGGCGCTGGTGAGTGTGGGGGCGAGCCGGGCCTGGTTCGAACTGCCGGCGGAACAGCGGGCCGTGAGGCCCCGCTTGACGCTTGAGAAGTTGCGGCGGGAAGGGATGCCGTCGATTCCGCACCTGATCAAGTGGCGCCGGAATCGGGGTCAGTCGACGGTCGAGTACGTCGGCATGGTCAGCGTGGTCGCCCTGATCATCGGCGCGCTTCTCCTCACGGGCGCGGGAACCCAGATCGCGACCGGTCTCCAGACGGCGGTCTGCAACATCCTCGGCGGCGAATGCGAGAGCGACTCGGTCTCTCATCCCGGTCATTCGGGTGGCGGTGACAACGTTGGCGGCGGCGACAACGGTGGTTCTGACGGTGGTGGCGACAACGGCGGCGGTTCCGACGGTGGGTCTGACTCCGGTGGCGGTTCCGACGGCGGTGGTTCTGACGGCGGTTCGGACAGCGGTGGCGGTGACAATGGCGGGTCGGACAGCGGCGGTGGTTCGGACGGCGGTTCCGACAGCGGCGGTGGTTCCGACGGTGGCGGTGACAACGGTGGCTCCGACGGCGGTTCGGACAACGGTGGCGGGTCCGACGGTGGCAGCGACTCCGGTGGTGGTTCCGACGGTGGCGGTGACAACGGCGGTAGCGACGGCGGTTCGGATGGCGGCGGCGGTGACTCCGGAGGGTCTGACGGCGGCAGTGACTCCGGCGGTTCCGACGGTGGCGGTGATTCCGGCGGTTCTGACGGTGGTGGCGACTCCGGCGGTGACAGTGGTGGCTCCGACGGTGGTTCCGACAGCGGCGGTTCGAGTGGCGGTGTTGAGTGCAACACGGTCATGGCCCCTTGGGGGATGATGCAGAGCTGCCACGAGACCAGCACGGGCGGGTCTGACTCCGGTGGTGGTTCCGACGGTGGCGGTGACAACGGCGGTAGCGGCGGCGGTTCGGATGGCGGCGGCGACAGCGGCGGCAGTGACTCCGGAGGGTCTGACGGCGGCAGTGACTCCGGCGGCGGGTCTGACGGTGGTGGCGACTCCGGCGGCGGGTCTGACGGCGGCAGTGACTCCGGCGGCGGGTCTGACGGTGGTGGCGACTCCGGCGGAGGGTCTGACGGCGGCAGTGACTCCGGCGGTGACAGTGGTGGCTCCGACGGCGGCTCGGACAGCGGCGGTTCGAGCGGCGGTGTCCAGTGCATCCCGGTGATGGCCCCTTGGGGCATGATGCAGAACTGCACCGAGACCGGCACCGGCGGGTCTGATTCCGGCGGCGGTTCGGACGGCGGTTCTGACGGTGGCGGCGACAGCGGCGGCGGTGACTCCGGTGGCGACAGCGGCGGGAACTCCAGCGGTGGTCTGATCGGTAGCATGTCCGCTGGCCTGACCGGTGGCGTCAGTGGTGGAAGTTCCGGTGGCAACAACTCCGGTGGCAGCAGTGGCGGTGAGGAGGAAGAAGAAGAAGAGGAGGAGGAAGAGGAGGAGGAGGAGGAAGAGGACGACTGCCGGGACACCCAAGCCGCCTTCTACGGCAGTGTGATCACCGGCGGATCCGGCAGCGGTCGCTACATACTCGCCTCGGCCGGTCCTCGTACGCACGTTGTCGCCAGTGGCGACCTGCTTGTCGCGGCTCCCCCCGCTCCTTCCCCGATGGACCTGGCACGGGCGGTGTCGGGGAGCTCCCTGGCCGGTGTCGACACGTTCCAGGACGTGAAGAACCGGTTCACCGTCGCCATCGGGCTCAACGACCAGCCGGTTCACCCGAAGCCCGACACGAAACCGGAGCCCGAGCCGGAGCCGGAGCCGGGGCCGGCGGACTGCCCGCTTCCGCCCGACCCGAGGGACAACCCTCATCCGGAAGTCGCGGTCACGGAAGTTGACACGTCGAAGCTCCCCAAGAACACGAAGTGGCGTACCACCGACGAGACTCTGTACCGCTTCGACGACCGTCCGCCGGAGGAAGTCTTCGTGGACGACTTCGAGCCGAAGAACCCGGACAACATGGATCTGTACAACTACGTGGACAAGAACACGGAGTCCGGGTTCGTCTCGACAACGACGAGGGAAAAGCCTGTGCCCTTCTACGGGCAGGACTACGTCTACGAGATCGACGCGCCGGGTGGAATCGATGTCAACAAGACCTTCGGGCCCAACAGCCCCCATTCCGGAGAAGATGAGATCGCCTTCCCCGGCGGGATCGATTCGAAGTACATCAAGGGCGCGTGGAAGCTCAATCCGGACGGCACCAGGACCGGAGAGTTCATAGAGAACGAGTACTACGAGTCGCCGGACGAGCGGGGAGAGGACTGACAGCAGCCGAGCGGCATCGACTACCGCTCACCGCCGGGCCGTGGGATTCCCACGGCCCGGCGGCCGTTCTCCCATCCTTCGGCCCTCCCGGTCCGGCTTGCCCCGACCGGGAGGGCCGCTCGGTTGCCGGATTGGGCCTCCGGGTGGGTCCGTGGGCCCTTCGGCCGGGTCTCACGAGTGCATAGCCTCCCGGTTTGACGCGCCGCGGCTGAACGCCCGAGCCGGGGATATCGGTATTTTGGTGGAGGGGTTTTCCCTTGTCGGACTCACAGGGCCTGATGTTCCGGGCCGGCATTCCCACGCAACGCTGGGAGTTGCCCAGGTCACTCGCCGCCACCCGGGTACTGCTCTACCTGATGTTCGCGCTCACCCTGCTGGGCGGCATAGGTGTGCTGAACTCGCTGCTGGAGCTGGGCAGCCACATCACGCCGGCGCTGACTCTGGCGGCGCTGTACGCGATGGCGCCGGGTGTCGGCGCGGTGATACTGGCGCGGCGCCTGTGGACCGGCGGGAAGGTCGTCTGGATGGCGTTGATCGCTCTCCAGGCGTGGCTGCTGGTCGGCAGCGTCGTGAATCTGTACGCGGGTTCGGCGCGGGGAGTCACCCAACTGCTGTTGCCGGGGGCGCTGTTGGCGCTGGTGAGTGTGGGGGCGAGCCGGACCTGGTTCGAACTGCCGGCGGAACAGCGGGCCGTACGGCCGCGCTGGTCGCGCGAGCGGCTGCGGGGGGCTGTTCCGTCGATTCCGCACATGATCGGGTGGCGGCGGAACCGGGGTCAGTCGACGGTCGAGTACGCGGGCATGGTCGGCGTGGTCGCCCTGATCATCGGCGCGCTGCTTCTCACCGGCGTGGGACCCCAGATCGCGAACGGCCTCCAGACGGCGGTCTGCAACATCCTGGGCGGCGACTGCGAGAGCGACTCGGTCGCCGGGGGCGGCGGTGAGTCCGGCGGGGGTTCCAACGGGGGCGGTTCCGAGGGGGGCGGGGACAACGGTGGCTCTGGTTCCGACGGGGGTGGCTCCGATGGCGGTTCGGATGGGGGCGGTTCTGACGGCGGTTCGGACGGTGGCGGTGACAACGGCGGTTCGGACGGCGGGGGTTCGGACGGCGGTAGCGACAACGGTGGCGGTTCGGACGGTGGCGGCGACAACGGTGGGTCCGATGGTGGTGGGTCCGACGGCGGCGGGGACAACGGCGGGGGTTCGAACGGCGGCGGGTCTGACGGGGGCGGTTCGGACGGGGGTGGCTCCGATGGCGGTTCGGACGGTGGCGGGTCCGATGGCGGTGGGTCTGACGGCGGTGGGTCTGACGGCGGTGGCGACAACGGTGGTTCGGACGGGGGCGGTTCGGACGGTGGTGGCTCCAACGGTGGTGGGTCCAGCGGCGGCGGTTCCGATGGCGGTGGCGACAACGGCGGTTCGGACGGCGGGAGTTCCAGCGGTGGGGGGTCTGACGGTGGCGGTGACAACGGCGGTTCGGACAGCGGGGGTTCGGACGGCGGTAGCGACAGCGGCGGTGGGTCCGACGGTGGGGGCTCCGATGGCGGTGGCGACAACGGTGGTTCGGACGGGGGCGGTTCCGACGGCGGTGGTTCGAGTGGCGGCGGGTCCAACGGTGGCGGTTCGAGCGGTGGTGGCTCGAACGGTGGTGGCTCCAACGGTGGCGGTTCCAGCGGCGGTGGCTCCAATGGCGGTTCGGACAGCGGCGGTTCCGACAGCGGGGGTTCGGACAGCGGCGGCTCTGACGGTGGCGGCGACAGCGGCGGGTCCGACGGTGGTTCCGACAGCGGTGGTTCGAGCGGCGGTGTCGAGTGCAACCCGGTGATGGCCCCCTGGGGCATAACGCAGCACTGCACGGAAACCAGCACCGGTGGTTCAGACTCCGGCGGTGGGAGCAGCAGCGGCGGCAACAACGATGACGACAAGGACAAGGACGACGACGAGAAGGACGACGACGAGAAGGACGACGACGAGAAGGACGACGACAAGGTCGAGTGCAACCCCACCGGGGCCGGGTCTCAATGGGGCCTGACCGGCTGCACTGAGAAGGACGACAAGGACAAGGACGACGACGACAAGGACGACGACAAGGACGACGACAAGGACGAGGACGAGGACAACGACGAAGAGAAGGAAGACTGCCGGGACACCAACGTCGCCTTCTTCGGGCCGGTAACCACCGGCGCCGCCGGCGACGGGCGCTACACGCTTGCCTCGGCCGGTACTCGTACCCCTGTCGCCTACCGCGGCAGCGGCTCCGTCCTCCTGGCAGCTCCCGGAGACTCCTCTCCGGCGGACCTCGCGGCGGCGCTGTCCGCGAGCTCCATGGCCGGTGTCGACACGTTCCAGGATGTCGAGGACAGGCTCAGCATGGCGATCGGGCTCAGCGACCCGCCGCCTCGGCCGATCAAGGACGAGCCCGACCCCGAGCCGAAGAAGGACAAGCCGAAGCCGAAGCCGAAGCCCCCGGGTCTCAAGGGCTGCCCCGTCAAGACCCCGATGAACGTCCTGGACGACATCCCGAGCTACCCGAAGCCCGGGGATGGCCTCAACAGGAACGAGTGGGGCGAGAAGGTCGAGGAAGAAGCCAGGAAGCACAAGCTCACGGAGAACTTCACCAAGGAAGACGCGCTGATCATCGCGGACTACACGGGCTCCTGGGCCGAGGACGCGAACAAGTACCTGCGCGGTCAGCCCGTCCCGGGCAGCCGGGTGAACTCGGTACCGAAGTTCATCGAGAAGATGGACACCGCTCTGGAGCACCTGCCGCCCGTCGAGGGCACGTTCTACCGGGGCACGTTCATGCCGGATGAACTGCTGGAGAAGTACGCCAACGGTGAAGAGGTCGAGATGCCCGAGTACCTCAGCACCTCCAGCGACCCGGCGAAGGCCGACCGCGCCGCCGAGAACGCGAAGGCCAACGGCCGGAAGGGCGAGAACGTCCTGATGGAGATCACGACCGACAACGGCCGCAACATCGACCCGCTCTCCCGCTACCGGGGCAGGGAGTCGGAGGTCCTCATCCCGCGCGGCGGCAAGTTCGTGAAGACGGGCGAGACGACGAAGATCATCGGCGGCAAGGAGTACAAGGTCATCCAGGTGAAGCAGGTCGACTGAGCCGTAGCGCCACGGAGGCGTGGAGCCATGGCGCCATAGGTACGGCCCTGTGTGGTGACCCGTGAAGGTCACCGCACAGGGCCGGCTTCATGCCCGGGGTTGGTTCGGATCAGTAGGCGTAGCTCGTGTTTCCGCCGAGGGAGGCGGCCACGTGCTGCACGGTCGGGCTGGCGTTGAGGGTGTTGACGGTGCTGACCGACTCCATGTTCGTCATGTTCGACGTGGTGCTGTTGCCGACCTGGCCTTCGGTGTTGTGGCCCCAGGCGAAGATGTCCTCGCCGAAGACGGCGATGCCGTGCTGGGCGCCGGCCGCGACCTGCTCGGCGCCTTCGAGGCGCGGGATGCCGATGGGGGCGGTGCGGTTGGTGAACTGGCGGCTGTTCTTGGCGGTGGCCGGGTCGGCCTCCAGGAGCTGGTTGTTCTGGTTGTTGCCCCAGCCCCAGACGCGGCCGTCCTCGGTGATGGCGTAGTTGTGGTTGGCGCCGGCCTCGATGTCGCTGACTTCCTCGATCCAGTCGACGTCGACCGGCGTGGTGCTGCTCCGGGTGGAGGAGTCACCGAGCTGGCCGGACGTGTTCTTGCCCCACGCCTTGACCGTCTTGTCGGCGGTCAGCGCGAGCGCGTGGTGACAGCCGGCGTCGATCTCGGAGACGTTCTCCAGGCCCTCGATCTGACGGGGTACGGAGCTGGTGGCGCGGCTGCCGCTGCCGAGCTGGCCGTAGACGCCGCGGCCCCAGGCGTACACGTCGCCCTTCTCCGTCAGCGCCATGCTGAAGTCACAGCCCGCGGAGACCTGCTTGACCTTGGGCATGCCCTTGATCGCGCTGGGGACGGAGCGCATGTCGCCCGTGCGGCTGTTGCCGAGCTGGCCGTAGTTGTTGTCACCCCACGCGTACACGCGGCCGTTGGCGTCCAGCGCCAGGGCGTGCTCGCCGCCCGCGGCGACGTCCTTGACGTTCGTCAGGCGCGACACGGCGGTGGGGACGCTGCGGTTGGTGCGCTTGCCGTTGCCGAGCTGGCCGGAGCTGTTGTGGCCCCAGGACTTGACGGTCTCGTCGATGAGGGCGACCGCGAAGGAGTCGGACGACGAGGTGCCGCCGGCCGAGATCTTGTCGACGTCGCCGCGGACGAGCGAGGTGACGGGCACCGGGGTGGAGCTGTCCCTCGTGGCACCGTTGCCGAGCTGGCCGGTACGGCCGGCGCCCCAGCTCAGAACGGACGGGTCCTCCTGGACGGGCGCGGCGGCGACAGCGGCCAGGGGGGTGAGTGCGAGACCGGCGGTGAGGGCGGCGGTCAGGAGTGCGCGACTAGGGCGCATGGGAAGTCCTCTCGTGATGGTGCGGACCCGTCCTCGCGGGACCGCATCTGATCATCGACAGGCCCGACGGCCACCCCCTGAGGCGCGACCGGCCCCCCACCCGGATGGTCCCGAACAGCGACCCGAACGGCGTGCGGAGTGTGCGCCGTATTGAGCTCAGTGCGCCGTGTGAGCCGCCGGTGGATGCCGGGCGTCGGGTATTGGGGGTCGCGGGGGCGGAACGTGAGGTCAGGCGGAGGTCAGGAGGCGGGGTCCGGGGCCGGGCCGGTGTGCTGGGGTGCCGTCCAGCTGTCGAGGAGGCGCAGCGCGTCGGCGGAGGGGGAGCCGGGCTCGACGTTGTAGACGCACAGGGTCTGGTCGGTGTCGCCGGGCGGCTGGAGGGCCTCGTAACCGAAGTGCAGATCGCCGACCAGGGGGTGGCGGTAGTGCTTGGTCCCGTGCGTACGGCGCAGGACCCGGTGGTCGTTCCACCAGCCGGTGAACTCCGGGCAGCGCAGCGTCAGTTCGCCCACGAGGTCGGCGAGCTGGCGGTCGTTGGGGAAGCGGCCCGCCTCCAGGCGGAGCATGGCCACCGTCTCGGCGGCCATCTGGTCCCAGTTGCCGACGCGGTCGCGCGCCTCCGGGTCCAGGAGGTAGTAGCGGGCCATGTTGCGGCGGGTCGCGGGCAGGGCGTCGAAGTCGGTGAGGACCGCGCGGGCCAGCCGGTTGGAGGCCAGGATGTCGGTACGGCGGCCGAGGACGAAGGCCGGTACGTGGTCGAGTGTCTGGAGCATCAGACGCAGGCCGGGGCGGACACGCTGCGGGGCCACGGGTGTGTGGCGGGCGGGAGCGGGGCGCGTGACGAGGTCGGTGAGGTGCTGCTGCTCGTCGGTGTCCAGGCGCAGGGCGCGGGCCAGCGCGTCGACGACCTCGGGGGAGGGGTTGGTGGCCCGGCCCTGTTCGAGGCGGGTGTAGTACTCCGTGCTGACCCCGGCGAGGCGGGCGGTCTCGTCGCGGCGCAGGCCGGGCACTCGGCGCGTACGCCCGTCGGTGGGGAGGCCGGCCTCGTCGGGGGTGATGCGGGCGCGGCGTGAGCGGAGGAAGTCGGCCAGCTCGGTGCCGCGGGTGGTGCGCGTATTACCGGTGGTGCTCGCACTTCGGTCCATGGCTCAAGTGTCGGTGCTCGGGCGGGTGCCGGGTGGGGTGTGGGGGGTTCTGGGAGTACCTGCCTGGTCAGGGCCTGTTATGGCGGCCGGGGCCGCAGCCGGGGGTGGTGTTCTGGATGTGGGCCGGGAGCCGGCGGACGAGCTGCCGGGCCGGCCCCGTAATCCACTGGCATTTTTCGAGGAAGGCACAGCCATGTCCACGAACACCAAGCCACTCGCCGGGCGCGTCGCCGTCGTCACCGGCGGTTCCAGCGGCATCGGCGCCGCGACCGCCGAGCAACTGGCCGAGCTGGGCGCCTCCGTCGCCGTCCTCGCCCGGCGGGCGGACCGGCTGGACGACCTGGTCGCCCGGATCGGGAAGAACGGCGGCACCGCGATCGCCGTCGCCGCCGACGTGAGCGACCCCGACGCCGTACAGGCCGCCGCCGACCGTGTCGAGGCCGAACTGGGCGGCGCGGACCTGCTGTTCAACAACGCCGGGGTCATGCTGCCCGCGCCGATCGAGGAGCGGACCACGGAGCTGTGGCAGCGGCAGATCGACGTGAACGTCAGCGGACTGATGTACGTCATCGGGGCGTTCGTACCGCAGCTGGTGCGGGCCGCCGGGGAGCGGGGTGTCGCCGACCTGATCAACACGTCGTCGATCGGCGCGCAGAACATCTACACCAACTTCGCCGTCTACGCGGGCACCAAGGCGTACGTCACCCACATGTCCCGCAATCTGCGGGTGGAGCTGGGGCCGAAGAAGGTGCGCGTCTCGACGCTGGAGCCGGGTCTTGTCACCACCGAGCTCCAGACCCACGTCACCGACGGCGGCGCGCTGGAGTGGCTGGACGGGGTCCGGGACTCGCTGGAGTGGCTGACGCCGGAGGACGTGGCCGGGGCGGTCGGGTATCTGGCGGGGCTGCCGGCGCGCGTGAACTTCCAGCAGCTGACGCTGATGCCGACGGGGCAGCTGAGCTGAGGCGTCCCATGGGAGAGGGCCCGGCGCGCCGGCGCGGTCAGCGCGCCGGGTTCAGCCGGGTCTTCGTGAACGCCAGCTCCGCGAAGCGTTCGCCTATGCGCAGGTGCGTCGCGGCGTCCGGGTGGAGCTCGTCCGGGAGGGGCAGTTCGGCGTAGTCCGCCTCGCCGTACAGCTCCCGGCCGTCCAGGTGGTGCAGGTTCGGATCGTCGGCGGACCGCTGCCGTACGATCCGGGCCAGCTCGTCCCGGATGACGTTCAGCGTCAGCTTTCCGCTCGCGCGCTCGGCCGGGTCGCCCGCCGCCAGGAACCGGATCCGCCCCTCGCTGATCCCGGAGAAGTCCGGGGCGCTCGGGCCGGGCGTGTCCTCGTGGATACGGCAGTAGATGGGCGAGACGACCAGCAGCGGTGCCGTGGGGTGGCCCTCGCGGATCGTGTCGAGGAAGCCGTGGACGGCGGGGGCGAAGGCGCGCAGGCGCATCAGGTCGGTGTTGACCAGGTTGATGCCGATCTTGACGCTGATCAGGTCGGCCGGGGTGTCCCGCATCGTGCGCGCGGTGAACGGGTCGAGCAGGGCGCTGCCGCCGAAGCCGAGATTGACCAGGTCGACCCCGGCGAGGGAGGCGGCGAGTGCCGGCCAGGTCGTGGTCGGGCCGGCGGCGTCGGAGCCGTGGCTGATCGAGCTGCCGTGGTGCAGCCAGACCGGGCGGCCACGGTCCGGTACGGGCTCGACGGGGGCGTCCGTGCGCAGGGCGACGAGTTCGGTGGTCTCGTTGTGCGGCAGCCAGATCTCGACGTCCTTCTCGCCGTCGGGCAGGCCGTCGAAGCGCACGGTGCCGGGCGGGCCCGGCTTGTGCTCGGCGGTCCCGGCGGTCATGTCGATGGTCAGGGTGTTGCCGCCCTTGACCGACACCTGGTCCGTCAGCCGGCCGTCGACCAGCAAGTCGTACACGCCGTCGGGGCGGGGCGGCGCGCCCACGTACTCGCGTTTCGTGGGCAGCACGTCCAGCTCGACGGCGGTGGCGCGGGTGCGGAGGACGAGCCGTACGCCGGAGGGCTGGTTCTCCGCCATGGCCAGGTTCGGGTCGGTGTTCTGGGCGCGGGCCCAGGCGGGCAGGCGGTGTGGCAGGAGGCCGTGCGCGGTGCGCTCCAGTTCGAGGGCGCCGCGCAGGAGGCGGGGGGTGAGGGGGGTGGTGATCCAGTCGCGCATGGTCGGTCTCACTTCGTGGGTGGAGGGGCGGGGGGTGTGGCGGGCGCAGAGGCCGGCCAGGTGCGGAGGAGCGCGTCGATGCGGTCCACGATCCAGACCCAGGTCTCCCGGGTGTCGGGTGCGCTGTGGCTGAATCCGCCGGCGGTCTCCAGGCTGATGTAGCCGTGGAAGACGCTGCCCAGGAGCCGTACGGCGTGTGTCTGGTCCGGCTCCGTCAGGTCGTACCCGCGCAGGATCGCCCGGGTCATCTGGGCGTGCCGGGGTCCCGCGCTCGCGGCGGCCGTCTCCGGGTCGAGCGTCAGGCGGGCCGCGGTGTAGCGGCCGGGGTGCTCGCGGGCGTAGTCGCGGTAGACGTCCGCGAAGGCGGCGAGCGCGTCCTTGCCCGCGCGCCCGGCGAGCGCGGTGGCGAGCCGGTCGGCCATCTCCTCCAGCGAGAGCAGGGCGATCCTGGTCTTGAGGTCGTGGGAGCTCTTCAGATGCGAGTACAGACTCGCGACCTTGACGTCGAACTGCCGGGCGAGCGCGGAGACGGTCACCTGCTCGAACCCGACCTCATCGGCCAGCTCGGCTCCGGCGCGGACCAGGCGCTCCGTGGTCAGTCCTGCTCGTGGGGACATGGGTCCGGCCCTCCGCTGGTGTTCCTAAGTAGATTATGCGCATGCCTAAAGGCTATAGGCAAATGCTTGATCGCCACAGCCAGGAGTCGGCTAGGCTCAGCAGGCCGCTCTCGTCTTCAGTGGACCTAGGCCGCGCGGTCAGTCGTTCTTCGTGTACGTCACCGACTCGCCGTTCGCCGTGGTCACGCGGCGCAGGCGGCCGTCCGGGAGGATCGTCAGTTCGGTCGCCGCGCCCGGGGTGCAGGAGGACATCGGGCGGCCCGTCGTGACCGTGGACGGGCCGATCCGGAGCGGGCCGGAGCCCGGTGCCGCGCTGAGCGAGGCCTCGAAGACGCACTGATACGTGCCGCCGGTGTCGGTCGGGCCCTCCGCCGTCAGGACGAGCACGGTGTCGCCCACCGCGCCCTGGCGGATGGTGAGTTCGCGGGTGTTGAGCCCGCTCGCGCCGTCGATGGTGCCGGACCAGGCGCCGAGGTACCGCTTCGGTACGTCTCCGGGGCCGGCGTCCTCCGAGGCCGAAGGGGAGGGTGACCCGGTGGTCGAGGGCGCGTCCTCGGACGGTGTGTTCTCGCCCGCGGAGGACTTGTCGTCGGCCCGGTTTTTCGACGACTCGTTCTTCTCGCTGCCGCTGTCCATGAACGCGTACACCGAACCGCCCGCGCCCAGCGCGACGATCACCGCGACGGCGATCAGCGCGACCGTACCGCGACCGCTGCGACGCGGTGGCTCGGGAGGCGGGACGGGCGCCGGGCCGTACGGGGGAGTGGGGCCGTACGGGGATGGATGGCCGTAAGGGGGTGTGGCGCCCCACGGGGGGAGCGGGGGCTGGCCGGGCTGGGGGTAGCCGTACTGCTGGGGGAGCGGGGGTGGGGGGATGTGATGCATGGGTTGTGGCTCGGACTGCTGGGGCGGGGGTGGCGGCGGTTGTTGCGGCTGCGGTGCCGACTGCGGTGGCGGCGGGCTGATCATCGTCGCCATGCCGTGCATGTCGTTCCCGCCGGGCGGTGGCGGTTCGGGGGACGGTTCCGCCGGTGGGCCCACCGGCTTCGAGAACGCCAGCTCCGTACGCGCCCCCGGCTCCTCGTGGTCCAGCAACTGCACGGCGTCCGTGCCCAGTTGGGCGAGCAGCGGGCCGGGCAGCCAGGGCTCGGCGGCGTCCGGTTCGCCCACGCGGGCCAGGATCTGCGCCGGGGTCGGGCGCTCCGCCGGGTCCTTCTTCAGGCAGTCACCCACCAACTCCCGGAGCCCCTCGGGGAGTTCGGACACGTCCGGCTCCTCCTGCGCGATCCGGTACATCAGCACGTGCACAGCGGTGTCCGCCGTGCCGAAGGGGAGCCGACCCGTCGCCGCGTACATGAGCACCGACCCCAGACAGAACACGTCGCACGCGGGCGTGACCGCCGTGCCGCGCACCTGCTCAGGCGCCATGAAGCCGGGCGACCCGACGAGACTCCCGGTCCGGGTCGGCCCGGCGTCGGTGACCGACTCCAGCGCGCGGGCGATACCGAAGTCGATGACCTTCGGGCCCTCGATGGTGACGAGGACGTTGGACGGCTTGAGATCGCGGTGGATCAGACCGGCGCTGTGGATGTCCTGGAGGGCGTGGGCGAGACCCGAGCCGAGTATCCGTACCGAGCGCGCGGGCAGCGGCCCGTGCGTGCCCGAGACCACGTTCTGGAGCGCGGGCCCGGCCACGTACCCCGTGGCGACCCACGGCACCGGCGCCTCCGTGTTCGCGTCGAGGACCGGCGCCGTCCACACGCCGCCGACCCGCCGGGCCGCGGCGACCTCCAGCCGGAACCGGTTGCGGAACTCGTCCTGTACGGCGAGTTCCTTGCGTACGAGCTTCACCGCGACCGTACGGCCCCGGTCCGAGCGGGCCAGATAGACCTGGCCCATGCCGCCCGCGCCGAGGCGGGCCAGCAACCGGTACGCGCCGATGCGCTGTGGATCTCCCGCGGTCAGCTTCTCCATGGCCGTTCGGCCCTCCCCCAAGACGCACAAGCCCAAGACGCACAAGCCAACGCGCCGAGGATAGTGCCGTGTGCGCCGTACCGTCGGCGGGGCGACAGTCTGCCCAGTCACACGTCCAACACCAGACACCGTGTTCGCTCCCGCCCCCGCCCGCCGCTCTCTACGCTGTTGGCATGACCCCTCACCTCGACGTCAACCCTGTTGGCAATGTCGACCCGAAGGCCGGGGCCGCCGTCAAGGCCGCCGACCGTGCGCATGTGTTCCACTCCTGGTCCGCGCAGGAAGTGATCGACCCGCTGGCCGTCGCCGGTGCCGACGGTTCGTACTTCTGGGACTACGACGGCAACCGCTACCTGGACTTCACCAGCGGTCTCGTCTTTACCAACATTGGCTACCAGCACCCCGTCGTCGTCGCCGCCATCCAGGAGCAGGCGGCCAAACTCACCACCTTCGCGCCCGCTTTCGCCATCGACGTACGCTCCGAGGCCGCACGCCTCATCGCCGAGCGCACCCCTGGTGACCTTGACAAGATCTTCTTCACGAACGGTGGCGCCGAGGCCGTCGAGAACGCCGTACGGATGGCCCGGCTGCACACCGGCCGCCCCAAGGTGCTCTCGGCGTACCGCTCGTACCACGGCGGCACCACCACCGCGATCAACCTGACCGGCGACCCGCGCCGCTGGGCGTCCGACACCGGCAACGCCGGGGTCGTCCACTTCTGGGCGCCGTTCCTCTACCGCTCCCCCTTCTACGCCACCACCGAGGCCGAGGAGTGCGCCCGCGCGCTGGAACACCTGGAGGCGACCCTCGCCTTCGAGGGGCCGGGAACCGTCGCCGCGATCATCCTGGAGACCATCCCCGGCACGGCCGGCATCATGACGCCCCCGCCCGGATATCTCGCGGGCGTACGGGAGTTGTGCGACCGGCACGGCATCGTCTTCATCCTGGACGAGGTGATGGCGGGCTTCGGCCGTACCGGCGAATGGTTCGCGGCCGACCATTACGACGTCGTGCCCGACCTGCTGACCTTCGCCAAGGGCGTCAACTCCGGTTACGTACCCCTGGGCGGCGTCGCGATCTCCGCCGCCATCGCGGACACCTTCGCGACCCGCCCCTACCCGGGCGGTCTCACCTACTCCGGCCACCCGCTCGCCTGCGCCGCCGCCGTCGCGACGCTGCGGGTGATGGCCGACGAGAAGATCGTCGAGCACGCGGCGCACATCGGGGAGAACGTCCTCGGCCCCGGCCTGCGCGAACTGGCCGACCGGCACCCGTCGGTGGGCGAGGTGCGCGGGGCCGGTGTGTTCTGGGCGCTCGACCTCGTACGGGACAAGGAGACGCGCGAGCCGCTGGTGCCGTACAACGCGACGGGCGAGGCGAACGCGCCGATGGCCGCCTTCGCCGCCGCGTGCAAGAAGGGCGGGCTCTGGCCCTTCGTGAACATGAACCGGACGCACGCGGTGCCGCCGTGCACCGTCACCGAGGGGGAGGCGAAGGAGGGTCTGGCGATCCTGGACGCGGCGCTGGCCGTGGCCGACGAGCACACGCGGTAGGGCCCCACGCGGGGTCGGAGGTCCGGCGTACCGGTCGCGGTACGCCGGACCGCTCGGCGCACCCGCGGGCCCGGCCGACCGGGATCGGTCGCGAGGGCCCCTCCCCGTCCCTGGCTTAAGGTGTGCGAAGCCGGATGAGGGGACGACCACGAATGCCCGCCAGCGGAGCTGTGACCCGCAACACCCTGCGGCAACAGATCGCGGACGCACTGCGTGACGAGGTGTTGGCAGGGCGTTTGCTCCCTGGCGAGGAGTTCACCGTCAAGCACATCGCCGAGCAGTACGGCGTGTCGGCGACCCCCGTCCGTGAGGCGCTGGTCGACCTGAGCGCGCAGGGGCTGCTCGACTCCGACCAGCACCGGGGCTTCCACGTCCACCAGTTCACCGTCGGCGACTTCCGCGCCATGGTCGAGGCGCGCTCGCTGGTCTCGGACGGGATCTTCCGGCGTATCGCGGGGAGCGGTCTCGGGCGGGTGCGTTCCGAGGAGCTGGTGTCGGTACGGCGCCGGGCCGAGGAGGCCGCGCGGGCGGCCAAGGGCGGCGACCTGGACATCCTGATCGGGTACGACCTGCGCTTCTGGCGAGAGCTGACGACGCTCGTCGCGAATCAGTACATCTGTGACTTCCTGCACCGTATGCGGGTCCAGGCGTGGGTGTTCTCCGTGCCCTTCCTGCGCGCCGACGACGCCTGCCGCGACTGGCTGTGGAGCGGGCACGAGCAGCTGGTCGACGCGATCACCCTCGGCGACGCGGACGCCGCGCGCGCCGTCGTGGACGCCTCCCACGCGCACTCGCTGGCGTGGGTGGACCGGCTCGATCCGGAGCTGGGACGTCCGCGGAGGTGAGCGGGTACGCGATGAGCGGGAGCTCCGGCGCGCCTGGCGTGCCGCAGGTGTCGGGCATACCGGGCGCGGTCGGTACGGCCGCGGACCTGACCGTCGTCGTCCCCGCCTACAACGAGGAGAACCGGCTGCGGCCCACCCTCGACGCGATCTGCGCGCATCTGCGCGCGGACCCGGAGCGCTGGGGCGACTGGGAACTGATCGTCGTCGACGACGGGTCGACGGACCGTACCGGCGCGGTGGCGGCGGAGGCGGCTTCGGACGAGCCGCGCATCCAGCTGCTGACGAGCGACGAGAACCGGGGCAAGGGGCACGCGCTGCGGCTGGGCGTCCTGGCGTCGTACGGCCGGCGGGTGCTGGTCACGGACGCGGACCTGGCGACGCCGATCGAGGAACTGGACAGGCTGGACGCGCTGCTCGCGGAGGGCGCCAGCGACGCGCAGGCCGACAGCGACGCGCAGGCCGACAACGACGCGGGGACCGGCCCCGGCGCGGAGACCGGCCCCGGCGACGGAGGCCGCCCGTACGCCCCCGCCGCCGTGATCGGCTCCCGCGCCCTCCCCGACTCCCGCATCGATGTGCACCAGCGCCCGCTGCGCGAATGGCTCGGCCGGCTCGGCAACCGCCTCATCCGGCTCGTCGCCGTACGCGGCATACGCGACACCCAGTGCGGTTTCAAGCTCTTCGACGGCGACAAGGCCCGTGCCGCCTTCGCCGCGTCCCGCCTCGACGGCTGGGGCATAGACGTCGAGATCCTGCGCCACTTCCGCCGCGCCGGCTGGCCCGTCGCCGAGGTGCCGGTGCGCTGGTCGCACCAGTCGGGGTCGAAGGTCCGGCCCGCGGACTACGGGCGCGTACTGCTGGAGCTCGTACGGCTGCGTACCCGCGTACGCCCCGTGGATCTCGCCGTCGCCGGTCTCTTCCTCCTCGGGTCCCTCCTCCTCTACAAGGGTCTGTGGGCGGACCTGGGCCGCGCGTATCTCGCGGACTCGATGCAGGACCAGAACCAGTGGGAGTGGTTCTTCGCCGTCACCGCCGACAACGTCGTACATCTGCGCAACCCGCTCTTCACCACGTACCAGGGCTTTCCCGACGGCGTGAATCTGATGGCGAACACGGTCATGCTCGGCCTGTCCGTCCCGCTGACCCCCGTCACGCTCCTCTTCGGCCCGACGGTGACGTGGGCACTGGTCCTCACGCTCGGCCTGACGGCGACGGCCGTGGCCTGGTACTGGCTGTTCGTCCGCCGTATCACCCGCGTGCGCCCGGCGGCGGCCCTCGGCGCGGCGCTCGCCGCGTTCGCGCCGCCGATGATGTCGCACGGCACCGCGCACCCCAACTTCCTCGTGCTCTTCATGATCCCGGTGATCGTCGACCGGGCGCTGCGGCTGTGCGAGGCCCGCGACGGGGGCCGGCGCGTCGTACGGGACGGGGTGCTGCTCGGGCTCTTCGCGACGTACCAGATCTTCCTCGGCGAAGAACCGTTGCTGCTCGCGGCGATGGGGATGCTGATTTTCGCCCTCTCGTACGCGCTCGCGCGCCCCGACGTCGCGCGCGCCGCGCTGCCGTCGCTGCTGCGCGGGCTCGGTGTGGCGCTGGCGGTGTGTCTGCCGCTGGTGGCGTTGCCGCTGTACTGGCAGTTCTTCGGACCGCAGAGCTACCACAGCGTTCTGCACGGCGACAACGCGGGCAACAGCCCGCTCGCCTTCCTGGAGTTCTCGGGCCGCTCGCTGCTCGGCGACGAGACGCGCGCCGACACGCTCGCCATGAACCGCACCGAGCAGAACGCCTTCTACGGCTGGCCGTTGACCGCGCTCGTCTTCGGGATCGTGGTGTGGCTGTGGCGTTCGGCGCTGGTGAAGGCACTGACGGGCACGGTGCTCGTGGCCGCCCTGCTGTCGATGGGGCAGAAGATCCGGATCCCGTTCACGGACGTGGTGCTGCCGGGGCCGTGGCGCGCGCTGGCGCATCAGCCGCTCTTCGAGTCGGTGATCGAGTCGCGGGTGGCGATGATCTGCGCCCCGGCGCTCGGCGTGCTGATCGCGCTGGCCGCGGAACGGATCGCGGACCTCGAACCGCGTACGCACCGGGCGGTGGGGCTGGTCGCGCTCGCCGCCGCGCTGCTGCCGATCCTGCCGACGCCGCAGCCGGTGCGGGAGCGGGCGGAGGTGCCGCGGTTCATCACGGACGGCATGTACCGGGACTACGTCGCCGAGGGCGAGAGCGTCGTCCCCGTACCCCTGCCGAGTCCGGCCGAGGCGGACGCACTGCACTGGCAGTCGACGGAGGGCTTCGGCTTCTCCGTACCCGACGGGTACTTCAACGGGCCCTGGGGACCTGAGCGGATGGGCATCTACGGCGCCGCGCCCCGCTACACCTCCAACCTGTTCCGCGACATCCGTTACGGCGCGCGGATCCCGGACATCGGCCCGAGCTGGCGCGCGCAGGCCAGGCTCGACCTGGCGTACTGGAAGGCGGGCGTGGTGGTGCTCGCTCCGCAGGACAACGACGCGGCGCTGTACGAGGTCGTGACGAAACTGCTGGGGCGGCCGGGGGAGCGATTGGGGGGCGCGTGGGTATGGGACATGCCAAAGGCGCGTTGAGGACGACGGGTGTCGGTCGTCTTCGCTGATCGCGTTCGCCGCATTACGCTGGCCCGACGGCTGGTTCGTACGTACTCGTACACGGTCGTACGTAGTCGTGCGAATCTGACGGAGCAGAAGAAACGCGAAGAATCCGAAGAATCCGAATGATTTCAAGAATCCGAAGGAATCCGTTCGAACTCGTTGGAGAGCGAGCCTCCCTTGGCCTGTGACCTGTGGTTGGTCCCCCTCGTCGATGTGCTGTGCTACAGCCCCGACAACCCCTTCGCCGAAGAGATCGCGGCCTACGACAAGGCACTCGGCGACGCCGGGCTGCCGTCCGTTCCCGTCTTCGCCTACATGCCAGGTCTCTCCGGAGATGTCGCACCCGTCGCCGGATTCGACTACGACGCCCTGCACTTCCTGCGCCGGGTGTATCTGCTCCAGGTGTGCGGCCTCGCGGTGACGCCCGTGGGCGAACTGGGCGGTGACTACGAGCAGTTGCTGGAGATGTTCGAGGCGACGGCCCAGCAGTCGCATCTGGTCTGGCACTACGACCACGCGGGCGCGTACGTCCCCGTGGACTACCCGTCCCCGCTCTCCAACGAGGAACTCCTCGCGGGCGGCGGCCCGCTGGGCTCGACGCAGGGGCTGCTGCGCGAGCTGGAGCTGGTGGCCCCGTCGATCGGCATCGACCCGGCCAACCCCCCGACCGCCCCGGCTCCGCCGCAGGGGCCGACATCCCTGGAGGAACCGGCGGGACCGATTCCGTACGACGACAGCCCGTTCGCGCGCGAACGCCACGTCTGGCTGGGCCTGCACGCGGCGGCGACGCGGAGCCTGGGCCAGGGCTCGATGATCATTTTCAGCTGAGGTGCGCTGAGCCGAGCGCCGGGTGGGCGGGCGTCCGTGGCCCGCCCGCCTTCCCTCTGTCCCTCTGCCCCTCCCTCCCCTACCGGACGTCCGGGGGGCGCTGCCGGGGCATGTTCGGGCGGGTGCCGGGCGGCAGCGGGAGGCGGCCCGACATGATCCCGCCGAAGCCGTCCGCCCGCGCCGTGGTCCCCATGCCGCCGATCACCGCCGACTGCGTCACCGGCGGCGCGGGCCCGGAGCGGTACTCCACCATCCAGTCCGTCGTCTCAGCCCGTAAAAGCTCTGTGATGTCCTCCGAGAACTTCCGCAGGACCACCAGACACCGCTCCGCCGCCTCGCTCGCGGTGCCGTCCGTCGGGCCGAGCACCTCTCGTACGCACTCCGAGGCCCAGTCGTACTGGAGCGTCTGCAGCCGCCGCTGCACCGCCTGCGCCGTCGCGACGTTCCGCATCCAGCCGGACGTCACCCCGAAATACCGGTCGCAGCCCAGACAGGCGACGGCCAGCAGCAGCGACAGATACCCCCACCCGGTCGCCGTCCGGCCCAGCACCCCCGTCAGATCCAGCAGCGGCAGCGCCGCGCCAACGACCACGCCGAGCGCCGTCACCGCCCGCAGGGCGCGTGCGCAGTGGCGCTTGGCGACGCGCTCCGCGCGGTAGCGGGTGACCGTGCGCAAGGCGCTCGCCTCCGCCCACCGGTACAGCTCGTCGAGCCGCTGGGCGGGCTCGCTCCAGTCCCCGGCGGGGAAGGCCTCGGCGAGCAGCGGGTCCCGGTCCCTGGCGGCGCCGCCCGGCACCGGCCCAGGCGCCGCTTCCGGTGCGGGCGGTCGCGCGGGCGGCCCCGGTGCGGGCGCCGGCGCGCTCTGCGGCACGTCCTCGTCCCGGGCCGACCCCCCGGGCTGCATGTCCGGCTGGCTCACGGGGGCGCTCCTCTGCGTAGCTGCTGGGCTGAGTGGAAGATAGAGACATGGGACGTGGATGCTGATGCGTACCGCACTTCCTACCGCCGAACGGTGGGCCATGCGTCCGGAATCCAGGCGCTTCCACCGCGCGGGCCCCGTGATCAGGTGGAGGAGGCGGGCACTCTCACCCGAAAGAGTTCGTTCCTGTGGGGTAGGACGGCCACCGTGGCGACCACGTAGGCTCGACCTGCCGAACAACCGACGTCGATTTGCCAGGAGTGACCGTGATTCCCGGTGGTGGCCAGCCCAACATGCAGGAGATCCTCCAGCAGGCCCAGAAGATGCAGCAGGACCTCGCGGCGGCCCAGGAAGAACTGGCCGCGACCGAGGTCGACGGTCAGTCGGGCGGCGGTCTCGTGAAGGCCACCGTCAACGGCTCCGGGGAGCTGCGCGGCCTTGTCATCGACCCCAAGGCGGTCGATCCCGAAGACACGGAGACGCTCGCCGACCTCGTCATCGCCGCGGTGCAGGCGGCGAACGAGAACGCGCAGCGGCTCCAGCAGGAAAAGCTCGGCCCGCTCGCGCAAGGCCTCGGTGGGATGCCGGGCATGCCCTTCTAGCCCTTCTGGCCGGGCGCCTCAGCAACTACCGTACGAGCGTCAAGAATTACCGGCAGAATCACCGACTTCCAGGAAGGGCGATCCGTTGTACGAAGGCGTGGTCCAGGACCTCATCGACGAGTTGGGCAGACTGCCCGGCGTCGGTCCCAAGAGCGCGCAGCGGATCGCCTTCCACATCCTCCAGGCCGAGCCGACCGACGTCCGCCGCCTCGCGCACTGCCTGCTCGAAGTGAAGGACAAGGTCCGCTTCTGCGCGGTCTGCGGCAACGTGGCGCAGGAGGAGCTGTGCGGCATCTGCCGTGACGCGCGCCGCGATCCGACGGTCATCTGCGTCGTCGAGGAGCCCAAGGACGTCGTCGCCATCGAGCGGACGCGCGAGTTCCGCGGCAAGTACCACGTGCTCGGCGGTGCGATCAGCCCCATCGAGGGCGTGGGTCCCGACGATCTGCGGGTGCGCGAGCTGCTGGCCCGTCTCGCCGACGGTGCGGTCACCGAACTGATCCTGGCCACCGATCCCAACCTGGAGGGCGAGGCCACGGCCACGTACCTCGCCCGCATGATCAAACCGATGGGCCTGCGGGTCACGCGCCTTGCCAGCGGTCTGCCCGTGGGGGGCGACCTGGAATATGCCGACGAGGTCACGCTGGGGCGTGCCTTCGAGGGGAGACGACTGCTCGATGTCTGACGCAACGCTGCACTCCACGTCGCAGGATCCGGACGACTTCTCGGTCCAGATCGCCGACCAGGTCGAGAGCTTCATCGTCGCGGTCACCGAGGTGGCGAAGGGCGACGAGCCCGACAGCGCCGTGCCCTTCCTGCTCCTGGAGGTCTCCCAGCTGCTCCTGGCCGGGGGCCGGCTGGGCGCGCACGAGGACATCCTCCCCGACGAGCGGTACGAGCCCGACCTGGGCCCGGAGCCGGACGTGGACGACCTGCGCGAGCGGTTCGCGGTGATGCTGGAGCCGATCGACGTCTACTCGGAGGTCTTCGACCCGTACGAGCCCCGCAAGGCACCGGTCCCGTGCCGGATCTCCGACGACCTGGCCGACATCGTGGCGGACCTGCGCCACGGCATGGCGCACTACCGGGCGGGCCGGACGACCGAGGCGCTCTGGTGGTGGCAGTTCTCGTACTTCTCCAACTGGGGCTCCACGGCCTCGGCCTCCCTCCGCGCCCTCCAGTCCCTGGTGGCCCACGTCCGCCTCGATCAGCCCCTCCCGGCCCTGGACGGCCTGGACACGGACCAGGACCTGGGCGAGGACGCACTGGCGGAGGAGGCGGGCCGGGTGATGGCGGAGGAACTGGGCACGCTGGGCATGCGCCCGGTGGCGGACCCGGCGTAGGGGGTTCCGGGCCGGCGGCCGGGGGCGGTCGGGGGTGGCGACCAGCGGTTCACCCGGCGGTGGAATTCCGCTTGGTCCTGCCCGGACGCAAAAGTATGGTCGATCATATGGCGACCAAAAAAGTCACGGTGACGATTCCCGTGGACCTCCTGGACGAGATCCGAGAGGAAGCAGCCGAGCGTGGCATCTCCGCATACGTGACGGAGGCGCTGCGTGACCGGCGCAGCCGCGACAAGCTGGCGGACTTCGTGGGATGGCTGGACGAGGAGTACGGCGCTCCCACCGAGGAGGAGCTGGGCTCCGCGCTCGCCGGGCTGGAGGACCTCGACGCCGAGCACGACCGGCGCCGTAAGAACGATTCATCGGGGCGGTCCGGCGACGGCGCGGTGGCGGCGTGAGCAAGGGAGAAGGCGGCAAGGCGCGGAAGCAGGGGCGTCGGTTACTGCCACGCCTGCGTGTCTTCATGCTCGACAGTCAAGCGCTCTCACTGGCGGTGAATGGCGATCGCGAGATGCACGCGCTGCTCACCCTGGCGGCTGCCGGCCATGCCGACGTGGTGACGTCCCCCATGACGGTGATCGAGGCGCACGACGGCCGGATCCCGGAGCCTCGCTGGAACTGGGTGCTCAGCCGGGTGGCGGTCGCGAACGTCGGCGAGCGGGAGGCCAAGGCGGCTCGACGGCTGCTGTCGGATGCGGGGCCGCACGGCCACAAGTACGCCATCGACGCGGTGCTCGCGGCGATCGCCTGCCAACAGCGGGGCGACGTAACGGTGTTCACGTCGGACGTGGACGACATGGAGAAGCTCCTGCCACCCACGGTGCTCGTCCAGAAGGTCTGACCGGTCCGGCGGGACTTCACCCGCGCTCAGCAACCCGAGTGGCGTGGGACCGTCCACCGGGGCAGAGTGAATTGCCACCTTCCTCCCGCCCTGCCCGTCAAGGAGTGAACAGTCGTGAGTGGACAGTTCGAAGCAGTGACCGAGATCGATCGACCGATCGAGGAGGTCTTCGCGTATCTGGCGGAGGGCACGAACGACCGGGAATTCAGCCCCCGGGTCCAGAACATCACCAAGGACCCGGCGGGCCCCACGACTGTCGGCTCGGTGTTCCGGAGCACGGTGAAGGACGCGGGGATGAAATCCCAGCGCGAGCTGCGGATCACCGAGCTGGAAGCGCCGTCCAGAATCCGCTGGGCGGAGACGTCGAAGAACACGGTGACGTCCCGCGAGGGCGGCTACGACCTGGAGCCGATCTCGGACGGGAGGACGCGGGTGCGCCTGTTCAACGTCCTGGAGGGCCACGGCATCGGCAAGCTGCTGGTGGGACTGGCCCTCAGCGCGGCCCGCAAGGACGCACCGGCGTTCGGCGAGCGCATCAAGAAGGCCGCGGAGGCGTCCTGACGGGCCTCCGTCCGGTACGCCGCTACGCGTAGGTCGTGACGACCGCCATCAGGAACGCTCCCTCGGCGGCCAGTTGGACCCCCAGCGCGCTCCTGCTCACGGCGTTGCGCGGGACGACGAGAACGGTCAGCCAGGCGACGCCGGCGAGCAGGAGACTTCCCTGGTACAGCCAGCCGGGGTTGCTGCCGCAGTTCTCGCCGTAGGTGATACACCTGCCGGCGCGCTCGCCGGTGAGCGCCAGCAGCGCGGCCAGAATCGACGCGGGCACGATCGAAAAGGCCGAGATGGTCGCGAGTTTGCGGAGTCGGCGGGTGGCCTGGGCTGCGGTCGGGTCGGCGTTCATGGTGCTGATCAAAGCGTGCGGTCGTGTCCGCCGCATGAGCCCGGCTACTCAGTCCCGGATGGTGACATCGCCGTCGTCGTCGCAGGTCGTCCCGGGGCTTGAGCCTCGGGCTCCGAGCCCTCTTTCAGATGAGTGGGTGGGAGAGGTTGGGAACCGACCCCCCTCCCAAGTCCCCCGCTGACCAGTCGAGATGACTTTCCATGGTCAGCTCCTCGTCGACCGGGATGCCTCCTCCCTGACTGTGCATGCCGAGCCCGAGAAGGGCGAGTACCGCTCTGTCACCATCAGGCCCTTCGGCGCTGCCGTCGAGCTCCCCGACCCGGTCGGCATCACGCTGGAGACCGAGAAGCTCAAGGACTACGCGGACTGACGGGCGCCGACGTCGGGCCGAACCTGGCTGAGCGAGCGGGTTGGGGCAACCTGAGAGCCGGTGCTCTTGTGGGGTGTGCGTTGCGGGTGTTATGGCGTGAACGCCTGTTCCGGCCTCGGATTCCATTCCCTTCCGTTCTCACTTGCATTCGCTACGGGGTGCCCCAGTAACGTCACTCCGACCGCATCACGCACGTGCGTGGAGTGACCGAACGAGGGGGGGAACGGTGGCGTATATGCAGGGCTGGCAGGAGGTGTTCGCCCTCTCCGGGGCACCGGTGAGCGGTGAGGGGCGGCTGAAGCACAGCGGCGGGCCGTGGACCGGCGCGGCCGGGACCGCCGAGTCGCTGCGGAGCAGCACGAACAAGAGCCACGGCCGGCTCCGGCCCGCGCACGCGGGTGTCGCCGTCGGCGCGGCGGGGTTCTCGGCCGTGGCCGCGCTGAGCGAGGTGCTGGCATCGTGGGAGACGCGACTGGCGGCTGTGCGGGTTGAATGCGCGTACCTGGACGGGGCGTTGGGGAGGGTCGCCAAGGAGCTGGGAGAGACCGACGTCGTCGTAGAGAAGTCCGTACGGGCCGTGAACGCGGGCGGCGCGGGCGAGGACCGGTGACCGGCACCGTACCGACCTGGCAGCAGCTACGGGACCTGAAACGAGCGGAGTTCGAGGACGCCGGTGACGGCTGGCACGAGGTCTCCGGCAGGGCCGGGGCCGACCGCGTCAGGACCGACAAGGCGATGACGGCGAAGCTGCGCGAGACGCAGGACAGCGAGTCGGCCAAGTCGGCCGTCACCAGGCTGGAGCGGCTGAGCCGCAACTTCCAGTACGTCCACACCGAGTGCGGTCTGATCCGTACGACCCTGAACAGCCTCGCCTCCGAACTCGCCGAGCCGCAGGTGCGATTGACGCAAGCCCTGGAAGACGCCGAGAGGCTGGAGTTCACCGTCCAGGCCGACGCGTCGGTCAGCTACCCGCCCGCGGTCGTCTGCGGCGACCCTCTCATCGGCGAGAAGGAGAAGAAGGTCCCGGGCGGCACCGCGCTGGGCAGCGCCCGGCTCCCCCTGGAACCGCACCCCGGGTTGAACGGGCGGCCCGGGTTCGGCTACGTCTCCAACCCCAACGCCGCGATGGCCCAGGAGATCGCGGACCGCATCGCACGGGCGGTCCGGTCCGCCGCCGAGATCGACGCGCGGTACGCGCGTGCGCTGCGCGGACTCAAGGCGGCGACGGGCCTTGACGTCACCGAGGCGACGCTGAAGGACGTGGCCGGCGACACGGCAGCCGTACGCAGGACCGCGCGGGTATATCTGGGGGACGACCTTCCGTACGACGCGTCGCCCGCGGGGCGCAAGGAGTGGTGGGACGGTCTGAGCGCGGAGCAGCGCAGGGAGTACCTGGACGTCGCACCGGACCTGATCGGAAGCCTCGACGGCATCCCGTCACTCGCGCGCGACGAGGCCAACCGGAACTATCTCCCGGTGCTGATCGACTCGCTGGAGAAGCAGGGCGGCGAGGACGCCCAGACCAAGCTGGGCGGACTCCGGAAGATCGAGGAGAAGCTGGGCGAGCAAACGCGGGTGCCGATGTATCTGCTCGGCATCGGGGACGAGGGCAATGGCCGTGCCATTGTGGCGTACGGAAATCCGGACACGGCGAAGAACGTCTCGGCGTATGTGCCGGGGCTGGGAACCAAGTTGGACGACTCGTTCGCCGGGGGTACTTTGCAGCGGGCGATGGATACGGCGAAGGGCGCGCGACGACACGACCCATCCAGCGCTTCCATTGTCTGGCTCGGCTACGACGCACCGCAGAGCGTGGATGTCATGAGCAAGGGGGATGCGGAGCGTGGGGCGCCCGCCTACAACGAGTTCATGAACGGGCTGGGAGCCACCAACGAGAACAAGGACCCGCATATCACCGCCATCGGGCACTCGTACGGCTCACTGACCGTGGGAACCGCCGCCCAGCAAGGGGGAATTCCCCATGCGGACGACATCATTCTGCTGGGAAGCCCGGGCACCGGAGCCGACAAGGCGGAAGATCTCGGTGTCGGAAAGGACCATGTGTACGTCGGGGCGGCCGACAACGATCCGGTGACTCAGCTTCCCTCGAAGCAACAGAGCGCGGCGGGCTTCGCCGGTCTGTTGGCCGGCGGGCCACTGGGTGCGTACGTCGTCGGCGACATCGCCGACCGGGGTGACGACGACCTCTATTTCGGCAAGGACCCGGCGAGCGAGGCATTCGGTGCGACACGGTTCGAAGTCGACCACGGGGCGCACCCGATTCTCGACGGCGGCGGATTCGATGCCCACTCCCAATATTTCACGCCGGAAAAGGACAAAGAATCGGCGAACAACATCGCTCTGATCGTCGCCGGACAGCCTGAAAGGATCAAGACGGAGGAGTGGCGATGAAACGGGAGATGACGCGGGTCCCGATTCTGCTTCTGGTGAGTGGGTTGCTCGCCGGATGCGGAGTGCTGGGAGGGGATGACAAGGGAGTGGCGGCGACCATGAATATGCAAGAGGCGGCCGAGCACGCGGACACCATGCTCGATTCGACGCTCGGGGCGATCGAGCCGGAGGTTCAGTGGGCTCACGACGACACATCCACCGGCAGTTGTGATCTGACCCGTCGGCGGACGGTGATGACCATCATCTCGGAACAGCGGCGTGGGAATTTCCTGGGCATGGTCGAGCGGTACTGGAAGAAGAGCGGCTACCGCATCACTTCCGTGAATCCCAACAAAGACAGCCCCGCCATCTTCGCCAACAGTCCGGAAGGCTTCGGGATCAGTCTGATCGTGGGCTACAAGGGTCAGGTGTTCTTCGACGTCGACTCCCCCTGCGTCGCGGAGTCGAAGGTCGCCGCCCCCACCGCCGAGCCCAACGGTCCCGCCTACGAGGGCGTCGAGATCCCCCGTCCCAACGTGCGCTCCGGCTTCTGGTCCGCCGGGACCCCCGCCGACTCTTCGTGAACCTGGGGCCCCGTTCCTCCGTATAACCCTAATGACGCCCCTGTCGGCGTTCGTTGGCGTTCATCGGCGTTTCCGTGGAGGCTCCTGTGTTCGGAAAGATCATCCAGTGCGTCGTCGCGGGCGCCATCGCCGCAGCGGGCCTCGTGGCGGCCGGCAGCCTCCCCACAAACGTCATCGCCGGACAGGCCCCGGCCGTACAGGCCCCCGCCACCACCGATCCCGGCCGATAACTTCCGGCACAGGCCCAACCGGGCGGGATCAGCGTGTGACCCGGACCACGTTTCGCGTGGGGCGTTTCATACCGGGCATGCATGTCCACCGAGCAGCCGCGACGCTTGTTGGGTGATCAAGGTGTGAGCCGGGTATCTCACGATGCGATATATCCCAAGCGGAATGCGGCTGCTCGTTAGACTGAGCCGACCGCAGTGATGAACGACTGCGGCATGACTGATCGAGGAGCGCACGTGGGCCTTGTCGTGCAGAAGTACGGAGGCTCCTCCGTTGCCGATGCCGAAGGCATCAAGCGCGTTGCCAAGAGAATCGTCGATGCCAAGAAGAACGGCCATCAAGTGGTCGTCGTGGTATCCGCGATGGGCGACACGACGGACGAGCTGACCGACCTCGCCGAACAGGTGTCCCCGATCCCCGCGGGTCGGGAACTGGACATGCTGTTGACCTCCGGAGAGCGGATCTCCATGGCGCTGCTGGCCATGGCGATCAAAAGCCTGGGCCACGAGGCCCAGTCGTTCACCGGCAGTCAGGCCGGCGTCATCACCGACTCGGTCCACAACAAGGCGCGCATCATCGACGTGACGCCCGGCCGTATCCGTACGGCGCTGGACGAGGGCAACATCGCCATCGTCGCCGGATTCCAGGGTGTGTCCCAGGACAAGAAGGACATCACCACCCTCGGCAGGGGCGGCTCCGACACCACCGCCGTCGCCCTCGCCGCCGCGCTGGACGCCGAGGTCTGTGAGATCTACACGGACGTGGACGGCGTCTTCACCGCCGACCCGCGCGTCGTCCCGAAGGCCCGGAAGATCGACTGGATCTCCATCGAGGACATGCTGGAGCTGGCGTCGTCCGGTTCCAAGGTGCTGCTGCACCGCTGCGTCGAGTACGCACGCCGATACAACATCCCGATCCATGTCCGCTCGTCCTTCTCCGGACTGCGCGGCACCTGGGTCAGCAACGAGCCGCAAGGGGACCAGCAGGTGGAGCACGCCATCATCTCCGGAGTCGCCCACGACGTCTCCGAGGCCAAGATCACCGTCGTCGGCGTGCCCGACAAGCCCGGGGAGGCCGCCGCGATCTTCCGTACCATCGCGAACGCCGAGGTCAACATCGACATGGTCGTGCAGAACGTGTCGGCCGCGTCCACCGGGCTGACCGACATCTCCTTCACCCTCCCCAAGACGGAGGGCCGCAAGGCGATCGACGCCCTGGAGCGGGCGAAGGGCACGATCGGCTTCGACTCGCTGCGCTACGACGACCAGATCGGCAAGATCTCGCTGGTCGGCGCCGGTATGAAGACGAATCCGGGTGTCACGGCCGGTTTCTTCGAGGCGCTGTCCGACGCGGGCGTGAACATCGAGCTGATCTCGACCTCCGAGATCCGTATCTCGGTCGTCACCCGCGCGGACGACGTGAACGAGGCCGTGCGCGCGGTGCACACCGCCTTCGGCCTGGACACCGAGTCGGACGAGGCCGTGGTCTACGGGGGCACCGGACGATGAGCGGGAGTCGCGGAAGCGCGGGCCGATGAACGGCCGCCCGACGCTCGCGGTCGTAGGCGCGACCGGGGGCGTCGGCGCCGTCATGCTCCAGATCCTGTCGCAGCACGCGGACGTCTGGGGCGAGATCCGCCTTCTGGCCTCGCCCCGCACGGCCGGCCGCAAGCTGACCGTACGGGGCGAGGAGACCGAGGTCGTGGCGCTCAGCGAGGCCGCGCTCTCGGGAGTCGATGTCGCGCTGTTTCTCGTACCGGACGCCGTGTCCGCCCAGTGGGCACCCATCGCGGTGTCCCAGGGCGCCGTCGTGGTGGACGCGTCCGCCGCGTTCCGCATGGACGACCAGGTGCCGCTCGTGGTGCCCGAGCTCAACCCGCATGCCGGGCGGCTCCGTCCGCGCGGCATCGTCGCGAGTCCGGGCTGCGCCACGCTCTCGATGATCGTGGCGGTCGGCTCGCTGCACGCCGAGTTCGGGGTGCGCGAGCTGGTCGTCTCGTCGTACCAGGCGGTCAGCGCCGCCGGACAGGACGGCGTCGAGGCGCTGCGCCGGCAGCTGTCGGTCGTGGCCGGTACGGAGCTGGGGACGAACCCCGGCGACGTGCGGCGCGCGGTCGGCGACATCACCGGGCCCTTCGGCGGGCCGCTGGCGCTCAACGTCGTCCCGTGGGCGGGGTCGCTCATGGAGGACGGCTGGTCGTCCGAGGAGATGGCGATCCGCGAGGAGACCCGGAAGGTCCTCGATCTGCCCGATCTGAAGGTCGCGGTGACGTGTGTGCACGTGCCCGTGATCACCGCGCACTCGCTCGCGGTGCACGCGCGCTTCGAGGGCGCGGTCACGGTCGACCGGGCGCACGAGATCCTGGCGACGTCGCCGGGCGTGGTGCTGTTCGACAATCCGGCGGCGGGGGACTTCCCGACGCCGGCGGACGTGGTGGGGACCGACCCGACGTGGGTGGGGCGGGTGCGGCGTTCGCTGGACGACGAGCGGGCGCTGGAGCTCTTCGTGTGCGGTGACAACCTCCGTAAGGGCGCGGCGCTCAACACGGCGCAGATCGCGGAGGCCGTGGCCGGGGAGTTCACCGGCGCGTAGCCGGAGGTCGGGCACGTCCGGCGGGCGCGTACCGCGGAGGGCGGGTGCCCGTCCGAGTGGGCCGTCCGGCCCTTTGTAGGATCTGTGAAAGCCCTGTGAGCAAATCGCCGTTCAGGGCCACTTGAACTGGGGTGTTCCGGTGGCGGACGATGCTCATCCGACTTGTCGCAACCGACGGTTGACCGGAAGCGTCTATGCGGTTGTCCCTCCGCGATGTCGTAGACAAAAGGGGCATGTGGGGGAGAACGGTTACGCATGAGGGCAATTGGTGCATCGTCAAATGTGGTGGCGAACACGTACAACCCTGGGCGGGGGCAGCGTGTCCAACAGGCGTGGCAGAGGTTCTCGATTTCACAGCGGTCGTCCCGGTTCGCGGCACTTCGGTGCGGCCGAGCCGTCGGCCTCGCAGTCCCGGTGGTATGCCGGTGATCGCTCCCATGCCGGCGGCGCGCCCGACGGGTCTCCCGGACCGGCGCGAGGCTGACGGCGCGATGGCCGCAGGTACCACCGTCGACCATCTGACCGAGACCTACCGACAGCACTACCGCTCACTGCTCGGCCTCGCGGCCCTGCTCCTGGACGACACGGCCTCGTGCGAGGACGTCGTCCAGGAAGCCTTCATACGTGTGCACTCGGCGCGCAATCGCGTACGCGAACCGGAGAAGACCCTCGCGTATCTGCGCCAGACGGTCGTCAACCTGTCGCGCTCCGCGCTGCGCCGCCGCATCCTCGGGCTCAAGCTGCTCTCGAAGCCGATGCCCGACATGGCGAGCGCCGAGGAAGGCGCGTACGACCTGCTGGAGCGCGACGCGCTGATCAAGGCGATGCGCGGCCTCCAGCGCCGCCAGCGCGAGGTACTGGTGCTGCGCTACTTCGCCGACATGACGGAGGCGCAGGTCTCCGAGACGCTCGGCATATCCCTGGGCTCGGTGAAGGCGTACGGCTCGCGAGGCATCGCGGCGCTGCGTATCGCCATGGAGGCCACGGCATGAACGGGCACGAGCGAGACCAGGACCACGGAAGGCCGGAGGGGCCGGACGGTCCGACGAGCGAGTCGACTGGGAATGGAACTGTGAACCACGGGCCGGAAGAAGAACCGGGCGGAGACCTGCACAGTGTGGCCGACAGCACGCGGGGCGCGGAAGACGCCGACGGCGGTGCCGCCCGAGCCGATGGGGATCGGCAGACAGAGGTGACTCGGCCCCAGCCTCTCGCGGCGATCTTCGGCCGCGGCGAAGGGGGAGTGGGCGGCGAAGAGGGAGTGGGCGGTGACGACGGTGACACCTCCGACGAGTTGGCGCTCCGCCGGCTCCTGCACGGCGCCGTCCAGGAGATCCAGCCCTCGCCCGGAGCCCTCGACCAGCTGAAGCGGGCCGTGCCCGCGAGACGCGCGCGCAAGCGCCAGGCGTTCGTCGGCGTCGCGGCGGCGGCGCTGCTGTTCGGTACGGCCGTGCCGGCCTTCGTGCATGTCGCCAACACCGGCAGTTCCTCGGACGGCAAGTCTTTCAACGTGGGCCACGGGGAGCAGGTCCAGGGCGGAACCGGCTCCGACGGCGGCCCCAAGGACAGTGAGAAGGAGGGCTCCGGCCCCTCCGGCAAGACGGACGACGAACAGGGTGGCCCGGACGGCAAGGACTCGCCCGAGACGGGCGGCGACGGGACCACGGGCGGTACGACCGGCGGCTTCGACAACGACCCCGAGAGCAGTTTCACCAGCTCCACCGCCACCTGCGACGCGAGCCAGCTCCAGGTGAGCTCCGAGTCGGGCGAACCACAGGCCGACGGCACGGTCTACGGCCGGTTCCGTATCTCCAACGTCTCCGGCACGGACTGCTCGGTCAGCGGCCACGGTTCCGTCCGCTTCCAGGCGGCGGGCGCGGCCGACCCCAGCAAGATCGAGGTGCGGGACCACATCGAGGGTGACGCCGCGAGCGGCCTGCCCGACCCCTCGCAGGAGGCGACCAGCCTGGTGCTGCCGCCGACGGGGGCGTACGAGGTGATGTTCGCCTGGGTGCCGACCGACACCTGTCCGACCGGTGAGCCGTCACCGGACCCCTCGCCCACGGAGGGCGAGACGGGCGGTGCGACGAACGGCACCGGATCGACGCCGATCGAGCCCTCGCCGCAGCTCGGCAGTGATGACGGGGCGCCGGAGGACGGCAGCATCGACGTCGTGCACACGCCGGAGTCGGGCTCGGAGCCGGCCGCGACGACGATCGACAACGCGTGCGCGGGGACGATCTACCGGACGGGCGTGCTGGAAGCGTCGTAGCGGGGCGTCACGCGGGTTGTACGGGTGTTACGCCGCCGTCTCCAGGCCCAGCGCGCGGTCCTTGACCGCCTCGGTCTCGCGCCGGAACAGCCGGAACCACATGAAGAGCACGAACGCGACGAAGACGAACCACTCGCCCGTGTAGCCGAGGTTCTGGAACGCCTTCAGGTCAAGACCGCTGCCCTGCGGCGCCCGCGCCGGTACGGGCGTGAGACCCGCCTCGGGCTCGGTGACGGTGACCCAGGCGTCGTACACCGCGTACGGCACGAGGTTGACCAGCGACGCCCCGCTGATGATGCCGACCTGCCCGGCCGGCAGCCCGCCGCGGGAGTCGGCGCCGTCGCTGCCGGAGTTCTCCGGCGCCTGGAGCGCGCCGGTCACGCTGACCTGGCCCTTCGGGGCGGGGGGCACGGCCTCGCCGGCGGGCAGCCAGCCGCGTACGACGGGCAGCGCCTTGCCGCCGTCGGTCCGCAGGAGCGCCAGCACGTACGAGCCGGACTTCTCGTCCAACTCCCGGTTCGGGACGACGAGTTGGTCCGCGTACGTACCGGTCGCCGTGGCATGCCGGCCCGAGGTCTCCTGATCGACGGGCAACAGATCCGCGACCGGCGCGGCGGCCCGCTTCCCGGGGTCGGGGGCGTCCTCGGCGCTCCGGTGCGAGTCGACGCGGTCCTCGAAACGGCCGAGCTGCCAGGTCCCCATGAAGACACAGAAGGGGATGGCGAGCAGCACGAAGACATTGATGCCCCACCAGCGGGGCGTCAGCAGGAACCGATACACCCCTCTACGGTACGCAGCACCCACGCGGGCGCGGGGGGCGGGGCTCACGCCCGCCCCCCAGGGCGGCCGGTGACAGGATCCTCACATCACGCCCTACCGCAGGTGCCGCTCCGCGAAGTCCAGTTCCAGGCGGACCTGTTTGATTCGTTCCTCGACCACCAGGGAGCCGTGGCCCGCGTCGTAGCGGTACACCTCGTGCGGCGCGCCGCGTGCCGTCAGGCGGTTCACGTAGTTCTCCACCTGCTGGATCGGGCAGCGCGGGTCGTTCAGGCCGGCCGAGATGTAGACCGGGGCGCGCACGGCGTCGACGTACGTCAGCGGTGACGACGCCTCGTACCGCTCCGGGACCTCCTCCGGCGTGCCCCCGAGCAGCGTGCGGTCCATGGACTTCAGGGCCTCCATCTCGTCGTGGTACGCCGTGACGTAGTCGGCCACCGGTACGGCCGCCAGGCCCACCGCCCACGCGTCCGGCTGCGTGCCGAGGCCCAGCAGCGTCAGATAGCCGCCCCACGAGCCGCCGGAGAGCACGAGCTTCGCCGGGTCGGCGAGACCGGACGAGACCGCCCACTCACGGACCGCCGCGATGTCCTCCAGCTCGATCAGGCCGACGCGGTGCTTGAGCGCGTCCGTCCACTCGCGGCCGTAGCCGGTCGAGCCGCGGTAGTTGACGCGTACGACCGCGAAGCCGTGGTCCACCCAGGCCGCCGGGCCCGCCGTGAAGGAGTCCCGGTCGTGCGCGGTCGGCCCGCCGTGGATCTCGAAGACCGTCGGGAACGGGCCCTCGCCCGCCGGCCGCTGCACGAGCGCGTGGATACGGCCGCCAGGCCCCTCCACCCAGACGTCCGTCACCGGCACGGACTCCGGTGCCTTCGCGCCCGGCGGGTCGAGCACGACCTCGCCCGACGTGGACCGCACCACCGGCGGGTGGGCCGCCGACGACCACAGGTACTCCACCGAGCCGTCGGGCCTGGCCGTCGCGCCCGACACCGTACCGGCGGGCGTCTCGACCTCGGTCAGCGCGCGCGTCGCGAGGTCGTAGCGCCACAGCTCGCTGCGCGCCTCGAAGCTGTGCACGATCAGCAGCGCGGACCCGTCCGGATACCACTCGGCCGATACGTCCCCGGGCAGCTCGATCGCCAGATCGGTCTCCTCGCCGGAGGCCACGTCCCACACGATCGGCTCCCACCGGCCGCGCCGCTGGTGCCCGACGAGGAGCCGGGTGTCGCCGTCGACCGGCGCGAAACCGAGGACCGCCAGGCCCAGTTCGACCTCGCCGCCCTTGGTGTCGTCCAGCTCGGCGACCGCCGTGCCGTCGGGCCGGACCACGCGCAGCGCGGAGTGCATCGCGTCGCCGTGCTCGGTGTGCTCGACGGCGACGAGCGTCCCGTCGTGCGACAGGTCGCCGACGCCGGCGGACTCGCGGTGGCGGTAGATCTCGACCGGGGTGCCGCCCGGGGGGAGGACATGGATCGTGGAACCGTCCTCGTCGGTGGAGCAGCCGACGACCGCCGTACCGTCACGGCCGATGGCGAGGCCGCTGGGGTAGGCCGGGGCGACACCGGGGGCGGCGGGCTCGTCGGCGTCACCCCCGAAGGGCTGCCGCATCCAGACGCCGAACTCGTCGCCGTCGGTGTCGCTGAACCACCAGATCCACCGGCCGTCCGGGGTCAGCACGCCGTCCGTGGTGCCGTTGGGACGGTCGGTGACCTGCCGCTGGACGCCCGTGGCGCGGTCCCACGCGTACAGCTCGTACGTGCCCGTCGCGTTGGACACGAACAGCGCGCGGTCGGGCGCGTCCTCGGCCCACTCGGGCAGCGAGACGCGGGGCGCCCGGAAGCGCTTCTCCCAGTCGGGGGCCGCCTCGGGCCCCGCCGGGTCGTGCGGCTGGTGGTCGTCGTTCTTCTCAGTCATACGCCCCATTCTGCGTCTGATGGCACGCCCCACGGGGTCCAGCCGGGAGATCTGCCGAGCGTGAGCAGTACGAGGTCGAAGGGGTGCCTGGCCCGAGCGCCCCGTGTCCGCGCAGGGCTGAAAGCCGCGCCAGGGGCGAGCCGCCGTCCGTCGTCCGGTACGAGGCGCGCGAGGGCGAGGGCGGCCTCGGCGATGTCGTCGTCCGGCCGCCAGTCGATGCCGACGGCTCTGGCGACGTCCCAGGAGTGGACGGCGTGGTCCAGGAAGTGGAATCCGACGGCGACGCCGGCGGGGAAGCGTCTGGTGGCGCTGATCTCGGGGAGGTCGAAGCGCCGGGCCGCCGCGCCGGGCCGGGCGAAGGAGTCAAGGACGGCCTCGGCCGTGTCCCGGTAGGCCCGGTCGTACGTCCAAACGAAGTCCCGTCCCTCCGGGAGGAGTTGGTGGTCGATGAGGCGATCCAGCTCGTTCTTGAACTCCTGATCGGGCCCCATGACGAGTAGGTGGCATGGACTTCGCCGAGGCAGCTGTCCGTACGGCCCTGAACAGCGCGTCCTACGTGTCACCCCGGCTCGCGGGCAAGGCCGCCTTCCGGCTCTTCCGGGTCCCGCGCGGGCGCAGCCGGCTCCGGTCCGGCGAGCGTGCGGTCATGGACCGCGCCGAGGTCAGCGGCATCGCCGTCGGCGGGGAGAAGGCCGTCAGTTACCGATGGGGTACGGGTCTACGGCCGGTGCTGCTGGTGCACGGCTGGGAGTCGCGCGGCTCGCGATTCGCCGCGCTGGTAACCGAGTTGCTGGACCTCGGCCTCAGCCCGGTCGCCTTCGACGCGCCCGGCCACGGCGAAGCCACGGGCGAGGCCATGACGATCGTCGATCTGCGTGACATCGTCATGGCGCTCAACTGGGAGCACGGGCCGTTCGAGATGGTCGTGGCGCACTCGCTCGGTGCCACCGCGACGTTCCTCGCCGTCCAGGAACTCGGGCTGCGGGCGGAGCGGATCGTGGCCATCAGCGCCGTGCCCGACTTCGCGTATCTGGTCGACCGGTTCTGCGCGGGGCCGGGGCTGCGGGCGCGGCTGAACCGCGAGCTTCGGAGGCGTATCGAAGGGGAGTTGTTCCGCGACGAGCCGGACATCTGGTCGCGCTTCTCCGTCCCTCGTACTGAGGTGGAGGGCATGTCGTTCCTGGTCGTCCACGACGAGGACGACGATCTGGTCGATCCCGTCCATTCACGGGCTCTCGCCGGTGCGTTGGGCGATCGGGCGGGGCTGGTCGTCACGCGCGGGCTGGGCCACCGGCGGATCCTGGGCGACCCTCAAGTCGTCGCGGCCGTAAGGGACTTCGTGGTCAGGGAGCGGGCGGGGAGGCGGGCGCGGCCGACGGGGGCGGCGTGGCCGGCAACAGAGCCGGATCGGTCGCCACGGCCCGCAGCCGGTTGAGGACGCCCTTGGCGGCTTTGGCGTAGCAGTTGAAGTCGTCGTGCAGGACGGACTCGGCGTTGGCGCCTTCGAGGAGCGACACGAGCTCGAAGGTGAGCTGGGGGACGTCGGTGTCGTCGCGTACCTCGCCCGCCTCCCTGGCCTCTTCGATGTTCCGGCTCACGAACGCGGCCCAGTCGAGGCGGGCCTGGGCCACCGCGTCGTGGACCTTGCCCTCGCGTGCGTCGTACTCGGCCGAGACCGAGTAGAAGAAGCAGCCGCCGGGGAAGACCCGGCTCTCGGAGTAGGCGATCCATCCGTCGCAGAGCCGCCGTACCCGGGCCAGCCCGGCGGGCATGTCCAGGACAGGCCGTACGACATGATCGATGTAGACCTTGGCTGCGGCGCGGACGGTGGCGAGCTGCAACTCCTCCTTGGAGCCGAACAGCGCGAACACCCCGCTCTTGCTCAGCTCCAGCTCACCGGCCAGTCGGCCGAGCGACAGACCACCGAGACCTTCGACCGAGGCGATCCGGACGGTGTGCTTCAGGATCAGTTGGCGGGTCTGGTTCCCGCGCGCGATGCGTCCGTCGGTGCTCGTGGCTGTCACACGTGCAGTGTACTAACCGTACGACCGTGCGGTCATTGCCCGCGTCAACGGTTTCGGTGGATCGGCGGGGTCCGGGGCCGGGGGTCTCGGCGGAGGCCGATTGTCAGTGGCCCGGTGCAGACTTCGGGTATGACCGAGCTTCGAGGTACGGCAGTTCCGTCAGCGCCCGACGGCCGGTGTCGCTGACGGCCGTCAGTCCCTCACCGGCGCGTTCCGGCGCGGAGGTGAGCAGGAACTGCGCCGCGTCGGCCTGGACCACCATGGCCGTCACGTGGTGGGTGACCACGTCGTGCAGTTCGCGGGCGATCCGCGCCCGCTCGGCGGCCGTGGCCACCTCGGCGGCCAGCCGCCGCCGTTCAGCCTCTTCCGTCCGCCGCGTGTGCACCGTACTCCCCACCAGCCAGACCACGGCCGGTGGTCCAGGACGACGGCCAGCACGGCGTAGCCCGTACTCGCCACGACGGCCAGAGCGTGACGGAAGCGGACCGGATGCGCCCCGGCGGAGTACAGGGCCAGATACAGCCCCAGACTCGCGAACGTCGTCCCGAAGCCCAGCGCCTGGTGCGCGGCGAACGCGCCCGCGATGACGGCCAGAGAGATCGCGGGCCACTTGCGGCGGACAGTCAGCGGCAGGGTCTGGGACAGGACCAGCCCGACACCCAGCATGTTCGCCGGCCGCTCGGGCAGATCGCCGATCTGCGCACCGAGGTTGGACAGGGTCGGCACGAAGGCCAGCAGGGTGAGCGTCAGGGCGAGGACGCCGTCCTTGAAAATGCCGTCCCGCTCCTGCCACCGGTCGAGCGGCGCCTTGAACAGCGGGAGGCTCCACGGCATCTGACGAGACATCACTTCCGTATCCTCCAGTCGCATGTCTCAACGGCCCTTGCGTCGGCGGGACTTGAGCACCGGCACCGGGCCGGGTCCGGTCGCCTTCAGACCCGAGACCAGGCCGACGCCGGCCATCCCTGTCAGCATCCAGCCGAGCGGAGAGCGCGCGATCCGGCCGAAACGGCCGCGGCGTCCGCCTCGTACGTCGCGGTCCTGGTCCGGGCCGGAGCCGGTGTCGTGCTGTGTCGCGGACGTCGCGCCCATGGTGGCTCCCCTGTACTGGTCGCACCTGCGGCGACCTGACGACCACGCTAGGTATCCGCCGACGGCCGCGAATCCCCCACACATGGACACTTCCTGTAGCTCTCATGGGGGATGCGCGACCCGCGCCCGTCGGTCCGCGACCTGCCGGGATGCCCTGCGAGACTGTGGCGATGAGCGAAGTACGTACGGCCCGGGGCGTCTTGGGAGTGGTGGCGTCGGCGGCCGGCGGGGTGACATCGCTCCGCACCGGCCTGGTCGAACCGGCCATCGCCCACGGCTGGCAGGTGGCGGTGACCCTCACCCCGGCCGCGGGCCGCTGGCTCCGCGCGAGCGGCGAACTGGCCCGCCTGGAAGCCCTGACCGGCCTCCCGGTCCGTGACGAGCCCCGCCTCCCCACGGACCCGCGCCCGCACCCGCCGGTGGACTGCTTCGTCGCGGCCCCGGCCACGGCGAACACGGTCGCCAAACTCGCCCTGGGCATCGCCGACAACCAGGCCCTCACCCACCTCACCGAGGCCCTGGGCACCCCCGGCCTTCCGGTGATCGTCTTCCCTGCCATCAACGCCGCCCACGCCCGCCATCCGGCCTGGCCGGCCCACGTCGCCAACCTCCACCGGGCGGGCGTCCACCTGATCGAGGGCCCGGACGTCTGGCCCCTCCAGGAACCCCGCGCGAACCCGCCGGCCCGCGAACTCCCGTGGGCGGAGATCCTGCGGGCGGTGGACAGCGCGACGAGGTGAGGCGAGGGGGGCGGTCAGGCGGGGCCGGTCAGGCCAGCAGCGGTCAGGCGGGCGGCCAGCTCCGCAGGGCCGCGTCGGCCACTCGTCGGAGTTCGTCGTGGTCGGCGCCGCCGGCGGCCTGGACGGCGATGCCGTTCGCGACGGTCATCAGGTAACGGGCGAGCAGCGCGGTGTCGGCGTCCCCCGGCAGATCGCCCTCGTCGACGGCCCGCCGGAAACGCTCGTTCAGGTGCGAGAGGGCTTCGTCGCGCCAGGCGGCCAAGGTGTCGCGGGCCGGCCGCCCGGCGGTGCCGGCGGCCAGGGACCCCTGCACGGAGAGGCATCCGGCGGGTCGGCCGGGGAGCGTGGTCGTACGGGCCGACCCGGCGAGGATCGCGGCGGCCACCTCCCGGGCGGTCGGCTCCTTCAACGCCAGACCCACATAGGCGGCGGGGCCTTCGGCGTATCTCCGCAGCGCCTTCCGGAACAGCTCTTCCTTGTTCCCGAAGGCCGCGTACATGCTGGTACGGGTGATGGCCATGGCGTTGGTGAGATCGGTGAGGCTGGCGCCTTCGTAGCCCTGCGCCCAGAAGACCACCATGGCCCGCTCCAGGGCCTCGTCGGCGTCGAAGCCCCGGGGGCGGCCGATCGGAGACTTCCTGGTGGATTCCATGGCCGACATTCTACCGCTCTTCGGTACCGAACGGTCTGGAGGACCTCGCGCCCTGGGCGGCCAGCCGGCCCCTCCGAAGCGAGTCAATCCGTCGGCAGGTCCTCAAGTACACGGTCAAGGCGCGTCGTTGCCCAGTCGGTGTCGGCCAGGGTGCGCAGCGTCGTCATCCAGTTGGTGAGGATCCGGTCCAGATCGCCCCGGGTGACAGACGTTCGGGAGCTCATCGCTCCGATGCGCAGGAGTGGGCGGTGGCCGTTCTCAAGTGGGGGCGGGTGTTCGACCACGAAGAGGTCGACATCCGCTCCCGTGGGGCAGATGGACACCCCGACCCGTGTGGCTTCAAGGCCCGCCAGGGTGCGTTCGTTCTGTTCGCCGCCGCTCAGTTGGTTGGGCAGGAAGAGAAGGGAGAACGACAGTCCGTCATCGGCGAGGGGGCCCTGGAGGGCGCCTTCCAACTGGTCGTACGGCACTCGCTGTTCCGTGAGGATCGTGAAGACCTCCCTACGGAGGGCGGAGAGGTGGTCCTTGACCGTGCCCGTTCTCGGTGGGACGACAAGCACCCCGTCCGTGGAGAACCGTCCGACCACGCCCTCCTCGTCGGGCCGGCGTGCCGCCAGGGTGGTGGTGAGTGCCAGTGGGGTCCGGGGGTCCGACGTGGCGCCCGCGCTCAGGGCCAGGGCCTGTGCCGTCACGGCCAGCAGGCTTCCGCGTATGTGGCGGATCTTGTCCTTCAGCGTTTTCGCCAAGGCGTCGTCGAGGTCGAGGACTTCTTCGGCGGGGCCGGGCGCCGTGGCCGTGCTCGGGGACGGCCGGGCCCCCGGCCAGAACCGGAGAGCGCCCCGCACCTCCGACTCGCGCTGCGCGACGGCAGCACGGCCCTCGGAGCTGGTCAGCCATTCCAGGCGTGAGGCGCGAGCCCGTGCGTGGTCGGACGCCGGTCGGTGGCGCTCCCCGTCGAGAAGCTCCTCCACCACCAGATTCGCCGACCAGGCGTCACAGACGCGCGGGTCCATGACGACGAGAAGCAGATGGCGGTCGGTGTCGAAGCTGAAGACCACGGCCCGTATCCGGGGCACCGGGCCGGAGGGAAAGGGCTGGTGGGCTTCGCGCCGTGCGCTCGCGAAGGCGCCGCGCCGGCGGTCATCGGCCGTCTCGCCCTCTGTCCACCGACGGTCCAGGGGGACGGCAAGCTCTGCTTCGGGGCCACGGAGGGCGGAATGGCGAGCGACGACCCGCCGCAACTCCACCTGAATGCCCGGCTCGTCGAGTGTTCCACGCAATTCCAGCGCCGCCGTCAGGCTGTGCTCCGGGCATTGCGCCGGAATGTCGTGAGCATCGAGGGAGGCACGTCGCGTCGCGCTGCCGGCGAGTGCGCCATTTTCGCCCTGCCACGCTGAGTTCACTGTCACCTGTCCCCGTGCGTACGTCATCGACAGCCACACGCTAGGCACGCGCCACGCGCTTGGCAACGCTCCCCCTGTATGTCAGTCATTGGCTGTCGCACTTTTCATGACTGGTCCCGGGGCGCCGGTGCGGTCAGACTGGAGCGGAGGTCATTCGTCGCCCGCCCGCCTACTGCAACAACCCGACTTCCACGGCGAATCTGGTGAGGCCGGCCTTGTTCACGGCTCCCACTTTCTGCCGTATTCGATATGCGTATGTGTCCACCGTGGCCTTCGAGAGAGTGAGTCGATTGCCGATCTGCTTGTGCGTGAGTCCCTGTGCGATCATGACCAGGACATCCTTTTCGCGGCGGGTGAGTTCCGGTACGCGCGCGGGCTGCTCCTCCAGCGGATCCATTTCGCGCGGCAGGAAGAGCACATCGGCGATCCGCAGTCCGAGAAAGAAGCCCCCTGAGGAGACTGCCGCTGTCGCGGCCACCAGATTCGAAGGATCCACGTCCTTGCTCACATACCCATGGACCCCGCTACGGAGAGCTTGCAGCACATAGCCCTGTTCCACCTGCGCCGACATACCGAGCACCGGAACCCTGTCGGTCATCTCGGAGAGTGACTCCGGGGAAATGCCGGGTGCGAACGGGTCGGCGATCACCGTAAGACTGTCGAGGCGTTCCTCGCCGATCCCGTAAACGCCGCGGACGTGGGGGAAAACTCCCGAAAGATGGATGTGGCGGGAATTTTCCAAAACCTTTATGGCGCCCTGTATCGCCAGGGAGCCGTCGTCGATGACGGCGACATTGATTCTTGATTCCATGATTCCCCGTTTGTGCGTGCGAAGGAGATGGAGTGGAGCAAGCCCGACTTCCGCTACCCGGGACTTCCTGGAAGGTATGGCGGAATTTCGCCCTCCGGAGCACTGCCTTCCCGCTTGCGGACCTCACCGAGGCCGTCGCGGGGGAGAAATGGGCCGAGGGTCCCCCGGACGCCCAGGCACTGGAACCGGCCGTGGAACTCGCGTCCGCTGACCACTTTCTCATGGCACTCCTCTGGCAGAACCCTCGTGCCGTCGAAGAGGTGGTCGGTCGGCTTCGGCGTCATGTCCGGGGAGAGTCGCGATCGGCGGGCGCCACCGGACGGGCCGCCCGGCGGGCCGAACGCGGCCGGCGCTTCACCACGCGTCTGCTCGGGCAGTACCTCCAGCGCTACTACACCCGGAACGAAAGCGTCGGTTTCTTCGGTCCGCTCACATGGGGCACCTTCGCCGGCGCGCCGAGGATGACCCTTTCCGTGGGGCCCGGTCTCACCGACCAGCAGCACGTGATGTTCGAGGACTGGGCCATCCATGAACTGGGCACTGTCCTGTCCCGTCGACGGGACATCAGACGGCATCTCCCGCCGGCCATGGCGGTGGGCACCACACGTATGGGGCGGATCCTGCTCCGCAGGGGCGGGGCGTCGCGCAGACTGAGTCCGGCGGAGGCGGCGGTGCTCGATCTGACCGACGGGAGGCGGACCGCGGCCGAGATCACGGCCGAAATCGGAGCGGAGAATTCCGCTCTGGATGTACTGGATGTACTGGAGGCCCTGGCCGACGAGTCCGTCATCACCTGGACCTTCGACGTGCCGGTCGACCTGCGCCCCGAAGCCGCGCTGGCACGCGAACTGGCGGCACTGCCGGATGCCCGGGAGGCCCGGGACGCCCGCGAGAAGCTGGACGAGCTGATCGCGACGCGCGAAGAGGTCGGGGCCGCCGGTACGGCCGGCGAACTGGCCGAGTCCCTGGCGCGCGCCGACCGGACCTATACGGAGCTGACCGGGCAGCCGGCCAACAGGTCCCGGGAGCAGGCGGAGTTCGGACACCGGCTGTTCGTCGGTGCCGACCGTCGTGCCGTCGACCTCACCCTCGGCACCCAGGTGCTGGACGAGCTGGCCGGGCCGCTGGGCCTGGTCCTGGACAGCGCGCGCTGGTTCTGCACAAGGATCGGCGCCGAGGCCGACACCTGGTTCGCCGGGGCGTACCGGGACCTCACCCCGTTGTTCGGGCCCGACAACGTACCGCTCGACGCGCTGATCGGCCGGGTCGACGACCGCTTCTGGGACGCGGCCAGTTGCGCACATGTCCGCGACGAACTGACCGCCCGCTGGGAGCGGGTGCTGCGTCCCGACCCCGGGGCCCGGCACATGGAGTACACCACCGCCGAGCTGGCGGGACGGGCGGCCGAGGAGTTCGCCGCCGGGCCCCCGGCCTGGTACGGGGGCCGGCACCACAGTCCCGACCTGATGCTCGCCGCGTCCGACGTGGACGCCGTACGGCGCGGTGACTACCTGGCTGTCCTCGGCGAACTGCACGCCGGCATGGTGACCGCCGACTGCCACAGCATGACGATGTGCGCCGCCGACCCGCACACGGTGGTGCGGCGCCCGGCCGAGGCGGCGCTGGAGGACGGGCCTCCGCGGTTCGTTCCGCTGCACCACCGTGCGCCGGGCGGGCCGACGGGCTTCGACTACCCCCCGCCCGAGACCTTCTCGCCGCGCTACACCTATCTGTCCTTCGGCGAGCGGACCGGTGCGCGCAAACCGCCTGTGGAACCGGTCCTGGCCCGCGAGGTGACCGTCGGTCAGGCGGGTGGTGACGGCCTGACGGCGCGGCTGCCCGACGGCCGGCGCCTGCCGCTGCTCACCGTGCTGGGCGAGTACCTGATCTTTCAGACCGGTTCCGGTTTCCGGGTGCTGCCGGACCTGCCCCACACCCCCCGCATCACCGTGGACCGGCTCGTCGTGGCTCGCGAGAGGTGGCGGACATCGGTCGGCCACCTCGTCCCCCGCCCGGACATGAGCACGCGCGAGCGCTACGCGCGGGTCCGGGAGGTCGCCGAGGAGATCGGACTGCCCCGGCACAGCTTCTGGCGGTACGCCGACGGCGGCCAGGGCAAGCCCGGTTCCGGCCAGGGCAAGCCCCTCTATCTCGACACGCACAGCCCTCTGCTCACTCATGTTCTGGTCGACACCCTGGCCAAGGGCACCACGGCCGGCGGGACCGTGACGTTCTCCGAGATGCTGCCGGACCCCGATGGGCTCTGGCTGCCGGACGCGGCGGGCCGCCGGTACACCAGTGAGCTGAGAATCACCGTCGCGGACGGATGAGACCAGCCCGGCTCCGGCGGTCCCGGCCGCCGGAGCTCAGAACTGGTTCAGCGCTCCCGTGCCCTGGACACGCCGCTCGGCCCGAAGGAACAGCCGTCGCCCCAGCAGCAGCCAGCCGGCCGCGGTCACCATCGCGACGGCGAGTTCGACACCCGGTGGCAGCAGGGTGTCGGTGCCCAGCGTCACGTGCCGCATCAGGTCCAGCGGCATGGTGCCGGGCAGCAGATAGGTCACCCAGCGCACGGCCTCCGGCAGTACGGTGAGGGGAAAGGCGACTCCGGAGAACGCCGCCACCAGCGGGGTGACCGGTCCCAGCAGGTCGTCCGGCCTGCGCATGGTCAGCGCCAGCGCGGCGGCCAGATAGCCGAAGCCGCAGTTGCCGACCAGCAGCAGTACCACAACGGGCAGGGCCAGCAGCACCCCATGAGGGCTGAAGGACGCTCCGAGCGCGACGACACCGAAGGCCACCAGCAGCATGCTCGCCACGGCGGTGAAAATCGTGCCCGCGGCCACCCCGCCCATGACGAACACCTCCCGTGACACGGGGACGGACCAGTTGTGCTCCAGAACTCCGGTGCTGCGGTCGGATTCCAGCGGCCCGGCCACCCCCCTGACGGCGCCCACCATCAGCGTGGCCACCAGCAGACCGACGGACACCCAGCCGACCAGGTCGTCGGTGCCCACGCTGCGGGCCAGACCGGTCGCGGAGCCGTTCACCAGGAACGCGGCGCCCAGCAGCAGGGTGGGGATCACCATCTCGTAGAGCGGCGTGAGCAGGACCAGGTTGATCATGCTCACCGGATAGCGGTACTGCACCCGGAGTTCGCGGGTCATGACGGCCCTCGCCGCCACCACTGTCGGTGTCATCAGTACTGCCCCATCTGTCCGGTCCTGCGGGCATGGCGAAGTGCTCCGCCCAGTGCCAGCACCGCCACCGCCCCCACGGCCACTCCCACTCCGATGAGCGTCAGCAGCCGGGTGGCGATGTCCGTCCGCCAGGCGTGATCGAGGATCGCCCCGCGCAACAGTTCCAGGATCTGTGTGGGTGGCAGTCCCTCGCTGACGGGCTGTATCCAGTCCGGCAGCACCGCGATCGGATAGGAGACCCCGCACAGGATTCCGAGGGCTCCACGGAACACCTCGGTGATTCCCTCCGAGTCACGGAAGCGCAGCGAGACGACCGCCATGAGCGCTCCGATGGCGAAGAGCACGGGGACGGAGGCGACGATCACGCATACGCCTGCGAGCAGTTCGTCAGGGCCGAGCGGAATGCCGAAGGCGAACCGCAGCATCAGACCGACAACACCGAACAGCAGTGCCGCGGGCAGGAGTTCGGCCACGGCCGGCCCGAACAGCACGGTGAACCGGGAGACCGGCGTCAGATGAACCATCTCCAGTGACCCCTGGATCCGTTCCAGCCGCAGGGCCGATCCGGGACCCCAGAGCATCAGGGAGATCCACAGGAACACCGCCCAGCCGAGGTAGATGAACCCGGCCACCTCCGCGGTGCCCGCGCGCGCCGCGAAGGCGTCCACCGAGTCCTGGTGCCCGCCGCCCGAGAAGCCGCTGGCCTGCGCCACGTAGGAGGCCGGTACCACCACGGCGGTCACGGCGAGGACCACCAGGTTGGCGGGGTAGCGGAGCGTTACCTGCAACTCCTTGCGTACCGTGGCCGCGAAGGAGACGGCATCAGCTCTCAGCCCTCCCGGCAACGGACTCTCCTCCTTTTCGCTCGTCGTCCGTGGTGAGGGCGAGGAAGGCGTCACGGAGACTGACCATCTCGTTCTCCAGCCGGCTGACAGTCACCCGGTGCCTGGACGTCACCTCGAAGAGCCAGGGCCCGAGATCCTCCTCGTCCCGGCTGGACAGCGTGAGATCCGCTGTCCAGCCGTCGCTCCCCGAGGCCTCGTTCCGTACGGTCACCAGGGCGCGGCGCGCCAGTTCGGCCCGCAGGGCGTAGAACGTGGCCCGTCCCGGATGGCGCACCTGGACGTTGAGGACCCGGGCGGCTCCCACCGAGCGTTTCAGTTCCACCGGTGTGCCGACGGCACGGACCCGGCCCGCGTGGATGATGCCCACGCGGTCGGAGAGGAGGTCGGCCTCGGCCATGTCGTGCGTGGTGAGCAGAATCGTGTGTCCGTCGTCGCGCAGCCGACGGATGAGACTGTGCAGATCCTCCGCCGAGTGCGGGTCGAGCCCACTGGCCGGTTCGTCGAGCAGCAGAACACCGGGACGGTGCAGCACGGCCCTCGCGATCACCAGGCGCTGCCGCATACCGGTGGAGTACTGCTCCACATAGTCGTCGGCACGGTCGGTGAGGCCCACCTGCTCCAGAAGTTCGGTGATACGCGCCCGTGACCGCCGCCGGGGCACACCGTGCAGTGCGGCGAAATACTCCAGGTTCTGCCGGGCGGTGAGTTTCCAGTAGACGCTCCGCTCCCCGCCGAGGGCGACGCCGAGTTGGGCACGCACGGCGCGGCGGTGCCGCCCGGCGTCGAGGCCGTACACCCGGATACTGCCCGAACTGGGTTCGAGGAGAGTCGCGATCATCCGGACGGTGGTGGACTTGCCCGCGCCGTTGCGTCCGAGCAGCCCGAAGACCTGACCCCTCGGCACCCGCAGATCGATGCTGTCGACCGCCGGGACCGGCCGGTTCTCCTCGTCCTTGCGTCCGGGGTAGAACTTGGTCAGCCGCTCAAGTTCGATCGCGTGGTCCGCGCCCGGTTCGGAATGCCCGTAATGCCCGGTGGGTGCGGCCGCGGCGAACGGGCCCGCGGCGGCCTCAGAACCGCTCCTGCCGAACGCCCTCGCCAGTGGTGTGCGCTGCACGGCGGATCACCTCCATCAACCGGCCCATGCCCCTGAACTCCGGGAAGTGCCCGCCTTCCAGGACGATGGTGTCGAAGGAGGCGGTGGTGACGCTCTGCCAGTGCGGCAGCAGCGCCGCCGGTACAGTCGGGTCGCTGCGGCCCCCCACCGCCGTGACCGGACAGTCCAGCCACGGCAGTTCGGGCCAGGGCGCGATCTCACTGACCCGCAGATCGGCCCGCGCCGTGGCCACCGCCCGGTCGAGCAGCTCGGGATAGGTGTGGAGTTCGCGGGGAATCCCGCCGTACGTCTCCAGCTTGGCCAGCAACGCCTCGTCGGTCATCGCGTGGATCGGTGTGTCCGGGTCCGGGTGGGTGGGCGGGCGCGAGGCGCCGACACACACGTGCCGGGGCGCCGGCAGGCCGCGTTCGGCCAGCCGCGCGGCGAAGGCGCAGGCGAAGCGGGCGCCGACGCTGTGTCCGTAAAGGGCGTACGGCAGCTCCGCCAGCCGGCCGCCGACGGCATCGGCGAGAGAGGCGGTCAACGTCGTCAGATCGGTCGGCAGCGGTTCGTTGTACCGCCTGTCCCGGCCGGGCAGTTGCACCGGCCAGACCTCGATCCCGTACGGGGCGAGGGCACGCGGCCAGTCCCGGAAGAAGGACGCGCCGCCCCCGGCATGGGGAAAGCAGACCAGGCGCATACGGACATCGGCGGACGGGCGGGCCGGCTGGACCCACGGTTCGAGCGTCTCGGTCATCACACGGCTCCGGCCTTGTCGTCCGCGGCTGTTCTCAGCAGTTCGGCCAGCAGCCTCACCGTGGAGTTCTCGAACAGGTCGGCCATGGAGACGGACTGCTGGAGGGTTTCCCGGATCCGGGTCATCACCTGCACCGCGACCAGGGAGTTGCCGCCGAGTTCGAAGAAGTCGTCGTCGACGCCGATGCTCCCGACACCGAGCGTGCTGCTCCACAGGTCCACGAGATTTCGCTGGAGGCCCGGCTCGGGCGCCACGTAGTCCGTGTCGACCAGACGGTCCTCGGTGGCCGTGGCGGTGTTCCCGTCCCCGTCGGCCCCCAGTTGCTTGCGGATGGTCTCCAGGTTCAGCGCGTCGGCGTGCCTGAGCGTGTTGTGGATTCCGACCGGGCAGACGATGAGATGCGGTTCGGGACGCCAGTGCACGATCCTGCGCAGCAGATCGAGCCCGACCTCCGCGGTGATGCCGAACTCGGCGAGACCCAGGGTGCTCGCGTCCTGGCCGAAGGCCTCGTCGTCCTGGTCCGGCCCGTCCTGGCCGCCGGGGGACGCCGTGAGGGCGCGGATCTGGATCGGGTCGATGCGGCGCTCCGCGTAGCCGGTGATGTCGGCGAGCACCCGGCCGTCGTCGCCCAGCAGGGTGATGTCGGTGCTGCTCACTTCCGCCCCGTCGTCGGACACGCGACGGAAGTGTGCCCAGAATCCGGCGGGAAGCGGCTCGTGCACCCGGATACGCCCGTAGCCGAGCGGGAGGTAGGACTCGCCGTCGGCGATCCGCTCCGCGCCGTACTTGGCGTCGACAGCGGAGTCGAGCAGAGCGGGATGGAGCCGGAACAGGGCGGTCTCGGCGCGGTACTCCCCGGGCAGTTCGATCCGGGACAGTTCCTCGCCGTCACCGACGTCGATGCTCTTGATCGAGCCTTCCCAGCGGGAACCGAAGTGGACCAGCCGGGCGGCGCCGTCGATGTACTCCCTTGCGACCGAGAACTTCGAGCACCGTGCGGACAGTTCCGCCAGGTCGAGGCGGGGCGCGGGCTCGATGAGGACGGGGGCCATCCGGCACCGCATCTTCTGCGTCCACTGCCGCGCCCCGCCGCCGGCCGGTGCTGTCGCCACCGTGACGAGGTGGCCGGCGTCGTCGGGGGTCAACACCAGGCGCAGTTCGGTCGGCCCGGACACGGAGACCGGCCCCAGGAAGATCACGTCGGTGATGTCCGCGGTACCACCCACGGCCTCGCGGTAGGCGCCGTCGGCCATCTCGACCAGCGCGGCACCCACCACGACGTCGGTGTCGCCGATGCGGTGTTCGCTGTGGATCCAGTGCTCGCCGGGCTCAAGGACGGTGGCGAACTCGATGTCGTCGCCCTTGCGGGTGATCCGCTGGAGCAGGGGATGGCGGGCGGGTTCCGAGCGGACCCCCGCCTCCAGCCTGCGGAACGCCTCCGGGGCCGCGGTCTCCACGGCCATGCCGAAGTCCTTCCAGCCCGTCCAGCCGATCGAGGTGACGGGCCGGCCGGCACGGGAGGCGACACAGGCGAAGCGGTCCATGAACGTGTTGGCGCCGCAGTAGTCGACCTGGCCGAACATGCCACTGACCGCGATGACCGACGAGAAGAGCACCATGAAGTCGGCCTCGTCACCGAGCAGCCGGTACAGGGCGAGCGTCCCGGCCACCTTGGGACCCAGCACCTGCTGGGCGTCCTGGTCGCCGCGTACGGCGATCATTCCGCCGCCCGCGACGCCCGCGGAGTGGAAGACACCGTGGACGGTTCCCACTCCGGGGTGCTCGCCGCGCACATCGGCGAGTGCCGCGGCCAGCGCCGCCTGGTCGGAGACATCGCAGCGCAACGGGTGCACCGTGGCCCCGAGTTCCTCGATGTCGAGAAGCGAGCGCAGCTTGCGACGCTGCCCCGGTTCGGTCTCGGGGTCGTCCGCCAGCTTCCGCCACCGCTCCCTCGGCGGCAGGGCGGAACGGCCGGCCAGCAGGAGGGTGACGGGGCCCTTCCGGGCCAGGTCCTCGGCGACGGCGAGGCCGAGACCGCCGAGACCACCGGTGATCAGATACGTGCCGTCGGGGCGGATGGCGGGGCTGGTGGCCGGGGTGGCGTCCAGGGGTACGGTCCGGTAGTCCAGGAGCCAGCGCTTACGGCCCCGCCAGGCGACCTGGCGGTCGGTGGCCGGTGCGCCGAACTCCATGAGCACACGGCGGGCCAGGACCTCGGGTGCCTCCTCACTGGGCAGCGCGAGGTCCACCGACCGCGCGCCGACACCGGTCAGTTCGCGTTCCATCACGAGCACCGGGCCCAGCAGGGACGACTTGGCCGGCTCCAGGGTCTCGATGCCGGTGACCTCCTGGATGTTGCTCGACAGGACGTGCAGCCGGATCCGGCCGGGGTCCCGGCCCTCCCGCGGGGTCTGGAACCGGTCGAGCCGCTGCGCCAGATGCAGCAGGTCGTAGAAGCCGTGCGCGAGACCGTCGGTGACGGCGGCGTCGGACAGCGGGTCCCCGGACGGCTCGGTCAGGGTGAAGGCATGGACGACATCGGTGGGAGGCGCCTCGTCCGCCAGCGCGGTGAGCAGAGCGTCCAGGTCCTCCGCGACGCCCGGCCGCACGGTGAAGCGGGCGGGACCGGTTTCGGCGAAACTGTCACCGGCCCGCACCACGGTGACCTTGGTGCCTTCAGCACGTGTCAGCTCCGCGAGCAGACTCCCGGTGACCGGGTGGTCCGATCCGAAGACCAGCCAGTGCCCGGCGGTGACCGTGGGTTCCGCGCCGAGCAGCGGGGCCTCCCGCCACACCTGCGCGAAGGCGGACTCCTCGGGCGGGAGTTCACCGGCGTGCTCATCGGCCCCGGCTGAGGCGCCGGGCCGTACCGGGTCGGGAGCCACCCAGAACTTCTGGCGCTCGAAGGGGTACGTCGGCAGCGACACCCGCAGCCCCGGTCCCGACCACCGCTCCCAGTCGATGTCGAGGCCGTTGACCCACAGCGATCCCAGGGCCTCGGCGAACACCGCGTCATCGGCGGCATCGCGCCGGGGGTGCCGCATGGTCGGGACGATGGGGACCGCGTCGAAGCCCACGTCCTGCCGGGCCAGCCGGCTCAGGGTGTCGCTCGGGCCGGCCTCGACCAGGCAGGTCTCACCGTCGACGAGGGTGGCGAGGCCGTCGGCGAACCGTACGGGGGAGCGCAGATGGGCGGCCCAGTAACGAGGGTCCTGTGCCTGGTCGTCGGTGATCCAGTCGCCGGTGACGTCGGAGACGAAGGGGAGTTGGGGGGCGTGGAGACGGTAACGCGCCACCGTGGCCGCGAACTCCTCGACGCACGGCTCCATCATCCGGCTGTGGAAGGCGTGCGAGGTCTGGAGCCGGGTGTGCGCGACCCCGGCGGACTCGCATGCCGCCACGACGGCGTCGAGCGCTTCGAGGGGACCGGCGACGACGGTGCTGAGCCGGCTGTTGGTCGAGGCGATCTCGACGCCTTCCGGCAGAAGCGCCGCGGTCTGCTGCTCGGGCGCGGCCACCGCGATCATGCCGCCGGGGGGCATCTCGTTCATCAGCCGGCCGCGCGCGGCGACGATCGCGAGCACGTCGTCGAGGGTGAACACACCGGCCAGATGGGCGGCGACGTACTCACCGACCGAGTGACCGATCATGCCCCGCGGTTCGAGTCCGGCGCTCATCAGCAACATGGCCTGGGCGTAGGAGACGGCGAAGAGCGCGGGCTGGCTGTGGCGGGTCTCGCGCAGCCGTCGTTCCGCCTCGTCGGCCGGCAGGTCTTCCGGATAGAGCAGTTCCCGCAGATCCAGGTCGAGATGGGGGCGGAGCAGCTCGGCGCAGGTGTCGATCGCCTCACGGAAGACGGTTTCCGTACGGTACAGCTCGCGTCCCATCCCGGCGTACTGGGAGCCCTGGCCGGGGAACATCAGCACCGGGCGGCGCGGGATCACCGCCCCCGGCGCCTTGATCTGACGGCTGGAGCGGGTCGACTGAAGTCCGCTCGCCACCTCGGAGACCGAGCCGCCGGCCACAACTCTGCGGAACCGGTGGGCGGTCCGGCCGCTCTGGAGGGTGCGGGCCACATCCGCGAGGCGGGTGTCGGGATGCGCGTCGAGGTGCCGGCCCAGCAGCCGGGCGGCGTTCTCGGCGGCGTCCGCGGTACGGCCGGAGACCGGGAAGGTGTATGTCCGGCGGCCGGAGGGGACCGCCTTCCCGGGTTCGCGGACGACGGGCCGGGGAGCCTCCTCGATCACCACGTGGGCGTTCGTACCGCCGATGCCGAAGGAGCTGACGCCGGCCCGGCGCGGCCGGGTACCGGCCTTCCAGGGGGTGACCTCGGTGGGGACGTAGAACGGGCTGGTGTCGAGTTCGAGGCTGGGATTGGGGCGCTCGAAGTTGATGTTGGGCGGAATGGCCTCGTGCTGGAGGGCCAGGCATATCTTGATCAGCCCGGCGGCTCCCGCCGCGGGACCGAGGTGTCCGATGTTGGCCTTGACCGAGCCGATGGGGCAGGTGCCGGTTCCCGTGGCGCCGGCGGTACGGAACGCCTTCGTGAGACCGGCGACCTCGATGGGGTCGCCGACGAGGGTGCCCGTCGCGTGCGCCTCGACGAAACCGATGGTGTCCGGGTGCACCTCGGCGACCGCCAGCGCCTCCGCGACCAGCTGGATCTGGCCCTGCACACCGGGAGCGGTGAAGCCCGCGCGGTCGCCGCCGTCGTTGTTGACGGCGGATCCCCGGACCACGGCGTAGATGTGATCACCGTCGGCGAGCGCGTCACCCAGCCGCTTCAGCGCGACCACCCCGACCCCGGTGCCGAACAGGGTGCCGGAGGCGTCGGCGTCGAACGGTCTGATGTGACCGGTACGGGAGTAGATGCCTCCCTCGTGCCAGGTGTAGCCGGTGGCGTAGGGGAGTTCCACCTCGACACCGCCGGCCAGCGCGTAGTCGCACTCGCCGCCGCGCAGCGCCTGGGAGGCGAGGTGTACGGCGACGAGCGCCGTCGAACAGGCCGTCTGCACGTTCACGCTCGGCCCGCGCAGGCCGAGCCGGTAGGAGACGGTGGTGGTGAGGTAGTCGGGACTGTTGCTGACCTCGATCGCCATGTTGCCCACGGCGGACTTGGCGGCGGCGTTGCGTGCCACGTTCCGCTCGCCGTAGAAGTTGTTGGCCATGCCGCCGAAGACACCGACCTGGCCCGGCATCCGGGTCACGTCGTAGCCACTGTCCTCGATGGCGCTGTGACAGGCCTCCAGGAACATCCGGCCCTGGGGGTCGCGGATCTCCGCCTCGCGCGGCGTGTAGCCGAAGAAGCGGGCGTCGAATCCCTCCATGTCGTCGATGAGGGCGGCGGCGTTGACATAGTGCGGGTGGCGGTGGGTACGGGGAGCGACACCGGCGTCCTCAAGCTCCTCCTCGCTCAGCATCGTGATCGACTCGACACCGCCGACGAGGTTCTCCCAGTACTCACCGGGATTGTTCGCCCCCGGGAGCCTGCATGCCATGCCCACGATCGCGATGTGGTCCTCGCGAGGTTCTTCCGCCATAGTCCGTAGTCCCTTTGAGCAGCAGACAGTTTGGGCGGCCACCGTAGGTATGCCTGCTGATTACCGGCAATGTCATATTTGTCTGACCATCAGGATGTGACGAGGTAATGACCGACCTGGATCCGCCGAGGTGTCACGGGCACGCCGGTGACCGCCGTCGGTGTCATGTAAATCTGACATGGCTGGTGGCAGGTCTCCTCGCGTAGCTTCAGTCACCCCGACGAGCTCCGCAGGGGGACATCTCATGAGCACGCAACAGGTGGCCGCGGGTCCGGCCACGCGGCGCTTCGCCGTCATCGGCATGGCCGGCAGGTTTCCCGGTGCGCCGGACATCGACCGGCTGTGGGGCAATCTGCTCGACGGCGTGGAGTCCCTCACGGAGCTCACCGAAGAGCAACTCCGCGGCAGCAACGTGCCGGAGAAGCGCATCGCCAACCCGCGCTACGTCCGGCTCCGGCCGCTGATGGACGATCACGAGGGCTTCGACGCCCCGTACTTCCGGTATCTGTCGCGCGAGGCCGACATCGCCGACCCACAGCATCGGATCCTGCTGGAGGTCAGCAACTCCGCGCTGGAGAACGCCGGTTACGACCCCCGGCGCTACAGCGGCACCGTCGGGGTGTTCGCCGGAAGCAGCCCCGACCGCTATCTGTTCTCGAACGTCTACGAGAACGACGCGGTGCGTGCCGCGGTGGGCACCATGGCGATCGAGGTCGGCAACGCCCCGGACTATCTCGCCACGCGTGTCGCCTACTCACTGGGACTGGACGGTCCCGCCATCTCCCTCTACACCGCGTGTTCCACCTCCCTCGTGGCCATTCACTCCGCGTGTCAGTCCCTGGCGAGCGGCGAGTGCGACATGGCGCTCGCCGGCGGGGTCAGCCTCCAGTTCCCGTACTTCACCGGGCAGGAATGGGCGGAGGACAGCATCTATACGCGGGACGGCCACGTCAGGGTCTTCGACGCCGAGGCGAGCGGAACGAACTTCGGCAGCGGGGCCGGGGTCGTCGTGCTCAAGCGGTACGAGGACGCGGTGGCCGACGGCGACCACATCGAGGCGGTGGCGATAGGTTCGGCCGTCAACAACGACGGAGCCGCGCGGACGGGGTTCACCGCACCGGGCCACGACGGACAGGCCGCCGTCATCACCAAGGCGCTCGCCGCCGCCGGGGCGCACCCCGACAGCATCGGGTACGTCGAGGCACACGGCACCGCGACCGCCCTGGGGGACCCGACCGAGGTCGCGGCCCTCACCTCCGCCTACCGCCGGGCGGGCAGCGCCGCCACCCAGAGCATCCCCATTGGCTCGCTGAAGGGGAACATCGGTCATCTCGGGCCCGCCGCGGGCGTGGTGGGGCTGATCAAGGCGACGCTGGCGATCCGGCACGGTGTCATTCCGCCCGTCATCAATTTCAGCAGCCCGAATCCCCGTATCCCCTTCGCCGATTCACCGTTCTTCGTCAACACCGAGAGCGTGTCCTGGGCCGGCGACGGATCACCGAGGCGTGCCGCGGTCAGTTCCTTCGGGATCGGAGGGACCAACGCGCATCTGATCATCGAGGAGCCGCCGGCGCAGGAGTTGGCGACCGGGGCGGGCCGGCTGGCCACCGGGTCGTACGAAGTCCTCCCGCTGTCCGCCGCGAGCGAGGACGCGCTGGCCGCGGTGCGCGGCCGGCTGGCCGAGCGGCTGGGCACGGACCCGGCGCCCGAGCTGGCGGACGTCGCCCACACCCTTCAGGAAGGCCGCCGCCCGAGCCGGCACCGTACGGCGATCGTCTGCCGGGACACGGACGAGGCGGTCACCCTGCTGAGCCGTCCGGGCGGCCGGGCCCCCGTCCTGGCGCGCCGGGACGCCTCGGTGGCCTTCCTCTTCCCCGGGCAGGGCGCGCAGAGCCTGGGCATGGCCGCCGGGACGTACGCGTCCGAACCCGTCTTCCGCGACACCGTCGACGAGTGCGCCGACCTCCTCGTCGGGCACCTCGGACTCGATCTGCGGACATACCTGTGCACGCGGCCCGAGGACTCCGGGGCCTCGGCGGAGATGAGCGAGCGGCTGCGGCAGACCGAACTCGCCCAGCCCGCGCTGTTCGTGACCGAGTACGCGCTGGCCAGGCTGTGGGAGAGCCGGGGCGTGACACCCGCCGCCCTGGTCGGTCACAGCGTCGGTGAGTACGCTGCCGCCGCGCTCGCGGGCGTGTTCTCCCTCCCGGACGCCCTGCGGCTGGTCGCCCTGCGCGGCCGGCTGACCCAGGCCATGCCGCCGGGCGCGATGCTGGCCGTGGAGCTCCCGGAGAGCGACCTCGCTCCTCTGCTGACCGACGAACTGAGCCTCGCCGCGGTCAACGGGCCGAAGGCGTGTGTGGTCGCCGGCCCCGACAGCGAGGTGGAGCTGCTGGAGGAATGGCTGGGCACCCAGGGCGTACGGCGCCGGCGGCTGGTGACCTCGCACGCCTTCCACTCGGCGATGCTCGACCCTGTCGTTCCCGAGTTCCGCGCGGTGATGGCCGGGACCGAACTCCACCCGCCGCGGATCCCCATGGTCTCCACCCTCACGGGCCGGCCGCTCGACGACGACCGGGCCACGGACCCCGGCTACTGGGCCGACCAGCTGCGGGGCACGGTGCGCTTCGCCGACGCCTGCGCCGCCGTCCACGGCCCCGGGGTCGTTCTCCTGGAGGCCGGCCCTGGGCAGACGCTGACCACGCTCGCACGGCAGTGCCTGCCGTCCGGCGCGGCTGTCGTACCCTCGCTGCCGCGAGCCGGGTCCGAGCGCCCGGAGTCGCGGACGCTCACCGAGGCGGCCGGACTGCTCTGGTGCCACGGTGTCGACGTCGACTGGGCCGCGGTGCGCGGCGCCGGGACGCGCCGGCGGATCGCGCTCCCCGAGTACCCGTACGAGCGTGTGCGCCACTGGGTGGAGCCGGACCCGGACGTGAGCGAGGAGCTGCCCGCCGCCCCGGCCGAACCGGCCGTGCTCGACGCCGCCGACGCGACACATCTGCCCGTCTGGCGCCGGCGCCCCCTGCCCCCCGGGCCGTCGTCGGAGGCCCTGTCCGGGGACGGCCTGTGGCTGGTGCTGACCCATGGCGAAGGCCCCGCCGAGGAGTTGGCCACGGCTCTTGAGGGACGCGGCTCGCGGGTGGTACGGGCGGTGCCCGGCGACAGCTTCGCCGCTCTCGGCGAGAACCGGTTCACCATCGACCCGGGCAGCCGCGCCGACTACGACGCCCTGCTCACCAGCCTGCGCGCGGGCCCCGGCCACCCCACCGCCGTGCTGCACGGACTGACCGCCGGGGCCGCCTCCGCCGATCCGTTCTCGGCCGAGGAGACCGAGCGGGTCCGCACCAACGGTTTCGACAGCCTTCTGTTGCTGTCCCAGGCGCTGTCGCAGGCCGGGCCGGATCTGACGGTGGACATCCGCGTTCTGACCACGGGGTCGAGCGACGTGACGGGCGGCGATCCGGTGGAGCCCGCCAAGGGCCTTCTGCTCGGCCCGTGCCGGGTCATCCCGCACGAGTCACCCACACTCGGCTTCCAGCTTCTCGACATCGACACCGCGACCCCGGGTGAGCGTCTGCTGGACGAGGTCCGTACTCCCGTCACCGATCCTCTGGTGGCCTACCGCACGGGCCGGCGCTGGGTCGCCGACCACGAGCGGGTCACCCTGCCCGAGCACACCGAGATCCCCCGCCTGCTGCGGCGGCGCGGTGTCTACCTCGTCACCGGCGGGCTCGGCGGCATCGGGCTGGAGACGGCCAAGGAACTGGCCCGCACCGTGGCCGCGCGGCTTGTGCTGGTGAACCGCACCGCGCTGCCCGAGCGCGCCTCCTGGGACGCCCATCTCGCGGAGCACGGCCCCGGCGATGAGGTCAGCCGCCGCATCCTGAGCGTCCGTGAGGTGGAGGAACTGGGCGGCGAGGTCCTGATCGCGGCGGCGGACGTCGCCGACGAGAAGGCCATGCGCGAGGTCGTCGACGCGGCCAGGGACCGGTTCGGCCGGTTCCACGGGGTGTTCCACGCGGCCGGTGTGCCCGGCGGCGGCCTCGCCGCGCTGCGTACGCCGGAGCAGGCCCACGCGGTGTTCGCCCCCAAGGTCGACGGCACCCTGGTGCTCGACCGGCTGCTGGGCGACGAACTGGAGGTCATGGTCCTCTTCTCCTCGATCGTGTCGGTCTCCGGTGACTACGGTCTGGTGGACTACTGCTCCGCCAACGCCTTCCTCGACACGTTCGCGCAGGCCCGCCGCGGCGCGGGGGCCCGCCACACCGTGGCCGTCAACTGGTGCGGCTGGACCGAGGTCGGCATGATCGGGAACACCGCCGACGCCGCGCCCGAGATCTTCCGCCGTCTCGAACAGGGCCTGGCCCCCGCCGATGAGACGCCGACGGACCATCCGCTGCTCGGCGGGAGAGTGGACGGATCGGAGGACGAGACGACCTTCACCACCGTCGTCACTCCGGACTTCCACTGGGTACTGGCCGAACACCGCATGGGCGGCGCGGCCGTCTTCCCCGGCACCTCCTACATCGAGATGATGTGCGCCGCCCACTGGGAGCTGACCGGGCCGGGCCCCGTCGAGCTGACCGATGTGCTCTTCAGCCGCCCGCTCGCCGTCCAGGAGCCCCGCGAACTCCAGGTACGGGCACGCCGTACCGGCGCGGGGACGTACGAGATGACCGTACGCAGCCGGTCCGTCGGGGTGGACGAAGGCCGCTGGCAGCACCACGCCATGGGTGTGGTGGCCGGACACCCGGAGGACGACGGGCCCGCGCGGCGGGATCTGGGCGCTCTCCGCAAGGAGTACGAACACGTCTGGACACCGGACTCCTACCAGCAGCCCGTCGCGCTGGTGGGCTTCGGACCGCACTGGCCGGTGATCGAGAGGTTCCATCTGGGCGACGCGGGACACTTGGTGTCGCTGAGGCTTCCCGAAGGCCAGGACGAGGACCTCGGCGACTTCGTCGTGCATCCCTCACTGCTGGACGGGGCCACCGGGCTGAGCATGTTCCTGCCCGAAGTGATCGAATCGGGCGGCAGTTACCTCCCCGTCGGCTACCGGAGGGTGGTGGTGCGGGAATCCCTCTCCGGCCGGCTCCAGAGCCATGTGCGGCCGACCGGGCAGGGGGACGACAGCGCCAAGGCGACCTTCGACATCGGCATCATGGACGAGAACGGCCGCGAGATCGTCTCGGTCGAGGAATTCACCATTCATGTCTTCCAGGCGGACGAGCTCGTCGGGACGGTTGACGCCGCGGCGGACGCGGCGCGGGCACCCGAGCCCGCGGGCCGGCCGGTCCCCGCGGCGACGTCCGGCGGTGTCACGCCCGGCGCGGACTCCACCGACACCGGTCCCGCCGAGCAGCTCATCGCGCCGGGGGAAGGCCTCTCGCTCCTGTGGCGGGTGCTGGCCGCCCAGGACGAGAACCGGTACGTCATCAGCCGCGAGCCCCTGGCGGCACGGGCCGACCGTATCGCCCGGATGTCGGTCTTCATCCAGTCGTCGGGAAGCAGCGAACTCGCCGGCCGCCCCCAGCGCAGAGAACCGTCCCCGGCCATGGGCGAGTCGCCGGCCGAGCAGGCGACCAGCACCGAGAAGAAGCTGACCGAGCTGTGGCAGGACGCCTTCGGCATCTCCCGCGCGGGTCTCGACGAGGACTTCTTCGACCTGGGCGGCAACTCGCTGGTCGCCGTGCAGCTCGCCGTAAGGATCAGGGACACCTTCGGAGTCAACGTGCCCGGGGTCGCGGTGCTGGAGTATCCCACCGTGCGTGATCTGGCCCGCCGGGTGGACGAGCTCCTCGCAGAGACGGGTTCCGCCTGACATGGCGTCCCCGGTGATCATCATGACCGAGGAACAGAGATGTCACTGACAGACGAATTCGTCGCCGCCGGCCTCTTCGGAGGCGGCGGCGACGCCCCCACCCCCGAACTGGCGACCGTCTACTCGTACGCGCTGAGCGTGGGCGGCCTCGTCCCCGGGACCGAGGCGTCCGTCGCCGACCGGACCGGGCTCACGACGCAGGCCGTGCTCACGGCCATCCACCATCTGCGGCGGCTCCATCTGCTGCGCGAGCGGCCCGGACAGGAGCCGCCCGTCCTGGTGCCCGTGGATCCGGACGCGGCGTCGTCGTCGTTGATCCTGCCCATCGACGAGGAGGTGCACCGGCGTCAGGCGACCATCAGCCGGCTGCGGCAGCAGCTGAACTCCTTCCACTCCCTCTACGCGCGGACCCGGCCGCCGCGCCCGCTCAGCGACGATCCGCCCCCGCTCGTGGAGCTGAACGACACCGTCGAACTGGCCGGCCAGGTGTACGACGCGGCGCACCACTGCACCGGCACCTACGTCTCGTTCGTTCCCAACAGCTGTCTGAGCGACCTGTCGGCCTCGCCCGAACAGGACGCCGGGTGGGAAGCGGAGGGATCGGTGCCGGCGGTCGCGGGAATCGAGGGCATGCTGGCGCGCGGCGTGCGGGTCCGGGTGCTGTTGCAGCACGCCGCCCGCTCCGACATCCGGGCGAGGAAGGTGTTCGGCCGGCTGCTGGCCTCCGGAGCCGAGATACGCACGACGGACCAGCTTCCCCGCCAGCTGATGATCTTCGACACCGACATCGCCTTCACCCTGCACGACGAATCACGGCAGCGGGACACGGCGGCGCCCGCCGGCGTGATGATCAGGAGCACGTCCGCGGTCCGTCTGCTCCTCGACATGGTCGACTCCACCTGGACCTGCGCCCATCCGTACGCGACGGCGACGGACGCCGAGGGCCATCGGCTGGTGGAGGACAGTCTGCACAGGACGATAGTCCGGCTGCTCTCCGAAGGGCTCACCGACGACGCCGTGGCCCGCCGCCTCGGTGTCTCGGTACGGACCTGCCGCCGGTACATCGCCGCGGTCCTGCGGAACCTGGACGCGGTCAGCCGGTTCCAGGCCGGTGTCCGTGTGGGCGCCGGCTCCTCGTCACCGCCGCCGTACACGCCTCCGGCGAGCTGACGGCGGGCACCCCGGCCGGTTCCGGCGGGGCCGGGCCTCACCCCGGCCCCGCCGGCTCATGCCTCCCGGCCCGCCACGGCCCCGTCGATCTGGGACGCCAGGCCCCGCACGGTCGGGTAGCCGAGCAGCGCTGTGACGGGAACCGGGACCCGCAGTTGGTCACGGGCCTGGGCGATCAGCTGGATCGCCATGACCGAGTTGCCGCCGAGCCGGAAGAAGTCGTCGTCCGCACCGACCTCCTCCAGCCGGAGCACACCGGCCCAGATCTCCGCCAGGGTCCGCTCGGTGCCCTCCTTCGGGGGCGTGTACGGGGTGGAGATGTCGGGGCGCGGATCACGTACTCCGTCGTCCTCCTGACCGGAGCCGTCGTCCGGCCGGACCACCCACTGTTCGTAACGCGCGCCGAGCGAACCTGTGGAGATCACCAGGTGCTCCACGTCGTCGACCGCCGCGACCGCGCGCTCGAAGACCTCGACGGCGTACTCCGGAGCCATGTCGAACTCACCGGGGTGGGTCGGATCCTGGACCTCCGGGCGCCAGGTGTCCCAGTTGACGGTGAGCCACCTGCCGTCCTTCTCCGCGCGCTCGGCCAGAGCCAGCGCGTCGAGAGCGGCGTTGGCGGCGGCGTACGGCCCGAGCGCCAGACCGCCGAGGACGGCGGAGAGCGAGGACAGCGTGATCACCGGGACGTCCCGCCCGTCGAGGGCCTCGCGCAGGGCGTGGAAACCGCCGACCTTCGCGGTGAAATGCGAGGCGGACGCCGCCCGGTCGACCATATGGGCCGGGCCGAAGGCCTCGGGTGCGGAGACTCCCGCGCCGTGCACGATCAGATCGAGACGGCCGAAGCGCTCCGTGGCCGCCCCGACGGCCGCGCGCATCGCCGGGCCGTCGGCCACATCGGCCCGGACCACGAGCACGTCCGCACCCGCCTCCGTCAGCGCCGAGAGCTCCTTCACGTACCGGTACGCCTTCGATGACGGGTCCTCCGCCTCGGCGAGATACGCCTTCCATGTGTCCGGCTCCGGCAGCGCGGTCCGCGCGGTGAGTACGACGGCGCATCCCCGGACAAGCGTCAGATGCCGGGCCAGGATGAGACCGACATGGCCCAGTCCGCCGGTGATCAGTACGACGTCTCCGGGCCGGAGCGGGCTCCCTGTCCGGTCCGTGGGCGGCAGAGGGCGGGGCTCATGGACACGGACCCATCGTTCGGTGCCGCGCAGCGCCACGGGACCCTCGTGCGGAGCGGCCACCTCGGCGAGCACCGCGTCGGCCTGCCGCCGCAGTTGGGCGGGGTTGCCGGCCGGTCCGACGTCGACGTGCCGGCACACCCAGCCGGGGTTCTCCTGGGCGAGAACGGGAAGCAGGGCGGCCAGCGCCGCCTGCGCCGCATCCTGCGGCGGCGAGCCCGCGATCTGTACGGAACCCCGGGTCACCGCGAGCAGGTTGAGGGCCTGCGACGGCGCGTGGGCGGCCAAGGCGCCCACCAGGACACGGACCGTCTCGAAGCCGTGCCGCAACCGCTCGTCGAAGGAGTGGCCGGCCCCCGGGGCCAGCGCGTGCACGACATGGCGGGGCGGCGTGGGAAGACCGCCGATCAGCCGGTGGGCGTCCTCCTCGTCACCGGGCCGGAAGACGAAACCGTGCTCGGCGTCCCCCTCGAAGGTGTCACCCGGGCGGGCGACCACCACATCCCCTTGTCCGTCGCGTATCCGCTCGGCCAGCTCCTCGCCGAGCCGGTCCGATGCGAGCACCAGCCAGGGGCCCGTCGTGTCGTCGGTCCCGGGCGTCTCGGCGGGGCCCGCGTGACGCCGGCGCCACGCCGGCACATAGGTCCAGCGGCTGAGGTCGTCGGTCCGGCCGGTGTCCTCGGCCGGAGGGCCGAACAGGCCGTCGCCGACGGGGCCCACCCAGTACCGGCGGCGCTGGAAGGGATAGGCAGGCAGCGGCACGCGCCGTCTGCCTTCCCGGGCGACGGCGGTCCAGTCGATGTCCGCCCCGGCGGTCCACAGGCGTCCGAGCACACCGAGGAACCACGCTTCGGGGTGCTGACCGGCGTCGGGGCGCAGGACCTCCTGCGCGCTGTCCGCCGCCGGTGTCCGTCCGTCGTCGCCATGGCGGCACCCGAGCCGGCCCAGCGCGTCGAGAAGGCCGCGCCTCGCGGCGTCCGGCGTGGCGAGGGCGGGCGCGGCCGGGACGATCTTCCCGATGGCCTCCGCGAGCCCCTCCCACCACTGGTCCGGCGCCGCGAGCGCACTCTCCGGATCGAGGACCGCGACCGGTTCCCGCGAGATCTCCTCCACGGCGGGCCAGTTGCCGGTGTCCGCCAGGGCGGTACGGGCCTCCGCCAGGTCCGCGCACAGGAAGGCGCGCCGGAGCGGGAAGAGCGTACGGGACTGCTGGAGGGTGAAGGCGACGTCACCGAGATCGAGGTCGGACCGCGTTTCGAGACAGTCGGCCAGATCGCGGGTCGCCTGGTCCAGGGCGGTCTCGTCCCGCGCGGACAGCACCAGCAGATGGGCGACCGGGGTGCGTACCGCCGGCCGTTCGATCGTCGGAGGTTCTTCGAGCACCACATGGGCGTTGGTGCCGGCGAGCCCGAAGGAGCTGACCCCCGCCCGTCGTGGGTGCCGCTCGTCGGGCCAGGGCTGGTCCCGGGTGAGCACGGTGAATCTGCCGCGCTCGGCGGCCAGGGTGGGGTTCGGGTTCTCGTAGTCCGGGGTCGCCGGCAGCACCTTGTGCGAGAGGGCCATGGCGGCCCTGATCAGCCCGGCGGTGCCCGAGGCGCGGTCCAGGTGCCCGATGCTGGGCTTCAGCGAGCCGAGCACCACGGGGCGTTCCATGACCTTCGGGTAGGCACGGGCGAGCGCCGCCAGTTCGATGGAGTCCCCGAGCTGGGTACCGGTGCCATGGCACTCGACGTAACCGATGGTCTCCGCCGGGACGCCCGCGAACGAGATCGCCTGCTCCATGACCGCGGTCTGTCCGTCGACGCCCGGAGCCGTGAAGCCGGCACAGGCCCGGCCGTCGTTGTTGACGGCCGAGCCGAGGATCACCGCGTCGATGTGGTCCCCGTCGTCGATCGCCTCGGACAGCCGCTTGAGCAGGACGGCGGTGACTCCGCTGCCGTTGACGCTGCCGCGGGCACCGGAGTCGAAGGTGCGGACCTTCCCGTCCGGGGACAGGATGCCGCCTTCCTGGTACACGTACCCGACTCCCTGCGGCAGCGGGATGAAGGCACCGCCGGCGATCGCGGCCTCGCACTCGAAGTTCAGGAGGCTCTGTACGGCGAGGTGCACCGCTACCAGAGAGGTCGAGCAGAACGTCTGCACCGTCATGCTGGGGCCGTTGAGGCCCAGCTTGTAGGAGGCGAGGGAGGCGAAGGAGTCCCGCTCCAGGCCGGTCGCCATCATCAGCTCACCGCCGGGCTCGGCCAGGAGCCGGGGCGCCACGTGACGTATGTAGTCCGGGTACCCGGAGCCCGCGAACACCCCGACCCGGCCCGGCATCCTGGTCGGCGGGTAGCCGGCCCGTTCCAGCACCTCGTAGGAGCATTCGAGGAACACCCGGTGCTGCGGGTCCATCATCTCGGCCTCAAGCCGGCTGAAGCCGAACAGACCGGCGTCGAACTCCTGGGCCGCCTCCAGGGGACCCGCGACCCGCACGTACGACGGGTCCGCGAGCTGCGCCGGACCGACACCGGCATCGGCGAGCTCCTCCTCGGTCAGCGTCCGCAGCCCGGAACGGCCCGAACGCAGGTTGTCCCAGAGCTGGTTCACGCTTCCGGCGCCGGGAAACCGTCCCGCCATGCCGATGACAGCGACGGCGGCGTCGTAGTCGACCTCGTTGCCGGCCTCATTCATCGTTGTCTCCTCCTCGGCGGCTGCTGCGCCTGCGCGCCAGCTGCTGCTGCCTCTGCTTCGCCCGCTCCTGAGCCTGTGCCGACGCCGGTTCCCCTGCCGTGGCCCCGTCGCTCTCCGGGACGGGCACGGCGATCGCCGCCAGTGTCGCGACCGTGGGTGCCTGGTAGATCATGTGCGCGGGCAGATGGTCGAGTTCCAGCGCGCTCCGGACGGCGGCGACGATGCCGACGCCCAGCAGGGAGTTGCCGCCGAGGTCGAAGAAGTTGTCGTTGATGCCGACCTTCTCCACGCCCAGGGCGTCCGCCCAGGTGTCCGCGATCACGGTCTCGGTCTCGGTGCGCGGCGGGACGTAGGGGCTGGACAACTCGGGGCGCGGATAGCGGGTCTGGCCGCGCCCTTGCCGTGCGCCGGCCTGGATGTCGTTCATGGTGTAGTCGCGGCTGCCGCTCACCATGACGGAGAAGTCCTGGGTGGACACGAAGAGATGGTGCTCCGGCCTGGCCAGGGCCTGGTGCAGGGCGTGCCATCCCTCGTCGAAGCTGATGCCGAACCGGGCGCGGTGCTCCTCGTAGAAGGCCCGGAGAACGGGTTCGTAACCGTCCAGGCCGGACTTCCAGCCGTTGTACTCCCACTCGCCCCAGCCGATCGCCATCACATTCGTCCCCGGCAGCGGATCGCTGCAGGCGTAGGCGTCGAGAAAGGCGTTGGCCGCGGAGTAGTCGGCCTGCCCGAGGGCACCGGTCACGGAGGCGACGGAGGAGAACAGGAGCAGGAAGTCAGGAGGAACGGGCAGGTCCCGTACGGCCTCGGCCAGCGCGAGCGTCCCGGCCACCTTCGGGGCCAGCACCCGGTCCACGTCCTCCATGGTCTTGAACTGCATCATGCCCACGCCGGGCACACCGGCGGCATGGATGACACCGTTGAGTTCACCGAACTCCTTCACCGCGGCGGCGACCGCCCGGGCGGCGTCACCCGGCACGGAGACATCGCCCGCCACCGTCACGAACGCGCAGCCTGCGGCGTCCAGCCGCAGCAGCCCCTCGATACGGCGGCGTACCTCCTCCGTCGCGGAGGGATCGGCGAGAACGGCACTCCACTGCTCGCGCGGTGGCACCGGGGTCCGGCCCATCAGGACCAGACTGGCCCGGTACTCCGTGGCCAGCCGTTCGGCCATGGCCAGACCGATACCGCCGAGCCCGCCGGTGACCAGGTAGACGCCGCCTTCCCGGAGACCGGTGTCGAGCGCCGGGAGGTCAGTCGCCTCCGGCAGGTCGAGGGCGCGGAAGTCCCAGGTCCACGCCCGGCCGCCGCGCAGCGCGACCGTCTGGTTCCCCGGCTCGGTGCTCAGCTCCGTGATGAGCTGCCGTACGGGGGCGGGCTCGCCGAGCGGCAGGTCGACGGAGCGCAGGGTGACCCCCGGGCACTCCACCGGGATGATGGTGCACGGCCCGAGGACCGCGGCCCGTTCGGGACGGACGATGTCGTCGTCCGTCATCTGGTGGGCCCCCGCCGTGACCACGTCGAGCTTCCAGGGGCCGAACCCGACCTCGTGCGAGGCGCGCGCCAGGGCGATGAGTGTGTGGACGCCACGCCGCACGGTGTCATCGGCCGTGCTGTCGTGCAGGGTCCACAGGTGCACGACCCGCTCGGGGAGCCGGTCGCGCTTCTTGAGCGCGGTGAACAGCTCCAGCATGTCCTGGGTGTTGCCGGGCCTGATCCAGTAGGTGTCGCCGTCGTGGGCGAAGCCGTCTCCGGGGCGTACCAGCGTGACGCGCCGGCCGTCGTCCGACAGCTGCCGGCTCAACTCGCCGAGGATCCGGTCGCCGTCGCCGTCGTCGGTGAAGACGGTCCACTCGGTGCCCAGGTCGGCCATCGGCGGCAGCGGCGGGCGCTGTTGCCAGACAGGCAGATGGATCCAGCGCGACTCCGGCAGCAGCGGCAGCTCTTCGATCCCCTCGACGCCCTCGTGCGCGGGGCCGCCTCCGAGGGCGCCGGCGGAGGACGACGACGACTCGGCGCCGAACCAGTACTCCTGGCGCTCGAAGGGGTAGGTGGGCAGGGGGATCCGGCCGGGTGTGAAGTCTCGGCCCTTCTTGTGATACGCCTCCCAGTCGAGGTCGACCCCGCTCAGCCACAGTTCCGCCAGGCCCTCGGCGAGGGAGTGGTCGTCGTCCCTGGCCTCGGACGCCGCGGGCAGCGTGGAGACGATCAGCGGCCAGCGGGAGCGGTCGCAGTCGGCGTGGGAGCGGGCCATGGCACCCAGCGACCTGCCGGGACCGATCTCCAGCAGCACGGTGTCCTCGCGCTTGAGGAGGGCGGCGAGACCGTCCTCGAACTCCACCGGCGAGCACATGTGGCGGGCCCAGTATCCGGGGTCGGTCACCAGGTCGGCAGTCATCTCCGTGCCGGTCACGTTGGACAGACACGGACGCTCGGGGGCGTGCAGCGTGATGTTCTCGGCCACCCAGCGGGTCAGTTCCGCCGCCTTGGGCGCCAGCATGCGGGAGTGGAAGGCGTGCGTCGTACTCAGCTCGCGGCAGACGACGTCCTTCTCGCGCAGTTCCCGCGCCAGCTCGCGTACGGCGTCGGTGGGGCCGGAGACCACGCTCTGGCCGGGCGTACGCGCTCCCAGGTCGATGCCCCTGTCGTGCAGGTCGGGCACCCGCTCCCGCAGCTGAGCCGGGCTCAGGCCGACCGCCATCATGGAGCCGCCGGGCAGTTCGGAGATGAGTTCGGCGCGATGGGCCACCAGCCGCAGGGCGTCGGACAGCGACAGCACGCCGGCCAGGCACGCGGCCACGTACTCCCCGACGCTGTAGCCGAGGAGGGCGGACGGCTTGAGGCCCCAGTCCATCAGGGTGGCGGCCAGCGCGTACTCGGCGACGAAGACCGCGGGCTGGGCGACCCGGGTGTCGCCGAAGGGGTCGTCGGCGCCCGGCTCCGGTGCCCCGCGGCCCATCAGCGCGGCCAGGTCGCCGCCGCCCGCCGGTGTGTCGCGCGGGGCGACGAGCGGGGTGTGGACGTCGACGTCCGTGTACTGGGCGAGGAGCCGCACACAGTGGTTCAGATGCCGGCGGAAGACGGGCTCGGTCCGGTACAGATCGCCGACCATGCCGGAGTAGTGCTCGCCCACACCGGCGAAGATCAGCGCGACCTCACGTCCGTGGGTGTTGTCGGTCCTGGCCAGCACGCCGGCCTTCGCGGCGGACTCGCCGGTGAGGGCCGCGGCGCCTGCGGAAGCGGAGTCGGTGACGCACACCCGGCGGTGCCGGAACAGGGAGCGTCCGACCTGGAGGGTGTAGGCCGCGTCGCCGAGTGCGGGGCCGCCGGGCTCGGCCCGCAGCTCCGCGGCGAGCCGGGTGCCCTGCTCCCCGGCGGCGGACTCGGTCTTGGCGGACAGCGGCAGGAGGTGCCAGCGCCGGGGGTCCACGGGACGCGGACGCGGGTCCGGTGCCTCCTGAAGGACCAGATGCACATTGGTGCCGCCCATGCCGAGGCCGTTGACACCGGCGATCCGGGGCCGGCCGGGCTGCTTGCTCCAGCGGACCGGGTCGCCCGCGACGTAGAACGGACTGCGGTCGAAGCCGATCTCGGGGTTGGGCTTCTCGAAGTTCAGGGAGCGCGGGATCTGGTCGTGCCTGAACGCCTGCACGACTTTGATCAGCCCGGCGACGGTGGCGGCGCGGTCCAGATGACCGATGTTCGTCTTCACCGAGCCGATCGCGCAGTAGTTGCGGTCCGTCAGCTCCTGGCCCGTCCGGGCGAGCTCCGCCGACTTGAAGGCGCGGGCGAGGGCGGAGACCTCGATCGGGTCGCCGAGCTGGGTGGCGGTGCCGTGCGCCTCGACGTACGAGACGTCCCGGGGGGACACATCGGCGTCGGCCAGAGCCGCCGAGACCGCGGCGGCCTGTCCCACGACGCTGGGCGCGGTGTAACTGAACTTCGAGGCACCGTCGTTGTTCATCGCCGAGCCACGGATCACCGCGAGCACGTTGTCCCGGTCGGCGATCGCCTGGCGCAGCCGCTTCAGTACGACCACACCCGCGCCGTCGCCGAAGTTGCCGCCCTGCGCCTGGGCGTCGAAGGTCCGGATACGGCCGTCCGGCGACTCCATGCCGCCCTCGAAGTACATGTGGCCGACCCGGTCGGGGACCCGGACGCACACTCCGCCGGCCAGCGCGATCTCGCACTCGTCACGCCTGAGGCTCTGGCACGCCAGATGCATGGCGGTCGCGGAGGTGGAGCAGAAGGTCTGGACGGACACCGCGGGACCCGTGAGGTCGAGCCGGTAGGCGATGACGGTGGACAGGGCGTCCTTGTCGTTGCCGATCATCAGCTCGTACGGGTCGAACTCATGCGTGTGCGGACCGAAGAGCCGGCTCATCATGTACATACTGACGTTGGCCCCGGCGAAGAGACCGACCCGTCCCCGGGAATCCGGGCTGCCGTAACCGGCGGTCTCCAGCGCCTCCCAGACGCATTCCATGAATATCCGCTGCTGGGGGTCGGCGATCTCCGCCTCGCGGGGGCTGTAGCCGAAGAAACGTGCGTCGAATCCCCCGATACCGTCAAGGACAGGACGCACCTTCACATAGTCCGGGTGCTCCACTATTTCGCGCGGGACGCCGGACTCGATCAGTTCCTCGTCGGTGAATTGCGTGAAGGATTCGACGCCGTTCGCCAGATTCTCCCAGAGGAGGTTCGTGTCCGGGGCGCCCGGAAAGCGCCCCGACATGGCGATCACCGCGATGTCGTGGTCACGTATCAAATGTTCCAACGTCCCGGTTCCCCTCGCACACCCTGCCCGACAACGGTCGATGAAGCAGGAGTCTGCAACGGTTCACCGCCGAACTGTCCAGTCGCTCCGGTGGCAGCATGCTGACGTCCACAAGAGGCCACCGGGCCCCTTCCGGGGACCCGCCGATCTCTCTTGACACGCCTTTCCGGCAGGACCAAGTCTTTCCGGACGAGAGGACGGAGGGAGCCATGGCCGTGATCGGCGTGGTAGGCGCGGGCATCATGGGTACGGGTGTGGCGCAGGCGGCGGCTCAGTCGGGCCACCAGGTCGTACTGACGGATCTGGACGCCCAGACGCTCGACAGGGCGCGGCGCACCATCGAGCACAACTGCCGCATGAGCCGGCTGCTGGGCGGTCCCGCGGTGGACACGGAAGCTGTGCTGGATGCCATTGAATTCTCCAGTGATCTGAAGGCGCTTGAGCCGGCCGGGATCGTTGTCGAGAACATCACCGAAAAGTGGGATCTCAAACGGGAGTTGTACCCGAGGATCGACGCCGTATGCGATCCGGAGTGTGTGTTCATAGCCAACACATCAGCGATTCCCATCACCCGGATCGCATCGGCGACCAGCCGCCCCGACCGGGTGGTCGGCGTGCATTTCATGAATCCGGTTCCGTTGAAGAACGTGGTGGAACTCATTCCGGGGCATCACACGTCCGAGGAGACTCTGCGACGGACCAGGGAATTCCTCGACTCCATGGGGAAGGTGCCGGTCCAGGTGCGGGACGCGAGCGGTTTCGTCTCGAACCGCGTCCTGATGCTGACCATCAACGAGGCCGCTTTTCTGGTGCATGAGGGCGTCGCCACCGCGCAGGCGGTGGACGAGGTGTTCCGCGGTTGCTTCGATCACCCGATGGGGCCGCTGGAGACCGCCGATCTCATCGGGGTCGACACCATCCTTCTCAGTATCGAGGTCCTCCACGACAGCTTCGGGGACAGCAAGTACCGGCCGTGCCCCCTCCTGAAGGAAATGACGGACGCGGGACTGCACGGCCGTAAGACAGGACAGGGGTTCTACTCCTACGCGACGCCGACACCAGTGGGAGCCTGACCATGCCCGACAGCCCTGCCGACCGGATCCGCGCCTTCATCGGCGGACGCTTTCCGGACATCACCTTCACCGACGACGAGGACATCTTCGCTCTCGGGTTCATCAACTCGCTCTTCGCCATGGAACTGGTGATGTTCATCGAGAAGGACATCGGAGTCACCCTGCCGAACGAGGAGTTGAAGTTCGACAGCTTCCGTACCGTCACGGCCATGGCCTCGCTGATCGGCCGTCAGGCGGCGGGCAGCCGGCCATGACACGCGCCTCCGGTGACGTGATCGCCGTACACGACCGCACGACCGCGCGTCTCTTCGCCGACACACACATCCGGCCCTTCGCCGACGAGTGGGACCGGAGCGGGCAGGTGCCCGCCACGCTGCTCGACGCGGTGTCGGCGGCCGGCCTGTGGGACCCGTTCCCACCCGCGCCCGCCCAGGGCGCGGATCTCACGTTCGGAACGCTCGCCGAGATCCACGAGGAGATCGGGCGGGCCTGTTCCTCCGTACGGAGTCTGCTCACCGTGCACACCATGGTGACCTTCGCCGTACGGCGCTGGGGCACCGCCGAGCAGAAGGAACGCTGGCTTCCCGAGCTGGCCGCGGGACGTGTCACCGGAGCCTTCTGCCTGACCGAACCCGAGGTGGGAAGCGACGCCACCGCCGTAACCACCACCGCCCTGCGCAAGGGCGGCGGCTGGGTGCTGAACGGCACCAAGACCTGGATCACGGGCGGCCAACTGGCGTCCCTGTTCCTCGTCTTCGCCCGTGGACCCGGCGGTGTCGTGGCCCTCCTCGTCGAGCGGGGCGCACCCGGCGTCGAGATCACGCCGATCGACGGCATGCTGGGCACCACGGCCGGCATGCTGGCCACGGTGGAACTGCGCGAGGCGCACGTGGGGCCGGACGCGCTGCTGGGGCCGGAGGCCTTCGCCACCGGGATGGTGCTCACCGGAGTCCTCGACCTCGGACGGCTGAGTGTCGCGGCGGGGTCCGTCGGCATCCTCCAGGCCTGCCTCGACGCGTGCACCGCCAGGACCGCCCGACGGGAGGTCGGGGGAGTGCCGCTGCGTGAACGTCAGCTGATCCGGGCGAAGATCTCCGACATGGTCACCGACGTCACGGCGGCCCGGCTCCTGTGCGCGGAGGCCGCCCGGCTCAAGGACGCCGGCGAGGCAGAAACGATCATGACGACCATGATGGCGAAGTACTTCGCCTCGACCGCGGCGGCACGCCATGCCTCCGAGGCCGTACAGATCCATGGAGCCAGTGGCTGCGCACCAGGCAGCCCCGTCGCCCGGTACTACCGGGACGCCAAGGTGATGGAGATCATCGAGGGCAGCTCGGAGATCCAGCGACTGACCATCGCCGACGCCGCCTACCGAACGGCAATGAACCCATGACTGATTCCCTCTCCGACGACACAACCGCCCGCCGCGCCAGGATCAAGTGCGTGGTCTGGGACCTCGACAACACGCTCTGGGACGGCATACTCCTGGAATCCGGGGACGCGGCCGACGTCCGGCCCTTCCCGCGGGTCGTCGAGCTGATCCGGCTCCTCGACCGGCGTGGCATCCTGAACTCGATCGCCAGCAGGAACGACGAGCAGGCGGCCATGAAGCGGCTCGCCGCCCTCGGACTCGCCGATCTGTTCGTCTACCCCCAGATCGGCTGGAATCCCAAGTCCGAGTCGGTCGCCGAGGTCGGCAGGTCGCTCAACTTCGCCACCGACGCGCTGGCCTTCGTGGACGACGACGCCTTCGAGCGGGCCGAAGTGGCCCACTCCCTGCCCGATGTGTTCTGTCTGTCTCCGGCCGACCTCGACGGCGTCGCCGAACTCCCGGAGTTCATGCCGCGTTTCGTCACGAGCGAGTCCGCGCGGCGGCGCGAGATGTACCGCAGCCAGACCGTACGTGAGTCGCGTGAACAGGACTTCGAAGGCACCCCGGACGAGTTCCTGGCCGAACTGGAGATGGTCTTCACCATCCGCAGGGCGGAGGTCGACGACCTCCAGCGGGCCGAGGAACTGACCGTCCGCACCAACCAGCTCAACTCGACGGGCCGCACCTACTCCTACGAGGAACTCGCCGAACTGGCCACCAGTTCACAGCATGTCCTCCTGGTCGCCAGTCTCTCGGACCGGTTCGGCGACTACGGCACCATCGGTCTGGCCCTGGCCGAACGGGGCACGCCCCACTGGCACTTGAAGCTTCTGCTGATGTCGTGCCGCACGATGTCACGCGGTGTCGGGACGATTCTGCTGGGGCATGTCATGGCGCTCGCCAAGGAGGCGGGCGCGGAGGCACTGCGCGCCGACTTCGTCGAAACAGGCCGCAACCGGATGATGCGCATCACCTACGCCTTCGCCGGCTTCAGTGAGATCGACAAGGACGAATCCCGGCTCGTCCTGGAGTCGGACCTGTCCCGCATCCAGGAGCCGGCCCCCTGCATCAGAGTGATCGTCGAGTCCTCCTCAGCGATCGTCGAGTCCTCCTCGGAATCCGGACCTTCGGGGATCCCCGCAGAAACAGGAGTCACACCGTCATGAAGCCCGCGGCACGCCCTTTGGTGATCTCGCCCCGTTACCAGGGCCTTGACCAACTGACCAAGCGGGTCCGGCTGGCCGAGCGGCTCGGTGTGGACCAGGTCTGGCTGGAGCAGCAGCCCGATCAGCGTGACGCGCTGCTGACGGCCGCCGCGTATCTGGAGGCAGCCCCGTCCATCACGGTCGGCACCGCCGTCCTCCCCGTGTACGCGCGCCATCCCGTCGCGATGGCCCAGGCCGCCGCGACCATCGACGAGTTGTATCCGGGACGGTTCGTCCTGGGCATCGGCTACAGCCATAAATTCGTCAACGAGTATGTGCTGGGGCTCAGTCAGGGCAAGCCGATCGGAGTCATGCGGGAGTACACGGCCATCGTCACCGGCCTGCTGAACACCGGCGAAATAGGCTTCGAGGGAGAACACTTCACGGCTCACGCCCAGTACACCGGGGGCCGGGGCGCAGTCCCGCTCCATCTCGCGGCGCTGCGCCCGCAGATGATCCGGCTGGCCGTGCAGATGACCGACGGAATCGTGATCTGGCTCGCCTCACCGCGCTACATCAGAGAGCGGATCATGCCGGTGATACGGGAAGCCTGCGCCGAGTTCGGGAAGGACCCGGACAGCTTCTCCGTCGTCACCATCCTTCCCTCCTACACGGGGGACAACGAGGCCGACCAGATCGCCGGCTGGGAGAAGTCCGCGGCGTCCTACCGCATGCTCCCCTACTACCGGCACGTCCTGGACGCGTTCGGGAAGCCCGATCCCCGCGAGTTCGCGCTGATCGGCTCCCGGGCCCAAGTGCGGGAGCGGCTGGCCGAGTTCCGGGAACTGGGCTGTGTCCCGGTGCCCTCCCCGATGCCCGGCTCCGAGGAGGAGTTCGTTCAGACGGTGGAGGCCGTGTACGGCGACGCCTAGGCCGTGTCCGGTGCCGTGTCTTGGATCAGGCCCTGGATGTCCCCCGCCCCGCAGGCGGCCCCGGGAAGAATTGGTTGATCATGGAAAGTACGGAGTCCCGGGTGGCCGGGCTACGGGTCCCTCTCGGACAGGGCGAGTGGCTCGTATGGCGTGACTTCGCCGTACGCAGCTCGGGATTCCCGCTGTCCCGGCTGACCTCCACCGCCGACGAACGGTGCGGCGCCCTCGCCGACAGATACGCGGAAGACCCCGCCGCCGAGGCGGAGTTCCGCGCGTACTGGCCGACGGCCCTGGAGCGGAGCTGCCGCCGCATGCTGGAGACCGTCGAGTCCGGCGGCGTCCGGCAGGCTCTCCTGTGGCAGAGTCCCGGGGCTCTGGACCGCGTGGTCACCTGGCTGCACGACAGTGTCGGCAAGGGAAGCTATCTGCGGAACAGACGCCAGAAGCGGGACGAACTGACCCTCGTCAAATACCTCCAGCGCTACCACACGAAGAACGAGACGATCGGCTTCTTCGGACCGGTGGCCTGGGGAACCTTCGCCGGCCCCGGGGAGGAGTGCCGTGCCGTACCCGGGCCGCGGCTGTTCAAGGACCGGTCGGTCATCTTCGAGGTCTGGGCCCTCGCGGCTCTGGGCGATGCCTTCGCCGATGACATCGGGATCCGCCGGCATCTGCCACCGGCGCTGTCACCCCAAGTGGCCCTGCACGGGCGGGCCGTGCTGCGTTCCGATGCCCCGATGCTCGTACTCGACCGTACGCAGGCACTGGTCGGCGCGCTCTGCGACGGCCTGCGTACTCCCCGCGAGATCGCCGACGAGCTGACGCGCGCAGGCGGGTTGACGCGCGCCGGCGGGCCGACCCGCGTGGGTGACGGCGCGGCGGTGGCGCCGGACGCCGGTGATCCGGTCGAAGCGGTACTGGAACACCTCGACGCCCTGGCCGGGAAGGGCGTCGTCAACTGGGGTTTCGACATCCCGCCCAGCCCGGACGCCGCGGCGGCCCTGCGCGGCCAGCTGAGCGCGCTCCCCTCGTCGTACGGCCGGGACAGGGCTCTGGCCACACTCGGCGAACTGGACCGGTCGCGCCGCGAACTGCCCTGGTCGAACGTACCCGCGGCACAACTGGAAGCGGCGCTGAACGGTCTCGACGCCCAGTTCACCGAGGCCACCGGGGCGGCTGCGTACCGCGATTCGGGTCACGCCGCCAAGGGGCGACGCGTGGTGATCGAGGACTGCGCCCGCGATGTCGATGTCACCATCGGCACCGGGTTCCTCGACGGGACCGCGGCGGCGATGCGGCCTCTGCTGGACAGCGCCCGGTGGCTGATGCACCGCCTGGGCGACGTCTACACGACCGTCCTGGACGACACCTTCACCAAGCTCGGCGGAGAGCGGGGACAGGACGTACCCCTGTCGCAGCTGACGGCGCTGGCGATACCGGAGATCCAGACGGGCGCCGCCGACGCTCCGGTGATCGCCGAATTCCAGGACCGCTGGCGCGAGGTACTGGAGTACAACCCGCTCCGGGCCAGGCAGGACTACCGCACGGAGGAGATCCGGGACGCGGTCACCCAGGTGTTCGGCACACCTCAAGGCGCCGTGCTCCCCTGGCACTCGGCCGCCTACCACAGCCCCGACCTCATGATCGCCGAGGATCCCGGCGCCGGTGGGACCTTCGCCGTCATGGGGGAGATGCACCTCTCGCAGGTGAGCCACAACTCTCGTAACTTCAGCCGGTTCCACCCCGATCCGGAGCGTCTGGTCGCCGCCGGGGACGAGCACGAGCACCCGACGCCGTGGCATGTCCCGCTGTATCCGCGCAGCGTGGACAACCTCACCTCGCACTGGTACCCGACACCGGAACTGCAATCCCGGCGGCACACCTATCTGTCGTTCGGCCCGCGCTGCGGTGCCCGACCGGCTCCGCGTGACCTCACCGTACAAATCGACGCGCTCGCCGTCCGCAGATCGCCGCAGGGCCTGATCACAGTGCGCACAGACGGCGGCGGACCCCACGGGCACGGCACGCCGCTGCTCGAAACCGTGGCCGAGATGCTGGTCCAGCGCGCGACCGACCACTTCAGGCTCATGGCTCCACTGGAGCACACGCCACGGATCACCATCGGAAGGCTCGTTGTCGCGCGGGAGACCTGGCGGCCTCTCGCGGCCGGCGTCCCCGTGGGCAAGGGGACCGACGAGGCCGCGGCGTTCGCACGCCTCCGGCAGTGGGCACGCCGGCTGGGCATGCCCCGGCACATGTTCTGGCGCGTCCCCTGGGAGTCCAAGCCCATCTACCTGGACTTCGGCAACCCCCAGTTGGTGGGCCTGTTCGCCATGACCCTGCGGCGCGCCGAAGCGGGCGACGGCCACCGCGTCACGCTCACGGAAATGCTTCCGCGCCCCGACCAGCTGTGGCTGCGAGACGCCAGGGGCAGCACCTACACCAGCGAGATCCGGCTGGTGGCCGTCGACAACTCACGGAATTTCTAGGGCATTCGAGGGGAACACGTGTCACAGGCGAGCATCCCCGACGGCACCGCGCACCTGGCCGGCCCCACGGTCGAACGCGGCGCCCCGTACGGCATTCCAGGGCTGCTGCGTGGCACCCGGCTCCGGCAGCCCGACACGGTCGCGTGCGAGGAGAGCGGGGGACGGTCCCTGACCTACGCCGAACTCGACGCGCTCAGCGATGCCTTCGCGGACGACATCCTGACCGCGACCGGCGGGGAGACCGGCCCCGTCGCCCTCGTACTGCCCCGTGGCGCCGACATGCTCACCGCCTTGTTCGGCGTCCTCAAAGCGGGCTGCTGGTATGTGCCGTTCTCGCTGGACGAGCCGGCGGACCGGCTCGTACCGATGCTTCGTACCGCTCGTCCGCTCCTGGTCGTCGGCGGCGCGGAACACACCCACGCGGCGTTCCAGGACTCCGGGATCCCCCGGCTCGCCGTCCGCCGGGACCTCGGCGGGGCCCCGCGTCCGCCACGGGATCTGCCGAAGGCGGCCCCGGACCAGCCCGCGTATCTGATGTTCACCTCCGGATCGAGCGGCACGCCCAAGGGAGTTCTGCAAGGAGCCGGCGGCGTGGTCAACCGCGTCCTGTGGCAGGTGGAGCGTTACGGCTTCTCCCGCGACGACCGGATCCTGCAGAAGACCCCGTACACCTTCGACGTGGCCGGATGGGAGTTCTACGTGCCCGTGGCCGCCGGCGCCCGCACGGTGGTGCTGCCCGAGGGGGACCACCGGGACCCGATGCGCCTCACCCGGTTCATCCGTGACCACTCCATCACGGCATGCCATTTCGTACCGTCCATGCTGACGGAGTTCCTGCGGGTGGCGACACCCGGCGACGTCTCGTCGGTGCGCCACGTCTTCGCCAGCGGAGAAGCTCTGCCCGCGCCCCTGTGCGCCGCCTTCCACGAGGTCTTCGACGCGGCGGAACTGACCAATCTGTACGGGCCCACGGAGGCGGCCATCGAGGTGTCGTACTGGCCGGTGCCCCGCTCGCTCACCGCCGGTGACCAGGTCCGCATCGGACGGCCGGTCGACAACACCACCCTGCATGTCATGGACGAGGACGGCCGGCCGGTCCCCCTCGGCACACCGGGCGAACTGTGGATCGGAGGGACGCAGGTCGCGCTGGGATACGTGGACCGTCCCGAGGCGACGGCGAGCTCCTTCCCCGAGATCGACGGGCGGCGCTTCTACCGGACCGGTGACCTCGCGCAAGTCGTGGACGGCGAGATCCAGTTCCTCGGACGCGCCGACCACCAGCTCAAGGTCCGGGGTGTCCGGGTCGAGGCCGCGGAGGTGGAGCGCGCCCTGCTGAGACATCCGGCGGTCAAGGACGCCGTCGTGGCCGCCGTCACCGCGGACGGCGCGGCCGGTGCGGCTGGCGCGGCTGGCGCGGCCGACGCGGAATTCCTGGCGGCGCTCACCTCCACACACCCCGAAGCGCGCCCGGAGGCGGGGGAGTTGCGGACCCATCTCCGGAGTCTCCTGCCGGCGGCCTTCGTCCCCGCCGGCTTCCACTGGCTCCCCTCGATACCGAAGCTCACCTCCGGCAAGTCCGACCGGGGCGCGGTCGGCGAACTGCTGCGTTCCTGGTGGGCCGTGACGGAGCGTCCGGCCGAGGAGGAACCGGGGAGCGATCCGCTCGGTGCCCTGTGGTGGTCGGCCCTGCCCGCCGACCAGGCCGGGGAGGAGGACCAGGGCTTTCTCAGCATGGGCGGCCACTCACTCCAGGCCGTACGGCTGACGGGACGCATCCGCGCCGAACTCGGCGTGGAGGTACCGCTGTCGCTGCTGCTGTCGGACAACACCTCGCTGGCCGGGCTGCGGGCGGCCGTCCGGACCGCGGCACCCGGGGGCGGGCCGGCGGCCCCCGACGTCCTCACCGGTCCGGTCCCTCTCGCCGCCGGACAACGGGCGCTGTGGCTCATCAGCAGTCTGCACGGGGACCGGGCCGCGGCGTACAACGTGGTCGGCGCGGTGCGGCTGGCCGGCCGTGTCGACGTCGCCGCCCTCACCTCGGCGCTGGAAGATATGACGGTCCGTCACCAGGCCTTCCGTATACGTGTCGTGGAGAGACCCGACGACGAGCCCGCGCTCGAAGAGGTACCCGACGCGCGTGCCGCGCTCACCGTGCACGACACCACGGACCAGCTGTCCGAGGACCGGATGACCGAGTTCGTCCGCCGGGTCGCCGGTATCCCGCTGTCCCCGTCCCAAGCACCGCTCATGGCAGTCGGGTTGCTGCGCGGGCGAGGCGACGACGAGGCGCTTCTCGTCCTGTCCCTGCATCATCTGATCGCCGACCAGCACACGCTCGATCTGGCGCTGCACGATCTGGCCACCGCGTACCGGGGCAGGCTGCGCGGCACCGTACCCTCGCTGCCTCCCGCACCCGGCTTCCTCGGCCACGCCGCGGTCCGGGCCGACACCGGCCGCCTCACGAGCGACCTCACCTACTGGAAGAAGCTGCTCGGCGACGCGCCGACCGATTCCGCACTGCCCTTCGGACGCCCCGGTGGGCAGCCGTCGAGTTTCGCCGGCGAAAGCGTCACCCTGCGGCTGGACAGCGCGGACAGCGGACGCGTCGACGCGTTCTGCCGCGACCACGCCGTGACACCCTTCAATCTCTTCGTCACCGCCCTCGCGACGGTGGTACGGGGCTGGATCGGGCGCGACACCTTCGTCCTGGGAATCCCGGTCTCGCGGCGCCGGACGGCTGACCAGGACGAACTGGCCGGCTTTCTTCTCAACACCGTGCCGCTGCTGCTCACCGCGACCTCCGGCACCACGCCGGCGATGCTGCTCCGGCAGGTACGCAGCCGTCTCACCGAAGCGGTCGAGCACTCCACTCCGGACTTCGAGACGATCGTCCGGAGCCTGGAACTGCCGACCCGCCCGACGGACAATCCGCTGTTCCGGATCTGGGTCAACGACCTGTCCCAGGCGGAGCCCGTACCGGCGTTCGATCCGCTGAAGGCCACAGCCTTCCGGCCGGCGGGGCACGCCGCGCTCTTCGACGTCAACTTCTACATCCGGCGCGAACCGCACTACACACTGGAAGCGATCGTGGCGTCCGACCGCCTGCCGGTGGACATCGCCGACCATCTGCTCGACCAGACCCGGCACGTCCTGCGCCAGATCCTGGACAGTCCCGGTCTCCCGCTGAAGAGGATCACTCTGGCGCCCGGCGCCCCTGAGGCGTCGGTACCGATGTCCCCGGCCGACGGGGAGAGGAACGACAGCGTCGTAAGCCGGATACGGACCATCGCCGCCCGCACTCCGTCCGCTCCCGCCGTCAACAGCCCTGCGGAGGGCATCGGTTGCGGCTACGAGGAACTCCTGACCCACGCGGACGGAGTCTCAACCGCCCTGAAAGCAGCGGGAGTCGGACCGGGTGACCCCGTGCTGCTGCACGGCCGTCGAAGCGCCGCCCTGGTCTGCGCGCTCCTGGGCGTCTGGGGAGCCGGTGCGGCACCCGTACTGACGGACGCCTCGTTGCCTCCAGAGGTCGTGAACCAGTACCGCGACTTGGTCAACCCCGTCGCGGAAGTCACCATCCGCCCGTCCGCGACCCCCGCGTGGAACGTCACCGGCCCACGGGAAAGGGGCAACACCTCCACCGGTCGGGGACTGCACCCCCTGTCACACGTCCTGTTCACCTCCGGAACCACCGGCACCCCGGCGGCGGTCGTGGCCTCCCACACGGCCCTCACCCACAACCTGGACTGGTACCGCGCTTTCGTCGGCCCTTCGGCTTCGGACCGCGTCGCACTGCTCGGAGGGCTGGGGCACGACCCCCTTCTGCGTGACATCCTCGTACCGCTGCTGTCCGGCGGCACGCTGGTTGTTCCGCCGCAGACCGCCCTGGCCACACCGCGTGCCCTGTTCGACTTCCTCCGCCAGGAGCGGATCACTCTTCTGCACGGCACGCCGGCCCTGCTGGAAATGATCGCGGCCGGCCACGAGGAACAGCCGGCACACCGCCTTGACGCCCTGCGCTCCGTCCTCTCCTGCGGCGCACCCCTCACGGCCGGACTCGCCCGCAGAGTCCGTGAGTTCACCGACGCGCGGCTCATCAACGGGTACGGAGCCACCGAGACGCCGCAGATCGCGTCGTGCCATGTCGTCGCGGAGAGCGCCGGGAAGGTCGACCCGCGCCTGCCCGACGAGGAAGCCCTGCCCGTCGGCACCGGCGTCGCCGGAGCACAACTGCTGGTGGTCGACGAGGAGGGCGCGCCCTGCGCCGTCGGGCAGCGGGGGGAGGTCGTCGTACGCGGTCCCCATCTCGCGCTCGGCTATCTCACCGACGACCGCGACGCCGACCGCCTTTCAGGTCACACCTTCCACACCGGTGACCTCGGCCGCCTGGACCCCGACCACAACATCCGCCTCGACGGCCGCGGCGACCGTCTGGTCAACGTGGACGGCTTCCGTATCGCCCTCGCCCAGATCGAGGACGCGGCGCTCCGACACCCGGACATCCACCGGTCCCGGGCCCTGCTCGCCCCAAGCCCACTCGGCGACCGACTGGAACTGCATGTGACGCCCCGGCCCGAAACCTCACTCACCGGACCGGACGTACGCCGCCACCTGTCGGCCGTCCTTCCTCCCCACGCGATGCCGTCGGCCATCACCATCGGCGGCCAACTCCCCGCGCCCGGCCGCCACAAAGCCGCAGGCGCCTTCCGCCGGACGGCACCCCCGCCCACTCCGTCCGCCGAAAGCACCCCACTGCTCGCGGAGTTCGCAGCCCTGGCCCATGAAGCGCTCGGCACCCCGATCGACGTCGACGGCAACTTCTTCGACGTCGGCCTCACCTCGATCACCCTGCTCCGCTTCCACCGACTGGTGACGACCCGGCTCGGCCTCGATCTCCCGGTCTCGGCGCTCTTCACCTACCCCAACCTCCGCACCCTCGCGTTCCACGCCCAGAAGACGGCCCACCCCGAGGCCCCAGCCACCGCGTACAGCCCTCCCCCCAGAAGACCCACCCACCCCACCCCCTCCGCGGCCCGCCGCCGCGCCTTGCGCACGCTCCTCAGCCACCCCGAGCCCCCAGAAGCCACGTAGACCCGGGCGTTGTCAGTGGTGACTGCTAACTTCCCCATCAGAGATACGCCGGTTCGATGCTCTCCTCGAAGAGCACGGCGGCCAAGGGGGGTGGCCGGATAGGAGTCCCCGGACGACTGAGTCCCGGAACGCCGAATGGCTCCGCACCCACCCCCCTCACAATCTTCTGCTGCGCACAGGCCGCGCGGGGTAGGTAGCCCGGTCGACGCGGATCCGTCCCAGTGCTACGAAGGCTTTGGTACACGGCCCGGTCGGACATCGACACAGAGCTCCACCACACTGGAGGTCTTCGCCATGTTCAAGACCCGACCAGTGTCAACAACGCTCGTGATCAGTACATCTAGGTCCTGTCCGGGACGATCCGGCCGATGACGGCCGCGGCCTGCTCCGGGTGGCCCGCCATCCAGTTGGCGAGGTGCTCCCGGACGGCCTCGCCGAAGGAGGCGCGTACCGCGGCGTTGCCCAGTACACCGCGGGTGGCGCCCTGGAACTCGGGATGGTCCAGCTTCACCGACACGACAGCCGTCAGTCCCTCGCAGACCTGATCGGCACTGAGATCGAGGTCCGTGGCCGTCAGCAGTCGCCGCTCCCGTGCGTAGGCGTTCACCGCGACCGTCACGCCGTCGCGGAAGCCCACCATGTGTGTGCCGCCGCCGGGGGTGGGCCGGCTGTTGGCGAAGCTGCGGACCCGCTCCTCGCGGGACGTGCTCCACCGCAGGGCCGCCTCCGCCGTCCCTGCCATCCGCACGTCCTCCCATGCGAAGGCAATGACATCCGGGTGCACGGGCGTTCCTGCCGAGGTGTCGAGGAAGGCGACGAAGTCCCGTGCCTCGCCCAGGAACCGTACTGACCGGGGCTCGCCCGGAGGACGTGCGTCGGACAGCGAGATGCTCAGGCCCCGGTTCAGAAAGGCCAGTTCCCTGAAACGTTCCGCCAGCACGGCGAAGGAGCACTCCACGGTCTGGAAGATGTCGGAGTCGGGCCAGAAGGTGATGGTCGTCCCACTACCGGATACGGGCCCCACGGCCATGGACGGGGCGACGGCGACGCCGCGCTCGTACTCCCGAACCCAGCGGACTCCATCGTGCCGAACCACGGCCGTCAGGCGACTCGACAGGGCGTTGGCGACGCAAGGTCCGATGCCGGCCAGGCCCACAGCGGCGGTGTCGCGGCCGGCCTGCCGCGCTCCGGTATACGCACCGGTCAGCAGAGCCTCAAGGCCGGGCCCGGCGACCTCGACGGGGACACCCGCCCCGTCGTCGGCAACCCCCACGCCGCCGTCGCGCATGAGGGTGACATCGACGGAACCGGCGCGACCGGCCAGAACCTCGTTCACCGCCCGGCCAACGACCTCGAACACCGCCTGGTGCAGGCCACGTTCACCGGTAGAGCCGACGTACATCCCGGGCCGCTTCCGAATGGCCTCCGACCCCTGTAGCACGGTGATGCGGCTGGCGTCGTACCTGTTTGCACTCTCACTCACGAAGTCCCAGCCTAGGCACTTCCCCGGAAAACACCAGGTCATAGCCGGTGCGGCGAGGGCTTGGACGGACGGGTCAGCGCCTGCCCGGATACGGCTGCTCCAGGGTGCCGAGGTGCCCCCGCAGATGATGGCCACGCCCCGGCCGAGGCCGCGTACGGCCCCTTTCCCGGCGGCCCCAAGGCCCCTGATTTCAGGGCGACATACGGAGTGCCGTTCTCTCGGTGGCGTCGCGACGGCAGACTGTGGAAATGGACTCCGACCTCTACCCCGACCTGGCCGCCGCGGGCAGCCTGACCGCGGCATTGCAAGAGCTGGCGGCCGAACTCGGTGTTGTTCTCACGGTGGTTCCCCTTGAAGGGGGGTCCCCGGTGACGGCAGGCATCGCCACACCGGTCGCGGGGCGCAAACCACTGGCCGTCTACATCGGGGAAACGAGCCGCTGGTTCAGCGTCTCGGGTTGGAGCTCGGGGATCGAGCTCATCACCGGGGCCACGTCGGACCTGGAGGACGTCGTCAGAGCCGGCGCGGCGTGGGCACAGGACGGGAGTCTGGCGGAGCTGCTAGCTGGGCTGCCGTTTCTGCGGTCCAGCGCACGCGCCGAGGCTCACGAACGCGGGCCGGCGGCAGTGGTGGAGCTCCAGTGGCAAACGATGCGGGAACAGGCGGCCGAGACCCCGGATTTCCCCGAGTTCGCCGCACTGGTGGAAGCGGCTCATGCTGAACCAGCCCTGCGCCAGCTCTACGTGTTCTCCAGCCACTGGACGCTTGGCTTCAGCTCCTGCACCGGATTCCCGTTCTCCGTTCAAGCGGGCATCGCTCCCTCGCGTGCCGCCGGTCCGTACCGCGTGATGAAGCACCCACAACCCGAGGTACTCGCCGAGACGCCCACGGCGGAAGAGGCCGTCGCCCTGGCGGTGTCCTACCTCCCCAGCGGCCTCGGCCCGGCCGTAGGAGGAACTGCCGACCAAAATGAGTGACGCGCGCAACACACCAGGCTTCGGGGGCCGTGAGGTGCCCGATCCGGGCTCCTGGCGTGCACTCGATCATTCCGCCCATGTCGGTGGACAACCACGAGCCCACGGGAGCGGAGCGTTACGTCGACTCCGTCCTTGTCCGATCACCTGAGACGCAGCAAGGGCCTGATCCTCACTGAGGATCAGGCCCGTGACCTGCTGCTTTGGCTGTCGGGGTGGCGGGATTTGAACCCACGACCTCTTCGTCCCGAACGAAGCGCGCTGCCAAGCTGCGCTACACCCCGATGTCGCCCGTGTCGCTGCGACATCGATTACTTTAGCCCACCCGCGCCCGCAGGCGAAATCCGGTTTAGGGCGCCGTTGAGGGTGGTGCGGCCACCGTCAACGGCGGGGGACCAGCGTCAGGAGGGTGGCCTCCGGGGGGCAGGCGAAGCGGACCGGGGTGTAGCGGTTCGTGCCGCAGCCCGCTGAGACGTGGAGGTAGGACGTGTGGCCCCCCGCGTCGTACGTGGAGAGGCCCCTCGCGCGGTCCGTGTCCAGGTCGCAGTTGGTGACCAGTGCTCCGTAGAACGGGATGCGGAGCTGGCCCCCGTGGGTGTGGCCGCCCAGGATCAGGGGGTAGCCGTCCGATGTGAAGGCGTCCAGTGTGCGGAGGTACGGGGCGTGGACCACGGCGATCGAGAGGGACGCGTCCTTCTCCGGGCCGCCCGCGACCTCCGCGTAGCGGTCGCGCTTGATGTGGGGGTCGTCGACGCCCGTGAAGGCGATCTCGTGGCCGTCGATCTTGAGCCGGCCGCGGGCGTTGGTGAGGCCCACCCAGCCCGCCTCGTCGAAGGCGTCGCGCATCGGCTCCCACGGGTTGTGGACGACGTTCACGGCCGGCGCGTTGCCGTTCAGACCGTGCTTGCCCTGGGCCTTCTCAAGGAGGTAGCGCGCCGGGTTGCGCAGCGCGGGGCCGTAGTAGTCGTTGGAGCCGAAGACGTAGACGCCCGGGAACTCCATCAGCGGGCCCAGCGCGTCGAGCACCTCCGGTACGCCCTCCTGGTCGGAGAGGTTGTCGCCGGTGTTCACCACGAAGTCGGGGCGCAGGCCGGCCAGCGAGCGGAGCCAGCGCTGCTTCTTGCGCTGGCCGCGGACCATATGGATGTCCGAGACCTGGAGGATCCGCAACGGTCGCATGCCCTCCGGAAGTACGGGTACGGAGACCCGTCGCAGCCGGAAGGAGCGGGCCTCGAAACCGGCGGCGTAGGCGATGCCGGCCACGCCGACGGCCGCGATTCCTGCGGTGACTTTCAGGGGGACTCCGTAGCGTGCGCGCATGGTGTCATCGTCGCAGACTCGGGCCGCCCTGCCGGGCACACCCCGGCGGCCCGGAAAACCGGACGGCGCGTCCTGGGGCGTACCTGACACACTGTCCGTATGACCACGCTCAAGTCCACGCTGCACGACGACCTCATCGCCGCGATCAAGGCACGCGACGAGCTGCGCTCCGCCACCCTCCGGCTGACCCTCGCCGCGATCTCCAAGGAAGAGGTCTCCGGCAAGGCGGCGCGCGAGCTCTCCGACGACGAGGTGCAGAAGGTGATCGCCAAGGAGGCCAAGAAGCGCCGCGAGGCGGCCGAGGCCTTCGCGCAGGGCGGGCGCGCCGAGCAGGCCGAGCGGGAGAAGGCCGAGGGCGTACTGCTCGACGCGTATCTGCCGCAGCAGCTCACCGACGACGAGCTCGGCGAGATCGTCGCGCAGGCCGTGGGCGAGGCGAAGGCCGCCGGCGCCGAGGGGCCGCGCGCCATGGGCGCCGTCATGAAGATCGTCGGGCCGAAGGTCGCCGGGCGGGCGGAGGGCGGCCGGGTCGCCGCCGCCGTCAAGCAGAGACTGGCCTCAGCCTGAAGGACATGAAAAGCCTGAAGGCATGAAGAAGAAGGCATGAAGAAGGGGGGCCCGACGAATCCTGATCGTCGCGGCCCCCCTTCCTCTGCTACTTCCTAGCCGAACGTCCCCGGGAAGCCCGGGAACGGATTGTCCCCGTCGCTGTCGCCGTTGCCCGGGTCCTGGTCGCCGTTGTCGCCGCGGTTGTCGCCACCGCCGTTGCCGTTCCCACCGTTGTCGTTCCCGGGCTTGTCGCGGTCCCGGTCACGGTCCTCGTCCCTGTCGCCCTTGTCCTTCTCCGGGTTCGGGATGTTGATGGTGTTGAAGGCGGGCGCCTCCTTGCCGTCCAGCGCGCCGCTCATCGCGTCGCGCCAGATCGGTCCTGGCACCGCGCCACCGAAGACCTTGTCGTGGTACTGGCCGCCGATGGTGATGTCCACCATTTTCTTCTTGTGCTGCGGGTCACCGACCCACACCGCGCCCGCCATGTTCGGCGTGTAGCCCACGAACCACGCGGCGAGCCGGAAGTCGGTCGTACCCGTCTTGCCGGCGCTCGGCCTGCTGCCGAGCCCCGCCTCCTGGCCCGTACCGTCCTCGACCACGCCCTCCAGCAGCGTGTTTATGGTGTCGGCCGTCTTCTCCGACATCGCCCGCGAGCAGGTCGACTTCGGGACGTCCAGCTCCTTGCCGTTCGGGCCGGTGATCGACTCGATGGCGATCGGGGTGCAGTACGTGCCGCGGTTGGCGAACGTCGCGTAGCCGGACGCCATCGTCAGCGGCGACATCTCCTGCGTGCCCAGCGTGATCGACGGGACCTGGTCGATCGGCTTGCCGTTGGCCCGCTCGACGCCCATCTTCCTGGCCAGCTCGGTCACCGGGCAGACGCCGATCTGGCTGATCAGCTGTACGTAGTAGGTGTTGACCGACTTGGCGGTCGCTTCCTTCATCCCGTACGGGCCGACCTCGGTCTCGTTCTCGTTCTCGACCGGGACGCCCTGGTCCGTCCACGGGCCCTTGCAGGTCTGCACCGGGCTCGGGTAGTCCATCTGGTACGGCGAGGGGTACGACTGGGTCGGCTGGATGCCCTGCTCCAGGGCCGCCGCCGCGACGATGGGCTTGAACGTCGAGCCCGGCTGGTAGCCGGCGCCGCCGCCCATCTCCTCGTCGACGGAGAGGTTCATGTACGTCTCGTTCTTGCCGCCGCCGTACGGCCGCGACTGGCCCATCGCGAGGACCTTGCCGGTGCCCGGCTCGACGATCGACAGCGCCGTGGCGACCTCGTCCGTCTTGTAGACGTGGTTCTTGATCGACTCCTGCGCCGACTCCTGCGCCTGCGGGTCGAGCGTCGTACGGATGGTCAGCCCGCCCTGGTTCCAGACCTTGGCCCGGTCCTCCTGCGTCTTGCCGAAGGCGGAGTCGGTGAGGAACACCTTCCGTACGTAGTCGCAGAAGAAGCCCGCGCCCTTGACCGCCGTGATGCAGCCGTTCTTGGGTGTGCTGACCTTCAGCGCGATCTCGGTGTTTTTCGCGCGGTCGGCCTCGGCCTGCGAGATGTCCTTCACGTCGGCCATGCGCTGTATCACGGTGTTACGGCGCTTGGTCGCCTCTTCCCGGTCGTTCACCGGGTCGTACCGGCTCGGTGACTGGACGAGGCCCGCCAGCAGCGCCGCCTCCTCCAGCTTCAAGTCCTTGGCGGACTTGGAGAAGTAGCGGTGCGAAGCGGCCTCGATGCCGTACGCCTGCTGTCCGAAGAAGGTGATGTTCAGGTAGTTCTCAAGGATCTTCTTCTTGCCCAGCTCCTCCTCGACCTGGATCGCGAACTTGAGCTCGCGGATCTTGCGGCCGATGGTCTGCTGGGTGGCCTGGGCGACCTTGTCGGGGTCGTCGCCGGCTTCTTCCACGAAGACGTTCTTCACATACTGCTGGGTGAGGGTCGAGGCGCCCTGGGAGACGCCGCCCGACTGCGCGTTGCGATTGGCCGCCCGCAGAACGCCCTTGAGGTCGACCGCCCCGTGCTCGTAGAAGCGTGAGTCCTCGATCGCGACGATCGCCTTCTGCATGTAGGGCGAGATGTCGGTGAGAGGGACCACGGTCCGGTCGCGCGAGTAGACGGTGGCGATGGGGCCGCCGTCCTTGTCGAGGATCGTGGTGCGCTGACTGAGCGGCGGCGTCTTGAGATTGGCCGGGATCTCGTCGAATCCCTCGACGGTCCCCTTGGCCGCCAGGCCCAGAACTCCGAAGGCGGGCAAGGCGATTCCCGCCAGTACGGCTCCCGCGAGCACACTGACACCGAGGAACTTGGCGGCCTGCTGGGTCCCGGTCAGACCGCCGCCCGAGCGCTTCTTTGGCATGACAGCAGCCTACGTTCTCATTCGCCGGACACGCACAAAGGCTCTGGCCTAAGCTGAACTCAACTGTCACAGCAGTGCGGTTTCGTATCAAGTCACCGACGTGAACATCCGGCTAACCGTAAAGCGTCGGAAGTCCCGTCCGATTCCGCCCGGTACGTCCTCTGGCGTCCGTTGCTACTCAGGAGAGTTGACCCGACTTGTCGGGTTCGTCGCTCATGTCTCTGGGTCACTCCCCTGGGTGATCTGCCGCGTACGCATAGTCCGTTCGGGCCATTCAAGATTGGGCCCGAAGGGGGTGTTGTGCTGTGCCCACCTTCCGTAACGTCCTCAACTGGCAGCGGTGAATATGCCGCTTCCGCCGTGGGGGAGCCTCGATTCGGGAGAGGACGGCGCCGCGATGGGCTGGGTAACCGACTGGAGTGCGCAAGCAGCATGCCGCACTACCGATCCGGATGAATTGTTCGTACAGGGCGCAGCGCAGAACAGGGCCAAGGCGGTGTGCACCGGATGCCCGGTGCGGACGGAGTGCCTGGCCGACGCGCTGGACAACCGCGTCGAATTCGGCGTGTGGGGCGGAATGACCGAGCGGGAGCGGCGCGCATTGCTGCGCAGACGCCCCACTGTCACCTCATGGCGACGGCTGCTCGAAACCGCACGCACCGAGTACGAGCGCAGCGCGGGCATTCTGCCCGCCGGCCTTGAGGACGACGACGAGACGTACGGCTCACGCCATTACGCCGACGTCATCGACGACACGTGGGCGGCGGTGGGGTAGGCCGCCGTACGGCAGGCAAGCGCGAAACCGGCACGCACCACGCAGCAAGCACCACGTACCAAGCAGGCGGCAGGAAGCACCAGGCACCGCGCGCATGCGCGGAGCACGCCCTGGCGGGGCGCCCCACACCCGTCGGTCACGCGGCCCCGGTCGCCGTGCTCCCGCCCGCGAGGCGTTCACCGATGGTCCGGAGCCCGGCGAGGTCGTGCACGTCGCCGGGCAGTGCCGCCACCTCGGCCACCGGCACCTCCGGGTGGAGCGCGGTGAAACGGTCGCGGGTGCGCTGCTCACGCTTGAGCACCTGCATACGCTCGGCGTGCAGGCGCAGCAGACCGGCCGTCAGCTGATTCACCGACGGCGGTTCGGGTGTCGCTGATTCCGGTTCCTGGTGCGGGAGTTCGGATGCCTGGGGGGCGGGGTCCTGCGATGTCTGTGGGTTTTGCGGTGCCTGTGGGTCCTGCGGTGCCAGGGCGGTTTCGGGAGAGGAGCCCGCGGGGGCGGCGGCCTCACGCACACCATTCTTCCCGCCGGCCTGATCCACAATGCGGCCCTCTTCAAGATTTTCCGCGGCGGCCCGCGCCCGCTCGGCCGACAGCCGCGCGGCGCCGCTGCCGTGCACCCTGTTGAGGACCAGACCCGCGAGCGGCATCCCCTCGGCGGCCAGCCGCTCCACGAAGTACGCCGCCTCGCGCAGCGCGTCCCGCTCCGGCGCCGCGACCACCAGGAAGGCCGTGCCGGGCGCCTGGAGCAGCCGGTACGTCGCGTCCGCGCGCGTACGGAATCCGCCGAACATCGTGTCCATCGCGGCCACGAACGTCTGTACGTCACGCAGGAATTGGCCGCCGAGCAGCTTCCCGAGTGTGCCGGTCATCATCGACATCCCGACGTTCAGGAACTTCATCCCCGCCCGGCCGCCCATCTTCGCCGGCGCCATCAGCAGCCGGATGAACTTCCCGTCCAGGAACGAACCCAGCCGCTTCGGCGCGTCCAGGAAGTCGAGCGCGGAGCGCGACGGCGGGGTGTCGACGACGATCAGGTCCCACTCGTCGCGGGCCCGCAGCTGCCCCAGCTTCTCCATCGCCATGTACTCCTGCGTGCCCGCGAAACCGGCCGACAGGGACTGGTAGAAGGGGTTCTCCAGGATGGCGCGCGCCCGGTCCTGGTCCGCGTGCGCCTCGACGATCTCGTCGAAGGTGCGCTTCATGTCGAGCATCATCGCGTGCAGTTCGCCCGCGCCCTCGATGCCCTTGACCTGCCGGGGGGTGTTGTCGAGAGAGTCGATGCCCATGGACTGGGCGAGCCTGCGGGCCGGGTCGATGGTCAGCACGACCACCTTGCGGCCACGCTCCGCCGCCCGTACGCCGAGAGCCGCCGCCGTCGTCGTCTTGCCGACGCCGCCGGAGCCGCAGCACACGATGATGCGCGTCTCGGGGTCGTCGAGCAGCGGATCGACTTCGAGCGGGGCAGCCGCCGGGTCCAGAGTCATCAGGCCTCCCCAAGATTCCGTAGCTCCCCCGCCAGGCGGTACAGACCGGCGAGGTCCATGCCCTCGCCGATCAGGGGGAGTTCGTACGTAGGCAGCCCGAGCTTCGCGAGGAGGGCGCGCTGCTCGCGCTCCAGCTCCACGCGCTGGGCGTGCTCGGCGGCCTGCTGCAGGAGGGGTCCAACGAGCTTCGTGGGCGCGCTCACCCCGGCCGCCGCGAGCGCCTTGGTGACCTCCTTACGACGGTCGCCCGCCACGCCGTTGACCGCCTCCTCATCGAGGACGTGCGGGCGCACCATGTTCACGATCACCTTGCCGACGGGCAGTTCGGCGCCGCGCAGCTCGCCGATGCCGTCGGCGGTCTCCTGGACCGGCATCTCCTCAAGAAGGGTCACCAGATGCACGGCGGTCCCGGGCGACTTGAGCACCCGCATGACGGCCTGCGCCTGGTTGTATATCGGCCCTATCTTCGCAAGCCCGGCCACCTCGTCGTTCACGTTCAGGAAGCGCGTGATGCGGCCGGTGGGCGGCGCGTCCATCACCACGTAGTCGTAACTGAACCGGCCCCGCTTGTCCCGGCGGCGAACGGCCTCGCACGCCTTGCCGGTCAGCAGGACGTCCCGGACGCCCGGCGCGATGGTGGTGGCGAAGTCGATGGCGCCGATCTTCTTCAGGGCGCGGCCCGCGCTGCCGAGCTTGTAGAACATCTGGAGGTAGTCGAGAAGCGCCCGCTCGGCGTCTATGGCCAGCGCGTACACCTCGCCGCCGCCCGGGGCGACGGCGATCTTTCGTTCCTCGTAAGGAAGCGCCTCCGTTTCGAAGAGCTGTGCGATGCCCTGTCTGCCCTCGACCTCCACAAGGAGGGTGCGCTTGCCCTCCGTCGCGAGGGCGAGCGCGAGGGCCGCGGCGACCGTGGTCTTACCGGTCCCGCCCTTGCCGCTGACGACCTGGAACCTGCTCACACATTCGAGCCTAACCAGTCGGGCACCGGGCTACGCACGTGGTCGTCCGGAGGCTCCGTACGAGATCCTCGTCGGGCTCCGTACGAGGTCGTGGCACAGTGCCGATACAGTCGGGCCCATGACGAAGTGGGAATACGCGACGGTGCCTCTTCTCGTGCACGCGACGAAGCAGATTCTGGACACCTGGGGCGAGGACGGCTGGGAACTGGTCCAGGTCGTTCCGGGGCCGAACAACCCCGAGCAGCTGGTGGCCTATCTGAAGCGAGAGAAGTCCGCGTGAGCGGCGTGGCCGAGGCGGCCCTCGCTGAACTGGGGCTGACCGTTCCGCAGGTCGTACCGCCTCTGGCGGCGTATCAGCCCGCCGTACGGACGGGGGCGTACGTCTACACGGCGGGGCAGCTCCCGATGGTGGACGGTGAGCTTCCGCTGACCGGCAAGGTCGGCGCCGAGGTGACGGCGGAGGAGGCCAAGGACCTCGCCCGGATCTGCGCGCTGAACGCGCTGGCCGCCGTGAAGTCCGTCATCGGCGACCTGGACCGCGTGGAGCGCGTCGTGAAGGTCGTCGGGTTCGTCGCCTCCGCCCCGGACTTCACGGGCCAGCCGGCCGTCCTCAACGGGGCGAGCGAGCTGTTCGGGAAGGTCTTCGGTGACAAGGGCGTGCACGCGCGCAGCGCGGTGGGCGTCGCCGTCCTGCCGCTGGACGCCCCCGTCGAGATCGAGATCCAGGTGGAAGTGGCCGCGGACTGAGCGGCTGACGCGTCCGCGCGGCCGGGCCGGCCGGGCCGGTTCTCGCCGGCCGGCTGTCGTCACGCCGTCCCGGGGTCCCCGGACCCCGGGAAAGTGGCTCTCGAACATCGCCCGGGAAGCCCGTAGCATCCCGGCATGCCCAATGGTCAGTGGTTCCCGCCCGAGTGGTCCGGCCGCATCCGCGCGCTCGCCCAGGGCGAGCTCAGCGTCGCTCCCGCACGGCGGGCCGCGACGGTGATGCTGCTGCGCGACGCCGTCGACGGATCCCCCGGACCCTCCGTACATATGCTGCGCCGACGCACCTCCATGGCTTTCGCCGGAGGTGCCTACGCGTATCCGGGCGGCGGCGTCGACCCGCGCGACGACGACCGGCTCGTCCGCTGGGCGGGGCCGGGGCGCGACGTGTGGGCCCGGCTGCTCGGCGTGGACGCCGCGTCCGCGCAGGCCGTCGTCTGCGCGGCGGTGCGCGAGACGTACGAGGAGGCCGGGGTCCTGCTCGCGGGGGAGACGGCCGGGACCGTCGTCGGCGACACCACGGGGGACGACTGGGAGGCCGACCGGGCCGCCCTTGTCGACCGTGAGCTGTCCTTCGCGGAGTTCCTGGACCGGCGCGGCCTGACGCTGCGCAGCGATCTGCTGGCGGCCTGGACCCGGTGGATCACCCCGGAGTTCGAGCCCAAGCGGTACGACACCTGGTTCTTCGTGGCCGCGCTGCCGGCCGGGCAGCGTACGCGCAACGCTTCTACGGAGGCCGACCACACGGTGTGGATCCGGCCCGCCGACGCGGCACTCGGATACGACAAGGGCGAACTGCTGATGATGCCCCCCACCGTGGCGACCCTGCGCGAACTACAGATGTACGGCTCCGCGGCCGAGGCCCTCGCAGCCGCCGTGGGGCGGGACCTCGCGCCCGTGCTGGCCAGACCGAGGGTGGAGGGTGACGAGGTGGTGCTCAGCTGGCCGGGCCAGGACGAGTTCACCAAGCGCGTGCCGCTGGCGGGTGGGGACCGATGACGGACGCGACGGCCCTGCCGGGACAGCCGCGCGGAGGCGTCCTGTCGGGCGTAGCGACGGCCCGCGCGGTCAACGTGCTCGCGCCCAACGCGTCCGCGATGACCCTCGACGGCACGAACACCTGGATCCTCTCCGAGCCGGACTCCGCGCTCGCGGTCGTGATCGATCCCGGCCCGCTCGACGAGACGCATCTGCGGACGGTCGTCGCCACGGCCGAGGAGGCCGGCAAGCGCGTCGCGCTGACCCTGCTCACCCACGGCCACCCGGACCACGCGGAGGGCGCGGCGCGCTTCGCCGAGCTGACGCGTACGCCCGTAAGGGCCCTGGACCCGGCCCTGCGCCTCGGTGACGAGGGGCTGGCGGCCGGTGACGTCGTCACCGAGGGCGGGCTTGAGCTGCGCGTCGTGGCGACCCCCGGGCACACCTCCGACTCGCTCTGTTTCCATCTGCCCGCCGACCGCGCGGTGCTGACGGGCGACACGATCCTCGGCCGCGGCACGACGATGGTGGCCCACCCGGACGGCAGGCTCGGCGACTACGTCGACTCGCTGCGGCGGCTGCGCTCGCTGACGGTCGACGACGGCGTCCATACGGTGCTGCCGGGCCACGGCCCCGTACTGGAGGACGCGCAGGGCGCGGTCGAGTACTACCTCGCGCACCGCGCGAGCCGCCTCGCGCAGGTCGAGACGGCGGTGGAGGACGGGTACCGCTCGGCGGCGGAGATCGTGGCGCATGTGTACGGAGGCAGCGGCGTGGACCGGTCCCTGTGGCCGGCGGCGGAGCTGTCGGTGCGGGCGCAGCTGGAGTACCTGCGCGAGCACGGGCTGATCACCGGGCTGTAGGACGCCTGGGGGGGGCGTAGGGCAGCCCTGGGGGAGGGGCGCGGGGCATGCGGAAGGCCGCCCGGCTCGGGGAGCGGGGCGGCCTTGCCGATGCGGTCCTGGCTTCCGCGTGTCGGGCGTGCGCGTCGGGCGGTGCGTGGCGCGTGTGCGTCGCGTGTGTGCGTCCGGGTCAGCGCGAGCGCTTCGCGAGGCGTTCGACGTCCAGCAGGATCACCGCGCGGGCCTCCAGACGCAGCCAGCCGCGCTGGGCGAAGTCGGCGAGCGCCTTGTTGACCGTCTCGCGGGACGCGCCGACCAACTGGGCCAGCTCCTCCTGCGTCAGGTCGTGCACGACGTGGATGCCTTCCTCCGACTGCACGCCGAAGCGGCGCGACAGGTCGAGAAGCGCACGGGCGACCCGGCCCGGTACGTCGGAGAAGACCAGGTCGGACATCTGGTCGTTCGTCTTGCGCAGGCGCCGGGCGACGGCGCGCAGCAGCGCGGTGGCCACCTCGGGGCGGGCGTTCAGCCAGGGCTGGAGGTCGCCGTGGCCCAGGCCGAGGAGCTTGACCTCGGTGAGGGCGCTCGCGGTGGCGGTGCGCGGGCCCGGGTCGAAGAGCGACAGCTCGCCGATCAGTTCGCCGGGACCGAGGACGGCCAGCATGTTCTCCCGGCCGTCGGGGGACGTGCGGTGCAGTTTGACCTTGCCCTCGGTGACCACATAGAGGCGGTCACCGGGGTCGCCTTCGTGGAACAGCGCGTCGCCACGGGCGAGCGTCGTCTCACTCATCGAGGCGCGGAGCTCCGCGGCCTGCTCGTCGTCGAGCGCCGCGAAGAGCGGGGCGCGTCGTAGAACGTCGTCCACGAAATCTCTCCTTGTCGACCTGCTCAGGGACCATCGATCCCATGATGCCGGACGTGCTGCGTGTTCACGGGCGGCTCGGGCCGGAGGCGACTCTGTCTCCGTACCGGTCACCCGTTGTCGAAAACGTGCGATCAGTCACAAGTTTGACGCACAGCGCGCCAGGACCGTGCCCCGGGGCCCGATTCGGGTGGTGATCGGCCGGGGACCGGGGCGGATGTCAGTGCAGGGCTCTAGGCTGGCCGGGTGTCCAACTCGCCGGTGAGAGGGCAGGCCAAGGGAGCTGGAAGAGTGTCACCGAAGCAGAATTCCGCTGTGGGCGAACAGGTCGCCGCGAAGTCGAAAAAAACCACAAAAGCCGCAAAACGCACGAGCGCCGAATCCGCGAGCGCCGAGTCCACGGCCAGGGCCCCGAGCGCCAAGCGGCCGAAGAGCGCCAAGCCGGAGTCGCACCTGGCGATGGTCCGCCGGGCCCGCCGGATAAACCGCGAGCTGGCGGACATCTATCCGTACGCCCACCCGGAGCTGGACTTCCGCAACCCCTTCGAGCTGCTCGTCGCCACGGTCCTGTCGGCCCAGACGACGGACCTGCGCGTCAACCAGACGACCCCCGGTCTCTTCGCGAAGTACCCGACCCCGGAGGACGTGGCCGCCGCCGTGCCCGAGGAGCTGGAGGAGGTCATCCGCCCCACCGGGTTCTTCCGCGCCAAGACGAGGTCGCTCATAGGGCTTTCGACGGCGCTGCGTGACCATTACGACGGCGAGGTGCCCGGCACGCTGAAGGACCTCGTGAGTCTGCCCGGCGTCGGCCGCAAGACCGCCAACGTGGTGTTGGGCAACGCTTTCGGTGTCCCCGGCCTCACTGTCGACACCCACTTCGGCCGGCTCGTGCGCCGCTGGAAGTGGACCGGCCAGGAGGACCCGGAGAAGGTCGAGACGGAGATTGCCGCGATCTTCCCCAAGAGCGAGTGGACGATGCTCTCGCACCGGATCATCTTCCACGGACGCCGGGTCTGCCACTCCCGTAAACCCGCCTGCGGCGCCTGCGCGATCGCGCACCTCTGCCCCTCCTACGGAGAGGGCGAGACCGACCCGGAGAAGGCGAAGAAGCTGCTCAAGTACGAGATGGGCGGCTATCCGGGACAGCGGCTCTCCCCGCCGCCGGACTACCCGGGCAAGCCCGCGCCCCCGCTCGGCACCCCCGCCGGAGCCGAATGATCGCCCGCGCGGTGAGCGCACGGCGGGCCGGAGCCGTATCACCGGACAGACCGGCACGGCGGGGGCGCCGGCGGGCCGGCGGGCGGGAGAGGAAGGGCTGCGGCGTATGCGGGCTGGAACGATCCGGGCGACAGCGGGCGTTGTACGTCGGGGGTGCCGATGACACGGGCTGACACGCATGAAGCAAGGACCGCACAGACCGCACAGGCCTCACGTACGGCCGCCCGCACTGCGGACACCGCGCGCACAACGCGGACCGCACCCACAACCCAGACCGCACGCCCCGCACCCATCGCGCATGACGCACGAATCCATGAAAAGGCCGCACGAATCCACGACGAAGCCGTGACCGACATCCCCGTCACCACCGAAGGCCTGCCCGCGTGGCTGGCCCCGGTGGTGCACGCCATGCGCACCGTGGCGCCGGAAGAGCTGAGCCGCTTCCTCCCGCCCGAGAACGGCGTGGGCCGGCAGTCCGCCGTGCTCATCCTCTTCGGCGAGGGCGAGTACGGCCCCGAGCTGCTGTTGATGGAGCGCGCCAGCACCCTGCGCTCGCACGCCGGACAGGCCTCCTTCCCCGGCGGCGCCCTCGACCCCGAGGACGGCGATCCGGCGACGACCGGACCGCTGCGCGCCGCGCTGCGGGAGGCCGAGGAGGAGACCGGTCTCGACCCGGCCGGGGTCCAGCTCTTCGGCGTGCTGCCGAAGCTCTACATCCCGGTGAGCGAGTTCGTGGTGACCCCGGTCCTCGGCTGGTGGCACACCCCCAGCCCGGTCGGCGCCGTCGATCTCGCCGAGACCGCGCGGGTCTTCGCCGTCCCCGTGGCGGATCTCACGGACCCGGCCAACCGCGTCATCGCCACGCACCCGAGCGGCATCCACAGCCCCGCGTTCACGGTCGCCTCCGCGCTCGTGTGGGGCTTCACGGCCGGAGTGATCGACCGCATTCTGCACTTCTCGGGCTGGGAGCGCCCGTGGGACCGCTCCAAGGAGGTCCCGCTCGACGGGCGGTCATGACACGCTTGCCCAATCGCTGTGCCGACCCGGCTTCATGGGTTCGGCACAGCGATTCCGCCGCAGGTCCGTCCCCCCGTCCGACGGGGCGACGGGAGACGAATCCGCGAGGCTAGCGAGGCTATTGACAGTGAACGTGCTGGACATCCTGCTGCTGCTCGCGGCCGTGTGGTTCGCGATCGTCGGCTACCGCCAGGGCTTCGTCGTCGGCATCCTGTCGGTGATCGGATTCCTGGGCGGCGGTCTCGTCGCGGTCTACCTGCTCCCCGTGCTCTGGGACCAGATCACCGAGGAGGCCGAGGTCACGACGACGGCCACGGTTGTCGCCGTCGTCGTCGTGATCGTGTGCGCCTCCGTGGGACAGGCCTTCACCACCCACCTCGGCAACAAGCTCCGCCGCTACATCACCTGGTCACCCGCTCGCGCCGTGGACGCCACGGGCGGCGCGCTGGTCAACGTCGTCGCCATGCTGCTGGTCGCCTGGCTGATCGGCTCCGCCCTGGCCGGGACCTCGCTGCCGACGCTCGGCAAGGAGGTCCGTAACTCCAAGGTGCTGCTCGGCGTCTCGCGGGTGATGCCGGACCAGACGGCGACCTGGTTCACGGGCTTCTCCTCCGTCCTCGCGGAGAAGGGCTTCCCGCAGGTCTTCAGCCCCTTCGCCAACGAGCCGATCACCGCGGTCGACCCGCCGGACCCGGCGCTCGTCGGCAGCCCCGTCGCCGCCCGCGCGCAGCGCTCCATCGTCAAGGTGGTCGGTACGGCGCAGAGCTGCGGCAAGGTCCTCGAAGGCACCGGCTTCGTCTTCGCCGAGCGCCGCGTGATGACCAACGCGCACGTGGTGGGCGGCGTGGACGAACCCACCGTCCAGATAGGCGGCGAAGGCCGGCTGTACGACGCGAAGGTCGTCCTCTACGACTGGCAGCGCGACATCGCCGTCCTGGACGTGCCCGAGTTGCGCGCCCCCGTGCTCCGTTTCACCGACAAGGACGCCCGCACCGGCGACAGCGCGATCGTCGCCGGCTTCCCGGAGAACGGGGCGTACGACGTGCGCTCGGCCCGGGTCCGGGGCCGTATCGACGCCAACGGGCCGGACATCTACCGGCGCGGAGAAGTACGGCGCGACGTGTACTCGCTCTTCGCGACGGTCCGCCAGGGCAACTCCGGCGGCCCGCTGCTCACCACCGACGGCCGGGTGTACGGCGTGATCTTCGCCCGCTCGCTGGACGACCCGGACACCGGCTACGCGCTGACGGCCGACGAGATCCGCGAGGACATCGAGCTGGGCCGCACGGCCAACCAGCAGGTCGACAGCCAGGGTTGCGCGCTCTAGGGCGTGTTTTAGAAGTAGCGTCGTCCGCCCATGGGGCGGGGCCCACGGCGTCTGGTGCGTGCGATCGCAAGGCGGAGGATCAGCCTCGTAGATGGGCCGGACGTACTTGGATGACTCCGACAACGCGGCGAGCGCGCGTGCCAGGCGTCGTGGGCCAGACGGGACTTCTAAAACACGCCCTAGGTCCGATCCGCCGGACCGGGCCTGGACCGAGGGCGGCCGTGTGCTCCGGACCGAGGACGGGCCGGTCCAGGAATTCCTGGTCCGGCCCGGCACTGTCCTCCGTTGTCCCCGCGATCAGTACTTCCGGGTCATTCCGGTCTTCGCTCCGGTCTTCGTTCCGGTGTTCCCTGGAGCCTCCTGCTCGCGCCCACCGCTCCGTGCCTAGCCGCGCTGATGGCGCAGCCGTGCCGAGACCCAACGGGCCCTTCGGCGGAGAATAAGTGGAATACCGAGTCGGAGATCATGCCCCTGATCTTCCGGGCCGCCCCTCTCATGGGTGATCGGCACAGAGGCCGAGCGGCGGTTGCGTGCTGCGTCACCGAAGTCGTGCGTCCAGCCCATACACGGACGTTTGCCCGGGGCCCATGGTCGGTAATCGCCCAGGCGTCGGCCAATTGGCCTATGCGTCAGGCAATTGGCTGTTCGTCGTACAAACGTTCTCGGGGTCACCCGAGGACCGGCCCGACACGGCGCTGATCAGCGGTCGGGCTCCGGATCCTGTAGCCAGTTGATGAGCTCCGTGGAGAAAGCCACGGGGTCTTCCTCCTGCGGAAAATGGCCAAGACCGTCGAACAGCCGCCAGCGGTAAGGCGCTTCGACGTACTCGGCGGAGCCGGCCGTACTGCGCGTACGCATGGCCGGATCGAGCGACCCGTGCAGTTGGAGGGTCGGCACCCGCACCGGGCGCTTCATCCGCCGGTTGAACTGGATCCCGTCCGGCCGCGCCATCGACCGCACCATCCAGCGGTACGGCTCGATCGAGCAGTGCGCCGTCGACGGGATGGCCATCGCCCGCCGGTAGATGTCGACCGTCTTGTCGTCGGGCGGCTGCGGCCCCGACCAGCCACGGATCAGCTCGCCCACCAACGCCCCCTCGCGGGCCACGAGCTGACGCTCGGGCAGCCACGGCCGCTGGAATCCCCAGATGTACGAGCCGGCCCTGCTCTGCGAGAAGTCCGACAGCATCGCCGAACGCCAGCGGCGCGGGTGCGGCATCGACGACACCACGAGCCGGCGCACCAGCTTCGGCCGCATCACGGCGGCGGTCCAGGCGAGATACCCGCCCAGGTCGTGCCCGACGAGCGCGGCGTCCGGCTCGCCGAGCGAGCGGATCACACCGGTGATGTCGAGCGCCAGATTCGCGGGGTCGTAACCCCGGGGCGTACGGTCGCTGCCCCCCACACCCCGCAGGTCCATCGCGACGGCCCGGTACCCGGCCTCCGCGAGCGCGGGCAGTTGGTGCCGCCAGGTCCACCAGAACTGCGGGAAGCCGTGCAGGAGCAGCACCAGCGGCCCGTCGCCCATCTCGGCGATATGGAAGCGGGCTCCGTTGGCGGCCACGTCCCGGTGGGTCCAGGGACCGTCGAGGCGCACATCCGCCGCGACCGTCGCGGGAAAGCTGCCGGGGGCGGAGTCGGGGCCGTTTTCGGGGGCGGTCATGCAGACGAGCGTGCCACAGTCTTGCCCGTCTCATGGACCGGGCGGGGATGCGGCTTGACCGTCTGGAGGACGGCGGCCGTCTCCTTGGCGGACGCGATGGTCTTCTCCGGGGGCTTGACCCGCTTGAACTTCCGCAGCGCGATCAGCGCCAGCAGCCCCGCGATGAGCAGAAACGCTCCTCCCACGATCAGGAACGACCAGGCGAGCCCGAGGCCCCAGTTGTGGATCCCGTACGCGGCGGCAAAGCTCAGCACCGGCAGCGAGAAAAGTGCGAACACCGCCGCGATGCCGATCGCGGCGCCGCCCGTCGCGCCCCGCTTGACGTCCTGTCGCAGCTCGGCCTTGGCCAGCGCGATCTCGTCGTGCACCAGCGCGGACATCTCGGCCGTGGCCGATGAGACCAACTGCCCGAGGCTGCGGTCCCCGTTGACCCGGACGGCTGGAACGCCGTCGCCCGCGGCGGTGGTGACGGCGGCATGGCTGCCGGGGTCGCTCATCGTTGACTCCCTCGTTTCGGCTGCGCTCGCGCAGTTCTGGGGTTCTTCAGGCTCCGCGCCTTCAGATCATGCCGGATGTCAGATCATGCCGGACCGGCGCCGTCATCGCGCGCCGCTGCGGCGTGTTCGGCCAACCGGCGGTGCTCCGCCGCCTTCCCCTCGTAGATGGCGGCCATTCTCAGGTGGTACTCCGGATCGTCCTGCTCGTAGACATCAGGAATACCGTCCAGGTCCTCGTCGCGCTCCTCGGAGTCGTACAGCGCCCGGTATCTACGCACCCTCAGCCGCAGCAGTACGGCGGCGAGTACGGCGGCGATCACCGAACCCGTCAGGACGGCCGCCTTCACCTCGTCCGTCAGCCCCGGATCGCCGGTGAAGGCGAGTTCGCCGATGAGCAGCGAGACGGTGAAGCCGATCCCCGCGAGCGTCGACACGGCGAGGATGTCGGGCCAGGCCAGACCCTCGTTCAGGGACGCCCGGGTGAAGCGTGCGGCCAGCCAGGTGCCGCCGAAGATGCCCAGCGTCTTGCCGACCACGAGCCCCAGCACCACCCCCAGGGTCTCCGGCCGGGTGAAGACGTCGGCGAGCGCGCCGCCGCTGATCGGGACACCCGCGGAGAAGAGCGCGAAGAGCGGCACGGCGAGACCGGCCGACAGCGGGCGGACGAGATGTTCGATGTGCTCGCCCGGGGACTGTTCCTCGCCCTCGCGCCTGACGCAGCGGAGCATCAGACCCATCGCGACACCGGCGACGGTGGCGTGGACGCCGCTGTTGGACATCAGGGCCCAGATGACGAGGGCCAGCGGGACGTACACGTACCAGCCGCGCACCCCCTTCCTCAGGAGGAACCAGAAGACGACCAGACCGGCGAAGGCGCCGAGCAGCGCCACGACGTCGATGTCGCTGGTGAAGAAGATCGCGATGATCAGGATGGCGAAGAGGTCGTCCACCACGGCGAGGGTGAGCAGGAAGGCGCGCAGTGCGGACGGCAGTGAGGTGCCGAGGACGGCGAGTACGGCGAGCGCGAAGGCGATGTCGGTGGCGGTGGGGACGGCCCAGCCGTCGGTGGATCCGCCGCCCACCACGTTGACCAGTACATAGACGAGGGCGGGCATGGCCATGCCGCAGAGCGCGGCGATCACGGGGAGGGCTGCGGCCTTCGGGTCGCGCAGCTCTCCGGCGACCAGTTCGCGCTTCAGCTCGATGCCGGCGACGAAGAAGAAGATCGTGAGCAGGCCGTCGGCGGCCCAGTGCTGGATCGAGAGGTCCAGACCGAGCGAGGCCGGGCCCAGATGGAAGTCGCCGACGGTCTCGTAGCTGGCGCTGATGGGGGTGTTGGCCCAGATCAGCGCGGCGACGGCGGCGAGGAGGAGCAGGACGCCGCCGACCGTCTCGGTCCGCAGCGCGCTCGCGAGATACGTCCGCTCGGGGAGCGGGAGGCGTCCGAGGAAGGTGCGCGGGGTGGCCACGAGGGGCCTCCAGTCAGTTCGGCGGGCATGACAAATGACCTGCCGACCAGACTTCCCGGCGCACCATTGGTTCTTTGACACATCGTTGACGCGCCGCCCACTTTACAAAGAGGAGCCCCCGGCGCGATGCGCCGGGGGCTGCCTTTCTGCCGACCGGGATCAGTCCTCGCTGGCCGCGCTCGGGAGCTGGGTCTGGATCAGCTCCATCACCGAGGAGTCGGTGAGCGTCGTGACGTCACCGAGCTGACGGTCCTCGGCGACATCGCGCAGCAGCCGTCGCATGATCTTGCCCGACCGGGTCTTGGGCAGCTCGGCCACCGGCAGGATGCGCTTCGGCTTGGCGATCGGCCCCAGCACCGTACTGACGTGGTTGCGCAGCTCGGCCACCAGACCGTCGTCCACCGACGCCGTACCCCGCAGGATGACGAAGGCGACGATCGCCTGACCGGTCGTCTCGTCCGTGGCGCCGACGACGGCCGCCTCGGCGATCTTCGGGTGCGAGACGAGCGCCGACTCGACCTCGGTGGTGGAGATGTTGTGGCCGGACACCAGCATCACGTCGTCGACCCGGCCCAGCAGCCAGAGATCGCCGTCGTCGTCCTTCTTGGCGCCGTCGCCCGCGAAGTACTTGCCCTCGAAACGCGACCAGTAGGTGTCGATGAACCGCTGGTCGTCGCCCCAGATGGTGCGGAGCATCGACGGCCACGGCTCGGTGAGGACGAGATATCCGCCGCCGCCGTCCGGCACCTCGTTGCCGTCGTCGTCCACGACGGTTGCCGAGATACCGGGGAGCGCGCGCTGTGCGGAGCCCGGCTTGGCGGCGGTGACGCCGGGCAGCGGGGAGATCATCATGCCGCCGGTCTCGGTCTGCCACCAGGTGTCCACGACGGGGGTCTTGCCGGCGCCGATGTTCTGCCGGTACCAGATCCAGGCCTCGGGATTGATCGGCTCACCGACCGAGCCCAGGACGCGCAGCGACGACAGATCGAACTTGGCGGGGATGTCGTCACCCCACTTCATGAACGTGCGGATCGCGGTCGGCGCCGTGTAGAGGATCGTCACGCCGTACTTCTGGACGATCTCCCAGAAGCGCCCCTGGTGCGGGGTGTCGGGCGTGCCCTCGTACATGACCTGCGTCGCGCCGTTGGCCAGCGGCCCGTACACGATGTACGAGTGGCCGGTCACCCAGCCGACGTCGGCCGTGCACCAGTAGACGTCCGTCTCCGGCTTGAGGTCGAAGACCGCGTGGTGCGTGTACGCCACCTGGGTGAGATAGCCGCCCGAGGTGTGCAGGATGCCCTTGGGCTTACCCGTCGTACCGGACGTGTACAGGATGAAGAGCGGGTGCTCGGCGTCGAACGGCTCCGGCGTGTGCTCGGGTGACTGGCGGTCGACGATGTCGTGCCACCACACGTCGCGGCCCTCGCTGAAGGCGGTGTCCTGGCCGGTGCGGCGTACCACCAGGACATGCTCGACCTGCGGACAGCGGGCCACGGCGTCGTCGATCGCGGGCTTGAGCGCGCTCGGCTTGCCGCGCCGGTAGCCGCCGTCGGAGGTGATGACGAGCTTGGCGTCGGCGTCCTGGATACGGGAGGCGACGGCGTCGGCCGAGAAACCGCCGAAGACCACTGAGTGCGCGGCGCCGATACGGGCGCAGGCCAGCATCGCGACGGCCGTCTCGGGAATCATCGGCATGTAGATGGCGACTCGGTCGCCCTTGGTCACGCCGAGCTCGGTGAGCGCGTTCGCGGCCCGCGAGACCTCGTCCTTGAGGTCGGCGTAGGTGAGGGAGCGGCTGTCGCCGGGCTCGCCCTCGAAGTGGATGGCGACCCGGTCGCCGTTGCCCGCCTCGACATGGCGGTCCACGCAGTTGTACGCGACGTTGAGCTCGCCGTCCGCGAACCATTTCGCGAAGGGCGGGTTCGACCAGTCGAGGGTCTCGGTCGGTTCGGTGGCCCAGGTGAGCCGCCGCGCCTGCTCGGCCCAGAAGCCAAGCCTGTCCGCCGCGGCCTGCTCATACGCCTCAGCTGTCACGTTGGCGTTGGCGGCCAGTTCGGCCGGTGGCGCGAACCTCCGCTCTTCCTTGAGCAGGTTGGCCAGGCTTTCGTTGCTCACGACATCTCCCTTTCCCAGGGCGTCCTATGTGTCCCCGGGCCTAGCTCATCAGGCAGATGCCCGGGTGACAAGGGTCTTCAGGAAATTGGTTTAGACCTATGTGGCCGCGCTGACGAGTGGGCGCAGGAGTGAGTGGCCCCGTTCCCCGGCTGTGGTGGGGAACGGGGCCACACATTCTCACGGATGCCGGAGCGGGCAGGTTCAGGCGCGCGACTTCTCGAACGCCGTCGGGGCCACCCGCTTGAACACCTCGTCGGTCCTGTCGGCGTAGCCGTCCGGCTCTCCGTCGGACGTGAGCAGATACGCCTGCGCCTCACCGACATGGAAGTACATGCCGTGCAGTTGGAGCCTGCCCTCGGCGAGGCCCCGGGCCACCGCCGTATGCGCGCGCAGATGCTCCAGCTGCTGGACGACATTGGTGAGACAGAGCTGTTCGACCACATCGGCGGGCAGTCGCCCGGAGATCCTGGCCCACGCGTGATCGTGGCTCCTCATCCGCTCCAGACTCGGTCGGCCGTGCCGCAGCCAGCGGGCGAGGGGGGAGGAGGACGGGACGGGGCGCGTTCCGTCGGCGATGTGCCGGGGCTCGTTGTCGGGTGTGTCGAGGAGGGCCTGCATCGCGGCGCATCCCGAGTGCCCGCAGACGGTGATTGATCGGACCCCGAGGACATCGACCGCGTACTCGATCGCCGCCGCCACCGAGTCGTCCTGTCCTTGCGCACCCTCCTTCCCGGGGAGGGGCACCAGATTGCCGACATTGCGGACCGTAAACAGATCGCCGGGGCCGCTCGCCGTGATCATGCTCGTCACCAGACGTGAGTCGGCGCAGGTGAGGAAGAGCTGGTGGGGTTGCTGGCCCTCGCGCGCCAGCCGCGCCAACTCGCCACGTACGAGCGGAGCCGTATTGCGCTGGAACGAGCTGAGCCCACTGGCGAGTTGCCCGCCCTGGAACTGGCTCGACACCTGTACGTGATCGGTCTTCCGCCCCTGACCCGGCGGGGGGAGCTCGACCGGATCGCCGCAGTGGTGGTTACGCCACGGTGTCCATGGCCGGCAGCAGCTGCTCGACTGCGACACCGGCTCGGCTGGCTCGGCGATCCGGGCACCCGATCTGCCCGTGAACTCGACCGTGCCGCCCTGCGACAGATGCGCGACCTGCCAGTCGTGCAGCGCCTCGTACGCCGCGTGATCCATGAACGAACCGTCCAACTCGACCACGCAGTCGCTCCCTTGGGGCACCTGGTGCAGCAGCCGGCTGAGCCGAGGGACGGCCAGGAACGTCAACTGGCCGCGCGCGTGCAGCCGGTGGACGCCGCCCTGCTCGTCCATGGTGATCCGCGTGCGGGTGAGCCGGTGCAGGGCGACGGCGACCGCCAGGGCGACACCGATGGCCACCCCCTCCAGGACACCGGTGAACACCACACCGGCCAGCGTCCCCGCGTAGACGAGCAGTTCGCGATTGCGCCGCACGCTGCGCATGTGCGTGATGTTGACCATTTGCACACCGATGACCATGACCAGCGCGGCGAGCGCGGCCAGCGGGATCAGGTCGAGCACGGACACCAGGAAGAGCGCGGCGACGGCGATCCACAGCCCGTGCAGCATCGTCGAGTGCCGGCTGATCCCGCCCGCGGCCACGTTGGCCGCGCTGCGCACGGCGACGCCGGTGACCGGCAGTCCGCCGAGGGCGCCGGAGACGACGTTCGCCGCGCCCTGCCCGGTCAGTTCCCGGTCGAGCCGGGCGCGCGGGATCTGGATGTCCGGCTCCTTGCGCGCGGCCACCAGCTTGTCGACGGCGACCGCCGACAGCAGTGACTCGACGCTGGCGACCAGAGTGACGGTGAGGACGGCGGCGAGCAGGCCTAGCGCCGGCCCCTGCGGGAGTTCGGGCAGCGCGTGGCTGCTCCAGGAGGGCAGATCGACCCGGTCGAGGCTCAGCCCAGCGAGGACGGCCGCGGCGGTCGCCGCCGCCACCGCCGCGAGGGCCGCCGGCACCTTCCGGGCGGTCCGCCCCGTACGCCCGGGGATACGAGGCCAGGCGAGCAGGACGGCCACGGTCAGCGCGCTCACGGAGACCGCGCCCGGATGCAGATTCGCCAACTGGGAGGGCAATCCCTGGACGTTGGCGACGGCGGAGCTCTGCGGGGTGCCACCGAGGACGATGTGCAACTGCGCGAGCGCGATGGTGACGCCGATGCCGGCCAGCATGCCGTGGACGATCGCCGGGCTCACCGCGAGTGCCGAGCGGGCGACGCGCAGGGCGGAGAGGCCGAGTTGGGCGAGGCCCGCGAGGACGGTGATGGCGCAGGTGGTGCGCCAGCCGTACTGATGGATCAGGTCGGCGGTGACGACGGTCAGTCCTGCCGCCGGACCGCTGACCTGGAGTGGCGCGCCGCCGAAGCGGCCGACGACGAGGCCGCCGACGGCCGCGGCGACGAGACCGGCCTGGAGGGGAGCGCCGGTGGCGAGCGCGATGCCGAGGGAGAGCGGAAGTGCGATCAGGAAGACCGAGATGGAGGCGGAGAAGTCCGCCCCGGCGATCCGGAATCCCCGCCGTCGTCCGGGCGGTGGAGTGTCGGCGTTCTGCTTGTGCGGACGGTGGGGCTGGTCTTCGCGGGTGGGGACGCAGGCGGACATGGTTCCCGTCTCCTCCGGGGCAGCGCGGTCGCGGGATATGTGGGGACGCGGCCGTGGGTCACGGCGTGCATAGGCGGGATCATCAACAATCAGTAAATGGATCGTAATGGAGAGTAAAGATTGAGGCGTGACTTTCCGGGCAAATGGGGCAGACATTCACCCCTGGGAGTGATTAGTCATTTTGTCCGGCTTGTCATACCGGATCCCCTCGGGTCCCAGTGCGACGTTGTCGGCGCTCGGCGCCGTGCTCGGCGTTTCGGCGCTTCAACGCACAGAATCTGAGGGAAGAGGTGGGCGGATGCTGGCCGCCAGAAAGAGGATCGCCTGCGGTGCGGCTGTGACGGCGCTGGCCGTGGGGCTCGCCGGATGCTCCGGGTCCGGCTCCCCGGAGACGAAGTCCGAGACCAAGTCCGGGACGAAGGCCGAGGGGGGCGCCCTCGGAGCGAAGAAGGGGCCGCCCAAGAGCGCGGTGCGGCTCATCGGCGACGGCTCGACGGCGTACACCGGCGCCCAGCCCGGCGTCCTCAAGCCGGAACGTCTGAAGCCCGGTCAGAAGCCGCCCCAGTTCGTGGTGTTCTCCTGGGACGGCGCCGGCGAGGACAGCCAGAAGCTCTTCTCCCACTTCCGCGAGGTGGGCAAGAAGTACGACGCGAAGATGACGTACTTCCTCAGCGGTGTCTATCTGCTGCCGAAGGACAAGTCCGAGCAGTACAGCCCCCCGCAGCACGCGGCCGGCCGCTCGGACATCGGCTTCAACGACGCCGAGGGCATCAAGAACACACTGCGCGAACTGCGCGGCGCCTGGCAGGACGGCAACGAGATCGGCACCCACTTCAACGGGCACTTCTGCGGCGCGAACGGCGGTGTCGGCAGCTGGTCCGTCGAGGAGTGGAAGAGCGAGATCAGCCAGGCCAAGGCCTTCGTGAAGAACTGGAAGACCAACAGCGGCATGACGAACGAGGCCCCGCTTCCCTTCGACTACGAGAAGGAACTCGTCGGCGCCCGCACGCCCTGCCTGGAAGGGCAGAAGAACATGATGCGGGCGGCGCGGACGATGGGCTTCCGCTACGACTCCAGCGGTATCGGCAACCAGGTCTGGCCGAAGAAGGCCGAGGGGATGTGGGACATCCCGCTCCAGCTCGTCCCGGTGCCCGGCCGGAAGTTCGAGACGCTCTCGATGGACTACAACTTCATGTTCAACCAGTCGAAGACGGTCAACGGCGACCCGTCCAAGCACGAATACTGGGGCAACCAGATGCGTGACGGTCTGCTCCAGGCCTTCGGCCGCGCCTACGACGGCAACCGCGCGCCGCTGATCATCGGCAACCACTTCGAGTCGTGGAACGGCGGCACGTACATGCGCGCCGTCGAGGAGACGATCAAGACCGTCTGTGTGAAGGACGGCGTGCGGTGCGTGAGTTTCAAGGAACTCGTGGACTGGCTGGAGGCACAGGACCCGGCGACGCTCGACAGACTGCGGGAGCTGGGCGTCGGCCAGAAGCCGGCGACGGGCTGGCAGTCGTATCTGACGGCGCCCAAGGCGCCCGCCTCACCGCTGGCCCCGGCGGCGCCGGACTCGGGGCCCGAAGGGGATCCGGGCGCCGGGCGGTGAGTTGAGCGCGCGTCAGTCGCGAGGGGTGTGAGCGGCGGGTGCGGTGCGGCAGGTCTCTCTGCCGCGCCGCACCCACCGCCACGATCAGCTCGGCTGCGGGACCGCTGTCTCCTCGCGGAGCACGAACGCCGGGTCGACCTGTGCGGCCAGGTCCGCGCCCGTCTTGGCATTGCCCCAGCTCTCCGCGTTCTTCAGGTGGAAGTGCACCATCTGCCGCGTGTAGCGCTCCCAGTCGCGGTAGGCGTACGAGTCCTCCGCCGCGTCCTCCAGCATCTGGAGCGCCACGCGGTTCTCCGCCTCCAGCAGCTCGAACGGGGCGGGGCGGCCCTTCTCCATGGACCGCACCCAGTCCGAGTGCCCGAGGGTGACGAGCAGGTCGTCGCCCACCTCGTCCTGGAGGAAGTCCACGTCGTCCTGGGCCTGGACCTTGTTGCCGACGACGTTCAGCGCGATGCCGAAGTCCCGTGCGTACTCCTTGTACTGGCGGTAGACGGACACGCCCTTACGCGTCGGTTCGACCACCAGGAACGTCATGTCGAACCGGGTGAACAACCCGGACGCGAACGAGTCCGAGCCCGCCGTCATGTCGACGACGACGTATTCGTCCGGGCCGTCGAGGAGGTGGTTCAGGCAGAGCTCGACCGCGCCGACCTTGGAGTGGTAGCAGGCCACGCCCAGATCGGATTCGGTGAAGGGCCCCGTCGCCATCAGCTGGACGTCGCCGTCGTCCAGCCGGACGGTGCGGGCGCAGGCGTCGTACACCGGGTTGGACTCGCGGACCCGCAGAAGCCGCGAGCCCTCGCCGGGGGGTGTCGTCTTGATCATCGAGTCGGCGGAGGTGATCCGCTGGTTGGTGCCCCGCAGATACTCCTTGATGAGCGGCAGATGCGCGCCCATCGCCGGCAGCGCGGCGGTCTGGGCCTCGTCGAGACCGAGCGCGGCCCCGAGATGCTGGTTGATGTCGGCGTCCACCGCGATGACGGGGGCCTCGTTGGCGGTCAGATGGCGGATGAAGAGCGAGGCCAGCGTCGTCTTGCCGCTGCCGCCCTTTCCCACGAAAGCGATCTTCATGTTCACCTAGCGTAGTGGTCATGTCGCTGTGTGCTGTCACATCGGGTGAGGAAGACCACTCCAACGTGGGGCGTGCGCTGCGGGCGCGTAGCCTAGCTACCTATGAGTACGACAGCCCCGAACGCTTCGCCCGCTCCGCGAGGGCATGACCCACTCGCGGCTCTGGGCTCCCTGCCGGGCGTCCCCGACGCGGTGGATTCGGTACGGAAGGCGGTCGACCGCGTCTACGGGCACCGCGTGATGAGACGGCGCAGCAACGAGGTCACCTCGGAGGCCGCGCTGCGTGCCGCGCGCGGGTCGGCGGCGCTCTCGGGCGCGGACTGGGCGCTGGAAGAGGTGCGCAGGCGCAGCGACTTCGGCGCGGCGGCCGACGCGTTGACGGTGGGGGCCGCGCTGCGGCTGACGGCGGAGGCGGGCCAACTGCTCTCGATCTGGCGGCAGTCACCCGTGCGAGTGCTGGCCAGGCTGCATCTGGTGGCGGCCGGTGGCGCGGGTGCGAGTACGGGAGTGGATACGGCTCCGGCCATGAGTGTTGCCGGTGTCGCGGGTGAGACGGTCGGGCGGCCGAGGCTGGCGGGCGAACCTGTCGTCGAGACGCCGGGGCCCGAGAGCCCCAAGCCGCTGATCGAGGCGCCGTTTCCCCCCGCCGACGAGGTCGCCGGACGGCTGGACGGGCTCGCCGAGTTGGTGATCGCCGGGAGTTCGGCGCCCGCGCTCGTCATGGCCGCGGTCGTGCACGGCGAACTGCTGGCGCTGCGTCCCTTCGGCTCGTACAACGGCCTGGTGGCGCGGGCCGCCGAGCGGATCGTGCTGGTCGGCAGCGGGCTCGACCCCAAGTCGATCTGCCCGTCCGAGGTCGGGCACGCCGAACTGGGACGCGCCGCTTATGTGGCGGCCTTCGACGGCTATCTGTCGGGAACACCGGACGGGATGGCGGCCTGGATCGGACACTGCGGGCACGCGGTTGAACTGGGTGTCAGGGAGTCCACGGCCGTGTGCGAGGCGCTTCAGCGCGGCGCGGCCTGAGGCGTCCGCGGTGCGCGCGGGAACGCGGCGGTATCGACAAGCGGAGATGTGGTGGTATCGACAGAAATGCGGCGGTACCCGAGAGGTACCGCCGCTGGCACGTCCACCGAGTTACCAGGCGTCCTCGTAGTTTTGCCCATCAGGTCGGAAACTTCGCCCGTCCCTGGTGCGGCTGGCCCGTATTCGACGGGTCGACGTGGCGTGGGTACTCGGTTTTCATGCTCGGTCCGTGGGGCCTGAGTGCGTTCTAAGGTCATCCTCTCGGATGTCCTCGGTCTCGCGGGCCGTCGATTCCTTTCTACTCCTGTCTGTGGAGAAGCGAAAGACCTCGCTCCGCGACTTTACTTTTAGGTTCAAATAAGGACGAACTGGACGGCCTTGACCGGTCGGCTCACGCGGACGCCGCCTGACGCCGCCGGCTCGCGTACCAGACCAGCCCGGCCGTGGCCGCCGCCGCGCCCACCGCTGCCGCCGCGACGAGCGCCGGCCGTGGCGGCATGGAGAACGCGGGCAGCCGCTGCTTCAGCCGGACCGGCCGGTTGAAGACGAGAATCGGCCAATCGCGGGCCGTCGCCTCACGACGCAGCGCCCTGTCCGGATTGACCGCGTACGGGTGGCCGACCGACTGGAGCATCGGCAGGTCGGTGGCGGAGTCGCTGTACGCGTAACAGCGGTCCAGGTCATAACCCTCGGAAGCGGCGAGCGCCTTGACCGCCGCGGCCTTGGTCGGCCCGTAGGCGTAGTACTCGATCTCGCCCGTGAAGCAGCCGTCGTCGCCGACGACCATGCGGGTCGCCACGACCCGGTCGGCGCCGAGGAGTTCGCCGATCGGCTCGACGACCTCCGCGCCGGACGTGGAGACGATCACCACGTCCCGTCCGGCCGTGTGGTGATCCTCGATGAGGGAGGCGGCCTCGTCGTAGATGATGGGGTCGATGAGATCGTGCAGCGTCTCGGCGACGATCTCCTTGACCTGCTGGACGTTCCAGCCCTTGCAGAGCGCGGAGAGGTACTCGCGCATGCGCTCCATCTGATCGTGATCGGCGCCACCGGCGAGAAAGACGAACTGCGTGTATGCGGTGCGCAGTACGGCTCGGCGGTTGATCAGTCCGCCTTGATAGAAGGACTTGCTGAAGGTCAACGTCGACGACTTCGCAATGACCGTCTTGTCCAGGTCAAAGAAGGCCGCTGTGCGAGGCAAGGAGTGGTTTTCCACGAAGTCGAGCATAGGCGCCCACCATTCGGCGTAAGGTACGGCGCGTGGGTTTGCCTGAGAAGGCTCTCGGGTACACCATGGAAGTCACGGATCGTTCGCGACCGTGCTCACCCGGTCCGGCTCCTCCCCCCCGAGTCGGTCTGGGGGACGACCCCCGCTCTCCCCCCCGGCGGGGGTCGTCGCATGTCCGGACGCGTTTCTGAGGCTCGTGCCTCCGCTCTCTCCACGCCCCCTCCTCTCCTGGTGCTTCGCGTGCGTGGGTCTGATTCGCACTCTACCCGTCACTGTGCGTAGTTGCCAGGGTGCTCTGGGAAGTCACCGGTATGAGCTACGGAGATATTCACAACCGGTGAGTTATCCACAGTTTTTGAGCAAGATCCACACGTTTTTTCCGCGCGATGCAGGGTGATTTCCCGCCGCGAAAGTTCGCGGTAGCCGGAATCGCAGATGCCGGATCACTCCGAGATCGCTGAGAGCCCACTGAGCGGATGCCCTTCAGGTGTCCCCGGATGGTGTGGGTGAGCGCCTTCGGCGGTGACCGCGGAAGTTGATCCGGGATCACGGTAATAGGGGGTGGAGAGAATGGCTGGATTCATGACGTCCGAGCGCTCGCCGGTCGCCGAAGAGCGCCGGACCGGACCGCTGATCGTGACCGAGGACGCCGACCTGCTCGACGATCTCCTGCGGCTGTGCGCCGCCGCGGGGGCCGAGCCGGAGGTGCACCACTCGGTGCCCGAGCACCGGGGCGGCTGGGAGTCCGCGCCGCTGGTGCTGGTGGGGGACGACGCGGCGGTCCGGTGCCGGGCCGCGACCCGGCGCCAAGGGGTTCTGCTCGTCGGGCGGGACCAGGACGACCCGGACGTATGGCAACGGGCCGTCGAGATCGGCGCCGACTGTGTGCTGCGCCTGCCCGACGCCGAGAGCTGGCTCGTCGACCGGATCGCCGATGTCGTCGAAGGGGTGGGGCGGCAGGCCCTGACCGTCGGGGTGATCGGCGGCCGGGGCGGAGCCGGCGCTTCGACGCTGGCCTGCGCCCTCGCCGTCACGGCGGCCCGCCAAGGGCAGCGCACCATGCTCATCGACGGCGACCCGCTCGGTGGTGGGCTCGACGTGCTGCTCGGCGGCGAGCGGGCCGAGGGCCGCCGGTGGCCGGATTTCGCTGCGTCCAAGGGACGGGTGGCGGGGGGCGCGCTGGAGGAGTCGCTGCCCCGGCTGCACGATCTTCGCCTGCTGAGCTGGGACCGCGGGGATTCCGTCCTCGTCCAGCCGGAGGCCATGCGGTCCGTCCTCGCGGCGGCCCGCAGAAGGGGCGGCGTCGTGGTCGTGGATCTCCCGCGCCGGATCGACGAGGCCGGGGCGGAGGCGCTGGCGCAGTTGGACGTCGGCCTGCTGGTGGTGCCGGGAGAGCTGCGGGCCGTCGCCGCCGCGAGCCGGGTCGCGTCGCTGGTGGGCATGGTCCTGCCGGACCTGCGGGCGGTCGTCCGTGGGCCGTACGCGACGGGGCTGAACGACAGGTGGGTGGCGGACGCGCTGCGGCTGCCGCTCGTGGGTGAACTTCCCGCCGAGACGGGCCTGTTGGCCGCGCAGGAGAGCGGGGCACCGCCAGGGGCGAGCGAGCGCGGTCCGCTGGCGCGGTTCTGCGCCGCCTTCTGGGAGCGGGCGCTCGCGGGCGCCGGGGACGGGAGCGTGACCGCGTGAGCGCCGTGGCGCGGGCGAGGGGCGCGCAGGTCGGCGGAGCGCTCCTTGACGCCGTACGGCAGCGTCTGGCGGAGAGCGGGGCCGAGCCGACCCCCGCGCGCGTGGCGGCGGCTCTGCGGGCCCAGGGAAGGCTTCTGGGGGACGCGGAAGTGCTCGGCGCCGCCGAGGAGTTGAGGTGCGAGCTGGTCGGGACGGGTCCGCTGGAGCCCCTGCTGGCCGATCCCTCCGTGACCGATGTGCTGGTCTCGGCTCCCGACCGGGTCTGGGTGGACCGGGGTGGCGGGCTGGAGCTGACGGGCGTGTCTTTCGCGGACGCCTCGGCCGTACGGAGGCTGGCGCAGCGGCTCGCCGCGGTGGCGGGCAGGCGGCTGGACGACGCGCGCCCCTGGGTGGACGCGCGGCTTCCCGACGGGACACGTATGCACGCGGTGCTGCCCCCGGTCGCCGTCGGATCGGCGTATCTGTCGCTGCGGGTCGTCCGACACCGGGCCTTCTCCCCGGCCGAACTGACCGCCGCGGGGACGCTGCCGCCAGGCGGCGAGGGGCTGCTGCGGTCGCTGATCGAGGCACGGGTGTCGTTCCTGATCAGCGGCGGCACGGGATCGGGGAAGACAACGCTCCTTTCGGCCCTGCTCGGACTGGTGGGGGAGCGTGAGCGGATCGTACTGGCCGAGGACTCGGCGGAGTTGAGGCCCGACCACCCGCACGTGGTGCGCCTTGAGGCGCGGCCCGCGAACCAGGAAGGAGCGGGCGAGGTGACCCTGCGGGACCTGGTGCGCCAGGCACTGCGGATGAGGCCCGACCGGTTGGTGGTCGGGGAGGTGCGAGGAGCGGAGGTGACCGAACTCCTGGCGGCTTTGAACACGGGTCACGAGGGAGGCTGCGGGACGGTTCACGCGAACACCGCCGCCGACGTCCCGGCGCGGCTGGAGGCCCTCGGAACGGCCGCCGGCCTCAACCGGGCCGCTCTCCACAGCCAGTTGGCGGCGGCGCTGTCGGTGGTGATCCATCTCGTACGGGACCGGGCCGGGAGGCGTCGTATCGCCGAGGTGCATGTGCTGGAGCGTGACACGGCGGGGCTGGTGGTGACGGTGCCCGCGCTGCGCTGGGCCGCGGAGGGGTTCGCCTACGAGCGGGGCTGGCCGAGGCTGCGGTCGCTGATCGGGGGTGCGTTGTGACGGCTACGTCGTTCCCGGCCGCCATGGTGTGGGCCGTCCTCTGTGCGGCCTTGTGCGCGGTGCTGGCGGTCTGGGAGCAACTGGACCGGGGGCGGGCGTCGCGGCGGGCGGAGTCGCTGTTCGGCCTTGCCGGCGGCGGTGGGCGCGCGAACGGGACCGGTCCGGCGGTGAGGTGGAAGGCGGCACCGACCTGGGAGCGCGCCGCGAAGGCCGTCCGCGATCGGCTGGCCGGGCTGGGGAAGGAGTGGTTCTGTGTGCCCGTCGCGGCGGCGCTCGCTCTCTGGGGTGAGTCGGTGCTGCCTCTGGTCGCGGGCGCGGCGGCCGTGCCGCTCGTGGGGCGGCGGCTGCGGGCCGGGGAGAGGCGACGCTGTGCGGAGCGGCGCGAGGAGGCCGTGCGGGGCCTGTGCGACGTGCTCGTGGGGGAGTTGAGGGCGGGAGCGCAGCCGGCGGAGGCGCTGACGGCAGCGGTCCGGACCGTCGGCGGTGACCTGAGCGGTCCGGAACTCGCCCTGGTGGTCGCGGCTGCCCGCTTCGGCGGCGATGTCCCCGAGGCCCTGCGCAAGGCGGCCAGTCAACCGGGTGCGGAAGGGCTCGTCGGGGTCGCGGCCTGCTGGCGCGTCGCGGTGGACGGTGGCGCGGGACTGGCCGCCGGACTTGACCGGCTGCGTGCCGCTTTACGGGCGCAGCGGGACCAACGGGAGTCCATGCGGGCCCAGTTGACCGGCGCGTGGTCCACGGTCGTGGTGCTGGCGCTCCTGCCCGTGGTGGGCCTGGCGATGGGCTGGGCCATGGGCGCGGACCCGATGGGCGTGCTGCTGCACACCTCTGCCGGTCTGGGCTGTCTGGCGGTGGGCGGGCTGCTGGAGGCGTTGGGTTTCTGGTGGGCCGGGCGCATCGTGCGGGGCGGGAGCGCCGGCGCGAGTGCGAGTGGGAGTGCGGGCGGGGGTGCGTCATGAACGGGCCGCTCGTGGAAGGCGACTTCGTCCACAGCCTGTGGGTGACCGCCTCGTTGCTGGCGGCGGTGGTGTCCGTGGTCCTCGTGTGGTCGGCGTGGCGGCGCGAACGGGCCGCGCGCGGGCGGATGGCGGCGCTGCTGGCCATGGAGGTGCCGCCGACGAGGCGCGACCCGCGGCCGGAGTACGGAGCGTGGCTCCGGCGGTCGGGTCCGCCGCTGGGGGCCTTGTGCCTCGGCTGGGTCCTGATCGGCGGACCGGCCGGGCTGGCGGTGGGGCTCGCGGGGGCGTACGGCGTCCGGCGATGGCTGCGTACCAGGAAGCCGGACGCGGGCGCGGCGACGGACGATCTGGGTGAGGCCGCGCGGCAATTGCCGCTCGCCGCCGATCTGCTGGCCGCCTGTGTCTCGGCCGGAGCCGGTCCGCGCGAGGCGGCGGAGGCGGTGGGGGAATCGCTGGGCGGGCCGTTGGGCGACCGGCTGGTGAGTACGGCGGCGGCCCTGCGGCTCGGGGGCGAACCGGTCCGGACGTGGGGGCGGTTCGGCGAGATACCGGGCGCCGCCGAGCTGGCCCGCTGTCTGGAACGGGCCGGGTCCACCGGGGCTCCGGCGGCGGAGGCGGTCTCCCGGGTGGCCGACGACCTCAGGGCGGAGCGCGCCCGGCAGGCCGCGGCCCGCGCGGGCCGGGCCCAGGTGCTGATCACCGCTCCGGTGGGGCTGTGCTTCCTGCCCGCCTTTCTGGCGGTGGGAGTGGCCCCGGTGGTGATCGGCCTGGCGACCGGGCTGCTGCGCGGCAACTGAGCCGATTCGAACGACTTCAACTGAGCTGATCCAACTGGAGGTTGACATGAAGATGTGGGTGGGACTGCCGGGACGGCGGGCGTGGCGTGTGGTGGAGGCGGCGAGCAGGGTGAGCCGACTGCGCCGGAGCAGGCTCCGGGTGGGCAGCGGGCCGCGGTTCCGTACCGCCGTGCGGGCGGACGCGGGGATGGCGAGCGCCGAGTACGCGATGGGGACTCTCGCCGCGTGCGGCTTCGCCGCGGTGCTCTACAAGGTGGTCACGAGTGGGACCGTCGCCGGCGCTCTGGAATCGGTCATCGGGAATGCCCTCGATGCGAAGTTCTGAGTCCGTGAGGGCCGGTGGCTCCCGGACGTCCGGGGCGAACGGTGACCGGGGGTCGGTGACGGCGGAGGCGGCCGTTGCGGTTCCGGCACTGGTGGTGTTCGTCGCGGCGCTGCTGTGGGCCCTGACGGCGGCCTCCGCGCAGATCCAGTGCGTGGACGCCGCCAGGGCGGGGGCTCGGGCGGCGGCCCGGTCCGAGCCCCGGGCAGCGGCGGTGGAAGCCGCGCGCTCGGCCGCCCCGGAGGGTGCCCGGGTCACGCTGGGGCGGTCGGACGACCTGTGGCGGGTCCGGGTGGAGGCCCCGACCCCGGGGCCGCACGGCATCGCGCTGACGCTCGCCGCGGAAGCGGTGGCACCGGCCGAGGACACGACGCCGGGCGGAGTGGTGCCATGAGCCGGGATCGCGGGTCGGCGACGGTGTGGGCCGCCATGGCCACGACCGCGCTGTGTGCGGTGTTCGCCGTGATCCTCGCCATGGGGCAGGCGGTTGTGGCCAGACACCGCGCGGGCTCGGCGGCGGACTTGGCGGCGCTGGCGGCGGCCGGACACGCGCTGCGGGGAGCGGAGGCGGCCTGCGCGCGGGCCGCCGAGGTGGCGGGGGCGCAGGGCGCGGAGGTGGTGCGGTGCGCGCTGGCCGGTGAGATCGCCGACGTGACCGCGCGGGCGGGCTTCGGCCCGTACACCCCGACGGCCAGGTCCCGCGCGGGCCCACCGGACGCACCCACGGCACCCGCGCCTGCCCCGGGACCGGCCCCCCGCCCTAGGGCGGGCCCGCAAAGTCCCGTCTGGCTCGCGGCGCGCCCGCCCTAGCCCGTGACCTCGGCTCCGGCCTCGGCCTCCCGTGGGGCCGGCAGGTCCGTCGATGTCGGTGCCGAGCGCAGGAGTTCGGTCAGGAGTCGTACCGCCGCGCGTTTGTGCAGGGGTTCGTTGCCGTTGCCGCACTTCGGGGACTGGATGCAGGACGGGCAGCCCGCCTCGCACTCGCAGGAGGCGATCGCCTCGCGGGTGGCGGTGAGCCACTCGCGCGCCGTGTGGAAGGCGCGTTCCGCGAAGCCCGCGCCACCCGGGTGGCCGTCGTACACGAAGACCGTCGGCAGCAGCGTGTCCGGGTGGAGCGGTACGGATACGCCGCCGATGTCCCGGCGGTCGCAGGTCGCGAACAGGGGGAGCATTCCGATGGACGCGTGTTCGGCGGCGTGCAGGGCGCCGCCCAGCTGCTCCGGGTTCACCCGGGCGGCGTCGAGTTGGTCCTCGGTGACCGTCCACCAGACGGCCCGGGTGCGCAGGGTGCGGGGAGGCAGATCGAGCTTGCTCTCGCCCAGGACCTCGCCGGTGATGAGCCGGCGGCGGAGGAAGGAGACGACCTGGTTGGTGACCTCGACGGAGCCGTAACAGAGGCGCCCGCCGCCCCACGGGATCTCCGTGTCGGTTTCGAGGACGGAGATGGCGGTGGTGTCGCGCGCGGTCGTGGAGTACGGGGGGCTGGCCTCCTCGACGAGCGCGACCGAGTCCGCCAGGTCCAGCCGCTTCACCAGATAGGTGCGCCCCTGGTGGAGATGGACGGCGCCGTCGTGCACGGCGGTGTGGGAGGCCGGTTCGTCGACGGTGCCCAGCAGCCTGCCGGTGCCCGCCTCGACGATCTGGACCGGCCGGCCGCCCTCGCCCCGGATGTCGGCGAGATCGGCGGCCCGCTCGCGGCGCGTCCAGTACCAGCCGGTGGCGCGCCGCCGCAGCAGACCGGCTTCGACGAGCTGTGGCAGAAGCTCGGGCACGGCGGGGCCGAAGAGTTCCAGATCGGCTTCGGTGAGCGGCAGTTCGGCCGCGGCGGCGCACAGATGGGGGGCGAGGACGTACGGGTTGTCCGGGTCGAGCACGGTGGACTCGACGGGCTGCTGGAACAGCGCCTCGGGGTGGTGGACGAGGAACGTGTCCAGCGGATCGTCCCTGGCGACCAGGATGGCCAGCGCGCCACGCCCGGCCCGCCCGGCGCGGCCCGCCTGCTGCCACAGGGAGGCGCGGGTGCCCGGATAGCCGGCGATGACCACGGCGTCGAGCCCGGAGACGTCGATGCCCAGCTCCAGGGCGGTGGTGGCGGCGAGGCCGAGAAGCTCGCCGGAGTGCATGGCGCGTTCCAGGGCTCGGCGTTCCTCGGCGAGATAGCCGCCCCGGTAGGCGGCGACGCGTTTCACGAGGGAGTGGTCGACCTCGGCGAGGCGTTCCTGGGCGATGACGGAGACGAGTTCGGCGCCACGCCGGGACCGTACGAAAGCGACCGAACGGACCCCCTGAAGGGTCAGGTCGGTCAGGAGGTCGGCCGTCTCGGCCGTGGCGGTACGACGGACCGGCGCGCCCTTCTCGCCGTGGAGTTCGGTGAGAGGCGGCTCCCAGAGGGCGAAGACCGCCTCGCCGCGCGGTGAGGCGTCGTCGGATACCTCCTGGACCGGCAGGCCGGTGAGCCGCCCGGCGGCCCGCGCGGGCTCGGCGGCGGTGGCCGAGGCGAGGAGGAAGACGGGTTCGGAGCCGTACCGGGCGCAGACGCGCCGCAGCCGGCGCAGGACCTGGGCGACGTGGGAGCCGAAGACACCGCGGTAGGTGTGGCACTCGTCGATGACGACGTAGCGCAGGGCGCGCAGGAAGGAGGACCAGCGGGGGTGCGCCGGGAGTATCCCGCGGTGCAGCATGTCGGGGTTGGTGAGCACGTAGTTGGCGTACTGGCGGACCCATTCGCGCTCCTCGACGGGCGTGTCGCCGTCGTACACGGCGGGGCGCACGCCGTTGCCGAGTGGTGCGGCGAGCGCCTTCACCGCGCGGCGCTGGTCGGCCGCGAGCGCCTTCGTCGGCGAGAGGTACAGGGCGGTCGTGCCCCGGCCGTTCGGTGCCTCGGAGCCGTCCAGGAGCGCGGTGAGCACCGGCGCGAGGTAGGCGAGGGACTTGCCCGACGCCGTGCCGGTGGCGATCACCACGGATTCGCCGTCCAGGGCGTGCTCGGCGGCCGTGGCCTGGTGGGCCCACGGGTGGTCGACCCCGGCCAGCTGAATGGCGTTGATCACTTCTGGCCGGATGCGGTCGGGCCAGACGGCATGGCGGCCCGCACGCGGGGGCAAGTGCTCCGTATGGGTGATGCGCGCAGCACGGCCCGGCCCCGCGGTGAGCCGGTCCAGGACCGTACTGGGGGAAGGGCGGGAGTCCCCGCTCTCGGGCGGCCTGCCAGGACCGTGATTCGTGGCCATCGGCACCGAGTGTGTCACTGGCGTGGCGGACAATGGTCCTAAGGCGTCGTGCATGGATGCCGGTAAGTGATTGAATGCCATCGCGGCTGGCGATACGCCCCCTGGCTCCGTCGGGAGAGACCCGAGGGGCGACCGCTCGATTGCAAGGTGCTGGAGGATCCGTGGACCTGTCCCTGTCGACTCGCAATGTGTCCGGGCCCGGTGGCGACCGTACGGTCGTCGAGGTCGGTGGCGAGATTGATGTGTATACCGCGCCCAAGCTGCGCGAGCAGTTGGTCGAGTTGGTGAACGACGGCAGCTACCACCTGGTCGTCGACATGGAGGGTGTGGACTTCCTCGACTCGACCGGTCTCGGCGTGCTCGTGGGCGGACTCAAGCGTGTGCGTGCCCACGAGGGCTCGCTGCGTCTGGTCTGCAACCAGGAGCGCATTCTCAAGATCTTCCGGATCACTGGCCTGACCAAGGTGTTCCCCATTCACACCACGGTCGACGAGGCCGTCGCCGCCACCGACTGAGGCCGGCCGGAGACTTTCGGAAGGAAGGGCAGGGGGCACCGGGCGTCATGCCCGGGGCCGCCCGCGCCCCAGTTTTCGCACGCTCGTACGTCTGAGGGGGATCGCATGGCCACCGTTGAACTCCGCTTCAGCGCGCAGCCCGAGCACGTCAGGACGGCCCGTCTGGTGGCGGCTGCCGTGGCGCGCCGGGCCGGTGTCGACGAAGCAGTGTTGGACGAGGTCAGGCTCGCCGTCGGTGAGGCGTGCAGCCGCGCGGTCAATCTGCACCGCACCTACGGCCTGACCGCGCCCGTGCGCGTCGTGCTGAACGAGGAGGAGAAGGTCTTCTCCATCGAGGTCGGTGACGGGGTGCCCGCCCCGGGTACCGCCGCCGCGGCCGAGGACGTGCCGGTCTCCCGCGGGTCCGTCCCCGCGGGCGATCTCTACGAGGCCGACAGCGGCGACGGCGAGGACGAGATGGGCCTCGCGGTCATCAGCGGTCTCGTCGACGACGTGGAAGTGACCTCCGACGATCACGGCGGCGTCATCCGGATGAGCTGGCCGACCGCCTCGGCGGTCGCGCTTCCCTGAACACGCGTGTGCGTACGCTCCGGGGCGGGCGGCCGGCCCGTCCGGGGCGGCTCGCCGCCGGAGCGGCCGCAAGCGCGTGATCCAATATCTTTGAGGCCCTGCTGAGCAGGGCCTTTTCTATTTCTCCGGGGAAATTGATCACCGGTCAATGCGCTTATCCCATTACGCATTTCGGAGTGCGTTTCAAGGCCCGACCATTCGCGACACCGTAAGTCAAGGTCAATTACACGCGGCGCACTCTGTTTTGATCAGCTTCCGCTCCCTACAATCCGTCCATCTTGAGCGCTGAGCGTCAAGGAGGACGAATGGCGGGGCACATCGATCCACAACTGTCCGAGCACCCCACTTCTCTCGCTGCCGCGATACTCACGGACGGCAACAGACTGATCGTGATCGTCGTCGCGGTCATCGCGCTGGCGGCGCTGCTCGTCGCCCAGCGGCTGGTCCGTCAGGTGCTGGCGGCCGACGAGGGCACCGATTCCATGAAGGAGATCGCGGCGGCTGTACAGGAAGGCGCGAATGCCTATCTGGCACGGCAGTTGCGCACACTCGGCGTTTTCGCCGTCGTGGTGTTCTTCCTGCTGTTGTTGCTGCCGGCCGACGGTTGGTCGGAACGCGCGGGACGTTCACTGTTCTTCCTGGTGGGTGCGCTTTTCTCGGCGGCCACCGGATACTTCGGCATGCGCCTCGCCGTACGCAGCAATGTGCGCGTCGCCGCGGCTGCGCGAGAGGCGACACCGGCGGAGGGAGAACCGGAAAAGGATCTGACCGCCGTCGCGCACAAGGCAATGAAGATCGCTTTCCGCACCGGTGGTGTGGTCGGCATGTTCACGGTGGGTCTCGGCCTGCTGGGCGCCTCCTGCGTCGTCCTCGTGTACGCCGAGGACGCGCCCAAGGTGCTGGAGGGCTTCGGGCTCGGCGCCGCGCTGATCGCGATGTTCATGCGTGTCGGCGGCGGCATCTTCACCAAGGCCGCGGACGTCGGCGCCGACCTCGTCGGCAAGGTCGAGCAGGGCATCCCCGAGGACGACCCGCGCAACGCGGCGACCATCGCCGACAACGTCGGGGACAACGTGGGCGACTGCGCCGGTATGGCGGCCGACCTCTTCGAGTCGTACGCCGTGACGCTCGTCGCCGCGCTCATCCTCGGCACGGCCGCCTTCGGCAACTTCGGGCTCGGCTTCCCGCTGATCGTCCCCGCGATCGGCGTCATCACGGCGATGATCGGCATCTTCGCGGTCGCGCCGCGGGCCTCCGACCGCAGTGGGATGACCGCGATCAACCGCGGGTTCTTCATCTCCGCGGTGATCTCGCTGGCTCTGGTGGCCGTGGCGGCATACACGTATCTGCCGTCCACGTACGCGGAGTTGGACGGTGTGACGGCCGATGAGATCACCTCGCACCCCGGTGACCCGAGGACGTTCGCCCTGGTCGCCGTCGCCATCGGTATCGTCCTCGCGGCGCTCATCCAGCAGCTCACGGGCTACTTCACCGAGACCAACCGGCGCCCGGTGCGCGACATCGGCAAATCGGCGCTCACCGGGCCGGCCACCGTCGTTCTGGCCGGTGTGGCCATAGGCCTGGAGTCCGCCGTCTACACCGCGCTGCTGATCGGCCTCGGTGTGTACGGGGCGTTCCTGCTCGGTGGTACGTCGATAATGCTCGCCCTTTTCGCGGTGGCACTGGCCGGTACGGGGCTGCTCACCACCGTCGGCGTCATCGTCGCCATGGACACCTTCGGTCCCGTCTCCGACAACGCCCAGGGCATCGCCGAGATGTCCGGGGACGTCGAGGGCGCGGGCGCGCAGGTGCTCACCGACCTCGACGCCGTGGGCAACACCACGAAAGCCATCACCAAGGGCATCGCCATCGCGACCGCCGTACTGGCGGCGGCCGCGCTCTTCGGCTCGTACCGCGACGCCATCGCCACGGCCGTGTCGGACGTGGGGGCAGACGCCGGCGAGATGGGCCTCAGTCTGGACATCTCCCAGCCCAACAACCTGGTCGGACTCATCCTCGGCGCGGCGGTCGTGTTCCTCTTCTCGGGGCTCGCGATCAACGCCGTGTCGCGGTCGGCGGGTTCGGTGGTCTACGAGGTGCGGCGGCAGTTCCGCGAGCACCCCGGGATCATGGACTACACGGAGAAGCCGGAGTACGGGCGCGTCGTCGACATCTGTACGAAGGACGCGCTGCGGGAGCTGGCGACGCCGGGTCTGCTCGCCGTACTCACCCCGATCGCGGTCGGGTTCTCGCTCGGAGTCGGCGCGCTCGGCTCGTTCCTGGCCGGCGCGATCGGTACCGGCACGCTGATGGCCGTCTTCCTCGCGAACTCCGGCGGGGCGTGGGACAACGCCAAGAAGCTCGTCGAGGACGGCCACCACGGCGGCAAGGGCAGTGACGCCCACGCCGCGACCGTGATCGGCGACACGGTCGGCGACCCGTTCAAGGACACGGCGGGACCGGCGATAAACCCGCTGCTGAAGGTCATGAACCTGGTGGCGCTGCTGATCGCTCCGGCGGTGGTGCAGTTCAGTTACGGGGACGACGCCAGCGCCGGGGTACGCGCGGTGGTGGCGGTGCTCGCGATCGGCGTGATCGTCGGAGCGGTGTACGTCTCCAAGCGGCGCTCGGTCACCGTCGACGACGGGGGCGACGACGGAGGTGGAACCGGGGACGGGACGACCAAGTCGCCGGATCCGGCGGTGGCTTCGTAGACACGCTGGGTGACCGCCTCGTAACCGCTACGGCGAGGTGGTGGCCCAACTGGAGGGCGGGCGGCGCGCTTTGACGCGTCTCCCGCCCGTTCCGCGTGTCCGGGAGGGTGGCGGCGTGAGCGTTCTCTCTCCTGGTTCAAATGGCATCAAGAGTGTATTGATCGGACATCGGGCGTGCGGTAGTCGCCCACTTGGCGTGTATGTTCCGGGGCCGAGAGCCTTGGAAGGGACCCAATCCGGTGAACAAGAAGCTCGCAGCCGCGCTGTCCGGCGGTTCGGTACTGCTCATAGCGCTGTCGGGGTGCAGCGACGACAGCGGCAGCAAGGTGAACGACTGGTCCAAGAAGGTCTGTGACCAGGTCCAGCCGCAGCTGACGAAGATCGCCAACGCCAACGCCTCGATCCAGCAGGCGACCTCGGACAGCAGCACCCCCGCCGACGTCAAGAAGACCGACGCGGCGGCCTTCCAGTCCATCTCGGACGCCTACAAGGCGCTGGGCGCGGCCGTGAACTCGGCGGGCGCCCCGCCCGTCAAGGATGGCGAGACGACCCAGAAGGAGGCCGTCAGCGAGCTCAACGCCACGGCCACGGCGTACGCGGGGCTCAAGACCAAGGTCGACGACCTCGACACCAAGGACCAGGCGAAGTTCGCGGACGGTCTCAAGGGCGTCGCCGACGAGCTCGACAAGCTCAGCAAGAGCGGTGACCAGGCGCTCCGGAAGCTTCAGTCCGGTGACGTCGGAGCGGCGATGGCCGAGCAGCCCGGCTGCCAGCGGCCGAAGACGTCCGCGCCCGCCGAGGGCGGATCGGGCGGGGAGTCGGCGGAATCGTCCGCCGGACAGTCCTCCTGAGGTGCGCCCGGCCTTCTGCCGATTCGTCAGAAGCGCGGCCGGCAGTCAGAAGAACGACCCGTAGTACGTAGGCATCGCGGTACCGCTCCCGTACGCGAATCCCGCGGCCCGGCACCCCATTCGAGGGGCCGGGCCGCAGGCGTTTGTCAGTGGCAGCCGCCACAATGGACAGGTGAGTACGACCAGCCTTCCCGCGCCCGACAACTCGCCCCGACTGCGCGAGGCCCTGCTCGCCGCCGGCTTCACCGTCGACGGCCTGCTGGACCTGCTCGGCGCGCCCGCGTACGCCGCGCTGGCCCGCAGCGAGACCGTGCCCGCCCTGCGGGCCACCCGTGGCACCAGCCCGCTCGAAACGCTCGTCAGACTCTTCCTGCTCCAGCGGGCGGTCCCGGCCGACCGCGCCCGCGCGGCGCTGCCGCTGGCGGAGTGCCTGGCCGACGGCTGGGTCGTGGAGAACAGCGGCGCGGGCGGCGGCACGGGGGCCGACGGGGCAGCCGCCACGGAAGGCGGTACGAGCGGCGAGGAAGACGGCGCGTTCGTCAGGGCCACCGTGGACGTGCGGCCGTACGGCGGCCCCGAAGGAGAGGACTGGTTCATCGTCTCCGACCTCGGCTGCTCCGTCGGCGGCGCCTCCGGGGCGACCGGCCACGGCGAGGGTGTGGTCCTCGGCGTCGGCGGGGCCTCCACGACGCTCGCCGGACTCACCGTCCGTACACCGGTCGCCAAGGCCCTCGACGTCGGCACCGGATCCGGCATCCAGGCCCTGCACGCGGCGCGGCACGCCACCAGGGTCACCGCCACCGACCTCAACCCGCGTGCGCTCCGGTTCGCCCGGCTGACCCTCGCCCTGTCCGGGGCGCCCGCGGCCGACCTGCGCGAGGGGTCGCTGTTCGGGCCGGTCGACGGCGAGACGTACGACCTGATCGTGTCGAACCCGCCCTTCGTGATCTCCCCCGGCGCCCGGCTCACCTACCGCGACGGCGGCATGGGCGGCGACGACCTGTGCCGGACGCTCGTCCAGGAGACGGGCGACCGTCTCGCCGACGGGGGGTACGCGCATTTCCTCGCCAACTGGCAGCACGTGGAGGGCGAGGAGTGGCAGGACCGGCTGCGGTCCTGGGTGCCGCGCGGCTGCGACGCCTGGATCGTGCAGCGCGAGGTGCAGGACGTGACGCAGTACGCGGAGCTCTGGCTGCGCGACAGCGGCGACCACCGGGCGGACCCGGGGGCGTACGAGGCGCGGTACGAGGCCTGGCTGGACGAGTTCGACGCGCGGAAGACCAAGGCCATCGGCTTCGGCTGGATCACCCTCAGGAAGTCGGGGCACGAGCTGCCGTCGGTGGTCGTGGAGGAGTGGCCGCACCCGGTGGAGCAGCCGCTCGGCGAGACCGTACGGGCCCACTTCGAGCGGCAGGACTATCTGCGCACGCACGACGACGCCGCGTTGCTCACCGCCCATTTCGCGCTCGCCCCCGAGGTCGTCCAGGAGCAGGTCGGGCTGCCCGGCGCGGAGGACCCCGAGCATGTGGTGCTGCGCCAGAACCGCGGGATGCGGCGGGCGACGAAGGTGGACACGGTCGCCGCGGGCTTCACCGGGGTCTGCGACGGCTCGCTGAGCGCGGGGCGGATCCTGGACGCGATCGCCCAGCTCATGGGGGAGGATCCGGTGCTGCTGCGCGACCGGACTCCACAGGCGATCCGGCTGCTGGTGGAGGAGGGCTTCCTGCTGCCGGTGGCGGCGCCCGCGGCCTGAGGGGGCGGGCGCCTGGCGGGCCGGTCGCCACGGCCGGGCGCGGGCGGACCGCCGGACCGAGACCCTGCCGCGATGCCCCTGGCGTATTTCCGGTGGCCCACGCGACGGAGACCCTACGGCTGCGGTTGGCGGGTGCCGGGGCCCGACCCGTACGGCGCGCGCCGGGCGCCGCCCGCGTACTGGCACCCGGTGTGCCGACACCCCGCGTACCGGCACCCGGCGGACGCCGCGCGAGTGAACCCCCCACGCCGTTCACGCGGAATTCGCGCCAATGACGCACCGAGGTGCCAGCCTCGGCCTGCGGAGCCGCTCGGTTCCGGGAATCGAACGGGGTAGGGGCATGGAGAGCGGGCCGGCGATCTTCGCGGGGGCGGCGTTCGCGCTGTTCGGAGCGGCGCTGCTGCTGTGGACGGGTGCGCGCGTGGTGCACCGCGCCCCCGTGGCGCACGGTGTCAGCCCTGCGACTTCCATCACGCTGGCGACGTTCGCGGGCGTGTCGTTCCTCGCCCTCGGCGTCTGGTGCTTCGGCCGGATCTGATCCCCGCCCCCTGAAAGACGGCCCGGCGCCCGGGACAGGGCCTAGGGGTCCGGCGCGCCCGACCGGTCGTACGGCGCCCGATCACGCCGGAATCCTGCCCGGAACATGCCCGCCGCCGACCCCCGGGACCTGCGGCGAAGCCCTTCCCCCGGCCCGCCGCCCACCCGCTCCGTACGGCGCTCGCGGGCCCTCCGGCGCGGCGGGCACCTGGGTCCGGGCGGCAGAAACGTACGGACTCGGGTTACCGTTCGAGTGGCCGCTGCGGTCTTTCGCCGTTTGACACGGGGGCGGGTTGTACCGTCACACTCCGCAGCGAAGCGGCGTCATAGCGGGGCAAGTCCTGCCCCGCGCTGCCGCACTGCCGTACCGCGTAAGGCGGTACGGGCCATCGAGTGCCGACCGGAGAGAAGAGCGAAGTTGTCCCCGACCAGCGAGACCGGACACGCCGGCCGCCGACTCGTCATCGTCGAGTCGTCTGTCAAGGCGAAGACGATCAAGGGCTACCTCGGCCCCGGCTATGTCGTCGAGGCGAGCGTCGGGCACATCCGCGACCTCCCGAACGGCGCCGCCGAGGTGCCCGAGAAGTACACCGGCGAGGTGCGCCGCCTCGGTGTGGACGTCGAACACGACTTCCAGCCGATCTACGTCGTCAACGCCGACAAGAAGTCCCAGGTCAGAAAGCTCAAAGAGCTGCTGGCCGACTCCGACGAACTCTTCCTCGCCACCGATGAGGACCGCGAGGGCGAAGCCATCGCGTGGCATCTCCAGGAAGTTCTCAAGCCCAAGGTCCCGGTCCACCGGATGGTCTTCCACGAGATCACCAAGGAAGCGATCAGGGCTGCCGTCGCCAACCCCCGCCAGCTCAACAAACTGATGGTGGACGCGCAGGAGACGCGCCGGATCCTCGACCGGCTGTACGGCTACGAGGTCTCGCCGGTCCTGTGGAAAAAGGTCATGCGCGGCCTGTCCGCCGGCCGTGTCCAGTCCGTCGCCACCCGGCTCGTCGTCGAGCGCGAGCGGGAGCGCATCGCGTTCCGCTCCGCCGAGTACTGGGACCTGACCGGCACGTTCGGCACCGGCCGTGCGGGCGACGCCTCCGACCCGTCGTCGCTGGTCGCCAGGCTCGTATCCGTCGACGGCCGCAGGGTCGCCCAGGGCCGTGACTTCGGCCCGGACGGCCGGCTCAAGTCCGGCCAGGTGCTGCATCTGGACGAGGCCAACGCCAACGCCCTCGCCGTGGCCCTGCGGGAGACGGCGTTCTCCGTACGCTCGGTCGAGTCCAAGCCGTACCGCCGCTCCCCGGCCGGCCCTTTCCGTACGACGACGCTCCAGCAGGAGGCCTCGCGCAAGCTCGGATTCGGCGCGAAGGCCACGATGCAGGTCGCGCAGAAGCTGTACGAGAACGGCTTCATCACCTATATGCGTACGGACTCCACGACCCTCTCGGACACCGCGATCTCCGCGGCCCGCGCACAGGTCACGCAGCTGTACGGGGCGAGCTATCTGCCCGACAAGCCGCGTACGTACGCCAACAAGGTCAAGAACGCGCAGGAGGCGCACGAGGCGATCCGTCCCTCCGGGGACCGCTTCCGTACGCCCGCCGAGACGGGTCTGACCGGCGATCAGTTCCGGCTCTACGAGCTGATCTGGAAGCGGACGGTCGCCTCCCAGATGAAGGACGCGGTCGGCAACAGCGTCACCGTCAAGATCGCTGGCACGTCGAGCGACGGCCGGGACGCCGAGTTCTCCGCGTCCGGCAAGACGATCACCTTCCATGGCTTCATGAAGGCCTATGTAGAAGGCGCCGACGACCCGAACGCCGAGCTCGATGACCGCGAGCGCCGGCTGCCGCAGGTCGCCGAGGGCGACCCCCTCTCCGCGGAAGAGATCAGCGTCGACGGCCACGCCACCAAGCCGCCGGCCCGCTACACCGAAGCGTCGCTGGTCAAGGAGTTGGAAGAGCGCGAGATCGGCCGCCCGTCGACGTACGCGTCGATCATCGGCACGATCCTCGACCGCGGTTACGTCTTCAAGAAGGGCACGGCGCTGGTCCCGTCGTTCCTCTCCTTCGCCGTGGTGAACCTGCTGGAGACGCACTTCGGCCGGCTCGTCGACTACGACTTCACCGCGCGGATGGAGGACGATCTCGACCGCATCGCGCGGGGCGAGGCGCAGTCCGTGCCGTGGCTGAAGCGGTTCTACTTCGGTACCGGTACGGGTGCCGGTGACGACTCGGAGGGCGCGGCCGCCGCGGGCGCCGCCGCGGCGGGCAACGGCGACGGGGACCATCTGGGCGGGCTCAAGGAGCTCGTCACGGACCTCGGCGCGATCGACGCCCGCGAGATCTCGTCCTTCCCGATCGGCGACGGCATCATGCTGCGCGTCGGCCGCTACGGGCCGTACGTCGAGCGCGGAGAGAAGGACGCGGAGGGCCACCAGCGGGCGGACGTGCCGGAGGACCTGGCGCCCGACGAGCTGACAGTCGAGTACGCCGAGGAGCTGCTGGCCAAGCCGAGCGGCGACTTCGAGCTCGGTGTGGATCCGCGCAGCGGGCATCAGATCGTGGCCAGGGCCGGGCGTTACGGCCCGTACGTGACCGAGGTCCTGCCCGAGGGCACCCCGAAGACCGGGAAGAACGCCGTCAAGCCGCAGACCGCCTCGCTGTTCAAGTCGATGTCGCTGGACACGGTGACGCTGGCGGACGCGCTCAAGCTGATGTCGCTGCCGCGTGTGGTCGGTACGGATGCCGAGGGCGTCGAGATCACCGCTCAGAACGGCCGTTACGGCCCGTATCTCAAGAAGGGCACCGACTCGCGCTCGCTGACCGGCGAGGAGCAGCTCTTTGACATCACGCTGGAGGAGGCGCTGGCGATCTACGCCCAGCCCAAGCAGCGGGGCCGGGCCGCGGCGAAGCCTCCTTTGAAGGAGCTCGGGACGGACCCGGTGAGCGGGAGCCCGGTCGTCGTGAAGGACGGCCGCTTCGGGGCGTACGTCACCGACGGCGAGACGAACGCGACGCTGCGGACGGACGACAGCGTCGAGGAGATCACGCCGGAGCGCGGTTACGAGCTGCTCGCCGAGAAGCGCGCCAAGGGACCCGCCAAGAAGAAGACGGCGAAGAAGGCCCCTGCGAAGAAGGCCACCGCCAAGAAGGCTCCCGCCAAGAAGACGGCGACGGCGAAGAAGACCGCGGCGAAGAAGACGACGACGGCGGCGAAGAAGACCGCCGCGAAGTCGACGGCCGCGAAGAAGTCGGCGGCGTCGTCCCGTACGGGAACGGGCACGGGAACGGGCACCAACTCCGGTGCCGGCGACGACGAGTAGCGGGACACGGAAACGGCGCGACCGCCGCACGGAGCCTCCACGGGGATCGCCCGGAGGTCCGTGCGGCGGCTGTTTGTTCGGGCGGGCCTCCGGGCACCGGCGGGCTCCGGATAGGCTGGGCGGATGACGCGAGCCGAGCAGCCAACGGTCGTGAGCCCCACCTCCGACTCCGACGCACTTGCCGCAGACTCACGAGAGCGTGCCGTACGAGCTTTGTTGCGATTCCCCCCGCTGCGGCGGCTGTGGGGCGCACAGCTCGTGGGCGGCATCGGCGATGCACTCGCCCTTCTCGTGCTTCTGCTGCTGTCGTTGCAGGCGGCGGTCGCCGAGGGCTCGTTCGGGGCGGGATACCGGGGAGTGGCGTTCGCCGTCGCCGCGGTCTTCGGTGCCCGGATCCTTGCCACAGTGCTCTTCGGAGCCGTACTCCTCGGGCCGCTGTCCGCGCTCACCGCGCCCGGATCCGGGACGCGCGCGTCCGGAGCACGGGCGGGCGACGGCGCCGAGGCCTCCAGCGGCGCCAAGGGCGGTCCGCTGGACCGTCGCTGGACGATGATCGGGGCCGACGGCGTACGCCTCGTACTGCTCATCATCGCGCCGCTCTGGCTCGACTGGAGCCCCGAGAACGCGCTGCCGATCCTGCTCAGTACGGTCTTCGTCGCCGGTGTGGCCGAGCGCTTCTGGACGGTGGCCAAGGAGAGCGCGGCACCCGCCCTGCTCCCGGCCCCGCCGCCGGAAGGCGCCGCCGTACGCCCGATGCCCGACCGTCTCGACGCGCTGCGCCGGCTCTCGCTGCGCACGAGCTTCGTCGCGATCCCGGTGGCCGCGGCCGTCCTGCTCGTCGTCACGCTGATCAGCAATCTGATCGGTACGGGCGTCGAGTGGTTCTCACTGCACCAGGCGGCCCTCGGGTCGTACGTCGCGGCCGGACTCTTCGCCGCCTCCGTCTCGACCCTGTTCATGCTGGAACTGCCCGGCGGCCCCACCCCGCGCCCGCGCTCGCCGCTCGAAGGCCTGCGCCGTCCGACGACCGGAACGGGTCCGGACAAGGGCCGTACGGGCGCGGTGCCGCTGCTGGTGTTCGCCGCCGCGGCCGTGGCCGGCGCCGTCGCGTCCGCCGCCGCCGTCTCCGTACTGCACGCGAAGGACCTGGGCGGCGGGCCCGTCGCCTTCGCCCTCCTGATCCTCGCCCTGACGGGCGGCGTGGGGGTCGGTATCCGCGGTGCCGCGAAGGTGCTGCCGGGGCTGTCCCGGCGCCGGCTGTTCGCGCTGGCGATCGCCTTCACCGGTGTCGCGCTGCTGGTCACGGGACTTGTGCCCGACACGGCGACCGTGCTGTTCGTCGCGCTGCTCGCCGGTGTGTCCGCCGGGATCGCGGCCGCCACCGGTCACGGGCTGATCGACCAGGAGACCGAGGAGTACCGGCACGGCCGGCACACCGAACACCTCCAGGCCGTCGTCCGCGTCTACGTGGCGCTCGGCGCCGTGGTGGCCCCCGTACTCGCCGCCGCGATCGGACCGCACCGGCTGGCCTCCGGGGACTTCGTCTTCGCGCACGGCGGCGCGGCCTTCACACTGATGCTGGTCGGCGCGCTGCTGCTGCCGGTGGCCGCCGTCGTACTCGCCAAGACCGACGACCGGTCGGGCGTACCGCTGCGGCGTGATCTGGGTGACGCGCTGCGCGGCGGCGCCGACCCGGCGCAGGCCCCGGCGGCGAACGGCTTCTTCATCGCCGTGGAGGGCGGCGACGGCGCCGGGAAGTCGACCCAGGTCGAGGCGCTGGCCGAGTGGATCCGCGCCAAGGGCCACGAGGTCGTCGTCACGCGCGAGCCGGGCGCGACGGCGGTCGGCAAGCGCCTCCGATCGATCCTGCTCGATGTGTCGAGCGCCGGTCTGTCGCACCGCGCGGAGGCGCTGCTGTACGCCGCCGACCGCGCGGAGCACGTCGATTCGGTCGTACGCCCCGCCCTGGAGCGCGGCGCGATCGTCATCTCCGACCGCTACATCGACTCCTCCGTGGCCTACCAGGGCGCCGGGCGCGATCTCGCGCCGACCGAGATCGCCCGTATCTCGCGCTGGGCCACGGACGGTCTCGTACCGAATCTGACGGTGCTGCTCGACGTCTCGCCCGAGGCGGCGCGCGAGCGCTTCACGGAGGCGCCGGACCGGCTGGAGTCCGAGCCGGCCGAATTCCATCAGCGTGTACGGGACGGCTTCCTCACGCTTGCCGCGGCGGACCCCGGCCGGTATCTGGTCGTGGACGGGGCGCAGGAGCCCGAGGCCGTCACCACTGTCGTGAGGCACCGGCTCGACCAGATGCTGCCGCTGTCGGCAGCCGAGGTGAAGGCGCAGGAGGAGGCGCGGAAGGCCGCCGCCGAGGAGGCGCGGCGCCGGGCCGAGGAAGAGGCGGCGCGGAAGGCCGAGGAGGAGCGCCAGGAGCGCGAGCGGCAGGCGCAGCTCGCCAAGCTCCGGGCCGAGGAGGAGGAGCGCAAGCGCCGCGAGCTGGAGGAGGCGCGGCAGCGCGAGGCCGACCGGCAGGCGATGGAGGCCAGGGAGCGGGCCGAGGAGGCGCGCAGGCTGGCCGAGGAGGAGCGCGTACGGCGCGAGGCGGAGGACGCCACGCGGCGGGCGGAGGAGGAGCGGCTGCGGCGGCTTGCCGAGGAGGAGAGCCGGCTCAGGGCCGAGGCGGAGGAGCGGCGGCGCGAGAAGCAGCGCAAGGCCGAGGAGGCGCTGCTGAGGGCCGAGGAGGCGCGGCGGCTGGCGGAGGAGGCCGGAGCCGCGGGGGGCGCGGGGGCTGAACGTCCGGAGTCGGACAACGAGTTGACGGTGCCGACGCCGGTGGTCACCCCGGACGACGCGACCCAGGAGGTGCCCGCGCCGCCGGGCCGGGACAGGTCGGGCGACAGGAGCGACTCGGGTGACTCGCGTGATTCGGGTCGCTCGGGTGGCTCGGGTGCGGACAACGACGAGACGCGGGTGATCCCGAAGGTTCCGGACCCGGGGGAGGAGTCGGGGCGGTCGGGCTCCGGCGGGGCTTCGGGCTCGGGCTCCGGCCCCTCGGGGGCGGTGGACCGGGCGGTCGACGAGACGGCCCTACTGCCGCCCGTACGGGACGCCCATCCGGGCGACCGGGTGCCGCCCGGCTACTTCCGCGACGACGCGCAGGGACCGGCCACCGCGCCGCCGGTGGTCGGGAACGACCAGACGCGGGAGCTGCCGCAGGTCGATCCGGAGCGGCCGGCACGGCGGCGTTCGGACTGGGCGGAGGAGACTCCGCTGGACGATCTTCCGACGCTCGCCGACGAACTGCTCGGCCCGCGTGACGATGACGACGACATCGGCGGGGCGCGTGGCGGTCGCGGCCGGGGTGGCCGCTGAGGGACCGGTTGCGTCGGGGCGGTCGTTCGGGCGCCGGTTGGTAGGGGGCCGCGGGCCGGAATGTGGGCCTCCGCCCCGGTGGGACGGGATTGTCAGACCCTGCCCCCACAATGGATCTCGAAAGTCGGCATCCGGTCCCGATCCCGGTCCGGATGCCGTGGCGCGCGACTCGGAGGCGGTGACGGCGCATGACCGTATGGGACGACCTGGTCGGGCAGGAGCGCCTCGCCGACACGCTCACCGCCGCCGCCCGTGACGCGGACGCCCGGGTCACCGCCGAGGCCTCGGGCACCCCGCCGCCCGAGGCGACGAAGATGACGCACGCCTGGCTGTTCACCGGCCCGCCGGGCTCCGGCCGTTCCACCGCGGCGCGGGCCTTCGCCGCCGCCCTCCAGTGCACCAGCCCGGACCGCGCGCTGGGCGGTGTGCCCGGCTGCGGGTTCTGCGACGGCTGCCACACGAGCCTGATCGGTACGCACGCCGACGTCGAGGTGGTCCGCACCGACCTGCTCTCCATCGGCGTCAAGGAGACCAGGGAGCTGGTCCGCCGGGCCCAGCTCTCCCCGGCTATTGGCCGGTGGCAGGTCATCGTCCTCGAAGACGCGGACCGTCTCACCGAGGGCGCGGGCAACGTGCTGCTGAAGGCCGTCGAGGAGCCCGCGCCCCGTACGGTCTGGCTGCTCTGCGCCCCCTCCCTGGAAGACGTCCTGCCCACGATCCGCTCCCGCTGCCGCCATCTCACGCTCCGTACGCCACCGGTGGACGCCGTCGCGGACGTCCTGATGAGACGCGACGGCATCGAGCCGGAAGCGGCGGCGGCAGCCGCGCGAGCCACCCAGGGGCACATCGGCCGCGCCCGCCGGCTTGCCACGGACGAACGGGCCCGCGCGCGCCGGGCCACCGTCCTCAAGGTCCCGCTGCGCGTCGAGGACATCGGCGGCTGCCTCCGGGCCGCCCAGGAACTGATCGACGCGGCGGGGGAGGACTCCAAAGAGGTCGCCGAGGGCCTGGACGTCAAGGAGACCGAGGAGATGAAGGCCGCGCTCGGGGCCGCGCCGGGCGGCCGGATGCCGCGCGGTACGGCGGGCGTCATGAAGGAGCTGGCGGACCGGCAGAAGCGCCGTTCGACCCGTACCCAGCGCGACAGCCTCGACCTGGCGCTCACCGACCTGACGGGCTTCTACCGGGACGTTCTGGCGATCCAGTTCGGCTCGCGGATCGGGCTGGCCAACGACGACGTACGGGACGCGCTCGACCGGATCGCGAGAGTGTCGACGCCGGAGGCGACGCTGCGCCGGATAGAGGCGATCTCGGCCTGCCGCCAGGCGCTCGACCGCAATGTGGCGCCGCTGCTGGCGGTGGAGGCGATGACGGTGTCGCTGCGGTCGGGCTGAGCCGGGCCCGCGTCGGGTCAGCGTCTGGTCTGGTCAGCGTCGGCCTTCCGGGTGTGCCTGTACGCCGTCCCGTTCGCAGGAGTCACCCGTACGGACAGGGAAAAGCGACACCCACCACGCGGCGGCTAGGCTCCTCGAATGGACTTCAGGCGCCTCCTCCGTCTCTCGGCCGCCGGGCTCGCCGCAGCCGGTCTACTCCTCTCCGGCTGCACGTCCGACGATTCGTCGTCGGGCGAGGCATCGCCGGAGTCGGGGGCTCCGACGGCGCTGAAGAAGTACTACGGGCAGAAGATCGACTGGCACGGGTGCGGCGTTCCCGAGTTCAAGTGCGCCTCGTTGAGGGTGCCGCTCGACTACGACCGGCCGAACGGCACCGAGATCAAACTCGCCATCGCCCGCAAGAAGGCCACCGGCCCCGGCGAGCGCCTCGGCTCCCTCCATGTGAACCCGGGCGGCCCCGGGGGCTCGGCCATCGACTATCTCCAGGGGTACGCGGGCATCGGCTACCCCGCCCCGGTTCGCGACCGCTACGACATGGTGGCCATGGACCCGCGCGGCGTCGCCCGCAGCGCGCCCGTCGAATGCCTCACCGGCAAGGAGATGGACGCCCACACCCAGGTCGACCAGACCCCCGACGAACCGGCCGAGCGGAGCCTCCTGGCCGAGTCCTTCAAGAAGCTCGCCGAGTCCTGCGAGAAGCAGTCGGCCGAGCTGCTGCCGCACGTCTCGACCGTCGAGGCCGCCCGTGACATGGACATCTTCCGCGCCGTCCTGCGCGACGAGAAGCTGACATACGTCGGGGCCTCGTACGGCACCTTCCTCGGCGCCACGTACGCCGAGCTCTTCCCCCGGCGCGTCGGCCGGCTGGTCCTCGACGGCGCGATGGACCCCTCACTGCCGGCGGAGGAACTGAACCGCGACCAGACGGCGGGCTTCGAGACCGCCTTCCAGGCGTTCGCCGAGGACTGCGCCAAACATCCGGACTGCCCCCTGGGCACCGGGGCGCCGGAGGAGGCGGGCCGCCGCCTGACCGCCTTCTTCAAGGCCCTCGACAGGAAGCCGATCCCGACCGGCGAGCCTCGCAAACTAGGCGAGTCCCTGGCCACGACGGGCGTGATCAACGCCATGTACGACGAGTCCGCCTGGCCCGGCCTCCGCGAATCCCTCAGCAGCGCGATTGACGACGACGACGGCTCCGGACTCCTCGCCCTGGCCGACAGCTACTACGAACGCGAGGGCGACGGCTCCTACACGAACCTGATGTTCGCCAACGCCGCGGTGAACTGCCTGGACCTCCCGCCGGCCTTCGAAAAACCCGCCGACGTCGACGCGGCGGTGCCCTCCTTCAAGGAGGCGTCCCCGGTCTTCGGCACGGGCCTCGCCTGGGCCTCCCTGAACTGCGCCTACTGGCCGACGAACGCAACGGGCACCCCACACCGCATCGAGGCGAAGGGCGCCCCACCGATCCTGGTGGTCGGCACCACCCGCGACCCGGCGACCCCGTACAAATGGGCCCGGTCGCTGGCCGAGCAGCTCTCCTCCGGCGTCCTGCTGACGTACAACGGCGACGGCCACACGGCGTACGGCCGGGGCAGCGACTGCGTGGACACGGCGATCAACACCTACCTCCTCGAAGGCACCCCACCGAAGAACGGCAAGAAGTGCTGACCACACCCCTCTCCCCGGCCAAACCCTGGTTCGGGGCACCCCCAAGAACCCTGTAGACTCGCACCCGCTGCTGATGCGAACCTGACCGTGCGCGGACAGAACAAATCCGCAGCTTGCCGCCTTAGCTCAGTTGGCCAGAGCAACGCACTCGTAATGCGTAGGTCTCGGGTTCGAATCCCGAAGGCGGCTCTGTGAAGGCCCCAGAACTCACTCGCCGTGATCTGGGGCTTTTGCTTTTTTCTGGCCCGGCAGCCCACTCCACCCCAACTGCCGCGGCGCTCTCACCCCCGCAGGCACCACCCGACGAAAGTCGCGATGCTGGGGTCCACCCGTCCCTCGTCGTCCGCCACCGCCGCCGTGCAGAAGAACCGGACCTCGCCGAACTCCAAGTCCATCGTCTTCACCAGGTTCCGCAGGCCAAGGCGGTCACCCAGCCACTCGCGGGCCGTGTCGCTGTCGTCCGGGTGGTCGGGGAGGAGGCCCGGCTGGTTGGTCAGGAGGTCTCTCTTGGTGATGGCGACGGCGAGGCGGGACTTGTCGAGGGGGGTGTCCATCGTGCGGATGGTCTGGATCGAGCGGGAGAACACGTCCTCCGGGTCGACCGTCGACGCCAGCGTGCGGTCCACCTTCGGGCCCGCCGGGTCGAGGCGGGTCCAGAACGCGTCGACGGCCATGGGGTCGAGGACGAAGACGAAGGTGCGGGCCTCCCGGACGTAGCGCAGCGCGTCGGTCTCCTCCCGGCTGACGAATCGCTCACCGGCCGTGTCGAAGACATGCACCAGCTGCTCCGTACGGCCGCTGCCCCGCACGAACGAATGGGCCCGGGGCAACGTCTTCTGGGTGGGGCGGGTGCGGCCCTGGAGTTCCAGGACCTCGTTCAGGACGCGCTGGTTGTCGGTCGACTCGGGGTCCGCGAGCCGGATCGCGGGACCACCGTTCTCCGCGGTGTTCTCCAGCGACTTCACCATCGCCGCCATCAGCTGTGTCTTGCCCGCGGCCCGGCCGCCGATCAGCGGCAGGATCAGCTCGGGCATGTGCCCGGCGTCCGGGTTCATCGGCTTGCCGCAGTGTTCGTGCACGCAGTGGCCGCTCAGCCGGGCGTCCCTGCTCATCAGCATCAGCAGGGTCGGTACGCGCTCGCCGCAGGCGCACCGGCGCCGGACGAGGCCGAAGGTGCCCGGTCGGATGTCGGCGTGCCGGCGTCGGCAGGTCTGGCGGGGGCAGTCGTACGCCGGATAGGGGACGCGTTCGAAGCAGCTCGGGCACAGCATGCCCCTGGGCAGCCCGCGCAGGATCATCACCGTACGGTCGGTGCCCCGCAGGGTGAGCGCGGTCAGCCGGGCGCCGGCCGTCAGCAGGGCCACGCCGAGCGCCTGCACGCCGAAGAGCGTGCCCAGCACGGGGGTCGCGGCGACGGCGCCGACGCCCAGGCCCACGTAGAGGGTCAGGCCGTACGGGACGGAGGCGGCCCGGTGCACGGAGGGCGCGGTGAACTGGCCCGCGGTCACCTGGCGGTAGGCGTCGGTGACGGTGCGGATGTACAACCGCCTTCCCTGGGTGAGGAGTTGGCGCAGATCGCGGGTGGCGGGACCGAAGAAGTAGTTGCGGTGGGCCAGTTCGTCGGCGGGGCGGTACGGCGGGACGCTCACGAACTCGGGAGTGCGCAGGCGCAGGACGCCGTTGAGCAACTGGCAGTAGCGCCACAGCAGTTCACTGACCAGTGCCGCCCCGCGCAGGGCCACGATCGCCGGGGCGAGGAACAGGTAGAGCAGAAGCAGGGCCAGGTAGACCGCGGGGACCAGGACGAAGATCAGGATGTCGCCCATCGGAGGCTCACCACTCTTCCGGTTGGGGGCCGTCCGAGGACCCTCGCTGGGTGAGCTTGCGGCTCCACTTCTTCATGCGGCCCAGACGGTTCTCGGCGCACTCCTGGTAGGCGTCGGCGAGCCGCGTGTCGTAGGGGCGGAGTGCGCGGGACAGACGGGCCAGGTCCTCGGACCGCCAGTGGTGGGCGGTGTGCAGTCGTACCGCCTGGACGATCTCCAGGTGTGCCTGCGGCAGTGCGGCCCGTTCACGGCTGACCGCGATCACCCCGGTGACATGGCTGAACAGCACCTCGTCGACAGGGCCCGTGGCCACCGCGGCCCGTTGCACGGCGCGCAGATAGCCGTCGGCGAGGGAGAAGCCGAATTCACTGATCTCGGTGCGCAGCCGGGCCGGGTCGGCGGGCAGCCGGAGCATCGCGGGGAGCAGCCGGTAGTGCTTCAGCGCGCGGGGTGCCGCCCAGGCGTCGATCTGCGGGATCCGGAACGTACGGGCGAGCGCGGTGGCCTCGGTGGCCTCGCGCAGGGCCGCGTCCAGCCGGAGGGTGGTCCGCACACACTCCTGGGTGACCGCCCGCAGCCAGGACTGGCGGCCGGGCGCGGCCAGCGCGTCGCACAGCACCAGGCAGGCTCGTAGCCCCCGCTCGTCGCGGACCTCCTGCTTCATCGCGCGGTCGAACCACTCGCCGACCGCGTCGTCCACTTCCTCGTCCACCGGCTGCTCCGACGGCAGCCGGCGGGCGATCTCGGTCGCTTCCTCGTGCGTCCAGGCCGGCGACGGCTGCCGCCACAGTCCCCGCAGCAGCTCCCCGTCCGGCCAGGCCTGGCCGCGCACCTCCAGGATCCTGAACAGCAGGTCGACCGTACGGGCGGGCTTCCGCTCGGCCCGCGCCCGCCAGTAGTGCTCCAGGAGTCCGGGCCGCCCACCGAGGTCCTGCTCGCTCAGCAAAGTGGCCGGGAACTGGGCGAACAACTGCTCCTGACCGCCCCGCTCCGCCAGCACCTCCTGTACGGAGGTCGCCAGCGCGGCCCTGAACTCCGGCAGGGCGCGGACGAGGCGGGTGACCTCTTCGCGCAGGCCGGGGCCCGCGCCGGAGGCACCGAGCAGGGCGCGGGCCAGCTCCAGGCTCTGGGCCGCGAGCAGCTCCGGCGCCGGGTCGATCCGCGCGCCCACCGCCCACAGCAGCAGCCGTACCCGCTGACGGCTGTCGGCCGCCTCGCCGAGCAGCCGCTGCCACAGGGTGGTGGCCTGCTCCCGCTCGGCGGGACGCGTGATCGGCACGGGACCGGGGGCGTTCGCCACGCCGGTCACATAGGCGCGGATACGGGATTGGTGGAGCTTGCCCTCCAGCTCCTGGTGCAGCGCCGCGTCGCCGCCCGCATCGGCCGCCGCGCTCAGCGCCGCGAGCCGGGCGTCGTCCAGGTCCCGGTACTTGTGATGGATGTCCGCCGCCACCGTCGCCCGGCGCGGCCCGAGATGACCGGCGTCGGCCAGCCAGTCGATCACCGCGCCGACGTCGGCGTCGGTCAGCTCGATGCCGCCCGCAGCCGCGGCAGCCGCCACCGGGGCGTGCCAGTCGCCCAGCGCCCTCTCCTGGCCGTGCGTGTACTCGGCCGTCCAGGACCAGACCGAGCGGATCGACCCGACTCCGATCCGGATCAGCAGCCGTACCAGATGGTGGGTGGGGACCACTTCGGGGAAGCGGCCCGCCGAGAAGTCGAAGACGGTGTACGAGTCCTCGTCGTCGGGGCGGAAATCGGGGCGCGCCTCGGGCACCGTGCCGATCAGGTGCAGCCGGCTGCGGGTGGGGCGGAAGAGGTAGGTGGCGAAGGAGAGGGTGTCGGCGAGCGGGGGTGGCAGGAAGTAGGAGACGGTCGCGAACCAGTGGGCGATCCGGTCTGTCGTGTCGTCGATGACCACGACCGAGCCGTCCTCCGCGAGCGCCGCCAGCACCGCGGCCAGCAGGGCAGGCAGCTGCTCGGCGTACGGGTGCGTGCGGAGGAAGGCGCGCGCCGAGCGGGGCGACAGCGGGCCCCGTGACAGAGGTCCGGGCAGCTCCGGAATCTCGGTCGTACCGGCGACTCGCGCGGTCCACACCGGGGAGTTCCACAGCTCGATCGCGAGCAGCCCGCCACTGTCCGCCGTGAACTCGCCCTCGGTGTGCAGGGCGTGGGCGAAGTAGTTGCCGAAGCGGCGGGCGGAGTCCCGGCCGACGTACCGCACGCACAGTGTGGTGGCGCCGCCCCGGCGGCCCGGGGTGTGGCAGAGGTTCACCGGGCAGCGGTCCAGCAGCTCCGGGGTGTCCGACTCGACCAGGGAGCGCGGTGGTTCGTACCCGGCCAGGCCTTCCACCCGGTTCCGGGTCTCGGCCGAGACCTGCTCGCTCACCGCGTTGAACTGGAAGCCGGAGGAACCGCTGAGTCCGTGCTCGCAGGACGTGTAGTAGAGCTGCTGGAAGTTCCTCATCCCCGGCCCGCCTTCGGCACCGAACCGAACTCGCTCAGCAGCCAGAGCAGCGGATCCGCGACCCGGTAGGGCTGGATACCGGTGTCGGCGACCCGGGAATCGGCCGTGGCGCTGCGGCCCAGCGCGGAGACACCGAAGTAGCGGTAGCGGGCGAAGGTGTTCTCCAGGGACTGGTCGATGGGCACCCCGTCCCACTCCTTGAGCAGCTGGCGCACCTCCTCGTGGACGCTGAGGCTGTCGCCGACGTCGAAACGGCCGCGCGCGGGTGCGTGCGACCGCAGCGGGCTGCCGCTCTCCATCAGATGCCAGAAGGCGTCCAGCTTGGAGAAGACCACCGCGATCGGGGTGTCGACCTTTGCCGCCCTGCCGCCCCGCGCGGCCAGCAGCAGGCCGCTCACCCGGCTCAGCACATTGATCGGCGGGTCGATGCCGTCCATGCCGGGCAGCGCCGTGCCGGGCCCCGCGTTGTCCCGGGCGCCCCGCATCTGCAGCGGGTCGAGCAGCAGGATGATGCCGTCCGCGTTGCTCAGATACCGGGTGTTGAGTTCCACGCTCTCCCTGCTGTTGAAGTCCTCGCCCGCCGTGTCGAAGAAGGACAGCACGGTGTGCTGCGGCCGTTCCCCGAAGAGCCCCTTGCGGCGCAGCCCGAACCGGAACACCAGCGGTTCCACCCGGTTGGAGTTGGTCGTCGCTGTCTGCGTGGGCGGGAACATCTGCCGGTCGCGGTAGAGCCTGTCCTCGTACTCCGAGCTGTAGCGGCGCATGGTGGTGTCGTCCAGGCCCATCAGCGAGGCGCCGTACGCCTCGCCCACCTGGTTGCGCATCTCGTGCAGCAGCACGGTCATGTAGATCGTCTTGCCGGAGGATCTCGCGCCCACCATCGCGATCAGCCGGTTCTCCACCATCCCGAACTGCACCGGCAGTTGGACGTGGCAGACCGGGCAGATGCGGTACGTCGTCTCGCCGTCGCAGTCCGGGCACACCGCCGTCGATCTGCGGCCGTCGGCGGCGAAGTCAGGGCCCACGTCATGGCTGGGGCGCCTGCCGAAGCGTTCGTCGAGGACCGGGTCGCGGCGGCGCCGGCACTCCTTGCCGGTGCGGCTGAGCCGGCAGTTGCAGCGGAACCGGATCTCACGCGGGGCGAAGGTCTCGTAGCAGTAGGAGCAGGTGAGTCGTCTGGCCATTCAGGTCACTCGCAGCCTGTGCAGCGCCGTGGGGCGGATGTCGATGTCGCGGTCTTGAGCGGAGCCCGGACCGTCCGCCGGGAAGCAGACGAGCCAGGAGGGACCTCGGGTGCGGGGGAGGGGGAACTCCACGGTGAGAGGGGTGCCGGCGGAAAGGCGCTGGGCGGGGACCTCGTGGAGGACGGTGCCCTCCGCCTCGCTGGTGGGGCGGTAGCGGCCGAGGCCGTGGACCACCCGGAGGGCGGGGAGGTCGCAGCCGGTCCGGGCGGTGAAGGTGAGGGTCGCGACGCGGGCGCCGGTGAGGCGGCGGCGCAGGGAGGGTTCGTACTCGACGATGGGGGGTTCGGCCGGGATACGCAGCGAGGCCGCGCCCTCGGTGTCGGCGGTGAGGCCGGGGACCAGGGCCTCGACGGTGAGCGTGATCGCGCCTCGGCCGACGGGGAGATCCAGGCCGCCGTCGTGTTCGTAGACCCGGCGCCGGCAGTTGATGTCGCCGTTGCGGGGCCGGTCGCCGGTGGCGGTCGCGTCCTCACGGCGCCAGCGGACGCGAGCGGTGAGGGCGGAGTCGGGCCAGGCCCAGAGGACGAGGAGGTGGTCGTCGCGGCGGATGGCCTGGAGTTGGTCGACGGGGACGGAATGGAGGGCGGGGGTGGCGGTGGAGGAGGGCGGGGCCGGTTCGGGTTCTGGCAGCGGTCCCGGCTCGGGCTCGGGTTCGGGCTCCGGTTCCGGTTCCGGTTCGGGGATGGGGATGTGGACAGGGCTGGGGACGGGCGCGGTGATCGGTTCGCCGGCGGCCGGTGTGGGCTCGTCGCTCGCGGGCGGCGGAGCCGTATGTGTCACGACCCTGGGCTGTGAGGCGCCTTCAGGCTGGGCTCTGCTTGGTCCGGGGTCTTCCGGGAGGGGCCGCCAGGGTCGCGGTTCCGGGTCCTCCAGGGGAGGAGGGAAGTGGGACCTCGTCGGTGCCGAGCCTGTGGCCGTGCGGAGGAGGCCGAAGTCCTCCAGGAGCAGGAGGCCATGTACGGCGGCCAGTTCCGGAGCTGTGCAGCGGACCGTGAGGCCCTGGGCCCCGGGGAGGTTCTCGATGTCCGTGCGGTGGGCTCGCGTCGTGTACAGGTCGCCGGAGAGGAGTACGGCGTCCGGGGACGCATCGGCCAGTAACTGGCCTATCGCCGTGAGGGCGTGGTCGCCGGCCGGCTGTTCGGTGCGCGTGGTGACGATTCGTACCGTCAGGTCCGGGGTGATGTCGAGAACCGTCAGCTCCGCCGTTGTCGCGGTCCGGTCGACCACCAGGACGGTGCGCTGTACGCCTTCGTCGATCGCGCCGTAGTGCAGGGCGACCGCGACCGGCACCGGGACGATTCTGCTGACGCGGAGGCCCATGTCCTCGGCGGCGCGGCGAAGGCGGGCCTCGGCCTCGCGGCCGGCGGACGCGGGCAGGCCGAGCACCGCCTCCTCACCCGCGGCTCCGGCAAGGAGCGCGGTCAGGGCGGTGGCGGGGTCGGCGACTGCGTCCGTTCCGGCCAGGTCCGTCGTCGAGACGGTCGTACGGCCTTCCGGGTCGGTGCGGCCGATACGGACGATGTGGTGGCCGATGGCGATGCCGATCATGTGTTCAGCCGTTCCCTTCCCCGGTCGTGACCCACGGCGTGCCGTCGGCGCCGGTGCCGAGCCGGATGCGGCTCCCCGGGGCCGGGCGGTGCGCCAGGAAGTGGGCGACCACGGCCGCCCGCAGCCGCTCCATCTCGTTGCGGATCTGCCGTCCGCCGTACGCCTGGTGCTCCGGGTCGCTCATCCGCTCGGTGATCCAGGGGTGCAGGGTGTCCGTGTCGGGGACCAACTCGACCTGGTGGCGTTCGCGGACGGACTCGGTGAGCTCGCCCAGCAGCCGGTCGGCGATCTTCACGATGTGCTTGCGCCGCAGCATGTCGAAGACGACCACGCCCGGCTTGAGGCGACCGTAGATCTCGGGCCGGCCGATCGTCCGGAACTTCTCCTCCACGGCCCGGGTGAAGTGTGCCTCCAGGACGGCGTACGGCACTTCCTCGTCGTCTTCGGACAGCAGATCCTGGACCGCCTCAGCGCCGGTGTTGGAGGTGAAGATGATCAGGCACTGGGAGAAGTAGGCGGTCTGGCCGCGGCCGTCGGTGAGGCGGCCGTCCTCAAGGATCTGGAGGAACTTGTCCAGCACCCGTGGGTGCGCCTTCTCTATCTCGTCGAAGAGAAGGACGCTGAACGGCCGTTCCTGCACTCGCCGGGTCAGCTCGCCGCCCTGCTCGTGGCCGATGTAGCCGGGCGGGGCGCCCGCGAGACGCTCGGCCGCGTGCTCCTGCTGGTACTCGCTCATGTCGAAGCGGGCGTACGCGCTCTGGTCGCCGAACATCAACTCGGCGACAGCCTTGGCGAGTTCGGTCTTGCCGACGCCGGTCGGGCCGACGAAGAAGAACGCGCCCCGGGGGCGGGCGGTGCCGGAGCCGCCGAAGTCGATGCCCACGAAGGCCGCTTGGAGCGCGGCGGCCACCGCGTCGACGGCTTTGGACTGGCCGACCACTCGGGTGCCCAGTACGTCGCCCGCGCGGGCGACGGTCTCCCGGTCCAACTGGGTCCACGGGTCGATGCTCACGTTCAGCCGGTGCAGTTCCAGGAGCTTGTCCGGTTTCTGCAGGGGCGCGTCGCGCAGCCAGGAGGTCCTGGCGAGCGCTTCGACGTCCCAGCCGGACATGCCGTCGGTCGCACCGACCAGGGCCTCGATGTCGTGGCGTGTGGCGCCCGGGGCGCCGTTGAACTCGCCGCGCAGCCAGGTCAGCCACAGGCGGCGCTCGCTCGGGTCCGGTGGGCCGATGTGCAGGGTGGCGATCCGCGGGTCCTCCAGGTGGAACCAGCCCGGCAGCCGGCCGACGTCGCCCACCGCGCACAGGACGGCGTTGCGGGCGTGCGGGTGGCGGCCCGCCAGGGCCGAGTGGGGGGTCACGGCATCCGTCATCGCGGCGCGCAGCCGGAGGTAGCCGGGATTCGACTCCGGCTCGCCGGGCGGGAGATGGTGGTCGACGTCCTGGAACACGAAGGCCGTGGCCGCGTCGGGGGAGGCGGCGAGCCGGTGCACGGCGGCGACCACGTCGTCGAAGGCGCGCGGGGGGCCGGCCGGGCGGGGGGAGAGCAGGCTCGACCGGTCCCGCTCGCGTTCGCCGCCGCGCCGGCCGCGCGGGTCGGTCTGTCGCGGGCCGCGGGTGTCGGTCTGTCGCCGGTCGTCCGCGGGTGCGGCCGTACCGCCGCTCCTCGTGGCCGCGCCTGGCCGGTTCGCCTCCAGCTCGGCGAAGCGCTCCGCGTGGCCAGGCAGCGGAAAGCTGAGTCCGCCCACCGGGTCCCACCAGCCCACCACATCGGCGCCGCGCGCCTCCAGCACCCCGGCGACCAGTTCCCGGAAGGAGGCGGGCCGGTCGTCGAACCACCAGCGGTCCCGGATCTGCCCGTTGACGATCACCTGACGGCCGCGCCGCAGCTCCCAGCCGAGCGACACCGCCCACAGGGGCATCATGCCGTCGGCGGTGACGGGCCCCGTACCGTCCTCGCCCTTGGTGAAGCCGGCCGCGGTCATGGGGTCGTCCACCTCCAGGAGGTCTCGCGGGGCAGCGGCTTGGCGCGCCGGCCCGGCGGTTTGCCGTCCCAGGCGAGCTCACCCGGTACGAAGCCGTCGTCGCCGCCCAGCGCCTCGTGCACCCGCTCCAGCAGTGCCTCGGTGGTGTCGCACACCGCCTCGTCCTGTGCGGCGTACAGCGTCACGTCCGGCTCGCCCTCCACGTGGTAGACGAGGACGGGCGTGCCGTCGTTCTCGGTGGTGACCGTCGTCTCGTACGTCGCCCCGGTCGGCCGCGTGAAGTGCAGCCGGAAGCTGCCCCCTTGGTCCTCACCGCCCTCGAAGGCGAACCCCTCGCCGGTCATGGCATCGCGAAGCGCCTCCACCAGGTCCCGGCGCCGCTGGTACGCCAACTCCAGCTCGTCCAGTCGGTGTTCGGCACCGGGGAGCCGGCCTTCCAGTTCCGCGACCGCCTTCAGGGCCTCGGCCGCCGAGCGCGCGGTCAGTGCTTCGGTGACCGTACGCAGGGCGTCCCCGATCTCGGCGGCGAGGCCGGGGTCGCCGAGTTCGGTGGCGGTGTCCACCACGCCCTCGGCCGCCGGACGTACGGCGCCGAGCCGCTCGGCGGCCTCGGCGACGGCCGACTCCAGGGCAGCCCGCGCCGCCTCGCGCTCCTGTTCCGCCAGGGCCTGCCGTTCGGCGGTTTCCCGCGCCTCCGTGACCGTCGCCCCATGCTGGGTGAGGGCGTGTTCGGCCGTGCCGAGCAGGGCTTCGAAACGGACCCGCGTGTCCGGGCCGGCGGCGGCGCGCAGCTGGTCGAGCAGATCGGTGCAGCGGCGGTTGCCGTCCGGGTCGAGAGTGGCGCCGTCCGGACCGGTGGCGGAGAGCCGGTGCTCCAGGCCGGCCAGGACGGCGGCACGGTCGTCGGTACGATTCCCGGCCGCCGCCGTGCCCAGGCTCACGACCCGGCCGCGCAGCTCCTCCACCGCGTCCCCGAGCGGCTCCCCACGGGCGGCCCGCTCCAGCAGCTCGGCCAACCGCCGCTCCAGGGAACCGATGCCGGCTCGCGCACCCGACTGCTGGGCCTCGGCGATCAGCTCCCGCACCTCGTCGAGACCGCGCTCGTCGGCCCGGGTCTGGTCCGCCCGCGCATGAGCCAGCCGGGCGCTGCGCTCGGCCGCCCGGCGGGCCGCCAACTCGGCCTGGCGCCGGGCGGTTTCGGCCCGGCGCCGCTCGGCCTCGACGCGGGCGCGTTCCCGCCGTGCGGCCGCCTCCTGGGCCAGCCGGACCCGCTCGGCGGCCCTCCTGCGCTCCCGGGCTCCGCGCTCCTCCGCCCGCCGCCGGCGCTCCGCCGCCTCCCGCTGGGCGTACAGCGCTCCGACGCGGACGCTGCTGTACTTCGGTGATCCGCTCATCGTTCCCTCCGTGCCTCGGTGTGCAGCACGAACCCCCGCGCCGCGAGCCGCTCCTCAAGCCTTCTCCGGAATCCGGGGGTTGGCGGCACCCCGGCCCAGGAGAGTGATCCGTCGGCGTCCGCCGAGAGCTCGATTCCGGCGGTCGTGTCCGGCTCGGCCAGGACCCGTGTGTAGCGGTCGGTGAGCGGGATCAACCGCTGGTTGTCCGAGCCGCGCCAGCGCAGACCGCCGTGCCGCGCCGCGAGGTACGGCCCGTCGACCAGCAGGTCCAGCCGTTCCAGCAGGGCGAGCCGGTCGGGGCCGCCGCGCCGCAGTGCCTCGTGGCGGAAGCCGGAGTACGCCATCGCGCCGAAGTCCGGGCGGCGCTCCCGTACCGCGTCGAGCAGGTCCGCCAGCCCTCCGGCCTGGCTGAACGGCTCACCGCCGGAGAACGTGACGCCGTCGATGCCGTCCAACCGGCAGAGCCAGTCGGCGAGTTCGGCGACCGATCGGCTGGTGCCGCCCTCGAAGGGCAGGGTCTCAGCGGCCACGCAGCCCTGACAGCGCAGCGGACAGCCCTGGACCCAGACGACCGCGCGGGTGCCGGGGCCGAGGACGGTGCAGCGGTCCAGCGTCCGGGCCACGGAGAGACGGGTCGTCATGTCTCCTCCCTAGGGTGACCGGGGTAGCTGTCGGCGCCCCGCTCGGCCTGGTCGCACCACGGGCACCACGGCCGTTCCACCGTGTGGACGTGGCGGGCGTTCACCGCACACACCTTCAGCCGGCCCGGGGCCAGTTCGGCCGTGAGCGCGTGGGCCCACTCCGCCGCCGTCGGGCGTCGGAGTGCTTTCGTGAACGCCGTCCGGAACAGCTCCGTGAGCCGTCTCGGCAGCAGGTCGGCGGGCGGCACGGAGCGGGGCAGCAGCACCGACGTACGGTCGGTGATCCGGCAGCGGCCGTGCAGCACGTTGTCGTCGTACGACAGATAGTCGCCGCCGTCCGCCGGGTGGCCGGCGAAGGGGTTCAGCCCGGCCATGAGGAGTTGGTGGACCAGGACCGCCAGGGCGAAGTCGTCGGATTCGGTGCCCGGTGGCGTGCCGGCGGGGGCGCCGATCCGCTCGGGGGCCGTGTAGCCGGGGGTGCGCATCCGGCCCGGGAACAGCTCGCGGCCGTCCGTGAACTGCCACGAGTCGACGTCCGCCATCGCGACCCGGCCGCTCTCGTCCGCCCAGAGGTTGTCGGGTTTCAGGTCGCCCACCACATAGCCCTCGGCGTGCAGTTCGCCCAGCAGCCGGGCGAGGGCGAGGGCGGTACGGAGGCCGCTCGCCCAGGTCGCCCGGGGCAGGTGGGCACGGCGGGCGGAGGTGCTGAGGAGGTGGTTGAACGGCTGGTAGGCGTGCCGCATGTCCGTCATCACGTAGCCGTCGACGGGTTCCGCGTCAGTACCGTCGGGCGTGCGCACCGAGACCAGCGGCCAGGCCACCCGGACGGGTGTGCCGGAGAGCAGGCGGACGGTGCGGGGTTCGCGGCGCTGGCGCACCAGATGGGCCACGCGACGCCGGTAGGCCTCGGGGTCGGGCGGGTCCGGGACGAGTTTCGCGACCAGGGGGCGGGCGTCGTCGACGCCGTACACGAACCCCTCCGAGCCGCTGCCGATCTGCCCGGTGAGCCGCCATGTGTGTCCGTTGCCCGACACCACTGTCAGTCCCACGGTCACCGCCCTTCGACGAGTGCGCAGAGGATGGTCAGATCGTCACCGGTCCGGGCGGCCTCCGGCCCGGAGAGCCAGCGCCGGAGGGGCTCGGCGTCCCCGTGGTTCCCGCGGAGCGTGGCGGTGAGACCGCGGAAGAAGCCCTCGGCGGGTAAGGGGCCCGCTTCCGGGGGGAGTTGGCGGACGGAAGGGTGGTCGAGGGTGAGGGCGGCACAGCCGTCGGTCGACAGGACCACTCCGCCGAGTTCCGGCTCCCAGACGACGAAGGTGCGGATGCGGAGGGCCGCGCCGGGGGAGGAGAGGAACGCGGGTGGGACGGTGGGCGGGGGGAGGACCAAGTGGCAGCGGTCGTCACGTGTCAGCAGGGTGCCGAAGCCGTCGCCCATCGAGACGAAGGCCGTCCAGGGCGGGGTCACCACCGCCGCGGTGAGGGTGGCCGCCAGGGTGCCGGCGTCCCCCGAACCCGGATCCGCGCCCAACACCGCTGATACCGCCCGCAGATACTCCTCGACCACCCTTCTCCCGCGCTCCGCGATCCACCGGGTCCAGGTCTCCGGCGCCTCCTCCGCGTCCGGTATGTCCTCCGTCAGCAGGCGGCAGGCCGCGTCGACCGCCATATGCGCGCCCAGGGCACTGCGGTCGCGGCTGCTCGCGCCGTCGGACACCGCCAGTACCGCCGTGTCGCCCAGGTCGACCGCCTTGAAAGCGTCCTGGCAGCCCTGGCCGGCGGCGAGATGGGCGGTGCCCTGGACGGAGGCGCCCGCGATGATCATCGGAGCCCCCTCTCCAGTCGGTCCATGCGCGAGAGCCGGGTGGCGCGTTCGTTGAACATCCGGCGGAAGGCCTCCGCGTCCTGGTCAGGGCTGCTGTCGTCCGTGCTCTGGAAGAGCAGGTCGAGGATCCGGCCGAAGTCCAGGTTCTCCAGGGAAGAGGTGGCCTCCGGCGCCAGTACCCGGAGCATCGGCAGGTCGGCGCCGCGCACCCCGATGAGCTGGAAGACCCACTCCCCCTTCTCCTCGCCCCGGCGCACCCGCTCCGCCGTGGCAGCCAGGGCCGTCGTGTCCAGGGGGCGGCCCTGGGCGTCGCTGGGTGCGCCGTCCGTCAGGACCCACAGGAAGGGGCGCCGGACCGGCACCCGTTGCCCCTGCAAGGTGCGGTAGCGGGTACGGGCCAGTTCGACGGCCCTTTCCACGGCTTCCGTCAGCCGGGTCAGCCCCGCGGCGCGCAGTGTGGGCGGGTGCATGCCGTCCACCGGGACGAAGAGCCGGTCGGCGTCGGCTTCCTCGACCGGGACCAGCCGGCCCGGACCGGGGTCGTAGACCCGCACCGCCGAGTCGAAGGTGATGAGGCAGACCTCCACCCGGGTGCGCAGCCGCTCCTGTGCGCGGACCCCGTCGAACCAGCGGGTCAGCGCGCCGTTCAGCTCGTCGATCCGCGGGTGTTCCTCGGGGCGGCCCATGGACGCGGAGGTGTCGAGGAGGAGGACGACGGGCTGCCGTTCCTCGAAGCCGCTCCCGAACTGGACGCTGTGGACGCTCATTCGGCCGCCTCGGTGTCGTCGGCGCGGGCCATCAGCCGCCGCCGTTCGGGGTCGTGGTGCACGGTGACGGCCGTACCCGGCGGCAGGCCGGGCGGCTCGGGGACCATGCGCAGCAGGACACCGTCGACGAGTACGTACATATCCGGTGCGGGCCAGGTCACGGTGCGACCCGCGCAGCCGTGCGCCCACTCAACCATCCCCCTGGTCATACGGCTACGGTAGGTGACGTCGGCATCAACATGCGTGTTCCTTCGGTGAATTGACACCGCGTGGACATCGGCGGCTCCGCGGGTGCGAGCCGCCCAGGGGAAGGTTCCCCCTGGACACCCCACCTGAGCGACCCGCCCTTGAAGTCAACCGGACCGGCCGGGCGCCGACTGGTCGCGCCCCGGGCGGGTCCTGGCCGGGATCCGCTCCACCACGCGGGCCGCCTCCGGGGTACGGACCACGAAGTGCACGTCCCAGCGCGCCCCGCGCGCCAGCTCCGCCTCGACGGCGCTCCATACGGCGGCGGCGCTCACCCGGTACGGAAGCCCGCCGCGCCCGGAGCCGAGCAGCGGGAAGCACACCGAGCGCAGCGGCGGGGTGTGCCGGTCGTGCTCCTCGGCCAGCAGCGCGAGCGCGCGCGAGGTGGCGCGGGTGACGTCGGCGGGCAGCACGTCGTAGTCGTTGGTGCCGGCCCGGGGCACGGCAACAGCCGCGTGGTAGATCCGTCGTACGCCGTACTCGGCCATGGCTCCCGAACCGGTCGCCACCACGGTGCCCGGGACCACCGGGCGTCCCGAAGTGCCGTGCCGGGCCGTCCACTTGCGCAGCTCTTCGAGAACCGGGTCGTCCAGCAGGTCGCCGGTCACCCCGCGCGCGGCGGCGGCCCGGCGCAGCGAGGCGGAGACCGAGGACTTGTACGGCTCGGGCAGCGCGAAGTAGGTGTTGGCAGGGGAGACCACCACGTCCACGTCCCGCAGCAGGTCGACCGGGTGGACATGGAGCGCGAGGCGTACGGTCCGGTCGCCTGCCAGGACGTCCACGGAGCGGTGGGTGTCCCCCTCCCAGTCGCCCTCGCCCGGCTCGTCCCCGCCACCCTCCACCAACTCCACTATGTGCTCGGCCACTTGCCCGAGCACCATCACCTCGTGGTGCTTGCGGAAGCGCTCCTCGCTCACCCGGTACACCTCGGCCGCGCGGGCCCGCCGGGAGGACGCCGGCCAGTCCCTGGTGCCCTGGGCCAGGCCCAGCGTGTACTCGGCGGCGGTCCGCAGGGTGCCCGCGTCGAGCCGCTCCACGGCGCGGCGCAGCAGCGTCTCCACGGCGCCCTCGCGGGTGCGCGTGGTGGAGGCCAGAGCGGCCGCGGCCGAGTCGAGGGCGGGCAGCTCGCGGCCGCGCAGCCTCAGCAGTCCCGCCCGTCGAACCGCCTGTAATTCCCCGAGTATTGACGTGTGGTCAATGGATGGCGGTGCCATGCGGCAACGATGACACCAGGTGTCACACGAGGACAAGCAGGCGGGCGGGGTGCCGGGATCAGCGGTGAATTGGCTCCTTGATCGCCGAACGGAGAGGTTCCAGCAGCTGGTTCGCCTCCTTGATGCCGTCCGGGGAGCCGAGGTCGGGGATGCTGCGGTAGGGCAGTGCTTCGAGTGGTCCGTCCGCGCTGTGCCCGAGACGGTCTCCGAAGAGCACCAGGGCCCGCCGTGACGGGTTGCGTTTGGAACCCCAGATCATCCCCATGGCCTCGGGTGCCTGGGCCCGGATCTCACGCGCCCAGAGGCGTGTGTCCGCGTAGTGCTCGGGTCCCTCGTTCTCCAGCAGGAGATGGTCCTGGCAGACGGCGGCGAGGGCCGCTCCGGAGCACAGCGAGACCAGATTCAGCTCGCACCGGGTCCGCGCCACGTTCAGTGACTTGCCCCGCACCGACGCCCAGGGGACCAGCCGCATACCGGTCTCCGGGTCGAAGGGACGTGAGCGCAGCAGGGTCTCGGCGAGAGCGGTCTCGGCGTCCGTGGCCGCGTACAGACAGGGGTACGGGTCCTCCGGTGTGCCGTGGAAGCGGCCGGGCGCGGGGTCGTCCGGGATGAACGGCTTGAACTCCTCCGCCGCGTAACGCGACGAGTGCATCCGCCACAGCTGGGTACCGGCGGGCAGCACCTCCCAGTGCGGGCGGAAGCGGTACACGGAGGGCGACAGGGTTTCCTCGTGCATCAGTCCCCCTCCACCAACGCGACGGCGGCGCCGACCAGTTCGCGGTCCGGCCGGATGCCGAGGAGGGCGGCGGGCGGCCCGCCGCCCAGCCACGCGTTGCCGCTCAGCCACCAGTCGGCGGCTCCCCACGGGTCCGCGTCGGCGAGCAGCACCCGGTTGACCTCCAGGACGACCCCGTACGGGGCTCCGCCCCCGGGCTTGAACTGGAACTCCGGGTAGCGGTCGCCGAGTTCGGCGTCGGCGAACCGGATCAGCTCGGGTGGTGGCGCCGAACCGCGGTACCGGGTACGCACCTCGGCGGCCGAGAGGGCGGGCGCGTGGAGCAGTCTTCGCTCGGCGGCGGCGATGATGGCCGCGGTGTCGGGGGGCCGTGGTGGCCCGGCCGTGAGCCTGGCCAGCAGATCCTGTGTCCGCAGCACGACCGGGGCGCTGACGGACGCCGTACCGGCGAGCCGTACGGAGTCCAGCACCTCCCGGACCGGATGGTCGAAGGGCAGCGACACCAGGCAGAGGCGTACGGCCTGGAAGGCCCGGACCACGGCCCTGGGGTCGTCCGGCGGTGTGCCGGCGAGCGCGCGCAGGCGGGTGAGCAGGAGTTGGTACTGCTCGTCGGTCAGCCGGGCGCGGATGTCGTCGAGGTGTTCGTCGACGAGGTCGAGCACGCCCGTCCCGCTGTCCTCACCCGGGGTCATACGGTCACCTCTCTCCGGCCGGGGTGGCCCTGATGGATGAACGCGGCCCACAGGGCGGGCCGTTGGAGGTCGGGGCGGCCGATGTCCGGCCGCAGCGAGTCGCTCAGCCGGCCCGGATCCCGCCGGTCGGGGTCGAGCATCCACAACTGCGCGGCCCGCAGGGCGTCGACGGGGCTGAGCCCGGCCCGCAGATGGTGGTGGAAGACCGCCATCAGCAGCGTCGACACACTGTCCCGGGCGGTCCACCGCGACCCCACGACATCACGTGCGCCACCCGACACGAACGCCGTGGTGAGGGTCAGGGCCTCGTCGTGGTCGCGGGTGCTCAGGTCGGTCTCGCAGGCGCTCAGCACGATCAACGGGCCGTCCTGCGCCGCCTGTCCGTCCGGTGGCGGCCGGTCGAGGAGCCGGGTCACGTTGAGTCGGCCGATCTTCTCGCCGCGGCCGTCGGGGGCGAGGTGCAGGGCCGACTCCGTCGGTCGTATCCCCGCCATGCCGTGCGTGGCCAGATGGACCATCGAGTGGTCCTGGGCGAGCAGGGCCAGCAACTGGTCGGGTGTGCCCGCCGGTACCGAGTCGGGCGGCAGGGAGGCGAAGTCGCCGTACAGCCGTGCCCCCGGATAGAAGGCGTTGCGCAGCTCCAGGACCTCCACCTCGGCATACGTCAGCGAGAGGCTCGGGTCGGCCACCATGGCCGGGGCCGAGACCGGATCGCGCGGCGCGCGTTTCACCGTACGCAGGAACTGGCTGCCGGAGGCCGCGTAGCTGATCACCAGGGCCTGACAGAGGTAGTCGTGCGGGGCGTCCGCGGGGAAGCGGGCCGCGTGCCAGGGGACGATGCCGAGACGGCCGCAGGGGACAAGGACCACCCGGGGCGTACGACGATCGGCCGCCTCGCCGGGGAGATGTTCCTCCAGCCCGGCGAGGACATGGGCGAACACCTCGTACGCCCAGTCGCACAGGTCGGACAGGGCCTCCTCCCAGGCCCGTTCCGCCGCTTCGCCGGGGTGCTCCGCGCGGGCGGCGGCCGCGTCCAAGTAGTGCTCCAGAGGGGCGGTGCCCGATGCGGAGAGCATGGGCAGCGCGCCCGCGCCGATGCCGATCTCGGGGCCCACGGCCAGCACCATGCCCGGGGCCTCGTCCTCGCCGCTCGGGACCAGATAGATCAGCGCGTCCGCACCGGCCTCGCCGACACCGTCCGCCAGTTCACGCAGGGTGGGAGTGCCGAACAGGCCTCCCCGCTTCCGGTAGCCGAGGGCCTCCAGAGCCTCCCGGCGCAGGGTGCTGGGGAGCTCGGCGGGCAGCTCGGTGCTGTCGGCGGTGCCGGACTTCCGCCAGGCGGCGGCGAGTTCGGGATGGCCGTGCTCCTCCAGCAGGTCCGGTACGGCCCGGGAGGTGGCCGCCGACTGCAACACCAGTGCCCGGCCCAGTTCCAGGGCGGCGACCGCGTCGTCCACCCTCCCGTGCGAGGCGGCCCACAGGGCGGCCCGTACGCCGAGGGAGGCGCCCTCGCGGGCGGTTGTCAGGCGGTGTTCGGCGCCGTGCTGGAGGAGGACGTCGGCGGCGAGGGCCTCCAGGGCCTCGTTGGCCGCGTCGGTGGCGGCGTCCGCGTCGGACGCGCTCTGCTCTCTGTGCCAGCGGGCGCGGTAGAACTCGGCGAGCGACCACAGGGACTTGGCGGCGACGCGCGGGGCCCGGCCCTGCCGGATGTGCTCGCGGAGCCGTTCCAGCGTGGTGATGGCGGCATCGAGGTCCGCCGGGTCCCTGGTGAAGGCGTAGCGCATGCCGAGGCGGTCCGCGGCGGAGTTCAGCCGGTCGGCGGGGGCGTCCGGTGGTGGCACGTCCCGGTCCGGGATGTTCGCCGCGTCGTCGGTGAGGTAGGAACGCAGGGCCGCCAGGTCCGGGATCATGGACTCAAGCTCTTCCTCCCCGATCGGGACGGGGCTGCCCCCCGCGGCCGCGCTGCCTTCCTCGAAGTCCGCGAGGCCGCGCAGGAGCAGTTCCCTGTCCATCGTGAACCGGCCGAGCATGAGGCGGGCCATGGCGCGGGTGAAGACGGCCACGAAGCGGAAGTCGTGGTCCTCGGGGACGGCGTCGGCCAGCGCCTCGGCCTTGGGCAGGAGGCCGCGGAGCCGCTCCACGTCCTCGGCCTGCCCTGCGGTACGGACCTCGGTCATCAGCCCCATCACGTCCGCCATGATCGCGAAGCCGTCGGCCATGGGGATCGAGCTCTCCGACTGGCGCCGCAGGAAGTCGGTGATCGTCCGGGTGTGCTCAAGGCCGATCGCCTGGTCCTGCAGGGTGCCGCCGGCGCCTTCGCTCGCGGTGAACAGCAGGGCCATCAGCCCTTCGAGAGCGTCCTTGTTCGGCGTGCCCTCCGGCAGCCCGTCCAACGCCTCGCGCAGCCGCCCGAGTTGCTGATTGACGGCGGCGGGGTCGCCGCCGCCGACCTGGTTCACGAAGTCCACGGACGTGGTGTTGGCGGCCTGCAACGCGGCGATGAGCCGGCGGAAGTCGTCGGGGGTACGGGGCATGGCGGGGGAGCCGGGGCCGGGTTCGCCGGAGGGGTCCGGGGTGGCGCGCGCGTCACCCGTGTCCGCGCCGGCACCGGGCGTGGGGCCCGTGCCGCCCTTCGGGCCCACGCCTCCGGTCATCGCGGACAGCATGTTCGTCATCAGCTGCCGCAGAGGATCGGTGCCCGGAGAACCGTTGTCGGGAATGAGGCCGGTGAACAGGTCGGTGACCCCCTGGGCAGAGGGGTCGTCATAGAGGTCGCGCACCTGCCGCAGCTGCACCAGGGTCTCCGGCGGCAGTGGGAGCTCGGCCGCCTCGCTCACCAGCTCCCGAATCTCGCCGGCGAAGGCGGCCATCCCGGCCGGCCCCTCCCGCATGATCATGTCGAAGAAGGAGGTCGCGTCCGGTTCCGGCGAGAGCCCGCCGAGCATCTCCTGCAACGGCAGCGCGTGCGTCAGCAGGAACAGCGCGGCCCACCGCCGGTCCTCGGTGGAGGCCGTGGCTCCGGTCGTCGTGGCCGGGTCCCGTACGTCCCGCAGCAGGCCGTGCGCCCGCTCCCGGTCTTCGGGAGATCCGCCCCCGGTGCCGTGGCGCAGGGTGAGGGCACCGCCGAGCCACAGGCTCACCGAGCTGCGCAGCTCGGGCTCGTGGTCCAACAGGTCCGAAAGCGCTTCGAGTTCGGTGATCGAGTCGTCATGGGCGCGTGAGTGTCTGGCGACGGTGTCCGGCGTCGGCAGCAATTCCTTCGCCCGCCCGACGGCCTCGCCGGCCCAAGCCCGTAAAGCCTGAACGCCACCGGTCTCCTCTTCTTCCCCCACCGGCCACTCCTCACTTCCCGAGGACATCAACAGTCAGTCCTGATCCCCATGATGACGAGACGCCCGTCACAATGACGCCCGATCACCGAGCTTTTCCGGTCAACGCCCGATCAACACCCTGAACTTGCCCTGGATGCACCTGGATTGGTTCGGAAGAGGCGTGGATCGGGAGCGCCCGGGCCCGGCCGGGACAGTTCCGAAGCTCCCAGATCCGCCCGCATCCCGCGCCGCAACCCCCGCAGCCCTTCCCACAGCGCGTCGATCTCCCACTGGGCGGCGTCGAGCGAGTCGCCAGGGCGGGGGACGCCGTCGTTCAGGCGCCGGAGCTCGCCGTAGAGGGCGCCGAGCGCGTGGGTGACCTCGCCGGCCAGGGCCAGTACGGGGTCGCGCAGCCGCATCTGAGCCTCGGCGTACACGTCCCGGTGCAGGTCCCTGGCCTCGGTGAGGCGTTGCGCCACCGCGCGCGAATCCTCCCTGCGCATCAGGGCGTGCAACTGGTCGGTGAGAGCGGCCAGATACTGCCGGGAGGCGGTATTGAGGGCGACGCAACAGGTACGCCGCTCCTCGGCTTCCCTCGCCCGCGCCTGTACCCGCTCGGCCCGCTCCTGCTCACCGCGCCGGCCGCGCTCGGCCGCACGCTGGGTGAGCAGGGCCGACAGCAAGGTCCCGACCACCCCGACGACCGCCGCGATCGGCGCACCGGCACCACTGACGTCCATCGCCCTCACCCCCGCATCGCCGTACCCCTCAAGCGAACCGGAGCCGCACCCCGCTGGGAACCCCACGCCCGAGGGCCGCCCGATCTTCGCCCGGGTCCCGCCCGAGCGGCAGTGGTCGCGAGTGCTTGCGAGAACGGTGTCCGGTGGGATCACGCCTTCCGAGCCGGGCGGCGGGGTCTCGCGGGGAAAGTCGCCGCCGTCGCCAGGGCCGTGAACGCCTCGCGGGTGTGGGTGGACAGCGGGTCCGTGGGGGTGGCGGACCAGGTCGTCAGGGCGCAGTGGAACGCGGCCACCACCATGTCGACCGCCAGCCGGGGGCGCAGGTCATCCGGGGCGGCGATGTCGAGGCGGCGGTGCAGGGTTTCCATCGCGCTGCGGGTCGTGCGGTCGCAGAAGTGCAGGCCGTGCGCGTCCATCGAGGGGGTCAGTTCGGTCAGGTTGAGGCTGAGCAGTACGCGGTGGGCCCAGTCGTCCGTGGTCGTCCGGTCCAGTGCCGTGAGCAGGGTGTCCTGGACCAGGAGCAGCAGCGGGCGGTCGGCGGGGCCGAGGTCGGTCGTTTCGAGGACGTCGAGGAACGTGAGCCACAGGTCCTGCGTGGGAGCCATCGCCACGTCTTCCTTGCTGGTGAAGTAGCGGAAGAACGTGCGCTTGGAGACCTCTGCTGAGTCGCAGAGCTCGTCGAGTGTCACCTTGCCGAAGCCGCGCTCCGTGAACAGTTCCAGGGAGGTGTCCACCAGGAGCTGACGGGTGCGCCGCTTCTTGCGCTCGCGCAACGACAGGGGCGGGGGCGATGCGGGCGCGGTGCTCATGAGACCACCGTACCCGAGAGCGTACACCGAGGAGCTAATGCCGCTTGTGCGCGTACGCCACTCAGTGGCACATTGATGGGTGAGCCCTCCAGGAAACAGGAAAGGCGTTACTCCCATGCGCGCTCTGCTCGTCGACCGCTCCACGCCCGTCGGCCTCCGCCTCGGCGAGGCCCCCGACCCCGTACCCGCGCCGCACCAGGCCCTGGTCAGGGTGGCCGCGACCTCGCTCAATCACGGTGAGGTCCGATTCGTCCTGCGGGAAGCCGCTGATGGGGCCGTGCTCGGCTGGGACGCCGCCGGAGTCGTCGAACGCGCCGCCGCCGATGGCTCGGGTCCGCCCGTCGGTACGCCGGTGGTGACCCTCGGCCCCGACGGCGCCTGGGCCGAACTGCGCGCGGTTGACACCGACTTGATCGGTACGGTCCCGGCCGGCGCCGACCTCGGGGCCGTCAGCACCGTCCCCGTGGCGGGCGGCAGCGCCCTGCGCGCACTGGCGCGGATCGGGCCGATCCTCGGCAAGCGGATACTGGTCACCGCCGCGACGGGCGGCACCGGGCGGTACGCCGTACAGCTCGCCCGGCTCGGCGGCGCCCATGTCATCGCCTCCACCGGCGACCCCGATGCCCACGGGGAGAGCCTTCGGGCGCTCGGCGCGCACGAGGTGGTCGCCGGGCCGGCCGGGCTGGGCGCGCCCGTCGACGGTGTGGTCGATCTGGTCGGCGGCGACCAACTCGTGCATGCCTTCGAGCGGTTGAGGCCCGGCGGGACCCTGGTCTCGGTCGGTCATGTCGCGGTCGACCAGGGTGAGAACTTCCCGTACGGCGCGCTCTTCGGCAACGAGGGACGGCACGACCGCTCGCTCGTCACCTTCTTTCTGCTGGACTGCCCGGACCTCGGTCCTGACCTCGGTGTGCTCGCGGCCAAGGTCGCCGCCGGCGAACTGGACGCGAACGTCTCCTGGCGCGGCGGCTGGGACAAGGCGCCGGACGCGGTCGGGGCCCTTCTCGAACGCCGGCTCCACGGGAAAGCCGTCCTCGAACTGCTCTGAGCGGGGATACGGCACCGGCCCCCGGGACAGGTCCCGGGGGCCGGCGGGTCGATCAGGGTGCGGCGGGGGTCAGTTGGCGTCGACCAGGTCGTGGGCCGGGACCTTCACCGTGCGCGCGCCCGGCTTGCCGCCCAGGACGACCTTGCGCAGCGCGCTGTTGTTGTCGAGGTTCGTCTCCTTGAGACGGTTCTCGGGGTTGGCCAGCACCTGGATGTAGTAGGTGCCGTTCGGCAGGTTGGTGATGTCGAACGACTGGCCCGGCAGGTCCTGCGTGTACGTGTCGCCGGAGCCGACGTCCAGCACCTCGCGGACGGAGATCGAGTTCTCCTGGCCGCACGCGGTGGACAGATCGGTGTTGCCCGGGTGCCAGTTGGCGTTCTTCACCGTGTAGTCGACCGCGTCGGTGTTGGCCAGGCAGAACGCCTCCTTGCCGCTGCGCACCTGCTCCTTCTGGTCCGCCTTCAGCAGCCGGTAGCTGGCGAAGTCGGTGAAGTGCCAGTGCTCGTGGCCCGGCCGCGGGTCCCACTCCATGGTGCCGGTCGGGGTGTAGCCGACCTGCGTACCGTCCGCGTCGTAGAAGTACTGGTAGGCGTCCATCAGTTCCTTGCCGGGGCTGCGGAAGCCGTCCACGACGAGCTGAGCGGGGCCCGCGTTCCAGACGTTGGCGCTGAAGGCGAGGTAGTCCTTGCCCTTGACCTCCTGGCCGCCGTCGCTGATCTCGATGCCGTAGGCCGGCAGCGAACGCAGGTCGGGCTTCGGCACGTCCGGGACCGCCGCCTTGCCCGTCGGACGCTTGGCGTTGGGACTGGCGGCGGGCGCCTGGCGGGAGCCGTCCGTGCGGCCGGGGCCGTCACCGACGGGTGCCACCGCGGCCTTGAGCGAGGCCTTCTTCAGCGCCCACGGCAGGGCGGGCGGGGCCGGGATGAGCGGGCCGTGGCCCACGTTGTACGAGGGGCCGGCGCCGCTCGTCGGGGCCGCGGGGGCCTCGGGGCGCATCGAACCGTGCCCGGCCATGCCCTTCATGGCCGCCATGTCGTGGCCGCTGTGGCCGGACATCGCCTTGTTGGCGCGCAGCCCGGCTCCGTCCTCGTCCTCCCAACTGCGCTCGCGCACCGTCAGGTTGATCAGCTGCGGCTTGCTGGAGATGCCGAAGAGGTCGCGGTAGCGCTTGTTCACCGTCACCTTGGCGGTGTACTTGCCGGCGGCGAGCTTCACCGGCCCGGAGGAGTAGCCGGCGTACGTGTTGGACGCCCAGCCCTTCTCGACACCCCACACCGAACCGAGGGTGAACGCGTTCTCCGGGCAGCTCTCCGGGTACTTCGACTTCGCGGGTCCGTCGGGGTTGATCCGGCCCGCCGCGTTGTTCGGGCAGTACTTCTCGGAGCGGTTGACCACGACCTTGCGGTTCGTGTCGGTGATGCTGATCTGGGCGAAGTCCGGCAGACCCGAGAAGTCCTTCACCAGGTCGGCGGGAAGGGCCTTGGTGGTGGTCTCGGTGCCGTTGTGGATGATCTGCTCGGCGACGACCGGGTCCTTGTACGACTTGCGGGTCACCTTGAGTTCGAACGGCCCGCCCTCGGACGTGAGGTAGGTCCCGAGGTCGAGGTAGACGCCCGGGTCCTCCTTCCACGAGTCGAGCGTCAGCGAGTTGGTCGCGGCGATCAGGCTGAGCTTCGGCGTGGTCTGCGCCGAGTCGCCGTCGGGTGCCGCGGCCACGACGCCGGCGGTGACGGCGAGCGCCGCGCCGGCGGCCAACGCCGAACGCCGGAGCCGGGCTTGGTGCGTTCTGGTCATCGTTCCTCGTTCTCCGAGTTGCCGAGTGCTTTCCGAGTGCATTCCGGATGTCTGCGTGGACGGTGGACGGACAGTCGGCGCGACGTACGGACTCGGAATCGCGGAACTGTCTTCCCCGTATCTGAGAGGCCGGGGGAGGGGCTGTGGGTTGTCTGTGAACCGCGGAGACATGGATCGTTGGCCGAAAGACGCTTCTGGATGCCGCATCCGGCCATCTATGTGCCGTTTTCATCCAGCGCGCGTTCCGGCCGGACCCGGTCGAGGCCGCGCCCTAGCGCAGTCGTGCCGTCAGGCTGTGGCCGTGCACCTGGTGGGTGTTGACGTCGATACGGGTGCCGCCGAGCACCTTGCGGACGCTGACCCCGTCGTCGGACGACACGGCACGCAGCCAACGGCCGTGCAGGGTCAGGGAAACCGTGCTCCGTTCCGTCGTCGGGTCCGCGACCGCGAGCGAGACCGTGCCGTCGCGCTCCGTCCGCAGCAGCACCGACGCGGGGCCCTCGATCGCGAGCCGGCCCGCGTGGTGGATGCCCGGCGTGAAGGTGTTGGCGGCGAGGAGGGACAGGCCGCGGTGCTCGACGGCCTGCACGCGCGTGCTGTTGGCCACCACGGACAGCGGCCCGCGCCCGTACGCCTTCAACTGCCCCTCCGTGGCGTTCGGTACGAGCGCGTGGGCCATCGACAGCCGCCGGGCGCCCGCCGGTTGGTCGACGCGGAGCGAGAACACCCGCTTGGTGACCGGGGTGTCGGGGTTGGACGTACGCACGACGCGCCGACTCCTCGTGACGGTGTCCAGGGCGACGGTTGGCAGGCTGTCACGGTCCCCGTCCAGGAAGACGTACCCGACCGACACCCCCTGCCCGGCGTCCGCGTACCTCAGCCAGGACACCGGGCCCGGAGCCGTACCGCTCCCCGGCCACGCCGCGCCGTTCCGGAGCCGCCCGCTGACCGTGACGGTGTCCGGCGCTGCGGCGATCCTGCTGTCCAGCGTCGTCGTCACCGCGCGTCCCGCCGGGTCACCGACCCCCGCCGCCAGGACGACGATCTCCTCGTCGAACATGAACCACGACTTGGTGGCGACCGCGTTCCGGTAGGTGACGAAGTCGTCGGGCAGCTCGCCGGCCTGCTTCGCCGCGTACGCGACATCGTCGCCGAGCACGAGTCCGACCGCGCCGTACGTGCCCAGACGGGCCCCGCCGGACAGGGTGTTGGTGCCGCGCGGGAAGTAGACGTACGTGTTCTGCGACTCGGAGGACGAGGTGAAGCCGCGCTCCGGGTTGTCGTACCAGGCCGTGCCGTACAGCCCGGGGACCGTCCCGCGCGTCTCCACCGGCGCGGTGACGCCCGCCAGTTGGTACGGCGACACCGTCGTGTAGTAGTCGACGCCGAAGGCGAGCGTCTGGTCCTGGCCGGCGAGATACAGGTAGTGCGCGCCGTCACCCTGGAACCACGGCATCAGGTTCTCGCCGCTCATGTACTCGTACTTGCTGATCCGGGCCGAGCTGCGGGCGAGCGCGAAGGCGTAACCGGGCCGCCGGTGCACGGTCTTGTCCATCGCGTTGAACGCGGTGTGGCTTTCGGCGTCCCCGAGGTCCCGCGCCGGCACGGACGTGTCGGCGAGGATGTCGGCGTAGCGCGCGACGCTGACCGGTGAGACGAAGACGGCCGGGTCGAGCGCGGCCTTCGACGTCTGCCGTACGAACTTCACATACCCCGCGAGCGTGCCGGCGTCGGTGCCCGTCGCGTGTCCGGAGAGATCGACCACGGCTTCGACGACGACCGCGACGTCCGTGTAGCCCGTCGCCGTCCGCGACACCCCGCGGCCCTTGACGACCTCCATCATCCAGCCCTCGAAGACGAGCGGCGCGAAACCGTCGGCCACCCAGCCCCGCACGACGGCCACCAGATCGGCGGTGTCGATGTAGTCGGTGCCTTCGAGGATCTTGACGGTCCCCACGGCGCGGGTGAGCAGGACCTTGCCGTACGAACCGGTGTACGCGACCGAGTCGTGCTGGATGAAGGAACCGTCGGCGTAGAAGCCGTCGGTGACCCCGTGTTGGGGCCTGTATGGATCGACTGTGGCGTACACGGTCAGCTGGTCGGCGACGGCCTTGGCGACGCGCGCGTCGTCGCCGGTGACGGCGCCCTGGAGGATCCGGTTGGTGGTGATGTCGGCGAGATTGGCGCCGGTGTGGAAGCGCGAGTCGAGGTCGACGTCGCCGTCCTTGCCGTTGCGCAGATAGGCGTCCATCGAGGCGAGATAGGTGGCGGCCAACTCGGGCCGGTAGGCGGCGAGTTCGTCCTTCAGCAGGACGAGGGTCTTGCTGACGCTTGCCGAGATGCCGATCTCCCAGTTGAACCAGTTGCCGTAGTAGCCCTTCGATTGGTCCCCGTAGTACGTCTCGTGAAGCCGCGTCAGTCCGTCGATGACGCGCCGCTGGACGCTCACGTCGTCGCGGAGGTCCGAGGCGGCGGGGCCGGGGGTGCGGGTGGCGAGGGCGATCTCGTACAGGTACTGGTACGAGGTGTTGAGGTTCGCGTCGCTCGTGCCGAGGGGAAGGCCCTTGAAGAGTTCCCCGGCGCCCGCGCCGTCGAGCGCGGTGAGGCGGGTGCGGGCCGTCGACGCGATGGCGGCGAGCTTGGCGGCGACCTCGGGGCGGGCGTTGGACTCGGCGGTGCCGGCGAAGATCGCGAGGGCGTTGGCGAGGACCGCGGCGTGGTTGGCGACCGGGTCCGCCGAGTCGGCCGGGTCAGCCTGGCCAGCTGCCTGAGCACGCAGTGGCGCGGCCATGGCGAGCAGGGCTGACGCGGGCAACATCGTCAACAGGGTGCGGCGCGAGAGCTGCAAGGGAGTGCTCCAAACTCGGCAAACTCGGCCAGAAAGCGCTTGCCGCATCCAAACAACCGGGGTTACGCCTGTCAATGAACAGGGCGGGAGTCCGTGACGACCTCGCTATACACGCCATGTATACGTTGTGTGTAGAGTGTCCGCCATGTCAATCGGACACACGCTCCTCGGGCTCCTCGAATCCGGCCCCCAGCACGGCTACAACCTCAAACGCGCCTTCGACGAATCCTTCGGCCACGACCGCCCCCTGCACTACGGGCAGGTCTACTCGACCATGTCCCGGCTGCTGAAGAACGGGCTGGTCGAGGTCGACGGCATAGAGACCGGCGGAGGCCCCGAGCGCAAGCGGTACGCGATCACCGAAGCCGGCATCACCGATGTCGAACGCTGGCTCGCGCAGCCGGAGAAGCCGGAGCCGTATCTCCAGTCCACCCTCTATACGAAGGTCGTCATCTCGCTGCTCACCGGGCGCGGCGCGGCTGAACTGCTCGACACGCAGCGGGCCGAGCATCTGCGGCTGATGCGCGTCCTGACCGAGCGCAAGCGGCAGGGCGATCTCTCGGACCAGCTGATCTGCGACCACGCGCTGTTCCATCTGGAGGCCGACCTGCGCTGGCTGGAACTGACTGCCGCCCGTCTGGACAAGCTCGCCGAGGAAGTACGCCGATGAGTGCCACGCCCCCCACACCCCCCACGCCCTCCTCCACCACCCCCGCGGCGCCCGAGGGCTCGCTGCTCGCCGCGTACGACCTGCGTAAGTCGTACGGCGCCACCCCCGCCCTCGACGGCGCCTCCTTCTCGATCCACCCCGGCGAGATCGTCGCCGTCATGGGCCCCTCGGGATCCGGCAAGTCCACGCTGCTGCACTGCCTCGCCGGCATCGTGCCCGCCGACTCCGGGACCATCAGCTACCAGGGCCGCGACCTCACCGGACTGTCCGACAGGGCGCGCAGCGCGCTGCGCCGCACGGACTTCGGCTTCGTCTTCCAGTTCGGCCAGCTCGTGCCCGAGCTGACCTGCCTGGAGAACGTGGCGCTGCCGCTGCGCCTCAGCGGCACCCGCCGTAAGGAGGCCGAGCGGATCGCGCTGGAGTGGATGGAGCGCCTGGAGGTCACCGACGTGAAAGCCCAGCGCCCCGGTGAGGTCTCCGGCGGTCAGGGGCAGCGCATCGCCGTCGCCCGTTCGCTGGTCACCTCGCCCCGCCTGCTGTTCGCCGACGAGCCGACCGGCGCGCTCGACTCGCTCAACGGCGAGCGCGTGATGGAACTGCTGACCGACGTGGCGCGGTCGGCGGGCACGGCCGTCGTCCTGGTGACGCACGAGGTGCGGGTCGCCGCGTACTCCGACCGCGAGGTCGTCGTACGGGACGGCCGGACGCGCGACATGGACGCCTACGTCAGCGGCGCCGGCTACAGCGGCGGCAGCGGCGCGGGCGGCCGGAACGGCAGCCACGACGGCGGCGTGGGGCACGCGGCATGACGGTCCTCGACCGGCAGGCGCCGCCGCTCTCGCCGCCGCCGTCCCCGGCGACCGCCACTGCCCCCACCGGTCTCCGCGCCTGGGCGCGGGACCTCGCGCTCGGCGCGCGTTTCGCCGTCTCGGGGGGGCGCGAGGGCTGGGCCCGTACGGCGCTGACCGCGCTCGGTGTGGGCCTCGGCGTCGCGCTGCTCCTCGCCGCCACCGCCGTACCGCGGATCCTCGACGCCCGTGACGCCCGGAGCCTGGCCCTGGGTATCCCGTCCGCCTCCTCGCAGTCCGCCGCCGATGGCGGCACGGACACCTTCATCTGGGCCGACGCGACCACCGAGTTCCGCGGCGACCCGGTGAGCGGCCGGCTGCTGCGCCCGGAGGGCGCCGACGCGCCCCCACCGCCCGGTGTCACGAAGATCCCGGGCGCCGGCGAGATGGTCGTCTCGCCCGCGCTGCGCGATCTGCTCGCGTCGTCCGAAGGCGAGCTGCTGGCACAGCGGCTGGACGACCGGATCGTCGGCACGATCGGGGATCCGGGTCTGGTCGACCCCGGCGATCTGCGCTACTACGCGGGCAGTTCGACGCTGAACGTCGAGGCAGCCGGCATCCGGTCGTCCGGCTACGGCCGCGAGGCGTCCGGCACACCGTTCAATCCGCTGCTCGTGGTGCTGGTCATCCTTATGTGTGTCGTGCTGCTGGTGCCGGTGGGCGTCTTCATCGCGACCGCCGTCCGCTTCGGGGGCGAGCGCAGGGACCGCAGGCTGGCGGCGCTGCGGCTGGTGGGCGCCGACGCCAGGACGGTACGGCGGATCGCGGCGGGGGAGGCCCTGTTCGGGACGGTGGCCGGGCTGGCCGTCGGTGCCGCGCTCTTTCTGATAGCCCGTCAACTGGTGGGCCACATAAGGCTCTGGGGGTTCAGCGCCTTCCCGTCCGACGTGGTCCCGGAGCCCGGACTGGCCCTGCTCATCGTGCTCGCTGTGCCGCTCGCCGCCGTCCTGGTCACCCAGACCGCGCTGAGTTCGGTGGCGATCGAGCCGCTCGGCGTCGTACGCGACACCCGTCCGCGCCGGCGCAGGCTCTGGTGGCGGCTGCTGCTGCCCCTCATCGGCATCGGCATCCTCGCGACGACCGCGCGTGTGGACGAGGCGACGCGGTACGTCGGTCAGTTCCCGATCGCGGCCGGTGCCGCGTGCGTGCTGATCGGACTCGCCGGACTGCTGCCCTGGCTCGTCGAAGCGGTCGTCTCGCGGCTGCGCGGCGGACCGGTGCCCTGGCAACTGGCCACCCGAAGGCTCCAGTTGAGCAGCGGCACGGCGGCGCGGGCGGTGAGCGGCATCACCGTCGCGGTGGCGGGTGCGATAGCGCTCCAGATGATGTTCGGCGTCATGCAGAAGGACTTCCTCCAGCTCACGGGGCAGGACACGGACCGGGCGGACTTCTACGTCTCCGCCGAGTACGGCGACTCCGCGCTCGCCGAGCGGATGATCCAGGACTTCCGCGACACCAAGGGGGTCTCGAAGGTGATCGGCACCGTCGAGACCTATGTGGTCGCCACCGGTGCCCCCACGGAGCAGGGCTGGCAGCCGACCACGAGTCTCACGGTGGGCACCTGCGCGACGCTGAGGGACATCGCCGAACTGCCCTCCTGCCGGGACGGGGACACCTTCGTCGCGCACCTCGACTCCCGGGCGGCGAAGCAGGTCGGCGCGGCTGGGGTGAAGGCGCAGAACTCCCGTACGGACGAGGCCGCCGTCCCCGGCAGAAAGATCGATCTGACCGGCGACTACGGGGAGGGCAAGGGCGAGCCCGTGCTGTGGACGCTGCCCGGGTCGGCCCGGACGGTGACCGCCTTCCCCGACCCGATGGGCGACGTGCACGACGGCATCCTCGTCACACCGGGCGCTCTCGGCTCCGCCGGGCTGCCCGGGGCCACGGCCATGGTCTCGATCAAGGTCGACCAGCAGGTGCCGGACGCGGCCGAGTACGTACGCGGAACGGCGGCGGACATCGACCCCACGCTGCGGGTCCGCGCGCTGAAGAACCTGGAACGGGACAAGCAGTACGCGAGCGTGCAGAGCGGTCTCCAGGTGGGCGGCACCCTCACGATGATGCTGATCGCCGCGAGCATGCTGGTCTCGCAGATCGAGCAACTGCGCGAGCGCAGGCGGCTGTTGTCCATCCTGGTGGCCTTCGGTACGCGGCGTGCGACGCTGGCCTGGTCGGTGCTGTGGCAGACGGCGCTGCCGGTGGTACTGGGCACGGCCCTCGCGATCGCCGGCGGGCTCGTCCTCGGCACGTTCATGCTCGGCATCATCGGGAAATCGGCGGGTGACTGGTGGGTCTTCGCCCCGTACGCGGCGGCCGGCGCGTCGGTGATCCTCCTGGTGACGCTGGCGAGCCTGCCACCACTGTGGCGGATGATGCGGCCGGAGGGGCTGCGTACGGAGTGACGGAGCGGGGGGCGGGCCGGGTCGCGCGGTGGCGTCGGCCGGATCACTCCGGCGCCTAATTCGGTCGACGCGCCGGTGGCCGGTTCGGCAGGCTCCCGTCATGGAACCTCATGTCTGGCCCCTGTACGGCCTGCGGATCACCACCCCGCGCCTCGAACTCCGGCTCCCGGATCTGGACGCGCTGTCCGGCCTGGCGGCGGTCGCCGCCGCCGGGGTGCACGACGAGGACCGGATGCCGTTCAGCGTGCCGTGGACGGACGGGAGCCCCGAGGAACGGGGCCGGGCGGTCTTCCAGCATGTGCTCGGCACCGTCGCGGGCTGGACGCCGGGCGCCTGGACGCTGAGTCTGGCCGTCCGGCGCGAGGGAGAGATGGTCGGACGCCAGGACGTGGGCGCCGACGACTTCGCGGTGACCCGCGAGGCGGTCACCGGCTCCTGGCTGGGCCTGAAGTACCAGGGGCGTGGCATCGGCACCGAGATGCGGGCGGCGGTGCTGCATCTGGCGTTCGAGGGGCTGGGGGCGCGGTACGTGACGTCGGGGGCGATGGTCGACAACGCGCGGTCGCTGCGGGTCTCGGAGAAGCTCGGCTACCGCCCGGACGGGCTGACGGTGGAGTCGGTGCGGGGCGAGGCGCGCCTCCAGCGGCGGCTGCGGCTGGACCGTGCGGGGTGGGAGGCGCACCGTAGCGTCCCGGTCGAACTGCACGGTCTGGAGCCGTCGTTGGCGCTCTTCGGGCTGTAACGGGTGGGTGTGGCCGGGGACGCACGCCCCCGGCCACACCCACCCGTACGTGGATCAGTCCGCCGTCGGCAGGCCCGCCCGGATCTCGCGGGCCGCCGCGACCAGGTGCTCCAGGGACGTACGGACCTCCGGCCAGCCTCGCGTCTTGAGACCGCAGTCCGGGTTCACCCACAGCCGTTCGGCCGGGATCGCCTCAAGTCCCTTGCGCAGCAGGCTCGTTGCCTCGGCCGTGCTCGGGACGCGCGGTGAGTGGATGTCGTACACGCCGGGTCCCGCCTCGCGCGGGTAGCCCTCGGCGGCGAGTTCACCGGCGACCCGCATATGGGAGCGTGCCGCCTCCAGGCTGATGACGTCGGCGTCGAGGTCGTCGATGGCCTCGACGATGTCCCCGAACTCCGCGTAGCACATATGGGTGTGGATCTGGGTGTCCGGACGTACGCCGGAGGTGGCGAGACGGAACGACCCGACCGCCCACCCCAGATACGCGGCCCGCCCGTCCGTACGCAGCGGCAGAGTCTCCCGCAGCGCCGGCTCGTCGACCTGGATGACCGAAGTGCCCGCCGCCTCAAGGTCGTTGACCTCGTCGCGCAGTGCCAGTGCGACCTGCCGCGCGGTGTCGCCGAGCGGCTGGTCGTCCCGGACGAAGGACCAGGCGAGCATGGTGACGGGCCCGGTGAGCATGCCCTTCACCGGGCGGGCGGTGAGCGACTGCGCGTACGACGTCCAGCGCACCGTCATCGGCTCCGGCCGTGAGATGTCACCGGCGAGGACCGGCGGGCGTACGTAACGGGTGCCGTACGACTGGACCCAGCCCTGCCGCGTGGCGACGTAACCGGTCAGCTGCTCGGCGAAGTACTGCACCATGTCGTTGCGTTCGGGCTCACCGTGCACCAGGACGTCGAGCCCCGTCTTCTCCTGGAAGGCGAGGACGTCGCGGATCTCTTCCCTGATCCGCTCCTCGTATCCGGCGGTGCCGATCCGCCCGGCGCGCAGGTCGGCCCGTGCGGTGCGCAGTTCACCGGTCTGCGGGAACGAGCCGATGGTGGTCGTCGGCAGCGGCGGCAGACCCAGGTGCGCCCGCTGGGCCGCGGTCCGTACCTCGTACGGCTGCGAACGGCGGGCGTCCGCGCCGGTGACGGCCGCCGCGCGGGCGCGCACCGCCGGGTCGCGGGTGAGCGCCGAGTCCGCGCGGGAGGCCAGCGCGGCGCGGTTCGCGGCGAGTTCGGCGGTGATCGCTCCCGTGCCGTCGGTCAGGGCGCGGGCCAGGGTCGCGGCCTCGGTGCTCTTCTGGCGGGCGAACGCCAGCCAGCGCGCGACCTCCGGGTCGATGTCGTGCTCGGCGGTCGCGTCGAGCGGGACGTGCAGCAGGGAGCAGGACGGGGCGACGTCGACGCGGTCGGCGAGGCCGAGGAGCGTGCCGAGCGTGGCGAGGGACTTCTCGAAATCGTTGATCCAGATGTTGCGTCCGTCGACCACGCCGGCGACCAGCCGCTTGCCGGGCAGCCCGTCGACGGCCGCGAGACCTTCGAGGTTGGCCGCGGCCGGGCCGGTGAAGTCGAGCGCGAGCCCTTCGACGGGCGACTTGGCGAGCACCGGCAGCGCTTCGCCGAGCCGGTCGAAGTAGGAGGCGACGAGCAGCTTCGGCCGGTCGGTGAGGCCGCCCAGGTCGTGGTACGCGCGGGCGGCGGCGGCCAGTTCGGCCGGGGTGCGGTCCTGTACGAGCGCGGGCTCGTCCAGCTGTACCCACTCGGCGCCGGCCGCGCGCAGGTCGGCCAGGACCTTCGCGTACACGGGAAGGAGCCGGTCGAGCAGCGTCAGCGGCTCGAAGTCGCCGGGCACGCCGGGGGCGGGCCTGGCGAGCAGGAGATAGGTCACGGGGCCCACCAGGACCGGCCGGGGGGTGTGGCCGAGCGCGAGGGCTTCGGTCAGTTCGGCGACCTGCTTGGTGGAGTCGGCGGAGAAGGCGGTGCCGGGGGCGAGTTCGGGGACGAGGTAGTGGTAGTTGGTGTCGAACCACTTGGTCATCTCCAGCGGCGCCACGTCCTGTGTGCCACGCGCCATCGCGAAGTACCCGTCCAGCGGGTCGGAGCCGACCGGCCCGGTGGCGAGCGCCGCGCGGTACCGCTCGGGGATCGCGCCGACCATCACGCTGGTGTCCAGGACATGGTCGTAGTACGAGAAGTCGCCGGTCGGAACCTCGTGGACACCGTCGGCGGTGAGCTGCTCCCAGTTGGCCCGGCGCAGCCCGGCGGCCGTGTCGCGCAGGGCGTCGGCGCCGACGGCGCCCCGCCAGTAGCCCTCGACGGCCTTCTTCAGTTCGCGGTGCGCGCCCTGGCGCGGGTAGCCGTACACGGTGGCGCGTGCTGCCGCGGCTGCGGACTTGTCTGTCACGGAACTCTCCTTCGCGAGTTGTCCTGCGATCCCGGGACGGATCGAGGACACGAAGGGGTACGGGATCGGAGGGGCCTTCGCGCAGACGCGTCTGTACGCCTCTGTTCGCGTCCGCGCGGTGTGTGCGTATGTGCACGTCTGTGAAGGTGCGTGCACGCGTCACCACGACTGCCCGACCGATATGTACGCCGACCCGCCCACGAGGTCACCGGGATGTCCGTACGCGATCGGTCGCGTACGGGCAGCGGGCAGGTCTTCGGACTCGCGGGCACAGCCGCCGGGTGCGGACACCCGGTGGACATCTACTGGCCGTCGCTTCCCAGGCCCGGCACGGGCCCAGTGCTGATGACGGCGGTCGTTCCCACTCACCGCTGCGGGGCAGTCCCGGATTCCCACCGGGTTCCCTCTTACGACGCTCCCGCCCTGCGGACGGGAACGAACCAGCTGCAAGCCCCAGCCTAGCTGCTGTCCATCTGCTCCCTCGAAGCCTCACCAAATATTCATGAACGGGCCAATCCACCAGCTTCCGGGTCGAGTTCGTACAACGCGACAGACCGACACCTCCTTGACACACCTATTGGTCTAAGCCAACATCCGATTGGCCTGTACCAAGTTCTATGGGCGGTTCGCTGAGCCGGCCGAGCGATGCGCCTTCGGAGGACCCGCATGGAGTCGAGCAGCCGACCCAGCAGCCGTCACCAGCAACTGACGCGTCTCGCGGAGACCGTGCTCCAGCCCGGGTTCGTGGGGACGACCCTGCCCGACTGGGTCCGCCGCAGAATCGCGGGCGGCCTCACCTCCGTCGTCCTGTTCGGCCGGAACATCGTCGATCCCGAACAGGTGGCGCGCCTCACCGCCGAGCTACGCGCGGAGAACCGTGACCTGATCATCGCCATCGACGAGGAGGCCGGCGACGTCACCAGGCTCGAAGCCTGGACCGGCGCCTCCCGGCCGGGCAATCTCGCGCTCGGCGCCGTGGACGATGTGGAGCTGACCGAGTCCGTCGCCCGCGACATCGGGCGCGAACTCCACGCCGCCGGGATCTCCCTCAACTACGCGCCCAGCGCCGACGTCAACTCCAACCCCCTCAACCCGGTCATCGGCGCCCGCTCCTTCGGCGCCCGTACGGACGTCGTCTCCCGGCACACCGCCGCCTGGGTCCGCGGGCTCCAGTCGGCCGGCGTCGCCGCCTGCGCCAAGCACTTCCCGGGCCACGGCGACACCGCCGTCGACTCCCACCACGGGCTGCCGCAGGTCTCGGGGAGTGCCGAGGAGATCGCCGCCACCGCGCTGCCGCCGTTCGTCGCCGCGATGGAGGCGGGAGTACGGGTGGTGATGACCGCGCATCTGCTCGCGCCCGCGTACGACGCCGAGCTGCCGGCCACCATGAGCCCCCGCATCCTGGTCGACCTGCTCCGCGGTGAGCTGGGCTTCGACGGCCTTGTGGTGACGGACGGCATCGAGATGAGCGCGGTCACCGCCCGCTACGGCATCGGCGGGGCCACCGTACGGGCGGTCACGGGCGGGGCCGACGCGGTGTGCGTCGGCGGCGAGCACGCCGGTGAGGCCACCTTCGACGAGCTCACCGACGACCTCGTCCAGGCCGTGCTCGACGGCACGCTCCCGGAGGCACGGATCACCGAAGCGGCGGCGCGGGTCGCCGAGTTCGCCGCGTGGTCGGGCAGCCGTACGCGGGCCGTGGCCACCGACGGCGCCGCGTCCGACATCGGCCTCGTCGCCGCGCGGCGGGCGCTGCGTGTGTCGACCGAGGAGGGCCGGGGCTCGGTGCTGCCGCTCGTCGGCGCGCCGCACGTGGTGGAGCTGTCACCGACGATGAACCTGGCCGTCGACGGGCAGACCCCCTGGGGCGTGGCGGCTCCGCTGAGCGATCTGCTGCCCGGCACCACATCGGTACGGCTGACGGAGGACGACCTGCTGGCGGCCGGTGACCTGCTGGACCGCAAGGTGCTCGACCCGGCGGCGGAGCGTTCGCTGGTCGTCGTGGTGCGTGACGCGGCGCGGCACGGCTGGATGTCGGCGGCGATGACGCGGCTCCTGGGGAGCCGGCCGGACGCGGTGGTCGTGGAGATGGGCGTACCGAACGGCGCGGCGCCCGGCGCGGTTCATCTGGTCACGCACGGGGCGACCCGGGTCTCCGGGGTGGCGGCGGCGGAATTCCTGGCGGGCCGCGGCTGATTCCGGGGCTGATTCCGGGGCGGGGACGGCCGGTTCCGGGCGGCGCCGGGGGCTTTGCCGGCCCCCGACGCCCTTGCTTCGACGGCTAGTTGACGCTCAGCTGACTATTGGTCCGCGTCCGTGACGGCGTCTACGACGTTGTCGTACGGCTGCGTGATCACTTCCAGGTAGTGCCCCGCCGGATCGAGGAAATACACGCCCCGCCCGCCGTGGTAGTGGTTGATCTCGCCGGGAAGCTTCCCGTGCGGATCGCCGAAGAAGTCGACTCCCGCGTCCTTGATCCGCCCGAAGATCCCGTCGAAATCCTCTTCGGGAACGAGGAACGCGTAATGCTGCGGAGTGATCGACTCCTGACCGACAGTCGCGAAGTCCAGAGTGACGCCGTTACCGGTGTCGACCGGAACGAAGGGGCCCCATTCGGTGCCGATCTCCAGATCCAGGATGTGCGCCAGAAATTCGGCGGAAGCCCGGTTGTCACGGGCGTGAACGATCGTGTGATTCAACTCGACTGACACGGTGGAATGCCTCCAGAGGCATCTCACGGGAACCTCCACGCCTCACCCGGCCGGTGACCGACGCGCGATGCCCACGGCCGAGCGTAATTCCCCCGGCCGTGCTGCGAAAGCCCCGCCCGGCGCCTGCCGCATGCTCACCACGGCTACGGCTACGGCTACGGCTACGGCTACGGCCACGGCCACGGCGGGCGCCGCCCCCGCCCGACCCGCTCCCCGTCCGTGGACGGACCACGCTCACTTGGCGTCCGAGTAGCGCTCCACCGTCGCCGTCGTGAAAGGAAACCGCACCGGCGTCTCCCCGAACGCGATACGGCCCGCCAGTTCGCCGGCCTCGCGGATCGCCAGCGCCACGGCCGCCGCCTCCTCGCGCGGGCAGTGCACGATCACCTCGTCGTGCTGGAAGAAGACCAGCTCCGCCCGCATGCCGGCGGTCGCGCTCCGCAGCGCGGCCAGCATCAGCAGCGCCCAGTCGGCCGCGCTGCCCTGCACCACGAAGTTGCGTGTGAAGCGCCCCCGCGCGCGGGCGTTCGTCGACGCGTACCCCGGTGTGAACTCGCCGTCGCCGGACGCCACTTCGTCGGACTCCTGCGGGATCCCCGCCTCGCCGCCGTCCTCCGAACCGGCCGCCGGCGGACTCGTCCGGCCCAGCCAGGTCCGTACGAGCCTGCCTTCCTCGCCCGCTCGCGCCGCCTCGTCGACATACTCGACGGCCCGGGGGAACCGTCTTCGCAGAGCCGCCAGATTCTTCAGGCCGTCGCCCGACGTCTGGCCGTAGATCGCGCCCAGCAGCGCGAGCTTGGCCTGTGCGCGGTCGCCGGAGAACGCCCGGTCCGACAGCACCTTGTACAGATCGTCGTCGTGTCCGGCGACCTCCATCAGCCCCCGGTCGCGGGAGATCGCCGCCAGCACCCGTGGCTCCATCTGGTCGGCGTCCGCCACCACCAGCCGCCACCCCTCGTCGGCGACGACCGCCGCCCGTATGACCCGCGGGATCTGCAAGGCGCCACCGCCGTTGGTCGTCCAGCGGCCGGAGACCGTACCGCCCGGCAGATACTCCGGCCGGAAACGGCCGTCCCGCACCCAGTCCTGGAGCCAGCTCCAGCCGTGCGCCGTCCAGATGCGGTACAGCTTCTTGTACTCGATCAGCGGAGCCACCGCCGGATGGTCGATCTCCTCCAGCTCCCACCGCCGCGTCGACCTCACCTTGAACCCGGCCCGTGTGAACGCCTTCACCACGTCGGCCGGCAGATCGGGCCGTACGCGCCGCCCGAACGCCTCCGAGACCTGATCGGCCAGCTCGGCCAGCCGCCGGGGCTCGCCCCCGCCCGCGTACCGCTCACCCAGCAGCTCGTCCAGCAGCGCGCGGTGCACGTCCGCCCGCCACGGCAGCCCCGCGACGTGCATCTCGGCGGCCACCAGCATCCCCGCCGACTCCGATGCCGTCAGCAGCCGCATCCGGTCCGGATGCTCCGCCGCCTCGTGCCTGCGCTGCTGCTCCGCGTACACCTCCAGCAGCCCGTCGAACGGCACGTCCGCCCCCGCCTGCGGCTCGAAGAGCGACGACTGCGAACCCGGTTCGGCCGCCCGCTGCGGCGGATCTGGCGGTACGGGCCCCTGCCGCAGCCTGGCCCACGCGGCGGCAGCCGACCGGGGCTCCCCGAGCCGCCCCTCGTGGCCGAGCAGCAGCAGCTCCGCCGCCTCGATGTCGTAACACCGCTCGACCCGGACCCCGGCGGCCAGCAGCCGGGGCACCAGCTCCGCGCTGGAGCGCCACACCCAACGCGTCACCTCGGGCAGCCGCGCCCGGACCGCCTCGACGAGATCGGGCTCGCGCAGCACGGGACCGGCGGGGCGCGCGTCCGCGCCCAGCGGCGCGAGCCATGCGCCGCCGCCCTCCGCCGGGGCCAGAACCCACCGTCCGATCATGCCTCCGAGTCTCCCAGCCGGGTCTGACAACGGGCCGGTGCGCGACCAGGCGCGTAACTGACCCGGCCGGAACATTCGAGAGGCGGACGGGGCTCCGGACAGAGACCATCGAAAGAGCTCATACGGCATGAATTTCCTGAAGACTCGCGGAGGCTGACATGCAGGCGATCGTTTTCAACGAGTTCGGCGGTCCTGAGGTGCTTCAGCTCACGGACATCGAGCAGCCGGAGCCGGGGCCCGGCCAGATCCGCGCGTCCGTACGGGCCGCGGGGGTCAACCCGGCCGATGTGAAGATCCGCAAGGGCTGGATGGCGGAGGTCATGCCGACGACGTTCCCCGCGGTCCCCGGCAGCGAGTTCTCGGGAGTCGTGCACGCCGTGGGCGACGGCGTCATCGGACTCTCCGTAGGAGACGAGGTCCTCGGCTGGGCCGTGGGCGGTGCCTACGCGCAGTACACGCTGGCCGGCGTTGTCGTGCCCAAGCCGGCCGGCCTGAGCTGGGACGTGGCGGCAGCCATCCCCGTCGCGGGCGAGACCGCCCGGCGGGTGCTCGACGACCTCGCCGTCAAGGAGGGCGAGACCCTTCTCGTGCACGGGGCGGCCGGATCGGTCGGATCCATGGCCGTCCAGCTCGCCGTGGCACGTGGCGCGACGGTCATCGGCACCGCCTCACCGGCGAACCACGACTACCTCCGGCTGCTCGGCGCCATCCCGGTGACGTACGGGGACGGCCTCGTCGAGCGCGTCCGCACCGCCGCGCCCCAGGGTGTGGACGCCGTCTTCGACGCGGCGGGCAAGGGCGCGCTGCCGGACTCGATCACCCTGCGCGGCGGCACGACCGACCGGATCATCACGATCGCCGACCCGACGGCCGCCGAGCACGGAGTGCCGTTCTCGGCGGGCGGCTCGACCCCCGAGGACAGTCGCGCGGGTCTCGCCGAGCAGGCCCGCGCGGCGGCGGAGGGCACGCTGCGCGTCCTGGTGGCACGGACGTACCCCCTTGCGGACGCGGCCCAGGCGCAGTCGGCGAGCGAGTCGGGCCACACGCGCGGCAAGCTGATCATCAAGCCGTGAGCTGACGGGCCCCCGGGAAGGGCCTAGTCCAGCTCGCGAATCACCCGCGCCGGACTGCCGACCGCCAGGACCCCGGCCGGCAGATCCTTCGTGACCACGGATCCCGCGCCGACCACCGTGTTCTCGCCGATCGTCACGCGGGGGCAGACGATCACGCCACCGCCGAGCCAGACGTTGTCGCCGATGGTCACGGGCGACGCCCGCTCCCAGCCCGCCCGGCGGCGCTCGGTGTCCAGTTCGTGGGTCGGCGTGAGCAGTTGGACGTTCGGGCCGATCTGGACGTCGGAGCCGACGGTGATCGGCGCGGGATCGAGGAAGACCGCGCCGAAGTTGATGAACGTACGGGCGCCGATGCTGATGTATGTGCCGAAGTCGCAGTTGAACGGGGGCCGGATCCGTACGCCCTCACCCACCGACCCCAGCAGCTCGCCCAGTATCCGCTCGCGCCCCTCCGCGTCGGGCAGCCCGCGCCCGTCGGTCCCGTTGTACGCGGAGCACAGGTCAGCCCGCCGCCGGGACTCCGCCTCCAGCTCCTCGTCGTCCGGCAGATACCAGTCGCCCGCCAGCATCAGTTTCTTGTTCCCGCCCATGCGCGTCCGTGTCCTCTCGTCGCGAGTTCCACCACCGTAGGGCGATCCGCCGGATCGTGTACCGGAACCTACTCACCTGTGGACAGACGCGCGATCGTGCAGGTAGTGCAGTAGTTCGATATGCACAGCCTGTGGATAAGTCGCCTTCTGGGACCATGGAGGGCGGCCCGCCGCTACGACGGCGCGGGCCGGTCGATCAAGGGACAGGGAGAGACGGCTCCATGCCAGGTACGCCAGGCGAGACAGGCGCGGTCGACCGTGCGTTCGCCGCCGCGCTCTACGCCGACCCGGAGGCGGACGGCGGCCGGGGCCTGGACACCGGCGCCTCCCTGCTCGCCGCCGATCCGGCGGCCGACGCCGAGCTGCGCCGCCGGGGCGAGCAGTTCCTGCGCCGGGCCTGGGAGCGCGGCTGGCAGCCCGCCGACGTCGTACGGCTCGTGCGCCGCGACCTCGACGAGACGCACGTGCGTCTCGTCGCCGAGCTGATCGCCACGGAGACGGTCCGCTACGAACGGGTGGCCCCGCGCTGGCACGCCCAGCTCACGGAGATCGCCGCCGACCTGGAGGCCGACCGCAAGGCCGTGCCCGCGCCCCGGTCCGCCGACCGCTTCTCGCACGCGACCACCGCACTGGAGCTGTACCGCCTGCTTCTCGGGCTCCCGGCGATCGAGGCCGTGGGGCCGGTCCCGGGCGCGCCCGTCCACCTCCCGGCGGCCGACGGCGAACCGCGCATGCTCACCCGGATCCGTGCCCTGCTCGCCAAGGCCGAGGGAACCGACTTCCCCGAGGAGGCCGAGGCCCTGAGCGCCAAGGCCCAGGAGCTGATGGCCCGGCACAGCATCGACGAGGCCCTGCTCGCCGACCGCGCGCACCGCGCCGACGTGCCGGCCGCCTGCCGGATCGGCGTCGACGCGCCGTACGAGACGGCGAAGGCGATCCTGCTCGACGCCGTGGCGTCCGCCAACCACTGCCGTTCGGTGTGGAACAGCGCTTTCGGCTTCTCGACCGTGGTCGGTTTTGAGCCGGATTTGGAAGTGGTCGAGCTGCTGCACACGTCGCTGCTTGTGCAGGGGACCGCGGCGATGACCCGTGCGGAGGTCGCCCAGCGCGCGTCGGGCCGCAGACGGACGAAGACCTTCCGGCAGTCCTTCCTCATGGCGTACGCCCACCGGATCGGCGAACGGCTCGCGTCCGCCGCCGAGCAGGCCACGACCGCCGCCGCGCACGCCGAGATCGCCGGCACGGACGCCGGTGACCCCGCGCGAGCGGCCGATGGAGAAGGAGGGCGGCTGCTGCCCGTTCTCGCGGCACGGGAGGTGGCGGTCGAAGACCGCACGGAGCGGATGTTCCCGGAAACCGTACGGACGAGAGTGCGCGGGGTGAGTGACGGCGAAGGGTGGGCGCACGGTACGGCGGCTGCGGACCGGGCCCGCGTGACCGGCTCCCGGCGGACGTGACCTCCTCATGAAGAGGGCGCCGGGTTCAGCTGACCCGACGCCCTCAAAAGGAGAAAGCGGTATCCGTCACGGCACCGGAATATCGGTGGGCAGGCCAGGCGGCAGTTCGCCCGGCTCCGTCTTGGCGAGGCTGTCCTTCGCGCCGCCCTCCCAGGAGAGCACCAGGGTCTTCCCGTCGTTGGAGTCGATCGACCCCATCGTCCGCGCGGTGTCCCCGTCGGCGCACTTGAGCGAAAGCATCGGCTCGCCGCCCATGTCCTGGACGTCGCCCTGGCAGATGTGCTCGCCGGCGATGAGAGCGGCCTGGCCTTCCTTGACGGACAGCGCGACGGCCTTGCCCTCCGTCAGTCCGGCCCAGGTGCCTTCGAGGCTGTCGGCGGTGCCGCCGGTCGCCGGGGCGGATTCCTCGGCACTGGCGGCCGGCTCGCTCGTGGCCGGCGTGCTGGAGCCCTTGTCCTTGGCGGAGTCGTCACCGCTGTCACTGCCGCCACAGCCGGTGAGGGTGAGCGCGACCACGAGTCCCGCCGTCGCGACGCTGGATCGTACGATCTTGTGCACGTGCAAGTCCCCCTTCAGTTCTCAAGACCGCGCCAAGCTACCAGCACGGCCGCGAAGGACCCCGGCCGTCGAGTTCCGGACGAGTCCGGGAAACAGCGGCACCGAAAGGGCTTTCCGTTCGTCTCAATGAATGAGGCAAAGGTTCGTGAGTCTGTAGTCAAGGGAACACCCCGCGTGCACGTGCATCTGCTCATGCATTGGCATGTGAACACAGCTATGATCCGAGCTAGTTGACACCTGCACCATGCAACTCGGGGAGCGTCCTGTGCACCACGCGTACAACGGCATGGCGGCCACCGAGCTTCACGGAGTCGTCTGGCAGAAGAGCAGGCACAGTAATTCGCAGGGTTCCTGCGTCGAGTTCGCCAAACTGCCCGGTGGGTCCGTGGCGGTCCGGAATTCACGCCACCCCGAAGGACCCGCCCTCGTGTACACCCGGGCCGAGATCGTGGCCATGCTGGCGGGTGTGAAGGACGGGGAATTCGATCATCTGACGGCCTGAGACCGAGTCCTCACGCCATTCGCCGTCGGCTCTCCGCCGGCCGCCCGCCGTCGAAACACCCGCCGTCAACGGCTCACTGTCAACCGCTCGCCGTCGAACGCTCGCCCTCTGCCGGCCGTCCTCATTATTCGGCCGGCAGCCGGAACAGCGCCCAGACCACTTTGCCGTGCAGTGAGCCGGCGAGCGGATGCCAGCCCCACGTATCGCTGAAGGACTCGACCAGGAACAGCCCTCTGCCGGACTCCGCGGCGAAATCCTCGTCCGATTCGCGCGCGGTGGGACCCGCGTAACTCGGATCGCGCACCGCGCACACCAGCCGGGTCGTCCAGCGCATCAGATGCAGCCGTACGGGCGGTTCCTGGGCCTCGCGCGGCGTGTCCGAGGGGAGGGCATGCCGCAGCGCGTTGGTGACGAGTTCGGATACGACCAGCGCGACATCATCGAAACGGTCGTCGAGTTCCCACTGGCAGAGTGTCGTCCGGGTGAACTGCCGTGCCCCGCGTACCGCTTCGTAGCGGGCCGGGAGCGCGCATGACGCCGAGCTGGAGACGGCTGCGGGATCGATCGGCGGAAGCCCCTGCCTTAACGGCTCGAGCACGGTCGATCCATTCGTCCCCATGCGAGGCACTCCCCGGGATTCGCGGCCGTAGCGATACTGCGGTGGTACAGCGTCACAACACGTCAAACACGAACGAGCACGCAGGTGCGGCGAGGACCATGGTTCCCAATGCGTAGAGCAGATGCAAGGGCAGATGCACGTGCACGCGCCCGACTTCGACCAGGATGTGACGTTCCGGTTCTTTTCTTCTGTCGGCTACTTTCTCCCTCTTCCCAAAGGCTTCTCATTTCTGTAATCGAATGAGTACGGGGTGATGCGTTTGATGGCACAATCCGGCTCTCAGGGTTCGGGGGTGCTCCGGGGTCGTCGTGGGAGAAATAGTGGGAGATGAACCGTATGGGGAGGGTTGGAGACGTGACCGCAGTCGAACCGGGCGGATCCGTGGTGCGGCGCATACTGCTGGGCTCGCAGCTGAGGCGGCTGCGCGAGTCGCGTGGCATCACCCGTGAAGCGGCCGGTTACTCGATCCGCGCGTCGGAGTCCAAGATCAGCCGTATGGAGTTGGGGCGGGTGAGTTTCAAGTCCAGGGACATCGAGGACCTGTTGACGCTCTACGGAGTCGCCGACGAGATGGAGCGCGGGTCCCTGATCGGTCTCGCCCGTGAGGCCAACGTCGCCGGCTGGTGGCAGAGCTTCGGCGATGTACTGCCAGGCTGGTTCCAGACATATATCGGCCTCGAAGGCGCCGCCTCACTGATCCGGATCTACGAAGTCCAGTTCGTGCACGGCCTGCTGCAGACCGAGGCGTACGCGCACGCGGTCGTCAAGCGTGGCATGCCGAACGCACCCCAGGCCGAGATCGACCGGCGTGTGGCGCTGCGTCAGGAGCGCCAGAAGGTGCTCGTCTCCGAGCGCGCCCCGCGCTTCCACGCGGTGCTGGACGAGGCGGCGCTGCGCCGCCCGTACGGCGACCGTTCGGTGATGCGCGGTCAGTTGGCCCATCTCATCGAGATCTCCGAGCATCCGACGGTCACGCTCCAGGTGATGCCGTTCAGTTTCGGCGGACACGCGGGCGAGAGCGGCGCCTTCACGATGCTGCGCTTCCCCGAGTCCGACCTCTCCGATCTCGTCTATCTGGAGCAGCTCACCAGCGCGCTGTATCTCGACAAGCAGGAGGAAGTCACCCAGTACGAACGGGTGATGACACGGCTGCACGAGGACAGCCTCGGCCCGGCCGAGAGTCGTGACCTGCTGCGAGGCTTGCTGCAACTCTCATGAACGATCCGCGATCGACCGGGCTTGACGTCGAGCTTGAAGCCGAGGTCGAAGTCGATTGCGAATGACCGTGAATGACTCAGAATGACCGCGATCGACCGAAGCCGTACAGAGCCGTGCGGTTATCGGCGCCTATCGGCATCGAGCCCGTTCTCGAAGGGCCCTCACTCTGATGCCGCGTAAGTATGATGACGTGACATCAGCTTTCCGGTTCTGAGGTTAGGGATCATATGTCCTTCTTCGCCGAACTCGACCAGCAGTTCATCGACGGCGAGTGGCGGCCCGGCAGTGGCTCGTGGGACATCATCGATTTCAATCCCTTCAACGGCGAGAAGCTTGCATCCATCGCGGTGGCGACGGCCGAAGAGGTGGACCAGGCGTACCGCGCCGCCGAGCGCGCGCAGGTGGCCTGGGCCGAGACCAACCCCTACGCCAGGCGGAGCGTCTTCGAAAGCGTCCTGCGCATCGTCGAGGACCGCGAGGACGAGATCACCGAGGCGATCATCGCCGAGCTCGGTGGTACGCGCCTCAAGGCGGCGTTCGAGCTGCGACTCGCCAAGGAACTCCTGCGCGAGGCCATCCAGCTCACGCTGCGCCCCGAGGGCCGGATACTTCCCTCCCCGGTGGACGGCACGGAGAACCGGGTCCACCGCGCCCCCGTCGGCGTGATCGGTGTCATCAGCCCCTTCAACTTCCCCTTCCTGCTGTCGCTCAAGTCGGTCGCACCCGCTCTCGCGCTCGGCAACGCCGTCGTACTGAAGCCGCACCAGAACACGCCGATCTGCGGCGGTTCCCTGGTGGCGAAGGTGTTCGAGGACGCGGGCCTGCCGGCCGGACTGCTCAACGTCGTCATCACCGACATCGCCGAGATCGACGACGCGCTGATCGAGCACCCGGTACCGAAGGTCATCTCCTTCACCGGTTCCGACCGGGTCGGACAGCACGTCGCGGTCGTCTGCGCGAAGAACTTCAAGCGCTCCGTGCTCGATCTCGGCGGGAACAGCGCGCTGATCGTGCTCGCGGACGCCGATGTCGACTACGCGGTCCACGCCGCGGTCTTCAGCCGGTACGCGTACCAGGGCCCCGTCTGCATGGCGGCGAACCGCATCCTTCTCGACCGCTCGGTCGAGAAGGAGTTCACCGAGAAGTTCGTCGCCAAGGTCAGGACGCTGACCGTCGGCGACCCGGCCGACCCGGAGACGGTCATCGGCCCGCTCATCAGCTCCCAGCAGGCCGACGCCGTCGCGGCGCAGGTCGAGGAGACCGTCGAGGCGGGCGCCACCGCGCTGGTGCGCGGCAGGGTCGACGGCAATCTCGTCTCGCCGACCGTGCTGACCGGTATCGCCGCCGACTCGCCCGTCCTGGCCCAGGAGATACTCGGCCCGGTGGCGATCCTGCTGCCGTTCGACAGCGTGGACGAGGCGGTCAGGATCGCCAACGACACGCGGTGCGGGCTGAGCGGCTCCATACACACCGGCGATGTCGAGCGTGGTGTGCGCGTCGCGCGGCGGATCGACACCGGCATGATCCACATCAACGACGGCACGGGCCACGACGAGCCGATCGTCCCCTTCGGCGGCGAGAAGCACTCCGGCGCGGAGTGGCTGAACGCCGAGTCGATGGTCGACGCCTTCACCACCCAGAAGTGGATCTCCGTTCAGTACGGGCGCTCGACCTTCCCGTTCTGAGACCCGGGCGCCACCACCGCGCTCTGAGCTACGGCTCTTCGTGCCGGAGCGACCCCAGCAGCTCCGCGGCCCGTTCCAGGTCGTCATCCACCTCCGCGCGCTCCGCCTCCGTCAACTCGACGGCGGCGGCCCGGCGGAGGAGGCCGCCCGCCTCCTCGATGTCGTCCAGACGCTGCGCGACGTCGCCGCGCAGGACGAGCAGCCGGTAGAGCTGTACGGCGGTCGGCGACGCGCCCCCGCCCGCCTCGGCCTCCTTGAGGGCGTGGTCGAGGACCTTCGCGGCGGCCTCCGGATCCTGCTTCGAGTCGGCGAAGGTCACCGCCAGGTGCAGGGCGCGCGCGTACGGCTCCTTGGGAGGCGGCTGATGGTGCCCGTCGCTCCCGGAGCCGTTCGGCTGCCCGATCCGGATGGTGTTGCCGGCCGGGTCCGTCATGAGGAACTGGCGCACCCCGTACGACATGTCCTTGACCGGGCCGATCCTGGGGAGCCCACGGGCCGGGATCCTCCCGTACGCCGCCTTGAGCCCGGCACGGAAGGCGCTGTGCAGCGCCTCGACATCGTCGGTCAGTACGTAGCAGCCGCTGATCGACGCGGCGGGCTCGTACTTCTTCATCCCGAAGAACTGGAGCTCCACATCGCCGCGTTCGACGACCGCGTACGGGTTGGGGCTCCTCTGTAGGAAGGTGATCTCGAAGCCGAGTGCCGTGTAGAAGTCGACTACGGGTTGGATGGTCTGACACGGGAGGAGCGGGATGGTCTTCTCTGTCATGTCGAGTAGTCTAGTCAAAGTTGAATAGAAGGGTATGGCGATGTCAGCGATCCGGCTGCTGGTGCTCGGGGCGGTGCGCCAGCACGGCCGCGCGCACGGCTATCAGATCCGCAACGACCTGGAGTTCTGGGGCGCGCACGAGTGGTCGAACGCCAAGCCCGGCTCGATCTACCACGCGTTGAAGCAGATGGCGAAGCAGGGCGAGCTGCTCGCGCACGAGGTCGCGCCGAGCACGGCCGGCGGCCCGCCGCGCACGGAGTACGAGCTGACGGATGCCGGGACCGCGGAGTACTTCCGGCTGCTGCGTGAGTCGCTGGTCGCCTACGACCAGAAGATGGACGTGCTGTCGGCGGGTGTCGGCTTCATCGTCGATCTGCCGCGCGCCGAGGCGGTCGAGCTGCTCAAGGAGCGCGTGCGGGCGATCGAGGACTGGCGGGCGTCCGTGACCGAGCACTACACGCCCGAGGAGGGCCCGGAACAGCTCGGACACATCGGCGAGATCATGAATCTCTGGATCAGCCAGGCCGACTCCGGGGCCGAGTGGACGCGCGGGTTCATCAAGCGCATCGAGGGCGGCGCGCACGTCTTCTCGGGTGAGGGTGACCCCTTCGTCGGCGTACTCGCCGAAGGCGAGGAGAACCCGTACGCGACGGGCGTCCCCGCCGAGGGCGACGACGACTGACGGCGCCGGGCGCCGCTCTTCAGCTTCTCTAATCAAGTTTGACTAATCAGCCTCCAGGGTCTACCTTTCGTGGCGTAGTCAAGTTTGACTATTCCGTGGAGGGGCTGGAGGCGAAGGCATTGACTGACGCGACGGACGCGATCGTCATGGAGGGCGTACACAAGCGGTACGGCGAGAAGTCCGCGCTCGGCGGGCTCGATCTGGTGGTGGCGCGGGGCACCGTGCACGGGGTTCTCGGGCCGAACGGCGCGGGCAAGACGACGGCCGTACGGGTGCTGGCCACGCTTCTGCGGCACGACGAGGGCGTCGTGCGGGTCGCGGGGCACGACATCCGTACGGAGGCGCGGGAGGTACGCCGGCGGATCGGGCTGCTCGGACAGCACGCGGCGGTGGACGAGGAACTGAGCGGGCGGCAGAACCTGGACATGTTCGGGCGGCTCCACCACTTGGGCGCCCGCCGCGCGGCGGCGCGCGCCGGTGAACTGCTGGAGCGCTTCGGGCTCGCCGACACCGGACGCAAGTCGATCAAGCAGTACAGCGGGGGCATGCGGCGCCGTCTCGACCTGGCGGCCTCGCTGATCACCGATCCGGCGGTGCTCTTCCTGGACGAGCCGACGACCGGACTTGATCCGCGCGGCCGGGCCGAGGTGTGGGCATCGGTGCGTTCGCTGGTCGGCGGAGGCACGACCGTACTGCTGACCACGCAGTATCTGGACGAGGCCGACAAGTTGGCGGACCGGATCTCGGTCGTCGACAGCGGGCGCGTGATCGCCGAGGGGACCGCGGACCAGCTGAAGGCGAAGGTCGGCGGCGACCGGATCGACGTCGTCGTCCGCGACGCGGGCCAACTGGCGGCGGCGGCACGGCTGTTCGGGGACGAGGCGACGGTGGACGAGGACCGCCTGCTGGTCGGCGTCCCCGCCCCGGACCGGATGGCGGCGCTGACCAGGGCCGTACAGGCGCTGGAGGCGGCCGGGATCGAGGCCGAGGACATCGTCGTGCGCAGGCCGACGCTGGACGAGGTCTTCCTGCAGCTGACGCACCGTACGAAGGAGGCCGTATGAGTACGACGAACGCATCGGTGGTCACCGACAGCTGGACGATGACACGGCGCGAACTCGCCCACTGGCAGCGACAGCCGGTCCAGGTCGTGGTCGGGCTGATGTTCCCGGTGATGCTGCTGCTGATGTTCGGCTATCTGATGGGCGCGGGGCGCGGTGTCGAGGGTGAGTACATCAACTTCCTCGTCCCCGGGATGCTCGCGCTGACCATGGTCTTCGGGCTTGAGGCCACGATGCTGGCCGTCACCCAGGATCTGGGCAAGGGGGTCATCGACCGGTTCCGCTCGATGCCGATGGCGTCGTCGGCGGTGCTGGTGGGCCGCAGTGTCGCGGACATGTTCCAGTCGGCGCTGAGCCTGGTGGTGATGATCGGGGTCGGGTTCGCGCTCGGCTGGCGCTGGGACAGGGGAGCCGCGGCGCTGCTCGGGGCGGTGGGGCTGCTGCTTCTGCTGCGGTTCGCGATGCTGTGGCTCGGCATCCACCTGGCGATGGTGGCGGGCAAGCCGGAGCTGGTGCAGGCGGTGCAGATCCTGGTCTGGCCGATCGGTTTCTTCTCCAACGCGTTCGCGACGCCGGAGTCCATGCCGGGCTGGCTCGGGGCCGCGGTCGAGTGGAACCCGCTGTCGGCGACGGCGGCCGCGGTACGTGATCTGGCGGGCGTTCCGGGGCAGTTGAGCGGGTCGTGGGCGGCGGAGCACGCGTATGCGCTGGCGCTGGCGTGGCCCCTGGTGCTGACCGCGCTGTTCTTCCCGCTCGCGGCACGGCGGTTCCGCAGGCTGAGCCACTGATCTCCGGTCAATGGTGGAAGGCCGTGGCCTTCGCCTTGTCCCGGCCCAACGGCTCCGGCTGGAGCCGCAGTTCGGGCAGCAGCAGCCGCAGATCGGCGAGCAGCAGCGCGGAGAGGTCGGCCGAGAATCCGTTGCGGCACACCACGCGCAGGACGGACAGATCCTCGCGATCGGCCGGGAAGGTGTAGGCGGGCATGAGCCAGCCGTGCTCCCGCAGCCGCCGCGAGACGTCGAAGACATCGAAGTTCGTCACATGCGGGGCGGTGGTGAAGGCGAAGACGGGCAGCTGGTCGCCACGGGTGAGCAGCCGGAACTCGTCGATCTCCCCGATCTTTTCGGCGAGCGCGCAGGCCACGTCCCGCGTGGTCTGCTGGACGGCGCGGTATCCGTCCCTGCCGAGCCGCAGGAACGTGTAGTACTGGGCGACCACCTGCGCGCCGGGCCGTGAGAAGTTCAGCGCGAAGGTGGGCATCTCGCCCCCCAGATAGTTGACGCGGAAGACGAGGTCGTCGGGCAGTTCGGCCGACGTGCGCCACAGCGCCCAGCCGACACCCGGGTAGACCAGGCCGTACTTGTGCCCGGAGGTGTTGATCGAGGAGACGCGCGGGAGCCGGAAGTCCCAGACGAGGTCCTCGTCGAGGAAGGGAGCGATCATCGCGCCGGACGCGCCGTCGACATGGACGGGGATGTCCAGCCCCGTGCGCTCCTGGAGGGCGTCGAGGGCCGCGCAGAGCTCGGCGACGGGTTCGTACGAGCCGTCGAAGGTGGAGCCGAGTACGGCCACGACGCCGATCGTGTTCTCGTCGCACAGATCGGCCGCCGCCCGCGGGTCGAGGTGGAAGCGGTCACCCTCCATAGGAAGGAGGCGGGGTTCGACCTCCCAGAAGTTGCAGAACTTCTCCCAGCAGACCTGGACGTTGATCCCCATCACGAGATTGGGCCGGGCGCCGCCCGGATAGCGGTCCCGGTTCCTGGCCATCCAGCGGCGCTTGAGCGCGAGCCCGGCGAGCATGCAGGCCTCGCTGGAGCCGGTGGTGGAGCAGCCGACGGCGGCGGAGGGGTCGGGGGCGTTCCAGAGATCGGCGAGCATCACGACGCACCGCCGCTCCAGCTCGGCCGTCCGTGGGTACTCGTCCTTGTCGATCATGTTCTTGTCCCGGCATTCCCCCATCAGCACCCCGGCCTGCTTCTCCATCCAGGTGGTGACGAAAGTGGCCAGGTTGAGCCGGGAGTTGCCGTCCAGCATCAGCTCGTCATGGACCAGCTGGTAGGCCGTGGACGGGGGCATCGGACCGTCGGGGAGCCGGTGCTTGGGCGGCGCGGACGACATCCCGCCGACCGGGTCGGCCTCCCCGAAGAAAGGGTTGAGCGACAGCCGGCGACGCTCGGTCTGATCGTCCGCCTGGCCGCCCGTGGTGCCCTCGGACTTCTCCGTACCGCTTCGCAGTGCCATCGGTTTCCCTGTCTCCCGTGGTCTCTCGCGTGACGATACGGACAAAACGGGTGGTCGGCTCGCCGGGGATCCGCTCGGGCCGGCCGGCCCCGTCACCGCAGGGAGGTGCCGTCCGCGTCGAGCTGCATCTTCGGACGGCCCGTCACCAGCAGCCAGGCGGGGAGGGTGGCCACGCACAGCAGGGGGAGCAGATTCGGGTCCGCGGCGAGGACGGCCGCGGTGAACAGGCTCAGCCAGCCCTGCCGGGTGACGGCGAGCAGCACCCCGAGCACCCCGCAGGTGACTCCCACGGTCGGATGCACGGCGGGCACGAGCGCGTGGGCGCACAGACCGAACGAGACGCCGACGAAGACGGCCGGGAAGATCCGGCCGCCGCGAAAGCCGCAGGCCGTCGCGGTCACCAGCGCCGCCGCCTTCACCACCGCCATCAGCGCGAACTGCCCGGCCGACCAGCCGTCCGGGTCGGCGGCGAGCGTCTTCACCTCGTCCAGGCCCTTGAAGAGCGTGAGAAAGCCGCCGAGCGCCCCGAGGAGGCCCAGCAGCAGCCCGCCGGCGGTCAGGGCGAGTACGGGGTGCCCCAGGCGCCGGAAGGCGCTGTGGGCGTACGGGAGGGCGTACACGGCGGCCATGCCGAGGACCGCGGCGAGCGGTGCGATCACGAGCGCGGCCAGCGCGTCGGACCAGCGCGCGCCCGGATGGTTGGGCAGGGACAGGTCGAAGGAGGGGTGATCGATCAGTACGGTCGTCAGCCCGGCGGCCCCGGCGGCGACCAGCGGCCCGAAGAGCTTGTCCCAGAGCGAGCCCGGTCCCGGCCGGGTCGCGAAGGTCTCCGTGAGGATCAGCGCGGCGGCCACGGGCGTACCGAAGAGCGCCCCGACCGTGCCGGCGGCGGCCAGCGAGACCCAGAGCGCGGCCGGCGCGGCGGGAGCGGCCTTGCGGCCGAGCCAGTAGGCGAGCGCGATGTTGGCCGCGGTGATCGGGTTCTCGGGCCCGAGGCTCACCCCGCCCGCCAGCGCCAGGCCGCTGGCCAGCAGCAGACCGGGCACGACACCGGGCGGCAGCGGCGGGTCGACGAGCCCGGTCGTGGCGGGGTCGGGTCCCGCGTGCCCGTACACCTGCCGTACGACCAGACCCACCGCGAGCCCGGTCGCCGTCAGCATCACGATCATCCAGAGAGAGGAGTGCCGGCCGACGCCCAGCGCGTCGGGGATCGTCTTCCAGAGCACGTCCTCCAGCAGGTCGGCCAGTTCGCTGATCCCGAGCAGCACAAGGCTCGCGACCACACCGACGACCAGGGAGGGAAGGATCAGGGGCAGGAGGGTGCGCCCGGAGGGGGACGCGGGTGCGGACGGAGCGTCAGTGGCCACGCGCATACCGTAGTGGGGCGAATGCGGCAAAGTGCTCGTGCGAAAGGGAGCTTGCACCTCACGTGGCGTGAGGACCCAGGCTGATGCCGTACCGAACACCACCGGCCCACCACAGGACCGGTGGACGGCAGGGAGCGGGGAAAGGCCATGAGCTATTCCGTGGGACAGGTGGCGGCTTTCGCCGGAGTCACGGTGCGCACGCTGCACCACTACGACGAGATCGCGCTGCTCTCCCCGAGCAGCCGCAGCCACGCGGGCCACCGGCGGTACGACGACGCCGACCTGGACCGCTTGCAGCGGATCCTGTTCTACCGGGAACTCGGCTTCCCACTCGAAGGCGTCGCGGTCCTTCTCGACGATCCGGACGCGGACCCGCAGGAGCACCTGCGCCGCCAGCACGAGCTGCTGTCGGACCGTATCGCCCAACTGCGGAGGATGGCCGCGGCCGTGGAGCACGCCATGGAGGCGAGGAAAATGGGCATCGATCTCACGCCCGAGGAGAAGTTCGAGGTCTTCGGGGGCAAGGACCCGGAGCGCTACAGCGAGGAGGCGGAGCAGCGCTGGGGCGGGACGCGGGAGTACGACGAGACCCAGCGGCGGGTCGCCCGCTACACCAAGGACGACTGGAAGCGGATGCAGGACGAGGTCGCCGACTGGGGTGCGCGCTACGACGCGCTCATGGACGCGGGGGAGCCCCCGGCCGGCGAGCGGGCCGTGGCGATGGCCGAGGAGCACCGCCGGCACATCACCAAGTGGTTCTACGACTGCACGCCTCAGATCCACCGGGGCCTCGGCGACATGTATGTGTCCGACGAGCGGTTCAGGGAGTTCTACGACTCGATGCGCCCGGGACTGGCCGAGCACCTGAGGGACGCGATCCACGCGAACGCGGACCGACGCGCGTAGCGGCCCGGGGGAGAGCCGGTGTGGACCGGGGACGAAAGGCGCGCTTCGGTCCCGGTCCACACCGATCGCGAGCTGTGCGGACCGGGTGGAACCTCAGTCGGGGCTGGAGCGTTGATAGCTTTGGGCAGCCGGCAACCGCTGACGGCGGATGTACGACGCTGATGCAGCGACGGCCGATTTCGACGATCGACCGACTATCGACTCAGGAGCCCGGACCTCGTGACAAACATTGCGCTCGGACCGAGCTGGCTGGACCCGGACTATCTGATCGGGACCTTCGGCCTGATCGGCGTCCTGGTCATCGTGTTCGCCGAATCCGGCCTGCTCATCGGCTTCTTCCTGCCGGGCGACTCGCTGCTCTTCACCACCGGACTGCTCGTGACGGCCGGCACGCTCGACAGGCCGCTGTGGCTCGTCTGTCTTCTCGTCGTGCTGGCGGCGATCCTCGGCGATCAGGTCGGCTATCTCTTCGGCCGCAAGGTCGGCCCCTCGCTCTTCAAGCGCCCCGACTCCAAGCTCTTCAAACAGGAGAACGTGGAGACAGCGCACGAGTTCTTCGAGAAGTACGGGCCCAAGTCGCTGGTGCTGGCGCGCTTCGTGCCCATCGTGCGGACGTTCACGCCGATCATCGCGGGCGTCAGCCGCATGAACTACCGGTCGTTCGTCACGTTCAACATCATCGGTGGCGTGCTCTGGGGCGCGGGCGTCACGCTGCTCGGCGCCGCGCTGGGCAAGATCGATTTCGTCCACAAGAACATCGAGATGATCCTGATCCTGATCGTGGCGCTCTCGGTGCTGCCGATCGTGATCGAGTTCCTGCGGGCCCGTTCCCACTCCAAGAAGGCCGCCGCGGCGGGCGAGCCCACCGGCCCCGCCGGACCCCCGGACCTCGCGGGACCCACGGCGCCGGGGCAGCACACCCACGTACCGCAGGACTTCCAGACCCAGCAGCTGCGCGTCACGCGCGACGAGTACGGCGCCCCCCGGCCGTACGCCACACCGGAGGCGCCGGACGACCCGGAGACCCCGCCGCGCGGGCGCCACGCCAGGCGCTGACGTACGAGAGGCGCTGAGGTACGAGACGGTCGCGGCACCCGCGCCCGTCGCCCCGCCGGCGGGATCAGAAGCCGCGCGTCCGCTTGGCCGCGCGGCGGGTCGAACCGCGTCCCTGGCCGGGCACCTTCAGGAACAGCCGGGAGAGCTCGCCGCCGAAGTTGACCCCGATGGCGATCGCCAGGGCCAGCGCGGCGGCGGTCGAGAGCGAGGCCAGCCCCGCGTTCACATGGTTCTGCGCGAAACCGAGCAGACCGAAGTACGTGGCCGAGCCGGGCAGCAGCGGCCCGATCGCCGCGGTGACGTACGGCAGCGCGGAGGCGAACCGGTAGCGGGAGAACAGCTGCCCGAAGAGCCCCACCACACCGGCGGCGACCGCGGTCGCCGCCACCGGCGAGATCCCCCCGGTGTCGTGCATCGCCCCGTAGACGGTCCAGGCCACGCCCCCGTTCAGGGACACCATCAGCACGGTGGACCGTTCCTGCTGAAGCAGGATCGCGAAGGCGAAACTCAGCGCCACCGCCGCGCAGATCTGGAGCACCGGCCGCCCCGCCGCGGCCCGGAGCGCCACGTCCGGGTTGAGCTGGGCGTTCAGCTGGACGCCCAGATACAGCGCGATCAGCACCCCCATCACGATCGCGATGAAGAAGTACATGACTTCGAGCAGCCGTGCGGCGGCGGTGATGTAGTAGCCGGTCAGCCCGTCCTGCACACCCGCCACCAGGGCCCGCCCCGGCAGCAGCGCGAAGAGCCCGCCGGTGATCACGGCCGAGGGCCGGATCTCCCAGTTCGTCGCGGACGCGCCCAGGGTCAGCGCCACCCCCATCGCGGCGGGCGGCATGGCCGCGACCACGAACTGGTAGAACTCCGGAATCCCGCGCCCCGCGCACAGCCAGGCCAGCCGGTCGCCGAGCATCGCGCCGATCATCGCCGCGACGAACACGATCAGACCGCCACCGACCAGGACCGACGCGGACCCGGCCAGCAGCCCGCTCGCGCAGGTCAGCGCCCACCCCGGATACGGATGCCGGTTACGGCGGATCTCGGCCAGCCGCCGGTACGCCTCCTCCAGCGAGGTGTCCGTGTCCTCGGTGGTGATGTCGGTGACGAGCGTGTAGACGGCGGCGAGCCGGGTGTAGTCGGTGCCCCGCCTGCGTACGGTGCGACTGGCCGTCACGGGGTCGTCCACCAGCGACGGCTGGTACGAGATCGACAGCAGCGTGAAGGTGACGTTCGGCTCGCAGCGGTCGAGACCGTACGCACGGCTGACCGCGAACATCGCGGCCTCGACGTCCTCGGCCCCCTCGCCGCCCGCCAGCAGCAACTCGCCGATACGCAGCGTCAGGTCGAGCACGCGCGGCACGGCAGGCCCGGTCTCGTCGTGCCGCTGCACGATCTCCACCACCGGCCGGTCCCCGACCGGCATCCGCAGCAGCGTGCGCATCCGGTCCTGCCAGGGCGCCTCCTTGGTCAGCCGGACGATGGGCACGCCTTCCGCAGGAGTGAACGCCGGAGGCGACTGCCGCGCACGGTAGGTCCGGGGCAGGTCGAAGGCCGAATGGTCGGTCTCCTGCGTGCTCTCCGCGCTCAGGCCCTCCGGAACCGCGAATTCCGAGGTGGTGCTTCCGTCCTCGGGCGCCGGCACCTGCTCCGTCCCGGACGGGGGAGTGAAGGCGCTGTGCGCCTCGTCGGGCGACGGCTTACGCTCCTCCGCCTCGTCCCGCTCGCGCACCACTGTCCTCGCCCTCACTCACTCTCGTCGGTGCCCTTCCGGCACGATTCGCACAGCAGTTTGTTCAGTATGCGCACGGGCGCGGACATGGGCGCACACGAGCGGCGGACGGCGCACCCGCATGGTGCGCTGCCCGCCGCTCGTACGCGTCGACTCCCGGTCCCTCAGGCCAGGCAGCCGCCAAACCTCGGTCCGTGGGAGGCGCTAGTGCGCGCCGCCCTGCGCCTCAAGTCGCTTGTACGAGGCCTCGATCTCGGCCTCGGCCTCGGCACGGCCCACCCAGTCAGCGCCCTCGACCGACTTGCCGGGCTCCAGGTCCTTGTAGACCTCGAAGAAGTGCTGGATCTCCAGGCGGTCGAACTCCGACACGTGGTGGATGTCCCGCAGGTGCTCCACGCGCGGGTCCGACGCGGGGACGCACAGCAGCTTGTCGTCGCCGCCGGCCTCGTCCGTCATCCGGAACATGCCGATCGCACGGCACTTGATGAGACAGCCGGGGAACGTCGGCTCGTCCAGGATGACCAGCGCGTCCAGCGGGTCGCCGTCCTCGCCGAGGGTGTTCTCGACGAAGCCGTAGTCGGCCGGGTAGCTGGTCGAGGTGAAGAGACGACGGTCAAGGCGGATCCGGCCGGTCTCGTGGTCCACCTCGTACTTGTTTCGCGAACCCTTAGGGATCTCGATGGTGACGTCGAACTCCACGGGTGGCTCCTCCATGATCAACACAGATGTCGGTGATGCTGCTGTCGGTGGTACCGCACGTCACCGGGGCCGACCCCAGGGGCGAGCAGGTTCGGTCATCGCTGGCCGGGGCACCGTGCTCATGGCAACGCGCAGTGATTAAGTGTCCCCCACGCAGCTGTGTGATCGCGAAAGGGGCTGATCAACCGTGCTTGAGCCGAAAGTGTGGCAGCTCACGGCAGGTTCCGCCGTGTTCGGCCTGGTACTGGCGGCCGGGGCGGTGGCCATGGCCGGCCCCTGGGACTCCGGTCAGCGTAAGGCCGAGCGCGACTGGGCGGCCGCCCAGAGTCCAACAGGTGGCGCACATCACCCGGGCGGGGGCGTACGCGGGCCCGCACCCGCGCCCAGCGCCGCCGGCGTGCTCGACGAACTCGGCGCGCCGGTGAAGTCCCTCTCCGCGCCGGCCGATCTCCCCGCCGATCTGCGCGAGACCCTCGGACCGCTCCTCGGCTCCCCCGATCTGGGACCGGCGCCCGCGGCGTCCGTCGTCGACGTCGCGACGGGTGAACAGCTCTTCGGACAGCGCGCCGACCGGCCGATGGCCCCGGCATCCACCATCAAGATCGCCACGGCGGTCGCCGCGCTCTCCGCCCTCGGCCCCGACCACCGCATCGCCACCACCGTGGTCACCGCCGACACCAAGAAGAGCAAGGGCGACGACAAGGGCGGGGACAAGAGCGACAAGAGCAGCAGGAGCGACGACGACAAGGGCGACGAGCGCCCGACCGAGATCACCCTCGTCGGCGGCGGCGACGCCACCCTCGACCGCAAGAGCCTGCGCGCCCTCGCCCACGACACCGCCCGAGCGCTCCGCGACCGGGGCGTGCACCGGGTCACCGTCCGCTTCGACGTCTCCCTCTACTCCGGCCCCCGTGAACACCCGATCGGCCCCAACGACAACATCGCGCCGGTCACCGCGCTGATGACCGGCCAGGGCCGGCTGGACGACTCCGCCCGTGACTCGTTCGGCGGACCGGCGCCGCGCAGCGGCGACCCGGCGGGCGACGCCGCCGACGTGTTCGCCGAGCTCCTGGGCGAGGGCGGCGTCTCGACCTCGAAGACCCCGGCCCTGGGCAAGGCCCCCAAGGACGCCGACCGTCTCGCCGTGACGTACTCGCGCCCGGTCTCCGCCCTGGTCGAGCGGATGCTGACGAACAGCGACAACGACATCGGCGAGTCACTCGTCCGGCAGGTCGCGATCGAGACAGGCAGACCCGCGAGCTTCGCCGGCGCCCAACAGGCCGTACAGGCCGAGCTCAAGAAGCTGAAGCTGCCCGTCGACGGCGCGCTCCTGCGCGACGGCAGCGGTCTCAACCGCCACGACAGGATCAGCAGCGGTCTGCTCACCGCGCTGCTCGCCCGAGCGGCCGACCCCGACCGGCCGGAGTTGCGGCCGGTCCTCACCGGGCTCCCGGTGGCCGGATTCAGCGGCACGCTCCAGGGCCGGTACGCCGACGGCGACGCGATCACCGGCAGCGGTCTGATCCGCGCCAAGACCGGCACGCTGACCGGTGTGAACTCCCTTGCGGGCACGGTCGTCGGCCCCGGCGGACGCCTGCTCGCCTTCGCCTTCCTGGCGGAGGACGCCCCGGCCCCCGACACGGCCCAACAGGCCCTGGACCACCTCTCGGCGGAACTGGTCTCCTGACCGCCCCGGGCGGTGGCGCGGCCGGAACCTCGCGTCCGACACATCACCGCCTTTCGGCGCGAGCACGTACGGTTGACACATGACGAGCATCGGTGGGGCCGAGATGGTGGACTGGAATCTCGCGGTCGCAACCGCGACCCGCCTCGCGCGGCCGGGACCGGAAGTGAGCCGGGACGAGGCCCGCGAGATCGTCGCCGAGTTGCGGCGGCACGCCAAGGCGGCCGAGGAGCATGTGCGCGGCTACACGCGGATGATCCCCGAGGGCCACGAGCCACCGGACACCCCGGTCCTGGTCGTGGACCGGGCCGGCTGGATCAAGGCGAACGTCGCGGGCTTCCGTGAGCTGCTCAAACCGCTCCTCGACAAGATGCAGGACCGCCGGTCGGGCACCCCGGGCGGCGCCGTCCTCGGCGCGGTGGGCGGCAAGGTGACCGGCGTCGAGCTGGGCATGCTGCTGTCGTTCCTGTCGTCGCGCGTTCTCGGCCAGTACGAGACGTTCGCCCCGCCCAGCCGGGATCTGCCTTCGAGTGACGGCGGCGGCGGCCGGCTGCTGCTGGTCGCGCCGAACATCGTCCACGTCGAGCGCGAACTGGACGTCGACCCGCACGACTTCAGGCTCTGGGTCTGTCTGCACGAGGAGACCCACCGCACCCAGTTCACCGGCGTGCCGTGGCTCCGTGACCACCTTGAGGGTGAGATCCAGTCATTCCTGGAGGAGACCGAGGTCGACCCCTCCACCGTCGTGGAACGCCTGCGTGAAGCGGCCCAGTCGCTCACCGGTAACCGTCCAGAGGGTGAGGACGAGGACGACGGCCGGAGCCTGGTCGAGCTCGTCCAGACCCCCGCCCAGAAGGAGATCCTCGGCCGGCTCACCGCCGTCATGTCCCTGCTCGAAGGCCATGCCGACTATGTGATGGACGGGGTCGGGCCGCAGGTCGTACCGACGGTGGCCGAGATCCGCGAGAAGTTCCAGCAGCGCAGGGCCAAGGGCGCCAGCCGGCTCGACCAGGCGCTGCGCAAGCTGTTGGGTCTGGACGCGAAGCTGCGGCAGTACCGGGACGGGGAGCGTTTCGTACGCGCCGTGGTGGAGGAGGTCGGCATGGACGGCTTCAACCGCGTCTGGACATCCCCCAACACCCTTCCTACGAAGGCGGAGATCGCCAAACCGGCGGACTGGATCGCGCGGGTGCACCGCAAGGCCGAGTCGTAAGCCTCCTGGGTCCTGAGCCTCTTCAGGAGGGGCGCGCGGGGCTCCGCGCCGGGTGTCAACGCCCATAGGTGTCCACCGGAATGGGCAAGCATCACCCATCCGAGGGACCGTGGGCGGTGGGTAGGCGTGCAATGCTCGGGGAACGGCCCGGTTCTGTCACCATCGACGCACTCTGTGTGACTGAACCCCGTCCCAACTCCGACCGAGGCACCCCCCAAATATCACGAAGGGCACCGGACATGGGTCCCCATCCTGCGGTCGCGGCGATACGCCTGGCGGTCCGCCGCGTACTCCACGACGTCATCAGCGAATGCTCCGAACTCGCGAGCTCCGACACCGAGCGCTCCCGGCCCACCCCGGCGGCCGGAGCCGGCAGCGCCGCCGCACCGCCCCCGGCCGGCGGCCGGCCGCTGGTGCTCGTCGCCTGCTCCGGCGGCGCCGACTCCATGGCTCTCGCCTCCGCCCTCGCCTTCGAGGCCCGCAAGCTCTCCGTCCGCGCGGGCGCCGTCACCGTCGACCACGGCCTCCAGCCCGGCTCCGACCTCCGTGCCGCCGAAGTCGTCAGCCGGCTCGTCGCGATGCGGCTCGACCCCGTCGAGTCCGTGGCCGTGACCGTCGGCCGTGACGGAGGGCCCGAGGCCGCCGCCCGCGACGCGCGTTACGCGGCCCTCGACGCCGCCGCCGAGCGGCACGGCGCCGTGGCCGTCCTGCTCGGACACACCCGCGACGACCAGGCCGAGACGGTCCTGCTCGGTCTCGCCCGCGGCTCCGGCACCCGCTCGCTCTCCGGGATGGCCCCCGTCTCCGGCGCCACCGGCCGCTACCGCCGCCCCTTTCTCCAACTCGACCGGCAGACCGCCCGCAAGGCCTGTCTGGTCCAGGCGATCCCGGTCTGGGACGACCCGCACAACGCCGACCCCGCGTACACGCGTTCGCGGCTGCGCCACGAGGGCCTGCCCGCCCTGGAGAAGGCGCTCGGCAAAGGCGTCGTCGAGGCCCTGGCGCGTACGGCGCAGCTCTCCCGTGACGACGCCGACGCCCTCGACGCCTGGGCGGCCGACGCCGAGTCAGCTGTACGGGACGACGCCGGACAGCTGGAATGCGCCAAGTTGTACGCGCTGCCGCCCGCGGTCCGCCGCCGTGTCCTGCGCCGGGCCGCCGTCGTCGCCGGCGCTCCCGCGGGGTCGCTCTTCGCCCGGCACATCGAGGAGATCGACCGGCTGATCACGGGCTGGCGGGGCCAGGGAGCCATCAACCTGCCGGGCCGCGTCGAGGCCCAACGGCAGGGTGGCAGACTGGTCATCCGGCAGGGCTGAAGGGCGGAAGCACGACGGCTGTGTCTCCCGGGCGGCGAGTTCCGGCCTCCTGGCCGACAACGAAAGTGATGCGGGTGGACCACAAGGACATGGGCGCCGACCTCAAGTCGGTGCTCATCACCAAGGAAGAAATCGACGCGAAGCTCGTCGAACTGGCCGCCAAGATCGACGCGGAGTACGCGAACAAGGACGTCCTTCTTGTCGGCGTCCTCAAGGGCGCCGTCATGGTGATGGCGGACCTGGCGCGTGCGCTGTCCACCCCCGTGACGATGGACTGGATGGCCGTGTCCTCGTACGGAGCCGGGACCCAGTCGTCCGGTGTGGTCAGGATCCTCAAGGATCTGGACACCGACATCAAGGGCAAGCACGTTGTGATCGTCGAGGACATCATCGACTCGGGCCTGACGCTCTCCTGGCTGCTGTCGAACCTCGGCTCACGCGAGCCGGCCTCGCTGGAAGTCTGCACGCTGCTCCGTAAGCCGGATGCCGCAAAGGTCGCGATCGATGTGAAATGGATCGGTTTCGACATTCCGAATGAGTTCGTTGTCGGCTATGGCCTTGATTACTCGGAGAAGTACCGCAATCTTCCATTCGTCGGCACACTTGCCCCCCATGTCTACGGTGGCTGAGCCCGGCACCGGGCCCGTGATGCCGGGCCGGGAACCCCCGCACCCTTCCCGCCGTTGGAGCATGGGAAGACCGGTTTACCGGCAGTCCCGTGCGGTCGCGGGTGACAATGCTGGGGTACCGTCCGAAGAACAGTCTTTTCTCACAGCAGCATTTACCTACGGGCAGGAGGGACGGGGCGTTCTCGCTCCGTATGGATGGACGTGAAGCGATACTTCCGTGGGCCTGTCATGTGGATCGTGCTGGCCGTCCTCGCCGTAGTCGTGTTGATGCAGGTCGTCGGCTCGTCGGGCGGCTACAAGACGGTGGACACCGGCGAGGTTGTCCGTGCGATCGACAAGAACCAGGTCGACCAGGTCAAGCTGACCACAGGCGACGAACAGATCATCAAGATCGACCTCAAGGACGGCCAGAAGGTCCAGGGCGGTGACAAGGTCCAGGCGAGCTACATCGGCTCCCAGGGCTCCCGTCTCGCCGATGAGTTGCAGCGCAAGTTCGAGAACGGCGACATCAAGCAGGGCTACACGGTTTCGCCCTCCAAGCAGAGCCCGTTCGTCTCCGTGCTGCTCTCCCTGCTGCCCTTCGTCCTTATCGTCGTGGTCTTCCTGTTCCTGATGAATCAGATGCAGGGCGGCGGCTCCCGAGTCATGCAGTTCGGGAAGTCCAAGGCCAAACTCATTACGAAGGACACCCCCAAGACGACGTTCGCCGACGTCGCGGGGTCGGACGAAGCCGTCGAGGAACTCCACGAGATCAAGGAGTTCCTCCAGGAGCCCGCGAAGTTCCAGGCTGTCGGCGCCAAGATCCCGAAGGGTGTGCTCCTCTACGGCCCGCCCGGTACGGGTAAGACGCTGCTGGCCCGCGCGGTCGCCGGTGAGGCCGGCGTCCCCTTCTACTCGATCTCCGGTTCCGACTTCGTCGAGATGTTCGTCGGTGTCGGTGCCTCGCGAGTGCGTGACCTCTTCGAGCAGGCCAAGGCGAACGCTCCGGCGATCGTCTTCGTCGACGAGATCGACGCCGTCGGCCGGCACCGCGGTGCGGGCCTCGGCGGTGGCCACGACGAGCGCGAGCAGACGCTGAACCAGCTGCTTGTCGAGATGGACGGCTTCGACGTGAAGGGCGGCGTCATTCTGATCGCCGCCACGAACCGGCCCGACATCCTCGACCCGGCGCTGCTGCGCCCGGGACGTTTCGACCGCCAGATCGCCGTCGACCGCCCGGACATGCAGGGCCGGCTGGAGATCCTCAAGGTCCACCAGAAGGGCAAGCCGGTCGCCCCGGACGTCGACCTGGGCGCTGTCGCCCGTCGTACGCCCGGCTTCACCGGCGCGGACCTGGCGAACGTGCTGAACGAAGCGGCGCTCCTGACGGCGCGCAGCGACAAGAAGCTCGTCGACAACCACTCCCTGGACGAGGCGATCGACAGAGTCGTGGCGGGCCCGCAGAAGCGGACCCGGATCATGTCCGAGAAGGAAAAGAAGATCACCGCCTATCACGAGGGCGGCCACGCCCTGGTCGCGGCGGCGTCTCCGAACTCCGACCCGGTGCACAAGATCACGATCCTGTCCCGCGGCCGGGCCCTGGGTTACACCATGGTCCTGCCCGACGAGGACAAGTACTCGACCACGCGCAACGAGATGCTGGATCAGCTCGCCTACATGATGGGCGGGCGCGCGGCGGAGGAGCTGGTCTTCCACGACCCGACCACCGGCGCGGCCAACGACATCGAGAAGGCGTCGGCGACGGCACGGGCCATGGTCACGCAGTACGGCATGACCGAGCGGCTCGGCGCGATCAAGTTCGGCGGTGACAATTCGGAGCCCTTCGTCGGACGTGAGATGGGCCACCAGCGCGACTACTCGGAAGAGGTCGCCGCGCTGGTCGACGAAGAAGTCAAGAAGCTGATCGAGACCGCGCACAACGAGGCCTGGGAGATCCTCGTCGAGAACCGCGACGTTCTCGACAACCTGGTCCTCGCGCTGCTGGAGAAGGAGACGCTCAACAAGGAGCAGATCGCCGAGATCTTCTCGACGATCGTGCGGCGCCCGGCCCGTCCGGCGTGGACCGGCTCCTCGCGGCGTACGCCCTCCACCCGCCCGCCGGTGCTCTCGCCCAAGGAACTCGCCCTCACCAACGGGGCGACGGGCAGCAACGGCACGATTCCCGGAGTGACGACCGGCGACTCCTCTTCCGAGGCTGTTCCGGAGGAGCGGCCGGAGAGCTGACCCCGCGCGTCTCACCAGGCCCGGAATAGATGCCGCGCCCCACAGGTCTTAGCCTGATGGGGCGCGGCATTTCTGTTGCCGCGCATGGAACGGCAGAGGAACGAGGCCCAGATGACCAATCCCGTGAGGCTCGACGGCGAAGGTGTGATCGGCGAGTTCGACGAGAAGCGGGCCGAGCATGCCGTGCGGGAGCTTCTGATCGCGGTCGGTGAGGACCCGGATCGCGAGGGCCTGCGCGAGACGCCGGGGCGGGTGGCCCGCTCGTACAAGGAAATATTCGCCGGGCTCTGGCAGCGGCCCGAGGATGTGCTGACCACGACGTTCGACATCGGCCACGACGAGATGGTCCTGGTGAAGGACATCGAGGTGCAGAGTTCGTGCGAGCACCATCTGGTGCCCTTCCACGGTGTCGCGCACGTCGGATACATCCCGTCGTCCGACGGGAAGATCACCGGGCTGTCGAAGCTGGCGCGGCTGGTGGACGTCTACGCCCGCAGGCCGCAGGTCCAGGAGCGGATGACCACGCAGATCGCGGACTCGCTGATGAAGATCCTGGAGCCGCGCGGCGTGCTCGTGGTCGTGGAGTGCGAGCACATGTGCATGTCGATGCGCGGAGTGCGCAAGCCCGGTGCCAAGACGATCACCTCGGCGGTACGGGGGCAGCTGCGCGACCCGGCGACCCGCAACGAGGCGATGAGCCTGATCATGGCCCGCTGAACCACCAGCGAGCGGGTCAGACGCGGGCGGTGCCGTGGCTGTCGTCGTCGTGCCCGTCGTCGTCCGGCAGCTTGAGGACACGCTCCAGGAAGAACGCGGCGGCTATCACCGCGATCCCGGCGACCACCGAGGCTCCCGCGTAGTAGGCCTGGTCCCGCCGGGCGGGGATCTCCAGGGAGCCGAGCAGGAAGACGCCCGTCCCGCCGTACATCCCGGCGACCAGCGCCGCGACCAGCGCGCTCGCCTGACCGAAAACGACCGCTCGGGCGGCCATCAGCGGGTCCACACCCTTGGCGCCGGGCCGGCGCTCACGCTGGGCACGCAGCCGCGAGCGGAGCGAGAGGGCCGTCGCCGCGAGGACGACGGCGATCACCGCGAGCACGATAGGTGCGGCCAGAGGCACGCTGGGCAGGGTGCCGAGCGAGTCCCAGAGGCGGGCGGCGCCCCAGGCGAGCACCCCGGCCACGGTGAAGAGGCCCGCCAGAACCCCGATCCGCAATTGCCTCACCGCGAGAGCCCGCCCTTCACCCTTACTCGTCACCGACACACGTACTTCCGGCCTACCGGCCCGCAGAGCCTAACGACTAGTCGGGCAGGCGGAGTTCCAGGTCCGCGCGAGGTTCCACGCCCGCCTGCTCGACCAGGGCGAGCAGTTCGGAGACCGTACCCCGGCCGGTGAGCCGCGCCTCCGGCTCCACGTCGTGCCAGGGCACGAGCACGAAGGCCCGCTGGTGGGCGCGCGGATGGGGCAGGGTGAGCACCGGGTCGTCCGAGACGACGTCCGCGTACGCCACGATGTCGACGTCGATCGTGCGCGGCCCCCAGCGCTCCACCCGGACACGGTCGAAAGCCTCCTCCACGGCCTGGGCCCGCTCCAGCAGGGACGAGGGCGGCAGGGTGGTCTTGACCACGACGACGGCGTTGAAGTACGAGGGCTGGCTGCCCGGTTCGACGCCCCAGGGCACCGTCTCGTACACGGGGGACACCGCCTTCACCCGCAGACCGGGGGTGTCCTCCAGCGCGTCGATCGCGCCCTGGAGGGTCTCCAGTCTGTTGCCGAGATTGGAACCGAGGCTGATCACGGCGCGCTTCGGATTGGACAGGGTGACGTCCGCCGCGTCGACCTGGGCCACCACCGAGGCCGGCACCGGCTGAACGGTCGGATCGCTCTGTGGATTCATACTCGGCTCCGGGTGATGGTGATGGTCACGTCGTCGAAGGGCACCGTGATCGGGGCGTCCGGCTTGTGGAGCGTCACCTCGACCTCGTCGACGGCGTCGTGTTTCAGGCACTGTTCCGCGATGCGCTCGGCGAGGGTCTCGATCAGATCGACGGGTTCGCCCCGCACGACGGCCACGACCTCCTCGGCCACGACTCCGTAGTGGACGGTTCTCGTCAGGTCGTCGCCCGCCGCGGCGGGGCGGGCGTCGAGGCTCAGCACCAGATCCACGATGAAGGTCTGCCCCTCCTCGCGCTCCCGGGGGAAGACGCCATGGTGCCCACGGGCCTTGAGCCCGCGCAGCGCGAGACGGTCCACGCGAATCACTCCTGCTGTCGTTGGTCAAGTGGGGCACTATGCCGTATGCGGACGACGCGTGTCCCCGGTCGAATCTACTCGCGGGCACCGACACGGCCTGCCCGTGGGGGCCTCGGGCACCGCGGGCGACGTCCGCGGCGGGCTCCGCGCGACGGGGAACCGCAGGGTAGTTCCGAGGGCGCGGGGCCGGCCCTTGTAGGTGCCTTACCCACTCACGCGGGAGATTCGTCGTCCTGCTCGTCGTCGGTTTCGGCCAGAACGGGGGAGCCGTGGTGGGACCAGACCCGCCAGCCCTCGGCGGTGCGACGGAAGACGTTGGTGGCGACCACCAACTGCCCGACGAGCGGGCCGAGCGCACCGCTCTCCTCGGCCGGTCCGCCGCTGAGGATGTTCTCGGTGCAGGTCACGAGAGCGGTGTCGCCGGCGACGGACACCACGACATCCGTAAGGAAGAACTGGATGTACTCGGTGTTGGCCATGATCAGCGCGTACGAGCGCAGCACCTCGCCGCGGCCGGTGAGCACCGGCCAGCCCGGGTGGACGCAGCTGACGCCGGGGCTGTCGCCGTCCAGCCAGAGTGCGGACAGCTCGTCGAGGTCGCCGCGCTCCATGGCTTCGTAGAAGGCCGTGTTGAGGGCGTCGACCTGTTCCCTGTCGGTCCCGCTCGGCGTGCTCTTCACCAGGCTCCCTCGACGGCGCGCGCCACGCGGACGGCGTCGGCGGTCGCGCGTACCTCGTGGACCCGTACCGCCCAGGCGCCTTCGTGGGCGGCGATCGCCGAGACGGCGGCGGTCGCGGCGTCCCGTTCGCGCGCGGGTGGCGGGGCGCCGTCACCGGCCAGGACGCGGCCGAGGAACCGTTTACGGGACGCGGCGACCAGCAGCGGCCTGCCCAGCGCCCGCAGGTCGGCCGTGTGGGCCACCAGCGCGAGGTCGTGCTCGGCGGCCTTGGCGAAGCCGAGGCCGGGGTCGATCACCAGGCGCTCGGGGGCGATGCCGCCGGCGATCACCGCCTCCATGCGCTCGCGCAGTTCGGCCACCACTTCGGCGACGACGTCCGTGTAGACGGCGCGGCTGTTCATGTCCAGGCTGAGACCGCGCCAGTGCATGACGACGAAGGGCACGCCCGCGGCGGCGACGGCGGGCACCATGGCCGGGTCCGCGAGGCCGCCGCTGACGTCGTTGACCAGCACGGCTCCGGCGGCCACGGCCTGTTCGGCGACGGAGGCCCGCATGGTGTCCACGGACACCGTCACGCCCTCGGACGCCAGGCCCCGCACGACGGGCACGACGCGCCGCAGTTCCTCGTCCTCGTCGACCCGCGAGGCGCCGGGGCGGGTCGACTCGCCGCCGACGTCCACCAGGTCGGCGCCCTCGGTGACCAGATCGAGGCCGCGCTTGACCGCGGTGGTGGTGTCGAACCAGCGGCCGCCGTCGGAGAAGGAATCGGGCGTCACGTTGACGACTCCCATGACCGCGCAGCGGTCCCACTCCGGCAGGCCGTCGACCGTGCCCCTTCCGCCCTGCGGGCGCAACGTACTCATACGTCCCACCCTAGGCCCGCAGGTGCTTCGGTACGCCCCCACCGGGCGGGGACGGCCCCCCTCCGGGGGACGCCGTCGGGACCGCGGGGACCGGTCGGGACGCGGTGCGCCGTCAGGACGCCGCGATCTGCGCGACGGTCTCCAGTTCCACCTCGGTGCGGGGGATGGCGTGCGCGTCGGCGTCGATCGAGCGGCGCAGCGCCTCGTGCAGCCGGGCCGGGGTCAGCACACCGAGGAAGCGGCCCGTCTCCTCCTTGTCGATGACAGCGATCCAGCCCGCGTCGTGCTGGAGCATCGTGGAGAACGCCTGCTTGAGCGAGGCGCCGACCGGCAGCCACGCCTCCATACGACGGGCGTGCTCCCGTACGGTCCCCGAGGAGCCGGTCTGCTCGGTGGAGATCCAGCCGTGCAGATTGTCCTGGGCGTCCAGGACGACCGCCCAGCGCGCGCCCTCCTTGGAAAGCTTTGCCGCCGCGGTCCGCAGCTGGTCGTCCAGGTGCAGGACGGGGGGCTGTTCCAGGTCGCCCTCCTCGATCGGCGTGACCGAGAGCCGCTTGAGGCCGCGGTCCGCGCCGACGAAGTCGGCGACGTACGGCGTGGCGGGCGCGCCCAGCACGGCGGCGGGGGCGTCGAACTGCTGGATGGTGCCCTGCCCGTAGACCGCGATCCGGTCGCCGAGGCGGACCGCCTCCTCGATGTCGTGCGTGACGAAGAGCACGGTCTTGTTGACGGCGGCCTGGAGCTTCAGGAACTCGTTCTGGAGGTGTTCGCGTACGACAGGGTCGACCGCGCCGAAGGGTTCGTCCATCAGCAGGACGGGCGGGTCGGCGGCCAGTGCCCGTGCCACGCCCACGCGTTGGCGCTGTCCACCGGAGAGCTGTTCGGGGTAGCGGTCGCCGTAGACGGAGGGGTCGAGGCCGACCAGGTCGAGGAGTTCGGCGGCGCGCTCACGGCTCTTGGCGCGGGGCCGGCCGAGGAGATGGGGGACGGTCGCCGTGTTCTCCAGGATCGTCTTGTGCGGGAACAGGCCGACCTGCTGGATCACATAGCCGATCCGGCGCCGGAGCTGGACGGGGTCGACGGTCGATACGTCTTCGCCGTCCACGAAGATCCGGCCTTCGGTCGGGTCGATCAGCCGGTTGACCATTTTCATGGTGGTCGTCTTGCCGCAGCCGGACGGTCCGACGAGCGTGACCAGCTCGCCCGCTCCGACCTCCAGGCTGAGGTCGTCGACGGCCGTCGTGCCGTCCGGGTACCGCTTGGTGACGTGCTCGAATCGGATCATGATTTCCCCATTGTGACCGGTCTTGTGTGAAGGCAATGTTGCTGGAATGTGGCGACCATCCGCGATTGTCAGTGGTCGGGGATAGGGTCGCCGAGACAAAGACACCAGACATACGTTCGGGGAGATAGGGGAGGCGGGGGTGGATGAGCGCTCAAAGCTGTCTGGCGGCGAACGAATGGATCTGCGGAGAGTACCTTCGCTCCCGTAGCCAGGAGTTGATGGATGCGACGGTCCAGCACATCTGGATCACTGTTGTCTCGGTCCTCATCGGGCTGCTCGTGGCCTTTCCGCTCGCCCTGCTCGCCCGCGCCAAACCGGCTTTCGCCGGCCCCGTGCTCGGACTGACCACACTGCTCTACACAATCCCGTCGCTGGCGATGTTCTCGCTGCTGCTGCCGTTCTTCGGGCTGTCGTCCGCGCTGGTGATCACCGGCCTGGTGCTGTATTCACTGACGATCCTTGTGAGGAACATCGTCGCGGGCCTCGATTCCGTTCCGGCGGAGGCCAAGGAGGCCGCCCGCGGGATGGGGTACGGGTCGGGGCGGCTGCTCTGGGAGGTCGAGCTGCCGCTCGCACTGCCCGCGCTGATGGCGGGCGTGCGGATCGCGACGGTCTCGACGGTCGCGCTGACGACCGTCGGGTCGATCGTGGGGCGCGGCGGGCTCGGCAATCTCATCGAGGACGCGCTGCCCAGCCTGTTCAAGGCACAGGTGCTCGCCGCCTCGGTGCTCTGCGTGCTGCTGGCGGTCGCCGCCGACCTGCTCCTTCTCGGACTCCAGCGGCTGCTCACACCCTGGACCCGCATAGGTAAGGGCAAGGGCCGCGCGGCACGTCCCGCGCGCGAGGGCCGGACCGGCGGCCCGGTGAAGGTGGGGGGCTGACCGATGGACGTTCTGGCAGACGCGTGGACCTGGCTGGTCACCGGCTCCAACTGGTCCGGCGAGGACGGTGCGCTGGCCCGCCTCGGTGAGCATGTGTACGTCAGCGGGGTCGCGCTCGCGCTCGCCTGCGTGATCGCCCTCCCGACGGCCTTCTACCTCGGGCACATCGGCAGGGGCGGCGCGCTCGCGATCAACATCTCCAACGTGGGACGGGCGGTCCCTGTCTTCGCCGTGCTTGCCCTGTTCATGCTCTCCCCGCTGCGCAACGCGGGTTACGTGCCGACGATCGTCGCGCTGGTCCTCTTCGCCGTGCCGCCGCTGCTGACCAACGCCTACGTGGGCATGCGGGAGGTGGACCGGTCGGTGGTCGAAGCCGCCAGGGGCATGGGGATGTCCGGGCGCCAGCTCTTCGTACGGGTCGAGCTGCCCCTCGCGTACCCGATGGTGATGACCGGCCTGCGGTCCGCGTCCGTACAGGTGATCGCCACCGCCACGATCGCGGCGATGGTGGGGCAGGGCGGCCTCGGGCGGATCATCACCGCCGGCTTCAACACGTACGACACCCCCCAGGTGGTCGCCGGGGCCCTCCTGGTGGCGCTGCTCGCGCTGGTCGTCGAGGGCGTGCTCGTGGCGCTGGACCGGGTGCTCGACCCGTCGCCGTCCGCCACCGCCGTCCGGGCACCGGTGCCCGGCGCGCGGGACGGCGCGGCGGGCAAGACCCTCGGCGACGACGTGCTCCCGCGGGACCGAACGACCGTGTGACGACCGACTTTCCTGGCCTTCTCTTCGGGCCACCCTCAACGGATGGTGAACTTTCATGAGCAAGACCTCGCGCATCGCGGGTGCGGTAGTCGGCGTTGTCGCCCTGACCGGGTCGCTCGCCGCCTGCGGCGGCGACAGCCTGGAATCGGACGGCGACTCGGACAAGGGATCGGGCGCCGACAAGAAGGGCGCCCTCGTCGTCGGCGCCGCGGCCTTCACCGAGTCCAAGGTGCTCGCCGAGCTCTACGCGCAGATCCTCGGTGACGGCGGATACGACACCTCCGTCACGACGGTGAAGAACCGTGAGCTGTACGAGCCGTCCCTGGAGAAGGGTGAGATCGACGTCGTCCCCGAATACGCGGCGACGCTCACCGAATTCCTCAACGCCAAGGTGAACGGCGCGGACGAGGCCGTGAAGAAGCCGCTCGCCTCCAGCGACACGGCCGCCACGGTCGCCGCCCTGGAGAAGCTGGCGGAGCCGCGCGGACTGAAGGTGCTCCCCGCCGGCAAGGCGGTCGACCAGAACGCCTTCGCGGTGACGAAGGAATACGCCGAGGAGAATAGCCTCAAGACCCTTTCGGATCTGGGCGCGTCGAAGCTCAAGGTGAAGATCGCCGCGGGTGACGAGTGCGAGGTACGGCCGTTCTGCGCGCCCGGTCTCAAGGAGACGTACGGAATCGACGTCACCGGCATCGACCCGCAGGGCGTCGGCACTCCGCAGGCCAAGCAGGCGGTCAAGGACGGCAAGGACCAGCTGGTCCTCAGCACCACCACCGACGGCACGCTCGACAGTTTCGGTCTGGTGGTCCTGGAGGACGACAAGAAGCTCCAGAACGCGGACAACGTACTTCCCGTGGTCAATGCCAAGGACGCCGGTTCTCAGGAGATCGCGGACATTCTCGGCAAGCTCACCGACATCCTCACGACAGAGGATCTCGCGGAGCTCAACCTGAAGGTCGACGCCGAGCGTGCGAAGCCCGCGGATGTCGCCAAGGAGTATCTGGAGTCAAAGGACCTGATCGGCAAGTAGCGACAAGCGGGGCCAAGTAGTGGGAAGCGGCGGGAAGTAGAGGGCCGGGAGTGGAGTCGGCAACGGACGGGGAAAGATTGTCCGGCCGACCCCCATTCCGGCGCGACGCGCGGTAAATTTCTGGCCATGCCACGTGGACGCCACCGCCATTCCCCGCCCCTCCACAGGATTCTGCCGCCGTCGGCCGTGGCGGGGGCCGCGGCTCTGTGCGCCGCGGGTGCCTGGCTCCTCGCGGAACCCGTGGCGCTCCGCGGGCTGGTGGTCGTCACCGCGGCCACCGCCGCCACCGGCGCCTATCTGATGCGCAGTTGGGACCGGGCCGCGGGCCGGCGCGTCGCCGAACTGCTCCGCGCGCAGGCGAGCGAGGAGTGGAAGACCGAAGAGCGAGTAGCCGAACTCGAAACCGATATCGAGGAATCGCGCGAGATCCGCACCCGGCTCGACACCAAGCTGCGCACCAAGCGGGCGGAACTCGCGAAACTGCGCGGCGAGCACGCCGCGCTTCTGCGCCGGTACGCCACGGCGGAGACCGCGCGCGCCAGCGCGCTGGAGGGCCGGCGGCAGCTCGCCATCGAAGCGGCCGCCGAGCCGAAGGCGCTGCCGCCCGCGGGCAGTACACCCACCGCGTCGGCGTACTACCGCGCAGCGCAGGCCCTTGAGGACCTGACGCACAACGGCGTGACACAGCACACGAAGCGGATCCTCGAAGAGGCCCGCCGGCATCAACTCGCCGAGCGCGCGGCCCGCGAGGCCGCGGCGGAGGAGGAGCGGGCGAAGCAGGCGGCGAAGGCCGAGCAGGCCCGCGCCGAGAAGGCCGCGCAGGAGAAGGAAGCCGGGAAGCGGCGCGCGGCGGAAGCCGCGGCGGCCGGCGAGCACGCACGCCCCTCGTTCGCGCTTCCGCTGAAGGTCAGGCCGTCGGCATCGCTGCCCGCCACCCGCCCCCACCCGGGCGCATCGGCGATCGTCCCGTACAACCGGCGGCACCGGCTGCAACGGGGTCCCGAGGGAGGTTTCGACTTCTTCGGCACGCAGAAGGGCGGCGCCGCCTCGACCGAACCGCCCGCCGCCGACGCGGAGGACGGCCCTGCCGGCCCGGAGACCGTGGAGACCGAGGGCAGACAGTCCGCGGCGGCTGAGCTGGAACGGGCGCGGCGCGAGGACCTCGCCGATGTGACCGGCGAGGAGGCCCTTGAGGAGCGGCGCAGGACGGACGACCGGGCGGTGGGCAAGGTCATCGACCTGACCGAGCACGACGAGACCGAGCCACTGCCCCTCGGCCAACTGCGCAGCGCGATCGGCTCCTAGGGCGTGTTTGAGAAGTCCCGTCTGGCCCACGACGCCTGGCACGCGCGCTCGCCGCGTTGTCGGAGTCATCCAAGTACGTCCGGTCCATCTACGGGGCTGATCCTCCGCCTTGCGATCGCACGCACCAGACGCCGTGGGCCCCGCCCGATGGGCGGACGACGCTACTTCTCAAACACGCCCTAGGCTCCTGGGTCCTGTCCCGGACACACCCTAGGGCTGGGCTTCGAGCGGTTCGGTGGTGACCGTGACGCCGGAATCCCGCAGGCGGGCGACCGCCCGTGCCGGGTCGATCGCGCTCTCCGGCAGTACCAGTCCGGCCGCCGGAGGCGTACCACCGTCCAGACCCAGGACGCGCTCGACACCGATCAGCGCCGAGTGAGCCGTGAGGTGGCCCTGACCGCGCGGATCGCTGACGACGGTGCGGCGCGCCAGCGGCCGGCCTGCGCGGGAACGCCGCGGACACCTGTCCGCGCCCCCTCAACCAGCCTCAGGCCGACGCGGAGATCTCGCACCACGGCAGCACCGGCCGGCCGCAGCGCGCCCCGCTACTACTTGTCGATGTCGCCGACGACGAAGAAGAGCGAGCCGAGGATCGCCACCATGTCGGCGACCAGAGTGCCCGGCAGCAGCTCGGTCAGGGCCTGGATGTTGTTGAAGGACGCCGAGCGCAGCTTCAGCCGGTACGGGGTCTTCTCGCCCTTCGACACCAGGTAGTAGCCGTTGATGCCGAGCGGATTCTCGGTCCAGGCGTACGTGTGTCCCTCCGGCGCCTTGAGGACCTTGGGCAGCCGCTGGTTGACCGGACCGGGCTCCAGGCCGGCGATGCGGTCCAGGCACGCGTCCGCGAGGTCGAGCGAATTGTGGGTCTGGCCCAGCAGGCACTCGAAGCGGGCCAGGCAGTCGCCCTCCTCGCGGGTGACGACCTTAAGCGTGTCCTGGAGTTCGCCGTACGCGAGGTACGGCTCGTCGCGGCGCAGGTCGAAGTCGACGCCCGAGGCCCGCGCGATCGGCCCCGAAACCCCGTACGCGTGCACGGTTTTCGCCGCCAGGACCCCCACGCCACGGGTGCGGCCCCGGAAGATCTCGTTGCCGAGGACCAGCCTGTCGTAGACGTCCATCCGCGAACGGACCTGGGCGACCGCGTGCCTGGCGCGGTCCAGCCAGCCCGCGGGCAGGTCCTCCTTGAGACCGCCGACCCGGTTGAACATGAAGTGCATCCGGCCGCCGGAGATCTCCTCCATGACGGCCTGCAGCTCCTCGCGCTCCCGGAAGGCGTGGAACACCGGGGTGATCCCGCCCAGTTCGAGGGGGTAGGAGCCGAGGAACATCAGATGGTTGAGCATCCGGTTCAGCTCGGCGAGCAGGGTCCGGGTCCAGACGGCGCGCTGCGGCACCTCCATGCCGAGCATGCGCTCGACGGCCATCACCACACCCAGCTCGTTGGCGAACGCCGACAGCCAGTCGTGGCGGTTGGCGAGCATGATGATCTGGCGGTAGTCCCGCGCCTCGAACAGCTTCTCGGCGCCCCGGTGCATGTACCCGATGACCGGCTCGGCCTCCCGGATCACCTCGCCGTCGAGTACCAGCCGCAGTCGGAGCACACCGTGCGTCGAGGGGTGCTGGGGCCCGATGTTGAGCACCATGTCCGTGCTCTCGGCCGCGCCGCCGATGCCGACCGTCGTCGTGCGGGTGGTCTCCGTCATGCGGGCCAGTCTCTCAGAGCCGTACCGACCGGAAGCATCAGCCAGCCGAAGTCCCCGAGGCCGCCCCGCGCGGTCAGTTCGGCGGCCTCGCCGGCGGCGGCGAGCGCGCGTACGTAGGAGGCGGGGTCGGTCGTGGCGAGGGAGAGCGGCGGGCGCTCACCGCTGACGCCGAGGCGGTGCAGGGCCTCGCGCTGGCTCAGTACGAAGGCCGCCGCGCCTCCCGGGCTTGCGGCCGCCGCGCACGCGTCCAGTGCGACATGGGCGGTGATGTCGCGGGTGCCGTCCGGTACCGGCCGTACCTCGCGGCCGCCCCGGAAGCCGGACAGCGTCCCGAACAGCGGCCGGTCGCCGCGTACGTGCGCGTAGTCGACGGCCACCGCGAGACCCTGGTCCAGCGTCGCCACGGCGGCGGCCCACGCCTCGTCACGAGTGCGGCCGATCTCCGCCCGCGCGCCCGGCCCGTCCATCGGCCACCAGCGCGCCAGCCACCGCGCGTCCGGGCCTTCGACCGGGGTCCCGGGCCGCTCCGTGCCGTCGGGGCCCACCAGGACGTACCGCACCGTCCCGTCTGGCCCCACCTCGGCGACGTCCACGGGCACGTTGTCCAGCCACTCGTTGGCGAACAGCAGCCCCCGCACCCCGGTCGGCGGCCTGTCGGTCCACTCGACGCGCGGATCGAGTCCCGGCGGTCGTAGGGCCCGCTCGACGGCGTACGGCCGTACGGTCAGCCCGTCCGGTACGGCGGCGAGGACACCGGTCAGCAGTTCCCCGCGCCCCGCGCCCATGTCGACCAGGGCGATCTCGTCGGTATCCAGCGCCTCGGCGGTCGCCGCCAGAAGCTTCGCGACGGCCGACGCGAAGAGCGATGAGGCGTGCACGGAGGTGCGGAAGTGCCCGGCAGGCCCCTCAGGGCGCCGGTAGAAGCCCTCCGGGCCGTACAGGGCGCTCTCCATCGCCGCGGCCCATCCGCGGGCCTCCACGCCCCACGGAGCCCCCACGGCCCCGTCGTGCTTACACGTCTCATCCGTCACGGGCCCAGTCTCCACCTTGGGGAGTACTCCCCGGCCGACCGGATCGGCCCTCCGGTTGACCCTTCTACCTTTGTGGCTTCCCTACGCTGGGTTACGTGCAGCGTCTCTATGACTTTCTCCGTAGACACCCGACGGGCGTCGACAGCTTCTGGGCTGTGGTGCTCTTCGGGTTTTCCATGCTGTGGGTGGTTGTGCAGGCGGGTGTCGGCGCCGAGCCGAAGGCCGTTGCCGCGGTGATCGTTCTGCTGCTGTCGCTGAGCGTCGCGCTGCGCCGACGCCATCCGGAGAAGATGCTGCTGCTCGTGGCCGGTCTGGGTGTGGTCCAGCTGCTGACCAGCGTGCGGCCCAATCCGGCCAACTTCGCCATGCTGGCGCTCATCTACACGGTCGCCGCACGGGGCGGCCCGCGCTGGGCCACCCAGCTGGCGCTGATCGGCGGCCTCGCCGCGGCGCCGCTGGCCCAACTGCGCTGGCCCGCGAGCGAGGAGAGCGCCGGCGGGCAGTTCTTCCTCACCGTCGTGCTGGCGCTGCCCTTCGCACTCGCCTGGGTACTCGGCGACTCCGTCCGTACCCGCCGCGCGTACTTCGCTCAGCTGGAGGAGCGTGCGACCCGGCTGGAGAAGGAGCGGGAGGCGCAGGCCAAGGTCGCGGTGGCCGCCGAGCGCGCGCGGATCGCCCGCGAGCTGCACGACGTCGTCGCGCACAACGTCTCGGTGATGGTCGTCCAGGCCGACGGCGCCGCCTACGTCCTGGACACCGCGCCCGAACAGGCCAGGCAGGCCCTGGAGACCATCTCGGGCACCGGACGGCAGGCGCTGGCCGAGATGCGCCGGCTGCTCGGTGTGCTGCGGACCGGCGACGTCAAGGAGAGCGGCGAGTACGTGCCGCAGCCCGACGTCCAGCAGATAGAGGACCTGGTCGAGCAGGTGCGGTCGGCGGGGCTCACCGTGGACTTCAAGGTCGAGGGCACCCCCCGGTCGCTGCCGAGCGGCGTGGAGCTCACCGCGTACCGGATCGTGCAGGAAGCGCTGACGAACAGCCGTAAGCACGGCGGACCCGATGTGGGAGCCAGCGTCCGTCTGGTCTACTTCGACGACGGGCTGGGACTCCTGGTCGAGGACGACGGGCGCGGCGCGGGCCACGATCTGTACGTGGACGGTGGCGCGGACGGCCGGGGGCACGGCCTCATCGGGATGCGGGAGCGCGTCGGCATGGTCGGCGGCACGCTCGACGCGGGGCCGCGGCCGGGGGGCGGCTTCCGGATCAGCGCGCTGCTTCCGTTGAAGCCCGCGCACTGAACCCCTCCGAACTGAACTCCTGAACAGTCACCGACCGACCGCCCTCCTACGGAGAAGGAACCCCGCCGATGTCGATCCGCGTGATGCTCGTCGATGACCAGGTGCTGCTGCGCACCGGTTTTCGTATGGTGCTGGCCGCACAGCCGGACATGGAGGTCGTCGCGGAGGCGGGCGACGGCGCGGAGGCGATCGAGAATCTGCGCGCCACCGCCGTGGACGTCGTCCTCATGGACGTACGCATGCCACGGCTGGACGGTGTGGAGGCGACCCGGCGCATCTGCGCGGAGCCCGGCGCGCCCAAGGTGCTCATCCTGACGACGTTCGACCTCGACGAGTACGCCTTCTCCGGGCTCAAGGCGGGCGCCAGCGGCTTCATGCTCAAGGACGTGCCGCCGTCCGAGCTGCTGAGCGCGATCCGCGCCGTGCACAGCGGCGACGCGGTCGTCGCGCCGTCCACGACCCGGCGGCTGCTCGACCGCTTCTCGGCCATGCTGCCGAGCGGCCGGGAGAGCGCCGCGGCCACCGGCGCGCTGGAGCGGCTGACCGGCCGCGAGCGCGAGGTCATGCTGTTGGTCGCCCAGGGCCTGTCGAACGGCGAGATCGCCGCCCGGCTGGTCCTCTCCGAGGCGACCGTGAAGACCCATGTCGGCCGCATCCTCACCAAGCTCGGCCTGCGCGACCGGGTGCAGGTCGTGGTGCTCGCGTACGAGTCCGGGCTGGTGCGCGCCGGAGGCGGCGCCGTCTGATGCTCCTGCGGATCAACGGGCTCTTCGGCGGCGGTAAGACGCGGACCGCGCACGAGATCGCACGGCGGCTGCCGGGGAGGTACGCCACTTCGCCCTGCTCGCCGAGCGCATCCGTACGGACGGCGTGACGATCCCTCAGGTCGCCGACACCATCGCCGCGTCGGCGGGGACGCGGCTCGCCCCGAGCACCGACAGCCGTCAGCGCAGCACACCCTCAAGGAAGTCGCTGCCGAGCCGTGCCACAAGGGTCACATCCAGCTGGTGCAGCACATAGCGCCCACGGCGGCGGGTCGTCAGCAGGCCCGCCTTGCGTATCACGGAAAGATGCCGGGACACCTCCGGCGCCGTTATCCCGCACGTGTCGGCCAGCTCGCTCGTCGAATACTCGCCCCGCGCGAGGCTCCGGCACAGCCGCATCCGCATGGGGTGCGCGACCGCCTCAAGGCGGAGCTTGACCGTCTCCACTGAGGGCGCGCCGCCGGACGGCTCCGGGCTGCCCACCGGGTACTGCACGACCGGCTGCCAGCCGGGCGCGTGCAGCGCGATCAGATGCGGCCACCCGAAGGCGGTGGGCAGGAAGGTCAGGCCCGATCCCGCGGCGCTCGTGCGGCCCGACGAGAGCTTGTCCACGACGACGGCGGTGCCCGTCTCCTCCAGGCTCACGGCGGACGAGACGGCGGCGACGGCTTCCGCGAGTCCCTTGCGCCGCAGCAGGTCGGTCTTGTGCCGGGCGTCGGCGGCCAGTTGGACCCGGACCCGCTGCCAGGTCTCGGCGAAGAACGCCTGGTCGCAGTCCTCCATCAGCCGCCGTATCCATGCCCGGACGGCGGGCGGATCGGTCAGCATGCGCCGTACGAAGGCGGACCGGCGCGGTCCGCGCGTCGCGGCCAGCTCCAGCGCGCGCTCCCGCGTGGGGGCGTCCACCAGCGGGGACGGGGCGCCCGCGCCGTACTGACTGGCGCAGGAGATCTCCAGCGCCGCCGCCACGTACTGCTCGTCGGGCATCGTGTCGAGGTCGTCCAGCTCCTCGGCCAGCGTCTCGCGGGGGCAGGGGGGCAGCAGGATGTCGGAGCGGGCGGACCGCCACAGGAAGTCCGCCTCGTGCAGCCGGTCGGCCAGCTCGGGCTTGAGCCCGGCGGAGGTGGACGTGATCCAGGCGTGGAGCCGGGCGTGGTGTCCGGGCTCGGACAGGGCGTGAAGGGCCGCGGCCAGCTCGGCGAGCGGGGACGGTCCGAAGACGATCCGCTCGTGGGGCAGCCCGGTGATGTCGATGGTCACGCTCATGCATCCATGCTGCACGCCACCACTGACAGCGCGGCGGACGATTGACGGCGCCCGTCAATCGGCGGGCCGGTCCCTCGCCTCCGCTGCTGCTTCAGCCTCCGCCTTCACGCGGGTCATGAACTCCCCTACCGCTTGCCGGACGTCGTCCGCTGTCCACTCCAGCCCGGCCTCCGCGACCGTCACCTCCGTCACAGAGACACCCGGCGGGCCGGAGCCCGAGTCGAACCAGCGGCGGAAGAGCGACACCCCCGTCTCCTCGGCCTGCCGCACGGCCGCCTCGTTCAGCACCCGGGCGTCGTACGGGAGCCAGACCTGGAACTGGTGGGTGTGCGGCTGTTGGGGATGCACCCGGAACCACGGCGCGGCGGACACCGCTCCTGATCCGGCTCCTGATCCGGCTCCTGATCCTCGCGACGGCTCCGCGAGCTCTTCCGCCAGCGCCGCCGCGACCACGCGCGCGTGGGCGACGTACGAGGGCAGCCGCGGCAGCTCCCGCTCAAGCCCCAACAGCGCGGACAGCGCCGCCGGATACTGCTGGAAGACCTGTCCTCCGTACCGATGCCGCCACACCCGCGCCTCCTCGACCAGCGTCGAGGACCCCACGAGCATCGCCCCGGACATCGCGCCCAGAGACTTGTAGAAGGACACGTACACGCTGTCCGCGAGCCCCGCGATCTCCTCCAGCGGGCGGCCGAAATGCGTCACGCTCTCCCACAGCCGCGCCCCGTCGAAGTGCACCACAGCGTCGCGCTCACGCGCCGCCGCCACGACCGCGACGAGCTCGTCCCACGTAGGCAGTACGAACCCGGCGTCGCGCAGCGGCAGTTCCAGCATCAGCGTGCCGAACGGCTCGTCCGTGGCCTCGATCTCCTCGGCCGTGGGCAGCCGGGGCTCGGAGGTCGGATGGATCGTCCGCAGGCCGCTCACGACCGACAGGGCGCCGCCCTCGTGCACCTCCGGGTGCGCCATCGGATGCAGGGCCACGGTCGCGTTGCCGGTGCGGCCCGCCCAGCACCGCAGTGCCACCTGCTGCGCCATGGTGCCCGTCGGGAAGAACGCGGCGGCCGGGAAACCGAGGAGGGCCGCCACCCGGTTCTCCAGCTCGGCGACGACCCCGTTCCCGTACACGTCAGCCCACTCGTCGAGGTCGTAGACCGACGACGCGTCGGCCGCGAGCGCGGCCAGCTGTTCGCCGACGGGCCGGTCGGCGTGGCCGCGCCAGAGGATCCGTCCGGATGCATGCCAGGCGGCCAGCCGCCGCCGTCGTTCGTCCTGTTCGCTCGTCTCTCCCATGGTGGGATCATCGTCCACCGGGCGCGGTCCGCCCAGTGCTTTTACTACTGCCGCCCGCACCCTGTGGACAGTCGGGGAATGCCGCGAAACGCTGGCGTAGCATGGCGAGAAATCGTCCGGTACCCGTCGCGGACTGGAACGGAAGGCCCCGCCGCGTGAACTCATCAGCAGTCCCCCTCGATCCTCGTGACCCGAGGGACAGGCCCGCCCGGCTCACGGTCGGAGTCGTCGGTTCCGGGCGCGTCGGGCCGGCGCTGGCCGCCGCTCTCCGGCTCGCCGGACACCGCCCGGTCGCCGCGTCGGGCGTCTCCGACGCCTCCGTACGGAGGGCGGCCGTCCTGCTGCCCGAGGTGCCCCTCGTGACGCCCGCCGAAGTGCTCGCCCGCGCGGAGCTGGTGCTGCTGACCGTCCCGGACGACGCCCTTCCCGGTCTGGTCGAAGGGCTGGCCGAGACCGGAGCCGTCCGTCCGGGACAGCTGCTGGTCCACACGTCGGGGAGGTACGGCACGAAGGTGCTCCTGCCCGCGCTGCACGCGGGCGCGCTGCCGCTCGCGCTCCACCCCGCGATGACGTTCACGGGCACCTCCGTGGACGTCCAGCGGCTCGCGGGCTGCTCCTTCGGAGTCACCGCCCCCGACGAACTGCGGCTGGCCGCCGAGGCGTTGGTCATCGAGATGGGCGGCGAGCCCGAGTGGGTCGAGGAGGACGCCCGCCCGCTCTACCACGCGGCCCTGGCCCTCGGCGCGAACCACCTGGTCACCCTCGTCGCACAGGCGATGGAGCTGCTGGGCAAGGCGGGCGTCGAGGCGCCGGACAGGATGCTCGGCCCGCTCCTCGGCGCCGCCCTCGACAATGCCCTGCGCTCCGGCGACGCGGCGCTCACCGGCCCTGTGGCACGCGGCGACGCGGGCACGGTCGCCGCGCATGTCGCCGAGCTGCGCGAGCACGCGCCCGCCGCCGTGCCCGGCTATCTGGCGATGGCCCGTACGACGGCCGACCGGGCCCTCGCCCACGGTCTGCTCAAGCCGGAGCTGGCCGAGGACCTGCTGGACGTCCTCGCCGACGGCGACCGCCGGCCGGGGAGCGAACGATGAGCCTCGAACTGGCCTCCACGCGCGCGGAGCTGGACGCTCTGCTCGCCCGGCACGGCACCGCGCGGGCAGCCGCACCGGAGGCAGCCCCCTCCGCCCGTACCGCCGTCGTCATGACCATGGGCGCCCTCCACGACGGCCACGCCGCACTCGTACGCGCCGCCCGCCGGCACATCGGCCCGGCCGGCTTCGTCGTCGTCACCCTCTTCGTCAACCCGCTCCAGTTCGGCGCCAACGAGGACCTGGACCGCTATCCCCGGACTCTCGAATCGGACCTGAAGACGGCCGAGGCGGCAGGCGCCGACGCCGTGTTCGCGCCGTCCGTCGACGAGGTCTACCCGGGCGGCACACCCCAGGTGCGCATCTCCGCCGGACCCATGGGGGAGCGCCTCGAAGGCGCCGTACGGCCCGGACACTTCGACGGCATGCTCACCGTCGTCGCGAAGCTGCTGCATCTCACCCGCCCCGACGTCGCCTTCTACGGACAGAAGGACGCCCAGCAGCTCGCGCTGATCCGGCGGATGGCCCGCGACCTGAACTTCCCGGTCGAGATCGTCGGCGTGCCGACGGTCCGTGAGGACGACGGGCTCGCGCTATCCAGCCGTAACCGTTACCTCTCCGCCGCCGAGCGCCGGACCGCCCTCGCGCTCTCCCGCGCGCTCTTCGCCGCGAGCGACCGCCTCGGTGCCCAGCACGCGCTGCGCGCCCGCGCGGACTCGGCGCCCACGTCCACGGCCCGCGCGGCTGCCCTCTCCGCGCTCGGCGAGGCCCGCGCCGCAGCCGACAGCCACGCCGTGGCCCACGCGGCGTCCCGTACGCCGAAGACGGCATGTGGCGCGCACGCCGTACGGTCGGCGGCCCGCGTCGTCCTCGACCAGGCGGTCAGGGACAGCGCGTCCTTCACGCTCGACTACCTCGCCCTCGTGGACCCCGCGGACTTCACCGAGGTCCCGGACGACCACACCGGCGACGCGATCCTCGCCGTGGCCGCGCGGGTCGGCGCGACGCGGCTGATCGACAACATCCCCCTGACGTTCGGAGCTTCCCAGTGACCGCCGAGTCCGCACGGGAGCCGAGGCCCGCCCGCCCGGCCGGCATCCAGCTCACCGCGCCCGTGCCCGGCTGGGCCCTCGACGCCGACGTGGTCGTGGTCGGCTCGGGCGTCGCCGGGCTCACCACGGCCCTGCGCTGTACGTCTGCCGGGCTCAGGACGGTCGTCGTGACCAAGGCGCGCCTCGACGACGGCTCCACCCGCTGGGCGCAGGGCGGCATCGCGGCGGCACTCGGTGAGGGCGACACCCCTGAGCAGCACCTGAGCGACACGCTCGTGGCGGGCGCCGGTCTCTGCGACGAGGAGGCCGTACGCACCCTGGTCACCGAAGGGCCCGACGCCGTCCGCCGGCTGATCGGGACGGGCGCGCGCTTCGACACGTCGGCGGCCGGTGATCTCCAGCTGACCCGGGAGGGCGGCCACCACCGCCGCCGTATCGCGCACGCGGGCGGCGACGCGACCGGTGCGGAGATCTCCCGCGCCCTGGTGGACGCGGTACGCGAAGCCTCCCTGCGTACCGTCGAGAACGCGCTGGTCCTCGACCTCCTTACGGATGAGCACGGCAACACCTCAGGTGTCACCCTCCATGTGATGGGCGAGGGCCAGCACGACGGTGTCGGCGCCGTCCGCGCCCCCGCCGTCGTCCTGGCCACCGGCGGCATGGGCCAGGTCTTCTCGGCGACCACGAACCCCGCCGTCTCCACCGGCGACGGCGTGGCACTCGCGCTGCGCGCCGGGGCGGAGGTCTCCGACCTCGAATTCGTACAGTTCCACCCGACGGTGCTCTTCCTCGGCGCCGGATCGGAGGGCCAGCAGCCGCTGGTGTCCGAGGCGGTACGGGGCGAGGGCGCCCATCTCGTGGACGCCGACGGCGTCCGCTTCATGCTCGACCAGCACGAACTGGCAGAGCTGGCGCCCCGCGACATCGTCGCCAAGGCCATCATGCGCCGCATGCGCGAGCAGGGCGCCGACCACATGTATCTGGACGCCAGGCACTTCGGCGCGGAGATGTGGGCGACCCGTTTCCCCACGATCCTCGCCGCCTGCCGGTCGCACGGCATCGACCCGGTCACCGAGCCGGTCCCGGTCGCGCCCGCCGCGCACTACGCGTCCGGCGGCGTCCGCACGGACCTGCGCGGCCGTACGACCGTGCCGGGCCTCTACGCCTGCGGCGAGGTGGCCTGCACGGGTGTCCACGGCGCCAACCGGCTGGCGTCCAACTCGCTCCTCGAAGGCCTGGTGTTCGCCGAGCGCATCGCGGCGGACATCGCCGCGGTCGCGGCGGCCCCCCGCCCCGCGACGCCCGCCGCCCAGCCCGCCACCGGCACCAGCACCGCCATCGCCGATTCCACCGCCCTCCTCCCGCTCATCGCCCCCGAGGCACGCCTCACGATCCAGCGGATCATGTCCGAGGGCGCGAGCGTCCTCAGGTCCGCGACGAGCCTGGGTGTGGCCGCCGAGGCCCTGGAGGCCGTCTACCAGGACGCCCTGCGCCCGGCCGACCCGGCGGACCCCGGAAAGCCCGCCCAGCCGGGCGTCGAGTCGTGGGAGACCTCCAACCTCCTCTGCGTCGCCCGCGTCCTCGTGGCCGCCGCCCTGGAGCGCGAGGAGACCCGCGGCTGCCACTGGCGCGAGGACTTCCCCGAGCGGGACGAAACCGACTGGCACCGCCATCTCGTCGTACGCCTCGGCACGGGCCGCGCCTTGGAGCTGAGCCGGACCGACACCCCCGCGTTTCCCGCCGTACACCCCGTAGATCTCTCCGTCCCCAGGGAGCCGTCACCGTGAGCACGCCCGAAGACAGTCCGCGCCCCGAGGCCGTGGACGTACCGCTCATCCAGATCGGCGCCCCGGCGTCCGCCGCGGGGGGCTGCGGCGACGGCTGCGGCTGTTCGGACGGTGAGGACTCCCCGGAGTGCGGTCTCGATCCCGCGCTCGCCGAGCTGCTGGCCGAGGCCGGACTCGACCCCGTCCAGGTCGAGGACATCGCCCACGTCGCCATCGGTGAGGACCTCGACCACGGCCTGGACGTGACGAGCGTGGCGACCGTCCCCGCCGACGCCGTCGCCACCGGCGACTTCACGGCCCGCAAGAGCGGCACGGTCGCCGGACTGCGCGTCGCCGAGGCCGTCCTGTCCATCGTCTGTACGGAGGACTTCGAGGTCGAGCGGCACGTCGAGGACGGCGCCCGCGTCGAAGCCGGCGACAAGCTCCTCAGCGTCACCACCCGCACCCGCGACCTGCTCACGGGGGAGCGCAGCGCGCTCAACCTCTTGTGCAGGCTCTCCGGCATCGCGACCGCCACGCGCGCGTGGGCCGACGCCCTCGAAGGCACCGGCGCGAAGGTGCGCGACACCCGTAAGACGACGCCGGGCCTGCGCGCCCTGGAGAAGTACGCCGTGCGCTGCGGCGGCGGTGTCAACCACCGGATGTCGCTCTCCGACGCGGCGCTCGTCAAGGACAACCACGTGGTCGCGGCCGGCGGGGTCGCCGCGGCCTTCAAGGCCGTACGGGACCGGTTCCCCGACCTGGCGATCGAGGTCGAGACCGACACACTGGAGCAGGTCCGCGAGGTCCTCGACGCGGGGGCCGATCTGATCCTGCTGGACAACTTCACCCCGGCCCAGACCGCGGAGGCCGTCGCGCTCGTCGCCGGCCGGGCACTGCTGGAATCGTCCGGCACGCTCTCCCTGGAGAACGCCCGCGCGTACGCCGAGACCGGCGTCGACTATCTCGCCGTCGGCGCCCTCACGCACTCGGCCCCGATCCTCGACATCGGCCTCGACCTGCGTGAGGCGGCGCTCTGATGCTGCTCACCATCGACGTCGGCAACACCCATACCGTGCTCGGTCTGTTCGACGGCGAGGAGATCGTCGAGCACTGGCGGGTGTCCACCGACTCGCGCCGTACGGCCGACGAACTGGCCGTCCTCCTTCAGGGACTGATGGGGATGCACCCGCTCCTCGGCGAGGAGCTGGGCGACGGCATCGAGGGCATCGCGATCTGCTCCACCGTGCCCTCCGTCCTGCACGAGCTGCGCGAGGTGACCCGCCGCTACTACGGAGACGTCCCCGCCGTCCTGGTCGAGCCCGGCATCAAGACCGGCGTGCCGATCCTGGTGGACAACCCGAAGGAGGTCGGCGCCGACCGGATCATCAACTCGGTCGCCGCCGTCGAGCTCTACGGCGGTCCCGCGATCGTCGTGGACTTCGGCACGGCCACGACGTTCGACGCGGTCAGCGCGCGCGGGGAGTACACGGGCGGGGTCATCGCGCCCGGTATCGAGATCTCCGTGGAGGCGCTCGGCATAAGGGGCGCGCAGCTGCGCAAGATCGAGCTGGCGAGGCCGCGCAGCGTCATCGGCAAGAACACGGTCGAGGCGATGCAGTCGGGCATCGTGTACGGGTTCGCCGGCCAGGTCGACGGGGTCGTGACCCGGATGGCGCGCGAGCTGGCCGAGGACCCGGGCGAGGTCACCGTGATCGCGACGGGCGGTCTGGCGCCGATCATCCTCGGCGAGGCGACGGTGATCGACGAGCACGAGCCGTGGCTGACGCTGATCGGCCTGCGACTGGTGTACGAGCGCAACGTCTCGCGCATGTAGCTCAGGGCGGGTTCGTCCTCGACCGCCGGGCGGCCCGCGAACAGCCCGTCCGGCGGCCTGACCCCGGGATCCCGGCGCGCCGCAGCTGTCGCGTTTAGGCGATTTTGTGCGATTCGTGAGTATCGTCGCCGCATGCCCACGCCCTACGGATCCCGCGGCGGCATGGCGTTCGGCGCAGACGAATTGCGTGTGCTCCGAGGCGCCCTCGCCGTCGCCCTCCACCCCGCTCCCCTTCCCGACGAGGACGTCCGGGCGTGCCTGCGGCTCGCCGAGTCCGTGGACGAGGCGGTCCGCGAGGCGGGCCGGCTGCGCGCCTTCCTCCTCGCCGATCTCGCCCGCTACCGCGCCGCGCTTCCCGGCTCGGCCGCCGGCTATCTGGAGCTCCTCCAGGACGCCCTGGCCGCCGGGTACGACCCACGCCCGGAGGACCTCATGGCTCTGCGCACCCTGCGCGCCGCACCCGTCGCCGCCGCGCTGCTCGACCGCTGTCAGCGGGCCGCCGAGAACTCCGTACGGGCCCGCCTCGCCGGCCGCTCTCCCGCCGCCCCCGCGCCCCGTACCCGGCTGCTCGCGCTCCAGGGAGGCCGCGGTGCGGCCGACGACCCGCAGCGGCCCAGGGAGGAGCCCGGCAAGGCCCCCGGAAAGGGGCCGGGCAAACAGCCCGCGCCACCGCGCCGCCCGGCCGCCCCCGGGCGCCCGTCCACCGAGCGTCCGATGCCCAAGCCGTCAGAGGTCTTCCCGCCACGCCGTAAGCCCACGCCCCCACCGGAGCGGCGGGCCGCCGGATAGCTACTCTGTGGCCATGGACTACGTATCCGCTCTCCTGCCCCCCGTGGTGATGGCCGCCTTCTTCATCGGCCTGGTCGTGACGATCGTCAAGAGCCAGGGCGGCGACAACAAGGCGAAGGAGGACGCGGCCGTGGACGCGGCGATCGCCCGCGCGGAGGCCGTTGAGCAGCAGGGCAGGCCGTCCGGCGCCTGACGGCGGCACGGCCGTGGATCAGGACGTACGACTTCCGTGAGGTCGTACGTCCTTTTGTAACGTCAATAACCGGCCATTCGGACATCTCGCACTATGGTGACGATGTGCCCCGCCAATTGGGAGACCTGGAAGACGCCGTCATGAGCCGCGTCTGGGAATGGAACCGTCCCGTCACCGTCCGGGAAGTCCTGGAAGACCTTCAGCGGGAACGGTCCATCGCCTACACGACCGTCATGACCGTAATGGACAATCTCCATCAGAAGGGCTGGGTACGCAGGGAAGTCGACGGCCGTGCCTATAGATATATGGCGGTGTCCACCCGCGCCGCCTACGCGGCCGCGCTGATGAACGAAGCCTGGTCGAAGAGTGACAACCCGGCGGCCGCTCTTGTCGCCTTCTTCGGGATGATGTCGCCGGCGCAGCGCGAAGCCCTGGAGGACGCGGTCCGTATGGTCAGCGGCGACCGGCCGGAAGCCACGGACGAAGGCGCGTCCGGAGCGGCGACGGAAGGCCCGCGTGAAGCCTCGCGGGAAGGGAACCCCCAAGTGCCGGGCGAAGTACCGCCCGAAGTGCCTACCGAAGTCCCCGCCGAGGGCGCCGACCGAGAGCATCCCGCCGGGCGATAGCGTCCAGTCATGTCCTCCGAGCTTCCGAAAGTCGATGTAAATGCCATCACCGTCCGGCGGGCCAGGACGAGCGATGTGTCCGCGGTCCGCCGTCTCCTCGACCCGTACGTGAGCGACGGCATCCTGCTCGACAAAGCGACGGTGACTCTTTACGAGGACATCCAGGAGTTCTGGGTCGCCGAACGCGACGACGACGCGACGGTCGTCGGATGCGGCGCACTCCATGTCATGTGGGAAGACCTCGCCGAAGTGCGCACACTCGCGGTGGATCCCCGCTTCCGGGGTGCCGGCATCGGGCGGCATGTGCTCGACAAGTTGTTGCGGACGGCCCGGTGGCTCGGGGTGCGGCGCGTATTCTGTCTGACCTTCGAAGTGGACTTCTTCATCAAGCACGGCTTCGTGGAGATCGGTGAGACTCCTGTCGACGGAGATGTCTACAGCGAGCTGCTGCGTTCCTATGACGAGGGTGTCGCCGAGTTCCTGGGTCTCGAACGGGTGAAGCCGAACACCTTGGGTAACAGCCGGATGCTTCTGCACCTGTGAGCGGCTGAAGAACCCGGAACCCTATGTCCGAATCGCGCACGTTTCCCGTGTTCTTGTGCTACTGAACCTCTGCCGGGGGTTTGTGTTTTCCTGAGAAAAGCGGTTTCCTTTCGGCGTACTGCATTTTCGATGAAAGGAAAACCGGTGGCACAGAAGGTTCAGGTCCTTCTTGTTGACGACCTCGACGGTGGCGAGGCGGACGAGACCGTCACGTTCGCGCTGGACGGCAAGACCTACGAGATCGACCTCACGAACGCGAATGCGGACAAGCTTCGTGGGCTGCTCGACCCGTACACCAAGAGTGGCCGTCGCACCGGTGGCCGTGCCGCCGGTGGACGTGGCAAGGGCCGCGCCGCCGCGGGGGGGAACAAGGACACCGCGGAAATTCGCAAGTGGGCCAAGGAGAACGGCTACAGCGTCAACGATCGCGGTCGCGTTCCGGCCGAGATCCGCGAAGCCTACGAGAAGGCCAACGGCTGAGATTTCGTACCCGTCGATTCTCCACGAAGCAATCGGGCCCGGTGGCACTCCGTCGCCGCCGTGTCCACGAGTCGAACGAGATCGGGGACACCCCCACCCCTGTCCCCGAGTCCGGCACTGCCTCCGGGTCCGTGTCCGAAATGAGTGAGAGCCGGCAGCGTCGGCTCCACCTCGCGTCCAGGCTCGGGGGGCCGCAGCCACACGGCGGCCCCCTGCTCCGCCCCCGGACCCAGTGGCCCCGGTGCCCCACCGGGCGGCTCCGGAGCGGTCATCCGGCCGTCGGCGCCGATCGCGGTCAGATCGAGGGCGATACCGCCCCATTCCAGCCAGTCGAGCAGCCCCGGCAGTTCGTCCGCGCCGCCCGCGGCCACCAGCAGCCGCATCCGGCCCCCGGCGAGCGCCACCGGCCCGGTCCCGGCCGCGTCGATACGCCGCAGCACCGCGGCGCCCGCGTCGGCGGGCAGCTCCAGAACGTCGAAACGCAGCCCGGTCAGCAGAGCGACGGGCGGCCCGGCCACCGTGGCCCAGCCCAGCTTCCGCTCGTACCAGAGGGAGCCGCCGTCTTCGGCCGGCAGCGGCGCGCGGGGGGACGGAACGGGGAGAGCCATATTCGGACCAACTCCCCGCCCTGGCATTGAGTTACGCAGAGTCGAAGCACGCTCGCTCTGCGTGTGCGTCGCGGGGGCGTGCGGAAGCATTCAGGAGTGCAAGGGTGTTCGCCCGTAGCGGAGCGAACGGGGGTGCGCCGCATGGAGTGTCAGTGCTTACGGGTAAGACATTCCTAGTGGGGAGGGGCGACACGCGGTCCCGGACGTCTCACGTTCGCCATCGGCGTACCGATAGCGGGGGTATCTGTCTGGCCTGCGGGAACATCGTCTCGCACCATCAGGTTGGAGCAGGTGTCGGCTGTTCGTGAGGAAAGTTCGCCGCCGACGGCGGGGTGATCACGGCGGATGTCGGCAGTTGGAATGAGCGGTCCCCGCTTGCGGGACTAAGCTGCGGAAGGACAGGGAGGGGACCGACCCCTTTACTGCCTGACCGCTCTGAGGAGCGATTAACGATGTTCGAGAGGTTCACCGACCGCGCGCGGCGGGTTGTCGTCCTGGCTCAGGAAGAAGCCCGGATGCTCAACCACAACTACATCGGCACCGAGCACATCCTCCTGGGCCTTATCCACGAGGGTGAGGGTGTCGCCGCTAAGGCCCTGGAGAGCCTCGGGATTTCGCTCGAGGCGGTCCGCCAGCAGGTGGAGGAGATCATCGGGCAGGGGCAGCAGGCTCCGTCCGGCCACATCCCCTTCACGCCCCGTGCCAAGAAGGTCCTGGAGCTGTCGCTCCGCGAGGCCCTTCAGCTCGGCCACAACTACATCGGCACCGAGCACATCCTGCTCGGCCTGATCCGCGAGGGCGAGGGCGTCGCCGCCCAGGTCCTCGTGAAGCTGGGCGCCGATCTGAACCGGGTGCGGCAGCAGGTCATCCAGCTGCTCTCCGGCTACCAGGGCAAGGAAGCCGCCACCGCCGGCGGCCCGGCCGAGGGCACGCCCTCGACCTCCCTCGTCCTGGACCAGTTCGGCAGGAATCTCACCCAGGCAGCTCGTGAGTCCAAGCTCGACCCGGTCATCGGGCGCGAGAAGGAGATCGAGCGGGTCATGCAGGTGCTTTCCCGCCGTACGAAGAACAACCCGGTCCTCATTGGCGAGCCCGGCGTCGGCAAGACGGCTGTCGTCGAGGGACTGGCCCAGGCCATCGTCAAGGGCGAGGTGCCCGAGACCCTCAAGGACAAGCACCTCTACACCCTGGACCTCGGCGCCCTGGTCGCGGGCTCCCGCTACCGAGGTGACTTCGAGGAGCGCCTGAAGAAGGTCCTCAAGGAGATCCGCACCCGCGGCGACATCATCCTGTTCATCGACGAGCTCCACACCCTGGTGGGTGCGGGCGCCGCCGAGGGCGCGATCGACGCGGCTTCGATCCTGAAGCCCATGCTCGCCCGTGGGGAGCTCCAGACCATCGGCGCGACGACCCTCGACGAGTACCGCAAGCACCTGGAGAAGGACGCCGCGCTGGAGCGCCGCTTCCAGCCGATCCAGGTGGCCGAGCCGTCGCTGCCCCACACCATCGAGATCCTCAAGGGTCTGCGGGACCGTTACGAGGCGCACCACCGCGTGTCCATCACGGACTCCGCGCTCGTGGCCGCCGCGACGCTCGCCGACCGGTACATCTCGGACCGCTTCCTGCCGGACAAGGCGATCGACCTGATCGACGAGGCCGGTTCACGGATGCGTATCCGCCGGATGACCGCTCCGCCGGACCTCCGCGAGTTCGACGAGAAGATCGCGAACGTCCGCCGCGACAAGGAGTCGGCCATCGACTCCCAGGACTTCGAGAAGGCAGCTTCGCTCCGCGACAAGGAGAAGCAGCTGCTGGCCGCGAAGACCAAGCGGGAGAAGGAGTGGAAGGCCGGCGACATGGACGTCGTCGCCGAGGTGGACGAGGAGCTGATCGCCGAGGTCCTGGCGACCGCCACGGGCATCCCGGTCTTCAAGCTCACCGAGGAGGAGTCCTCGCGGCTGCTCCGTATGGAGGACGAGCTCCACAAGCGCGTCATCGGCCAGAAGGACGCCATCAAGGCGCTCTCCCAGGCGATCCGGCGTACGCGGGCGGGTCTGAAGGACCCCAAGCGGCCCGGTGGCTCGTTCATCTTCGCCGGCCCCTCCGGAGTCGGTAAGACGGAGCTCTCCAAGACGCTCGCCGAATTCCTCTTCGGCGACGAGGACGCGCTGATCTCCCTCGACATGTCGGAGTTCAGCGAGAAGCACACGGTTTCGCGGCTCTTCGGTTCTCCCCCCGGATACGTGGGGTACGAAGAGGGCGGCCAGCTCACCGAGAAGGTGCGCCGGAAGCCGTTCTCCGTCGTCCTCTTCGACGAGGTCGAGAAGGCCCACCCCGATATCTTCAATTCCCTTCTGCAGATCCTGGAGGACGGTCGGCTGACCGACTCCCAGGGCCGGGTCGTGGACTTCAAGAACACGGTCATCATCATGACGACCAACCTCGGGACCAGGGACATCTCCAAGGGGTTCAACCTGGGCTTCGCGGCCCAGGGCGACACGAAGTCCAACTACGAGCGGATGAAGAACAAGGTCAACGAAGAGCTGAAGCAGCACTTCCGGCCCGAGTTCCTCAACCGTGTGGACGACACCGTCGTCTTCCACCAGCTCACCGAGGACGACATCATCCAGATCGTCGACCTCATGGTGCACAAGGTGGACGAGCGCCTGAAGGACCGGGACATGGGCCTTGAGCTCAGCCCGAGCGCCAAGGCGCTGCTCGCCAAGAAGGGTTACGACCCCGTTCTGGGCGCCCGGCCGCTGCGCCGGACGATCCAGCGCGAGATCGAGGACATCCTCTCCGAGAAGATCCTCTTCGGTGAGCTGCGCCCCGGTCACATCGTGGTCGTGGACACCGAGGGCGAGGGCGAGGAGAAGAAGTTCAGCTTCCGCGGCGAGGAGAAGTCGGCGCTGCCCGACGTCCCGCCGATCGAGCAGGCGGCCGGCGGCGCCGGTCCGAACCTGACGAAGGAAGCGTGAGCCCGAGTTGAACCAACGCTGAGGCGAGACTGAGCCCAGCCCGAGGGGTGGCCCGGGACCGTAACTGGTCCCGGGCCACCCCTCTGTCGTGCCCCCGTGTGGCGGCCTCCGTCGTGACAAGCCGCACACCCGTTTCCGGGCCTACGACCAGGAATAGTGGTGAAGCGGGCGATTCCGGCGGGACCTTCGGAAAGGTCCGTCTCGGGACCTTGGTCCTGAGGCCCCGGAACGGGGATCCGTCTCGGCGGAGTACGGGGTGTACCCCCTTCTGACGTGCGGCTAAACAGTATCGAATTCGGACATTTCGGATCGCACGGAGAGGGTGCCTCGGGTCGTCAAGGGGTCGAGTTGCCGGTGTGGCGGCTACGACGACATGTCGTAGATGGGTGGTTTGGGGTGTGATGGGCGGTCGGGTTACCAAGGGATGGCAAGCCAGCCCCCGGTGCTCTGAGCGCCGGGTCCATTGATGCCCGGAGGTTTCTCAATGTCGCAGCGCACCACGCCCCGCCAGTCCACGCTCCGTACCCGTGCCGCCATCCTGGCCGCCGGACTCGGAGTGACGACGGCGCTCGGAGCGGGGGTCGCGTTCGCCGCGAACAGCAGCGGCGACGACGGTGCCACCCGCACGTCGGCCGCGACGGCCGTCGACAAGCAGTCCAGCCACGCCGAGAAGAAGAACGTCTCCAAGGCCGCCGAGAAGGCGAAGGAGAAGCCCAAGAAGTCGCCCACCTGGGGCAAGCCCGTCTCCAAGTACGAGCTGAGCGCCTCGTACGGCATCGGTGGCGGCAGGTGGGCCAACAAGCACTCCGGTCAGGACTTCGCCGTCCCGATCGGCACGAACGTGAAGGCCGCGCACGACGGCGTCGTCGTCAAGGCCGGACCCAACGGTGCCGGTGACGGTCCCGCGTACGGCAACGCGATAGTCGTCAAGCACGGCACGAAGAACGCGAAGTACTCGCAGTACGCCCACCTGTCCAAGGTGAAGGTGCACGTCGGCCAGAAGGTCGACAAGGGCGAGAGCATCGCGCTCTCCGGCAACACCGGCAATTCGAGCGGCCCGCACCTGCACTTCGAGATCCGTACGACCCCGAACTACGGCAGTGCGGTCAACCCGCTGACCTTCCTGCGCTCGGCCGACGTCACTGTGTGACGCCGCCGTGTGCCTGCACCAGCAGATCGATGGCGACCTCAAGGATGGCTGCACGCTTCTCCTCGGGGTCGCCTTCGACGTCCCTGAGGGCGAGCATGCCGGCGTGCATGGTGAAGATCGCGGTGAAGCAGCGCACGTGGTCGGACATCGAGGCGTCGGGCTGCTTCAGCAGTTCCATCAGCCGCAGCATGCGGCTCTTGAAGGTCTCTCCCACGCTCAGGTCGCGCATCGTCGCCTGGTTCTCCTGAATGAAGCGGAACAGGGGCGCGGCGGCGCCGAGCGCGTCGCTGTAGCGCCGTAGGATCTCCTTCTTCACGTCCAGGGTCGCGGGCTGTGTCTCACCCCAGGTGATCAGGTCGTCGATCGGCCGGGCCAGATCCTCGAAGAGGCTGACCACGATGTCTTCCTTGGTCTTGAAGTGGTAGTAGAGCGCGGCCTTGGTCACATCCAGATGCTCGGCGATCTCACGCAGCGAGGTCTTCTCGTAGCCCTGCTCGGCGAAGAGTCCCAGCGCTACGTCCTGGATGCGCTGACGGGTGTCGCCCCGACGCGGCTGCGCTGTGCTGCCCATGAATGCTCTCCCGAAAATTACTTACTTGACGACCGGCAAGTGACAGGTCTACTTTCCCCAGTGTACTTAGCTTGCCGGTCGGCAAGTAAGTGGTGAGGCGCATCCAGAAGCACGGAACAGACCAGGAATCAGGGGAGTGGGGGCCATGTCGCTCGACGCGGTGGGGTCGGAACAGAAGAAGGCTGAGCCACAGCCGCGCAGCGTGAGAGTGGTACTGCTCGCGCTCATGATCGCGATGCTGCTCGCCATGCTGGACAACATGATCGTCGGCACCGCGATGCCGACGATCGTCGGCGAGCTGGGCGGTCTGGAGCACCTGTCCTGGGTGGTCACCGCCTACACCCTCGCCACCGCGGCCTCGACCCCGATCTGGGGGAAGGTCGGCGACATGTACGGGCGGAAGAACATCTTCCTGCTCTCCATCGTCATCTTCCTCATCGGGTCCGCGCTCAGCGGCATGGCCCAGGACATGGGCCAGCTCATCGGCTTCCGCGCGATCCAGGGCCTGGGCGCCGGCGGACTCATGGTCGGCGTCATGGCGATCATCGGTGACCTCATCCCGCCCCGTGAGCGCGGCAAGTACCAGGGCATGATGGCCGGCGTGATGGCCCTCGCCATGATCGGCGGACCGCTGGTGGGCGGCACCATCACCGACCACCTCGGCTGGCGCTGGAGCTTCTACATCAACCTGCCGCTCGGCGCCGTCGCCCTCGCGATGATCGTGACCGTGCTGCACCTGCCCGCGGTGAAGCGGACGAAGCAGAAGGTCGACTATCTCGGCGCCGCCCTGCTGACGGTCGGCATCACCTCGATCGTGCTGGTCACCACCTGGGGCGGTACGGAGTACGCCTGGAGTTCCGCGGTGATCATGGAGCTGATCGCCATCGGCGTGGTCACCCTCGGCTCGTTCGTCTACGTGCAGACCAAGGCGCCCGAGCCGATCATGCCGCTGCACATCTTCCGTAACCGCAACTTCAGCCTGATGCAGGTGATCGGCTTCCTGACCGGCTTCGTGATGTTCGGAGCCGTCCTCTTCCTGCCGCTCTACCAGCAGTCCGTGCAGGGCGCATCGGCGACCAACTCCGGGCTGCTCCTGCTGCCGATGCTGCTGTCGATGATGGTCGTCTCGCTGTTCGCGGGCCGGATCACCACCAGCACCGGCAAGTACAAGATCTTCCCGATCGCGGGCGGCGCCCTGATGGTCGCCGGGCTCTTCCTGCTCGCGCAGATGGACACCGAGACCTCGCGGCTCACCTCCGGCATCTACATGGCCGTCCTCGGCGCCGGTATGGGCTTCCTGATGCAGATCACGATGCTGGTGGCGCAGAACAGCGCCGAGCCGGAGGACATGGGCGTCGCCTCGTCCTCGACCACCCTCTTCCGTACGCTCGGCAGCTCCTTCGGCGTCGCGATCATGGGCGCGCTGTTCACCAGCAAGGTGCAGGAGGAGATGGCGGCGCGCGGTGGTGACGCGGTGACGCAGCAGTCCGCGCAGCTCGACGCGGCGAGCCTGGCCAAGCTGCCGGACGCGGCGCGTGAGGCGTACCAGATCGCGGTGTCGTCCGGTACGCATGTGGCCTTCCTGCTGGCCGGTTCGGTCGCGGTGATCGGCTTCCTCGCGGCGTTCTTCGTCAAGGAGGTCCCGCTGCGGGGCGCGGGCCCCCAGAAGGCGGGCGAGCCCGGCGAGGGCGCGGCGGCGTCAGAGGGGGGCAAGGTCCCGCAGTCCGCTTAGGGCGTGTTTGAGAAGTCCCGTCTGGCCCACGACGCCTGGCACGCGCGCTCGCTGCGTTGTCGGAGTCATCCAAGTACGTCCGGTCCATCTACGGGGCTGATCCTCCGCCTTGCGATCGCACGCACCAGACGCCGTGGGCCCCGCCCGATGGGCGGACGACGCTACTTCTAAAACACGCCCTAGGCCAGGCCCCCGCCCCTGAGGCCGGTCCGCTCATAGGACCGCACGGGCACGCTGTGGACGGCGGGGGGCCGTTGTCAGCGGGGCGTGCCAGCATCGAAGACGTGGACAGCGAAAAAGCAGGTCAGCCGCCGCAGGTGCCCCTCACGCACCTGCGGCAGCTGCGTACGGCCAAGGACGCCATGGACCGCGACTGGGCGGAGCCGCTCGATCTCGACGCGGTCGCCGCCCACGCCGGGTATTCGCGGTATCACTTCGTGCGTGCTTTCAAGGCGGTGTACGGGCAGACGCCCGGCCGCTATCTCTCCCGCAGGCGCATAGAGCGCGCGGAGGAACTGCTGCGCTCGGCGAATCTCACCGTCACCGAGATCTGCGTCCTCGTGGGCTTCAGCAGTCTCGGCACCTTCTCCAAGCGCTTCAAGGAGCAGACCGGCAGCAGCCCCAGCGCGTATCGCGCGAAGCACGCGGGGCGCGGGGCCGCGCTCATACCGGGGTGTTACGCGCTGCTCTGGGCCGGTGGCTTCCCGCCCAGGGACGCCGGTGCGGCCAGGACGCCCGCGCCGGACAGGCCCGGTGAGGACAGCAATTCTGGAGAAGCCCGCTGATGGTCCCGGTGCCTACGGTGGATACAGAAGCACCGGGTCGGTGGGCGGCCCGTCTACGGCACATCTCTCCGAGGAGCGCGTCATGATCAAGGGTCTTGCCATCTCCACCGTCTGGGTGCTCGACCAGGACCGGGCCAAGGAGTTCTACGTCGACAAGCTCGGCCTCGAGGTCCGTACGGACATGACCTTGGGGGAGGGAGGGATGCGCTGGCTGACGGTCGGGGCCAAGGACCAGCCGGACGTGGTGCTGACCCTGATGCTCCCGGGCGGGCACGCGATGGACGAGGAGTCCGCCGCCGCGCTCAAGACGCTCATCGGCAAGGGCATGCTCGGCGCGGGCGTGCTGGCCACGGACGATGTCCACGGGGACTACGAGAAGCTGAAAGCGCGGGGCGTGGAATTCCTCCAGGAGCCACAGGAGCGTCCCTACGGCACCGAGGCGATATTCCGGGACGACTCGGGGAACTGGTTCTCGTTCACCCAGGCCAAGGAGGGTGACCTCGACCTGGAGAAGGAATGGGCGTAGCCCTCGGAGGCAAGGGGCGCCGACCGGCGTGCGAGCGGGCCGTGCCTTTCCGGGCCGTCACTCACTCCGGGAGTTTGATCATCGGGAAGCTGCCGGTCGTCGTCGGGGCGTGCTCGGGGAGCCAGAGGACCGCGATCGCGCCGCCCGTCTCGTCCGGGGCCGGCGTCAGACTCTCCGGCGCCGCGTTCCGGAAGGTCAGCCGAGCCCCGAGGACGCGTGCCTGACCGGCGGCGATGGTCAGACCGAGACCGTGGCCATGGCCCGCGCGGTCGCTCGCGCCCGTACGGAAGCGGCTCGGCCCCTCGCGCAGCAGCGCGTCGGGGAAGCCGGGGCCGTGGTCGCGTACGCGCACCACGCGGCCCTCGACGGTCACTTCGACCGGGGTGCCGCCGTGCTTGGCCGCGTTGGCCAGGAGATTGCCGAGAATGCGCTCCAACCGGCGTGGATCGGTGTTCACCCAGGACTCGTGCATGACGTGGATCCGCACATCGGGATCGAGCAGGGCCACCCGCCTGCTGACGAACTCGCCGAGTGCCACCTCCTGGAGTTCGGCGCGCTCCGAGGCGCTGTCGAGCCTGGCGACTTCGAGCACGTCCTCGACCAGCGTCCGCATGGCCTGCGCGCGGTCCCTGACCAGCTCCGTCGGGCGGCCGGGGGGCAGCAGCTCGGCTGCCGTGAGTAGGCCTGTCACCGGCGTGCGGAGTTCGTGCGCGATGTCGGCGGTGACCCGGCGCTCGGCCTCGATGCGTTCGTGCAGCGCGTCGGTCAGGGCGTCGACCGCGCGGGCCAGCTCGTCGGTCTCGTCCCGTACGACTCCGCCGACCGCCTCCCGTACCCGCACGTCCGTATTGCCCTGGGCGACCTTGCTCGCGGCGTCCGCCGCCTTGCGCAGCCGGCGCGAGAGTTGGCCGCCGATCAGCACCCCCAGCGCACAGCCGCCCACGACCACACAGACCGAACCGATCAGCAGGGCCCGGTCGAGATCCTTCATGATCGTCACGGAGCGGTCGGCGAACTTGCTGTGCAGGGAGAGCACACCGTTCTCCAGCGGTATCGCCGCCCAGACGTCCGGCGTCCCGTCCGCCGAGTCATGGACATAGGTGGCCCTCCTGCCCTGCTGCGCCTTCTCCCGCAGGTCGTCGGGGAGCGCGGGGTCGTTCAGCTTCGTACCGAACTTCAGCTCATGGCTCGATTCGTACATACGCTGCGCGAAGAGCAGCCGCTCCAGCTGTACCTCACGCGCGTTGTCGAGCATCGAGACCTGCGCCGCGTTGTGCACAACAAGGCTCAGCGCCATCGCGGTGAGCGCGCCGACCGCCGCGATCGCGATGCTGATCTTCCACCGGACTCCGGTGCGCAGGGCGAGCCGCTTCATGCCTTGAGTTTGTAGCCGAAGCCGCGGACCGTCTCGATCCTGTCCTGTCCGATTTTCGTACGCAGCCGCTGCACATGGACGTCCACCACCCGTGTGTCACCGCCCCAGCCGTAGTCCCAGACGCGTTCGAGCAGCTTGTCACGGGACAGGACGGTGCCCGGCGCGGCCGAGAACTCGATCAGCAGCCGCATCTCCGTCGGTGTCAGCGCGACGGGCTCGCCCCCTTTGCGCACCTCCATGCCCTCCGTGTCGATCTCCAGATCGCCGAAGGACCGGGCGCCGCCCTCGTCCGGCTGCTCCTGCCCGCCGTGCTCCCCGGCGGGTCCGCCCGCGTGCCCGAAGCGGCGCAGCACGGCACGGATACGGGCGACCAGCACCGCGCCGTCGAAGGGCTTGGTCACGTAGTCGTCGGCCCCCGCCTCCAGGCCCAGCACCACGTCGATCGAGTCGGCGCGCGCCGACAGCATGATCACCGGCACCGTCGACTCGTCCCTGATCCGGCGGCACAGACTCACCCCGTCCAGGCCGGGCACCATCACATCGAGCAGCGCGATGTCCGGCCGGTCGGCCCGGAAGGCCTCCAGCCCCGAGAGGCCGTCCGGCATGGCCGTCACCACGAAGCCGTCGCGCTCCAGCGCGAGTTGGGTGGCCTCGCGGATGACGTCGTCGTCCTCGACGAAAAGGACATGGGTCTCCACCATCCGACAGCTCTCAGCTCTCTCAGTCGTCGTTGTCGCTGGTCGTGGGCGGCGCGGGGGCGACCGCCGGGCCGTTGCCGACCGCTCGGCTGTAGTTGTTGCGCACCCGGTAGCGCTCGGCGAACCGCGTATCGGCCCAGGTGTAGGTCACGACGTCCTCGCCGGACGGATACGAGACCGGGTCGCCCTTCGCGTACACCTGGCGGGTGAGCACCAGCTCACCACGGTCGATCGTGGCGTAGACGGCGGGTTCCTCGGCGACGAAGACGTTCTCGTAGCGCCGGTCGGACTCACGGTAGACGTACGTCCCGAGCCCCACGGCGTCGTCGCAGGTCATCACGTTGATAACCACATCGGGTGCGGTGCCGCCGGTCAGATTCCCGTACGAGGTGTCCACCGGGTACGCGTCCCTGGCGCACGGCTTGAGGTCGGCCTTGACCTGTCCGCTCACCTTGGGGTCCCGCCGCAGCAGCGCCACCGGGTCGATGTTCTGGGCGGGCAGGGCGGAGGGCTCCGAGGTCGGCGTCGCGAAGGGCTCGGCCGTGGCGACGGACGCGGCGCCCTCGTCCCTGGTGCCGGACGCGCTCGTGGAGCAGCCGATGACGAACAGGCCGAAGCCGATGAGCGCCGCCAGCGCCACACCGCCGGTGGCGGTCGTCGCTGTCAGCGTCACCGTCTTCGGGAACAGGCCCGGCGGAGACGCGTCGTCGGCCGCGGGGCCGTCCGCGCTGCGCCCGTCCGCGGACCGTCCGTCCGCATCCGATGCCCAGTCGTCCGTGCGCCGGTCGTCCGCCGCACGGCGGGTCGTTCTCGGGGCAGGTGTGCTCTCTCCGTCGCGCCTCAGGCCGCGCACCGCTCCTGCCCCCGTCCGTCGCGACGATAACCGGCACGCTGCGGAGCGCGGGCGCGCGGCGTGCGGCGTTCGGGCCCCCGGATCCCCGGCGTCGTCCGGCGCTCCGCGTCGCGGCGCTCCAGCTCCCGGGCCTCCAGCTCCTCGCGGAGTCTGGCGAGCGCCCGGTGCAGCGTGCTCTTCACGGTACCGGTAGACATTCCGAGTGCCGCCGCCGTCTCCTCCGTACTCATCTGCTCCCAGTGCCGCAGCACCACCACGCTGCGCTGCTTCGGCGCCAGGACCCCGAGGATGTCGATGAGCAGGGCGCGGTCGGCGCGCTGCTCGGCGCCGTCCTCGACGCAGGGCTCGGGCAGCTGCTCGGTCGGCACCTCTTCGAGCCTGCGCGCCCGCCACCACTCCGTACGCGTATTGATCATGACGCGGCGCAGATAGGCGTCGGCGAGCGACTTGTCGGCGATGCCGTCCCAGCGGCCGAACGTACGGGCCAGGGCGGTCTGGAGCAGGTCCTGGGCGTCGACGGGGTCGGGGACCAGCCGCCGGGCACTGCGCAGCAGTGCCTCCTGCCGGGTGCGTACGTACTCCTCGAATTCGAGCACCTCGCCGTGCGACATGAAAACCGCCTCCCACCCCGTGAACTGCACCGTGTACCGCGCTGCCGTGTTCTTCACTGACGTTCCAGAAGTTACGGAGGGGTTGTCACGAGGCCGTGCGCGCCAGCCGTCGGCGGGCGCACGGACATCCATCGGTTGTGTAACGGCGGGGATGGAAGGGGCGAACGGCGGCACAGACGAACGGCCGGCCCGGTGGGGCCGGCCGAGGCGGCGGGATGGGATGGCGGGATGGGATGGTGCCAGGTCGGTCGCGCGGTGGTACGAGGGCCGGACGGCGCGGTCAGGCCGGTGAGGCCGGTGAGGCCAAGCCGAGTCAGGTCAGGTCAGGTCAGCGGCAGCCGGTACAGATCGTCCGCCATCGGTTCGACCAGCCCGTCGGCCACCAGCCCGTCCAGCGCCCTGGCCCGCTGCACCGGTTCCTCCCACACGGCGTCGAGCACCGCGAGGGGCACCGGCGCCACCGCCTCGCGCAGCACGGCGAGCAGCTTCCCGCGCACCTGCCGGTCCGTGCCCGCGTACGTCTGCCCGCGCCGGGCCGGACCCTGGTGCACCGGTTTGCCGGCCAGCCGCCAGGCGCACTGCGAGGCGATCGGGCACCGTGCGCAGTCCTCGTTCTTCGAGGTACACACGAGCGCGCCGAGTTCCATGGAGGCGGCGGCCCAGCGGGCGGCCGTCGACTCGTCGGCGGGCAGCAGCGCGCGGGCCAGTTTGCGTTCGGCGGCGGTCGTCGCGTTCGGCGGGTACTGGATTCCGGCGGCGGCGCGCGCGAAGACGCGCCGTACGTTCGTGTCGAGGACGGCGTACCGCTGTCCGTACGCGAACGAGGCCACAGCCGCGGCCGTGTACTCGCCGATCCCGGGCAGCGCGAGCAACTGGCTGTGCTCGCGCGGTACGTCGCCGCCGAACCGCTCCGTTATCGCCAGGGCCGCCCCGTGCAGCCGGAGGGCCCGGCGCGGATAGCCGAGTCTGCCCCAGGCGCGTACCGCTTCGCCGGGCGCATCGGCGGCCAGGTCGGCGGGGCGTGGCCAGCGCGCGAGCCACTGTTCGTACACCGGGAGCACCCGGGCGACCGGGGTCTGCTGGAGCATGAACTCGCTGACCATCACACCCCAGGCGCCCGTTTCGGGTCGGCGCCAGGGCAGGTCGCGGGCGTGCGCGTCGAACCACGCGATGACGGGGTCGTGAAGGGTGGCCGGGGCGATGGCCGGCGCCGTGGTCGCGGAAGTCGCTGGAGTCGCAGTCATGACAGGACCGATCCTGGCACGTTCGGTCCTGGGGGCCGTGCAGCCGCCCGGTGTGCGCCGGGCGTTGAGGGGTGGTGACGGGGGCGCGAAGGGGGCGCGTCGGGAGCCGAACGGTACCGGCCGACCGGGGGTGAACCGTGTGTGGACGGCGTATGAACCGGGTGTACTCAGAAGCGCGACTGGGGCCGTTCCCTCTGTCGGCCGAGCGCGCCGGAGTCCTCGCCCGCCCCGCTTCCGGCCCGGTCCCCCGCGCCGTGATCCGGGAGCGGGCCGCGACCACCGGTGACCTCTCCACCGGCCTGCCCCGTGAGCCGAGGGGCGCGCGGTCCCGGCCCCGCGAACCAGACCACCAGCCCCGTACGGCTCGTCCGCATCGTCTCGATCAGCACCCGCGCGGGCCGCGTCAGCGCGAGGACCACGAGCGTCGCCACCAGCCCGCCGAGCAGCAGCCCCACGGCCACGTCGTGCGGATAGTGCACACCGACGAAGACCCGGGAGAAGGCGGCGAACAGCGCCAGCGGGAGCGTCAGGAACGCGATCCTCCGCCATGCGATGGCGAGCGCGACCGCCGAGGCGGCGGCGATGGTCGAGTGGTTGCTGGGGAAGGACCAGTCGCCGACCGGCGGGCAGGTCGCCAGCGACGTGGCCGCGCCCGCGACCGCGCGGCACGGCCGCTCCTCCTGGATGGCGCTCTTGGCCAATTCGCTGCTCACGTACGCGAGGGCGGTCGCGAGGGGCCCAACTACCGCTCTGGCCATGGCCCGTGAGTCTCCGGACCGCGTACGCCACCAGCCGGCGAGGAACAGAACTCCCAGGATCACGATCACGGCCTCCGTCCCGATCTCGACGAAGTGCCGTACCCAGGACGGCGATTGATGGGCGAGATCGGTAATGTCGCGGTAAAGGCCGCTGGTGACGGAGGGGTCCATGGTCACGGACCGTACCCTTCGACCTACCGCTCGCGCATCTCGCCACCGGCAGCCGAACCCCTGATGAAAGGGGTAAGTGGGGCCTCTCGGGCGTCCGTTGCATGATGATGATCCGTAAAACTTGCGAGACCAGCGCCATGTGGGGCGGGAGTTGGCCAAGAACTCTCGTAGAGTTGCGCCGTGGGATCTATGCGCAATCCGGTCGGGCCGCTTCCCTCCTCCATCTACTGGCGACGGAGGGCACTAGCGGCGACTCTGGTCGCGCTGCTCGCGTTGCTCGTCGTATGGGTCGTCACCTCCGGTGGTGACGACGGCGGAAAGAAGCGCGACGACAGTGCGAACGGCGAGGCTCCCCCTCCCTCGATCACCCCTGGACCGTCCGGATCCGGCCCCGCGATAAGTGAACAGCCGGGCGGGCGCGACGAGTCGGGCGACCCCGGCGGAAGCGACGACCCCGGCAGCGGTGGTACGGACGCGGGCTCGGGCGCCGACGGCGGCGCCGGTGGCGACAACGGCGGTGCCGGTACGGGCGGTTCGGGCGGCGCCGCGGGAAGTGGCGGCGATGCGGGCAGCGGTGGCAGTGGTGGTGACGGCGCGGGCGGCAGCACCACCGGCGAGCAGGTGCCGGTCGGATCGAGTCTCCCCAACTGCGCCCCGAGCGCGCTGACTCTGAGGCTGGAGAGCCGCAAGGTCGCCTACGAGCCGGGTGAGAAGCCCTCGTTCAGGCTCGTGGCCACCAACGGTTCGGGCAAGGACTGCAAGGCGGACCTCGGGCCCAGGTCCGTGGTGCTGACCGTCACCAACTCCGAGAGCGACGAGATCTGGTCCTCCAAGGACTGCCCCAAGATCGGCCAGTTGCTGCTGAAGGTGCCCGCGGGCGGCACGGTCACGCGGACAGTCGTCTGGGACCTCACGCAGAGCGTCCCGCAGTGCGCCACACCGCCGCCCGGCAAGGCCGAGCCCGGCACCTACCTGGTCGAGGCGGCGGCGTCCGGCGCCACCGTCAAGCAGGGCCAGACGTCCATCAGGCTGGACAAGGACTGAGTGGACCGGGCCGGCCGCCCGCCTTCGTACGTACGCAGGTGTCCGGAGGCGTGAGCGGGTGCACGGAGGCGTACGCGGGCCGTCGCCCGTACGTCAGACGTACCGCTCCAGGATGGACGACTCCGCCAGCCGCGACAGGCCCTCGCGCACGCTGCGCGCCCGCGCCTCGCCCACCCCGTCCACCGTCTGGAGATCGTCCACACTCGCCGCCAGCAGCTTCTGCAGCCCGCCGAAGTGCTCGACCAGCCGCTCGATGATCGCGCCCGGCAGCCGCGGCACCTTGGCCAGCAGCCGGTACCCGCGCGGCGAGACCGCCGAGTCGAGCGTCTCGGGCGATCCGCTGTGACCCAACGCCCGTGCGACGACGGGCAGTTCCAGCAGCTCGGTGTGGGAGAGCGAGTCCAGCTCGGTCATCGCCTCGGCGACCGTACGGGACCGCTTCGCGGTCGGCTCGGGCACATAGTCCCGTACGACGAGCTCACGCTCGGGCTCGACGCCCGCGATCAACTCGTCCAGCTGGAGGGCGAGAAGCCGCCCGTCGGTGCCCAGCTCGACCACGTACTCCGCGATCTCCGTGGCGATCCTGCGCACCATCTCCAGACGCTGCGAGACCGCCGACACGTCCCGGACCGTCACCAGGTCCTCGATCTCCAGCGCGGAGAGCGTGCCGGCGACCTCGTCCAGCCGGAGCTTGTACCGCTCCAGGGTCGCGAGCGCCTGATTGGCACGCGACAGGATCGCGGCCGACTCCTCAAGAACCCGGCGCTCCCCGTCCACGTACAGCGCGATCAGCCGCATCGACTGCGACACCGAGATGACGGGGAACCCGCACTGCTTGGAGACCCGGTCCGCCGTGCGGTGGCGGGTGCCGGTCTCCTCGGTCGGGATGGAGGCGTCGGGGACGAGCTGGACACCGGCCCGCAGAATTTTGGTGATGTCTTTGTCGAGGATGAGCGCGCCGTCGAGCTTGCACAGCTCTCGGAGCCTCGTCGCGGTGAATTCCACGTCCAGCACGAAGCCGCCCGTGCACATCGCCTCGACGGTCTTGTCCATGCCCAGGACGATGAGACCGCCGGTGTTCCCCCGGAGGATCCGCTCCAGGCCGTCACGCAGCGCCATGCCGGGCGCCACGGCGCTCAGTGAGGCGCGCATCAGCGCTTCGGTGCCGGATCCACCGGAGCCACCACCGGACTTTCCGGGTGCTGCTGCCCGGTCGTTGGCTGCCACTGCACTCCTCCGGCTCGTACGGATGGGCGAGACCAGGGCAAAGTCTACCGGCGGTCCTTGCCGTCCCGTGGGGCGTCCGGGCGACCCCGGCGCGGAAGCACGCTGAGAGCCGCCCCCATGTCGGCCACTTCTGTGACCTTCATACCGGCCGGGACCTTCCCGGGATCGGTCGGGACGAGGGCGTGTGTGAAACCGAGCCGGTGCGCCTCGGCCAGTCTGCGCTGGACGCCCGTCACCCTTCTGACCTCGCCCGCGAGACCCACCTCGCCGATCGCGACGAGGTTCTTCGGCAGCGGGGTGTCGCTCGCCGCCGATGCCAGGGCGAGGGCGACCGCCAGGTCCGCGGCCGGCTCCGAGAGCTTCACACCGCCGACCGTCGCGCTGTAGATGTCGCGCTTGCCGAGCGCGCTGATCCGGCCGCGCTGCTCCAGAACGGCCAGCATCATCGAGACGCGGGAGGTCTCCAGGCCCGAGGTGGTGCGCCGGGGGGACGGGATCTGGGAGTCGACCGTCAGCGCCTGCACCTCGGCGACGAGCGGGCGGCGGCCTTCGAGGGTGACCGTGAGGCAGGTGCCGGGGACCGGCTCGTCACGGCGGGTGAGGAAGAGGCCGGAGGGATCGGCGAGACCCGTGATGCCTTCGTCGTGCAGTTCGAAGCAGCCGACCTCGTCCGTCGTCCCGTACCGGTTCTTGACGCCCCGCACGAGCCGCAGCCGCGCGTGCCGGTCGCCTTCGAAGGAGAGCACGACGTCCACCAGGTGCTCCAGCAGCCGCGGACCCGCGATCGCGCCGTCCTTGGTGACATGGCCGACGAGCAGGGTGGACATGCCCCGTTCCTTGGAGACCCGGATGAGCGCGCCCGCCACCTCCCGGACCTGGGCCATGCCGCCGGGCGCCCCGTCGATCTCGGGCGATGCCACCGTCTGTACGGAGTCCAGGATGAGCAGCGACGGCTTGACCGCGTCGAGATGCCCGAGGACGGCGGAGAGATCCGTCTCGGCGGCGAGATAGAGATGGTCGTCAATGGCTTTGATGCGGTCCGCGCGCAGCCGTACCTGGCTCGCCGACTCCTCGCCGGTGACATAGAGCGTGCGGTGCTCTGAGTCGGCCGCCTTCGCCGCGACGTCCAGGAGCAGCGTGGACTTGCCCACGCCCGGCTCGCCGGCCACCAGCACGACGGCTCCCGGCACGAGACCGCCGCCGAGGACGCGGTCCAGCTCGTCCACGCCCGTCGAGCGTGCCGTGGCCGTCCGGCCGTCGACCTGGCCGATCGGGACGGCCGGGGTGCTGACCCGTCCCGCCGCAGTCGTCCGTACGGCGGGCGCGCCGAACTCCTCGACCGTGCCCCAGGCCTGGCATTCGGGGCAGCGGCCGAGCCACTTGACGGTCGTCCAGCCGCAGTCGGTGCAGCGGTAGGACGGCCGGTCCTTGGCGGATTTGGTACGGGCGACAGCCATGGCGCCACCGTATAGGCGACCACTGACAACCCTTGCCGCGGAGGTCACTTCACCCGTCGGCGGGGCGGGCCGGGACCCGTTGGCGCGGAAGATACGGGTATGGCGGACTTTTCATCCGTACGGATTAAAAGTAGGCAAGCGTCGGGAAGGTCGTGCGCTCCCCTGTCTACCGTCGGTGGGTGACGAGCAGCAGACTGGAGCCCCCCGCGCACACCACCGGCGCACACCGTGCGCCCCGTCGCGTGCCCCGATCGGGTACGCACACGCCGGGCGCAGACCGCCCGGATACGAACGCGCCGGCCACCCACCGCCCGCCCGTGCGGTACGAGCCGTATCTGGACGGGCTGTTCACGTACTGCCTCTCCGTGCTGTGCGACCACGACGCGGCGACCGAGGTGCTCGGCCAGGTCCTGGCCATCTCCGAGCGCCACTACGGGCGTTGCCCGGCGGGCGAGGGGGAGCGCGGGGCCTGGCTCTACTCGCTCGCCCGGTGGGCCTGTCTGCGCCGGCTCGGTGAGCAGCGCGCGAGCCGCCCGGGGGCGCACACCGGCCGTCGCGGGCCGGACCCGGCCGAGGGCGGGCACAAGGACTCCGCCTTGCCACCGGAGGTCGCCGCGCGCCGTCGGCGTGAACTCGCCATGCTGGCCTGGCCCGAGGCCGCCGGTACGACACCCGAACAGCGCGAAGCGCTCGAACTGGCCGTACGCCACGGGCTCGGCGCGCGCGACGTCGCCGCCGTCCTGTCCATGGAGCAGCTGCCCGCGCGCGAACTGCTCAACTCCGCCGCCTGCGAGGTCGAGCGCACCAGGGCCGCGCTCGCCGTCGTGGAGACGGGCAACTGCCCGGCCGTCGCCCAGCTCACCGGCGACGACCAGGTCCTTCTCTCGGCCGCGCTCCGCCGCGAGCTGGTCCGGCACGTGGACGACTGCCCGCGCTGCCGCCGCGCCGCCGAGCGCGCCGAGGCCGCGGGCCCCTGGCCCGGCTCGGCCGCCGCCACCCGCGCCGCCCGGCCCACCTCGTCGGGCGTGCCCTCCTGGGCCGCGTCCCCGGCCGTCCTGCCGCTCGTCGAGGCCCCCCGGTCCGCGGCGTACACCGCCATGACGAACACCCCGCGCGCGCGTGCCACCACCCCGCGCTTCGGCCGCAACGGCTTCCCCATGGACCCCAAGGACCGCGCCGCCCGCCGCGACCGGCTGCGCGCGCGGGCCGTCACGACCACCGTCGTGGCGACCGTCGTCGCGGCGCCCGTGTTCGCCCTCTGGGCGGCGTACCGGGGCGCGCCGCCGACCGGGGAGGGCCACGGCGGGACGTCGGTCAGCGCCGGTGACGCCGAGCGGCGCGGCGCGCACGGCGCCGACCCGTACGACACCTATGAGAACGCGGGCAACGCCCAGGACCGGCCCGGTGACCCCTTCGCCCGCGGCGGTAAGGACCCCGACGTCTCCGTCGAGGTCATCAGCGACGGCACGGGCGGCCCGTCCGGCACCCCCGGAGCGGGTTCGGGACGGCTCGCGGTCACGGCCGAGTCGAGCGGCGACCGTACGAGGATCACGCTCACCGCGACCGGCGGCGAGCCCGTCTCGTGGTCGGCCTGGACCAGCGCGTCCTGGCTGCGGCTGAGCCGTACGTCCGGCACGCTCGCCCCCGGCAGGTCCGTCACCGTCCACGTCCACGTGGACCACGCGCGCGAGCCGTCAGGACCGTGGCGCGCCCGTATCGGGCTGAGCCCCGTGGGCTCGGTGGTGGCGATCAGCGGTTACGGTGCCAGGCCGCCGTCCTCGTGGGACCCCGGCCACGGTCACGGTCAGGGGCCCGGTCCCGGCAGGCCGACGCGCCCGCCGTCCTCGCCGCCGCCGGGCACGGGCGGCCCCGGCCCGAGCGACCCGGGCGGACCGACCGATCCGGGTCCGACCGACCCCACCGATCCGCCGCCCGGCACGGGCGACCCGACGGACCCGACCGATCCGACGGATCCGCCGCCAGGCTCCGGCGACCCGAGCCCGCCCGGAGACCCGTCCGGTCCGCCGGACCCGGGTGGCTCGGGCGGTTCGGGCGATGCGGACACGCCGCCCGCGTCTCCGTGAGCGGGCGTGCCGCCGTCCTCCGCCGTCAGGCCGGGGGCGCGGGCGCCGGCACCGGGTCCGCCGGGTGCGGGGCGACGAGCGGCAGCGCGCTCGCCAGCCGTGCCTCGCAGAGCTCGACCAGCGTGTCGTACCCGGCCTTGCCCATCAGCTCCGTCAGCTCGGGCGCGTACGTCCGGTACACGGGCTCGCCCGCCCCGTGCGCCGACGTCGCCGATGTGCACCACCAGTGCAGGTCGTGCCCGCCGGGGCCCCAGCCCCGCCGGTCGTACTCGCCGATCGTCACCTGGAGCACCCGCGACTCGTCGGGCCGCTCGATCCAGTCGTACGTACGCCGCACCGGCAGCTGCCAGCAGACGTCGGGCTTCGTCTCCAGCGGCTCGCGGTCCTCCCGCAGCGCCAGGATGTGCAGCGCGCAGCCCGCGCCGCCGGCGAAACCGGGCCGGTTCTGGAAGACGCACGAGCCGTCCCAGCGGCGCGTCTTGCGCGCGCCGTCGTCGTCCGTCTCCACCCAGCCGCTGTCCGCTCCCACGTCGTGGAACTGCCACAGCTCCGGCGTGAGCCGTTTCACGTGCCCCGCGACCCGCTTCTCGTCGTCCTCGTCGGAGAAGTGCGCCCCCAGCGTGCAGCAGCCGTCGTCGGCGCGGCCCGCCTCGATGCCCTGGCAGCCGCTGCCGAAGACACAGGTCCAGCGAGAGGTGAGCCAGGTCAGATCGCACCGGAAGACCTGGTCCTCGTCGGCCGGATCAGGGAATTCGACCCAGGACCGCGCGAAGTCCAGCCCCTTCTCGTCGGGCGGAATCTGCTCATGCTGCTTCTTGGCGCGTCTGGCTTTGCCCGGCTTCGCCTTGTTCGTCTTTGGCACGGGTCCAGCGTATGCGCGTCACCGCAGTAGCGTTCGCGCATGAGACTCGGAGTTCTCGACGTCGGTTCGAACACCGTCCACCTGCTGGCGGTCGACGCGCATCGCGGCGCGCGCCCGCTGCCCGCCCATTCCCACAAGACCGAGCTGAGGCTCGCCGAACTGCTCGACGCGGACGGCGCGATCGGCCCCGACGGCGTGGACCGGCTGGTGGCCACGGTCGCCGACGCGCTCCAGGCGGCCGAGGACAAGGGCTGCGAGGCGGTGCTGTCGTTCGCGACGTCCGCCGTGCGCGAGGCGAGCAACGCCGACCAGGTACTCGCCAGGGTCAAGGCGGAGACGGACGTTGACCTCCATGTCCTGACCGGGGACGAGGAGGCCCGGCTGACGTTCCTCGCCGCCCGGCGCTGGTTCGGGTGGTCGGCGGGGCGGCTGCTGGTCCTGGACATCGGCGGCGGCTCGCTGGAGATCGCCTACGGCGTCGACGAGGAACCGGACGCCGTGGCGTCCCTGCCCCTGGGCGCCGGCCGCCTCACCGCGGCCTGGCTGCCCGGCGATCCGCCCGATCCCGGGGCCGTGAAGGAGCTGCGCCGCCATGTGCGGGCCGAGATCGCCCGTTGCGTCGGTGAGTTCACCCGCTTCGGCGAACCGGACCATGTCGTGGCCACCTCGAAGACCTTCCGGCAGCTGGCCAGGATCGCCGGGGCCGCCCGGTCCGCCGACGGGCTCTATGTACAGCGGGACCTGAGCCGTAAATCGCTGGAGGAGTGGGTCCCCAAACTGGCGGTGATGCCCGCCGCGCGCCGTGCCGCGCTGCCCGGTGTGTCGGACGGGCGGGCGCCCCAGCTGCTCGCTGGCGCGCTGGTCGCGGACGCGGCTATGGATCTGTTCGGCGTCGACGAGCTGGAGATCTGCCCCTGGGCGCTGCGCGAGGGCGTGATCCTGCGACGGCTGGACCAGCTGCCGACGACGCAGGTCTGAGCGCCGCTTCCTGCGACCGCTCGCCTGTAGAGCGCTCGCCCTGTGACGGCTCGCCCTCTTCAGGAGGGCGAGCCGTTGCACTCGTCACTTTCCCCGCCGCTGCCCGCGAAGCCGCCCTCCGCTGCCCGTACCCTGTCCCCGTGGCAGAAGCAGTGGTGCGCATCCCGGATGCGAAGGTCGCGCTGTCGACGGCCTCCGTCTATCCGGAGTCCACGGCGACGGCCTTCGAGATCGCCGGGCGCCTCGGGTACGACGGCGTCGAGGTCATGGTCTGGACGGACCCCGTCAGCCAGGACATCGAGGCACTGCGCCGGCTCTCCGACTATCACCACGTGCCGATCCTCGCCATCCACGCGCCCTGTCTGCTGATCACGCAGCGCGTCTGGTCGACGGACCCGTGGACCAAGCTCCAGCGCGCGCAGGCCGCCGCCGAGCGGCTGGGCGCCTCCACCGTCGTCGTACACCCGCCGTTCCGCTGGCAGCGCCAGTACGCGCGCGACTTCGTCACCGGCGTCTGGCGCATGGCCGACGAGACGGACGTGCGGTTCGCCGTCGAGAACATGTACCCGTGGCGCTACCGGGACCGTGAAGTGCTCGCGTACGCCCCCGACTGGGACGTGACGAAGGACGACTACCGCCACTTCACCGTCGACCTGTCGCACACCGCCACCGCCCGCGCCGACGCGATGTCCATGGTCGGCCGCATGGGCGACCGGCTGGGGCACATCCATCTCGCCGACGGCAACGGCTCGGCCAAGGACGAGCACCTGGTGCCAGGACGCGGCACCCAGCCCTGCGCCGAACTCCTCGAACAGCTCGCGGGCAGCTCCTTCGACGGGAACGTCGTCATCGAGGTCAACACCCGGCGCGCGATGTCCTCGGCCGAACGCGAGGCCGACCTGGCGGAGGCGCTGGCCTTCACCCGGCTGCACCTGGCGTCGACGGGGACCGCCGCCGGATCGCCGACCGGCTCCGCCGCCGGTACGCCGTCGGGAGCGTCCGCCGCGGAGACCCGGGCGCCGCAGCCGCGCCTGTCGTACGGCCGCCCGGGGATGCGCCGCCGATGACGGGTACGGCCCCGCGCCGCCGTGGCCGCCCCGCCCGCTCGGACACGGACACCGGTCCCGGCACGCGCGAACGGATCCTGGATGCGGCCCGTACGGAGTTCGCCGAGCGCGGCTTCGACAAGACCTCCGTAAGAGGCATCGCGAAGGCGGCGGGCGTGGACCCCGCCCTCGTGCATCACTACTTCGGTACGAAGGAGGAGGTCTTCGGCGCCGCCATCGAGGTCTCCTTCGAGCCGGCGATGGTGCTTCCCGCGCTGCTGAGCGGCGGCGAGGAGGGCATCGGCGAGCGGCTCGCGCGCTACTTCATCAGCGTGTGGGAGAACCCGGTGTCCCGGGCCCCGCTGCTCGCGATCATCCGTTCCGCCGTGACGAACGAGGCGGCGGCGGCCCTGCTGCGCAAGTTCGTGCTGCGGCGGCTGCTGGAGCGGATCGCGGTGGAACTGGACGTACCGGATCCCACCCTCCGCGCCGAGCTGGCCGCCTCGCACATGATCGGGATCGCGATCCTGCGGTACGTGCTCAAGGCGGAGCCGCTGGCCTCCGTGGACACGGACGAGATCGTCAGACTCGTCGCGCCGACGCTCCAGCGGTATCTGACCGAAGCCTGAGCGGAACCCGGACAGGTGTCCCGCATTCCGGACGGAGAGTCCAGATCTTGGAGCGGTGGGCGTAGGCTCGAAAAAGTCATTTCCACCGAAGGATCTGCCGAAGGAGCGAGCGACGATGCCCGAGCTGAGGTCCCGCACTGTCACCCACGGCCGCAACATGGCGGGCGCACGCGCCCTTATGCGGGCGTCGGGCGTAGCGAGCGAGGACATCGGCAAGCCGATCGTCGCCGTGGCCAACTCCTTCACCGAGTTCGTCCCCGGCCACACCCACCTCGCCCCCGTCGGCCGGATCGTCTCCGAGGCGATCAAGGCCGCCGGAGCCGTCCCGCGTGAGTTCAACACCATCGCCGTCGACGACGGCATCGCGATGGGCCACGGAGGCATGCTCTACAGCCTGCCGTCCCGCGATCTGATCGCCGACTCCGTCGAGTACATGGTCGAGGCGCACTGCGCGGACGCGCTGATCTGCATCTCCAACTGCGACAAGATCACGCCGGGCATGCTGATGGCGGCGATGCGCCTCAACATCCCCACGGTCTTCGTCTCCGGCGGCCCGATGGAGGCCGGCAAGGCCACCCTCGTCGACGGCACCGTCCGCAAGCTGGACCTGATCAACGCGATCTCGGACGCCGTCAACGAGTCCGTCTCGGACGAGGACATCCTCCGTATCGAGGAGAACGCCTGCCCGACCTGCGGCTCCTGCTCCGGCATGTTCACCGCCAACTCGATGAACTGTCTCGCGGAGGCCATCGGCCTCGCCCTGCCCGGCAACGGCTCGGTCCTCGCCACGCACACCGCGCGCAAGGCGCTGTACGAGAACGCGGGCCGCACGGTCGTCGACATCGCCCAGCGCTACTACGAAGGCGGCGACGAGACCGTCCTGCCGCGCAACATCGCCACCCGCGCGGCCTTCGACAACGCCATGGCACTCGACATCGCCATGGGCGGCTCCACGAACACGATCCTGCACCTCCTCGCCGCCGCCCAGGAGGCCGGTCTCGACTACGGCCTGGACGAGATCGACGCCGTCTCGCGGCGCGTCCCGTGCCTGGCGAAGGTCGCGCCGAACGTCGCGCCCGGCGGCACGTACTACATGGAGGACATCCACCGGGCCGGCGGCATCCCCGCCATCCTGGGCGAGCTGTACCGGGGCGGCCTTCTTGATGAGGACGTGCACTCGGTGCACTCCGACTCGCTCGACGAGTGGCTCAAGACCTGGGACGTGCGCGGCGGTTCACCCTCCGAGGAGGCCGTGGAGCTGTGGCACGCGGCGCCCGGCTGCGAGCGCTCGGCGACCGCGTTCTCCCAGTCCGAGCGGTGGGACACGCTCGACCTGGACGCCGAGGGCGGCTGTATCCGCTCGCTGGAGCACGCGTACTCGAAGGACGGCGGACTCGCCGTGCTGAAGGGCAACCTGGCCGTCGACGGCTGTGTGGTGAAGACCGCCGGCGTGGACGAGTCGATCTGGACCTTCGAAGGCCCCGCAGTCGTCTGCGAGTCGCAGGAGGACGCCGTCGAGAAGATCCTCCGTAAGGAGATCGCGGAGGGCGACGTCATCGTCATCCGCTACGAGGGTCCGCGCGGCGGCCCCGGCATGCAGGAGATGCTCTACCCCACCTCGTATCTGAAGGGCCGCGGCCTGGGCAAGGCGTGCGCCCTGGTCACCGACGGCCGCTTCTCCGGCGGTACGTCGGGCCTGTCGATCGGCCACGCCTCGCCCGAGGCGGCGTCCGGCGGGACGATCGCGCTGGTACGGGACGGCGACCGGATCCGGATCGACATCCCGGGACGCTCGATCGAACTGCTCGTCGCGGACGACGAGTTGGCGGTCCGGCGGGACGCGCTGAACGGTGTGTACGAGCCGGTCGACCGCGAGCGCAAGGTCTCCGTGGCGCTGCGCGCGTACGCGGCGATGGCGACGAGCGCGGACAAGGGCGCGGTCCGCGACGTCTCCCTGCTGGGCTGACGCGCCGGCGCCTTTTCAACCGTGAGCGCGACCCCGGCACCCGGTGTCTGTCACCAGGTGCCGGGGTTCTCGCTGTCCACGGCGAAGACGGACCCGTCGGGCGCACCGGCGTAGACCCGGCCGGGCGCCGTCGCGGGGGCGGGCAGTGTCGACATGTAGGCGAGCTTTCCCGAGAGCAGACGTGGTTTCGTACGCCCGACCAGCGACCCGTTCGCCGTGTCGACCGTGATCAGCTGTCCGTCGGCGGCGGAGAAGTACAGCCGGTCACCGGCCGTCACGACGGGGCGGGACGAGCGGGCGACGTCGGTCTCCAACTCCCAGCGGGGCTTGGTGTTCTTCCCCGTACGGCGGGTGTCGACGGCCACCAGGCTCCCGCCCCGCGCCAGGAGATACGCGGTGTCGTCGCGTACGGCGAGCTGTGCATCGGTCATGACATACGGCAGCGGGACACGGCGCACGTCGCCCCGCGCGGGGTCGTAGCGCACGACCGCGTCCGTCATCGAGTCCCGGTCGAGCGACGCGAGGAACAGGGCGCCGCCCTCGGTGGCCACCGGATCGAGATTTCCGTCCAGCCGCCGCTGCCAGGCGAGTTCGCCGTTCTTCGGGTCCACCGCGCTGACCAGCGTGGTGCGGCCGTCGGCCGAGGACTCGGCGGCGTAGGTATGACCGGTCCCCGGGCTGTGGAAGGCGAGGATCGGGTCGGTGTGTCCGGGCAGCGGACGTTCCCAACGCCGCTTGCCCGTGGCGCCGTTGAGCGCCTCCACCCTTCCGTCGTTCCCGACGAGCAGGACGGTGTCGCCGGCATGGTGGACGCCGCCCTGGCGACCGGAGACGTCCGCGCTCCAGACCGGTGTGCCGTCGTCCTTGTCGTACGCCCGCAGGCGCGCGCTCTTCACGGAGGTGAGGACGGCGTGGACGAGGCCGCCGGAGACGACGGGCACGGACGGGGTCTCCGCGCCCGCGCCGTGCGACCAGATGACATGGCCGTCGGCCGGATCGAGGCGGGCGGCGGCGACGCCGGCGGTGGAGCAGAGCAGGGTCGCCGAGACGCCGGAGACGCTCGGTGTGTACGAACACGCCGGTGCGGTGCCGCGCTCGGCGGTCTTCCCGATGGCCGGGGCCAGCCACGGCTCGAAGGCCACGCCGGCTGTCTCCGCGGCGCCTGAGCCCCGCGGGGCGGACGAGGGGGCCCGTGTATCGCCGAAGCCCTGCGCGGCCCAGAGGGCGCCGTACACGAGCACCACGGCGCCGATTGCCAGCGCCGGCCACTTGACTTGGCCACGCCGTCCGCCGTCGCCCGCGGTCTTCGGCTCCACGGGCTCGCGCCTGCCGTCCCGCTTCGGAGCGGGACGGGGGGACGGCTTCGGCGTGGCCGCGCTCCCGGCCGGTGAGTGCGCACCGACGTGGGTGCGCTGCTCACCTCCGGGTACTGCCAACGGCCGCTCCGCCGAGCGCCGTTGAGCCGGTATGAACGCGTCCGCCTCGTAAGAAGGCGGACGCAGTTCCGACATGATCTCGTCAGGGGTGGGACGTTTCTGCGGATCCTTGGCGAGGCAACGCCCCACCAGCGGCGCCAGATCGGCGGGCAGCCCCACCAGATCGGCCTCGTCGTGTACCACCTGGTAGGCGACGATGTACGGGCTGTCCGAGTCGAACGGCCCGCGCCCGGTCGCCGCGTGCACCAGCAGCGACCCCAGCGCGAACACGTCGGCCGCGGGCCCCACTTCACGCGGACGCTGGAACTGCTCCGGCGCCATGTACGGCGGCGAGCCGATCAACTTCCCCGTCTCGGTGCGCAGATCGCTGTCGACCGGCCGCGAGATCCCGAAGTCGATCACCCTGGGGCCGTTGTCCGTAAGGAGTACGTTGCCGGGCTTGAGGTCCCGGTGGACGACACCGGCCCGGTGGATGTCCCGCAGCGCCTCGGCGAGTCCCGCCGTCAGCCGGCGCAACTCGGCGGGAGCCATGGGCCCGTTGCTCTTCACCTGCTCGGCCAGCGTCGGACCCGGGATGTACGAGGTGGCCATCCAGGGCCGCTCGGCGTCCGGGTCGGCGTCGACGACGGGCGCGGTGAAGGCACCGCTGACACGGCGCGCGGCGGCGACCTCCTGACGGAAGCGGGCGCGGAACTCCGGGTCCGCCGCGTACTGCTGGTGCACCACCTTCACGGCGAGTCGCAGGCCCGACGCGGAGCGTGCCAGATGTACGACGCCCATGCCACCGGAGCCGAGACAGGCCTCCAGGCGGTAACTGCCGGCGTATTCCATGTGTGTTTTCCCCCGTGTCGCTTTCTGCGATCGCGACTCACGGAGCCTAGTCGATGGTGCGGCTGTGGCTGAAGGGTGTTGCTAGCCTGCGCGTCGAAGAGTGTGAACATTCAACAAGATCAACAAGGGGGAGAGCAGCGATGGCTGTTGACGAGGCGGGGGACGTGGCAGAGCTCGCGCAGACGGACACGCGGACGGACACGGAGGCCGAGGCGGTGGCACTCGCCGCGGCGGTCGTCAGATACCCGATCGCGCCGGGCTACCGCGTCAATGTGCGCTCGGGTCCGGGCACGCACTACTCGGTGGTCCGCACCCTTCCGTACAACGTGAAGGTGCCGGTCTACTGCCAGAAGCCCGGCACGTCGGTGAACGGGCCGTACGGAACGTCGAACATCTGGGACAACATCGCCAACGGCGAGTTCGTCTCGGACGCGTACGTCAAGACGGGCAGCGACGGATACGTCGCCCCGCGCTGCGCCTGAGCCGCTGAGCCGCTGAGCCGCTGAGGCCGAGGCCCAGGTCCCTCGGTCCGGGCAGCGGCGCACAGGGATAATCATCTTGTGAGCCGGAGAAAGAGCGCAATTCCTGACGAGGGCGGCGAAGCCGCCGACACCCCCGCCGTCGCGGCAGCGGCAGCGCCGTCCACGGGCGGCGGCAGTCGCGACGGCGGAGGCGGTCCCGGCGGAGGTCCCGACGGCCCGCAGCCCGAGCCCATCCGCTTCTTCGGCACGACGTGGGTCGCCCACGACGGCGGGTACGGGCCGCGCCGCGTGGGCGTCGCCGCCGGCTCACTGACCGCCGCCGTGGGCGGGTGCTTCCTGCTGCGCTTCGCCTATCAGGGCCTGGAGATCGCGAACTCCAGTCCCTTCGTCGGCGTGCTCGTCATCGTGATGTTCTCGGTGTGCAGCGCTATCGCCTTCCGCAAGACCTGGGAAGGGTTCTCCAAGCGCCCGGTCGACGCCGCCCGCGAGGAGGCGCTGCGCAGTCTCAAGGGCATCGGCTTCATCGGCTCGCTGGTCGCGTACTTCGTGCGCTCACTCACCGAGGCGCCGGGGGAGGGGCTGCGGCGTACCGAGTACGAGACGGCCGTCGGCCAGTACGAGCGCCGCCGCACCGCCCGAACCCGCAACCCGGCCGCCCGCAAGGGCGGACGTACCAAGCGCAAGTGACGCGGGGCGGACCGGGCTCCCGAGGACCGCGCCCCCGCACACCCCCGCACCCGGCAGGATGGGACGCATGACCGATCGCGCGCTCTCCTTCGATGTCGTCGCCGGCCAGTACGACGCCGCCCGGCCCGGCTATCCGCCGGTGCTCTTCGACGCCGTCGAGGAACTGTCCGGCCGCCCTCTCAGTGGCTCCCGCGTCCTCGACGTCGGCGCCGGGACCGGTATAGCGACCCGTCTGCTGCGTGCGCGCGGCGCCGAGGTCGTCGCGGTCGAGCCGGGTCCCGGCATGGCCGCGCGGCTGCGCCAGGGTCTGCCCGACACCCCGCTGGTCAGGGGCTTCGGCGACGCGCTGCCGATCGCGGACGCGTCCGTCGATCTGGTGACGTACGCCCAGTCCTGGCACTGGACCGACCCGGCCCGCTCCGTCCCCGAGGCACTGCGGGTGCTGCGGCCGGGCGGCGCGCTCGCCCTGTGGTGGAACGTCGCCGACCCCACCGTGCCCTGGGTCGCCGCGCAGGAGGAACGGCTCCACCGGCTCGCGGGCGAGAGCGAGGCCGAGAGCTCGCACGGCTCGGGGGGCCGACGCGCCGAGAGACTGCCGCAGGACCTGCCGTGCGTGCGGCGCGAGTTGCACTGGACCCGCACCGTCCCGCTCGACACCCACCTTGCCAATCTCGGCAGCCACTCCTTTTTCCGCGTCCTCGGTGAGGAGGCCACGGCCGCCTGCCTCGCCGTCGAACGCGCCGAACTGCTCAAGATCTTTCCGACCGGCCAGGTCGACGAGGCGTACTCGGTCGAGCTGACTGTCACATTTCGCGACTCCGCTTCGTCTGTCCTTCGAGGCCCGTCGTCCGACGCCTGACGGCGGGGGTCCGGCACCGGGACCGGGCGAGACACCGGCACAGGGAGAGGAGCGCCGACACATGGCCGATCTGGCGGTTTTCGAGCGCGAGCGCAAGAGGCTGTGGGGCATCGCGTACCGCATCACCGGATCCGTCGCGGACGCCGAGGACGCGGTGCAGGAGACCTGGCTGCGCTGGCAGCGGCTGCCCGACGACGAGGCGGACGACCCCAGGTCGTATCTGACGACGGTCATCAGCCGGCTCTGCTACGACCAGCTCGGCTCCGCGCGCGCCCGCCGTGAGTCGTACGTCGGGCCGTGGCTGCCCGAGCCGGTGGTCACCGACAGTGGTCCGGAGGACCGGGTCACGCTGGACGAGTCCGTCGGGCTCGCCATGCTCACCGTGCTGGAGCGGCTGACACCGGCGGAGCGCACCGCGTTCATCCTGCACGACGTCTTCGCCGTGCCGTTCAAGGAGATCGCCGACGTCGTGGGGCGCACGCCCGATTCCGTACGGCAGCTGGCCTCCCGCGCCCGCCGCCGGGTACGGGCCGACGCGCCCCGCCGCTCCGTCGACCGGGGCGAACACCGGCGGGCCGTCGAGGCGTTCCTGTCGGCCGTGCTGGGCGGGGACTTCGACGGACTGCTGGAGATCCTCGACCCCGGGGTGGTGTGGCGCTCGGACGGCGGCGGCAAGGTCACGGCGGCCAGGCTGCCCGTCATCGGCGACGAGAAGGCCGTCCGCTTCGCGCGGCACCTCGCGCGTGACTACGACCCCGAGACGATGAGCGCCTCCGTACGCGAGGTGAACGGCGCCCCTGGCCTCGTGGTCACCGACCCCGTCGGCGACCGGGTCATCGTCTTCGCCTTCAGCGTGCACGGCGGGCTCATCACCGAGATCGACGCCGTGATCAACCCGGAGAAGCTGCGCCACCTCGACCTCGGGAGTCTGTGACCGCACTCACCGTCACAAGCTGGGGCGCTATGTCGTCCCCCTTGTATGACACCCACCAACACGCACCCCCTTCCTTCGGAGAAGCCGCGGATCGTCGTGGTCGGCGCGGGCTACGCGGGGATGATGTCCGCACTGCGCCTCGCCCCGCACGCCCACGTCACCCTCGTCGACCCCGCCGACCGGTTCACCGAACGCGTCCGGCTGCACGAACACGCGGCCGGACGCCCCGACGTCACCCACCCGCTCGGCTCATTTCTCCGCCCGACCGGGATCATCCATGTCGCCGCCCGCGCCACCGAGATCGACACCGCGGGCCGCGAGGTCCGTACCGACGACGGCCGTGTCCTGCCGTACGACCGGCTCGTCCACGCACTCGGCAGCCGCACCCGGTCCGTCGGCCCCGGCGACCGGGACCGCGCGTACACGGTCGAGTCGGCCACCGAACTGCACAAGCGCCTGAAGGACGGACCCGGCTCCCTGACGGTCGTGGGCGGCGGCCTCACCGGTATCGAGCTGTCCACCGAACTTGCCGAGACCCACCCCGGCTGGCGCGTCACCCTTCTTACGGAGGGCGACGTCGGCCCGGGGCTCTCCGCGAAGGGCCGCGCCCATGTCCGTACGGTGCTCGCCGGCCGCGGCGTACGTGTCGAGGAAGACCGCCGTGTCGCCGGTCCGGACGACATCGACACCGACGTCGTCGTGTGGGCCGCCTCGATGACCCCCAACACCGAACTGGCGCGCGCCGCCGGGATCGCGACCGACGCCGGAGGGCGGCTGGAGGTCGACGCGGTGCTGCGTTCGGTGTCCCACCCGGAGGTGTACGGCGCCGGCGACTCGGCCGCCGGGCACACCACCGCGGCCGGTGCGCTGCGCATGGGGTGCGCGGCGGCCCTTCCCTGCGGTTCGCAGGCCGCGAGCGCGATCATCGCCGAACTGCGCGGCCAGGAGCCGAAACCCCTGAACTTCTCCTATTACCTCCAGTGTCTGAGCCTGGGCCGCCACGACGGACTGGTCCAGTTCGTACGGCCCGACGACTCACCCCGCGAACGCGTCCTCACCGGCCGCCCCGCGGCGTACGTGAAGGAGGGCATCGTCCGCTCCACGGTCCGCTCGCTGAAGCTGGCGTCCCGTCAGCCGGCCCTGCTCGCACACATCCCGGGCTTCGGCTGAGCCCCTGGCCTTGACGGTGCGGCGCGGGCGGGAGCATTATTCATCAGGTGATGAATAAAGCAGAGGCTGCCATCCGCGCCCACGGACTGCGCGTCGTACGGGGCGAACGCACCGTGCTGCGCGACCTCGGCTTCGCCGTACCGCCCGGTCGGATCACCGGCCTCCTCGGCCCGTCCGGCTGCGGCAAGTCCACCCTGATGCGCGCCGTCGTCGGCACCCAGGCCAAGGTCACCGGCACCCTGGACGTCCTCGGCCGCCCGGCCGGCGACGCCACGCTCCGCGCCCGCATCGGCTACGTCACCCAAGCACCCTCGGTCTACGACGACTTGACGATCCGTCAGAATCTGGAGTACTTCGCGGCCGTCCTCAACCCCGGACGCTCCCACCGCGACGCCCGCGACGAGACCGTCCACCGCGCCATCTCCGACGTCGACCTCACCTCCCACGCCGACGCCCTCGCCGGCAGGCTCTCCGGCGGCCAGCGCAACCGCGTCTCGCTCGCCGTCGCCCTGCTCGGCACACCCGAACTCCTCGTCCTCGACGAACCGACCGTCGGCCTCGACCCCGTCCTCCGCCGCGACCTGTGGGAGCTCTTCCACCGCATCGCAGCCGACCGCGCGGCCACGCTCCTCGTCTCCTCCCATGTGATGGACGAGGCCGAACGCTGCCACCGCCTCCTCCTGATGCGCGAAGGCGACATCCTCGCCGACGACACCCCCGACGCCCTGCGCACCCGCACCGGCCGCGAAACGGTCGAAGAAGCCTTCCTCCACCTGGTCGACGAGGCCAACGCCCACGCACTCCAGGAGACCCCGCGATGACCACCCCGACCCCGGCCCCGGCCGCCCCCTCGCCCCAGGTCTCGGCCCGCCCGCCGCGCGCCTTCTCCGGAGCCCGCACCCTGGCCACCGCCGCCCGCGTTCTGCGTCAACTGCGCCACGACCCCCGGTCCATCGCGCTGATGATCCTCGTCCCGTGCGTGATGCTCTTCCTCCTGCGCTACGTCTTCGACGCCGACGCCCGCACCTTCGACGCCATCGGCGCCTCACTGCTCGGCATCTTCCCGCTGATCACGATGTTCCTGGTCACCTCCATCGCCACCCTCCGCGAGCGCACGTCGGGCACCCTGGAACGCCTGCTCGCCATGCCCCTCGGCAAGGCCGACCTCATCGCCGGCTACGCCCTCGCCTTCGGCGCCCTCGCGGTCCTCCAGTCCCTCCTCGCCACCGGGCTCGCCGTCTGGGGCCTCGGCCTGGACGTCATCGGCTCACCCTGGCTGCTCCTGCTGGTCGCACTCCTCGACGCCCTGCTCGGCACGGCTCTCGGACTCTTCGTCTCCGCCTTCGCCTCCTCCGAATTCCAGGCGGTCCAGTTCATGCCGGCGGTGATCTTCCCCCAACTGCTGCTCTGCGGACTGTTCACCGCACGCGAGAACATGCACCCGGTACTCGAAGCGATCTCGAACGTCCTGCCCATGTCCTACGCCGTCGACGGCATGAACGAGGTCCTGCGCCACTCCGAGGTCACCGGCGACTTCGTCCGCGACATCGGGATCGTCGCCGGCTGCGCGGTCCTGGTCCTCGCCCTGGGCGCGGCCACCCTCCGCCGCCGCACCGCGTAGGGAGTGTCGGGCCCGCCCGCCGTTCCGCCACGCGGACACGGCGGGCCCGCCCTCGCCGCCGGTGCGAGGATGGTCATGGACGTTCCGTACGACAGCTCGACCCACCCCACCGGCGAGGTGACCCCGCATGACCAAGACCATCGCAGTGCTCGGTACCGGCAAGATCGGCGAAGCTCTCCTCAGTGGCATGATCCGCGCCGGCTGGCGCCCCGCCGACCTCCTGGTCACCACCCGCCGCGCCGAACGCGCCGACCAGCTCCGGGACCGCTACGGCGTCGAACCCGTCACCAACGCCGAAGCCGCCAAGCGCGCCGACACGCTCATCCTCGCCGTGAAGCCGCAGGACATGGGCAAGCTCCTCGACGAACTCGCCCCCCACGTCCCCGCCGACCGCCTGGTCATCAGCGCCGCCGCGGGTATCCCCACGTCCTTCATCGAGGAACGCCTCACCACCGGTATCTCCGTCGTACGCGTCATGCCCAACACTCCCGTCCTCGTGGACGAAGGCATGTCCGTCATCTCCGGCGGCAGCCACGCCACCCCCGCCGACCTCAGCCACACCGAGGAGATCTTCGGCGGCGTCGGCAAGACGGCCCGCGTCCCCGAGTCCCAGCAGGACGCGGCGACCGCCCTCTCCGGCTCGGGCCCCGCGTACTTCTACTTCCTCGTCGAGGCCATGACCGACGCCGGCATCCTCCTCGGCCTGCCCCGCGCCCAGGCCCACGACCTCATCGTCCAGGCCGCCATCGGCGCCGCGGTCATGCTGCGCGACAGCGGCGAACACCCGGTGAAGCTCCGCGAGGCCGTGACCTCCCCGGCGGGCACCACCATCAGCGCCATCCGCGAGCTGGAGAACCACGGCGTACGGGCCGCCCTCATCGCCGCCATCGAAGCCGCCCGCGACCGCAGCCGCGAACTGGCCTCCGGCAACGGCTGACCGACCCGCCCCGTTCCTCGTCCTGTCAGCCTGCGGGCAACAGCCCGACCGCGTCATAGGCCGCGTCCACCACCGGCCGGGCCATCTCCCTGGCCCGCTCCGCACCCTCCTTCAGAACCTTGTCCACATGACCGGGATCCGCCGCGAGTTCCGCATGCCGCGCCCGGACCGGCCGCAACAGCTCGATGACGGCCTCCGCGGTGTCCTGCTTGAGTGAGCCGTACGACTCATAGGCACCGGCAAGCTCACTCGGGTTCCCGCCTCCGCACGCCGAGAGAATCTCCAGCAGATTGGCCAACCCGGGTTTGGCGACCGGGTCGTACTCGACCTCGCGGCCGCTGTCCGTGACCGCCCGCATCACCTTTCTGCGCACCACGTCCGTCTCGTCGAGCAGATAGACGATCCCGGCGCCCGACTCGTGCGACTTCCCCATCTTCGAGCTCGGATCCTGCAGATCCATGACCCGCGCGGCCACCGGCGGATTCGTGGCCCTGGGCACGGTGAACGTCGGCCCGTAGCGAAGGTTGAAACGCTCGGCCAGGTCGCGCGTCAGCTCCACATGCTGCGTCTGGTCGTCACCGACCGGCACCTCGTCGGTCCGGTACGCGAGGATGTCCGCCGCCATCAGTGCCGGATAGGTCAGCAGCGACGCCCGCACACTCTGCCCGGCGGCCTTCGCCCGCACGGACTTCTCCTTGTACTGGATCATGCGCCGCAGCTCGCCGTCCGTGGCCGTGCACTCCAGCAGATAGGAGAGCCGGGTGTGCGCGCCGACATGACTCTGCACGAAGACGGTGCACCGAGCGGGGTCCAGCCCCGCGGCGAGCATGAGCGTCGCCGCCTGCCGGCTGAGTCTGCGCACCCTGGCCGGATCGTGCTCCACGGTCAGGGCGTGCAGATCGACGATGCTGAACAGGGCGTCGGCCCGGTACTGATCCACCTCGGCCCACCTGCGTACGGCCCCGAGGTAGTTGCCCAACGTCAGATGGCCCGTCGGCTTGATTCCACTGAAGATCCGCGTCATCTCACTCGTCCCACTCCTGGTCGGAGCCGCCGCCCGGGGCCGGGCTCTCGGACCTCCACCAGGGGAGAAACGCGAACGGCCGCCAGAGCGGCGGCCGTTGGTCACATACGTGTCAGCGGGCCGCCGTCAGACGGCCCGCCAGCTGAAAGTGCACGCATGCGTGGTCATGGGAGCAAGAGTACGCGCGCCCTACCCCGATGACCCGAGGTTGACACGTCCAAGTCGTGAACGTAATGTTCTCCGAGCTGTCCGAAGTGAGCATCGACCCCGGTCGATCCCCGGACGGTCATTCCGCAAGGCCACTGCAAACGTGCGACATCCGGTCGCTTTCTTTTGCGCGCGCTTTTGCGAAATGAGGAATCCGCGTTCGAACACGGGACGCGAAACCCCGATTAGCGTCGGGGGAAGGGTTCCGCTAAGGTTTCACTCGTCGGAACGGCCGCAGGGCCGGAAAGACAAACCCGCTGACTGGGAATCAGGCGCCGAAAGGTTCTGATAGAGTCGGAAACGCAAGACAGCAAGACCGAAGGGAAAGCCCGGAGGGACCCGGAGACGGGACCGAAGGAAGCGTCCGTTCCTTGAGAACTCAACAGCGTGCCAAAAGTCAACGCCAGATATGTTGATACCCCGGCCTGGTCCACCTGTTTGGTGGGTTGGGTTTGGGTTCCTTTGATAGAAACACAGCGAGGACGCTGTGAACACCGGGTCTTATTCCGTCCTGGTGTTCCGCTCTCGTGGTGGCGCCCGATATCGGGCATACATTCACGGAGAGTTTGATCCTGGCTCAGGACGAACGCTGGCGGCGTGCTTAACACATGCAAGTCGAACGATGAAGCCTTCGGGTGGATTAGTGGCGAACGGGTGAGTAACACGTGGGCAATCTGCCCTGCACTCTGGGACAAGCCCTGGAAACGGGGTCTAATACCGGATAATACTGTTCCCCTCATGGGGGGTGGTTGAAAGCTCCGGCGGTGCAGGATGAGCCCGCGGCCTATCAGCTTGTTGGTGGGGTAATGGCCTACCAAGGCGACGACGGGTAGCCGGCCTGAGAGGGCGACCGGCCACACTGGGACTGAGACACGGCCCAGACTCCTACGGGAGGCAGCAGTGGGGAATATTGCACAATGGGCGGAAGCCTGATGCAGCGACGCCGCGTGAGGGATGACGGCCTTCGGGTTGTAAACCTCTTTCAGCAGGGAAGAAGCGCAAGTGACGGTACCTGCAGAAGAAGCGCCGGCTAACTACGTGCCAGCAGCCGCGGTAATACGTAGGGCGCAAGCGTTGTCCGGAATTATTGGGCGTAAAGAGCTCGTAGGCGGTTTGTCACGTCGGGTGTGAAAGCCCGGGGCTTAACCCCGGGTCTGCATTCGATACGGGCAGACTAGAGTGTGGTAGGGGAGATCGGAATTCCTGGTGTAGCGGTGAAATGCGCAGATATCAGGAGGAACACCGGTGGCGAAGGCGGATCTCTGGGCCATTACTGACGCTGAGGAGCGAAAGCGTGGGGAGCGAACAGGATTAGATACCCTGGTAGTCCACGCCGTAAACGTTGGGAACTAGGTGTTGGCGACATTCCACGTCGTCGGTGCCGCAGCTAACGCATTAAGTTCCCCGCCTGGGGAGTACGGCCGCAAGGCTAAAACTCAAAGGAATTGACGGGGGCCCGCACAAGCAGCGGAGCATGTGGCTTAATTCGACGCAACGCGAAGAACCTTACCAAGGCTTGACATACACCGGAAAGCATCAGAGATGGTGCCCCCCTTGTGGTCGGTGTACAGGTGGTGCATGGCTGTCGTCAGCTCGTGTCGTGAGATGTTGGGTTAAGTCCCGCAACGAGCGCAACCCTTGTTCTGTGTTGCCAGCATGCCTTTCGGGGTGATGGGGACTCACAGGAGACCGCCGGGGTCAACTCGGAGGAAGGTGGGGACGACGTCAAGTCATCATGCCCCTTATGTCTTGGGCTGCACACGTGCTACAATGGCCGGTACAATGAGCTGCGATACCGTGAGGTGGAGCGAATCTCAAAAAGCCGGTCTCAGTTCGGATTGGGGTCTGCAACTCGACCCCATGAAGTCGGAGTTGCTAGTAATCGCAGATCAGCATTGCTGCGGTGAATACGTTCCCGGGCCTTGTACACACCGCCCGTCACGTCACGAAAGTCGGTAACACCCGAAGCCGGTGGCCCAACCCCTTGTGGGAGGGAGCTGTCGAAGGTGGGACTGGCGATTGGGACGAAGTCGTAACAAGGTAGCCGTACCGGAAGGTGCGGCTGGATCACCTCCTTTCTAAGGAGCACTTCTTACCAAGCTTCTGTTTGGTCAGAGGCCAGTTCATCGGCGAGTGTCCGGTGCTGGTTGCTCATGGGTGGAACGTTGACTATTCGGCTCTTCCGGTCTTCACGGCCTGTCAGTACTGCCCCCTCTTGGGGGGCGTGGAACACAGTCCGGGGGGATGGGGAGGGCCGGGCGCGCTGTTGGGTGTCTGAGGGTACGGGCAGTGATGCTCGTCCTTCGGGTTGCCGGCCCCAGTGAACTCTGCCGTGTGGTGGGGGTGGTGGGTGGTTGGTCGTTGTTTGAGAACTGCACAGTGGACGCGAGCATCTGTGGCCAAGTTTTTAAGGGCGCACGGTGGATGCCTTGGCACCAGGAACCGATGAAGGACGTGGGAGGCCGCGATAGGCCCCGGGGAGCTGTCAACCGAGCTTTGATCCGGGGGTGTCCGAATGGGGAAACCCGGCAGTCGTCATGGGCTGTCACCTACTGCTGAACACATAGGCAGTGTGGAGGGAACGCGGGGAAGTGAAACATCTCAGTACCCGCAGGAAGAGAAAACAACCGTGATTCCGGGAGTAGTGGCGAGCGAAACTGGATGAGGCCAAACCGTATGTGTGTGATACCCGGCAGGGGTTGCGCATGCGGGGTTGTGGGAGTTCTTTTGACCGGTCTGCCGGCCGGTCGGCGAGTCAGAAACCGTTGGTGTAGGCGAAGGACATGCGAAAGGTCCGGCGTAGAGGGTAAGACCCCCGTAGCTGAAACATTAACGGCTCGTTTGAGAATCACCCAAGTAGCACGGGGCCCGAGAAATCCCGTGTGAATCTGGCGGGACCACCCGCTAAGCCTAAATATTCCCTGGTGACCGATAGCGGATAGTACCGTGAGGGAATGGTGAAAAGTACCGCGGGAGCGGAGTGAAATAGTACCTGAAACCGTGTGCCTACAAGCCGTGGGAGCGTCGCTGGCAGTACTTGTGCTGCCAGTCGTGACTGCGTGCCTTTTGAAGAATGAGCCTGCGAGTTTGCGGTGTGTTGCGAGGTTAACCCGTGTGGGGAAGCCGTAGCGAAAGCGAGTCCGAATAGGGCGTCATAGTAGCGCGCTCAAGACCCGAAGCGGAGTGATCTAGCCATGGGCAGGTTGAAGCGGCTGTAAGAGGTCGTGGAGGACCGAACCCACCAGGGTTGAAAACCTGGGGGATGACCTGTGGTTAGGGGTGAAAGGCCAATCAAACTCCGTGATAGCTGGTTCTCCCCGAAATGCATTTAGGTGCAGCGTCGTGTGTTTCTTGCCGGAGGTAGAGCACTGGATAGGCGATGGGCCCTACCGGGTTACTGACCTTAGCCAAACTCCGAATGCCGGTAAGTGAGAGCGCGGCAGTGAGACTGTGGGGGATAAGCTCCATGGTCGAGAGGGAAACAGCCCAGAGCATCGACTAAGGCCCCTAAGCGTACGCTAAGTGGGAAAGGATGTGGAGTCGCAGAGACAACCAGGAGGTTGGCTTAGAAGCAGCCATCCTTGAAAGAGTGCGTAATAGCTCACTGGTCAAGTGATTCCGCGCCGACAATGTAGCGGGGCTCAAGCGTACCGCCGAAGTCGTGTCATTCCAGCATGTGGGCCAACGCCCGTTGGGATGGGTAGGGGAGCGTCGTGTGCCGGGTGAAGCCGCGCCGGAAGGCAGTGGTGGACGGTTCACGAGTGAGAATGCAGGCATGAGTAGCGATACACACGTGGGAAACGTGTGCGCCGATTGACTAAGGGTTCCTGGGTCAAGCTGATCTGCCCAGGGTAAGTCGGGACCTAAGGCGAGGCCGACAGGCGTAGTCGATGGACAACCGGTTGATATTCCGGTACCCGCTTTGAAACGCCCAGTGTTGAATCCTCTGATGCTAAGACCGTGAAGCCGTTCCGGACCCTTCGGGGAATGGAAAGTGGTGGAGCCGTTGACCCGAGGTGGTAGTAGGCAAGCGATGGGGTGACGCAGGAAGGTAGTCCAGCCCGGGCGGTGGTTGTCCCGGGGTAAGGGTGTAGGACGCACGGTAGGCAAATCCGTCGTGCATATAAGTCTGAGACCTGATGCCGAGCCGATTGTGGTGAAGTGGATGATCCTATGCTGTCGAGAAAAGCCTCTAGCGAGTTTCATGGCGGCCCGTACCCTAAACCGACTCAGGTGGTCAGGTAGAGAATACCGAGGCGTTCGGGTGAACTATGGTTAAGGAACTCGGCAAAATGCCCCCGTAACTTCGGGAGAAGGGGGGCCATTTCTGGTGATGGGTCTTGCACCTTGAGCTGGGGGTGGCCGCAGAGACCAGCGAGAAGCGACTGTTTACTAAAAACACAGGTCCGTGCGAAGCCGTAAGGCGATGTATACGGACTGACGCCTGCCCGGTGCTGGAACGTTAAGGGGACCGGTTAGTCACATTTCGGTGTGGCGAGGCTGAGAACTTAAGCGCCAGTAAACGGCGGTGGTAACTATAACCATCCTAAGGTAGCGAAATTCCTTGTCGGGTAAGTTCCGACCTGCACGAATGGCGTAACGACTTCTCGACTGTCTCAACCATAGGCCCGGTGAAATTGCACTACGAGTAAAGATGCTCGTTTCGCGCAGCAGGACGGAAAGACCCCGGGACCTTTACTACAGTTTGATATTGGTGTTCGGTTCGGCTTGTGTAGGATAGGTGGGAGACTGTGAAGTGGCCACGCCAGTGGTTGTGGAGTCGTCGTTGAAATACCACTCTGGTCGTGCTGGATGTCTAACCTGGGTCCGTGATCCGGATCAGGGACAGTGTCTGATGGGTAGTTTAACTGGGGCGGTTGCCTCCTAAAGGGTAACGGAGGCGCCCAAAGGTTCCCTCAGCCTGGTTGGTAATCAGGTGTTGAGTGTAAGTGCACAAGGGAGCTTGACTGTGAGACCGACGGGTCGAGCAGGGACGAAAGTCGGGACTAGTGATCCGGCGGTGGCTTGTGGAAGCGCCGTCGCTCAACGGATAAAAGGTACCCCGGGGATAACAGGCTGATCTTCCCCAAGAGTCCATATCGACGGGATGGTTTGGCACCTCGATGTCGGCTCGTCGCATCCTGGGGCTGGAGTCGGTCCCAAGGGTTGGGCTGTTCGCCCATTAAAGCGGTACGCGAGCTGGGTTTAGAACGTCGTGAGACAGTTCGGTCCCTATCCGCTGCGCGCGTAGGAGTCTTGAGAAGGGCTGTCCCTAGTACGAGAGGACCGGGACGGACGAACCTCTGGTGTGCCAGTTGTTCTGCCAAGGGCATGGCTGGTTGGCTACGTTCGGGAGGGATAACCGCTGAAAGCATCTAAGCGGGAAGCCTGCTTCGAGATGAGGGCTCCCACCCACTTGATGGGGTAAGGCTCCCAGTAGACGACTGGGTTGATAGGCCGGATATGGAAGCACTGTGAGGTGTGGAGTTGACCGGTACTAATAGGCCGAGGGCTTGTCCTCAGTTGCTCGCGTCCACTGTGTTAGTTCTGAGACAACGAACAGGCTGTGCTGTCATCCACCTGTTTGTGTGTTTCGCAGTGTTTCGGTGGTCATTGCGTGAGGGAAACGCCCGGTTACATTCCGAACCCGGAAGCTAAGCCTTTCAGCGCCGATGGTACTGCAGGGGGGACCCTGTGGGAGAGTAGGACGCCGCCGAACAATCATTGGCCTCGGCCCCTGGACCATGTGTCCGGGGGCCGAGGCATTTTTGCGTTCGGGGGCCGTTTACAGTCGGCGTATGCGCTATGCACTGATTATCTTCGACAACGACGGCGTCCTCGTCGACAGCGAGCCGCTTTCCAACACCATCCTTGCCGGCTATCTCACCGAGCTCGGTCATCCGACCACGTACGAGGATTCCCTCCGCGACTACATGGGCGCCGCGGTCCACCGGGTGCACGACCTTGTACGGGAGAGGACCGGGCAGCAGCTGCCCGCCGACTTCGACGACACCCTGCACCGTCGCGTGTTCGCCGCGTTCGAGCGGGAGTTGGAGCCCGTGGAAGGTGTTACCGAGGTGCTGGGCAAGCTGGTCGCCGACGGGCAGCCGTACTGTGTCGCGTCGTCCGGGAGCCATGAGCGGATCCGGGTGGGACACCGTAAGACCGGGCTGGACCGGTGGTTCGAGCCCGGGATTGTCTTCAGCGCGCAGGACGTCGGGCGCGGCAAGCCGGCCCCCGATCTCTTTCTGCACGCCGCCGACCGGATGGGCGTGGACCCCGCGCGGTGCGTTGTTGTCGAGGACAGTCCGCTCGGGCTGGCCGCGGCGCGGGCGGCCGGGATGGATGTGTACGCGTTCACCGCGATGACCCCTGCCGAGAAGCTGCCGGGGGCGACGGGGTACTTCTCCTCGATGGCCGAGCTCCTGGAACTGCTTGGTTGATCCATCTACCCCTGGGTAGCGCTGAGCCATACGCTGTCCGGCCATGACAGGCATACCGGTCAACACAGATGTGCGGTTGAGACACGGACGGGTGGCCCTGGCCCTGAGCTTCCTCGTGCAAGGGGTCGCCTTCGCTCTCCTCGTCACGCGCATTCCCGCCATCCAGGACCGGTACGGGATATCCGACGGACTGCTGCCGGTGTTCCTCGCGGCCGTGCCGATTCTCGCCGGTGTGGGCAGCGTGCTCACCGAGAAGATCGTCGCGCACATGCGGCCCCGCGTCGTACTGCGCTGGGCCCAGCCCGTCGTGCTGCTCGCTCTCCTCGGGGTGGCCGCCGGTGATCAGATGTGGCAGCTCGCCGTCGCGCTCGGCGGGTTCGGGCTGTCGGTCGGTGCTCTCGACGCGTCGATGAACATGCTGGGCGTGCGCCTTCAACGGGCGTACGGGCGCAGCATCATGCCCGGTTTCCACGCCACGTACAGCCTCGGGGGTATCGCCGGGGCCTCGCTCGCCTGGGCCGGCGCGCACTGGGATCTGTCGCTGCTGGTGTCGTATCTGCCGGTCGTCGTTGTGCTGTTGCCGGCCGCGCTCGTCGGGAGCCGCTGGTACACAGAAGCGGACACGGACACGGACACTGGCACCAACACCGGTGATGCGAAAGCCACCACCGCCGGCAGCGTGGCCTTCAAGGCCCTCCTGCCCCTCTGTCTCGTCATGACCTTCGCCTATATCGGTGACTCCACCGTCTCCAACTGGAGCGCCAAGTACCTCCAGGACGTCCTGGGGAGCTCCGACGAGGTCGCCACCGTCCCGTACAACGCCTACATGGTCACCACCCTTCTCGGCCGCGCCGCCGGTGACCTCGGCGTACGCCGCTTCGGCCCGGTCGCCGTCGTGCGGTTCGGGGCGCTCTTCGCCGCCGCCGGGTTCGCGGTGGTCGCGCTGGCGCCCGGCGCGTGGGTGGGGATCCTGGGGTTCACGGTGCTCGGGTTCGGGCTCTGCGTCCTCGTGCCGCAGTGCTTCGCCGCCGCCGGGCGGATGTTCCCGGGCGCCAGCGACGCGGCTGTCGCCCGGCTGAACATCTTCAACTACGTGGGGTTCCTGATCGGTTCTCCCCTCGTCGGCGCCCTCGGTGACCTGTGGAGCTACCGGGGCGCGATGCTCGTACCGATGCTGATGATCCTGGTGACCCTGGTGTACGCCCCGTCGTTCGCCGACGGTGCCGCCCGATACGGTGGCAGGCATGACCGGTCGCGCGCAGCTGATGTGGGATGACGCCGTAACGGGTTACAACTTCGGGGCGAGTCACCCGATGGACCCGGTGCGGCTGGCACTGACCAGGGAGCTCGTACGCGCGTACGGGCTGGACAGCAAGGTGGACGTGGTCTCCGCGCCCTCCGCCGGGGATTCCACGCTGAGACTCGTCCACCGCCAGGAGTACGTCGAAGCGGTACGGCGCTACTCGGCCGATCCGCGGTCCGCCGACGGTTCGTACGGCATCGGGACACCCGACGATCCGGCCTTCGCCGGCATGCACGAGGCGTCCGCGCTCATCGCCGGGCAGTCGGTCGGCGCCGCCGACGCGGTATGGCGCGGGGAGACGAACCACGCCGTGAACTTCGCCGGCGGCCTGCACCACGCGATGCCCGGGGCGGCCTCGGGCTTCTGCGTCTACAACGACGCCTCGCTCGCCGTCGCCCGCTTCCTGGAGCTGGGCGCGGAGCGCGTCGCGTACGTGGACGTGGACGTGCACCACGGGGACGGTGTCCAGGCGTCGTTCTGGGACGACCCGCGCGTGCTGACCATCTCGCTGCACGAGCATCCCCGCACGCTCTTCCCGCAGACCGGCTGGCCGGAGGAGACGGGCGGGGACGCGGCCGAGGGGAGCGCGGTCAATCTGCCGCTGCCCGCGGGGACGGGCGACGAGGGATGGCTGCGGGCCTTCCACGCCGTCGTACCCGAACTGCTCGCGGACTTCCGGCCGCAGGCGCTGGTGACACAGCACGGCGCCGACACGCACTTCGAGGACCCGCTGGCCCACCTGGCGGTGTCGCTCGACGCGCAGCGCGCCGTGCAGGCCTCCTGCCACGAACTGGCGCACGCCTACGTCGACGAGGCCCGCTGGGTCGCTCTCGGCGGTGGCGGATACTCGGTCGTGGACGTCGTGCCGCGTTCCTGGACGCACCTGGTGGCGATCGCGGCGCACGCGCCCATCGATCCGAAGACGCCGGTGCCGGAGGAGTGGCGGGACGAGGTGTACGCCCGTACGCGTGAGTCCGCGCCCCATCGGATGACGGACGGGCGTACGGCGAACTGGGAGTCCTGGGACGCGGGTTACGACCCGGCCGACCGGCTGGACCAGGCGATCATCGCGACCCGCAAGGCGTCCTTCCCGCTGCGAGGGCTGCTGCCCTGACGCCCCCGGCCGACGCACCGCGCGCCCTCTCGGCTACTCCAACTGTGCGGTCCCGCAACCGTTTTGGCCCCGTGTCCCGCCCGGTGCGGGACCATCGGGACCGTGCCGATCACCAACGCCCTCCGGGCCCATCTGCTGGCCGCCCGACTGGCCGGCCCGGTGGCCACCACGCGGGAGCAGAGCCTGCGCAGTTACCGGCTCTTCGCCGCCCGCGATCCGCGCGCGACGCTGGGCCTCACCCCCGAACGGGCCTGGCACGAGCGTGACTTGCTGCGGCTCATGGCCGACCGGTGCGGAGTGTCGGGGGACCCGGCGCATGTGTCGGGCGGCGATGTCATCGACCCCGAGCGGACGTTGAGCAGCCTCGACGCCTTCGCCGAGCGGCTCGGCGCGGCCGTCGGCCGGCGGGCTCCCGTGCTGTTCGGAACCGGGCATCCGCACCGGTTGATCGGCTTCTACGCGGGGTTGGCAGACGCTTTGTCGGCAGCTGGATGCGTCGTCCTCACTCCGGCGAAGGGGAGATGTATCGACATAACGACCCGGTTCGGCGTACGCACATACCGCCTGGACTATGTACGGGGAGTCGCGTTGGTGCGGGAATCCGAAGCCTCGAGCGCGGGGAGTGAGACCGGCGCACACACGCATTCCCCTCTCCCCGTTCGGGTCGCGCTGGACGGTGCGGCGGAGGCGGGCGGGCCGCTCCCGGAGCTGGTCGTCGGAGACCATGGATGGGTCTGCGGGGCAGGTCAGTTGGGCATCGAGGCCATCGGGCTCGCCGACACCGACGATCCGGCGCTCTTCGTCGGTGAGGCGGAGGGCCGCGTGTCCGTCGTGGTTCCGGTTGACGACGGTGTCCGGTCCGATTATTACCGTCCACTGACTCGCTATGTGCTCAATCGAGCGTGTCTGTCACAGTAGGCGGCCATGTGCTGCTCCTCTTCCCCACTCGTACCACCCGCCCCTACTCTGGGTGTGAGCGCACAGCGACGAAGAGTCACCGGAGGGGAAGCCGGTGCGCGTCGGGTGCGGAAGGTACAGGTGGGTCATGGCTGCTGGCAGCGAGAGGCCTCTCAACGAGGTCAAGTTCCTTACCGTGGCGGAAGTCGCCTCGGTCATGCGAGTGTCGAAGATGACCGTGTATCGATTGGTGCACAGTGGTCATCTGCCGGCGATCCGGGTGGGCAGGTCTTTCCGGGTTCCGGAGCAAGCGGTTCACGAGTATCTCCGCGAGTCTTTCGTGGGGGTCGAATCCGCCTGAGATTTCCCTCGGATTACGTCCCTCACTCGGCGACGGGTAGGCTGGGCCAACGTAGGTCGTGTGGGCCCAGACGCCCCGCACCGAGTGAAGAGAAGTGAGCGAGGGTAGTCGTGGGCTCTGTTATCAAGAAGCGGCGTAAGCGGATGGCCAAGAAGAAGCACCGCAAGCTGCTCAAGCGCACCCGCGTCCAGCGTCGTAACAAGAAGTGAGCGACAGCTGTACGTGACATCGCGGCCCTTCCACCATGCAGGTGGGAGGGCCGTGGTGCGTTACGGCTCACGTTACGGCTCAAAGATTTCGCGAAGCTCCGGAGAAGAGCCTCGTGCGGCCGTCCCCCGGCTACGCCGACCCGCTACGGTGACGGCTGGGACAAGCAATGTGCTTGGGTCGGACATCGAATTCAGGGGAAGGCGCTGATCTTGGGCAAGGTCGTGCTCGTGACCGGAGTGGCCCGCCAGCTCGGCAGCCGTCTCGTACGGAGAATTCTGCGCGACTCCGAGGTGGACCGCGTCATCGGCGTGGACGCCGTCACTCCCGAGCACAGTCTCGGCGGTGCCGATTTCGTACGGGCGGACATCCGCCAGCCCGCCATAGCGCGCGTCCTGGCCGAGCATTCCGTCGACACGGTCGTGCACATGGACGTGACGGGCACGCCGCTGGGCACCGGCGGCCGGACGGCCGTCAAGGAGACGAACGTCATCGGCACGATGCAACTGCTCGGCGCCTGCCAGAAGTCGCCCACCGTCGAGCGCCTGGTCGTCAAGTCGAGCACGAGCGTGTACGGCTCCGCGCCCCGGGACCCGGCCGTCTTCACCGAGAACACCCCGCCCAAGTCGCTGCCCAGCGGCGGCTTCGCGAAGGACGCGGTGGAGGTCGAGGGGTACGTACGCGGGTTCGCGCGCCGCCGTCCCGATGTCGCGGTGTGCGTACTGCGCTTCGCGAACATCCTGGGGCCGGCGGCGGATTCACCGCTCGCCGAGTATCTGGCGCTGCCCGTGCTGCCGACGGTCTTCGGCTACGATCCGCGGCTCCAGTTCGTCCACGAGGACGACGTCATCGACGTCCTGCGGATCGCCCTGCACGAGCCGCGGCGCGGCACGCTCAACAGCGGGACCTTCAACATCGCCGGTGACGGTGTGCTGTTGCTCTCGCAGTGCTCCCGGCGCCTGGGCAGGCCGACAGTGCCCGTTCTGCTGCCCGCGGTGACCTGGGTCGGCTCCGCGCTGCGCACGCTCGGTGTGACGGACTTCTCGCCGGAGCAGATCCGGCTGCTGACCCACGGCAGGGTTGTCAGCACGGACCAGATGCGCGAGACACTGGGGTTCGTACCCACGTACACCACGGCGGAGGCCTTCACGGACTTCGCACGTAGCCGGGGTGCCGGGCTGTTGCCGCCGGAGGCTGTCGCCGACGCGGTCGACCGGCTCGCCACCCTCGTCAGCAAGGAGCGCATCTGACATGGCCGATGCCAAGGTCATTCCCTTCGGCGAAGAGCCCCGGTCACGGCGCGCGGCGCGGTTGGGCGGCGCCGCCGGCACCGGCGGCGGGACTTCGAAAGCGGCGAAGTCTTCGAAAGCGGCGAAGGACGCCGCCGCGAAGCGCGCGCAAGGGCGCGGCAAGTCCGCCTCGTCCCAGTCGGGTTCGGGGCCGCAATCGTCGCTCTCGTCCGTTCCCGATCAGCCGGACGGGACGCGGGACGCCGCCACCGGCGACGCGCGGGACGCCGATCCGAGCCAGGCCGGTGCGGCAGATGCGCCAAGCGAGACCGGGGCGGACGATGTCCGGCCCGAGACCGATGCCGAGCCCCGGCCCGGCGGGGGCGACTGGGACCGGCGGCTCGCCCAGGGCTTCGCCTTCCTGCGGCGCCGGGTCACGGGCGACTACGAGGTCGACGAGTTCGGTTACGACAAGGAACTCACCGACCAGGTCCTGATGTCGCTGATCCGGCCCCTCTACGCGAACTACTTCCGCGTGGAGGTGAAGGGCATCGAGAACATCCCCGCGGACGGCGGCGCCCTGGTGGTGTCCAACCACTCGGGCACCCTCCCGCTGGACGGCCTGATGATGCAGGTCGCCGTCCACGACAACCATCCCGCCGGCCGCCATCTGCGGCTGCTCGCCGCGGACCTGGTGTTCATGCTGCCGGTCGTCAACGAGCTGGCGCGCAAGGCCGGTCACACCCTGGCCTGTGCTGAGGACGCCGAACGGCTGCTCCAGCGCGGCGAGATCGTCGGTGTGATGCCGGAGGGCTTCAAGGGCCTCGGCAAGCCCTTCGGTGAGCGCTACAAGTTGCAGCGCTTCGGCCGGGGCGGATTCGTCTCGACCGCGCTGCGGCAGGGCGTGCCGATCGTGCCGTGCTCGATCGTCGGGGCGGAGGAGATCTACCCGATGCTCGGCAACTCCAAGACGCTGGCCCGGCTGCTGGGATTCCCGTACTTCCCGATCACGCCGACGTTCCCGTGGCTCGGGCCGCTGGGCGCGCTGCCGCTGCCGACGAAGTGGACGATCCAGTTCGGCGAGCCGATTCCGACGGACGGCTATCCGCCGGAGGCGGCCGAGGACCCGATGCTGATGTTCAACCTGACCGATCAGGTACGGGAGCAGATCCAGCACACGCTCTACAAACTGCTCGTACAGCGGCGGTCGGTCTTCTTCTGACGCCGCGTTCGCACGTATGAGAGGAGGCGAGGGCCGTCGGCCCTCGCCTCCTCTTCCGCCTACGGCGCCTTCGTCAGTCCACGTCCTCGGTGTCGATGCCCAGACCCGGCAGCAGGTTGGGCAGCAGCGGCGGGATCGTGATGTCCGGGGCCGGGGGGATGCCTCCCTGGCCGGGCGCCGACGGAAGGCCGTCGCCCGGTGGCGGGTTGAGCAGATCGCCGGGGGCGGTGGGCAGCAGCCCATCGTCCTCCGTGGCACCGGGACCGGACGGGCTCGGCTTCCCGCCGTTGTCCGTACGGCCCGTGTCGGGGGCCGACTTCGACGGCGACGGGCCGATGTCCGGACCGCCGCCCGAGCCGTTGGACTCGTTGGTGGTGGCACCGCCCGGATTCTGCGGGCGCCGGTCCTGGTCCGGGGAGCGGGGCAGCAGTGACTGAAGCGGGGCGACGTCTTCGTCTATGGCGTCGAAGACCGAGTTGACCTGGCTGCCCACGTCGCTCAGCTGCGGTGGCAGCTGGTCCCGCACGCCGTCCCAGATGGCGCGGTGCGACGCGGAGAACGAGGAGAGCGTCGCGATCGACTTGATCTTGCCGTCCTTCTCGTACGCCTGGTTCAGCAGCCGATGGCCCTCGGTGGCGTCGTGACTCATGCCGTTGAGCGTCCGGCGGATCTCGCCGAGCGATTCATGGTCGAGCGCGCCGGAGCGGCCACGTTCGAGCAGGCGGCGGGCTTCGCTCAGCCGGGTCGACGCGTGGTCGAGGTAGAGACCGCCACGGTCGGCGTCCTCGTCGGCCAGGCCCAGCTTGAAGTCCTCCATGCCGCGCTTCAGCCCGTACAGCGAATCACCGGGCAGGGCATCGGAACTGGCGGCGGCCACTCCGCCGAAGGCGCCGGCGGCGACACCGACCGTGAGACCTCCGGCCGCGAGCCCTTTGGACCAGCGGGACTTCGGCCGGAGCCTCCGGAGCCCCCGGAGCGGGGACGCCCGGTGGGCTCCTCTCCCGGATGTCCGCCGCTGCTCGGGCACCGCGGGGCCGGTGTCCGCCGGTCCGTCCGCAGTGCCCTCCTGAAGCATGGCCTCCATGGCTGCCACGAGCTGTGCCCGTTGCACCACCTTGACCTCGGGGTCCAGCGTGGGTCTCGGTAGTTCTCCGAGACCGGTCGCCAGGGCCAACAGCCGCCCCTGCTCAGTCGGTTCGGCCGAAACGGCGGGCTGCTCCGCCGCCTCGCCCTGGGGCGTCCGGTCTTCCAGGGCCTGGGCGAAGGCGTTCGCCCGCCGGTGTGCCGAGACATTCGCGATCACTGGCGGCACCTCCTCTCGTCATGACGATCGACTCCCCTGAGGGTTCGGAAGGTTGCACGCCTTGAGCGCATCCACAGGGAGCCTGCATCCCGGACAACGAGCGTCGCGGCACTTGGGTTACGCGCGAAAGATGATCGGACCAGTGCGTCATCGAGGCGTCACCGACCGTGAGTTGAACGGTGAGTTGAACGGTGCGCCGGACCGGTCGGCAAGTATCAGCGGGCGTCCTCCGGGAGCAGCCGCGCCAGCGTGCGAACGGCCCGGTACTGCAAGGTTTTGATCGCTCCTTCGTTCTTCCCCATGACCCGGGCGGTCTCGGCGACCGAGAGCCCTTGCAGGAAGCGCAGCGTCACGCACTCCTGCTGCTGGGGGTTGAGTTTCCGTACGGCTTCGAGCAGCGCGGCGTTGGAGAGGGACTCAAGGACGGAGTCCTCCGGGCTGCGCTCGACCTCGTTGGCGTCGAGCATTTCGCCGGTGGTCACTTCCAGTCGGAAGCGGCTCGATTTGAAGTGGTCCGCGACCAGGTTCCGCGCGATCGTGACCAGCCAGGCGCCGAAGTCGCGGCCCTGCCAGGTGAATGTGGAGATACGGCGCAGGGCGCGCAGGAAGGTCTCACTGGTGAGGTCCTCTGCGGTTGCCTTGCCGCCCACGCGGTAATAGATGTAGCGGTAGACGGTGTCGCTGTACTGGTCGTACAGCCTGCCGAACGCTTCGGCCTCGCCGGCCTGGGCGCGCTCGACGAGCTCCATCATGCGGGCGCTGTCGCTGTCGGCCGTGGGGCGGCGGACAGGGGTGGAGGCGGAGGTGGTGGCGCTGTGCCGGCTTCCCCGTCTGCCGACCGCCGCACCACCGTTCGCCAGGGCATAGCAAGGACCAATCGGGCCGCTCACGGCAGGGGCCGCGGCGGCGAGGGCGGGGACGGCGTACGCGGTGGGGACGAAGCCGCGCAAGTGGTCGAGGACCGATGCGCGCAGCGTAGCCAGGCCCGAGGCGTCAACCCCGACGTGTGGGTACACGGGACTCCCAGAGGCAGAGCTTCCATCACGTTCAGTGCGGGACCATTCACTCGTCGTGGCGACGTGTGGGGTCCGGTATGCGTCTGAGGAGAATAACGCTTCGTACAGGCAGCACTACACCCAGTTGCTCAAATCATCGATTACGTCGCTTCTGTTACGCCTATATGGCGAATCAAGTAGCACATCGTGAGCAGTTATTGATCGCTTGGTGTCACGATCTGTCAGCTGGGGTGATCTGTTGTGCCTGAGTCAGGCAGCGGCGGTGGGTCGGCGGCGAGTCAGCGGCGGCGGCGGTGCAGCGCCACCGCGGCGGCCGTGCCGCCCGCCAGCGCGCCGACCCCGGCGGCCGCCGGGATGCCGACCTTGGCCGCCTTGCGGCCCGTCCGGTAGTCGCGCAGCCGCCATTCGCGGTCCTTGGCGTGCTTGCGGAGCTTGCTGTCCGGGTTGATCGCGTACGGATGTCCGACGAGCGAGAGCATCGGGATGTCGTTGTGCGAGTCGCTGTACGCCGCGCAGCGGTCCAGGTCGAAGTCCTCGGCCGCGGCCAGCGCCCGTACCGCCTCGGCCTTCGCCGGGCCGTGCAGCGGCTCGCCGACGAGCTTGCCGGTGTAGACGCCGTCGATCGACTCGGCGACGGTGCCGAGCGCGCCGGTCAGGCCGAGGCGCCGGGCGATGATCGTGGCCGTCTCGACGGGCGCGGCGGTCACCAGCCAGACCTGCTGCCCGGCGTCGAGGTGTGCCTGGGCGAGCGTGCGGGTGCCGGGCCAGATGCGGTCGGCCATGTACTCGTCGTAGATCTCCTCGCCGATGGACATCAGCTCGGAGACCCGGTGGCCCTTGACGATGGACAGCGCGCTGTCGCGGGCGTCCTGCATGTGCTGCGGGTCCTCGACGCCGGCGAGCCGGAACCAGGTCTGCTGCCAGGCGAATCTGGCCAGTTCACGGCGCTGGAAGAACTTCCGCTTGTAGAGCCCGCGGCCGAAGTGGAAGATCGCGGCGCCCTGCATGACGGTGTTGTCCAGGTCGAAGAAGGCAGCGGCGCGCGCGTCACCGAAGACGGGGAAGTCCGGCACGGCCGGGTCGGCGGCGGTGCCTGTCGGTGCCGCGCCGACGCCGTCGATCTCCTGTGACGACTTGAGTCCTGCCTCTGCTGCGGCCTCACCCGCGAGCACGCTCCGTGCTGTCGCGGAGCGCTTACGGGGGGTGAGCCATCCCAGTGCGGCCATAGCGTGAGCATAGTCAGTCTGTTCGGTACTTCCGGACGCGCCGGGGTGCCGTCGGTGTGAACTCTCCGAGAAGGCGGAGGGCCGGGCCCTGTCCGGGGGGTCTTCGCGGGGCGCGGAGAATGGACGGCATGAGCCCTCTCCTGCGTCGTACGAAGAAGAATCCGGCCGAGCGTGTGGTGACGCTCGTCTCCAAACCCGGCTGTCATCTCTGTGACGACGCGCGCGCCGTCGTGGCCGCGGTGTGCGCCGAGACCGGGGCATCTTGGGATGAGAAGGACATCACGGTCGACGAAGAGCTGCGTCGCGCTTACTGGGAGCAAATCCCGGTCGTGCTCGTGGACGGCGAGCAGCACACTTTCTGGCGTGTGGACGCCGATCGTCTCCGCAAGGAACTGGGGGCCTGACAGAAAGACGGTTACGATCGTGGGCGCTTTGCCGAGCCTTTTCCGAAGAGCCGGGACGACCGGCTCGGCGGGCGCGGAGAGGGTGGTCTCGGGGGCGTGGTCATGAGGAGTTGTACTGCTTTGCCCCCATCATGGGTTGAACGGACCGGTACGGTCGAGGGTTCCAAGATCCCTCGAACGGGTCGCGTGACGCCGGTCACTTTGCGCGGACAAAGCGGACACAATCTTTGTGCACGCGTTCACAAAGGCATAACCTGCACAGGACGGGGCGGTCCTGGGACATACGGCCGCCTGCAGCCCCGCTCATCCCGCAGGAGCACCGTGGCAACTGGCCGAACTCACCGACCGGCGACCCGTAGCCGAGGAATCCCCGAGGCCACGGTCGCCCGCCTTCCGCTGTATCTGCGGGCACTCACCGCACTCTCCGAGCGCTCCGTGCCCACGGTGTCGTCCGAGGAACTCGCCGTGGCCGCCGGGGTCAACTCCGCGAAGCTGCGCAAGGACTTCTCGTATCTCGGCTCCTACGGAACGCGCGGTGTCGGGTACGACGTGGAGTACCTCGTCTACCAGATCTCCCGTGAACTCGGCCTCACACAGGACTGGCCGGTCGTCATCGTCGGCATCGGCAACCTCGGCGCCGCGCTCGCCAATTACGGCGGATTCGCCTCCCGCGGCTTCCGGGTCGCCGCGCTGATCGACGCCGACCCCGAGATGGCCAGCAAGCCGGTCGCCGGGATCCCGGTCCAGCACACGGACGAGCTGGAGCGGATCATCAGCGACAACGGCGTCTCCATCGGGGTCATCGCGACCCCGGCGGGCGGTGCCCAGCAGGTCTGTGAGCGTCTCGTCGCCGCCGGCGTCACCTCGATCCTCAACTTCGCGCCGACCGTGCTGACCGTGCCGGACGGCGTGGACGTACGGAAGGTCGACCTCTCGATCGAGCTCCAGATCCTCGCCTTCCACGAGCAGCGCAAGGCCGGTGAGGAAGCCGCCGCGGCCGAGGCCGGCACCCCGCCGCCGGTCCGCTCCACCACCGCGAGCCGGAAGGGACCCGACGGGGAAGTCCCCGCCGTGATGCCGGCATGAGTCTTCTGGTCATCGGTCTGAGCCACCGCAGCGCGCCCGTGAGCGTGCTGGACCGGGCGTCGCTGTCACCGGACAGCAGGATCAAGCTCCTTCAGGACGTACTCGCCTCCGAACCGGCGACCGAGGCCGTTGTCCTCGCCACGTGCAACCGGGTCGAGCTGTACGCGGACGTGGACAAGTTCCACGCGGGCGTCGCCGAGCTCTCCACGCTCCTGGCCCGGCACAGCGGTGTCGGCCTGGACGAGCTCACCCCTTATCTCTATGTGCACTACGAGGACCGCGCCGTCCACCATCTCTTCACGGTGGCCTGCGGACTGGACTCGATGGTCGTCGGCGAGGGGCAGATCCTCGGGCAGATCAAGGACGCGCTCGCCGGTGGCCAGGAGTCGCACACCGCGGGACGTCTCCTCAACGACCTCTTCCAGCAGGCGCTGCGCGTCGGCAAGCGCGCCCACAGCGAGACCGGGATCGACCGGGCCGGGCAGTCGCTCGTCACCTTCGGTCTCGAACAGCTCGCCGCCGGCGCGGACGTACGGGCCTGGGCCCGGGGCCGGCGGGCGCTGGTGATCGGCGCCGGATCGATGTCCTCGCTCGCCGCCGCGACACTCGCCCGCGCCGGGGTCGCCGAGATCGTCGTCGCCAACCGCACCGCGGCCCGCGCGGACCGGCTGGTGACGATCCTGGGCGAGCCTGGCGGTACGGGGGTCAGGGCCCGCGCGGTCGACATGGGCACCGTCGACGCCGAGTTGACACGTGCCGACGTCGTCGTCTCCTGTACCGGCGCCACCGGGCTGGTGCTGACGGCCGACGCCGTCGAGTCCGCCCTCGCCGGCGGCCGGGAGCTCGCGCTCCTCGACCTCGCCATGCCCCGCGACATCGACGCGGCCGTCCACCGGCTGCGCGGTGCCCGGCTGATCGACATCGAGTCCCTCGCCGAGGCGTCCGCCGACGCCCCGATGGCCGCCGACGTCGACCAGGTCAAGCGGATCGTCAACGACGAGGTCGCGGCCTTCGGCGCCGCCCAGCGCGCCGCGCACATCACCCCGACCGTGGTCGCCCTGCGCGCCATGGCCGCCTCCGTCGTCGCCGGCGAGATCACTCGTCTCGAAGGCCGGCTCCCCGGCCTCGACGAGCGGCAGCGCGCGGAGATCACCCAGACCGTACGGCGCGTCGTGGACAAACTGCTGCACGCTCCGACCGTGCGGGTGAAGCAGCTCGCCGGTGAGCCGGGCGGCGCCGGTTACGCCGACGCGCTGCGCGAACTTTTCGACCTCGACCCGCAGACGGTCGCCGCCGTCAGCCGGGCGGACCGGGGCGGGGTCGGCGACCGGAACGCGGTCGATGTCAAGAACCGAGGGCGGGTATGACCGGGAAGACACTGAGACTCGGCACCAGGCGCAGCAGACTGGCCATGGCCCAGTCCGGGCAAGTGGCCGACGCCGTACGGGAGTTGACCGGGCGGGCCGTCGAGCTCGTCGAGATCACCACGTACGGCGACACCTCCCGCGAGCAGCTGTCCCAGATCGGCGGCACCGGTGTCTTCGTCACCGCGCTGCGCGACGCGCTGCTGCGCGGTGAGGTCGACTTCGCCGTCCACTCGCTCAAGGACCTGCCCACCGCGCAGCCCGACGCCCTGGCGCTGGCCGCCGTACCGCGCCGTGAGGACCCCAGGGACGTGCTCATCGCACGCGACGGGCTGACCTTCGACCGGCTGCCGCACGGCGCCAGGATCGGTACGGGCTCCGCGCGGCGCACCGCGCAGCTCAACGCGTACGCCCGGGACCACGGCCGTCTCATAGAGACCGTGCCGATACGCGGGAACATCGACACCCGGATCGGCTACGTCCACGACGGTGAGCTCGACGCGGTCGTGCTGGCCGCGGCCGGTCTGGGCCGCCTCGGCAGGACGGCCGAGGTGACCGACTACCTGTCGGTCGACTCCGTTCTGCCGGCCCCCGGCCAGGGGGCACTCGCCGTCGAATGCGTGGCTTCCGACCTGGAACTCACCGCCGCACTCGCCGGCCTCGACGACCCGCACACGCGGATCGCCGTCACCGCGGAACGTTCCCTGCTCGCCGCCCTGGAGGCCGGCTGCAGCGCACCTGTGGGTGCGCTGGCCGACCTGCTGGGCGACGGACAGGACGCGCGATTTGTCAACGAACTGCGCCTGCGGGGTGTCGTCGGCACGACCGACGGCTCGACGCTCGTGCAGTTGTCCATCACCGGTCCCGTACCCACGTCGCACGGCGACGCCGTCGCGCTCGGTCGCGAACTCGCGTCCGAGATGCTCGCCAAGGGTGCGGCCGGTCTTATGGGGGAGCGAGCACTTTGAGCCCCATCGCCGACCATCATCCGGCCGTCTCCGCATCAGGGCACGTCACCTTCCTCGGTGCCGGACCCGGGGATCCGGGTCTGCTGACACTCCGCGCCGTCGAGGCGCTCGCGGGGGCGGAGGTACTGATCGCCGAGCCTGATGTGCTCGAACTCGTACGCGGCCATGCGCGTGCGGGAGTGAGCACGCCTGAGTTGACGATTGTTGACGATGCGTCAACAGCCGCCGGTATCCCCGCGATCAGGGATGCCGTCAATCTTGTCATGGAGGCCGCGCGGGGCGGCAAGCGGGTCGTCCGTGCGGTGACCGGGGATCCCGGTCTCGACGGCGACACCGGCGCCGAGATGCTGGCGTGCGCCGCTGCGGGCATTCCCTTCGAGGTCGTGCCCGGTATCGCCGCCGCCGTGGGTGTGCCCGCCTACGCGGGCGTGCCGCTGCGGGACGCGCAGGGCACCGACGTCAGGTTCGTCGACAGCCGTACGGCCGGTGAGCGCTGCTGGACCGAACTCGGCGCGAGCGACGGCACGGTGGTGGTCTCGGCGACGCTCGACACGGTCGCCGCGACCGCGGGCGAGTTCGTCGCCGCGGGCCGCAAGCCGGACACGCCGATGACGGTCACCGTCGCCGGTACGACGACGCGCCAGCGCACCTGGTCCGCGACGCTCGGCACGATCGCGCTCACGCTGAAGCAGGCGAAGGTCCTGCCGTCGGCGGCCGGGCACCAGCCGGTCATAGCCGTGGTCGGGGAGCGCAGCGCGCCGGCGCAGCGCGACCAGCTCGCGTGGTTCGAGTCGAAGCAGCTGTTCGGCTGGAAGGTGCTCGTCCCGCGTACGAAGGAGCAGGCCGCGTCGCTCTCCGACCAGCTTCGGTCGTACGGGGCCGTACCGCACGAGGTCCCGACCATCGCGGTCGAACCGCCTCGTACGCCCCAGCAGATGGAGCGCGCGGTCAAGGGGCTCGTCACCGGGCGCTACGAGTGGATCGCCTTCACCTCCGTCAACGCGGTGAAGGCCGTCAGGGAGAAGTTCGAGGAGTACGGGCTGGACGCCCGTGCCTTCGCGGGGATCAAGGTCGCCGCCGTCGGCGAGCAGACCGGCGCCGCGCTGGTCGACTTCGGCGTCAAGCCGGACCTGGTGCCCAGCGGCGAGCAGTCCGCAGCCGGTCTCCTTGAGGACTGGCCGCCGTACGACCCGGTCTTCGACCCGATCGACCGGGTGTTCCTGCCGCGCGCCGACATCGCCACGGAGACGCTGGTGGCCGGGCTGATCGAGCTGGGCTGGGAGGTCGACGACGTCACGGCCTACCGGACCGTGCGCGCGTCGCCGCCGCCCGCCGAGACGCGGGAGGCCATCAAGGGCGGGGGCTTCGACGCGGTGATGTTCACCTCGTCGTCCACCGTGCGGAATCTGGTCGGCATCGCGGGCAAGCCGCACAACGTGACCGTCATCGCGTGCATCGGCCCGGCGACCGCCAAGACGGCGGAGGAGCACGGTCTGCGGGTGGACGTGCTGGCGCCGGAGCCCTCGGTGCACAAGCTGGCTGAGGCGCTGGCGGCGTTCGGCGCGGCGCGCCGGGAGGCGGCCCGTGAGGCAGGAGAAACGGTCACCCGGCCCAGCGAACGGCGACCGGGATCGAGGCGGCGGCGTACGACCTGAGCGTCCCGGGGCGGGGGTACCCGTCCCGGGAAGCCGGCCTTGCGGCGTAGCGTGGAAGGGCACCGAACAACCGCCCTTTCCGGACTCATGAGGCGACTCACCATGACTGTGTACGGTTCCTTCCCCGGCACCCGGCCCCGTCGGCTGCGGACCACCCCCGCGATGCGGCGCATGGTCGCCGAGACGCGGCTGCACCCGGCCGACCTGGTCCTGCCCGCGTTCGTGCGGGAGGGTGTCGGCGAGCCCGTGGCCATCTCGGCCATGCCCGGGGTCGTCCAGCACAGCCTGGACACGCTGCGGAAGGCGGCCGTGGACGCCGTGTCCGCGGGCGTCTCGGGGATCATGCTGTTCGGGGTGCCGGAGGACGCGAAGAAGGACGCGGTCGGCACGGCCGGGACCGACCCGGAGGGAATCCTCCAGGTGGCGATCCGGGCCGTGCGCGAGGAGGTCGGTGACGACCTGGTGATCATGTCCGACCTCTGTCTGGACGAGTACACCGACCACGGCCACTGCGGGGTGCTCGACGCCGGCGGGCGCGTCGACAACGACGCGACGCTGGAGCGGTACGCGGAGATGGCCCAGGTGCAGGCCGACGCGGGTGCGCATGTGGTGGGGACCAGCGGGATGATGGACGGCCAGGTCGGCGTCGCACGGGACGCGCTGGACACCATCGGCAAGGAGGACGTGGCCGTCCTGGCGTACGCGGTGAAGTATTCGTCCGCGTTCTACGGCCCGTTCCGGGAGGCGGTCGGCTCGTCGCTGACGGGCGACCGCAAGACCTATCAGCAGGACCCGGCCAACTCCCGTGAGTCCCTCCGGGAGTTGGCGCTCGACCTCGAAGAGGGCGCGGACATGGTGATGGTGAAGCCGGCCGGGCCGTATCTGGACGTGCTCGCGAAGGTCGCCGCCGAGGTGGCCGTGCCCGTCGCCGCGTACCAGATCAGTGGTGAGTACGCGATGATCGAGGCGGCGGCCGAGAAGGGCTGGATCGACCGGGACAAGGCGATCCTGGAGAGCCTGACCGGCATCAAGCGGGCCGGCGCGGGGACGATCCTCACCTACTGGGCGACGGAGGTCGCGCGGGCGCTCTGAGCCGCCCGCGCGTGACCGGCCGCCCCGGCTACCAGGTCAGGGCGTCGGCCATGGTCGACTGCCAGTAGGAGACCGACGTGTCCGCGGTGGTCGCCGTTTCCTTCGGGAGGGTGAGGTTCGCGCCCGAGCCCACCGACCCCTGGTTGTCGCGGCCCGAGAAGGCGACGCTGAGCTTGTACGCCGCGGTGGTCGGGGCGCCGTCGACGCCGCCCAGCGCGATCGAGGCGTAGGCCGACTGGCCGGGCGACAGGGTGACCACGGCCTGCGGCTTGCTGTCCTCGTTGATCTGGGTGACGGCCTGGGCCTCGTCGAAGCCGAGGAGGGGCGCGTAGTAGGCGTGGCAGTCGCCGCTGCCGGTGTTGGTGGCGGTCACCAGCAGGTGGTTGAGGGGCCGGCTGACCTTGGTGACGGTGACGTTGGTGTTGTCGCCGGTGCAGGAGGTGGTCTTGGTCTTGGAGCTGCCCTTGCCGGCGCTGCTGTCGCCGCTGCCGTTGGCGTCGCTGGCGTTGTCGTTTCCGTTGCCCTTGTCCGCGTTCTGGTCGGCGGGCGGCTGCTCACTCTCCTTGGCGTCCGGCGCGTCCGTGGCCGTGCCGGCGGCGGCCGTGGAGTCGGGCTTCGGGGTGGAGTTGACCACGTCGTCCGGCCCGCAGGCGGTGAGGGCGAGTGCGGCCACGAGCGCGGTGGTGGCGGTGGTGGCGGCCGAGCGGAATCGAAGGTTACGCATGAGTCTCTGTCTCCCGTTGTGGTGGTGTGTTCAGTAGCGGTTGATGAGCACGAGCAGCACGGCTGTGCAGGTGATGAGTACGCAGACGGCCACGGCATCGACGAGGCTGTCGCGGAGGCGGGTTCGGATCGCTCCTCCTCGTTCGGCGGGTGCTGCACTCACCTTGCGGGGCGGTCGGAAGCGGGCGCAATCGGCAAGGGACAATGGGGGAAGCTGGAACGCTGAGACGGCTTTGACCTGCGGGAATGATGTTTCCCTGGGACGCGTTCCTGGAACGGCCGCGCACTGTGGCACACGTACGTGGAGGGGAACCGCCAGTGGCGACGACCGAATCCCGAGCTTTCGCCGAACTGCTCACCGAGCTGAAGAACCGCTCGGGACAGAGCTACGGCGCGCTCGCCGCGAAGCTCCATGTCAGTACGTCCACGCTGCACCGCTACTGCAACGGCGACGCCGTGCCTGCCGACTTCGCGGTGGCGGAGCGGTTCGGGCGGCTGTGCGGGGCGAAGGGCGAGGAGTTCGTGGAGCTGCACCGGCGGTGGATTCTCGCGGACGAGGCGCGGCGGCGGTCGCGGTCCGCGCCGCCGGCCAACGCGTCGGCGGGGGCGGTGGAGGCGGAAGAGCCTTCCGGGTCTTCCGAGCGGACTGAACCGGCTGAACCGGCTGAAGCCCCTGCGCCCGACGCCGGCCCGCCCGTCGGCGCCACGCCTCCCTCGCGCCGCAGGAAGCGTCTGTACGTCACTCTCGCCGCCGCGGCGGTCGTCGTGGCCGTCGCCGTACCCGCCCTCGTCTTCGGTCCTCTCGACGACCCGTCGAGCGACCGTTCACCCGTCGCGTCCGAGACCGAGGCCGGCGGTGCGCCGGAGTCGGCCCCGCCGTCCGCCTCGCCGTCGGGATCACCGTCCCCCGACAAGTCGCCCTCGCGCGGCGCGAGTCCGTCGGACAAGGCGACACCGCGGGAGAAGGAGAACGGGGGCGGCGACGCCGGGAAGGGGGCGGTCGGCGGGGTGCCGGTGACGGTGAGCACCAAGCCGTACGCCTTCGAGAACCCGTGCAGTCAGCGCTATCTGATCGACCGCCCCCCGGAGCAGGTCCCCCCGCCCCCCGCCGAGCCCGACGCCCCCGGCTGGGTGGGCGCGCTCGGCGCGGTCGCGAGCGGCAGCCAGTTCATCGAACTGGCCGTGCAGGGCACCGGGAGCGAGACCGTCGTACTCAAGTCGCTCGACGTGCGCGTGGTGGAGAGCGGGGAGCCGCTCGCCTGGAACGACTTCGGTATGGGGGTCGGCTGCGGCGGCGGTGTGTCGACCAAGTCGTTCGCCGTGAACCTGGACGAGGGCCGCCCCGCCTCCGTACCGAAGTCGGGCCAGCGCGACTTCCCCTACAAGGTGAGCGAGTCCGACCCGGAGGTCTTCTACATCACCGCGAACGCCTCTGCCCGTGACGTCAGTTGGTACCTGGAACTTCAGTGGTCCAGCGGCGGTCGGCAGGGGACGGTCCGGGTGGACGACGCGGGGAAGCCGTTCCGTACGAGCGGCGGGCAGGGGCGGCCCTCGTACGACTACCCGAACGGCGGGTCGAAGTGGGAGACAGCAGCTGTGAACGACCCGGACCAGTATCCCTAGGGAGTCTCCTGCCATGACCGGACTCGGACCCGTCGCCTGGCCACCTGCCCCGATCAGTACTGAACGGCTCGTGCTCCGCGTGTCCGAGGCCCGCGACCGTGCCGCGTTCATCGAGCTGTTCGCCTCGCCGGAGGTGCGCACCTACCTCGGTGGCCCTCGACCGCGTGACGAACTCGAACGCGCGTTGCCTGCGGTGAGTACGGCGCCGAGCAGTGGTTCGGCGTGCGGACCTCTAATCGGTGGTCGGGCCTGTCACGGCGGTGGCGTTGATCTACTCGATTCGGCAATGATGGGCCACGGAGGGCCAGTTCGCGTGATGGGAGCTTCGTGGCGGATTTGATGTGGGGCAGTCCGCTGGAAGACCGGGACCCGACGACGGTGGGTCCCTATACGGTGCTGCGGGTACTGGGGCAGGGTGGAATGGGCCGTGTCTACCTGGCTCGTGGTCTCGGCACCCGGTTGTACGCGGTCAAGGTGATCCGGCCGCATCTCGCGGACGAGGACGGGTTCCGGGCGCGTTTCGTGCGGGAGGCATCAGCGGCTCGGGCGGTGAGTGGAGCGTTCACCGCGCCCGTGGTCGAAGTGTCTCCGTCGGACGCGGATCTGCTCTGGATGGCCGTCGCGTTCGTTGCCGCACCGCCGCTTGACGTCCTCATCGAGCGGGCTGGAGTACTGCCGCCGGCAGGCGTGTGGTGGGTCGCGGCCGGTATCGCGGAGGCCCTGTTGTCCGTCCATGGCGCGCAGTTGGTACACCGGGACCTGAAGCCGGCGAATGTGCTGGTGACCGCTGATGGGCCGCGAGTGATCGATTTCGGGATCTCCAAGGCACTGGACGTGGTGGGTACGGCTTCCACGAATGTGATGGGCACCTCGGGGTTCATGGCCCCGGAGCACATCCGGGGAGCGGCCGGGCCGGCCAGTGATGTGTTTGCGCTGGGCGCGGTGATGATGTTCGCGGCAACGGGGCACGCACCGTTCGAGGGGCCGAGCGCGGGTGATGTCCTGGCACAGACGCTGTATCAGCCGCCGAACATGCACGGCCTGCCCAGCGAGCTGGTTGACGTGGTAGGGCGGTGCCTGGCCAAAGAGCCAGAAGTACGGCCCACCCTGGGGCAGGTGTTGGAGGAGTTCGGGCAGCATCGGGACCGGACCGTCGCCCCCCACGCCGCCGCAAGCTGGCTCCCCGCCAAGGCGCTGGCAGCGATCGAGGGCTTCGGCAGTCCGACATCCGCAGCCCCGACGGACCCGCTCCGACCACCGCCGACGACACGTCCCATTACCGCGGACCTGGAAGAACGCACCGTTGAGGCACGGGCGCTGGCTGAAGCGGGTGATGCGGCTGGTGCGCGGGATGCGTATGCGGGTTTGGTGCGTGATCGGACGCGGGTGCTTGGGGCTGATGATCCGGAGACGCTTCGGGCGCGGGATTGGCACGCTTTCTGTACGGCTGAGGCGGGTGATGTGGCAGCGGCGCGGGATTTGTATGCGGGTCTGGTGCGTGATCGGACGCGGGTGCTCGGCCCTGATCACCCTGACACCCTGCACGTAAGGAACCAGCACGTCCACTACACGGCTGAGGCGGGTGATGTGGCAGCGGCGCGGGATTTGTATGCGGGTTTGGTGCGTGATCGGACGCGGGTGCTTGGGGCTGATGATCCGGAGACGCTTCGGGCGCGGGATTGGCACGCTTTCTGTACGGCTGAGGCGGGTGATGTGGCAGCGGCGCGGGATTTGTATGCGGGTCTGGTGCGTGATCGGACGCGGGTGCTCGGCCCTGATCACCCTGACACCCTGCACGTAAGGAACCAGCACGCCCACTACACGGCTGAGGCTGAGTGACGCGGATTTCCGCGAGCGGCCAGGCCTTCACCTCCCACCAGGTCACGTCGGGGCGAAATGGCCTGTGAGCTGGGGCTGTTGCAAATCCAATGCCGTTTTTTGGAACCCATTCGCTGAGACGGAACCCGGACATTCGCAGGATCATTTGAGGATCGACTCGCTCCTAGTGTCGTCGGTGTCAGCAGGGAACACCGCTACCGACAGCCGTTGGAGATCATGATGCGTTCGCGTCTCGCCGCCCGTTCCGCCCGTCTCGTCCTGGCCGCCGCGGCCGTGACGGCCCTCGCCGCCACCACGACCGCCTGCGGTCCCGAAGAGGTCGCGGACACCGGCAGCTCGGCCGCGCCCTCCGCCGTTGCCTCCGACGGCAGCGACGGCAGCGACGGCAGCGACGAGAGCGATGGGAGCGCGGGGAGCGACAACTCCTCCGACTCCGGCGGCTCCGCCGACAAGGGCGAGTCCGGTGACGACGGGAAGAGCGGCTACGGGCAGTCCTGCGGTACCAACGACCTGGACTTCACGGTCACTTCGGAGACCCAGGCCGGCGGCTACTACCGTGTCACTGCCAAGGCCAAGTCCGGCATCACCTGCTACCTGGACGTCAACACCCCCAGCGTGTCCTTCGGTTCGGACGCCGACGGTGTCGCCTCCCCCGTCGGGCAGGGTGGCGCAGACCCCATCAAGCTCAGCGGCGAGGCCGTGGCATACACCGGAATCAGCCCCAAGACCACCAACACCGACGGCGGCGTGGAATTCGAGAACGTCATCATCGCCACCACCGAAGAAGACCCCGACCCCGCCGAGCTTCAGCTCCCCGACACCGCCACCGTGGACAAGCCCATCGTCACCAACTGGTCCACCGATTCCTCCGAGACCGTCCCCGTCATTGTCTGACGATCGGGACCGCCTCAAGCGGTGTCGGCCGACTCGGGTGCTTCCGCCGCTTCCGGTGCTTCCGCGCCCTCAACGATGTGCGTCTCGCCGAACACCGTCGCGTGTTCCAGGACGTCCTCTGCCGGGTCATCGATCTGACCGATCGAGAGCAGCGTGAAACCCCCGTTGTGAGAGTTCGTGTGGGTCTCGTCCGCGGCGGCGCCGGTGGCGGGGAGTACGGCGCCCAGCACCGCCGCGCCCAGGACGGTCAGGGTGTGTGTGGCTTTCATCTCTGGTGGTAGCCCGTCTGCTCGTCTTAGTCCTCACGGTCCGGTCTGTCTATGGCGCAGAACGGTCGCAAAAGTCACGGCTGACGGCGTGTGTGGGGGCGGTATTCACCTCACCGGCGCAGTGGGCGCGACGGTCAGCGGGCGACGTCCGCAGTGAAGGCCGCCCAGGCGGCGGGGGCAAGGGTGAGTACTGGGCCGTTGGAGACCTTGGAGTCCCGGACATGCACGGCGGCGGGGTGCGCGGCGACCTCGACGCAGTTGCCGCCTTGCTCCGTGCTGTAGCTCGACTTGTGCCAGTGGTAGGCGACTTCGAGGCATGCGCCGCCCTGCTCCGTGCTGTAGCTGGACTTGAACCACTCCAGTGCGGTGCTCATTACTCTCCTAGCAGCCGGTCCAACAGGCCCTTCGTCTCTTCGGTGTTGAGGGCCTGCGTCCGCAGCATCGCATATTTGCGCGCCAAGATGCTGACCTCATCCGGGTCTTCGACGAAGAGGCTGCCCCGCTGTGTCTCGGCATAGGCGAGGTGCTGATGATCGGCTGTCTCCAGCAGGATGAACGGTCCGGAGAGCCCTGCGTGGGTGGCCCTGCCGAACGGCATGATCTGAAGGGTCAGGCCCGGGAGGTCGGCGCTCTCCCGGAGATGGCAAAGCTGTTCCATGAATACGGCTGGGGAGCCCAGGCGGTCGTTGAGCGCGCCTTCGCCGATCAGGAAGCTGCATGTGGGTGGGACCTTGCGGTGCAGGATCTGTTGGCGTTCCGAGCGGGCGGCGACGCGCACACGCATCTCGTCCTGGCTGAGTGCCGGGATCTCGTTCTGGAAGACGGCGTAGGAGTAGTTCTCGGTCTGGAGCAGGCCGGGGATCACCTGGTTCTCGTACCAGGAGATGGCGATCGCCTCCTGCTCCTGATCGATGTACGCCGCCGCCCAGACCGGATACCGGTCGATCTCCGGCATGTTATCCACCGATGTCGCCAACGCACCTTTTGTCTCCAGCACTTCATCCAGCAGCTCCGCCAGATCAGGCTTCAGCAGCCGTCGGCCCTGCTCCACCGACGCGATCGTCTCCGTGTGTACGCAGGCGCGCTCCGCGAGTTGACGTTGGGTCAGGCCCGCCGCCTCCCGGAAGAGGGCGACCAGCGCGCCCACGAGCTTCATCGCCGACGTGTTCTTCCGCTGTTGCTTTTTGCTGCGCATGTCCGTCCAACTCCCCGTCCCCGTCCGTACGTCACGCCCGCACCGCCCGTACGAAATCTTTGTACGGGTGCGCGCACTGCATAAGCGTATTCACAGCCAGTGACAATCGCCCTGTGAATGAGACCAATCCACCCCCCGCCCCGCGCGAGCGCTTCTACCGCCGCGAACGCCGATCCGTGCCCGCCGCCAGGCAGTTCGTACGGGAGGCGGTGATCGACTGGGCGCTCGGCGACCGGCTCGACGATGTCTTGCTGTGCGTGAGCGAGCTGGCAACCAACGCCCTGGTGCACGGAGTTCCGCCGGGGCGCGGCTACTTGCTGAGCCTGTCGCTGCTCGCGGACGGGGCGTTCCGGGTCGAGGTGCACGACAGCGGTGACGGGCGGCCGACTGTCCGCGAGCCGTACGGGGAGACGGGGCGCGGGCTCATGCTCGTCGCGGCGGTCGCCGACAAGTGGGGGGTGGGGGAGCGGCATCCGGGCAAGGTCGTGTGGTGCGAGTTCGTGGTCTGACCGGGCCGCTCGATCCAGGCCGATTGCGCGGTGGCTAGGGGGGAGGCACGCTTCGTACCATCGACGCATGGTCAAACGCCAGTTGCCCCTCGCGATACTCACCTGTCGCTGCCCGCAGGGGTGGCGGCGGGCATGAGGATCGCGCGGCGCAAGGACGTGTGATCGAGGGGCGGTTCAGTCCCACCAGAAGGTCCACGCCGGCTGGCCCAGCACCTGATGTGTCGCGTACGCCGGAAGCGTGGTGTGGCGGCCCTGGTTGACGTTGTCCGGGCAGAACGCGAAGTGCTCCGCCGCGACCGCCTCCGCCTCTTCCTGGGTCGTCGGCGGTGCGGCCACCGAGACCACCAGCTGGTCGAACGTGAGCGCCACCACCCGTATCCCGAAACGGTCCTCCCACGACCGCAGCACCGCCGACAGCCGCGCCACGTCGCCCTCGTGGTTCACCGGCCCCGTCCAGCCGATGGCCGCCGGTATGTCCGCGCTGCGGCGGGCCGGGACCAGGGCGACGCGCGCGCCGTGCATCCAACTGCCCTCGTCAGTAAGGATGGAGGCGACTTCGGCCGCCTCCTTGTCGGGATCGGTGGACGACTCCTGCGGGGCCGCGAGGCCCGGCCACTCGTCCTCCTCCGTCACGTCCTCCCAGGAGCCCGCGAGGACGTCCTCCGCGTCGTGGTCACCCGGATACGACACCGAATCCGGGCTCAGCTCCCACTCCTCGGGCCACTGCTCGCGGTGACCACCGTGGACGAGCAGCGGATGCAGTCCGGCCGTTCTGCGGGCAGGCAGCAGATCGGCCCAGGCGGTCGGGGACGCCGGCTCGTCCGCGTACCACAGAAGCGGTTCGTGCCAGGTCCCGTCGATGGTCGTGTCGACCAGCTTGCCGGGCGGCAGTTGGAGCCCGGCCGAGCGCCCGGAGGGGTCGGCGGCCAGAGCGGGCAGGGGATTGGGGAGCGTCGCCATGCAGGAGACACTAAGGGCCGCCACTGACAACGGAGTTCGGCTTGTGGAACTTCAGACGGGGAACGGCTGACCCGGCCGCGTACGCAGCAGGTCGGCGAGGCGCGACAGCCCGTCGGCGGCGTGCCCCTCGGCGATCGCGCGGTCCAGCAGGTCCTGGACGGGGGCGAACAGCTCGCCGCTCACCCCCTGCGCGGCGAACGTGTTCAGCAGGTTCGGGAACGCCTCCTGATTGACGGCCAGACTCGACACGTCCGTCAGGTGCTTCCCCGAGTCGATCGCCGCCGCCCACGCGGGCGCGGCGCCGAGCATCGCGCCCACCCACGGCACCAGCAGCTCCGAGAACTCGGTGGCCGCGATGGCCTCCGTACGGACGAGGGCGTACGCCTGCATCACCCCCATGATCATCCCGTACATGCCGGTGAGCAGCGCCAGGTCGTACAGCGCGGCCAGTCCGGGGTCCTCGCCGACGTACTTCGTGCCGCCGAGCGCCGCGAACGTCTCCCGGTGCGCGTCGAAGACCTCCCGCGGACCGCTGTAGAGGGCGTACGCGTGCGGTCCCGCGATCATCTGCGGAACGGCCATGATCCCGCCGTCGAGATACCCGGCGCCCTCCTTGGCCGCCCAGGCGGCGAGTGAACGCGCCTGCTCGGGGGTGCCGTTGGTGAGGTTGGCGAGGGTCTTGCCGGTGAACCGGCCGGAGAGCGGTTCGAGGACGGCGCGGACCGTGTCGTACGTGGAGAGGCAGACGACCACCAGCGGACTCGCGGCGACCGCCTCGGCGGCCGTGTCCACCGGAAGGGCGCCCTGGGCGGCCAGCGGTCCGGTCTTGGCGGGCGATCTGTTCCAGACGGTGACCGGGTGCCCGGCGCCGAGGAAGGCGACGGCCAGGGCGGTGCCCATCATGCCGAGGCCGATGACGGAGACGGCGGGCTTGGGGGTGGCGGACATGCGGGTGCTCCTTCAGGGGTGCCAACGGGGTCGGGATCGGGGTCGTTTCCGATCTTCGGGCGGCGGACTTCTGCCCACAAGTACCGACTATTTGGTGCGCTACCCACCGCGGGGTAAGCAAGCGCCCGCCGGAGACGGGCCGGAGACGCGAGGATGGCGTCCGCGAACCCGTGACCCGGAGTCTCAGGAGCCTGATCTTGTCCTACGTGCACCATGTCGAGCGTTTCCACGGACTGCCGGCATACAACTTCCCGCCGTACGCCGACCCCGCCGACCTGCCACCCGCCGACGAGGTCGCCTGGCGCCTGGAGCGGGAGCCGTACGAGAACGAAGAGAGCGCGGAGGACTGCTGGAAGCGGTTCACCGAGTCCGTGGACCTGGCGAAGGTGCGGGCGATCATCTTCGGTCAGCCCTGGTACGACGGGGACGGAGGGCTGGCCGACGACGAACTCATCGACCTGGCCCCCCGGCTGACCGGGCTGGAAGCCCTCTTCCTCGGCGATCTGGAGGACGAGCAGGCGATGATCTCCACCATCTACCTCGGTGATGTCGCGCCGCTCCTGGCAGCTTTCCCCGGGCTCAGGGAGCTGGCTGTACGGGGCGGGGAGGGCCTGGACTTCCCCGTCTCCGGCCACGACAACTTGCGCGTCCTGCGCGTCGAGTCCGGCGGGCTGCCCCCGAACGCGGTGGAGCAGATAGCCGCTGCCCAACTGCCGTCGCTGGAACGCCTGGAGCTGTGGCTCGGTGACGAGAACTACGGCGGCGGCGTCACGGTCGAGCAGCTCGCGCCGCTGCTCGCGGGTGAGGGCAAGCCCGCCCTGCGCCACCTCGGCTTCCAGAACAGCTTCATCCAGGACGAGTTGGCCTCCGCGCTCGCCTCCGCGACGGTCGTGCCCCAACTGACCTCGCTGAGCCTGTCGATGGGCACGCTCTCCGACGACGGTGTGGAGGCGCTGCTCCAGGGGCAGCCCCTCACCCATCTGCGGGAGCTGGACCTCTCCTTCCACTTCATCAGCGACGAGATGATGCTGCGGATCTGGACGGCCCTGGAGCCGGCGGGAGTCCGGGTGGATCTGACCACGAAGCACGAACGCGAGGCGGACGACTGGGACGAGGACGGCCGCTACATCGCGGCGTCCGAGTGAGCACCGGCGTCTGACACCTCACCCCCGTCGAAAGGCCACACCATGCCCCGCGAACCCAAACCCCATGCCCCCGAGTCCCAGGACCCGGACGACCACCTGATCGTCAGCAAGAATCTGAACGGCCGGTATCCCTGGCGGGATCCCGCGAAGCAGGTGCCGTACGGGATCGTGCTGATCATCGCGGCCAGGCTGAAGTGGAGCCCCGCCGACGTGCTGGTACGGCTGGGCGCACTGGGATACGCCGACGTGCAGCGCTCCAAAGGGCCGTTGCCCGACGCCGTCGAGCCCGACGACGCGGCGCTGATCATGAGCGTGGAGTCGACGTACGGCCTCACTCCGGTCGATGTCGACAAGACCGTGCCCCTGCGGCAGATCATCGAGTCGGCGGCCCGCGCCGCGCGGTCCCCGGCCGATGTCGCGCGGCGCATGGGCGCCTACGGCTTCCAGGTCGGGACCGGGGTCCGGCCGCTGCCCGAGAGCGCCGACCCGCGTGATGTCGCGCTGATCCGCACCAGCCGCCGGGGTGGCTGGCTCGACTGGGACGACGAGGTGTCCGCGCAGCATGTGCTCGGCGTGGCTCAGGAATTGGCGTGCAGCCCGCGCGTCGCCGCCGAGAGGCTGACCGAACTCGGCCTGCGGCTGCCGTACACGCCCGAACCCGCGGACGAGCGGATCCTCAGGATCCGGGACACCGCGTCCCACCGCTGGATCGGCCGCTGGACGGCCGCGCCCGTCGGGCACGTCCTTGCCGTGGCCCGGGACACGGGCCGCTCGCGCGAGGACATCCTCGCCCGGCTGGGCGAACTGGGCTGCCAGCCGCCGGACGGGAACGTCCCCGACAGCCCGGAGGCCGACGACCTCGTCATCCTCAGCGAGAACCTCGACGGCCGGGCGCCCTGGCTGTGGAACAACACCGTCGTCGGGCTTCAGGTCCGCCACATCCTGCGCGCCGCCCGGATCACCGGGCGCACCCCCGCGTCGGTCCGCGAGAGGCTGACCGCGCTGGGGCACTGGCTGCACGAGAACGCCGGCCTGCCCGAGACCGTGGACGAGGCGGACATCGCGCTCCTGGACACGGTCACCCGCTCGTACCTGGACGACGTCCACCTGGAGAGCGTGCTGCGCAGCGCGAGCCTCACGGGGCGCAGCCCGGCGGACGTCGCGGCGCGGCTCACCGCGCTCGGTTACCGGCTGCCGGACGAGGTCGAGTACCCGGAGATACGCGGCGTCCTGCGGTGAGCGGCGCGGTGAGCGGCCCGCCGGCCGGCCCTACAGCCGCTCGGGCGTACGGATGCCGAGGAGCGCCATCCCCTGGTGCAGCGTGCGGGCCGTGAGGTCGCACAGGAACAGGCGGTTCTCGGCGATCTCCTGCGGCGGGGCCGGCTTGATGACCGGGCACTTGTCGTAGAACGTCGTGAACAGCGACGCCAGTTGGTACAGATACGCGGTCAGTTTGTGCGGCTCGTACGCCGAAGCGGCCTCCGCCACGACCTCGCCGAACTGGTCCAGGTGCAGGCCCAGCGCCCGTTCCGCCGGGGCCAGTTCGAGTTCGGGACGGGCCACCGGCGTACGGTCGCCGGCCTTGCCGAAGATCGACCGCGTCCGGGCGTACGCGTACTGGATGTAGACGCTCGTGTCGCCGTGCAGCGACACCATCTGGTCCAGGTCGAACTTGTAGTCCCGCGACGCGGAGGTCGACAGGTCCGCGTACTTCACCGCGCCGATGCCCACCTCGGTGGCGCGCTCGACGATCTCGTCCTCCGTGAGACCGAGACCCTCGCCCTTCTCCCGGACGACCGCCGACGCGCGCTCCACCGCCTCGTCCAGCAGATCCACCAGCCGCACCGTCTCGCCCTCACGGGTCTTGAACGGCTTGCCGTCCTTACCGAGGACGGTGCCGAAGGCGAGCTGGACCGCGTGGACCTGGTCGTTCAGCCAGCCGGCCCGGCGGGCGGTCTCGAAGACCATCTTGAAGTGCAGCGACTGGCGGGCGTCCACCACGTACAGCAGGGTGTTCGCCTTCAGATTCCCCACCCGGTCGCGGATCGCGGAGAGGTCGGTGGCCGCGTACCCGTAACCGCCGTTGGTCTTCTTGACGATCAGCGGTGTCGGATTGCCGTCGGGGCCCTTCACGTCGTCGAAGAAGACACAGAGTGCCCCGTCGGAGCGGACGGCGACGCCCGTCTCCTCAAGGATGCGGCAGGTCTCTTCGAGCATGTCGTTGTAGCCGGACTCGCCGACGACGTCCTCGTCGCGGATCTCCATGTCGAGCTTGTCGAAGACCGAGTGGAAGTAGATCTTCGACTCGTCCACGAACCGCTGCCACTGCGTGAGGGTCTGCGCGTCGCCGGCCTGGAGGGCCACGACGCGGTCGCGCGCGCGGGCCTTGAACTCCTCGTCGGCGTCGAAGACCGTGCGGGCGGCCTTGTAGAGACGGCCCAGGTTCGACATCGCCTCCTCGCCGGAGACGCTCTCCGCGCGCTTGTGGTCCAACTCGTGCGGGTGCTCGGTCAGATACTGGATGAGCATGCCGAACTGCGTGCCCCAGTCGCCGATGTGGTGGCGCCGGATCACGTTCTCGCCGGTGAACTCCAGGATCTCGACCATCGCGGCGCCGATCACGGCGGAGCGCAGATGGCCGACGTGCATCTCCTTGGCGACGTTGGGCTGCGCGTAGTCGATGACCGTCGTGCCGGGATCGGTGGCGTACGGGACGCCGAGCCGGTCGTCCGCGACCCGGGCGGCCAGCGTCTCGATGATCGCCCGGTCGGTGACGGTGATGTTGAGGAAGCCGGGGCCGGAGACCTCGACCTCCTTGATGACGTCTCCCTGGGAGAGCGCGTCCACGACCTTGCCCGCCAGCTCGCGCGGATTGCCCTTCAGCTTCTTGGCGAGGGCCAGCATCCCGTTGGCCTGGAAGTCCGCCCGGTCGCTACGTCGCAGCAGGGGGTCCGCGGTGCCGGCTTCCGGCAGGGCTGCCGAGAGGGCGTCCGCGATGCGCTGATCGACGGTCGATGCGAGGGAAGTGACCGGGGCCATGGGCTGGGAGCCGTTCCTGTAGAGGGTCTGTGCGTCGTCCCATTCTCCCATGTGGCGACAAGTCGTTTTCGCATTGTCGTAGGGGCCTGGGACAATGGTCGTCGCCGGTATCGCAGGCGTATCGGGCGTATTCCGCAGGGCGTAGCAGAAAGAAGGACGTGCCGACCGTGGCTCAGAGCACCGAGACCGACTGGGTCTCCCGTTTCGCGGACGATGTCATCGCCGAGTCGGAGCGACGTGCGCCTGGCAAACCGGTCGTCGTCGCGTCCGGCATCTCCCCCTCGGGCCCCATCCACCTGGGCAATCTCCGCGAGGTCATGACACCGCACCTCGTCGCGGACGAGATCCGCAGGCGGGGGTACGAGGTCAGGCACCTCATCTCGTGGGACGACTACGACCGCTACCGCAAGGTGCCGGCCGGGGTCCCCGGGGTGGACACGTCCTGGGCCGAGCACATCGGCAAGCCGCTGACGTCCGTGCCCGCGCCGGCCGGGTCCGCGTACCCGAACTGGGCCGAGCACTTCAAGGCGCAGCTGATCGGTTCGCTGGCTGAGCTGGGCGTCGAGTACGACGGGATCAGCCAGACCGAGAAGTATCTGGCGGGGACCTACCGCGAGCAGATCCTGCACGCGATGCGGCACCGGGGCGAGATCGACGCGATCCTCGCGCGCTACCGCACGAAGATCAAGGCGGCCGGCCCGCAGAAGAAGGCTCTCCAGCAGCAGAAGAAGGTCGACGAGGCCGAGCTGGAGGCCGCCGAGGGGTCGGGCGCCGCCGACGAGGACGACGGCGCCGGGGCGGCCGGTTACTTCCCGTACAAGCCGTACTGCACCAACGAGGGCTGCGGCAAGGACCTGACCATCGTCACGGCGTACGACGACGAGACGACGGAGCTGGACTACTTCTGCCAGGACTGCGGCTTCAGCGAGACCGTCCTGCTCAGCGAGTTCAACCACGGCAAGCTGGTCTGGAAGGTCGACTGGCCTATGCGCTGGGCGTACGAGGGCGTGGTCTTCGAGCCGTCGGGTGTCGACCACTCGTCGCCCGGCTCGTCGTTCGTCGTCGGCGGGCAGATCGTGCGCGAGATCTTCGACGGTGAACAGCCGATCGGGCCGATGTACGCGTTCGTGGGGATCTCCGGGATGGCGAAGATGTCGTCCTCCAAGGGAGGCGTGCCGACCCCGGCCGACGCGCTGCGGATCATGGAGGCGCCGCTGCTGCGCTGGCTGTACGCGCGGCGCAGGCCGAACCAGTCGTTCAAGATCGCCTTCGACCAGGAGATCCAGCGGCTGTACGACGAGTGGGACGCCCTGGAGCGGAAGATCGCGGACGGTTCGGTGCAGGCGGCGGACGCCGCGGCGTACTCGCGGGCCACGCGTACGGCGACCGGCGCACTGCCGCGTACGCCGCACCCGCTGCCGTACCGCACGCTCGCGTCCGTCGTGGACGTCACGGCGGGCGCCGAGGAGCAGACGCTGCGCATCCTCGGCGAGCTGGACCCGGCCGACCCGCTGACCTCGCTGGACGAGGCCAGGCCCCGCCTCGACAGGGCGGAGAACTGGATCACCAGCCAGGTGCCGGCCGAGGCCCGGACGGTCGTGCGGGACGAGCCCGACCGGGAGCTGCTGGAGTCGCTGGACGAGCAGACGCGCGAGGCGCTGCGGCTGCTGCTGGCGGACCTGGAGTCGCACTGGTCGCTGGACGGGCTCACGACGCTCGTCTACGGCGTGCCGAAGGTGCTGGCGGGGCTTGAGCCCGACGCGAAGCCCACGCCGGAGCTGAAGGCCGCGCAGCGGTCGTTCTTCGCGGTGCTCTACCGGCTGCTGGTGAGCAGGGACACCGGGCCGCGGCTGCCGACGCTGCTGCTGGCGGTGGGGGCGGACCGGGTGCGGACGCTGCTGGGGGAGTGAGACGGCGCCGGCCACCGGGTGTGCCTTCCCGGTGGCCGGTTCGTACTCGTCTTCGTGGCTCAGGCGATGTGTTCGGAGTCCTGGGCGTCCAGTTCTTCCTGGTAGCGGCGGGTGAAGTCCTTCACGTAGCCGCGCATGGAACTCTCGCTCAACGGGCCTCCCGTGCGCCCGGTCACGCCGTACAGGTCCTGCAAGAACACCGCGAGCTGGCGGGTGTTGGGCAACCCCTGGCGCTCGCTGGCGTACTTCCGGAAGGCGACGTAGTACGCCTCTTCACGGGACATGCCCTCGGGGAGGGAAGGGGCGGGCAGTCCTTCCGCCTCCGGCTCGGGCTCGATGTCGGGCTCGAACTCGACCGGGGACTGCGGGCCGAGAGGGCGGCGGGGCGGGAACTGCTGTGGCTGCTGGGCCTGTTGGTCGGTCTGCTCTTCCTGCTGTTCCGGTACGTAGGGTTGCTGCTCCTCGTACTGCTCGTACCGCTGGTCGTACTGCTGCTGCTCGTACTGCTGTTGGTCGTACTGTTGGGGGTCGTACGTAGGGTCGTAACTGCCCTCGTACGGGCCCTCAGACGCCCGTCGGCCGGCGAACCACGGGTTGTCCTGGGCGGGGGCGGCACCGGCGTCCTGCCGCTGCTCGTTCTCCTGCGCCCACTGCGCTTCCTTCTGGAGCTGGATCCACTCTTCTTCGGTGAGTTCGGGCTCGGGCTCGGGCGCGCGGGTGACTGCGGGGGCGGGCTCGATCGCGGTGGCGGGGACCGGTGGCAGCAGGGCGGGTTCGATACCCGCGGCGGCGAGGCCGGCCGGGGCGGTGTCGGCGAGGGGGACGCCGTACTTGGCGAGCCGCAGCGGCATCATCGCCTCGATGGGCGCCTTGCGGCGCCAGTTGCGGCCGTAGCGCGCCTGGAGGCGGGCCTGGTAGATGAGCCGGTCCTGTTCGAGCTGGATGATGTCCTCGTAACTGCGGATCTCCCACAGCTTCATGCGCCGCCACAGCTTGAACGTCGGGATCGGCGCGAGCAGCCAGCGGGTGAGGCGGACGCCCTCCATGTGCTTGTCGGCGGTGATGTCCGCGATGCGGCCGACCGCGTGGCGGGCCGCCTCCACCGAGACGACGAAGAGGATGGGGATCACCGCGTGCATGCCGACGCCGAGGGGGTCGGGCCAGGCCGCGGCGCCGTTGAAGGCGATCGTGGCCGCGGTGAGCAGCCACGCGGTCTGGCGCAGCAGCGGGAACGGGATCCGCAGCCAGGTCAGCAGGAGGTCGAGCGCCAGCAGGACGCAGATACCCGCGTCGATGCCGATGGGAAAGACGAGGGAGAAGCGGCCGAAGCCCTTCTGCTCGGCGAGTTCGCGCACAGCTGCGTACGACCCCGCGAAACCGATCGCGGCGATGAGAACCGCGCCGGCGACGACGATGCCGATGAGTATTCGGTGCGTGCGAGTGAGCTGCATCGCGGCCACCCGTTGCCCCTCCCGTCCTGGATATCTGGCGGGGCACAGCCTGGCACATGTGTACGGGTGCTGTGGCGCAGGGAGCCTTGCGCGACCCGGAGTTGAGGCACGAACAGCCACGTGGTGGGCTGTTTGTCCTCAATCGAGGTACGCGCACAGCCGCACGCGCCCGGCGGTTCCGGGACGCGAGGCCGCGACGAGAGGCCGCGACAGTGGCCGGGCGCGGACCGGAACGAACTACTCCGTCGCCGCCGGAACCGCCGCCACCGCTTCCTTCGTCGCCTTGGTCGCGCCCTTCACCAGATCCGAGGCCGCCGGGGACTTCGCGCCCGCGTACCCGGCGCCGTTGTACGTGAGCGTGATCACCACGTTCTCGGAGCGGGCCACGACCGTCGCGTAGGCGAAGGACTCGCCCGTCTTCGTCACGCTGTAGGTGACCGCCGTCGCCTCCGTGCCGACGCCGGCGGCCGGGGCCGCCTTCAGGCCCTTCGCGCCTTCGGTGGCACTGGCCTTGGCGACCTCCTTCTTGTAATAGTCCGCGGCGCGGTCCTGGCCCGAGCCGAGGCCCTCCTCGGAGTCGTAGCGCATCAGGGAGATGTCCAGCCAGCGGTACTGCGAGCCCTTGACGCCGTTGTCGTCCAGCCCGTTCCACGAGCAGCTGCCGCGCGTCGTGATGTCGGAGGACTTGCCCGCCGACCCCGACTTGTCCTTCGCCTTCGGCACCAGGTCCGTGATCGTCTTCGCGGCGATCGACTTGCACGGGTCGGCCGGCAGCGTCGTGAACTTCGCGGGGGCGACCTTCGGCGCGGCCTTCGAGGTGGTGGCCGCGGGCTTGTCCGCGTCAGCGCCGCCGCCGTCGGAGGCGGACGAGCAGCCCGCGGCGACGATCATCACCGGGACTGCTGCGCAGGCGAGCATGCGTACGCGGGTGCGGGTGCGGGAGCGGCTGGGTCGCGGGGCTGATCGCTGCATGGTTCCTTCAGAGTTCCTTGAGTCGATAGTCGTACGGTCCGATCGGCCACGTTAACCGCCCGGGGCACGACTCAGGGCTCGGGCGGCGGACTCGGCGACGGGCGGGCGCCCGGCGGGAAGGCGGCCCCGGCCCCTTCTCCCGCCCCTACTCGTTGAGCTGGTCGGCCAGCTTCCGGGCCAGTCCCCGGGCCTTTTCCTGCAGTTCCTTGCTGTCGGGGACCGTCGTCGGGTGCGCCGGCTGCTCCGCGTACCGCACCGTCACGACCACATTCGATGTGCGGAACACCACGCTGACCGTACGGCGCTTGGCGGCCGAACCGGACGGGGCGAAGACGTCGTCCACGAAGGCCGCGTCCCCGAGGTCGTCCAGCAGGCGGGGCTGGAGGCCGGGGGGCGGGGTGGTCCTGGCGGGGCTGGTGGTCGTGCCGCTGTTTGGGGTCTTGCCGTCGGACGGGGACCCGGAGGGGGATCCCGAGGGCGATCCGGACGGCTTTCCCTCCGGTGACCCGGACGGACCCGGTTCGTCCTTCGGTCCGTCGACCGGAGGCGGCAGGGACGCGCCGTCCTCCTTCTTCGCGTACACCTCCTGCGCCTTGTCGGCGTCGCTCACCGCCGGGTCGTAGGACACGACGCGCTCGACGTCGATCACCAGATGGTGCGAGGCGCTCGGGGCGTCCGCCGACCAGGAGCACCCGACACGGCGATCGGTGTCGTACGTCACCGCCGCCGTGCCCTTGAACACCTTCTCCTGCTCGTCCTCGGGGAGCTGGCCTGCGCCCGGCAGCAGATCCCGCAGCGTGGCGCGGTCCACCGACCCGCACGGCTCACGTAGCGTGCGGTACTTGCCGGGAGGCGCGGTGGTCGTGGTGGAGACACCGGCCTTGGCGTCGATGTCGGAGCCGTCGCCGTCGGTACCGGAGGTGCATCCCGCGACGAGCGTCACGAGCAGCGCCGCCAGGCCGGGTACGTACGCCTTTCGCTGCACGGTCCCTGGGCTCCTTATCTACGTGATGTGGACATGAGTTCTAGTGGTCGCACTGGTGAGAACTACGCAGGTGCCGCGCTGGTTCCTGGTTCCGCGCACATGGCGAGTTCACGCAAAAAGGGTTTGCCGCCGCATGGCGTGCGGTGGACACAATGTCTACCGCACGCATTGCCGTGGATGCCGGTCCGCTGTCTGTTTTGGTGGTCCTGGACGCGGTTTTTGCTCTTTCAGACTTTCGGGGGAATAGAGGAAATATGTCGTACGTGGAAGTGCCGGGTGAGAATGTCCCCATCCGGATGTGGACCGACCCCGCCTCGGTCGAGGACGTCGCGATGCAGCAGCTCCGGAACGTCGCGACGCTGCCCTGGATCAAGGGCCTCGCGGTCATGCCCGACGTCCACTTCGGCAAGGGTGCGACCGTCGGCTCGGTCATCGCGATGCAGGGCGCGGTCTGCCCGGCCGCGGTGGGTGTGGACATCGGCTGCGGCATGTCGGCGGTCAAGACGTCCCTGACGGCGAATCACCTCCCGGGCGACCTCTCCCGCCTCCGCTCCCGGATCGAGCAGGCCATTCCGGTGGGGCGGGGGATGCATGACGACCTGGTCGAGCCGGACGGGGTCGGCGCGCGTTGGGACGACTTCTGGAAGCGGTTCGACGGGATCGCGGAATCGGTCAAATTCCGTCAGCAGCGGGCGGTGAGGCAGATGGGAACGCTCGGCGGAGGAAATCACTTTGTCGAGTTCTGTCTTGATTCGACCGGTTCTGTCTGGCTGATGCTGCACTCCGGCTCCCGGAACATCGGCAACGAACTGGCGGACTTCCACATCGGCGTCGCCCAGGCCCTGCCGCACAACCAGGACCTGATCGACCGCGATCTCGCCGTCTTCGTCTCCGACACCCCGGAGATGGCGGCGTACCGCAACGACCTGTTCTGGGCGCAGGAGTACGCGAGTTACAACCGCGCCGTGATGATGGACCTCTTCAAGGACGTCGTCCGCAAGGAGTTCAAGAAGGCGAAGGTCACCTTCGATCCCGTCATCTCCTGCCACCACAACTACGTCTCCGAGGAGCGGTACGACGGCATGGACCTGCTCGTCACCCGGAAGGGCGCGATTCGCGCCGGCAGCGGTGACTACGGGATCATTCCCGGCTCGATGGGGACGGGGTCGTACATCGTGAAGGGTCTGGGCAACGAGGCGTCCTTCAACTCCGCGTCCCACGGCGCCGGCCGCAAGATGAGCCGGAACGCCGCGCGGAAGAAGTTCTCGGTGCGGGACCTGGAGGACCAGACGCGGGGCGTGGAGTGCCGTAAGGACTCCGGCGTCGTGGACGAGATCCCGGGGGCGTACAAGCCCATCGAGAAGGTCATCGACCAGCAGCGGGATCTCGTCAAGGTGGTGGCGAAGCTCAAGCAGGTGGTGTGTGTGAAGGGCTGACGGGGGCGGTACGGGGGGTGGCGGTGCCGCGTACGGCGGCACCGCCACAGCCGTGCCGTGAGCGGCCGTGCTACGAGTCGGCGGACCTCGTCGACGTCTGGTAAGCGCGTTGGGTCAGGCCGATTTCCGCGACGTTCTTCGTCAGTTCGAAGTTGAGCCAGCTCGCCACGTGGACCAGTTCCACGTCCTCGCCCCACGGCAGTCCCGCCGTACGGTCCTTCGAGTCCAGGTCGGCGTCGTTGAGTTGGAGCAGCTCCGTGCGCCAGGAGTCCTTCAGGGAGTTCAGCCACTCGATCGTGGCCTCCGTCGTGCCCGGCCAGTGGATGGACTCGCGGGGCGTGGCCCCGGTGCCGAAGCAGTGGGTGAGCGTGGTGGTCCACCAGAAGCCGATGTGCCAGGTGAGCCAGGCGATCGAAGTGCTGGGGACCGGGTCGGGCTCGGGGACCTGCCAGTCGGCGACCCAGTTGCCTTCGGCGTCCTGGCGGACCGTCCAGCAGTCGGGGGACGGTTCCCAGAGGCATGCCCGGTCGTCCAGGTCCTTCTGGAAGTACTCGAACAGCGCCCAGGCCATGTCGAGCTGTCGGACCAGCAGATCTACGCGGGGGACTGGCGTCGTCATGACGGGGAGCGTTCCACCGGGGCCGGCGGGCGGCAAACGGATTTCGCCGGTGCGCGGTGTGGTGCCGCGACCGTACCGCCGGGCACGCTGACGCGCCCCGCGGTCATGAAAGCTCCCTGTGCACCTTGGTGTTGGAGGCCTGCGCCCGGGGCCGGACCACCAGCAGGTCGATGTTCACGTGGTGCGGCCGGGTCACCGCCCAGGTGATGGTGTCGGCCACGTCGTCCGCGCTGAGCGGCTCGGCGACCCCCTCGTACACCTTCTCCGCCCGCGCGGTGTCCCCGCGGAAGCGCGTGGTGGCGAACTCCTCCGTCTTGACCATGCCGGGCGCCACCTCGATGACGCGGACCGGGGTGCCGACGATCTCCAGGCGCAGCGTCTCGGCCAGGACGTGCTCGGCGTGCTTGGCCGCCACGTAACCGCCGCCGCCCTCGTACGTGGCGAAGCCGGCGGTCGAGGAGAGGATCACCACCGTGCCGTTGCCGCTCGCGGTGAGGGCGGGGAGCAGGGCCTGGGTGGTGTGGAGCGTGCCGATGACGTTCGTCTCGAACATCCGCCGCCAGTCGTCCGGGTCGCCGCTGGCGACCGGGTCGGCGCCGAGCGCGCCGCCCGCGTTGGCGACCAGCACGTCGACGGACGGGAGACGGCCGAGTTCGGCGGCGAAGGCGTCGACGGCCGCTCGGTCGGTGACGTCGAGGACATGGGCGGTGGCGGAGTGCCCGGCCGTGTTGATCTCGGCGGCCACCGCCTCGATGCGGTCCTTGCGGCGGGCGGTCAGGACGACGTGATGGCCCGCGGCAGCGAGTTGGCGGGCGGTGGCGGCTCCGATGCCGCTGCTCGCTCCGGTGACGACGGCGGTGGGGGTACCGGCGACGGTCATGGCGTGCTCCTCGCGCGTGTGGACGACTGATCGACTTGGCTCGCCAGGATAGGCACGCGGTGCGGTTCAGTGATCGCGCGGGGCGTAGATGAGGACGGCCATGCCGGCGAGACAGATCAGCGCGCCGATGATGTCGTATCGGTCGGGGCGGTAGCCGTCGGCGACCACGCCCCACGCGATCGAGCCGGCGACGAAGACGCCGCCGTACGCCGCGAGGATGCGGCCGAACTCGCCGTCCGGCTGGAGGGTGGCGACGAAGCCGTACAGGCCGAGCGCGATGACTCCGGCGCCGATCCAGATCCAGCCCTTGTGCTCGCGTACGCCCTGCCAGACGAGCCAGGCACCGCCGATCTCGAAGAGGGCGGCGACGGCGAAGAGGGCGACGGAGCGGGCCACGAGCATGGGCTCAGCCTGCCATGCGGGTGGAAGACGAATCGACACACTGATGGTTGGTCTGATAAGGGATGGTTCGCCGATATCTTCACATTATGCGAGTTATGCGTAAGGCGATGTTGGTGGTGTCGACCACGGCCGTGGTCCTTTCGATGAGTGCGGGGACGGGCTCGGGCGTGGGCGTCGGACCGGGTGCCGGGGTCGGACCGGGTACCGGCGTGCCCGCCGAACAGCGACCGGTCGAGGCCGACGTGGCGCACCACGGGCACATCTCCTTGTCGGGCGGACGCCTCGCCCTGCGGCTCTCGACCGGCAACCACGGCCCGTCGGACCTGGCCGGCGCGACCGCCCGGCTGGGATTCTCCGTACCGCTGGCCGCCGGACAGAAGCTGCCGGAGGCCTGTCTGTGGGGCGGGGACCAGGTCGTGTACTGCCGGGCCGGCGCGCTGCGTGCGGACGGGCGGGGCAGCGAGGTCCTGCTCGACCTGCGGACGGTCGGTGACCCCGCCGAGGTGTCCGTGGACATCACCACCGTGTGGAACGGCGGCGCCGACGACGGCAACCCGGACAACGACAGGCACCACGTACTCGTCCCGGCCACCGGCGACCTGTACGTCTACTGAGGCCCGCGGTCTGCGACAGGCGGCACGCGGCCGACGGCACGCGGCCCGCGCCGGAGCCCGTCAACTACGCCGGCGCGCCCCCGAATTCGCGTACGGCCTCCTCGACGATCGCCGCCAGACGCGTGTGGTGCGCGCCGCGCCAGTAGACTTTGCCGCACTCCGTGCACTGCGCGAAGACGTCGTACGTACGCTGTGTGCCCTCCTCCAGCCTGCCCTCGACCGAGTCCTTGTCGGCGGGCCCCAGCCTGCCGTTGCAGGCCGTGCAGCGGGTCCAGGGGGCGAGCACCGGGGCGAACCGTTCCAGGACGTCCCGGAGCTGGTCCTCCGTGCGGTCGCTGTAGATGTACGCCCCCGCCCAGATCTCCCGGCGCCGCAGCAGCCCCCGGTCGCGGGAGAGCATGACGCGCCGCTCCTTCGCCGAGAGCGTGGCCAGCGCCGGATCGCCGATGTCCTCGCTCTCGTACGCCGCGTCGATGCCCAGCAGCCGCATCCGGCGCGCGAGGGTGCCGAGGTGGACGTCGAGGAGGAAGCGCAGCGGCGCCCCCGGGACGCGCTGCGGCCGGACCACCGCCCGTACCTCCACCGACTCGCCCGCCGACGGGATGTGCGACGTGGCCACCGGGCGTCCGTCCACCAGGAGTTGACCGGCCTCGGTGAGCGGGACGCCGAGGGATTCGACGACATGGCCGAGCGTGGACGAGCCGTCCGTGGCCACGGCCGTACGCCCGCCGCGCCGCCCTGTCGGGAGGAAGACGTGCAGCTCAGAGGCGAAGGTGAGGTGGATCTCCGGTCCGTTCACGTCGTCAGCATGACACCGGGCCGCGAGGCGGGCCAGAGCTTTCCGCGCGGCCGGGCGTGACGCGCGCGCTTCGGTCCGAGCCTCACCCCGTCTCGGTCCGCCTCGGTCCACCTCAGTCCGTTTCGAGGTCGAGCCGCCACTCGTTGCACCGCATCGTGTGGCCGACCGGATACTCGAAGTCGCTCTCCCCGAGCAGTTCGAAGCCCACCTTGCGGCACACCGCGTTCGAGGCTCCGTTGCCCACCGACGGGAACGCCATCAGAAAGCGGTGCTTGTGCTCCGCCCGCGCCCGCTCCACCACCGCCCTCGTCCCGGCCACCGCAAGCCCTCGCCCCTGGAACCCTCCGAGCACGCTCCAGCCCGTCTCGTACACGTCCTGTCCCTGCCAGGTGCTCTCCCAGAAGCCGGTGTTCCCCACCGCCTCCCCGTCCGGCAGCAGGACGATCCGGAACATCCGCCCCTTGCCCGTCCGGTCGGCGCTCAGGGTCACATACCTCCAGTGCCTGGTCAGCAGCTGTTCCTCGGTCTCGGGGCCGCCGAGATGCTCCATCAGCTCAGGCGCGTTCGCGGCGCGCAGGAGCCCGAGATCCTCCTCGGCCCATGGCTCCAGCCGCACCTGGGGTGATTTCATCTCCATGAAACCGACTGTAGATCGAGGCACTGACAACGGAGCGGGAGGTGCGGTCGCGTGAGCTACACAGGGGTCTGGTCGGTCGGCGCCGTACCCGACGCCGAGGTCGTCGCCCTGCCCGGCCGGTTCGCGCATGTCGACGAGACCTGGACCGTCCCGGACGGCTGCGCCGACGATCTGCGCTGGTGGCTGGGCGGCGGCGACCGCGAGCCGTACTTCACACCGGAACCGACCGCCGCCGCCCGCCGCTTCGCGGCGTTCGCGCGCGGCGGCGGCCCCACCGCGCCCGCTGTGGTGGCCATGAAGGACGCTGCGGCGGACCTGCTGCGGCAGGCCGCCGACGACGACGGGACCGATCCGGACGCTCTGTTCACCGTGGCCGTACGCGACGGGGAGCCCGCGACCGCGCTGCACCACGGCCTCGGTACGGAGGCGTCGTCCCAGCTTCCGGGCTGGTTCGGGGACTTCCTGCTCGCGGCCGAAGAGGTGCGGGGCGCGCTGCCGGGTGCCGAGTCCGTGCTGGCCGTGACGGGACCGCGCCGTACGGAGGTGCTGGCCCGTGTCGAGGCCTGGGCGTACGGCATGACCGGGGCGGTGGAGGGGGAGTTCGACGCCGCCGGGCTGCTGGCCGGGCCGCTGCGGGTGCTGCGGTACGCCGCCGCGCACGGCCGGGGCGTCGTCGCGGTGACCGGCACCCGCTGAACCGAAGGGGACGGCGGCGCGGGCGGGACCTGCTACTGAACCCCGCGCGCATACGCCGTCGGCGGCACCCCCACCGTCGCCGTGAAGTCCCGCACCAGATGCGCCTGGTCGCTGTAGCCCAACTCGGCGGCCAGCGCCGCCCAGTCGAGCTCCCCGGCCGCCTCGGCGCGCTCCAGCGCGTCGTGGATACGGTGGCGGAGGATGACCCACTTCGGTCCGACCCCCACGTACGTGGCGAACAGCCGCTGCAACGAGCGCACCGACAGACCGGCCGCCGACGCCAGTTCCGCCGCCCGCCGAATCGTGCGGTCCTCACCGACCAGGCGGACCACTCGCATCGCCTCGTCGGCCTGCGGGTCCGGCCGGGCGCCCAGCCCCAGCAGATACGTGTCGAGCGCCGCGACCCGCGCGTCCTCCTCAGGAGGATCCAGGACCGCGGCGACGTCCGCGTCCGTCGCGGGCAGCACCTCGGCGACGGGCACCCGCCGCCCCGACCACCGGGACACCGGCCACGCGGGCGCGAAGGGCCGGAAGCCGCCGGGGCGGAACTTCACCCCGCACACCCGCCCGTCCGCCGCCAGCTTCTGTGTGAACAGTTCGAGGCCGATACCCGCGACCTCACCCCAGGGCGGCGCCGCGCCGAACCGCTGGAAGACCACGTTCACCGAGGGGTGCGGGACGACGTGGGAGGCGTACGGCTCCGACAGGTCCCAGTCGATCAGCCAGTACGACTCCACGTACCCGCGCAGCTCAGGCGCCGGCTGACGGCGGCGGAAATCGACCCGTGCGAAGAGCCCGGAGGCATCGACGATGCCTCGTGTGCCGCGCCGTGGAGCTGTCATGGCCGGATCCTATGTCGCGTTTGTTCAATACGGGCCGGGGCGCCGTCATTGGCGTCGGAGGCATGGACGACATGATCTCCACCCTCCTTGAAAGGGCCGCGGCCGATGCCCTCCCGGTGCTGCGCGGCGTACGCGACGCGCTTCGATTCGCTGCTGGCCCTGACGGGGCGGGATCCGCGGTGGCGGCCGTCGGCCGGCGCGTAGTCGGGGTGGTCCGTGGCCCGGCCCGGTCGGTCACCCCGCCGGGGAGGAATGTGTGCGGCGGCCGTACGAGTTGTGACATCCGTACGAGCCGCCGTCGGACCGGCTCCGGATGCCGGAGTGCGAGTGCGCGCACTCCGGCACCGGAATCCGTCCCCCGTTTTCCGTGGTGTGATCCTGTCACTTGAGGGGCCGTGCGCGCACTGCCGGATCCCGGCAATCTTTACGCGTTCTTAATGCCGGGTGCCTTCGCCGGATCGGGCTCTGACAAGCTGGATGGCACCCGCGTTAAGAACGCGTCAGGACAGATCAGGAAGCCGGGGGCCCCAGATGGCGGAGCAGACGACAGGCCGGACCACGGACCAGGGGCCCCTCCAGGAGTACCTGACCGGCTACGACCGGATTCTCTCCGAGGTCTCGGTGACCGGGCGCCGCCTCACCCGCGACGAACTCGACTCGCGCCGCTCACTGGGCGAGCAGGCCGCCGAGGCCGGGCACGGCCTGCGGGCGCTCGTCAGCGGGCATCTGACCGCCACCCGCGCCGCCTGGCCCGTCTCGTCGGCGAGCGCGGCGTCCGCCGACAGCGTCCTCGCCGCCGTCGAGCAGGCTGTCGACGCGTTCGCCGAGGGGTACGAGCGGGCCCAGCGGATCGCCGTACGCCGGGAGGAGGCGTCCCGGCGCGAGTTCATCGACGACCTGCTGCACGGCCGCAGCGACCTGGGCAGGCTCGCCGAGCGGGCAGGACGGTTCGGGCTCCAGCTCTCCCACGCGCACGCGGTGGCCGTGGCCGTCGGGGAGGCCGCCTACGCGGAGACGGACCCCGTCACCCGCAGCATCGAACTCGCCCTCGTCTCCCGCTTCGGCGACCGCCGCATCCTGCTGACCACCAAGGACGGGCGGCTCATCTGTGTCGCGCCCGCCGACCAGAGCGACGTCCTCACGTACTTCGCGAAGCAGGCGCACGCGGCGACTGACGGCGGGCGGGTCGCCATCGGGCGCGCGCACCCGGGCGCGGGCGGGGTGGTGCAGTCGTACGAGGAGGCCCTCAACGCGCACGATCTGGCCGACCGTATGGGGCTGGACGAGCCGGTGCTCCGCGCGGACGATCTGCTGGTCTACCCCGTGCTGAGCAGGGACCGGGAGGCGCTGACCGATCTCGTACGCAGCGCGCTCGGCCCTCTTAAGGAGGCGCGCGGCGGCGCCGGACCGCTGCTGGACACGTTGACGGCGTACTTCGACGCGGGATGTGTGGCCGCGGAGGCGGCGCGGCGGCTGAATCTGAGCGTGCGGGCGCTGACGTACCGGCTGGAGCGCATACACAAGCTCACCGGGTCGGATCCGGCGGAGCCGTTCCACCGCTACACGCTCCAGACGGCGGTGATCGGCGCGCGGCTGCTGGACTGGCCGCCGAAGGACTTCTGAGCGTTCCGGCCCGCCGCAGCTCCCAGGCACTATGGAAGGGAGCCCGCCGGCCACCGCCCCGAGCCGCGGGTCCGGTCGAAGAGGAGGCCGCACGATGACCGAGCGCAAGCCACCCGGCATCACCTTCGAGACCTGGGTCGACAGACAGATCCGGGAGGCGGCGGAGCGAGGCGCCTTCGACGATCTGCCGGGGGCCGGTAAGCCGCTGGCGTCCGCGGACGCCCCGTACGACGAACTCTGGTGGATCAAGGGAAAGATGGAGCGGGAGGGAATCTCCTACGCGCCGCCGACGCTCATGCTCCGTAAGGAGGTCGAGGACGCGGTCGTCGCCGCCCGCGAGGCCGCTTCGGAGGCGCAGGCGAGGCGGATCATCACCGACATCAACGAGCGGATCCGCGCCGCGCTCGCCAGGCCGCCCGCCGGGCCGCCGCTCAACAAGAAGCCGTACGACATCGAGGAGATCGCCGCCGAGTGGCGCGAGCGTCACTGAGCGTCGTCCGTCCCGCGTCTCACAGCCGTCAGGCCCCTCTCAGACCTGCCGGACCCGTCAGACCCGTCGGGCCGGCGGGGTGACCTCAGTCACTCTTGGTCACCACGCCGAGCACTCCCATTTCATTTGCCATTCCTTTACCATGATGTTCCGTCCCTTCTGGCCGATCGCGGCGCGGGGACACTTCGACCGACCAAGAAGGAAGCAGCAGTTCCCCGATGGAGCCTCCTAGTACCAGCCGTGCCAGTTCCTCTCCGCATCATCGGACCAGCGGGGCGGGGGTGGCACGGTGACCGAGATCTTCCTTCTCCTGATCGCCCTCGCGCTGACCCTTGCCTGCGCCGTCTTCGTGGCCGCCGAGTTCTCCCTGACCACTGTCGAGCGCGACAGCCTGGAGCGCGCCGCGGCCGCCGGTGAGCGCGGCGCCGAAGGCGCCCTGAAGGCCGTCCGACGGCTCACGTTCCAGCTGTCCGGCGCGCAGCTGGGCATCACCGTCACCTCCCTGGTCATCGGCATGCTCGCCGAGCCCTCCATGGCCGTGCTGCTGCGCGGGCCGCTGAAGGCCGTCGGCCTCGGCTCGGCCGCCTCGGTCGTCGCCACCGTCCTCGGCGTCGTGATCTCCACCGTCGTACTGATGGTCATCGGCGAGCTCGTCCCCAAGAACTGGGCGATCTCCCGGCCGCTGGCCGTCGCCAAGGTCGTCGCGGGCCCGCAGCGCGGGTTCACCGCCGCCTTCGGCCCGCTCATCCGGCATCTCAACAGCACGGCGAACCGTGTTGTCCGGCGTATGGGCCTGGAGCCCACGGACGAGCTGGCCTCCGCCCGTACACCCGACGAGCTGATCTCGCTGGCCAGGCACTCCGCCGCCGAGGGCGCGCTGGAGCAGGACTCGGCCGAGCTCTTCGTACGGACACTGCGGCTCGGCGAGCTGACCGCCGAGAACGTGATGACGCCCCGCGTCGACGTCCAGGCGCTGGAGGCGGGTGCGACAGCGGCCGACGCGGCCAACCTGACGTACGCCACCGGCCTCTCCCGCTTCCCCGTCTACCGCGACACCCTGGACGAGGTGATCGGCACGGTCCACATCCGTGACGTCCTCGCCCTGGACCCGGAGCGGCGTGCCCAGGTGTCCGTCACCGAGCTGGCCACCGAGCCGCTGCTGGTGCCCGACACCCTGACCGCCGACCGGCTGCTGGACCGTCTGCGCGCCTCGCGCACGATGGCCCTCGTCATCGACGAGTACGGCGGCACGGCCGGCGTGGCCACCATGGAGGACATCGTCGAGGAGGTCGTCGGCGAGGTACGCGACGAGCACGACCCCGTCGAGACCCCCGACCTGCTGCCCGCGCCGCCGGACGAGGCCGGGCTCGCGACCTGGGAGGCGGACGGCAGCGTACGGATCGACGAGCTGGCGCGGATCGGACTGGTCGCCCCTGAGGGGCCGTACGAGACCGTCGCCGGGCTCGTCGCGGCCCGCCTGGAACGCATCCCCGTCGAGGGCGACACGGTCGACCTGGACGGGTGGCGGCTGGATGTCCTGGACATCGAGCACCACCGCGCGGACCGGGTGCACATCACCGAGCCGAACCCGGCCTACGGGCACCTGCCCGAGCCCGGATCGGCCGTCGGACCCAGGGCCGCGCACGAACCCGGAGCGGCGCCCGGAGCCGCGCCTGTAGCCCCGCCCGACACCGACAACCCCTCGCGCCAGTACGCCGGAGAAGCCCGATGACCGCCCTGCAACTCGCCATCGGCGCACTGACGCTGCTGACCAACGCCTTCTTCGTCGGCGCCGAGTTCGCCCTCATCGCCGTCCGCCGCAGCCAGATCGAGCCGCACGCCTACAAGGGCGACAAGCGGGCACACACGGTGCTGTACGGGCTGGAACACCTGTCGGCCATGATGGCCACGGCCCAGCTCGGCATCACCGTCTCCTCGCTGGTCCTCGGTGCCGTGGCCGAACCCGCCATCGCGCATCTGCTGGAGCCCGGCTTCGAGGCGGCGCGGGTGCCGGAGGCCCTGGTGCACCCGATCGCGTTCGTGATCGCGCTGACCGTGGCGACGTATCTGCACATGCTGTTCGGCGAGATGGTCCCGAAGAACATCGCGCTCGCCGCGCCGACCAGGACCGCGCTTCTGCTCGGTCCGCCCCTGGTCGGGCTGACGCGCGCGCTGCGCCCCCTGATCTTCGGCATCAACGCCTTCGCCAACCTCCTGCTGCGGCTGATCAAGGTGGAGCCCAAGAACGAGGTCGCCGCCGTCTTCAACGACGACGAACTCGCCCGTATGGTCGCCGTCTCCAGCGAGGCCGGGCTCCTCTCACCGGCCGACGGCGAACGGCTGCGGGACGCGCTGGAGCTGGGCACCCGCCCGGTCGGCGAACTCCTCGTACCGCTGCGCCGGATGGTCACCGTCGACCACCGGGTGACGCCCGAACAGCTGGAGCGGATCGCGTCGTCGGCCGGCTTCTCGCGGATACCGGTCACCGGGCCCGCCGGCGCCGTCATGGGCTATCTGCACATCAAGGACACCCTCGGCGTCGCCGACCGGACCAAGCCGTTCCCGCGCGCGGCGCTGCACGCGGTGACACGGGTCCGGATCGACACCCCGCTGGACGACACGCTCACCGCGCTGCGGGCGGCCGACAGCCATCTCGCCGCGGTGACGGGCGAGGCGGGCACGGTGCTGGGCTTCGTGACGATGGAGGACGTGCTCGGCGAACTGGTGGGACCGGCCGCGGCGGCGTGACGTCGGCCTCAGTCACCTTGAGCACCTTGCGGACCTTGCAGGGGACGGCCGCTGCACAGATTCCAGCGGCCGTCGCGCCCGCTCAACTCCGTAACTGTCAGCGGCCGTACGTCGATTCGCCAGAACACCCGCGTCGGCGCGCCGATCGCGTGCACCGTCAGCGCGCGTACGACATCGGGCTCGGCCACCGCGAGGACGCGCGCCGATTCGGGGCGCGCGTCCGTGCCCGACGCTTTCAACGCGCCTGGTGTGCCCAGCGCGTCGAGCCACTGGCCTAGGCGGCCGTGCAGCGCATCCAGCGACTCCCCGCCGTGCGGCGCCGCCGCCGGGTCGGTCAGCCACGCGGCGACCGCCTCCGGCTCCGCGGCACCGACCTCGTCCAGCCGCTTCCCCTGCCAGCGGCCCATCGCGCACGTGCGCAGCTCGGGCAGCGGCTCCGCGACCAGGCCGAGCGCCTCGGCCGTCTGACGGCAGCGCACCGAGGGGGACGCGAACACCCGGTCCGCGGTGGCGCGTTGCTCGGCGACGGCGCGCGCGTTCCGTACGGCCTCGGCCTGGCGCAGCCCGGCCGCGTCCAGCGGTCCGTCGCCGAAACGCGCCTCGCGCAGCGCGGTGCTGAGCGCCGGTGAGATCAACGTCACGCGTACGGTCATCGGGCTCTCCAGGGTCGTACGTTCACGGGACGCCGCCCGCCGCCGGGCGAATCGCCCTCTTGGCCCGCCTGCCCGATCGCGGTACGTTCACGTCGATATCACGACGGCGAGACGGAAGTCCGGTGAGATTCCGGCACGGTCGCGCCACTGTATGCCGGGCAGCCCCGGCCGCGTACGCGCGGCGAGGCGGCCCGGTGAGTCAGACCCGATGGCCGTCGTGCGAGCTCCACTGAACGGGACGCGAGTTCCCAAGGAGGTTGTGCCGTGGCTGAGTCCATTGTGCCCCCGGCCGTTTCATCACCCGCCGGATCAGCGATATCGCCCCTGACTCCCTTGCCCCTGCGGGCGGTTCTGCCCTGGGCTGTCTTCGTGGGCACGCTGATGCTGATGCTGCTGTACTTCGTCGGTGCCGAACAGGGCGCGACGTCGGTGTTCTCCGGGGCGGGTGTGCACGAGTGGGTGCACGACGGCCGTCATCTGCTCGGCTTCCCCTGCCACTGATCCCGCCATGCAGACATCCACTGTCAGAACCCTTCTGGTCCGCGGCATGATCGCGGGCGTCGTCGCCGGACTGCTCGCCTTCGCGCTCGCTTACGTGGTGGGGGAGCCGTCCATCGACTCCTCCATCGCCCTGGAGGAGTCGCAGTCCGCGCCGGCGCATGAGCACGACGACGCGGCAGGCTCGGCCGGCGCGCCCGCGGCACCCGCCGAGGAAGAGGAGGAGCTGGTCACGCGGCCGGTCCAGTCCACCGTCGGTCTCGCGACCGGCGTCCTCGTCTACGGAGTGGCCCTGGGCGGCATCGCCTCCCTGGCCTTCGCCATCTGTCTGGGCCGCGTCGGCCGCCTCCGCCCCCGCGCGACGGCCGCGCTGGTCGCGGGCGCCGCCTTCACCACCGTCTATCTGGTGCCGTTCCTCAAATACCCCGCGACGCCACCCGCCGTGGGCAATCCCGACACCATCGGCAAGCGCACGACGCTGTTCTTCCTGATGATCGTGCTCAGCGTGCTGGTCGCGGTCATCGCCGTCATCGCCGGACGGCGGCTCGCGCCGGCGCTCGGCAACTGGAACGCGACCGTCGCCGCCGGCGGCGGCTATGTGGTGGTCATGGCCGTGGCCTGTCTGCTGCTGCCCGCCAACACCGACGCGGTCAAGGAGACCTTCCCGGCCGCGCTGCTCTGGGAGTTCAGGCTGGCCTCACTGGGTGTGCAGGCGCTGCTGTGGACGGCCTTCGGGCTGATCTTCGGCGCGCTGGCGGAGCGCGTACTGCGCCCCGCGGACGCACCGGCCGCCGGGAGCCCGGAGGCCGTGACGGGTGCATCGGGCGCATCGGGCGCATCGGCCGCACGCGCCGGCTGACGCCGGAGGACGGCTCCCAGCACCCGTATCGGACTCGCGCCCGGCAGGATTCCTGCCGGGCGCAAGTCATGTATGGGCCATCCGTGTATGAGATCCGTTAACCGCGCCTCTCCGGCCGTATGGGACCCGTCAACGTCAGTCGTCTTCCTGAGAAAAGACGCTTTCCTCTAGAGGTCCGTGTTTTCTCGATCTCTTTCAGGAGTGCGCGATGGCCGATGTGGCCTTCGTTGTTGCCATGCTCGCGGTGTTCGCGTTGGTGGCTTTCGTTGCCAAGGGGGTGGCGAAGCTGTGACCGCGGAGAACATTGTCGGTCTCGTCATCGCCGTCGTACTGCTGGGCTATCTCGTCCTCGCCCTTCTGTCCCGGAGAGGTTCTGAGTCCTGATGAGCCCCGTCCTTTCCGGTGTGCTCCAGTTGCTCGCGCTGATGGTGGCGCTGGGCCTGGTATACCGTCCGCTCGGCGACTACATGGCCGGTGTCTATTCCTCTCCGAAGCATCTGCGCGTGGAGAAATGGATCTACCGGGCGGTGGGCGCGAATCCCGCCACGCAGATGCGCTGGCCCGCGTATCTGCGCGGTGTGCTGGGTTTCTCCCTGGTGAGTGTGCTGTTCCTGTACGCGATGCAAAGGGTGCAGGGAAGTCTGCCGGGATCGCTGGGGTTCGCCTCGATCGATCCGGACCAGGCGTTCAACACCGCTGCCTCGTTCGTCGCCAACACCAACTGGCAGTCCTACTACGGCGAGCAGGCCATGGGCCATGTGGTGCAGACCGGCGGACTCGCGGTGCAGAACTTCCTCTCCGCGGCGGTGGGCATGGCCGTCGCGGTCGCGCTCGTGCGGGGGTTCGCCCGGCACCGTACCGGTGAACTGGGCAACTTCTGGGCCGACCTGGTGCGCGGCACCATCCGTATCCTGCTGCCGATCGCCCTGATCTCGGCGGTTCTGCTGGTGGCGTGCGGGGCGATCCAGAACTTCGCGGGGATCCATGAGGTCGGCCAGTTCATGGGCGGCTCGCAGCAGTGGAACGGTGGTGCGGTGGCCTCGCAGGAGGCCATCAAGGAGCTGGGCACCAACGGCGGCGGGTACTTCAACGCCAACTCCGCGCACCCCTTCGAGAACCCCAACGGGCTGTCGAACCTCCTGGAGATCTTCCTGATCCTGGTGATTCCGTTGTCGCTGACGCGGACGTTCGGGCGGATGACCGGGAGTGTGAAGCAGGGGTACGCGATCCTCGGCGCGATGGTGACGATCTGGATCGTATTCACCGCGCTGATGATGTGGACCGAATTCCACCACGGGGGGCCGGCGTTCGAGCTGGCCGGGGGTGCGACGGAGGGCAAGGAGACCCGGTTCGGGATCGGCGCCTCTTCCATCTTCGGTGTGGCGACGACACTTACCTCTACGGGGGCGGTGAACTCGTTCTTCTCCTCGTACACCGGTTTCGGCGGGGGTATCGCCCTGCTGGGTATGCAGCTGGGTGAGATCGCGCCGGGCGGTGTGGGCTCGGGGCTGTACGGGATTCTCATCATGGCCGTCATCGCGGTGTTCCTCGCCGGGCTGATGGTGGGGCGGACTCCGGAATACCTGGGGAAGAAGATCGGTACCCGGGAAATCAAATTCGCCGCGTGCTACATCCTCATCACCCCGGCTCTGGTGCTCTGTTTCACGGGTGTGTCGATGGTCCTGGGCACCCCGGTGAATTCGCTGACGAACAGTGGCGCGCACGGCTTCTCGGAGATTCTGTACGCGTATACGTCTGGTGCGAACAACAACGGTTCGGCATTCGCGGGGCTCAACGCGGACACGCAGTGGTTCAACACCACGATCGGTCTCGCGATGCTCTTGGGCCGTTTCCTTCCCATGGTGTTCGTCCTCGCTCTGGCCGGGGCGCTGGCCGAGCAGAAACCGGTGCCGATGACCGCGGGCACCCTGCGTACCGACAAACCGCTCTTCAGCGGCCTCCTCGTCGGCACGATCATGATCGTCGCCGGTCTGACCTACTTCCCCGCCCTCGCGCTGGGGCCGCTCGCCGAAGGACTCGCGTCATGAGCACCTCCACTTCCACCCCCACGCCCGACCCCGGCTCCGGTTCGGGTTCCGGCTCGGGGCTGGGTCCCTCGCGGGCCCCGCACTCGGACGTACCGACCTCGCACCGTCCGGAGGACGGGCGGGTCGGCGGGGGTCTGTTCGACCCCAAGCAGCTGGTGAAGTCGTTCCCGGACGCGCTGCGGAAGCTCGACCCGCGGGTGATGGTCAAGTCACCCGTGATGTTCGTGGTCGAGATCGGCTCGGTCCTCACCACCGCGCTGGCGATCTCCGACCCGGGCGACTGGTTCGGCTGGGCGATCACCGCCTGGCTGTGGCTGACGACGATCTTCGCGAACCTCGCCGAGGCCGTCGCCGAAGGCCGGGGCAAGGCCCAGGCAGACACCCTCCGCAAGGCCAAGACCGACTCCGTCGCCCGCCGGCTCATCGGCCCGAACGAGGAGCGGGTGCCTGGGACGGATCTGCACATCGGCGACCTCGTCGTCTGCGAGACCGGTGACATCATTCCCGGTGACGGCGACGTCGTGGAGGGTGTCGCCTCCGTGGACGAGTCGGCGATCACCGGTGAATCGGCCCCCGTCATCCGGGAGTCGGGCGGTGACCGCAGCGCGGTCACCGGCGGGACGAAGGTTCTGTCCGACCGGATCGTCGTCAAGATCACGACGAAGCCCGGTGAGACGTTCATCGACCGCATGATCGCTCTGGTCGAAGGCGCGGCCCGGCAGAAGACCCCCAACGAGATCGCGCTGAACATCCTCCTCGCGTCCCTCACCATCGTCTTCCTGCTCGCCGTCGTCACCCTCCAGCCGTTCGCGATCTACGCCGGCGCCGAACAGTCGATGATCGTGCTCACCGCACTCCTGGTGTGCCTGATCCCGACCACGATCGGCGCGCTGCTGTCCGCGATCGGTATCGCGGGCATGGACCGCCTCGTCCAGCGCAACGTCCTGGCCATGTCCGGACGCGCCGTCGAAGCCGCCGGCGACGTCTCGACACTGCTCCTCGACAAGACCGGCACGATCACCCTCGGCAACCGGCAGGCGGCGGCCTTCCTCCCCGTCGAAGGCGTCACCGCCGCCGAACTGGCCGACGCCGCGCAGCTTTCGTCGCTGGCCGACGAGACACCTGAAGGCCGCTCCGTCGTCGTACTCGCCAAGCAGGACCATGACCTGCGCGAGCGCGCGCAGGGCGAACTCACCGGTGCGGAGTGGGTGCCGTTCACCGCGCAGACCCGGATGTCGGGCGTCGACATCGTGGAGGACGGAACCACGCGCAAGATCCGTAAGGGCGCGGCCGGTTCGGTCGTCGCCTGGGTCGAGGAGCACGGCGGCCGGGTCGCGCCGGACGCGCACACCCTGACCGACCGCATCTCGCAGGACGGCGGTACGCCCCTGCTGGTGGCCGTGAAGGACGAGGGCGGTGCGCGGATTCTGGGGGTCATTCACCTGAAGGACGTGGTGAAGGAGGGCATGCGGGAGCGGTTCGAGGAGCTGCGCCGGATGGGCATCAAGACCGTCATGATCACCGGTGACAACCCGCTCACCGCCCGCGCGATCGCCCAGGAAGCGGGGGTCGACGACTTCCTCGCCGAGGCCACCCCCGAGGACAAGATGGCCCTCATCCGCCGGGAACAGGCCGGCGGGAAACTCGTCGCGATGACCGGCGACGGTACGAACGACGCCCCCGCGCTGGCGCAGGCCGATGTGGGGGTGGCGATGAACACCGGCACCTCGGCCGCGAAAGAGGCCGGGAACATGGTCGACCTCGACTCCAACCCGACCAAGCTCATCGAGATCGTCGAGATCGGCAAGCAGCTGCTCATCACGCGTGGTGCGCTGACGACGTTCTCGATCGCCAACGACGTCGCGAAGTACTTCGCGATCATCCCGGCGATGTTCGCGGTCGTCTACCCGGGCCTGGACAAGCTCAACATCATGAACCTGTCCTCGCCGGAGTCCGCGATCCTCTCCGCCGTCATCTTCAACGCCCTGATCATCGTCGCCCTCGTCCCGCTGGCGTTGCGGGGTGTGCGGTACCGGCCGATGAGCGCGGACCGGATGCTGCGCCGCAACCTCGGTCTTTACGGTGTCGGCGGCCTCATCGCCCCCTTCGCCGGTATCAAACTCATCGACCTCCTCATCTCCCTCATCCCCGGGATCGGCTGACACCCCGTGAACACCACCGTCAAGAGCACCGCCCGCCTCCTCGGCGCCGGCCTGCGCGCACTGCTCGTCCTGACCGTCATCTGCGGCGTGATCTACCCTCTCGCCGTCATGGGCATCGGCCAGGGCCTCTTCCACCACCAGGCCAACGGCTCCGAGATCACCTCCCAGGGCAAAGTCGTCGGCTCCTCCCTCATCGGCCAGCGCTACGACCTCCCCCTCAAGGACGGCCAGGAGACCCCTCAGCCCGACCTGAAGTGGTTCCAGCCACGCCCCTCGAACGGGCTCGGCACCAACAGCGTCAACACCCAGTACAAACTCCTCCTCTCCGGCGCCACCAACCGCGCCGGCGACAACGAGGAACTCATCCAGTGGGTCAAGGACGCCAAAACGGCTGTGGTGAAGGACAACTCGGTGGACGGCTACCGGGTAAAGCCCTCGGACGTCCCGCCGGACGCGGTCACCTCGTCGGGCTCCGGCCTGGACCCGGCGATCTCCCCGCAGTACGCGGACATCCAGGTCCACCGCGTCGCGAAGCTGAACGGCCTGGAGGTGTCACGGGTCCAGAAGCTGGTGAACGACCACACCGACGGCCGCATCCTCGGGTTCATCGGCGAACCGCGGGTGAACGTCCTGGAGTTGAACATCGCGCTGAAGGCGCTCGAAGGCGCGTGAGGGCCGGCGCGTATGGGCGTGTGCAAGGTGCCCGTCACGGCCGGCGGGCGGCAACTCTTCGAGGGCCAGGCGCAGGGCGTGCCGGTCGGGCTCGATCAACTCGGCGACACCGTCCCCTGAACCACCCAGCCGACCCCGCCGCGCCCCTTGCGGCGGGGTCGGCTGCGCGGCGGCTACGACCAGGAACACGCCGCGCACGCTTGATCAGCGCCTTGATCAGCGCAGGCTCTTCAGCATCTCCGCGGCGAACGGCACGATGTCCTCCGTCGTCCCGCTCAGGGTCTTCCTCGTCCACTCGGGGTCGGCGATCAGGGCGCGGCCGACGGCGACCATGTCGAACTCGTCGCGTTCCATCCGGTCCAGCAGCTGATCGATCCCGGTGACCGGGGAGTCGTTCCCCTGGAAGGCGCCCTGGAAGTCGCCGTCCAGGCCGACCGAACCCACCGTGACCGTCGGCCTGCCGCTGATCTTCTTCACCCAGCCGGCGAGGTTCAGGTCGGAGCCGTCGAACTCCGGCAGCCAGTAGCGGCGGGTGGACGCGTGGAAGACATCGACACCGGCCTCGGCCAACGGCGCGAGCAGGGTGTCGAGTTCGTCGGGTGTCCGCGCGAGCTTCGCGTCGTAGGTGTTCATCTTCCACTGGGACATACGGAAGAAGAGGGGGAAGGCGTCGGAGACGGCCGCGCGGCAGGCCGCCACGATCTCGGCCGCGAAACGGGTCCGCGCGACGATGTCGCCACCGTAGGCGTCGGTGCGGCGGTTGCTGCCTGCCCACAGGAACTGGTCGATCAAGTAGCCGTGTGCGCCGTGGAGTTCGACGCCGTCGAAGCCGAGACGTTCGGCGGCGGCAGCCGCGTCGGCGAACGCGCCGATGACGTCGTCGAGGTCCTTCTGCGTCATGGCGCGCCCCTTCGGCTCGCCCTCCAGGGACACACCCGACGGCCCGACCGGTTCCGCGTCCACCACCGGCGGGGCACCCTTGGTGCGGGTGACGCCCACATGCCACAGCTGCGGGATGATCGCGCCGCCCACCCGGTGCACGGAGTCCACGACATCCGCCCATCCCGCGAGCGCCTCCTCACCGTGGAACCGTGGCACCCGCCCGCTGGTGCCCGCGGAGTCGTGGTCGATGTAGGTGCCCTCGGTGATGATCAGCCCCACCCCGCCGGTGGCCCGCCGCGTGTAGTAGTCCGCGACGTCCCGCCCCGGGACGCCGTCCGGGGAGAAGTTCCGGGTCATGGGCGCCATGGCGATCCGGTTACGCGAGGTGAGCCCGCGCACCGCGAAGGGGCGCGCGAGAGTGTCTGCAGGGCGGGGGGTGGTCACGTCGGTCACTTCAGGTCCTGTTCATAGGCGCTCGGGTGTGCGTTGCTCGCCAACATCCGGAGGGCTCCTCGACATTCCGCTTCGGCTGGATGTGACGCAGATCTCCGAGAGCGCGACTCAGCCCGTCAGGCCGTAGAAGCGCATCGGCGAGTTCGCCTCGGAGCCGAGCCGAGCCGTCTCGGTCCAGCCGGGATGATCGGTCGTCAGAACGCCACGCATGAATTCGCTCCTCAACGTGCGTGCGGTTGGTGCGCCGTAGCCTCTCGCGTTCGACGGGGGGAGGAGGCCATTCCCGACAGGTGGGACAGCAGGCGTTGTGCTTCCGGCAGTTGGATCGGGCCGAGTGCCATGGCGGCGTCGCGGTCGCAGCGGACACAGTCGTGGTGGAAGTAGAGGTCGAGGAAACTGCCCTCTGTGACCGTTCTGAACGCCGAGCCGAGTCGGCGCATGACCTGCCTGGCCTCGGGCCATTCCTCCAGGTTCCGCACCACCGGCTGAACCGGTGCGCCGAGGAGGCGGGCGAGCCGGTCGGCCGTAGTGACCGTGATGTCACCCAGGCGGATCCTGTCCTGCTCCACCGACAGGCCGGGGAGGTCGAGACCGTGATCGCGCAGGGCGGTTCGTAATGCGTCGGCGGTCTCGTGGATGAGTGTTGTGTAGGTGGGGGTGCGCATGATCGGTCCGCACACTGACCCTGCGCAAGGGCAAGGTCAGCGCCAGAACCTAACCGGGCCGCAGGATCGCCGTCGCGATGGCCCCGGCGTCCCAGGCCGGTTACTCTGCATCTCCGTTGATCCGGTTATCTGCCGCGGGGGGCAGGCGATGCGGCGAGCGCTGTTGCTGTTCGTCTTCACGGGACTGCTCGTGCTGTCGTCGTTCGGCGGGGCCGGCCAGGCTTCGGCCGCCGGGCCGGAGGCCCAGGACAGTTGCCTGTCGGGGCAGTTGAAGACCGCGCGGGTCGCCACCTCCGTACGCCTCAAGCACGACGGCGAGGACTACACCAAGGCGGAGACCGATCTCGTCGTCCAGGTGCCGAAGACCTGGAAGCTCGCGCGGAATCTGCTGTTGAACGGGGACACCGAGCGCTACCGGTCCGCCATGCGCTGTGTGCTGCGCTACCCGGACGACCCCTATCCGTACCGGGACACCGAGGCGCTCCCCTGGCCGCCCAAGGTGACGGTCGAGGCGAAGTGGATCACGGTCCGGCACCGGGCCGTCACCTACGTGGACGACAGGCGCGACCGGGACTTCGGGCCCTGGCGCATCACCGTGGGGAAGCGTTTCTGGACACTGGCCCTGGTGCATCCGCCCGCCCTCGCCAAGTCCTGGTGGCGGGAGATCACGGTCGACCTCGGCGGGCGCGCCGCGCGCACCATGTCGCCGACCCCGACCGAGGGCTCCACCACCCGTCTGACCTGGGTCCGGGCCGAGCCCGGCGGCGAGCCGCCCGAGGTGCGGATCGCCGTACAGCCGCCGGCGACGAAGGCCCTGATAACGGGGTGGGGCCAGAAGCCCTGGTACCTGGTGCCGTCCCTGACCTGGCTGACCTGGGATCTCGCGCTCTTCCCGGTCATGTTGCTCCTGGTGCGCAGGCTCCGCCGTACGCCGGCGTCGTCCCCGGAGACGGCGGCCGAGAAGACGACCCGGCGCGATCTGCTGCTCTGGACGTACGTCGCGTTCGCCGTGGCGCTGATCTACGAACTCGACGATCTCGGCCCCAGCCTCGCCGGCGACTACGGGGTGCTCGACTGGTGGCCGGAGTACCGGACCGCCATCCATTTCGGGCTCGCCGCGTGCGGCGGCGCGGCCTTCTGCCTGTACGGCCTGTACGGCTTCTTCGGCAGGCCCCGGATCGTCGCGCTGTCGGCCGTTTTGGTCGCCACGGCGTACCCCGTGGTCGTGGCGAGCGCACCGCGCCTGTTCGGGCTGCCGGCCCGTTTCTGGCTCGACGAGAACAACCTCGCCGACGTCGAACGCCTCCGGCACACGGGCGGGTTCCTCTGGCTCGCGCTCGCCTGCTGCTGTGTCGCCTTCCTCTGGCTGGTGGGTACGGTGTCGGCGGTACGGCGGCTACGAGCCGGACCCGCCCCCGCGCCGCCGGGGACGCCCCAACAGGGCCGCTCCCCCTGGGGGTTGCTCGTCCTCTGCGCGCTCACGGCGGTCGCGGTCGTGGCCCTCGCCGTATGGGCCAAGCAGAACACCTGGGAGCAGGAGGCCTGGCTCAGCGTCGGCCCCGGCGACGAGTTCTACGACCGCTGGCATCTCACGCACCTCTACAACTCGATGGCCTGGTTCCCCTCCGACTGGCCGGACTGGTTCTCCGTATGGGCGGCATGGCTCGTCCGCAGCGGGGTGCTCATCGCCGTACTCGCCGCCCGGTCCAGAGCTCCCGGCGTCTCTCCGGTCTCGCCGCCCCTGCCGGAGAAGCTGATCCTGACCGTGCTGTTCCTGACCGTGGTGGTGCCGATTCCGGGCTGGTACGTGGGTGTGTCCGCGTACGTGCTGGACCTGCCGCTCATCGTGCTCGCCGGATGGCTCCTCCTTGACCTGGGGCGCCGCCGCTCGGTGCTGTCGCAGGAACTGCTGCCGGGGACGCCTCTGCGCGAGGTGATACGGGAACCCGACCGCCAATGGCTGATCGAATCCGCGCGCAAGTACCGCGACCTGCATCTGCAACTGCGCCGCTGGGAGCAGGGCGACCAGGAGGGGGAGCGCACCGAACTGGAGGCCAGACTCGACGACTTGCACCGCTGGCACCCCGACGACGCCACCTCCCCGTACGCGGGCAAGGCCCTTCCCGACTCGGTGGACGCGATAGAACTCGTCCTGGCGTGGGGGCCGCGCGACACGTGGTTCCGCAACGCCTGCCGGGCCGCGTTCCTCGCCGCGGTCATCGCACTGCCCGCCACCGCGATCTCCTTCTGGGCGAACCAGGTACGGGGGCCGCTGTGGGGCAACGTACCCAGGGACCAGTTCGGCGTCGCCAACCTCGTACAGTCCCTGGTCACCACGGAGCTGATCTGGGCGGCGGCGGGTTTCGTCCTCGGCGCGCTGTGGCGTACCCTGCCCGGCCGCCGCGGTCCGGCGAAGGCGCTCGGCCTCTCCCTCGTGTACGCGACCCCGGTCGGCCTCCACTGGATCACCAGCCGCGCGGTTGAACAGCCCTTCGGGACCTGGGCACTTGATGTGGCGCTGACGCTGCTCATCCTCACGACGACGGGGGTGGCGATGGACATCGACACGTTCCGCAAGGAGGGCCACTACTGGCCCACGAAGGCGGCGCTGCTGCTCTCCATCTACCAACTGCGCACCGCCTCGGTCCAACTGGCCTTCTTCGTGGCCCAGGTGGTGGCGCTGGTGGGCGTCTGGCAGCAGCTGAAGGGCAACGACCCGATGGTCCTGATCGAACCGCAGAGCCCGACGGGCACGCAGGGCGGGCCTTCGACGGGGGACGCACCGTGAGGCGTGGTCCGGTGACGTGGGCGGTGGCGTGTGATGAAGGGCCGGCAACCGCGTCACGCGGTTGCCGGCCCTCCGACGGGCTCATGCGGCAACAGGAGTCCCGTGATGCCCTGTTCAGCTGGTTGTCGGAGCCAGTAGCGATCAGGGGCCCCGCCGGGAGAGAGGTACAGACCACTTGCTCTCGCGGCGTCCGGCGGATCGTGTCAGCGGTTCACAAGATCACGCAACCTCGATTGAGGCGTACGCGCATCAACGCGTTCATACCACGTCTCACGGACAAGCATGTTGATCACAGCGAGGCCAAGTCCAGCACCGGTCAGAGGTATCCGTGGCCTTGGAAGTTGACTCTGCGTCGCTTTTTTCTCCGCCGGGCACGCCAGACACGCACGCATCAATCCCAATCTTTGTGCCGGTGAGGATTGGGATTAGCTGCCCGGCTGCTGAGAACATCTGGGCAACCACACCGGGCGGCGGCAACTGCCCGTGGTTCGCAACCCAGTTGGAGCCAGTAGCAGGTGCCCGGCGGCCGAACGGCCGCCGGGCATCCCGATCAGGAGATACCGCGTGAACAACGAACCCCCTGTCGCGTCCTGCGTGGAGAACGGCGGGCCGGCCCCGCGCCGGCTCCACAGCCCCGAGGCGGTCGTCATCATCGTGATCGTCGTCATGGCCGCGGTCCTGGTCGCGTTCGCGGGCCTGCCCGTCATGGACGTACTGCAACTGCTCGCCGGGGCGGGGCTGGTGGCCGTCGTCGTCGTCGCCCTGGGCAGGGCGGCGCCCGCGAAAGGGCTCAGGGTCGCCGTACGGGCCCTGCTGACTCCCGGCCCGACCGTCTGAGGGCGGCGGCGCGGCCATGGGGCGCCCGGAGAAGCCCATCGTCACCGACAACAGGGCCCTGCGGGCTCTGGCGCAGTGGCTGCGCGAACAACGAAGACGCGCGGGGCTGAGCTATCGCGATCTCGCACTCCGGGCCGGGGTGCACGCCACCACGCTCCAGCGCACGGCGTCGGCGGAGAGCGTCCCGACGCTCCCCGCCGTACGCGCCTACGCCCGTGCCTGCGACGCGTCCCCCGAGGACGCCAAACTCCTCTGGAAACGGGCCAGATACGAGGCGACCCGCTCGGCCCGCAGCGGGCGCGCCTCACCGGCGCCGTCCCCGGTCCTGGTACGCGACTTCGCCGATCTGAGCGCCGGGCTGCGGGAGTTGTACGAGAAGGCCGGCTCTCCCTCCCTGCGCACGATGGAGGAGCGGGGTGGCGAGTACGGCGCGCTGCCCCGCAGCACGGCCCACCGCATCGTGAACCGCCAGGCGATGCCGCACAACCCGGCCCAGTTCCAGGCGTTCCTGCGCGCCTGCGAGGTCCCGGACGCGGACCGCCGCGCATGGGAGGACGCCTGGAGCCGCGCCTGGCGCCACCACAAACAGACCGAGGGCGACACCACCGACACCCCGCACCCACCCCAGGACGGCTCCGCCACGAACCTCGCCCCGCTCGCCACCCCCGACACGCTGACCCCGGTCGGCCTGCCACGCCGCGTCCGCCAGAAGAGCCTCTACGGCGTCCGCACGGCAGCCTGGCCCGAGGCGATCGAGGTCCGCTTCGCCCCACCCCGCACCCGCCCCACCCCCCGCCCGCCCCAGCCCGCGAGAAACGCGGGATGACCACGCCCAGCTACCACCCGCACTCCCGGAGAACGCCGGAGCCCTCCAGGTACCCGAGGAGACCTTCCTTCGGATACTCGATGATGTCCTCGGGCAACTCATGAACGCTGAACCAGCACAGCTCCAGACACTTCGCGGGCTCCTTGTTGACGGGTTCCCCCACCCACTCGACGGCCTCGAAGAAGAACCCGATCCGCTCGATGCTCTCGCTCTGCTTGTGATGCACGACATGCACCAACCGCAGTTGAGCGGGATCAACCTCAACACCAGTCTCCTCGAACAACTCCCTCGCGGCGCCGGCTCTGATGGGCTCCCCCTGATCGAGCTTCCCGGACGGCATGTGCCACCGCCCGTACCCGTACGGACCACCACGCTGCGAAAAGAGGAGCTTGTCTCCGTCACGGAGGAGGACGTGGGTATCGATGACGGGTTGGGCTGGTTGCGGATTCATTGGTCCTGGGGGGTGGTCGGTGGCGTTGGCGCGGCTGACGTTACCGACGAGAAAGGGATCGCGTCGGCGATTGAGGTAGCGACCCCCATCGGTGTGGCGTTGCCGGTGTGTCCACGATCAGTACCTTCACGTTCGCTGCTGTGAGGATCTGGGCGGCCTCCTCGTACAGGTCGACTTCGCGTCCGGGCGCGGTGGGGTCGAGGTGGAAGCGGTTGCGGGGGCCGCGTGCGGCTATCCGTTCGGCGATCAGGCCTGGGGACGCGGTGAGGACGACGGCCAGGTCGGGCATCAGGATGTGGGCGTTCAGGTCGAGCAAGAAGCTCACTGGTACGCCGTCGAGTTGTTGCATGACGAGCGTCGAGGCCAGGTATCGGTCGCAGACCACGGTGTCGCCGACGCCGAGCCGGGGAGAGATCTCGTGCTCAAGGTGTTCGTATCTGTCGGCGGCCACGAGGCAGGCGAGGGCATGGCCGCGAATGCGACTGAAGTGCTCGCGGATGAAGACGCCGATATCGCCGGTGGTGGGTTCCACTGTCTGGTGAACCGCTCGGCCACGCCTTACCAACTCCCCGGTGAGAGCTTGGACAGCGGTTGTCTTCCCGACGCCGCTGGGGCCGTCGACGGTGATGAACTGCCCACGTTTCGACGTGAACGTCATGATGCGGTCCGCCGGCTGCGCTCGTGCTGCTCGCGGGTGAGGGTGGCCAGGGTGGCGCGGACTTCGTGCAAGGGGACCTCGCCGAACTGGATGCCGACCGAGAAGTTGAATTCGTCTCGCTGGCGCATCGACTCATCAGCCCCGTCAGCGGTGAGGTCGATGTCTGCGTACGCGAGGAGCTTGTCGGGAACGTGGCCCGCGTCCGTGAGTGTCTTCCACACGGGTGTGCCGGGGTAGGGGCGGAACTCGAAAACGCTGGCCCGTACGTCGCCGGGATTGGCGTCGGCAATCTTCCAGAGGCTGCGGATGTGACGCACGGTCGCGCGGATGTCCTGGTGAGTCTCACCGGGATAGCCCAGAATGAAGTACCCCTTCACACCGATGCCGTGCTCCACCAGACGGCGGGCGACACGTTCGGTCATCGCGGCGTCGATCCGCTTGTCCATCGTGCTCAGGATGCGGTCGCTTCCGGACTCGATTCCGAGGGCGACTTCTCGCAGCCCGTTGTTGACGAGTAGTTCGAGCTGGGCGTTGTCGAGCCGGTCCAGGACATTGATGCGTCCGGTGGCGTCCCATACGTACCGTTCGCCGACGCGGTGCCGCGTGAAGGCCGCCATCTGCGTGGTGATGACGCGGGAAGCGCCGAGGAAGAGGTCGTCGACGAACCGGAACGCGGTGACGCCGTACTGGCCGTGCAGCGCGTCGAGTTCGCCGATGATGTCCTCGGGTTCGCGAACCCGGATCAAGACGTCGGGGTTGGCGCTGACGGCAGCGCCGCAGAAGGTGCAGTTGTATGGGCAGCCCCTGGAGCCGACGATGTTTCGCCTCCAGATGCCCGCTGAGAGCGGCCCGGGTACGGAAGTCGCCACGACGGCTCGTCGCGAGGCGCCGGTCGGCCTCAGTGGGCACGGCCCGGTAGGGGTCCTGGGGCAGGAACGCGCGGTTGACGTACGGCAGGGCGTTGATGTCGGGGCCGAGCATCCCCGCGCTTGTCGCGGGATCGGCGACGCCCGCCGCCCGAGTGCCGAGTAGTGGGTCACGCCACAGGACGCCGGGCAGTTCATGTCTACGTCGTTGGTCCTCCAGGAGTGCGGCGACGCGCAGTTCACCCTCGCCGAGCACGAGCGCCCGCAGGTTGGCCATGCGCGGGTCGGCGAGCACACGGTCCGGCATGGCCTTTGCGTGGTGGCCGCCGACCATGAGCGCGATCTCCGGGGAGAGATCGGCCGCGATCCGGGCGGACATCTCGTAGGTGGGGGCGAGCAGGTTCATGGCCGCCCACCGGGGTCGAGCGGCGTTGACGATGCGCGCTGTCTCCGTGATGCCGAGACCGTGGGCTTCGGCGTCGAGGACGCCTACGTTGAAACCGCCGACTTCCTTGGCGTACGTAGCGATGTACGCCATGCCCAGCACGGGCAGCGTGTAGTCGTTGGTCCGGGGCCGCAGCCCGTAGTCGCGCAGCGGTGCGTTCACGAACAGTGCGTCGAGAGTTCGGGTCGGATCGGCACCGTTGATCAGGGATAACCGTGGCATGGTTCCTCCAGGTCAGCGGGCATGGGAGCCCCAGGTGAGTGTGGAGAGGGTCAGGGTGTGCAGGGCGGTGCGATCGGGGCCGGCCATGGCCGTCCACATCGGGCCGAACGCCTTGTCCTTCTTGCCGGGCCAGGCGTGGGCGGGCGCGATCTGCGCGGCCCAGGTGCGCACGGCGAGGTCGTCGTGCGGGTAGACGCTGAAGTCGCCGGTGTAGTCGGCCGCTGCGGCGGCTGCGGTCCATGGGCCGATGCGCGGGATGCTCGTGAGCGCGGCGGCCAGATCACGGGATTCCATACGCTGCCAGTCGGGATGGTGCCGCTCGTAGTGGGTCGCCGCGGCTCGCAGCGCGCTGCGATGAAACTTGTTCCCGGCGTCGGCGAATTGTTCGTCGGTCAGTCCCAGAACCCGCGCGGGCGTGGGGGCGAGGGCCAGGTCACCGGCGGGGCTTTCAACGACGGTGCCGAACGTCCGGCACCACGCCCGGTACAGCTTGCGTGCCTGCCCGGCGCGTACGACCTGCCGCAGGATCGCCGTCGTGATGGCGTCCCACAGCGAGGAATTGGCCAGACGCTGCGTGGGACCGAGGCTGCCAAGCCCCGACTTGAGTTCGACAGGGACGCTGCGGGGCAGACAAGCAGGATCCGTGGTGACGAACACCGGCTTCACGTGTTCGGCACCCCGCACACACCTCATCTGTGGGCCCTTCTGATCCCACGACAGAACCCAGACACTCGAAAGCGTACGAACGGCTCGTACGCGGGCGCCGGTCCCCGTCTCGGTCCAGCCGGGATGATCGGTCGTCAGAACGCCGGGCATGAGTTCTCTCCTCAACGTGCGTGCGGTTGGTGCGCCGTAGCCTCTCGCGTTCGACCGGGGGAGGAGGCCATTCCCGACAGGTGGGACAGCAGGCGTCGGGCTTCCGGCAGGCCCACCGGGCTCAGTGCGAGAGCGGCGTCGCGGTCGCAGCGGACGCATTCGGGGTGGAAGTACAGATCGAGGAACCCGCCGCCGGTCACTGTCCTGAACGCCGCGCCGAGTCGGCGCATGACCTGCCGAGCCTCGGGCCATTCTTCGAGGCTCCGCCCGGCCTCCTGCGCCGGCGCGCCCAGAAGGCGGGCGAGCCGGTCGCCGGTGGCGACGGTGATGTCGCCCGGGCCGACCTTGTCTTCGATCACCGACAGGCCGGGGACGTCCAGACCGTGCTCACGCAGTAGGGCGCGCAACGCGTCGGCGGTCTCGCTGGCGGATGTTGTGTAGTCGGCGTACGCGTCATTGGTCGAAGTGCGCATGGAATCTCCTAGGAGTACGTGATCGAGGGCCGAAGGTCTCTCTGATGGCTCGCGTTCACCTCTGCACCACGACGGCCGCGGTCAAGGCGAGGACAAGGCCTGTGATGCTGAGGTAGGTGTGGAGGCCGTGGACGAGGACGGGGTATTCGCGGCGCACGGTCTTGAACGCGGCGAAGACCGTGTTTCTGTCGGACCGGACCGGGTCACAGCTGTTGGGCAGAGCAAGAGGGCCAGGCGCAGTTCGCGCGGTCTCAGGAGCGTCGCCGTGTGAAGGGCGATTCTTCGAATCGGCCATTGCTCGCCCACGCCCGACCAGTTCCCGGGCGGCCGTCCGGCCGCTGTCCAGCCGACGTTCGGCCTCGGTGGCGAGAGCGGAGAGGTACCTCCGGCGCATGGCCACCGTGGCGCCCAGCGCTTGCTTCTCGGCCTCGTCGACTTGGGGACTGAGGACGAAGTTCGGACGTCTGCTTGATTGCCTGCCGTGTGACGGGAACCGTCCGCTCCCCCTGCTCCGCCGCCTGCCAACGGCGGAGGGACTCCAGCAGAAGTCGCAGGGACTCCGTGTCCGTCGTCGGTACGTGCTTCGCGACGGCGAAGCCGCGCGGGGGTGGTTCCTTCTCCCATGACACCCCAGGCTTGCGGCGTTCAACGAGGACGAACGTCGGCAGCCCGTCATGTGGCGTCATCAGACACTCGCCGGTCCGACCGGAACCGTGCACCAGGTACAGGTTCCTTTCCGGCCCCACTCGCGGGCGAAGTAGGTGACAAGCCGCATGCCGCGTCCGCTTTCGTCGTCCGGACCCGCGTCGCGCAGCTCCGGGCTGCCGGACGAGTGGTCATCGACCTCGATCAGCACCTCGTCGGCGGCGTCGCATGTGAGCCGGAGCGAGACCGAGTTGGCGTTGCCGTGAACGATCGCGTTGGTCACGATCTCACTCACCATCAGCTGCACCGTTTCGACGATCTCGCAATCCTTGACGCCGGCCTCACCGAGCACGGCGGCCGTGACCTGGCGCGCGCTCTCCACATGCCTCGGATCGGCATCGAAGGACATCGCAGCCCGCCCAGCCCTCATCGGCCCTCTCCCAATCGCCCACTCGTCAACCGTCGGGATGATGTCGTCGGGAAAAGCCGGTGAACGACGGGAGGGGATGTCAGGGACGCAGTGTGCAAGTGGGGTCAGAAGCATGGGAATTCCCTCCGAGAGCCTGAACCTGCTCCTCGAAGGCCCAGGTCAGGGGACGTACTTCGCGCCCCTCGTCGCGGGCGGTCAGTCGGAGGACCAGTTGACCGCGACGGCTCGTCACGCAATCAGGTCACAGTGATTACCCAACGTGGGTAATCTGAAATGCGGCTCACCAATCGCCCGATGCGACCGCCCAGCACGGCAGAGGAGCGCACGTGCCCGGACCTCGGCCTCAAGGCCTCCCGCTGGAACTGCTCACGAGCCCCGAGTGGCAACGTGCCTGTCGGCAACGCGACTTCGCGAGCGTGTTCCGCCTCGTGAAGGTAAAGGCTGGTATCTATCCGTCTCGTGTGGCTGCGTTGTGCGGCATGACGCCGAGCCGGGTCGGGGAGATCATGTCGGGGCGGCGCAGGCTTGCCCACATCGACGTCATCGAGCGGGTCGCGGATGGACTTCGCATCCCTGGCGCCATGCTCGGACTTGCCCACCGGCCCTGGGAAATCCCTCCGGCAGCCGCAACTGAGCGGCCCCGCCAGCGCCGTTCGGCGCCGAATGGCACCGCCACAGGCTCTGAGCAGGACAGTGGGGAGGCCGAACCCCGCAAAGAACTCGACGAGTTGCTGACCCTCGCCGACGGCAGGGTCACACGATCCACCCTTCTCGCACTCAGATCGTCAGTGGAGGACTATTGGCGTCGTGACGACGAGCACGGTGGCGCATCCATGCGCCCGGCAGTCGTGGGACACCTCCGATACGTCACCTACATGATGGGGAGCGTCCCCGCGCCCTTGCGCCGTGATCTTCAGTCGCTCGCCGCCGAACTCGCGCGCCTCGCTGGATGGGCGTACTTCGACTCCCGCCAGTACAGCACCGCACGTTCCCACTTCACCCAAGCCCTGCGGCTCTCGCACGGGCAGGATGACCACCTCTTCATGGCCAACGTGCTGTCCTGCATGAGTCTCCAGGCCACGTACGACGGGCAGCCCTCGGACGCGGTGGCGCTGGCCTGCAAAGCCCAAGACGCCGCCCGAACCGCCGGTGGGCAGCCGTTGGTGATGTCGATGCTCCATATGCGCGAAGCTTTCGCGCAGGCCACGCTCCGGGACGGAGCCTCCTGTCACCAAGCCATCGGACGTTCCCGGGACGCGTACGAGCAAGCCCGCGGTCAGGAAGGCGAGGCGCCTTCCTGGGTCCGTTACTTCGACGAGACGAAACTGATCGTGGACACCGGCATCGCTCTCGCCAAGCTGGGCGAGTCCGAGCGCGCCGAGCCGTTGATCGCTGAGGGCCTGCGACGGGAAACCGACGCGCAGCAACGTGGCCGCGCCTTCCACGCCTTCTGGCTGGCCACGGCTCAACTTCAGATGGGCCGACTGGAGGCCGCGTGCGACAGCGCCGGGCTCGCTCTGGACCTCAGCGCATCCCTCGACTCGCCTCGCGTAGCGGGCCACGTCCGCGAGTTTCACCGACGCCTCGCTCCGTACGCGCGCGAGACACCTGTGATCGCGTTCGAGCAGCGCCTGCGGGAAGCAGTCGGTTAATCGGCGGCGCTGGTGGCCTCGTCCAGCAGGAGGTACAGCAGCCCCACCAGGCTCCCGCTGCTGACGACTTCGCGGCGGTCGATCATTCCGCGGATTTCCGAGAGCGGGATCCACTCGATGCGGTCCGTCTCGTTCAGCTCCGTCGGCGGGCCCGCATACGTGGCGGAGTCGGCGCGGAAGACGTGATGCTCCGAGTCCGTGATGCCGTTGGCCGGTTGCGCGTACACCAGGGGCTTCAGGGACTCCACCCGCCACCCGGTTTCCTCCTCCACCTCCCGCGCCGCTGCCTCTTCGGGCGTCTCGTCGGCCTCGATCAGGCCCATCGGCAGTTCCCAGCCCCACGTGTCCGTGACGAAGCGGTGGCGCCACATCATGAGCACCCGCTTCTGGTCGTCCACTACGGCGGCGACCGCTAGATGACGCATCCGGACGACGTGGTGCTCCCACCGGCGGCCGTCCGGCTGCTGGACATCCACGAGCCACAGATTCACCCACGGGTTGCTGTAAATCTGGCGCTCGCCATGAACCGTCCACTGCATGAGTCAACTCCCCTTCGCCTCCGTGCACCCCAAGAATGTCACTTGGACGAGAAGTCGTCTGCCCGTCGACGACTTCCGGCCGGTGCTCGCGAAACGCTGACGCGATGAAGCGGCGCCCATGTGCCTCGATGCGCGCCGGCCGGCCGACGGTCCCTCCTGGAACATGACGAAGGCGGAGCCCGAAAGCTCCGCCCGTCCTCGCGTATCTCAGCCCTACGGCCACACCAAGCAGTACGGCTGATGCCCCGCCTCGTGCAGGCGGTGGCTGAAGTCCTGCCATTCGTGGAGGAGTTGGTAGACGTTGAACGCGTCCCGCGGGCCGCCGCGGTCCGGGACCGTGGACCAGATGAAGGCCGCCGCTCCCACCGATTCCTCGCCGATGCCGCGCAGCGGGTCCACCACCGTCATCGGGAGTTTGACCACCGCGTAATCCGGGTGCAGCACCACCAGTTCGAGTGGGGGGACCTTGTTCAGGGGCATGCCCTGGATGCCCGTGAGGACCATCGCGGCTATCGTCTCGGGCTTGATCTTGGTGAACATGCCGCCCATGCCCAGCTCGTCGCCGCCCAGTTCCTCAGGGCGCATCGAGATGGGGACGCGGGCCGCCGTCGCGCCGTCCGGGGCGCCGAAGTATTTGTACGTCACCCCCACCCGGCCGCTCCCGCCTCCGGGAGGCCGGTCGCCGTCGCCGCCGCTGCCGACGGGAGGCTGCGCGCGGGCCTCTCGCTCGCGGCGCCGGTGTTTCCCCCGCCGGGCAGGGTCGGGACCGAGGTCGTCGGTCCCCTCGCCCAGTCCGCCACCGCGATGCATATCTCCACCCGACCACTCGCAGCCCCGGCCGCGCAACCCGATCATCGTGACAGTGACCTCCCCCACGGACGACCGGTGAAACACCTGTCCGCAGATACTTCGAAGCCTCTGACACCATGGATTGCGTGAGCTTCCCCTATGACGCCCCAGTTTCGCAGACGCGAGCGCGTTGACGCCCTTATGTAATACGAGGAGACCTCGCGCCCCGCTCATCTGTGGCTGAGATCCCTCGTCCCGGCCACCCGACCCCGAATCGCAGATCAGGACCAAAGTGTCGTATTCATACGAAGCCCCCGTTTCGCAGGCGCTTTTCGACCGTGCGTCGATCGTGACGCCCGGCGGCGTGAACTCTCCCGTCCGTGCCTTCCGGGCCGTGGGCGGTACGCCCCGGTTCATGGTGTCCGGTGATGGTCCGTACCTCACCGACGCCGACGGGCGCGACTATGTCGACCTCGTCTGTTCCTGGGGGCCGATGATCCTCGGGCACGCGCGGCCCGAGGTCATCGAGGCCGTCCAGGCCGCCGTCGCGCGCGGTACGTCCTTCGGTACGCCCGGTGAGGGCGAGGTCGCGCTCGCCGAGGAGATCGTCGCCCGGGTCGCGCCCGTCGAGCAGGTACGGCTCGTGTCGTCCGGCACCGAGGCCACCATGTCGGCGATCCGGCTCGCCCGCGGGTTCACCGGCTGCGCGAAGATCGTGAAGTTCGCCGGCTGCTACCACGGGCACGTGGACGCGCTGCTGGCCGCCGCCGGCTCCGGCGTCGCGACGTTCGGGCTGCCCGACACGCCCGGAGTGACCGGCGCGCAGGCCGGGGACACCGTCGTACTGCCGTACAACGACCTGGACGCCGTCCGCGCGGCCTTCGCCGCGCACCCCGGCGAGATCGCCTGCGTGATCACCGAGGCCTCGCCGGGGAACATGGGCGTCGTGCCGCCGCGTGACGGATTCAACGCCGGGCTCAAGGCGCTGTGCGCGCAGGACGGCGCGCTCTACATCTCCGACGAGGTGATGACCGGATTCCGTACGTCGAAGGCCGGCTGGTACGGCATCGACGGCGTCGCGCCCGACCTGATGACCTTCGGCAAGGTCATGGGCGGCGGATTCCCCGCTGCGGCCTTCGGCGGTCGCGCCGACGTCATGGCGCACCTCGCGCCCGCCGGTCCCGTCTACCAGGCCGGCACGCTCTCGGGGAATCCCGTCGCCACCGCCGCCGGGCTCGCTCAGCTGCGGCTGCTGGACGACGCGGCGTACGCGAAGGTCGACGCCGTGTCGGCCGAGATCCGCGGGCTGGTGAGCGACGCCCTCGGTAAGGAGGGTGTCGCGCACCGGGTGCAGACGGCGGGCAACATGTTCTCCGTGTTCTTCACCGCCGACGAGGTCCGCGACTACGAGGACGCCAAGCGGCAGGAGGCTTTCCGCTTCACCGCCTTCTTCCACTCGATGCTCGCCGACGGCGTCTATCTGCCGCCGTCCGCCTTCGAGTCCTGGTTCGTCTCCACCGCCCACGACGACCGCGCGGTCGAGCGCGTCGCCGCCGCCCTGCCGGCCGCCGCCCGCGCGGCCGCGGAGGCGACCGAGAGCGGAGTGAACGCATGAGCGCCGAGTCCACCGTCGTCCATGTCGTACGGCACGGAGAGGTCCACAATCCCGACGGGGTCCTCTACGGCCGCCGCGACGGCTACCACCTCTCCGAACTCGGCCGGAAGATGGCCGACCGCGTCGCCGAGCACCTGGCGGGCCGCGACATCACCTATGTGGTGGCCTCCCCGCTGGAGCGCGCCCAGGAGACCGCGCTGCCCGTCGCCAAGTCCCACGGTCTGACCCTGCACACCGACGACCGCCTCATCGAGGCCGCGAACGTCTTCGAGGGCAAGACCTTCGGTGTCGGCGACGGCGCGCTGCGCTCGCCCGCCAACTGGCGCTATCTCACCAACCCCTTCCGGCCCTCCTGGGGTGAGGCGTACGTCGACCAGGTCGCCCGGATGAAGGACGCCCTGGCGGAGGCGCGCGACCAGGCCCTCGGACACGAGGCCGTGTGCGTCAGCCACCAGCTGCCGATCTGGATCGTGCGCAGCTACTTCGAACGCCGCAGGCTGTGGCACGACCCGCGCCGCAGGGAGTGCACGCTCGCGTCCCTGACGACGTTCACGTACGAGGGGGAGAAGCTGGTCTCCGTCGCCTATACGGAACCGGCGCGTGATCTCGTACCCGCGCATCTTCTCGCCGGTGCCAAACCGGTGAAGGGCGCGTCGAAAGCCTTCGGTGCGTAGTCGGCCAATTGCGCACGGTCCCCGGTGAATGTCACATCCGCTGTTACAGGTCAATGCTTTACCCATTCCTGGAACCTGTGAGTTCCCTGTGCCATCTAACGTGTTGTCGTCCGCATGACCGGCGGACGTGACATGGGCGAGCGCGGATGGGGACGAAATGCGCGGCATGAGCCGAAGGAGCCTGCTCGGAGCCGGAATTGGGGCAGCGGCCGCAATCGGAATCGGGGGCTGCGGTAACGACGGGGGCGCGACCGGCAATGCCGGATCGGACACGGGCGGGACAGGAGACAAGGGAAGTGGCCGGCCGAGTCCCGGGCCGAGTGAGAAGAATGTGCGGATGATCGGTGACGGTTCCACGGCCGACACCGGAAAGCAGCCGCACCAGCCGCCCGCGCCGGTACCGCTCGAACCGGGCGAGACCCCGCCGCAGTTCGTGGTCTTCTCCTGGGACGGCGCGGGCGAAGTCGGCAACGGTCTCTTCCCGCGCTTCCTCGACCTCGCCGAGGACCACGGCGCGGCGATGACGTTCTTCCTCTCCGGCGTCTATCTGCTGCCGGAGTCGAAGAAGACGCTCTACCGCCCGCCCGGCAACGCCGTCGGCGCCTCCGACATCGGTTATCTCACCGACGCGCACATCAAGGACACGCTGAAGTACATACGCCGGGCCTGGCTCGAAGGCCATGAGATAGGTACCCACTTCAACGGGCACTTCTGCGGGGGATCGGGCTCCGTCGGCAACTGGTCGCCGAAGCAGTGGCGCGACGAGACCGAACAGGCCATCGGCTTCGTCACCGAATGGAAGACCAACAGCGGCTGGAAGGACCTCGACCCGCTGCCTTTCGACTACCGCAAGGAGCTGGTCGGCGGCCGTACGCCCTGTCTGCTCGGCCAGGACAGGCTGCTGCCCACGGCGGCCAAGATGGGCTGGCGCTACGACGCCAGCTCGCCGGGCGGCCGGCAGATGTGGCCGGAGAAGCGGCAGGGCCTATGGGATCTGCCGCTCCAGGGCGTCCCGTTCCCCGGGCATTCCTTCGAGGTGCTGTCGATGGACTACAACATCCTCGCCAATCAGTCGGGAAATTCGACCAAGGGTGTTCCCGCGAATTATCCGGGCTGGCGCAAGCAGGCCACCGAAGCGTATCTCGCCGGATTCAACCGCGCGTACGAGTCGAATCGCGCCCCTTTCTTCATAGGGAATCACTTCGAGGAGTGGAACGGCGGCATATATATGGATGCGGTCGAAGAAGCGCTGAAGGGGATGGCGGGCAAGAAGGACGTACGGCTCGTGTCCTTCCGGCAGTTCACGGACTGGCTCGACGTCCAGAACCCGGCGGTGCTCACCAAACTCCGTACGCTGGAGGTCGGCCAGGCTCCGGCCGGCGGCTGGAACACCTTCTTCAAAGCGGCCTGAGGTCGCCGAAGACCTGGCTCCACGGGTCGGGGCCAGGCCGCTGACAGGGCGTTTCCCGGCAGCGAGGGGGGCGAAGAAGATCCCTGAATGGCCCATGCGAAACTTTTCACATGAACTTTGGCCGAGCCCCCCGAAGCCGCTCGAAAAGGCGCCCACGCGCCCTGCTTCCGGCCGCTGTCGCGGCGGCGGCCATGCTCACCCTGACGGCGTGCGGCGGTGGCGCCACGTCCGGCGGCGGCGGTGACACCAACTTCGTGACGAACACCGGCGGGGTGCAGACCGTCGCCAAGGCCGACCGCAAGCCGGTCAACGAGATCGCCGGCGAGACGCTCGAAGGCAAGCAGCTCGATGTGGCCGACCTCAAGGGCCAGGTCGTCGTGCTCAACGTCTGGGGCTCCTGGTGCGGACCCTGCCGCGCCGAGGCGCCGTACTTCGCGAAGGTCGCCAAGGAGACCGAGGCCAAGGGCCAGGACGTCGCCTTCGTCGGGCTCAACGCCCGCGACGCCAACAAGGGCTCGGCCATAGCCTTCGAGAAGGACTACGGCGTCACGTACCCGAGCATCTACGACCCGGCGGGCCGGCTCATCGTCAACGGCTTCCCCAAGGGCAGTCTCAATCCGCAGGCCATCCCCTCCACGATCGTGCTCGACCGGGACGGGAAGATCGCGGCCCGCTCGCTCAAGGCGCTCGACGACAAGAAGCTGCGCGAGATGATCGACCCGCTGATCGCGGAGAAGTGATCCCGTGGAGGTTCTCGCCGCGGTTCCCGGCATGAATGAGACGGTCTTCAGCGGGGCACTGCTGCTCGCGCTGCCGATCGCGCTGCTGGGTGGTCTGGTCTCGTTCTTCTCGCCGTGCGTGCTGCCGCTCGTACCGGGTTACCTGTCGTACGTCACGGGCATCAGCGGCACCGATCTGGGTGACGCCCGGCGCGGGCGGATGGTCGCCGGCGCGGTCCTGTTCATCGTCGGCTTCACCGCGGTCTTCGTCTCCGGCGGCGCGCTCTTCGGCTACTTCGGCAGCACCCTCCAGGACAACCGGACGGTCATCTCGCGCATCCTCGGTGTGCTCATGATCGCGATGGGCGTGTTCTTCATGGGGCTGCTGCCCTGGCTCACGCAGCGCGAATTCCGGCTCCACAAGCGGCCGGTGTCCGGTCTGGTCGGTGCCCCGCTGCTGGGCGCGCTGTTCGGGGTCGGCTGGACGCCGTGCATCGGCCCGACGCTCACCTCCGTGAACATGCTGGCCTTCGACCAGGCGACCGCGGGACGAGGGGCCATACTGACCGTCGCGTACTGCGTCGGCCTCGGGGTGCCCTTCGTGGTCGCCGCCGTGGCGTTCCGCAAGGCGCTCGGTCTGTTCGGCTGGGTCAAGCGCCACTACGTGTGGGTGATGCGGACCGGCGGCGTGATGATGATCGCGACCGGGGTGCTGCTGGTGACCGGCGTGTGGGACAGCATCATGCAAGACATGCAGACGTGGACCAACGGCTTCACGGTGGGGATCTAGTTCCATGAGCAAGACAGAGACGACAGCCGCGGCCTCGGAGGAGTCGGAGGCCGGGACCACACCCGAGGCGCAGGAGACGCACGAGGCGCCAGAAGCCCCTGAGGCCCCCGAGGCGCGGGAGGCCCGCGAACTCGGCGCCGCCGGATCGCAGCTGTCAACCGCGCCCCGCGAGGAGTCCGCCGTCGGCGGCGCCGGCCTCGGCCCGATCGGCTGGATCCGCTGGTTCTGGCGTCAGCTCACCTCCATGCGCGTCGCGCTGATCCTGCTCTTCCTGCTGTCGCTCGCCGCCATCCCCGGCTCGCTCATCCCGCAGAACAGCGTCGACGAGCTCAAGGTCCAGACGTTCCAGGAGAAGCACGAGACGGTCACGCCGATCTACGACAAGCTCCAGCTGTTCGACGTCTACAGCTCGGTGTGGTTCTCGGCGATCTATCTGCTCCTGTTCATCTCGCTCATCGGCTGCATCGTGCCGCGCAGCTGGCAGTTCGTCGGGCAGTTGCGCGGCCGTCCGCCGGCCGCCCCCAAGCGGCTCAACAGGCTTCCCGCGTACACGACCTGGCGTACGACCGCCGAGCCGGATGAGGCCCGCGAGGCCGCGCTCGCGATGCTCAAGCGGCGGCGCTTCCGCGCGCACACCGCCGGGGACGCGGTCGCCGCCGAGAAGGGCTACCTCCGCGAGGCGGGCAATCTGCTCTTCCATGTCGCGCTGATCGTGATGCTGGTGGCCTTCGCCACCGGGCAGCTCTTCAAGTCCGAGGGCGGAAAGCTGATCCTGGAGGGCGACGGCTTCTCCAACACCCTGACGCAGTACGACGACTTCAAGTCCGGCTCCATGTACGACACCGACGACCTGGAGCCGTTCAGCTTCAGCCTCGACAAGTTCGTCGGCACCTTCGAGCGCAACGGACCGCAGGTCGGCACCGCCCGCGAGTTCGAGGCCCACGTCAGCTACACGACGGAGGCGGGCGCGGGCGCCAAGGAGCGCAAGGCGGTCGTCGAGGTCAACGAACCGCTGGAGGTCAAGGGTTCGAAGGTCTATCTGATCGGCCACGGCTACGCGCCCGTCCTCACCGTCCGCGACGGCAAGGGCAAGGTCGTCTTCAAGGGCGCGACCCCGCTCCTGCCGATCGACAACAACATCACCTCGACCGGCGCGATCAAGGTGATGGACGGCTACCGCGACAGTAAGGGCAAGAAGCAGCAGCTCGGCTTCAACGCCTTCTTCGTCCCGACGTTCGCGGGCAAGGGCAACGGGAACATGTTCTCCCAGTTCCCCGAACTGGACTTCCCCGTACTGGCGCTCACCGGTTACGTGGGCAGCCTCGGCGTCGACTCCGGACTGCCGCAGAACGTGTACCAGCTGGACACCAGCAAGATGAAGCAGTTCAAGGACGCCGACGGCAACAAGCTCGCGCAGCGGCTGCTGCCCGGCGAGACGATGAAGCTGCCCGGCGGCGCGGGCTCGGTGACCTTCGAGAAGGACATCAAGGAGTGGGCGACGTTCCAGATCTCGCAGCAGCCCGGCAACGGGCTCGCTCTCACCGGCGCGATCGGGGCGGTGCTCGGCCTCGTGGGCTCGCTGTTCATCCAGCGGCGCCGGATCTGGGTCCGCGCGGTACGGGGCGCGGACGGCGTCACCGTGATCGAGATGGCCGGGCTGGGGCGCAGCGAGTCGGCCAGGCTCCCCGAGGAACTCGGTGACCTGGCACTGACGCTCAACGCCGAGGCGCCGACGGCGCCGGCCGGGTCGGCCAAGCCGGCCGAGTCCGCCGAGTCCCCTGAGCCGGCCGAACCGGCTGCACCCGCGCCCGAAGAGGCCCCAAAAGCGCAAGACAACACGGACGTTCCAGACAAAACCGCCGCCGCCACTACCGGAGAGCCTGTCGAAGGGGCTGAGAAGTGAACCTCGCCGCCACCACCAACGAGAGCCTGGCGCACACCGCCAATGTGCTGGTCTATTCGTCCATGGCCGTCTACACCCTGGCCTTCTTCGCCCATATCGTCGAGTGGGTCGCGGGCAGCCGCAGCAAGGTCGGCCGCACCGCCGCCGCGCTGACCGGCGCCGGCGCGAAGGCCGCAGCCACGGTCGAGGTGCGCACGGCGGAGAAGGAGAAGGGCGGCGGCACCGCCGTCCTGGAGCGGCCCAAGGTCATCACACGCTCGGCGGCCGGGCTCCGCGACGTACCCGACGGCCCCGGCGCGGCGGGCGATTCCCTCAAGGGCGACCTGTACGGACGTATCGCCGTCTCCATGACCGTCCTCGGCTTCCTGCTGGAGGCCGTCGGTGTCATCAGTCGCGCGATGGCGGTGCAGCGCGCGCCGTGGGGCAACATGTACGAGTTCTCCACCACCTTCTCGACGGTGGCGGTCGGCACGTACCTCGCCTTCCTCCTCGCGAAGAAGAACGTCCGCTGGATCGGACTGCCCCTGGTCACCACGGTCCTGCTCAATCTGGGCATCGCGACGACCGTCCTCTACACCGACAGCGACCAGCTGGTCCCGGCGCTCCACTCGTACTGGCTCTGGATCCACGTCTCCACCGCGATCTTCTGCGGCGCGGTCTTCTACCTCGGTGCCGTGGGCACGCTCTTCTACCTGCTGCGCGACGTGTACGAGTCCAAGATCGCCCGGGGCGCCACCGTAGGCCGCGCGTGGTCCTCCGTCATGGAGCGCCTGCCCGCCGCAGCCACGCTCGACAAGTTCTCGTACCGCGTGAACGCCGCCGTCTTCCCGCTCTGGACCTTCACGATCATCGCGGGCGCGATCTGGGCCGGCGACGCCTGGGGCCGCTACTGGGGCTGGGACCCCAAGGAGGTCTGGTCCTTCATCACCTGGGTCGCGTACGCCTGTTACCTGCACGCGCGCGCCACGGCGGGCTGGAAGGGCCGCAAGGCGGCCACGCTGGCGCTGGTCGCCTTCGGCTGCTGGCTGTTCAACTACTACGGCGTCAACATCTTCGTCACCGGAAAGCACTCGTACGCGGGCGTTTGACCGCGCGGCAACGAAACAGCGGCGCGCCCCCCAGGATCACCGGGGGCGCGCCGCTCTCGTCGTACGCGGGTCAGCTCGCCGGCGGGGCGTCGTCGGCGCTGCCGCCCTTCTCGCGGCGCTCGATCTCCGCCTCGCGGCGCCGCAGATCGGCCTCACGCCGCTCCAGCTCGGCCACGGCGTCCGTGTCCGGCTCCGTCCCGTCCTTGGCGGCCCGGTCGCTCGCGCCGTCCTTCTTGCCGGTCTTCCTGCCGTCCTCCTCAAGGGACTTGAGGAAGTCGGGGTTGTCGTCCGGCGCCACCCATCCGCCCCGCCGCCCCGCCGGCCCCGCGCCGGTACCGGGCTTCCGGCCCACGATCAGCCACGCGATCGATCCCACCAGTGGGAAGAGCAGCACGAGGATGGCCCAGATGGGCTTGGGGATATGACGGATGTCCTTCTCGTCGGTGGTGATGCAGTCGATGAAGGCATAGATGCTGAGAGCCAGCGGCACCAGAATCATCAGCACCCGAAGCATGGGCGGTCCCCCTGTGCGTGGAGATCGAGTACGGAGCGGTGGCCCCGGTTACAGGACCAGGGTAGCGAGTAGCAGATACTGGAGCGCATGGCATACGACGATCTTCGCTCGCTTCTCCGGGCACTGGAGCGCGACGGCGACCTCAAGCGCGTCAAGGCCGAGGTCGATCCGTATCTGGAAGTCGGCGAGATCGTGGACCGGGTGAACAAGGCCGGCGGGCCCGCGCTTCTCTTCGAGAACGTCAAGGGCTCCGACATGCCTCTGGCGATGAATGTGTACGGGACGGACCGCCGGCTTCTCAAGGCGCTCGGCCTCAAGGCGTACACCGACATCAGCGACAAGATCGGCGGGCTGCTCAAGCCCGAACTGCCGCAGGGATTCGTGGGTGTACGCGAGGCCTTCGGGAAGCTCGGCACGATGACGCACGTGCCGCCGAAGAAGGTGAAGCCCGGCAGCGCGCCCGTGCAGGAGGTCGTTCTCACCGGTGACGACGTGGATCTGGACCGGCTGCCCGCGCTCTTCACCTGGCCCGAGGACGGCGGCTCGTTCTTCAACCTCGGTCTGACACACACCAAGCACCCGGAGACCGGTGTCCGGAACCTCGGGCTCTACCGGCTCCAGCGGCACGACAAGCGCACCATCGGCATGCACTGGCAGATCCACAAGGACAGCGCCAACCACTACCAGGTCGCCGCCAGGCGCGGTGAACGGCTGCCCGTCGCCATCGCCTTCGGCTGTCCGCCCGCCGTGACGTACGCCTCCACCGCCCCGCTGCCCGGTGACATCGACGAGTACCTTTTCGCCGGCTTCGTACAGGGCAAGCGGATCGAGATGGTCGACTGCCGTACGGTGCCGCTCCAGGTGCCCGCCAACGCCGAGGTGGTCATCGAGGGCTGGCTGGAGCCGGGGGAGATGCTGCCCGAGGGGCCGTTCGGCGACCACACCGGCTTCTACACACCGCAGGAGCCGTTCCCCGCGCTGACCATCGACTGCGTGACGATGCGCGAGCGTCCGCTGCTCCAGTCGATCGTGGTCGGCCGGCCGCCGACGGAGGACGGACCGCTGGGGCGGGCGACCGAGCGGTTCTTCCTGCCGCTGCTCAAGATCATCGTGCCCGACATCGTGGACTACCACCTGCCGGAGTCGGGCGGCTTCCACAACTGCGCGATCGTCTCGATCGACAAGAAGTACCCGAAACACGCGCAGAAGGTGATGCACGCCATCTGGGGCGCCCACATGATGTCGCTCACGAAACTGATCGTGGTCGTGGACGCCGACTGCGACGTGCACAATCTGCACGAGGTGTCCTGGCGGGCGCTGGGGAACACCGACTACTCGCGGGACCTGACGGTCGTGGAGGGCCCGGTCGACCACCTCGACCACTCCTCGTACCAGCAGTTCTGGGGTGGCAAGGCCGGTATCGACGCCACGCGCAAACTCCCCGAGGAGGGGTACACGCGGGACGGCGGCTGGCCGGAGATGGTCGAGTCCGACCCGGAGACCGCGGACCGGGTGACGAAGCGTTGGAGGGAGTACGGCCTGTGAGCAGCGCCGCCGAGGGAGCCGACGGACTGGTCGGACAGGGCAGGCCGGGACTGCCGGGCCGCTCGGGGCCGGGACCCGCGCCGTCCGGCAGCAGAACGCGGGCGTTCCTGCGGCTGGTGATGATCGAGCACTCGGTCTTCGCGCTGCCGTTCGCGTACATCGCCGCGCTGACCGCCATGTTCCAGCTCGACAGGAACATCCACTGGGGCCGGCTGCTGCTCGTCACGATCGCCATGGTGGGCCTGCGGACCTTCGCGATGGCCTGCAACCGGATCATCGACCGCGAGATCGACGCCCGTAACCCCCGTACCGCGAACCGCGAGTTGGTGACCGGCGCGATGTCGGTGCGCTCCGCGTGGACGGGCGCGCTGGTCGCCCTCGCGGTGTTCCTGGCCGCCGCCGCCCTCCTCAATCCGCTCTGTCTGGTGCTCTCTCCCGTCGCGGTCGTGCCGATGGTCGTCTATCCGTACGGGAAGCGGTTCACGAACTTCCCGCACGCCATCCTCGGTCTCGCCCAGGCGATGGGCCCGGTCGGCGCGTGGATCGCGGTCACCGGCGAGTGGTCGTGGGACGCGGTCGTCCTCGGTCTCGCCGTGGGCATCTGGATCGGCGGCTTCGATCTGATCTTCGGCAGCCAGGACGTCGAGGCGGACCGCGCCCACGGCGTGAAGTCCGTCCCGGCGCGCTTCGGCATCCCGGCCGCGCTGTACGGCGCGCGCGCCGCGCACGCCGTGACGACGGCGCTGCTGGTCTGGTACGCCGTGGTCACCGACGCCGGTCTCTTCTTCTGGGTCGGCCTGCTGATCGTCGCCGCCGCGTTCCTCTACGAGCACCAGGTCGTGAAGCCGAACGATCTGTCCCGGCTCAACCGGGCCTTCTTCACCGTCAACGGCTTCATCGGGATGGCGCTCTTCATCTGCGCGCTGCTCGACCTGCTCGTACGCGGCCTGTCCGTCTGACCGGCCCGACGGATACGCGGGCGCCGGCGGTCAGGGTATGAGCGCGCCCGCCGGGGCCCGGCGCTTGGGGCGGCGGAACATGAACGCCGCCATCACGCCGCCTGTCAGCCCGAAGAGATGCCCCTGCCAGCTCACCGTCGGATTCGTCGGCAGCACGCCCCACAGCGCCGAGCCGTACATCACCAGGACCAGCAGGCCCACCACGATGTCCACCGCGCGGCGATTGACGAACCCCCGGACCAGCAGATAGCCGAGCAGCCCGAAGACCACGCCGGACGCCCCCGCCGTGACGGAGTTGTCCGCGGCCGTCAGCCAGACACCCAGCCCGCCGACCACCATGATCGTGAGAACCACCCGCAGGAAGTGGCCTATCCCGCTGAGCGCCGCGAGGAAGCCGAGCACGAGCAGCGGCACCGCGTTCGCCGCGAGATGGTCGAAGCCGTGGTGCAGGAACGCCATCGGGATGACATCCCGCAGCTCGCCCAGATCCCGCGGGCTCAGCCCGTACGTCTGGAGCGACCCGGTCGATGAGTCCACGGCCTCCAGCACCCAGAGCAGCCCCAGCCAGCCCAGCATCAGAACGGCCGCCGCCTTGATGCGGCGCACCGCGCTCCTGTCGATGGATGAATCCGGCATCTCGCCCCCCAAGGGTCGTCCTGCTCCCACACCTGGAACGCGCGAGGTACCGTCCCCGGTTCCTGCTTCCGGACGCCGGATAGGGTCGGACGCGTGAAACCCGGATCGGACCACGAGGACCAGCGGCACGCCGAGCGGCGCACGGTGGGGCCCCGGCGGCCCTGGGTCGTCGGAGTCTCCGGCGCGTCGGGGACCCCGTACGCGGCGGCCGTACTGCGCGGGCTGCTCGACGCCGGCGAGAGCGTCGATCTGATCGTCAGCCGCGCGTCCCGCCTCACGCTCCTCGACGAGACGGGGATCTCCTTCCGGGACGCGCACTGGCGGGAGGACCTGCGCACCTGGCTGGCCAGGGGCGCCGACGGCAAGCCGGACACCTTCTCCCCCGACGTTTCGGACGTACGGCACTGGGCCGCCGGTGATCTGGCGGCCGGGCCGTCATCGGGGTCGTACCGGACCAAGGGGATGCTGATCGTCCCCGCATCCACCGCCTGCGTGGCCGGCGTCGCGCTCGGCCTGTCGAAGGACCTGCTGCAACGCGCGGCGAGCGTCACGCTCAAGGAGCGCCGCGCGCTGGTGGTCGCCGTCCGCGAGACCCCGCTCGGCGGCGGGACCCTCAGACATCTGGTGACCCTGGACGACGCGGGCGCCGTGGTGCTGCCCGCGTCCCCGGGTTTTTACGCGGGGGCGACGCATATCCAGGATCTGGTGGACTTCGTCGCCGGGCGGGTGCTGGACGCGGCGGGCGTGCCGCACCGGCTCTACCGCCGCTGGGAGGGGGAGCTCGGCGGCTCCCGTACGGGTCCTGATCCGGATCCCGGAGTGCCCCGGACGACCGGACCGGAGTCGGCGTAAAACCGCCGTACCACCGCACTGCCTCAGATTGCATATATCAACTTGCGACGTTGCTGAACAATGGAAGGCTTCAGGCATATGGACGCCGTGGATAGGCAGCTCATCCAGGCCCTCAGAGAGAACGGCAGAGCCTCGTACGCCGAGCTCGGCCGGCTCGTCGGGCTCTCCGGGCCCAGCGTCACCGACCGCATCAACCGGCTGGAGGCGGCGGGCGTCATCATCGGCTACCGCGCCACCGTCGACTCGGCCTCGCTGGGTCTCGGTGTCACCGCGCTGATCGGCATCTCGCTCTCGGACGCCGCCGACCACGAGGACGTCGCGCACCGGCTGCGCGGTCTGGGCGAGATCGAGGACTGCTGGTTCATCGCGGGCGAGGACTCGTACATGCTCAAGGTCCGCGCCGGTGACGTCGACGGTCTGGAGAAGACGATCCGCCGCCTCGGCAGCACGAAGGGCGTCTCGCGGACCCGTACGACCATCGTGCTCTCCACCAAGTGGGAGAACCGGGTCGGCGAACTTCCCGACGAAACGTAGGCGTACGGTTGGTGGCGCCTGATAACTGGGCGTTCGGCGGACATATGACACACACAGTGGGAGGCGCCGCATGACTGCATCTGTCATGGATGTGGGGCTCAAGCGCGAGCTGGAGGAGAAGGTCAGGGCCGGCGAGCGGCTGACCCGTGAGGACGGCGTCGCCCTCTACGAGTCGGACGACCTGGCCTGGCTGGGCGGTCTCGCGCACGAGGTGCGGACGCGCAAGAACGGCGACGTCGTCCACTTCAACGTCAACCGTCACCTCAACATGACGAACGTCTGCACCGCGTCGTGCGCCTACTGCTCGTTCCAGCGCAAGCCGGGCGAGAAGGACGCGTACACGATGCGGATCGAGGAGGCCGTCCGGCTCGCCACGGCGATGCGCGGCGAGAGCCTCACCGAGCTGCACATCGTCAACGGGCTCCACCCGACGCTCCCTTGGCGCTACTACCCGCGCTCGCTGAAGGCTCTCAAGGAGGCGCTGCCGGAGGTCTCGCTGAAGGCGTTCACGGCCACCGAGATCCATCATTTCGAGACGATCTCAGGGCTGACGGCCAGTGAGATCCTCGACGAGCTGATCGACGCCGGCCTCGAATCGCTGACCGGCGGCGGCGCCGAGATCTTCGACTGGGAGGTCAGGCAGCACATCGTCGACCACCGCACGCACTGGGAGGACTGGTCGCGTATCCACCGCCTCGCGCACGAGAAGGGTCTCAAGACCCCGTGCACGATGCTGTACGGCCACATCGAGGAGCCCAGGCACCGGGTCGACCATGTGCTGCGGCTGCGTGAACTCCAGGACGAGACCGGCGGGTTCCAGGTCTTCATCCCGCTGCGCTACCAGCACGACTTCGTGGACATGCAGGACGGCAAGGTCCGTAACCGACTCCAGGCGCGTACGACGATGGCCACCGGTGCCGAGGCGCTGAAGACCTTCGCCGTCTCCCGGCTGCTGTTCGACAACGTCCCGCACGTCAAGGTCTTCTGGGTGATGCACGGCGTGCAGACCGCCCAACTCGCGCTCCAGCACGGGGCGGACGACATGGACGGCTCGGTCGTCGAGTACAAGATCACGCACGACGCGGACAACTACGGCACGCCCAACAAGCTCGGCCGTGAGGATCTGCTCGACCTGATCCGCGACGCCGGCTTCCGGCCGGTCGAGCGGAACACCCGCTACGAGATCATCCGGGAGTACCCGGGCCCGGACGCGGCCAGGCGCGAGTCGCCGCAGCCGATGCGGCTCTGACGTACGCCGCGGCGTACCCCCGCCTAGGGCGTGTTTGAGAAGTAGCGTCGTCCGCCCATCGGGCGGGGCCCACGGCGTCTGGTGCGTGCGATCGCAAGGCGGAGGATCATCCTCGTACTGGACGTACTTGGATGACTCCGACAACGCGGCGAGCGCGCGTGCCAGGCGTCGTGGGTCAGACGGGACTTCTCAAACACGCCCTAGGTCCCTCGAAGCAGCCCCAGCTCGCCGAGCTGGGGCTTCTCGGGTTCTGGAACGGGTTTGAGCGCACGGGAGGGTAATGGCTACCGTGGGGGAATGCCGCTTACGTTCATCCTGGACCCGCCCGTCGACCGCGCCCTGCGCGACGGCATCGTCACGCTCTGGGCGGAGGTCTCCGACGCGGGCGGCGCCGTCGGCTTCGTACAGCCGGTGAATCCGGACGACGTACGGGCGGAGCTGGTCAAGCACTTCGTGTCGATGGCCGAGGGCCGCACCCGGCTGCTCGTGGGGGTGGACGAGGAGGGTGCCGTGGCCGCCACGGTCTTCCTCACCCACAACACCCACCGGCTGATGCGGCACTGGCTCTGGCTCTACACGGTGATGGTCCACCCGCGGCACCAGGGCAAGGGGTACGGCCGCGACCTCATGGACGCGGCGGCGGAGGCCGCACGCGGTATCGACGGCATCGAGGCCATACGGCTCACCTGCCGCGGCGGCACGGGCGTGGACCGCTTCTACGAGTCGTGCGGCTACAAGGAGGTGGGCCGGGTGCCGGACGCGATACGGGTGGCGCCCGGCGACGACCGCGACGACATCACGATGCTGCTGCCGCTGCACCCCCTCGGATAGGGCACGGGGCGGCGTGCTTCACTGGTGGATACGTCGCCACGAGGAGAGAGGGCCGCTGTGACCGCCGCCAGAACGAGCGCCACGCTCCGCTACACCGCGATGCGCCTGGGCATCTTCGTCGGCTGCTTCGTCGTCGTCGCCGCCCTGGTCCAGTTCGGCGCCCTGCCCAAGGGCCTCGGGGACTCCAACTTCGTCTGGGTGCTGCTGCTCGCGCTCGTCGTCTCCGCGCCGCTCAGCTTCGTCCTGCTGCGCAGGCAGCGCGACGAGATGTCGGCCCAGCTCGTCGGCAAGGTCGACTCGGCGAAGGCCAAGCTGGAGTCCAACCGCACGCAGGAGGACGGCGCGACGCAGTAGGCCGCGGCCCCCGGTCGCCCGCCTCCTGATCGCCCGCCTCCCGATCACCCCACCCGGTCGCCGCGCCTCCCGATCCACGACGCCCCAGCCGCCTCCACGCTGGGGCTTCGGCATGTCCGGGATCTTCGCGTACCGATACCTCAAAGCCGCCCTTTGAGTATCCATAAGATCCGGTGTTAATGTATCTGCCATGAAGACAGCAGTGCGCCATCACGCCGTGAGCCTTCCGCTCGTGGCGCGCCTGCATGTCGATCTCTGCCGCTGCATGTCCGCGGTCTGTTGCCGCTCGCACTGATCGCTCGTACCGATCCGAATCGGCATCATGCGGCGGCGCCACCTCTGAAGCACGGGCGCCGCACCCCCCAGTTCCACCCCTTCCCTCTCGTCCCCGTATCTCCGTATGCCCAACTGGAGTGTGTCCGTGTCCGCGAATTCCGAGCCCGCCACCACCGGCAAGGCCGACCAGGCCGACAAGCCGGCCGGTTCAGGCCCAGGTCTCTCCATACCCAAGGTCCCGTTCTGGGCCCAGATCGTCGCCGGTCTCGTCATCGGCGTCCTGCTCGGCTGGCTCGCCCGCAGCCAGGACATCAACTGGCTCTACACCACGCTCGACAAGATCGGCGGCATCTTCGTCCAGCTGCTGAAGCTGGCCGTCGCCCCGCTGGTCTTCTTCGCCATCCTGGTGTCGATCACCAACCTCCGTAAGGTCAACAACGCCGCCAGGCTCGCCGGGCGCACCCTGCTCTGGTTCCTGATCACCTCACTGATCGCCGTCGTCATCGGCATCGTGATCGGGCTGATCACCAACCCGGGCTCCGGCACCGGCCTCACCCCGAAGGACGGCGCGAAGCCCGAGGGTTCGGGCTCCTGGATCGACTTCCTCACCGGCATCGTGCCGACGGACGTCATCACCCCGTTCACCGAGCTCAACGTCCTCCAGATCGTCTTCCTGGCCGCCGTCGCGGGCGTCGCCGCCCTCAAGCTCGGTGACCGCGCCGCGCCGATCCTCAGCCTCAGCGAGGCCGTGCTCGAACTGCTCCAGAAGGCCCTGTGGTGGGTCATCCGCCTCGCCCCGATCGGCACCGTCGGCCTCATCGGCTACGCCATCGCGGACTACGGCTGGGACCTGATCGGCGACTACGCGACCTTCACCGCCGACGTCTACATCGGCTGCGCCATCGTCCTCTTCGGCGTCTACCCGCTGCTCCTCGCCACGGTCGCCAAGGTCAGCCCGCTCCAGTTCTTCAAGGGCGCCTGGCCCGCGATCCAGCTGGCCTTCGTCTCCCGCTCCTCGGTGGGCACGATGCCCGTCACCCAGCGGGTGACCGAGCGGCTCGGCGTGCCGAAGGAGTACACCAGCTTCGCCGTCCCGTTCGGCGCCACCACCAAGATGGACGGCTGCGCCGCGATCTACCCGTCGCTGGCGGCGATCTTCATCGCGGAGATCTTCGACGTCCAACTCGGTATCCAGGACTACCTGCTGATCGCCTTCGTCTCGGTGGTCGGCTCGGCGGCCACGGCCGGTCTCACCGGCGCCACGGTCATGCTGACCCTGACCCTCTCCACGCTGGGTCTGCCGCTGGAGGGCGTGGGCCTGCTGCTCGCGATCGACCCGATCCTGGACATGATGCGTACGGCGACGAACGTCGCCGGCCAGGCGCTGGTTCCGGTCATCGTCGCGTCCCGGGAGAAGATCCTGGACCACGACAAGTACAACTCGGCGTCGGCGTCCCCGCTCGAAGAGCAGGAGACGAGCGACCGCGAGACGGCGGTTCCGGTCGCCGCGTGATCGGATGGCTCGGGCCGTCCGGTAACTGAACACCTTTCACGTCCTGGCGGCGTTCTCGGCCTTGCGGCCGGGGGCGCCGCCGCGTCGTGTTCCGCGCACGCTCCCAAGAGGGCCGTGGAACGCCTGCTCAACTCGATCGAGCGCGCGCTCTGACCGTAGGCTTACGCCGGTTCGGGGGTACGTGGGTTGAGGGGGAAGACCAGGTGGGTTCCGCAGGCGCGGGCAGAAGCAGACGGATGCCGCGCGAGGTGCGCGAGCGGCAGATGATGGACGCCGCCGTGGCGACGTTCGGGCAGCAGGGATACCGGGCGGCGTCGATGGACGAGATCGCCGAACTGGCCGGAGTTTCCAAGCCGTTGGTGTATCTGTATCTGAACTCCAAGGAGGAGCTGTTCACGGCGTGCATCCGCCGCGAGGCCGACGCCCTCCTCGCTGCCGTACGCGACGGTGTCGTCGAGCCGGGCCTCGCGCCCGACCAGCGGCTGTGGGCCGGGCTCACCGCGTTCTTCGCGCACACCGCGCAGCACCCCGACGCGTGGTCGGTGCTGCACCGGCAGGCCCGTACGCACGGGGAGAAGTTCGCCGCCGAAGTGGCCGGAATGCGCGAGGAGTTGGTCTCCTTCGTGACGGGCCTGCTCCGGGAAGCGGCTCGTACGACGCCGGCGTCCCCCGATCTGGCGGACCTCGGCGACCGGGACGTCGTCGGCGTTGCCCAGGCGCTGGTCGGGGCCGCCGAGGCGATGGCCGGGTGGGCGAACGAGACGCCGGACGTCACGGCCAAGGAGGCGGCGTCGACGCTGATGAACTTCGCCTGGACGGGCCTGGGAGGACTGCTGGACGGCGAACGCTGGCCCGCGGGCAACTCACCCGTGCCGCGCCGGTAGTTGGCCCCCGGTGGTGGGCGCGGAGCCCGGCGGCGTGTCGCTGTCTTGATTTCGCGACCGGGGGCAGCTTTACTCGCCGGACCGGAGCCCCACGCTCCGGGCAGAGATGAGGGAACAGCGCGTGTCCGCAGACGTGCCCGCCGATGACGCGGGGTCACCGGAGCGGTCCGTGGGGTCGGGGGAGCCGTGGCAGTTGCCGGTGCCTCCTTCCGGGACCTCGCCCGCCTCGGCGGCGTTCGCGGAGGTCGAGCCCGAGAAGCTCTGGGTGGACGGAGTCGTACGGCAGGTCTCCGTACCGCCCCTCGTGCCGCCCGTCCCCGACGGCTCGCTCGCCGACATCCCCTTCGACAACGCCCGGTACGCCCCGGACGATGCCGTCCTCAGCCGTAAGGACGCGGACGGCCGCTGGCGGGACGTCACCGCCGCGGCCTTCGCCGACGAGGTCCGCGCCGTCGCCAAGGGGCTGATCGCCGAGGGGCTGCGGCCCGGCGACCGGCTCGCGATCATGGCCCGTACGACCTACGAGTGGACGCTCGTCGACTTCGCGGCCTGGGCGGCCGGTCTGGTCACCGTCCCCGTCTACCCGACCTCCTCGGCCTTCCAGGCGCGCTGGATCCTCCAGGACTCGGGCGCCGTCGCCTGCGTGGCCGAGAGCGAGGAGCAGGCCCGGCTGATCGCCTCCGAGCAACTGCCGGACCTGGCAAGCCTGTGGACCCTCGACGCAGGCGCCGTCGACACGCTGCGCGCGGCGGGAGAGGACATACCCGACGCGGAACTCGACGAGCGCCGCGCCGCGCTCTCGCCCGAGTCGGTCGCGACTCTCGTCTACACCTCCGGCACCACGGGAGGCCCGAAGGGCTGCGTCCTGACGCACGCCAACTTCTTCGCGGAGGTGGACAACTGCATCGAACTGCTCCACCCCGTCTTCAAGTCGGTGAGCAAGGAGCCCGCGTCCACCCTGCTCTTCCTGCCGCTCTCCCATGTCTTCGGCCGCATGGTCTCGGTCGGCTGTCTGCGCGCGCGGGTGCGGCTCGGGCACGCGCCGTCGCTGCGCACCGACGACCTCATCGCCGATCTCGCGGGCTTCCGGCCGACGTTCCTGCTGGCCATCCCGTACGTCCTGGAGAAGGTCTTCAACACCGGCCGCGCCACCGCCGAGAAGCTGGGCCGCGCCGCGTCCTTCGACCGCGCCGCGAGGATCGCGCGGCGGTACGGGACGGCCGTCGAGGCCGCCGCGGACGGTACGGGCCCCGGCCCGGCGCTGCCCCTCAGGGCCGCCCGCGCGCTCTACGACCCGCTGGTCTACCGGCGGATACGGGCCGCGCTCGGCGGCAAGGTGGTGCAGGCGATCTGCGGCGGCTCCCCGCTGGGGCGCCCGCTCGCCGCCTTCTACGCGGGCGCGGGGATCACGATCTTCGAGGGGTACGGCCTGACGGAGACCACGGCCGCCGCCACGGTCACGCCTCCGCTCAAACCCCGCCTGGGCACCGTCGGCTGGCCGCTGCCCGGCACCTCCGTACGGATCGCCGACGACGGCGAGGTGCTGCTGCGCGGCGGCCAAGTGTTCACCGGCTACTGGGACATGGAGCACGGCGAGTCAGTACCGGCCCTGGACGACGGCTGGTTCGCCACCGGCGACCTGGGCGCGCTGGACGACGAGGGCTATCTCACCATCACCGGCCGCAAGAAGGACATCATCGTCACCTCGGCCGGCAAGAGCGTCGCCCCGGCCCCTCTGGAGGACTGGCTGCGCGCCCATCCGCTGATCGGTCAGGCCGTGGTGCTCGGCGACAACCGCCCGTACGTCACGGCGCTGCTCACCCTTGAGACGGACGGGCTCGCGCACTGGTGCCAGATGAAGAAGAAGGAGCGCCTGTCGCGGGACGAGCTGATCGTGGACGAGGAACTGCTCGCCGTGCTGCAACGCGCGGTCGACGAGGCCAACCGGCTGGTGTCCAGGGCCGAGTCGATCCGCCGCTTCCGGGTGCTGCCCGTCTCCTTCACGGAGCAGAGCGGGCAGTTGACGCCGTCGCTGAAGGTGCGGCGGGCGGCGGTCGTCGAGGAGTTCGCGACCGAGATCGACGAGCTGTACGCGTAACGCCGCACGGACAAGGGCAGGAGCCCTGCTCCCCGCACTGGGCGTGCGGGGACAGGGCTCCTTGATACTGCTTGTTTATTTCCGTGCGCGATCTTCCGACCCGGGCAACTAGGCCGGGGTTACGTTCTCCGCCTGCGGGCCCTTCGGGCCCTGGGTGACGTCGAAGTTCACGACCTGATTCTCCTCAAGGGAGCGGAATCCGGTCGCGTTGATCGCGGAGTAGTGGACGAAGACATCCGGGCCGCCGCCGTCCTGGGCGATGAAGCCGAAGCCCTTTTCAGCGTTGAACCACTTGACGGTTCCGGTAGCCATAAGCCCTCCTTGGGCCAAAGGGTTGCCCTGCTCCAGAACCTGCAAACAAGTCTGAAAACTACAAAAGCCTGCGGGTCACATGCTCCGCAGGCTCTGTACTGCAAGGGAAACCAAACTGCAACTTGCGTCGAGCCTAGCACGCACCTCATGGCCAGCGGTAGGGGAAAGATCACCGAAAGATCAGCTCACCCCAACGTTTGAAGAGAGCCCCGGCGGGCTGACGTGGCAAGGCTTCTGACGTGCGAAGGAGGCTCGTGCGGACCCCCGTCCGGCACCCCCCGAGCGGCTCCGGCCGCATCGCGGGTCTAGCCTCGCGGTGTGGACAGCTCCCTTGAAAGCACAGCAGACGGTGAGGCGGGCGGAAGCGATCGCCCCCGCGTCCGGCCGCGCGTCGGTCACATCCAGTTCCTGAACTGCCTGCCCCTTTACTGGGGCCTCGGCAGAACAGGTGCTCTCTTCGATCTTGAGCTGACGAAGGACACCCCGGAGAAGCTCAGCGAGCGCCTTGTACGCGGAGATCTCGATATCGGTCCCGTCACCGTGGTCGAATTCCTCCGCAATGCCGAGGACCTCGTCGCATTCCCCGATCTCGCGGTCGGCTGCGACGGTCCCGTCATGTCCTGCTTGATCGTTTCGCAGGTGCCGCTCGAAGAACTCGACGGGGCGCGCGTCGCCCTCGGCTCGACCTCGCGCACCGCCGTACGGCTCGCCCAGCTCCTGCTCGCCGAGAAGTATGAGGTCGCCCCCGACTACTACACGTGTCCGCCCGATCTCGGGCTGATGATGCAGGAGGCGGACGCGGCCGTACTGATCGGCGACGCGGCCCTGCGCGCCTCGCTGCACGACGCGCCGCGCCTCGGGCTCCAGGTCCATGACCTCGGGCAGATGTGGAAGGACTGGACGGGACTCCCGTTCGTCTTCGCGGTGTGGGCGGCGCGCAAGGAGTACCTGGCGCGCGAGCCGGAGACCGTACGCCTGGTGCATCAGGCGTTCCTCGCCTCCCGTGACGTGTCACTGGAGGAGGTCACCAAGGTCGCGGAGCAGGCGGCGCGCTGGGAGACCTTCGACGCGGAGCTGCTGGAGCGCTACTTCACGACGCTCGACTTCCGCTTCGGGCCCGAACAGCTCGCGGGCGTACGGGAGTTCGCGCGCCGCACCGGACCCACGACCGGTTATCCCGCCGACCCGCACGTCGAGTTGCTCCCGTCCTGAGAAGGTGGTCCTGAGAAGGTGGGCGGGACACACACCGAACGGGGGAGGGGACGGGATGCAGCCGCTCGACGCGGACGCGCCTCGCACCATCGGCGCGTACCGGCTGCTGGGCAGGCTCGGCGCCGGTGGTATGGGCCGGGTCTATCTGGCCAGGTCGGAGGGCGGCCGGACGGTCGCCGTGAAGGTCATCCATCCGCATTTCGCGCTGGACGAGGAGTTCCGGGCCCGGTTCCGCCGCGAGGTGGCGGCGGCCCGCCGGGTCGGCGGCGCCTGGACGGCGCCGGTGCTCGATGCCGACCCGGAGGCGGCCACGCCCTGGGTCGCCACCGGCTATGTCGCCGGCCCCTCCCTGACCCAGGCGGTGGCCGCCCACGGCCCGCTGCCCGCGGTGACGGTACGGGCGCTGGGAGCCGGGCTCGCCGAGGCGCTGGGCGCGGTCCACGAACTGGGCCTCGTCCACCGCGACGTCAAACCCTCGAACGTCCTGCTGGCCCTCGACGGGCCCCGGCTCATCGACTTCGGCATCGCGCGTGCCACCGACGGCACCGCCTCGCTCACCTCCACCGGCGTCTCCGTCGGCTCGCCCGGCTACATGGCGCCCGAGCAGATACTCGGCAAGGGCGTCACGGGCGCGTCCGACGTCTTCTCGCTGGGCGCGGTGCTCGCGTACGCCGCCGCCGGGGTGAGCCCCTTTCCCGGTGACTCCTCCGCGGCGCTGCTCTACAAGGTGGTCCACGAGGAGCCCGAACTGAGCGCGCTGGACGGTGACTTGAGGGACCTGGTCGCGCACTGCCTGGCCAAGGACCCGGCCGCGCGGCCCGCCCCGGCGGAGGTCGCCGCGCGGCTGGCGCCCGCCCCCGGCGGGGCGGCCCTGCTGGTGGACGCCGGCTGGCTGCCGGACCCGCTGGTGCGCGAGGTCAGCCGGGCGGCCGTACAGCTCCTGGACCTGGAGGCGGCGCAGCCCGTACGGAGCGCTCCCGGGCAGCCGGTGCACTGGCCCACGCCCCCGGGCCCCGACACGCCCCCGCCGCCCGCCGGTCACCCGCCCACGGCGGGACATCCGCCGATCGCGGCCCACCAGGCGCCGCCGCTCGGTGAGTTCGGCGCTCCCACCTACGACGCGCGGGCCCGTCCCGTCGGCCTGCCCGGACCCCGTACGGCCGGCGGCAGCCCCCAGGACACGCAGGACACCCACGACCCCCGGATGTCCCTCTCGGTCACCGCAGGACGGGCCGGGCCGCGCCGCCGCGGGGTGAGCTGCACCGTCGCCCTCGCCGTGGCGGGCGCGCTGGCCGCCGTCACGCTGGGCGGGACGCTGCTCCTCGACCAGTTCTCGGACTCGTCCGACGTGAAGGACTCGGCGGGAGCCGGCCCGAAGCCGGGCGCGTCGGCCCCGAACGACGCCGCCACCGGCGCGGTCGCGGACGTGCCCGAGGAGTTCGTCGGCACGTGGAAGGGGCCGACGACCGAGGAGAACGGGCTGCCGCACGGCGACTACACCGTCGAGATCACCGCGGGCGGCAAGGGCGACAAGGTCCTGCGCTCCACCAGCTTCCTCTCGCTCCTCGGTGTGGAGGCCAAGTGCTACGGCGTGGGCACGCTCGTGTCCGCCACCGCCAAGGAGATCCGGATCTCGGAGTCGACCGATCCCGACCGGGCCGGCGAGGCGGGGCTGTGCACGACCACCGAGGCCGCCGCGCTGACGTTCACGCTCACCGACGAGGGGGATCTGCGCTTCGTCTCGAAGGAGGAGGCCGCGGGCAACCCCACCGGCACCCTGAAGAAGCGGTAGGGGGGCCTGGCGTACGCTGGATCGGTCCGTAGATCCACTGATACACCGCCGAAAGGTGACGCCCCGGTGACCGAGAAGGCCGACCAGCAGTCTGTCCTGGACCGCGCTGCCGAGGGTGGCCGGATCACCCCCGAAGAGGCGCTCGACCTCTACCGCTCGGCGCCCCTCCACGCGCTCGGCTCCGCCGCCGACAGCGCGCGCCGCCTGCGGTACGCGGGCACGGAGCACATCGCGACGTACATCATCGAGCGGAACATCAACTACACCAACGTCTGCGTGACGGCGTGCAAGTTCTGCGCCTTCTACGCGGCCCCCAAGGACACCGACAAGGGCTGGACCCGCGACCTCGACGACATCCTGCGCCGCTGCGCGGAGACCGTCGAACTCGGCGGCACCCAGATCATGTTCCAGGGCGGACACCACCCCGACTTCGGTGTGGAGTACTACGAAAAGCACTTCGGCGCCATCAAGGCCGCGTTCCCGCAGCTGGTCATCCACTCCCTCGGCGCGTCCGAGGTCGAGCACATGGCCCGGATCTCGGACGTCACCGTCGAGGAGGCCATCCGCCGGATCCACGCGGCCGGTCTCGACTCCTTCGCGGGCGCCGGCGCCGAACTGCTGCCGGCCCGGCCGCGTACGGCGATCGCACCGCTCAAGGAGTCCGGCGAGCGCTGGCTGGAGATCATGGAGACCGCGCACGGGCTCGGCGTCGAGTCGACGTCCACGATGCTCATGGGCACGGGCGAGACGAACGCCGAGCGGATCGAGCATCTGCGGATGATCCGCGACGTGCAGGACCGGACGGGCGGTTTCCGGGCGTTCATCCCGTACACCTACCAGCCGGAGAACAACAAGCTGAAGGGGCAGACGCAGGCCACACTCTTCGAGTACCTGCGGATGATCGCCATCGCCCGGATCTTCCTCGACAATGTCGCGCACATCCAGGGCTCCTGGCTGACCACGGGCAAGGAGGTCGGCCAACTCTCCCTGCACTACGGCGCGGACGACCTCGGCTCGATCATGCTGGAGGAGAACGTCGTCTCCTCCGCGGGCGCCAGGCACCGTTCCAACCGGCTGGAGATCATCGACCTGATCCGCAAGTCGGGGCGGGTGCCCGCGCAGCGCGCCACGACGTACGAGCACCTCGTCGTGCACGACGACCCGGCGAACGACCCGGTCGACGAGCGCGTCGTCTCGCACATCTCCTCCACGGCGATCGCGGGCGGCACGGCGCACCCCGAACTCAAGCTGCTCGACGCCAACTGACCGCGTGGCACTGACGATTCACCGGGCGGACCTGCTGCTGCCCGGCGCCGGGCGCGCGCCCGTGCCGGGCGGCGCCGTCCTGGTCGACGGCCGGAGCATCGAGGCCGTCGGCCCGTACGAGGAGCTGGCGGCGGCGCGTCCCGCCGCCCGGGTACGACGGTGGCCCGGCGTCCTCACCCCGGGACTGCGCAATCCGTACGGTCCCGAACTGCTGGAGCAGGCCTACCACCCCGACCCGCGCGAGGCCGACGAACTGGGCACCGAGCCGCTCACCGGCGCCGCGCTCGCCGCGCTGGAGATGACCGAGGGCCGCTGGGGCGCCAGTGCCCGGCGCGGGGTACGGCGAATGCTGGCGCACGGAACCGTCGCGGTCGCGGGGAGGCTCCGGCGCGAGACGGTGGCGGACGCGGTGGCGCGCTCGGGACTCGGCGTCGATGAGCGGTTCGAGGATCCGCAGGGCCCGCCGGCGCTGGATCCTCTCGCGGGCGGCAGGCCGGTCGAGGAGGCCTTCGTGCTGCCGCCGCTGGACTTCGATGGCCGTCAGGCCGACTTCGCAGTCTTCGACGTTCCCGGTCTGTCGGCCGACGGTGACCCGTACGCCGCGCTGGTGCGCGCGGGCGCGGCCAGTTGTGTGGCCACCGTCCTCGACGGGCGCCTCGTCCACCGACGTGCCTGAGCCCGCGCCGGGGGCGTACTGCTTCAATGGACGGGTGACCCGAGCCTCCCTGGACAAGCAGCCGCACGAAGTCGCCTCGATGTTCGACGACGTGGCGGCCAAGTACGACCTCACCAACGACGTGCTGTCCCTGGGGCAGGCGCGGCTCTGGCGCAAGGAGGTCGCGAGAGCGGTGAACGCCCGCCCCGCGCAGAAGATCCTCGACCTCGCCGCGGGCACCGCCACCTCGTCGATGCCCTTCGCCGCCACCGGCGCCTACGTCGTGCCGTGCGACTTCTCGCTCGGCATGCTGCGCGAGGGCAAGAAGCGCCACCCCTGGCTGCCGCTGACCGCCGGTGACGCGACGAAACTGCCCTTCCGGGACGACGTCTTCGACTCCGTCACGATCTCCTTCGGCCTGCGCAACGTCCATGACACGGACGGCGCGCTCCGTGAGCTGTACCGGGTCACCAAACCCGGGGGACAGGTCGTGATCTGTGAGTTCTCCCAGCCGACGTGGGAGCCCTTCCGGACCGTCTACACGGAGTACCTGATGCGCGCGCTGCCGCCGGTGGCACGGAGCGTGTCCTCCAACCCGGACGCGTACGTCTACCTCGCCGAGTCCATCCGCGCCTGGCCCGACCAGCCGGCTCTCGCCGGTCTGCTCCAGAAGGCCGGCTGGTCGAAGGTCGCGTGGCGGAATCTGACCGGCGGGGTCGTGGCACTGCACCGAGGCGTCAAGGTCGCTCAAGCCTGAGCCGGAAGCGGTACGCCTTCCGCTTCCCGACCGGCGTCATGAACGTCTCCTCCAGCTCCATGCCCAGGCGCCGGGTGACCGCGACCGAGCGGTTGTTGCGGGCGTCGACCATCGCCACGACGGTGGGGACGCCCGCCGCCCGTACCCGCTCCAGCGTCGCGTGCGCGGCGGCTGTCACATACCCCTTGCCCCAGTACGCCCGGCCGAGCCGCCAGCCGATCTCGATCTCGCCGACCGGGCCGAACGACGTGTGCGGCCAGGGCTGCGCGCCGGTGAAGCCGATGACCTCGTCGTTCGCGTCGAGCATCGTCCAGAGACAGAAGCCGAGTTCGGCGGCGTGCCGGCGCTGGCGGGCGGAGAACTCCTCGTACTCGGCGAGCGGCGCGGGGCCGCCGTGGAACTCCATCACGTCCGGATCGTCGAAGAGCCGGTGCCAGTGGCGCGCGTCCTCCTCGGCGGGAACGCGGAGCCGCACGACGGGGACCGGTCGGGTGATGTCGTTCACGTGGGCAGCCCTTCAACTTGTCGATCTGTACGCACCCATAGACTGCACCTGTCCAGTGCCGAACATGTCCACAGCCGTCGGTACGCCATGAACGGGACCCGCCCGCCGGGTACCACGAGCTTCGGGAGATCCCGCTGTGACCGAGCCCCTCTCCGAACACACCGCGGACGTGATCGTCGTCGGGGCCGGCCCGGCCGGTTCCACCACGGCGTACCACCTCGCCAAGTCGGGCCTGGACGTGCTGCTCCTGGAGAAGACCGCGTTCCCGCGCGAGAAGGTCTGCGGCGACGGGCTCACCCCGCGCGCCACCAAGCAGCTGGTGGGTATGGGCATCGACATCTCCGAAGAGGCGGGCTGGCTCCGTAACAAGGGGCTGCGGATCATCGGCGGCGGCGTACGGCTCCAGCTCGACTGGCCCGATCTGGCCAGCTATCCGGACTACGGACTCGTCCGCAAGCGCGACGACTTCGACGAGCAGCTGGCCCGGCAGGCGCAGAAGGCCGGCGCGCGGCTGCACGAGCGCTGCAACGTCGGCGCGCCGATCGTCGACCCGCGCACCGGCCGGATCACCGGCGTCAACGCCCGTATGGGCGAGGAGAAGACGCCCGTCACCTTCCACGCCCCGCTCGTCGTCGCGGCGGACGGCAACTCCACGCGGCTCTCGCTCGCGATGGGGCTCCACCGGCGCGAGGACCGGCCGATGGGCGTCGCGGTCCGTACGTACTTCACCTCGCCCCGGCACGACGACGACTACCTGGAGTCGTGGCTGGAGCTGTGGGACCGGCGCGGGCCGCAGGACCGGCTGCTGCCCGGCTACGGGTGGATCTTCGGCATGGGCGACGGCACGTCCAACGTCGGCCTGGGCATTCTCAATTCGTCGTCCGCGTTCCGGGAGCTGGACTGGCGCGAGGTGCTCAAGGCGTGGTGCGCTTCGATGCCGGAGGACTGGGGCTACACGCCCGAGAACATGACGATGCCCATCCGCGGCGCCGCGCTGCCGATGGCCTTCAACCGGCAGCCGCACTACACCAAGGGCCTGCTGCTGGTCGGTGACGCGGGCGGTCTGGTCAACCCGTTCAACGGCGAGGGCATCGCGTACGCCATGGAGTCCGGCCAGATCGCGGCGGACGTCATCGTGCAGGCGCAGTCCCGGCAGACCCCGGGGCAGCGCGAGATGGCGCTCCAGCGCTATCCGCGGGTCCTCAAGGACACCTACGGCGGCTACTACTCGCTGGGCCGCGCCTTCGTGAAGCTGATCGGCAACCCCAAGGTCATGAAGATCGCGACGCAGCGCGGGCTCACGCATCCGCTGCTGATGAAGTTCACGCTGAAGATGCTGGCGAATCTGACCGACCCGACGGGCGGCGACGCGATGGACCGCATCATCAACGGTCTGAGCAAGGTCGCGCCCAAGTCGTAACGGGGCTCACTCCGCGCCGTCGCCCTTGGCCCACGTGCGCAGGGCGGCGGCGTCGGCGAACCTGCCGACGTTCGTGTCCAGCGGGGTGTCCGTGTACTGGTGGAACTTCCACGCGGCTTTGATACGGGGCTTGCCCGGGGTCACGTAGTCCGCGATCCACAGCGCGTCGCCCGCCTCGCTCGTGGTGTCGCGGTTGAGCCAGAAGTCGCGGTTGCAGTACAGCCCGACGCGGTGCTTCGTGCCCCGCAGCCGCTGGACCTCCGCCAGGAATGCGTCCTTGGACGCGCACGAGACGTCCGCGTCCTCCCAGTCGGCGAACAGCGGGTCGCCCGCGCGCTCGCCGGCCTTGTCCACGAAGTACTTCGCCTGTGCCTTCACGCTGCCGGGCCGCAGGAAGTGGTAGAAGCCGACGACCAGTCCGGCCTCGCGCGCGTGCGCGGCCTGCGCGGTCATCCTGGGATTGATGTACGAGGTGCCTTCGGTGGCCTTGACGATGGCGAAGGCGAGGCCCTTCGTGGCGAAGGACGAGCTCTGGTACGACGCGACGTCGACGCCCTTGACGGTCATCGGTGGTGCCTCCTGCGCGGTGGGGGGAGATACCTGTCCGATGCCCGCGATGCCGCCGGCGCACTCACGCCGGACCCTCGGTCCGCGCGGCCTGTTGGGGCACAAGCCCCGAACCGCCCTTGTGCGCCGGGGCATCGGTCGGTCGGAGGAGTCAGAGGAGACGGACGGCGCCGCTCGGCGGGTCCCAGTCCAGCGTCTTCTCGACGACGCCCGTACCGGAGTTCTGCGCGCCGATGAACTTGCCGCCGCCGGAGTAGATCGCCACGTGGTACGCGCTGCCCGCGCCGCCCCAGTAAAGGATGTCGCCGGGCTGGAGGTTGTCCAGGGAGACCTGGGTGCCGGAGGTCGACTGCGGCTGCGAGGTGCGCGGCAGGTCGACGCCGATCTGGCGGTACGCGGCCTGGACGAGGCTGGAACAGTCCCATGAGTCGGGGCCGTTGGAGCCGAGGACGTACGCGTCGCCGACCTGGGCGCGCGCGAAGGCCAGCACGGCCGCCGCCGAGCCGGTCGCCTGCGTGGTGCCCTGGGAGGCCCCCGAGGAGGAGCCGGAGGGGGCGGAGAGCGTCGTCCGCTCCTCGGAGCGTGAGGCACGCTCCTCGGCCGCCGCCTTGGCGCGGGCGGCCTCTGCGGCCTTCTCCTTCGCCGCTGCCTCGGCCTTGCGCTCCGCTTCGGCCTTGGTCTTCTTGGCCACCTTCGCGGCGTGGGTCGCCGCGGCGTTCTCCTGGGCCTGGAGGTCGAGGTCGGCCGCGACCTGCTGGGTGGCCTCGGCGGACCGCGCGACGGCGCCCGCGATGCCGGAGGTGAGCGTGGGCATCTCGATGGTCTCGGTCACCGGCTCGGCGTTGGCCGGAGCGGCGGCACCAGCCAGCGCGATGGTGCTGAGGACGCCACCGGCAACTCCGGACCGGATCGCGGTTTTCGACGCGCCTCGGCGGGGCTTCCGGTGGCTGGGTATGTGAGCGGTGTGGGACATGAGGACAATCGCTATCAGGGCTTTTGGGTTCCCTTCAAGAAACGTGTGTTGCGCCACAGTTACGTTCGGAATAGATCAATCCGCTTAGCGGCGGCCCTTATTGACGCCGTAACGGGCATAAGGGGCACTCGTGATCATGGCTGTGATCAGAGGGTTTCGGTGAATCGCCCGGATTGCCCGCTGCCTACCATCCGTTCGCTTCGGTGGCCAAGCCCCACTTTCGAGAAGGTTGAGCGCAGTGGCGCAGGTCACAGAATGGTGAACGCGCGCAATGCCGGACGGAATGGCGGACGGGATGCCGGGCGGAATGCCGCGGGCTCGCGGACGCGCGCTCGTGAACACGTGCACGCGGTCCGCATCCGGTCGCTCCGGCCGACCGCGTCCGCGCCCGTTCGCACCCCCGTCCCCCTCCGTCCCGCGGCCTCCCCCTGGCGGGTGGAGGGCGCGCCTATCACCCGCCCGCGTTCATCTCCAATTTGCCGCTCTCCGCGTTGTCTTGATAGAGCCGCATGGCCTCCGACCAGCGGTGACTCTCCGCATTGTTACCTCAAGTGACCGATCGGACGCTGCCCGTTCGAAGATCGACCGGCCTTTCGGCGCATGATCGATCGTCGGGTGGTGGAGATCACAAACTCCTTGTCCCACCCCGTGTCGCAGATCACAGACCGGGAGGCATAGGATGCGGGACAGTCCGGCTTGTGAACTGCCTCACATACGCGTGATCTTCGTGGGGCGGCGAGACAGAAGCTCGGTTGAGGACCAACGGTCAGGGACGACTGGAAGGAGCGAGGAGCGTGAATGCCTACGCGCCAATCCTCGTGCTCGGCGCTCTCGGTGCCGCGTTTGCGATCTTCTCCGTGGTGGCGGCCACGCTTATCGGCCCGAAAAGGTACAACCGGGCAAAACTCGAAGCGTACGAGTGCGGCATCGAGCCCACTCCCACGCCGGCCGGAGGTGGCCGCTTTCCGATCAAGTACTACCTGACGGCGATGCTCTTCATCATTTTCGACATCGAGGTCGTCTTCCTTTACCCCTGGGCCGTCACCTTCGACGCACTGGGGCTTTTCGGGCTCGTGGAGATGCTGCTCTTCGTGCTCACCGTCTTCGTCGCCTACGCGTATGTGTGGCGGCGCGGCGGTCTGGAATGGGACTAAAGGCGCGGAGGGGCAACCAATGGGACTCGAAGAGAAGCTGCCGAGCGGATTTCTGCTGACCACCGTCGAGCAGGCCGCGGGCTGGGTGCGCAAGTCGTCCGTCTTTCCGGCGACCTTCGGCCTCGCCTGCTGCGCCATCGAGATGATGACGACGGGCGCCGGCCGGTACGACCTGGCTCGGTTCGGCATGGAGGTCTTCCGCGGTTCGCCGCGCCAGGCGGACCTGATGATCGTCGCGGGACGGGTGAGCCAGAAGATGGCGCCCGTCCTGAGGCAGGTCTACGACCAGATGCCCAATCCCAAGTGGGTCATCTCCATGGGGGTTTGCGCGTCGTCCGGCGGGATGTTCAACAACTACGCGATCGTCCAGGGCGTCGACCATGTCGTCCCTGTCGACATCTACCTGCCGGGCTGCCCGCCGCGGCCGGAAATGCTGATGGACTCCATCCTCAAGCTCCACCAGAAGATCCAGAGTTCCAAGCTCGGGGTCAACGCGGAGGAGGCCGCCCGCGAGGCGGAGGAAGCGGCGCTCAAGGCGCTGCCGTTGATCGAGATGAAGGGGCTTCTCAGGTGAGCGAGGAGCAGCGATCCGGGAGTTCCCCGGAGAACGACCAGCCGGCCGACGCCGGCGTTCCGTCCGCGCGCGGCCAGGCCTCCGAGGTCATCGGCGTACGCAAGGGCATGTTCGGCACCGACACCGGCGGCGGCGACACCAGCGGTTACGGCGGTCTCGTCAGGACAGTGACCCTGCCGGGCGCGTCCAGCCGCCCCTACGGTGGGCGCGACGGTGTCTTCGACGAGATCGCCGACGAACTCGAAGGCGCGCTGGAGGAGCAGGGACTGCTCCCCGCCAACGCCATCGAGAAGACCGTCGTGGACCGGGGCGAACTCACCTTCCACATCGCCCGCGAGCATCTGGTCCAGGTGGCCAGGACCCTGCGCGACGACCCGGCGCTCCGCTTCGAGCTCTGTACGGGTGTGTCCGGCGTCCACTTCCTGGGCGACAAGGGCCGTGAGCTGCACGCCGTCTACCACCTGCGTTCACTGACGCACGGCCGGCTGATCCGCCTTGAGGTGTCCGCACCGGACAGCGACCCGCATGTGCCGTCCCTGGTCGAGATCTATCCGACCAACGACTGGCACGAGCGCGAGACGTACGACTTCTTCGGCTTGATCTTCGACGGCCACCCCGCCCTCACCCGGATCATAATGCCGGACGACTGGCAGGGCTTCCCGCAGCGCAAGGACTATCCCCTCGGCGGCATCGCCGTCGAGTACAAGGGCGCCCAGATCCCGTCGCCGGACCAGCGGAGGTCGTACTCATGACCACCCCCCAAGCCACTCCCCGTGCCACCACTGAAGGCACCGTCTACACCGTCACCGGCGGTGACTGGGACGAGGTCGTCGAGACCGCGGCCAAGTCGGACGACGAGCGCATCATCGTCAACATGGGGCCGCAGCACCCGTCGACGCACGGTGTGCTCAGGCTGATCCTGGAGATCGACGGCGAGACGGTCACCGAGGCCCGCTGCGGCATCGGCTATCTCCACACCGGCATCGAGAAGAACCTCGAATTCCGCAACTGGACGCAGGGCACCACCTTTGTCACGCGCATGGACTACCTGACGTCGTTCTTCAACGAGACGGCCTACTGCCGCGCCGTGGAGTCGCTGCTGGGTATCGAGGACGACATCCCGGACCGGGCGAACGTCATCCGCGTCCTGCTGATGGAGCTCAACCGGCTCTCCTCGCACCTGGTGGCCATCGCCACCGGCGGTATGGAACTGGGCGCGACCACGATCATGATCTACGGCTTCCGTGATCGTGAACTGATCCTCGACGCGTACGAGTTGATCACCGGCCTGCGCATGAACCACGCGTACATCCGGCCCGGCGGCCTCGCCCAGGACCTTCCCCCGGGCGCCGTCGACCATCTGCGCGAGCTGCTGAAGACCCTGCGCAAGAACCTGCCGGAGTACGACAAGCTCGCCACCGGCAACCCGATCTTCAAGGCCCGTATGCAGGACGTCGGCTATCTCGACCTGGCCGGCTGCATGGCGCTCGGCGCCACGGGACCGATCCTGCGCTCGGCCGGGCTGCCGCACGACCTGCGCAAGACCGACCCGTACTGCGGCTACGAGACGTACGAATTCGACATCCCGACCGCCGAGACCTGCGACGCCTACGGCCGCTTCCTCATCCGGCTGGAGGAGATGAGGCAGTCCCTGCGGATCGTCGAGCAGTGCCTGGACCGGCTGGAGCCGGGCCCGGTGATGGTCGGCGACAAGAAGATCGCCTGGCCCGCGCAGCTCGCGCTCGGCCCGGACGGCCTCGGCAACTCGCTCGACCACATCAAGAACATCATGGGCACGTCCATGGAGGCTCTGATCCATCACTTCAAGCTGGTGACGGAGGGCTTCCGGGTCCCGCCGGGGCAGGCGTACGCCGCCGTCGAGTCGCCCAAGGGCGAACTCGGCGTGCACGTCGTCTCCGACGGGGGCACGCGCCCCTACCGGGTCCACTTCCGCGACCCGTCGTTCACCAATCTCCAGTCCATGGCGGCCATGTGCGAGGGCGGCCAGGTGGCCGACGTCATCGTCGCCGTCGCGTCCCTCGACCCCGTGATGGGAGGCGTCGACCGGTGACCACCACACCGAATTCCGAGGTCAGCCTCGGAATGCCCCAACTCCCCGCCCCCGACTACCCGGCCGATGTACGCGCCCGGCTGGAGACGGACGCGAAGGAGGTGATCGCCCGCTACCCCGACAGCCGCTCGGCCCTGCTGCCGCTGCTGCACCTCACGCAGTCCGAGGAGGGGTACGTCACCCGTACCGGCGTCCGGTTCTGCGCCGAGATGCTGGGGCTGACCACCGCCGAGGTGACCGCGGTCTCCACCTTCTACTCGATGTACCGGCGCAAGCCGTCCGGCGACTACCAGGTCGGCGTCTGCACCAACACGCTCTGCGCGGTGATGGGCGGCGACGCCATCTTCGACGAGCTGAAGCAGCACCTGGGCGTCGGCAACAACGAGACCACCGAGGACGGCAAGGTCACGCTGGAGCACATCGAGTGCAACGCGGCCTGCGACTTCGCGCCGGTGGTGATGGTCAACTGGGAGTTCTTCGACAACCAGACCGTCGAGTCGGCGAAGCAGCTCGTGGACGACCTGCGGGCCGGCGAGCAGGTCACCCCGACGCGCGGCGCGCCCCTGTGCACGTACAAGGAGACCGCGCGCATCCTCGCGGGCTTCCCCGACGAGCGCCCCGGCGCCGTCGATGCCACCGGTGGCGCGGGCCCCGCCTCGCTGACCGGCCTGAAGCTGGCCAAGGGCGAGGCGATCCCGGCCCGTACGCCCGCACCGCGCGACACGGCCACGGGCCCGGCAGCCGAGGAGGGGAAGTGATGACCACCGCACCCGAGATGAGCGACACCGGCCCGGAGAAGCTTCTCTCTCCGGTCCTGTCCGCGTTCTGGGACCAGCCCGACGCGTGGACGCTGGAGACCTACCGGCGGCACGAGGGGTACGAGGGGCTGCGCAAGGCGCTCGCCATGACGCCCGACGACCTCATCGCGTACGTCAAGGACTCCGGTCTGCGCGGCAGGGGCGGCGCAGGCTTCCCCACCGGGATGAAGTGGCAGTTCATTCCGCAGGGCGACGGCAAACCGCACTATCTCGTCGTCAACGCCGACGAGTCGGAGCCGGGCACCTGCAAGGACATCCCCCTTCTCTTCGCCAATCCGCACTCCCTCATCGAGGGAATGATCATCGCGTGCTACGCGATCCGCTCGTCGCACGCCTTCATCTATCTGCGCGGGGAGGTCGTGCCCGTCCTGCGCAGGCTGCACGAGGCCGTACGTGAGGCCTACGAGGCGGGCTACCTCGGCAAGGACATCCTCGGCAGCGGGATCGACCTCGACATCACCGTGCACGCGGGGGCCGGCGCGTACATCTGCGGCGAGGAGACCGCGCTGCTGGACTCGCTGGAGGGACGGCGCGGACAGCCCCGCCTCCGCCCGCCGTTCCCGGCGGTCGCGGGTCTCTACGCGTGCCCCACTGTGGTGAACAACGTCGAGTCCATCGCCTCGGTTCCCGCGATCCTGGGCCGCGGCAAGGACTGGTTCAAGTCGATGGGCAGCGAGAAGTCCGCGGGCTTCACGCTCTACTCGCTCAGCGGCCATGTCGCCGCCCCCGGCCAGTACGAGGCCCCGCTCGGCATCACCCTGCGCCAGCTGCTCGACATGGGCGGCGGCATGCGGCCGGGCCACCGGCTCAAGTTCTGGACCCCGGGCGGCTCTTCGACCCCGATGTTCACCGAGGAGCACCTGGACGTCCCGCTCGACTACGAGGGCGTCGGCGCCGCCGGATCCATGCTCGGCACCAAGGCCCTCCAGTGCTTCGACGAGACCACCTGTGTGGTGCGGGCCGTCACCCGCTGGACCGAGTTCTACGCCCACGAGTCGTGCGGCAAGTGCACACCGTGCCGTGAAGGCACGTACTGGCTCGTGCAGTTGCTCCGCGATATCGAGGCCGGCAAGGGCGTGCCCTCCGACCTCGACAAACTGAACGACATCGCCGACAACATCAACGGCAAGTCGTTCTGCGCCCTCGGCGACGGCGCCGCCGCGCCGATCTTCTCCTCGCTCAAGTACTTCCGCGAGGAGTACGAGCAGCACATCACCGGCAAGGGCTGCCCCTTCGACCCGGCGAAGTCCACGCTGTGGGCCGACCGACACGCGCACCTGGAGGTGAACGCATGACAGTCACCACGTCTGCCCCCTCCGGCGGCGGCGAGGCGGCGGTCCCGCCCGAAGATCTCGTCTCGCTGACGATCGACGGCATCGAGATCTCGGTCCCCAAGGGGACTTTGGTGATCCGCGCCGCCGAACTCCTCGGCATCGAGATCCCCCGGTTCTGCGACCATCCGCTCCTCGACCCGGCCGGCGCCTGCCGGCAGTGCATCGTCGAGGTCGAGGGCCAGCGCAAGCCGATGGCCTCCTGCACCATCACCTGCACCGACGGCATGGTCGTCAAGTCACAGATGACCTCGCCGGTCGCCGAGAAGGCCCAGCGCGGTGTGATGGAGCTGCTGCTCATCAACCACCCGCTGGACTGCCCGGTCTGCGACAAGGGCGGTGAGTGCCCGCTCCAGAACCAGGCGATGAGCGCCGGTCAGGCCGACAGCAGGTTCGACGGCAAGAAGCGGACCTTCGAGAAGCCCGTACCGATCTCCACCCAGGTGCTGCTCGACCGCGAGCGGTGCGTGCTCTGCGCGCGCTGCACCCGCTTCTCCAACCAGGTCGCGGGCGACCCGGTGATCGAGTTCCTGGAGCGCGGCGCGCTCCAGCAGGTCGGCATCGGCGTGGGCGACCCGTTCCAGTCGTACTTCTCCGGCAACACCATCCAGATCTGCCCGGTCGGCGCGCTGACCTCGGCGGCGTACCGTTTCCGCTCCCGCCCGTTCGACCTGGTCTCATCGCCGAGCGTGTGCGAGCACTGCGCGGGCGGCTGCGCCACCCGCACCGACCACCGGCGCGGCAAGGTCATGCGGCGCATGGCCGCCGACGACCCCGAGGTCAACGAGGAGTGGATGTGCGACAAGGGGCGGTTCGGCTTCCGCTACGCGCAGCGGGCGGACCGGATCACCTCGCCGCTCGTACGGGGCGCGGACGGCGAGCTGGAACCGGCGAGCTGGCCCGAGGCACTTGAGGCCGCCGCCAGCGGTCTCGCCGCCGCGCGCGGCCGGGCCGGGGTCCTGACCGGCGGCCGGCTGACCGTCGAGGACTCCTACGCGTACGCCAAGTTCGCCCGGGTCGCGCTCGACACCAACGACATCGACTTCCGCGCGCGCGTGCACAGCGCGGAGGAGGCCGAGTTCCTCGCCGCGTACGTCGCGGGACACGGCGTCGACCTGGACGGCAAGGGCGTCACGAACACGACGCTGGAGAAGGCCCCGGCCGTCCTGCTCGTCGGTTTCGAGTCCGAGGAGGAGGCGCCCGGCCTCTTCCTGAGGATGCGCAAGGCCCACCGCAAGCGCGGGCAGCGCAGCTTCTCCGTCGCCACACACGCCACGCGCGGTCTGACCAAGGCGGGCGGCACGCTGCTGTCGGCCGCTCCCGGCACCGAGACCGAGTGGCTCGACGCGCTCGCCTCGCAGACCGGCCTCGAAGGCGCGGGAGTCCGCGCCGCCGACGCCCTGCGCGAGAGCGGCGCGGTGATCGTCGTAGGCGAACGGCTCGCCGCCGTCCCCGGCGGGCTCACCGCCGCCGCCAGGGCCGCCACCGCGACCGGCGCCAAGCTTGTCTGGGTGCCGCGCAGGGCCGGTGAGCGCGGCGCGGTCGAGGCCGGCGCGCTGCCGACGCTGCTGCCCGGCGGCCGTCCCGCCACGGACCCGGGGGCCCGTGAGGAGGTCGCCGAGGTCTGGCGCGTACGCGAACTGCCGCACCGCCACGGCCGGGACACCGGCCAGATCGTCGAGGCCGCCGCGACCGGCGAACTCGGCGCGCTGGTCGTCGCGGGCGTCGAGGTCGCCGACCTGCCGGACCCGGCACGCGCGCGTGAGGCGCTCGGCGCCGTCGGCTTCCTGGTCTCGATGGAGCTGCGTCCCAGCGAGGTCACCGACCACGCCGACGTCGTCTTCCCCGTCGCGGCCGTCGCCGAGAAGGCCGGCACCTTCCTCAACTGGGAGGGCAGGGTCCGGATGTTCGAGGCGGCACTCAAGCCCGAGCAGATGACGCGCCGGCTGGCCACGGACGACGCGCGGGTGCTGCACATGCTCGCCGACGCCATGGACGTACCCCTGGCGCTGCCCGATCTGAAGGCCGTGCACACCGAACTGGACCGGCTCGGCCACTGGGAAGGACCGCACGCCGAAGGTCCCGTCGACTCGTCGCGTCCGCTGCCCCGTCCGGGCGCGGGCGAGGCGCTGCTCGCCGGTCACCGGCTGCTGCTCGACCAGGGCAGGCTCCAGGACGGCGACGAGGCCCTGGCGGGCACCCGCCACGCGGCCGTCGCCCGGCTCTCCGCCGCCACGGCGGCCGAGACGGGCGTCAAGGACGGCGACGTCCTGGCCGTCACCGGGCCCGCCGGCTCGGTCGAACTGCCGCTCAGCGTCACCGAGATGCCCGACAAGGTCGTCTGGCTGCCGCTGAACTCGGCCGGCGGCGGTGTCCTCGCGGACACCGGATCCCGGCCGGGCACGCTGGTCCGGATCGGCCCCGCCGAGGCACAGGCCCCGGCGGGCGCCCCGGAGTCCGACGCACCGGAGGTGCGCGCATGACCGCCCTCGCCCAACTCGGCGCGGCACCCGCGCAGAGCGTCCTCGCCGCCGAGGACCTCTCGATGTTCGGCACCGACCCGTGGTGGCTGGTGGCCCTCAAGGCCGTCTTCTGCTTCGCGTTCCTGATGGTGACCGTGCTGGTCGCCATCGTCTGGGAGCGCAAGGTCGTCGCCTGGATGCAGCTGCGCATCGGGCCCAACCGGCACGGCCCCTGGGGCATGCTCCAGTCGCTCGCCGACGGCATCAAGCTGATGCTGAAGGAAGACGTCGTCGTCAAGCGGGCCGACAAGTTCGTCTACATCCTGGCGCCGGTCATCGCGGCGGTGCCCGCCTTCATGGCGATCGCCGTGATCCCCTTCGGCCCCGCGGGCAACGAGGTCTCGATCTTCGGCCACCGCACGACGATGCAGCTGACCGACCTGCCGATCGCGATGCTCTACATCCTCGCGGTCGCCTCGGTCGGCATCTACGGCATCGTCCTCGCCGGCTGGTCGTCCGGATCGACGTACCCGCTGCTCGGCGGTCTGCGCTCGTGCGCGCAGATGATCTCGTACGAGATCGCCATGGGCGCCGCGTTCGCCTCGGTGTTCCTCTACTCCGGGTCGATGTCGACCTCGGCGATCGTCGAGGCGCAGGCCGACCGGTGGTACATCATCCTGCTGCCGGTCTCCTTCATCATCTACATCGTCACCATGGTCGGCGAGACCAACCGCGCGCCGTTCGACATGCCCGAGTCCGAGGGCGACCTGGTCGGCGGCTTCAACACCGAGTACTCGTCGATCAAGTTCGCGCTGTTCATGCTGGCCGAGTACGTCAACATGGTCACCGTCTCCGCCGTCTCCGCCACGCTCTTCCTGGGCGGCTGGCGGGCCCCGTACCCGATCTCCACGTTCTGGGAGGGTGCGAACCACGGCTGGTGGCCGATGCTCTGGTTCATCGTCAAGGTCCAGCTGCTGCTGTTCTTCTTCATCTGGCTGCGCGGCACGCTCCCGCGGGTGCGCTACGACCAGCTGATGAAGCTCGGCTGGAAGGTCCTGATCCCGGTCTCGGTCGTCTGGCTGATGCTGGTGGCCACCGTGCGTGCCCTGCGGAACGAGAACTACGACTTCCAGGACATCGTGCTCTACGTGGCCGGGGCCGTCATCGCGATCCTGCTGCTCTCCTTCGTCGCCGACATCTTCCGCGACAGGAAGGAGAAGGCCGCGGCCGCGGCCGAACCACCACCGCCCCCGTTCGATCCGATGGCCGGTGGATTCCCGGTGCCTCCGCTGCCGGGGCAGACCCTGCCGCCCGTGCCGCGCCGGCGCTCACGCGGTGAGCGCGAACTGGTTGTCAGTGGCGGGGTCAATACTGAGAGTGACGGAAAGGAGGCTGACGGTGCCTGACAACGCTTCCAAAGGTTCGAAGGGGGACGACCCCGGCGCGCGCCGGCTGAATCCGGTCGCCGGCTTCGGCGTGACCTTCAAGGCCATGTTCAAGAAGCGGCTGACCGAGCAGTATCCGGAGACGGAGAAGGTGACGGCGCCGCGCTTCCACGGCCGCCATCAGCTGAACCGTCATCCGGACGGCCTGGAGAAGTGCATCGGCTGTGAGCTGTGCGCCTGGGCCTGCCCGGCGGACGCGATCTATGTCGAGGGCGCGGACAACACCGAGGAGGAGCGCTACTCCCCGGGCGAGCGCTACGGCCGCGTCTACCAGATCAACTACGCCCGCTGCATCCTGTGCGGACTCTGCATCGAGGCGTGCCCCACGCGGGCACTCACGATGACCAACGAGTTCGAGCTCGCGGACAGTACGCGCGAGAGCCTCATCTACACCAAGGAGCAGCTCCTCGCGGGTCTGGAGGAGGGCATGGTCGAGTCCCCGCACTCGATCTTCCCCGGCACGGACGAACAGGACTACTACCGGGGCCTGGTGACCGAGGCCGCCCCCGGCACGGTCCAGCAGGTCGCCTTCACCAAGGGCGAGCGCCCGCAGGAAGGCGCCTCCGACTTCGGCGAGGACGAACCGGCGTCGAGGACGGTGATCGGCGGATGAACACGGCCGCTTCCCTCACCTCGACCGGCGAGGCCGTCCAGTTCTGGATCCTCGGCACGGTCGCCGTGCTCGGCGCGCTCGGCACCATCCTGATGAGGCGGGCCGTGCACAGCGCGCTCTGTCTCGCCGGGACCATGATCATCCTCGCGGTCTTCTATCTGGCCAACGGGGCTTACTTCCTGGGCATCGTGCAGATCGTCGTCTACACCGGCGCGATCATGATGCTGTTCCTCTTCGTGGTCATGCTCGTCGGCGTCACCGCCGCCGACTCGCTCACGGAGACGATCAAGGGCCAGCGCTGGTGGGCCGCCGCCTGCGGGCTCGGCTTCGGCATCCTGCTGATCGCCGGTATCGGCAACGCGTCACTGACGACCTTCACCGGACTCGGCGTCGCCAACGCCGGGGGCAACGTGGAAGGCCTCGCGGCCCTGATCTTCACCAGGTACGTGTTCGCCTTCGAGATCACCGGCGCCCTGCTGATCACCGCCTCGGTCGGCGCGATGGTGCTCACGCACCGCGAGCGCACCGAACGGGCCCTGACCCAGCGGGAGATGTCCGAGCGGCGGATCCGCAGCAAGCACGTACCGCCGCTGCCCGCGCCCGGTGTCTACGCCAGGCACAACGCGGTGGACATCGCCGGTCTGCTGCCCGACGGCACGACGTCCGAGCTGACGGTCAGCAAGACGCTCAAGGACCGCGGCCAGATCCGGGACGTGTCCGGTGAGGCCATGGCCGACCTGAAGGCGCTTGAGCAGCGGTCGAGCGAGCGCCTCGGCCGCCGGGACCACCGGGACCGCGAGGAGGGGGTCACCAAATGAATCCGGTCAACTACCTCTATCTCGCCGCCCTGTTGTTCACCATCGGTGCGGCCGGGGTGCTGATCCGGCGCAATGCGATCGTCGTCTTCATGTGCGTCGAGCTGATGCTCAACGCGTGCAACCTCGCGTTCGTCGCCTTCTCCCGGATGCACGGCAATCTGGACGGCCAGATCATCGCCTTCTTCACGATGGTCGTCGCAGCGGCGGAAGTCGTCGTCGGGCTCGCGATCATCGTGTCGGTGTTCCGTTCGCGCCACTCGGCCTCGGTCGACGACGCCAGCCTGATGAAGCTCTGAGGGGTCGCTGAATCGTGGAGAATCTGATTGCGCTGCTCATCGCGGCGCCCCTGCTCGGAGCAGGTCTTCTGCTGTGCGGCGGGCGACGCCTGGACCGGGTGGGACATCTGCTCGGCACGCTGCTGGCGGCCGCCTCCTTCGTGATCGGTGTGGTGCTGTTCGCGGACATGCTGGGCAAGGGCGGCGAGGAACGCGCCCTGCACCAGCACCTGTTCAGCTGGGTGCCCGTCGAGAGCTTCCAGGCGGACGTCGCCTTCCAGCTCGACCAGCTGTCGATGACGTTCGTGCTGCTGATCACCGGCGTCGGCACCCTGATCCACATCTACTCCATCGGGTACATGGAGCACGACGAGCGGCGCCGCCGCTTCTTCGGCTATCTGAACCTGTTCCTCGCGGCGATGCTGCTGCTCGTCCTCGCTGACAACTACCTGCTGCTGTACTTCGGCTGGGAGGGTGTCGGCCTCGCGTCGTACCTGCTCATCGGCTTCTGGCAGCACAAGCCCAGCGCGGCCACGGCGGCCAAGAAGGCGTTCCTGGTCAACCGTGTCGGCGACATGGGCCTGTCGATCGCGATCATGCTGATGTTCACCACCTTCGGCACGTTCGCCTTCGGGCCCGTCCTGGAGTCCACCGGTGAGGCGAGCGGCGGCACGCTGACGGGCATCGGCCTGATGCTGCTGCTGGCGGCCTGCGGCAAGTCGGCCCAGGTGCCGCTCCAGTCCTGGCTCGGCGACGCGATGGAGGGCCCGACCCCGGTCTCGGCCCTGATCCACGCGGCGACGATGGTGACCGCGGGCGTGTATCTGATCACCCGGTCCGGCGCGATCTTCAACGCGTCCCCGGACGCCCAGCTGGTCGTCGTCATCGTCGGAGCGGTCACGCTCCTCTTCGGTGCGATCGTCGGTTGCGCGAAGGACGACATCAAGAAGGCCCTCGCGGGCTCGACGATGTCCCAGATCGGCTACATGATCCTGGCCGCGGGCCTCGGTCCCATCGGCTACGTCTTCGCGATCATGCACCTGGTGACGCACGGCTTCTTCAAGGCGGGGCTGTTCCTCGGCGCCGGCTCGGTCATGCACGGCATGAACGACGAAGTGGACATGCGCAAGTACGGCGGCCTGCGGAAGTACATGCCGGTCACCTTCGTCACCTTCGGTCTCGGCTATCTCGCGATCATCGGCTTCCCCGGTCTCTCCGGCTTCTGGTCGAAGGACAAGATCATCGAGGCGGCGTTCGCCAAGGGAGGCACCGAGGGCTGGATCCTCGGCGCCGTCACCCTGCTGGGCGCGGCCCTCACGGCGTACTACATGACGCGCGTGATGCTGATGACCTTCTTCGGTGAGAAGCGCTGGCAGCCGGACGCGGAAGGAAACGAGCCGCACCCGCACGAGTCGCCCAGGTCGATGACGATCCCGATGATCGTCCTGGCCTTCGGCTCGGTCTTCGCGGGCGGTCTCTTCTCACTGAACGAGTCGTTCGTGAAGTGGCTGGAGCCGGTCACCCAGTTCGAGCACGGCCACCCGCCGATCAGCGCGGCGGCCGTCACCACGTCCACGGTCGTGGTGCTGCTCATCGGTGTCGGTGCCGCGTATCTCCAGTACGGCCGCAAGCCGGTGCCGGTCACGGCGCCGCGCGGCTCGCTGCTCACCCGCGCCGCCCGCCGCGATCTCCTCCAGGACGACTTCAACCATGTGGTCCTGGTCCGCGGCGGCGAGCACCTCACCCGCTCGCTCGTGTATGTCGACCACACCCTGGTCGACGGAGTCGTCAACGGCACGGCGGCGTCGTTCGGCGGGCTCTCCGGCCGGCTGCGCAAGCTGCAGAACGGCTACGCCCGCTCCTACGCGGTCTCGATGTTCGGAGGTACGGCAGTGCTCATCGCCGCGACCCTGCTGATGAGGGCGGTGTAACCAGATGTCGTTCCCTCTTCTGACGGCGACGGCGGCCGTCCCGGCGATCGGCGCGATCGTCACAGCGGCCGTCCCGGCCGCCAGGCGCACCGGGGCCAAGTGGATCGCGCTGGCCTTCTCGCTCGCCACGCTCGTGCTGGCGGCGATCGCGCTGGTCCGCTTCGAGCCCGGCGGCGACCGGTATCAGCTCACCGAGTCCCACGCCTGGATCTCCGACTTCGGAGTCAGATACGAACTGGGCGTGGACGGCATCGGGGTGTCGCTCATGGCGCTCACCGCCCTGCTGATCCCCTTCATCATCCTCGCGGGCTGGCACGACGCCGACCCGCTGGAGACGAAGTCCTCCCGCTGGCGGCCGACGCAGGGCTTCTTCGCCCTGATCCTGATGGTCGAGGCGATGGTGATCCTCTCCTTCGAGGCCACCGACGTCTTCCTCTTCTACATCCTGTTCGAAGCCATGCTCATCCCGGTGTACTTCCTCATCGGCGGCTTCGGGGACCGGGCCCACGCGGGCGGCGACGAGGCCGGAGCCACCCAGCGGTCGTACGCGGCCGTGAAGTTCCTCCTCTACAACCTCGCCGGCGGTCTGATCATGCTGGCCGCGGTCATCGGTCTCTTCGTGGAGGCGGGGACCTTCTCGCTGAGCGAGATCGCCGCGGCCAGGGCCAACGGCACGCTGGACATGTCGACGGGTGTGGAGAGGTGGCTCTTCCTGGGCTTCTTCTTCGCCTTCGCCGTCAAGGCGCCGCTGTGGCCGGTGCACACCTGGCTGCCCAACGCCATGGGCGAGGCGACCGCGCCCGTCGCCGTCCTGATCACCGCGGTGGTCGACAAGGTCGGCACGTTCGCGATGCTGCGCTTCTGCCTCCAGCTCTTCCCGGAGGCGTCCAAGTGGGCCACCCCCGCGGTGCTGATCCTGGCGCTGATCAGCATCGTCTACGGCGCGCTGCTCGCGGTCGGCCAGCGTGACATCAAGCGGCTGATCGCCTACGCGTCGATCTCGCACTTCGGCTTCATCATCATGGGCATCTTCGCGATGACCAGCCAGGGCCAGTCGGGCGCGACGCTCTACATGATCAACCACGGGATCTCGACGGCGGCGCTGCTGCTGGTCGCGGGCTTCCTGATCTCGCGGCGCGGTTCGCGGCTCATCTCGGACTACGGCGGTGTGCAGAAGGTCGCCCCGGTCCTGGCCGGCACGTTCCTGATCGGTGGTCTGGCGACTCTCTCGCTGCCGGGGCTCGCCCCGTTCGTGAGTGAATTCCTGGTCCTGGTCGGCACGTTCAGCGTCTATCCGGTGATCGGGATCATCGCGACCGTCGGCATCGTGCTCGCCGCGCTGTACGTCCTGGTCCTCTACCAGCGCACGATGACGGGTCCGGTGAACGAGTCGGTCCGCACCATGCCGGACCTGAGGCTCCGGGAGCTGGCGGTCGTCACCCCGCTGATCGCGCTCCTTCTCTTCCTGGGCGTCTACCCGAAGCCGCTGACCGACATCGTGAATCCGGCGGTGGAGCACACCATGAGTGACGTACAGAAGACCGATCCCAAGCCCGAGGTGGAGGCAGCACCGTGAGTGCGACAGCTGTCCACAGCCTGTGGACAACGACGGCGGCCCAGGGGATCGACAAGATCCCGGCCCCCAAGATCGAATACGCGCAACTGGCCCCGGTGCTGATCGTGCTGGGCGCCGCTGTCGTGGGCATCCTTCTTGAGGCCTTCGTACCGAGGAAGGGGCGGTACTACGCCCAGCTCTTCCTCTCGGTCGTCGCCCTGGCCGCCGCGTTCGCCGCGGTGGTCGCCCTGGCGGCGGGCGGGTACGGCAGCACGAAGGCGCATCTGGCCGCGATGGGCGCGATCGCCGTGGACGGCCCCGCGCTGTTCCTCCAGGGCGTCATCATCCTGACGGCGATCGTCGCCGTGTTCACCTTCGCCGAGCGCAGGCTCGACCCGGTGAGTCACGGCAACCGCGTCGACTCCTTCGCCGCCCAGGGCGCCTCGGTGCCCGGCAGCGAGAGCGAGAAGGCGGCGGTCCGGGCCGGGTTCACCACCACCGAGGTCTTCCCGATCGCGCTGTTCGCGGTGGCCGGCATGCTGGTCTTCCCGGCCGCCAACGACCTGCTGACGCTCTTCATCGCGCTGGAGGTCTTCTCCCTCCCGCTCTACCTCCTCTGCGCCCTCGCCCGCCGCAAGCGGCTGATGTCGCAGGAGGCCGCGGTGAAGTACTTCCTGCTCGGCGCCTTCTCGTCCGCGTTCCTGCTCTTCGGCATCGCGCTGCTGTACGGCTACGCGGGCTCGGTGACGTACGCGCGCATCGCCGCCGTCGTGGACGGCTCCGTCGGCACGGTCGACCCGGTCCTCGCCGACACCATGGGCAACGACGCGCTGCTGCTCATCGGCGGCGCGATGATCCTCATGGGCCTGCTCTTCAAGGTCGGCGCGGTGCCGTTCCACATGTGGACCCCGGACGTCTACCAGGGCGCGCCCACACCGGTCACCGGCTTCATGGCCGCCGCGACGAAGGTGGCGGCGTTCGGCGCGCTGCTGCGGCTGCTGTACGTGGTCCTGCCGGGCCTGCGCTGGGACTTCCGGCCGGTGATGTTCGGCGTCGCGATCGCCACCATGGTGTTCGGCGCCATCGTCGCGATCACCCAGACGGACATCAAGCGCCTCCTGGCGTACTCGTCGATCGCGCACGCGGGCTTCATCCTGGCCGGTGTCATCGCGCTGACGGACGAGGGCATCTCCTCCGTCCTCTTCTACCTGGCGGCGTACTCCTTCGTGACGGTCGGCGCGTTCGCCGTCGTCACACTGGTGCGCGACGCGGGCGGCGAGGCGACGCATCTGTCCAAGTGGGCGGGGCTCGGGCGGCGTTCGCCATTGGTGGCTGCGGTCTTCGCGATCTTCCTGCTGGCCTTCGCCGGCATTCCGCTGACCTCGGGCTTCGCCGGGAAGTTCGCCGTCTTCAAGGCGGCGGCGGACGGCGGGGCCGGGGCGCTGGTCGTGGTCGGTGTGATCTCGTCGGCGATCGCCGCGTTCTTCTACGTCCGGGTCATCGTGCTGATGTTCTTCAGCGAGCCGAAGGCGGACGGCCCCACGGTCGCCGTGCCCTCGCCACTGACGATGACGGCGATCGGCGTGGGCGTCGCCGTGACGCTGGTGCTGGGCCTCGCGCCGCAGTACTTCCTGGATCTGGCGAGCCAGGCGGGCGTGTTCGTGCGGTAGCCCGTACAGGAGTACAGGAGTGAACGCCGTGGGGCCCCACCGACAAAGGTGGGGCCCCACGGCGTTCAGCGGCGTGCCAAGGCTGTCAGGACCGGGACCGGCCTCAGGACCCGGACTCCGGGGGCTTCTCGGGGAGGCGCAGCGCGCCGTCCACGCAGCCGGCCATCCAGTCGTCGTTCGTCTTCACGCCGTCGGTCTCCGCGTGCTCCCCGCACTCGGAGGTGGCGGCCCCCCGGTCGGACGCGTCCGCGCCGCCCAGATGTCGGGCCGGGCCCTCGTCCCGGCCGAAGGTGTAGCCGTCCGCGTAGCCGGGCTCGTCGCCCCGGCCCCTGAGGGCGAGGGCCGTCAGCACCACCAGCAGGAGCACGCCCAGCAGGACGAGCGGCGGCCTGAGCGGGTGCGGGGCGGTCCTCATCCGGCGACGATCCGGCCGGTCACCTCGCCGAGGCCCACGCGGACGCCGTCCGGGCCCGGGGCCCAGGCGGTGAGGGTGATCTCGTCGCCGTCCTCCAGGAACGTCCGCTTGCCGTCCGCCAGTTCGATCGGCTCCGTGCCGTTCCACGTCAGCTCGATCAGGGAGCCGCGCTGGCCGCGCTCGGGGCCGCTGATCGTGCCGGAGCCGTACAGATCGCCCGTACGCAGTGAGGCGCCGTTCACCGTCATATGGGCCAGCTGCTGCGCCGCGGTCCAGTACATGCCCGCGAAGGGCGGTTCGGAGAGCACCTGGCCGTTGAGGGTGACCGTGATCCGCAGGTCGAAGCCGCCGGGCACCTCCTCGTCCGCGTCGTCCAGATACGGCAGCAGCGGATGCGTACGGGGCGGGGGAGAGACCCGCGCCGCGTCCAGGGCCGCCAGAGGCGTCACCCAGGCCGAGACGGACGTGGCGAAGGACTTGCCGAGGAACGGCCCCAGCGGCACGTTCTCCCAGCCCTGGATGTCGCGCGCCGACCAGTCGTTGAGCAGGGAGAGACCGAAGACATGGTCGTCGAACGCGGCCAGTTCCACGGAGCGGCCCATCGCCGACGGGGTGCCGACCACGAAGCCGACCTCCGTCTCGATGTCGAGCTTGAGCGAGGGGCCGAAGACCGGGGCGGCGTCGGCCGGTCCCTTGCGCTGCCCGGAGGGGCGCACCACGTCCGTCCCCGAGACGACGACCGTGCCCGCGCGGCCGTGGTAACCGATCGGCAGATGTTTCCAGTTCGGGGTCAGCGGCTCACCGTCGGGCCGGAAGATCCGGCCCAGGTTGGTGGCGTGGTTCTCGCTGGCGTAGAAGTCGACCCAGTCGGCGACCTCGTACGGCAGATGCATCGTCACCGAGCCGAGCGGGTGCAGCAGCGGTTCTATGTCGGGCCGGTGGGCGGGGACCGTCACCCAGGCCGTGAGCGCGCGGCGTACATCGCGCCAGGCCGTGCGCCCGGCGGCCATCAGCGGGTTGAGGCTCGGCCGGTCGAGCAGCGCGGCGTACGGGGAGCCCAGCGCGTGCGCGGCTGCCCCCGCGTCGAGCACATGGCCGCCGACCCGGACCCCGAGCCGGCGCCGCTCGGGCTCGTCGGCCGTGGTGAAGACGCCGTAGGGGAGGTTGTGCGGACCGTAGGGGTCGCCCTCGGCCACTTCGAGCGGGCTCTGCTCGGGCATGGGTGCTGCCTCGCTTTCCGGATCGATGCGGGACACGTTACGTCGGTGTTGCCCGGTGGCGGCAGTGGTGAAAAGCGCGCAATGCCCGAAAGGACCCGAGTGCGGTGGGGAGTTAGGGGAACCTACCGGCGGTAGCCCGAACGGGCAGGGGGTGCGGACAAACGGGGGTAGTTCAGGTCGTATTTACCGATCACGAACATACGGGTGGAGCCGGGAAGGCGCCCATGGTGATCGAAACTCGACCGGATACGCTGACTTGAATGACAGCAGCGACACATCGACAATCCATGTGATCGTCAGCAGACAGGAGTACCCCTCGTGACCGTCGTCGGGCCGTTCGGGCTGAGCGTGCGGGACCCGGCTCTTGAAGCCGATGTCCTGAGCGGATTGTCGGCCGTGGAGGCGGGTCTCCTCGAAGCCACCAAGAGCGAGGTCCCTTTCATCACGGAAGCGGCGCAGCACCTGGTGCGCGCCGGAGGCAAGCGGTTCCGGCCGCTCGTCGTGATGCTGGCGGCCCAGTTCGGCGACCCGTACGCCCCCGGGATCGTCCCGGCGGCCGTCGTCGTCGAGCTGACCCACCTGGCGACGCTCTACCACGACGACGTGATGGACGAGGCGGACGTACGCCGGGGTGTCGACAGCGCCAACAGCCGCTGGGGCAACTCCGTCGCGGTCCTCACCGGTGACTTCCTCTTCGCGCGCGCCTCGCACATCCTGGCGGACCTCGGCCCCGAGGCAGTACGGATCCAGGCCGAGGCGTTCGAGCGGCTGGTGACGGGTCAGATCCTGGAGACGGCCGGACCGCGCGACGGGCGCGACCCGGTCAGCCACTACCTCGACGTGCTCGCCGGCAAGACCGGCGCGCTGTTCGCCGTGTCGGGCCGCTTCGGCGCGCTGACGTCCGGCGCCGACGAGACGGTCATCGACACCCTCACCCAGTACGGTGAGCGGCTCGGCGTCGCCTTCCAGCTCGCCGACGACGTCCTGGACATCGCCAGCGACTCCCACGAGTCCGGCAAGACACCGGGCACCGACCTCCGCGAGGGCATCCCCACGCTGCCGGTGCTGCTGCTGCGGGCCCAGGCGGAGGCGCACGGGCGCCCGGAAGACATCGAGCTGGTCGAACTCCTCGACGGCGACCTGACGGACGACGCCCGGCACACCGAGGCGCTGCACAGGCTGCGCGCGCACCCGGCGCTGGAGCAGGCGCGGCGGGACACCGTCCGGTACGCCGAGGAGGCGCGTACGGCCCTCGCGCCGCTGCCCGAGTGCTACGCGAAGTCCGCGCTGCTGGAGCTGTGCGACCTGGTGGTCCACCGCGCGGGCTGAGTACGCCTGTTGACGCCCCCGACGCCGGATCCGGCCGTCCCCTACTGGATGGGGGAGGTGACGGGTCCGGCTGTCATCCCAGAGCAGTACGCGAGGTTGGCCCCGCGGGTTGACGCTTCCGGTTAGCCGATTTGGTCTTATGGAGAACGCCACCCCGGACCAATTCGAGTGAGAATGGCGGCAAGGGGTGGACGAGTGTGAAGGACGGAAGCCGCCGACCACGGAGGTAGGGCACACATGGCACCGAACGACAGCGCACAGATCACCGGCGAGAACGACGAGACCGGGGACCTTCCGGCGGGCCGTCGCAGAGCGGCGCGCTATGTGGTCCCGGTCGCGGTGGCGGGGGTCGCCGCGGCGACCATCGGACTCGTCCCCGCGCTCGCCGCGTCGGGCGACCCGGACCTGCCGAAGATCACGGCGGCGCAGCTGATCGAGAAGATGGCGGCGTCCGACACGGAGCGGCTGTCCGGCACGGTCAAGATCACGACCGACCTCGGCATCCCGTCGCTCGGTGGCCTCGGCGGTTCGGCAGCCGGGGCGCTCGCGCCGAAGGGCGGGGCCGACAGCGGCGGCAAGGACGGCGGTTCGGCCGCGGAGCCGACCGGCAAGCTGATGGAACTGGCCTCCGGCGAGCACACCCTGCGTGTCGCCACGGACGGACCCGACAAGCAGCGGCTGTCGATCCTCGACAGCGCCGCGGAGTACAGCCTGATCCACAACGCCGGCGAGGTGTGGGCGTACGACAGCTCCTCCAACCAGGCGTATCACGCGAAGGCGCCCGCCGGCGCGGACAGCGGCAAGTCCGGGAAGCCCGGGAAGTCCGGCAAGTCCGGCAAGGACCAGGCGGTTCCGAAGGAGCTGCCCGCCACGCCGCAGGACTTCACGCGGGAGGCTCTGAAGGCCGCCGACGACACGACCTCGGTGACGGTGGACGGCACGGCGCGGATCGCGGGCCGTGACGCCTACCAGCTGGTGATCAAGCCGAAGCAGGCCGGTTCGACGGTCGGCTCCGTCAAGGTGGCGGTCGACTCCAAGACCGGTACGCCGCTGAAGTTCACGCTCCTGCCGAGCAGTGGCGGCAAGGCCGTGATCGACGTCGGCTTCACCAAGGTCGACTTCTCCCGGCCGGCCGCGTCCACCTTCACCTTCACGCCTCCCAAGGGCGCGAAGGTGACGGAGGCCGACGAGTCGAAGGCCGCCGGCAAGGACCAGGCCCACAAGGCGCCCAAGGACGCCAAGGAGCTCGGTTCGGAGCCGAACGTGATCGGCGAGGGCTGGACCTCCGTGGTCCAGCTCGACACCGGCGCCAAGGCCCCGACGGCAGCCGCGTCGAAGGACATGCCGGCCGAGGCCCGGCAGTTCATGGACGCGCTGGGTGACAAGGTCAAGGGGAAGTTCGGTTCGGGCACGGTCTACAAGACGCGCCTGGTGAACGCCCTGATGACGGACGACGGCAAGGTCTTCGTCGGCGCGGTCACGAAGGACGCGCTGGTCAAGGCGGCCAACGAGGCGAAGTAGCGCGAGGTGAGCCCGCCCCGTCGTACGCTCCGTACGGCGGGGCGGACCGCTGTCCGCGCGCCGGGGCCGGGAGGACCGGGTGGAGCCGCGGGGCCGGGCAGGACCGGTGGGACCGGTCGGGAAAGGAAGGGCCAGGGATGACCGTCGTCATAGAGACACGCGGGCTCACCAAGCGCTACCGGGGCGGGCAGCTCGCCGTCGACCGTCTCGACCTCGCCGTGCCCGCCGGCAGCGTCTTCGGCTTCCTCGGCCCCAACGGCTCCGGGAAGACCACCACCATCCGCATGCTGATGGGCCTGATCGAGCCGACCGCGGGCACGGCCTCGGTCCTCGGCCGCGCCATGCCGCGCGCGGCCAGGGCCGTACTGCCGCAGGTGGGCGCGTTGATCGAAGGCCCGGCGCTGTACGGGTACTTGAACGGCCGCGACAATCTGCTGCGGTACGACTCCGCCGACCCGACGGCCGATCCCCGCACCCGGCGGGCCCGGGTGGCCGGGGCGCTGGAGCGCGTCGGGCTCACGGCGGCGGGCGGCAAGAAGGCGAAGGCGTACTCGCTCGGTATGAAGCAGCGGCTCGGGCTCGCCGCCGCGCTGCTCCAGCCGCGCAGGCTCCTGGTGCTCGACGAGCCGACGAACGGCCTCGACCCGCAGGGCATGCGGGAGATCAGGGCACTCGTACGGGAGCTGGCCGGGGAGGGCACGACGGTCTTCCTCTCCTCGCATCTGCTGGACGAGATCGAACAGGTGTGCACGCACGCCGCCGTGATGGCACGCGGGCGGCTGCTGACCCAGGGCACGGTCGCCGAGCTGGCGGCGGGTACCCGCGGGCGGCTGGCGGTCACGACGCCCGATCCGGCGGACGCGGCGCGGGTGCTGAAGGAGCTGGGCGTCACCGATGTGACGGTGGCAGGGGACCGGGTCAGCGGGGAGCTCGCCGTGTCCGGCGCGGGGGAGCCCGCCGATCCGGCGGAGGTGAACGCCGGGCTCGTACGGGCGGGTGTGCGCGTACGGGCCTTCGGGGTCGAACGGGCCTCGCTGGAGGACGCGTTCGTGGCGCTGACCGGGGAGGGATTCGATGTCGCGGGTTGAGGGCGCGGGTGCGGACGCGCGTACGGACGTGGCGAGGGACGCCGCCAAGGCCCCCGCTCCCGCCCCCGCCCCCGCCCCCGCTCGCGCAGTATCGCCGCTCTGGACGCTCGGGCTCTTCCGCTCCGAGCTGACCACCACCTTCCGCCGCTGGCGCACCCTCGCGCTGCTGGGCGTGCTGGCGGCCGTACCGGTCCTGATCGGCATCGCCATCAAGATCGAGACGAGCGACGGCGGCCCGGTCGGCGGCGGCGGTCCCGAGGGCGGCGCCGGCCCCGCCTTCCTCACGCAGATCACCAACAACGGGCTGTTCCTGGTCTTCGCCGCGCTCGCCGCTACGCTGCCGGTCTTCCTCCCGATGGCGGTCGGTGTCATCGCGGGCGACGCGGTCGCGGGCGAGGCGAACGGCGGCACCCTGCGCTATCTGCTGGTCGCACCGGCGGGCCGGACCCGCCTGCTGCTGGCCAAGTACGCGGCGACGCTGGTGTTCTGTCTGGCCGCCACCCTGGCGGTGGCGGTCTCGGCGCTGGTCGTGGGGGCGCTGCTCTTCCCGCTCGGCGACGTCACGACCATCTCGGGCACGACCATCTCATTCGGCGACGGGCTGCTGCGGGCGGTGCTGATAGCGCTGGTCGTGGCCGCCTCGCTGATCGGGCTGGCGGCGCTGGGCCTGTTCGTCTCCACCCTCACCAACAGCGGGATCGCGGCGATGGCCACAACGGTCGGGCTGGTGATCACGGTGCAGATCCTGGACACGATCCCGCAGCTGCACGGGATCCACCCGTATCTCTTCCCGCACTACTGGCTGTCCTTCGCCGATCTGCTCCGCGAGCCGTTCTACTGGGACGACGTGCTGAAGAATCTCGGCCTGCAGAGCGTGTACGCGGCCGTGTTCGGCTCGGCGGCCTGGGCGCGTTTCACGGCGAAGGACATCAGTGCGTGAGGGGAGCGGGGGTCAGGTCGCCAGCTCCCAGATCGCGTAGGCGACGGCGTCGCTGTTGCGGTCGAGCGCGGTGTCGTTGATGCTCGCAGTCGTGTCGCAGGCCGAGTGGTAGCAGCGGTCGAAGGCCTGCCCCGCCGTACCGCCCCACTTCTGGGCCTGGGCGGCCGACTTCGTACGCCCGGCGCCGGTGAAGAGCCCGCCGACCGGTACGCCGATGCTCATGAAGGAGGCGTGGTCCGAGCGGCCGTCGCCCTCGGTCTCGATCTCCGTCGGGACGCCGAGTCCGGCGAAGTACGTCTTGAAGGTCTGCTCGATGGCGGGGTCGTCGTCGTAGACGAAGTAGCCGGGGTTCGACGAGCCGATCATGTCGAAGTTGAGATAGCCGTCGAGCTTCGCGCGCTCGGCGGACGGCAGGTTGTTCGCGTAGTAGCGGGAGCCGACCAGCCCCAGCTCCTCGGCGCCCCACCAGCCGAACCGCAGGTGCTTCGCCGGCTCCAGCCCTGCTCTGGACACCGCGAGCGCGGTCTCCAGTACGGCGGCAGAGCCGGACCCGTTGTCGTTGATCCCGGCGCCCGATGTCACGGAGTCGAGGTGCGCGCCGGCCATCAGGACCTGGTTGGGGTCGCCCCCGGGCCAGTCGGCTATCAGGTTGTACCCGACGCGCCCACCGGAGGTGAACTGCTGGACGGAGGTGGTGAACCCGGCCGCGTCCAGCTTGCCCTTCACATAGTTGACGGAGGCCAGATAACCGGGCCGCCCGTGGGCCCGGTTGCCGCCGTTGGCGGCGGCTATGGAGGAGAGCTCGCTGAGATGCGCCTTGACGTTGGTGAGGGATATGTCGGGGGCGGCGAGAACGGCGGCGGGCGCCGCGCTGCTGCCCTGCGAAGCGGTCGCTGCGGGCACACCGCCCGCGAGCAGCCCGCCGATCGCGAGCGCGCCGACAAGGAGGGAACGTGCGGGAACGGAGAGCGTGGAGAGTTTCATGTGGGGGCTCCGGATTCCGTACGGGGACTGACGGAAGTGGTGCGGATGCGTGCTGATGGTCGACGCACGCTCAACACACCGTCAAGAGCGGGAACCGGACACGGGTGTTCGCACTCCGGATACCTGTAGGTCAGCGCCGTTCCACGCGCCGTCCCGCGTGGGACATCCCGGCTCCTGCGAAACCACTTATAGTGGTTACATGACTGACCGATCGACGAGCACGCCCGGGATGGTCCTGGGGACCTCCGAGGGGCGTCCCTACCGTTTCGATCCGGGCGCCCTCTGCCTGGAGTTGCTGGTGACCGGTGGGCCGGCGGCGCCGACGCCGTACGAGGCGCTGGACCGGCCCGCCGCGCTGGTCCGCTGGGCCGGGGAGAGCCGGCTCGCGCCCGGACTGGGGGCGGTGCTCGCGGTGGACGAGGCGGACGTGCGCGCGGCCCGTGCGGTGCGTGACGCGCTGCTGCGGATCACCGCCGACCGTGCGGGGGGTCACCGTTTCGGCCGCCCCGCCGACGCCTCCGACTTCGCCGTCCTCAACGCGGCGGCGGCCGAGGCCCCGCTCGTCGCCCGGGTGGGCGCGGACGGGGCGCGGGAGTGGGCTCCCGGGGCGACAGGGGCGCAGTTGCTGTCGACCGTCGCGCGCGATGCCGTGGACCTCTTCACGGGGCCGTACGCGGACCGTTTCCGCGAATGCGGCACGCACAACTGCTACTTGCTGTTCGTCGACACCTCGCGGCCGGGCCGTCGCCGCTGGTGCGCGATGGAGCGGTGCGGGAATCTCCACAAGGTCCGGGCCCATCGCGCCCGCCGTACTACGGCCGCGACGACGACTCCGTAGGCGCGGGCGCGGGCGCAGGTGACGGAGCAAGGGCCGCGGCCGTGCCCTCCGCCCGCCGCAGCGCCTCCGCCTTCGCCCTCGTACGCCGCGACGTCCGCAGCGCGTCCCACGTCAGGATCGTCAGCGCCGCCCACACCAGCGCGAAGCCCGCCCACCGCTCGGCCGGCATCGCCTCGTGGAAGTACAGGATCCCCAGCAGGAACTGGAACACCGGCGCCAGATACTGCAGCAGCCCCAGCGTCGACAGCGGCACCCGTATCGCCGCCGCCCCGAAGCAGACCAGCGGCACGGCCGTCACCACACCCGTGGCCGCCAGCAGCGCGGCGTGCCCCGCCCCTTCCGGTCCGAACGTCGCGTCGCCGGAGATCCCCAGCCAGACCAGATAGCCGAGCGCGGGCACGAACAGGATCACGGTCTCGGCGGCCAGTGATTCCAGACCGCCGATGTTGACCTTCTTCTTCACCAGGCCGTACGTCGCGAACGAGAACGCCAGCGTGAGCGAGATCCAGGGCGGCTGCCCGTATCCGATCGCCAGCACCAGTACGGCGAGGAGACCGACGCCGACCGCCGCCCACTGGGCGGGCCGCAGCCGCTCCTTGAGGAGCAGGACCCCCATGGCGATGGTGACGAGCGGGTTGATGAAGTACCCGAGGGACGCCTCCACGACATGGCCGGTGTTGACCGACCAGATGTACAGGCCCCAGTTGACGCTGATCACGGCCGCGGCCACCACCAGCATTCCCAGCTTGCGGGGCTCGCCCAGCAACTCCCGTACCCACGCCCAGCGGCGCACCACGAGCAGCGCGATCGCGACGAAGGCCAGCGACCAGACCATCCGGTGGGCCAGGATCTCGACCGCGCCGGAGGGCTTGAGCAGCGGCCAGAAGAGGGGGACCAGACCCCACATGCCGTAGGCGCCGATCCCGTACAGCAATCCCGCCCGCTGCTCTCCGTCCGACTTCACTGGCCCTCCCGAACCGCACACATCAGTTCGACGACGGTAGCGCCGGGCGGACCGGACTGTCATGTCCGTATCGGAATACGGTCATGACAGCCCGGCCCGCAACGGGGAACGACACGACGAGGCCCGGGTCTCGTGGAGGACGAGATCCGGGCCCCGGAACGTACGGACGTGGTCGGCCGGTCAGCCGACCACCGTCCAGGTGTCGTTGCCGGCGAGCAGCTGCGACAGGTCGCCCTTGCCGTTCTGCTCGACAGCCGCGTCGAGCTGATCGCTCATCAGCGTGTCGTAGACCGGCCGCTTCACGCTGCGCAGCACACCGATCGGTGTGTGGTGCAGCGTGTCCGGGTCGGCCAGGCGCGAGAGCGCGAACGCCGTGGTCGGGCTGGTGGCGTGCGCGTCGTGCACCAGGATCTGGTGCTCGTTGTCCGCCGTCACCGGTACGACGACGAGATCGCCGGTCGCCGGGTCCCGTACGACACCCTTGGAGTTGTCGGCCCCGAACCGGATCGGCTCGCCGTGCTCCAGGCGGATGACCGCCTCCTGGGCCCGCTCCTTGTCCTTCAGCGCCTCGAAGGCACCGTCATTGAAGATGTTGCAGTTCTGGTAGATCTCCACCAGCGCCGTGCCCGGGTGGTCGGCCGCCTGGCGCAGCACGCTCGTGAGGTGCTTGCGGTCGGAGTCGACCGTCCGGGCCACGAAGGACGCCTCGGCGCCGATCGCCAGCGACACCGGGTTGAAGGGCGAGTCCAGCGAGCCCATCGGCGTCGACTTGGTGATCTTGCCGACCTCGGAGGTGGGCGAGTACTGCCCCTTCGTCAGCCCGTAGATCCGGTTGTTGAACAGCAGGATCTTCAGGTTGACGTTGCGCCGGAGCGCGTGGATGAGGTGGTTGCCGCCGATGGACAGCGCGTCGCCGTCACCCGTGACGACCCAGACGGACAGATCGCGGCGCGAGGTCGCGAGCCCGGTGGCGATGGCCGGAGCGCGTCCGTGGATGGAGTGCATGCCGTAGGTGTTCATGTAGTACGGGAAGCGGCTGGAGCAGCCGATCCCCGACACGAACACGATGTTCTCCTTGGCCAGCCCGAGGTCCGGCATGAAGCCCTGGACGGCGGCCAGCACGGCGTAGTCACCGCAGCCGGGGCACCAGCGGACCTCCTGGTCGGACTTGAAGTCCTTCATGGACTGCTTGGCCTCGGCCTTGGGGACGAGGGAAAGCAGCTCGTTGACCTCAGGCATCGATGGCCTCCTTGAGAGCCGTGGCGAGCTGTTCGGCCTTGAACGGCATGCCGTTGACCTGGTTGTAGGAGTGCGCGTCGATGAGGTACTTCGCCCGCAGGAGCGTGGCGAGCTGCCCCAGGTTCATCTCCGGCACCACGACCTTGTCGTAACGCTTCAGCACCTCGCCCAGATTCCGCGGGAACGGGTTGATGTGGCGCAGATGCGCCTGCGCGATCGGGTGGCCGCCCGTGCGCAGCCGGCGGACGGCGGCGGTGATGGGGCCGTACGTGGAGCCCCAGCCGAGCACCAGCGTGCGCGCGCCGTCCGGGTCGTCGACGACGAGGTCGGGCACCTCGATGCCGTCGATCTTGGCCTGGCGGGTGCGGACCATGAAGTCGTGGTTGGCCGGGTCGTAGGAGATGTTGCCCGTGCCGTCCTGCTTCTCGATGCCGCCGATGCGGTGTTCGAGACCGGGTGTGCCGGGCACGGCCCACGGCCGGGCCAGGGTCTGCGGGTCGCGCTTGTACGGCCAGAAGACGTCCGTGCCGTCGGGCAGCTGGTGGTTGGGCGCCGTGGTGAACCGCACACCCAGGTCCGGCAGTTCGTCCGGCTCGGGGATCCGCCAGGGCTCGGAGCCGTTGGCGAGGTAGCCGTCGGAGAGCAGGAAGACCGGCGTGCGGTACGTGACCGCGATCCGGGCCGCCTCGATGGCCGCGTCGAAGCAGTCCGCGGGGGTCTGCGGGGCGACGATCGGCACCGGCGCCTCGCCGTTGCGGCCGTACATCGCCTGGAGCAGGTCGGCCTGTTCGGTCTTGGTCGGCAGACCGGTCGAAGGACCACCGCGCTGGATCGCCACCACCAGCAGGGGCAGCTCCAGCGAGACCGCCAGACCGATCGTCTCCGACTTCAGGGCCACCCCGGGCCCGGAGGTCGTCGTCACGGCGAGGGAACCGCCGAAGGACGCGCCGAGCGCCGCGCCGATGGCGGCGATCTCGTCCTCCGCCTGGAAGGTGCGGACGCCGAAGTTCTTGTGGCGCGACAGCTCATGGAGGATGTCGGACGCCGGCGTGATCGGGTACGACCCGAGGTAGAGCGGCAGATCGGCCTGGTGGGAGGCGGCGATCAGCCCGTACGACAGCGCCAGGTTCCCGGAGATGTTGCGGTAGGTGCCGGTCGGGAACGCCTTGGTGGCCGGGGCGACCTCGTAGGAGACGGCGAAGTCCTCGGTGGTCTCGCCGAAGTTCCAGCCCGCCCGGAACGCCGCGACGTTCGCCTCGGCGATGTGCGGCTTCTTCGCGAACTTCGTCCGCAGGAACTGCTCCGTGCTCTCGGTCGGGCGGTGGTACATCCACGAGAGCAGACCCAGCGCGAACATGTTCTTCGAACGCTCGGCCTCCTTGCGGGAGAGCCCGAACTCCTTCAGCGCCTCGATCGTCAGCGTCGTCAGCGGCACCGGGTGGAGCTGGTACGCCTCCAGCGAGCCGTCCTCCAGGGGCGAGGTGGTGTAACCGACCTTCGCCATGGGGCGCTTGGTGAACTCGTCGGTGTTGACGATGATGTCGGCGCCCCGCGGCACGTCGCCGATGTTCGCCTTGAGCGCGGCCGGGTTCATCGCGACCAGCACGTTCGGCGCGTCGCCCGGGGTGAGGATGTCGTGGTCGGCGAAGTGCAGCTGGAACGAGGACACACCCGGCAGGGTGCCTGCGGGCGCGCGGATCTCGGCGGGGAAGTTCGGCAGCGTGGACAGGTCGTTCCCGAACGACGCCGTCTCGGAGGTGAACCGGTCACCCGTCAGCTGCATGCCGTCACCGGAGTCACCCGCGAAACGGATGATCACCCGGTCCAGACGGCGGACTTCCTTCGAGCCTGACGCACCGGGCACACCGGACGCGCCTTCGGGCGCGCGCTGATCGCCGACGACGGACTCACTCGTGTCGTCAGCCCCGTCGGCCTGCTCGGCTGGGCTACTGACCTGGCTGGTCACTGAACTGGACCTCCCTGGAGGCGGCTGCTTGGGCCGACCGGTACGACCGGTACACCCAGGGCCACCCTACGTCGGTAAGGGTCGCCTTCCCTGGACCGCTCGTATGGTGGACGTCGTTTCGAGACGCTTCGTAGTGGCAATTTGCCATGTTTTATCCGCCCCCGGGTGCTCTGTGTTCATCCCTGTCTGTGCCGATTTGAACTCAGTCTTTTGGACTAGGACCCACTGCCTGCCCCTACTTGCCCCTCACCTGGCCGCGGCGACCGGTGGGGCACGGCGCCGTCACGAGTTGAGATAGGTCAGCACCGCCAGCACCCGGCGGTGATCTCCGTCACTCGGCGACAGGCCCAGCTTCTGGAAGATGTTGCTGACGTGCTTCTCCACCGCGCCGTCGCTCACGACCAGCTGCCTGGCGATCGCCGAGTTGGTCCGCCCCTCCGCCATCAGGCCCAGGACCTCGCGCTCCCGGGGCGTCAGACCGACCAGCACGTCCTGCTTACGGCTGCGGCCGAGCAGCTGTGCCACCACCTCGGGGTCCAGTGCCGTGCCGCCCCTGGCCACCCGTACGACCGCGTCCACGAACTCGCGGACCTCGGCCACCCGGTCCTTGAGCAGATAGCCGACCCCCCGGCTGCTGCCCGCGAGCAGTTCCGTCGCGTACTGCTCCTCCACGTACTGGGACAGCACCAGCACGCCGATGCCCGGATGGTCCTTGCGCAGCTGGACCGCCGCCCGGACCCCTTCGTCGGTGTGGGTCGGCGGCATCCGTACGTCGGCCACCACCACGTCCGGCGCCGCTCCTTCACGGGCCAGGTCGCCGACGGTCTTGATCAGCGCCTCACCGTCCCCGACACCGGCGACGACGTCATGCCCGAGATCGGTCAGGAGCCGGGTCAGGCCCTCCCGCAGGAGCACCGAATCCTCGGCGATGACCACTCGTACCCTGTCCTCCACAACCCTGCCGCCCCCATGTCGATGTGCGTACGCGCTCCGCGTCCGCCCTGCGGTTCCAGCATCCCAGTATTCGTATCCGCGTGCGTCCACCGACCGGGAACTGATCGAAGCGATAGACGTGACTCCGGCGCGGCCGGGCGGGCCGGACACGCGACTCCGGCGCACCGGACGATGTCCGGTGCGCCGTGGCCGCGTCTGTGTCCCGCCGGTGCTCCGGCGGCGCCGGTGTCACTTGCGCCAGGGCAGCTCCGCCGTCACCGTCGTCGGCCCGCCGACCGGCGAGTCCACGACGAGGATCCCGTCCACCGCGTCGAGCCGCTCCGCGAGACCGGCCAGGCCGCTGCCCGACGAGGTGTTCGCGCCGCCCCGGCCGTCGTCCGAGACCTGGAGCATCAGCCGGTCCTGCATCCGCCACACGTCCACCGACGCGCGCCCGGCCCGGGAGTGCTTGCTGACGTTCTGCAGGAGCTCGGAGACGGTGAAGTAGGCGATGCCCTCGATGGCCGCCGCCGGGCGCTGGTCGAGGTCGACCTCGACCTGGACCGGCACGGTGCAGCGGGAGGCGACGGAGGAGAGCGCGGCGTTCAGGCCCCGGTCGGTGAGGACCGCCGGGTGGATGCCCCGCGCGAGGTCGCGCAGCTCCTGGAGGGCGACCTTCACCTCGCCGTGCGCCTCGTCCACCATCCGCGCCGCCGCCTCCGGGTCGTGCAGCAGCTTCTCCTTCGCCAGCCCCAGGTCCATGGCGAGGGCCACCAGCCGGGCCTGCGCGCCGTCGTGCAGGTCACGCTCGATACGGCGCAGGTCCGCCGCGGCGGTGTCGACCACGACGCCGCGGTCCGACTCCAGCTCCGAGACCCGCTCGGCCAGCCGGGACGGGCCGAGCAGACCGGTGACCAACAGCCGGTCCACACCGGCCAGTCCACGGACCACCCACGGCGACGCGAGGACGAGGACCAGACCGACGACGCTCGTCGCGGCCGTCTCGAACGGGGTGTCCAGGAAGAAGTCGTTGGTGCCGTCACTGAAGAGCGCGATGCCGTCCTGGTCGGTGTACTCGGGGAAGACCCACTGCCACAGCGGATAGAGGAAGAGGCTCCAGCCGGTGGCCATGAAGGTCACGGAGACGACGAAGGAGAATATCGCCCACGGGAAGTGCAGGAAGCCGTAGAGCAGATGCCGCCAGGAGACGCCGCTCTTGAGGACCGCGCCGACCCAGGACATCAGACCTGACTTCTTCCCCCGGACGGGCAGCGGGCTCGCGATGTCCAGATCGAGCAGGGCCCGCGCCCTCATCCGCTCGACCGCTCCCAGGGCCCGGCAGCCGACGAGCGCGGCGGCCAGCAGCGGAATGCCGACGAAGGTCACGAGGAGTCCCGCGCTGAGCGAGACCGTCGTCACCGCGTAGACGAAGAAGAGGATGCCCATCGGGAGGTTGAGAAGGAGATAGAGGAACTCCTTCCACGCCCGGCCCGAGAACGGAGCGCGCAGTGCCGGATGAAGGGTGTGGCTCCGTGGCGGTGTCCGCGTGCCGTAATCCGTGGCCATCGTGTCGTCCGTTCTGCGAGCGGGGCGGTCGTGTCTGCGAGCGGGGCGGTCGTGCTCCCTGTCGTACCTCTATGCTCGTCCGCCGGCCGGGCCCGCACCATGAGGGCGGTTACCGTCTTCGCCCTGGGGTTTTCCCCACCTTCGGTGGTGCGGTTTCAGGGCCCTGACGCTCACTCGTGGGCCGGTTCGCCGCGGGCCGGCTCGCGCTCGCGCCAGGGGAGTTCGGCGGTGACGACCGTCGGCCCGCCGACCGGCGAGTCCAGTACGAAGAGACCGTCGACCGCGCCCAGCCGCTCGGCCAGCCCCGCCATACCCGTCCCGCCGTCCAGCCGGGCGCCCCCGCGCCCGTCGTCCTGGATCTGGATGAGCAGCCGGTCCTTCGCCCGCCACACCTCGACACCGGCCGCACTCGCCCCGCTGTGCTTGCTGACGTTCTGCAGGAGCTCGGAGACCGTGAAGTACGCGATGCCCTCGATCGCCGCTGCCGGCCGCTCCGCCAGCTCGACCTCGACCTTGACCGGGACCGTGCAGCGGGAGGCGATGGCGGAGAGCGCGGCGTCCAGGCCCCGGTCCGTCAGTACGGCCGGATGGATGCCGCGCGCGAGGTCGCGCAGCTCCTGGAGGGCCAGCTTCACCTCGCCGTGCGCCTCGTCCACCATGCTCGCCGCCGTCTCCGGGTCGTCCAGGAGCTTCTCCTTCGCGAGACCGAGCCCCATGGCCAGGGCCACCAGCCGGGCCTGCGCGCCGTCGTGCAGATCGCGCTCGATACGGCGCAGATCGGCGGCTGCCGTGTCCACGACGACGCCCCGGTCCGACTCCAGCTCCGCGATCCGGCTCTCCAGCTCGTCGGAGGGCGAGAGCAGCCCGCGGACCAGGGCGCGGTCGACGTTGGTGAGACCGCGCGCGATGAACGGCAGCACCGGCCAGAGGACGAACAGGCTGACCGTGGTGATCGTGAAGGTCAGGATCCCCCACGGCAGCCGGATGAACTCGTACAACGCGGTCCGCCAGGCCACCGGGTCCTTCAGCCCCGTCCACAGCCAGTCGAAGAACCCCTCGCTGCCGCGGGCCCGCCGCTTACGGCGGCCACGGCCGCGCAGCGGGCTCGGCTCGTCGATCCGGACCCCCAGCAGGGCGCGCGCCCGCGCACGTTCGGCCTTCCCCAGCAGCCGCGCCCCGGCCAGGCCGCCGGCGAGCCAGGGCAGACCGATCACGGTGACGGACAGGAAGACGCCGGTGGGTACGACGAACACGACGTAGACGAAGCCGGCGATCGACAGCGGCAGATTGGCGAGGAGATGCGCGATCTCCTTCCAGGTGTGCCGGTCGAAGGCGAAACGTGGCGGCGGGAGCCGTTCGTCGTCGAAGAGGCTGTTACGGGCGGTCATAAGGCTCTAGCCTGCACGGCCAGGGGGGCGCACGCCATGGGGTGGCTGGGGGAGCGCGGGTGGGGATAACCCCACCACCCTCTCGGAACCCGCCCGACCAGCACCTGAGCGGACACGTGTGGGAGCCATCCATGACCCTGCCGTGACTGATGCGCGACCGACTGCTTACGGTCCCTTTAGCAGGGCCTAGACTCCCGTGCGTACGGATCAGCGACCGGGGCGGCGACCAGGGGCGGCATCAAGGTCGGCACCGGGGTCGGCACCAGGTCGGCACGAGGGTCCGGGAACACACCGATCGGCGGAGCGAGGGGCGGGTGACGCGGGTGACGCATGTGCCGGGACCGACCGTTCTCGCGGCGGACTACTTCCAGAGCTACTCGGTCGTCGGCCTGCTCGCGGTCGTCGGCGTGCTCTTCGTCGCCGTGGCCTTCGGGGCGGGCAGGCTGCTGCGGCCGGTGGTACCGACGCCGGAGAAGCTGCTCACGTACGAATGCGGCGTCGACCCGGTGGGCGAGGGCTGGGCACACACCCAGGTCCGCTACTACGTCTACGCCTTCCTCTACGTCATCTTCGCCGTCGACTCGATCTTCCTCTTCCCGTGGGCGACGGTCTTCGCGGCCCCGGGATACGGCGCGACGACGCTCGTCGAGATGTTCATCTTCCTCGGCTTCCTGGCCGTAGGACTTCTCTACGCATGGAAGAAGGGCGTCCTGGAATGGACGTGACCCCCGCCGCCGCCGAGGTTGCGACTCCCGCCGGGGCCGAGCCGGCTCCGGCCGCCGCCGCACCGGTCGAACTGCCCGATCCCCAACGCCTGGGCGTGCTCTCGCGCCTGGCACCCCAGCCGATGAAGGTCGTCCTCAACTGGGGCCGCCGCTACAGCCTCTGGGTCTTCAACTTCGGACTCGCCTGCTGTGCCATCGAGTTCATCGCCGCGTCGATGGCCCGGCACGACTTCATCAGGCTCGGCGTCATCCCCCTCGCGCCGGGCCCGCGCCAGGCGGACCTGATGGTCGTGTCCGGCACGGTGACGGACAAGATGGCACCGGCGGTGAAGCGGCTGTTCGAGCAGATGCCCGAGCCCAAGTACGTGATCTCCTTCGGCGCCTGCTCCAACTGCGGTGGCCCGTACTGGGACTCGTACTCCGTCACGAAGGGCGTCGACCAGATCATCCCGGTCGACGTCTACGTACCGGGCTGCCCGCCGCGCCCCGAGGCGCTGCTCCAGGGGATCCTCAAGCTCCAGGAGAAGATCTCCCGCGAGTCGCTGGGGGAGCGTTACGGCTCCGGGAGCAGCCGGCCGAGCACCGCCGCGCTGACCAGCGGGCTGGTCGCGGCCCCGCCGACGCCGGGTGCCACGGCGGGATCCACGCCGGGATCCACGGCGGGGGAGAGCACCTGATGACTTCGGACGCGTACGAGGGCCTGCCCGACGCCGTCACCGAGATCTTCGGCGCGGACGCCACCGCGGAGCGCGCGTACGACCTGCTGACGGTCGACGTCCCCGCCGCCTCCTGGCTGACCGCGCTCAAAACCGCCCGTGACGGCCTGGGCTGCACCTACTTCGACTGGCTGAGCGCCGTCGACGAACCGGGCACCGGCTTCCGCGTGAGCGCGCACGTCGCGTCGGTCGAACGCGGGGCCGTACGGCGCCTGTTGGTCCGTACGACCGTTCCGCACGCGGCCGCCGTACTGCCCACCGCCCTCGGGGTCTACGCGGGCGCGGGCTGGCACGAGCGCGAGACGTACGAGATGTTCGGCATCACCTTCACCGACCACCCCAACCTGGTGCACCTGTTGCTGCCCGAGACCTTCGAAGGGCACCCGCTGCGCAAGGACTTCGTCCTGGCGGCCCGGGTCGCGAAGGCCTGGCCGGGCGCGAAGGAGCCGGGGGAGTCCGCGCCGGGCCACACGGGCCCCAAGCGCCGCCAGATGCTGCCGCCGGGCGTACCGGACCCGAACGACTGGGGCCCGCTCAAGGGCCAGCTCCCACCGGCCCCCGCCCGCCCGGCCCGCGCGCCCCGCGCTGCGGGGGACCGCCCGGTCCGCCGCGCCCGCAGCGTGACGGAGGGCTCCACGAGCCAGCAGCCCTCCCCCACAACCACGGACGCCCCGTGGCGCAAGACGGCCCCTGAGTCCGGTCGGGACGCCGGGCCTGAGTCCGCCCCCGACCAGACGGCGCCCGCGCCTGAGGCGGAGCCCGGTCCCGACTCCGAGCGGCCCGGAGGAGACGCGTGAACGACGTGCTCGACGTCGCCATTCGGCTGGTCATCGTCTTCGCCGCCTTCCTCCTCCTGCCCCTGATCGTCGGACAGACCGAGCACAAGGTCATGGCCCACATGCAGGGCCGCCTCGGCCCCATGTACGTCGGCGGCTTCCACGGCTGGGCCCAACTCGTCGCCGACGGCGTGAAGTTCGCGCAGAAGGAAGACATCGTCCCGGCCGCCGCCGACCGCCGGATCTTCCAGCTCGCCCCGGCCGTCGCCCTGCTGCCCTATCTCCTCGTCCTGGTCGTGATCCCGATCGGCCCCCAGGAGGGCGCCGTCGGCGAGGTCGTCGACGCGGGCATCTTCTTCGTGCTCGCCGTGATGGGCGTCGGCGTGCTCGGCTCGCTCATGGCGGGCTGGGCGTCGGCCAACAAGTTCTCCCTGCTCGGCGGGCTGCGCACCGCCGCCCAACTGCTCGCGTACGAACTGCCCATGCTGCTCACCGCCGCCTCCGTCGCGATGGCGGCCGGCACGGTCTCGCTGCCGGGCATCCTCGACGCCTTCGAGTGGTGGTGGGTGCCCTGGCAGATCGTCGGCGCCCTCGTCTTCTTCGTCGCCGGCCTCGCCGAACTCCAGCGCCCTCCCTTCGACATGCCGGTGGCCGACTCCGAGATCATCTTCGGCGCCTACACCGAGTACACCGGTCTGCGCTTCGCGCTGTTTCTTCTCGCCGAGTACGCGGGCATCGTCGTCCTGTGCGGACTGACCACCGTCCTGTTCCTCGGCGGCTGGCACAGCCCGTTCGGCGGGGACGACCTCGGCTGGCTCTGGACTCTCCTCAAGACGTTCCTCCTCGCCTTCGTCGTCATCTGGCTGCGCGTCAGCTATCCGCGGCTGCGCGAGGACCAGCTCCAGAAGCTCGCGTGGACCGTGCTCATCCCGCTCGCCCTCGCCCAGATCGCCCTCACCGGCATCGTCAAGGTGGTGATCCAGTAAGTGGCTCCGATCCCCGGTAGCGGCCTGGCCAAGGGGCTGGCCGTCACCCTTCGTACGATGACGAGGAAGTCCGTCACCGCGCAGTACCCGGACACCCAGCCCGAACTCCCGCCCCGCAGCAGGGGCGTGATCGGTCTGTTCGAGGAGAACTGCACGGTCTGCATGCTCTGCGCCCGTGAGTGCCCCGACTGGTGCATCTACATCGACTCCCACAAGGAGACGCTGCCCGCCGCCGCCCCCGGCGGACGCGAGCGCAGCCGCAACGTCCTCGACCGGTTCGCCATCGACTTCTCGCTCTGCATGTACTGCGGTATCTGTATCGAGGTCTGTCCTTTCGACGCGCTGTTCTGGTCACCGGAGTTCGAGTACGCGGAGACGGACATCCTGGAACTCACCCACGAGCGCGACAGGCTCCGCGAGTGGATGTGGACCGTGCCGGCCCCGCCCGCCCTCGACCCGGGCGCCGAGGAGCCGAAGGAGATCGGCGCCGCCCGCAAGACGGCCGACAAGCTGGCGGCGGCGGAAGCCGCGGCACGGGCGGAGAGCACCTCCGCACCCCGGGAGCGGGAGGACGGCGCGTGACCCACCTCGCGGCCGACCCCGGCTTCCTCTCCCCGACCGGTGTCGAGATCGCCTTCGTCCTCGTCGGCGTCGTCACCCTCGGCGCGGCCGTCATCACCGTCACGACCAGACAGCTGGTGCACGCCGCCCTCTGGCTCGTCGTCGCGCTCGGCGGCCTGGCCGTCGAATACCTGCTGCTGACCGCCGAGTTCATCGCCTGGGTCCAGGTCCTGATCTATGTCGGCTCCGTCGTCGTCCTCCTTCTGTTCGGGCTGATGCTGACGAAGGCGCCCATCGGCCGTTCCCCGGACGCGGATTCGGAGAACCGGTGGGTCGCGCTCGCGGTGGCGATCACCGCGGCCGTCGCGCTGGTGTGGGTGGTCGTCGACGCGTTCCGTACGACCTGGATCGAACTCGAAGGCCCCGCCCAGGGGTCCACCGAGGTCTCCGGACAATTCCTCTTCCGGCACTGGGTCCTGCCCTTCGAAGCACTCTCCGTCCTCCTGCTCGCCGCGCTCATCGGCGCGATCGTCCTGTCCCGCAAGAGCGGCAAGGAGCAGCGCTGATGCATCTCGCCTATCCCGCCGTGCTCGCGGCGCTGCTGTTCTGCACCGGTCTGTACGGGGTGCTCGCCCGCCGCAACGCGATCCTCGTCCTCATGTCCGTCGAGCTGATGCTCAACGCCGTCAATCTCAACCTCGTCGCCTTCGACGTCTGGCTGCGCGACACCCTGCACGCCGGCCAGGCGCTCACCCTGTTCGTGATCGCCGTCGCCGCCGCCGAGATCGGCATCGGCCTGGCGATCGTCCTGATGGTCTACCGCGCCCGGGGCACCGCGGACGTCGACCGCCTCCGCGACAGCGTCGAGAGCGACGCGAGCGACGAGGCCGCGGCCAGGTCCGCCGAAGACGCGGCGGCTGAAGACGCGGCCGCCGAGTCCGCGCGGGCCGAAGCCGACGCCCGTGCGAAGAAGGCTGAGGCCACCGCGTGACCACGACCACCCTCGCCGTCCTCGTCCCCCTCCTGCCGTTCCTCGGGGCGGTCGCCGGACTGCTCATCGGCCGTACGGCCCCCGGCTTCGTCCGGCCACTGGCCGTGCTGCCGCCGCTCGCCGCCGCCGTACTCGCCGCGATCGTCGCCGTACGCCAGAGCAACGGGCACGGCGGCACCCGCGCACCGATCGACGCCGCGACCCAGCTCACCCCCACCGGCTCGGTCCCGATCGACCTCGCCCTGCACATCGACGGCTTCGCCGCCCTCGTCGCGATCCTCGTCGGCGTGGTCGCGACATGCGTGCAGATCTACTCGACGAGCTATCTGCGCGACGACCCGCGCTACCCCTCGTACGCCGCCCTCGTCTCCCTCTTCACCTCCGCGATGCTGCTCGTCGTCTACTCCGGCGACCTGATGGTGCTGCTGGTCGGCTGGGAGATCATGGGCATCTGCTCGTACTTCCTGGTCGGCCACTACTGGGAGACGCCCGAGGCGCGCGCCGCCTCCCTGAAGGCCTTCCTGGTCACCAAACTCGGTGATGTCCCCTTCCTGCTCGGTCTGTTCGCGCTCGCCGTCGACACCGGCACGTTCCGGATCACCGGCGTCCTCCACTCCGTCGCGAACGACGGACTCGACCACCCCACCCTGATCGCGCTCCTGCTGATCGCCGGTGTCGCGGGCAAGTCGGCCCAATTCCCGCTGCACACCTGGCTGCCCGACGCGATGGCCGGCCCCACCCCCGTCTCCGCGCTGATCCACGCGGCGACGATGGTCGCCGCCGGTGTCTACTTCGTGGCCCGTCTCCTCCCTGTCTTCGCCGCCTCGGCCGCCGCCCTCGGCGTACTCGCCGTGCTGGCGGCGATCACCATGGTCGGCTCGGCGCTCGCCGCCCTCGCGCAGGACGACATCAAACGTGTTCTCGCCTACTCGACCATCGGCCAACTCGGCTACATGACCGGCGCGCTGGCCGTGGGCGACCGCGGCGCGGCCGTCTTCCACCTCATCTCGCACGGCGCCTTCAAGGCGCTTCTCTTCCTCGGCGCCGGCGTGATCATCCACGCCGCGGGCACCAACTCCCTCGCCGCCATGTCCCGGATGGGCGGCCTCGCCAAACGCGTCCCCGACGCCTACTGGACGATGACGGTCGCCCTGCTCGCGCTCGCCGCCATCCCGCCCTTCGCCGGCTTCTTCTCCAAGGAAGCCGTCCTCGTCGCCGCCGAACACACCGCCCTCGGCGAGTCCGAGATCGCCCCCAGCCTGGCGGGCTGGACCGTGCTGGTCGCCGGTCTGCTCACCGCCCTCCTCACCGCCGCCTACGCCACGCGCCTGTGGCTCCTCGCCTTCCGGGGCCGGGGCCCCGAAGCGGCCGACCACGGCAGACAGCCCCTCGCGATGAACACCGTCCTGTGGGTGCTCGCCGTCCCCTCCCTCGCGTTCGGCCTGACCGTCGGCATCATCGCCCCCTGGCTGGACGCCGACAGCCTCACCCCCACGGTCACCACCTCCGTACTCGGCACGGGAGTCGCCCTCGTCGGCGGACTGGTCACCTACGGCGCCTGGAGCCACACCACGGCACTCGCCGCCCGGACCCCGATGGGCGCCGTCGCCGCGCACCCGGACGCCGAGCCCGCGCTCTCCGAGGCCGAGGCCATCGCCAGCCACATCCCCGCCTACGGCGACATCGCCTCGGCCCCCGACCCGGCCGACCCCGGCCGGCTCCTGCTGGGCAGGCTCCACGACCACGCCGCCGCCGGCTTCCACCTGGACGCCCTCTACCGCGTCCTCTTCCAGCGCCCGGTCCAGGCCGCGGCGACGCTGGTCCGCTTCCTCGACCGCGAGGTCGTCGACACCTACGTACGCGGAGCGGGCACCGGCACCCGCTGGCTCGGCATCGCCGTACGCGGCGCGCAGACCGGCAACGTCCAGACCTACCTGGGCGCCCTGCTCGCCGGAACGGTCGTCCTGGCCATCGCCGCCGTACTCGTCGCAGCCGGAGCGTGAGCCGTGATCGATATCAGCACGTCCGTGATGCGGGTCCTTCTCGCGTTCATCGTCGTCGCCCCCCTCGCGGGCGCGGCGGCGGCGCTGCTGCCCGCCCCGCCCGGACTCCGGGGCAAGAGCCCCGACCAGGCGGTACTGCGCCACGGCGTGAGCGTGACCGGCGCGATCCTCATCGCCGCGATCGTCCTCGCGCTCGGCTTCGACCACGACCAGCCGTCGAGGATGCAGGCCACGACGGACATCAGCTGGATCGCCGCTCTGGACGTGCGGATCCACCTCGGTGTCGACGGCATCTCTCTCCCCCTTCTGGTCCTGACCGCGCTGCTGACCTTCCTCTGCGCGCTCTACAGCTACTTCAAGCCCCCGGCAGGCCCCTCCCCGAAGGCCTTCGTCGCCCTGCTGCTCGTCCTCGAATCCGGCACCCTCGCGACCTTCGCCGTACTCGACCTGCTGCTCTTCTTCCTGGCCTTCGAGACGGTGCTCATCCCGATGTACTTCCTCATCGCCCGCTGGGGCGGCGAGGAACGGCAGGCCGCCGCCTGGAAGTTCATCCTCTACACGCTCCTCGGATCCGTGGTCATGCTGCTCGGCCTGCTGCTCGTCGGGCTGCACGCGGGCACATTCGACATGGTGGCACTCGCCACTGACAACGGCCGTGGGCTGAGTACATCCGTGCAGGTCACGGCCGTTCTGGCGATCGGGATCGGGCTCGCGGTCAAGACCCCGATGTGGCCGCTGCACAGCTGGCTCCCGGACGCCCACACCGCCGCCCCGACCGTCGGCTCCGTCCTTCTCGCCGGGGTCATGCTCAAGATGGGTACGTACGGGTTCGTCCGTATCGTCCTGCCCGTCGCGCCCGACGGGATGCGGACCTTCGCGCCGTATCTCGCCGCCTTCGCCGTCGCCGGCATCATCTACGGGTCCCTGGCCTGCCTCGCCCTCGCCCGGCAGGGCGCTGGCGGCGACCTCAAGCGCCTGATCGCGTACTCCTCCGTCGGCCACATGGGCTTCGTACTCCTCGGCATCGCGTCCATGACCCCCACCGGAGTCAACGGCGCGCTCTTCGCCAACGTCGCCCACGGCCTGATCACCGGCCTGCTCTTCTTCCTGGTCGGAGCGCTCAAGGACCGCTACGGCACCGCCGACCTCGACACTCTCGCCGGCGCCACCGGCGCGGCGCTGTACGGCCGTGCCCCGCGCCTCGGCGGTCTGCTCGCCTTCGCCGCCGTCGCCTCGCTCGGCCTGCCCGGCCTCGCCGGATTCTGGGGCGAGATGCTCGCCATGTTCGGCGCCTTCGACCCCGCGGACGGCCTCAGCCGCCCCGCCTTCGTCACCTTCACCGCGATCGCCTGCTTCGGCACGCTGCTCACCGCCGCGTACCTGCTGATCGTGGTCCGCCGCGTCTGCATGGGCGTCGTCCGGCAGCCCGGCGAGGACTCCGGCCCCACGCCCGAACTCGCCGACGTCCACGGCTACGAACTCGCCGCCTGGACCCCGCTCGTCGCCCTCACCGTCCTCGCCGGACTCTGGCCCGCCGTCCTCCTCGGCCTCACCGACCCGGCCGTGCAGAAGCTCCTCGCAGGAGGCAAGTCGTGACCGTGGCCGCTGCCCAGGGCGCCGCCGACAGCGCCGCGAATCTCGTCCAGTCCGTCGACTGGCTCGCCATCGCGCCCCCGGCCCTCACCGCCGCCGTCGCCCTGGCCGTCCTGGTCGCCGACCTCTTCGTCCCGGCACGCCGCAAGCCGCTCCTCGGCGTACTCTCCGTCGCCGGCCTCGCCGCCGCGCTCCTCCTGCTCATCCCGCTGCGCGCCGGCGACCGGTCCACCTTCTGCCTGACGGCGGAGCCCGGGGTGTGCAGTTACACGGCCGACCACTTCACCCTCGTCATCCAGCTCCTGGTGCTCGGCGGCGCCCTGCTCACCGCGCTGCTCTCCGTCACCGAACTCGACGGGGGCAAGAACACCGGCAAGGGGCTCCCGGCGGGCGAATTCTGGTTCCTGCTGCTCTCCTCGGCCTCCGGCGCCGCCCTCCTGCCCGCGGCCCGCGACCTCGCCACCCTCGTCGTCGCCCTCGAAGTCGCCACCCTCCCCGCCTTCGCGCTGGTCGGCCTCAAGCGCGGCGACCGCCTCTCCTCCGAGGCGGCGCTGAAGTTCTTCCTCTCCTCCGTGACGGCCACCGCCGTCATGCTGCTGGGCGTCAGCTTCGTGTACGCCGCCACCGGCTCCCTGCATCTCACCGAGATTGCCGCCGGACTCGACGACGTCCCCGGAAAGCTCGAAACCCTCGCGTCGGCCGGCGTCGCCCTGACCCTCGTCGGCTTCGCCTTCAAGGCCGCCGCCGCGCCCTTCCACTTCTGGGTCCCCGACACCTACGTCGGCGCGCCGCTGCCCATCGCCGCCTACCTCTCCGTCGTCAGCAAGGCCGTCGGCTTCTCGGGGCTGATCCTGGTGACGGTCATCGCCTTCCCGAGCCACTCCGACGTATGGGGCCCGGCCGTCGCGGTGCTCGCCGCACTCACCATGACCGTCGGCAACGTCGCCGCGCTGCGCCAGTCGGCCACGCGCGCGTGGAGCGCGGTACGGCTCCTCGCGTGGTCGTCCGTCGCGCAGGCCGGCTATCTGCTGGTGCCGGTCGCGGCGGCGGCGTACGCGGGCACGGACCAGATCGGCTCCACCGTCGCGTACGCCCTGATGTACGCCGTCGTGAACCTCGGCGCCTTCGCCGTCGCCGCCCTCGTCGCCCGTACGAAGCCCCTGAACCGTCTCGCGGACTACCGCGGCCTCGCCTCCGAGCGCCCGCTCGTCGCGCTCGCCATGGGCTTCTTCCTGCTCTGTCTCGCCGGACTGCCGCCCGGCGTCGTCGGCCTCTTCGCGAAGGTCACGGTCTTCTCGTCGGCCGTGGACGCGGGCCTCGGCTGGCTGGCCGTCGTGATGGCCTTCAACGTCGTCATCGCACTCTTCTATTACCTCCAGTGGACGGCGGTGCTCTTCCGGGGCCCCGAGAGCGCCGAGGACGGCCGCCCGGAGAGCGCCGAGGCCGTCCCGGAGACGCCCGCTCCCGCCGGCCTCACCGCCGGCACCCTGGCCGCCCACCCCGCCCCGGCCCCCCTGACCGCCGCGATCGGCCTGACCGCCCTCGCGGGCGTCGCCCTGTCGGGAGCGCCCCAGCTGGTCCTCCGCTTCGCCGCCGAAAGCCTCTTCTGAGGCGCTCTCCCGCCCGGGAACCCGCCCCATCCGCACCCTCCGCCACCCGTACGGCGTACACGCCCGCGCGGGGGCGCCAGGGAACCCGTGACCCTCGCCTGGCGTTGACCAGTGAGGAAGGGTCCACTGGAGAGTGGAGCAGCATCACGTAAAGGGTTCCCCTGCCGCACGATTTGGAGGGCGCTCCGTGCACCGCCGGCACAACGGGTTGAGGACCGCCGCACTCCTCGGGGGACTGTCCGCACTCATCATCGTCATCGGCAGCATCTTCGGCAGGACGGGTCTGATCGTCGCGGTCGTGATCGCGCTCGGGACGAACGCGTACGCGTACTGGAACAGCGACAAGCTCGCCCTGCGCGCCATGCGCGCACGCCCGGTCAGCGAGTTCGAGGCACCGAAGCTCTACCGCATCGTCCGCGAGCTCTCCACGAACGCACGCCGGCCGATGCCACGGCTCTACATCTCGCCGACCCAGGCCCCCAACGCGTTCGCCACCGGCCGCAATCCCCGTAACGCCGCAGTCTGTTGCACGGACGGAATCCTCCAGATCCTGACCGAGGACGAGCTGCGCGGAGTGCTCGGCCATGAGCTCAGCCATGTCTACAACCGCGACATCCTCATCTCGTCCGTCGCCGGCGCCCTCGCCTCGGTCGTCATGTTCCTGGTGAACTTCGCCTGGCTCATCCCCATCGGCCGCTCGGACGACGACGAGGGCCCCGGCCTCGTCGGCATGCTCCTGGTGATGCTGCTGGGCCCGCTGGCCGCCTCGGTGATCCAGCTCGCCGTGAGCCGTTCCAGGGAGTACGAGGCGGACGCGTCGGGCGCGCAGCTCACCGGTGATCCGCTGGCTCTCGCGAGCGCCCTGCGCAAGCTCGAAGCCGGCACGAAGCAATTGCCGTTGCCCCCGGAGCCGCGGATCGAGACGGCGAGCCATCTCATGATCGCCAATCCCTTCCGGCCCGGGCAGGGTGTATCGAGAATGTTCTCCACGCATCCGCCGATGGCGGAGCGCATCGCCCGACTAGAGCAGATGGCAGGTGGCCGCCCATGAAGACAATCCTCAACATCATCTGGCTGGTTCTGAGTGGTTTCTGGCTCTTCCTCGGTTACATGGTCGCCGGACTGCTCCTGTGCGTCACGATCATCGGCATCCCCTTCGGGGTGGCCGCGTTCCGTATCGGCCGGTACGCGCTGTGGCCGTTCGGCTACACGACGGTGGAGCGCCGCGACGCGGGATCACCGTCGTTCGTCGCCAACGTGCTGTGGGTGATCCTGGCCGGCTGGTGGCTCGCCCTCGGCCATATCTTCACCGGGCTCGCCCTCTGTGTGACGATCATCGGCATCCCGCTGGGCATCGCCAACTTCAAGCTGATCCCCGTCTCGCTGCTGCCCTTCGGCCGCGACATCGTCCGTACGGACGAGGCGTTCGCGGGCTGGTGACCTCAGCGCCGCCTCAGCGGCTCGTACGGCGCCGGGCGGCGTACCAGGCCGCCCCCAGCAGCAGCACCGCGGCCCCGGAGACGACCGACGGGGCGGGCAGCGCGAAGGCCAGCACCACACAGCCCACGAGCCCGACCGCCGCCCGTATCCGTACGGGCTGCGAACCGAGCGTCCACGCCGAGGCGTTGGCGATCGCGTAGTACGCCAGCACCCCGAAGGACGAGAAGCCGATCGCCCCGCGCACGTCCGCCGTCGCCGCCAGCACGGCCACGACCGCGCCCACCGCCGGCTCGGCCCGGTGCGGCACCTGGAAGCGTGGATGCACGGCGGCCAGCCCGCGCGGCAGATGCCCGTCCCGTGCCATCGCCAGCGTCGTACGGGAGATCCCGAGGATCAGGGCCAGCAGCGCCCCGAGCGCCCCCGCGGCGGCCCCGACGCGCACCACGGGCACCAGCCAGGACGCCCCGGCGGCCCGTACGGCATCGGCCAGAGGGGCCGCCGAACGCCCCAACTCCCCGGCGCCGAGGACCGACAGCGCCGCGACCGCCACGCACGCGTAGACGGCCAGCACGAGGCCAAGGGCCAGCGGGACGGCGCGCGGGATCGTACGGGCCGGGTCACGCACCTCCTCGCCGAGCGTGGTGATGCGGGCGTATCCGGCGAAGGCGAAGAAGAGCAGCCCGGCGGCCCCCAGCACCCCCCACGCCGTGACCGACCCCGCCTTCGGCTCGGCCTCCGTACCGAGGCCGAGCCCCAGCCGCCCGGCGTCGGCCGCGTCCGAGCCGAGGCACACGACCACGACGGCGGCGAGGACCCCCAGCACCACGGCCACGATCACCCGCGTCAGCGCCGCCGACTTCCGCACGCCCCCGTAGTTCACCGCGGTCAGGACCACCACCGCCGCGACGGCCACCGTGTGCGCCTGCCCCGGCCACACGTACGCCCCGACCGTCAGCGCCATCGCCGCGCACGAGGCGGTCTTGCCGACCACGAAGGCCCAGCCCGCCAGCCACCCCCAGAACGGGCCCAGCCGCTCACGGCCGTACACGTATGTCCCGCCCGAAGCCGGGTAGTCGACCGCGAGCCGGGCCGACGACATCGCGTTGCAGTACGCCACCACGGCGGCCACCGCCAGCCCCCACAACAGACCGGTTCCGGCCGCCCCCGCGGCGGGCCCCAGCGCGACGAAGACACCCGCCCCGAGCATCGCCCCCAGACCGACCACGACGGCGTCGAAGACGCCCAGCGTGCGACGCAGCTCCTGTGTCATACGCCGCACGCTATCGACGTCCGCAACCGCGGCCCGCCCCACGGGCGTCTTTCCGCAGAACACAGCACGAAAGGCAGGTTCACGGCATGACCATCATCGGCTGGCTCGTCCTCGGACTCCTCGCCGGAGCCGTCGCCAAGATCCTGCTGCCCGGCCGGGACCCGGGCGGCCTGATCGGCACCACCCTCATCGGCATCGTCGGCGCCTTCATCGGTGGCTGGATATCGTCCCGCTGGCTGGACCGCCCGATCGACACCGGCTTCTTCGACGCGGCCACCTGGGCGGCGGCGATCGGCGGCTCCCTGGTGCTGCTGATCATCTACCGCCTCCTCTTCGGCCACTCCCGCTCCCGCTGACGAGGCTCAGCCGCCCAGCCCGGTCTCGCGGAGGGTGATGTTCAGCCGCCCGGAGCGCATCCCGCTCGCCGGGCCGGCTGTCCCCGGATACACCTTGGGCACGCCGTGGAACGCGAGCCGGGCCGGCCCGCCGAAGACGAAGAGATCACCGGACGCCAACTCGACATCCGTATAAGGACGCGTCCGCGTCTCCGTGTTGCCGAACCGGAAGACGCAGCTGTCACCGATGCTCAGCGACACCACGGGCGCCCGGGACTTCTCGTCCTTGTCCTGGTGCATGCCCATCCTGGCGTCGCCCTCGTAGAAGTTGACCAGCGCGGTGTCGGGCGCGTAACCGGCCCCGGCCCCCGCCCCGTACGCCTCCTCGACCGCCGCCCGCCCCAACTCCCCGAGCCACGCGGGAAAAGGCGCGACCGGCGCGCCGTTCACATCCCCGGCGGTGCGGGTGTAGCGGTACGGCTGCCAGTGCCACCCCAGACAGACGGTCCGGACGGACATCACACCCCCGTTGGGCAGCCGGGTGTGCCGCATGGGCACGGGCCCCCGTGCCCACCCCCGACAAACCTCCACCAACTCCCGCTGCCGCGCCTCACTCAGCCACCCGGGCACATGCACGGCCCCTTCCCCAAGAACGACCCGCCCCCGCGGAAACAACGCGTCACTCATCGGAACCACCTCCTTGGGAGGAGAACGCAACAGGAGGAGAACGCAACGAGGGCCGCGGCCGGGAAGTCCCCGGCCGGCCGCCCTCGTTGCGCCGTGTTCGTGCCGGACCGGCGACGCCCGCGCCCGGCGGGGCCTTCGGTCAGCGGTAGTTGACGTACTGCAGCGCGAAGTCGAAGTCCTGCCCCTTCAACAGCGCCTGTACGGCCTGAAGATCGTCCCGGCTCTTCGAGCTGACCCGCAGCTCGTCGCCCTGCACGAGCGCCTTGACGCCCTTGGGGCCCTCATCGCGGATGATCTTGGCGACCTTCTTCGCGTTCTCCTGGGAGATGCCCTCCTCGATGGACGCGAAGATCTTGTACTCCTTGCCGGACTGCTGCGGCTCGCCCGCGTCCAGCGCCTTCAGCGAGATGCCCCGCTTGATCAGCTTGGACTGGAAGACGTCGAGGATCGCGTTGACCCGCTCCTCGCTGTTGGCCTGCATAAGGATCTTCTCGCCCGACCAGGCGATCGAGGCTCCGACGTTCTTGAAGTCGTACCGCTGGGAGACCTCCTTCGCGGTCTGGTTGAGGGCGTTGTCGACCTCCTGCCGCTCGACCTTCGAGACGATGTCGAAACTGGAGTCGGCCATGTCCTGTGGCTCCTTGAATCGGGTGCTGGAAGAGAGCCGCGACTCACGCCGCGACTGATGCCGAAACTACGGCCGGGCCCCCGGCCCGCTCCGGTAAAGGGTAGTCATCCCGCCCCCCTCCCGGCCTGATCAATCCGGTGGCGGAGCACCCCCGGGCATCGGGTATCGTTTACGTCGTTGCTACGGAGCAGCGCCCCACAGCGCCGGTCCCGCGACGACATCCCATGGCGGTGTGCCCGAGTGGCCAATGGGAGCGGACTGTAAATCCGCCGGCTTAGCCTTCCCAGGTTCGAATCCTGGCGCCGCCACACGGAAATGATGGCCCCTGGCCCGCGGAGACGCGGACCAGGGGCCATCGTCGTCAGCTCACCATCAGCCGGACGACGCCGCGTTCTTCACCGCTTCCGTGACCGGCACCGTCCCGCTGATCAGCTCCAGCGTCAGACCCGCCGTCGCCGGTGTCTCCACCAACTCCACCAGCGTCGCCGCCACATCGTCCCGGGGCACTGGGCCACGGCCTGTTGACGGCGCGAGGTTCACGACGCCCGTGCCCGCGTCGTTCGTGAGCATTCCCGGGCGCAGCACCGTCGTGTCGAGCCCCTGCCTGCCCATGACGTACGCGTCCGCCGCGCCCTTGGCCCGCAGGTAGTGGTCGAAGACGTCGTCGCCCCGGTGGTCCGGGTCGGCGCCCATGGACGAGACGATCACGTAGCGCCGTACGCCCGCCCGTTCCGCCGCGTCGGCGAAGAGGACCGCCGCGCCCCGGTCGACGGTGTCCTTGCGTTCCGTCGTGCTGCCCGGCCCCGCTCCGGCGGCGAAGACCGCCGCGCCGGCGCCCTCCAGCACCGCGGCGACCTCGTCCACCGAGGCCGACTCCAGGTCGAGCACGACGGCTTCGGCGCCCGCGTCGCGCAGATCGTCCGCCTGTTCGGGTTTGCGGATGATTCCCGCGACCTCGTGTTCGCGCGCGGCGAGCAGCCGCTCCAGCCGCAGCGCGATCTGACCGTGTCCTCCGGCGATGACAATTCGCATGCTCACGACGGTACGTCCGACGGGCCGTCACCGCTCACGCGGCACCTCCGTAGGAGGAACGCCCCGCACGGCACGCCCCTCACGGCCGCGTCTCCGGCCGCCCCTGCCGTCCCTGCCGGGGCAGATCCAACGACACGGCCACCGCCGAGTCGTCGCAGTACTCCCGCACCGCGTTCGTCCGGGCCACCACCCGCCCCCGGTGAATGACGATCCTGCTGTACGCCAGCGACAGCACCCCCTCCAGCCGGTCCCCCCGCACCGCCAGCAACTCCGCCGGAAAGCCCGCCTCCACCCGTACCTCCGGCAGCCGCATCGCCTCACGCGCGGCCGTGCTCACCGCCTCGTACGCCTCCGCCGCCCGCAGCCCTCCTTGGGAGGCCAGCAGATACGCCGCCTCCAACGGATCCCCTCGCCCCACCGGGTTCGCCACGTCCTGTACGGCCCCGCTGCCCGCCGCCACCCGCACCCCGGCGGCACGCAGCACCCGTACGGGCGCCACCCCCCGCTGCTCGACACCGCCGCAGCCGCCCTGCGGCACACAGACCACGGTCACACCCGCCGCCGCCAACTGGTCCGCCGCCCGGCCCGTCACGTCCGCCGGCAGCCGGGACAGCCCCGCGCAGGGCCCGATCGAGACGCCGGGCCGCAGCCCTCCGGCCATCGCCGCGAGACGCGCGAGGCGGGCCGGGTCGCCGCCGTCCGTATGGAGGTCGACCGGACAGCCGTGCTCCGCCGCCACGGTCAGCACCGATTCCACGTATCCGGTCGGGTCGGGGTCGAGGTCCGGGCAGCCGCCCACCACCCCCGCGCCCATCTTCACCGCGTCCCGCAGCATCGCCAGCCCGTCGGCGCCCGCGATCCCGGTCAGCAGGCGCGGGACGGCGACAACCGTCAGATTCCCGAGCCCGCGCAGCGAACGCCGCGCCTGGAGCACCGCCTCCATGGGCTCCAACTCCCGCGCGTCACCGACCCGCACATGCGTCCGCAGCGTCGTCGCCCCGTGCCCGACCTGGAGCAGCGCGGCCTCGGTCGCCCGGCGCTGGACCGACTCGGGGTCGTACGACACGGGCCCGTCCGGCGTGACGGCGCTCAGCGCGGTGTCGCTGTGCGCGTGCGGCTCGGCGGGGGCGGGCAGGAGCAGATACCCGTCGAGGTCCAGGCAGGCGTCGATCGCGGGAAGGCTGCCGGCGGTGCCGACGGCCTCGATACGGCCGCCGCTCAGCAGTACGTCGACGGCGCGGCCGTCGACGAGCCGAGCCCCGCGCAGCAGCAGCGCGGGGGCGTTCGCCGTGACGCCGTCTGACGGCTCCGGCTGGCTGTCGGGCATCGTCCTCCTGGTGGGCTCCTGGGTGGGGGCGGTGAAGCTCTGGCTGCAAGATCACGCAGCGTGCGTCGAGCCTAGAGCCGCCCCGCGCGGGCTTCGAGGAGGAAAGAAATAGTCATACTGCTGTGGCTCTTCCCGGGCGCCCGGGACGGCGCGCACGGCCGTCCTGGCGCCCGCTCAACACCCGTCCCGCGCCCGCCCGACGCCCTCCCCACGCACACCCGGCATCCGCCCCGGCACGGAAGGGACAGGTGGGACGAGAGGCCGGAAACGGATTTGGGCGAACGGCGACGGACCGTGTAATGTCTTCATCGCTCGCCCCAATAGCTCAGTCGGTAGAGCGTCTCCATGGTAAGGAGAAGGTCTACGGTTCGATTCCGTATTGGGGCTCTGGTGTTCGGTCCTCCTCGCCTTCGGGTGAGGAGATCCGACATCACAGCGGTGTAGCTCAGTCGGTAGAGCAAGCGGCTCATAATCGCTGTGTCACCGGTTCAAGTCCGGTCACCGCTACACACGGTAGCCGATGGTGGGGGCGATCCTTCGATCGGCTACTCTTTTATGCGTTAACCCGTCAATCTGTCCGTCCAAGGAGCACTCACGTGGCTGCCACCGACGTCCGCCCGAAGATCACGCTGGCCTGCGTGGAGTGCAAGGAGCGGAACTACATCACCAAGAAGAACCGGCGCAACAACCCGGACCGTCTTGAGATGAAGAAGCACTGCCCTCGCTGCAACTCGCACACGGCTCACCGCGAAACGCGCTGAACCAGGCTCGCACCCGAGGCCGTCCCCTTGACCGGGGGGCGGCCTCGTGTCGTTTGCCGCGCCCGATCCATAGTTGGGCACCATTCAACAGGGCAGTCTGATCAGGAGGGAACGAGTCCATGGCGCTCGACCAGTCCTTCGTCGGGCGGACGTATCCGCCGACCGAGCCGTACGAGGTCGGCCGGGAGAAGATCCGCGAGTTCGCCGAGGCGGTGGGTGACACCAATCCGGCGTACGTCGATCCGGACGCCGCGAAGGCGTTCGGTCACCTCGACGTGATCGCCCCGCCGACGTTCGTCTTCGCGATCACCTTCAAGGCGGCGCGGGAGGTCATCGCCGATCCGCAGCTGGGTCTCGACTACAGCCGGGTCGTGCACGGCGACCAGAAGTTCGTCTACACCCGTCCCGTACATGCGGGCGACCGGCTGACGGTCACCTCCACCATCGAGGGAATCAAGTCCATGGCGGGCAACGACATCCTCGACGTCCGCGGCGAGGTGCACGACGAGGCGGGTGCGCACGTCGTGACCGCGTGGACCAAGCTGGTGGCGCGCGCCGCCGAGGGGGAGTGACGCCGATGGCCACGCAGATCGCCTACGACAACGTCGAGATCGGTACGGAGCTGCCGGCCGCGACGTTCCCGGTGACGCGCGACACCCTGGTGCGCTACGCGGGCGCATCGGGCGACTTCAACCCGATCCACTGGAACGAGAAGTTCGCGCGGGAGGTCGGGCTGCCCGACGTCATCGCGCACGGCATGTTCACGATGGCCGAGGCCGTCCGGGTGGTGACCGACTGGGTGGGGGACCCGGGGGCCGTGGTCGAGTACGGCGTCCGCTTCACCAAACCCGTCGTGGTGCCCAACGACGGCAGGGGCGCGGTCGTCGAGGTGACCGCCAAGATCGGCGACAAGCTCGACGACAACCGCGTACGCGTGGATCTGACGGCGACCAGCGAGGGCAAGAAGGTGCTGGGGATGTCCCGCGCCGTCGTCCAGCTGGCCTAAGGAGATGACCGGTTCCCGGGCGCCGTACGGCGCCCGGGAACGTGGGGCGAGCTCAGGGCTTGACAGGTAAGTAATCAATCAATAACTTACTTCTCATGGTCAGAATGAGCGCAGAAGAGCGACGCGAGAGCGTCATCCGCGCGGCGATCACCGAATTCGCCCGCACCGGCTACCAAGGCACCTCCACCGAGGTGATCGCCCGCCGCGTGGGCGTCTCGCAGCCGTACCTCTTCCGCCTCTTCGCGAACAAGCAGGCGATCTTCCTCGCGGCGTCGGAGCGCTGCCTCCAGGACACCCGGCGCATCTTCGAGGAGGTGTCCAAGGGGGTCGCCCCCGACGAGGTCGTCCACTCCATGGCCCGCGCCTATCAGCAGCTCATCGCCGACGACCCGGACAAGCTGATGATGCAGATGCAGGTGTACGCCGCCGTCGCGGCGGCCGAAGCGGCGGGGGACCACGAATTCGGCGCCTCCGTACGGGCCGCGTGGTCGCGGCTCTGGGACACCGCGCATCTGGCGCTGGGTGCGGACGCGAAGGAGACGACGACCTTCCTGGCCTTCGGCATGCTGGCCAACACCCTGCTGGCGCTGGGGTTTCCGGCCGACGACCGCGTCTGGAGCGGCTTCTACGACTCCGCGCGGCCGTTGGCCGGCTCGGACGGCTGATCCGAAGCGGGCGGCCCCGCTCATGCTTTTCGCTACTCGTTTCATGCCCTTTTCATGGGAATGAAAGTTAGTAATCCATAACTAATCAGATCGGGGAGAACAATGAACCAGCCAGCAGCCCGCGGTGGCGCGAACGCCACCTGGGCCCTCGTCATCACCGGCGCCGCGGGCTTCATGGCGGCCCTCGACAACCTCGTCGTCACCACCGCCCTGCCGTCCATCCGCGAGGACCTCGGCGGCAAACTCGCCGACCTTGAGTGGACGGTCAACGCCTACACGCTCACCTTCGCGGTGCTGCTCATGTTCGGCGCGGCCCTCGGCGACCGCTTCGGCCGCCGCAGGCTCTTCGTCGGCGGCCTCTCGATCTTCACCGCGGCGTCCGCCGCCGCGGCCCTCGCGCCCGGCATCAACAGCCTCATCGCCGCGCGCGCCGTCCAGGGAGTCGGCGCGGCGATCATGATGCCGCTGGCACTCACCCTGCTCACCGCGGCGGTCCCGGCCGCGAAGCGCGGCGCGGCCCTCGGCATCTTCAGCGCCGTCACCGGCATCGCCGTGGCCGCGGGTCCGCTCGTCGGCGGAAGCCTCACCGAACACATCTCCTGGGAATGGATCTTCTGGCTGAACGTCCCGGTCGGCCTCGTGCTGCTGCCGCTCGCCAGGACCCGGCTCAAGGAGTCGTACGCCCCGAACGCCCGTATCGACATCCCCGGCACCCTGCTCATCAGCGGCGGCCTCTTCGGCATCGTCTACGCCCTGGTCACCGCCAACACCGAGGGCTGGACCAGCCCGCTCGTCCTCACCGGGCTGATCGTCGGCACGGCCCTGATCGGCGGCTTCGTACGCCACGGCATCCGCAGGCCCGACTCGATGCTGCCCATGCGGCTGTTCAAGGACCGCACCTTCGCCGGGATCAACGCCGCGAGCCTGCTGATGTTCCTCGGCATGTTCGGCTCGATCTTCCTGCTCAGCCAGTTCATGCAGGGCGTCGCAGGCTACTCGCCCACCGAGGCCGGCCTGCGGATGCTGCCCTGGACCGCGATGCCGCTGCTCGTCGCGCCGCTCGCCGGGATCCTCTCCGACCGGATCGGCGGCCGGCCCGTCGTCACCACCGGGCTCGCCCTCCAGGCCGTCGGGCTGGCCCTGTTCGCGATGGTCATCGAGCCCGGTGTGTCGTACGCGGCGCAGCTGCCCGCCCTGATCATCAGCGGGATCGGCATGGCGATGTACTTCGCCCCCGCCGCCAGCCTGGTCATGTCCAGCGTCAGGACCGAGGAGCAGGGAATCGCGTCCGGCGCCAACAACGCGCTGCGCGAGGTCGGCGGAGCGCTCGGCGTCGCGGTCCTCGGGGCGGTGTTCTCCGCGCAGGGCGGTTACGAGACGCCGCAGATCTTCGTCGACGGCACGGTCCCGGCCCTGTGGATCGGCTCGGCGGTCGTGGGGGTCGCGGCCCTGGCGGCCCTGGCCATGCCGGGCCGCCGGGCGCGGGCGAAGACCGTACTGCTGCGGAAGCCGGAAGCCGGGCCGGAAGCCGGGGCGGCGGGGGAGCGCAGGACGGTCGGTGTCTGACAACCCCCGGCGCGGAACGGCGCGGTCCGGTCCGGTCCGGAGACGAATCGTCTCCGGACCGGACCGTAGTCTTGTCCCGTGCAGGAACTCCAGGACGCTCCCCTCGCCCCGCTGACCACCTTCCGCCTCGGCGGCCCGGCCACCCGGCTGATCACCGCGACCACCGACGCCGAGGTCGTCACCGCCGTGCGCGAGGCGGACGACGCCGGCACGCCGCTCCTGATCATCGGCGGCGGCAGCAATCTGGTCATCGGGGACAAGGGCTTCGAGGGCACCGCCCTGCGCATCGCGACACGCGGCTTCGACCTCACGGGTGCGGCGCTGGAACTGGCCGCCGGCGAGACCTGGACCGACGCCGTCGCCCGTACGGTCGATGCGGGGCTCGCGGGTATCGAATGCCTGGCCGGCGTCCCCGGCTCGGCCGGCGCCACCCCGATCCAGAACGTCGGCGCGTACGGCCAGGAGGTGTCCAGCACCATCACCGAGGTCGTCGCCTACGACCGCGCCGCCCGCGAGATCCTGACCCTCGCCAACGCCGAGTGCGCCTTCTCATACCGGCACAGCCGCTTCAAGGAGCACCCCGAGCGCTACGTCGTCCTGCGTGTCCGGTTCGCGCTGGAGGACGCGGGCGGGCTCTCGGCCCCGCTCAAGTACGCCGAGACGGCCCGCGCGCTCGGAGTCGGACCCGGCGACCGCGTCCCGCTGGACGCCGCCCGCCGTACGGTGCTCGAACTGCGCGCGGGCAAGGGCATGGTGCTCGACCCCGCGGACCACGACACATGGTCGGCCGGCTCCTTCTTCACCAACCCGATCCTCGACGACACGGCGTACGCGGCCTTCCTCGCCCGCGCGGCGGAGCGGCTCGGCCCGGACGTCACGCCGCCCGCGTACCCGGCGGGGGAGGGCCGCACGAAGACCTCGGCCGCGTGGCTGATCGACCGCGCGGGCTTCACCAAGGGGTACGGCACCGGCCCCGCCCGTATCTCCACCAAGCACACGCTCGCGCTGACCAACCGGGGCCACGCCACCACCGAGGACCTGCTCGCGCTCGCGCGGGAGGTCGTCGCCGGCGTCCGCGAGGCGTTCGGGATCACGCTGGTCAACGAGCCGGTGACGGTCGGCGTCAGCCTCTGAGCCCCGCCGTCGCCCGGCGAGGAGCGCCAGGGCGTGTTGGACGAACCCCGTCCGGTTCAGGCCCCCGGTCGGGCGGCCGATGTCCGGCCGCGCCCGCCGCGGAGTGGCTGGTGTCTCGTTGGCACGTGCGCTCTCCCCATGGTCCTTCGGGCACGGGAGGCCCCCCGCGTTGTCCACAGGGCTCAACTCGCTGAGCCCTGGGCGGTGCTGGTGCCCGCGCCGCCCCGTCGTGTCCGGCCCGGGACCGTGGTGACGAAGCGCTTCTTCCCCGCGCCTCATGTACGTCCCGTACGAGGGTGATCCTCCGCCCCGCAGTCGCCCGCATCTCAGTACGCGACCCCCACCGGCTGCTTCACCGTCGCCGGGTCGTCGATCATCGCCAGCATCGCGTGGGCGAGGTCCGGGCGGCCGATCTTGCTGCCGCCGCGCGGGTTCGCCCCCACCACCGCGCGGTAGACCCCCGTCACCGGCCTGTCCAGAAGCTGCGGGGGCCGGACGGCGGTCCAGTCGGTCCCGCTGCGGGCCAGTTCCTCCTCCATCCGCGCCAGGTCGTCGTAGACGGGCCTGAGCACGACCTTGACCACGCCCATGGCCACCTTCCCCAGCAGCGGCTCGTCCCGCGGCACCTCGCCGACCGGGGCCGCGCTCACCACCAGCAGCCGGCGCACGCCCTCCGCGTCCATCGCCCGCAGGATCGAGCGGGTCACCGGCGCGGTGATCCCCGCGTCCTTGCGCCCGCGCGGACCGACGCCCGACAGCACCGCGTCACGGCCCGCCACGGCGGCCCGCAGCGCCTCAGGGTCGTCGAACGAGGCCGCGGTGAACACGTCGAGCCGGTCCCCGGTGACATCCAGCCGCGCCGGGTCCCGCACCACCGCCGTGACCCGATGCCCCGCCGCCAGTGCCTGCCGCACGATCTCCCGGCCGACGCCCCCGGTCGCCCCGAACACGGTGAGTCTCATCGCCCTCGCCTCTTCCGTTCTATGGTGGGTGAGTATTCACTCACCTCTATGGTGAGTATCCACCCACCCCTTCGTCAAGCCTCGTCAGAGCGATCGGAGCGCACCTATGAAGCCCGCGCGGGCCCGCATCCTGGACGCCGCCGCCCAACTCATGGGCACCATCGGGCTGGCACGCGCCACCACCAAGGAGATCGCGCGCGCCGCCGGGTGCTCGGAGGCCGCCCTCTACAAGTACTTCTCCGGCAAGGAGGAGCTCTTCCTGCGCGTATTGGAAGAGCGGCTGCCGCGCCTCGGCCCGCTGCTCTCCGAGCTCGGGGAGGGGCCGTTCGGCGCGAACGCCCGTCACAGCGTCGAGGAGAATCTCACCGAAGTCGTCCGCCAGGCGGCCCTCTTCTACGAGGCGACCTTCCCGATCGGCGCCTCGCTCTTCGCCGAACCGGCGCTGCTGCGCAGGCACGCCGAAGGGATCCGCGCCCTGGGCGCCGGCCCCCAGTGGCCGCTGCGCGCACTCGCCGGATATCTGCGCGCCGAACGTGAGGCCGGCCGCGTACGGGAGGGCGCCGACGCCGACGCCGTGGCCTCACTGCTGCTCGGCGCGTGCCTGCAACGGGCCTTCCTGAAGGCCTTCCCGGACGGCGAACAGGTCCCCCCGCTCGACGAGTTCGCCCCGGCCCTGGTACGGACGGTCCTGTCCCCGCTCAGCCCCTGACGGCCCCCGCCGCCGTCCGCTCAGCCTTCCAGCCAGGCGTCGATCCCCGCCAGCAGCTTGTCCCGCGTCCCGTCCGACGCCGCCGAGGCCCGCACCGACTGCCGTGCCAGCTCGGCCAGTTCGACGTCCGTGAACCCGTGGTGCCTGCGCACCAGTTCGTACTGTGCCGCGAGCCGCGACCCGAAGAGCAGCGGGTCGTCCGCGCCGAGCGCCATCGGCACCCCGGCCTCGAACAGAGTGCGCAGGGGTACGTCGTCGGGCTTCTCGTAGACGCCCAGCGCCACGTTCGACGCCGGGCACACCTCACAGGTCACCCCGCGGTCGGCCAGTTTGCGCAGCAGCCGCGGGTCCTCGGCCGCCCGTACGCCGTGCCCGATCCGGCTCGCCCGCAGATCGTCCAGACAGTCCCGCACCGACGAGGGCCCGCTCAACTCACCGCCGTGCGGCGCCGCGAGCAGCCCGCCCTCCCTGGCGATGGCGAAGGCCCGGTCGAAGTCCCGTGCCATGCCCCGGCGTTCGTCGTTCGACAGACCGAAGCCGACGACGCCCCTGTCCGCGTACCTCACCGCGAGCCGGGCCAGCGTGCGGGCGTCCAGCGGATGCTTCATCCGGTTCGCCGCGACCACGACCCGCATTCCGAGCCCGGTGTCGCGCGACGCCGCGTCCACGGCGTCCAGGATGATCTCCAGCGCCGGGATCAGCCCGCCGAGCAGCGGGGCGTACGAGGTGGGGTCGACCTGGATCTCCAGCCACCCGGAGCCGTCCCGTACGTCCTCCTCGGCGGCCTCGCGGACCAGCCGCTGGATGTCCTCGGGGGCCCGCAGACAGGACCGGGCGATGTCGTAGAGCCGCTGGAAGCGGAACCAGCCCCGCTCGTCGGTCGCGCGCAGCTGGGGCGGCTCGCCGCCGGTGAGCGCGTCCGGGAGATGGACGCCGTACTTGTCGGCGAGCTCCAGCAGGGTCGTGGGCCGCATCGAGCCGGTGAAGTGCAGATGCAGATGGGCCTTGGGCAGCAGACGGATGTCGCGGGTGGCGCGGTCGTCACGCGTGGGGCGCGGGGGGCCGGAAACGTTCTCCATCCATGGATCTTGCCGTACGCGGGCGGACTCCGGGAGTCCCTTTCCACCTTCGGGCCGTTGCCCGAACGAAAGAACGGGCCCCCGGACGCACCGGGGACCCGTTCTGCCGAAGCGGCGCACTCAGTCGCGGGCCTCCGCCAGCAGCTTCTGGAGCCGCGCCACACCCTCGACCAGGTCCTCGTCGCCCAGCGCGTACGACAGCCGCAGATACCCCGGCGTACCGAAGGCCTCACCCGGTACGACCGCGACCTCGGCCTCTTCCAGGATCAGGGTGGCGAGGTCGACCGAGCTCGCCGGCCGCTTGCCGCGGATCTCCTTGCCGAGCAGCGCCTTCACCGACGGGTACACGTAGAAGGCACCCTCGGGCTCCGGGCAGACCACGCCGTCGATCTCGTTGAGCATCCGGACGATGGTGCCCCGGCGCCGGTCGAAGGCGACCCGCATCTCGTCCACCGCGTCGAGACTCCCGGTCAGGGCGGCGAGCGCGGCGGCCTGCGAGACGTTGGCCACGTTCGACGTCGCGTGCGACTGGAGGTTGGTCGCGGCCTTCACCACGTCCTTGGGGCCGACGACCCAGCCCACCCGCCAGCCGGTCATCGCGTACGTCTTCGCCACACCGTTGACGACGACGCACTTGTCACGCAGCTCGGGCACGGCCGCGGGCAGCGAGGTGAACTCGGCCTTCCCGTAGACGAGGTGCTCGTAGATCTCGTCCGTCATGACCCACAGGCCGTGCTCCACGGCCCAGCGGCCGACGGCCTCGGTGTCCTCGCGGCTGTAGACGGCGCCGGTCGGGTTGGACGGCGAGACGAAGAGCACGACCTTCGTACGCTCCGTGCGCGCCGCCTCCAACTGCTCGACCGAGACCCGGTAGCCGGTGGTCTCGTCGGCCACCACGTCCACCGGGACACCCCCGGCCAGCCGGATCGACTCGGGGTACGTCGTCCAGTACGGCGCCGGGACGATGACCTCGTCGCCCGGGTCGAGGATCGCGGCGAAGGCCTCGTAGATCGCCTGCTTGCCGCCGTTGGTGACCAGGACCTGGGCGGGGTCGATCTCGTAACCGGAGTCACGCAGCGTCTTCGCGACGATCGCGGCCTTCAGCTCGGGGAGCCCGCCGGCCGGGGTGTAGCGGTGGTACTTCGGGTTGTGGCAGGCCTCACTCGCGGCGTCGACGATGTAGTCGGGCGTCGGGAAGTCGGGCTCACCGGCGCCGAAGCCGATCACCGGCCGGCCGGCGGCCTTGAGGGCCTTGGCCTTGGCGTCGACGGCAAGGGTGGCGGACTCGGAGATTGCGCCGACTCGGGCGGAGACCCGGCGCTCGGTCGGAGGAATTGCAGCGCTCATGCGGGCCATGGTCCCAGACCCCCGGAGACCCGGGCACAGGGGTTTCGCCGACTGGACAGCCCACGGACAGAGAGCGGACAGGTTCGGACAAGAGCCGGTCCGGTGTTACCTGTTCGACGCCGGGCCCCTGAGCACGTACACTCACTGGTCGTTGGCCCTCAGCCGCCACCGCCGATCCGGGCACGCCGTGCTTCCGGTCGGATGCGGTAGGTTGGGGAAAACACAAAGGGTCGTAGCTCAATTGGTAGAGCACTGGTCTCCAAAACCAGCGGTTGGGGGTTCAAGTCCCTCCGGCCCTGCTACACAATCCTTCGCCAGGATGTGTGCGCGTGTACGTACTTCAAAAGCACTGCCGTGCGGCTCCACCGGGCGCGGCACGGCCACGACCCGGAATCAGGTGAGAGAGCGTGACGGACGCCGTGGGCTCCATCGACAAGCCTGATGCTGACGATGACGAGACCCCCGAGTCGAGCAAGAAGACTCGCAAGGGTGGCAAGCGCGGCAAGAAGGGCCCGCTGGGCCGTCTCGCGCTCTTCTACCGTCAGATCGTCGCGGAGCTGCGCAAGGTCGTCTGGCCGACTCGCAACCAGCTGACGACCTACACGACTGTTGTGATCGTCTTCGTCGTCGTCATGATCGGTCTGGTGACCGTGATGGACTACGGCTTCCAGAGAGTAGTCAAGTACGTCTTCGGCTAGGCCCGCGGAGGCAGAGGGCGCCCACGGGCGTCCCTATCCGCATGTTCCACCCATCGTGAAGCCAGGAAGAAGCAGCCAACGTGTCTGACCCGAACCTGAACGACGCCAACGAGGCGGTCGAGTCCCGCGAGGACGAGACCGACATCGTGGAGGCGGCGGACGCTGTCGAGCCAGACCAGGCCGAAGCCGCTGACGCCGAGGCCGGCGAGCCGGCCGAGGAGTCGGCGGTGCATGCCGACGACGTCGAGGACGGGGACGCGGAGTCCGCTTCCGCCGAGGACGGCGCTGCCGACGCCGAGGACGGCGAGGAGACCGAGCTCGTCGAGGAGCCCGCCCCCGCGGCCGACCCTGTCGCCGCGCTCCGCGAGGAGCTGCGCGGGCTGCCCGGCGAGTGGTACGTCATCCACACGTACGCGGGCTACGAGAAGCGCGTGAAGGCCAACCTGGAACAGCGCGCCGTCTCGCTCAACGTCGAGGACTTCATCTACTCGGCCGAGGTGCCCGAGGAAGAGATCGTCCAGATCAAGAACGGCGAGCGCAAGAACGTCCGCCAGAACAAGCTCCCGGGCTATGTCCTGGTGCGGATGGACCTGACGAACGAGTCCTGGGGTGTCGTACGGAACACGCCGGGCGTCACCGGCTTCGTCGGCAACGCCTACGACCCGTACCCGCTGACGCTGGACGAGATCGTGAAGATGCTCGCCCCCGAGGCCGAGGAGAAGGCCGCGCGCGAGGCGGCCGAGGCCGAGGGCAAGCCGGCTCCGTCCCGCAAGGTCGAGGTCCAGGTGCTGGACTTCGAGGTCGGCGACTCGGTCACCGTCACCGACGGCCCGTTCGCGACGCTCCAGGCGACGATCAACGAGATCAACGCCGACTCGAAGAAGGTCAAGGGCCTCGTCGAGATCTTCGGCCGCGAGACCCCGGTCGAGCTGAGCTTCGACCAGATCCAGAAGAACTGACGCGCTTTCCGCGCGCTCCAAAGCCAGTTCCGACCAGGTCAGACAGGCTCTCGCAGGGGATTGCCCCCACGCGCGGGAGAGGGTCTGACCTGCTCGGTTTTTGGCCGTGCAGCTGTACCCGTTATCGTTGCGCGGTATGCCCGCATCCGGATGACCGGATGACTGGGCCGGAACACTCTCACTAGGACCCGGAGAGAGCACATGCCTCCCAAGAAGAAGAAGGTCACGGGGCTCATCAAGCTCCAGATCTCGGCCGGCGCGGCCAACCCGGCTCCGCCGGTCGGCCCCGCGCTGGGTCAGCACGGCGTCAACATCATGGAGTTCTGCAAGGCCTACAACGCCGCGACCGAGTCGCAGCGTGGCATGGTCGTGCCGGTGGAGATCACGGTCTACGAGGACCGCTCCTTCACCTTCATCACCAAGACTCCGCCGGCCGCCAAGCTGATCCTCAAGGCCGCCGGTGTGGACAAGGGCTCAGGCGAGCCGCACGTCAAGAAGGTCGCCAAGCTCACCCGTGCGCAGGTCCGTGACATCGCCACGACCAAGATGCCCGACCTGAACGCCAACGACCTGGACGCCGCCGAGAAGATCATCTCCGGCACCGCCCGTTCGATGGGCATCACGGTCGAGGGCTGAGCCCCGCCCGGCGGGCCCCCTCGGGCGCGCCAAGTGGAAGGGCCATGCGCGGCCCGCACCACGAACTCCACGCCTGAATGAACCACCAGGAGAATGAAGTGAAGCGCAGCAAGGCACTCCGCAGCGCGGACGCGAAGATCGACGCGGAGCGCACGTACCCTCCGCTCGAAGCCGTCCGTATCGCCAAGGACACCAACACCACCAAGTTCGACGGCACCGTCGAGGTCGCCATGCGGCTGGGCGTCGACCCGCGCAAGGCGGACCAGATGGTCCGTGGCACCGTGAACCTTCCGCACGGCACCGGCAAGACCGCCCGGGTCCTGGTCTTCGCGACCGGTGACCGTGCCGAGGCAGCGCGCGCCGCGGGCGCCGACATCGTCGGCTCCGACGAGCTGATCGAAGAGGTCCAGAAGGGCCGTCTCGACTTCGACGCCGTCGTCGCCACCCCGGACCTCATGGGCAAGGTCGGCCGCCTCGGCCGCGTCCTCGGCCCGCGTGGTCTGATGCCGAACCCGAAGACCGGCACCGTCACCCCCGATGTCACGAAGGCCGTGAACGACATCAAGGGCGGCAAGATCGAGTTCCGCGTCGACAAGCACTCGAACCTGCACTTCATCATCGGCAAGGTCTCCTTCGACGAGACGAAGCTGGTCGAGAACTACGCCGCGGCGCTGGAGGAGATCCTCCGTCTCAAGCCGTCGGCCGCGAAGGGCCGTTACATCAAGAAGGCGACCCTGGCGACGACGATGGGCCCCGGCATTCCGCTGGACGCCAACCGCACGCGCAACCTCCTCGTCGAGGAGGACCCGGCCTCCGTCTGATCCCGGACGGCAGTCGAGTCGCTGTTTGTCAAGAGCCGGTCCCGGCACCTCTGTTGAGGCGCAGGGGCCGGCTTTGGCATGAGCGGGCTGTCATATCCGTGCGATACCGTTCAACAAGGAACATCGGAATAAGGGGTGGGGTATGACCATGTCGGCATGGGGGCGCGTCGGCGTCTCGCTGACGGCAGTGGCCGTGGTGGCCGGTGTCGCGGGCTGTCAGAGCGGTGACGCGGACTCGGACGGCAAGAAGAACGGCGGGAGTTCGGCCGCCAAGGGGGAGACGCAGTCGCGTTCCGCGGTGACGGACGTGCTGACGGCGGCGTACGAGAAGACGGCGGCGGCGAAGTCCGCCAAGGTCACGATGACGATGTCGATGCCGGCCGCCGTGGGCGCCGGGGCGGGCGACATGGAGATGTCCGGCGTCATGGGGTGGGACCCCGTGGTGATGGACATGACCATGACCGGCTCGATGCTCCAGTCCGAGCCCGACGCCCCGGACAAGATCCGGATGGTGTGGGTCAAGAACGCCATGTACATGGACATGGGCGCCGAGGCGGCCAAGGACATGGACGGCAAGCGCTGGATGAAGCTGGACCTGGCCGCGGCGGCGGAGGCCTCGGGCGACCCTGCGGTCGCCCAGGAGCTCACCGGCGGCATGGAGAACATGAACCAGGACCCGGCGCAGCAGCTCGCGCTCCTCCTGGACTCGCCGAACGTGAAGCACGTCGGCTCGGAGAAGATCGACGGGGCCGAGGCGCAGCACTACAAGGGCACGCTCACCGTCGCCGAGATGATGGAGTCGAACGAGGGCCTCGACGTGCTCAGCGAGAAGGAGCGCAAGGACCTTCTCGACAACGTCAAGAAGTCCGGCATCAAGGGTTACGACACCGAGGTCTGGGTCAACGAGGACAACTACCCGGTCAAGATGGATGTCGCGATGGACACCCCGCAGGGCGAGGTGAAGATCGGCGCGCGTTACACCGACTACGGGGCCGAGGCCTCCGTCCAGACGCCGCCGGCCGCCGACACCGTCGACCTGTTCAAGATGCTGGGCGACCTCGGCGCGGACGCCGAGGGCTCCGGAATCTGATCTCCTTTCCGAATCCTTGAGTTCGGGGAGCTGATCTCTCAAATCCGGTCACCGGGGCGGGTTTACGGCCCCGGCGACCGGATTTGCCTGCGGGTAACCGCGTCACGTACTCTTCAGTTGAAGCCAAAGACCGCTGGTCGTCGCCGTGCTCTCGCAAGAGGGTGAGGCGACCGAAGGATCCGCCAAAGGCGGACGACCCGCGTAGGTGACCGAGGAGAGTTCCCGGGCGTGTCCCGGTTGAGCTACGCCCCGTGCGCCTGCGCCGGGGCGTTTCGTTTTGTCCGGCCCCTTCTGAGCGGTCCTCATCACCCGGAAGGAGGCCGACGCTCATGGCAAGGCCCGACAAGGCTGCCGCGGTGGCCGAGCTGACGGAACAGTTCCGCAGCTCGAGCGCCGCAGTGCTGACCGAGTACCGGGGTCTCACCGTGGCGCAGCTCAAGGAGCTGCGTCGTTCCCTCGGTGAGAACGCCCAGTACGCCGTGGTGAAGAACACGCTGACCAAGATCGCGGCCAACGAGGCCGGGATCAACACGCTGGACGACCTGTTCGCGGGTCCGACGGCGGTTGCCTTCGTCACCGGTGACCCGGTGGAGTCGGCGAAGGGTCTTCGTGACTTCGCCAAGGACAACCCGAATCTCGTCATCAAGGGCGGAGTCCTTGATGGCAAGGCGCTCAGCGCCGACGAGTTCAAGAAGCTCGCGGACCTCGAGTCCCGCGAGGTGCTGCTCGCCAAGGTGGCCGGTGGAATCAAGGCGTCGATGGCCAAGGCCGCGGCGACGTTCCAGGCCCCGCTGTCGGAGTTCGTCCGCACCGCGGACGCGCTTCGCGCCAAGGTCGAGCAGGGCGGTGCCGGTACGCCGGCTCCCGCCGAGGCCGACGCCGAGTAGTTCGGCGCCGCGTCGCAGCGGGCCCCACCGTACGCCCGCCGTCATATACATCCGGCACCTGCCGACATAGTGGAAGGACGCCATCATGGCGAAGCTGTCCCAGGACGAGCTGCTTGAGCAGTTCGAGACCCTGACCCTCATCGAGCTCTCCGACTTCGTGAAGGCCTTCGAGGCCAAGTTCGACGTCAAGGCCGCCGCCCCGGTCGCCGTCGCCGCCGCCGGCGGTGCCGCCGGTGCCGCTGTCGAGGCCGAAGAGGTCCAGGACGAGTTCGACGTCATCCTCACGGGTGCCGGCGAGAAGAAGATCCAGGTCATCAAGGTCGTGCGTGAGCTCACCTCGCTGGGCCTCAAGGAGGCCAAGGACCTCGTCGACGGCGCGCCGAAGCCCGTCCTTGAGAAGGTCGCCAAGGAGGCCGCTGACAAGGCCGCCGAGTCCCTCAAGGGCGCCGGCGCCTCCGTCGAGGTCAAGTGACCTCGTAGCACCACCCCGCTGATCACCCGCCTCACGGGAGCCGCGAAGGCTCCCGTGGGTCCGGTGTGACGGCGACCACGCCGAGCGAGGCGCGGAGCGTTGACGAGAAGGGCGGTCACCCGTACGGGTGACCGCCCTTCTCCGTTGCCGTGAGGGGTTCCTTGCTCTTCGTCCGGCTGCGAGTATGGTGATCATCGTCGTGCCTTCCGTATGACCGGTGACGGTCCGTACGGGACGGGGGGCCTTGACGAACCGCACGCAGCGCGCAATTCTCAGGGACGCGTCGCCATATTCGATCCGATTCCGAGGCATGGATCGGCGACGAAGAGGGCAGGATCGATGTGCGCCTACGGCGTGGGTCCGAACGCAGTTGAGACAAGGTGTTGAGTACAACGAGGGTCTCGCAAAACCCGGCCTGGACATCAGTGTGCCAAGTGGCTACACTGACCCTTTGCGCTGCCTGTTAGCTGCTCCCTGCCCGTCACCAGGGGCACCCCCATGCAAGACATCGTCGGTTGACCAGCCCTTTTGGGGCCTGTGATCCGACGCGTCCAGCTCGGGACCGGTACGCGCGTAGTGAGTCCGAGCCCTCGGAAGGACCCCCTCTTGGCCGCCTCGCGCAACGCCTCGACCACGAATACGAACAACGGCGCCAGCACCGCCCCGCTGCGCATCTCCTTTGCAAAGATCAAGGAGCCTCTTGAGGTTCCGAACCTCCTCGCGCTGCAGACCGAGAGCTTCGACTGGCTGCTCGGCAACGCCGTGTGGAAGGCACGGGTCGAGGCAGCTCTTGAGAGCGGCCAGGACGTCCCCAGGAAGTCGGGTCTGGAGGAGATCTTCGAGGAGATCTCTCCGATCGAGGACTTCTCCGGGTCGATGTCGCTGACGTTCCGCGACCACCGTTTCGAGCCGCCGAAGAACTCGATCGACGAGTGCAAGGAGCGCGACTTCACGTACGCGGCCCCGCTCTTCGTCACCGCCGAGTTCACCAACAACGAGACCGGTGAGATCAAGTCCCAGACGGTCTTCATGGGCGACTTCCCGCTCATGACGGACAAGGGCACCTTCGTCATCAACGGCACCGAGCGTGTCGTGGTGACCCAGCTCGTCCGCTCGCCGGGTGTGTACTTCGATTCCTCGATCGACAAGACGTCCGACAAGGACATCTTCTCCTCCAAGATCATCCCCTCCCGGGGTGCCTGGCTGGAGATGGAGATCGACAAGCGCGACATGGTCGGTGTCCGTATCGACCGCAAGCGCAAGCAGTCCGTGACCGTTCTGCTCAAGGCTCTCGGCTGGACGACCGAGCAGATCCTGGAGGAGTTCGGCGAGTACGAGTCGATGCGCGCCACCCTGGAGAAGGACCACACCCAGGGCCAGGACGACGCGCTGCTCGACATCTACCGCAAGCTGCGTCCGGGCGAGCCCCCGACGCGCGAGGCGGCCCAGACGCTGCTCGAGAACCTCTACTTCAACCCCAAGCGCTACGACCTCGCGAAGGTCGGCCGCTACAAGGTGAACAAGAAGCTCGGCGCCGCGGAGCCGCTGGACGCCGGTGTGCTCACCACCGACGACATCATCGCCACGATCAAGTACCTGGTGAAGCTGCACGCCGGTGAGACCGAGACGGTCGGCGAGAGCGGCACCCAGATCCTGGTCGAGACCGACGACATCGACCACTTCGGCAACCGCCGTCTGCGCAACGTGGGCGAGCTCATCCAGAACCAGGTCCGTACGGGTCTGGCGAGGATGGAGCGCGTCGTACGCGAGCGCATGACGACCCAGGACGTCGAGGCGATCACGCCGCAGACCCTGATCAACATCCGGCCGGTCGTCGCCTCCATCAAGGAGTTCTTCGGCACCAGCCAGCTGTCGCAGTTCATGGACCAGAACAACCCGCTGTCGGGTCTGACCCACAAGCGCCGGCTCAACGCGCTCGGCCCCGGTGGTCTGTCCCGTGAGCGGGCCGGCTTCGAGGTCCGTGACGTGCACCCCTCGCACTACGGCCGCATGTGCCCGATCGAGACCCCCGAAGGCCCGAACATCGGCCTGATCGGCTCGCTCGCCTCGTACGGCCGGGTCAACGCGTTCGGCTTCGTTGAGACGCCGTACCGCAAGGTCGTCGGCGGTGTCGTCACCGACGACGTCGACTACCTGACCGCCGACGAGGAGGACCGCTTCGTCATCGCGCAGGCCAACGCGACGCTGTCCGAGGAGATGCGGTTCACCGAGCCGCGCGTCCTGGTCCGCCGTCGTGGCGGCGAGGTCGACTACATCCCCGGTGACGACGTCGACTACATGGACGTCTCGCCGCGCCAGATGGTGTCGGTCGCGACCGCGATGATCCCGTTCCTGGAGCACGACGACGCCAACCGCGCCCTCATGGGCGCGAACATGATGCGCCAGGCCGTGCCGCTGATCACCTCCGAGGCGCCGCTCGTCGGCACCGGCATGGAGTACCGCTGCGCGGTCGACGCCGGTGACGTCATCAAGGCGGAGAAGGAGGGTGTGGTCCAGGAGGTCTCCGCGGACTACATCACCATCGCCAACGACGACGGCACGTACACCACGTACCGCATCGCCAAGTTCTCCCGCTCCAACCAGGGCACCTCCGTCAACCAGAAGGTCATCGTCTCCGAGGGTGACCGGGTCGTCGAGAACCAGGTGCTCGCCGACGGTCCCGCCACCGAGCGTGGCGAGATGGCGCTCGGCAAGAACCTCCTCGTGGCGTTCATGCCGTGGGAGGGCCACAACTACGAAGACGCGATCATCCTCAGCCAGCGGCTGGTGCAGGACGACGTCCTCTCCTCGATCCACATCGAGGAGCACGAGGTCGACGCCCGTGACACCAAGCTCGGCCCGGAGGAGATCACCCGGGACATCCCGAACGTCTCTGAAGAGGTCCTCGCGGACCTCGACGAGCGCGGCATCATCCGTATCGGTGCCGAGGTCACGGCCGGGGACATCCTCGTCGGCAAGGTCACGCCCAAGGGTGAGACCGAGCTGACGCCGGAGGAGCGGCTGCTCCGCGCGATCTTCGGTGAGAAGGCCCGTGAGGTCCGCGACACCTCGCTGAAGGTGCCGCACGGCGAGACCGGCAAGATCATCGGTGTCCGCGTCTTCGACCGCGAGGAGGGTGACGAGCTTCCTCCGGGCGTGAACCAGCTGGTCCGCGTCTATGTCGCCCAGAAGCGCAAGATCACCGATGGTGACAAGCTCGCCGGCCGGCACGGCAACAAGGGCGTCATCTCCAAGATCCTGCCGATCGAGGACATGCCGTTCCTGGAGGACGGCACCCCGGTCGACATCATCCTCAACCCCCTCGGCGTCCCGTCCCGCATGAACCCGGGGCAGGTCCTGGAGATCCACCTCGGCTGGCTCGCCAGCCAGGGCTGGAAGGTCGAAGGCAGCGAGGAGTGGATGGAGCGGCTGAAGGGCATCGGGGCCGACGACGTCGCCCCCGGTACCAACGTCGCGACACCGGTCTTCGACGGCGCGCGCGAGGACGAGATCTCCGGTCTCTTCGAGGCCACGATCCCGAATCGCGACGGCGAGCGGATGGTCAAGGCCTCCGGCAAGGCCAGCCTGTTCGACGGCCGCTCCGGTGAGCCGTTCCCCGAGCCGGTTTCCATCGGCTACATGTACATCCTGAAGCTCCACCACCTGGTCGACGACAAGCTCCACGCCCGCTCGACCGGTCCGTACTCGATGATCACCCAGCAGCCGCTGGGTGGTAAGGCCCAGTTCGGCGGTCAGCGCTTCGGCGAGATGGAGGTGTGGGCGCTGGAGGCTTACGGCGCCGCGTACGCCCTCCAGGAGCTCCTGACCATCAAGTCCGACGACGTGACCGGCCGCGTGAAGGTCTACGAGGCCATCGTCAAGGGCGAGAACATCCCCGAGCCCGGCATTCCCGAGTCCTTCAAGGTGCTCATCAAGGAAATGCAGTCGCTCTGTCTCAACGTGGAGGTGCTGTCCTCGGACGGTATGTCCATCGAGATGCGCGACACGGACGAGGACGTCTTCCGCGCGGCGGAGGAGCTCGGTATCGACCTGTCCCGGCGAGAGCCGAGCAGCGTCGAAGAGGTCTGACGGGTTGTCCGGCCGCTCCTGTCTCGGGGCGGCCGGCTCCTCCCGGACCCCCCCCTCGCGCCCTGGTGGGCTCGGGCGGGACCCCCTTCAGACCATTGATTGAGACTCGACCCCGAAAGAGGGATTGACGACAAGTGCTCGACGTCAACTTCTTCGACGAGCTGCGGATCGGCCTCGCCACCGCGGACGACATCCGGACCTGGTCCCACGGCGAAGTGAAGAAGCCGGAGACCATCAACTACCGCACGCTCAAGCCCGAGAAGGACGGACTCTTCTGCGAGAAGATCTTCGGTCCGACCCGGGACTGGGAGTGCTACTGCGGCAAGTACAAGCGTGTCCGCTTCAAGGGCATCATCTGTGAGCGCTGTGGCGTCGAAGTCACGCGCGCCAAGGTGCGCCGTGAGCGGATGGGCCACATCGAGCTTGCCGCGCCCGTCACCCACATCTGGTACTTCAAGGGAGTTCCGTCCCGGCTGGGGTACCTGCTCGACCTCGCGCCGAAGGACCTTGAGAAGGTCATCTACTTCGCCGCGTACATGATCACGTTCGTGGACGAGGAGCGCCGTACGCGCGACCTGCCCTCGCTGGAGGCGCATGTCTCCGTCGAGCGCCAGCAGGTCGAGAACCGCCGCGACTCCGACCTTGAGGCCCGCGCCAAGAAGCTTGAGACCGACCTGGCCGAGCTGGAGGCCGAGGGCGCCAAGGCCGACGTGCGCCGCAAGGTGCGCGAAGGCGCCGAGCGTGAGATGAAGCAGCTGCGCGACCGCGCGCAGCGCGAGATCGACCGGCTCGACGAGGTGTGGAGCCGTTTCAAGAACCTCAAGGTCCAGGACCTGGAGGGCGACGAGCTGCTCTACCGCGAGCTGCGTGACCGCTTCGGCACGTACTTCGACGGTTCCATGGGCGCCGCCGCTCTGCAGAAGCGCCTGGAGTCCTTCGACCTGAACGAAGAGGCCGAGCGGCTCCGCGAGATCATCCGTACCGGCAAGGGACAGAAGAAGACCCGTGCGCTCAAGCGCCTCAAGGTCGTCTCCGCGTTCCTCCAGACCAGCAACAGCCCCAAGGGCATGGTGCTGGACTGCGTGCCGGTGATCCCGCCGGACCTGCGTCCGATGGTGCAGCTGGACGGTGGCCGCTTCGCGACCTCCGACCTGAACGACCTGTACCGCCGTGTGATCAACCGCAACAACCGCCTCAAGCGTCTCCTTGACCTCGGTGCCCCCGAGATCATCGTGAACAACGAGAAGCGGATGCTGCAGGAGGCCGTCGACGCGCTGTTCGACAACGGCCGCCGCGGTCGCCCGGTCACCGGTCCCGGCAACCGGCCCCTGAAGTCCCTCAGCGACATGCTGAAGGGCAAGCAGGGCCGATTCCGCCAGAACCTGCTCGGCAAGCGGGTCGACTACTCGGCCCGTTCCGTGATCGTCGTCGGACCGCAGCTCAAGCTGCACCAGTGCGGTCTGCCGAAGGCCATGGCGCTGGAGCTCTTCAAGCCGTTCGTGATGAAGCGCCTGGTGGACCTGAACCACGCGCAGAACATCAAGTCGGCCAAGCGCATGGTCGAGCGTGGCCGCACCGTCGTGTACGACGTCCTCGAAGAGGTCATCGCCGAACACCCGGTGCTGCTGAACCGTGCCCCGACCCTGCACCGCCTCGGCATCCAGGCCTTCGAGCCCCAGCTGGTCGAGGGCAAGGCCATCCAGATCCACCCGCTCGTCTGCACCGCGTTCAACGCGGACTTCGACGGTGACCAGATGGCCGTCCACCTGCCGCTCTCCGCGGAGGCGCAGGCCGAGGCCCGCATCCTGATGCTGTCCTCGAACAACATCCTCAAGCCGGCCGACGGCCGTCCCGTCACCATGCCCACCCAGGACATGGTGCTCGGCCTCTTCTTCCTCACCACGGACGAGGAGGAGCGCGAAGTCATCGGCGAGGGCCGGTCCTTCGGCTCCAGTGCCGAGGCCACGATGGCGTTCGACAACCGTGAGCTCTCGCTCCAGGCGAAGATCGACATCCGCTTCCCGGTGGGCACCATCCCGCCGCGCGGCTGGACCCCGCCGGTCGGCGAGGACGGCGAGACGAACACCGAGTGGCAGCAGGGCGACCCGTTCCGGCTGCGTACGACCCTGGGCCGCGCGCTCTTCAACGAGCTGCTGCCCGAGGACTACCCGTTCGTCGACTACTCGGTGGGCAAGAAGCAGCTCTCCGAGATCGTCAACGACCTCGCCGAGCGCTACCCCAAGGTCATCGTGGCGGCGACGCTCGACAACCTGAAGGCGGCCGGCTTCTTCTGGGCGACCCGCTCCGGTGTCACCGTCGCCATCTCCGATGTCGTCGTACCCGAGGCGAAGAAGGCGATCGTCCAGGGTTACGAGACCCAGGACGAGAAGGTCCAGAAGCAGTACGAGCGCGGTCTGATCACCAAGGACGAGCGCACCCAGGAGCTCATCGCGATCTGGACCAAGGCGACCAACGAGGTCGCCGAGGCGATGAACGCGAACTTCCCGAAGACCAACCCCATCTTCATGATGGTGAATTCGGGTGCTCGTGGAAACATGATGCAGATGCGTCAGATCGCCGGTATGCGTGGTCTGGTGTCCAACGCCAAGAATGAGACGATTCCCCGTCCCATCAAGGCGTCCTTCCGTGAAGGCCTGTCCGTGCTGGAGTACTTCATCTCCACCCACGGTGCCCGTAAGGGTCTGGCCGACACCGCCCTGCGTACCGCCGACTCGGGTTACCTGACCCGTCGTCTGGTGGACGTCTCGCAGGACGTCATCATCCGCGAGGAGGACTGCGGCACCGACCGCGGCCTCAAGCTGCGGATCGCGGAGCGCGGCGAGGACGGTGTCCTGCGCAAGGCGGAGGACGTCGAGACGTCCGTGTACGCGCGGATGCTCGCCGAGGACGTCGTCGTGGACGGCAAGGTCATCGCACCGGCCAACGTCGACCTGGGCGATGTCCTGATCGACGCGGTCGTGGCGGCCGGCGTGGAGGAGGTCAAGACCCGCTCGGTCCTGACCTGTGAGTCCGCGGTGGGCACCTGTGCCTTCTGCTACGGCCGTTCGCTGGCCACCGGCAAGCTGGTCGACATCGGTGAGGCGGTCGGCATCATCGCCGCCCAGTCCATCGGTGAGCCCGGCACCCAGCTGACGATGCGTACCTTCCACACCGGTGGTGTGGCGGGCGACGACATCACGCAGGGTCTGCCGCGTGTCGTCGAGCTCTTCGAGGCCCGTACGCCCAAGGGTGTCGCGCCGATCTCCGAAGCCGCGGGCTCCGTCCGCATCGAGGAGACCGAGAAGACGAAGAAGCTCGTCGTCACCCCGGACGACGGAAGCGAGGAGACGCCGTTCCCGATCTCCAAGCGCGCCCGGCTGCTCGTCGGTGACGGTGACCGCGTCGAGGTGGGCCAGAAGCTCACCGTCGGTGCCACCAACCCGCACGACGTGCTGCGGATCCTCGGTCAGCGCGCGGTCCAGGTCCACCTGGTCGGCGAGGTCCAGAAGGTCTACAACTCGCAGGGTGTGTCGATCCACGACAAGCACATCGAGATCATCATCCGGCAGATGCTGCGCCGTGTGACGATCATCGAGTCCGGTGACGCGGAACTGCTGCCGGGCGAGCTCGTCGAGCGCTCGAAGTTCGAGACCGAGAACCGTCGCGTGGTCACGGAAGGCGGCCACCCGGCCTCCGGCCGTCCGCAGCTGATGGGTATCACCAAGGCCTCGCTGGCCACGGAGTCGTGGCTGTCGGCGGCGTCCTTCCAGGAGACGACCAGGGTCCTGACCGACGCGGCGATCAACGCCAAGTCGGACTCCCTGATCGGCCTCAAGGAGAACGTCATCATCGGAAAGCTCATCCCGGCCGGTACGGGTCTCTCCCGCTACCGCAACATCCGGGTGGAGCCGACCGAGGAGGCCAAGGCCGCGATGTACTCGGCCGTCGGCTACGACGACATCGACTACTCCCCGTTCGGCACGGGCTCCGGCCAGGCCGTTCCGCTGGAGGACTACGACTACGGTCCGTACAACCAGTAGGAGTGAGTGCGGTCCGATGGGCGGTCACCCCGGTGGGGTGGCCGCCCATCGGCGGTGTGTGAGGCGATCGAAACCAGGTGCGGCGCATCTTTTTTGACCGGAGTCGATGAGGTAGGTACGCTCAGACCTTGTGCCTGGGGTGTGCCTGGGCTCCTGTGCGTGTCCTCAACCGCATGGCGAGTCCGGACAAAGGCCACCGCGATCTGCGCTTTCCTCGCCTCCAGCGGGATCTTGCAGTATCCGACACACCCGACCGCGTGGGTCGGCGAGTGTTCCAGGTTAGTTTTACTGACGGCACACAGAAACCGGAGAAGTAGTGCCTACGATCCAGCAGCTGGTCCGGAAGGGCCGGCAGGACAAGGTCGAGAAGAACAAGACGCCTGCCCTTGAGGGTTCCCCTCAGCGCCGCGGCGTCTGCACGCGTGTGTTCACGACCACCCCGAAGAAGCCCAACTCCGCCCTGCGGAAGGTCGCGCGTGTGCGGCTGACCTCCGGTATCGAGGTCACGGCATACATTCCGGGTGAGGGACACAACCTGCAGGAGCACTCCATCGTGCTCGTGCGTGGTGGCCGTGTGAAGGACCTGCCGGGTGTTCGCTACAAGATCATCCGCGGTTCCCTGGACACCCAGGGAGTCAAGAACCGCAAGCAGGCCCGCAGCCGCTACGGCGCCAAGAAGGAGAAGTAAACAATGCCTCGTAAGGGCCCTGCCCCGAAGCGCCCGGTCATCATCGACCCGGTCTACGGTTCTCCTCTTGTCACGTCGCTGATCAACAAGCTTCTGCTCAACGGCAAGCGTTCCACCGCCGAGCGGATCGTCTACGGCGCCATGGAAGGCCTCCGCGAGAAGACCGGCAACGACCCGGTCATCACGCTGAAGCGCGCGCTTGAGAACGTCAAGCCCTCGCTCGAGGTCAAGTCCCGCCGCGTCGGCGGCGCCACCTACCAGGTGCCGATCGAGGTCAAGCCCGGTCGCGCCTCCACCCTCGCGCTGCGCTGGCTGGTCGGTTACTCCCGCGCCCGTCGCGAGAAGACCATGACCGAGCGCCTCATGAACGAACTGCTCGACGCCTCCAACGGCCTCGGCGCTTCGGTCAAGAAGCGTGAGGACACGCACAAGATGGCCGAGTCCAACAAGGCCTTCGCGCACTACCGCTGGTAGTCAGCGCCCACATCGAGACCGAGAGAAGATTGAGCCTCATGGCCACCACTTCGCTTGACCTGGCCAAGGTCCGCAACATCGGGATCATGGCCCACATCGACGCGGGCAAGACGACCACCACCGAGCGGATCCTGTTCTACACCGGTGTGAGCTACAAGATCGGTGAAGTCCACGACGGCGCTGCCACGATGGACTGGATGGAGCAGGAGCAGGAGCGCGGCATCACGATCACGTCTGCCGCGACGACCTGTCACTGGCCGCTCGACGATGTCGATCACACGATCAACATCATCGACACCCCCGGTCACGTCGACTTCACCGTCGAGGTGGAGCGTTCGCTCCGCGTCCTCGACGGCGCTGTCACCGTCTTCGACGGAGTGGCCGGCGTCGAGCCGCAGTCCGAGACCGTATGGCGTCAGGCGGACCGCTACGGCGTGCCGCGTATCTGCTTCGTCAACAAGCTCGACCGGACCGGCGCGGAGTTCCACCGCTGCGTCGACATGATCGTGGACCGCCTCGGCGCGGTTCCGCTGGTCATGCAGCTTCCGATCGGTGCCGAGGCCGACTTCAAGGGCGTCGTCGACCTCGTGTCGATGAAGGCCTTCGTCTGGTCCGCCGAGGCCACCAAGGGCGAGATGTACGACGTCGTCGACATCCCGGACACGCACACCGAGGCCGCCGAGGAATGGCGCGGCAAGCTCCTCGAAGCCGTGTCCGAGAACGACGACGAGATGATGGAGCTGTACCTGGAGGGCCAGGAGCCCACCGAGGAGCAGCTGCACGCGGCGATCCGCCGTATCACCCTCGCTTCCAAGGGCGCGGCCGACTCCGTCACCGTCACGCCCGTGTTCTGCGGTACCGCGTTCAAGAACAAGGGCGTTCAGCCCCTGCTCGACGCGGTTGTGCGCTACCTGCCCTCCCCCCTGGACGTCGACGCCATCGAAGGCCACGACGTCAAGGACCCGGAGCGGGTCATCAAGCGCAAGCCGTCCGACGACGAGCCCTTCGCCGGGCTCGCCTTCAAGATCGCGAGCGACCCGCACCTGGGCAAGCTCACCTTCGTCCGGATCTACTCCGGTCGCCTGACGGCCGGCACCGCGGTGCTGAACTCCGTGAAGGGCAAGAAGGAGCGCATCGGCAAGATCTACCGTATGCACGCGAACAAGCGTGAGGAGATCGAGTCGGTGGGCGCCGGTGACATCGTCGCCGTCATGGGCCTGAAGCAGACCACCACCGGTGAGACGCTGAGCGACGACAAGAACCCGGTGATCCTGGAGTCCATGGACTTCCCGGCGCCGGTGATCCAGGTCGCGATCGAGCCCAAGTCCAAGGGTGACCAGGAGCGTCTGGGTGTCGCCATCCAGCGCCTCGCGGAGGAGGACCCCTCCTTCCAGGTTCACTCGGACGAGGAGACCGGCCAGACCATCATCGGTGGTATGGGCGAGCTTCACCTCGAAGTGCTTGTCGACCGCATGAAGCGCGAGTTCCGCGTGGAGGCGAATGTCGGTAAGCCGCAGGTCGCTTACCGTGAGACGATCCGCAAGGCCGTCGAGCGTATCGACTACACGCACAAGAAGCAGACCGGTGGTACCGGCCAGTTCGCGAAGGTGCAGATCGCGCTTGAGCCCATCGAGGGCGGCGACGCGACCTACGAGTTCGTGAACAAGGTGACCGGTGGCCGTATCCCCCGTGAGTACATCCCCTCGGTGGACGCGGGCGCGCAGGAGGCCATGCAGTTCGGCATCCTCGCCGGCTACGAGATGGTGGGCGTGCGCGTCACCCTTCTCGACGGTGGCTACCACGAGGTCGACTCCTCCGAACTCGCCTTCAAGATCGCCGGTTCGCAGGCGTTCAAGGACGGCGCCCGCCGGGCGTCTCCCGTGCTTCTCGAACCGATGATGGCCGTCGAGGTCACCACGCCCGAGGACTACATGGGCGATGTCATCGGCGACCTCAACTCCCGCCGTGGCCAGATCCAGGCCATGGAGGAGCGCAGCGGCGCTCGCGTCGTGAAGGGCCTCGTGCCCCTCTCGGAGATGTTCGGCTACGTCGGAGACCTCCGCAGCAAGACGTCGGGTCGCGCAAGCTACTCGATGCAGTTCGACTCCTACGCCGAGGTTCCCCGGAACGTCGCCGAGGAGATCATCGCGAAGGCCAAGGGCGAGTAGCTCGTCCCGAGCACGCTTTAGGCTTGTCACCGGCAAGCCCTGGGGCCGCCGGACAACGCGTACGGGAGACCGTGCGAGTGTCCGGTGCCCCGGGCCCCGGCATCCCAGCAAAGATCACCTGGCGCCGATGAGTAAGGCGTACAGAACCACTCCAGGAGGACCCCAGTGGCGAAGGCGAAGTTCGAGCGGACTAAGCCGCACGTCAACATCGGCACCATCGGTCACATCGACCACGGTAAGACGACCCTCACGGCCGCCATTACCAAGGTGCTGCATGACGCGTACCCGGACCTGAACGAGGCCTCGGCCTTCGACCAGATCGACAAGGCTCCCGAGGAGCGCCAGCGCGGTATCACCATCTCCATCGCGCACGTCGAGTACCAGACGGAGTCGCGTCACTACGCGCACGTCGACTGCCCCGGTCACGCGGACTACATCAAGAACATGATCACGGGTGCGGCGCAGATGGACGGCGCCATCCTCGTCGTCGCCGCGACCGACGGCCCGATGCCGCAGACCAAGGAGCACGTGCTCCTGGCCCGCCAGGTCGGCGTGCCGTACATCGTTGTCGCGCTGAACAAGGCCGACATGGTGGACGACGAGGAGATCCTTGAGCTCGTCGAGCTCGAGGTCCGTGAGCTCCTCTCCGAGTACGAGTTCCCGGGCGACGACCTGCCGGTCGTCAAGGTCTCGGCGCTCAAGGCGCTCGAAGGCGACAAGGAGTGGGGCCAGACCGTCCTCGACCTGATGAAGGCCGTCGACGAGTCGATCCCGCAGCCCGAGCGTGACGTCGAGAAGCCGTTCCTCATGCCCATCGAGGACGTCTTCACGATCACCGGCCGTGGCACGGTCGTCACCGGCCGTATCGAGCGTGGTGTGCTCAAGGTCAACGAGACCGTCGACATCGTCGGTATCAAGACCGAGAAGACCACCACCACGGTCACCGGCATCGAGATGTTCCGCAAGCTGCTCGACGAGGGCCAGGCCGGTGAGAACGTCGGTCTGCTCCTCCGTGGCATCAAGCGCGAGGATGTCGAGCGCGGCCAGGTCATCATCAAGCCCGGTTCGGTCACGCCGCACACCGAGTTCGAGGCCCAGGCCTACATCCTGTCGAAGGACGAGGGTGGCCGTCACACCCCCTTCTTCAACAACTACCGCCCGCAGTTCTACTTCCGTACGACTGACGTGACCGGCGTCGTGACCCTCCCCGAGGGCACCGAGATGGTCATGCCGGGCGACAACACCCTCATGACGGTCTCGCTGATCCAGCCGGTCGCCATGGAGGAGGGCCTGAAGTTCGCCATCCGCGAGGGTGGCCGGACCGTGGGCGCCGGCCAGGTCACCAAGATCAGCAAGTAATTGCCGATCCGGCGGCCCGCTGTTCCGACGGCTGACCGTCCGACCTGGTAGCTCCGACACGAGCAACCAAGAAGCGGGCCCCGCACCGAAGTTGGTGCGGGGCCTGCTTTTCTTTTCCGCGTGCCGCATCCAGATGTGATGCGGCCCACACGCCGGATGGTGATCAACGCCTTACTTTGTGTCGTTATGGGGGCCTGGACCGAACCTTTGCCTGATGGATACCTTCTCCACAATTCATTCAGCTGATCTTCATTTTTGTGGGTGGGGTGTGTGGTCGTGTCCGGGGGGCCTGGCCTGTCCGTGTGCGCAGCTTGCGAGGGGTGCTGGCTGTCGCGTTGAGCTGCGGAATGGTTCTGGGGTGGCTCCCCGCGGTGGCGTCCGCGTCGTCCGTTCAGCCCGGCCGGGCGATCGCCACGCCGGAGAACGCGGACGCCGGGGCACCCGCACTCTCGGAGGCGGACGCGTTCGCCAGGGCCGAGCGGTCCGGCGAAGACGTCGAGGTCCTGTCCCTGCGCGGTGAGAGCAGCGAGACATTCGCGACCCCGGAGGGGAGCCTTGAGGCCCGGGAGTATCTGCGCCCGGTCTGGACCCGCGTGGGCGGCGAATGGAAGCCCGTCGACACCGCTCTGGCTCGGTCCTCCGACGACGGCACGGTCCGGCCTGGGGCGACGACGGTCGGTCTGGCCTTCTCCGGCGGGGGCGACGGCCCGCTGGTACGGATGGAGCGGGCGGGCCGGGCACTGGCGCTGTCCTGGCCCCTGGGAGAAGTGCCCGTACCGGAGATGGACGGTGCGACGGCCACCTACCGGGAGATCCTGCCTGACGTGGATCTGCGCCTCGGTGCGCAGGAGGACGGCTTCACTCAACTGCTGGTGGTCAAATCGGCCGAGGCGGCGCAGACCGAGGCACTCGCGGAGCTGAGGTTGTCTCTCGCGACCGAGGGCATGCACGTACGAACGACTGCTTCCGGCGGCCTGGAAGCCGTGGATGTCGGCGCCGCGGGAACCGTCTTCGAGGCCGCGACACCTGTTATGTGGGACTCCAGCCCGAGCGCCGGTGCCGGCGAGACGGTGGCCCCCCGCACGCGTGCGGCCGACGAATCGGACGCCACCGGCGAGGGGGAGCCCGGCCCCGGCGAGTCGGGGAAGCTCGTGCCCGTCGGTGTTGAAGTCACCGCCAATGGCGAGGAGTTGTTGCTCAGGCCCGACGCCGATGTCCTCACGGGTGAGGACACGGTGTATCCGGTCTTCATCGATCCGCAGTGGTACTCGCCCAAGGCCTCGGCCTGGACCATGGCCTCCAAGTACTGGGCTTCGTCACCGCAGTGGAAGTTCAACGGCAAGTCCGACGAGGGCTTGGGGTACTGCGGTTGGGACTACTGCGCGCCGCACGACACCAAGCGGCTCTTTTACCGCATCCCCGTCTCCAAGTTCGCTGGAAAGTCCGTTCTCAGCGCCGAGTTCGTGGTGCGCAACACATGGTCGGCGTCCTGCACGGACCGCAGCGTGGAGCTGTGGCGCACCAAGGACATCTCTGCGTCGACCACGTGGAACTCGCAAAACGCCTCCGGTTTCTGGATCAAGGAGTTGAGCGCGAAGTCCTTCGCCTACGGATACGAGGGGTGCGCGGCCAAGGACGCGGAGTTCAGCATCAGGTCCGCGGTGCAGGAAGCCGCGGACAAGAAGTGGTCGACCATGACCTTCGGGCTACGGGCCGCCAGTGAAGACGATCGCCTGGCGTGGAAGCGTTTCTCGGAGAAGGCGTTCCTTCGGGTCGAGTACAACCGCCCGCCTCCCCAGATCAAGATGTCGCAGTTGGCGATGGAGTACGGGGGCACCTGCAAGAAGCCTGCGACGGTCGCGCGCGTACGCACGCTGGGAAAGATCTACGCGAACAAGGTGACGGACCCGGACGGTGACAGCGTTCGGGTGCAGTTCCAGGCCAAATGGGATTCCGGCGACGGCAAGGGGCTGATCGCCCGCTGGAGCCCGTCACTGACCACCGCGAAGAAGTCGGGTTCGAGTTTCTCGATCACGCTGCCCGCCACGGTGCCGACCAACAAGCAGGTCAACTGGTACGCGCGGACTTATGACGGCGCTCAGTACTCGCCCTGGTCGTACGCGGGGGACGATCCCACGGGTTGCTACTTCGTCTACGACACGAGCGTGCCGAAGGCCCCCACCGTGTCGTCCGGCGAATATCCGGCGTCCGACCCCGAGAATGCCGATGACCCGTGGTTCGATGGGGTGGGCAAGTACGGCACGTTCTCTCTGAAGGCGGCCGACTCCGATGTGACGAAGTACTGGTACGGCGTCAACGGCGACCCGAGTTCGAAGAACACTCTGACCACGTCGGGCGGTGCGGCGAAGAGCGTTCAGGTGCTGCCGGCGGAGCCCGGACTCAACTTCGTCACCGCTCAGGCATTCGACGCCGCGGGCAATGGTAGCGAGATCCGCACCTATCAGTACCGGGTCAAGGCGGGCCAACCGGAGCGCGGTGCCTGGCAACTCGACGAGAACGCGGGAGCGACAGCGGCGCAAGGCTCCTCCGGCGCGCGCGTGGCCGAGCTGCGAGGTGGCGCGGTCACCGGTGTGCCCGGGGTGAAGGGGAGCGCCGTGTCCTTCGACGGGGTGGACGACTACGCCGTCACGGACATCCCCACGGTGAACACCGAGATCGGCTTCTCCGTCTCGGCCTGGGTGAAGTTGTCCGACGTGCCCGATCACGCGGCGATCGTCGCGGCCCAGCCGGGCAACCATTCACCGGGCTTCGAGCTCTACTACTCGCACTCCTACGGCCGTTGGGTGTTCAACCAGTACACCTCGGACACGCCGGGCGCCCCCGTCGCACGTGCCATGGCTCCACAGCCGGGCGGTGTGGTGGCCGGCCGCTGGACGCATCTGGTGGGTGTCTACAGCGGGAGTACCCAGGACCTGCACCTCTACGTCGACGGCTCGCTGGTGGGATCGACACCGTACTCAACGGCTTGGGACGCACGGCGCGGGCTGCAGATCGGCGCCGGGTCCTACAGCGGAAGTCCCGGCTCCTTCCTGCCCGGCGAGATCGACGAGGTACGGATATTCGACAAGCCGGTCAGCGCCACCGAGGTGGGGCGTCTGCTGCGTCACGAGTCGATCGGCACCGGCCGGACCGCCCGTACGGTCTTTCCCCTCGATGAACCCGCCGGTGCCGTGGAAGTGACCGGGCGCGCCGACACCCAACCGCTCGGTCTCGCCGGTGACGCGCGGCTCGGAGCACCAGGTGTGGCCGGCAAGGCACTGAAACTGGACGGTGCCGGGGACTACGCGCACACGGCGGCTCCGCACGTCGACACGCAGCGTCCGTTCACGGTCTCCGCGTGGGCCAAGCTCGATCGCATTCCGGGAGAGGGAGCGACGGTCGTCGCCCAACTGGGGCAGAACCGGCCGGGCTTCGAGCTGTACTACTCCAAGACCTTCAACCGCTGGGGATTCACCCAGTACTCGGGCGACGTCCCGGGTGCGACGCAAGTCCGCGCCGTTCAGCCCGAAGGGACCTCCGCACGAGTGGGGGAGTGGGTCCATCTCGTGGGTGTGCACGACGCGACCGCCAATACGCTGACCCTGTACGTCAACGGCGTGAAGTCAGCCAGTGTCGCCCAGTCCGCCGCCTGGTACGCGGGCGGTCGTGTCCAGGTTGGCGCGCTGACCATCGATGGGGGTGATTTGATACAGCACTTCCCCGGCACCATCGACGACATCCGCTTCTTCGACCGTCCGGTGGCCGATGACGAAGTACGGCAGCTGTTCCAGCAACGTCCGCTCGTCAAGGCCCGCTGGAAGTTCGACCAGCCCGGAGCGACAACATCACCGGACGACTCCGGCGAGGGGAACGACCTGACGCTGGGCGGTGGCACGCAGATCGGGTCCGGCTGGGTGGACGGAGGCCTGGTCCTCGACGGTGTCAACGACTACGCCGCCAGCGCGGCGGCCCCGGTGGACACGAGCACCAGCTTCACCGTGACCGCGTGGGCACAGGCCGCGGCGGTACCGCAGTCCGGCGTGACGCTGCTGAGCATGCCGGGGACACAGCAGAGCGCCTTCGCGGTCCGGTATCTGCCCAGCGCGACACCCGATACGGATCCGGGGCGCTGGCGGATCTCCGTCCCGGATCAGGACACCTCGGACGCCGGGTCCGCCGATGTCGAGAACGGCCAGTTCTACAGCGCGGCCGACTGGACCCATCTCGCGCTCGTCTACGACGGATTCGCCAAGCGGTTGCAGCTCTACGTGAACGGCGAACTGGAAGAGTCGGCCTGTGTCGACGCCGACGGCAATGGCGAAGGCGACGACAGCGCCTGCATCGACAGGATCTCGTGGTCCGAGAACGTGATCTCGTTCAAGGCCGCCCAGCCTCTGCAAATCGGCAGGCTCAGGAGCGGAACGTCCTGGGGACAGTACTGGCCCGGGGTTCTCTCCGATGTCTGGGCGTTCCAAGGCACTTTGACGGCGGATCAGGTCGTCCGGCTGGCGTACGGAATGCCCGGCCTGCCGACGGAGATTCCCGCGACCGACTGACCTGAAGGCATCGCCGCACGGCTCATCTCCCATACCCGCAATGCCATTCGGGATCTCGCCGAATGCCCGCAGTGAGGAATCGAAGGACGGCATGAACGGTAGACCGAGTTCACGTTTCCGGCACTGGCGGGCGCGCGTCGCGCTCGCTTCCTCGGTGGTCCTGATCGGCACCCTGTTGCAGGGCGTCGCTCAGCCCGTGGCCGCCGCGGCGGACGACCGCGGCGTGGGCTCGGACATCCCGACGTCGGAAAGCCCGATCGAGGGCAACGCCGGCTCGGTCGAACCTCGCACGGCGATGAAGGAACCGCGGACACCGAAGAAGCGGCCCGACTCGGCGTGGCCCAAGGCGGCGTCCGCGCGCGTGAAGCTGCCGACCGCCTCCGGCAGCTCCGCTGTCGCCTCGCACCGGGGGCTGCCCGTCGCTCTGGGCGTCCCGAAGGGCAAGGACGCAGCGACGGCGCCCGGCGAGGTCGAGGTGCGCGTACTGGACCGCAGGACCAGTGAGCGGGCCGGGCTGGACGGACCGTTGTTCACCTTGCTGCCGGTGCCCGGCAAGGGCGACGCGACGGCAGGCGAGCGGGCCGCTACCACCCCGGCCGGGGGTGTGCGGGCCCGTATCGACTACTCCTCCTTCGCTCAGGCATACGGCGGCGGGTACGCGTCCCGCCTCACGCTCGTCGAACTCCCCGCGTGCGCGGCATCCACGCCGGACAAGGCACGGTGCCGTACGGGCAAGCCCGTGCCGGCCGTCAACGACACCGAGAAGCGCACCCTCACCGCGGAGCGTGTCGGCCTGCGGGCCGGTGTCCCGACCGTCCTCGCCGCCGTGGCCGACGCGGAGGGCGGGACGGGCACGTACAAGGCCACCCCGCTCTCGCCGTCGGCCACCTGGAGCACCAACCTCAACACCGGTGACTTCAACTGGACCTACGACATTCCCGTACCGGATGTGCCGGGCAGCCTGAAGCCCAACTTCGGGCTCTCCTACGCCTCCGGTGCGATCGACGGCCGCACGGGATCGACGAACAACCAGTCGTCCTGGGTCGGAGACGGATTCGACCTCTCACCCGGATTCATCGAGCGACGTTACAAACCGTGCGCCGAGGACGGCGTCAAGAACGCGGACGGCAACGAGCCCGGCGATCAGTGCTGGGCCTACAACAACGCGTTCATCTCGTTCAACGGCAAGGGCGGCGAACTTGTCCCCGTGGGCGACGACGCCTGGAAGCTGAAGGGCGACGACGGAACAAAGATCGACCGCCTCACCTCCACCAACAGAGGCAACGGCGACGCCGACGGCGAATACTGGCGGCTGACCGACCCGCAGGGCGTTCGCTACTACTTCGGCTACCACCGGCTACCACCGGCTGCCCGGCTGGGCCGAGGGCAAGGAAGCGACCGACTCCGCCTGGACGGCGCCCGTTTTCGGCGACGACTCGGGTGAGCCGTGCCACGCGGCGACCTTCGCCGCTTCTTGGTGCCAGCAGGCTTGGCGGTGGAATCTCGACTACGTCGTGGACACGCGGGGCAACGCCGTCGCCTACTACTACGACAAGGAAGAGAACTCCTACGGCCGTAACCTCGAAGCCGCCGACAACACCCGCTACGCACGCGGCGGTTACCTCGACCGCATCGAGTACGGCCTCAAGTCGTCGTCGATGTACGGCACCAAAGCGCTCGCCCAGGTGGACTTCACCAGCTCCGAGAGATGCATCCAGAACGCGCAGACGGATTGCGGGTCCATCACCACGGATTCGGCCTACTGGTACGACACTCCGTGGGACCTGAACTGCGACGCCGGCGCGGACTGCGACGAAGGCCGACTGTCTCCGGCCTTCTTCACTCGTAAGCGGCTGACCGCCATCACCACCGAGGTCCTGGTGGCCGGCGCGTACCAGAGCGTCGACTCGTGGAAGCTGACCCATCGATGGGGCATGGCCGACATCGACTACCAGTTGCTGCTCGACTCGATCCAGCGCACCGGTCACTCCGCCAGCCCGGCGGTCACTCTCCCCAAGACCACGTTCGCGTACACCCAGCACGCCAACCGTCTCGACAAGACCGGCGACGGGTACGCCCCGTTCATCAAGAGCCGGCTGTCCTCGGTCGACGACCCCACGGGCGGCCAGCTCGCCATCAACTACACGGCGGCGGCCTGTGACTGGGACGCCCTACCGACACCTCAGTCGAATACGACACGCTGCTTTCCCCAGTACATCGGGGGCAGCTCCACCGACGACCCGGAACGCCAGTGGTTCAACAAGTACGTGGTCGACTCCGTGACCTCATCGGACCGGACCGGTGGCGCCCCGGACCAGGTCACCCGGTACCAGTACGTCGGCGACGCCGCCTGGCACTACGACGATGACGACGGTCTGACCAAGGAGAAGCACAAGACCTGGTCACAGTGGCGGGGGTACGGACAGGTACGGGTCCTGACCGGTGGCCAGGGCGGCGCGGACGCGATGAAGTCGCAGGAGGACCACTTCTTCCTGCGCGGCATGGACGGCGACCGCAAGGAACCGTCCGGCGGCACGAAGAGTGTGTCCGTCACTCTCGCGGCAGGTGAGGGCGATCCGATCACCGATCACGAGTCGGCTGCCGGTTTCGCGTACAAGACAGCCACCTACTCCGGGCCGGGCGGCAAGATCCTCGCCAAGACGGTCAACCGTCCGTGGCATCACCAGACCGCGAAGAAGGAACGGGACTGGGGCACCGTCACCGCGAACTTCACCGGGACCAGCGCGTCGAAGAAGTGGACATCTCTCGACGACGGCGCCGGCACCAAGTGGCGTACGACGTCGACCGGTACGGCGTACGACACCGTCGCCGGCCGCGTCACCGAGGTGGACGACTTCGGTGACACCACCACGTCCACCGACAACAGGTGCGCCCGGACCACGTACGCCACGAACACCGAGAAGAACATCCTCTCGCTGCCCTCCCGGTCCGAGTCGGTCGCCACCTCCTGTGACGCCACCGCGCAGCGGCCCGCCGACGTGGTGTCCGACTCGCGTATCGCGTACGACGCAGGCGCCTACGGCGCGGCTCCCGAGAAGGGCGATGTCACAGCGACCGCCGTACTGAAGAAGTACGACGGCACCACGCCGCTCTACCTGGAGTCGGGCGCGACCTTCGACGGTTACGGCCGTGTCCTCACCAGCACCGACCTCACGGCCGATGTGACCGTGAACGCGTCGGGCGTGGTGGTGAGAACACCCCGGACCGACGGCCGGACCACCACCACCGTGCGTACGCCCGCCACGGGCTTCGCCACCGACACCACTGTGACCGGCCCGCCGGCGAAGACGGGGGACGCGACAACCGCGCAGAAGACGACAAGCACCTTCGAGGTCTCGCGCGGCCTGCCGCTGACGCAGACGGACACCAACGGCAAGGTGACGTCCTTCGCCTACGACGCACTCGGCCGCTCCACCAAGGTCTGGCTGGCAGACCAGTTGACCGGGCAGACGCCGGCGTACGAGTTCACCTACCGCATGGTCGAAGGCCATCCGGTCGCGGTGGGGACGAAGCTGCTCGGAAACAGAGGTGTCCAGCGCACGTCCTACACGATCTTCGACGGGCTGATGCGAGAACGCCAGGCGCAGGAGCCGGGCCCCGACGGCGGGCGCATCCTCACCGACGTCTTCTACGACGAACGGGGCCTGACGGCAAAGAGATTCGCGCCCTACTACGTCACGCAACCGCCCACCACCGCACTCTTCGAGCCGGACAACGCCCTCTCCGTGGAAACGCAGTCCCGCCATACCTTCGACGGTCTGGGGCGTGAGACCGAGGCGCGGCAGATCGCCGGAAACGGTGACGGCGGCGCGGTGGTCAGCACCACCAAGACCGTCTACGGCGGCGATCGCGTCACGGTGATCCCGCCGGCGGGCGGCACCGCCACCACCACCCTGACGGACGCGCGGAACAGAACGACGGAGCTGCGCCAGCATCACCAGCGGTCCGCCGGTTCGACGTACGACACGATGGCGTACCAGTACACGCCGCGTGACGAGATGGCGAAGGTCACCGACGCGGCGGGCAACCGCTGGAGTTACACCTACGACATGCTCGGGCGGCAGATCGAGAGCGTCGATCCGGACAAGGGCACCACCACCAGCGTCTACGACGACCGCGGCCTGCGCACGTCGACCACGGATGCCGAGGACACCACACTCGCGTACGTCTACGACGGCCTCGGCCGCCAGACGGAGCTGCGCGAGGGCTCCAACAGCGGGCCGCTGCACGCGAAATGGGTCTACGACACGATCAGCGGCGCCAAGGGACACCTCGCCGAGTCCATCCGGTACACGGGCGGCCAGCAGTACACCTCCAAGGTGGTCGCGTACGACCGGCGGTACCGGGTGCAGCGCTCCAGCATCACGATCCCCGGCGCGGAGGCCGAACTCGCGGGCACCTATGTGAGCGGCACCGAGTACAACGTCTCCGGCTCCGTGCAGAGCGTCGGTTACCCCAAGGCGGGGGCGCTGGCACCCGCCGTTGTCGCCTACGCGTACGAGGACGCCACGGAGCGGCCCCTCTCGGTGAGCGGGATGGGCGGACTGTCGTCGGCCGCCACGTACAGCCTGACGGGCAAGCCGCTTCAGTACCGGCTCTCCGCAGGGGGGAAGACCACTCAGGCGACCAACACGTACGAGTGGGGCACCCAGCGGCTGGCGACCTCCCGGGTGGACCGGCAGGACGTCGCCGGCGTCGACCAGTTCAGCACGTACCGCTACGACGAGGCGGGCAACGTCCTGTCGGTGTCGGACACTTCCCGCTCGGGCAACGACACGCAGTGCTTCACCTACGACTACCTGCGTCGGCTGACCGAGGCGTGGGCGCAGGGGCAGTCCACCTGTCCGGCGGAGCCCGCGGGCGGCGCCGCCGGCGGCCCCGCGCCGTACCGGCACTCGTACACCTACGACAAGGTCGGCAACCGCCTGACCGAGACCCTCCACGACCCGGCAGGCGACAGCGCCAAGGACACCCTCCGTACGTACGCCTATCCGGAGCCCGGGACCCCTCAGCCGCACAAGCTCACCTCGATCACCCGGACGGGGCCGACCGGCACGGCGCGGGAAACCTTCGGATACGACGACAACGGCAGCACCACCAGCCGCACGGTCGCCGGTGACGAACAGACCCTCACCTGGGACGCCGAGGGCCGGCTGGCCACTGTGTCGGAGCCCGCCGAGGGCGGACCTGCGAAGGTCACGTCGTATCTGTACGACGCCGACGGCAACCGCCTGATCGGTCGCACCCCGGACGAGACCACGCTCTACCTGGGCACCACGGAGATCGTGCTGCCCAAGGGATCGACCACGCCGAAGGCGACCCGCTACGTCGACCTCGGCGGCGGTCACCAGGCCGCGCAGCAGAACACCGGAGCCATCTCACTGACGATCGCGGACCACCACGGCACCGCGCAGCTCGCCGTCGACGCGGCGACCCAGCAGCTCACCCAGCGCCGCACGCTGCCCTTCGGCGGCACCCGCGGCGAGGCGACGGGGACGTGGCCGGGCACGAAGGGCTTCGTGGGCGGCACGACGGACACGGCTACGGGCCTGATCCACCTGGGCGCCCGGGAGTACGACCCGTCGACGGGCCGCTTCCTGTCCGTCGACCCGGTGATGGACCTCGCCGATCCGCAACAGATCCACGGCTACGCCTACGCCAACAACAACCCGCTGACCTGGTCCGACCCGACCGGCCTGTGGTGCGACTCATGCAACGGCGGCGCGGGCTGGCCGTCCGAGGACGGCTACACGGACGAGGTGCCGTACGAGCCGAACGACATTCCCAACGTGGGTTCGGGCGGGGGCGGTTCGGGGGGCGGCGGTTCGAGCGGGGGCGGCGGGGGCGGTAAGAAGCCGGTGCTGGCCGGCATCGAGATCCCGACGGAGAAGGAACTCCGCGCCTGGACGGGCTACGAGAGTCGCAGTTACACACAACTGCTCGTCCTCTGGGGCAACGGTCGGTGCAGCGACGATCCGACCAGTCAGCTCTGCGCCGCGGTGAACGAACTCGGCTGGGTGTCGCCCACCAAGGACTTCCTTGAAGTGATCGGAGTCCGAGACGCACAGAGATGCTACGGCGGAAGTGTCAGCGCGTGTGTCTGGACCGTGGCCGGGCTCATTCCGGTGGGGAAGCTCGGAACCGCTTCGAAGCTTCTGAAGAAGGGCGACAACGCGGGCGCGGCGAGGCTCGCTTGCGCCGCACCGCACAGCTTTCCTCCGGGAACTGAGGTCCTCCTGGCGGACGGCACCACCAAGCTGATCGAAGACGTGAAGCTGGGTGACGCAATTACCGTCACCGATCCACTGACTGGCGAAACCACAACCCGCGAGGTTGTGGCCACCATCGTGACCGAGGACGACAAGCGCTTTGTGGATCTGACGGTGCGATCGGAGGGCGGCCGTTCCTCCGAGCTGATCTCGACGGTGACCCATCCGTTCTGGGTGGAGTCCTCGGAAGGTTGGGTCGACGCCGGCGACCTCAAAGCTGGTATGACGCTCCGCACGGCGAACGGCGACACCGCCGAGGTGGAGGCGGCGCGTTCATTCGACGAGCGGCAGCGGACGTACGACCTGACTGTCGAAGGCATCCACACCTACTATGTGCTGGCAGGGAACACTCCGGTCCTAGTTCATAATTCCGGTGGATGCCCGACGGACGTGGCATTGGGGCTCCGCAAGAATGGCTTGAGAGGATTTGCCGAAGGCAAGGGGTACTCCCACTACCTGGATAGCGATATTTGGGAGGCTGAGGTTCGTGCAGCCGCTCACAATCCGAACGTCAAGCTTCATGTGTCACTTGACGGGTTTCGTGGAGCTAATCCCGGCGAGCAGTTCTCTAGCGCTTATCGCAACGGCAGTGGGAGTAACTGGTTTGCGACGGAACGGGAGATGTACCACGTGGGGAAGTCCGTGCGAGTTGGTGATCGATCGTGGGATAGCATCACATTCTATCGAGGTGGGTCCGTAGTGCAGGTGCCTAAGCCTGGTTTTCTTTCCGGAGGGTGACATGGCGAAGATCGCAGGGTGGGAACGCGAGTTCCAAGTTTGGCAGTACTCCGTCAGCCACTCCATGCTGCTCCTGCGCAGCGTGAACGTGGAAGGTTTTGAGACGCGGATCGATGTTCTCTTCACTGCGGTTGAGCTGATGCATCTGCAGCCCTACTGTGCTCGCCTGGAAATTAGCGAGGCGACCAGCGCGGAAAGGGGGAAGATCTTGGGTGACCAACTGGCGGCAGAGCTCCCCGGCGGGGTGCTATACCTCCTTAACGGGGGAGAAGGCTATGTTCTGGCGCGACGATGCTCCTGGCACGAGGATCTTGGCGATCACCAGGCCCCCTCGAAGTTCGGCCCGCTCAGGGGGACAGAATAGTTTCGATTAGTCGGATCTGAAGGTCCCTTTCCTCGCCTTCTTGCAAGTGAAACGTGAGGGTTTCCTTCCGAGTGTCATCGCAGAATTCTAGGAACTCTCCGTGAGTATTACTCTCAAGTTTTCGGCGAGAAATAAGACGCTGGCGGTGACGCCGATGTGGGCGTGGCCGAGGAGATCGCCTTTGCGGATTCCGGTACGTAGGGGAGTTCATACAGGGCGTGAAGCCGGTCGCTATTGGCCGTCTGAAGCAAGGCTCGGCGAAGTGTCGGCGGGTGTAGGCGAGTTGGCGCTGCTGTCACGCAGAGGTGAGGAGCCGATGCGCGTACGGGCGACGGTCGCGCTCGGCACGGGGGAGATCAGTTGGCTCGCCGATCATCAGCCACCGAGAAAGCCCAGCGCTGACATCGATGAGACCGCGCGGCTGCTCGCGCGCATTCTCGCCGAAGGGGCCGTACATATCGTCGGGTCCCGCAGGATGGGCTGCGCGTCCGCCGGGGCGGATCTGGACCTGGTGGCGGCGCTGCCCGGCGCGGCGGTGGACATGGACGGGATCCGGCGGCGGATGACGGCCGCGCTTCCCGGGGGCGCATCCGGGGTGCGTGAAGTGGTCGGGGCGCGCGTGCCCGGACTGCGGTTCACGGTGGGCGAGTTGGGCGTCGACCTGGCCGTGGTCGCGACCGGCGACATCGACCCGGCGCGGGCCGTGGAACGCCGCGCCGAACTGGGCGAGGCGGCGGCCGTCGCGCTGAGCGCGGTGAGCGACGCGGCGGCGATACGGGAGGCGGTCGGCGACCGGCACGGTGCCTTCGCCGCGCTGGCGAGGGACGTGAAGACCTGGGCGAGCGCCCGTGGGCTGGACTCCGCTCCCTTTGGCGGGCTGCCCGGCCTGGCCTGGGCGGTGCTGGCGGCGCACACGACACGCGAGGCCGGGGATCTGGCGGGCGACGACCTGCTGAGGCACTTCTTCGGGACATGGGCGGCGTGGGACTGGCGGGTACCTGTCGCCCTGACAACGAGCGCTTCAGGTACGGGAGTTGGCGCCCCTGTCACCGTGCTGACCCCGACCGCCCCGATCCGTAGCTGCACCGAACAGGTCGGCCCCGGCTTCCGGGACCTGCTGGTCCAAGAGCTGTACCGCGCCTGGGAGTTGCTTGAGACGGGCCCCGCGGGCACCGCCCTGTCCGCACCCCCACCCCTGCACCGCAGACACGCGGCCTGGGCGGTCGCGACCGTGGACACACGCCGCCCCGACACCCTGGGCCGCTTCCGGGGCCGCGTACGGGCACTGCTCACCGCGCTCGAAGGGTCCGGAGTACGGGACGCCCACGCCTGGCCACGCCCGTACGCGACGGAGGGGGACCGCGTCCACTACGCGATCGGCCTGGGCGCGGCCCCGCCGGACGCGTCGGCGCTCGCACGCATCGTGGAGCCGTGGGGCCGTGGTCTGCGAGACGTCGCGGTGACGTGGGCGCGGGGCGGCGACGTACCGACACTGTCCTGGGCCGCGCTGGCGCGGTCGTGGAGGGCCGCGACCCGGACGCGGGGTCCTCATGACATGTGTCACGAATAGTGGTGACAGGCCGCCACTGCTCCCACGTTCCACTCAGGCCTAGCGTGGCCGGAGGGGCCGTTTCCGAGGGCCACCTCCCCACGCCGACGGTTGGATGAAGTGACATGCCGAACGAAACGATGCCGAACGAAACACTCATCGTCGAAGATCTGACGCTGCTGATGTTCGACGACAAGTCGGGGGCGATCGCGGGAGAGGGCACGCTGTACTACACCCTGGGCGGCGCCGTTCTCGTGGAGCTCGGGCTCGGTGGGCATGTCACGGTCGATGAGAACGACGCCGGACTGAACGGCCTGAAGGTGCACGCCGTCGCCGGCGATCCGCTGCCGGATCCCGTGCTCCGGGCCGCCCACGAGAAGATCGCCGAGCGGAAGCGCGGTGTCCAGACGCTCCTCATCGAGATCGGCACGGGGATGCGTGAGACGGTGCTCGACCGGCTCGTGGAGCGGGGCATGCTGCGCCGGGAGAGCAGGAAGAGGCTGGGGCTGTTCCATACGACCGCCACGGTCGCCGGCGACACCGGGCACAAGAAGTTCCTCATGGAGACGGTCCGTGCCGTCCTGGTCGACGGCGCGGAGCCCGATACCCGTACGACGGCGTTGATCGGGCTGCTCTCCGCCAGCGGCACCCTGCCGACCCTGCACCGCTCCATCCCGTGGTCGGGAAAGGTCTACAAGCGTGCGAAGGAGCTGGAGCAGACCAGTTGGGGCGCCGAAGCGGTGAACACCGCGGTGCTGCGGACCGTGACGGCGGTGACCGTGGGGACGGCCGTCGCTGCGACGAGTTAGAGTCCCGCGCCCGCGAAAACCCAGGCGCCGCGGACAGGCATGTCGTGGAAGGGGTGTATGGGGCTCGACCACAGCCACGAGACGGTTGTGCCTGCTCAGAACGTTGCCAGGACACTGGTCGCGCTCGCCGGACTTGCGCCACGGACCACGCCGGAGCCTCAACGGCCGGCCGATCCACGATCAGAAGATCGGTGTCGGTGGGCTCCCACGCCGTCGGCACCGTGACTCTGGTGCCGAAGAAGCACGTCACCTCACCAGGAGACGCCCGCTACGGTCGCGGCTTGCGGTTGGCGTCGAGCGCATGGGAAACGGTCCGTTCCGCCCACCCTCCTGCGACCAACTCCGCGGCTGCGCAGCCCGGTTTGCGCTGCGCCTGGTCCTGGAACAGGCGGATGAAGGAATGGGCGAAGCCCAGCCGGGGGTACGCCCCGACGAGCGCGTCCGTGAAGGCGGAATCGAACGCCTCCAGGCCCGTCCCGGATACATCCGCGCTGGTTCCCACCTGCAACAACCGGCTTTCCACGTCCACTTCCGGCGCGACGTCGTCCCGCATGTGGAGCACGATCAGCTCGGCCGTCCGGTCGCGTCGCTCGGTCGGCCAGCCGAGACCGGCGGTGAAGACGCGCGCCAGATGGCCGCCGGCCTCTTCGAAAGCGAGCGTGTGGCTGTCGAAGGGTGGAGTGAGAGCCAAGTCGTGCAGCATCGCCGCGACGAAGAACAGTTCGCGGTCGAAGTCCAGGCCGCGCGCCTCCGCCCAGGCCGCGCCGAAGAAGTAGGACCGTGCGGAGTGGTGGTACAGCGCGGCGTCCGCGTACTCCGCGCAGACGATTCGCGCGGCCTCCGCCGCCCGCCCGGCGGGTGCTCGCACCCCGGCTACCTCGACCAGCATTCCGCGACTCCTCACAGGCGAGCGCTGTTCCGAGGGTCCATGGTGGCGGATGGCACTGACAGGACGAGGCACGGGGGAGGGCCGACCGCGAGGTGCGGTCGGCCCTGTCGGTGGGGTCTGGGGTCACTCCGTAGTGAAGATCTCCTCGGCGGAGGACGCGGTGATGGCGCGGGCGAGCCACCCGAGCAGGATCTCGGGGTCCTGGCATTCGGTGATGCGTGCGCGGATCTCTTCATCGACCTCGATGCCGCGCTGCTCCAGGACGAAAAGGACGTCTTCCGCTCGGCTCTGCGCCCGGATCTCCTGCGAGATGGGTGACTTGTAGAAAGAAAGGTCCACGGCCACCAGGTTCCTCCACTGTTGTGCGGCTGGGCGCTTGCCCAAGCCCTGTGCGGTGAGTTCGACGAGCGGGCCGGTGAGAGATTCCGGCGCCTCCCGCAGTGCGGCGGACAGCGATTTCAGTATGGCACCGATGTCCGGATCGTCGGCGTGTGTGATCGCCGAAAGAGTGGCAAGCGCCAGGTCCTTGCGCGCCTCGGCCGCGTTCGTGATCAACGGCATGTTGTGCGGGCCGGCGACGAGCGGGCGCAGCGTGAGCGACGACCACTGTCTGGGCCCGATGTGTACCGGGTGGGCCGCCCATTCCGCCGTCGCGCGGTCCTGGCACACGACCAGAAGGACCGGCTGCACTTTGTACTTCGCGTACAGATACGAGAGGTAGTACATCCAACTGGCGGGCTTGTCCAAGTCCTTCTTCCCCTGCGCTTCCACAGCGAGAAGTAAGGGCTCGTCGTTCTCGGTCTCCAGACGCATAAGCGTGTCCACCCGGCGCTCCACCGGTCGGGACTCGGTGAGGTCGGTCGGCAGGATCGTGACCGAGGTGGGCGGGGAGAAATTGACACCCAGCACCTCGGAGACGCGGGAGAACAGCCCCGGGTACTCCTGGAAGATGCGGTGCATCGCCTCATGGGGCGCGCTGACCATGCGGGTTTCTGTGGGTGAGTTGATGGGGATCTGCCTTTGGCATATGCCACTGTCTCGCTGAGCGTAAGCAGATAATCCGCCCCATTTCCAACTCAGTTGGGCATATTCACCCGCAAGGATGAGGACGCCCCGTAGGAGATCCAGCTCCGCCCACACCGTCTTGCGGGGCACCGGCCCGGACGTCACCCCCCACCGGTCCGCCAGCACCTCGACCAGCAGCAGCCCTCTGCCCGACTCGTCGTCCGGGGGCGTTAGTTGGGGGTTGAGCCCGGGGAGGCGGTCGCCCCGGGTGTCGGTGACCTCGATACGCAGGACGTGCCCGTCCTCCGCCCTGCGCAGCTCCAGCAGGAAGTCCCGCCCGGACAGCCGGCCGTGCGTGGCCGCGTTGGTCGCCAGCTCGGCGGTGACCTGTTCCGCCGTTTCGATCGTTCGGGGTGGCAGGTCCCAGGCGAGCAGATGTGCTGTGGTGAGCCGCCGGGCGAGACGGGCGCCGCGTGGCGTGGGTGACAGGAGTACGCCGAAGTGGCGTTCCGAAAGACCGAGTTGGGTGATTTCTTGATTCACGTCACTCAGCGTGGCGGTCCGCACATACGCTGACCAGTGATGACTCCGGTACGTACGGTGACTGTCCCGAGCTTGTCCAGTGCTGTCCAACCTGTCCGGAGGGGACAGCGGTACGAAGGAGGCGGGTGTGCGGTGAGCGTGGACGCGGAGGGTACGGAGACGGACGAGCCGGGTTGGGAGGTCGACCCCGACGACGAGTCGGGCGCGGCGGTGGTCGCGACGGTCGGCAGGCAACTACGGCTGCGCCGCGAGGCGGCCGGCCTACGGGCGGCGGAGTTCGGCCAGGCGATCGGCTACGGCGAGGACTTGGTCTACAAGGTCGAGGCGGGCACGCGGATTCCCCGCCAGGAGTACCTGGACAAGGCGGACAAGGTCTTGCGGGCGGAGGGGATGATCTCCGCGATGAAGCAGGACGTGGCGGAGGTCCGGTATCCGAAAAAGGTTCGTGATCTGGCACGGATGGAGGCGCGGGCGGTCGAGCTGCTGTCGTACGGCAGCCACAACCTGCACGGTCTGCTCCAGACAGAGGAGTACGCACGTGCGCTGCTCGCCACGAGGAGGCCCGCCCTGTCGGACGACGAGCTGACGCGGGCGGTGGCGGCGCGAATGGCTCGGCGTTCCGTCTTCGACCGTTCACCTGCGCCCGAGCTGAGCTTTGTCCAGGAAGAGGTCACACTCCGCCGCCCCGTCGGTGGCAAAATGGTGCTGCGCCGACAGCTCCAACACCTACTGGAAGTGGGGCAGTTGCGTAATGTCGAGATCCAGGTTGTGCCGACCGCTCGTGGAGACCATCCAGGGACGAGCGGGCGGATCCAGGTGCTGAAGTTCGGGGACGGCACATCGGTTGGCCGCACTGACGAGGAGTTCGGTGGCCGCCCTGTCTCCGATCCGAGGCAGCTAAGGATCTTGGAGCTGCGTTATGGCATCATCCGGGCCGAGGCTCTTAACGCGCGTGAGTCTCTGGCCTTCATCGAGGAAGCCCTAGACGAGTCATTCCGAATGCTGACGGTGTGTCCGGGAACGCAGACAGGGCGTCCAAGATCGTTGTGTGACGAACAACCTGGACGCCCTGCTGACCGCACTGTACGTGAAGATCGACGACGAGATCGGGGGTACCCGGTGGCTGGGCCGACCGCCGCAGCTGACGGATTCCGAGCTTGTCTGCCTCGCTGTCGCGCAGGCGCTGCTGGGCTTCACTTCAGAGTCGCGGTGGCTGCGGTTCGTGGACTCCCGCTTGGGCCGGATGTTCCCGTACGTGCCCAGGCAGCCGGGCTGGAACAAGCGGCTCAGAGCCGCGTTGCCACTGGTCAGGAAGGCGATACGGCTGCTGGCCGTCGATACGGACTTCTGGTTCGACAACCACTGGATCGTCGACTCCACGCCGGTGGAGTGTGGCCGCTCGCGTCCGACGGTGAAGCGGTCGGACATGGCCGGCTGGGCCGGATACGGGTACTGCGCCTCGCACTCCCGGTTCTTCTGGGGCCTGCGCCTGTTCCTGGTGTGCACTCCGGCCGGGATGCCGATCCTGTGGGCGCTGGCGACCCCGAAGATGGACGAGCGCGAGGTACTGACCGCGATGCTCGACCGCGAACCCGAGACAGTCACGAACCGGCCGGGGCTGCTGGTGATCTCCGACAAGGGTTTCGCCGCCAAGGAGTTCGAGGCCGATTTGGCCTTGAGGGGTGCCGAGTTGCTGCGGCCGTCGTTCAAGCGCGAGAAGAAACGCAAGGGCGAGAGTCTCCTGAAATCAGTGCGGCAACTGATCGAGTCGGTCAACGACACCCTCAAAGGCCAGCTCGACCTGGAACAGCACGGCGGCCGGACCTTCGAGGGCGTCGCAGTCCGCGTCGCTCAGCGCGTCCTCGCGATGGCCGCCGCGATCTGGCACAACCACAAGACCGGCCAGCCCGTCCTGCGATCCCTGATCGCCTATGACCACTGATCACATCGGAATGACTCGTCTAGGGGAGACATGATCCGCAGCACCTCTGCCGAGGACGCGAACGAGCTGACGTGGTTCAAGAGCAGCTACAGCGACAGCAGCAACCCCAACGACTGCGTCGAGGTCGCCGCCACCCCCGCCGCCGTCCACGTCCGTGACTCCAAGAACCCGCACGGCCCCCGCCTCGGCCTCACCCCCACCGCGTGGGCGAGCTTCCTCACGTACGCGTCAGAGCGCTGACCGCCGGGAAGCCGTTACGAGCAGTGTGTCTGCCGTGTGCGGGCCGGTCGTGGTGGGCGGCAGGAGGTCGGTGTCGATCCCGGTGAATCCGGCCTCGTCAAGGATCTTCGTCCACACGTGCTCCTGGAGCACCCAGCGGCGCATGACGGCCGGCTCACCCCCGGGCGTCTTCGCGGAGACCTCGGCAGGTACGACATCGGCTTCCGCCGGTTCACCGTTGAGGTAGTGGGCGAGCGTGGAGAACACCAGCCGGCCGCCGGGCCGCAGTGCGGTGAACGCCGCTCGGAGCAGCTTGCGCGGCTCGGTGAAGTCGACGGCCCCGAAGACGCTGTACAGCACGTCGTAGGTGTGCGGAGCCATGCGCAGGTGCGCCGGTACATCGGCGTGCACCAGGCGCAGGCGTGGCGTGAGTTGGGCGTACAGGTCGGTGGCCATGGCGTGCTGGGCGGCGGAGGCGTCGACCGCGACCACCTGGGCGGGACGGTGAAGAGCCGCCAGGTGGGCGGCGTGTCTGGCGGATCCGGCGCCGAGGTCGACGACGCGTTGGCCGGTGAGATCGCCGAGGGCTTCCGCGCCGGGACCGCCGTTCTGGCTCCAGATCCAGTGGAAGCTCTCGGGGACTGTCCGGTCGCGCTCGGCGCGGTTGCGGCCGTAGTGGTGCCAGAGGTCCGTGTTGGTCACCCGCCTCATCGTGGCGGGCGCCGGTCGGCGGCGGGCTGGTTCGCCGGAATCTCACCCGCCCCGGACCTCACACCTGCTGCGGCATCTCGTCCTTCAGGTTGGACCGGATCTGGGCCCGTAGTTCCGCCGTGTTCTCGTGGCCGTGCACCGAAGTCGCGTGTTCGCTCGCGGCGCGGACGACCTCGTCCTCCTCGCCCGTGATGGCGAGGGTGCAGTTCGTCTCGCTCGGCATGTCCCGGGAGTCGACTACTTTCCGCATGATGCACACCTCCACCACCCATTTTCCTCCGTTTCGGGGAGGCAGGGCAGCGATGGGTGGCTGTCAGCAGCCGTAGTGGCAGCGGCAGGCCGCGATCCGGTGCCGCCGCCCTTTTCGAGCTGGTCGATCGAGGCCAGCAGTCTGCGGGCGTTCTCCGGGCTCGCGAGCAGGTGGGCCGTTTCGTTGAGGGACTCGTAGTCGTCCATTGCCGCCATCACGACCGCACCGTACAGGCGGGCCCGCGCGGGCAACGGCGCTCCGCGTCAGCCCCAGGGTTCGCCCCTCCCCCCGTGGGGTACGCTCTCTCGCCGCGATTGGCCAGGGCTCCGGGCCATATGGCACACTGCTCAGGTTGCTCGGTTGAGTGCCGATGCTGCGCGCCTCCCGCCGGGGGGACCGGAAGCGAGTCCCACAGTACTCGTCGTCCCATCTGCCTCTCACGGCAGCGCTGGGGCGGACGTACGGGAATCTTCCGGGAAGTGTCAGCGGGGTACCGGCCAGGCACCCGGTGGGCGTTCGTCCCCGGTCTCGCGGACTTCGGGCCCGCAACCCCTTGGTCAGGGAAATCCTTCGGGATTCGTCTGTAGAGGGAATGCGACACGCCCGACCGCGTGGGTCGGAGATGGGCAGTGCACAGGCCCCCCGGGAGCCAGAGCGTTTCGAGAGACAGGACTACTGAGTAGCCATGGCGGGACAGAAGATCCGCATCCGGCTCAAGGCCTACGACCACGAGGTCATCGACTCTTCGGCGAAGAAGATCGTCGAGACGGTGACTCGCACTGGTGCGTCGGTCGCGGGCCCGGTGCCGCTGCCCACTGAGAAGAACGTGTACTGCGTCATCAAGTCGCCGCACAAGTACAAGGACTCGCGCGAGCACTTCGAGATGCGCACGCACAAGCGCCTGATCGACATTCTCGACCCGACGCCCAAGACCGTTGACTCGTTGATGCGCCTGGACCTTCCGGCCGGCGTCGACATCGAGATCAAGCTCTGAGAGGCGCGGAAGAGATGGCAAAGCAGATCAAGGGTGTCCTGGGCGAGAAGCTCGGCATGACCCAGGTCTGGGACGAGAACAACCGTGTCGTCCCGGTGACCGTGGTCAAGGCCGGACCCTGCGTCGTTACCCAGGTCCGTACGAATGACTCCGACGGCTACGAGTCGGTCCAGATCGCCTTCGGCGAGATCGACCCGCGCAAGGTGAACAAGCCCCTCAAGGGCCACTTCGCCAAGGCCGACGTGACCCCCCGCCGCCACCTGGTGGAGCTCCGCACCTCCGACGCCGGCGAGTACACGCTCGGCCAGGAGATCACCGCTGCCGCGTTCGAGTCCGGCGTCAAGGTCGACGTCACGGGCAAGAGCAAGGGCAAGGGCTTCGCCGGTGTCATGAAGCGTCACAACTTCAAGGGCCTCGGCGCCGGTCACGGAACCCAGCGCAAGCACCGCTCTCCCGGCTCCATCGGTGGCTGCGCCACCCCGGGCCGTGTGTTCAAGGGCCTCCGCATGGCGGGTCGCATGGGCAACGAGCGGGTCACCACCCAGAACCTGACCGTTCACGCCGTTGACGCGGAGAAGGGCCTGCTCCTCATCAAGGGCGCGGTCCCCGGTCCGAACGGCGGCCTCGTCCTGGTCCGCACCGCGGCGAAGGGGGCCTGAAGACATGAGCAGCACCATCGACATCATGTCGCCCTCGGGCGACAAGACCGGGACCGTCGAGCTCCCGGCCGAGATCTTCGACGCCAAGGTCAGCATCCCGCTGATCCACCAGGTCGTCGTCGCGCAGCTGGCCGCCGCCCGTCAGGGCACGCACAAGGTCAAGCGCCGTGGCGAGGTCCGTGGTGGTGGCAAGAAGCCTTACCGCCAGAAGGGCACCGGCCGCGCCCGTCAGGGTTCGACCCGTGCGCCGCAGTTCGCCGGCGGTGGCGTCGTACACGGCCCCACCCCGCGTGACTACTCGCAGCGGACCCCGAAGAAGATGAAGGTCGCCGCCCTGCGCGGGGCCCTCACCGACCGGGCCCGCAACGCCCGTATCCACGTCGTCTCCGACGTGGTCGAGGGCGTGGCGTCCACCAAGGCCGCCAAGACCCTGCTCGGCAAGGTCAGCGAGCGCAAGAACGTGCTCCTGGTCGTCGAGCGGAGCGACGAGAACGCGTGGCTGTCCGCGCGCAATCTCCCCGAGGTCCACCTGCTGGACCCGGGACAGCTCAACACGTACGACGTGCTTGTCTCCGACGACGTGGTCTTCACCAAGGCCGCCTTCGAGTCCTTCGTGTCCGGCGGGGCTGCGCGACAGACTGCCGAGACCGAGGGGAGCGAAGCCTGATGGCCGAGATCACCAGCAAGACCTTCACGGACCCGCGTGACGTTCTCGTCAAGCCCGTGGTGTCCGAGAAGAGCTACGCGCTGCTCGACGAGAACAAGTACACGTTCATCGTCGCGCCCGGCTCCAACAAGACCCAGATCAAGCAGGCCGTCGAGGCGGTCTTCTCGGTCAAGGTCACCGGGGTCAACACGATCAACCGGCAGGGCAAGCGCAAGCGCACCCGCACCGGTTTCGGCAAGCGCTCGGACACCAAGCGCGCCATCGTGACCCTCGCCGAGGGCGACCGTATCGACATCTTCGGCGGCCCGACTTCCTAACGGAAGTCGGATCGAATCGAAGTCCGGAATATTCCGAGGACTGAGAAATGGGTATCCGCAAGTACAAGCCGACGACCCCGGGCCGTCGTGGCTCCAGCGTCGCCGACTTCGTCGAGATCACGCGGTCCACGCCGGAGAAGTCGCTGGTCCGCCCGCTGCACAGCAAGGGCGGCCGTAACAACGCCGGTCGTGTGACCGTTCGCCACCAGGGCGGCGGCCACAAGCGCGCCTTCCGTCTGATCGACTTCCGTCGTCACGACAAGGACGGTGTGCCGGCCAAGGTCGCCCACATCGAGTACGACCCGAACCGCACCGCGCGCATCGCGCTCCTGCACTACGCGGACGGCGAGAAGCGCTACATTCTCGCGCCGCGTGGCCTGGCGCAGGGCAGCCGTGTCGAGAACGGCCCGTCCGCCGACATCAAGCCCGGCAACAACCTGGCGCTGCGCAACATCCCGGTCGGTACGACCATCCACGCCATCGAGCTGCGTCCCGGCGGCGGCGCGAAGTTCGCCCGTTCCGCGGGCACTTCCGTACAGCTGCTGGCGAAGGAGGGCTCCATGGCCCACCTTCGTATGCCGTCCGGAGAGATCCGGCTGGTCGACGTCCGCTGCCGCGCCACCATCGGTGAGGTCGGCAACGCCGAGCAGTCGAACATCAACTGGGGCAAGGCCGGCCGTATGCGCTGGAAGGGCGTCCGCCCGACCGTCCGCGGTGTCGCCATGAACCCCGTTGACCACCCGCACGGTGGTGGTGAGGGCAAGACCTCTGGTGGTCGCCACCCGGTCAGCCCGTGGGGTCAGAAGGAAGGTCGTACGCGTTCGCCGAAGAAGGCGAGCAACAAGTACATCGTCCGCCGCCGCAAGACGAACAAGAAGCGCTAGGAGCGGGTTTTCAGATGCCGCGCAGTCTCAAGAAGGGGCCCTTCGTCGACGGCCACCTCATCAAGAAGGTGGACGTCCAGAACGAAGCTGGCACCAAGAACGTCATCAAGACCTGGTCCCGTCGCTCGATGATCGTCCCGGCAATGCTGGGCCACACCATCGCGGTGCACAACGGCAAGATCCATGTCCCGGTGTTCGTCACCGAGTCGATGGTCGGCCACAAGCTCGGCGAGTTCTCGCCGACTCGCACCTTCCGCGGCCACGTCAAGGACGACCGGAAGTCGAAGCGCCGCTAACCGCGGGGTGGAAACGACTATGACTTACACCGAAGGGACAACCATGGAAGCCAGGGCCCAGGCGCGGTACATCCGCGTCACGCCCATGAAGGCCCGCCGCGTGGTGGACCTCATCCGTGGCATGGACGCCACGGAGGCTCAGGCGGTCCTGCGTTTCGCCCCGCAGGCCGCGAGCGTGCCGGTCGGCAAGGTGCTGGACAGCGCCATTGCCAACGCCGCGCACAACTACGACCACTCCGACGCCACTTCGCTGGTCATCAGCGAGGCGTACGTGGACGAGGGTCCGACCCTGAAGCGGTTCCGGCCGCGTGCCCAGGGCCGCGCCTACCGGATCCGTAAGCGGACCAGCCACATCACCGTGGTCGTCAGCAGCAAGGAAGGAACCCGGTAATGGGCCAGAAGGTTAACCCGCATGGGTTCCGGCTCGGTATCACCACGGACTTCAAGTCCCGCTGGTATGCCGACAAGCTGTACAAGGACTACGTCAAGGAAGACGTCGCCATTCGTCGCATGATGACGAAGGGGATGGAGCGTGCCGGTATCTCCAAGGTGGAGATCGAGCGCACCCGTGACCGCGTCCGCGTGGACATCCACACCGCACGTCCGGGCATCGTCATCGGCCGCCGCGGCGCCGAGGCCGACCGTATCCGCGGCGAGCTGGAGAAGCTGACCGGCAAGCAGGTCCAGCTGAACATCCTTGAGGTCAAGAACCCCGAGGTGGACGCTCAGCTGGTGGCCCAGGCCGTCGCCGAGCAGCTGTCCTCGCGTGTCTCCTTCCGTCGCGCCATGCGCAAGAGCATGCAGTCGACGATGAAGGCCGGCGCCAAGGGCATCAAGATCCAGTGCGGTGGCCGCCTCGGCGGCGCCGAGATGTCGCGCTCGGAGTTCTACCGCGAGGGCCGCGTGCCCCTGCACACGCTCCGTGCCAACGTCGACTACGGCTTCTTCGAGGCCAAGACGACCTTCGGCCGTATCGGCGTGAAGGTCTGGATCTACAAGGGCGACGTCAAGAACATCGCCGAGGTGCGCGCCGAGAACGCCGCGGCGCGCGCGGGCAACCGTCCGGCCCGTGGCGGCGGCAGCGACCGCCCCGCCGGCCGCGGTGGCCGCGGTGGCGAGCGCGGCGGTCGTGGTGGCCGCAAGCCGCAGCAGGCTCCGGGTGCCGAGGCTCCCGAGTCGGCGAAGGCCGGTGCCACGGCTGCTCCGGCAGCGGAGGCCGCGCCCACTTCTACCGGCGGAACGGAGGCCTGACCGAAATGCTGATCCCCCGTAGGGTCAAGCACCGCAAGCAGCACCACCCGAAGCGCAGCGGAATGTCCAAGGGTGGTACGCAGGTTGCGTTCGGCGAGTACGGCATCCAGGCGCTGACCCCGGCGTACGTGACGAACCGCCAGATCGAGGCGGCTCGTATCGCGATGACCCGCCACATCAAGCGTGGCGGCAAGGTCTGGATCAACATCTACCCGGACCGTCCGCTCACGAAGAAGCCCGCCGAGACCCGCATGGGTTCCGGTAAGGGTTCTCCCGAGTGGTGGATCGCGAACGTCAAGCCCGGCCGGGTGATGTTCGAGCTGTCCTACCCGAACGAGAAGGTTGCCAAGGAGGCGCTCACCCGCGCCGCCCACAAGCTTCCGATGAAGTGCCGCATCGTTCGGCGCGAGGCAGGTGAGTCGTGATGGCGGCCGTTACCAAGGCGTCCGAGCTGCGTGAACTGGGCAACGAGGAGCTTGTCGACAAGCTTCGCGAGGCCAAGGAAGAGCTGTTCAACCTCCGCTTCCAGGCGGCGACCGGTCAGCTTGAGAACCACGGCCGGCTGAAGCTGGTCCGGAAGGACATCGCGCGGATCTACACCCTGATGCGTGAGCGCGAGCTGGGCATCGAGACGGTGGAGAGCGCCTGATGACTGAGAGCAACGTGACCGAGACGACCGCGAAGAGCGAGCGCGGATTCCGCAAGACCCGTGAGGGTCTCGTCGTCAGCGACAAGATGGACAAGACCGTCGTCGTCGCTGTCGAGGACCGCGTGAAGCACGCCCTGTACGGCAAGGTCATCCGCCGTACGAACAAGCTCAAGGCGCACGACGAGCAGAACGCCGCCGGGATCGGCGACCGTGTCCTCCTCATGGAGACCCGGCCGCTGTCCGCGACGAAGCGCTGGCGCATCGTCGAGATCCTTGAGAAGGCCAAGTAGTCCAGGCCGCAGTAATCCCTCCCAGGGCATTCTCTGGGAGTAGTTCCGCCAGGCTCGGCGGGGGCCGGCCGTAAGAGGACGGCCCCCGCCGGGAACCGGCAGACGATCAGGAGATAGACGTGATCCAGCAGGAGTCGCGACTGCGTGTCGCCGACAACACTGGTGCCAAGGAGATCCTTTGCATCCGTGTTCTCGGTGGCTCGGGTCGCCGCTACGCGGGTATCGGTGACGTCATCGTCGCCACCGTCAAGGACGCGATCCCCGGTGGCAACGTGAAGAAGGGTGACGTCATCAAGGCGGTCATCGTTCGCACCGTGAAGGAGCGCCGCCGCCAGGACGGCTCGTACATCCGCTTCGACGAGAACGCCGCCGTCATTCTGAAGAACGACGGCGACCCTCGTGGCACCCGTATCTTCGGCCCGGTGGGCCGTGAGCTGCGCGAGAAGAAGTTCATGAAGATCATCTCGCTCGCGCCGGAGGTGCTGTAAGCATGAAGATCAAGAAGGGCGACCTGGTTCAGGTCATCACCGGCAAGGACAAGGGCAAGCAGGGCAAGGTCATCGTGGCCTACCCCACGCAGGACCGCGTCCTCGTCGAGGGTGTCAACCGGGTCAAGAAGCACACCAAGGCCGGCCAGACCGCTCGTGGTTCGCAGACCGGCGGCATCGTGACGACCGAGGCCCCTGTCCACGTCAGCAACGTTCAGCTGGTCGTGGAGAAGGACGGCAAGAAGGTCGCCACCCGCGTCGGGTACCGCTTTGACGACGAGGGCAACAAGATCCGCGTTGCCAAGCGGACCGGTGAGGACATCTGATGACGACCACCACCACCGCGCCGCGTCTGAAGCTGCGCTACCGCGAGGAGATCGCCGGCAAGCTGCGTGAGGAGTTCTCGTACGAGAACGTCATGCAGATCCCCGGTCTCGTCAAGATCGTGGTCAACATGGGTGTGGGCGACGCCGCCCGCGACTCCAAGCTGATCGAGGGTGCCATCAAGGACCTCACCACGATCACCGGCCAGAAGCCGGCCGTGACCAAGGCCCGCAAGTCGATCGCGCAGTTCAAGCTGCGCGAGGGGCAGCCGATCGGCTGCCACGTCACCCTCCGCGGTGACCGCATGTGGGAGTTCCTGGACCGTACGCTGTCGCTCGCGCTGCCGCGTATCCGTGACTTCCGCGGCCTGTCGCCGAAGCAGTTCGACGGCCGTGGCAACTACACCTTCGGTCTCACGGAGCAGGTCATGTTCCACGAGATCGACCAGGACAAGATCGACCGGGTCCGGGGCATGGACATCACCGTGGTGACCACGGCGACCAACGACGACGAGGGTCGTGCCCTCCTTCGTCACCTCGGCTTCCCGTTCAAGGAGAACTGACCGTGGCGAAGAAGGCTCTGATCGCTAAGGCCGCCCGCAAGCCGAAGTTCGGCGTGCGCGGTTACACCCGCTGCCAGCGCTGCGGGCGCCCCCACTCCGTCTACCGCAAGTTCGGCCTCTGCCGTGTCTGCCTTCGTGAGATGGCACACCGCGGCGAGCTGCCGGGCGTCACCAAGAGCTCCTGGTAGTTCTCCGCCCACCCGTCACCCGACCACCGCCCCTCAAGGGCGGCCTACGGCCGGCGGATTGGATTCGAGAATCAACCAGACGCTCTCGGTAAGCAACTGGTCGGCGGATGCCCTGCCCCACATGCCGTAGGCTTGCGGGGTTGGGCGTCCGGCGCCCAAAACTTACTACGCCGTAGGTCCCCGCACCGCACCCGTCCCGCCATCGAGCGGGGAGAGGGATGGCGCATACAGGAAACCCCGGCGAGAGAGGCCGAAGGCCAATTCATGACCATGACTGATCCCATCGCAGACATGCTCACGCGTCTGCGTAACGCGAACTCGGCGTATCACGACACCGTCGAGATGCCGCACAGCAAGATCAAGTCGCACATCGCGGAGATCCTCCAGCAGGAGGGCTTCATCACCGGCTGGAAGGTCGAGGACGCCGAGGTCGGCAAGAGCCTCACCCTTGAGCTGAAGTTCGGCCCGAACCGCGAGCGTTCGATCGCCGGCATCAAGCGCATCTCGAAGCCGGGTCTGCGCGTGTATGCCAAGTCCACCAACCTGCCCAAGGTGCTCGGCGGCCTGGGCGTGGCGATCATCTCCACGTCCCACGGTCTTCTGACGGGCCAGCAGGCAGGCAAGAAGGGCGTAGGTGGGGAAGTCCTCGCCTACGTCTGGTAGTCGGGAACGGAGGAAAAGCTCATGTCGCGAATCGGCAAGCTCCCCATCCAGGTTCCCACCGGTGTGGACGTCACCATCGACGGCCGTACGGTCGCGGTGAAGGGCCCCAAGGGTTCCCTCTCGCACACCGTGGCGGCGCCGATCGAGGTCACCAAGGGCGACGACGGCACCCTCAAGGTGCTGCGCCCGAACGACGAGCGTCAGAACAAGGCCCTCCACGGCCTGTCCCGCACGCTGGTGGCGAACATGATCACCGGTGTGACCCAGGGATACACCAAGGCGCTCGAAATCAGCGGTGTCGGCTACCGCGTCCAGGCGAAGGGCTCCAACCTGGAGTTCGCGCTCGGATACAGCCACCCGATCACCGTCGAGGCGCCCGAAGGCATCACCTTCAAGGTCGAGTCCCCGACGAAGCTCAGTGTCGAGGGCATCGACAAGCAGAAGGTCGGCGAGGTCGCGGCGAACATCCGCAAGCTGCGGAAGCCCGACCCGTACAAGGCCAAGGGCGTCAAGTACGCCGGCGAGGTCATCCGCCGCAAGGTCGGAAAGGCGGGTAAGTAGCCATGGCATACGGTGTGAAGATCGCCAAGGGCAAGGCCTACAAGGCCGCTGCCATCAAGCGCCGGCACATCCGCGTACGCAAGAAGGTCTCGGGCACGCAGGCGCGCCCCCGGCTCGTTGTGACGCGTTCCAACCGCCACATGGTGGCCCAGGTCATCGACGACATCGCGGGCCACACGCTCGCTTCGGCGTCGACCCTGGACACCTCGATCCGCGGTGGCGAGGGCGACAAGAGCGCCCAGGCACAGCGGGTGGGTGCCCTGGTCGCCGAGCGCGCCAAGGCCGCCGGTATCGAGGCCGTCGTGTTCGACCGTGGTGGCAACCAGTACGCCGGGCGGATTGCCGCTCTGGCTGACGCCGCCCGTGAAGCCGGGCTGAAGTTCTAAGCCCCGGTTCCGGAGCTAGCGGACGTAACAGAGAGAGGTAAATCCAATGGCTGGACCCCAGCGCCGCGGAAGCGGTGCCGGTGGCGGCGAGCGGCGGGACCGGAAGGGCCGTGACGGTGGCGCTGCCGCCGAGAAGACCGCGTACGTCGAGCGTGTCGTCGCGATCAACCGTGTCGCCAAGGTCGTGAAGGGTGGTCGTCGCTTCAGCTTCACCGCGCTGGTCGTGGTGGGCGACGGTGACGGCACCGTGGGTGTCGGTTACGGCAAGGCCAAGGAGGTGCCGGCCGCCATCGCCAAGGGTGTTGAGGAGGCCAAGAAGCACTTCTTCAAGGTCCCCCGTATCCAGGGCACCATCCCGCACCCGATCCAGGGTGAGAAGGCGGCGGGCGTCGTCCTGCTCAAGCCCGCGTCCCCCGGTACCGGCGTCATCGCCGGTGGCCCGGTGCGTGCGGTGCTCGAGTGCGCCGGCGTCCACGACATCCTGTCGAAGTCGCTCGGTTCGTCGAACCCGATCAACATCGTGCACGCGACCGTGGCGGCCCTTCAGGGTCTGCAGCGTCCCGAGGAGATCGCGGCCCGCCGCGGTCTGCCCCTTGAGGACGTCGCCCCCGCGGCTCTGCTCAGGGCGCGTGCGGGAGCGGGTGCGTGATGGCCCGTCTCAAGATCACGCAGACGAAGTCGTACATCGGCAGCAAGCAGAACCACCGCGAGACCCTTCGTTCGCTCGGCCTCAAGCGGGTCAACGACGTGGTTGTCAAGGAAGACCGTCCCGAGTTCCGCGGCATGGCCAACACCGTGCGGCACCTCGTGACGGTTGAGGAGGTCGACTGACATGGCGGAGCAGAAGCCGCTGAAGGTCCACAACCTCCGTCCTGCCCCCGGAGCCAAGACCGCCAAGACCCGTGTGGGCCGTGGCGAGGCGTCCAAGGGCAAGACCGCGGGTCGTGGCACCAAGGGCACCAAGGCCCGTTACCAGGTTCCGGAGCGCTTCGAGGGCGGGCAGATGCCCCTCCACATGCGTCTCCCGAAGCTCAAGGGCTTCAAGAACCCGTTCCGCACCGAGTACCAGGTCGTGAACCTGGACAAGCTGGCCGAGCTCTACCCGCAGGGTGGCGAGGTCACTGTGGCCGATCTGGTCGACAAGGGCGCGGTCCGTAAGAACAGCCTCGTCAAGGTCCTGGGCCAGGGCGAGATCTCCGTGGCACTGACGGTTTCGGTTGACGCCGCTTCCGGCTCCGCCAAGGAGAAGATTGCCGCCGCCGGCGGCTCCGTCACCGAACTCGTCTGAGACGTCTCGGACGAATTCGATGGACTGAACACCAACCGGGGGTGCCTCTCAAAAGGGGCATCCCCGGTTGGTCGTTCCAGGGGAGCAGGTACGCCGGTAAGGTGGCGTGCACTATTGCTGTATGAACCCGGGGGTCCGCCCCCGGACCCCGAGCCACGCGGACTCTCCGCAGGGGTGGTCGCGTGGCTTTTTGCCTGATATGTATCCGTCGATCCTCAAGACCGTCACCCTTGACGCGCGAGCGCGGGGGTCGCAGGAGGCACCGTGCTCACCGCGTTCGCCCGGGCGTTCAAGACGCCCGACCTGCGCAAGAAGCTGCTCTTCACGCTGTTCATCATCGTGCTGTACCGGTTCGGGGCGCACATCCCCGTCCCGGGCGTCAGCTACGAGAACGTTCAGACGTGTGTCGACGCAGCCCAGAAGGGCAACAACAGCCTGTTCGGCTTGGTGAACATGTTCAGCGGCGGAGCGCTGCTGCAGATTACGATCTTCGCGCTCGGCATCATGCCGTACATCACGGCAAGCATCATCCTGCAGCTGCTGACCGTGGTCATCCCCCGACTCGAAGCCCTCAAGAAGGAAGGGCAGTCCGGTCAGGCCAAGATCACTCAGTACACCCGATACCTGACAGTCGCCCTCGCGGTGCTCCAGGGCACCGGTCTGGTGGCTACCGCACGCAGCGGCGCGCTCTTCAGCGGCTGCCCCGTCGCCTCGGAGATCGTTCCGGACCAGTCGATCTTCATCACCGTCACGATGGTCATCACGATGACCGCCGGTACGGCCGCCGTCATGTGGCTCGGTGAGATGATCACCGACAAGGGCATCGGCAACGGCATGTCCATCCTGATGTTCATCTCCATCGCCGCCGGCTTCCCCGGCGCGCTGTGGGCCATCAAGGAGAGCGGCAAGCTCGCCCAGGGCTGGATCGAGTTCGGCACGGTCATTCTGATCGGCTTCGTGATGGTGGGTCTCGTCGTCTTCGTCGAGCAGGCGCAGCGCCGGATCCCCGTCCAGTACGCGAAGCGGATGATCGGCCGCAGGTCCTACGGCGGTACGTCCACGTACATCCCGCTGAAGGTGAACCAGGCGGGTGTGATCCCCGTCATCTTCGCGTCGTCGCTGCTCTACATCCCGGCGCTGATCGCGCAGTTCTCCAGCTCGCAGTCGGGCTGGAAGACCTGGATCGAAGCCCACTTCATCAAGGGTGACCATCCGTACTACATCGCGACCTACTTCGTGCTGGTCGTGTTCTTCGCCTTCTTCTACGTGGCCATCACGTTCAACCCCGAAGAAGTAGCGGACAACATGAAGAAGTATGGTGGCTTCATCCCGGGCATCCGGGCCGGTCGACCTACTGCCGAGTATCTGAGTTACGTACTCAACCGGATCACTTGGCCGGGCTCGCTGTACCTGGGGTTGATCGCTCTCGTCCCAACGATGGCGTTGGCAGGCTTCGGCGGCGCGAACCAGAACTTCCCGTTCGGCGGGACAAGCATCCTGATCATCGTGGGTGTGGGTCTGGAGACCGTGAAGCAGATCGAGAGCCAGCTCCAGCAGCGTAATTACGAAGGGTTCCTCCGCTGATGCGAATTGTCCTCGTCGGACCGCCCGGTGCCGGCAAGGGAACGCAGGCTGCGTACCTCGCCGAGAACCTCTCCATTCCGCACATCTCCACCGGTGATCTGTTCCGCGCCAACATGAGCCAGGGCACCGACCTCGGCAAACAGGCGAAGAGCTACATCAACGCCGGGAACCTGGTTCCCGACGAGGTCACCATCGCGATGGCGCTGGAACGGATGGGGCAGCCGGACGCCGCGAACGGCTTCCTTCTGGACGGCTTTCCCCGCAACGTCTTCCAGGCCGAGGCGCTCGACAAGGCGCTCACGGCCGAGGGGCTGCATCTGGACGCCGTGCTGGACCTGGAGGTCGACGAGGACGAGGTGGTCAAGCGGATCGCCGGTCGGCGCACCTGCCGCAAGGACAGCTCGCACGTCTTCCACCTCACCTACAGCCCGCCGAAGGAGCAGGGTGTGTGTGATGTGTGCGGCGGTGAGCTGTACCAGCGGCACGACGACTCCGAGGAGACGGTCCGCACGCGGCTGGAGGTCTACCACACGCAGACCGAGCCGATCATCGACCACTACCGGGAGCAGGGCCTCGTGGTCACCATCTCGGCGCTGGGCAAGGTCGCCGAGGTGACCAAGCGCGCGATGGCGGCTCTGGAGGAGGGGGGCCGGGCCGCCTAGGTCCGGTTCTCAGCGCGGTACCACCTTGTACGGCACAGTGATACGGCCGGGGCGCCCGAGTGGGCACCACGGCCGTACTGCTGTCCGGGCGACTACCGTAGATGTGCCCGCGCGGACGCCGCGCGGCTGAGACAACGTTTCTTCGACCGAGTGAGGCAGGCCGCCGTCATGGTGGAGATCAAGACCCCCGAGCAGATCGCGAAGATGCGCGAGGCCGGGCTGGTCGTCGCCGCGATCCACGCGGCCACCGGCGAGGCCGCGGTGCCCGGCGCCACCACGAAGGACCTGGACGAGGTCGCGCGCAAGGTCCTCGCCGACCATGGCGCGAAGCCCAACTTCCTCGGTTACGGCGGGTTCCCCGCGACGATCTGCACCTCGGTCAACGAGGTGGTGGTGCACGGGATCCCGGACACCACGACCGTACTGAAGGACGGCGACATCATCTCGATCGACGCCGGCGCGATCGTGGACGGCTGGCACGGCGACGCGGCCTTCACGGCGTTCGTGGGCGGCGGTCACGCCCCGGAGCTGATCGAGCTCTCGCGCGTGACGGAGGGGTCGATGTGGGCGGGGATCGCGGCGATGCGCGGCGGTGCCCGGCTGGTCGACGTCTCGCGGGCGATCGAGACGTACATCCGCCGCCAGCCGAAGCCGGGCGGCGGCAAGTACGGCATCGTCGAGGACTACGGCGGCCACGGCATCGGCACCCAGATGCACATGGACCCGCATCTGCTGAACTACGTCTCCCGCAAGCGCGGCAAGGGCCCGAAGCTGGTCCCCGGCTTCTGCCTGGCGATCGAGCCGATGGTCTCGCTCGGCACGCCGCACACGGAGGTCCTGTCCGACGAGTGGACGGTCATCACGACCGACGGCACGTGGTCCTCGCACTGGGAGCACTCGGTGGCCCTGACGGAGGACGGCCCCCTGGTCCTGACGGCGGTCGACGGCGGTAAAGCGAAGCTGGCGGAGCTGGGTGTCACGGCCGCGCCGGACCCGCTGGCGTGAGCGGACCCCCGGGGCATCCGGGGGATCAGGGGATTGACGATCTCCAAGGGTGGGCAAACTCACCGATTCGTGTTTTCGGGAGCCCTGCCGTAGACTGACGCGTCGGCTCTGGTGTACCCGTGTGTCCGCATTCGGGGGCCCAGAATCGATCAAGGTAGCCGATTCGAAGGGCGAAGCGTGGCCAAGAAGCAAGGTGCCATCGAAATTGAGGGCACCGTGATCGAGTCTCTCCCGAACGCCATGTTCAAGGTGGAGCTCCAGAACGGTCACAAGGTCCTCGCGCACATCAGTGGCAAGATGCGGATGCACTACATCCGAATCCTTCCCGATGACCGGGTAGTGGTGGAGCTGTCTCCCTACGACCTGACGCGTGGCCGGATCGTCTACCGATACAAGTAGATCTTGCCTCACCCCCTTCCCGGGGTGCCGGCACTGACCCGGAGAACCTCACACCATGAAGGTCAAGCCGAGCGTCAAGAAGATCTGCGACAAGTGCAAGGTGATCCGCCGCCACGGTCGGGTCATGGTCATCTGTGACAACCTGCGCCACAAGCAGCGCCAGGGCTGACGCACGACCCCCTCTGCATCTCGCAGTACTTCGCGCGACGCGAGCGAAAACGTATATACGCAGTGTCCGACGCCATCCGCACCAGCTGATGGCGCCGACACCTCCGGCGGAGGCCGGGGACCCGGAGAGAGCACAGCGGTCCGGGAGAGTCACTGCGGAAGACCTCCGAAATCACTCAGGAGCCATGAATGGCACGCCTCGCAGGCGTTGACCTCCCGCGCGAAAAGCGCGTCGAGGTCGCCCTCACCTATGTCTTCGGCATCGGGCGCACCCGGTCCAAGGAAGCCCTCGCCGCCACCGGCGTCGACCCCAACGTGCGCGTCCGCGACCTCGCCGAGGATGACCTCGTCAAGCTCCGCGAGTACGTGGACGGCAACCTCAAGACCGAGGGTGACCTCCGTCGCGAGATCCAGGCCGACATCCGCCGCAAGGTCGAGATCGGCTGCTACCAGGGTCTGCGCCACCGTCGCGGCCTGCCGGTCCACGGCCAGCGCACGAGCACGAACGCCCGTACCCGCAAGGGTCCGCGTCGCGCCATCGCCGGCAAGAAGAAGCCGGGCAAGAAGTAGTCCTCAGCGGACGCTCATCAGCGGTCTTCGCTGTAGGACCGACCACCTCCCGTAGGAGTAATAGATGCCCCCCAAGGGTCGTCAGGGCGCTGCCAAGAAGGTGCGCCGCAAGGAAAAGAAGAACGTCGCTCACGGGCACGCCCACATCAAGAGCACGTTCAACAACACCATCGTCTCGATCACCGACCCCTCGGGCAACGTGATCTCCTGGGCCTCCGCCGGCCACGTCGGCTTCAAGGGCTCGCGCAAGTCCACCCCCTTCGCCGCGCAGATGGCCGCCGAGTCGGCCGCCCGCCGGGCGCAGGAGCACGGCATGCGCAAGGTCGACGTCTTCGTCAAGGGTCCCGGCTCCGGCCGTGAGACCGCGATCCGCTCGCTCCAGGCCACGGGCCTGGAGGTGGGTTCGATCCAGGACGTCACCCCCACCCCGCACAACGGCTGCCGCCCCCCGAAGCGTCGCCGCGTTTGATCTTCCGTACCCCCTAGGGGTATGGGTCGCGGGCGGTACGGGGCCTTCGCCCCGTGCCGCCCGTATCCTTGTTCTGTTGGCATCAAATAGCGGGTGCCAAGACTGGAGGCATTTCCATGCTTATCGCTCAGCGTCCGTCGCTGACCGAAGAGGTCGTCGACGAATACCGTTCGCGGTTCGTGATCGAGCCCCTGGAGCCGGGTTTCGGCTACACGCTCGGTAACTCTCTGCGCCGTACGCTCCTCTCCTCGATCCCCGGAGCCGCTGTCACCAGCATCCGGATCGACGGGGTCCTGCACGAGTTCACCACCGTGCCGGGCGTCAAGGAGGACGTCACCGACCTCATCCTCAACATCAAGCAGCTGGTCGTCTCCTCGGAGCACGACGAGCCGGTCGTGATGTACCTGCGCAAGCAGGGCCCCGGCCTGGTCACCGCCGCCGACATCGCGCCTCCGGCCGGTGTCGAGGTCCACAACCCGGACCTCGTGCTGGCGACGCTGAACGGCAAGGGCAAGCTGGAGATGGAGCTGACCGTCGAGCGCGGTCGCGGCTACGTCTCCGCCGTCCAGAACAAGCAGGTGGGCCAGGAGATCGGCCGTATCCCGGTCGACTCGATCTACTCGCCGGTGCTCAAGGTCACGTACAAGGTCGAGGCGACCCGTGTCGAGCAGCGCACCGACTTCGACAAGCTGATCGTCGACGTCGAGACCAAGCAGGCCATGCGCCCCCGCGACGCCATGGCGTCCGCCGGCAAGACGCTGGTCGAGCTGTTCGGTCTGGCGCGCGAGCTCAACATCGACGCCGAGGGCATCGACATGGGCCCGTCGCCGACGGACGCGGCGCTCGCCGCGGATCTGGCGCTGCCGATCGAGGAGCTGGAGCTCACCGTCCGGTCGTACAACTGCCTCAAGCGCGAGGGCATCCACTCCGTGGGTGAGCTCGTGGCGCGGTCCGAGGCGGACCTGCTCGACATCCGTAACTTCGGCGCCAAGTCGATCGACGAGGTCAAGGCGAAGCTGGCCGGCATGGGCCTGGCCCTCAAGGACAGCCCGCCCGGATTCGACCCCACCGCCGCCGCTGACGCGTTCGGCGCGGACGACGACGCGGACGCGGGTTTCGTGGAGACCGAGCAGTACTAGGACCCCGGGCCCGGGGCTGGGGCTTTGTCCTCAAACGCCGGACGGGCTGGGATTTTCTTTCCGTGGACATCCGTCCGCGGGGAACTGACACCGGTACCTGATACGGCCGGTGCAGATATGAAGGGGTAACACCATGCCGAAGCCCGCCAAGGGTGCCCGTCTGGGCGGCAGCGCCGCGCACGAGCGGCTGCTTCTCGCGAACCTCGCGAAGGCGCTGTTCGAGCACGGCAAGATCACGACGACCGAGGCCAAGGCCCGCCGGCTGCGTCCGGTCGCCGAGCGTCTGGTCACCAAGGCGAAGAAGGGCGACATCCACAACCGTCGCCTCGTTCTCCAGACGATCACGGACAAGAGCATCGTGCACACGCTCTTCACCGAGATCGCTCCGCGGTACGAGAACCGCCCCGGTGGCTACACCCGTATCACCAAGATCGGTCCCCGTCGTGGCGACAACGCCCCGATGGCGGTCATCGAGCTGGTCGAGGCCCTGACCGTGGCGCAGAAGGCCACCGGTGAGGCCGAGGCCGCGACGAAGCGCGCCGTCAAGGAAGACGCCCTCAAGAAGGAGGCGGACTCCACGGAGGACGCCCCCGTCGAGGACGCCAAGGCGGTCGAGACCGAGGCCAAGACCGAGGCCAAGGACGAGGCCAAGGACGAGTCCAAGGACGCCTGAGCGTCCCCATGACGTGTCCGGCCGACGGACGGGCCCGCTCCCTCACGGGGGCGGGCCCGTTCCGTTGCGAGAGGAGCTGCGGGTGAGTGAGGACATCGAGGGGGCGGCGCCCGGGTTCGTACGGGTGCGGCTGGACCTCAGTTACGACGGGAAGGACTTCTCCGGCTGGGCGCGGCAGGCCACCCGGCGGACCGTCCAGGGGGACATCGAGGACGCGCTGAAGGTGGTGACACGGTCCGCGCGGGCGTACGAGCTGACCGTCGCGGGGCGGACCGACGCGGGCGTGCACGCGCGCGGCCAGGTCGCGCACGTCGACCTGCCCGTCGAGCTGTGGGCCGAGCACCGGGAGAAGCTGCTGCGGCGCCTCGCGGGGCGCCTCGCGCACGATGTGCGGGTGTGGCGGGTCGAGGAGGCCCCACCGGGCTTCAACGCCCGTTTCTCGGCGGTCTGGCGGCGCTACGCCTACCGCGTCACCGACGACCCCGGCGGCGTCGACCCGCTGCTGCGCGGTCATGTCCTGTGGCACGACTGGGCGTTGGACGTGGACGCGATGAACGCCGCGTCGGCGGGGCTGCTCGGGGAGCACGACTTCGTCGCGTACTGCAAGAGGCGAGAGGGCGCGACGACCATCCGTACGCTCCAGCGGCTGGAGTGGGAGCGGGACGCGCACGGCGTCGTCACCGCGACCGTGCGCGCCGACGCCTTCTGCCACAACATGGTGCGCTCGCTGGTGGGCGCGCTGCTGTTCGTCGGCGACGGGCACCGGCCCGTGGAGTGGCCGGCGAAGGTGCTGGCCGCCGGGGTGCGGGACTCGGCCGTCCATGTCGTACGGCCCCATGGACTCACCCTGGAGGAGGTCGGCTACCCGGCCGACGACCAGCTCGCCGAGCGCAACCGGCTGGCCCGCAACAAGCGGACCCTGCCGGCTGCCGGGGGGACGGGCACGGGTGCTACGACGTCACTGGTCGACGGGTGCGGTGGCTGCTGCTGACGCCTGGGTCTCGCCGCGCTTGCGGATCTGGAGGAAGGTGAACTCCGCGACATCGTCGCCGGTGGTGTAGACGTCCTTGTCGGTCTTCACGACGTCCTTGCCGTTGGTGAAGCCGCCGACGGTGAAGTACACGTACCGGCCCACCGAGTTGGTGGTCTTGCGGCAGATCGTGCCGCCCCGGCAGAACGTCGGGACCCCCGACCCGGAGAGCGAGGCCAGGCCGCCGCGCGCCTCCTTCTTCGCCTTCAGCGCCTGCGTCTCGGTGGAGAAGACGGCGACGCCGACGGTCACGGCCGTGCCCTCGCGGGTGTACGTGGCGCGGATGACCTGGTCGCAGGTGTTGGAGGCGAGGATCGAGCCGAGGTCGCCCTGGGTCGCGCCCGCGCAGTTCGTGGTGCGGTTCGTGGCGCCCTTCGTGTACTCGCGGTCGCCCATCGTCAGCTTGGAGCCGGGGAAGAGGGTGTCGGCGCCGAGGGGCGCCGTGTCCTTGTCCTCGGTGGAGATGAAGTCCTTCGGGTCCGGCGGCGGCAGCGGCACGGCCTCGGAGAAGGACGGCTCGGGTTCGGCGCTCTCGCTGGGCAGGTCGGGCGGCGCGGGCAGGTCGCTCGCGTTCTTGCCGCCCGCCCGGTCACCGTCGCCGTTCGTGGACACGACGGCCGTCGCGACGATCGCCGCGACGGCGGCGGTGGCGAGCGCGCCGCCGCCTATCAGCATCCACCGCCTGCGCCTCGCCCGCTGTGCCGACGCGTCGGCGAGCGCGGCCCAGTCCGGTGTCTGCCCCTGCGGGTCGCGTGATCCGTACGGCCCTTGCGGGGGCGGTCCGTAGGGCCCCCCTTGACCAAAGCTCATGGCGGGAGTTTAGCGCCGGACGAGCCCGCCGCCGTAAGCGGAATTCGGTTGGAGAGCGGGACCTTGGCGGTGACAATGCGGAGCATGGGACATCTAGAGGCCGCGCATCTGGAGTACTACCTACCGGACGGACGGGTGCTTCTCGGCGATGCCTCGTTCCGGGTCGGCGAGGGCGCCGTCGTGGCGCTCGTGGGAGCCAACGGCGCGGGTAAGACGACGCTGCTGCGGCTGATCGCCGGGGAGCTCCAGCCGCACGGCGGCACGGTGACGGTCAGCGGCGGGCTCGGTGTCATGTCGCAGTTCGTGGGCTCGGTGCGCGACGACCGTACGGTCCGTGACCTGCTGGTCTCGGTCGCGCAGCCACGGATCCGCGAGGCGGCCCGCGCGGTGGACGAGGCCGAGCACCTGATCATGACGGTCGACGACGAGGCCGCGCAGATGGGGTACGCGCAGGCGCTCAGCGACTGGGCGGAGGCGCGTGGGTACGAGGCCGAGACCCTGTGGGACGTGTGCACGACGGCCGCGCTGGGTGTCCCGTACGAGAAGGCGCAGTTCCGCGCGCTGACCACGCTGTCGGGCGGCGAGCAGAAACGGCTGGTGCTGGAGGCGCTGCTGCGCGGGCCCGACGAGGTCCTGCTGCTGGACGAGCCGGACAACTACCTCGACGTACCGGGGAAGCGGTGGCTGGAGGAGCGGCTCAAAGAGACGCGCAAGACTGTGCTGTTCGTCTCCCACGACCGGGAGTTGCTGGCCAGGGCGGCGGAGAAGATCGTGAGCGTGGAGCCGGGCCCGGCCGGGTCGGACGTGTGGGTGCACGGCGCCGGCTTCGGTACGTATCACGAGGCCCGGCGCGAGCGCTTCGCGCGCTTCGAGGAGCTGAAGCGGCGCTGGGACGAGGAGCACGCGCGGCTGAAGGCGCTGGTGCACCGGCTGCGGCAGCAGGCGGCGATCAGCCCCGACATGGCGTCGCGCTATCGCGCCATGCAGACGCGTTTCAAGAAGTTCGAGGAGGCCGGGCCGCCGCCTGAGCCGCCGCGCGAGCAGGACATCCGGATGCGGCTCAAGGGCGGACGTACCGGCGTACGGGCGGTGACCTGCGAGAATCTGGAGCTGACCGGTCTGATGAAGCCGTTCTCGCTGGAGATCTTCTACGGCGAGCGGGTCGCGGTCCTGGGGTCGAACGGCTCCGGCAAGTCGCACTTCCTGCGGCTGCTCGCGGGCGACCCGTCGGTCGCGCACACGGGCAGGTGGAAGCTGGGCGCGCGCGTCGTGCCAGGCCACTTCGCGCAGACGCACGCCCATCCGGAGCTGCTGGGACGGACCCTGGTCGACATCCTGTGGACCGAGCACGCGAAGGACCGGGGCGGCGCGATGAGCGTGCTGCGGCGCTACGAGCTGGAGCGGCAGGGGGACCAGCCCTTCGAAAAGCTGTCGGGCGGGCAGCAGGCACGCTTCCAGGTCCTGCTGCTGGAGCTGGGCGGGACGACGGCGCTGCTGCTGGACGAGCCGACGGACAACCTGGACCTGGAGTCGGCGGAGGCCCTTCAGGACGGGCTTGAGGCGTACGAGGGGACGGTGCTCGCCGTCACGCACGACCGGTGGTTCGCCAAGTCCTTCGACCGCTATCTGGTCTTCGGGTCGGACGGGGTGGTGCGGGAGACGGCGGAGCCGGTGTGGGACGAGCGGCGGGTGGTGCGGGCGCGGTAGGGCGGGTCCGTGGGTTACGTGGGCGGGGCCTCGTTTTGACCCGTACGGCGCACCCTGGGTATCCTTCTGGTTCGTTATGCGTATTGGCTTGTTCATTCTCACGTGAGAGGCCCTTACGCCGGTCCACCGGGCCGATGATCCAGCGGCAGGCACGGGTTGCGTCCCCGTATGTCTGCCAGGGCTGTCGTGATCGTCCGGGTGGCCTTGTCAGGACCCACTCACTGAAGAAGCGAAGGCTACGACCGTGCGTACGTACAGCCCCAAGCCCGGCGATGTCACGCGCCAGTGGCACATCATCGACGCGCAGGACATCGTCCTGGGCCGTCTGGCGACTACGGCAGCGAACCTCCTCCGGGGCAAGCACAAGCCGACCTACGCCCCGCACATGGACATGGGCGACTTCGTCGTCATCATCAACGCCGAGAAGGTCCACCTCTCCGGCAACAAGAAGACCCAGAAGATGGCGTACCGCCACTCCGGCTACCCGGGTGGTCTGCGTTCCGTCCGCTACGACGAGCTGCTCGCGAAGAGCCCCGAGAAGGCTGTGGAAAAGGCCATCAAGGGCATGATCCCCAAGAACACCCTGGGCCGTCAGATGCTCTCGAAGCTGAAGGTGTACGCGGGGGACCAGCACCCGCACGCCGCCCAGCAGCCGGTCCCGTTCGAGATCACCCAGGTCGCGCAGTAATCCCGGCCACCGCCTAAGACGAAAAGAAATCTGAGGAACATCGTGGCCGAGACCACCGCAGAGACCCCCGTCGACGCCCCCGAGGGCGAGGAGACGTTCGCCGAGGTGACGACCTTCGAGTCGGAGACCCCCGTCGAGGGTGAGTACACCTCCGAGTCGCTGGCTTCCCGCTTCGGCGACCCCCAGCCGGCCGCCGGCCTGGGCCGTCGCAAGAACGCCATCGCCCGCGTCCGGATCGTTCCGGGCACCGGCAAGTGGAAGATCAACGGGCGCACCCTTGAGGACTACTTCCCCAACAAGGTGCACCAGCAGGCTGTCAACGAGCCCTTCAAGGTGCTCGAACTCGACAACCGCTACGACGTCGTCGCCCGTATCTCGGGTGGCGGCGTCTCCGGCCAGGCCGGCGCGCTGCGCCTCGGTGTGGCCCGCTCGCTGAACGAGGCGGACGTGGACAACAACCGCGCCCCGCTGAAGAAGGCCGGCTTCCTCAGCCGTGACGACCGCGCGGTCGAGCGCAAGAAGGCCGGTCTCAAGAAGGCCCGCAAGGCGCCGCAGTACAGCAAGCGCTAAACCGCTCGCTCGGCCTTACCGCGCCAGGAGCCAGGGCACTTACGGCTTCACGGCGTATGTATGGCATATGTTCGCCCCGGCGGCACTCCGTGCTGCCGGGGCGTTCGTTTTCCGAGCTTCCCGATCCCCTGGATGATCCGCCGGGCAATCCCCGTGTTCTCCTTGGATCTTGGTGGAGCTCTTCGGGGCAATTTCTGAGCGTTTTTCGGAGGGACAGCTGTGGGACGACTCTTCGGCACGGACGGCGTGCGCGGTACTGCCAACGCGGATCTGACGGCGGAGCTGACGCTCGGCCTCTCGGTCGCGGCGGCACACGTACTCGCCGAGGCGGGCACGTTCGAGGGCCATCGGGCGACAGCGGTGGTGGGGCGCGATCCGCGCGCCTCGGGTGAGTTCCTGGAGGCCGCCGTGGTGGCGGGTCTCGCGAGCGCGGGCGTGGACGTCCTGCGCGTCGGTGTGCTGCCCACCCCCGCGGTGGCGTATCTCACCGGTGCGCTGGGCGCCGACCTCGGCGTGATGCTCTCCGCGAGCCACAACGCCATGCCGGACAACGGCATCAAGTTCTTCGCGCGCGGCGGTCACAAGCTGGCCGACGAGCTGGAGGACCGGATCGAGGCCGCGTATCTGGAGAACACCGTGCACCGCACGGGTGCCCCGTGGGCGCGGCCGACCGGGGCGGCCGTGGGCCGGGTCCGGGACTACGACGAGGGCTTCGACCAGTACGTCGCGCATCTCATCGGGGTGCTGCCGAACCGGCTCGACGGGCTCAAGATCGTCCTGGACGAGGCGCACGGCGCCGCGGCCCGCGTGTCGCCGGAGGCGTTCACGCGCGCCGGCGCCGAGATCGTCACGATCGGCGCCGAGCCGGACGGCCTGAACATCAACGACGGCTGCGGCTCCACCCATCTGGACCTGCTGAAGGCCGCGGTCGTCGAGCACGGCGCGGACCTCGGCATCGCGCACGACGGCGACGCGGACCGCTGTCTGGCCGTGGACGCGGCGGGCGAGGAGGTCGACGGCGACCAGATCCTCGCGGTGCTGGCCGTCGCGATGCGCGAGGCGGGGACGCTGCGCGAGAACGCGGTCGTGGGGACGGTGATGTCCAACCTCGGCTTCAAGATCGCGATGGAGCGTGAGGGCATCAGCCTCGTACAGACGGCGGTCGGCGACCGTTACGTGCTGGAGTCGATGAAGGAGCACGGTTACGCGCTCGGCGGCGAGCAGTCCGGGCATGTCATCGTCCTCGACCACGCGACGACCGGCGACGGCACGCTGACCGGCCTGATGCTGGCGGCGCGCGTGGCGAGCACGGGCCGTTCGCTGGCGGACCTGGCGGGCGTGATGCGGCGCCTGCCGCAGGTGCTGATCAATGTGCCGGACGTGGACAAGTCGCGCGTCACGACATCGGCGGAGCTGGCGACGGCGGTGTCGGAGGCGGAGGAACAGCTCGGTTCGACGGGCCGGGTGCTGCTGCGGCCTTCGGGCACGGAGCCGCTGGTACGGGTGATGGTGGAGGCGGCCGACATCGAACAGGCGCGCGCGGTGGCGGGGCGCCTGGCGGACGTGGTGAAGTCGGCGCTGGGGTAAGGGAGTCGGGGCGGGAGGTCAGTGGCTCTCGGGCACCGTCCCGGGCACCGGCTTCCCGCGTCCTCCGGCCCAGAGCGCCTTCTGGACCAGCAGGGTGAGCGTCCCGGCGGCGACGATACCGCCGAGGTTGATCAGGAGCTGGCCGCTGGAACCCCACACCTGGCTCAGATCGCCGTAACCGAGGGCGACGGCGGCGTTCGCGGCGGCGGGGACCGTGGTCACCGAGATGGCGACGCCGACGAGCGCGCCGGACTTCGCCGAGGTCAGCGAGAGCATGCCGGCGATACCGGCGAGCACCGCGACCACCAGGGAGAACAGGTCCGGGTTGAAGATGAAGGACGTGTTCGGGCGGTCCGCCTCCAGCATGGACCTGTGGAAGAGGCCGAAGGCGTTCATCAGCAGGCTGAAACCGGTCGTCAGCACCATCGCGGCGGCGAACCCCACGAGCAGCGCGGCCACTGAGCGCAGGGCGAGCCGCGCGGAGCGCCGTACCACCGCCGTACAGAGCCCGGCGAGCGGCCCGAACTCGGGCCCCACGGCCATCGCCCCGACGATCAGGATCGCGTTGTCCAGGACCACACCGCAGGCGGCGATCATCGTCGCGAGGGTGAGGAAGGCGAGATACGTGACCGAGAGGGTGGACTCCTCGTGGGTCGCGTCGGCCAGTTGCTCCCACAGCACGGCGTCGACGCCCTCGCCGGGGGAGTCCTCCTCCGCCTGATCGGCGCGCCTGGACAGGGAGAGACCGATGTTGTCGGCGGCGATCGAGCCCTTCTCGTCCACTCCGAGCTTGCGCAGTTCGGCGATGAGCCCGTCGCCCGCCTCGCGCGCGACGTCGCACAGCACGAGATCACCCGCCGGGTCGCGGGCGGCGCCCGGGACGACCACCAGATGGGTGGTGCCGACGGTCCGCTCCAGGGTGCTCACGACGCGGTCGGTCAGGTCGGCGGGGACTATCAGGCGCAGATGCAGCACGGCGGCTCTCAGACACTCATACGGAGTTCAGAGTTTACGGAGGGACAGGCGCTGGACCTTGTGGTCGGCGCCCTTCCGGAGGACCAGGGTGGCACGGCTGCGGGTGGGTGCCACGTTCTCCAGGAGATTGAGCCGGTTGACGGTGCGCCAGGTGGTGCGCGCGTAGTCGAGAGCTTCTTCCTCCGAGACCTGGGTGTACTTGCGGAAGTACGAGGACGGGTTCTGGAAGGCCGTCTGGCGCAGTTCGCGGAACCGGTTCAGATACCAGGTCTCGATGTCCTCGGCGCGCGCGTCGACGTACACGCTGAAGTCGAAGAAGTCGGCCAGACCGACGCGGGTACGGCCGTCCTGGCCGGGGAGGGCCGGCTGGAGGACGTTCAGGCCCTCGACGATGAGGATGTCGGGGCGCCGTACGGTCAGCTGCTCGTCCGGCACGATGTCGTACTTCAGATGTGAGTAGACGGGCGCCGTCACCTCGTCCTTGCCGGCCTTGATGTCGGCGACGAAGCGGGTCAGGGCCCGGCGGTCGTACGACTCCGGGAAGCCCTTGCGTGACATCAGACCGCGCGCCTGGAGCTCCTTCATCGGCAGCAGGAACCCGTCGGTGGTCACGCGCTCCACGCGCGGGTGCTCGGGCCAGCGGGCGAGCAGCGCCTGGAGGAGCCGGGCGACGGTCGACTTGCCGACGGCCACGCTTCCGGCGACGCCTATGACGAAGGGGGTGCCGCGCTGGGCGCCGTGGCCGTTGCCGGTGTCCTTGAGGAAGGTGTTGAGCGCGCCCCGGAGCCGGCCGGTGGCCTGCACGTACAGATTGAGCAGCCGGGAGAGCGGCAGATAGACGTCCCGTACCTCGTCCAGATCGATGACGTCCCCGAGCCCGCGCAGCCGCTCGACCTCCTCGGCGGTGAGCGGCAGCGGGGTCTTGTCGCGCAGCGCGCTCCACTCGGCGCGGCTGAGGTCGACGAAGGGGGTCGGCCCGTGCTCGGCGCGCCGCTGGGCGCTCCGTGGGTGTGCTGACGAAGACGGTGTGATCACGTCGCCATTGTCGGGGGTGGGGGGTGGTTGTGGGGGGTGGGGTGGGTCACGTGGCGTCAGATCCCCCTGGCCCGGGGCGGCCCGGGGCTCAGCCCTTCGCGATCCGCCCGCGGCGGCGCCACGCGCCCGTCAGTTGGCCCGCGATGTAGCACGTCGCGATCGTCGACAGGGATGCGCGCGGCCAGCCGATGTCCGGGTCCCACCAGGCGTACGCCGTCACCGGGGTGAACAGCAGCAGCGCCGTGACGCGCAGGGCCCACCAGCGGCGGCGGCGTGGGAGCGGCGGGCGGCCCGCGGGGTCGCCGGAGAGGGTGTCCAGGATGCCTGCCAGGAAGCCGCGGCGGGCCAGGATCTGGGCGTCGGGGAGGGTGGTGAGGATCTCGTCGCGGGTGCCGAAGCCCGGGGGGACCGGGGGGAGTCCGAGCGCCGCGACCAGGGCCGACTGGCGGCGGGCCGGGGCGTCCGAGCCGCGCAGGAGGTTGGTGAGCGGGCGGGTGTCGGTGACGCCGTACGCCTCCGCCAGCGCGTCCGCCGTGGCGGTGACGGCCGCGTGGTCGGGGACCGGCGCCGCCGGGTCCCAGTTGTGGTCGGCGAGCTTCTTGCCCCGCCGGAGGAGGGTGAAGCCGTAGCGGTCGCCCGTGCGGCGCAGGATCAGCGCCGGCCACGGTTCGCCGGTGGTGATGTTGTCGGCCGCGGCCGTGAGCCGGTCCTCGCCGAGGAGCGTGGCGCGCACGCCGGGCTCGGATTCGGCGGCGAGCTCGACGTACGAGGATCTTCCCGGCGCCGGGGCTATCCGCAGCGGGACACCGCACATCAGCGCCGCGTCCACGACGGCGTGCGGCGGGGCCGCGACCAGCGCCAGACAGTACGGGGCGGAGGGGGCGGGCAAGGCGGAAGCGGCGGGCTTCGACTCGTACGGCTTCGGGCGGGAGAAGAACGGCATCCGCGCCGCCACATGCATCCGTACGCCCGCCCGGAAGTCCAGGAACTCCCCCCGCGCGTCCCCGAGATACGCCCACGGGTACTCCGTCGCGTGCACCCCCACCGCCCGGAACTGCTCCAGTGCCTCCCCGTGCCGGTCCGCCAGGATCAGCATCAGCGCCAGGTGGTTGCGGACCCCGGCCACCTCCGGGTCGCCGTGCGGGTACGCGTCCGACAGCTCCTGCGCCCGCTTCAGCGCCGCGTGGATCCGGGACCGTTCGATCGGGCCGCCGCCCTCCGGCGGGGCGCCGTCGGACACCACGTCGTACTCGACGGCCGCCAGCAGCGGCAGCGCGTGCAGTTTCGAGCCCGGCAGGGCCTCCCGCGCCGCGCGCTCCGCGAAGTCGAACATCTCCTCGTGCGAGCCGTACCACTTGTCGCACAGGTACTGGAGCGCCGAGAGATGGCAGCCGTAATGGTGCGGCGCGCGGGCGGTGGCCTCCGCCCAGTACGCGTCGAAGACCTCGCGCGGCGCCTGGCTGCCGCGCGCGTGGGTGAGCGCGACCTGCCACGGCACGGGGTCGGTGGGGTTCAGCTCGGTCGCCGCGTCGATCACCGGGACCGCGTCGTCGAGCAGCGCGAAGAACGCCCGGAACTGGTCGGGCGAGACATCGCTCGCCCTGGCCCCCGTCCGTATCTCCCACGCCTGCTGGACGCGGTGCTCCGCCTTCACCAGCAGGGCGTCCGGATCCCGCGGCGACCCGGCGAGCCACGCGTCCAGCCAGCCGGGGCTGTGCAGCGCGCTCTCGGCCAGCCGGGGCACGTATCCGCCGCGCCGTTCCCACTCGGCGCCGAGCCGGGTGGCCGCGAGCAGGTCCCTGGCAGGCACGTGGTCACCCGCGTACGCGGCGGTGAGCGCGGTGCGCAGCTCCGGCGTCGGCGGGTCGATGACGACGGACGCGTCGGGGGGCAGATACGCGCCGACGGCCGCGCCGTGGCGGAGCATCCGCGGCAGGGTGATCAAGGTGCGCAGCGTCGCGGTCATCGTCACGGTCATCCATTGAAGGCGCTGGGAGGTGGCCGCCACCAGAGGCTTTCGGTGACAAAGCCGTATCGCATGGAGTAGTGGGGCAGGGCGGTCGCCCCAGGTCGGGGGCGGTCGGCCGACCTTCGCGGATGTCGGGGGCGAGCGTTCCCGGGACCTCGCGGTCCCCCGCCGTAGGCTGCCGCTCATGTGTGGAATCGTAGGATATGTCGGTGGACAGTCAGCGCTCGATGTGGTCGTCGCCGGTCTCAAGCGGCTCGAATACCGGGGGTACGACTCGGCCGGGGTCGCGGTCGTCGCCGACGGCCAGGTGGTCGCGGCGAAGCGGGCGGGCAAGCTCGTCAATCTGGAGAAGGCGCTGGTGGAGAGGCCGTTGCCGAGTGGCCCCACCGGTATCGGCCACACCCGGTGGGCCACCCACGGCGGCCCGACCGACGCCAACGCCCATCCGCACATCGACAACGCGGGCCGCGTCGCCGTCGTGCACAACGGGATCATCGAGAACTTCGCCGCCCTGCGCACCGAGCTGAGCGACCGCGGGCACGACCTGGCCTCCGAGACCGACACCGAGGTCGTCGCGCATCTGCTCGCCGAGGCGTTCTCGGCCTGCGGCGAGCTGGCCGAGTCGATGCGGCAGGTGTGCGGGCGGCTGGAGGGCGCGTTCACGCTGGTCGCCGTCCACGCGGACGAGCCGGACGTCGTCGTGGGCGCGCGCCGCAACTCGCCGCTCGTGGTGGGCGTGGGCGACGGCGAGGCCTTCCTCGCCTCCGACGTCGCCGCCTTCATCGCCCATACGCGCTCCGCGATCGAGCTGGGCCAGGACCAGGTGGTGGAGCTGCGCCGGGACGGCGTACGGGTGACCGACTTCGACGGCGCGCACGCCGAGGTGCGCGAGTACCACATCGACTGGGACGCGTCGGCCGCCGAGAAGGGCGGCTACGACTACTTCATGCTCAAGGAGATCGCCGAGCAGCCGAAGGCCGTCGCCGACACCCTCCTCGGCCGTATCAACGCCGAGGGCTCGCTGACGCTGGACGAGGTACGGATCCCGCCGCGCGTGCTGCGCGCGGCCGACAAGGTCGTCATCGTCGCGTGCGGGACCGCCTTCCACGCCGGGCTGATCGCCAAGTACGCCATCGAGCACTGGACCCGTATCCCCTGCGAGGTGGAGCTGGCGAGCGAGTTCCGCTACCGGGACCCGATCCTCAACACCCGTACGCTCGTCGTCGCGATCTCCCAGTCCGGCGAGACGATGGACACGCTGATGGCGCTGCGGCACGCGCGCGACCAGGGCGCCACGGTTCTGGCCATCTGCAACACCAACGGCTCGACCATCCCGAGGGAGTCGGACGCCGTCCTCTACACGCACGCGGGCCCCGAGGTCGCGGTCGCCTCGACGAAGGCGTTCCTGACGCAGCTCGTGGCCTGCTATCTGGTCGCGCTGTATCTGGGGCAGCTGCGCGGCACGAAGTACGGTGACGAGATCCGGGCCGTCATCCGCGAACTGTCGCGTATCTCCCACGAGGTCGAGCGGGTGCTGGCGACGATGGAGCCCGTACGGGAGCTGGCGCGTTCCCTCGCCGACAAGCGCACGGTGCTCTTCCTCGGGCGGCACGTCGGCCACCCCGTGGCGCTGGAGGGCGCGCTGAAGCTGAAGGAACTGGCGTACATGCACGCCGAGGGCTTCGCCGCCGGTGAGCTGAAGCACGGTCCGATCGCGCTGATCGAGGAGGACCTGCCGGTGGTGGTCGTCGTACCGTCGCCGCGCGGCCGTTCGGTGCTGCACGACAAGATCGTGTCCAACATCCAGGAGATCCGGGCGCGGGGGGCGCGGACGATCGTGATCGCGGAGGAGGGGGACGAGGCGGTGGTGCCGTACGCGGACCATCTCATCCGCATCCCGGTCACGCCGACGCTCCTTCAGCCGCTGGTCTCGACGGTGCCGTTGCAGGTCTTCGCCTGCGAACTGGCGACCGCCCGCGGCAACGAGGTGGACCAGCCGAGAAACTTGGCGAAGTCCGTGACGGTGGAGTGAGCCACCGTGGAGTGAGAGGCAGGACCGCAGTGATCATCGGGGTGGGGATCGACGTGGCGGAGATCGAACGGTTCGCGGCGTCGCTGGAGCGTACGCCGGCCATGGCCGAACGGCTCTTCTCGGAACGGGAGTTGCTGCTGCCCAGCGGGGAACGGCGCGGGATCGCCTCCCTGGCCGCGCGCTTCGCGGCCAAGGAGGCGCTGGCCAAGGCACTGGGCGCGCCGGCCGGGCTGCACTGGACGGACGCCGAGGTGTACGTGGAGGAGAGCGGGCAGCCACGGCTGCGGGTACGGGGCACGGTGGCGGCGCGCGCGGCGGAACTGGGCGTACGGAACTGGCATGTGTCGCTCAGCCATGACGCGGGGGTCGCGTCGGCGGTGGTGATCGCCGAGGGGTGACGCCTCCCGCCGGCGGAGGGGTGGGCCGGTGCCGGGTGCGGCAGACTCGGTGCCATGCGTATCGCCTACAGCGTGGAGACCGTACGGACCGCCGAACGGGAGCTGATGGACCGGCTCCCCGACGGCGTACTCATGCAGCGGGCGGCGGCCGGGCTGGCCGCCGCCTGCGTGGATCTGCTGCGGCGGCGGGGCCGGGTGTACGGGGCGCGGGTCGTCCTCCTCGTCGGCAGCGGCGACAACGGAGGCGACGCGCTGTACGCCGGGGCCCGTCTCGCGCGGCGCGGGGCCGGGGTGTCGGCGGTGCTGCTGAACCCCGGACGGGCGCACGCCGGGGGGCTCACGGCGCTGGTGGGCTCGGGCGGACGATTCCTCGACAATTCGTCCGACCCGTTCGACGTACTGGCCGCCGCGGATCTCGTCGTGGACGGCATCACCGGCATCGGCGGGCGCGGCGGGCTGCGGCCGGACGCGGTGCCGGTGGCGCGGGCCGCGCGCGGCTCCGGCGCGGTGGTGGTGGCCGTCGACCTGCCGAGCGGGGTCGAGGCGGGGAGCGGCGAGGTGGTGGGGGAGGCGCTGCGGGCGGACGCGACGGTGACGTTCGGCACGTACAAGGCGGGGCATCTGATCGACCCGGCGCGGGAGTACGTGGGCGCGGTACGGCTCGTGGACATCGGGCTCGGCGCGGTGCTGCCGTCGGTGCCGGAGCTGGAGGCGCTCCAACACGCGGACGTGGCACGGCTGTTGCCGGTGCCGACGGGGGAGAGCGACAAGTACCGGCGGGGGGTCGTGGGTGTCGTCGCCGGCTCGGCGCGCTATCCGGGGGCGGCGGTGCTGGCGGTGGCGGGCGCGCTGCACGGGGGCGCCGGCGCGGTGCGGTACGTGGGGCCCGCCGGGGACGCGGTGATCGCCCGCTTCCCCGAGACCCTGGTCCACGCGGGGCCGCCGGCGAAGGCGGGCCGCGTGCAGGCGTGGGTGGTCGGGCCCGGCCTCGGGGACGAGCCGGGCGTACGGGACGCCGTGGCCTCCGACGTACCGGTCCTGATCGACGCGGACGGCCTGCGCGGGCTGGACGCCGGTGCCGTACGGGCGCGTACGGCACCGACGCTGCTCACCCCGCACGCCGGGGAGGCGGCCGCGCTGCTGGGGGTGCCCCGCGAGGAGGTGGAGGCGGGCCGGCTGGCGGCGGTGCGGGAACTGACGGCGCGCTACGGCGCGACGGTACTGCTCAAGGGCTCGACGACCCTGGTCGCGTCCCCGGACACCGCGGACCCGGTCCGCGTCAACCCGACGGGCACGCCGTGGCTGGCCACGGCGGGCAGCGGCGACGTGCTCTCGGGGCTGACGGGTTCGCTGCTGGCGGCGGGCCTCACGGCGCGGGACGCGGGATCGGTGGGGGCGTACCTCCACGGCCTGGCGGCGCGGGCGGCGGCGCAGGGGGCACCGGTGAGCGCGGAGGACGTGGGGGCCGCGCTGCGGGGGGCGTGGCGGGACGTGTCGCGGGAGGGGTGACCTGTCCGCGCCCCCTCATACGGCCCGGATCACCAGGGGACGACGCCGGCGTCCTCGAAGAACGAACCGCTCGGGCCGCCGTCGGGCAGCGTGGCGAGACGGATCGCCGTGGCCGCGCCCTGCTCGGGCGTACGGGGCGCCTGGAAGCCGGTGAAATCGGTCGCGACCAGCCCCGGACAGGCGGCGTTGATGAGGATGTTCGTGTCGGCGAACTGCCGGGCGTAGTGCACGGTGACGGCGTTGAGGAATGTCTTCGTCGGTGAGTAGGCCGCCATGACGGGCCCGATCTCGATGTCCGGGTCCGCCTGCCGGGTCAGGGAGCCGACGGAACTGGAGACGTTGACGATGCGCGGCGACGCCGAGCGCCTGAGCAGCGGCAGCATCGCGTTGGTCACCCGGATGACACCGATGACGTTGGTCTCCACGACCGTGCGGACCACGTCGAGGTCGAGCGTGGTCGGGTCCTGCTCCCACCCCGGGCCCATCGGACCGGAGATGCCGGCGTTGTTGACCAGGACGTCCAGCCGCCCGGCCTGCCGTTCGACCAGTGCCGCGGCGTCGATGACACTGCGGTCGTCGGTCACTTCCAGCGGTACGCCGAAGGCGTCCGCCCCGGCCGCGCGCAGCTTCTCGACGGCGGCATCGCGCCGGGCCCCGTCGCGGGCTCCCACACCCACGCGGTACCCGAGGGCGCCGAGCCCGGTCGCGATCTCGTAGCCGATTCCCTTGTTCGCGCCGGTCACCAGCGCGATTTTTGTTTCGCTCATGACGTCGATGCTGGCTCGCGGGGGAGCGGTGCGGCCAACACCGATACGGTGCTCTGTCATACCCGGCGGGTATCACCGCGTTACGGTGGGGCGATGGACACCTTGGAGACCCGCGAGCTGAGGTATTTCCTGGCCGTCGCGGAGGAACTGCACTTCGGCCGCGCCGCCGAGCGCCTCGGGATGGCCCAGCCACCGCTGTCCCGGGCGATCCAGCGGCTCGAACGGCGCCTCGGCGTCTCCCTGCTGGAGCGCGACCGCCGCGGTGTCTCCCTGACCGGCGCCGGAGAGGTCCTGCTGCACGAGGGCCGCGCGGCGCTCGACGCGGCCACCGCCGCCGCTCGCCGCGCCCGTCGCGCCGGTGGCGCCGACGGTCCGGGCGGCCCCCGCAACCGCCTGGTGCTGGCGGTGAAGGCCGCCGCCTCTCACGAACTGCTCCAGAAGCTCCTCGCCGCCTACGCGGCCGAGCCCGACGCCGCCTCCATCGAGGTGCTGCCGAGCGGCATGTGCGAGCAGGAAGAGATGCTGCGCGACGGCCGCGCCGATGTGGCGTTCATGCACGCGCCGTTCGACTCACTCGCCGGGTTCGACAGCGAGGCACTGATGTCCGAGGGGCAGATCGCCGTCCTGCCGGCCGGGCACCCTCTCGCCGCGCGCGAGACGCTGACCATGGCCGACGTCAGCGACCTTCCCGGTCTTCCGCACGCCCGCTGGCCGCGCCACGGCACGTACGCCCCCGGTCCAGGACCGGAGATCCACGACCAGACGCAGCTGGCCCAACTGATCGCCCTCGGGCGGACCATGGCCGTCTTCCCCGACTCCGCCCGCGCCTGGCTGTGGGCCGAGCACGCCGCCGTACCCCTGACCGACGCGCCGCCCGTCACCACGCATATCGCCTGGCCGGCGCACAGCCGCTCGCTCGCGCTCGCGGGGCTGGTGCGTACGGCCACCAGGCTCTGACCGCGTACGCCCCGCGGCGCCGTACTAGACCTTGTCGAGCCAGATCACGATCCCCGTCAGGCCGCCCAGCACAGCCGCGACGCCCGCCCTGACGGCCGCCGCGCAGCGCTCGGCGGTGAACGAGGCGGGGTCGTACGCCGATGACGCGCCGAGCCCCTCGCCGCGGAACGACGCGCCCGTCCAGTCGACCGCCGTGACGTTGCCGGTGGGCTCGGCCAGCTCCGCCCCCACGACGAGGAAATGCTGCGACAGGTGGTTGGGGGTGACCGTCGCGAGGGGGTCGATGAGGTCGTTGCCCGCGCTGATGACGAGGTCCGGGTGCATCTCCATCGCTTCGGTGATGCTCGGTATGAGGTCGTGCGGGTTGTCCGCGACGACCGTTCTGAGGTCGACGTCCTCCTCCTCGCCCCACTCCCGGACCGCCGTCACGAGGGCCTTGGCCGGACGGTCGTCACCCGTGGTGAGGAGCACCACGCGGTAGTCCTCCGGGGGATGGACCCCGTCCCAGGACCCGGGCCGCGGTGTCGCGGTCGCCTCGGGGGCGAGTGAGGCGGCGGGGCCGGTGAACCCCTGGCCGAGAGTGCCGACGGGGGTGGGCTCGGGGCGCGGTTGGGACCAGTCGTCGCCGGAGCTGCATCCGGTGACCAGCGCGGCTGTCGCGGCCAGCGCGGCGACGGCCCGAAGCGGGGGGCGCAAGGCGATCTTCCTCCGAGAGAGATGGCGGACGGTTCGCCTACATCCTGCTATCCCGTCTTCTGACTCCTTCATCAGCAGGTGTCGTCATCGCGCTTGTTTTTCCGGTCTTCGCCGACCGGCCGGTCCGTGTTCATCCATGACGTCCACCGTGCACTGGCAACCTGAAGGAGCCAGTCACATGTCAAGACACCTCCGCCGCGCCCTCGTCGGGGTCACCGCCGCGGTGATCGCTCTCCTGAGCCTCGGCGGCCTCGCCCCGTCGGCGCAGGCCCACGGATTCACCTCCACCGTCTACGCCGACGTCACGTCGGGCGAAGAGGGTCATATACGCACCGAACTGAAGCTTGAGTACGACCTGTTCGTCGTGTCCGCCGCCGACACCGAGGGGGACGACCCCCTCTTCCGTACGGGCAACGCGGCGTTCGAGGACGGTGACACCGGCGCTCAGGCCGCCGCGCTCAACACCCATGCGGAGTCGGCCGTTTCGTATGTCACGAAGCGCTTCTCGGTCACCTCGGACGGCGGTGCATGCACGCCGACCCGGGTCGGCGACTTCACGATGGGCCGGCAGGAGGGCGTGCCGTACGCCGAACTGCGGCTGGACTGGGACTGTCCCGGGGAGGGCGACGACCGCGGGATACGCAGCGAGTTGTTCCCCGACGCCGAGACCTATGTCACCGGCACCAAGACGATCGTCACGTACGAGATCGGCGGCCGGTCGGGCAGCGCCGCGCTCGACGCCGCTCATCCCTCGTTCTCCCTGGGGCAGGCGTGGTACGAGCGGTTCTGGGAGTTCTTCCGGCTGGGCGCCGAGCATCTGCTGGGCGGGATCGATCACATCCTGTTCCTGCTGGCGCTGATCGCCGGGTCCCGGCGGCTGCGCGAGATCGTGCTCGCCGCGACCAGCTTCACTCTCGCGCACTCGGTGACGTTCATGCTCGCCGCGCTCGGTCTGGTCGATGTGCCGTCGAGTGTCGTGGAGCCCGTGATCGCGCTGTCGATCGCGGTGGTGGCCGGCTGGTACCTCTGGCGGATCGGGCGGCGGGGCGGTCACGCCGGCGAACTCGATGAACTCGGCGAACTCGGCGCTCTTGCCGCAGGACGCGGTCGCCTCGGTCTGGACCGTGCGGGCCGGCTGCGCCTCGCCGTCGTGTTCTGCTTCGGCCTCGTGCACGGCCTGGGCTTCGCGGGTGCGCTCGGCATCGACGAGGCGTTCTCATGGACCCTGCTCTGGTCGCTCCTGGTGTTCAACGTCGGTATCGAGGCAGTGCAGTTGGCGATCATCGCCCTCGTCTTCCCGCTGCTGGCCGTGCTGCGGCGCCGGGCGCCGATGACCGGCCTCTGGGTGACCGGGGTGATCTCCGCGGGTGTGTGCGTCATGGGGCTGGTCTGGTTCACGCAACGGCTGTTCGGGCTGTGACTCGGACGGTGACTCGCACGGTGATGGGGGTTGTGAGAGGTCCAGAAGTTCAACTGACCCGCTAGCCGCGGTCGTCCAAGGTTCACCAACGGCGGCGACGTTGTGGATGCCCAATACATCCACCCATGTGGGTAAAAGGAACGTAAACTAATGACACTCAGACCTTCCTCGCGGGCCTCCCGGCCCGTGCGACGCCGTGTGGCCACCGGGGCCGCCGCGGCATTCCTGGGCCTGGCCGTCGCCCTCGGCGGCGGCATGACGACCCCCGCCGGTGCGGCCGAGCCCGCGACGCTCACCGGCATCATCCTCGGCGTCGGCGCCAACGAGTCGCAGCGCACGGTGACTTGGTACTCCTCCGCCGACACCGCGCAGAAGCTCCAGGTCGCCCCGACCGCGGAGCTGGCCGACGGCGAGTTCCCGGCCGGCGCCGCCACCTTCGACGCCATCGGTGCGGCGAACATCGCCACGAGCGGCGGCTTCAACCGCCACGCCACGATCACCGGCCTGAAGGAGCACACCCAGTACTCCTACCGCGTCGGCACCGAGGGCAACTGGTCGAAGGCGTACGCCTTCAAGACGCAGGACTTCGAGGGCGAGTACGACTTCCTGTTCTACGGCGACCCGCAGATCGGCTCGTCCGGCGACCTCGCCAAGGACCAGGCCGGCTGGCAGGACACCGTGGACGTGTCGCTCGCGGCCAACCCGGACGCCGAACTCCTGGTGTCGGGCGGTGACCAGGTCGAGACCGCGAACAACGAGTCCCAGTGGAACTCCTTCCTGGCCCCCGACAAGCTGCGCCAGTACCCCTGGGCCGCCACCATCGGCAACCACGACGTCGGCGGCAAGGCGTACGAGCAGCACTTCTCCACCCCGAACACGGACCGCTCGGCCCCGCTGTACTCCAACGGCAACCCGGCGTCCAACACCTCGGGCGGTGACTACTGGTACATCTACAAGGATGTGCTGTTCATCGACCTCAACAGCAACAGCTACGCCACCTCCCAGGGCGGCGGCGGCGACGCGGCGCACCTCGCGTACGTCACCGACATCATCAACAAGCACGGCGCCGAGGCCAAGTGGAAGGTGCTCACCTACCACCACGCGATCTACTCGCCGGCCTCCCACGCCAAGGACGGCGACAACAAGATCCGCCGTACGGACTTCCCGACCGCGTTCTCCAAGCTCGGCGTCGACCTGGTGCTCCAGGGACACGACCACAGCTATTCGCGCAGTTACCTGATCAAGAACGGCGAGAAGGCGGACCCGGCCGAGCAGCCCGGTGCCTCCGACGTGTACGCCGGTCCCGGCGGTGTCCTGTACGTGACGGGCAACTCCGCCTCGGGCTCGAAGTACTACGACATCACCAAGCCGGACAGCAGCGGCACGAGCGGCGCAGGCAACGGCCCGGACCCGCTGAACCCGGACAGCTACTGGTACAACTCGGTCCAGAACCAGGAGCACGTCCGCACCTACGTCAAGGTCCAGGTGCGCAACGACAAGCTCGTCGTCGAGAACGTCCGCAGTGGCACCTGTGCCGCTCCGAACGCCGCCGTCGAGAAGGGCAGTTGGTGCAACAACACCGCTGAGGGCCAGCCGGTCGGCTCCCTCGTGGACAAGGTGACGGTGCACCCGTACCACGGTGACGGCCAGGACCTCCAGGTCGACGTCCCGAACGTCGCCCCGGGCGAGTTCGGCTGGACGATCGACGGCTACAACGGCCTGGTGGACCTCGGCACCGCCAAGGAGACCGGCGGCACCCACTTCGAGGCGGCGGGCAAGATCAACCCGATCGCCGTCTCGGACAGCCGCCGTTCGCTCGCCCCCTGGTCGATCTCGGCCAACGTGAGTGACTTCAAGGACGCCGGCAAGACGTTCTCCGGCTCCTACCTCGGCTGGACGCCGCGCGTGCTCGTGAACGGCGCGGGGTCGAAGGCGGGCGTCAAGGTCGCCTCCCGCTACGACGACCAGGGCGAGGGTCTCTCCGTCTCACGCGGCCTCGGCTCCGCCGACCAGGGCCACGCACGGGGCACGGCCAAGCTCGGCGCCGACCTGGGTCTGAAGATCCCGGACAGCGTCGCGAAGGGTGGCTACCGCGCCACTCTCACGATCACCGCTCTGAGCAGCTGATCCGACCCGCTCCACTGGCGGGGCAGGCGCCTTCGGGCGGTCTGCCCCGCCTCCCGTTCCAGAGCCTCCCGTGCCAGAGGAAACCCATCATGCTCACGCCCGCAACGCGCCGGAAGCCCGGCCCCCTCCTCCTGCTCATCGCGCTCATGGCCCTCGCGACGGCCGGCCTGTGCGCCGGGCCCGCCCGTGCCGCCGACGGCGACGTCACCTGGACGGTCAGGACGGCCGCGAACGGGTACGGCGACGACCGCTCCAGCTACAGCTACACCGTCAACCCCGGCGGCGAGATCAAGGACGCCATGGTCGTCGCCAACCGCAGCGAGTCCCCGCTCGAACTCACCGTGTACGCCGCCGACGGCTTCACCACCGACACCGGCCAACTCGACCTGCTCACGGGCGACAAGAAGTCCCTCGGCGTCGGTGCCTGGGCACACGCTGCCCGCGACAGCCTCGTGATCAAGCCCGGCAAGTCCGCCGAAGTCCCTTTCACGGTGCGCGTCCCGGCCAACGCCACGCCCGGCGACTACGTGGGCGGCGTCCTCACCTCCCTGAAGCAGGCCGACGACGCCGAGGGCATCAACGTCGACCGGCGCCTGGGCATCCGGGTCAAGCTCCGGGTCAGCGGCGAGCTCAAGCCGAAGCTCTCGATCGAGAACCTGGACGTGGACTACGCGGGCTCGCTCAACCCGTTCGCCAAGGGCGACGCCACGGTCACGTACACGATCCACAACACGGGCAACGCCCTGCTCTCGGCCCGCCAATCGGTCTCGGTCGCGGGCCCGTTCGGCTGGCTGCGCGCCAAGGCGGGCGACATCGCCGCACCACCGGAACTCCTGCCGGGCGAGAGCTGGAAGGTGAAGGTCCCCGTCCACGGAGTGACCCCCGGGGTCACCCTCTCCGCGACAGCGACGCTCACCCCCCTGCTCACGGACGCAGCGGGCTCCACCACGGCACTGAAGCCGACCGAGTCGACGGCTCACGGCTGGGCCGTCCCGTGGACGCTGCTGCTGTTGATCATCCTCCTGATCGCTGCGGCCGTCGCCTCGTTCCTCCTCCGCCGCCGCACCCGCACCCGCCGCAGGGCCCGCGAGGACGCCCGCGTCCAGGACGCGGTGGAGCAGGCGCTGCGCGAGAAGGAGCGGACGTCGTAGGGTCTTGCCGATCTTGCCGGGCTCGCGACCCCTGGCACGCACGCTCGCCATGGCGTCAGACGCAAGTGTGGTTCGCGAGGTGCTGCCTTGTGTGGACTCGGGTGCGAAGGAGGCACCCCCGGCGCCGAGCAGCCCTTACAGGGAAACCCACACCACCTGGTCACCGCCTTGAGCCGAACCACCAGAAGGACGACTCAGGAGGCGGACGGTTCGATCTCCCCCGCGAAGACGATGACCTGGTCGATGAGGCCGCGCCGCAGATGGACGACGTCCGTTCCCGCCAGGCGGGGGCCGCCGTCCGGCGTGGTGAAGACCCACTGGTACCGGGCCCACTCGTCAGGCATGTCCACCGCTGAGCAGCGCACCATCGTGCCGGTCCCCGCCGGGTGGCGCCGGATGTCCAGCACGAACCGCTCGACCGCCGCGACTCCTTCGCTGCGACCCAACGGCCCCCAGAAGACCACGTCTGAGGTCAGGGCCTGGGAGAGCAGGGCAGTCACATAGCTGTCGTCCGAGGCGTTGAACGCGGAGATGAACGTGTCGATCGCGGAGCGTGCCGTCTCTTCCTGCATACCCCAGTAATACCAGCCGTTGCGCGTGCGCTTGTCCCGCGAGCCGCCTTCCGATCACGGTGGACCATCCCGGTCACAGCACCAGTTAAAGCCCGCGGTGCCGGGGCGCCACCGAGCCCGTCCTCGCATCGGTTATCTCCCGCAGGACTTCGGCTACTACCCGGCCTTCTCCGTCAGCGATTTCGTCCGCTACTGCGCCTGGTTACGTGAAGTTCCCTCCAAAGAGGCCGAGTCCGCAACCCGGGAGGCCCTTGCCGCCGTCGGTCTTGCCGATCGGGCCCGGGACCGTATGAAGTCGCTGCCCGGCGGCATGCTCCGCCGCGCGGGCGGGGGCTGCCATCGTGCTCAGTACCCACCTGGTGGAGGACGTGGGCGCTGCCTGCGACACCGTGCTTGTGCTGAGCGACGGTCCCCTGGAGAGGGGCTACATGACGGTTCTCGGTGACCGCCGACCGAGCGAGGGAGCCGCGTGCTGAACGCCTACCGCATCGAACTGCGGCGCTCCCCGCTACTGATCGCCTTTCCGGTGATGATCGCCGTGGATCTCGCGGTTCTTTTTGGACGGTCCCATCGTCTGTGCGTTGGGCTGCTTCATCAGCATGCTGGCGCTCCCCTTCAAGTTCAACGTCCTCGCGGGGCCGCCGGACCAACAACCGCACCAACTCCCGGTCGCCATACGTCTGCTGTTCGCCTTGGTGCTCGCTGTGCTGGCGGTGGCGGCACCGCCGCTGCGCAGGGGTGCCGAACGCCGGATGCCCCGCTGGGGAACCCCACCGCTCATCCGCCTCGTCGTCATCGGCGCGGCAGCCGCGTCACTCGCCGGGCTGCTCGCAGTGCCGGCCGCCGGCGACCTGCGCGAGGATCGCCCGGCCTCGGCGGTCGGCCCGGTGTGCGACCGTGCCGATGAAAGTGCGCCGCAGGTGTGCGTATGGCCCGAGCACCGCAAGTACCTGCCGGAGCTGACCCGCATGGCCGCGCGCCTGAACGAGTCTGCCCACCCCTGGATGAAGGCACCCGAGGAGTTCTACGAGTTCGGGCTGCGCCGGACCCGGTGGGGCGACCGCGGCTTCGACATCGCCGAAGGACACGTACGTCCTGCGGCGATTGCCATGGCCGACCAGGTGTTCACCGAGTCAATCGGCCGCTGTCGGTCCACCGGGGAGCAACAGTCCTGGCCGGAGTGGCCGCTGTTGCCCTTCTCTCGGCCTTCTTCGGCGGTACCCGTATCGCGGTGCCCTCCATCGGCAGCGGAGGGATCACCACGGGCGTGCCCACCAACTCGGAGTGGTTGCCACCGCGGCGACTCCCTGGCGAATGAGTGCCTTCCTCAAGGGGTCTCTACAACGGTGACGTGGCGTAGTTGGCGGTGGAGGCGGGTGGCGAGCATGCCGGGGTGTTGGGGTTTGTTGTAGGGGGTGAGTGTGTCGCGTTCGGAGGTGTGCCAGCCGTGTTGGGTGAGGCGGTAGAGGGTGCCGGAGATTCCGTGGAGGTGGGGTTTGCGTACGCGTAGTACGGCGTGTTCGGTGTGGCGGAGGAAGGGGCATTGGCGCAGGGAGAGTTGGACGTGCTCGGTGCAGAGGGGTGGCATGGCGGTGATGGATTTCTCGGGCCAGGTGGGGGGTGAGTCCGGGCGGCGCCAGTCGATGAAGAGCCAGCCGTGTTTGTTACGGTCGGCGGGCTGGGCGCAGATCTGGCAGAGGAGTTGTTCCATGCAGGCGCGTTGGCGGGCGGGGTGCAGGGAGTCGTAGCGGACACGGCCGGGTTCGGTGGGTTCCTGCATGCGGATCCAGAGGTTTCCGTGGCGGTCGAGCGCGAATGGCGCGACATCCGACAGGGGTCGTTGTTGGAAGGCTTCCCGGAGTACGTGGGGCATGAAGGCCGAGCGGCTGAGATCCGGTTGTACGAGGTAGGAGTCATCCCCGGTTTGCTCCAGACTCCGGAGTACGCGGACGTACTTGCCGACAGTGCCGTCAAACGGGGAGCGATCACCGCAGACCAGGCGCTTGAGCGGGTCGCGCTCGTTGCGGAGCGACAAGCTTCGCTCGCCAGAAAAAATCGGCCGATGGTGTTCGTGATGCTGGACGAAAGCTGCATCCGTCGGCCCATCGGGGAACCCGGGGTCATGGACGCTCAGTTGAAGCTCTTGGTGGAGTTCGCCGCGTTGCCGAACACCGTCCTCCAAGTCGCCCCCTTCGACATGGGTGCCCGCCGTCCCTTCGATCTGCCGCTGTACATTCTGACGATGCCGGATCGCTCGCTGATGTCGTACGCCGAGTCGGCTCAACGAGGGCATCTTGAACGGGAAAGTACGTTCGTGCTGCCCATGCTGACGGCCTACCATCAACTACAGGCCGAAGCGCTGTCACAAGCTGCATCCGTGGCCATGATCAATGAGGTACGAAAGGGCACCCCGTGAGCACCGAGACCCCGCGTTGGTTCAAGTCCTCGTACAGCAACAACGGCGGCGCATGCGTCGAGGTCGCCGCCAATCTCGCCGCGACCCGCGGCATCGTCCCCGTCCGTGACTCCAAGTCCGTGGCCGGCCCGGTCCTCGACTTCACCACCGGCTCCTTCGCTTCGTTCGTCGCGGGCGTCAAGGCAGGGCAGTTCGGCTCCTTCTGACCTCACCTCGCCCTGGCGACCTCGTGGCGGAGGAGTTCGACTCCGTGTTCGGAACTGCGGGCGGAGGTAGCCCGGATGAAGAAGGCGGAGCGCGAGCTTCGCCGAGAACATGCCTCCGAGGTCCGCGATCTGAAGGAACCCTGGTCGCCTACGCCAATCAGATCCGGGTCCTGACCCGACGCATCAACCGCCGGACGCGCATCGCCTTCAGCGGTGTGACTAATGTGTCGCGCGAAGGGCATACGCGCTCATCGCGGAGATCCCCTGAGCGACATGAGCGGGCCTCTGCCCTGGCAGAGCACACGGTCCGGGCGGTGGGGTATGCGAGCAATCTGGTGATGCGCGAGCTGGACGAGACGGCCGCCCGCGGCCCGGTCGGGGCCCGCCTGGGTGTCTGGCGCCTTCGCCGCGGACTGACCCGCGAGGATCTGGCCTCCGGCGCCGGGCTGCCGCTCGATTACGTTGCCGGGCTGGAGACGGGCGGGGAGTGGGTGGACCGCCGCGGTCGGTTGGGTGCGCTGGCCGCCGCCTTGCGGCTGGATGTCGCGGACCTGACCGGACAGCCCTACCCGCCGCGCGGGGAGGAGCACGCGGCGGTGCGGGCCGTCGCCTTCCATCTGCGGCGCCGCATCGCTCGCCCGCACCCGGATACGGCCGCCGGTCTGATGCTGGATGAGCTGGGTGAGCGGACCCGGGCCGCCGCACAGGCCGATGCGGCCGGCGATGAGGTCGGCCTTGCGCTCGCGCTGCCGAAGCTGATCGACGGCGCGGACCAAGCGGTTGCCGCTGCCTCGCCGTCTTGCCGGGAGGAGGCGATGCGGCTGCGGGTCCGGGTGCATGTGCTGGGCGCTGGGCTGCTGCGGCGCCTGGGCTACAAGGAACTTGCCTGGATGCTGCTACACAGGGCCAGCCCCGGTCCCCGGGAACCGCTGCCGGTGCTGGTCGAGGAGGTGCGGCTGTTGATCGACCTCGGCTTGCCGGAGTACGCGTTGGCCCGCGCCGTACGTGCCGAGGACGCCGGAGCCGGGTGGGAGCTTCCGGCGCTGGCCGCCGTCGCCCAGGCCATGGCCGGACGCCGCACGGAGGCCGACAAGTTCATTGCGACGGCCACCGAACGGGCCGCCGACGTGCGGGAGTCGACCCTGGTCAACGCGGCGCGCGCCGCCGTCGCCGCCGAGTACGGGGACGCCGCCGAGGCCGCGAGCCGCGCCCGCGCGACGGATCAGTCGGGACTCGGCGGTGCCCAGCGTTCGGGCCTGCTGCTGGTCGCCGCGGCGGCCGAGGCCCGCCAGGGTCACACCGATGGGGCCGTCGCCCGGCTCGTCGAGGCCGACGCGGCGGCGCCGCTACGGCTGCGGCTGGACCCCTTCGCCCGGGAACTGGTCGCCGTGCTCGCCGCCCGCACCACCGACACCGTCCAGGCCACAGCGGTGCGGAATCTGGCCGAGCAGGCTGGGGTGCGGTGACGCCCCCGTCTTGGCGGGAAAGACCCCTGGGGCGCCAGGCTCGCCCTACGCTACGGCTGAGGTACGGGAGTTGAGGCGGGGGCGATGGACGAAGAGCAGGCGAGGCGGATCGGCGAGCGTTTGCGTTCGGCCCGTCGCCAGCGGGGGATGAGCCTGCGTAACCTCGCGGGCCTGGCCGGGGTTTCGGTCGGCTATCTGTCGATGGTGGAGAATGGTCGGCGCTTGCTGGACCGCTCCAGTCACATCACCTCCTTCGCCGAGGCCCTGCAGGTCGCCCCGTCCGAGCTGACTGGTCAGCCCTTCGCCCCGGCAGCCCCGCACGCGACTGCGGCCCATGAGGCGATCCCGGCCCTGCGGCTGACGCTGATGGGGATCACCATGGCCACCCCGCCGGACCGCCGCCCGCCCCAGGTTCCGGCGTCGGTCCTGGCCGAGCGAGTGGAGAAGGCCAATCGGCTCTACCACTCTGCCGAGTACGGCACCCTCGCCGCCGGGCTGCCCGCGCTGCTGTCCGACCTGCATGCTGCGGCCGAGGCCGCTGTCGGAGGCGCCCGGCGCGAGTTGCTGAAGCTGCTGGCGGACGCCTACCACCCGGCCTGCACGCTGCTGCTGAAGAACCTCGGCTATACCGACTTGGCGTTCATCGCGGTCACCCGCGCCGCCCAGGGAATCGCGGAACTCGACGACCCGGTCTACTCCGCACTCTCCGGCTTCTTCCACACGCATGTGCTGATGTCGGTCGGCAGCCCTACCCAGGCCCTGGCCCAGGCCACCGCCGCCGCCAACAGCCTGGAAGCACATCTGAACAGCCCAGACGCGCATGCTCTGCTCGGCGAACTCCACCTGATCTCCGCCACCTCGCTGACCCAGGACCGGCACCGGCCCGGGAAGGCCCGGGCAGCTGAAGTCCGCGGCCACCTCGCCGAGGCCGCGAACCTCGCCAGCAGCACCGGCGAGACGCGGGCCTGGCACCTGAACTTCGGCCCCACCAACGTCGGTATCCACCAGGTGAGCCTGAACACCGACCTTGGTCTGCACGGCGATGCCGTCACCGCCGGGGGCAGGGTGCATCCCGAGGCCCTGGAACAGGCTCCGGGGCGGCAGGCCGCCTTCCATGCCGATCTGGGCCGGTCCCTGGCCCATCTGCGGGGCCGGGAGGCCGAGGCGGTCGCGGCCCTGCTGACCGCCGAGCGGATCGCCCCCCAGCGCATCCACGCCAACGCGCCGGTGAGAAACACCGTCGAGTTCCTCACCGACCGGCAACTGCCGGCCAACATCTCCCGGGACTTGCGGGGCCTGGCCCACCGGATCGGCCTGCCACTGTGACCGGCGGTGGCGCTCGGCCCCGGCTGAGGACATAAGTCCGTACGTTGCCGAAGTGCACAAGTCGTACGCGGTGGAGCACTTTCGCCCGTACACACCTCCGCGTGGAGTCCGTACGCGACTGAGGGCATTGCTGCCTACGCGAACGCTCGGTTCGGCGACGCGTTGTCGGCCCTGAACCGGCTCGGGGGCCGCGGGTTCACGACAGTGAACACCCCAGAGTGCTGGTGTCATTACCTTCGGTCACGGTCGAGGGTGGGTGCCGCCCGGAGAGACCTGCCGACTCCCCACGGTCTCGGGGCAGCGGCCTGTTCCCGGTCAACGTCGAGAACCCCAAGAGAGAAGGAAGCTCCGCGTGCTCATCGACATCCCGAGCGAACTCGAAGCCGCTCTGATCGACTGTTCTCTCCCGCTCTGGAAACTGGACGGCGCGTTCCTGGCGCAGTCCACCATGGGGCGGTACCGGGCCGAGCTGAAGGTCACCCCGCAGTTCGAGGAAACCGCCGCGATCCTGCGCCACTCGCTGACCGGGGAGGGCGGCGGATACGCCGTGCTGCGCCTGGGAAACCTCGCCAAGGCCCTGGGGGTCGACGACAGGTTCCAGCGGCTGGCGACGGCCTTCGCGGCCGAGGTGGCGATTCCCTTCTCGCCCTTCCCTCGGTGGCCCCTGTGGAAGGACATCGGGGTCAAGGTCGACAAGGACCCCGGCAAGTCCAGCGGCATCGGCTACAACGCCTTCCACATGGACCTGGTGAACGGGACCCTGCCCCCTGACTACACCACGCTCCTGTGCGTTCGCCCCGACCCGCTCGGCGGGGGCCCCAGCATCCTGTCCGACGCCCGCGCTGCGGTGGCGCGGCTGTCGGAGGACAGCCGTGCCCTGCTGGCCGAGTCGGCCTACCACTACGGGACCTTCTTCGACCTGTTCGGCGTGGGCGAGGAGTACAAGCCGTTCCCGATCCTGGACGGCTCCGCCCCGGGCGAGGGGTTCGTCCGGTTCACCGCCAAGATGCTGGAGAGGTCCGAGCTCGGCCAGGCGCACGCCGACGCCGCCAGGGAACTCGCTGCGGAGCTTGTCCGGGGGCAGGTCTCCCTCATGCTCCAGCCCGGGGACTACCTCATCGTGAACCAGCGCCGCTTCCTGCACGGTCGGGAGGCGCTCCACAGTGGTCAGGAGGCCGTCCCGGTCTCCGACAGGCGGCTGCTCCTGCAGTTGTTCCTGCGCGCGAGGGCCGGCAACGGCTCGGCCGCGTAGCCGGTCGAAGGCACCGGTGACCCACCGAAACGGTTGCGCACCGGGCGCCCCGGGCCCGTTCGCGAACCTAGATGCGCGAGTTACGCAGAGACTGCCATACAGCCCCGCTCAGTGCCCGCGTCGCCCGTGGGACCGACAGATGCTCGTGCTCGCGATACAGGGCCCAGTTGTATTGCACGAGCGACAGTTTGTTGGAGGAGAGCGATCCCGCCTGGTGGGCCCTGTACACCGCAAGCGGTTCAGCCAGGCCTCGGGCGTCAGCGCCGTCCCGCATGATCGACAGCCAGAGGGCGTAGTCCTGGCGCTTGCGCATCTCCGGCATCAGCCTCGTGCCCAGGGCATTGCGGTCGTACATGGCGGTGAGGGCGCCGATGTGGTCTCGGACCAGCATCGCGCGGTAGTTCACGTGCTGCCGCGCACGGACCACCCGGCCGTTCGGGACCCAGTCGGTGCTCTCGCCCTCGTAGTCGGCGTCCATCTTGAAGTACGAGGTGAACGTCAACGGCGCACTGGCCTCCGCGGCGAAGGCGAGCTGCTTCTCGGTCTTCTCCGGAAGCCACATGTCGTCGCTGTCGAGAAAGGCGATGTAGTCCCCGCGGGCCCGCTCGATCGCGAGGTTGCGGGCCCGGCCCGCGCCTCCCTGTTCGGGTGCCGACTCCGGCAGGACGCGTTCGTCCTGCTCGGCGAACTCGCGGAGCAGGTCCATGGAGCCATCGGAGGACTGGTCGTCGGTGACCAGGAGCTCCAGGTCGCTGTGGGTCTGCGTGAGCACCGATCGGACGGCTGCGCCGAGGGTGGGTGCCGAGTTGTACACGGGCATCACGACAGACACCAGGGGCACAGCGCTTCTCCTTGCCAGACCAGGAACGACGGTCCATTCAAGCACCGGAATCGAGTAGGAGCTGCCGTGCAGATAGTTGTCGCTGGTCAGGGTTACGTAGGGCTTCCGCTGGCCGTACGCGCCGCAGAGGTGGGACACCGTGTCGTTGGCTACGACGTGGACCGGCGCCGCGTCAAGCAGCTCGCCGCCGGCCAGTCCTACGTGGAGGACGTGGCCTCCTCGCGGCTCAGCGCGGTGCTGGAGACCGGGGCCTACTCCGTGACCGCCGACACTGCCGCACTGGTCGGCTTCGATATCGCGGTAATCACCGTGCCGACCCCGCTGCGAGACGGCGTGCCCGACCTGACCTACATCGAGTCCTGCGCCCGGACACTGGGTGAGCACCTGCGCCACGGCGCGACGGTGGTCCTGGAGTCCACGAGCTATCCCGGCACCACCGAGGAGCTGCTGCTGCCGATCTTGGAAGAGACCTCGGGCCTCAAAGGCGGGGCAGACTTCCTGGCTGGCTTCAGCCCCGAGCGGATCGGAAACAAGCGGTGGTCGTTCGACGGGACGCCGAAGCTGGTGTCCGGAATCGACGCCAAATCGCTCGACGTGATCAAGGACTTCTACGACGGCATCTTCCAGACCACGGTGCCGGTGTCAGGGCCGAAGGTCGCCGAGTTGGCCAAGCTGCTGGAGAACACCTTCCGGTTCGTCAACATCTCCATGATCAACGAGATGGCGATGTTGGCCGATGCCCTCGGCGTGAGCATCTGGGAGGCGATCGACGCCGCCGCGACCAAGCCGTTCGGATTCACGAAGTTCACCCCGGGACCGGGGGTCGGCGGGCACTGCCTGCCCGTCGACCCGATGTTCCTCTCGTGGAAGGCCCAGCAGGAGCTTGGCATCCCGTTCCGGTTCGCGGAACTCGCCGCCGACGTGAACCGGCACATGCCCGACTACGTAGTCCGGCGCCTCGTGGAAGCACTCAACAAGCGGGGCATACCGGTCAGCGGATCTCAGGTTCTACTCCTCGGCCTGACCTACAAGTACGACGCCACCGACCTGCGCAATTCCCCGTCGGCGCGTGTCGCCGAACTTCTCATCGGCCTCGGTGCCGATGTCCGCGGCTCCGAACCCAACATCCCGGACGGCGTCGACACCGAGCTGAACGTGCCCCGGGTCGATGCGAACCCGGAAGAGGTAGCCGCCGCTGATGCGGTGGTTCTTCTCATGGATCATCCGCGATTCGACCTCGTGATGATCGAGAAGCACGCGCCGTACGTGCTCGACTGCCGAAACCGCCTGTCCGGAGCGAACGTCGAGACCCTGTAGTTCCCGAACCCCCCTGGCCCGCTGCTGACTTCAACCCCAGGAGTTCCCTTGCGTGACGAATGGGAGCACGTCCACACGGACTACACCCGGCCCGCGCGGCGCCCCGCGCCTGCCTCGTTGGCCGAGAGCGAGGGCGACTGGCGCCGCTACCTGGAAGGTGACACCCCCAACGGCTGGCTGATCCAGCACAGCGCGATGACCGAAGCGCTCGTCAGCGACCGGCCCATGTACCTGCTGCACACCACCAAGGACATCGCCGCGATCCGCACCAGCGGTGAGCTGCATGTCTCCACCGGGTGCCTGGTCGGGGCCCTGTACTGCTCCCCTCTGACCCGTCAGCGGGAAGGACTGCGTCCGCACAATCTCGGCGCCTACCTGATGCAGACGAAGCCCGGCACCACGCCCATGATCTTCGAGGTCATCCCGGACGCTCCGATCCCCACCAAGGGCGTGGACTATCTGCACCTCGGTGCCATCCACCTGCGTACCTACCTGCGGTACCAGAAATTTCTCACCCTGGTCGAGAACGACCAGCTTGACCATGCCGTGCTGACCGGGCTGGGCGCCGCGGCCGGATTCCTCGACACCGCCCTGCGCAACGCAGTCGGCCGCGCCACGGAGGCCCCCGAGTTCATCGACCAGTTGGCCGCTGCCGTGCCCGCTGTACCGTTTCTCGGCTACCTGTACTTCGAGGTGCTGTCCGAGTACCTGATGCTCCACTCCACGACTCCGGAGACCAGGGGCTACGCCCAGGTCGGAGAGCTGAACAACTGGCTGTACAAGCGACTCGCGTTCGCCGCCGTGGACGGCATGCACCGATTGTTCGACCTGGCCCGCTTCCATCCGCGCCACCAGCAGCTCGTCCAGCTCATCGCCGGCGTGGAACCGGCGCTCGCTCCGGGAGTCGCCGAGTACGTGCGGCGGCGGCTGTCCCATCTGTTCGCCCGGATCGCGCTGCACCCGTCCCAGGACGCGGCCACGGTGAGCTTCCGGGGCATTGATCTCAGCGCGCTCCGGTACGTCGCGCCGGGGCTGGTCGGGCAGATGGTCTTTCGCGAGATCCGGTACATGCCGCGCTATCGGCAGCTCTACCACTGCTTCGAGAAGGCCAAGGCGCTGGAGGCTTGGGACTACTGGAACCACGAGGGCATCCCCACGCCCTTCAACGGCATCCTCCCCAAGGGCGAGATCGGGATACACCCCGTCTACCCCCGGTCGGCAGTCAGGGCGTGGACGGCAAAGCGGGACAGCAGAGGCTTCCTGCACCCGGCCCAGGAGATCACCGCTGTCCTCACGCCGCACCTGGCGTCGTGGTGGGCGCCACCTCGCAACCGCGGACGGGTGATCACCACTGATCCGCAGGTCATGGTGGACCGTAGTGCCCCGTCCTCGGTTCCCGCCTACCGGTCATCTATCGAGGGGATCTCCGCGTGACCACGAAACCCTTGACTATCCTCACCGGCATCAACCGCACGTCCGAGCCTTCGTCCGGCAGCATGATCCTCGTCGGCGAGCTCTACCGCGCCATGCCCAACACCCATACGACCTTCCTTGGCCGGACACCGGTCCATCCGGTGTGGAAGACCGCGTTCGATCACCTGATCCCCCTCTCCACGACGAAGCAACCCCAGGGCCCTGGCTTCGACACCTACGTGGACGAGCTGACGCAAGAGGTAGGGAAGCTCATCGAGCAGATCCGGCCGGACGCCATCCACGCCCAGAACGTCGGGTTCGCACTCAGCCTCGCGCTCAGTCGCACCGCCGGCACGATCCCGATCATCTCCGTCGCTCACGGCCCCGAAGTGATGGCGGCCGAGCGCAACATGGCGGAGCACGAGGCCGTGCTCGAAGTCGCCGGTGCAAGCGCCGCGATCGTCACCCCGACCTCGGTCCTCGCCGACCGCATCGATCGCCTCACCGGGCGCCGGTTCACCGACCGCATCGTCATCATCCCGTGGGGCATCCGTCTGGCCGATGCCCATGTACGCGATCAGCCGTCCGCAGGGTCCGGTCCCCTGTCTCTGGTACACGCCGGCCGCCTGGACGACAACAAATCCACGATCACCGCCGTCGAATCCCTCGCATTGACCGATCAGCCGCACCACTTGACCGTGATCGGCAACGGACCCCAACGGGAGCATCTGGAACAGCGGACTGTCGAACTCGGCCTGCGGGATCGAGTCCATTTTGATCCGTTCCTGCCCCGCGCCGAACTGTGGCGCCGCCTGCCGAACTTCGACGCCTTCGTCTTCACGACCAAGGGTCTGGAGGCTTTCGGGCTCGTCCTCATTGAGGCCCAAGCCCACGGACTTCCGGTTGTCTACTCCGATCTTCCCGGTGTGAGGGAAATCCTCGGGAGCGCTGGTGTTCCGTACACTCCCGGCGACCCGTGCTCGCTGGCCGTGGCCCTAGACGAGATGGGCCGAGACTTCCATCGGCGGAAGGCCCTGATCAAGGCGGCTCGACATAACGCGCGCCGATACGACATCACTGCCACCGGCCGCCAGCTTCGCGAACTGACGCTCCGCGTTACCTCCTGACCCGGTGTTTCGATACCGGCCTCGGGACTGGTGAGGTCGCGTCCTGTGATGATTCACGATGCCAGGACGTAGATAAGCTGTGAGACACCTCGGCGTTGAGACAGGTTGACAGATCGCATAACGGCGGGGCTCATCCAGGCGCACCAACTGGGGACTTCCTCGGTGGCCGGGCTGAGTAGCCGTTCGGCCTGGGCGAGTTCGCGGTAGCAGTCCCGGGATTCGCCGAGCATCGCCTGTGCGCGCGCTTTGCGCAGCGACAGCAGGGAGCGATGGGGACGACCCGGCACACTGGACCGCGATCGAGTGCAATCCGAACGGCCAATGGGGCTGGCTCCCGGACGCGCCCGCCATCACAGCCGCGTTCGCCGACATCCTGAGCACGGAAGGAGGCGGCAGGCCATGACCATGCCCGCCGATCTGGAGAAGGACGCCCAACGGCTGCGGGAGGCGATGGCGAAGGCCCTTGACCGAGACGGAGTCCTCGCCGATCCGGACTGGCGGCAGGCCGTGGAGACGGTGCCCAGGCATCGGTTCGTGCCTGGCTTCTATCTGCCGGCCGGTGAACGGGACGCGCATGGGCTGACAATGTGGGAGCCGCTCACCGCCGCACTCGACCAGGGCCGTTGGCTGGCCGCCGCGTACTCCGACACCACGCTCATCACGCAGTTCGACGGGGACGAACCCGACTGGACGCGGCCCGCCGTACGCCACGGCGGCGCACCGACCTCATCCTCCACCCTGCCGTCCCTGGTCGCGGGAATGTGGGTAGACGCCGAAATCGCCGAGGGGCACACCGTGTTGGAGATCGGCACCGGCACCGGCTACTCGACCGCGCTCGCCTGCGAACGGCTCGGCTCCGCCGACATCACGAGCATCGAGGTGGACCCGCACCGGCTGGAGGCGGCGGCGAGCGCGCTGTACGGGTGTGGTTACACCCCAACCCTTGCGGTGGCCGACGGACTGTACGGGTACTGGCCGGAGGAGAAGTTCGACCGGATCGTCGCCGCCTGCTCCTTCCGCGCCGTGCCTCCGGCACTGATCGCGCAGACCCGGCCGGGCGGGAAGATTCTTCTCACCCTGTCGGGCTGGCTCTACGGGTACGCCCGTGTCCTGCTCACCGTCGCCGAGGACGGCACCGCCGAGGGGCATCTGCTGAGCGGCACCGTGTCCTTCATGGCGGCCCGCACCCACGCGGCGCCGGCATTCGGCAACCCCGCCCACTGGGCCGCGGGACTGCCCGCGAGGCCCCGCAGCGCGCGGCACAGCCCCGAACGGATCAGCGCCGCCACCGAGGAGGCGTTCCATCTGCGGTTCCTGGCTCAATGCGCCGTGCCCGACGCCCAGATGACCACCGTTGGCGAGGTCGTGCACCTGGTCGACGTCGTCACCGGCTCCGCCGCCACCCTCACCCCCGACGACGGCCCGTGGCAGGTGCGGGAGGGCGGTCCGGTGAGACTCTGGGAGCGCGTTGAACGCGTCCTGGACGCCTACGACGCGGCCGGCCGACCCGGGCCGGGGGCGTTCACGCTGCACGTCCACGACGACGGGCAGCATTTACGGCACCCGCAGATGCCCGGACTGTCGCTGCCCCAGCCCTGAGAGGAGAGCCCTCGTGGCCGACTTTCTCGCCGTACTCACCACGACGGACGACAAGGAGAAGGCGCAGAACCTCGGGGCGAGCGCAGTAGGGAAGCGTCTCGCCGCCTGCGCGCAGATCGACGGGCCGGTCGGAGACGAACAGCTAGGGCGCACGGGGTCGGTCATACGGCACATGGGGACACGGTCGCCCGTCTATTGACGGACGGTCACCGTGGCGTGACTATGAAGCGCGACTCCCTTTGTCGTGGACATGATCGGGAGGAATCTGATGTCCCTCAGACGTTGGATCATCGGCACCATTTCCCTCGGACTTCTCGGCGCCTCTGTCTTCGGGCAGGTCACCGCCGCCGGACCCGCCAAGGCCGTCGACGCCGTGACCGGCGGCCCGCCCTCCACGCTCGGCCGTCCCCTCGTCGGCGGCGCCGACCCGAGCGTGATCAAGGTCGGGGATCTCTACGTCTCCGCCAAGGCCGTGGACGGCGGTATCGCGGTGCGGACGGCGTCCACCATGGAGGCCGTGGCCACCGCGCCCAAGCACCAGGTGTGGCGGGACACCGGCGGCCTCGGTGAGGTCTGGGCGCCGGAGATCGTGCATCACGACGGGCAGTACCGCATCTACTTCGCCGCCGGCACCGGTGCGGCGCACCGGATGTACCACATCGGCTCGGCCAGCCCGGACAGCGGTTACTCCGCCGCCACCAAGGTCGCCCTGCCAGGCGACAAGTGGGCCCTGGACGGAGCGCCCTTCACCTTCGGCGGGCAGCGCTGGTTCGTGTGGTCCGGCTGGTCCGGCGACACCAACGTCGAGCAGAACCTCTACATCGCCCGGATGAGCGGTCCCACCGCGACCACCGGCGGCCGGTACGTCATATCGCAGCCGCGCGAGCCGTGGGAACGGGTCGTGGGCAACCCCTACATCAACGAGGCGCCCCAGCCGATCGTCGACCCCAGCGGGCAGTTGCACATCGTGTACTCCGCGAACGGCAGTTGGAGCAATCAGTACTGCATCGCCGATCTGCGGCTGCGGGCCGGCGGCGATCCGACGTACGTGTGGGACTGGTACAAGAGCAACGGCTGCCTGTTCGGCTCGCACGCCGCGACCATGATGCAGGGCTGGGACCCCACGCTGAACGTCGACGGTCCCGGCCATCACACCTTCGTCCTGCCACGCGGCGACGCCGCCGCGGGTCCGCCGTCCGGCAACCGGTTCCCGACCATGTTCCACGCGGTCGCCAAGGGCACGCCGTACTCGTGGGCCAACCGCCAGTGGTACAGCGGCACGGCCGTCTGGTGGGGCAGCACCACCTACCGCAGGGCCAACGTCCCCGGCGCCACCACCACCGTCGGATACAGCCTCAAGTTCTTCGAGTGAGAACCGCCTCCGGGCGGCCGGGCGGCGGAGCTTCGTGTTCCGGCGGGTGCGGGGGGCTCTGAGAGACTGTTCCGGATGACCGGAACCGTACCCACCTCGCCCCTTCGCGCCCGTGCCGAGATCGATCTCGGCGCTCTGCGTGGCAACGTCCGTGCCCTGCGGAGCCGGCTCGCGCCCGGTGCCGGGCTCATGGCCGTCGTGAAGTCCGACGCGTACGGGCACGGCGCGCTGCCCTGTGCGCGGGCCGCCCTCGACGCCGGGGCGAGCTGGCTCGGGACCGCGACGCCGCACGAGGCGCTGGCGTTGCGGGCCGCCGGGATCGAGGCCCCCGTTCTGTGCTGGCTGTGGACCCCCGGCGACCCCTGGCGCGAGGCCATCGAGGCCGGCATCGACATGTCCGTGAGCGGGATGTGGGCGCTGCGCGAGGTGACCGCAGCCGCGCGGGAGGCCGGGCGGGTCGCGCGGATTCAGCTCAAGGCCGACACCGGGCTCGGCCGTAACGGGTGCCAGCCCGCCGACTGGCCAGAACTTGTCGCCGCCGCCCGCGCCGCCGAGGCCGCCGGCACCGTCCGGGTCACCGGCCTGTGGTCGCACTTCGCGTGCGCGGACGAGCCGGGCCACCCCTCGGTCGCCGCGCAGCTCCACCTGTTCCACGAACTCGTCGCGTACGCCGAGAAGGCCGGCGTCGAGCCCGAGGTCCGGCACATCGCGAACTCTCCCGCCGCCCTCACCGCCCCCGAGTCGCACTTCGACCTCGTACGGACCGGTATCGCCGTCTACGGCATCTCGCCCGGCCCCGAGGTCGGCACCTCGGCGGAGCTCGGCCTGCGGCCCGTCATGACGCTCGCCGCGTCCGTGGCGCTGGTCAAGCGCGTACCGGAGGGGCACGGCGTCAGTTACGGCCACCAGTACCGCACCCCCGCCGAGACGACCCTCGGGCTGATCCCCCTCGGATACGCGGACGGCGTTCCGCGCCACGCGTCCGGCCGGGGCCCCGTACTCGTCGGGGAGAAGGTGCGGCGGGTGGCAGGGCGGGTCGCCATGGACCAGTTCGTGGTGGACCTCGGCACCGGCCCGGACGCCGACGCCGTCCAGGAGGGCGCGCCCGCCGTCCTCTTCGGACCCGGCGACCGGGGCGAGCCGACAGCCGCCGACTGGGCGGAGGCGGCCGGCACCATCGCGTACGAGATCGTGACCCGTATCGGTCCGCGTGTTCCCCGCGTCTATGTGAATGGGCAAGAGAACAGCGGAGACGGCGGAGACAGCGGAGACGGCGGAGACCGGGGCGGCGTGGGACCACAAGGAGCGGGACGTTGAGCGAGAGCAAAGCGGGGGGCGTGGTGGCGGTCGCCGCCGACGCCGCCAAGGCCGTGAGCACCGGCGGCACGTGGCGGCTGGCCGGCATCGCCGGCACGGCGATAGGCGTGATCGCCGCCGGGGCCGCGGCCGGCGTCGCGATCGAGCGGATGACGGTCGGCCGCGGCATGCGCAAGAAGGCCCGGCTGGCGCTCGACTCGACGGGACCGTACGGCTCCCTGCGCGGCACCCCCGGCACGGCTGTCGCCGACGACGGCACCGAGCTCTACTTCGAGGTGGACGACGTCGACCCCGAGTCCGGCGCGGGCACCCCGCGCCGCCGCAGACTCTTCGGCCGGAAGGCCCCCGCGCCCGTCACCGTCGTCTTCAGCCACGGCTACTGCCTCAACCAGGACTCCTGGCACTTCCAGCGCGCCGCGCTGCGCGGTCTGGTGCGGACCGTCTTCTGGGACCAGCGCAGCCACGGCCGCTCCGGCCGGGGCGCGGCGCAGCAGGGACCGGACGGGGTCCCCGTCTCGATCGACCAGCTCGGCCGCGACCTCAGGGCGGTCATCGACGAGGCGGCGCCCGAGGGCCCGCTCGTCCTCGTCGGCCACTCCATGGGCGGCATGACAATGATGGCGCTCGCGGACAACTTCCCCGAATTCATACAGGACCGGGTTGTCGGCGCCGCGTTCGTCGGCTCCTCCAGCGGGAAGCTCGGCGAGGTCAACTTCGGGCTGCCGGTGGCCGGCGTGAACGCCGTACGCCGGGTGCTCCCCGGCGTACTGAAGGCCCTCGGCTCGCAGACCGAACTGGTCGAGCGCGGCCGGCGCGCGACCGCCGATCTCTTCGCGGGCCTGATCAAGCGCTACTCGTTCAGCTCGAAGGACGTGGACCCGGCCGTCGCGCGGTTCGCCGAGCGGCTGATCGAGGGGACGCCGATCGACGTGGTGGCGGAGTTCTACCCGGCGTTCACCGAGCACGACAAGTCGGCGGCGCTGCCGGTCTTCATGGAGGTCCCGGTGCTGGTGCTGGCCGGGGACCGGGATCTCATCACGCCCAGCTCGCACAGCGAGGCCATGGCGGACCTGCTGCCGGACTCCGAGCTGGTGATCGTGCCGGACGCGGGCCATCTGGTGATGCTGGAGCATCCGGAGGCCGTCACCGACCGGCTCGCGGACCTGCTGGTACGGGCGGGTGCCGTGCCGGCAACCATTAACGTGGGTTCGTATGGAAGCACCGCACAGCCCGGCGGCTGAACCCACCGCCCCCCGCGTCACCGCCCGTGTCACCGTCGACTCACCCGAGCGGATGAGCGAGCTGGGCGGGCGGCTCGCCGCGCTGCTGCGCCCCGGCGATCTCGTGATGCTCAGCGGCCCACTCGGCGCGGGCAAGACGACGCTGACGCGCGGCCTGGGCGCCGGGCTCGGTGTACGGGGCGCGGTCACGTCCCCGACCTTCGTCATCGCCCGGGTGCATCCCTCCCTGACCTCGGGCCCGCCGCTCGTACACGTGGACGCGTACCGGCTCGGCGGCGGTCTCGACGAGATGGAGGACCTCGATCTCGACGTGTCGCTGCCGGACTCGGTGGTGGTCGTGGAGTGGGGCGAGGGGAAGGTCGAGGAGCTGTCCGACGACCGGCTCCAGGTGGTGATCGACCGGGTGCTCGGGGGCGGGACGGGGACGGACCCGCTCGCCGTGGAGGAGCACGACCTGCGCGTGGTCACCCTGACCGGGATCGGCAGGCGCTGGGCGGACGTGGACCTCACCGCCTCTGTGGGCTGAGTCACGCCGTCCGCGTCGATTCCGACACGACGTCGGTAAACTGTTGCCTATGCCGTGCGGCCGTGGTCACATGGTGAACGAGACTTGGTTAGGTTTGCCTAACCAGCCTGCCCCCGGAGCCTCAGGAGGCATCCATGTCGGCGACAGAGAGCACCGAAGCGCGACCGTCGGAGCCGACGATCCCGTCCCCTGACCCCTCGTCCGTGTCGATGAGCGAGCTGCTGGCATCGTGCGCCGCCGCCAGCGCCGTATCGACCCCGCCGACCGAGTCGCGTGCCGACGACGTCGAGCGTGCCTACGACGAGGGCGTCGAGGACGACGGGGGCGCGGAAGCGGCGTAGCCGGGCGGGGCCGGTGTCCCGTTCACGGGACGACGACGACCTTCGAACCGATCGGCGCGAACGTCCACATCGCGTCCCCGTCCGCCGGCGCCATCCGCACGCCGCCCGTCTTCAGGTTCGGGTCGGGCTTCGCCATCGTCCCGTCCACCGCCGCGCTGAAGCCGATCGCGACCTGGCCGACATTGGCGAACCGCACCACGTGCTCGATGTCCACCCCGTCCGACCCGGTGATCTCCCCGGAGCGCGAGGTGACCTGATACGTGCCCGGGGGCGGGCTCACCGTGCTCGGCATGACCACGAAGGTCCGCGGCTTCTGGCCCACCGCCTTGCCCACCAGCCACACGCGCTTCGCCGCCAGCGCGTAGACGACGCGCTGACCGGCGCCCGACGCCGCAGGGACCGCGTGCGCGTCCTTTTTCTTCTCCTTGCCCGCCGGAGAGCCGGCCGCCGACGAGCCCGGCTTCTTGGGCGACGCGAGCTCGTCCGGCACGTTCGCCGACGCCTGGTACGCGAGGAAACCGACGGCGGCCACGGCCAGCGCGGTGAGCCCGGCCACAAATCCCGAGCTGCTCCTGGACACCTTGATCCACCTCTCGTACGTACGTCTGCGTGGTGACGTTAGCAGCAGCCGAGGGAGCGGCTGAGGTGCCGTGCCCGGCCCCGGAGGGCGTGGGGGGAGCCGTAGGCTGTTTGTGTGCTGCTGCTCGCCGTTGATACCGCCACGCCCGCCGTCACCGTCGCCCTCCACGACGGTGTCTCCGTCCTCGCCGCCGAGAGCCAGGTCGACGCGCGCCGGCACGGCGAGCTGCTGCTGCCCGCAGTCGACCGCGTCCTCGCCGGGGCCGGTCTCGGGCTCGGGGCCGTGACGGACCTGGTCGTCGGTGTGGGCCCCGGCCCGTACACCGGACTGCGCGTCGGCCTCGTCACGGCCGCGGCCCTCGGCTCGACGCTCGGGGTGCCGGTCCACGGCCTGTGCACGCTGGACGGACTCGCGTACGCCGCCGGGCTCGACGAGCCCTTCGCCGTCGCGACGGACGCGCGCCGCAAGGAGGTCTACTGGGCGCGGTACGCCGACTCCCGTACGCGCCTGACCGAGCCCGCCGTCGACCGGCCCGCCGACATCGCCGCCGAGCTGGCCGGACTGCCGGTCGTCGGGGCGGGCGGCACGCTCTACCCGGGGGAGTTCCCGGACGCGCGCGGGCCCGAGCACCAGTCCGCCGCCGCGCTCGCCTCCCTTGCCGCAGAGAGACTCGCGGCGGGCGACGGCGACGCGCTCAAGGCCGCGTTCCTCCCCGCGCTGCCCCTCTATCTGCGCCGCCCCGACGCGCAGGTGCCCAAGAACTACAAGGTGGTCACCCCGAAGTGACCGACACGACGCTGCGCGAGATGCGCTGGTGGGACATCGAGCCCGTACTCGCCCTGGAGTACGAGCTGTTCCCCGAGGACGCCTGGTCACCTGGCATGTTCTGGTCCGAGCTGGCCCACGCGCGCGGCCCCGCCGCCACCCGCCGTTACGTGGTCGCCGAGGCCGACGACGGCCGGATCGTCGGCTACGCCGGACTCGCCGCCGCCGGTGGCCTCGGCGACGTACAGACCATCGCCGCCGCCCGCGACCGCTGGGGGACCGGGCTCGGCTCCCGGCTGCTCACCGATCTCCTCCAGCACGCCACCGCCTTCGAATGCGAGGAGGTGCTCCTCGAAGTGCGGGTGGACAACCCCCGCGCGCAGAAGCTGTACGAGCGGTTCGGCTTCGAGCCCATCGGCTTCCGCCGGGGCTACTACCAGCCGGGCAACGTCGACGCCCTCGTCATGCGCCTGTCGATGCGTGACGAGCGGGGCGTCCCCACACAAGGAACAGGGACCAATGGCTGACGAACCTCTCGTCCTCGGCATCGAGACCTCGTGCGACGAGACGGGCGTGGGCATCGTCCGCGGTACGACCCTGCTCGCCGACGCCATCGCCTCCAGCGTGGACGAGCACGCGCGCTTCGGCGGTGTCGTCCCCGAGGTCGCCTCGCGCGCGCACCTGGAGGCCATGGTGCCGACGGTCGAGCGCGCCCTGCAGGAGGCGGGGGTGAGCGCCCGCGACCTCGACGGGATCGCGGTCACGGCAGGTCCCGGGCTGGCCGGGGCGCTGCTGGTCGGGGTGTCGGCCGCGAAGGCGTACGCGTACGCGCTCGGCAAGCCGCTCTACGGCGTGAACCACCTCGCCTCCCACATCTGCGTCGACCAGCTGGAGCACGGGCCGCTGCCCGAGCCGACGATGGCGCTGCTGGTCAGCGGCGGGCACTCGTCGCTGCTGCTCGCGCCGGACATCACCGCGGACGTACGGCCGATGGGCGCGACCATCGACGACGCGGCGGGCGAGGCCTTCGACAAGATCGCGCGCGTGCTCCAGCTGGGCTTCCCCGGCGGCCCGGTGATCGACCGGCTCGCACGCGAGGGCGACCCGGCGGCGATCGCCTTCCCGAGGGGACTCACCGGCCCGCGCGACGCGCCGTACGACTTCTCCTTCTCCGGGCTCAAGACCTCGGTCGCCCGCTGGATCGAGGCGAAGCGGGCGGCGGGCGAGGACGTGCCCGTACGGGACGTGGCCGCGTCCTTCCAGGAGGCGGTGGTGGACGTGCTGACGCGAAAGGCGGTGCGCGCCTGCAAGGACGAGGGCGTGGACCACCTGATGATCGGCGGCGGTGTCGCGGCCAACTCCCGGCTGCGGGCGCTGGCCGCCGACCGGTGCGAACGGGCGGGCATCCGGCTGCGGGTGCCGCGGCCCGGACTCTGCACGGACAACGGCGCGATGGTCGCCGCGCTCGGCGCCGAGATGGTGGCGCGGAACCGGCCCGCTTCGGACTGGGACCTGTCGGCGGACTCCTCGCTGCCGGTGACGGAGACCCATGTACCGGGACAGGGCCACACGCACGACCACGACCATGTGCACGAGGTCAGCAAGGAGAACCTCTACTCATGACCGCCGACTGATGACCGTCGCGCTGATGTGGGAGGCCAAGGCCGCCCCCGGGCGGGGCGCCGAACTGCTGGCGTGGGCCCGCGAAGCGGACCTCGCCCCCGCCCCGGAGCGCCGCGAGACGCTCACCGCGCCCGGCGGCCGGGTGCTGGTGATGACCTGGTGGGACGCCCCGTACGACGCGGACCTGCCCGAGATCCCGGAGCCGGCCGATGACCTGGTGGCGCGGGCCGTGCACCGCTGGCGGTTCGAGACGGCCGACTGATCCGGACCGCCGCCGGAAACTTTTCGAAGAAAAGTCGCGGCGTGTGTCGATCCCGGCCCGGCCTGTTCGACGCAAGGGTGAGAGGCGGGAAACAGCCCCGCCACCGCACACCGAGGAGTCACCATGCCGCGCTATCTGACCACGATCCACCTGGACGAGAACAACGCTCCTTCCGAGGGCCCCAGCGCCGAACTGATGGACCGCATGGGCGTGCTCATCGAAGAGATGAACAAGGCCGGGGTCATGCTGGAGACCGCCGGACTCACCCCGTCCGCGCAGGGCACCCGTGTCCTGTGGTCCGGCGGGAAGCTCTCCGTCACCGACGGGCCCTTCACCGAGGCCAAGGAAGTCATCGGCGGCTACTCGATCCTCCAGGCCAAGAACCAGGCCGAGGCCGTCGAGTGGAGCAAGCGGTTCCTGCAGATCCACGAGGACACCTGGACGATCTCGGTCCAGGTGCGCGAGATCGGCGAGTAACCCCCGGCCCGCACGCCCGCCACCCCGCGCTGGCGTCCGTCCGCCCTTGGTGTTCTGATGGGTGGCCGTGACGGCAGACGGCGAGGGCGGCGGCAGTGCGGGCGCGGTGGAAGCGGTGTTCCGGATAGAGCAGTCCAGGATCATCGCCGCCGTCGCACGCGTCGTACGTGACGTGGGCATCGCCGAGGAACTGGCGCAGGACGCTCTCGTCGCCGCCCTTGAACAGTGGCCCCGATCAGGGGTCCCGGACAATCCCGGTGCCTGGCTCATGGCCACCGCCCGGCGCCGGGCCATCGATCTCGTACGCCGCCGCGAGACGTACGCGCGCAAGCTCGCCGAGGTCGGCCGCACCCTTGAGGAAACCGCTCCGCCGCCCGAGCCCGCCGAGGCGGACGACATCGACGACGACCTGCTGCGGCTCGTCTTCGTCTCCTGCCACCCGGTCCTGTCCACCGAGGCGCGCCTCGCCCTCACGCTGCGGCTGCTCGGCGGCCTCACCACCGAGGAGATCGCCCGCGCCTTTCTGGTGCCGGAGCCCACCGTCGCCCAGCGCATCGTGCGCGCCAAGCGGACCCTCGCCAAGGCGGGCGTCCCCTTCGAAGTGCCGTACGGCGCCGAGCGCGACGCGCGCCTGGCGTCCGTGCTGGAGGTCATCTACCTCATCTTCAACGAGGGTTACTCGGCCACAGCCGGGGACGACCTGCTGCGTCCTGGCCTGTGCGAGGACGCGCTGCGGCTGGCGCGCGTACTGAGCGCACTGATGCCCAAGGAGCCCGAAGTACACGCCCTGGCAGCCCTGTTGGAGCTCCAGGCGTCCCGTACGGCCACCCGTACCGGCCCCGACGGCGCGCCCGTCCTGCTGGCCGACCAGAACCGCTCCCGCTGGGACCGGCTGCTGATCCGCCGTGGTGTGGACGCCCTGACCCGGGCCGGCGCGCTGGGCGGCGCCCCCGGCCCGTACGCGCTCCAGGCGGCGATCGCCGCGTGTCACGCGGGGGCCGCGACGTACGAGGACACCGACTGGACCATGATCGCCGCGCTGTACGGGCGGCTCGCCGCGCTCACCCCCTCGCCCGTCGTGGAGCTGAACCGCGCGGTCGCCGTCTCGATGGCCGAAGGGCCGGCCGAGGGCCTGGCGCTGGTCGACGAGCTGGCGGCGGTGCCCGCGCTCAAGGGCTACCACCTGCTGCCGAGCGTGCGCGGGGATCTGCTGGCGAGGCTGGGGCGCACGGAGGAGGCGCGGGCCGAGTTCGTACGGGCGGCAGGGCTGGCCCGCAACGAACGGGAACGCACGCTGCTGGAGGAGCGCGCCGCCGGGCTCTGACCCGAATGGCCCACGCGGCGGTGATCCCCGGCGGTGATCCCCGGCGGTGATCCCCGGTCCGCCCCGCGATGATCACGGGCGATAACCTCCCCGGATGTTCCGTCGTGCGCCGCTGCCGCCCCCACCGCCGCCCGCGGACGTCTACGACTGGCCCGACCTGGAGTCCTTACTCGCGGACCGGGCTGCCGCGATGGCGGAGTTGCAGCGGCACGGTCTCTCCGTCGCCCGGATGCTGCTGCTCTGGTCGCTCGGGCTCGGGGCGGCGCTGGGATGGATCCTGGTCAGCCTCGGGCTCGGCCATTTCGAGGACCGGACAGCCGACTACATCACTGGGTTGGTCGAACTGGTCCTCGGTGTGATGGTCCTGGTCCCGGCCGTGATCGGCGTCGGGTTCGCCGTCGCCAGGGACCAGGCCGTACGCGAGAGGCTCGACGCCTGGGCCGAACTGGCGTACGACCCCGAGAACGACCACCGGCTGCGGGCGGGCGCCCGCAGCGCGATGTGGCTGGGAATGTCCGTAGCGCTGTGCGTCGCAGGGCTGGTGCTGGCCCTGACCGGCGGTGGCCAGCCGGATTCCGCGGGCCTGGGCGAGGTGGCGTATCTCGTCGGGATCGGCGTGATAGCGCTGGTCATCGGCGTGCTCGGCGCGATCAGGGCCGTACTCCACCAGCGGTGGGCCGGGCACGTACTGAGCCCGGCACCCGAGCGCGGACGCGGCGGCGCCCACCGCTGAGACGGTGATTTACGGGACATGAGCGACGGGTGATGTCCGGATGTGTCCCGAAGTCGCCCCCCGCTCTCTGAGGTCGTTCCTACGCGGTCCGTTCTATCCTGGGTGGAACGCATGCGCCATTTCAGGGGTGAAGGGGCGGCGGATGAACTGGCTGTGGTGGATTTTCGTCTTCTTCATGGTCGGTGGCTTCAGCTGGGTCGCCGATACGGGCCGGAGCGCGCTGCGCACCAGGCACGAGCGAAGAGTGGAGCGCATCAAGCTCGTCGAGGGCGGCCGGCTCGCCTTGGAGGAGTCACACAGGCCGCCGGAGCCCGTCTGCGGGTGTACGCACCATCTCGCCAAGCACGACAAGCAGGGCAAGTGCCACGAGAACGTGGAAGTGGCGACGGCCTGGGACGAGAACAAGAAGCCGAAGCGGTACGAGCTCGCGCAGTGCAACTGCCAGCAGTACGTCGGGCCGCAACCGCTCTCGCAGATCTACGCGGACGAGATCACCGACCTGGACCAGCTGCTGCTGGACGCCCAGCTCAAGGGCGCGGAGCAGCAGGCCGGCGGGCCGAAGAAGACGGCTGGGACTGCTGGGACGGCGCCTGAGAAGCGCGCGAAGGCTGAGACGTCCAAGAAGCCTGAGGCATCCGAGAAGCCTGAGGCGTCCGGGATACCGGAGATGTTGAAGAAGAAGCCGGAGGAGCCCAAGGAACCGGGGGACAAGGACCAGGACTGACCGGGTGCGCCCTGAGCGTCCTCAGGCGCCCGGCGCGCCGCTGACCGCCGCGAACAGCACCACGGGCTCCTCCGCGTCCGGCTGCCCCACACCGACGGCGACCAGCCGCCCGCCCACCCGCCATGTCTGAAGGTCGCCGTAGTAGCCCAGGTCGAACAGGGCCGCGTGGAAGGGCGGCACCGGCTCCCCGGCCAGATGCCGGTCGCCGTCCTCCTCAAGGCCGACGGTCAGGTGTGCGCCCCACCGGGTGTCGAGGGCGAGGACGACGCCCCAGAGCTCGGTCTCGTACTCGTCGGTGACGGCCGCGTGGAGTTCGCCGTCCTCGTCCTCGTGGAAGTCGGGGCTGACCCGCAGCGCGACGATCGCGAAGTCCGCCCCCGCGCCGGACCGGCCCGGGTCCACGCCGTCCGGCCAGGGCGGGGCGTACGGCGCGGTGGCGAGCCGTTCGACGGCGGCGGTCCGCGCGTCGACCGCCGCCTTGAACGCGAGCGGGTCGCGTCCCGGTGCCCCGGCCCCCGAAGCCCCCGAGGTCACAGCTTCGGCCGGTCCGCCGGCGTGGGCAGCGGTTCCAGCACGCCCGCGTCGGCTAGCGTCTTGTGCGCCGCGAGCACCGCGTCCGTGGAAGGACCGATATTCAGTACGACTCCGCCGGGCCCGGCTGCCAGGCGTGGCGCGGCCAGGTCTGCGGGGACCCGCGCGGCCCGGTTCGCCGACACGAAGACGGCCCAGCCGCAGCGCGGGTGCGAGGCCCGCAGCCCGTACGCGGACTTCAGCGCGTTGAACAGCTCGCGGTCGTGCGCGCTCCCGGTGTCCGCGTCCCAGACGTCGGCCACGGCGGCCAGCGCCTCGGGGAGCCGGTCCGCGAGCGGCGCCGCGGCGCCCGGGGAGCCGGGGAAGAGCAGCAGCGTCGCGTTGAACGGGGTGTATCCGTCCGTACCGCCCGCCCCCACCTTGAGCTGCGCGTATCCGCCGTCCTGCCGCCTGGCCACGACGACACCCGTGCGGCCGATGATGTCCGCGTCGTCGTGCGGGTTGGCCGCCTCGATCGCCGCCGCGAAGGCGCCCACCTCATCCGGCACGGTCTCGCCGGGCGCGGCGCCGTCGGTGTCCCACCGCCACTCGGCCAGGTCGCCTCCCGACAGGTCCGTCAGCCGCCCCAGCAGGGCCAGCCAGTGCCCGGCCAGCTCCTGGGAGGACTCGGGCCTGGGTCCCCAGGACGCCTTCACGATGGTCTCGCTCGCCATGCTCGACACTCCCGCCACTCCGATCGTGCTCCTGCTTCCCGCTTCTCACTTCTTCCAGGGCGTGTGGACGACGTCCACGTCCACCCCGGCATCGTCGAACGCCTTCTGTGCGGCGTCGGCGGCCTGCTTGTTGGAGAAGTTCCATTCAACCGGCTTGCCGTTCGCCGCCCGCACCTGGCGCCGCGCCTGCTCGACCCACTTGGTGGCCTGTGCGGGTTCCAGAGTGCCATCCGGGCGGACCTTGCCCCCGTAGCCGAACTTCGCCTCCTTGTACTTCTGCCCGGCGGAGTCCCAGCCGTCGAAGTCCACGTCGCGGCCGGTGTCGGGGTCCTTCACCGAGTACTCCTTGCCGCGCTTCACCCCGGAGACCTGCTCCTGGAACCGCATCCAGCGCTCCATCGCCGGGTTGTACGCGACCGACTTCTTCGTCTTCCACTTGCCGTCACCGAGATCGGCGGAGCCCTTGCGGGGGTTCTTCAGATCGCCGTACCAGGACGGCTTCTTCCACTTGGAGACCGCCTTGCGGCCGGCCTCCTTCTGCGCTTCCTTCGCCGCTTCGGCGTCCTTCTTGGCCTGTTCGGCGGCGTCGATCTCCTCCTGGCTCGCGCCGTCGCACTTCTTCTCGAACGGCAGGAGTACGGGGACGCCGTTCGCCCGGTAGACCGCCACGGTCCGTCCGGCGGCGTTGACCCCGCCGCTGAGCGAGGGAGTCTTGGTACCGGACCCGCCGGACCCGCCGGACCCGCCCGGGAGCCGGCCGCCGATCGGGCCGGAGCTGATCACACAGCCCTTCTCGGCCAGCTCCTTCTCGGCGTCGTCGGCGTGCTGCTGGGCTTCCTTCGCCGCCTTGTCGGCCGCCTTGACGTCGCCCTTCTCCGCGGCCTTCCGGGCCCGCTCGGCGGCCTCCCTCGCCTTGTCGGCCGCCTTGCCCAGTTTCCCGAGCTTGCCCAGCTTGCCGATCTTGCCGAGTTTTCCGCCGACCTTCGCCGCGTTGTAGCCGGGGATGAAGATGGACCCGATGTTCCATACGACGTCGGTGACCGCCCGCGTCTTCTCACCGTTGTTCCACCGGTCGCGGACCTCGTCGCCGACGAAGATGTCGTCGCCGACCGAGACGACCGTGTTCACGGACGCGCCGCCCCAGTCGGTCAGCGCGTCGAGGTAGTCGCCCTTCGCCCACTTGTCGCCGGCGTCCTTGGCGTCCTCGGACCACTCGTCGCCCAGGTGGCTCCCGTAGTCCTTCAGCCCGTCCCATGTGCCGCCGGGGTCGGTGACCAGGTCCCAGACGCCGGTGACGTCGCCCCAGAAGCCGTCCACCGCCAGGCCCTTGGCGACCTGGCCGATCCGGTCGCCCGCGCAGGAGAAGAAGCCCCAGCCCCCGCAGTCCTCCTTCTCCTCCCCGCCGTCATCGCCGTCGTCGGCGGCGGCCTGGTCGTCCTCCCAGCCGGGTTCGTCGGCGGCGGCGTCGGTGCGGTCCTCGTCGGTCTCGACGCTCACGGGGACGGTGCCGCCGTTCTCGCCGTCCCGCGGATCGCCCGGGTCACCGGGGTTGCCGGGGTTTCCGGGATCGCCCTGGTCGCCGCCGGGTTCGTCCTGGCCGTCGCCCGCCTCGACCGAGTCGCCGTCGGCCGCGGGGCACGCCGCGCCCGTGATCGAACAGACCGCGGACTGGAGGCCGTTGGATATCTGCCCGCCGACGCCGCTCACCGTGAGTCCGACGATGATCGCCGCGACGAGGACGAACAGCCCGAGGTATTCGAGCGCCGTCTGGCCCCCGTCGCTGCGCCACTTGATGAACCGCGCGAACGAGAACCGCCGGTGCTCCGCCCGCCGTTCCCCATCGAGCCGGATCCACTCCCGGCTCTCGGGGCGGCTCAGGAAGACGAGGATCAGTATGGGCAGGAGGAGTTGGGTGAAGCCCTGGACCGAGCCCTCGGTGATGTTGGAGATGCCTCCGGCGATCAGCCACGCCTGTACGGCGAGCAGAGCCCGCCACTCCCACACACCGCCGGTCCACAGCCGCCGGGACAGCAGCCAGCCGGCCGTGCCGGGCGCCGCCGCCCATACGGTGAGGCCGATGAGCTCCGCGTCCATCGCGTCGGCGTCGGCGGCCGAGAGGAGCAGGCCGATCCCGCCCAGCACGGTGAAGCCGAAGAGCGCGTGGATCAACCACCGTGCGAACTGGAGCAGTTGGGGCATGTCGCGCCGCCCCGACGGATCCGGCGGTGTCCACCCGCCCTCGTATGTCGACGCTCCCCCGTAACCAGCCATTCCGAGCCCCCCAACCACCTTCACGAACCGCTGCGTTCAGGCGGCACACGCAGGCCGCCCCACAGCGGAGCTTATGTCCTGAACACGTCAGCAGGCATGGGCCCAGAGGACCAAAACCCTCTCAAATATGCTCTGGAGCAAGGGGGTTCGGGGTGATTGGCGAAGATCAGGGATGTGGGACTCCGGCCATGAACGGGCCGGAACTCACGCCTTCCCGGCCGGCCGGCCGAGCAGCATGGTCGGCGCGCCCGCGACCCGGGTGAGGAAGACCGTGGCCGAATTCCGGCCCTTGAGCTTCATCTTCCGCCGCAACTCCTCCGGTTCGACCGGCGAGCCGCGCTTCTTGACCGTCAGGATGCCGACCTCGCGCTCACGGAGCAGGGCCTTGAGCCGCTTGAGGCTGAACGGCAGCTCGTCGGTGATCTCGTACGCGGTCGCGTACGGCGTCGGGAGAACCTCGTCCGCCGTGATGTACGCGATCGTCTCGTCGATCAGCCCGCCGGCCAGCTCGTCGGCGGCCTCGGCGACCAGATGGGCGCGGATGACGGCGCCGTCCGGCTCGTACAGATAGCGGCCGACCGCCCTGACCTGAGGGTCCGGCAGCCCGCGCCCGGTGAGGGTGACTCCGGCCGGGAGCAGGGTGGCCCGCCGGGCGCCGGGCACGACCCGGCCGGGGGCGCCGGGGCCGCCGGGCGCGCTCGCGTCGTACCAGAGCACCGCCTCCTTCACGTCCCCGCCGTCGGAGATCCACTCGGCCTCGAAATCACCGGGGACCAGTTCGTGCGGGATGCCCGGCGCGATCTTGATGCCGCCGGCGCCGACCCGCCGTACCGCCTCGATCGCCCAGGACAGCGGCGGTGAGTACGCCTCCGGATCGAAGATCCGCCCCCGGCCGCCGCGCCTCGCCGGGTCGATGAACAGAGCGTCGGGAGCGGGCGCGGTGTGCGGGTCGTACGTCATGACGTCCGCGCACAGGACCGTCGGCGGCGGGGCGTCGGGCGCCAGCGTACGGACGTTGTGCGCGGCGATCTCGCAGGTCTCCGCAGAACGGTCGACGGCGGTCACGGCGAACCCCGCGCGGGCCAGCTCGATCGCGTCGCCGCCGATGCCGCAGCAGAGGTCGGTGATCCGCGCCGGGCCGGCGCCCGTGCGGCCCGCGCCCGTGGCGCCGATGGCGCGGAACCGGGCCGCGCGGTGGGCGGCGACCGAGGTGCGGGTGGCCTGTTCGACGCCGTCGGGCGTGAAGTACATGCGGTACGCGTCGCGCTCGCCGAACTTCGCGGTCGCGCGCTGGCGCAGCCGGGCCTGCGCGAGCGCCGACGAGACCAGCTCGGCGGGGTGGTCACGGCGCAGCCGGGTCGCCAGGGCCAGCTCCTGGGCGGGGTCGTAGTCGCGAAGGGCGGCGAGCAGGGCCTGGCCCTCCTCGGAGAGGAGCGGGGCCAGGGGTGCGGGGGTGCGGTCGTTCACCGGGTCATTGTGGGCCAGCCGGGCGACCGTCATCGCTCCCCGGCGGTGTCTGCCGGGTGCGTGGGCCGGGCGCTGACAGGATGCGACGCCATGCAACTAGTACGACAAAAGGACAATAAAGCCTCAGGGGCTAGGAAAAGGAACCCCGGCCGGCGGGTGCGCACCGCCGCCGCCGTACTCCTGATCGCCGCGCTCGGCACCGCCTGCGCGGGTGAGTCCGGCGACCGCGACGGCAGCGGCGGCGGCCGGAGCGGGGACGGTGGCGGCGGTGGTGGCGGACCCGTGGAGTCGGCCCCGGAGAAACCGGGCCGGGCCGGCCCCGCCCCGGGAGCCGGGGCCGGCAAGAAGGCCGACGCCGACGCCGACGCCGCCGCTGCCGTCAGGGCGCAGGCGGAAGCCCAGGCGCAGGCCCAGGCGAAGTCCCAGGCGCTGCGCGCCGTGGCCGCGAAGAAGTGGAAGCTCGCCAAGACCCCGCTCGCCGCACCCCCGCCGCCCGCGGCGAAGCCCCGGATCACCACCCGCAAGGGCTTCGAGGTCACGGGCGGCGCGACCCTGCCGCCGGTCTTCACCAGGGTCCCGACCAAGGAGAAGGTCGTCTTCCTGACGATCGACGACGGCGCCGAGAAGGACCCCGAACTGCTGCGGATGATGGGCGAGTTGAAGATCCCGTACAGCGCCTTCCTCAGCGACTACGTCATCAACGACAACTACGCCTATTTCAAGAAGATGCAGTCCCGCGGTGTCTCCCTGCACAACCACACCCTCACCCACCCCTACCTCCCCGGGCTCTCCTACAAGGAGCAGAAACGGGAGATCTGCGGCCAGCAGGAGAAGATCGAGAAGCGGTACGGGAAGCGGCCCGCGCTTTTCCGGCCGCCGTACGGCAACTACGACGCGCGCACCCTGCGCGCCGCCAAGTCCTGCGGCGTCAAGGCGGTTCCGCTGTGGTCGTCCGAGGCGTTCCCCGACCACATGGAGTGGCGCGAGTGGGACCGGGACCTGCACCCCGGCGACATCGTCCTCACGCATTTCCGCGGGAAGGAGGACTGGAAGGGCTCGATGCCCGACATGATCCGGCACGTCATGAAGACGATCACCGACAAGGGGTACGCGGTGGCGAAGCTGGAGGACTACGTCTGAGCCGGTTCACCGGCCCCTTCGGGCCCCGGAACGGGGGCCGGACGGCGGCGGCGCGCGGGGCCCGACTGGCACTCAGCTTGACCGAGTGCTAATCGCGGTCATAGTGTCATGTCTGGCACTCCCCACTGGAGAGTGCCAATGCGTGACAGGACAGGTCCGGCACCCGCGACGACGGATCGAGCCCGGTCGCGCCACCCAGACAGTTAACCCCGTGAGATCTCCGAAGGGGGAGGTCGGATCGTGACGACCGCCAGCACCAAGGTTGCCATCAAGCCGCTCGAGGACCGCATTGTGGTCCAGCCGCTCGACGCAGAGCAGACCACGGCCTCTGGCCTGGTTATTCCGGACACGGCCAAGGAGAAGCCCCAGGAGGGCGTCGTCCTGGCCGTCGGTCCGGGTCGCTTCGAGAACGGCGAGCGGCTTCCGCTCGACGTTTCCGTCGGCGACGTCGTTCTGTACAGCAAGTACGGCGGTACTGAGGTGAAGTACACGGGCGAGGAGTACCTCGTCCTCTCGGCTCGCGACGTGCTCGCGATCATCGAGAAGTAATTCCACAGTCCGCTGTGAGCTGCGCCCCTGGCCCCCGCATCGCCGGGCGGCCCGGGGCGTAGTTCGTTGTTCGTTCGAGAGGACAAGAGAAAGCTCCCATGGCGAAGATCCTGAAGTTCGACGAGGACGCCCGTCGCGCCCTTGAGCGCGGCGTCAACAAGCTTGCCGACACGGTGAAGGTGACGATCGGCCCCAAGGGCCGCAACGTCGTCATCGACAAGAAGTTCGGCGCGCCGACCATCACCAACGACGGTGTCACCATCGCCCGCGAGGTCGAGCTCGACGACCCGTACGAAAACCTCGGCGCCCAGCTCGTGAAGGAGGTGGCGACCAAGACCAACGACATCGCGGGTGACGGCACCACCACCGCCACCGTGCTGGCCCAGGCGCTGGTCCGCGAGGGCCTGCGCAACGTCGCCGCCGGCGCCTCCCCGGCCGCCCTGAAGAAGGGCATCGACGCGGCCGTCGCCGCCGTCTCCAAGGAGCTGCTGGACACGGCCCGTCCGATCGACGACAAGGCCGACATCGCCGCGGTCGCCGGGCTCTCCGCCCAGGACCCGCAGGTCGGCGAGCTCATCGCCGAGGCGATGGACAAGGTCGGCAAGGACGGTGTCATCACCGTCGAGGAGTCCAACACCTTCGGCCTGGAGCTGGAGTTCACCGAGGGCATGGCCTTCGACAAGGGCTACCTCTCGCCGTACATGGTGACCGACCAGGAGCGTATGGAGGCCGTCCTCGACGACCCGTACATCCTGATCAACCAGGGCAAGATCGGCTCCATCCAGGACATGCTCCCGCTGCTGGAGAAGGTCATCCAGGCGGGCGGCTCCCGGCCGCTGCTGATCATCGCCGAGGACGTCGAGGGCGAGGCGCTCTCCACCCTCGTCGTCAACAAGATCCGCGGCACGTTCAACGCCGTCGCGGTGAAGGCCCCCGGCTTCGGTGACCGCCGCAAGGCCATGCTCGGCGACATCGCCACCCTCACGGGCGCGACCGTCATCGCCGAGGAGGTCGGCCTCAAGCTCGACCAGGCCGGTCTCGACGTGCTGGGCACCGCCCGCCGCGTCACGGTCTCCAAGGACGACACCACGATCGTCGACGGCGGTGGCGAGAGCACCGAGGTCGCCGGCCGCGTCAACCAGATCAAGGCCGAGATCGAGGCCACGGACTCCGACTGGGACCGCGAGAAGCTCCAGGAGCGCCTCGCGAAGCTGGCCGGCGGCGTGTGCGTGATCAAGGTCGGCGCCGCGACCGAGGTCGAGCTCAAGGAGAAGAAGCACCGTCTGGAGGACGCCATCTCCGCGACCCGCGCCGCGGTCGAGGAGGGCATCGTCTCCGGTGGTGGCTCCGCCCTGGTGCACGCCGCCAAGGTGCTGGGCGACAACCTCGGCAAGACGGGCGACGAGGCCACCGGTGTCGCGGTCGTCCGCCGCGCCGTGGTCGAGCCGCTGCGCTGGATCGCCGAGAACGCCGGTCTTGAGGGCTACGTCATCACCGCGAAGGTCGCCGAGCTCGACAAGGGCCACGGCTTCAACGCATCGACCGGCGAGTACGTCGACCTGGTGAAGGCCGGCGTCAACGACCCGGTCAAGGTCACCCGTTCCGCGCTGGAGAACGCCGCTTCCATCGCCGCGCTGCTCCTCACGACCGAGACCCTGGTCGTCGAGAAGCCGGCCGAGGAAGAGGCCGACGCCGGCCAGGGCGGCCACGGTCACAGCCACTGAGCCCAGCGGCTCTCCGTGGTAGACGCGCCGAGGCCCGGCGCCCCTTCGGGGGTGCCGGGCCTCGGCGCGTTCCCGGGTACGGCTCAGGCCGAGTGCGGCAGCGCCGACGGATGTACGGGATCCTCGAACGGCAGCCCCTTCGCGTACCGCTCCACCTCGTCCAGCGCCTGATCCGTCATCCGGTGGACCTCTCCGCCCAGCGAGCCCGCGACATGCGGGGTCAGCAGCACGTTCGGCAGGTCGTACAACGGCGAGTCGGCCGACGGCGGTTCGGGATCCGTCACGTCGAGCACCGCGCTCAGCCGGCCGGAGACCAGCTGCGGCAGCAGCGCGTCCTCGTCGATCAGCGAGCCCCGCGCGGTGTTGATCAGCGTGGCCCCGTCGGGCATCGCCGCGAGCTGCGCGGCGCCGATCATCCGGTGGGTGGCCGGGACCTGCGGAGCGTGGACCGACACCACCTGGCTCCGCGCGCACAGCTCGATCAGCGCCATCTGCTCGACACCGAGAGCCTCGGCGGCGGCGGTGTCGATGTACGGGTCGTACAGCAGGACGTCGAGGTCGAACGGCCGCAGCAGCTCGATCACCCGGCGGCCGATCCGGGACGCGCCGACGATGCCGACCGTACGGCGGTAGTTGCCCGCCCCGCTCAGCTCCTGGTGCCAGTCGTGGGGGGCGCGCAGCTCCCGGTGGCGGTGGGCCGAGTGAAGGACCCGCTTGCCCGCGAAGAGGATCGCGGCCAGCGTGTACTCGGCGACGGGCTCGGCGTTGGCCGCCGCCGCCGATGTGACCGCGATGCCCCGCTCCCAGCAGGCGTCCGTGATGTGGTGCTTGACCGTTCCCGCCGCGTGTACGACGGCGCGCAGCCGCGGTGCGGCGTCGAGGACCTCGGCCGTCAGCGGTGGCGCGCCCCAGCAGGTGATCAGCAGTTCGGCGTCGGCGAGCGCGGCGGCGACGGCGGGGTCGAGACCGGGGCCGGTCAGGGTGTGGGCGACACGTCGCGGATCGGTGCGTACGAGGCTGGTCAGCCGGGAGAGATGAGCGGGGGAGAACAGCCGCTCCGCGATGCCCGGACCCATCGAGAGCAGCGCCGAAGGCCGATTGTCAGTGGCGTCGTGCATGGTGGAAGTCGCTCTCCTCGTGGGGTCGGCGTGGGTGGTACGGCGGGCCGGACCGGCGGGTCCCGCCGCTATCGCGGCCCGTACTTCCGTCCAGTCTTCGACGTCACCCCGCCGAGCAGCCCCCGCGGCGCCAGCTTCACCGCGCCCATCAGGGCCTTGTACCGCGGGTCCGGCACCGACACCGTCTTGCCACGCGCCAGATCGGTCAGCGCCGCGGTCACCAGTTTGTCGGCGTCCAGCCACATCCAGTTGGGGATCCTGTCCGTCCCCATCCCCGCCCGGTCGTGGAACTCCGTGCGCGTGAAGCCGGGGCAGAGCGCCATCAGCCGTACCCCGGTCCCCTCCAGGTCCCGCGCGGCGCCCTCCGTGAACTGCACGACCCATGCCTTCGACGCGCCGTACGTCCCGCGCGGCAGGAAAGCGGCCACCGACGACACGTTCACCACCCCGCCGCGCCCGCGCTCCCGCATTCCGACGACGGCCGCCGACGTCAGCCGCAGCACCGCCTCGCAGTGCACCTTCAGCATCGTCAGCTCGTCGGCCATCGACACGTCCAGGAACCGGCCCTTGTTCCCGAACCCCGCGTTGTTGACCAGCAGATCGACCGGGTGCTTGAGGTCGCCCAGACGCTCCTCGACCGCCGCGATCCCCAGGTCCGTGGAGAGATCGGCGGTCAGCACCTCGGCCTCGATGCCGTGCAGGTCGTGGAGTTCGGTCGCCTGGTGCTGAAGGCGCTCGGTGTCACGTGCGACCAGCACCAGATTGTGGCCGCTTCCCACCCCGCCGGAGGTCCCGCCCGCCGCCAGCCGCCGCGCGAACGCGGCGCCGATACCCGCTGTGGCGCCCGTAATCAAAGCAGTCGTCATAGGCGGCACGTTAGACGGTCGCGCGCCCGGCGCGAACGGCCGTCCGGTCACCGGAAGGCGCCCCCGCCCACCACCGGGCGCCCCCGGCACACCGCTTCCCGCCCTGTTGTCGTTTCCGGGAGTCACACCACCTCGGCGCTCTCGTCGGCGGTTCCGTCCGTCTGACCGGGGACCGTCGCGGCCCCGGCCGTCCCGTCGCCGTACCTCGCCACGTACTCCCGCGCGGTCCTCAACTCCTCGGTGTGCAGGGCCTCTCCGGCGGCCAGCACCCTCGGCAGCAGCTCGCGCTCGGTGGTCGCGGCCCGGAAGGCGAGAGCCACCGTCACCTCGTGCTCGGGCCGGTGCACGATCTCGACCGGGTCGCCCGCCCGGACCTCGCCGGGCACCACGACCCGGAAGTACGCCCCGGTGACCCCCTGCCGGGTGAACCGCCTGACCCACCCCTTCTCACCGAGCCGGCCCGCGAACGTACGGCACGGGACCCGCCCGCTCGTCGCCTCCAGCACCAGATCGGGGCCGACCCGCCAACGCTCGCCGATCAGCGTCCCGTTGAGATCGAGACCGGCTGTCGTGAGGTTCTCGCCGAAGCAGCCGTTGGCCAGCGGACGCCCCAACTCCCGCTCCCAGAAATCCAGATCCTCCCGCGCGTACACGTACACGGCCTGGTCGCTGCCGCCGTGATGGCGCAGATCGCACACCGTGTCCCCGACGAGACCGCTCGCGCCCGTGCCCTTGCGGCCGGGATCGCGCACCGCGACCGGGCCGTCCACCGGCTGCTTGTCGATACCGGTCGCGCCGCCGGGCGCGTCCGTGTACGCGACGGTCTTGGCACGTCCCACATTCACGGTCAGAACTCTCATGCCAGGAACGCTAACGCGCCGCCCCGGTCGGGGGCCTCCCAAATGTGCCGCCCCGAATTTCCCCGGGCCCCCAAGTTTCCCTTATGTTTGCGGGGTGATCGAAGCCCGTCATCTCCGTGTCCTGCGTGCCGTCGCCACCACCGGCTCGTTCTCCGCCGCGGCGCGGGAACTGGGCTGCACCCAGCCCGCCGTCAGCCAGCAGATGAAGGTCCTCGAAGCCTCGGTCGGTACGACCCTGCTGATCAGGACCAGCCGCGCGATGCGCCTCACCCAGGCCGGCGAAGTGCTCGTACGGCACGCGGCGGGCATCCTGTCCGGACTCACCGCCGCCGAGGAGGAGGTCGCCGCCATCGCGGGCCTGCGCGCCGGCCGGGTCCGGCTGGTCTCGTTCCCGAGCGGCAGCTCCACGCTCGTCCCCGCCGCACTGGCCGCCCTGCGCGCCGCGCACCCCGGCACCCGCGTCTCGCTCGTCGACGCGGAGCCGCCACGCTCCGTCGAGATGCTGCGCGACGGCGACTGCGACGTGGCGCTGGCGTTCCGTTACGGCTCCACCGGCGGCGCCGGGGAGTGGGACGACCTGGTCGTACGCCCGCTGCTGACCGACCGGCTGGTGGGGCTGCTCCCGGAGAAGCACCGGCTGGCCGGGGCCGCCGCCGTCTCCATCGCGGACCTCGCCGACGAGTCCTGGATCGCGGGCTGTCCGCGCTGCCGGCACCAACTGGTGGAAGCCTGCGCGAAGGCGGGCTTCACCCCCCGTATCGACTTCGCGACGGACGACTACCCCGCGGTGATCGGCCTGGTCGGGGCCGGACTCGGGGTCGCGTTCCTGCCGGAGCTGGCGATGGAGTCGGTGCTGCCGAAGGCCGCCCGTACGGTCACCGTCGACCCCGCGGTGCGGCGGGAGATCGTCGCGCTCACCCTGCCCGATCTGGCACGGGTCCCGGCGGTGGCGGCGACGCTGGATCAACTGGAACGGGCCGCTTCGCGCTGACGCCCTTCCCTTCCCCTCCCCCTGCCCCCGCTCCCGCCGTGACGGGAGCGCGGTGATCCGAGCCGCGCGCGGTGCGCGGTCGATGCGGAAGCGTCAGTGCAGAAACGTTTCTGCGTAATGTTTGTCGCAGGTCAGGCGCGCCCCGACCCGTTCGCCCCCGTGGTCGCGATCAACCGGGTGCGTGCGCGCCCCATCAGTTCTTCGCGTTCGTCCTCCGTCAGCCCGCCCCACACGCCGTACGGCTCCCGCACCGCCAGCGCGTGCGCCGCGCACTGCGCGCGGACCGGGCATCTCATGCACACCTCTTTGGCCGAGGTTTCGCGGGCGCTGCGGGCCGCGCCCCTCTCTCCCTCCGGGTGAAAGAACAGCGAACTGTCGACGCCGCGACAGGCCGCGAGGAGCTGCCAGTCCCACAGATCTGCGTTCGGTCCGGGAAGACGGGAGAAATCTGCCATTGCTCATGTCCCCTTGCATCCGTGGAGGCGGATATGGGTCGCCCGGGCGCGCGATGCACCCCGCGGCGCCGGGTATGAGCCCGACGCGCCGACCGCATCTCTTCACGACCGTACATCTCCTGTGTAAGTAGATGTAAATATGACTCATTGGGAATCTAGCCACAGACACCAGCAAAAGCGAAGAAAAGCCGCTAAATGGGGCATGGCTCAGCGTGATCGAGCGGTGACCTGCGAGGCTCTGCTCTGTGCGCGCCTCCTCACGTAGAGTGCCGAGGGCGATTTCGGACCCGTAACTCTTTCGAGTGACCGTCGTTGAGTGTGCGAGGCGGTTGAAGGAAGAAGCGATCGGGCACATGTCCGATGGCGTCAATCGCACAGGTGACCACATGTACTCAGCCTGGAGGCTCAAGGTGACGCGCATCAGCTGCGGAGGGCGGCCATGACATCCGTCCTCGTCTGTGACGACTCCCCGCTTGCCCGAGAGGCGCTGCGCCGCGCGGTTGCGACCGTGCCCGGCGTCGAGCGCGTGACGACCGCGGCCAACGGTGAGGAAGTCCTCCGCCGCTGGGGCGCGGACCGCTCGGACCTGATTCTGATGGACGTGCGCATGCCCGGTCTGGGCGGCGTCGAGACCGTTCGCCGGCTGCTGTCCGCGGACCCGGGCGCCCGGATCATCATGCTCACGGTCGCCGAGGACCTGGACGGGGTCGCGCTCGCGGTCGCCGCCGGTGCCCGCGGCTATCTGCACAAGGACGCGTCCCGCGCGGAGCTGCGCGCGACGGTCACGCAGGCGCTCGCCGACCCGACGTGGCGGCTCGCCCCGCGCCGGCTCAGGTCGGCGGAGATGGGCGCGGCGCCCACGCTCACCGCGCGTGAGATCCAGGTGCTCGAAGGCATGAGCCACGGCCGGTCGAACGCGGAGATCGGGCGCGAGCTCTTCCTCTCGGAGGACACGGTCAAGACACACGCCCGGCGGCTGTTCAAGAAGCTCGGCGCATCGGACCGCGCGCACGCCGTGGCCCTCGGATTCCGCTGGGGTCTGGTCCGTTAGGCGCTGGTCGGAGGCGTCCGGGCGGCTCGTCCGGACAGTCGCGTAACCCCGTCTGCCCATGCGGCGGACGGGGCGGCGGAGAGGGTCACCGGTGCCCGTACGCCACAGTTTCCCGCCCGATGCCGCATCCTTGAGGTGTGGAGTTCCTCGGGGACGAGTCGGGCGAGCGGAAGGGGAGGGCGCAGGAGATGAGTTCCGGCGCACCTGCTCATAACGCTTCGGTGCACAACTATGAACGTGGTGCCACGGATCGGCAGCCTCCGAGGCACCATGGGCGGATGCGCGATGACGAGACCACGGTGATCGGTGCGCTCGTTCACCGTGCCGTCGAGGGGGACGGGCAGGCCACGCACGATCTTCTGGCCCATGTGCATCCCCTCGCGCTGCGCTACTGCCGCACGCGGCTCAACCGACTGCCCGGTGACGCACGCCACTTCGTGGAGGACCTCGCACAGGAGGTCTGCGTCGCCGTCCTCATGGCGCTCCCCCGCTACCGGGACACCGGCAGGCCCTTCGAGGCCTTCGTCTTCGCCATCGCCGCGCACAAGGTCGCGGATCTCCAGCGGGCCGCCATGCGGCACCCCGGCTCCACGGCGGTGCCCTCGGACGAGATGCCCGAGCGGCCCGACGACTCCCTCGGCCCGGAGGAGCGCGCGCTGCTCAGCAGCGACGCGGAGTGGGCGAAGAAGCTCCTCGCCAACCTCCCCGACAACCAGCGCGAACTGCTCGTCCTGCGGGTCGCCGTGGGGCTGACCGCCGAGGAGACCGGCCAGATGCTGGGGATGTCGCCCGGCGCCGTACGGGTCGCGCAGCACCGCGCGCTCAGCAGACTGCGCGCGCTCGCCGAGCAGTAGCCGCACCCGGCGGGCGGCCCCGGGCGCCTCCTGAGAGTGCGGGAGCGTGGAATGAGACGCCTCCGCTTCCCGTTAGCATGGACATCCGCACCGATCAAGGCCATTTGGGGAAGGTGTCATGACTGCAAACGTCGACGGAGTGCCTGAGAAGTTCGCGACGCTCGGGCTGACATACGACGACGTGCTGCTGCTGCCCGGCGCTTCGGAGGTCCTGCCGAACGAGGTGGACACCACGTCCCTGGTCTCCCGGAACGTCAGGGTGAACCTGCCCCTGCTCTCCGCCGCGATGGACAAGGTCACCGAGGCCCGGATGGCGATCGCCATGGCGCGGCAGGGCGGCGTGGGCGTGCTGCACCGCAATCTCTCCATCGCCGACCAGGCCAACCAGGTCGACCTCGTGAAGCGCTCCGAGTCCGGCATGGTCACCGACCCGATCACGGTCGGCCCCGACGCGACGCTCGCGGAGGCCGACGAGCTCTGCGCCAAGTTCCGGATCAGCGGCGTCCCGGTCACCGACGCCGCCGGCAAGCTCCTCGGCATCGTCACCAACCGTGACATGGCCTTCGAGTCGGACCGTGCGCGCCAGGTGCGCGAGGTCATGACGCCGATGCCGCTGGTCACCGGCAAGGTCGGCATCTCCGGTGTGGACGCCATGGAGCTGCTGCGCCGCCACAAGATCGAGAAGCTTCCGCTCGTCGACGACAAGGGCCTCCTCAAGGGCCTCATCACGGTCAAGGACTTCGTCAAGGCCGAGAAGTACCCGAACGCGGCGAAGGACGGCGAGGGCAGGCTGCTCGTCGGTGCGGCCGTCGGCGCCAGTCCCGAGGCGCTGGAGCGGTCCCAGGCGCTGGTCGCGGCCGGGGTGGACTTCCTGGTCGTGGACACCTCGCACGGTCACAACAGCAACGCGCTGAGCTGGATGTCCAAGATCAAGTCGAGCGTTCCGGTGGATGTCATCGGCGGGAACGTGGCGACCCGTGACGGCGCCCAGGCACTGATCGACGCGGGCGTGGACGGCGTGAAGGTCGGTGTCGGCCCCGGCTCGATCTGTACGACGCGTGTCGTCGCCGGCATCGGCGTCCCCCAGGTCACGGCGATCTACGAGGCCGCGGTGGTCTGCCAGGCGGCGGGCGTCCCGGTCATCGGCGACGGCGGCCTCCAGTACTCGGGCGACATCGGCAAGGCTCTCGCGGCCGGCGCTTCCACCGTGATGCTCGGCAGCCTGCTCGCGGGCTGCGAGGAGTCGCCGGGTGAGCTCCAGTTCATCAACGGCAAGCAGTTCAAGTCGTACCGCGGCATGGGGTCGCTGGGCGCGATGCAGTCGCGCGGTCAGGGCCGCTCGTATTCGAAGGACCGTTACTTCCAGGGCGAGGTGTCCGCGGACGACAAGCTGGTCCCCGAGGGCATCGAGGGCCAGGTGCCGTACCGCGGCCCCCTGAGCGCCGTGCTGCACCAACTGATCGGCGGCCTGCGGCAGACCATGGGATATGTGGGCGCGGCCTCCATCGACGAGATGGAGCGCAAGGGCCGGTTCGTCCGGATCACGGCCGCGGGTCTCAAGGAGAGCCACCCGCACGACATCCAGATGACGGTCGAGGCGCCGAACTACACCAGGCGCTGACGTCCGGCTCGTCGGTGAGGGGCGGTCCCGCGCGATTCGGGGCCGCCCCTCACGGGTGTGCCGGGGCGGGTCGGGGATACTGAAGCCGCAGACGCAGAGGAAAGGCCATACATCGTGACTGAGATCGAGATCGGCCGCGGCAAGCGCGGACGCCGCGCGTACGCCTTCGACGACATCGCCGTCGTCCCCAGCCGGCGCACCCGCGACCCGAAGGAGGTCTCGATCGCCTGGCAGATCGACGCCTACCGCTTCGAGCTGCCGTTCCTGGCCGCCCCCATGGACTCCGTGGTCTCGCCGAGCACGGCGATCCGCATCGGTGAACTGGGCGGTCTCGGCGTGCTCAACCTCGAAGGTCTGTGGACCCGTTACGAGGACCCGCAGCCGCTGCTGGACGAGATCGCCGAGCTGGACCGGGCGACCGCCAACCGCAGGCTCCAGGAGATCTACGCCGCGCCGATCCAGGAGGAGCTGATCGGCCGGCGCATCAAGGAGGTGCGCGACTCGGGCGTGGTCACGGCCGCCGCGCTGTCGCCGCAGCGAACCGCCCAGTTCTCCAAGGCGGTTGTCGACGCCGGGGTGGACATCTTCGTCATCCGGGGGACCACGGTCTCCGCCGAGCACGTGTCGGGCGCGGCCGAGCCGCTGAACCTGAAGCAGTTCATCTACGAGCTGGACGTCCCGGTCATCGTCGGCGGCTGCGCGACCTACACCGCCTCGCTGCACCTGATGCGGACCGGCGCGGCCGGTGTGCTCGTGGGCTTCGGCGGCGGGGCCGCGCACACCACCCGTAACGTGCTGGGCATCCAGGTGCCGATGGCGACCGCCGTCGCCGACGTGGCCGCGGCGCGGCGCGACTACATGGACGAGTCCGGCGGGCGGTACGTGCACGTGATCGCCGACGGCGGCGTGGGCTGGTCCGGCGACCTGCCCAAGGCCGTCGCGTGCGGCGCGGACGCGGTGATGATGGGCTCCCCGCTGGCGCGCGCGAGCGACGCGCCGGGCAAGGGACGCCACTGGGGCATGGAGGCGGTCCACGAGGACGTGCCGCGCGGCAAGCTGGTGGATCTGGGCGTCGTCGGCACGACGGAGGAGGTCCTGACGGGCCCGTCGCACAGTCCGGACGGCTCGATGAACTTCTTCGGCGCGCTCAAGAGGGCGATGGCGACGACCGGTTACAGCGAACTCAAGGAGTTCCAGCGCGTCGAGGTGACGGTCGCGGACTCGCAGCACAGCCGCTGAACGTACGAAGGTGCCCCGGACCGTACGCGGTCCGGGGCACCTTCGTGTGCGCGGGGCGGCAACCGCCCCGCGATCAGGCCTTCTTGGCCGCCGAGACGGCCGCGAACGCGGCAAGGGCGAAGAAGAGGAACGTCATCGCTTCCTTGCCCTGGTTCCACGCTTCGGTAAGGAGGCTGAAGTGGTCGAAGAGCATCTCTGTCGTCGAAAGACCCAGCTCCTCGGCCCCGATGATCGCGATGCCGAAGATCTGGCCGAGGTAGACGGCGGCCAGGGCGAACACGGCGCTGGCGACGGCGAGGATCGGGTTGCGGCCACCGACCTTGCCCGCGACCAGACCGATGACGAAGCCGACAGCGATGGCGGCGAAGCCGATCTCGCTCTCGATCGCACCGGCGATGCCGCCGTAGATCGCGGCGGCGGCGATCGCGGTGACGGCCGCCGCTCCCAGCCCGAGGCCCACGTTGTCGCGGACCGGCGGGGCCGGCGCGAAGGGGTTGCCGGGGCCGGGCGGGACGGGGCCGCCGGCGAACGGGTTTCCGGGCGGCTGGAATGACTGGCTCATGAAGAATCCCCCAAGGAAAGCTCGCACCGTTGTGCGAGCGCCCTGGACCATAGCAGGCGGGTACGACACCGCCCCAGGCAATTGCCCGGTCCTGGAAGGTGGGTGGGCCGCCGTCTCAGAGCCGGTGCGCGGCGCCCGCCGGGCTCGCTCCCCGGGTGTCGAGCAGCAACTGCGCCTTCACGGCGAGGCCTTGGAGGTCGTACGTACGGTGGTGCTGGAGCAGCACCGTCAGATCGGCCTGCGCCGCGGCCTCGTAAAGAGAGTCGGCGCGCGGGACGGGCAGATCGCGTACGCGCCAGTCGTGGACGTACGGGTCGTGGTAGCTGACGGTCGCGCCCAGGTCCATCAGCCGGCAGGCGATCTCGGTGGCCGGTGAGCTCTCCTGGTCGGCGTGGTCCTGCTTGTAGGTGACGCCGAGCAGCAGGACGCGGGCGCCCCGCGCGGACTTGCCGTGCTCGTTGAGGAGCGTGGCGCAGCGCTGGATGACGTACTGCGGCATGCGCGTGTTGATCTCCTGGGCGAGGCCGACCATGCGCAGCGGGTGGCCGGGGGTGCGGCCCGCGTGCGGCAGATAGCTGGGGTCCATGGGGACGCCGTGGCCGCCCACGCCGGGGCCGGGGCGGAAGGCCTGGAAGCCGAACGGCTTGGTCTCGGCGCACCGGATGACGTCCCAGAGGTCGACGCCGAGGTCGTGGCAGAGCACGGCCATCTCGTTGACCAGGGCGATGTTGACGTGTCTGAAGTTGGTTTCGAGGAGCTTGACGGTCTCGGCCTCGCGCGGACCGCGCGCGCGGACCACCTTGTCGGTGAGGCGTCCGTAGAAGGTGGCGGCCGATTCGGTGCAGGCCGGGGTGAGTCCGCCGATCACCTTGGGGGTGTTGGTGAGGCCGTGGGTGCGGTGGCCGGGGTCGAGACGGCCGGGGGAGTACGCGAGGTGGAAGTCGCGTCCGGCGCGCAGGCCCGAGCCCTCTTCCAGGATCGTGCGCAGGAACCCCTCCGTGGTGCCGGGGCCCGCCGGTGATTCGAGGAGCACGGTGGTGTGCGGGCGCAGCCGGGCGGCCAGGGCGCGCGCGGCCTCGCCGACGGCGGTGAGGTCCAGCGTGCGGTCGGGCCCGAGAGGGGTGGGCGCGCAGATGACGGCGGTACGGACCCGGCCCAGTTCGGTCGGGTTGGTGGTGGGCCGGAAGCCGCCGGAGAGCATACGGCGCACGTCGGAGGCGGTGAGTGAGCCGTCGACCGGGGTGCGGCCCGCCGCCAGTTCGGCGACGGGCCGTGGATCGGAGTCGTAGCCGATGGTCTCGATGCCGGCGGCCACGGCGGCCTGGGCGAGGGGGAGGCCGAGATGGCCGAGTCCGATGACGGCGAGGTCTGCGGGCATGTGGGCCGTCCTTTCCCTTAACCGGAGGAGACAGAGGGCGCAACCCCTGTGGACAGAACGAGCGAGTGCAATGTCAGACTAGGCGTAAATATGACCGATATGCGTCATTACATGGCCGGACATTGAGTGACATGTCTGCCGATTTATCGGGTCCGATCCGATCTTCAGCCGGTGTTGTCCACAGGCGGTGGCTGAAGTCGGTGAGGGCGGACAGAATCGAAGAGCCCGAACAACACGGGGGGCGAGGGAGGCAGCGGTGAGGACAGCGACACTGGGACCGGAGGAGCGCGCCACGGCTCTGGCGGAGATGGCCGAGCGTGAACTGGACGTGTTGGTCGTGGGCGCGGGCGTGGTCGGTGCCGGGACCGCGCTCGACGCCGTGACCCGCGGGCTCTCGACCGGGCTCGTCGAGGCACGCGACTGGGCTTCGGGCACGTCGAGCCGGTCGAGCAAGCTGATCCACGGGGGCCTGCGCTATCTGGAGATGCTCGACTTCGGCCTCGTCAGGGAGGCGCTCAAGGAGCGCGGCCTGCTGCTGGAGCGGCTGGCCCCGCATCTGGTGAAGCCGGTGCCGTTCCTCTACCCGTTGCGGCACAAGGGATGGGAGAGGTTCTACGCCGGATCGGGCGTCGCGCTGTACGACGCGATGTCGTTCTCCTCGGGCCACGGCAGGGGTCTGCCGACGCACCGGCATCTCTCCCGCCGCCGCGCGCTGCGCGTGGCGCCCGCGCTCAAGAAGGACGCGCTGGTGGGCGCGTTGCAGTACTACGACGCGCAGATGGACGACGCGCGCTATGTGGCCACCCTGGTGCGTACGGCCGCGAGCTACGGCGCGCATGTCGCGAGCAGGGCCCGTGTGGTCGGCTTTCTGCGCGAGGGCGAGCGGGTCGTCGGGGCCCGGGTGCGGGACGTGGACGGCGCCGGGGAGTACGAGATCCGGGCGAAGCAGATCGTCAACGCGACCGGGGTGTGGACCGACGACACCCAGGCGCTGATCGGCGAGCGCGGACAGTTCCACGTCCGGGCGTCGAAGGGCATTCATCTGGTCGTCCCCAAGGACCGTATCCACTCCTCGACCGGGCTGATCCTGCGGACCGAGAAGTCGGTGCTGTTCGTCATCCCGTGGGGCAGGCACTGGATCGTGGGCACCACCGACACCGACTGGGACCTCGACAAGGCGCACCCGGCGGCCTCCAGCGCGGACATCGACTATCTCCTCGAACACGTCAACTCGGTCCTCGCCGTACCGCTGACGCGTGACGACGTGGAAGGGGTGTACGCGGGGCTGCGCCCGCTGCTGGCCGGCGAGTCCGACGCGACGAGCAAGCTGTCGCGCGAGCACACGGTCGCGCACCCGGTGCCGGGGATGGTCGTCGTCGCGGGCGGCAAGTACACGACGTACCGGGTCATGGCCAAGGACGCGGTGGACGAGGCGGTGCACGGCCTCGACCAGCGGGTGGCGGACTGCGTGACGGAGGACATCCCGCTGCTCGGCGCCGAGGGCTACCGCGCCCTGTGGAACGCGCGGGCGGGGATCGCCGCGCGGACCGGCCTCCATGTGGTGCGCGTGGAGCATCTGCTGAACCGGTACGGGGCGCTGGTCGAGGAGCTGCTGGAGCTGATCGCGGCCGACCCGGGGCTCGGCGAGCCGCTCGGCGCCGCCGAGGACTATCTGCGGGCCGAGATCGTGTACGCGGCGTCGCACGAGGGGGCGCGCCATCTGGACGACGTCCTGACGAGGCGGACGCGTATCTCGATCGAGACGTTCGACCGGGGGACGCGCTCCGCGCGGGAGTGCGCGGAGCTGATGGCGCCGGTGCTCGGCTGGGACACGGACCAGATCGACAAGGAGGTCGAGCACTACCGCAAGCGGGTGGAGGCGGAGCGCGAGTCGCAGCGGCAGCCGGACGACCTGACGGCGGACGCGGCGAGGCTCGGGGCGCCGGACATCGTGCCGCTGTGAGGCGCCCGGTTGCCCGGGGTTGTTCGGGTGCCCGCGTGTCCGGGTGCCCCGGGTCCCCCGGGTGACTTCCGGGATGGGGCGCCCGAGGTGGGCCGGGGTGTCCGGGGCGAGTTGAGGCTGGTGGGGCGCCTGTGGCGGCTCTGAGACAGATGTCTCAGGGCGGCTTGTTCGAGCCTCGAACAGGGGCATGACCAGCGACGCCGTCCGCCGGGCCCCGCCCAACGGCCCCGCGCCGGACTCCGCTTGGGACCCGGCCCCGGCCGACCTCGGACCCGGGAGCATCGCATGCGCCGGAGTGAGGGACAATGGGGGCTCTGTCAGGGCGCGTTACCGCGCCGCGCGCGGGCAGGCGCCAGGGGGATGTCTTCGAACTGGCCCCGCCCGCAGGGCCGACGGACGACAGCCCTCGGGCGCGGGCGGACACCAGGGATCGCAGAGGGGACGCATGGCGGAGGCGGAGCAGTCGCGGGACACGGCGCGGGACCCCGGGAACGACACGGACGACACGGAGCGCGAGACCGAATCGACCCCCGAGGCGGAATCGACCTCTGACGCCAAGTCGGTCTCCGAGGGGCGCCTGCTCGCCGGGCGGTACCGGCTCGGTGAGGTGCTCGGCCGCGGTGGAATGGGCACGGTCTGGCGGGCCGTCGACGAGACGCTGGGCCGTACGGTCGCCGTCAAGGAGCTGCGCTTCCCCAGCAGCATCGACGAGGACGAGAAGCGCCGCCTCATCACGCGCACCCTGCGCGAGGCCAAGGCGATCGCCCGTATCCGCAGCAACGGGGCGGTCACGGTCTACGACGTCGTGGACGAGGACGACCGGCCGTGGATCGTCATGGAACTCATCGAGGGCAAGTCCCTCGCCGACGTCATCCGCGAGGACGGGATCCTCACCCCGAGGCGCGCCGCCGAGGTCGGGCTCGCGGTCCTCGACGTGTTGCGCTCGGCCCACCTCCAGGGCATCCTGCACCGGGACGTGAAGCCGTCCAACGTGCTGATCTCCGACGACGGACGTGTCGTCCTCACCGACTTCGGCATCGCGCAGGTGGAGGGCGACCCGTCGGTCACCTCCACCGGCATGCTCGTCGGCGCCCCCTCGTACATCTCGCCGGAGCGCGCCCGCGGCAAGAAGCCCGGCCCCGCCGCCGACCTGTGGTCGCTGGGCGGACTGCTCTACGCGTCGGTCGAGGGCTGCCCGCCGTACGACAAGGGGTCGGCCATCGCGACCCTCACCGCCGTCATGACCGAGCCTCTCGACCCGCCGAAGAACGCGGGCGCGCTGGAAGAGGTCATCTACGGCCTGCTGGCCAAGGACCCGGCACTACGGCTCGACGAGCCCGGAGCGCGGGCCCTGCTCCAGGACGTCATCGACGCCCCCGACCCCTCGGAGCAGCCCGAACCGGCCGCCGACGCGACCCGGGTCGTGCCGCTGCCACCGCTCCCCCCGGTGCCCGAGCCCCGGTCGAAGGGCAAGGCCAAGGAGCCGGCCCGCAGCGCAAGCGCCGCCGGCGCCGGCGCCTCAGGTACAGGCGCGGCAGCCGCGTCGCCGTCCGCACCCGCCACGCCCGCACCGGGCGGCAACGCCGCGCACACCCCGGTCACGCGGGCGTCGCTCACCGACGTCGTCCCGCGCCGCACGCTGGCGATCATCGCGGGCGTGGTCGTGCTGGCGATCCTCGCCGTCGTCCTGGCCGTCGCCCTGAGCGACGACTCGGACAAGACGGCCGGGGGCGGCACGGGCAAGGACGACACCGCCGCGTCGGCCGGGGCCACCGCCGGTGACGACGCCAAGGGCGGCGCCGACGACACGGCGGGCAAGGACAAGCAGCAGGATTCGGCCAAGGCCGACGCTGACGGCAAGGAGTCGGACGACCGGGCCTCGAACGGCTCCGGCACGGACAACTCGGGTCCTGGCTCCGGCGATTCCGACGCCGATCCGGATTCCGGCTCCGGCTCCGGTTCGGACGGCAAGGGACTGCCCGACGACTTCAAGACGATCACGGACAAGCAGTTCCGCTTCTCCATGGCGATGCCCGACGACTTCCGGCGCACCGGTACGGCGGGCCAGAGTTCGGGCGGGATCTACAGCGAGAACGGCGGATTCCCGCGTATCCAGGTCGACTTCAACGCGAAGCCGACCGACGACGCGAAGCGCGCCTGGGAGCAGCTCGAAGCCCAGATCAAGGGCACCCTCGGCAACTACAAGCGCCTGGGTCTCAAGTCGGTGGAGTTCAACGGCTATCCGACCACCGCCGACTGGGAGTTCGAGCGCGACCAGAACGGCGAACGGGTGCGGGTGCTGAACCGCGGTTTCAAGGCCGACGCCACACACGGCTACGCGATCATGATCACCTGTGAGGCGGGCGAGTGGGACGACGACGAGTGCCGGACGCTCCGTGAGACGGCGTACAGCACTTTCAAGCCGTCGGACTGACGGCGGGGCGCGGCGTGAACGCGTCGCGATGGCGTGAACTCGTGGGCGATACCACCCGTTCCGGTGATTGATGCGACTGTCTGTGGAGCGGCGCGCAAGATGACCGGAACGGGCCACGGCGGTCAGTGGCACGGTGCGCCGGGGCGTACGGGCGCAGGTTGCCGGGAAGGTTAAGACCTGTGTTGCGGCGACCCGGCGGCATATTTCTGTGCGGCCACGTATCGTGAGAGCTCGCGGACCGTACGCAGTCACAATGGGCCGGTAAACGACCGGAATTGGCGGTTTCGCGAGGTCTCCGACGATCCGGAGACCCAGGGACAGCGCGCGTGTGGGAGGCGTCGTGGACGACTACGCGGGACGGGTACTCGCCGACCGCTACCGCCTTCCCCTGCCCCCGTCCGACGAGTTCGACCTCGTCGAGACGCGTGCGTTCGACACCTACAGCGCGCAGGAAGTCCTCGTCAGGCAAGTGCCGTTGCCCGAGGTCGTGGACGCCGAGATGGTCGACCCGGACGGCGCCGCCGCCACCCGGCGGGTCTCGGGCCGTACGACACGCAGACCCACCGACCCCGCGGTGCGCCGCGCCATCGAGGCCGCGCAGAGCGCCGCGCAGATCCCCGACCACCCTCGGCTCGACCAGGTCTTCGACGTCTTCGCCGAGGGCGGCTCGCTGTGGATAGTGAGTGAACTCGTCGCGGCCAGACCGCTGGCCGCCCTGCTCGCCGAGAAGCCCCTCAACCCTTACCGCGCCGCCGAGATCGCCTCGGACGTGCTCACCGCCGTGCGGGTGCTGCACGCCCACGGCTGGACCCACCGGAACATCACCATCCGCACGGTGCTCGTCTGCGACGACGGGCGCGTGGTGCTCACCGGCCTCGCCGCCGGCGCGGCCGAGGAGGCGCTCTGCGGCTACATGCCGGTGCCCGCGTCGCCCGAGGAGGGCGGTTTCGACGCCGGTCACCGGCCCGTCGGCGAGATTCCGGGGCCCGTTCCGGGCACCGAACAGGCAGCCGCCGGCATCCCCGCGGGCCGTACGGGCACCTCCGAGGCGCTGCCGCCCGGCACGTCCGCCCTGGGCGTCCCGGTCGGGCCCGCGTCCCCCGGGCGCGCCGCGCTGGAGACGGCCCGCTCGGCCGACGGTCCGTACGGCGAAGCGACCTACGGTGACGGTACGTACGACGGCCGGTCCTACGGCGAAGTCCCGTACAGCCAGGGCCCGTACGGGACCGACGCGTACCGGACCGACCCCTCCGGCCGCCCTGTCGGCCGGGGCGACGCGGACGGCGCCGACGCCGCCGACGGCCCGGACACCCCTGGCGGTACGGGCACGGGCGCCGACAGCGGTACGGGAGCGGCTCCCGTCCTCCCGTACACCGGCAGGCCCGCCCTGCCCGCCAACCCCTCGCGCGGCGGCCCTGCGGACACCCGCGCCGCGCGCGCCGGAGCCATCGCCGCCTACCGCGCGGGAGCGCGCGCCGCCGCTCGGGTCACCGAGGACCAGCAGCGCGACAGCGGCACCGTGCCCGCACAGCGTCCCGTGCCCCTGTCGGACCCCTCGGCCCCCGCAGGCCGCGGCGGCTCCCCGGAGGGCCCCTCGGGCGGTGCCGGAGCGGCCGGACCTTCGCAGAGCGACAACCGCGACCCCGACTGGTGGGCCATGCCGCCCCGCGAGATCGACACCGGGCGCGGACGATACGACACCGACACTGCCGCCGACGACCCCGGCACGGACGACGACGAGCCCGGCCCGCCCCGCCGCGTCCAGCTGGCCGGCACCTGGCACGACGGCCCCTCGGCCCCCGGTGACGGCTCCGCCCCGCTGCCCGCGGGCGGCGGCGACCCGTACCACCAGACGCCTGGCACACGCGGCGTACCGGCGCTGCCCCCGGCCGGCGGCTCGTCCCCGTACCTCCCGCAGCAGAGCGCGGGCAGCACCGGCGGCACCACCGGCGGTGGCAGCGGCGGCAGTTGGCACGGTTCGGGCACCAGCGACGCCATGCGCGCCGACGCCCGGCGCCAGTCGGCGAACCTGCCCGCCGTCCCCGGCTCCACCGCGCCGGCGGGACGCTGGGACGACGTCGTCGCGGGCGGCACGACCCCCGCGTACCGGGGCCCCGCCACCCCGCTCGCCGCCGAACGCGCGCGCCAGGCACGGATAGCCGTCGTCGGCGCCGTCACCGAACGGTGGGCGCCCGAGCAGGCAGGGCCGGTCCACGAGAACTGGCAACTCGCCCCGCCCATCGGCCCGTCCACCGACCTGTGGGCACTGGGCGCGCTGCTCTACCGCGCCGTCCAGGGCCACGCCCCGTATCCGGAGGAGAACGCGGCCGAGCTGGTCCAGCTCGTCTGCGCCGAACCGCCCGCGTTCGCCGAGGAGTGCGGCCCGCTGCGCCCCGTCGTGGAGTCCCTGCTCCGCCAGGACCCCACGGAGCGCCCGGACTTCGAGGAGCTGCGCGGCTGGCTGCGTTCGCTGGTGCGCTCCGCGCCCGAGCCCGACGCCGGTCTCGATGTCGTCGCCGTGCCCTCCGTGGACGAGCGGCTGCCCATCGTGCGCCGCAGGGGCGAGCTGGTCCGCAAGCGCCGTGGCCGCGGCCGTGGCGGCGACGCCGGCCGGCACCGCCACAAGAAGGTCAAGGAGCGCAAGGAGAAGGGCGGCAGATCCTCCGAGCGGCGCGGCCTGGCGCAGGCGTCGCACGGCGAGGCGTACGTCGAGCCGCGGCGCGAGCCGGACCGCTCGTACGCCGGACGGGACCACCGGGACGACGACTTCGGCGACAGGGAGTACCGCGAGCCCAGACAGCGGACGGCGGGGGGCGGCGGGTCGCCGCGTTCCCTCGGACGCGTCCTGCTCGTCGTGATCCTCGTGCTGATGGTCGCGGCCATCGCCTTCGCCGTGATGTTCCTGCCGAAGGCCGACGAGACGCGGTCGGGGACCGGGGCGGGTGCGAATCCGAGCGCGCCGGCGACGCCAGGGGAGCAGAACCCGGACACGACCCCGGACAACGGCGCCGACCAGCCGGCGGACCCCAACTCCTCGACCCCGCAGACCTCCGGGTCCCCGGCCGACCTCGCGAACGGGTACGTCCTGCGCAAGGACACCGAGGGCTTCGAGATCGGCGTGGACAAGAGCTGGGAGCGCCGTCCGATCAACGACAGCGGCCAAGTCCGTTACGTACGGGGGGACTACACGCTCATCGTGGTGCCCGGACGCGACACCGTGGCCGACAACGGCGACGACCCGATGGCCTACCAGCGTGACAAGGAAAGGGAGTTGCAGCCCTACCGGGACTCGACCTGGGCCACCTCATCGGGTCTGCGCCGGATCGACGTCGGACAGCAGCCCATGGCCGAGGGCCAGTTCACCTGGCAGAGCAGCACTGGACAAGAGGTCTACGTCCGGAATCTCGTCATGATCGTCAAGGACAGTTACCACATCATCCAGGTCATCGGGCCGGAGAACGAGCGCGACAAGGTCTCCGAGATCTACCAGCAGGCGACCGGCTCCTACCGGATCACCCGCTGAGCCGCCGCCGCGTCCGCCGAATCCTCACCGGCCCTGCCCTGAACGCCCGCTGACGGTCCGTCCGGTCGCATCGTTCGTGTCACGGTGCGGTTTCATGGGCGGGCCCAGGTTCCGTGTCCGCGCGTCCGCTCCGTAATCTGTCACTCCGAGGAGCAGGCGGGGGCACCAGGCGGGGGCACGTGGAAGATTCTGAGGTAACGCGCGAGGGTCAGATGCTCGCCGGGCGCTACAAGCTCGGCGAGGCCATCGGCAGAGGCGGCATGGGCCAGGTGTGGCGGGCCTACGACGAACTGCTCAACAGGACAGTCGCCGTCAAGGAGTTGACGGCCGCGCTGTACGTGACGGCTGCCGACCGCGCGGTGCTGCACGCCCGCACCCAGAAAGAGGCCAGAGCCGCGGCCCGGATCAGCCACCCCGCCGTGGTGACGGTCCACGACGTGCTCGACCACGGCGGGCGGCCGTGGATCGTCATGCAGTACGTGGACGGTCCCTCGCTCGCGGACGCGCTCAAGTCCGACCCCATCGTGGTACGGGAAGCGGCCCGGATCGGCCTCCAGGTGCTCGGCGCGCTGCGTGCCGCGCACGCCGCCGGGGTGCTGCACCGCGACGTCAAACCCGGCAACGTCCTGCTCGCGCGGGACGGCGGCGTGCTGCTGACGGACTTCGGGATCGCCGCCATCGAGGGTGACTCGGCCATCACGCGGACCGGTGAACTCGTCGGCTCCATCGACTATCTGGCACCCGAGCGGGTGCGCGGCCGCGATCCCGGACCGGCCTCCGACCTGTGGTCGCTGGGCGCGACGCTGCACACGGCGGTGGAGGGGACGTCACCGTTCCGCCGTACGTCGGCGGTCGCGACCATGCAGGCGGTGATCACCGACGAACCGCCGGCTCCCGTACGCGCGGGGCCGCTCGCGCCCGTGATCACCGCGCTGCTCCACAAGGACCCGGAGGCCCGCCCGGACGCCGCCGAGACCGAGCGGATGCTGCGGGAGGTGCTGGAGGGGCGGGAGCCGCGGGCGGCGCGGCAGGAGGCCGTCACGGCCCCGGTGCCGCCGTACACACCGCACCCGGGGGGCCAGCAGCCACAGGCCCAGCACCCGCAAGGCCAGCAGCCCCAGCAGCCCCAGCACACCGCGACGCCGTACCCCTCCCCGTACGGGCACACACCGCCGCACGCCTACCCGCAGGCGACCGGTCCGCATACCGCCCCCACGCCTGCCAACACGCCCGCCCGGAAGAGCCGTTGGCCCGCGATAGTCGTCGCGATAGTCGTCGCCGCGCTCGTCGGCGGCGTGGCCGGCTACTTCGCCATGGAAGCCGGCAAGAACGACGACCCGGGCACGAGCGCGGGCACGAGCGGCGGAGCGAACCCGGAGCCCAGCGGCGACTCCTCCGACGACGGCAAGGACACCAGCGCGGACGGCGATACGGGCGGCGGCGGGAAGGACAACGGCGGCCAGGACAGCACCGACGGCGAGCGCACCGACGACGCCGTCCCTGACGGCTGGGTACGGGTGGACGATCCCGCGGGCTTCAGCCTCATCGTCCCCGAGGGCTGGCAGCGCCAGCAGGACGGCGACCAGATCGACTACACCCCCGACAACGGCCTCCACCTGCTGCGTATCGCCGTCGACACCTCGCCGGACTTCCCCGATCCGTACCACCACATGCAGGACATGGAGAAGGACGTCGGCCGCCTGCCCCAGTACGACCGGGTCAAGCTGCGCCCCAACACCTTCCGCGGCCAGACGAAGGCCGCGCTCTGGGAGTTCACCTGGACCGAGGAACAGGGGCACAAGGGGGAGCGCCGCGCGATCGACCAGATGTACTACTCGGCCGACGACTCGACCGAGTACGCGCTCTACATGTCCGGTCCCGTCGACGACTGGTCCACCACCCAGACGCAGTTCGACATCATGCTCGGCGGCTGGCAGCCGGACGGCGCGGGCGGTTCGGACGGCGCGGGCGGGTGAGCGCGGGAGCCCGTCGCGAGGTACGCGAGTGAAACCGTGATGTCACGGCTCTGCACCCGCTGCCGCCCCCCGGTGGCCTTCGAGATGTGCTTTCCGTAAGGATGTGGTCATGACGAACGACGGGGGACGGGCGAACGAGCCCACCAGCTACGGCCTTCGACCGCCTCAGCCGCAGGCGCAGGCGTATCCGCCGCACCAGGGGCAGCCGCCGCAGGTGCCGCCCCAGGCTCCCCAGAGCCCGCAGGGTTCCCCGTACCAGCCGACACAGCAGACGCCGCAGGGCCTCGGGACCCCACAGGGCCCCACCGCGCCCGACCCGTCGGCCGGACGTCTGCTCGGTGGCCGCTACCGCCTCGTCTCGCGGCTCGGCCACGGCGGCATGGGCACGGTCTGGCTGGCGCACGACGAGGTCGTGGACCGCGACGTCGCGGTCAAGGAACCCCGGGTGCCCGAGCATCTGAGCGCCCAGGAACGCGACACCGTCCACCGGCGGATGCAGCGCGAGGCGACCTCCGCAGCGCGGATCGACCATCCCTCGGTCGTCACGATGCACGACGTGGTCGTCGAGGACGCCAAACCGTGGATCGTCATGGAGCTGGTGCGCGGCCAGTCGCTCGCCGACCGTCTTCAGGAAGGCACGCTCGACCCGCGCGAGGCCGCCAGGATCGGGCTCGACGTACTGAACGCGCTGAACGCCGCCCACGAGGCCGGTGTGCTGCACCGCGACGTGAAGCCCGACAACGTCCTGCTCGGGCGCGGCGACCGCGTCGTGCTCAGCGACTTCGGCATCGCCCAGGTCGAGGGCCAGCAGGGGCTGACGGAGACCGGGGCGTTCGTCGGCTCACCGGAGTTCATCTCGCCCGAGCGGGTGCTCGGCCAGCGCCCCGGGCCCGAGTCGGACCTGTGGTCGCTGGGCGTCGTGCTGTACGCGGCGGTCGAGGGGATGTCCCCGTACCGCCGCTCGAACATCCCCGCGACGCTCCAGGCCGTGCTCTCCGCCGAGCCCCAGATGCCGGCCCGCGGGTCGGGTGCCTTCGGCACGGTCGTGATGCAGCTCCTGCGGAAGGACCCGGCGGCGCGTCCCACCGCGGCCGAGGTGCGGGCGGTGCTGGAGTCGGTGGCGCGTCCGCCGCAGCTCTCGCCGGAGGCGACGAGGCTCTACCAGAGCGCGGGCACCGGCGGCGGCGCGGGCGGCAGCAGGTGGGTCCCGCCCGTGCTGCACCGCAACCGCCCGGCGCAGTACGGCCTCGGCAGCGGTGTGCTCGCGGTGGCCCTCGTGCTGGGGCTGATCTTCTTCAACCCGTTCGCCGGCGACGAACTGCCGGAGGGCTGGGAGGTCCGCTCCGAGGTCGAGATCCTCGACGCCAAGATCGCTGTCCCGGAGGACTACCGGCGGTCCCAGGAGAGTCTGACCGAGGACAGCCGTGTCACCTTCCGGGATCCGAGCGGTGTCTTCACCGTCTCCATGGACCAGGTCCAGAAGAAGCCGGACAACGAGATTCTGCCGGCCGAGAAGGCGGACTGGCAGAAGTACTACGAGGACGGCGGCGACAACGGTTCGGAGATCAAGGACGCGGAGTACAAGAGCCAGGATTCGTCGTTCGGCGGCTCGGACAAGGCGTTCGACAACATCGTCGACTTCGTGGCGTACGGAGACTCGTCCGAGGACCCGATCCGTTACCGCTACCACGAGCTGATCGTCCCGGGCACCGACGAGGTGCACTGGCGGCTGCGGGTGGCGATGCCGGCCGAGGGGGACGCCGTGACGGACGGGGAGGAACTCTTCTCGAACGTGGTCGAGCATCTGGAGATCGAGAGCAAGTACCTGCCCTGAGCAGGTGCGGTGAAAAGGGTGTTACCGGCGGGTACCCAAAGTCCTGGATGCGGCATACCCTCGCCCTCATGACGGACTCACAGGCCCCCACGACCAATCCCGTGGCTCCGGTGCCCGCCGGCGTGCGCACTGCCGCCGACGTGGTCACTCCCGAGGTGCTCGCCCAGCTCATCAGGGGCGTCGTGGGTTCCGGACAGACCGCGAACCACACCCCGGCCACCGGCGAGAAGCTCGCCGACCTGCCCGAGTCCACCCCCGAGGACGTCGCCGAGGCCTTCGCACGCGCCCGCGCCGCGCAGCCCGTCTGGGCGGCGACCTCCGTACGGAAGCGCGCCGCCGTCCTGCTCCGCTTCCACGACCTCCTGCTGGAGCGCCAGGCCGAGGTGCTCGACCTCATCCAGCTGGAGACCGGCAAGGCGAGGCTGCACGGGCACGAAGAGGTCCAGTCCGTGGCCGTCGCCGCCCGCCACTACGGGCGCAAGGCCCCGGCGTATCTGCGGCCGAAACGGCACACCGGCGCCGTACCCCTGCTGACCACGGTGACCGAGCAGCGCCACCCGCGCGGTGTCGTCGGCCAGATCGTGCCCTGGAACTACCCCCTCGAACTCTCCGTCGGGGACGCCCTGCCCGCCTTCGCCGCGGGCAACGCCGTGGTGATGAAGCCCGACACCGAGACCGCGCTCACCGCCCTGTGGGCGCGTGACCTGCTGGTCGAGGCCGGGCTGCCGGCCGGGCTGTTCCAGGTGGTGATCGGCGATGGCGCGGTCGTCGGGCCGGAGGTCGTCGAGCGCGGCGACTACATCTCGTTCACCGGCTCCACCCGCACCGGCCGCGAGGTGGCGCGGCGCGCGGCGAGCCGGCTCGTCGGCGCCTCCCTCGAACTCGGCGGCAAGAACGCCATGCTGGTCCTGCGTGACGCCGACATCGAGAAGGCTGCGGCCGGCGCGGTGCGCGCCTGCTTCTCCACGGCCGGCCAACTCTGCGTCTCCATTGAGCGGTTGTACGTTCACGAGTCGGTCGCGGACGCGTTCGTGGAGCGGTTCGTCGCCCGTACGAAGGCGATGCGGCTGGGGTCCGCGCTCGCGTACGGCGCCGACATGGGCTCGCTCGTCGGCGAGCGCCAGCTCAAGACCGTGACCGGCCATGTCGATGAGGCCGTCGCCAAGGGCGCCACGGTCCTCGCGGGCGGCGTCGCGCGCCCCGACATCGGGCCGTACTTCTACGAGCCCACCATCCTGGAGGGCGTCGAGGCGCCGATGTCGGTCTGCACCGAGGAGACCTTCGGGCCGGTCGTCTCCATCTACCGGTTCCGCGACGAGGACGAGGCCGTCGAGCTGGCCAACTCCACGCCGTACGGGCTCAATTCGAGCGTATGGACACGTGACGCCCGGCGCGGGCACGCGGTCGCGACGCGGCTGCGCACCGGCACCGTCAACATCAACGAGGGGTACGCCTCCGCGTACGGCAGCGTCCGGGCGCCGATGGGCGGCATGAAGGAGTCCGGCCTCGGCCGCAGGCACGGCTCCGAAGGCATTCTCAAATTCACCGAGGTACAGACCGTCGCGCGGCAGCGCGTGCTGCCGATGGCTCCGTCGATGGGCATGGACGACGAGAAGTACGCGGCGTTCATGACCAGGAGCCTGCGCGCGCTCAAGGCCTTCCGGCTGCGCTGATGGGAAGAAGGAGAGCCGATGTCAGGGGACATCCATGCCCGGGGGCCGGAGGACGACGACCGCGAGGACCGCGACCGCGACGGCTTCAAGGGCAACGACGGCTACGACGGCTACGACTATGACGTCATCGTCGTCGGGTCGGGCTTCGGCGGCGCGGTCTCCGCGCTGCGGCTGACCGAGAAGGGCTACCGGGTCGGTGTCCTCGAAGCCGGCCGCCGCTTCACTCCCGGCACCCTCCCCAAGAACTCCTGGGACCTCAAGAACTATCTCTGGGCCCCGGCCCTCGGCCTCTTCGGCATCCAGCGGGTCCATCTGCTCGGCAATGTCATGGTCCTGGCCGGCGCCGGTGTCGGCGGCGGCTCGCTCAACTACGCGAACACGCTGTACGTGCCGCCGAAGGCGTTCTTCGAGGACAGGCAGTGGGCCGGCATCACCGACTGGCAGGCCGAACTCGCCCCGTACTACGACCAGGCCAAGCGCATGCTCGGCGTCAGGCTCAACCCGGTCATGACCCCCTCGGACGTCCATCTGAAGGCCACCGCACAGGCGATGGGCGTGGGCGACACCTTCCACCTCGCACCGGTCGGGGTCTTCTTCGGCGACGGCAAGGACGCCGACGGTACGGAACGTGCCGAGCCCGGCGCGTCCGTCGGCGACCCGTACTTCGGCGGCGCCGGTCCCTCCCGCAGGGCCTGCACCCAGTGCGGCGAGTGCATGACCGGCTGCCGGCACGGCGCCAAGAACACGCTGAACGAGAACTATCTCCATCTCGCCGAACAGGCCGGGGCCGTCATCCGCCCCATGACGACCGTCGTCGACATCACGGAGGACCCGGCGGGCGGCCATCGCGTCGCGACCGTCCCCACCCACCGGCGCAAGTCCGCGCCACGGGAGCTGCGCGCCCGCCAAGTCGTCGTCGCGGCGGGGACGTACGGGACACAGACCCTGCTGCACACGATGAAGGACCGGGGCCGGCTGCCCCGGCTGTCCGACCGGCTCGGTGAGCTGACCCGTACCAACTCCGAGGCCCTGGTGGGCGCCCAGACCACCGACCGGCGCTACCGGAAGAAGTACGGCGCCGCCGGTGGCGGGGCGGACTTCACCCGTGGTGTCGCCATCACCTCCTCCTTCCATCCCGACGCCGACACCCATGTGGAGCCGGTCCGTTACGGCAAGGGCTCCAACGCGATGGGCTCGCTCTCGATCCTCCAGGTCCCCTACAGCGAGAACGGCCGCCGGATAGCCGGCTGGCTCGGCAACATGGCCAAGCACCCCGTCCGCGCGGCCCGTTCGCTCTCCTACCGGCACTGGTCGGAGCGGACCATCATCGGCCTGGTCATGCAGTCCGTCGACAACTCGCTGACGACATACCGCAAGCAAGGCGGTATTGGGAAAGGGCTGCTGACGGCACGTCAGAGCCATGGCGACCCCAACCCCAAGCAGATCGCGGAAGGTACGCGGACGGCGACCCTGCTGGCCGAGGAGATCAACGGCTTCGCCGGCTCGAACGTCGGTGAGCTGATGGGCACTCCGCTCACCGCGCACTTCCTCGGCGGCTGCCCGATCGGGTCGGACGCGGAGCACGGTGTCATCGACCCGTACCACCGGCTGTACGGCCACCCGGGCGTCTCGGTGGTCGACGGCTCGGCGGTCTCGGCGAACCTCGGCGTCAATCCGTCGCTCACCATCACCGCGCAGGCCGAGCGCGCGATGTCCTTCTGGCCCAACAAGGGGGAGGAGGACCCGCGTCCGGAGCAGTCGGCGGGGACGGCGTACGTACGGCGGGAGGCGGTCGCGCCCAAGTCGCCGGCGGTCCCGGCGTCGGCGTTCGGGGCGCTGAGGCTGCCGTTCCTCGGGCTGCCGACGGTGCCGCCGATGAGGGAGCGTAGCGCTCCCTGAGTCGGCCGGGCAGCAAGGAGGCGCTGCGCCCCCCTCCGAGTGCAGCGCCTCCGGTGTGCCGCATGGTGGACCTGTGACCTGGGCGAATGGTTGCCCACTTCCTCACGGAATCCTTATGTGACGGCCGTCACGTCCCGCCCCACGCGCGACAAGGGCCCCGCGGGCCCGGTCCGAAGCGAATCGGACGGGCGCCTGCGGGGCCCTTGCCGTCGGCACCGCGGCGTCAGGGCGGCGCGCGGTGCCGGATCGCGGCGCTGGGGGGGGAGCGCCGCGAGTTCGGGACGGTGGACGGAGGAGCGGAGAGCTGCTGAGCGGGAGGAGCGGTCGGAGACGGGGGGATCCGTATCCGTATGCGGTCGGCGCCGGGCGTCCCCGGTGCCGACCGCTCTTGGGGTGACCGGGCATGCTGTCCCCTGCCGACCGGTCACTCGGGCTGGGGCGAGGTCCCACGACGTACCAGCGGTACGTCACACGCCCCAGCGAAGCCACGCGTGGTTTGTTCGTGCCCGCCCCTGGCTGGCACGGACATCGGGACCAACGAAGGCCCGGCGCGTCCGGTCACGCGCCGTACGGGTGAGGATGCGCCCGAACCCATGTCCGCACGGCCACCGCCCTCGTACCGCCTCCGTACCCGCTCAGATCCGGCCGCGTGAGAGCTCCAGCAGCGTCATCGCGAGCGCGGTGCCCGGCGTGCCGAGCGCGTCACTGAAGCGGGCCAGGATCTCGTTCTCGCGCGAGAGGTTGACCCGGCGTCCGCCGGAGGTGATACGGGCGTCCTGGATGACGGCGGAGACGGCCATCCGTTCCTGTACGAGACCGATGATCCGGTCGTCCAGCGCGTCGATGCGCTCACGCGCGCCGTCGATCACCGCCGCGGCGTCCTCGGTACGGGCGCCGGTGCGGTCGGTGACAGCGGGGCCGGTGGCAGCGCGGTCGGTGGCAGTCATGAAGGGCTCCTCTGTACGAAGGGGGAGACCCCGAGCGACGAACATCCGGCCCGGACAACGCGGAACGCCCCGGGCCTGTCGGCCCGGGGCGCCTGGGAAGTCGCTTGTCAGCTCAAGCGGCACGACCATGGCAGCCGGACGGGCCGGTGCCATAGGTAAAGACGAAGGTCGAGTGCTCGCGCATAGTGGGCAGTATGCCCGAAGGCCGCCGGCAGCCCGCGTGGGGTTCGGATGCTGAGACGAAAAGCTGTGTTCGGCCCCCGTTAGAATCGGGGTACCGAACCCCTTCACCGCCGGAAGGCCGCGCCCGTGCCAGCAGTACCCCCCGCCGCCCCCGACGCCGTACTCGTCGTCGACTTCGGCGCGCAGTACGCCCAGCTCATCGCCCGCCGCGTCCGCGAGGCCCGGGTCTACAGCGAGATCGTGCCCTCCACGATGCCGGTGGCCGAGATGCTGGCCAAGAACCCCAAGGCGATCATCCTCTCCGGCGGCCCGTCCTCCGTGTACGCGGAGGACGCCCCGGCCCTCGACCGCGCGCTCTTCGAGGCCGGGGTCCCGGTCTTCGGCATCTGCTACGGCTTCCAGCTGATGGCGACGGCGCTCGGCGGGACGGTCGACAACACCGGCTCGCGCGAGTACGGCCGTACGGGACTGCATGTCTCCCAGTCCGGCTCCACGCTCTTCGGGGGCACCCCGGACGAGCAGCCGGTGTGGATGTCCCACGGCGACGCCTGTTCCGCCGCCCCCGAGGGCTTCACCGTCACCGCCTCCACCGACGTGGTGCCGGTCGCGGCCTTCGAGAACGACGAGAAGAAGCTGTACGGCGTCCAGCACCACCCCGAGGTCATGCACTCGACGCACGGCCAGCAGGTCCTTGAGCACTTCCTCTACCGAGGGGCCGGCATCGAGCCGACCTGGACCACCGGCAACGTCATCGAGGAGCAGGTCGCCGCGATCCGCGAGCGGGTCGGCTCCAGCCGGGCGATCTGCGGTCTCTCCGGCGGTGTGGACTCGGCCGTCGCCGCTGCCCTCGTACAGAAGGCGATCGGTTCGCAGCTGACCTGCGTGTACGTCGACCACGGGCTGATGCGCAAGGGCGAGACCGAGCAGGTCGAGAAGGACTTCGTCGCCGCGACCGGCGTACAGCTGAAGGTGGTCGACGCACAGGAGCGCTTCCTGGCAGCGCTGGCCGGGGTCTCCGACCCGGAGCAGAAGCGGAAGATCATCGGCCGCGAGTTCATCCGGGTCTTCGAGCAGGCCCAGGCGGAGATCGTCGCGGAGGCCGAGCCCGGCGAGCCGGTCGAGTTCCTCGTCCAGGGCACGCTCTACCCGGACGTGGTCGAGTCCGGCGGCGGCACGGGCACGGCCAACATCAAGTCGCACCACAACGTCGGCGGGCTCCCCGAGGACCTGGAGTTCGCACTGGTCGAGCCGTTGCGCCAGCTCTTCAAGGACGAGGTCCGGATGGTCGGCCAGGAACTGGGCCTGCCGGACGAGATCGTCCACCGCCAGCCCTTCCCGGGCCCGGGACTCGGCATCCGTATCGTCGGCGACATCACGCGCGAACGCCTGGACCTGCTGCGCGAGGCGGACGCCATCGCCCGCGAGGAGCTGACGGCGGCCGGTCTCGACCGTGACATCTGGCAGTGCCCGGTGGTGCTGCTCGCGGACGTCCGGTCCGTGGGCGTCCAGGGCGACGGCCGTACGTACGGCCACCCGATTGTGCTGCGCCCGGTCTCCTCGGAGGACGCGATGACGGCGGACTGGACACGGATGCCGTACGACGTACTGGCGAAGATCTCCACCCGCATCACCAACGAGGTGGCGGACGTGAACCGCGTGGTCCTGGACGTGACGAGCAAGCCGCCGGGCACGATCGAGTGGGAGTGACCGTTTCTCCCAGGTCAACGCCGGTGCCGTCGCTCATTCGTTTGGGTGGCGGCATTGGCATATGCCGTGGGTAGGCTTGCTGTACGGACCAGAATCCCGTCCATGGGAGGAACCATGACCGCTGAGCCGCTGCCCACCACCCCTGAGCCGCTGCCCACCACCTTGTGGCCGTTGCCGCCGCAGGACGGTTACACCGTGGACGATCTGCTGACGCTGCCCGGGCTCCCGCCGCACACAGAGTTGATCGACGGGAGCCTGGTTTTCGTGAGTCCGCAGCGAGATTTCCACAGCATCGTGATTGACCTGCTGGTGGCAGGACTGCGCCGTACCGCGCCTGCGGAGCTGCGAATCCGGCGCGAGATGACCGTGCAGCTCGACGAGCGCAACGGCCCCGAGCCGGATGTCTGTGTCGTCCGGGCCGAGGCCGTGACCAGTAGGCAGCAGACCCGCTTCGACGTGGCGGACGTCTCGCTCGCCGTCGAGGTCGTCTCGCCGGACTCCGAGTCGCGCGACCGCGACACCAAGCCGCACAAATACGCGCGGGCGGGTATCAAGCACTTCTGGTTGGTGGAGATGGCGAGTCCGAACGATCACCCGGTCGTCCAGGTCTACGAATTGGCGTCGGTGACGAAGTCGTACGCCTTGGTCGGTATCCATCACGAGCGGCTGAAGCTCACCGTCCCGTTCGACATCGACATCGATCTCGCCGACGTCGACAACCTGTAGCCGCCGCAATTCACTCGCACCCCGCCGACCACCTGTGCGAGTCTCACCCACCATGTCCGACCACGAACTTCACGCCATCCTCGCCGCACCCAACAACCCCCTTCTGACCTGGAACGCACCCCTCTCCGAAGAGCACGCCCGCTCCCTGATCGACGCCTGCCCGGTGCCCGACGGCGGGCGGGTCGTTGATCTTGGCTGTGGCTGGGGCGAGTTGCTGCTGCGGATCGTGGAGGGCGCGCCCGGCAGCACCGGTGACGGTGTGGACAGCGACCCCGTCGCCGTTGCGCGCGGACAGCGGCTCGCGCGGGGGCGGGGGCTCGACAGCCACGTCGCGTTCCATGAGAGCTCCGCCGACGGGTGGACGCCGACCGGCTACGACCTCGCCGTCTCCATCGGCGCCGTCCATGCCTGGCCCGGCTCGACCCGCGAGGCGCTGCGCGCCCTGCGCACGACCGTGAAGCCCGGCGGGCAGGTGCTTTTCGGGGACGGATTCTGGACCACCCCGCCGACCGCCGACGCGCTGAAGGGACTTGGCGCCGAGGAGGACGAACTCGTCGGCTCGCTGGACGACTTGGTCCGGGCCGCCGCCGACGCGGGCTTCGCCCCGCTCCGTACGACCGTCGCCGACCAGCGCGAATGGGACGTCTTCGAGTCGAACGGCCGGGCCGGCTGGGGCGAACGCTGGGCCCTCGACCACCCCGATCACCCCCTGCGCGACGACGCCCGCGCCACCGCCGCCCGCCACCGTGCGGGCTATCTCGGCGGCTACCGGGGGTATCTCGGCTTCGCCTATCTGGTCCTGGGCGTCTGACCCCCTCCCGGATACGGCACAATTCCCAGTCACAGCAAGGAATCCACCCGGAGAGACAGTGACGGGTGCGGGGCGGGGAAGGCGGCATTCGGCGTGGCGGTGCAAGTGGCGGGGCAGGGCACGCACGGCGGGGGCTGTACCTGCGGGAACTGCCCGAACGGGGCTCATGAGGGGCACCGGCGAGCGGTCGCGGCGTTCATCGCGAAACGTGAGGAGTTCGCCGCCGGCCAGGGTCTGCCGGCCGCGCTCGCGCACTCGCCGAGCGCCTCCAGGCAGTGGGTGTCCGACGAACTCACCCAGTCCGCACGCGCCGTCGCCGACCGCAGCCGCGAGGCGGGCGACGCCTGGCTGCACTCCGTCTGGCGGCACACACTGCTCCTGGTGTGGGGCGCCGTCGTGGTCTTCGTACTGGGGCTGGCCATCACCGCGATCGGGGCGGGCTGGACCGGCGCCCGTACGGCGGGGCTGATCGCCTCCCTCGTCGTGGCCGCGCTGCTCACCTGCGCCGCCACGCTGCACCGTGCGCGTGGCGGCCTCCTCGCCCCGCTCATCGGCGAGGACAATCGGCTGTCGACCTCCCGCACCGTCGCCTCCGCGTGGGTGCTGCTCGCCGTCTTCGCCGTGCTGGTGCTCGCGCTCCAACTCGCCGGTGCATCCGACAACCGCGCGCGCGACGCGCTGATCGAGGGGCTCGAACTCGCCCGTGGCGTGGGCCTGCTGACCGTACTGACCGTGGTGTGCGCGACCGCCGTCGTCGTACGCCGCGTGGTGGGCGTACGCGTCGGGGACCGGCGGCTCCAGAAGGTACGGGCCGAGCGTCCGCGCCTCGCGGACCTGCTCTGCGACGACGGCGGGCGCGGCAGCTTCGCCGATGTGCAGTACGCACTGCTGACGGCCGTCGCCGTGATCTTCTCGGCGGTACGGCTCGCACGCCGCCCCGAGCAACTGCCCGATCTGCCCTGGGCGCTCGCCCTGCTGGTGATCGTCTCCGCCGCGACGTACTTCGCCGCGAAGTGGGCCGAGGGCGGTCGCCCGGTGGTGCTGTCCGTCGTCAGGGCCAGGGAGGCCGGGGATCTGGACGCGCCGATCCGCACCGGTGACGACGTGGAGATCCGGGGGACGGGTTTCGTGCCGCCGGGCGCGGGCACGCCGGACCGGCTGGCCGGCATGGTCGTACGGATCGGGCCGGTCCATATCCATGTACCGCTGGTCCCGGTTCCCGGCGGCTTCCAGAACCCGTCGGACACCGTGCTCGTCGTGCCCGTACCGGTCGACGTGGAACCCGGGCGCCTCGACGTACAGGTGGTGACCGCGGCCGGGGTCGAGACGAACCGGGTGCCGATCGACGTCGTGGACTAATTCAGGGACAGGCCCGGAGCGGTACACCGCGGGCGGACGGCGACAAAGCGGGCGGGCCGCTGAGTGCGGGGTCCGTCACATCCGTATGCATGCACGAGGCACGCGGGGACAATCGAGCCCTGCGAGCGACGTGGGCAGCGGAAAGGCAGGACGCGCTATGGCGCACGGATACCGGACAGACACCTACGGGACGATCGGCGGTGAACCGCGGGGCTGGAAGGACTCGGCGACGAAGTACGCGCTGCTGCCGCTGCGGATCTTCCTCGGAGTGACCTTCATCTACGCCGGACTCGACAAACTCACCGACAGCGCCTTCATGTCGGCTGACGGGCCCGGTTCCGTCGGCGACCTGATGCGGAGCGTGCGGGACAGCTCCGCCATCCCCGCGCTCGTCGACCTCTCCCTCAAGAACCCCGAGGGCTTCGGCTACGCGATAGCCATCGGCGAGATCGCCGTCGGCCTCGGCACCCTCGTCGGACTGCTGGCCCGCCTCGCCGCTTTCGGTGGCGCGCTGATTTCCCTGAGCCTGTGGCTGACGATGAGCTGGCAGTCCGACCCGTACTACTACGGCAACGACCTCGCCTACCTCATGGCCTGGCTGCCGCTCGTGCTCGCCGGCGCCTCCGTCTTCTCCCTGGACGCCGCCCTGGCCGACAGGCGGCGCCGAATGCTGTAGTCGGCCATCGACACGGCGGAGGCCAGGAAGAGGCCACCGCAGACGATCGGGACCATCACGAACCAGGGGGAGTCCCACCAGCCCCCCGCGTCTCCGGCGAACACGGTGGCCGCGCTCAGCACGGCAAGGCCGGCCACCAGCTTGCCCGGCTTGAACTCATGCCGCAGCACGGGTCACCTCCACCTGTCCGACACCGACTTCGAGCCGGAGATCCAGTGTGCCCGCCGGCTTCACGCCCTTGGGCGGGGCCACCGTACGCGTCCGTTTCTGGGCCGGCGAGAGGTCGATGTCGTTCGGGAGCTCGCCGGGGAGCCGGAGGTCGCCGAGCCCCACTTCCGCGCGCACCTTCAAGGTCACGTCGCGCGGTACGACGACCTTCAGCTGCCCCGCGCCGACCTCCGCCTCCGTACGGAGGGTCTCGCCCGCGGCGACATCGACCTTGGTCAGGTCGAGCGTCCCGACGCCGGTGCCGAGCTCGTACTTGGGCGCCACCGAAGCGACGGTCGCCGGGCGCCAGGTCGTACGGACCCAGTCCGTGCCGATGTCCTTCGGGATGGTCGCCGAGCCCGCGAGCAGCCCGGCGGTCAGGACCGAAAGGGAAAGCGTGCCGAAGCCCGTACGTCCTGTGAAGGCGCTCACGGCGAGGCCGAGACCGAAGACCCCGAGTGCGGCGGCGAAGGCGATCTGAAGGCTCGTACCGAGCGGCTGGGCGTCCCACGACAGCCCCAGGCCGAGACCGCCCGCGGCCAGCGCCAGCAGGAAGAGGAGGCCGCCGATCCCGCGCGGGCGGCCCTGGCGTCCGCACGCTCCGGACCCCTTCCGCTTCCCCTTCCCCCGGCCCGACGGATCGGCCTCCGCCTCGTCGTCAGGGCCCCACAGATAGTCGGGCGGCGACGCCGGACCCGTCGTACCGTCCTTGACGATCGGGTCACGCCACCACGACGGACTGCCGGGGGTCGGCGGTGCCTTCGTCTCCGGGGGAGCCTCCGCCACGGCCGCCGCCGTACCCGGGTCGAGCGGGCCGCCCTCCTGCAGGGTGGCGCTGCGCCGCTGCGACCAGACCGCCGCGCCGATCGTGGCGATGGACAGCATCGTGGCGAAGCCGAGGGTGCCGCCGTTGTTGAGCATCGACAGGAACAGACCGCAGCCCACGAGCGTGAGGAGCACGGCGATCAGGGACGCGCCGTCCACGCGACCCGACAGCAGGCGGCGCAGCTCGTTCTCGTCCTCGCCGTCGACCGGCACGAGCAGCCAGGCGAGGCCGTAGAAGATCAGGCCGATACCACCGGTCAGCGTGAGCACGACGACGACGATCCGGAAGATGACCGGGTCGAGGTCGCAGTACCGCCCCAGCCCGCCGCAGACGCCCGCGACGAGCTTCTGCCGAGGCGCGCGCACCAGCTGTGGGGGCTGCGGCTGCGGCGGCTGCGTCGGGGTGTACGGCACGGACTGCGTCATACGACCATGGTGCCCGCCCCGCCCGCCCGGTCTCCACCCGTCCCGACCCTGGCCGGTCCCTGATATTCCGCGGCGGCCAGCCGGGCGGTGTCAGGGTCGTTCTCGGGGCAGCTCTCAGGGCGCAGCCCTGATGCCACGGCGCACCCGGCCGTGTGACCATCAATGGCATGCCGGTCGCCACGCCTACCCCGCCCCCGTCGTCCTCCTCGTCGTCATCGGCCTCGGGGCCGGCCGCCGCGGGGTCGCCTTCGGGACCGTCGGGCGCGTCCCGGAGCCGCAGCCGGGCGTCGGGGACGGCCCCGGGGGCCGACGAGCCGCCGTTGCGCAAGCTCTACCGGAGCGCCGACGGCAGGCTGCTGGGCGGCGTCGCACGCGGCCTCGCGGGCCATCTGGGGCTGCCGGTCGGCTGGGTGCGGCTGGTCTTCCTCGGTCTGTTCCTGGCCCAGGGGCTCGGCGCGCTGCTGTACGCCATCTTCTGGATCGTCGTCCCGCTCGGTTTCGGCGGCATGCCCACCGCGGCGCGCCCGCTCTTCGAGACGACGGGCGACGGACGGCGAAAGCTCCGTAAACCCGACAGGGGGCAGACCTTCGCGATCATCGCGCTGTTCGTCGTCGGGTCCGTCTTCATCGGCAGCGCCGACCTCGGCCGCGGCGGCGCGGGCCACTACATCTGGCCGACGCTGCTCATCGGCGCCGGCGTCGTCCTGGTCTGGCGCCAGGCCGACAACGCGCGCCGCGCGCAGTGGGCGTCGCTCTCCACGGACAGCAGGCGCCGCAGGGTCTTCCAACTGGCGCGCGGGCTCACGGGCGTGGCCCTGGTCGGCCTGGGCCTGACCGTCTTCATGGTCGTACGCGGTTCGGCCGCCCAGCTCGGCAACGTCCTGACGGCGGCCATCGCCGTCGTGGCCGGAGTCGCCCTGCTCGCCGGACCCTGGCTCGTACGGATGACGCAGGACCTGTCCGACGAGCGGCTGATGCGTATCCGCGCCCAGGAACGCGCCGAGGTCGCCGCGCACGTCCACGACTCCGTCCTGCACACGCTCACACTGATCCAGCGCAACGCCGACGACGGCGGCGAGGTCCGCCGGCTGGCCCGCGCGCAGGAGCGCGAGCTGCGGGCCTGGCTCTACAAGCCGGAGGGCACCGGCAAGGACGAGGAGAACGAACCCGACACCCTCGCCGAGGCCGTCAAGGCGACCGCCGCCGAGGTGGAGGACTACCACGGCGTACCGATCGAGGTCGTCGTGGTCGGCGACTGCCCGCTCGACGAGAAACTGACGGCACAGACGCAGGCAGCACGCGAGGCGATGGTCAACGCCGCCAAGTACGGTGGCGAGGGAGGCGCCGTGCAGGTCTACGCGGAGGTCGATGGCCGGACGGTCTTCATCTCCGTACGGGACCGCGGGCCCGGGTTCGATCTGGACTCGGTGCCCGACGACCGGATGGGCGTACGGGAATCGATCTTCGGCCGGATGGAACGCAACGGCGGTACGGCGCGGGTGCGTTCGGCGCCCGACGGGGGCACGGAAGTGGAGCTTGAGATGGAGAGGGCGGCGGACGAATGACCGGCACCAGCGGGACGGGCGGCGACGGCGGCGGGGAAGAGGCCGGGACCAGGCGGGTGCGCGTGGTGCTGGTCGACGACCACCGGATGTTCCGCACCGGCGTACAGGCCGAGATCGGGCAGACCGCGACGACGGGCGTGGAGGTCGTCGGCGAGGCCGCCGACGTCGACCAGGCCGTCACGGTCATCACGGCGACCCGCCCCGAGGTCGTCCTGCTCGACGTCCACCTGCCCGGCGGCGGCGGCGTGGAGGTCCTGCGCCGCTGCGCCCCGCTGATGACGGCGGCCGATGACCCGGTGCGCTTCCTGGCGCTCTCGGTGTCCGACGCGGCGGAGGACGTCATCGGCGTGATCCGCGGCGGCGCGCGCGGCTATGTCACCAAGACGATCACCGGCACGGACCTGGTGGACTCGATCTTCCGCGTCCAGGACGGCGACGCGGTCTTCTCGCCGCGGCTGGCGGGCTTCGTGCTGGACGCCTTCGCGTCGACGGACGCGCCGCCGGTGGACGAGGACATGGACCGTCTCACGCAGCGCGAGCGCGAGGTGCTGCGGCTGATCGCGCGCGGTTACGCGTACAAGGAGATCGCGAAGCAGCTCTTCATCTCGGTGAAGACGGTCGAGTCGCACGTCTCGGCGGTGCTGCGCAAGCTCCAGCTCTCCAACCGGCACGAACTCACGCGGTGGGCGACGGCGCGCAGGCTGGTGTGAGCCGGTGTCGGTCATGCGCGCGAGCAGAGCCACTCGGTGACGTAGTCCCGGCCCGCGTGCCGGAGCAGGCCGCGGACGCACTCGCCGGGGGCCGTGTCGAGCATGCCTGACAGCGCGGCCGAGCCGTCCTCCGTACGGAGGGTGCCGAACCAGCCGGGGAACGCGGTGATCCGGGCGTCCCTGCGCTGGTAGCCGAGCCGGACGGTGGGCGCGGGGCCGGTGTTCGCGCCGGTGCCGTGCCGTACGTAACGCGTCGTGAACGCGCCCTTGCCGCCCACCGGGCCCGCCACGCAGAGCCGGCCGCCGGTGAGATCGCCGCAGCCCGCGGGGGTGACGCCGACCGGGGCGAGGACGAGCAGCGAGCCGAGGGTGAGCACGGTCGCGAGGGCCTGTCGGTGTCTCATGGCGCCATCGTCGTAGGCCGGGTCCGGCACGGCACCCGGACCTGGGCCGGGTGGGGCCCCGGGGCGTGTCAGGCGTCGCGAGCCAGACGGGACTTTCCGGACACAGCCTGGGGGTTCAGGGCGAGACGGCGGCCCGGTGGCGGCGCAGCATCAGGACCAGGCCGGTCGCTATCGCCAGACCCACGGCGGCGAGGGCAATGCCCTTCAGGACCGGTCCGTGCCACTGGTAGTCGGCGGTGTAGGCGGTCTGTCCGTTCTCCGCGAGCCGCACGCCGGCGATCGCGCCCGGCATGGCGTCGCCGCGGCGGACCCGGACGGCGTCCTCCAGCCTGACGTCCCGCTCGGTGACGGTGCTGTCGGCGCTGGTGAACGTGCCGATCCAGCCGCATTGGTCTTTGCCGCACTTACGGTCGGTAGGGGTCAGGGTGCCGACGGGGCCGTCCCGCAGGGCGGTGCGGCCTTCGCGTCCCTCGGCCGCCAGGCTCAGCCCGCCGCCGAGGGAGATGAAGAGGGCGAAGGCGATGCCTATGCGGACCAACACCCGCTCGCGGGTGGTCATTGGTCGTCGTGTGCTCATGGGACGTGGATCCTAGTGGACGAAGGAAACGGTCGGCTCCGGCCTCAACGGCAGCCCCCTGGGGGCCCGTTACGCGGGGCGGGTGGCGCCCGCGAACGGCATCTGGTCGATCGGGGCCAGCCGCACCCCGGTGCCCGGCCGGGGGGCGTGGATCATCTGCCCGCCGCCGACATAGAGCCCGACGTGGGAGATCCCGGAGTAGAAGAAGACCAGGTCACCGGGGGCGAGCTGGGAGCGGGCGACCCGTCGGCCCGCGTTGATCTGGGTGTAGGTGGTGCGCGGGAGGGCGACCCCGGCGGCGCGCCAGGCGGCCTGCGTCAGACCGGAGCAGTCGAACCCGTCGGGCCCGGTCGCGCCCCACACGTACGGCTTGCCGAGCGCTCCGCGCGCGTAGGCGATCGCGGCGGCGGCGCGGCCGTTGGGCGCCGGTACGGCCCCGGCGCGGCTCTGGGCGCGGTCGGCGCGTGGATCGGCCGGCCCGGTGTCGCCGGCGTACCGCGCGCGTTCGGCGGCGGTGAGCCGGGCGAGCAGCTTCTCGGCGTCCGCGAGCTTCTTCCTGACCGTCGACTTGTTTGTGGCCAGGGCGGCTTGGCGGCTCTTGAGTTCGTCGGCCTTCGTGTCGGCCTTCTTACGTAAGCGGCCGAGTTCACCGAGCTGGGCGCGCATTCTGTTGACGGCCTGGGCCTGCTGGAAGCCGGAGCGTTCGGCGAGCGCGGCCCCGCGCAGGTATTCGTCGGGGTCGGAGCTGAGGGCGAGCTGTACGGCGGGGTCGAGGCCGCCCGCGCGGTACTGCGCGGTGGCGATCGAGCCGAGCGCGTTGCGCGAGACGTTGAGGCGGGCCGTACGCCGGGCGGCCTCGTCGCTCAGTTTCTCCAGCGAGGCGCTCGCCTCGGCGGCCTTCTCCTTGGCGCCGTTGTACTTCTCGGTGGCGGTCTCGGCCTCGTGGTAGAGCTTGTCGACCTTCGCCTTCACCTGGGCCGGGGTGAGCTGTGGTTCGGCCTGTGCGGCCCCTTCGAGCCCGGTCGCCGTCGCGGCCCCCGCGAGGGCGAGAGTGGCCGCCGTACGGCCGTAAGGCCCGCTGAACGGTCTGGAGTTGAATCGGGGTCGGCGGTGCGCTGCCACGGGGGCGTCCACATCCTTCGTTCCGGCTCTGTTCGGTGCGGCTGTTGTCGGGAGGACGCTAGGCGTGGCGGTCACGGGAGCGCGGCGGCATGCCCGCTATTGCCCGCAGACGGCAGGTCTGCGGCGGATTGTGGCCGTCGGGGATATGGTGAATTCGACGATTCCGGGCGGAAGTTGACCGATCTGAGGACATCCGCACATGAGACGGGGAGCGGTGGTAGGGGCCGCCGGACCGGCCCGATCGTCGGCCCGATCGGCAGCCGGATTGTCAGTGGTGGCGCGTAGCTTTTTTCTCATGACCGCTCTCGGGGAAATGCTGAAGGGGCCCTCTTCCAGGTCGCTTTGGGAGCGGCTCTGCCCGCTGCTCGAAGCGCTGGACGAGACGGAGCTGGCCGCCGCCGCCACGATTCTGCGGAGCTGGCCGCCCGAGCGGCGGCCGATGCCGGACAGCTGGTGGAGCGAGCTGCTGGCGGGCGGGAGGCGGCCGTATCACGCGTCGGCGGGGACGCGCAGGCTCGGCCGGCTGGTCGACGTGGAGGCGGCCCGGGTGCCGGCGGAGCCGGACGCGGACCGGGACGAGTACGAGGAGGCGAACGGCGCTGCCGACGAGCCGTACGAGCCGGAGGAACCCGTGGCCTTCCCGTACGGCGCGTCAGCGGTGGCGGTCCCTTCCGATCTGCGGCGGCCGGTGTTCGGTGCGGTGGCCGAGTGGCATCACAACGGAGGGGACATCGTCGGCTGGAGCACGGTCGCGAGCGCCCCGCCGACCATGTATCTCGGCGGCGCCGACTACCACGACAATCCGCTCGACATCCAGATGTCGCCGGACGGCGGGATTGTCGCGGCGTCGGTGGAGTGCCGCTGGCACGCCTGGTCGTCCGATGGCGAGGAGCTGTGGTCGCTCGACCCGGCGGACCTCTGGCCGGAGGCGGTGGCTGACGACGACGGCGACGAGGGCGGGGACGACCTCGTGGGCATCGACGTCCCGGTGCGGTTCTCGTTCGACGCGGACGGGCGGCGCCTGGCCGTCGGGCGGCTGCGGGGCGGCCCCGTGACCGTCCTGGACGCGCGGACCGGGCACGTCCTGGCACCCGGCCCGGACGGGGGGCCGTGGGACGGCGAAGGGCCCGTCGCCCTGGACGCGGCCGGGCGGCTGCTGGCACACGCCCGCGGCAGCCGGGTGGTCGTACGGGACGTGGGCGGCGGCGCGGTGCTCGCCGACGCGGACACCGGGCTGGTCACGATCCACGCGCTGGCGATGGCACCGGACGGCAGCGGGCTCTTCGCCGCAGGGGCTGACGGCAAGGACAACCCGACGGTGTGCTCCCTGGCCCTGGCCCTGTCTCCCTCACGTACGGCGGCGGGGGCGGCGATCCTCACCGCGGCTGAGCCGGTACGGGCCGAGCGGGCGCCCGACGGCATGGTCGCCACCGACCCGCTGTCGGTGGTCACCGCGCGGGCGGTCTGGACCGCCAACGGACCGCTCGCCTTCATGTCGTCCGACGTCGGGGACGTCCTCTTCGGCGCCGACGGCCGGGTGCTGCGGGTGTCGGCGGGGGCGAGCGTCGCCGCCTTCACCCCCGACGGCCGGGCCCTGATCACCGTCGGGTGCGCGGACCAGGACGAGATGGACCCGATCGACGTCTGGTTCCTCGACGCCATGGACCCGGCGGCAGGGGCCGCCGGCGGGAACGGCCGGACCGGTGAAGCCGGTCAGGCCGGGCGCACGCTGCCGTAGATCGGCATGTAGTAGATCGACTCCTCGCGGACGTTCGCGCCCGGCTTCGGCGCGTGGATCATCTTGCCGTCGCCCTTGTAGATGCCGACGTGGCTGATGTCGTCGTAGAAGAACACCAGGTCGCCGGGGAGCAGGTCCGCCGTGGCGACGCGCTTGCCGACATTCACCTGGTCCCAGGTCGTACGCGGCAGCTGCACGCCCGCCTCCTTCCAGGCGGCGGCCGTCAGCCCCGAGCAGTCGTACGAGCTGGGGCCGGTGGCGCCCCACACGTACGGCTTGCCGATCTGGGCGCGGGCGAAGGCGAGGACCTTCTCGGCCTTGGCCGCGTACGTACCGTCCGTGGCGCCCGAGCCGGTGCCGGTCCCCGTACCGGTGCCCGTGCCCGTGTCGCCGCCGGTCGCGGGCGCCTCCTCCTGCCGCGCCTCCTCCTGGCCCTTGCGCTCCGCGGCCTCCTCCTTGGCCTTCGCCTCGGCCTTGCGGCGCGCCTCCTGCTCCTTCTCCCGCTCCAGGGCAGCGAGCCGCGCCTTCTCCTCGGCCGTCAGCTCGGAGAGCAGAGACCGCGCCGCAGCGAGCTTGTTCTGGACCTTCTGCTTGCCCTCCTTGAGGGAGGCCTGCGACTCCGTCAGCGTCTCCAGGCTCTTCGTCGCCTTGGCGCGCTGCTTGGCCGCGGACCGCTGCTCCTTCTGGAAGTCCTCGACCGCCCCCTGCTGGCGCTCGGTCAGCCGGTCCATCAGCTGGGTCTGCTCGAAGTACGACTCGGGGCTGTCGGCGAACATCAGGGCGGCCGTCGGACCGACTGCGCCCGCGCGGTACTGCGCCGCGGCATACGTACCGAGGGCGCGCCGCGCCTCGTTCACCTTGTCGGCGCTCTTGGCGACGTCGTCCAGGACCCGGTCGACCGACTTGCGCTGGGTGTCGGTCGCTTCCTTCGCCTTGTTGTACTGCTGCGTCGCCGTACCGGCCTGCCGGTACAGGTCATCGACCTTCTTCTGTACTTCTTCGATCGAGGGCTTGGGCTCGGCCGGCGCGGCGGTGGCGCTCTGCGTCGAGAGCAGCGTCACCGAGGCGAGGGCGGCCGTCGTGAAACCGACGGCGGGGGTGTTCGCCCGTATTCCGGTGCGAGCGCGCGTCTTGCGATGCGATGCCAAGGCCGGCATCTCCTTCCGTGGACCGCCTACCGGGTTAGCTGTCGGGTTCGGGCGGAACGGAAGGCTGCCCTACGGGCCTGGGGAGCGGCCCGATTCACCCCGGTGGAACGTGGTGGGTCCCCGGTTCCGAACTCCCTTGCGGGAAGCCCGGATTCGGCGGAGGCCGTCCGCTCGGCGCTGATCACCGATGGAGTACGGACCACCTCGGCGTGCACGCTAGCCAATGCGTGGTGCCGCTGTGAAGGTTGATGGCCGATATGCCCGATACATTTTCGTGACCTTTCGCATAAACACCCTCGGGGACCCCTCTGAGGCCATCCCGGCGACCCCGCCAAGTCATGTGGCAGTCCGCTGTCAGTGCGGCACCCTAGACTCAGGAAGCGATGAGCAGCCTCTTTGACGACAGCTTCCTGGCGGACCTCCAGCCCTCGGCCGAGGAGCCCCCGCCGCCACCCGAGGACACCGCTCCGGAACAGGTGCCCGACGATCTCTTCGGAGGGAAGTTCGACGTGCCCCCGCCCCGGGATCCGCACCACCGCGACGGCGCCCCGCGCACCGTCGTGGACCCGGCGGCGCTGCTCGAAGGGCTGAACGAGGAGCAGCGCGCCGCCGTCGTGCACACCGGATCGCCGCTGCTCATCGTGGCCGGCGCGGGCTCGGGCAAGACCCGGGTGCTGACCCACCGGATCGCGCATCTGCTGGGGACCCGCCGGGTGCATCCGGGCGAAATACTGGCGATCACGTTCACCAACAAGGCCGCCGGCGAGATGAAGGAGCGTGTCGAGCAGCTCGTCGGCCCGCGTGCCGCCGCCATGTGGGTGATGACGTTCCACAGTGCCTGCGTGCGGATCCTGCGCCGCGAGTCGAAGCGGCTCGGCTTCACGTCGTCGTTCTCGATCTACGACGCGGCCGACTCCAAGCGGCTCATGGCCCTGGTCTGCCGCGATCTGGACCTCGACCCCAAGCGGCACCCCCCGAAGTCCTTCAGCGCCAAGATCTCGAACCTGAAGAACGAGCTGATCGACGAGGAGACCTTCGCCGGTCAGGCGAGTGACCCCTTCGAGAAGACGCTGGCCGAGGCGTACCGGATGTACCAGGGGCGGCTGCGCGAGGCCAACGCCCTGGACTTCGACGACATCATCATGACGACGGTCCATCTGCTCCAGGCGTTCCCGGACGTCGCGGAGCACTACCGCCGCCGCTTCCGCCATGTCCTGGTGGACGAGTACCAGGACACCAACCACGCGCAGTACACCCTCGTGCGTGAGCTGGTCGGCCCCTCGGGCGAGGGACACGACCCGGCGGAGCTGTGCGTGGTCGGTGACGCGGACCAGTCCATCTACGCGTTCCGGGGCGCCACGATCCGTAACATCCTCCAGTTCGAGGAGGACTACCCGGACGCCACGACGATCCTGCTGGAGCAGAACTACCGCTCCACGCAGACGATCCTCAGCGCGGCCAACGCCGTCATCGAGCGCAACGAGAGCCGGCGGCCCAAGAATCTCTGGACGAACGCGGGAGCTGGTGCCCTGATCACGGGGTACGTGGCGGACACCGAGCACGACGAGGCGCAGTTCGTCGCCGACGAGATCGACCGTATGACGGACGCGTCGGAGGCCAAGGCGGGCGACGTCGCCGTCTTCTACCGGACGAACGCGCAGTCACGTGTCTTCGAAGAGATCTTCATCCGCGTCGGCCTCCCGTACAAGGTCGTCGGCGGCGTGCGCTTCTACGAGCGCAAGGAGGTCCGCGATGTGCTGGCCTATCTGCGCGTGCTCGCCAACCCCGAGGACAGCGTCCCGCTGCGCCGGATCCTGAACGTGCCCAAGCGCGGCATCGGCGACCGCGCCGAGGCGATGATCGACGCGCTCTCGGCGCGGGAGAAGATCTCCTTCGCGCAGGCGCTGCGCCGGGTCGACGAGGCGTACGGCATGGCGGCCCGTTCGTCGAACGCCGTGAAGCGCTTCAACACGCTGATGGAGGAGTTGCGTACGGTCGTCGAGTCGGGCGCCGGTCCTGCGACGGTCCTGGAGGCCGTGCTCGAACGGACCGGCTATCTGGCGGAGTTGCAGGCGTCGACCGACCCGCAGGACGAGACGCGGATCGAGAACTTGCAGGAACTGGCCGCCGTGGCACTGGAGTTCGAGCAGGAGAGGGCCCAGGCGGCGGGGACGGACGCGACGGCGGCAGACGAACCCGCCCCGGATGCCCCGGCCCCGGACGCGCCCGCCGCGGCGACGCCCGGCACGCTCGCCGAGTTCCTGGAGCGGGTCGCGCTCGTCGCCGACTCCGACCAGATCCCCGACGAGGACGAGGAAGGCTCCGGTGTCATCACGCTGATGACGCTGCACACGGCGAAGGGGCTCGAATTCCCGGTCGTCTTCCTGACGGGCCTGGAGGACGGCGTCTTCCCGCACATGCGCGCGCTCGGCCAGGCGAAGGAGCTGGAGGAGGAGCGCAGACTGGCGTACGTCGGCATCACGCGCGCCCGCGAGCGGCTCTATCTGACCCGGTCGTCGATGCGCAGCGCGTGGGGCCAGCCTTCGTACAATCCGCCGTCCCGCTTCCTGGAGGAGATCCCCGGCGAGCATCTGGAGTGGAAGCGCACCGGGCCGATGGCCGCCCCGGCGGGACCGACGTCGGGAATCACGTCCTCGCTGTCCACTTCCCGCACCCGGTCGGGCCCGGCGGGCTTCGCCACACGGCGCGCGACCGAGAAGCCGGTCATCTCGCTCGCGGTGGGGGACCGGGTCACGCACGACCAGTTCGGCCTCGGGACGGTCGTCACGGTGACGGGGTCGGGCGCCGACGCGCAGGCGACGATCGACTTCGGGGACTCCAAGCCGAAGCGGCTGCTGCTGCGGTACGCGCCGGTCGACAAGCTGTAACGCGCAATGCGCGGTCGTTCGCGGGCGCGGAGACGCGCCCGCGCCCGGTCGGTCGTGGCGTCGGATGTCAGATGCTGAGGCCGTGGCCCCGGAGCCAGGGGAGCGGGTCGATCGCCGCGCCGCCGCCGGGCCGTACCTCGAAGTGCAGGTGCGGACCGGTGGAGTTGCCCGAGTTCCCGGAGTACGCGATCTCGTCACCGGCCTTGACCGAGCCGGAGCGGATCTTCGTGCTGCTGAGGTGGCAGTACCAGGTCTCGGTGCCGTCGGGGGCCGTGACGATCGCCATGTTGCCGTAGGCGCTGTTCCACTGCGTACGGACGGTGCCGTCCGTCGCCGCCATCACCGGCGTGCCGTACGCGACGGGGAAGTCGATGCCCGTGTGCATCGACATCCAGTTGACGCCGGCCTGGCCGTAGTACGCGCTGAGGGCGTGATTCGCCACGGGAATGGCGAACTTGGGGCGGGCGGCCTCGCGGGCCGCGGCCAGTTCCTCGCGCTTCTTCTTCTCGGCCGCCTGACGCTCCTTGAGGTCGATGCGCTCCTGGGTGCGGCTGGCGCGGTCCCCGAAGTCACGTGCGTCGGCGTCGAGAGCGGCGAGTTGGGTGTCGAGCTTGTTGTTGACCGCGGCCGGTTTGATCGCCGCCGCGTCCGACGCGGTGAGGGCGGTGGTCGAGTCGTCCTTGGTCTCGTCGGCGGCGCCGAGTCCGCCGACCGAGGCGGCGGCGATACCGGCGACACCCATCACACAGGCGGAGGGGACCGCGACGGTCAGCAGAGCCGAACGCTTCGCCGGTGAACGGCGCCTGCTGCGGCTGCCTCCGGCCGCCCGGCGGACGGGGCGCGGGGTGATGGTCGCGGCGGCGGCCCCGACAAGTCGGTCCGCGTGCTCGGAATGTTCGGAGTAGTCCGGATCGAACTCCGCCTCGGATTCCGACGCCTGTTCAGGCTCCGGACCGGGCGTGTCGTACTCGTGCTCGTCGCCGTGGGCGGGCGCCTCGTATGCGGGCTGCTCGTACTCCGGCGTCTCGTACTCGGACTGCGTGAATTCCGCCTGCGTGTACTCGGTTTCCTGCCGGTGCTCGATCTCGGGCTCGTACGCGGCCGGTTCGTAGGCGGCGGGCTCGTACGGGGCCGACTCGTAGGACTCGTACGCCGCGTTGTCGCCGTAGTACGGAGTCTCGGCCTGGAACGGTACGTCCGGCTGCGCGGCCGGTGCGCCCGAGTTCCAGGCGGTGGCGTCGTACGCGCCGGTGTCGGCGACGGGCGCCGCCCACTGGTCGGCCTGGACGCCCTGGCCGGTCGCGTCGTAGCCGTAACTGGCCGCCTGGTTCGCCTCGTTCCAGGCGTTCGCGTCCCACTGACCCGTCGTGTCGTACGACGGCTGGGGCTGCTGGGGCTGTGCCGCGTACGCGTCGTACGCCTCGTACTGAACCTGGGGTGCCTGCGGTGCCTGCGTCGCGTAGGGGTCGTAACCCGCGTTCCACTGCGCCGAGTCGTACTGACCGCTCTGGTCCGCGTCGTAAGTGACCGTGCCCGTCGGGCTCGTGCCCGGAAGCGCGCCGAAGAGCGGGTCGCTGTCGAAACTGCCTGAGGAGTAGCCGTCGTGGGCGGCGTATCCGGCGTGGGGGTGCTGGTCGTTCACCAACTTCTCTCTCGCCTCGGCAGCAGAACCAGGCTTCTGGGGCCGCCTTGACGAACGGGGGGACCCAGAAGGGAAAGCAGTGGCCGCGACTGTACCCGGCGGTATGCGACGGCGACAATCTTCGGCGGCTTCCGGGCGCTCTGGAAACGGGCATTCGGCCGTCTTTCGGCGGACTGCGGGCACACCTTTGGCCGTACGTTCGATGAGCGTTCGATTTCAAAGGGTCTCGGCGAGGTGTCGAAGCGACATCGAATCGGCTCTGGCCGCAACCACTTCCGGTGGCCGGCGTTTGGAACGCCGAGGTGCCTTCGGGGCCTCAGGCCACCGATATCGCGCCGTCGGCCTGGTCCCCGGCGCTCTCCGCCGCGCTTCCCGCCCATTCGGCCCATTCGATGAGCTCTGCCAGCCCGTCGCTGTCGTCGTGCTCCAGGACATAGCGGATGCCGGCGGCGACGGCCGGGTGCACCGGCAGGGCGAGGTGGCCGATACCGGTCACGCCCACGTTCTGCGTGTCGAGATCCGGGTGCTCGATGCGGGCACCCTCCACCGGTGACATGACCTGGTCGAGATCGCTCCAGAAGCTGACGAACCGGGTCCGGCAGCCGGGCGCCGGCTCCCGCAGCTCCTCGATGAGGTCCGAGCCGGGCCGCATCTGCCGGACGACGGGGTGCGCGCTGGCGAACGGGATGGCGCCGGTACCCGCGTGGGGTGTGCCCATGGTGACCAGGGTCCGTACCCGTACGTCCCCGCCCAGTCGCTGTACGTAGTACCGGGCGATCAGGCCACCGAGGCTGTGGCCGACGATGTCGACCTCGCGGTGCCCCGTACGGGCGCAGACCTCTTCGATACGCCGGCCGAGCACTTCGGCGGCCAGCCGGATGTCGCTGGTCAGCGGCGAGAAATTGAGCGATTCGAGGTGGCGCCAGCCGTGCCGGGCCAGGGAGCGGCGCAGCAGGACGAAGACGGAGCGATTGTCCACGAAACCGTGCAGAAGCAGGACCGGGCGCTTGGAGCGGCCCTCCGTGGGCAGTGCGGCGGCCTCGGGCGGCAGGTCGGGTGCCGGGCGTTCGTTGGCGATACCAACGGGATAGAGGACCAGGTGTCCCGCGAGGATCGCCATCTCCAGGATCGATGCCCGCAGGAGCGTGACGGGCAGTTCCCAGGCCGCGGGCCGCCGGACGACAGACGGGAAGGGCGAGAAGAGCTCGGAGAAAGGCGGGATCTTCATTGACCTACCTCCCTACACCACACAGGGAGCGATTCCCTTGTGGCTCCCGTGCCGGGTGGGGCCGACACGAAGCAGAGTGAACATATCCCCATGTGTGATTTCCCCCTCCCCGGCCGTCGCGAAACAGCAGCGTGCGAGATGCTGGAGATAACGTTCGTTCACTCTCCGTCCCTCGCCGGTACGGGGACCCGTGCCAATGACGACGAAGTCGGTATGTGGAGGCAGTGATGGGTGTGACCGGTCCGATCCGTGTGGTGGTGGCGAAGCCGGGTCTCGACGGCCACGATCGCGGGGCCAAGGTCATCGCGCGAGCGTTGCGGGATGCTGGTATGGAGGTCATCTACACCGGGCTGCACCAGACGCCCGAGCAGATCGTGGACACCGCGATCCAGGAGGACGCCGACGCGATCGGTCTCTCGATCCTCTCCGGTGCGCACAACACGCTCTTCGCGAAGGTCATCGATCTGCTGGCGCAGCACGACGCGCTGGACATCAAGGTCTTCGGCGGCGGCATCATCCCGGAGGCGGACATCGCGCCGCTGAAGCAGCTGGGCGTGGCGGAGATCTTCACGCCCGGCGCGACGACGACGTCGATCGTGGAATGGGTGAACGCGAACGTGTCCCAGCCGGCCGGAGCCTAAGTTATGTCCGGGCGTTCCGGGCGTTCCGGGTCGCCCGTCAGTTCCGACATCATCGCGGCGCGCAGACGCAGCGTGGAGACGAGCCGCTGGAACGCCTCCGACCAGTAGCCGCCCGCCCCCGGTGACGCGCCTTCGGCCTCGTCCGGGGTGGCGGTGAGTATTTCCAGGTGAGAGGCCTCCGCCGGGTCCAGGCAGCGCTCGGCGAGGCCCATCACACCGCTGAAGCTCCAGGGGTAACTCCCGCCGTCCCGCGCGATGTCGAGCGCGTCGACGACCGCCCGGCCCAGCGGCCCGGACCAGGGCACCGCACAGACACCGAGCAGCTGGAACGCCTCCGAGAGACCGTGCGCCGCTATGAACTCGGCCACCCAGGATGCCCGTTCAGCCACCGGCAGGGTGCCGAGCAGCTTCGCCCGCTCGGCGAGGGACGAGGCTCCCGGGCCGGCGACCGGGGACACGGCCGGCGGGCCCAGCAGGGCACGGGCCCAGCGGGCGTCGCGCTGACGGACGGCGGCCCGGCACCACGCGGCGTGCAGTTCGTCCGTCCAGTCGTCCAGGACGGGCAGCGTCACGATGTCCTCGGGCGTACGGCCCCCGAGCCGCTCCGGCCAGATCGACAGCGGTGACGCCTCCACCAGCTGGCCCAGCCACCAGGACCGTTCGCCCCGGCCGCTCGGCGGTGTCGGGCTCACCCCGTCGCGCTGCATGTCCGCGTCGCACTCGTGCGGCGCCTCAACGATGACGGTGGGGCCCGTGGGACCGCCGGTGCGGTCCAGGCTCACGCATGTCGCCGCCCGCGCCGCCATCCGCGCGGCCAGCGCGGAGTTCGGCAGCGCGGACAGCAACTCGGCGGCGGTCGCCCGGACATTGCGGCTGCGGTCGGAGAGCGCCTCCTCAAGGAAGGGCTCGTCGAGGTCGGAGAGCCCGGCGCGCAGCGAGTCGAGGAACATCAGCCGGTCCTCGGCGCGCTCCGTCGACCAGCTCGTGGCCAGCAGCGCCCGCGCCGCGTTCGCGTCCTGCGCGCGTACGGCGGCGAGCAGCGCGACCCGCTCCGCGAACAGCCCCTGCTCCCACAACTGCCGTACCGCTTCGGAGTCCTGGACGCCCGGCAGGACGGCGCCGCCGGAGGCACCGCGCAGGGCGAACTTCCAGTCCGGGTTGAAGCGCGCGAGCCAGAGCCCGCGCGGCCCGGCGAACGCGAGAGCGTGCGGCCGCAGGTCGTTGCGCCCGCGCGCGGCGTCCAGCAGCGCGGGCAGGGCGGCGGCGGGGGCGCGGTAGCCGTGGTCGTTGGCTGCGGTGAGCCACTGGGGGAGCAGTTCGGTGAGATCGGGGGCCGTACCGCGCCTGCCTCCCGTACCGGCCGGGGCCGAGCGGTCGGCCAGCAACTGCGCCAGGCGCCGGCGCGCCGGCTCCGGAAGTTCGCGGCGGTCGTCCTCGGGTGCCGGCTCCGGCCGGGCGGCGGCACGCGCCGGGAGCAGGCCCGCGCGGCGCCGGAGCGTGTGGAGCGCGGCGGCGTCCAGCAGCGCGACGGGCGCGTCCTGGCCGGGGGCCATGACGTCCGCGGGTGGTGTGCGGCGGTCCGTGCCGAGCAGGGCCGAGGTGACGAGCTCTTCCCAGGAAGTGGTGCCGGTCATCGGGTGCCTCCGTACGTATGGAGAGAGACGTATAGATAGAGGACGGGCATCCGGCACGGGGCGACCGGCCGGATTCGGATCACGTCAGCTGGACCGTCTCCGACGAGCCCGCCGACCAGACCGCCAGCGGGGTGAAGCCGCGGTGCCCGCACTCGCCGAAGACCGTGACCGGGCCGCCGCCCGACAGCGCCACGAGCTTCCACAGACCCGGCCTGCCGAGCGCGGCCGGCGCGATCGGCAGGGCCGACTCCCCGTCGGCGTCCGCCAGTTGCCACCCGTCCCCGTCCCCTCCGTCGGGGACGGGTATGACGTCGGTCAGCGTCACGGGCCAGGACTCCAGCCACGGATCCTCCCGCAGCGCCGAGCCGTACGCCTCCACCGCCGCCGTGGTCGTCCCGCCTGGCGGGGCCGTCCCGGTCGCCTCGGGAACGCCCACCTCCTCCCCGAGATCCGCCCGCAACTGCCCCGCCCCGGCGTGCGGCGTCAGCTCCGCCTCGATCACCAGGCCGACCGGCAGCGCCGGTTGCGGCGAACGTCCCGCCGCGCCGAACCCCAGCACCAGAGCCGTATGCCCCGACTCCCGCCCGTACAGCCAGATCCGGCGCGTGGTGATCTTGCCGTCAGACGTGTCGTACTGAGCGAGCACCAGCCAGTGGTCCTTGACCGGCGGTCCGTCGGCGGGCGAGGGAAGACCGACCCGCGTACGGACCGTCGTCGCCAGCGGCGCGGGCAGCCGCTCGATCCCCAGCCAGCCCTGATCCAGCAGATGCAGGAGCGCCGACTCTTCGAGCAGCCGCACCGGCCAGCCCGCCCCCGAGCCCGGGATCGAGCCCAACTCCCTCACCCGCGCCGCCAGTCCGGGCGCCTGCGCGTCCACCATGCGCGCGGCCGTCTCCTCCCAGAGCCCGTAACCGGACTGCTCGGCCGCCGCGAGACCGCCGCGCAGCAGATCGGTCAGCCGCTGCTCAAGCTCCTGCGCCCCGCCGGTGATCCGTGCCGCCCTGCGCTCCGCCCGGCGCCTGGCCGCCTCCGGATCGGCATGCCCGGCCGTCCCTTCGGCCTCGGCCTTCGCTCTCTCCTCCTGCTCCTCGCTCCGCTTCCTGCGGCCCCTCAGCCACTCCTCCGCCCAGTCGGGCGCGGGCCCGTCCCCCACATCCACGACGGTCCTGACGGCGGCCGTCCCCTCGGCCGCCCAGAGCAGCAGCAGCCCCAGCGCGTGCTTGCACGGAAACTTCCGGCTCGGGCAACTGCACTTGTACGCGGGGCCTTTCGTGTCTATCACCGTCTGATACGGCTTCTTGCCGCTCCCCTTGCACAGCCCCCACACGGCCCCCTCGCCGCTGCTGCCCGCGTCCGACCAGGGCCCGGCCGCGCTCAGCCTGGCCCCCGCCCTGCGTGACGCATCGTCAGGCGCCAGGGCCAGCACCTGCTCCGTCGTCCAGCGCACCCCCGCGATATCCATGTCCAAGACGTTAGGCCGCCCCACTGACAATCGGCTCCGACCTGCGGAAACGGCCGATTGTCAGTGGCATGGTGCACGGTGGAACCCATACCCGGTCGAACGATCTGGAGGGGGAGCCATGACCATGCCCGAAACGAGTGCGACGACCGCGGGGACGGTTGGCGGGACCGTCGGCGGGGCGGCCGGTGCCGAGGTCCTGCGACCGCACGCCGAGGACGCCTTCGCCGGTGAACTGGCGGCGCTCGCCGCCGCCGACGACCGTCCCCGGCCGCCCAGGTGGCGGCTGTCGCCGTGGGCGGTCGCGACCTATCTCCTCGGCGGCACGCTCCCGGACGGCACGGTCGTCACGCCGAAGTACGTGGGCCCGCGCAGGATCATCGAGGTCGCCGTCACCACCCTCGCCACCGACCGCGCGCTGCTGCTCCTCGGCGTTCCCGGCACCGCGAAGACCTGGGTGTCGGAGCATCTGGCCGCCGCCGTCAGCGGTGATTCGACACTGCTCGTACAGGGGACGGCGGGGACGCCCGAGGAGGCAATCCGGTACGGGTGGAACTACGCGCAGCTGCTCGCCCACGGCCCGAGCCGGGACGCGCTCGTGTCCAGCCCCGTCATGCGGGCCATGGCCGAGGGCATGACCGCCCGGGTCGAGGAGCTCACCCGTATCCCGGCCGACGTGCAGGACTCGCTCATCACGATCCTGTCCGAGAAGACCCTGCCGGTCCCGGAGCTGGGGCAGGAGATCCAGGCCGTCCGCGGCTTCAACGTGATCGCCACCGCCAACGACCGCGACCGGGGGATCAACGACCTGTCGAGCGCGCTGCGCCGCCGGTTCAACACAGTCGTCCTGCCACTGCCGGCCACCGCCGACGCGGAGGTCGACATCGTCTCGCGGCGCGTCGACCAGATCGGGCGCTCGCTCGACCTGCCCGGCGGCCTCGAAGGCATCGCCGAGATCCGCCGGGTCGTCACGGTCTTCCGCGAGTTGCGCGACGGCGTCACGGCAGACGGCCGTACGAAACTCAAGTCCCCGTCCGGGACGCTCTCCACGGCCGAGGCGATCTCCGTCGTCACCAACGGCCTCGCGCTCGCCGCGCACTTCGGCGACGGTGTGCTGCGGCCCGGCGACGTCGCCTCCGGCATCCTCGGCGCCGTCGTGCGCGACCCGGCGGCCGACCGGGTGATCTGGCAGGAGTATGTGGAGACGGTCGTGCGTGAGCGGGACGGGTGGAAGGACTTCTACCGCGCCTGCCGAGAGGTCAGCGCATGACGACCCCCGCGAGGGACGCGTCCCCCGCCCAGGACGGGTCCGCCGTCCCGGCGCGGCCCGCCGGGAGCGGGCCGCTGTTCCTCGGCGTCCGGCACCACGGGCCCGGTTCCGCCCGTGCCGTCGGGGCCGCCCTCGACGCCGCGTCGCCGCTCGCCGTCCTGATCGAAGGCCCGCCCGAGGGCGACGCGTTGGTGTCCCTCGCGAGCGATCCTCAGATGCGCCCGCCCGTCGCGCTGCTCGCCCATGCCGTGGACGATCCGGGGCGCGCGGCCTTCTGGCCGCTTGCAGACTTCTCCCCGGAGTGGGTCGCGATCCGCTGGGCGCTGGCGCACGATGTCCCGGTCCGCTTCATCGACCTTCCCGCGACGCACTCCCTGGCCATCACGGAAGCGGAGGCGGAAGCGGACGGGGCGCCGGACGGCGAGAGCGCACCCGGTCCCGACGACCGGGCCGAAGCCCTGCGGATCGACCCGCTCGCCGTTCTCGCCGAAGCCGCCGGATACGACGACGCCGAGCGGTGGTGGGAGGACGTCGTGGAGCACCGCGCCGCCGCCGACGACCCGTTCGCGCCGTTCGCCGCCGTCGGCGAGGCGATGGGAGCCCTGCGCGAGGAGTACGGGGACGGCGGCCACCGCCGTGACCTGGTCCGCGAGGCATACATGCGGCTCCAACTCCGGGCCGCGCGCAAGGAGTTCGGGGACGACCGGGTCGCCGTCGTCTGCGGAGCCTGGCATGTGCCCGCGCTCGGCGCGCGCACCACGGCCACCGCCGACCGCGCGCTTCTCAAGGGACTGCCCAAGGTCAAGTCCGAGATGACCTGGGTGCCGTGGACGCACCACCGGCTGGCCAGACGCAGCGGTTACGGCGCGGGCATCGACTCCCCCGGCTGGTACGGACACCTCTTCGCCTCCCCCGACCGCCCCGTGGAGCGCTGGATGACCAAGGTCGCCGGTCTGCTCCGCGAGGAGGACCGGCCCATCTCCTCCGCCCATGTCATCGAGGCCGTCCGGCTCGCCGAGACCCTGGCGACCATGCGCGGCCGGCCGCTGGCGGGACTGACGGAGACGACCGACGCGATCCGTGCCGTCATGTGCGACGGGTCGGATGTGCCGCTCGGGCTCATCAGGGACCGGCTCATCGTCGGCGACGTCCTGGGCGAGGTCCCCGACTCCGCGCCCGCCGTGCCGCTCCAGCGTGATCTGACCCGGTCGCAGCGGTCGCTGCGCCTGAAGCCGGAAGCGCTGGAGCGTGAGCTGGAGCTCGACCTCCGCAAGGAGATCGACGCGGGACGCAGCAGGATGCTGCACCGGCTGCGACTCCTCGGCATCGGCTGGGGCGAACCGTCGGCGGGCCGCGGCAGCACGGGCACGTTCCGCGAGAGCTGGCGCCTGCGCTGGGAGCCCGAGCTCTACGTACGGGTCGCCGAGGCCGGGGTCTGGGGCACCACGGTCCTCTCGGCGGCCACCGCCAAGGCCGAGTCCGGGGCGGTGTCGGCGACCGCGCTCTCCGACGTCACGGCCCTGGCCGAGCAGTGCCTCCTGGCCGAACTGACCGACGCCCTGCCCGTGGTGATGAAGGCCCTGGCGGACCGCGCCGCGCTCGACGCGGACGTCGCCCATCTCGCCCGGGCCCTGCCCGCGCTCGCCCGCTCACTGCGCTACGGAGACGTCCGGTCCACCGACACGGCGGCGCTCGGCGAGGTCGCCGCCGGGCTCGCGGAGCGGATCTGCGTCGGACTGCCGCCCGCCTGCGCCGCGCTGGACGCGGACGGCGCGGCCGAGATGAGAGGCCACCTCGACAGCGTCCACACCGCGATCGGCCTTCTGCCCGACACCCCCGGCCGGCCTGCCGGGGACCTGGCCGGGCGCTGGGACGCGGTGCTGCGGAAACTGGCCGCGCGGGACAGCGTGCCCGGTGTCGTCCGGGGCCGGTCCGCCCGGCTGCTCCTGGACGAAGGGCGCCTCCCGGAGGACGAGGCCGCACGCCTCATGGGCCTCGCCCTGTCGCCCGGCACCCCGCCGGCCGACGCGGCGGCCTGGATCGAGGGGTTCGTCGGAGGAGCCTCCGGCGGCGGAATGCTCCTGGTCCACGACGAACGGCTGCTCGCCCTGGTGGACACCTGGCTGACCGGGGTGCCCGCCGGGTCGTTCACGGACGTGCTGCCCCTCCTGCGCCGTACGTTCTCCGCGTACGAGCCCGGAGTGCGCCGCACGCTCGGCGAGTTGGTCCGGCGAGGACCGGCCGGCGGCGGGGCGCGGCCCGACCGTTCCGACGCGGGGATCCCCGGCTTCGGAGCCGGCATCGACGAGACCCGCGCGGACGCCGTTCTCCCGGTGCTGCGCCTGCTTCTCGCCGGCCCCGCGCCAGTTGGGCACGACAACGACAACGACCTCGCGGGGGTGGCCCGATGACCACGGCCGGACAGACGGACGACGTGACCAGCCACGTGACCAGCCACGTGACCAGCCACGTGACCGGCGACGTGACGGACGACGCGATGGGCAGCGTGACGGGCGACGCCGCCGACGAGCGGCTGCGGCGCTGGCGGCTGGTGCTCGGCGGTGACTCCGCCGACGGCACCGGCCGCGCGCTCACCGGCCAGGACGCCGCGATGGACGGTGCGCTGACCGCTCTGTACGGAGGAGGGGACAGCGGCACGTCCCGGCGGAGCGGCGGCAACCGCTCCGCGGGGCTCGGCGCCTCCGCCCCCTCGGTCGCCCGCTGGCTCGGCGACATCCGGACGTACTTCCCCACCTCCGTCGTCCAGGTCATGCAGCGTGACGCGATCCAGCGGCTCGGGCTCTCCGCGCTCCTGCTCGAACCGGAGATGCTGGAGGCCGTCGAGGCGGACGTCCATCTCGTGGGCACGCTCCTCTCCCTCAACAAGGCCATGCCCGAGACGACCAAGGAGACGGCGCGCGCCGTCGTACGGAAAGTCGTCGCCGACATCGAGAAGCGGCTCGCGACCCGTACCAGAGCCACGCTCACCGGCGCCCTCGACCGTTCCGCGCGGGTCAGCCGGCCGCGCCACCGGGACATCGACTGGGACCGCACCATCCGCGCGAACCTCAAGAACTACCTGCCGGAGTACGGGACGGTCGTCCCCGAACGCCTCATCGGATACGGCCGCGCCTCGCAGTCCGTGAAGAAGGAGGTCGTCCTCTGCATCGACCAGTCCGGATCGATGGCCGCGTCCGTCGTCTACGCCTCCGTGTTCGGCGCCGTCCTCGCCTCGATGCGCTCCCTCTCCACCCGGCTCGTCGTCTTCGACACCGCGGTCGTCGACCTCACCGACCAGTTGGACGACCCGGTCGACGTCCTGTTCGGTACCCAGCTCGGCGGCGGCACGGACATCAACCGCGCGCTCGCCTACTGCCAGTCGCGGATCACCAGGCCCGCGGACACCGTCGTCGTGCTGATCAGTGATCTCTACGAGGGCGGAATCCGCGACGAGATGCTGAAGCGCGTCGCCGCGATGAAGGCGTCGGGCGTGCAGTTCGTGGCGCTCCTCGCGCTGTCCGACGAGGGCGCGCCCGCCTACGACCGCGACCACGCGGCGGCCCTCGCCGCCCTCGGCGCCCCCGCGTTCGCCTGCACCCCCGACCTTTTTCCGGAGGTGATGGCGGCGGCGATCGAGAAACGCCCCCTGCCGATACCGGACACGACGGCCAACCCCTAAAACCGGATCCGGGGGCGGTCCGTATCGCGTGGACTCGGTGTCTGTGACAGGTATCACCGCTCAGGGGTGATCTGTGATTTAGGGGTCCACGGCCCACGGGGATAACCTGCGAGACGGACATGCCGCGCTCCGGGACTCCGTCTGCGCCTTCCTTGTGACAAGTGCAGTCACGTTGCCCACAGCGGCACGCCCACGCGGATTACGAACCGCGATACTGCGAATTTTGGAAGACAGACAAGGGACGGACGCGCGTGGACCTGTTCGAGTACCAGGCGAGGGATCTCTTCGCCAAGCACGGTGTACCGGTGCTGGCCGGTGAAGTCATCGACACGCCTGAGGCGGCGCGCGAGGTGACCGAGCGTCTCGGCGGCAAGGCTGTCGTCAAGGCGCAGGTCAAGGTCGGCGGCCGGGGCAAGGCCGGCGGTGTGAAGCTGGCCTCCGACCCGGCCGACGCGGTTGCCAAGGCCGACGCCATTCTGGGCATGGACATCAAGGGCCACACGGTCCACAAGGTGATGCTGGCCGAGACGGCCGACATCGCGGAGGAGTACTACGTCTCCTTCCTCCTCGACCGCACCAACCGCACCTTCCTGGCCATGGCCTCCGTCGAGGGCGGCGTGGAGATCGAGGTCGTCGCCGAGGAGAACCCCGACGCGCTCGCCAGGATCCCCGTCGACGCCAACGAGGGCTGCACCCCCGAGAAGGCCGCCGAGATCGTCGCCGCCGCCAAGTTCCCGGCCGACATCGCCGGTCAGGTCGCCGATGTCCTCCAGCAGCTGTGGACCGTCTTCATCAAGGAAGACGCCCTTCTGGTCGAGGTCAACCCGCTGATCAAGTCCGGTGACGGCAAGATCATCGCGCTGGACGGCAAGGTCTCGCTCGACGAGAACGCCGATTTCCGCCAGCCCGACCACGAGGCCCTTGAGGACAAGGCCGCGGCCAACCCCCTCGAAGCCGCCGCCAAGGCCAAGAACCTCAACTACGTCAAGCTCGACGGCGAGGTCGGCATCATCGGCAACGGCGCCGGGCTCGTCATGAGCACCCTCGACGTCGTCGCGTACGCGGGCGAGGCCCACGGCGGCGTGAAGCCCGCCAACTTCCTCGACATCGGCGGCGGCGCTTCGGCCGAGGTCATGGCCAACGGCCTGGAGATCATCCTCGGCGACCCGGACGTCAAGTCCGTCTTCGTCAACGTCTTCGGCGGCATCACCGCGTGCGACGAGGTCGCCAACGGCATCGTGCAGGCCCTGGAGCTGCTCAAGTCCAAGGGCGAGACCGTCAGCAAGCCCCTGGTCGTTCGCCTCGACGGCAACAACGCGGAGCTGGGTCGCAAGATCCTGTCCGACGCCAACCACCCGCTCGTACAGCGCGTGGACACCATGGACGGCGCGGCCGACAAGGCCGCCGAGCTCGCGGCTGCGAAGTAAAGGTAAAGGTCACCAACACCATGGCTATTTTCCTGACCAAGGAAAGCAAGGTCATCGTCCAGGGGATGACCGGTGCCACCGGCATGAAGCACACCAGGCTCATGCTCGCTGACGGCACCAACATCGTCGGCGGAGTCAACCCGCGCAAGGCCGGTACGTCCGTCGACTTCGACGGCGTGGACGTCCCCGTCTTCGGCTCCGTCAAGGAGGCGATCGAGAAGACCGGCGCCGACGTCTCCGTCCTCTTCGTGCCCCCGGCCTTCGCCAAGGCCGCCGTCGTCGAGGCCATCGACGCCGGGATCGGTCTCGCCGTCGTCATCACCGAGGGCATCGCGGTGCACGACTCCGCCGCCTTCTGGGCGTACGCGTCGAGCAAGGGCAACAAGACCCGGATCATCGGCCCGAACTGCCCCGGTCTCATCACCCCCGGCCAGTCCAACGCCGGCATCATCCCGGGCGACATCACCAAGCCCGGCCGGATCGGTCTCGTGTCCAAGTCCGGCACGCTGACCTACCAGATGATGTACGAGCTGCGTGACATCGGCTTCTCGTCCGCCATCGGCATCGGCGGCGACCCGGTCATCGGTACGACGCACATCGACGCCCTCAAGGCGTTCGAGGCCGACCCCGACACCGACCTCATCGTGATGATCGGCGAGATCGGCGGCGACGCCGAGGAGCGCGCGGCCGACTTCATCTCGCAGCACGTGACCAAGCCGGTCGTCGGCTATGTCGCGGGCTTCACCGCGCCCGAGGGCAAGACGATGGGCCACGCCGGCGCCATCGTCTCCGGCTCGTCGGGTACCGCCGCCGCCAAGAAGGAGGCCCTTGAGGCCGCGGGCGTCAAGGTCGGCAAGACGCCGACCGAGACGGCCGGTCTCGCCCGGGCCATTCTCGCCGGCTGATTGCTGCCTGTACGGTCTTACGGAGTACAGCAGTTGTCCTGCTGAACAACGCGCGTGGGCCCGCACCTTTCAGGTGGTGCGGGCCCACGCGCGTTCTCGTTCCCCGGCGGGGCGCGGTGTCAGGGGATACGGGGCACCAGCCGCCCCGGCCCGTTCAGCGGTACGGCGCGGAGCTTGGCGCGCAGCTTCAGGTCCTGCTTGCTGAGCTTCTGCGGCCCGTGCGGTGGCGGGATGCCGCCGACCCGCTGACCCGGCGCGGGCGTCGGCTCGTACCGCGTCGGGGCCGTGACCACCGTGAAGGCCGTCGCCCCGATGATCAGCACGGTCACCGCGATCGCGACCCGCGTCCAGAACGTGGCGCGGCGCTCGCTGCCGATCCGCACGGTCGACGCGGGCGCGACGGCGGGAGCCGACACGGTCTCCGCCAGTTCGCGCAGACTCTCGTGCAGGACGGCCGGGTCCTCAAGGTCGGGCAGCCGCTCGGCGACGGCCTCGCGCGCGTGCAGCAGCCGGTTCGCCGTGGCCGGGGAGGTGGCCTCGGTCTCGGCGGCGGCCTCGGGCAGGTCGATGCCCAGGCCGTCGTAGAGCAGCAGCGTGCGCCGGTACACCGGCGGCAGGTCGAGCAGCGCCCGGCGCAGCGGGCGGCCGTCGCGGTCGCCGTTGGCCGGGTCCGGGTGCCGGTGGGCGCGGCGGAACCGGTGCCAGGGCGAGGTCGCGTAGTCGTGCGCCGCGGCCCGTACCCAGCCCGCGGGGTCGCGGTCGACGGCGACCTCGGGCCATCGCTGCCAGGCGAGTTGGAAGGCACGCTCGACGGACTCCTGCGCGAGGGTGCGGCGCCCGGTGAGCAGATACGTCTGGCGTGCGAGGGCGGGGGAGGAGTGCGCGTACAGCTCGTCGAAGGCCTGGGCGGGGGTGAGTTTGGCGGCCTCGGCCGCCGCCGCTCCCGCCAGGGCCTCGGCTTTCTCCTTGCGGCGCTGGGCGTTCTGCTGGGACCGGCTGTCGGCCTTGACCGTACGGACCGGGCGGCGGTTGAGCGGCTTCTTGAGGGAGGGGGAGGGGGCGGCGACGGGAGCCTTCCGGGCGGCGGCGGGAGCCGGAGCGGGGGCGGGACTTGGGGTTGCCGGCGGGGTCTCCTGCGCCGGCTCCGCCGCGACCGGTGCCGGCTGCTTCGCGGGCCCCTGCTCGGCACCGGCGTTCCCCGCCCCCTTCGGCCGCCGCTTCCGCTTCGCCGGCTTCTTCGTGTCGATCTCCGCCGCGAACGCCGCCAGCAGCCGGGCGTACGCCTCCCGTCTGCGCCCCTGCGGTGTCGTACGCCCGGTCTCCCAGGATCTGATCGTCGCCCGGGTGACTCCCAGCGCGACCGCCATGTCCTTCTCGGTCACGGCCTTCGCCTCACGCAGCCTGCGCCGCTCCTTGGGGGAGGGAAGGGGAGGCACCGAAGAGGTACGAGTGGTGCTCTGCGTCATGGAGAACTCCCCGCGGCACTGTACGGGCCGAAAAAGTACATAAACGTATATTGAGCGACACAGCGGTTATCCGCCCGTTACGCGGTTTAAGCGCGTGTCGTTGGCAGCATGGCGCCGTGACTCAAGTGAGCGGGCGCAACACCACGTTGTCCTCGGCCTCGGCGACCGAACGGGGCCGGGCCGCTGCGCTGACCGCCGCGTTCCTCCGGGGCGGGCTCGCCGCGGGCCTCGGTCTCGGCGGTCTGGCCGTGCTGGTGATCGCGGCGTGGATCAGCTCCCCGTACCCCGACAGCGGCGCCGGGGGAGCCCTCCACATCGCGGCGGCGCTCTGGCTGCTCGCCCACGGCGCGGAGCTCGTACGGCCCGACACGCTGTCAGGGGTGCCCGCCCCCGTCGGACTCGTACCCCTGCTGGTCGTGGCGCTGCCGGTGTGGCTGGTCTACCGGTCCTCGCGCGACGCGCTGGAACCGGAAGAGGGCCGGCCGCAGCTCACGGCCCTCGGCGGGGTGTGCACGGTCGCGGGCGGATATCTGCTGGTCGGCGCCGCCGTCGTGGTCTACGCCCGGGGCGGACCGCTCGCCACGGACTCGTTCGCCACGGCGCTCCGGCTGCCTCTGGTGCCGGTGCTGGCGTCCGCGGCCGGAGTGTGGGTGGGGAGCGGCAAGCCGCTCCACAGGCTGCTCGACCGGCTGCCTGGCCTCAAGAGGGAGGGCCTCGGAGCGGACGCGTCGGACACGGAGGTCAGGGCCGCCGCGGTGAGCGCTGCCGGGCGGCGCCGCCGGGCCGTCGTCGTGCTGCGGTCGGCGACCGCCGGGGCGGCGGTCCTGCTGGGCGGAGGGTTTCTCCTGGTCGTCTGTTCACTGACATGGCACGCGGGCGCGGCACAGGAATCGTTCCTGAACCTGGCGGCGGCCTGGTCCGGACGGATCGCCGTCCTGCTGCTGTCCGTCGCGCTGCTCCCGAACGCGGCGGTCTGGGGCGCGTCGTACGCCCTCGGCCCCGGCTTCGCGCTCGGTACGTCGGCGACGGTCACCCCGCTCGCCGTCACGGGCAGCCCCGCGCTGCCGCCCTTCCCGCTGCTGGCCGCCGTGCCCGCCGAGGGGCCCGGCATGGCCGTGACCTGGGCGGCGGGAGTCGTGCCTTTCGCGGCCGGGCTGATGATCGCCCGGTTCACCGTACGGGTCGCAGCCCCGCCCTACGCCGAACGGGACGAGGCCTGGAGTGCACGCGACACCGCGCTCGCGGCGGCGCTCGCCGGGGCCGGGTGCGCGGTGCTGATGGCGGCTCTTGCCGCCGTCGCGGGCGGGCCGCTGGGGACGGGGCGGCTGGTGGAGTTCGGGCCTGTGTGGTGGCTGACCGGGGCGGCGGCGCTGGTCTGGACGGTGGGGATCGGCGTACCGGCGGCGCTGTTGGTACGGGTCTGGCGGCTGCGCGAGCGGCGTGGGACGGACGATGCCGATGAGTTCGCCGCGCTCGACGCCGAGGCCGAAGACGAGGGGGAGACGGACGTGGTGAGCGGGCCGGAGACGGCGGACAGGAGCGCCGCGTCGGAGGAGGAGCCGCCGGACGCGCCGGACGCTGCCGCCTCGTCGAAGGGCTCCTGGTGGCGACGGATCCCGTGGCAGCGCGGAGAGGCCCCGGACGACGGGCCGGTGGAGCCCGGGAACGGGGACGGTAACGGGAACGGTGACGGTGCGGCCGGGGGCGCGGAGGACCGTCTGCCCACCCTGGACGGCGCCGGACCGGTGGACGATCCGTACGACTTCCTGCCGATGGACGCCTTGCACGACCGGGACAAGGGGGATTCCCAGGAGGCGTCCGGCGGTCCGAAGCCGGCATCCAAGAGCGGGCCCGCGCCGGAGCCGGAAGCGAAGGCCGCCGACTGATCCGCACCACTCGAACGAGCGGCGGCCCCGCCCTTCCCGGATCCGGGAGGGACGGGGCCGCCGTCAGATGTTCCGCGTGCTCCCCGGCTACTTCTGGACGCCGAAGACGGGGACCAGCGAGTCGGGAAGCTTGTCGTTGCAGGACAGTTGGCCCGTCTTCGTCAGCGCGTCGTTCACGCAGGTGTAGTAGTCGCGGTAGACCAGCTGCACGGTGAACGTCGCCGCCACGACCAGCAGCGCGATGGCCGCCGTGACGATTCCGCTCACGGCGGCGGTCGTCTGCGGCTTGTGCGCCGCCGCGCCCTGCGCCGGGGCACCCGGCACACCCGGGGCCGGCGGAGCCGTGGTGGTCGCCGCGGGAGACGCCGTACGGGAGTCGGAGGCCGAACCCGAGCCGGAGGCCGTGGTCGTACCGACGTCCGAAGCGCGTGCCGCCGCCTGGCCCTGGCCCTGACCCTCGCCCGCCGGACGGGGCAGCGGCGCCTTGGCCCGGAGCGAGCTGACGCCCCAGTACAGGGCGAGCGCGCCGAGGAGCAGCGCGATCTCCGGGAAGTCGAACAGGGCGAAGAAGAAGGCCCACATGCCGGAGAGCAGCGAGTACCTGGCGCGGCGCTGGAACGGGTCGGTCGGGTCCCAGCGCAGGCCGCCCCTGCCGCCGGGACTGCCCTCCGGACCGTCCTGGCGGTCGCCGGGGCCGTTCCGCTCGCCGCCCGGTCCGCTCTGGCCACCCTGTCCACCGGGCCTGCCGCCGAATCCGCCCGACGAGCGCCCCGGCTGCCGGCTGCTCCACTGGCTGCCCCAGGACGAGCGGTCACCGCCCGACCGGTCGTCCGGCGTCCCGCCCCCGTTCTGGGGATGACGCGGCTGCCACGGCTGGTCGGGCCTGTCCTCCGGCGGCGGCGCGAAGGGGTTGTCGTCGGAGGACCCGGAGGCCCCCGAGGATCCGGACGACCCCGAGGACCCGGACGACCCCGAACTCCCGGAAGAGTCGGGGGATCCCGAGCCGGTCGACTCCGGGCCCGAAGACCCCGAAGAGCCCTCCGGCCCCGAGGACCCGGCGGACGAGGACTGGCGTTCCCGCATCAGAAGCACCGGCCCGGTGGGCTGCGGGACATGAAGTGCCGTGCGGTGTCGTCGGTCCGGCATCTGGTGAACGTCTTCCCCTCAGACCCCTTGGCGTAAGGGGTCTTGTGTCGTATGGCCCATCCTGGAGACAGGTCCGTGTCCCCAGACGCTACCTCCCGGCCGAGCCCCCGTCCCCCGGGGGCCGTTCGGTGTGCCGGTATCGTTGCTGACGGTCGGCTCCTTCATAGAGTTCCCCGAACCGGGAGACACGATTCGTTCGTACGACCACACAACGCCGTACGACCCGCACGACCCGCGAGGCTGTGCTCGCTTCCAGAAAGGCGTTCCGCCGTGGCCTCCCCGCCGTCCCCGCCCGCCCCCGACGACCCGGTCACCCCGACGGAACCGGGCTCTCCTGTCGAATTCGGCTCCCCGGCCCGGCTCGTGGTCCTCGTCTCCGGCTCCGGTACGAATCTCCAGGCCCTGCTCGACGCCGTCGCCGCCGACCCGGAGGGGTACGGCGCCCGTATCGTCGCCGTCGGCGCCGACCGCGGCTCCATCGCCGGGCTGGAGCGTGCCGAGCGGGCCGGGCTGCCGACCTTCGTCTGCCGCGTCAAGGACCACGCGACGCGCGAGGAGTGGGATGCCGCGCTGACCGGGGCGACCGCCGCGTACGAGCCCGATCTCGTCGTCTCGGCCGGTTTCATGAAGATCGTCGGGAAGCGGTTCCTCGCGCGCTTCGGCGGCCGGTTCATCAACACCCACCCCGCCCTGCTGCCCAGTTTTCCCGGTGCCCACGGGGTGCGTGACGCGCTCGCGTACGGGGCGAAGGTCACCGGTTGCACCGTCCACTTCGTCGACGACGGCGTCGACACCGGCCCGGTCATCGCGCAAGGCGTGGTCGAGGTGCGGGACGAGGATCACGAGGACGGTGGCGTCGCTCTCCATGAGCGCATCAAGGACGTCGAGCGACGGCTGCTCGTCGATGTCGTGGGGCGTCTCGCCCGGCACGGCTACCGCATTGAGGGACGAAAGGTAACAATCCAGTGAGCGTCGAGAAGACAGCCGAAGCAGCCGCCGCCGAGGGTACGAAGCGGCCCGTCCGCCGCGCGCTGGTCAGCGTCTACGACAAGACGGGCCTGGAAGAGCTGGCCCGTGGACTGCACGCGGCCGGTGTCACGCTCGTGTCGACCGGCTCCACCGCCGCGAGGATCGCCGCCGCCGGGGTGCCCGTCACCAAGGTCGAGGAGCTGACGGGCTTCCCCGAGACGCTCGACGGCCGCGTCAAGACGCTGCACCCGCGCGTCCACGCCGGCATCCTGGCCGACCAGCGGCTCGCCTCCCACCGCGAACAGCTCGCCGAACTCGGCATCGAGCCCTTCGAGCTGGTCGTCTCGAACCTCTACCCCTTCCGCGAGACCGTCGAGTCCGGGGCCACCCCCGACGAGTGCGTCGAGCAGATCGACATCGGCGGTCCGTCCATGGTCCGCGCCGCCGCCAAGAACCACCCGTCGGTCGCCATCGTCACCAGCCCCGCGCGGTACGGCGACGTCCTCGCGGCCGTACAGGACGGCGGGTTCGACCTGCCGACCCGCAAGCGGCTCGCAGCCGAGGCGTTCCAGCACACCGCCGCGTACGACGTGGCCGTGGCCTCCTGGTTCTCGGCCGACTACGCCGCCGCGGACGACTCGGGTCTCCCCGACTTCCTGGGCGCGACGTACGAGCGTACGAACGTCCTGCGCTACGGCGAGAACCCGCACCAGCCCGCCGCGCTCTACACCGCGGGCTCGGGCGGCGGCCTCGCCGGCGCGGAGCAGCTGCACGGCAAGGAGATGAGCTACAACAACTACACGGACACCGACGCCGCGCGCCGCGCCGCCTACGACCACTCCGAGCCGTGCGTCGCGATCATCAAGCACGCCAACCCGTGCGGCATCGCGATCGCCGGCGACGTCGCCGAGGCGCACCGCAAGGCCCACGCGTGCGACCCGCTGTCCGCGTTCGGCGGTGTGATCGCCGTCAACCGGCCGGTCTCGGTCGCGATGGCCGAGCAGGTCGCCGAGATCTTCACCGAGGTCATCGTCGCGCCGGGCTACGAGGACGGCGCCGTCGAGGTGCTGGCCCGCAAGAAGAACATCCGCGTGCTGCGCTGCGAGGGCGGGCCTTCGGCTCCCGTCGAGGTGAAGCCCATCGACGGCGGTGCGCTGCTCCAGGTCACCGACCGTCTCCAGGCCGACGGCGACGACCCGTCGACCTGGACGCTCGCCACCGGCGAGGCCCTGTCGGACGCCGAGCTGCGCGAGCTGTCCTTCGCGTGGAAGGCGTGCCGCGCGGTCAAGTCCAACGCGATCCTGCTCGCCAAGGACGGCGCGAGCGTCGGCGTCGGCATGGGGCAGGTCAACCGCGTGGACTCGGCGAAGCTCGCCGTGGAGCGCGCGGGCGAGGAGCGGGCCCGTGGGTCGTACGCGGCGTCGGACGCGTTCTTCCCGTTCCCCGACGGTCTGGAGATCCTGCTGGAGGCGGGCGTCAAGGCCGTGGTGCAGCCGGGTGGTTCGGTACGTGACGAGCTGACGGTCGAGGCGGCGAAGAAGGCGGGCGCGACGATGTACTTCACGGGGACGCGGCACTTCTTCCACTGAGCTGCCGCCACGGGACTTCCAGAACACGCCCCAACGCCAGAAGGCCGTAAACCCCGTCGCCAGGACGGGTGTTACGGCCTTCTGGCATACGCCCTGTTCGCCGAAGCAATCAGGGGCGGTGACGCGGGGTCAGTAACGGGGGCGCTTGAACCACGCCGCGCCGTCCGACTTCGACACGAAGACGATCAGCAGAATGCTGAGAACGATGTGGACGATGCCCACGACCCCGCCGAAGGGGTAGATGCCCAGGACTATGGTCAGCGCGCCGTAGACGATCAGCGCGGTGCGCAGGCCGGCGCCACCGGTGTTGATCTTGATTGCCAGGATGATCGACGCGACGGTCCACACGACCGCGATGAAGGTCATGAACCAGAGCACACCGCTCGACTGGTCGACCAGGCTCTGGAACTGCGAGTCGTCGGCGAGTTCGTCGCTGTCCTTCGCCGCGTTGAGCGCGATCGCGGCGAGCAGGAAGATCACGCCGCCGATCAGGCTGAGCCCGGAGAGAATCCAGAGGAACACCCGGGACGCCGACACACCGCCCGGCATCGTCTGCGGGCCGCCGCCCATGGGACCGCCGGGGTAGCCGCCGTAGGGCTGGACCGGGGGAGCCTGCGGGTAGCCGTAGTTGGGCTGCTGGGGCTGCTGGCCCTGCTGCGGGTAGCCGTATCCGGGCTGGCCGCCCTGGGGCTGGCCCTGCTGTCCGTATGGGTTGTTCGGGTCGCCAAAGCTCATGGCGGGTTTCCTCCGTTGGTGACGCGGGGACATCGCGGATCCGAAGGAGGAAACATCACACAACCGAGCGGTTTGCCCCCCAACACTGACCGCGCACTGCGCGGCTCATCGTGCGGGTTTTGCCGACTTTTTGTCCAGTCGGTATTCGTATGCGTTGTGCAAGTGCAACCTGGGCACGCTCCGTTGATCTTGGTTCCGTACCGGCGGATTGGAACAGCGGTGGGGTCATCCGCGAAGATGGGCGCATGACCGCCCAAATTCTCGATGGCAAGGCCACCGCAGCCGCGATCAAGTCCGACCTGACCGCCCGCGTGGCGGCCCTCAAGGCGCAGGGCATCACCCCCGGACTCGGGACCCTGCTCGTCGGGGACGACCCGGGCAGCCGTTGGTACGTGAACGGCAAGCACCGCGACTGCGCCGAGGTCGGTATCGCCTCCATCCAGCGCGAGCTGCCCGACACCGCGACGCAGGGGGAGATCGAGGCAGTCGTACGCGAACTGAACGCGAACCCCGAGTGCACGGGCTACATCGTCCAACTCCCGCTCCCCAAGGGCATCGACACCAATCGCGTCCTGGAGCTGATGGACCCGGAGAAGGACGCCGACGGGCTGCACCCGATGAGTCTCGGCCGGCTGGTGCTCAACGAGACCGGGCCGCTGCCGTGCACCCCGTACGGCATCATCCAGCTGCTGCGCGCGCACGGTGTCGAGATCAAGGGCGCGCATGTCGTGGTCGTGGGGCGCGGGATCACCGTGGGCCGCTCGATCCCGCTGCTGCTCACGCGTAAGTCCGAGAACGCGACGGTGACGCAGTGCCACACCGGCACCCGTGATCTCTCCTCGCATCTGCGGCAGGCCGACATCATCGTGTCGGCGGCCGGCGTGCGCCACATCATCAAGGCGGAGGACGTGAAGCCGGGCGCGGCGGTGCTGGACGTCGGCGTCAGCCGCGACGAGCACGGCAAGATCGCGGGGGACGTCCACCCGGACGTCGCGGGAGTGGCAGGGTGGATCTCACCGAACCCCGGCGGAGTCGGCCCGATGACCCGCGCGCAGCTGCTGGTCAACGTGGTCGAGGCGGCGGAGCGCGCCGGAAGCGTGAGCGGAACGTGAAAGGGGCACCCATGGGTGCTGGTACGAGTGCGGGTGCCGGTGCGGCAGCGGCCGCCGAGCCCGGAGGCGGTGACGGCGTCGGGCTCGGCGCGGGCGCGGGCGCGGTGAACGATCCCGTGGCAGCGGACGGCGGGCCGGGTACGGCCGCGTACGTGGGGGAGAACGAGACGGACGGGGAGGCGGCGGCCCCCGGGCCCGCTGCCTCGCGGCGCTTTCCGACCGTGACGCAGGACACCGCGCGCCCCGAGGGCGGCGGCCGGGCGGCTCCCGGCGACGCGCCCGCGCCCGCCCGTCAGTGGCCGCTGCTCACGGTGCTGGGCGCGAGCGGTCTCGGGCTGCTGATCGTGGGCGTCGCGCCGTTCGACGAGTCGTTCCGTTACGGCACGATCCTGATCGGTGTGGCGTTGATCACCGGCGCGGTCCTGCGGCGGGTCATGCCGTCGGTCGGCATGCTGGCCGTACGGTCGCGCTTCACCGACATGGTGACGTACGGACTGCTCGGTGTCGCGATCGTGCTGCTGTCGCTGATGACGCAGCCGCAGCCGTGGCTGGAGATCCCGTTCCTGGAGGATGTCGTCCACTCCACGGTCCCGTAGGCGTGCCACGTAAGAAACAAGACGGCGCCCATCCCCTCCCCCGAGTCAGGACGGGCGCCGTCGGCATGTTGCTAGCGTCATGGACGCGCCAAACGGGATCAAGGTCAGACAGATGCCTGTGGCACGGAAGTGACCATTCCGCCATGGTGTGATCGTCGGGCAACGGGTGCGAGACTGTGGGACGGAATCGGCGGCGGCGCGCGAGGGGGCGCGGGGACTGTCCCGAATGCTCCGGCGCACTCCCATTTCTGGAACTGACACCCTGGCTCCGCGCATCAGTTGGGGTAGCCGTCGGCCGTCGTGGGGGCGTGGCAGGGCGGAGCACATCAGGAACGTGCGGGGGGACAAGGGGGAGGCAATGCCTCGTTGGAAGGCACTACCGGAGGAGCTCGACCCACAGGTCAGAGAGTTCGCGACGCAGCTGCGGGGGCTCGTGGACAAGAGCGGCCTGAGCATCGCCGCCGTTTCTGACCGCACCGGCTACAGCAAGACGTCGTGGGAGCGGTATCTCAACGGCCGGCTGCTCCCGCCCAGGGGCGCGATCATGGCGCTCGCCGAGGTGACCGGTACGAATCCGCTGCACCTGACGACGATGTGGGAGCTGTCGGAGCGGGCGTGGAGCCGTTCCGAGATGCGCCACGACATGACCATGGAAGCGATCCGGATCTCCCAGGCGCGGGACGCGCTCGGCGAGTTCGGCGGCGACCCGGTCGGCGGCCCCGGCGGCGCGGGGAGCAGCCGTCCCGGGGGACGTACGGCGACACCGCCCGGCGCGGGCAGGGGAGCCCACTCCGCGAACCGCCCCCCGGCGGGCGCCCCCGCGGGACCTCCGCCCGGCTTTCCGCCGTCGGCGCCCGTGCCGCCGCCCCCTGGCCGGCGTCGGCCGGCGATATTCGTGGCGGCCCTCGTCGGCGCGCTGGTGCTGATAGCCGGGGCCGTTCTGCTGACCGACCTGGGCGGCGGTGGCGACGACGGCAAGCAGAAGGTCGCCGAGTCCCCCTCGCCGAAGCCGACCGCCAGCGCGTCCGAACTGCCTGTCGGCGTGAAGTGCTCGGGCGACGACTGCACGGGCGAGGACCCCGAACTCATGGGCTGCGGCGGCGAGTTCGCCGAGACCGCGACGACCGCGACGGTCGGTACGGCGGTGGTCGAGGTCCGCTACAGCGAGACGTGCGGGGTTGCCTGGGCGCGCATCACCGAGGCGGCGCCGGGCGACACGGTGGAAATCGCGGCGGACCAGGGCGAGGGCAAGCCCCAGACCGGCACGGTGAACGCCGACAAGGACGCGTACACCCCGATGGTCGCGGTGGCGACAGCGGACGAGGCAAAGGCGTGCGCGACGCTGACGACGGGCGTGGAGGGCTGCACGACGGCGAACGGCTGACCCGCGGGGTCGCCTCCGGCGGGGGTTCGTGGTGCGGGGTGCGCCTGCGGCGCCGGGTGGGTTGCGGTCGGTGTCCGGGTGCCGCTCCGGGGTCATGCCCGGACGGCGTGATTTACGCCGCGTGCAACGCTCGTTGGTGTATGGGGAGCCGGGTTGTCCACGCGGCACAAATCAGCCTGAGTGTCCGGACACGACCCCTGCGCGTCCCCCTTCCATCCCGCGGGCTGGATCGACGGGGGTGCTTGTGCGGATCCCCCGCCCCCCCGCCCCCGGCAACGGACCGCAACCCGAACCGCGCCGGAGGCGACCCGTCGGATAGCCTGGCGAGCGGTTGTCTCTTCACGTCAAGACATGATTCACCCCGCCGTCGGAGAGATGGCCCGCACCAGGGGCAGGGCCCCCGCCGCCCGCCGTTCCACCGCTGTCTAACGGAGACCGCCATGACCCGCACTCCCGTGAATGTCACCGTCACCGGCGCAGCCGGCCAGATCGGCTACGCGCTGCTCTTCCGCATCGCCTCCGGTCAACTGCTCGGCGCGGATGTGCCGGTCAGCCTGCGTCTGCTGGAGATCCCGCAGGGCCTGAAGGCCGCCGAGGGCACCGCCATGGAGCTCGACGACTGCGCCTTCCCGCTGCTGCGCGGCATCGAGATCACCGACGACGCCAACGCCGCCTTCTCCGGCGCCAACGTCGCGCTGCTCGTCGGCGCGCGCCCCCGCACCAAGGGCATGGAGCGCGGCGATCTGCTCTCCGCCAACGGCGGCATCTTCAAGCCGCAGGGCAAGGCCATCAACGACAACGCCGCCGACGACATCAAGGTCCTCGTCGTCGGCAACCCGGCCAACACCAACGCGCTCATCGCGCAGGCCGCCGCCCCCGACGTACCGGCCGAGCGCTTCACCGCGATGACCCGTCTCGACCACAACCGCGCGATCTCGCAGCTCGCCGCCAAGACCGGCGCGCAGGTCACGGACATCAAGCGGCTGACGATCTGGGGCAACCACTCGGCCACGCAGTACCCGGACATCTTCCACGCGGAGATCGCGGGCAAGAACGCCGCCGAGACGGTCAACGACGAGCAGTGGCTCGCCGACACCTTCATCCCGACCGTCGCCAAGCGCGGCGCGGCGATCATCGAGGCCCGCGGCGCGTCCTCGGCGGCCTCGGCCGCCAACGCCGCCATCGACCACGTCCACACGTGGGTCAACGGCACCCCCGAGGGCGACTGGACCTCCATGGGCATTCCGTCGGACGGCTCGTACGGCGTCCCGGAGGGCATCATCTCGTCGTTCCCCGTCACCACGAAGAACGGCTCTTACGAGATCGTCCAGGGCCTGGACATCAACGACTTCTCCCGTGCGCGCATCGATGCGTCGGTGAAGGAGCTCACCGAGGAGCGCGACGCCGTCCGCGAGCTCGGCCTGCTCTGACCGTCCTGTGACCGAAGCTCCCGGCAGCGCCCACCCCGGCCGCCGGGAGCTTCGTCGTGTGCGGGCGGCCGGGACCCCGGCATCAACCCCCGTACACCCGTGGGGTGTTGATTCCGCGTTCGGTGCCACCGACGGCGACCGTTCGCGCACACTGAGTGCATGAACGCATACGGAGAGGGCCTGCCGGCGTACCGGACCATCCGGATGACGGTGCAGGACGGTCCCATCGCGGCATTCGCCGACGAGGAGGCGTGGCGGGCGCGGGAGCGCTACCCCACGATCGTGGGCATGGGGCTGCCGGCCTTCGTCGGGGCGAAGGAGTCGGAGCAGGGCGGCTGGGAGATCCTCCGCTCCGCCGGGGACACACCGCAGAGCGTCCGCGACTCCCTGGGCTCGTACTTCCGGGGGCTCGCCAAGGAGGCGTCGGCCGCCGGGCGCGCGGCGGACCGCGAGAAGTACCGCGCGGCGTACGAGAAGCTCGACCGGGTCGCCGTGGACGAGTTGAGGGTGCTCGGTACGCGCTACCGCGTGGTGCGCGTCGAGCAGTTCATCCGGCTGGGGCCCGACGGGCCCGAGCCGCCGCGGCCGTCGGACCCGGACCCGGGTGAGGTGGGGGAGGCGCACCGGCTGCCCAGCCGCGTCGAGGGATTCGTCATCGACCCGTACACCGGCACGGGGATGGCGGAGGGGCTGCTCAAGTTCGACCTGATGCAGTTCGTGCTGAAGGCGGGCACCGCGCCGCCCGAGATGCGCGGGGATTCGCTGCGGGCGGTCGAGACGCATCCGGGCGGAGTGCTGCTGCCCGCGGAGTTCGCGATCGCCGAGTGCGGCAAGGACGGGCAGTGGAAGCCGCATTCGGGTTCGGCGCCGACTCCGCAGGCGGCTCGGGACAGGCTGGCGATCGACTTCCGGGTCATGAAGCCCGTTCTGCGGAGGCTGAGCGAGGCGGAGCGCGCGGAGTACGCGAAGGCGGCGGACCGGCTCGACGAGAAGCGCGGGGCGGGGGTCTCGGTGGGCGGGCTGCGGTACCGGGTGGCGCGGGTGGAGCAGTTGGTACGGATCGGGCCCGACGGCCCGGAGGGGCCCAGGCCTTCGGACTTCGACCCGGATCCGCCGATCGAGGTGCAGACGAGGGAACAGGGCGAGGAGGGAGTGGCGGACGACGGCGACGACGAGTCGTCCGCCGAACTGGCCGCCGACATGCGGGACATGAAGCGGCTGCTGGACAAGGAGGAGGCGCGGCGCGCCGCGTGGAAGCAGCGGAAGAAGACGAGGGGACGCCAACCGGGCGCGGACGCCGGCTAGGGCGTGTTTGAGAAGTAGCGTCGTCCGCCCACTGGGCGGGGCCCACGGCGTCTGGTGCGTGCGATCGCAAGGCGGAGGATCATCCCCGTAGATGGGCCGGACGTACTTGGATGACTCCGACAACGCGGCGAGCGCGCGTGCCAGGCGTCGTGGGCCAGACGGGACTTCTCAAACACGCCCTAGGCGCTGTCCGGAAATGGCGTCGTCCGCCCGCAGGGCGGGGCTCGCGCCCGCCGCGGAGCGGCTGACGACTCGTAGGTGCGCGCGATCGCAAGGCGGGGAATCGCCCTCGTACAGGGAGTACTTGGGCGACTCCGCCAACGCGGCGAGCGGGCATGCCCATGCGTCACGGGCCGGACGGAACGTTCAAGAACGCGCCTGGTTCTGCGTCTCCCGACAGGGGCTTCGCCCCGGGTGCGCGTCCGCCGAACGCCAAGTTGCGACGTATGTCGGCGAGTTGGGCCCCTGTTTTCCTCTTGTTTCGTCATGGGCATGGTTACATCTCGGCGTTTCCGGGGGACCATTCCCGCGGCGGTCATCGCGCGTAGACCCGTGCGGCGCCCGCCCCGCACGCTCTGAGGTAAGACTCCGTGTCACCGGGCACGGAGCGTCAACCTGTCTCCCCACCGGAGGTTTCCGAAATGCGCCGTCGTCTGGCCATGCCGCTCGCCGCCCTTGCCCTCGCCATCCCCGCCACGCTCATGTCGGCGAGCTCGGCCGCCGCCGCGCCGGCCGACAAGCCGCAGGTCCTGAGCAGTTGGACGCAGACCAGCGCCGCCAGCTACAACTCGTGGCTCTCCGCCCGCAACAACCAGGGCGCCTGGTCCGCGTACGGCTTCGACTGGTCCACGGACTACTGCTCCTCCTCGCCCGACAACCCCTTCGGCTTCCCGTTCCAGACGTCCTGCGCGCGTCACGACTTCGGCTACCGCAATTACAAGGCGGCCGGTTCCTTCGACGCGAACAAGGCGCGGCTGGACAGTGCGTTCTACGAGGACCTGAAGCGGGTGTGCAACGGCTACTCGGGCGCCACGAAGGCCTCGTGCAACGCCACGGCGTGGACGTACTACCAGGCCGTCAGCATCTTCGGCCGCTCCGCCGCCGTCGACGGCACCAAGTCGGTCGTCTGACCGGTGTGTCCGCCGGTGTGATCCACCGCCGGCCCGATACTCGAAGGCCCCTCGCCCGCCAGCGAGGGGCCTTCGTGCTGTCTGTCGTCGGCGGGGGCGTCGGCGGGTCGTCGGCGGGTCGTGAGTGACCCTGAACACTTTCCGTCATCGATTACGCATGCTTCTCCGGTCTCGGGGCAGGCGCCCAGATCGCCAGTCGTTGCCGCTGGTGGCAGGTATCGGGAACGGAAGGCCAAACGCGACGTGTCGGCACAACAGACCATCTTTGTGGACGGGGAGTGGCGTAAAGCCGCCTCCGGCGCCACACGCGACATCATCGACCCCGCCGACGCGACGCCGTTCGCGGTGGTGTCCGAGGGCGGGGCCGAGGACGTCGATGCCGCAGTCGACTCCGCGCGCAGGGCTTTCGACGGGGGCGCGGGGCCCTGGCCCCGGACCCCCGTCGCCGAGCGGGCCGCGCTGTTGCGGCGCGTCGCCGGGCTGTTGCGGCGGGACCGGGAAGAGCTCGGGGAGCTGGAGAGCCGCGACGCGGGCAAGACCGTCGAGGAAGGGCGCGTCGACGTCGACTGTGTCGCCGACGCCTTCGCCTACTTCGCCGATCTCGTGAGCAACGAGGGCGGCGGGCGCGTCGTGGACGCCGGGTCCGCCGACGTGCACAGCGTCGTCGTGCACGAACCCGTCGGCGTCTGCGCGCTCATCACCCCCTGGAACTATCCGCTTCTCCAGGCGAGTTGGAAGATCGCCCCGGCGCTCGCCGCAGGCAACACCTTTGTGGTCAAGCCGAGCGAGCTCACCCCTCTCAGCACCGTCGCCCTGATCGACCTGCTCACCGAGGCCGGGCTGCCCGCCGGTGTCGCCAACCTGGTGACCGGCGCCGGTGACCCCGTCGGCGCCCGGATGGCCGAACACCCCGACGTGGACCTCGTGTCGTTCACCGGCGGACTGGCCAGCGGTACGAAGGTGATGGCCGCCGCCGCGCCCGGCGTGAAGAAGGTCGCGCTCGAACTCGGCGGGAAGAACCCGAACGTCGTCTTCGCCGACTCCTGCGCCACCGACGAGGACTTCGACACCGCCGTCGACCAGGCCCTGAACGCGGCGTTCATCCACAGCGGCCAGGTCTGCTCCGCCGGTTCGCGCCTCATCGTCGAGGAGTCGCTGCGCGAGCGCTTCGTCGCCGAACTCGCCCGCCGCGCCGCACGGATCCGCCTCGGCCGGGGCACCGGTGCCGGCGTCGAGTGCGGACCACTCGTGTCGGAGGGGCAGTTGGCGAAGACCGAGGAGTACGTCGCGTCCGCGCTGGCCGACGGCGCCGTGCTGCGGGCCGGCGGCAAACGACCCGGACCGGGTGAACTGCGCCCCGCCGCCGGGTACTTCTACGAGCCGACCGTCCTCGACCAGTGCCACCGCGAGATGCGGGTCGTCCGCGAGGAGGTCTTCGGCCCCGTACTGACCGTCGAGACCTTCCGTACGGAGGACGAGGCCGTCGCCCTCGCCAACGACACCGAGTACGGGCTGGCCGGCGGCGTCTGGACGGCGGACCCCGGGCGTGCGCGGCGCGTCGCCGGACGGCTTCGGCACGGCACGGTCTGGATCAACGACTTCCACCCCTACCTGCCGCAGGCCGAGTGGGGCGGCTTCGGCAAGTCCGGCATCGGGCGTGAGCTGGGGCCCGCCGGGCTCGCCGAGTACCGCGAGGCCAAGCACATCTACCAGAACCTCGCCCCGCGGCCCGTCCGCTGGTTCGCCGGCTGAACCGGCCGGCCGTCGGCCACCACCGGCGACCAAAGCCGTTCGCCCTCGCCAACTGCCTTACGGCTCAGTCACATTACGGCTCATTACGCGCAAGAACCTTGAATCACCCCAGCGAAGTGGAGTAGACGACACCCATGGCCGAACACGACGCCGCATACGACTACGTCGTCGTCGGAGGCGGCACCGCGGGATCGGTGATCGCCTCCCGGCTCACCGAGGACCCGGACGTCACCGTCGCCGTCATCGAGGGCGGGCCCTCCGACATCGACCGGCCCGACGTGCTGACTCTCCGGCGCTGGATGGGGCTGCTGGGCGGTGAGCTGGACTACGACTACCCGACGACCGAGCAGCCGCGCGGCAACTCCCACATCCGGCACAGCCGTGCCCGGGTGCTCGGCGGCTGCTCCTCGCACAACACCCTGATCGCCTTCAAGCCCCTGCCGTCCGACTGGGACGAATGGGCGGCGGCGGGGGCCGACGGCTGGGACGCGGCGTCCATGGAGCCCTACTTCGGGCGGCTGCGCAACAACATCGTGCCGGTGGACGAGCAGGACCGTAATCCCATCGCCCGTGACTTCGTGGACGCCGCTCAGGCGGCGCTCGGCGTCCCCCGCGTCGAGGGCTTCAACAGGAAGCCCTTCCACGAAGGCGCAGGCTTCTTCGACCTCGCCTACCACCCGGAGAACAACAAGCGGTCGTCCGCCTCCGTGGCGTATCTGCACCCGTTCCTGGACCGCCCCAACCTCACACTGCTGCTGGAGACCTGGGCGTACCGGCTGGAGTTCGACGGCACCCGCGCGACCGGCGTGCGCGTACGGGCCGCGGACGGTACGGAGTCGTACGTACGCGCCCGGCGCGAAGTCCTCGTCTGCGCCGGCGCCGTCGACACGCCCCGGCTGCTCCTGCACTCCGGCATCGGGCCCCGCGCCGACCTGGAGGCGCTGGGTATCCCCGTCACGCACGATCTGCCCGGTGTCGGGGAGAACCTGCTCGACCACCCCGAGTCGGTCATCGTCTGGGAGACCGACGGGCCGATCCCCGAGAACTCGGCGATGGACTCCGACGCGGGCCTCTTCGTCCGGCGCGACCCGGACTGGCCGGGCCCGGACCTGATGTTCCACTTCTACCAGATCCCGTTCACGGACAATCCCGAGCGCCTCGGCTACGAACGCCCGCCGCACGGCGTCTCGATGACACCGAACATCCCCAAGCCCCGCAGCCGGGGCCGCCTCTTTCTCACCAGCGCGGATCCCGAGGTCAAACCGGCACTGGATTTCCGGTACTTCACCGACGAGGACGACTACGACGGCCGCACCCTCGTGGACGGCATCAGGATCGCCCGGCGGATCGCCGCCGCCGAACCGCTCGCCGCGTGGCTGACCCGCGAGGTCTGTCCGGGGCCGGACATCACCTCCGACGACGAGCTGAGCGAGTACGCCCGTAAATGCGCCCATACGGTCTACCACCCGGCCGGCACCTGCCGGATGGGCGCTCCCGACGACGAACAGGCCGTGGTCGGACCGGATCTGACGATCCGTGGGCTGAGAGGCATCCGAATCGCCGATGCTTCCGTCTTCCCCACCATGCCGGCCGTGAATCCGATGATCGGGGTCCTGATGGTCGGCGAGAAATGCGCCGAACTGCTCACCTCGGCAACCAAGACAACCGCACCGGGAGGTGATGCGTGATGACCGCCACCGAACCGGTCTTCTCCGTACGCGATCTGTGGAAGGTCTTCGGACCGAAGGCCGACCGAATACCGGGCAACGCGGAGTACGCGGCGCTGTCCGCCGAGGAGTTGAGGACCCGCACCGGCTGCACGGCCGCCGTCCGGGACGTCTCCTTCGATGTGCGCAAGGGCGAGGTCTTCGTCGTCATGGGCCTCTCCGGCTCGGGCAAGTCGACCCTCGTACGCTGTCTGACCCGGCTCATCGAGCCGACCAGCGGACAGCTGGCCATGGACGGCGAGGACATCATCGCCATGGACAAGAACCGGCTGCGCGAACTGCGCAGGCACCGCGCCGCGATGGTCTTCCAGCACTTCGGTCTGCTGCCGCACCGCTCCGTGCTCGACAATGTCGCCTACGGCCTGGAGATCCAGGGCATGCCCCGCGCCGAGCGCCGGGCCAAGGCCGCCGAGGTCGCCGCCCTGGTCGGCCTCGAAGGACTGGAGGAACGGCGCCCCGGCCAGCTCTCCGGCGGCCAGCAGCAGCGCGTCGGTCTCGCCCGCGCGCTCGCCGTGGACCCTCAAGTCCTGCTGTTCGACGAGCCGTTCAGCGCACTCGACCCACTGATCCGCCGCGACATGCAGGAAGAGGTCATCCGCCTGCACCGTGAGGAGGGCCGCACCATGGTCTTCATCACCCACGACCTCAACGAGGCCCTGCGCCTCGGCGACCGCATCGCGCTGATGCGCGACGGCGGGATCGTGCAGCTCGGCACGCCCGAGGAGATCGTCGCCAACCCGGCCGACGACTACGTACGCGACTTCGTCCGCGACGTCCCGCGTGAGCAGGTCATCTCCGTACGCCGCGCCATGCGCCCCGCGCGGGACGGCGAGAGCGAGTCGGGCGTCGCGCTGGGGCCGGACACGCTGGTCTCCGACGCGATCGAGGCCGTCGCACGCAGCGGCGACTACTGCCGGGTCGTGGACGACGGCCGGACCCTCGGCGTCGTCGGTTACGAGGAACTGCTGGCCGTCGTCGCGGGGCTGGACGACGACGCGGAACCCAAGGAGGTGGCGGCGGTATGAGCGCCGCTCCGGGCCCGGTGTCCGAGATGACCGATGCGGCGCGGCACGACGCGGGCGCCGGTCCTGGCGGCGTACGTACGAGCAAGACCGGCCCGTCCGGCGACGGCGTCCCCGGACCCTGGTCCCGCCTGGCGGGCAACCCCCGCGCGATGCTGCTCGTCGCCGCCGTCCTCGTCGCGATCGTCAGCGCGGCCGTCGGCGGAACCGGAGCCTGGCCCGACGCTCTGACCGTCGACGTGCGCTCGCCGCTCGACGACCTCAACCGCTGGCTCGTCGACAACCGCACCACCCACCCCCTGTTCCTCTACTTCCTCCTGCACATCAGCAACTCCGCCGAGAGCTCGGTCGACGGTGTGCTCAGCGTGCTGGAGAGCCTCGGCTTCATCGGCGTGACGGTGGCGGCCGTACTGATCGCCTGGTACGCGGGCGGCGCCGGCCTGCGCCGCCGCGCCCTGCGCACCGCCGCGACCGCGCTCGCCACCTTCGCCGTGATCGGGCTGCTCGGCATGTGGGAACCGGCGATGGAGACGCTGTCCCTGATGGTCGTCGCCGTCACCGTCTCGGCCGTCGTCGGCGCGCTGCTCGGGCTCGCGGCCGGGCTCTCCGACCGCTGCCAGCGCGTGCTGCGGCCGGTCTTCGACACCATGCAGGTGCTGCCCGCCTTCTCGTACCTGCTGCCGTTCGTGCTGCTCTTCGACATCGGCATCCCGTCCGTCTTCGTCGCGACCGTCATCTACGCGGCCCCGCCGATGGCCCGGCTGACCGCGCTCGGGCTGCGCGGCGCCGACGCGGCGGCACTTGAGGCGTCCGCCTCGCTCGGCGCGAGTTCCTGGCAGCGGCTGTTGACGGCGCGGCTGCCGCTCGCCCGCAAGCAGATGCTCCTCGGCCTCAACCAGACGATCATGATGTGTCTGTCGATGGTCGTCCTCGCCTCGATGATCGGCGCGGGCGGACTCGGCGACGAGATCTTCACGGCGCTCTCCACCGTCGACGTGGGCCTCGCGCTGCCCGCCGGGATCGCCGTCGTACTGCTGGCGATCTGGCTGGACCGTACGACGGCCGCGGCCGGCGAACAGCTCGAAGACCCCGACGCCGGGCGGCGCGCCACGTGGTGGAAGCTCTGGCCCGGCATCGTCGCGGGCGTCGCCGGCGGCGCGGTGCTCGGAGCCGTACTCGGCCGCAAGGAGTGGCCCGAGGCCTGGACCGTCTCGATCAGCGAGCCGGTCAACACGGCCGTCGACTGGATCGAGCGCGAACTCGGCTCCGGCGTACCGGTGTTGGGCGGCACCCTCACCTGGTCCGAAGGGTTCGCGAACTGGGTGATCAACCCGGTGCGTGACGCGCTGCTGGCCACACCCTGGTGGGCGCTGCTGCTCGTCGCCGCCGTGCTGGCACTGCGGACCGGCTGGCAGGCCGTCGTCACGGTGGTGCTGTCCCTGGCCGCGATCGGCGCGATGGGTCTCTGGGACCGCTCGCTCGACACGCTCTCGCAGGTCCTCGCCGCCCTGGTGGTGACCCTGCTGCTCGGCTTCGCCATCGGCATCCTCGCGGCGCGCGTCGAGAGGATCGAGCGGGTGATCAGGCCGGTTCTCGACATCATGCAGACGATGCCGCAGTTCATCTATCTGATCCCGGTGATCGCGCTGTTCAGCGGCGGCCGTACGGCGGCTGTCGCCGCGGCCGTCGTCTACGCCCTGCCCGCCGTCGTACGCATCACCACCCAGGGAATCCGGCAGATCGACCCCTCCGCGCTGGAGGCGGCGCGCTCCCTCGGCGCCGGTACCGGGCAGCAACTGCGCCAGGTCCAGCTGCCGTTGGCCCGGCCCGCCCTCCAACTCGCCGTCAACCAGGGCGTGGTGCTGGTCCTGGCCATCGTCGTCATCGGCGGCATGATCGGCGGCGGCGCGCTCGGCGTCGATGTCGTGAAGGGCCTGGCCAAGGGCGATCTGGGGCTCGGTATGACGGCCGGCATCGCGATCGTGTGCCTGGGCCTGCTGCTGGACCGGATCTCGCAGCCGAGCGCGGCGGCGAAGGAACGCGCCCTGGTGTGAGCTCAACACAACCGAAGACAACCGAAACCGCGACAGAAAGAAACACGACGTGACCCACACCAAGCGGATACGCACCACCCTGGTCGCCGGAGCCGGCGCGCTCGGCATGCTCGCGCTCAGCGCGTGCGCGGCCGAGACCGATTCGGCCTCCGCGTCCGACGAGGTCACCCTGACCGTGCCCTCCTGGGTCGGCGCGCGTGCCAACGCCGAGGTCGCCAAGGTGATCATGGAGCAGGAGCTGGACGTCAAGGTCGAGCTCCAGCAGCTCGACGAGCCGGTCGCCTTCGACGCGCTCAACAACGGCAAGGCCGACGCGATCCTGGAGGACTGGGGCGGCTCGCCGAAGAAGGAGAAGCTCTACATCGAGGACAAGAAGACCATCGTCAAGGGCGGCGACCTCGGCGTCGTCGGCCACATCGGCTGGTTCGTCCCGAAGTACTACGCGGACGCGAACCCCGAGGTCACGGACGCCAAGAACCTCAACAAGTTCGCCAAGGACTTCAAGTCCGCGAACAGCGGCGACCTGGGCGAGTTCCTGGGCGCGGCGCCCTCGTACACGACGTACGACGAGCACCTGGTCAAGAACCTGAAGCTGAACCTCAAGATCAAGGAGACCGGCAACGAGGCCGCCCAGATCAAGGAGATCCAGCAGAAGTACCGCGACAAGGAGCCCTTCATCACCTACTGGTGGGACCCGCAGTGGCTCAACGCGGACATCGACCTGGTCGAGGTGAAGCTGCCCGCGTACGAGGAGGGCTGCAACGTCCCCGAGACGGCGACGGACTGCGCGTACGCCAACACCCCGCTCCAGAAGTACCTCAACGCGGACTTCGCGAAGGACGGCGGTGACGCCGCCGAGTTCATCAAGAACTTCAAGTGGAGCACCGAGGCGCAGAACGAGGTCGCCAAGGCGATCGCGAAGGACAAGCTGAGCGGCCCGGACGCGGCCGAGAAGTGGGTCAAGGAGAACAAGTCGACGTGGGAGGCCTGGCTCCCGAAGAAGTAACCCCTGCCCGTGCCGCTTCCGGACGGCCCGGAGCCCTCACCGGCTCCGGGCCGTCCGGCTGTGCTCGCGTACCTCAGAAGTGGCTCAACTCCCTTGAGGCGGGCGGCCGGAGACGGCGAGTATCCGGGAATGACGCTATTCGGACAGAAGCAGCAGGAGTTCTCCGTACTCGTCGTCCGCGACGCCGACGAGGTCGCCGAAGCCGTGGACCGGGCGCTGAAGACCGCGGACCCGGAGGAGCGGCCGGGGCTGGAGCGGGCCGCCGCACTGCTCGCCGCGGCCAAGGAGGTCACCGACAGTGAGATACGCGGGAGTTGGGCGCGCCGGCAGATAGCCGACGCAGGTGTGGAGGGGCGCCCCGACTCGGTCAAGGCGGTGAAGGCCCTGCGCGACGCGCAGCCGGGGCTCAGCCTCCTTCAGGCCGTACGGCTGTCGCAGGAGGCCGCCGCACTGGAGGACGAAGAGGGCCGGGGCCGTACCGTCTGAGCGGGGAGCGTTACGCCGACTCCCGCACCACCAGCGTCGGCGTGAAGATCATCGACGGCAGCGGGCCGCCCGGTGCGGCGATCTGCTTCAGCAGCAGCCTGGCCATCTCCGAGGACATCTCCTCGACCGGCTGACGTACCGTCGTCAGCGCCGGATCGCAGGTCAGCGCCGCGTTGCTGTCGTCGAAGCCCACCACGGCCACCTCGTCGGGCACCTGTCTGCCCGCCCTGAGCAGTACCGGCAGCGCGCCCAGCGCCATCAGGTCGGAGGCGATGAACACCCCGTCCAGGTCCGGGTGTTCGGCCAGCAGGCGCCGCATCGCCGCCGCGCCGCCCGTGTGTGTGAAGTCGCCCTCCGCGACCGCGACGTCCTCGATCCCGTACGTGGCCATCGCCGCCCGGAACCCTTCGAGCCGCTCCTGCCCCGCTGGCATGTCCTGCGGCCCCGCGACCGTACCGATCCTGCGCCGCCCGAGCCCCGCCAGATGCCCGGCGGCCAGCCGCGCGCCCGCCGCCTGGTCGGCCTCGACGTAGGTGAGCGGTGACGGCTGTCCGGGCCGGCCCGCCAGGACGGCGGGCAGCCGGGTCTCGTGGACCAGCCGGGGCAGCGGATCACCGGCGTGCGAGGAGATCAGGACGATGCCGTCCACATGGCCCTGGCGCAGATACGAGAGCAACTGGTCGCGCGAGGCCGCGTCGTCCGCCAGCATCAGCACCATCTGCACACCGGCCGGCCGCAGCACGTCCAGCAGCCCGCCCACGACCCGGCCGAAGTACGGGTCCGAGAACATCCGGCCCACGAACGGCTCGGCCACCGGCCGCCGTTCCTGCTCGGAGACCACCAGCGCGATCGAGTCGGTGCGTCGGGTCACCAGCGACCGCGCGGCGCGGTTCGGGACGTAGTGCGTCGTGGCGATGGCCTCCTCGACCACGGTGCGCAGCGCGGGATCCACCGTCGTCGCTCCGTTGATCACGCGGGACACCGTGGCACGTGAGACGCCTGCGACGGCGGCCACGTCCTCCAGGGTCGGGCGCGCGGGCGGGGAGGCGTCGGCAGTCATGCAGTCTTTATACCGGTTGGTACTCGACGCCCGGAGCGGGCCCTCGGTGGCCGGATTCCGTACCGCGCGGCGTACTACGCGGCGATGCGGTTCAGACCGTCGAGTTCGCCCTCCCTCGCCTCCACGAGCGCGGCGGCGAGCTTCTTCGCCGCGGCTTCGCTGCCCGCGTCGACCTCGGAACGGGACACGAGCGCGGAGTGCTCCAGATGTTCGCGGATCTGGAGCACGAAAACCTTCTCGAAGGCCGCGCCTTCGGCGGCCCGCGCCTGCGCGAGATCGCCGGGCGTCACCATGCCGGGCATCTCATGGCCCTCGTGGACGTTCGTGGCCGGGAGGCCCAGCTGCTTCAACAGCGGTCGCATACGGCCGAGTTCGGCGCGGTGCGCGGCGGCCAGGTCCTTCGCCCAGCTCCGCAGACGGGGGTCGGTGGAGCGGTCGGCGGCCATCGTCAGAAGCTCGACCGCGCCCTCGTTCATGGGGGTCATGAGCTGGACCCACGCGGCGTCGGTGGCACCGGAGCGTGTGCCGACGGGAGTTGGGGCCGGTGGCGGGTCCTGCCGGGCCGCTGTGGGGGTGGACGACGAGCAGCCCGTCACCGCGAGAAGGGCGAGGAGTGCCGCCGCCGTACCGCGTACCGCCTTCATGGAGAGTCCTCGGGTGGGGGAGAGGGGCGCCGGTGTCCGGCCGGGGCGCGGTGCGGCCCCGGCCGGACACCGAACTGATCGGTCCGGTCTGTCCGTTCAGGTCTGTCCGGTCAGGAAGGCTGACCGTTGGCGCCGCACTTGATGATCGGGCGGATGCAGTCACGTACGCGCCGCTCCATCTCCGCCACGGGCCAGACGTTGAAGAAGTCGCCGTGCATCGTGTAGCCGCGGCCCGACGCGAGCGAGAAGCGGGCCGGATCGCCGTTGACCGGATACCTGAGCACCTGCCGCAGCTTCGGCACCGGCACCGGGTGGGTCGACGGGCAGGCGCCCGCCACCGGGTACGACATATGGCTCTTGTGGTCCGCCGAATCGAGGTCACGGCCGTTCCAGCACTGCGGGAAGTCCAGATACGACTCCAGCATCGCGCCGGCGGGGCAGTTGACGAAGTCGGTCGACGGGTTGACCTCGCCGTGGTGCAGACACGACCAGCGCGCCCGCGTGTCGTCGTTGGGGCCGGTCGCCTTGGCGTTGCCCGCCACGATCCGCAGTCCGTACGGCAGCGGCTGCGTCTGGGCGATGATGTCGTCGCGTACGCCTTCACCCAGGTAGTAGAAGGTGGTGCCGGTCGGCTCCACCTCCTTCGTGCCGTCGTACAGGGTCGGTACCCAGTACGACGAGAGGTCCTCCTGCGGCGAGCAGGTGGTGCGCCCGTTCGCCAGACTGTTGACGTCGGAACGGCCGTTGGTCGTGTCGTTGCCGAAGAAGCTGTGCATGTGCGAGGCGCCGGGCAGCCCGGGGAACACGATCGGGTCGTCCGGGAGGCGGTGGCTGTACGGGCACTCGGCGAGGAATTCCGACACCCGGACGACGGCGGCGCCCTTGGTGTCGGACCCGGTGCTCGCGCTGCTCATGTTGGCCTGGAGCAACGACGCGGTGAGCGCGACGAGGGCCAGGGCGACGACGCGTCGGCGCCAGGACGCCAGCCGTCCGGTACGGGTGGGGGAGGAGACGCGGGAGGAGATGCGGGAGGGTCTGTGGAGCACGGCACTCCAATCGGAGGAATTGGGGAGTTCCTTGGATGTGTCAGAGAGCGCTCTCTGGCCGTGAAGGTAAGAGCGGGCCGCAGGGGTGTCAATAGATGCGGCAGGGCCGGTCAAGTAGCGCCAAACCAAAGGGAGTTGGTGGTGATCGAAGTTGGAGAGCGCTCTCTTGTGCGGCCCGCCCGAAATGGGGGATATGGGCCGCTGCCGGACGCGCCGGACCGACTTACGGACCGGCTTACGGGGCGGCTGCCTCAAGCGCGTCCACGCTGCCCGACATGATCGTGCGCAGGTGGGCGGTGATGTGGTCGAGAGGCCAGTCCCACCAGGCGATCGTCAGCAGCCGGTGGACGTCCGCGTCGTCGTAACGGCGGCGGATGAGCCTGGCCGGATTGCCGCCGACGATGCCGTAGTCCGGTACGTCGTCCACGACGACCGCGCCCGAGGCGATCACCGCTCCATGGCCGATCCGGACACCCGGCATCACCATGCCGCGGTAGCCGAACCAGACGTCGTTGCCCACCACCGTGTCACCCCGGCCGGGCAGTCCGGTGATGAGATCGAAGTGCTCGCTCCACGAACCGCCCATGATCGGGAAGGGGAACGTCGACGGGCCGTCCATACGGTGGTTGGCGCCGTTCATGATGAACCGCACCCCCTCGCCCAGCGCGCAGTACTTCCCGATGACCAGCTTCTCCGGCCCGTAGTGGTACAGCACGTTCCGCGTCTCGAACGCCGTCGGCTCGTCCGGGTCGTCGTAGTACGAGAAGTCCCCGACCTCGATCAACTCGGAGGTGATCAGCGGTTTCAGCAGCACCACCCGCGACTGTCCGGGCATCGGGTGGAGCACGGTCGGATCGGCGGGGCGGCCGGGTGCGGATGGCATGAAAGGAATGTAGTTGAGGAGAGTTCAGGGACCGCCCTGTTCCGTGCGGATGCCAGCCATCTAAGGTGTGCGGCGAGCACGGGACTGACGGGTCGAAGGATCGGCCCGCAGACGGGGGAGGACAGCGCGCCATGGCGGCAACTAAACAACGCAGGCTGCGGTCGAGCACGGTGGTGCTCGGCGGCATGGGGATACTCGCACTGACGATAACTTCCTGTGGTTCGGAACCGGACCGGCGCTGCGCCGACCGGAACACCTATGAGGAACTGTCCAAGTCCGACTGCGACAGCACCGGCACCGGCGCGTACTACTACGGCGGCAAGAGCACCAAGGGCCGTGTCCACGACGGCAGTTTCGACAAGTCGGCGGTCGACCGGGGCGGCTTCGGCTGCTCGGGCACCGGCGGCGGCTGAGCGGGCGTCGGCCGCGCCATGATGGAACGCCGGACCATGGAGCCGCGCCCCGGCTGGCAGCAGACCGTCGAGGAGCAGGGTCTCGTCTATCCGCTCACCCGCTACCCGGACGACTCCCTGCGTCCGTACTGGGACGAGAGCGCCTACTACGTCTTCTCCCTCCCCGAGGTCGAGGCCCTCGAAGTCGTGGTCGAGGAGTTGCACGCGATGTGCCTCGCCGCCGCCGGGCACATCGTCGAACACCACCGCTTCGCCGATCTCGGGATCACCGACCCCCGAGTGGCCGCGCTGGTCGCCGAGTCCTGGCACCGCAGGGACGAACTGCCCTCCATCTACGGCCGGTTCGACCTCCGCTACGACGGCACCGGCCCGGCCAAGATGCTGGAGTACAACGCCGACACCCCCACTTCCCTGGTCGAGGCCGCCAGCCCCCAGTGGTTCTGGATGGAGGAACGCTTCCCCGGCGCCGACCAGTGGAACTCCCTCCACGAACGGCTCGTCGAGGCCTGGCGCCGCCAGGCCCATCTCCTTCCCCCTGGCCCCCTGCACTTCGCCCACTCCGACGGCGACGAGCTGGGCGAGGACCTGATGACCGTCGCCTATCTCCGCGAGACGGCCCAGCAGGCAGGCCTCGACACCGAGGCGCTGTCCGTCGAACAGATCGGCTGGGACAAGCTGACCGGCCGTTTCGTCGACGAGCGGCTGCGTTTCATCCGCAGCTGCTTCAAGCTGTATCCGTGGGAGTGGCTGACCACGGACCGTTTCGGCCCCCAGGTCATCGACACGCTCGACAACGGCGGCGGCACCGGCAGCACCTGCTGGATAGAGCCCGCCTGGAAGATGCTCCTCTCCAACAAGGCGCTGCTGGCGATCCTCTGGGAGCTCTACCCGGACCACCCGAACCTGCTGCCCGCCTACCTCGACGGACCGCGTGAACTCGCCCTCGACGGGGGCTATGTCTCCAAGCCCCTGCTCGGCCGCGAGGGTGCCGGAGTCACCGTCCACGAGCCGGGCCACGCCCCGGTCGTACGCCAAGAGGCCTGCTGCTACCAGGCGTTGGCGCCACTGCCCGACTTCGACGGCAACCGCGTCGTACTCGGCGCCTGGGTCGTCGAGAACGAGGCGGCGGGCCTGGGGATCCGCGAATCGTCGGGCCTGATCACGGACGAGTACGCCCGCTTCCTCCCGCACGTCATCCTCTGAGGCGTGTCCGGGCGATCTCTCTCCGAGCCCTGCGAAGATCGCCCGGACGGGACTTCTCAAACATGCCCTAACGGGTCAGGACCGCCCGCAGCTGGTCCAGGCCCCAGTCCAGGTCCTCCTTGCTGATCACCAGCGGCGGGGCGATCCGGATCGTCGACCCGTGGGTGTCCTTCACCAGCACCCCCCGGTCCATCAGCTTCTCGGAGATCTCCCGGCCCGTGCCGTACGACGGAGCGATGTCCACGCCCGCCCAGAGCCCCCGGCCGCGCACCTGCTCCACCGCGCCGCCGGTCGTCATCAGCCCCAGCTCATGGTGGAGATGATCACCAAGCTCCGCCGCCCGCTGCTGGTACTCACCGGAGCGGAGCATCGCGATCACCTCAAGGGCCACCGCACACGCCAGCGGATTCCCGCCGAACGTCGAGCCGTGCTCCCCGGGCCGGAACACCCCGAGGATCTCGGCCGACGACACCACGGCCGACACCGGCACGACCCCGCCGCCGAGCGCCTTGCCCAGCACATACATGTCGGGCACCACGCCCTCGTGCTCGGAGGCGAAGGTCTTTCCGGTCCGGCCCAGACCGGACTGGATCTCGTCGGCGATGAACAGCACATTCCGTGCCCGGGTCAGCTCACGTACACCCGCGAGATAGCCCGGCGGCGGCACCAGCACCCCCGCCTCGCCCTGGATCGGCTCCAGCAGGACGGCGACGGTGTTGTCCGTCATGGCGGCGTCGAGCGCGGCGAGATCCCCGTAGGGAACGATCTCGAAGCCCGGCGTGTAGGGCCCGTAGTCCGCGCGGGCCTCCTCGTCGGTGGAGAAGCTGATGATCGTGGTCGTACGCCCGTGGAAGTTGTCCGCCGCGACGATGATCTTGGCCGTTCCGCCGGGCACCCCCTTCCTCCGGTAGCCCCACTTGCGGGCCGTCTTCACGGCGGTCTCCACCGCCTCCGCGCCCGTGTTCATCGGCAGCACCATCTCCATGCCGCACAGCTCGGCGAGCTGAGTGCAGAAGTCGGCGAACCGGTCGTGGTGGAACGCCCGTGAGGTGAGCGTCACCCGCTCCAGCTGGGCCTTGGCGGCGTCGATCAGGCGTCGGTTGCCATGGCCGAAGTTGAGCGCCGAGTAGCCGGCGAGCATGTCGAGGAAGCGGCGTCCCTCGACGTCGGTCATCCATGCGCCGTCCGCCGAGGCGACGACGACGGGCAGCGGGTGGTAGTTGTGCGCGCTGTGCGCCTCCGCAGAGGCGATGGCACTCTCCGTTGTCGCCACGGGTTCTCCGTTCGGTCGGGACAAGCCATCCGGTCGGGGCGGGGTGATGCCCCTGTTTCTATGGTCACTCGCCAGTGTGGACGAAGAAACCTTGCCCCCGGCGTGGCCTGGGAGACAACCCCAGGAGCGGGGCCGGTCGGATCACGCGTCCGGCGGCCACGCCACCTCCCGTGTGATCACGCCTTTGACACACCGCTCACCGGAGATCCGTTCCCGACCTGAGGGCGTCACCTGAGAGAATGTTCAGCATGGCCACTCGTCCTCGCGCGCTCTCCGGTATCCAGCCCACCGCAGGCTCGTTCCATCTCGGGAACTACCTCGGTGCGATCAGGCAGTATGTGGCGCTGCAAGAAACCCACGACGCGTTCTACATGGTCGTGGACCTGCACGCGATCACCATGCCGCAGGAACCCGCCGACCTGCGCGCCAACACCAGGCTCGCCGCCGCGCAGCTCCTCGCCGCCGGCCTCGACCCCCAGCGCTGCACTCTGTTCATCCAGAGTCATGTACCCGAACACGCCCAGCTCGGCTGGGTGATGAACTGTCTGACGGGCTTCGGCGAGGCCTCCCGGATGACGCAGTTCAAGGACAAGTCGGCGAAGCAGGGCGCCGACCGCGCGACCGTCGGACTCTTCACCTATCCGATCCTCCAGGTCGCCGACATCCTGCTCTACCAGGCGGACTCGGTCCCCGTCGGCGAGGACCAGCGCCAGCACGTCGAGCTGACACGTGACCTCGCCGAGCGGTTCAACACCCGCTTCGGGAGTACGTTCACGATCCCGAAGCCGCACATCGTCAAGGAGGTCGCGAAGATCTACGACCTCCAGGACCCGTCGATCAAGATGAGCAAGTCCGCGTCCACGCCGAAGGGCCTGGTCAACCTGCTCGACGACCCCAAGGCCACGGCGAAGAAGATCAAGAGCGCCGTCACCGACACGGGCACCGAGATCCGTTTCGACGCGCAGGCCAAGCCGGGCATCAGCAACCTCCTCACGATCTACTCCACCCTCACGGGCGCGGGCATCGCGGATCTTGAGCAGCGGTACGAGGGCAAGGGATACGGCGCCCTGAAGGTGGACCTGGCCGACGTCATGGTCGACTTCGTCACACCGTTCCGGAGCCGTACCCAGGAATATCTGGACGATCCCGAGACGCTGGACTCGATCCTGGCCGCCGGCGCGGAGAAGGCCCGCGCGGTCGCCGCGGAGACCCTCGCCCAGGCGTACGACCGGATCGGCTTCCTGCCCGCCAAGCACTGAACCCCTCCGGGGCGGGCGGGCCGGGACCGGTCCGCCCGCCCCGGTCGGACGCCCGGCCCCTTACCGCATCCGGGCCGCCCGCGTACTGCTGACCAAGGACCCTGGCCAGCCGGGCGGTACGAGCGTCACACTGACGCAGGGACGGAATCGGCCACGCGGCACCGCCTCACCGGGCAGGACACACGCAGCACGCACCACTCGCACACACAAGGACTGAGGAGAACGACGTGGGGACCGTAACGCTCGGCGTTTCGATCGCGGTCCCGGAGCCGTACGGCAGCCTGCTCCAGGAGCGCCGCGCGGGCTTCGGCGATCCCGCCGCGCACGGCATTCCCACCCACGTCACGCTCCTGCCGCCGACCGAGGTCGACGCCGCGACGCTGCCCACCATCGAGGCCCACCTCGCCTCGGTCGCCACGGCGGGCCGCCCCTTCCCGATGCGGCTCTACGGCACGGGCACCTTCCGCCCGCTGTCGCCGGTGGTATTCGTCCAGGTCGTCGAGGGTGCCGCGGCGTGCACCTGGCTCCAGAAGCGGGTCAGGGACGCGTCGGGGCCGCTGGTGCGGGAGCTCCAGTTCCCGTACCACCCCCATGTGACCGTGGCGCACGGCATCTCCGAGGAGGCGATGGACCGGGCGTACGAGGAGCTGGGCGATTACACCGCCCGCTGGAGCTGCGCGTCCTTCGGGCTCTACGAGCAGGGCGCCGACGGCGTGTGGCGGATGCTGCACGAGTACGCCTTCGGGGGCGGTACGGAGATCTCGGGAGTGCCCTCGCAGAGCACCCCCGTCGATCTGCCCGCGACCTCGTCCCTGCGGCAGTAGCCGGCGCCCTCCTGAAGAAGGCCGTCAGACCGGCAGCCGCCGGAAGAGCGACCTCGGCAGATGCCTCACCAGCGACATCGCCACCCGCAGCGCCCCCGGCACCCACACCGTCTCCGAGCGCCGCCGCAGCCCCAGCTCCACGGCCACAGCGACCGCCTCCGGGGTCGTGGCCAGCGGTGTCTCCTCCCGCCCCGCCGTCGTCCTCGTCCGTACGAAGCCGGGCCGCACGACCATCACATGCACCCCGGTGCCGTACATCGCGTCCCCGAGCCCCTGCGCGAACGCGTCCAGGCCCGCCTTGCTCGACCCGTAGATGAAATTGGCGCGCCGCGCCCGCTCACCGGCCACCGACGACAGCACCACCAGCGATCCGTGCCCCTGCGTCTGCATCGCCGCCGCGCACACCAGACCGGCCGAGACCGCCCCCGTGTAGTTGGTCTGCGCGACCCTGACGGCGGAGGCCGGATCCGCCTCGTCGTGCGCCTGGTCGCCGAGTACGCCGAAGGCGAGCAGCGTCATGTCGATGTCGCCCTCCGCGAAGACCTTGCCCAGCACCTCGGCGTGCGAGGCCGGGTCGAGCGCGTCGAAGTCGACCGTGCGGACGTCAGCGCCCTGGGCGCGGAGATGGTCGGCGGCGGCGTCGAGCGCGGCCGAGGCGCGGCCGGCCAGCCAGACCGTACGCGTACGGCGCGCGATCAGCCGACGTGCCGTGGCCAGCGCGATCTCGGACGTCCCGCCGAGGACGAGCAGGGACTGCGGAATGCCGAAGGCGTCCTTCATGGTGCGGTGCTCCTTGCAGCGAGGGTGCGGGGCGAGGGCCACGGACGGATCAGTGGGGTCGGAGGGCCGGCTGGATTCGGGGGCCCGGGGCGTCAGATCGAGAGCCGGCGGGAGAGATCGGAGACGAAGACCGCGCGCGGGTCGAGTTCGGCCCGCAGCGCCCGGAACTCGTCCAGCCGCGGATACATCGCGGCCAGCAGTTCGGGCCGCAGCCGCGAGTCCTTCGCGAGACAGACCCGGCCCCCGGCGGCGGCGACGTCCTCGTCCAGCTCGTCGAGGAAGGGCCCAAGACCGGTCCGGTCGGCGGGGACGTCCAGGGAGAGGGTCCAGCCGGCCATGGGGAAGGAGAGCCAGCCGGGATCGCCCGCGCCGAACCGCTTGAGTACGGCGAGCGGGGCGGGACAGCCGCGCCGGACGATGCGCCGCACGATCCGGATCAGCGCCTCCTCCTGGCCGTGTCCGACGACGAACTGGTACCGGACGAAGCCGCCGCGTCCGTACAGACGGTTCCAGTGCGGCACTCCGTCCAGCGGGTGGAAGAAGGCCGAGATGCGCTGGAGTTCACCGGTCCGTGCGCGCCCCGCCCCGCGGTACCAGAGCTCGTTGAAGAGCCCGGCCGCCGTCCGCCCCAGCAGCCCCTGGGCTACGTAGGAGGGCGCGCCGGGCAGCTGTCCGGGCCGGAAGGCGAGCGGCTGTCTGCGGGCGCGGGCCGCCGCCCCGCGGCTGCCCCACTCGCCCCAGCCGCCCAGGCCGCCGCGTCCCCGCGCGGCATGCGCGGACAGCGCGTCAAGTGTCGTGTGTTCGCCGTGCGTGAGGACCGAGCGTCCCAAGGAGGAGCCGCCGGCGAGCAGATCGATCCAGGCGACCGAGTAGCGGTGGTGCCGGCCGGACGTGGTGAGACGGTCCATCAGATCGTCGAGGTCCGTGGCGCGTTCGGTGTCGACGGACATCAGGGAGGTCTCGACGGGGTGCAGCCGGAACGTCGCGCTGAGGATCACTCCCGTCAGCCCCATGCCGCCCGCCGTCGCGTCGAACAGGGGCGTGCCGGGGACGACCGTCGTCACGTCGCCGTCGGCGGTGAGCAGGTCCAGGGAGAGCACGTGGCGGGAGAACGCGCCCGACACCTGGTGGTTCCTGCCGTGGACGTCGGAGCCGATCGCCCCGCCGACCGTGACATGACGGGTCCCGGGCGTCACCGGCACGAACCAGCCCAGCGGCAGCAGCACTTCCATCAGCCGGTGCAGGCTGATCCCCGCCTCGCACTCGACGATCCCGGCCTCGGCGTCGACGGACAGGACGCGGTCCAGGGCGGTCATGTCGATGAGGGAGCCGCCCGCGTTCTGCGCCGCGTCGCCGTACGCGCGGCCGAGACCGCGCGGGATGCCGCCGCGCGTACCGCAGTCGCGTACGGCGCGGGCCGCCTCCTCATAAGAACGCGGCCGTACGAGACGGGCGGCGGCCGTGGGGGCGGTGCGGCCCCAGCCGGTGACAGGGTCGGCGATCTCGGCAGGCATGGTCGAGACGGTATCGCCCTAAACGTCATTCTTTGCGTTGTAAGCCGTATTTGCCGCTGTACTCGTATGAATGGGTGGTTGGGTGGGTGTCGGTGAACGATGACGTGAGGACCGGCTTTCGGGGTACCTGACCGTTGGTTCTCCGATCCGAGGGCAGGTCTCCGTCATGGACTGGCTGAAAAAACTCCCCGTCGTCGGCCCCCTCGTGGCCGGGCTGATGCTGACCCACGCCTGGCGTTCCTTCGAGACCCTCGAACGCACCCACTGGACCAGGCTCGCGGCGGCGATCACCTTCATCAGCTTCCTGGCGCTCTTCCCGCTGATCACCGTCGGCGCGGCGATCGGGGCCGCGCTGCTGAGCACGGACGAGCTCGACCGTCTCAAGCACAACATCACCGAGCAGGTACCCGGTATCTCCGACCAGCTGGACATCAACTCACTGGTCCAGAACGCGGGAACGGTGGGGCTGGTGGCCGGTGCCCTGCTGCTGTTCACCGGCGTCAGCTGGGTCGGCCAGGTGCGGGGGTGTCTGCGCGCCGTCTGGGAGCTGGACGACGTGAACGAGGGCAACCCCTTCCTGCAGAAGGGCAAGGACACGATCATCCTCGTCGGCCTGGGCGTCACCGGTCTCGTCTCGATCGGCGCGTCGGCCCTCGGCTCCACGGCCGTCAGCTGGACCGCCCGTCAGCTCGGTATCAAGGAGGACGGCGTGGGCGATGTCCTCCTCCAGATCGCGGCGATCGCGCTCGCCGCCGCGGCGGCCTTCCTGATCCTGCTGTACGTACTGACGCTGATGCCCGGCGTACGGCCGCCGCGGCGCCGGCTGATCGTCGCGGCCGTCATCGGCGCGCTCGGCTTCGAAGCGCTCAAGCTGCTGCTGGGCGGCTATGTGCGGGACGTCGCGGGCAAGAGCATGTACGGCGCGTTCGGGGTGCCCGTCGCGCTGCTGCTGTGGATCAACTTCACGGCGAAGCTGACGCTGTTCTGCGCGGCCTGGACGGCGACACCGAGCCACCCGAGCGGGGACGAGCAGCCGACGGGACCGCCGGACGGAGCGGCGGACGCGCCGAGTGCGGGAGGCTTCCCGCCGCCCGGCGCGACGCGTATACGCCCTAGCGGCCCGGCAGGCGCTTGACCAGGTCCGGCAGTGGCCAGCGGCGGTTGACCAGGAACACGGCCGCCGCCAGCAGCAGCAGCGCGCCGCCCGCGATGGCCACCGCGATTCCCATGCCGCTGGACCCCGACGCGGAAGCCTTGTCGCCGAGCCCGGCCTGGTCCGTACCGCCGCTGCCCCCGGCCTCGCTCTTGTCGCCCGAGTCGTCCCCGACAGCCTCCTTGTCGGAGCCGCCGTCGGCCGTTCCGGGCTTCACCAGCTCGCCGATCGGTTCGACCTTTCCGGCGGCGGTGAAGCCCCAGTCCAGCAGCCTGGCCGTCTCCTGGTAGACCGCAAGACCCTCCTCCTCGGACGGGTTCATGACCGTCACCAGCAGGACCCTGCCGTCGCGCTCGGCGACACCGGTGAAGGTCGACCCCGCGTTGGTGGTGTTGCCGTTCTTGACCCCGGCGATCCCTTTGTACGGGTCGAGGCCGGAGTCCCCGGTCAGCAGCCGGTTGGTGTTCTGGATCTCGAACGTCTCCCGCTTCGGGGCCTTCTTGCCCTTCTTCGGCTTCTTCTCCTCGCCGGGGAACTGCACCCGGACCGTCGACGAGTACTCCCGGAAGTCCTTCTTCTGCAGCCCGGAGCGGGCGATCAGGGTGAGGTCGTACGCGCTGGAGACCTGCCCCTTCTCGTCGTAACCGTCCGGCGAGACGACATTCGTGTCGAGCGCCTTCAGTTCGGCCGCGTGCTTGTTCATGTCGGCGACCGTCTTGCCGACGCCGCCGTTCATCTGGGACAGCACATGCACCGCGTCGTTGCCCGAGCGCAGGAAGACACCCATCCACAGGTCGTGGACGGTGTACGTGCTGTTCTCCTTCACGCCGACCAGACTGCTGCCCTCGCCGATGCCGGCCAGGTCCTCGGGCGTCACTTTGTGGGACTCGGTCTTCGGCAGCACGGGCAGGACCGTGTCCGCGAACAGCATCTTGAGCGTCGAAGCGGGCGGCAGCCGCCAGTGCGCGTTGTGCGAGGCGAGGACATCGCCGCTCTCGGCGTCCGCGACGATCCAGGACCTGCCGGTCAGCTTCTTCGGCAGCACGGGCACGCCGGGGGCGAGATTCACCTGGGTGCCGGGTTTGCCGAGGAGAGTGCCGCCGACCGTCGACATCGCCGCCGGCGGCTTCGGCTGCTTGTCCTCGGACTTCTCCGTGTTCGCGTCGTTCGCGTCGTCCGCCAGAACGGGCGCGGCGGTCAGAACGGGCAGCAACGCGGCGGCAAGGACCGTCAAGGCGGTCTTTCTCAGTGCGGACACGGTCGAAAACGTACATGGCCTGACGGGTGATCCGAACACCGGCGGGCGGACCGGCCGCCTCCACCGCTGGGACAGAGCACTTTCCGGCCACCCGCGTGGCACCGTTCCGGCGGCCTCGCCGCCCTCCCGGCCGGGCCGCCCCCGGCGAAGCGGTGGGGAGGGCTCCGGCGATACTGGATTCATGAAGCTCAGCCGCCCCGTGTCCTGGTTCCTGCTCGCCTTCGGGGTGTGGAGCTGGTTCATCTGGATCACTTTCGTCAAAAATCTGTGGCAGGACGGCAGCGGACTCGCCTTCGACGACGCCGGTGACCCCACGGGTTACTTCTGGGTGCATCTGCTGCTCGCCATCACGTCCTTTCTTCTGGGGACGGGGGTGGGGGCGGTGGGGTTCCGTGGAGTCCGCGCCTGGCGCGGCGAGTTGAGGAACGAACGCGGTGACGAGCACGTAGTACAGAGACAGCGACAGGGATAAAAAGGGGAATCGGCTCGTGATCGTGGTGGTAGTCCTGATGGCGCTTGTCGCTGTCACATTGGTGGCGGGCGCGCATTACTACATATGGCGGCGCCTGGTCCGCGACACGACGGCCGCGGGGGGTACGGCCCGCAAGGTCGGCACCGCCGTGCTGGTCCTGCTGCCGGTCCTGACCGTCGCCGGTGTGGGGTTGGGCCGGGGCGAGGCGTTGCCGTTCTCCCTGAAGCAGATCCTCGGCTGGCCCGCGTACATGTGGCTGGCGATGCTGATGTATCTGCTGCTGGCGCTGCTGGTGGGCGAAGCCGTACGGCCGCTGCTGAGCCGGGTGCTCGACCGTCGGGCCGCAGCCGCGGGGGGTACGGCGACGGCCACCGAGCCCGCGCCCGCCGAGGAGCCGGTGACCGTGGGCGCGGGCGCCGGGGCGGGCACCCCGGCCGGCCCGGGTACCGACACCGCTCCGGCCGCCCAGGCCGCCGATCCCTCCCGGCGGCTCTTCGTCTCCCGCGTCGTCGGCGGCGCCGCTGCCGCCGCCGCGCTCGCCACCGTCGGGTATGGCACGGCGAACGTACTGCGCGGCCCCACCGTCAAGCGCGTCACGGTCCCGCTCGCGAAGCTGCCGCGCGCCGCGCACGGCTACCGGATCGCCGTCGTCAGCGACATCCACCTCAGCCCGCTGCTGGGCCGGGCCCACGCGCAGCGTGTCGTGGACACCATCAACTCCACCAACCCCGACCTCATCACGATCGTCGGCGACCTGGTCGACGGGACCGTCGCCGACCTGGGCTCGGCGGCCGAGCCGCTGGCCCAGCTGACGGCGCGGCACGGGTCGTACTTCGTCACCGGTAACCACGAGTACTTCGGTGACGCGGGCGAATGGGTCGACCACGTACGCGAGTTGGGCGTGCACCCGCTGGAGAACGCCCGCGTGGAGATCGCCGGATTCGATCTGGCGGGCGTCAACGACATCGCGGGCGAGGAGGAGGGCGAGGGCCCGGACTTCAAGAAGGCGCTCGGCGGACGCGACCCGGCGCGCGCGTCGGTGCTGCTCGCGCACCAGCCCGTCGTCATCCACGACGCGGTGAAGCACGGCGTCGACCTGCAACTGTCGGGTCACACGCACGGCGGCCAGATGTGGCCGGCGACCTACATCGCCCAGGCCGCCAACCCGACCCTGGCGGGCCTTGAGCAGTACGGCGACACGTCGCTCTACGTGACACGCGGGGCGGGCGCGTGGGGCCCGCCGGTACGGGTCGGCGCCCCCTCGGACGTCACGGTCGTCCAACTCGCCTCCCGCCAGGCCTGAACAGCCGGCGGGACACGGAGACCGGGACGGCGTACGGGGAAGGGCGGCGGGCCCCGCACGTCATCTCGGCAGTGTCACCGTCACCGCCAGGCCCGTTCCCGGGGACGTTCGGATCGAGACCTCGCCGCCGTGGGAGCGCACCACCGCGTGGACGATCGACATGCCGAGGCCGCTGCCCGCGCCGCCACCGCCCGCCCGGAAGAAGCGGTCGAATATCCGGTCCGCGTCCTCGTGGGCCATCCCCGGGCCGTCGTCGGAGACGCACAGCCGGACCACGCCCTCGTCCGAGCGGCCCAGTTCCACCCGGACGGGGGCTTCGGGCGGTGTGTGGGTGCGGATGTTCGCCAGCAGGTTGCCGATGACCTGCCGCAGCCCTGACTCGTCCGCCTGGACCAGCACCGAGCCCGCCGCCGCCACGTCGAGCGGCCGGTCGGGCTGCTGCGCACGCAGGTCGTCCGCCGCGTCGCGGACCAGCCGGCTCAGGTCCACCGGGCGCAGCCGCAGCACCGGCCGCTGGTCCAGCCTTGCCAGGGTGAGCAGTTCGTCGACGAGCCGGCCCATCCGGTCCGCCTCGCCGGTCATCCTGGCGAGCGCGCGGGTGCGTTCCGCCGGTTCGGCGAGCATGCCCTTCTCGTACAGCTGGAGGTAGCCGCGGATCGCGGACAGCGGCGTACGCAGCTCGTGCGACGCGTCCGCGACGAACCGCCGCAGCTGCGTCTCGCTGCGCTCGCGCGTCACGTACGCCGACTCGACCTGCTGGAGCATGGAGTTGAGGGCGAGCCGCAGCTGCTCGATCTCGGTGACCGGGTCGCGCCGGCCCGGGACCCGGCGGGTCAGGTCGCCCTCGGCGATGGCCGTCGCCGTCTCGACCATGTCCCCGAGCGGCCGCAGCGTACGGTTCGCGCCCATCAACGTGATCAGGGCGAGCAGCACCAGCAGCAGACCGCCGATCGCGGTGTCGAACTTCAGCGCCAGAAAGAGGCTCTCCCGCACCGCCTTCGTGGACGTCGACATCAGTACGGTCGAACCGTCGCTGAGATGGGCCCCCACCACCCGGTACGGCTCGCCGTCCACCATCACGTCGCGGACGCCGGCCTCCCGGCTCAGTGCCGTCGGATCGGTGACCGCCCACGCCAGTTGGCGCTGCCGCTCGGTCACCTCGATCCCGGCGAAGTTGATCGGCCGGCGCTCCGCGTCGATGAGGACGAAGAGCGAGTCGGGGGCCGGCAGCATGCCCGTGCCCGACCGGCGCGGGGATATGTTCTCCACTATCGTCGCGAGCGAGCTCAGCGACTCGATCTGACTGACCGTCAACTCCGTACGCTCCAGCCCGTCGCGGGACATGGTCAGTTCGGAGTCGATGGCCTGGAGCAGATAGTGCCGCAGACCGAAGAGGCTGACCGCCGTCGCTATCGTGATCCCCAGAGCGAGCAGCACCACATTGATCAGCGTCAGCTTCGTACGCAGCGAATGCGTACGGCCGGTCCGGGCAGTCCCCCCAAGCCCCGTCACGACGCACCCGGGCTCGCGAGACCGTAGCCCACCCCGCGTCTCGTCATGATCAACGGCGGCCCGTACCGGTCGAGTTTGCGCCGCAGATAGCTGATGTAGGTCTCCACCACCGTGGACTCCGCCGCGTGCTCGTACCGCCACACATGCCGCAGCAACTGCTCCTTGGTCACCACCGCACCCGCGTTGCGCACCAGGAACCTCAGCAGCGCGTACTCGGTCGGGGTCAGATCCACCGCGCGCCCCGCCCTGCGCACCGTGTACGTCGCCTCGTCCAGCTCCAGATCGCCGTACCGCAGCGGCGGCCGTACCGCGATCCGGTCGCCGGGCAGGGTCCTGCGCAGCACCGCGCGGACCCGGGCGACCACCTCGTCCACGTTGAACGGCTTGGTGATGTAGTCGTCGCCGAGCGACAGCCCGCCGACGATCTCCGCGGGCGCGTCCCGCGCCGTGAGGAAGACGACCGCCATCTCCGGGCGGGAGAGCCGCAGTTGGCGGGCGATGTCGCGGCCGTCGCCGTCCGGGAGCATCACGTCGAGCAGCGCCACGTCGGGGCGCGTGCGACGTACGGCCTCGGCCGCCTCCCGTACCGAGCCCGCCACCACCACCTCGAACCGGTGGTAGCGCAGCGCGATGGTCAGGACGTCGGCGATGCTCGGCTCGTCCTCGACGAGCAGCACGGTGGCCGCCGGGTCCGGCGAGCCGCCGTCCGGCGAGCCGCCGTCTCTTGTGCCACCGTCCGCCGCGCCGGCATCCGTCTGGGCTGGATCCGTCATGGCACCAGTATCCGTACGCCGCCCGTTCCGATCGCCGGGCGCCGTCTTGGAGTTCCTTGAGAGTCGGGCCGCCGACCCGGCCCCCGCCCGTGCCGCCCCCCGATTCTGGAGCTGTCCGAAGCGGCCGGCCATGAGCGGAAGGAACAGATCGTGGAGGCATGGGCACGGTGGTGCTACCGGCGCAAGCTGCTGGTCCTGGCGCTGTGGGTGTCGGCCCTGGCCGGTCTCGGCGTGGCCGGGACCGCCGCGGGCGGCGACTACGCCAACATGTTCGGCATCCCCGGCACCGACTCGTCCCGCGCGTACGACCGGATGGCCGAGGTCTTCCCGGAGAGCGCGGGTGACACGGTCAACGTCGTGTGGCGCGTCGACTCGGGGGCCGTCGGCGACAGTTCCGTACAGGACCGGCTCGAACCCGCACTCGACCGCATCGCCTCCCTGCCCGGCGTCGGCGACGTCGCGGGGCCGTACGGTCCCGGCCCCGGCGGCGCCGCGCGGATCAGCGAGGACGGTCGGACCGCGTACGCGCAGGTGACCTTCGCCCAACAGGCCGACGCCGTACCGCAAGAGCTCGTCCAGGACGTCGTGGACACCGCGCGGGGCGCCGAGCGCGCCGGGCTCCAGGTCGAACTCGGCGGGCAGGCCATCACCCGTATCTCCGCACCGCCCACCGGTATCGCCGAGGTGGTCGGCATCCTCGCCGCGGGCGTCGTCCTCTTCCTGGCCTTCGGCTCGCTCTTCTCGATGCTGCTGCCGATCACCGTCGCGATCTTCGGCGTCGGTACCGGCCTCATGTCGACGCTGCTGCTGAGCCATGCCGTCGACGTGCCCGAAGTCGCCTCGCTGCTCGGTTCGTTGATCGGCCTCGGGGTCGGCATCGACTACGCGCTGTTCATCGTCACCCGGCACCGCAGAGCCCTGCTCGGCGGCAGAACACCCGAGGAATCGGCCGTCCAGGCGCTCAACACGGCGGGCCGCGCGGTGCTTTTCGCGGGCGGCACCGTCTGCGTCGCACTCGCCGGCATGCTCGTGACGCGGATGAGCTTCCTCGAAGGCGTCGTCATCGCCACGTCGTTGACCGTCGTCCTCAGCGTGCTGGCCGCGATCACCCTGCTGCCCGCGCTCCTCTCACTCCTGGGCGAGCGGGTGCTGAGCCCCCGTCAGCGGCGCAGGCTCGCCGACGAGGGACCGGCGCCCGCCGAGGCGAAGGGCGCGGCGGCCCGCTGGTCGGCCGCCGTACAGGAACGCCCCAGGGCCGTCGCGGCGGTCGCGGTCGTCCTGATGGCCGCGCTGGCGATCCCGGTCCTGTCCCTGCGGCTCGGCGCGACCGACCAGGGCAACCATCCCGAGGACCGCACCACCCGGCAGGCGTACGACCTGCTCGCCGACGGCTTCGGCCCCGGCTTCAACGGACCGCTCCAACTCGTCGCGGAGACAGGCGCACTCGGCGCCCCCGGTGACCCGGACGTGAAAGCCGCCGTGGACGCGCTGGTCGAACGGGTCGGCGCCGACGACGGCGTGGCGATGGCCGCCGCCATGCCTCTCCCGGCCGGCTCCGAGGTCCCCGTGACGGTCGTCCAGGTCGTCCCCACCACCTCGCCGCAGGACGTGCGGACGGACCAGTTGATCGACCGGCTGCGCGACGACGTCATCCCCGGCTCCGGCATGGAGGTCCATGTCGGGGGAGTGACCGCCGTGTTCAAGGACTTCTCCTCGGTCACCGCCGACCGGATGCCCCTGTTCATCGCCACGATCATCGGCCTCGGCTTTCTCCTGCTGCTCCTCGCCTTCCGCTCCGTGGTGGTGCCGCTGACGGCCGCCGTCATGAACCTGGTCGCCGCCGCCGCGTCCTTCGGGGTGCTGGTCGCGATCTTCCAGTGGGGCTGGGGGGCCGAGCTGCTCGGCTTCGGCAGGGAGGGCCCGATCACCGCGTTCCTGCCGGTGATCATGCTGTCGATGCTCTTCGGGCTCTCGATGGACTACCAGGTCTTCCTCGTCAGCCGTATGCACGAGGAGTGGGTGCACACGAAGGACAACGCCCGCGCGGTGCGGGTCGGGCTCGCCGAGACCAGCAGTGTCATCATCTCGGCCGCGCTCATCATGATCTGCGTCTTCGGCGCGTTCGTGCTGAGCGGCGACACCGAGGGGGCCGTGGCCGGGGTCGGGCTGGCCGCCGCCGTCGCGCTGGACGCGTTCGTCCTGCGTACGGCGCTGGTCCCGGCGTCGATGCACCTGCTCGGAAAGGCCAACTGGTGGCTGCCGGGCTGGCTGGAGGAGCGGTTGCCGCACCTGGCGGTGGAGGCCCCGGAAGCCCCCGAGGCGGCCCGGCGGACGACGGCCGAGGACCCCGGCATCGGCACGGAGAAGACAATGGTCTCCGGCGGCACCACCGTCGTACACGGCTTCGTCCTCGACGACGAGGGCATGCCCGTCGCCGACGCCGTACTGACCCTTCTCTCGCCCGCGGGCAGGCAGCTCGACCGCGTGGCGACCCTCGCCGACGGCGGGTACATCCTCAGCGTCCCGGCCGGCGGCTCGTACCTGCTCGCCGTGACCTCCGACCTGCACGAACCGTGGACCCGGCACATCCTGGTCGGCGGCGAGCCGCTGATCCACGATCTGACGCTCAGTCCTTCGCCGGCCGCGTCACCATCGCACCCGGCATGAACTCCAACAGCAGTTCGTGGAGTTGACGTACGACGGGACGCAGCAGCCGGTACCGGGAGAGCGCTATCACGCGGGCGACGACCGGCGTGGCACGCACGACCAGACGGCGGCTGCGCCCGGTGCCCTCCGTACGGTCGTACACCCAGTACAGGACCAGACCCATCTGCGTCAGCCACAGCAGATGCGGCAGCTGCTCCGCCAACTGGGGGTCGATCCGGGCCGACGAGCCGGCGAGCACCCGCTCGTGGATGGCCACGGCGGCCTCACGGGCCGGGGCCGAATCCGGCGAGAAGGGGCTGAGCGGGCTGTCGGGGTCGGCGGCGTTCTTGAAGAACTGCGCGGCGAAGCGGTGGTACGGCTCCGCGATGTCCAGCCAGGTCAGCAGGACGCGCGTCAGGCGGACGGCCAGATCCGTCTCGTCCGCGAGCACCGGCCTGACGGCTGCCTCGTGCTCGGCGGCTATTCGGTCGTAGAAGCCCTGGACGAGATGTTCTTTGGAGGAGAAGTAGTAGTACGCGTTCCCGACGGAGACGCCGGCCTCCTGGGCGATGGACCGCATGGTCGTCCGGTCGTAGCCCTTCTCCTCGAAGAGGCGCAGCGCGGTTTCGAGGATGAGTGTGCGGGTCTGCTCGCTCCGGGAGGCCTTGATGTCGTCTCTGTCCTTCGGTCCGTCGGGGCCCTTCGCCGCCCTCGCGCCGGGCGGGCCTGAACGGTGGAGCCACGCCGCACCACCCGTCGGAACATGATGCCGTCCGCCGTCTCTTCGGGAAGAGTCGGGCCCATGATGCGCGCGGAGGATGTGCTGGCCGTCCTGGATCTGCTCGACCGGGCCGGCGTCGAGGTCTGGCTCGACGGCGGCTGGGGCGTCGACGCCCTCCTGTGCGAGCAGACCCGTCCCCACGAGGACCTGGACGTCGTCGTACGCGCGGAGAGCCTGGCCCACCACGAACGGACCATGCGCGACCACGGCTTCAGACTGCTGCGCGAGGACGGGCCGTACAGCCAGGTGCTGGTGGACGACACCGGCCGAACGGTCGACGTCCGCGCGGTGGACCTGGGCGCCACCCGGAAGGACGAGCACGGCGCACTGGTGCACGGGGCAGGCGGGCTGCCCTTTCCGGTGGGCTCGCTGACGGGCAGCGGCCGGGTCCGGGGCCGCCGGGTCGGCTGCGGCACGGCGGAGTACCAGATCGTCTCGCACACCGGGTACGCGATCGGAGAGGACGACGAACGTGACGTCCTGGCCCTGCACCACCGCTTCGGCGTACCGCTGGCCGGGCGGGTGCGTGCGTGGCACGAGGCGGAGGGGTGGGGCGTGCTGGACGCCGCCAACCTCCGCGAGGACGTGTGGGCGCACTTCTCCGCCGTCGCCGGTGAGGACTACGCCGAGCCGGCGGTGGGTCAGGCCGTCACCTTCTCCGTGGAGGAGTCGGAGCGGGACGGCTACCGCCGGCGCGCGGTCACGGTCTGGCCGGAAGGCACGGCCCCCGAAGGCACGGCACCCGGCGGCGCCGCGCCCTCCACCGTCACATCGTGCTGAGCGAACGGGCGTAGCTGATCTGCCCCATGACGATCTGGAAGCTGTCCGGACCGGTCGCGGGCAGCATCGTCGAGTGGTGCTTGCCGCCGCTGGTCACCGTGACCTGGATGAACCCGGTGGTCTTCTTCTCCTTCATCAGGAGGAAGAGCAGACCGAGCAGACAGAAGAGGAAGAAGATGACCGCCAGGATGATGGCGTGCGTCGGGATCTTCTCCTCCGTCCGCGACATGTCGGTCGCGTTCCACACCGCGCCGCGCAGCGGCAGCGTGCCGGACGGCGTGACGATGCCGTCGTTCATGACGGTGATGTCCCCGATCGACACCAGCGGCTGGCCGCCCCCGGACGCGGGAACGAGCTGTCCGCCGGCCAGCGTCGGGTCGTACGCCGGGCTGCCCTGACCGGGATAGCCGTACCCCGGCGCCGGGTTGGGATAGCCGTAGCCGGGCTGGGTGGGGCCCCATCCATAGGCCCCGTCCCCGTCCGGATTCGGGTTCGGATTCGGCTGGCTCATGTCTCCCCGCTTCCCCTGCTGCTGCTTGGTCCAGGGCCCCCGTTCGGGGCATCCCTGGCTGAATCCTGGCACAGAAAGGGCCCGTACCGTACGGGCCGTTACGGCTTTGTACGGAAACGGGCCCTCACCGCGCGGGCGGGCGCCGGGCGTTGGCGTCGGGCGCCCGCCGCCGATGCCGAGCGCTCAGAAGCGCCGTGTGATCAGCGCGCGCTTCACTTCCTGGATCGCCTTGGTGACCTCGATACCGCGCGGGCAGGCGTCGGTGCAGTTGAACGTCGTGCGGCAACGCCACACACCGTCCTTGTCGTTGAGGATCTCAAGACGCTGCTCGCCCGCCTCGTCACGCGAGTCGAAGATGAACCGGTGCGCGTTCACGATGGCCGCCGGGCCGAAGTACTGCCCGTCGTTCCAGAACACCGGACACGACGACGTGCACGCCGCGCAGAGGATGCACTTCGTGGTGTCGTCGAACCGCTCGCGGTCCTCCGCCGACTGGAGCCGCTCGCGCGTCGGCTCGTTCCCGGTGGTGACCAGGAACGGCATCACGTCGCGGTACGCCTGGAAGAACGGCTCCATGTCCACGACCAGGTCCTTGAGGACCGTGAGGCCCTTTATGGCCTCGACCGTGATCGGCTTCGTGGCCCCGGTCTTCTTGTCGAACGACGTGATGTCCTTGATCAGCGTCTTGCACGCGAGCCGGTTCCTGCCGTTGATCCGCATCGCGTCCGAGCCGCAGATCCCGTGCGCGCAGGAGCGCCGGAAGGTCAGCGAACCGTCGACGTCCCACTTGATCTTGTGGAGCGCGTCGAGCACACGCTCCTTGGGGTCGATCTCTATCGAGAAGTCCTCCCAGCGGGACTCGTCGGAGATCTCGGGGTTGAAGCGGCGGATCCGCAGTGTGACCGTGATGTACGGCGAGGCCTCGGTGTCGTCCTCGACCTTGTCCAGCAGGGGTGTTGCCATCAGTACTTACGCTCCATCGGCTGGTAGCGGGTCTGGACGACCGGCTTGTAGTCGAGACGGATGGACTCCGTGCCGTCGTCGCCGACCTCGCGGTACGCCATGGTGTGGCGCATGAAGTTCACGTCGTCCCGGTTGGGGAAGTCCTCGCGGTAGTGACCGCCGCGCGACTCCTGGCGGGCGAGCGCCGACACGGCCATCACCTCGGCCAGATCGAGCAGGTTGCCCAGCTCGACGGCCTCCAGCAGATCCGTGTTGAAGCGCCGGCCCTTGTCCTGGATGGACACGCGCAGATAGCGGTCGCGCAGCTCGCCGATCTTCTCGACGGCCGTCTTGATCGTCTGCTCGGTGCGGAAGACCATGACGTTCGCGTCCATCGTCTCCTGGAGCTCGCGGCGGATGTCCGCCACCCGCTCGGTGCCCGTCGATTCGCGCAGCCGCTCGACCTGCGCCTCGACCAGCTCGGCCGGGTTCTCGGGGAGTTCGACGTGGTCGTGCTTGGCCGCGTACTCGGCGGCGGCGATTCCCGAGCGCCTGCCGAAGACGTTGATGTCGAGCAGCGAGTTGGTGCCCAGGCGGTTGGCGCCGTGCACCGACACGCACGCGACCTCGCCGGCCGCGTACAGACCGGGCACGACCGTCGTGTTGTCGCGCAGGACCTCGCCCTGGACGTTGGTCGGGATGCCGCCCATCGCGTAGTGCGCGGTGGGCTGGATCGGGATCGGGTCCGTGTACGGCTCGATGCCCAGGTACGTACGCGCGAACTCGGTGATGTCGGGGAGCTTGGCGTCCAGCTGCTCCGGCGGCAGGTGCGTCAGGTCGAGGTAGACATGGTCGCCCTCGGGACCGCAGCCGCGGCCCTCGCGGATCTCGGTGTAGATCGACCGCGAAACCACGTCACGCGAGGCGAGGTCCTTCATGACGGGCGCGTACTTCTCCATGAAGCGCTCGCCGTCCTTGTTGCGGAGGATGCCGCCCTCACCGCGGGCGCCCTCCGTAAGGAGGATGCCCATGCGCCAGATGCCCGTGGGGTGGAACTGGAAGAACTCCATGTCCTCCAGCGGCAGTCCGCGCCGGTAGCAGGCCGCCTGGCCGTCACCGGTGAGCGTGTGCGCGTTGGAGGTCACCTTGAAGAACTTGCCGGTGCCGCCGGACGCGTAGATGACCGACTTCGCCTGGAAGACATGGATCTCGCCGGTGGCCAGCTCGTACGCGACCACGCCCGCCGACGTCTTGACGCCGCCGATCTCCACGAGCAACTGGTCGAGGACGTAGAACTCGTTGAAGAACTCCACGCCTTCCTTGACGCAGTTCTGGTAGAGCGTCTGGAGGATCATGTGGCCGGTGCGGTCCGCCGCGTAGCAGGACCTGCGGACCGGGGCCTCGCCGTGGTTACGGGAGTGGCCGCCGAAGCGGCGCTGGTCGATGGTGCCGTCCGGCGTCCTGTTGAACGGCAGACCCATCTTCTCCAGGTCCAGGACCGCGTCGATGGCCTCCTTCGCCAGGATCTCGGCGGCGTCCTGGTCGACCAGGTAGTCGCCGCCCTTGATCGTGTCGAAGGTGTGCCACTCCCAGTTGTCCTCCTCCACGTTGGCGAGCGCGGCGGCCATGCCGCCCTGCGCGGCGCCCGTGTGGGACCTGGTGGGATACAGCTTCGTCAGCACGGCGGTACGGCTGCGCTTGGTCGACTCGATGGCCGCGCGCATTCCGGCGCCGCCGGCGCCGACGATGACGGTGTCGTACTTATGGATCTTCATTGCTCTCGTCAGCCCCGGGCCTTAGCGGATGTTCGGGTCGAAGGTGAAAATCACCAGCGTGCCCAGAAGGATGGTGAACACCGTCGCGGTGTACAGCAGGCCCTTGAGCCACAGGCGGGTGTTGGCACGCTCCGCGTAGTCGTTGATGATCGTGCGCATGCCGTTGCCGCCGTGCAGCATCGCCAGCCACAGCATCAGCAGATCCCAGGTCTGCCACCACGGGGACGCCCAGCGGCCGGCCACGAAGGCGAAGCCGATCTTGGCCACGCCGCCGTCCAGCACCAGTTGGATGAGGAGATGGCCGACGACCAGGACGACGAGGACGACGCCGGACAGGCGCATGAACAGCCAGGCGGCCATCTCGAAGTTGCCGCGCGTCGCCTTGGGGGTCTTCGCGGTGCGTTTGCGCGGCGGCTCGATGAGCGGAGCCGGGTGGTCGGCGTCGAAGACGTTCACGCTCTCGACGGGACTGATCGCGGCCGTGGAGCCGGTCGCGTTGGTGTCTGCGGACATCGGGTCAGCTCCCCCAGAGTTCGCGTGCGGCATGGCCGAGTACGGGGTAGATGGCGCCCAGCATGAGGACGAGCCAGACACCCAGGACGCTCCAGAGCATCTGCTTCTGGTAGCGCGCGCCCTGGGACCAGAAGTCCACGGCGATGACGCGCAGGCCGTTGAGCGCGTGGAAGAGGACGGCGGCCACGAGGCCGTATTCCAGTACGCCGACGATGGGCGTCTTGTAGGTCGCTACGACATCGTCGTAGGCCTCGGGGGAGACGCGGACGAGTGCGGTGTCCAGCACATGGACGAACAGGAAGAAGAAGATGGCGACGCCGGTGACTCGATGAGCCACCCATGACCACATTCCTTCCCGGCCGCGGTACAGCGTTCCAGCCGGCACGGAAAAGCCCTCCGGGAGCGGGGATCGGGGCCGGCCGCCATCTTCTACTCGATGAAGCACAGTGGTGTCGGTCGCGCCCGGCCGGGTACGGTCCACCGGCCCTGGCCATCGTAGCGACGCTTTGTCGGCTCGATTGCCCGGGGGCCCGCTCGTGTGATCAAACAGGTGGTCAAACAGCCACGGACGGGCTATCCGGACGGCCGTAGTCGTTCGATTCCTGCGAAACGCGGGGAGCGGGCGCCTCCGCTCTGCGGGGCGCCGGGGGGAGGCCGGGGTGGCCGCCGGGCTCGTGTCCGGCGTTATTCACCAGGCGTGCGACCCTTGATCGCGCGAGCCGGCGCAGTTCGTCGGCGGCGACGGCGCGTTCCTCGTCGGGGTCGTGGGCCAGCCTCTCGCGGATCCTGGTCAGCATCTGGTTCAGACGTTCCTCGGGGCGGTAGTGGTCGAGACTGATGACGAACGCGTGGCCGAAACCGCTCTCGTACGCCGCGTGTGCCGCCCGCAGCGCGGTGCGGGCCGCGAGCGGCGCCCCGTGGTGCGGGCCGGCGGACGTCTCGTGGGCCAGGGCGCCGGCGAGGTCGGCCCTGGACAGGTCGTAGCTCGCCTCGTCGGCGGCGGCGAGGAGCGCGTCGACGGTCGGGTACGGACGGTGGTCGGCGAGCCGGCGGGCCCAGCGGCGGTTTCCGCAGCAGGCCAGCAGCGCGTTCTCGACGGTGTCTGCCGGGGCGGCGTTGAAGCGTGCCAGACCGGCGTGGGAATCGCTGGACAGCGTGGGGCTCCTCGGACGCGGCGTCACGGCTCGGGCGGCCCAGGACCGGAGGCTCAGCCGGCGACTCCGGACGGGCGGCCGAACGGGTGACAGGAGGTGACAGGCGTGGTGACGGAAGTGAAGGCAGATAAGGGCGAGACGAATGTTTCGTCACGCTATCGAGGGCCGGTGGCGGGCGCCCGACAGATGCGCGAATTTCACCCGGACGTGACGTCTTCGGCTCGCGCGATGGGCGGGGACATGGGACGTTCGCCCTACTTCCTTCCTATTTCTCCTACCAGGGACGGTCAGGCATGAGGTGGAACTCCCCGGGGACTCTGGTGGGCGGCGCCGCTGTCGTGGCGGCCGCCGTCACCCTCACGGTGGTGGCCTGGCCCGACACCACCCCCTCCGACCGCGGCGCGCCGACGGGTACCGCCGCCGACGCGTCGTCGGCCCGGTCCGACACCCGCCCGGCCGCACCCACCCCCTCGGGCAGCTTCGCGCTCTCGAAGGCGCCGCGCACCGTGCCCTCCGTACGGGAGCACGAAGCGGCCCGCGGCCCCGGCTGGCGGCCCGGCGGTGACAGCGGCGTCGTCATCGCGAAGAACAGCGGGAAGCTGGCCGACGAGGGCAAGCTCCTCGCGTCGGAGCTGAAGATCGACTACCGGGGCGCGGTCGCGGCCAAGGCCGGTGACGTCGAACTGGCCCTGGAGTCGGGCAAGCAGGCGGGCCCCGAGTCGTACACCCTCACCGCACGCGACGGACGCGTCCGGATCGCCGGACCCGACGAGGCCGGGGTCTTCTACGGGACGCGCACGCTCAAGCAGTCCGTACTCGCGGACGGCGCGATACCGGAGGGCGTCGTACGGGACCGGCCCGACCGCCCGCAGCGCGGACTCAACCTGGACATCGCGCGCAAGTACTACACACCCGGCTGGATCGAGGACCGGCTGCGCGAGATGGCCGACCTCAAACTCAACCAGCTGGGCCTGCACTTCTCCGACGACCAGGGCTTCCGTATCGCCTCGGACACCCACCCCGAGATCGTCTCGGCGCAGCACCTCACCAAGGCCCAGGTCCGCGGGATCATCGCCCTCGCGAGCCGGCTGCACATCACCATCATCCCGGAGATCGACTCACCGGGGCATCTGGGCGCCGTCATGGCACCCCATCCCGAGCTCCAGCTCCGGAACGCGAACGGGCAGATCACCCGCGGTGCCATCGACATCTCGAAGCCCGCCGCGGCGAAGATCGTGGACGAACTCCTGCGTGAGTACGACACGTTGTTCCCCGGGCCGTTCTGGCACATCGGCGCCGACGAATACCAGGCGCTCGTGGTCCGGAACCCCGAGGCGTCCTTCCCCCAACTGGCCGCCGCCGCACGGAAGAAGTACGGCGCCGACGCCACGGTGCAGGACCTGGCGACCGGTTGGATGAACGACCGCGCGGCCGTGGTCCGGCCGAAGAAGCGGGACGTCCAGGCCTGGAACGACGGCTTCTTCGCCGGCGGTGTCGTCAAGGCCGACCAGGACCTCCAGGTCAACTACTGGACGGGCAGGGAGATCGGTGCGCGGCCCCCGCTGGACTATCTGCGCGAGGGCCGGCCGGTGGTGAACCTCAACGACGAGTTCCTCTACTACGTGCTCGGCCAGCCGAACAACTTCGTGTACCCGACCGGGCAGCGGATCTACGAGCAGTGGACCCCGTTCGTCCTGCGCGGCACGACCCCGGTGCCCCGGAAGTACTCGAAGCAGATCCTCGGCGCGCGGTTCGCGGTCTGGGGCGACATCGCGAGCGCGCAGACCCAGGACCAGGTGGCGGCCGGGATCCGGCTGCCACTGGCGGCGATGTCGCAGAAGGTGTGGAACCCGGTCGAACCGTCGCTCACCTGGCCCCAGTTCAGGGCGCTGGCGAACAAGGTGACCGAGTAGCCCGATTGAGGACGTAGCGGTCGCTGGGCGGGTCTTCCTCACGAACCGAACCTATTTTTCTGAGCCATCAGTGACGTTTTTCAGCCGCCGGGCGCTTTAATGAGCAGTATTCTGCCCGCGACGGGAGACGTGAATGAGCCTGGTGGAACTGATCGTTCAGGCGGATGAGCGAGGGCTCGCCGCGAGCGGGGTCGCCTGCCTCGACCGCTGCCTGCCGCTGCTCGCCGACGAAGGCGAGGTACTGCGCCCGCTCTGGGCGGGCATCGCCGACGGCGCCGATACCTGGGCCCCGCGCCTCGCGGCGGCCAGGGAAGCCATGGAGTCGGCCGTCATCAACGACGAAACGGCCCTCCTCGTACGGAAGATGCTCGCCGCCGCGCCCTCCGAGTGGGCGGCCGAACCGCTGCGCGCCTGGTCCGACAGCTGCTCGGTGGTGGCCCTGGAGATCCACCAGCAGTTCGACGTGGTGGGCGACCGGGTCATCGGTGCGCCCGGCACCGCCGCGGACGGCGCGTACAGCGACTGGGTCGAGCACTGCCGTACGGGAGTGGCCGAAGGCGGCGAAGGCACGCCCGGCATCGGTCCGTTCACCGCCGGGCCACTGGTCACCGGCGAACTGCGCCGGCAGATCCAGATCCTGGAGATCCTGTCCGAAACAGCCGGCGCGGCGGGCTTGCGCCAGGCGCTCGACCTTTCCACCGAGGGCCAGCGGGTGCTGAGGGCGGTCGTCTCACGCCGGGCGAGGGCGCAGGGCTGACGCCGGTAGGCGGGGTCAGCCTGCGAGTTGCTTCTGGAGGGCTTCCGTGTCGTGGAGCGCCGACATGTGGAGGAACTTGCCGTCGCGGACGCGGTAGATGCCGTACTCGACAATCTCGATCGACCTGCCGGTCGGGGCCGCACCGAGCCACTCCTTCGTGGGGGTGCCGGTGTTGAGCAGGCGGCCAGCGAGGCTGTCGCCGTTGATGGCCAGCTCGTGGGTCTCCCATACGTCCTCCGGATCGACGCGTCGGCGATCACTGGCAGTGTCAGGGTGAGAGTGGACCCGAGGGCGGGCGACAGCATCGGCCCCCTGGCGAGCTGGTAGGCGAAGTCGGGTGATACATCGCCATGTTGGACATGTCTGGCAGGATCGATCCGGGTGGCGTCTATCCCAGTTGACGGAGCATTGTGGTGTAGACCGGAGCGTCAGGGAATGGTTGCTGATCACCGACGTTGTCGTAGCCCCAGCGCTCGTACAGTGCCTTCACTTTTGGGTGGGTCGGTTCTACCAGTAGCGTCACCCGTTCCTCGGGGCGGCTGGTGAGCAGTTCCTCGTGGATTCGGTGAGCACTTCCGGTCTTGCGCCATGGTGCTCGTACCAGCAGTTCGAACAGAGCGAGGGTGCGTTGTCCTGTCTCGTGGGTCAATTCCTCTGGCAGCGGCGTGAGCATTCCGGCCCACCATCGCGCGCGCTCCGGCAGGGGGGAGCCGTATGCGTATCCGACAGCTTGGTCACCATCCCAACCGACGACGGCTTCCCATCCGGGGCGTGATACGTGACCGTCAAGACGTTCCTGGAAGCGTTCCACGGAGAAGAAGGGATCGGACAGCCGGTCGGCATAGACCTCGGCGTAGAGGTCGGTCAGCGTCGGCCGTACGTTATCGAGATCATCCCTGCCGTACCGACGCAGGGTGAGGGCGTCGGGCGCTGCGGTCATGGAGGTCTCCTTGGTTGGTGTGATTGCGTTCGTTCCAGGCGCGGGTGGCGCTCGCGTCGGGAGCTGCTTTGTTCAGGTGGTGGGTGAATGTATTGAGTAGGTGAGGGATTCGGCCGGTGGGGGTGTAGCCGGGCGGCGGGATCACCTTGGCGGCGGTTGAGCATGCCTGGTCGAGATCTTTTTGGCCGAGTTGTGCGAAAGCGACGTGCAGAAGGTAGTAGGCCCGGTTGCGGTGCTGGTCCGGCCGCAGGGCCGCCAGGCAACGGTGGAAATGGAACTCGGCTCGCGCCGAGTCGCCGAGCCGCAAAAATGTCACGCCGACCAGACCATCGAGTTCGCCTCGGGTATAGAAATCCATCGATGTCGGTCGCGCAGCGTCAGGATCGGCACGGGCGAAAGCCTCGTTCGCGTCAGCTATGGCGCGTCGGGCGCGGGTGGGCTCATTCAAAGCGGGTAGGGCAAGAGCCAGACGAGCGTGGGTGAGGGAGGCGTACAGCGGATCCGTGCGGTGCGCGGAGGTATCCATGGCGGCTTCGGCTGCGGCAGTTGCGTCCGCCCAGTGCCCCCGTTGACCGGCGAGCGTGGAAGCGTAACGCCAGATTTGGTGCTGCACTTGACCGTCATGGGAGAGGCCGGCGAGGGTGATTGCCTTTTCCATGTGCTGCTGTGCCCTGTCGAGGTGGCGCGAGTCGGTAGCCGCCCACATCGCGGTTGCCGTGAACGTTGCCGCCAGGGCGTGGATGCGGCTTCGAACGCGACCGGTGGCGGTACCGGTTCGTTGAAGCTCTGTGGCGTATGAGCTGAGCGCCACGGCCCGTTCTTCAAGTTCGGGGCCGCCGCCGTTCTGATCGTCAAGCAGCCACAATTCGTCCAGTCGGGCGCTGAGCCGCTGCACGTCGGCACGGCCGACGGTCAGGCGGGCGGAAGGGGCTGCGGACAAGGCTGTACCGGTGGTTGCGGCAATGAACGCACGGCGATGCACGGGGTCCTCCGACGGTCGCGCTTTCAGCGCCGGGGACTTGCCCCGGGGTACGAACCCTAGGTCCGTCGCTGACAACCCCGTGATCATCTCCAAGGCGGTGCGACTTGCGGACTTGGGCCACTTCACACGACCGGATTTCCAGTTACGGACCTGGGAACCCTCCAACCCGCCCACCTTGCCGGTCAGCTCGCCCATCACCTGATTGACCGCTTCCGCAAGCGCGTTGGAGCTCATCTCATGCTCACGCATCCAGGTGATGAGGGCTTCGTTCGGTGTACTCGACACCACACCACCGTAGAAGGACGCCCTCCAAGCGAAGTAAAGGGATGGTCAAATCCCCCTAGGCGGTGCGTTGGTGACCGTGGCGGATCGCCCTAACCAGTCCGCTTGAGGATGGCGTTAGGTAGCTACTCAGCTTCACTCCGTACGCGGTTGGCTTTGAGCTCCGTAGCTCATGTGGCTGGCCCTAGCCCACGATCACAAAGGAGACCATGATGATCATTGGCTTCGGCTGTGACCCACCCCGCGAGGGCAACGCTCTCTTTCCTCAGGTGGGGCCCCACGTCGGGGGCGTGGGAACGATACGGGCTTCCACCACGAGCCCGCGAGGGAGTTCTCACGACGCGACAGCGCTTGCCGTGTTTGCCGCGGTAGCTCACAGAAAACTGCGAACGGGGCGCTCCGACTGGTGGACGACGTGAGCGTGGTGCTGCTTGAGCTGCTCACCAATGCCATCCGGTACGACGAGGGGTACTTCGCGGTTCGGATGAGCCGGCTGCGCCTTGGCGGGCACAGCCAGCTTCTCATCGAGGTCTGGGACGGCTCGACCGATCTGCCCTGCATGCAGGAGACCGAGCCGGACGCCGAAAGCGGCAGAGGGCTGCTCCTTGTGCAAGGCCTTGTCACCAAGCTCGGCGGCACCTACGGCGTGAGCGATGCGGGGCGCAGGACCTGGTGCAGGATCGAGGATCTCGTGCCCCCCGCGTAGACGACCGCCGTCGGCCCGGATGTGACGGGCTGAGCCGTCGGCGGTTAACCACCCCGGCGCTGGGCTACCGCCTCGTTCCTGTCGCGCGTGCACTCGGGGCCCCGTGCCGGTCCGTACATCCGCACTACCAGGCTCGGCGCGAACTCGCCGAGGAGGAGACCCGCGTGAATAACGTCCCCGGCATGACGGCCAACACCGATCAAGACCCCGCTGGCGAGCGGCAGTTGCGTGACACCATGGTGCAGAAGCTCATCAAGGTCGGGGCCGCCAGCGATCCCCGCGTCGTGGCCGCCTTCCGTGCTGTGCCCCGGCACCTGGCCACCCCCGAGGTGGAGTCGGCCAAGACCTACCGAGTCGAGACCGCCACCATCACCAAGACCGACGAGAACGGCGTGGACATCAGCTCCGTGTCGGCCCCCCGAGTTCAGGCCATGCAGATCGAGCAGGCCAACATCAAGCCCGGGATGACTGTCCTGGAAGTCGGCTCCGGTGGCCCGAACGCTGCGTACCTCGCGGAGATGGTCGGCGAAGAGGGCCGGGTCGTCACCGTGGACATCGACCCGGATGTCACCGCTCGGGCCGAGCGGTTCGTGGAAGCCACCGGCTACCGGAACATCACCGTGGTGACGGGCGACGCCGAACACGGCGTCCCCGCGCACGCGCCGTACGACCGCATCGTCGTCACCGTGCAGGTCGTGGACATTCCGCTCGCCTGGGTCCAGCAGCTCAGGGACGGCGGACGGCTGGTCGTGCCGCTGCGGATGCGCAGCATGACCCGGACCGTGGCGTTCGTCCGCGACGGGGACCGGCTGGTCAGTGACGGGTTCGAGCAGTGCGGCTTCGTGCCGATTCGCGGCGTCGGCGAGAACCGGATGCGCCTGGCAGTCCTCCACGACGAGGAAGGCGCCGAGGTTGCTCTCCGCCTGGACGGGCATTCCGAGCCGGGCACCGAAGCACTGCGGGCCGCTTTGCGCTCTCCGCGCACGGAGGCGTGGTCCGGGGTGGCCATCGGCGGGGAGGAGTCCATGGAGCACCTGGACCTGTGGCTGACGACCGCGCTGGACAACCTCCCCCTCCTGGCGGCCAAGCCCGCCGCTCGGCAGCGCGGTGTCGTGGCGGCGGCGTCCCCGATCGGCATCCCGGCTCTCGTGGACGGTGACAGCTTCGCCTACCGCCGTTCCCGGCCCACCGGAGAGGAGGACCGCTACGAGCTTGGCGCGATCGGTCACGGTCCAGAGGGTCGGAAGGTCGCCGAGCGCCTGGTCGAGGAGATCCAGGCGTGGAACGACGGCCACCGCAGCGACCGCGCGCACATTCACGTCTACCCGGCGGGTACGCCCGACGACCGGCTTCCCGCGGGCCGGGTCATCGACCGGCCGCACACGCGGGTCATCATCTCCTGGCCGTGACGTCTCCGGCGTCGCAGGCAGGTGGCACCACCAGCACGATCCGCACAGTCCACTGATCCCTCACCGAGGAGATACGCGATGGCACCGCAGATCAGCACCACCCCGCAGACGGGAACGACGTTCACCGGCGACGCCGGGTCGGACTTCGACCTGAACATCGAGACGGTCTCGGCTCTGCCCGTGGTCGGAGCCCTACTCAACGACACGGGCGACGGCTGCACGTCCACCTGCGCCTCCGCCTGCTCGAACAGCACCTGCGGCTGACCAGGAATCCCCCTCCGGGGTGGGCGGGCCGGGAGACCGGTCTGCCCACCCTGGGCACCGCAGCAGCGAAGGAGGCACAGCCATGTACCAGGCAGTTGATGCGGCCATGATCAGGGCGTCGGTGTTTCCGCTGACAGCCACGCTGCCTTCCTGCCCCGCTCCCGTGTCCGACCGGACTGCCGACGCGGAGAGCTGCCTTCGGTGGATCGGGCAGGTCTGGAGCGACGAGGCCCGCGCCGGCGCCATCGAACTCGCCGCTCCGGTTCTGGCCGCCAGTATCCGCAAAGCCCTCATCGGCGAGGGGCGCCGCTCCCGCATGCGGCGGATCGCGCTCTCCCTGACCCGGTACCTCCTGCGCATGCAGTTCCGCGCGACCCCCTTCGGGACGTTCGCCGGGCCGGCCCCGGTGCACCTCGGCCCAAGCAGCAGCGTGTACTTCGGGACGCGGCACACGGCATTCGCCAGGGCCGACGCCTCGTGGCTGCACGACATCATCACTGCCCTGGAGCAGGACCCTGACGTTTTGCGCCATCTACGCGTTGTCGCTGACCGCACGTGCACCGTCCGCAGCGCACGGATCACGGTCGCCCATCAGCCTGGTGCCACTGGCCCCACCGAGACGACCCTCCGCCGCACCCGCGCTTCGGAGTTGGCCCTGTCCCTAGCGCAGTCGCCCACCACCGTCAGCGATCTCACGGTCAAGCTCCAGGGCGACTACCCCGATACCCCGGTCCAGACGATCGAGGACATGGTGCGCACCCTGGTGGCCCACCGCGTACTGCTCACCAACCTTCATGCTCCGATGACCTGCGACGACGCCCTTGGTCACCTGGTCGGTCAGCTCGACCGGACGCTCCGCACCGGAGCCCCGGGTTCAGCGGTGCAGGCGAAGGCGGAGAAGCTACGCCATGTTCAGCAGCTCCTGCACCAGCACGACCGCGCCCTCCCGGACGAGCAGCGAGCCCTCCGGGCACAGGCTACGGCCGCGATGAACCGCCTCACCCAGACCGCCGACCGCAGCCTCGCGGTGAACCTGCGCCCGGACTGCAGCATCGTCCTGCCTCAAGAGGTCGCCGACGAGGCGAGCCAAGCGCTGGAGGTGATCGCGCGCATCACGCCGTACCCGAACGGCTCCCCAGCCTGGCGCGACTACCTCACCCGATTCCTGGAGCGCTACAGCATGGGCACCGTCGTACCGGTGCGAGAACTCACCGATCCGGACACCGGCCTCGGCTTCCCCGTCGGCTACCGCAACACCGTGTTCCCCCGGCCCGTCCTGGCGACAACACCGCGCGACGAGCACCTCCTCGCGCTCACCCAGGAAGCCGCCCTGACCGGCCGGCGCGAGATCGTGCTCACCGAAGACGAAATCAACGCCCTCTCTACGGGCACGCCCACTCAGGTACCGGCGCACATCGACTTCACCTTCACCGTGCTCGCGCAGTCCCAGCGCGCCTTGGACGAAGGCCACTTCACCCTCTCCACCGTTGGACTGTCGCTGGCAGCCGGCATAACGACCGGACGCTTCCTGCCCACCCTCGAACCGGCAGACCTCGACCAGGTCACCACCGTCCACACCGCCCTGCCCACCCTCACCGAGAGCGCGATTCGCGCGCAGGTCTCCGGTCCGCCGCTGAAAATACCGATCACCAACGTCAGCCGCTCCCCGCTGGTCGCCCCCGAACTGCTGTCCGTCGGCGAACACAACCCCGACGCCACCCTGGACCTGGACGACCTCGGCGTCCTCGCGGACGCAGCCCGCTTCTACCTCGTGTCGCTGTCCACCGGCCGGATCATCGAGCCGAAGGTCATGAACGCCGTTGAGCTGTCGAGCAGCACCCACCCGCTGATCCGTTTCGTGTGCGAACTCCACCGCTCCCACACCGCCGTCCTGCTGCCCTTCTTCTGGGGCGCCGCAAGCCGGCTGCCGTTCCTCCCCGAGGTCCGTGTCGGCCGCACCGTGCTCTCCCCGGCCCTGTGGCGCATGCGCGACCTCGGCGACGGAGACGACTGGCCGGAGCGGTTCAGCACCTGGCGCAGCAAGTACACCGTCCCGCGCACCGTCTACCTCGGAGCCACTGATCAGCGTCTTCGCCTCGACCTCGATGTGCCGGTCCACCAGGAGCTGCTTCGCGCCGAGTTGCGGCGGCACAGCGCGGCCGTCCTCCACGAGGCCCCCGAGGAGAGCGCCTACGGCTGGATCAACCGCGCCCATGAGGTAGCCATGACGTTCGCCTCCGACCAGAAGCCCGCCCTGGCTCCGGCGGTCCGGGCCTCCGCCCGCAGGGACTCGGGCAGGCTGCCGGGGGCCTCGCCCTGGATGTACGTAAAGCTGTACGGCAGCGCCGCACGTGTTCCCGAGGTGCTGACCGCGTTGCCTCGCCTCCTGCGCCAGGACTGGGGCACTCTTCCCGCCTGGTTCATCCGGTACGCCGACCCCGACGCCCATCTCCGGCTGCGCCTGCGCCTCCCCGGGCCGGGCGCGTTCGGCTCCCTCGCACAAGCCGTTGCCCGGTGGGCGTCAGAACTGCGGCACGAGGGCCTGATCCAGCGGGTGCAGTGGGACACCGATCACCCGGAGACCGGCCGCTACGGTACCGGCGATGCGCTGGAGGCTGCCGAGGAGTACTTCGTGGCCGACTCCACGGCCGCACTCAGACAGTTGAGCCTGACCATGACGCCTGAGCTCCGCCCCGCCGTCACCGCCGCCTCCTTCGTCGACATCGCCACCGGGTTCCTCGGCTCCCGCAAGGCCGCCTGCACCTGGCTGACCCAGCACCTCCCACGCGGAGACGGCGCCCCCGTCCCCCGCAACGTGCAGGCGCTCGCGCTTCGCCTCTCGGAACCGGAGATCCACAACGCCCTGACCGGCTTTCCCGGTGGCGACGCCGTGGCCGAAGCCTGGCACGCGCGCAAGCGCACGCTCAACAGCTATCGCCGGGTACTGACCGACGACGCGGATGCCGTGTTGCTCTCCCTTCTGCACATGCACCACAACCGCGTGGCGGGCATTGACCGCACTGCCGAGGCGACCTGCCGCCGTATAGCCCGTGCCGCCGCCCTGTCCCGGACACTCATCCCTGAAGGAGACGCGTGACCACCGCTCAGCCAGCGACCCGCCAGTCCCTCGCGCACGGGCCGCTCGGCACCGCCATGCTTCACATCGAACGGGCCCGACGCGGGACCGGCGACTTCCGTGCCGTACACCGTGAACTTGCAGGGATTGGCCCGCTGATCGACGGCCCGGACGCCAACCTCTTCCTCGGCGCTCCTGCGATGACCTTCGTCCTGCACCAGGCCGCCGACGGCACCGACCACTATGCCGACGCACTGCACACCCTCGACGGCATCGTCGCCGAGCACACCAGGAATCGCCTGACCGCCGCACACGCCAGGATCGACTCCGGCCGACGCACCGCTTTCGCCGAGTACGACCTGTTCTGCGGACTGACCGGGATTGGCGCGTTGCTGCTGCGCCGTCAGCCTCACGGCCCCGAGCTCAAGGGCGTCCTGGAATACCTGGTGCGCCTGACCCAACCTCTCACCGACACTTCGGGCCAGGCGCTTCCCGGCTGGTGGGTCGGACACGCACCGGCCAGCGACAAGACGGCCACCCCCGGGGGCCACGCGAACGCGGGCATGGCACACGGCATCACCGGCTCCCTCGCGCTCCTCGCCCTCGCACTGCGCGCGGACATCAGCGTCGACGGGCACCGGGAGGCCATGCTCCGCATCTGCCGCTGGCTCGACCAGATACGACAGGACGACTACCGCGGAACCCACTGGCCGCGCTGGGTCAGCCACCGCGGTCCCGCGCCCGCACAACCAGCCACCCTCTCGTGGTGCTACGGCACCCCCGGCCTGGCCCGCGCCCAGCAACTCGCCGGCATCGTCCTCGAAGACGGTGACCGCAAACGCTTGGCAGAGCGCGCTCTGCTGCACTGCCTCAGCGACCCCAACCAACTCGACACGGTCGCCGACCGAGGCCTGTGCCACGGATTCGGTGGCCTCCTGCGGACCGTGCAGCGCGTCGCCGAAGACGCGGAGACACCGAAGGTATTCACCAACCGACTCGGCCTCATCGCTGGCCGGTTCCTCACCGCGGAAGTTCCGGAGGAAACAGGGTTCCTCGTCGGAAAGTCAGGCGCCTCCCTGGCCTTCCAGGACGCTGAGCCGGGCGCGGCACCTCAGGGGCAGTGGGACACCTGCCTCCTGCTGACATGAGAGAGGAACACCCGCAGTGCACGACGCGAGCCGCATCGAGACCATCGAGGACGCCGTCCTGGCCGTCCTCGGCGGTTCACCTGTCGAAGAGGCCGCCCGCGCGGCTAGCACCCCAATCGCCCACCTATCCGAAGCGATCGAGAGATACCGGGCCGCCGGCCGAGCCGCACTAGACGCCCAGCCCTCCGGCTGGTATCAGGTCAACATCCAGTTCACGGACTACCTCACCGCAGCACGAGCCTTTCGCGCCTACCTCGTTCCCGCCCTGCGTACCGGGCCGGTCGGCACCTGGTGGTTCGTACGCAAACACCCCAACTGGCGCCTGCGCTTCCACCCCGCCCCGAACTCCACACCCGGCGAAGCCTTCCGCCATGTCACCGAAGCCCTCGACAAGTCCGTCTCCCGGGGCGTGACCACCGACTGGAAGTCCGCTCCCTACGAACCGGAGAGCACCGCCTTCGGCGGCCCGATCGGGATGTCGCTCGCACACGAGCTGTTCCACACCGACAGCGTCGGCGTGCTCAACTACCTTCACACCCCAGCGAACAGCCACCCGGGCGGGCTGGACGCCAAGGTAACCTCTCTCCTGGCCATGACGCTGCTGATGCGAGCCGCACACCTGGAATACGGCGAGCAAGGCGATGTATGGGGACGGATCGAGGAACACCGTCCGCTTACCGACGACGTTTCCCCCGAGCAAGTCAGCACCATGACCGAAACCATGAGGCGCCTCCTCCTGAGCGACGCCCAACCCCTTCTCGACTCGCAGGCCCTGGCGCCCCTCTGGCCCTGGATCGAGGGCCTGGAACGCGGCGGACGATCCCTGGACGACGTTGCAGCGGACGGAAAACTCAGCCTCGGCAAGCGCGCCATCCTCGCACGCCACGTCATCTTCCACTGGAACCGGATGGGCTTCACCCTCCGCCAGCAGTCCATCTGGTCCCGCGCCGCACGAGAAGCCACGATCGGGACCGACTGAACCTCTTTCACTCCTGCCAGACACGAGGAAGAGGTTCACTGACGATGTAATATCCCGTGCCCAGCGCTGCGATTACCCGGCTGTGCGTTTGCCTGGCCACCCGTTCGGTGACGATTCTGCAACGCGCCGTCGTCCGCGACAGGGCTGCGCTCGCGCACGGCTGCAAACGCATCCCGGCCCATGCGCCTTCGGTAACATCCTCCGGCGTCGGCCGGCGTACCTCAACGAATGGCTTATTCAGCGGCTTGCAGGCGCGCAAGATCGAGGGAAAAATTCCGTCCTCCCAGCTTTATGCAGCCCGGCGGGGCGAGTGACCGGGTGCTCGTCCTGCTGTACCGCCGGGGAGCGCAGGGGGCTCGCTACTCCGAGTTGCTCCAGTGGATGCCGAACAGCATGCGCTCGAACCTCAGGCGCACCGTGCGCACACTCGACATAAAAGCACTTGTCCATGTGAAAGACGAGACCGCGCAGATCACCTACGCGGGGCAGCGTGCCGTCGAGTCGAGAGGGCTTCTGGAACCCCTCTAGTGGCTGCTGCGAAAGATGAGCGAACGGCCAGGCTCCTTGGGCCTCATCCCAGCACGTGCAAGTTGCGAGCTTCTTTCAACCTGGCAACAGCGAGCAGTGTTGACGAGTAGGGGTGTACGGAACAAGAAAGCTCCTGGTGGACGGGTTCTCGACCAAGATCACCCGGTCTCCGCCAGGGGCTTTGCGTTCTTGCCTGTTCGGAGCGCGCGAGAGGTGGAGAGGACGACCGGGGCCGCCACCCCTGGCCTGACTGATGCACCAAGGGCCTCTGACCAGGCACTTTGTGGCCTGCGCGGAGGTTCTCGCCTTCCGTCTGGACCGGACTCCATCAGGGTGTTTCTGCCTGTTCCTGACCGCTGTTGGTCACGCGTTGGCCACACGACCAGCCTCGGTACGGCCGTGGGTGCTGTCGCGCCAGGAGCGAGCATCTCGCTGGTGAGGCGGCTGGGTACGTCGCCGGGCAAGGGCGTGTGTTGGAGTTCCGGTCCAAATGCTTGCGGACGCAGTGTCGCCACATCGCCGATTTAGGACACTTGAAGGGCATTAGGGGCCTGACCCTTTCTTCGGTTCTAGTGGTCGTTGCAACACCCCAGCTCAGGGGATGCAACGGACTTCGAGATCCGGAAGGTTCGGACCCCCCAGGGGCCCAGGAAATTGGTCCGCGAGAGGGAGGCATACTCCCGACTTGTGGATCAAGGTCTGAGTAACCAGGAAGCATGCGCAATTGTGGGAGTTTCTGCCCGCACGGGCAGAAAATAGCTCTACGGCCGCAAGCCCTCCGGTAAGCAGAGGAAGGCGCTTCTACCGCTCGGCACGGTGGAGGCGCCTTCCGGCCCGTCTCGGTACCTTTCCGAGGCCGACCGCATCCACATAGCCGACCGGCTGCGGGAGAAGACATCGTTGCGGGAGATCGCCCGCGAGCTCGGCCGCAGCCCGTCCACGATCCGCCGCGAGGTGCGCCGCAACGGCATAGCTCTGCGCGGGCACCGGTCTCGCTGGGCCTACCGGCCGCACGCCGCGCAACGCCGCGCCGAGCATCGGCGGCCCCGCCCCAAGGCCGGGAAGATCGGCGAGAGTTCTGAACTGCGTGACTTCATACAGACCCACCTGAGTCTGCGATGGAGCCCTGAGCAGATCAGTCATGCGCTGCGCAGGCAGTTCCCCGGCCGACCTGAGATGCACGTGACCCACGAGACGATCTACCAGGCGCTCTACAACCAAGGCCGCGGCGACTTGCACCGTGAACTCGCTCGTTCGTTGCGCACAGGCCGGGTCTACCGCCGCCCTCGCCGCGACTCCTACAGGCGCCGGCCACGCGCTATCCGGGACATGGTCCTCATCAGCGAGCGCCCCGTGGATGTCCTCGACCGGGCCGTCCCCGGCCACTGGGAGGGGGACCGTGCGACACGAAGTTGCACGAATTTGAGTGGACTGACCGATTGGAGAGGCAGTTGATGAAGCGGTAGGTGCAGTCACGGGTCTGTGTCCGTATGACCCGTCCCCGCCCTTGACGTGCGATGCCGGTAACGGCGTGGTGCGAAGCTCAGGGGAAAGCCCAAGGACTCCCGTTCCATCTGGGAGTTACCGGAAAGGGGAAGACAGGACGGGTGAAGTACATGAACTCCCGATGATGCCTCGTGATCCCAAGCCCCGCCGATGGAATGCGTTAGTGGGGTGTATGGCTAGCCGTTGAGAAGCGGCAGGCGCTGGCCGGTAGAGGTCACTCCGGTCAGGTGGACACCGCCGCCTCGGGGTAAAGTGAGCACCCACCCCGGTCGTATCTCATTCGTGTGGAACGTGGAAACCCCGTTGGGGTCCGGACCGCTTTGGCTCGGTCAGCCGACCGTAAGGAAGGCTCAACTCCCCAGCGGGAACAGGACGGCCCAAGAAGCCAATGCCGGAAGCCGAAAGGAATCGGGAACCCGGGGCAGACGATCGGACTCTCCGCCGGTCGCCCCGCATAACCGTCCGGATACGGGTGAACTGCCCTGACCCGAAAGGGTGCTGACGTGGGCCGGGTGAGCCTGTGCGGCTCGAACACGAGCCGGGCCCGGGAGCGCAGTTCCCTAATGGGCGGGGTCATCGGTGTGTCCTTCCATGGTGCGGTCCGGGCCGTAGACATGACGAAGACGCGCGCAGGCGTGACGGATGGTGGAGCGGACGTGCGCGTCTGGGCGGCCGGCAGCGGGGTGGTCATTCTCGGCCGGGGCGTGGCGGGCCGCTGGGAGACGGCGATCGAGGTGGACGAGGAGGTACGCCACCGGGGCCTGGACCGGGCACTGGCGACGGCTGCGCGGCATCTCGTGCCCGCCGGGGAGCCGGTCTGGTCACAGCAGGCTGCGGGCAACGCGCGCAGCGTACGCGCCTTCCAGGCCGCCGGATTCCGGCCAGTCGGCGCGGAGGCGCTCCTTGTCGCGTCATAGGGGTGCCGCTGATCGGCGAACTCCGCGAGCACGGGCCGGGGTCACCTCGCAGAGGAGAACCCGGACACCACCACCCCGGCGGCCGGCACATCTTCCGTGGTGGCGGCGTTCGGGCCGCTGGGTTGGCTGCACGTCATCACGGCCCGGCGCAGCCAGCGGTGCGCCGGATCGCCTGCCCGCCGGATGTGCCATGCCTGCTGGTAGGCGGGCCGGGGAAGTTCCAGGGGCGGAGTGAACTTCCGCAGTGTCTTGTACAGGCGCATTGGCCCCACCGCCCGGCTGGCAATGGTCAGCAGGAGGTCGGTGCCTGGAAGCAGGTCGGCTGCCGCGCTCCAGTGGGGCAGTGTCACGGCCAGGTGCCGCCGTAGTCCGCGTGCCGCCAGCGCTTTCTCGATCTCATCGTTCGCATCGGGTCGCAGGGTTAGCGAGATGTGCGGACGCTCCAGCCACTCCTCGAACGGCAGCCCTCCTTTTGCGGGGAGGACCGCCTTGTCCGCCAGGCATACGAATTCCTCCTGGAAGAGGTCCTGGATCTCGATGTCGTCGGGCAGGTGGGGAAAGATTCCCAGCGCGAGATCGAGTTCGCCGTCCTGGAGTTGTGCGAGCATCGCTTCCCGGCTGGCCTGGCTGATCGCAAGGTCGAGGCCGGGTGCCTGGTGGCGGACATGGCGCACCAGCGGGGGCAGCAGGATGTGTGCCGCGTAGTCCGACATCGAGATCCTGAAGCGCCTGCGGGTGCGCGCCGGTTCGAAGTCGGGGGCGCTGAGTAGGTCGTTCAAGCTGGTCAGGGCGTCTTCGAGTGGCTGTGCCAGCGCCTGGGCGCGTGCCGTGAGGGTCATGCGGCTGCCGTGCCGCACGAGCAGGGGGTCGCCGAAGTGTGTCCGCAGCTGCCCCAGGGTGTGGCTGACGGCCGGCTGGCTCTTGTGCAGCCGCACTGCCGCGCGGGTGACGTGTTTCTCGGTCAGCAGGGCGTGCAGCGTCAGGAGCTGGTTGAGGTCGATCCGCTGCAGTTCATCCATGGTGCGAATATTAGAGATGCACAGGAAGTATTTCCATAAACGAGTCTGATGGCGGATGGTCGAAGTGTCGTGGCGCTGACCTCTCAGGAGAGGCGTCGATGACGGCGGGTTCCAGTCGCTCCTGACCGTAAGAGGGCAGGGCGGCGGTTCCCGCGGCCGTTCAACCGCTACTCACCTCAGGACTGGATATGACCAAGGCAGATCTCACGCTCTCCTACATCGACGGACGGCCGTCCACGATCGGCATCGAGGCCGTCAACGAGGTGCTGCGCACCGTGGGCGTCCACGCCGGCCAGACTCCCGTTCCCGATCGGGCTCTCCCGATCCTGGAGGTGTCCAAGACCCGGGCGCTTTCGGAGGACGAGCAGGCCGAGCTGATCTCGATGTTCAGCCAGCACCGCAGCGACCTGCTGGCGCACATCCAGCTCGCCGGCCGCACGCCCGAGGCCCCTGACGGCGGTCATCTGAACACGTCCGAGCACGGGGTCGCTCCGTACCCGAAGGTCTACGACATGCAGGCCATGGACGACGACGCCAAGCACTTTGTGCAGGCGCGCTTCGGCCGCCTCCACGTCAACACCACCGACGGCGGCGTCGGCATCGACGAGGTCATGACCGTGGTGTCCGGCGGTCCGATGACGTGGTTCTACCGGCTCCCCGACGGCGTTGTCGTCAAGCTCTCCGTGCCCGCCGTGGAGACCGGCGACTTGGCCTGGCGCATCAGCTACCCCGGCAAGCGTCCCCACGGCGCGTTCCTGGACGCCGAGCACGGCCTGATCGTGGCGTACGCCCACGGCCCCGAGAAGTTCGTCATGCGCTACGAGGCCCCGAGCGCCGAGGGCGCAGACGCGCTGGGCACCAACCCGTGGATCGACTTCGACGGCGACGCGCCTCGGATGCTGGACGACGTGACCGCGAGCTGACCGCCTACGAGGTGAACAGGCCGGCCACGGCCCTACGCGCCCTGCCGGCCGTTCGCCTCACGCTCCCTCTGGAACTCCAGGCCGTCACCACCGGACAGACCGGGTAGTCCCGCCCCATCCCTCCTCCCTTCCATCCCACTGTCCACCGGCACAGGAAGAGTCATGTCCATCACGACCGGACCGGCCACCGCGCGCACCCCCGCCTCCGTGAACGAACCCACCCGCCGCGTCCCCGTCCTCTGGCTGGCGTTGCTCGCCACTCCGGTCGCCGCCGCCAACAACGCCGCCGTCCTGATCCTCGGCGACATGAGCCGCTCCCTCGGCATCACCAAGGCCACCGCGTCGTGGCTGGTCACCGTATTCGCGCTGACGCTGGCCGTCGCGACCCCGCTGATCGCGACTTTGGTGCGCCGGCGTGGCACACGCGCGGCGCTGTGGACCAGCGCGGCCTTCGTCGTCGCCGGCACCGCGCTCGTGGCCGTCTCGCCGTGGCTGCCGCTCACCCTCGTCGGCCGGGCCGGACAGGCCGCGGGCGGCGCGGGCATGATGGCCATTGCCATGAATCTCGCCGGCACCGCCCGCCGCATGGGCGTCATAAGCGCCGGCTCCGGGATCCTCGGAGGCGTCGGCCCGCTGCTCGGCGAACGCCTCACCGACGCGGTCTCCTGGCGGGCGGCCCTGTCCATCCTGATCATCACCCTCCTGGCCGTCCCCGCCGTCAGCCGACACACCACCAAGGCGCCCCCCACGACCGAGGGCCACTTCGATGCCCGCGGCGCCGTGTTGCTCGCGATCCTGTCCAGCGGCATCGTCCTGCTGCCGTCGAACCCGCTGCCCGCCCTGGCCGTGGCGGCCGTCACCGCCGCCCTCCTGGCCCTGCACATACGGCGCCGCCCGCACGGCTACGTCCCCCAGGCCGCACTGCGGTCCCGGCTCTTCCGCGGCTCGGTGCTGATCGCCGTCGCCCTGTCCGTTCTCTACTTCACGTTGCTGTTCGGGATCCCCCAGCTGATCACCGACCGGGCCGACTGGTCGACCGGATCGGTCGCGGTCGGCCAGATGACCGCCATGATCGCCGGGTCCGTGCTCACCCTCGCCTTCGCCGCCGTCTCCGCGCGCCTGGGCCAGAGCACGGTACGAGCACTCCTGCTCACGGTCGGAGCGCTCGCCGCCGCGGCGGCCGTCTTCGCCCACAGCGCGATCGTCCTATTCCTCGCGATCGGCCTGGCCGTCTTCACCGCGACCGGCGCCAACGCCACCCAGTCCATGGCCGCCGCCTCCGCCGTCCCCGAACGCCAGCGTCCCACCGCCATCGGCCTGTTCCAACTCGCCTACCTCATGGGCGGAGCCCTCGGCCCGGCCCTGGCAACCATGCTCATCCTCAGCTGAGTGACCGGCCGCACCACGGACCGGGCGAGTCACCACGCCCATTCGGCCCAGCCCCCCCCACGTGCGACAACGCCGCAGATAGGCGTGTCACCGCTCTTACTCAGCCGCTTTGTCTGAAGAATCCCGTCGCGGCGTCAAGCCACCCTCACGAAAGGAACCATCGTGTCGTACCCCGACCCTCGCTACCTCAAAGACAAGGGCGAGATCAGCGCGAAGTACCAACCCTCCGCCGAGGAGCCCGACACCGGCTTCATCGGCGCCACCAACATCAGCTACGTGGCCACCGAGGAGACGACCGGGGGCGAGTACGGCCTGTACAAGGTCGACATGGGACCGAAGACCATTGGCGCCAAAGAGCACTTCCACCGGGCGATCTCGGAGTCGTTCTACGTGCTCTCCGGCGAGGTCCAGTTCTACAACGGCGAACGCTGGATCATGGGCGGGGAGGGAGACTTCCTCTACGTGCCCGCCGGTGGCCTGCATGCCTTCCAGAACGACTCCGATGAGCCGCTGTCCATGATGATGATCTTCTCGCCGGGTGCGCCGCGCGAGGAGTACTTCGAGAAGGCCGCAGAGTACGCGGAACGCGGCCGCGAAGAAGCCAAGGCCTTCCAGGTGCGACACGACACCTACTTCACGGACATGCTTGACGCCTAAGGGCTGACTCTGTCGGGGATCTTGGAGTTTCCCGGCGTGACAGCGTGATCAGGGGCAAGCTCGGGTCGTTCCGTTGACCGATGCAGCCGTCGAGGTGTCTGTTGTCCCTTCGTCCCCGTTCCGGTGAGCAAGTCCCGTCTCTGACCGCGCAGATCGCGCGGGCGAGCAACCCGGGCGGTACGACGGCGATGTGGGTGAGAGACCGCCTCGACGGGCTGTGGTGCGACGAGGACTTCGCCGGCTGGTACCCGCGCGACGGGCGCCCGGCATTTCGCCCGCCCAGTTGGCCACCGTGTGTGTGCTGCAGTTCCTGCTCGGTCTGTCGGACCGTCAGGCGGCCGAGGCGGTCCGCTGCCGCATCGATTTCAAGTACGCCCTGGCCATGGAACTGGACGATCCAGGCTTCCACCACAGCGTGCTGGCCGACTTCCGCGGAGCGCCTCACCCACGATGGTCGCGCAGACCGTCTTCTCGATCTGGCACTCGCCCGCCTGAAGGAGGCCGGACTCGTGCGCGAGCGCACGAGTCCGGCCTCCTTCCCGGACGGGGCCGCCGACTGCGTCCAGTGGGGGTTCGTGGCGGTCAAGCCGTAGGGCCGGATCCAGGGCTGAGGGCCCCGCAGCACCCGCGTACGGGCCGTACGGAGCGAGCGAGCCGGCCACCCGCTCGCTCGCTCCGTACGGCCGTACGACCGGATGGTCAGCCGGCCGCCGCCACCTCCGTCGTGCGGCGCGGGCGCAGCAGCACCGTCGCCACCACGGCGGCGAGGAGCATGATGCCCATCGCCACCAGCAGCCCGACGCCGAACCCGTCGACCGTGCCCGCCAGTTCGGCGTCCGAACCGGCCTCGTGCGTGCGCAGATACGCCGCCGTGGCGGTCGTCGCGACCGTGTTGAACAGCGCCGTACCGACCGCGCCGCCCACCTGCTGGCCGGCGTTGAACGCGGCGGACGCCGTCCCCATGTCCTCGTAGCTCACCTCCGCCGTCGCCAGACTCGTCGCCGCCGTGAGTACGACTCCGAGGCCCAGGCCGATCAGGAGCTGCGCCGGCACCAGATACAGGGCGAGCACGTTCTCGCTGTCCGCCGCAAGGAAGGAGAGGATCAGCAGCCCGGCGGCCATGGCGAGCAGACCGGGGATCATGAGGGTCCGGATGCTCACGCGGGACAGCAGGCGGCCCGCGATCAGCATCGAGCCGATCAGGGATCCGACGACCAGGATCATGATGGTGAGACCGGCCTCGACGGGTGAGTAGCCGAGGACCGTCTGGGCGTAGTAGCTCAGGAACAGGAAGCAGCCGAAGAGCGCGGCGAGCATCAGCGCGGAGACGAGGAACGCGGCGCCGCGCTCCCGGTGCCGCAACACCCGCAGGGGAAGCAGGGGTTGGCGTACGCGCGCCTCGACCGCGACGAACGCGACGAGGAGCACCACGCTCGCGAAGAGCAGGACGAGTACCAACGGGTCGGTCCAGCCGCGTGATTCGGCCTGGCTCAGGCCGTAGACGAGTGCGGTGAGGCCGCTCACGCTGAGCAGTACCCCGGGGATGTCGAGTCCGGGGATGTCGAACCCGGTGCCGGACCCCGTACGGCTTCCGGTTCCCTCGTCACGGCGTACGTACGGCAGGCCGAGCAGCGCGATCGCCGCGATGGGCACGTTGACCCACAGGCACCACCGCCAGTCCAGAAACTCCGTGAGCACCCCGCCGGCCAGCAGCCCGACCCCCGAACCGGCCGCGCCCATCGCGCCGTACACCCCGAACGCCTTCCCCCGCTCCTTCGGATCGGTGAACGTCAGCGTCAGCAGCGACAGCGCCGCCGGGGCCATGGCCGCGGCGAAGACGCCTTGCAGCGCGCGGGCGCCGAACAGCACGCCGGTGCCGTTCGCGGCGCCGCCGAGCGCGGACGCGGCGGCGAAGCCGATCAGACTGATCAGGAACGTACGGCGGTGGCCGACGAGCCCGCTGATCCGGCCGCCGAGCAGGAGCAGGCCGCCGAACGGCAGCACGTAGGCGATGACCGCCCACTGCCGGTCACCGTCGGAGATGCCCAGGTCGCCCTGCATCGAGGGCAGCGCGATGTTCACGATCGTGCCGTCCAGAACGATCATGAGCTGGGCGAGGGCGATCACCATGAGCGTCAACCAGCGCTTCTGATCCGGCGGCTCACCCGCCGTAGCTCCCGCCGTCTCTCCCACGAGCCCCTGTTTCTGATCTTGCTGACGCATGCGTCCGCCACCCCTCTAGTACGTTGTTCTAGTACCGGTACGTCGTTCCGGTCGAACGCCATACTAGGCTCACGGCGACACCGGTGAAGCGGAGGTACGGGCCATCAAGGGCAAGCAGAGCGGCCAGAAACGCCAGGTCACGGGCCGTGCGGGCGGCGCGAAAAGTGTCTGGCTGCGGGAGTCGCGGGCCGCGCGCGAGCAGCCCCCACTGACCCGGACGCGCATCGTGGAGGAGGCGGTGGCCCTGCTGGACGAGGAGGGCATCGACGGTCTGACCATGCGCCGGCTGGCCGAGCGGATCGGCTCGGGCGTCACCACGCTGTACTGGCACGTCGACACCAAGGACGACGTCGTGGACCTCGCGCTCGACGCGATCCTCGGCGAACTGCCGCCCGCGCGCCCGGGTGATACCGGTGGCACCGAGTGGCGCGCCGCCATCGTCGCGCTGCTGGTCGACTGGCGTACGACGATGCTCCGCCACCCGTGGTCGGCGGCACTGCTCCAGCGCCCGACCCTGGGCCCGAACCTGCTCTCCCGGATGGAGTTCCTCCAGGCCACCCTCGTACGGCCCGGCTTCACCGGCACGCACCTGCACGCCGCGACGTGGACGCTCTACGACTACCTGATGGGCGCGACGGTCGCGCGGGCCAGCTTCCAGATGTCCGCGGAGGACCGCGAGACGGCTCAGCAGCGGCTGCGGGACCGGAGCGACGCGTACCCGACGCTCAGCGCGAACGAGTACATGCTGGAGGACGACTGGGACGGCACGTTCGTGACGGGCCTGGGGTACGTGCTGGACGGGATCGCGGCGGCCGAGAAGCGCTGAGGCAGCGAGCGGCGCGCGAGAGGCCGTTGTCGTTCGCGATCCGCGAAACGGGCACGGCCACCTCGCACTCATGCTTAGAGGTCGTTTCGTTTGGCTCGGTGGGTCGTTGTGCCGTGTATGACGAGTCTTGTTGAGCGGTTGGTGCCGGATGAGTTGTGGGTGTTGTTCCGTCGGGTGGTGCCGCGGACGGAGGTGATACGTCCGCAGGGTGGTGGCCGGGCTCGGGCGGGTGATCGTGAGGTGTTGGCGGCGATCTTGTTCGTGGCGACTTCGGGCTGCACGTGGCGGCAGTTGCCGCCGGTGTTCGGGCCGGCCTGGCCCACGGTCTACCGGCGGTTCGCGCAATGGAGCCGGGCCCGGGTGTGGGCCCGGCTCCACCGCGTCGTCCTCGACGAACTCGGCGCTCGGGGCGAGCTGGACTGGTCGCGGTGCGCGATCGACTCCGTCAGCGTGCGGGCGGCAAAAGGGGGGGGACTGACGGGACCGAATCCGACCGACCGCGGCAAGTTGGGATCGAAAATCCACCTGATCACCGACAGGAACGGACTGCCGCTGTCATTGGGCATCTCCGGCGCCAACATGCACGACAGCCAGGGCCTGGAGCCGCTCATGCGCGGTATCGCGCCCATCCGCTCCCGCCGTGGCCCCCGCCGACGGCGGCCGGCCAAGCTGCACGGCGACAAGGGCTATGACTACGACCACCTGCGCCGATGACTCCGCCAGCGCGGTATCACCCACCGTATCGCCCGCAAGGGCGTCGAATCCTCGCAACGACTGGGCCGCCACCGATGGGTCGTCGAACGAACTGTCTCGTGGCTGGCTGCCGTCGCCTCCACCGCCGCTAAGAACGCAAGCCCGAGCACTTCCTCGCCTTCGTCGGCATAGCAGCCACACTGATCTGCCACCGCTGACTCACCAAATGAAACGACGTCTTAGCTGAGACTACGCATGGATCTGCTCCAGACGAGAACGGCCGGTGAGTACGTCTGCGGGCTGTCCACAGCCTCTTGCCGTCATGGCCGGACCCCAACAGCGGAGTCCGACAGTCGGGTCCGACAGCGGGGGCCGGAGTTCAGGAGTAGGTGGCGGCCATCTTCTCCTGGTACCAGCGCCCCGGTGTCGTCGCGCCGGTGAATTCCTCCGGCGTACCGGTGCCGCCGAACTGGGGCAGCGGTTCGATCAGCGCGTCGTGATTGGGCAGATGGAAGAACGGGAGGGACAGCCGTGAATCGGCGTGCCCTTCCACCGGATTCAGCACCCGGTGCACGGTCGATACCCAGCGACCGCCCGTCCAGAACGCCATCATGTCGCCGATATTGATGACGAAACTGCCGGGCACGAACGGAACATCACGCCAGTCGCCGTCCTTCTGCCGGACTTGGAGTCCGCCGACACCGTCCTGATAGAGAATGGTCAGGTTCCCCCAGTCGCTGTGCGGCCCCTTACGCATCTGCCCCGGCAACGGCGGCACGACCTGCGGGTAATAGAAATTGGCGACAATGGTCGAGATGTCACGGTCGACCTTGTCGTCGAAGAAGTCCTCGGCCAGACCGAGGGCGAGAGCGAAGAGTCGCATCAATTCGTGCGCCAGACCCGCCATCTCCCGCGTGTAGGCGAGCCATGTCTCCCTGAACCCCGCCGGCTCCTCGGGCCAGACATTGGCCCGCGTCCAGGGCGCGGAGTCGTCACCGAACTTCGCGCGGTGCTCCGCGCTGTGGTCACCCAGCACGTTGGAGGTGAAAATCTCGCACAGGTCGGGAGGTGCGTCCAGCCCCATGCTTTTGGCCGCACTGCCGGCGGAATAACGAAGCCCGCCCGTGCTCGGCCCGCCGACGGCCTTCTCCTTCTTCTCTCGCGGGAGTTCGAAGAATTCCTTCGTGACCGCGTACATGCGGTCGATGAGATCCTGCGCCACCCCGTGCCCGACAACGGTGAAGAACCCGGAATTCTCGCACGCCTGGCCGATCGCGCGGGCAATCGCCGCCCGACCGCGCCCGGTGTCCGACGCGGACAGGTCGATAACGGGAACGTATCCGTCCAGGACAGTAATCGGACGCCGGTTCTCGGGATTCGTGGGCAACGTGGCTCCTCGGGTGCGTGTTGGTCCGCCCACCTTCCGGGCCACGACACCCTGGCCCCAAGCCATATCCTCGTTCGCGGCAGGTTCCGGCACAAGATTGAGGTACTGCGGTGGATTCCGACTCGCCGGACGAGCTCGACCAGCGCCTGCTTCAGGGCCTCCAGCTCGACGGCCGCGCCCATTTCAGCGATCTGGCACGCCAGTTGAACGTCTCCGAACGCACGGTCGCCCGCCGCTACCGGCGGCTGCGGGGTCTCGGCCTGCGTATCGTCGGCCAGCCCGTCGCCGCGCGCCTGGGGATGGTGCGCTGGCTGCTACGCCTCACCTGTACCCCGGACGCCGCGGGCATCGTCGCCGACGCACTGGCCCGCCGCCCCGACACCAGTTGGGTCACCCTCGCCTCCGACGGCACAGAGCTGTACTGCGCGCTGGACACGCGCACGGCCGACGAACGCAACGCCTTGTTCCTGCAGAAGCTGCCCCGTACCCCGCAGGTGCTCTCCATCAGCGCGCACTGCATGATGCGGATCTTCATCGGCGACACCAGCACCTGGCACGCCACCCGTTTCCGGACCCCCGCCCGCGCCGTCGCGGTGGACTCCGGCAGAGCGGCCGACCCCGCCCCGCTGCCCCTGGACGCCACCGACCGAACGCTGTTCACCGAACTCGCCCGCGACGGGCGCGCCACCCTGCCCGAGCTGAGCCGGGCCACAGGCCGCTCACCCTCCAGCGTCCAGCGCCACCTCGAACGCCTCCGTACGGAGGGCGCCCTGGACCTGTCGGTCGACTTCGACCCGCAACGCCTCGGCTACCACATGACCACCCGGCTCTGGCTCCAGGTGGCCCCCGCCCATCTGCGCGCCGTCGGGGAGACACTGGCGACCCACCCCGCCATCGCCTTCGCGGCCGCCACGACCGGCAGCTCCAATCTCGTCGCCAGCGGCGTCTTCCGTACTCCCGCCGACCTGTACGACTACATCGACCAGCACATCGGCCCGCTGTCCGGCATTCAGAACCTCGAAACGACCCCCACCCTGCGCGAGGTCAAACGCCTGGCGCCAGCCGTGCCGTGAACAGGGGTGTGTCAAACGAACGGCTCTGTCCCGTAATCGGTGGTAACGAAGGGTGACGGTTGTCGTTGGCATGGTGTGCGCGATGTCAATGAGCTTGTGGCGGTGGTGTTTTCAGGATTGTCGGCCCTGGTCATCGAGGGGGTGACGGGCGAGGGTGAGCTCATCCGGGTGTCGGCGCGGACCCGGGACGATCCGGCGCCGTGCCCCGCGTGCGGGACGCGAACAGCGCGGGTGCACGGGTTTCATGGGCGGGTGCTCGCGGACGTGCCGGTGGACGGCCGGCGGATCGTTGTATCGGTGCGGGTCCGCCGCCTGGTGTGCCCGGTTCTCGACTGCCCGCGGCAGACGTTCCGCGAGCAGGTTCCCGGCGTCGTGGAGCGCTACCAGCGACGCACCAACCGCCTGACCAACCAACTGAACTCCGTGGTAAAGGAGTTAGCGGGCCGGCCGGGCGCCCGTCTCTGCCGCGTTCTGGCCTGCGCGATCTCCCGCTCGACCGCCCTGCGCATGCTCATACGCCAGGTGGTGACGCCGCTGCGCGTCCCGCGCGTGCTCGGCGTCGACGACTTCGCACTCAAACGCCGGCACCGCTACGCCACCGTGATCATCGACGCCGAGACCGGCGAGCGGATCGACGTCCTGCCCGACCGCACCGCCCAGACCCTGACCACGTGGCTGCGCGAGCACCCCGGGGCCCAGTATGTCTGCCGCGACGGCTCCGCCACCTACGCCGAAGCGATCCGCCAAGCCCTCCCCGAAGCGGTACAGGTCAGCGACAGGTGGCACCTCTGGTCCAACCTGTGCGGCAAGGTCCTGGCCGAAGTCCGCTCCCACGCCGCCTGCTGGGCCACCACTGTGAACCCCACCCGACCTGGGGGCGTGCGCGAGCAGACCACCCGCGAGCGCTGGCAGCGGGTCCACCATCTGCTCGACCATGGCCTCGGCCTCCTCGAATGCGCCCGCCGCCTCGATGTCGCCCTGAACACCGTCAAGCGGTACGCCCGCATGAAGGAGCCCACAGGCGACCGCCGCGCACCCCGCTACAAGCCCACACTCGTCGATCCCTACCGCGACCACCTGCGCCGACGCCGAAACGAAGACCCCGCTGTGCCCGTCACTCACCTCCTGCGCGAGATCAAGGAGCTGGGCTACACCGGCAGCGCCAACCTCCTGGTCCGTTACATCACCCAAGGCCGCGCCGAGGGCGACAAGCCAGTCACCACCCCGCAGCGTTTCGCCCGCCTCCTGCTCACCCGCCCCGAGAACCTGCGCGACAAGGACACCGCACTACTGCGGGAACTCGTCAAGGTCTGCCCCGAACTGAGCGAACTCACCCGCCTCACCGGCGAGTTCGCTCAGCTACTGACCCCAGCGAAGGGCAACGACGCCAAACTCACCGACTGGATCACCACGGTTCGCGCCGTCGACCTGCCCCACCTGCACTCCTTCGCGAACGGCCTCGAACTCGACCGCGCCGCCGTCGACGCCGGCCTCACCCGCCCCTACCACAACGGCCGCACCGAGGGCGTCAACACCTGAACCAAACGGATCATGAGACAGATGCACGGCCGAGCCGGGTTCCCCCTGCTCCGCCACCGCATCCTCCTCCAGTGATCACTACACGGCGCTACCACCGATTACGGGACAGAGCCGTTCGTTTGACACACCCACTTTGGGCGCGGGCAGGCCGACGTTTCACAATGTCACGTCGCCGTCGGCTGCGAGGGGCCGTCCGGTCGGCTGGACGCCACTGGGATGCGGCCGACGCCATCAGAGGATGGTGCTGTAGGTGCTCCACCCGGTGCCGATCTTGATCCGTGCGGTGCAGGGGCGGGCGCTGTGACTGGTGCTGGGGTAGAGCCAGAGGGCGCCGTAGCTGTCGCGGGCGAACAGGTCGGGCTTGCCGCCGAGGGTGAGGGGCGGGCTCGGCGAATCGGATCGCCACCTGTCTGGTGGTGAACAGCCGCCCAGCGGAGTCGTCCAGCCGTAGGTTGCCGACGAGGGTACCGGGGGTCACGTCCAGCGCGGCGGCCAGGTCGAAGATGCCCCGCCAGATGGAGTCGAGGTTGCTGTTGCTGGGGGCGGGGAGGCCGAAGCCGGGGCAGTGGACGCTGAGTGAGCCGTCGGCCTCGACGGTCCATGGGAGCGCGGTGGTACTGGTGTCGAGGGTGAAGTGCGCGGTGGCGGCGAGTTGACGTGCTGTGAGACCGGCCGCGGCGAGTTGGCCGGCGGGCAGGGTGAGAGTGAGGTGGCCGTTGGGGATGGCGGTCTGCATCCGTCGCCCGGCCACGAACAGCTTGGTGCGGACCGGGAGGGTTGAGCCGCCGACGACGGTCGTGGGATCGGTGGGGCCCCAGTAGGCGTCGTTGCTCCCGGCGGTCGTTTCGATCAGCGGCTGGAAGATCCACAGGCTGGGGCGCCGGGTGTCGGCCAGGTCCCGGGGCAGGCCCGTCCAGTTTCCGGGGCCCGTCACAAGGATCCGATCATGTACCGGGGGGCCTGCGCCGATTCCTGTGCGGCTCCGGTCCGGTGACAGCCATCCCTCTGCAGGACATACGCCAGGTCACCATGGCCGATGGCGGCCCGCCAGTGTTCGTCCACACACTGCAGGGCGAAGTGCCTGTGGAGTTCACGGCCTGGGCGAGCGGTGATGCCGGGCTGCGGCACCAGTGTCTCGGGCAGATCCTGACCTCCGGAAGGTCGTCCGGTCCCGCTTCCCCGACCCCCGCCGCGTCCTCGCCTGAGCCGCCGGTACCCGCACCAGCTTTTCGCGGATCACCGACTTGCTGTCGTGGATGTGGAGACCACCGCGCTCAGCCCCGCGCAGGGGGACCGCATCGTCTCCCTCGCGGTCGTCACCGTCGACAACGGCCGTGTGACCGACTGGTGGAACAGCGTGGTCAATCCGGAACCGGACATCGGGCCACTCAGGATGTCGGACCATAGCGGGCAGCGATCGCGGCGGCGCGGTTGTGCAGGGAGGTACGCATCCACTGCGGGGCCAGGACTTCCGCGTACATGGCGTGCTGCCACAGTGCCCATTCGGCGTGTCGTGAATCCTGGAAGATCACGTTCAGCCGCAGCCAGCCGTCCGTGTCGGCCTCTTCGGCGCAGACGGCCAGGACGGTGCTCACCAAGTGCTCCCGCCGTACCGGGTCCACCCGTACCAGCACGGCGACCTTGTCGCCACCGGTCCGGAACTGCGCGTTGCGTTCCTGCCAGGCCCGGTCCAGGTCGACGGTGTCCGGCCGTTGCGCGGGTTCGTCGCGTTCCTCGGCGGCCAGCACCCGGGACAGCCGGTAGGTGCGGTCCTCGCCGGCTCTCTTGGCCAGCAGGTAGCCCTGTTCGCGTACGGTGACCAGGCCGATCGGGTCCACCGTGCGCCACTTCGGGGTCTGGTCCACCGCCGCGTAATGGATGCGCAATTTGTGTCCGGCGAACACCGCGCGCCGGACCTCGGCCACGATGGCATCGGATACTTCCTCGGCGGCCACGCGGCGCGAGAGGAGGTCGGTCTCCGGGTCGATGAGTAATCGCTGCGCCGCTCCGGCCGCGGTGCCCCGAAGGCCCTCGGGCAGTGCGTCGACCACTTTGAGTATGGCCGAGGCGAGCGCCGAACCAAGGCCGAACATTTGTGCGCCGCGCCGTGATCCGGCGACCACCAGGGCGAGTGCCTCGTCGTGATTCAGTCCGGTGAGCGCTGTCTGGAAATCGGGCAACAACGCGAAGCCGCCGTGTCGGCCGCGTTCGGCGTAGACAGGGACGCTGGCCGCGGACAGCGCCTCTATGTCGCGTAGCACCGTCCGGGTGGATACCTCCAGCTCACGGGCCAGTGTTTCCGCGGTCATCCGGCCGCGCTGACGCAGCAGGAGCACCAAGGAAACCAACCGGTCGGCGCGCATGTGAAAATCTTAGCGAAATACATGACTAAGAGTGTCATGTATTGCTGGAAGGCTCCTTCACGCGACGTCAAAGCTCGGCGGCTGCCGAGTCGATGAACGTATGTGGTGTCAGTGAACCGAATGGAGCAGATACGGCAATGGAACGTAATGCGGTCAACCCGGTGTCGTGGTCGGTCGAGATGGGCTTCAACCAGGGTGAGGTCGTCTCCGGGCACTCTCGCACCCTGTACACCTCGGGACAGACGGCGATGAGCAAGGAAGGCAAGCCCGAGCACGACGGTGACATGGCGGCGCAGCTGGCGCTGAGCATCGACAACATCGAGGCGGTGCTCGCCGAGGCCGGCATGTCTCTTTCGAACCTCGTCCGGCTGAACGTCTACACGACCGACGTCGACCTGCTCTTCCAGTACTACGGTGTGCTGGCGGGCCGTCTGGGCGCCGCCAGGGTCGCACCGACTACCACCATGCTCGGCGTGACGCGTCTGGCGATCCCCGGCCAGATGGTCGAGCTCGAGGGCACCGCCGTCGCGTGATGTGACCGTTTCCTCCGCTGCTCGTGCCGTCGAACCGGCACGAGCCGCGGGCAGGTGGCCATCTCCGAGGCTCATGGTGGTGACCTTCACACCTCGGGCTTCGACGACGGTTCCCGCCTGCGACGACTGCGGCAGGCGGACGACCGCCCGCCGCTCGACGCGTGTAAGCGCCGACCTCACACCTGTGATGTCGGCGCTTCGGCGTGCAGGCCGTGGGCCAGGCGCGCCGACGCTACCGCTCCTCGCCGCGGACGGCACGGCGGAGCTTGGAGAGGCGCTCGTGCAGGACGCGCTCCCCGCCGTGCTGCGTGGGGCGGTAATAGTCCTTCCCCACCAGGCCGTCCGGCGGGTACTGCTGCTCCAGGACTCCCTCGGAGGTCCTGTGGGGGTACTGGTAGCCGATCGCGTTGCCCAGTTCCCTGGCGCCCTTGTAGCGGCCTTTGCGCAGGTGGGCGGGGATCTCTCCGACGGCGCCCGCCCGGACGTCAGCCATGGCCTCGTCGATCCCGACGATCACCGTGTTCGACTTCGGCGCCATGGCCAGGTGCACGGTGGCCTGGGCCAGGGCGAGGCGTGCCTCGGGCATGCCGATGAGCTGGACCGTCTGCGCCGCGGCGACGGCGGCCTGCAGTGCCGTGTGGTCGGCCAGTCCGACGTCCTCGCTGGCGTGCACCACCAGCCGCCGGGCGATGAACCGCGGGTCCTCACCGGCCACGAGCATGCGTGCCAGGTAGTGCAGCGCGGCGTCGGGGTCCGAGCCGCGGATCGACTTGATGAACGCGCTGACGACGTCGTGGTGCTGGTCGCCCTGCCGGTCGTAACGGACGGCCGTCTCGGCGACGGCCCGCTCCACCGCGGGTACGTCGACCACCGTGCCGCCGGTGTAGGTCACCCCGTCGGCGCTCGCCTCCAGAGCGGTCAGCGCGCTCCGGGCGTCGCCGGCGGCGAGGCGCACGAGGGCGTCCTCGGCCTCGGAGGACAGGGTGACCGCACCGCTGAGGCCACGCTCGTCCTTCACGGCCCGGCGCAGCAGCTCGCGGACCTCGTCCTCGGTCAGGGACTGGAGTTGCAGCACCAGCAGGCGTGAGAGCAGCGGGGACACCACCGAGAACGACGGGTTCTCGGTGGTAGCGGCGACGAGCAGCACGACCCTGTCCTCGACGGCGCCCAGGAGCGCGTCCTGCTGGGTCTTCGAGAAGCGGTGCACCTCGTCGATGAACAGCACGGTCTGGCGGTCGCGGCGACGGCGCGCGTCGTTCATCACGTCGCGCAGTTCCTTGACCCCGCTGGACAGCGCCGAGAGGGCGACGAAGTGCCGGGTGGCGACATCGGCGAGCAGCCGCGCAAGGGTCGTCTTCCCGGTGCCGGGCGGACCGTAGAGCAGCACCGACGCCACCTCCCCGCCCTCCGCCAACCGCCGTAGTGGCGCGCCGGGGCTCAGCAGGTGCGCCTGGCCGACGACCTCGGCGAGCGTGCGCGGCCGCATCCGTGCTGCCAGCGGCGCGTCGGCTCCCAGGGGCTCGGCGGGCGGAGTGCGGTCCGGCGTCGATAACGCGAACAGCCCGTCGTTCTCGGCGAAGGATGATGCTCTGCTGGGCACGTGCGGCCCTTCCTCTGTGGACAGGTCACTCATACGTTTTCGGCGGCTACGCGTACAGCGTGCCCCGGGCGACGACCACGGCGGACCCCGCCAACTGGGGCGGAGAGCGCAGCCACACTGTCCAGACCGACGAACACATGCCGCGGCCCGTTGTCGTAGACCTCGACCGGCAGAGTGCTGCCGGTGGTCACCAGGTCGAGACCGGTGAGCAGTTCGTCCGCGCGGTCGTAGAGTTCCCACGTGGGGAGGGGTTGCCACATGCCGGCCGCGACGGTCCGGCCGTCGTTGTCACGCTCCAGTTCGAACGTCACGGTGCCCTTGGCGGTCTCCATCCGGAGCTCCTTGGCCTCGTGCGACTCGCCGAGCACCACGGCCGTGCCCAGTGTGGGATGTCCGGCGAAGGGCAGTTCGTTGATCGGGGTGAAGATGCGGACCCGCACATCGCCGTCGTCCTGCGCGGGGAGGACGAAGACGGTCTCGGACAAGTGCGTCTCCTGCGCGATCTGCTGCATGCGTTCGGCGGAGAGGTCGGAGGCGTCCGGGAAGACCGCGGTCGGGTTTCCTTCCAGCGGGACGTCGGTGAAGACATCGGCCACCACGTACTCGTAAGTGCCCATGGGATCCGTTCTGGAAAGAGGTTGTCGGGGAATCGTCCGGCGGACGCTTGGGCGGGGGTCGTGCCGTCCTCGCCGCCGGGTCGTCGTGTCGCGGGTCGTCGTGTCGGGGGTCAGTGGGTGTCGAACACGGCCTGGTAACGGGCGACCGCCTTCTCGGTGGCCGCACGCTCGTCGGGGGTCGGGTTGAAGGGATCCGCAGTCGGGGGCAGGGCGCCGAACTTGAGCAGTGCGGCCATGAGGAGCATGCGCGCCTTGGTGGCCGTGAGGTTGTTGCCCGAGATGAACGTCGGGTCGGTGCGGTATGCCATGCCCCCGGTGTTGCCGCGGCCCGTGCGGACCACCGGCATGCCGGTGAAGAGGGCGACGCTCAGCGCCGCGTTCCTCGTCGGGTCGGCCATTCCGAACGGCGACATGCCTTCGCACACGAAACCGGACAGGGGCGCGTGGGCGAGGTTGGCATCGATCCGGGCGAGGATCTCGACCTCCTCCTCGGCGACGGGCGGGTTGTCGGTGCCGGTTCCCGTCGCGGCGTACCGGCTGTACTTGGTGATCGAGACGTGCGGCATGGCGGCGGGTACGAGACCGCCGGCGTCCCTCGTCCCGACGTCGACCGGGGACACGCCGGAGCCCAGGCGCCCGGTCACGCCGACCACCCGCTCGGGGAGCACGGTGAGGCGCAGCTCCGAGCGATGGGTGTGCCTGCGGACGGGGAGGTAGGTGAGCTGCGGAGGTCCGTAGCCGCCCAGGTCGGCGACCACTCCTCCGTGTCCGCCGGTGACCTCGTATCCGCCCGGCTGGGCGTCGACCTTGGTCACGTCCCGGGCCTGGACGCCCTGTACCGGATGGTGGAGACGGTTCCGTGCCCGTCGAACAGGGGGAAGCCCCTTGGCGCCAAGTCGGTTCGCCACGTCCACAACATCCTGTCGGGGGCGCTGGAGGCTGCGGTCACGAAGAATCTGATCCCGAAGAATCCGGCGGCCACGGCCAGCCCGCCGACGACCCGGCAGATCAAGTCGCAGCAGCGCAAGTTCGTGACGCTCGACAACGCCGACTCGGCCGCCTTCCTTGAAGACATCTGGACACCGTGCGGGCAGCGTGACTGCGGCCCGCTGCACTTCTGCACCCGTGACGCACCGCTGTGGACGACCTACACCGCCACGGCCGTCCGGCGCAGCGAGGCTCTGGGGATGATGTGGGACCTCGCCCACTGGGACGAGTGCGCCATCGAACTGGAATGGGTCGTCGTCGAGATCGGGAACAAGAGCGTCCTGCGGCGTCTGACCAAGGACGGGGACGACAACGCGATCATCTACGTCGACCCCGCGGTGATGAACGTGCTCAAGGTGCAGCGGGAGCACCAGGAGCTGTGGAAGGAGCGGCTCGGCTCGCGCTGGGTCGAGCACGGTCTCGTTTTCGCGCGGGACGGATACCTGCTCCGCGACGACGGGATCACACCCGGCGGGCCGCAGGACGCCGGCCAGGTCAGCGCGCGGTGGCGGACCACCAGAAAGAAGTTGGACCTTCCCCCGCGGTTCCGCCTCCACGACTGGCGGCACAGCAAGGTCACCAACGACCTGGACGCCGGGGAGAACCCCGTCGAGGTCTCCGCCAACGTGCGGCACCACTCGCCGGGTTACACGATGGCCCAGTACGGTAAGCGCCGCGTGCAGGGTGCACGCAAACTCGCGTCGGGCACGGCGCAGCGCATCGGCCTGGGGAGGATCGGATGAGCGCCAGAACGCGTTGGCCACGCGGTTGGCCACGAAGACCGTCCGCACCTCACGTCTTACCTGATCAGAGCGCCAGGGTTGGAGAGGACGACCGGGGCCGCCACCCCCCACAGGAGAGGCCCCGGTCGTCTTCCGGCGGGGACGCTCTGCGGCCCCGTACTCATGTCAGCGTCGGGAGAGCGTTTTCTGTCACACCGGGGTCTGTCAGGTAGTCGTTGCCGGTTGTACAAAATATGGACTTGGGCATCCGAGAGGCCGTAGCGTGCAGGAGCGCGTGGGGGCGCGCGGCAGTGACCAGCCGCGATTCAAGACAGGTTGTGTGGAGTGCTGGGGGACGACGCGGAGCTCACCGCCGCGGTGCTCGCGGCACAGGACGGGGACGAGACTGCGTTCCGGACTGTGTACCGCGCGGTGCACCCGCGGTTGTTGGCGTATATACGGACGCTCGTCGGCGAGCTCGATGCCGAGGACGTGGCTTCTGAGGCCTGGCTCCAGATAGCCCGCGACCTCGAACGCTTCAGCGGCGACGCCGACCGCTTCCGTGGCTGGACCGCGCGCATAGCCCGTAACCGCGCCCTCGACCACATACGGATGCGCGGCAGGCGCCCGGCGGCCGGCAGTGACGAGACGGAGCTGACCGGCAAGCCCGCCGATTCGGACACCGCCGACGAGGCGATGGAGGCCCTCTCCACCGGCACGACCATGGCGCTGATCGCCCAACTGCCGCAGGACCAGGCGGAAGCCGTCGTGCTGCGGGTCGTGGTCGGGCTCGACGCGAAGAGCGCCGCCCGGACGCTCGGCAAGCGGCCCGGCGCCGTACGGACGGCGGCGCACCGCGGGCTCAAGCGGCTCGCCGAATTGCTGGGCGCCGACAGCCCGGAACCGCTGGAGGACCCCGAGGTCCCCGACGGCCCCGACCGTGCCACCCCGCACGGCGGTAAGGTCACCGGTCTGGAGCTCGGATCCGTACCGCCGCAGCGCGGCCGTCATCAGGACGCTCCCGAGCCCGCCGGTGTGACGCATTCGCCCCCGGGGACGCAGAAGGACATGTGATGGCGCACGAGCGTGAGACGTGGCTCAACCACGGCGTCGCGGAGCTTCTGCTGCGCGGGCGGCCGGTCGAGACCGCCGACGAACACGCCCAGGCGCAGGCCGACCGGCTGGCCGGGGTGCTGGCGGAAGCCGTGGACGGGGGCGCAGCCGCGGGCTCGGGCGAACTGCCCGGTGAGGCCGCCGCGCTGGCCGCGTTCCGGCAGGCCGTCGGGACGGCGGGACGTACCGTTTCGCGAAGCAAGGGCGTCGCCGCCTCTACCGCCGATGCCGACGGGATCGGGACCGTACGCCTCGGGCCCGAGCCGCGGCGGGTACGGCTGCCGAGCTTCGGACGCCCGATCCGGCTGGGTGTGGCCGCGGCCATGGCCGGATGCGCGCTCAGCGGGGTGGCCGCAGGAGCCGGATACCTGTACGCGCCGTCCGCCGGTGAGAGTTCCCCCCGGCCGTCGAACTCCGCCTCGGGAGCCGTGACTCCGGAACCCCTGGTCTCCGAATCCCCGAGCCCCGGTGTCAGCCGGCCGCCGCCCCTTCCGGGCGAGTCGTCGCAGAGCGACGCGGGCTCGGTCGTGCCCGGAGCCACGGGCTCCCACTCGACGGCGGGTGCGGGCGGCGGTCCGAAGGGCGGCCAGGACAAGAACAGTGACGAGAGCGGCAAGGGGCGGACGTCCGGCGACGGCTGGAAGAGCGGAGACGGCGAGAAGTGGTACGCCCAGCTCGTCCAGGCCTGCCAGGAGTACCGCAACGGCACGATCGCCGTGGGAAAGAAGAAGCAGCTGGAGGAAGCGGCCAAAGGGCCGGCGGGTGTCAAGCGCTTCTGTGACGGGCTGCTGAGCGGCGGCTCGGGCGGCGACGGTCATTACGGGGGCGCTCCCGGTCACGGCGATGGCGGTGACGACGGCGGCGGCACCGGTGGCGACGACGGTGACGACGACGGTGGTGGTGGCAGCGGCGGTGGTGGTGACGGGCCGCAGCACGGCGGCCCCGCCGACGGCGGCGGTACCGATGGCGGTATCGGCGGCGGCAGTGATGGTGGTACGGACAGCGGTGGTACGGACGGTGGTGGCACCGATGGCGGTGGTACCGACGGTGGTTCCGGACCGCCGCCGACCGACTGGCCCGGCGGCGACTCCGGAGACTCCGGCGAGACCGTCGCACCGTCCCAGCCCCCGGTGACGCCGGACGACGGCGCGAACTCCGGTACGGACCAAGCGACCCCGTAGGCACGCCCGGAGGCCCCCTACACATGGCCGGTTCCCGTCATCCGCTCGCGAAACCCATTCCGGTCATCGCGCCCGCATCCACCCGAACCGCCCGCGCTTTCCTCGATTTTCGGCCAGGATCGGCCCCCGAGACACCGGTGTGACGTTTTTCTGCCCCGTGGCGCAGTAAAGAGTGAGCCGACTGGTCATCGGCCGCGTCTGAGCCGGGGTTCCCCCCGTACCTTCGGCTCGACGCACAATTGGCGCGGGCGGGATACGTTCCCCCGGTCCCGCCCGCGCCTCTCAATCCCTCAGCTCCGCCGTCACCCTCACCAGTAGACGACGACCTTGTCGCCGGTCCGGACCTGGTCGAAGAGTGACGCGAGCTTCTTCTCGTCCCGTACGTTGACGCATCCGTGCGAGGCCCCGCTGTAGCCCCTGGCCGCGAAGTCCGCCGAGTAGTGCACCGCCTGGCCGCCGCTGAAGAACATCGCGTACGGCATCGGGGTGTCGTAGATCGTCGAGACATGGTGCCGGGACTTCCAGCCCACCTTGAACGTGCCCTCGCGGGTCGGCGTGTACTGCGAGCCGAACCGGACGTCCATCGTCGACATCACCTTGCCGTCGATCATCCAGGACAGCGACCGGCTCGTCTTGCTGATGCACATCACCCGGCCCGTCATACACCTCGGGTCCGGCTTGGGTGCCGGCTTCTCCACGGCCGGCGGGCGCAGCTCGGCCGCCGTCGGCTTCCTCGTCATCCCGAGCAGCCGCTCCCAGGTGACGGTGTCGGTCGTGCCGGTGAGCGGCAGCCCGCGCTTGGCCTGGAACGACGTCACGGCGGACGCGGTGACCGAGCCGTAATAGCCGGTGGGGGCGCGGTTGAAGTGGGCGATCTGCCGGAGCCTGGCCTGGAGTTCACGTACCTGGTCGCCCTCGGCGCCGCTCGCCAGAACGATCTTCGGCTTCGCCGGCTCGGGCTTCGGCGGCGCGGGCTTCTCGCTCGCGCTCTTCGACGGCTCGGCGGACGGGGTGACCGGCGGTTTCGACGCGGCGGCCGGCTTCGCCGAGGGACTGCTCGACGCTGGCCCCGCGGGCTCGATCGTGACGCCGCTGCCGCTGCCCGGCTTGTCGTCGGCGGCACCAGCCGGATCGGTCACCGCCTGGGCCGAGCAGCCGACGGTGACAGCGAGCACGGCACCGGTGGCGAGCACGGCGCGCAGCGCGGCCGTGCGCGGCCGGCGCGGGCCTGTCCGCGCCGGAGTCCCGGGCCGCGTTGATGGTCTGGGCACGTGTGGTCCCCCTGTCTGCCACTGAGCTGTCCGATGGCGAGTATCTCCGAGCCGGCTGTGCCGGCATGCATCTACTGAGACAACTCAGAGCCCGTTCCGGTTGCCCTGATGACCCCGCTCTCGCGGAAAACTTACCGGCAGGTGAATTTCACATTGCCGGTCCGCGAAAGAAAAGCATGTCTCGACCGATGAGCCTTCCTGACCGACGCGGTCGCGCGCAACCATGCGAAACCGGAAATGACCAACCGGAGTCCAGGAGAAGCGCGCCCCGACCACCGAAGGTTCATATCGCCATGACGACCGTTCACGACGACAAGCCGCGTCCGGGTGAACTCGCCGACGTACGAGGCTGGTTCCCCAATCTCGACCAGCTGATTTTCGGCACACTGCTCGACCGCCAGGAGGAACACGGAGAGCCGGGTGATCTGCTCGAACTCGGTGTCTTCATGGGCAAGAGCGCGATCTTCCTCGGGCATCATCTGCGCGACGGCGACCGCTTCACCGTCTGTGATCTCTTCGAGTCCGACGCCCCGGACGCCGCGAACAACGCCGAGACGTCCCGGTCCTACCGGACGCTGACGCGCGAGGCCTTCGAACGGAACTACCTCTCCTTCCACGACACACTCCCGCGCGTGCTCCACGGGCCCAGTTCCATCGTCCCCGGCGAGGTCGAGCCGCGCTCGTGCCGGTTCGTCCACATCGACGCCTCGCATCTGTACGAGCACGTCCGAGGCGACATCGTCGCGGCCCGCGAGATCCTGCTGCCCGGCGGCATCGTCGTCCTGGACGACTTCCGCTCCGAGCACACCCCGGGCGTCGCCCTCGCCACCTGGGAGGCGGTGCTCGACGGCGATCTGCGCCCGATCTGTCTGACCACCCAGAAGCTGTACGCCACCTGGGGCGACCCCGAGCCGCTGCGCAAGGCCATGATCGCCCTGGCCGACAGCCGCACCGACTGCGACGTCAGCGTCCAGGACGCCGCGGGCCACCGGCTCGTACGGCTGAAGTCGCGCGGCATGGAGGCGGCGCCGTTCCCCCGCTCGAAGTACTACGAGGAGCCTCCGGCGCCCGAGCCCGACCCCCGGCCTGCCCGGCGGTCGCCGCGGGCGCGGGCGCGCCGCGTCGCCATCGACCTCCTGCCGCCGCTGGTGACACGCGCGGTGATGCGCTCGCGTGCACGGCGGCGGGAGTCGGTCGCGCGCAAGATGTGATGTACGGGGGCGGACACCCCGCGCGCGAGCGAGCGATGGAGGCGGAGCGATGGCACCCGAGCCCGGCGACGGCGGCAGCGACGGCGGCAGCGGCGGTGACGAGGGCGCGATCCGGCGGACGGAGAGCGGTGTGCCGGTCGAGCCGGTCTACGGCCCCGGCGCACTGGCCGGCTGGGACCCGGCCGAGCGGCTCGGCGAGCCGGGCTCGTACCCGTACACCCGGGGTGTCTACCCGTCGATGTACACCGGCCGGCCGTGGACGATGCGCCAGTACGCGGGCTTCGGCACCGCCGTCGAGTCCAACGCCCGCTACCGGCAGCTGATCGAACACGGCACGACCGGCCTCTCCGTCGCCTTCGACCTGCCCACCCAGATGGGCCACGACAGCGACGCGCCGATCGCGAGCGGTGAGGTCGGCAAGGTCGGGGTCGCGATCGACTCCATCGACGACATGCGAATCCTCTTCGACGGCATTCCGCTGGACCGGGTCTCCACGTCGATGACGATCAACGCGCCCGCCGCGCTTCTGCTCCTCCTCTACCAGCTGGTCGCGGAGGAGCAGGGCGTACCGGCCGCCGCGCTCACGGGCACCGTGCAGAACGACGTACTCAAGGAGTACATCGCCCGCGGCACGTACATCTTCCCGCCGAAACCCTCACTGCGGCTGATCGCGGACATTTTCCAGTACTGCCGGACGGAGATTCCCCGCTGGAACACGATCTCGATCTCCGGCTATCACATGGCGGAGGCGGGGGCGACGCCCGCGCAGGAGATCGCGTTCACGCTGGCGGACGGTATCGAATACGTGCGTACGGCCGTGGCCGCCGGAATGGACGTGGACGACTTCGCGCCCCGGCTCTCCTTCTTCTTCGTCGCGCGTACGACGATTCTCGAAGAAGTGGCCAAATTCCGTGCCGCGCGGCGTATTTGGGCGCGGGTGATGCGCGAGGAATTCGGTGCGCGCAATCCCAGGTCCCTGATGCTCCGCTTCCACACCCAGACGGCGGGTGTGCAACTCACCGCGCAGCAGCCCGAGGTCAACCTCGTACGGGTGGCGGTGCAGGGACTGGCCGCCGTCCTCGGCGGTACGCAGTCCCTGCACACGAACTCCTTCGACGAGGCGATCGCGCTCCCGACGGACAAGTCGGCGCGGCTCGCGCTGCGTACGCAGCAGGTGCTCGCGTACGAGACGGATGTCACCGCGACCGTCGACCCGTTCGCCGGTTCGTACGCCGTCGAGAGGATGACGGACGACCTGGAGGAGGCGGCACTGGCGCTGATGGCCCGCGTCGAGGACCTCGGCGGCGCGGTCGAGGCCATTGAACGCGGCTTCCAGAAGGGCGAGATCGAGCGGAGCGCGTACGCCGTCGCGCGCGAGCAGGACAGCGGTGAACGCGTTGTGGTCGGGGTCAACCGCTACCGGCTGGACGAGGAGGACCCGTACGAACCGCTGCGCGTCGACCCGGCGATCGAGGCCCAACAGGCGGCGCGCCTGGCCACGTTGCGCGCGGAGCGCGACGGCGGCGAGGTGTCCGCGGCGCTGACTGGTCTGAGGCGGGCGGCGGAGGGGAGTACGGACAATGTGCTCCCCCCGATGAAGCGCGCGCTGAAGGCGCGGGCGACGGTGGGGGAGGTGTGCGACGCGCTGCGGGAGGTGTGGGGCGCGTACGTCCCGCCGGAGACGCTCTGACGCGTGGGGCCGGCTTCCTACGCGGGCACCGACGCGATCTGGATCAGATTGCCGCAGGTGTCGTCGAAGACCGCGGTGGTGACGGGTCCCATCTCCAGGGGCTCCTGGGTGAAGCGCACACCGAGGCCCGTCAGCCGCTCGTACTCCGCCGTCACGTCGTCCACCGCGAACTGGGCGAGCGGGATGCCGTCCGAGATGAGCGAGTCGCGGTACGGCTTGACGGCCGGGTGGCCGGAGGGCTCCAGGAGGAGTTCGGTGCCGCCGGGCTCGTCCGGCGAGACGACGGTCAGCCAGCGGTCCGTCTCGCCCACGGGGACGTCGTGCTTCTTCACGAAGCCGAGGATCTCGGTGTAGAAGCGCAGGGCCTTGGCCTGGTCGTCTACGAAGACGCTGGTCAGATGGATCTTCATGGGGTGTTCTCCTCCGGTGCGGATGCGGGGGGTGTGGATGCGCTGGGCGCGGGCCATCGCTCGGCGATCTGCCGCAGCGGGGCCGTGTTCAGGTCATGGAATTTGTAGCGGCCTTCCCGCCTGGTCTCGACGAGCCCGGCGGCTTCCAGTACGGCGAGGTGCTGGGAGACCGCCTGGCGCGACATGCCGAGGCGGTGCTTCATGCTCAGTCGCGAGCAGATCTCGAAGAGCGTCTGTCCGGACTTGTCCGTGAGCTCGTCAAGGATGATGCGGCGGGTCGGGTCGGCCAGCGCTTTGAAGAGGTCGTCGGCCACGCCCACAGCATAGGCAAGTTGTTACTTGCCTATCAAGCTCCATGGCGCGTTGTTCCTGGGCTTCGCGGCGAAGCTGTCGCTGACCGGGGTGTAGCGAAGTCACCGGAGTTCGGGAAGCGAGAGCTCGGCCCAGACGGATTTTCCGGGCCCGTTACGGTCCTTGACCCCCCAGCTGTCAGCGAGCGCGGCGACGAGCGTGAGCCCTCTGCCGCCGGGCGCCTCCAGGTCCGGTTCGCGGACCTCGGGCCAGTCGGACGACGCGTCGTGCACCTCGATGCGGAGCGTGTCGGACAACCGCAGGTACCAGGTCTCGATCTCCCGCCCCGGCGAAACGCGGGCATGCCGCCCGGCGTTGGTCAGCAGCTCGGACAGCACGAGCACGGCGGCCTCTTCGAGCGGAGCGAGCCCCCACCCGGCGAGGGCCTTCCGCAACTCCCACCGCGCGAGCCCTACACAGCGTGGGTGTCGGCTCCAACGCAGCACCACCGAATCCCCTTGGCCGGGGTTCATCAGCATGGGGAAGCCACCTCCTAGGTTGCACTCTGTGACATTTCACTTACAGAGTGGGGTGCCGGGGGCTACCGTGGAAGGGGTTCGATCTTGACAACGCACAGTTCAAGGCCAGGAGTTGATCGCGTGATGGAGCAACGGGTGCCGCGCAGTCCTCGGGAGAAGTACGGGGAGGAGCTGAAGCTGCGACGTATCGCGGCGGGCATGACGCAGGAGGCGTTGGCGCAGCAGGTGGTGTGCTCACCGACGCTGATCAGCCACTTCGAGGCGGGGCGGCGGCTGCCGAGCCCGGCGGACGCGAAGCGGATCGACCAGGCGCTGGGGACGGACGGGTTCTTTGAGCGGTGGTTGGAGGACCTGGACTCCAAGTTCGCCGATCACTTCGCCGCCGCTGCGGAGCTGGAGAAGCAGGCGACCGAGATCCGTCAGTACGGGCTCACGCTCGTGCCCGGCCTGCTCCAGACCGAGGCGTACGCACGGGCGTTGTTCCGCTCGTACAACCCGAACTACCGCACCGACGATGTTGACCGGCGCGTCGTCAACCGTATGGACCGGGCTCAGATCCTTGAGGGCCTGTCAGGCCCCGTACTGTGGACGCTGCTGGACGAAGCCGTGCTCCGACGCCGAGTTGGGGGAGCGCTCGCCATGGCTACGCAACTGCGGAAGATCACGAGCATGGCCGAGACGGGACGCTTGCGGCTGCATGTGCTGCCGTTCGGAGCCGGGGAGCACTCCTTGATGGAAAGCTTGCTCACCCTGATGAGCTTCAACGACGCTGCGCCGGTCGCGTACGTAGAGGGTCTGTACACCGGGAACCTGATGGATGATCCCGCCCTGGTGAGCAACTGCCGAACGGCCTACGATCTGGCGTTGGGCGACGCGTTGTCGCAGGGAGAATCACTGGCCCTGGTCCGGGCCGCAGCGGAGGAACACGAACATGATCAGCAGTGAGTGCTTCACGGGGTGGCGTAAGTCAAGCTACAGCGGCGGCGGCAACGGCGAGTGCCTGGAGGTCGCCGACGGCCACCCTGTTGTCCCCGTCCGCGACTCCAAGTTCCCGCAGGGTCCTGCTCTCGTCTTCCCGGCTGCCGACTGGTCCTCGTTCGTCTCCGCCGTCAAGACGGGAGCCCTTGCCTGAGTCCCTGCTTCAGGATGAACTTCCCGTTCCGTCCTGATGGCGCGCCTCGGTGATGCAGTCGTGCAGCCGGCTGCGCACGGCCCGCAGGTCCGTCATCTGCCGGTCGAGGCGGTCGCGTTCGGCCGCAAGCAGCTCCAGCAGTTCCGGTGACGCCCCACCGGAGTCGGCGAACGGCAGCACCTCGCGAATGGTTCTGCTGGGCAGGCCCACGGAGTAGAGCTGCTGGATCAGCCTGACCCGTTCGACGGCAGCGGGCGGATACTGGCGCTGGCCACCCGGATTCCGGGAGGAGTGCAGCAAGTCCTGCTGCTCGTAGTAGCGCAGCGCCCTGACGCTGACGCCCGCCTTCGCGGCGACCTCTCCGATCCGCATCCCGACCTCCTGGCTCGGCTCCATGTCCCGCTTGCACCTGACGTCGGCGTCAGGTTTTAGCGTAGCGGAGACCCGTTCGAACCATCCCGTCCGGACTCTGGAGCACGCCCATGACCAGCACGTTTCCGACGCACCTCTCAACCAGCGTCAACAAAACCGTCGTCGTCCTGGGCGCCACGGGGCAGCAGGGAGGAGCGGTCGCCGCGGCGCTGCGGGCGGATGGCTGGGGGGTGCGTGCGGTTGTGCGGGACCCGTCCGGCCAGCGGGCCCGTGCCCTCGCCGCCGTCGGCGTCGAAACCGTCCGCGGTGACCTCGGCGATCCGGAGTCGCTCCGCGCGGCTTTCTCCGGCGCCCACGGAGTCTTCAGTGTCCAGCCGAACTCCGGCCAGGCCGGGGCCGAGGTGACCAACGAGGACGAGGTCCGCTTCGGCGCGGCGGTGGCCGAGATCGCCGAGCGCTGCGGCGTCGCCCACCTCGTATACAGCTCGGCGGTCACCGCGGGCTCGACAACGGGCGTGGACCATCTCGACACCAAGAGCCGTATCGAGGCCCATGTCCGGAAGCTGGACATCCCCTGCACCATCGTTCGGCCGGCCACGTTCATGGAGCTCCTGGTGACCCCCGAAATGGGCCTCGACAGGGGGCACCTGTCCTTCCTGATGCGCCCCGACCGGGCCATGCAGTTCATCGCGGTACGCGACATCGGCCGCATCGTCGCCGCGGTCTTCGGCTCACCCGATCGCTACGCCGGCCGCACGATGGAGATCGCCGGTGACGCTCTCACCGGCGAGGCCCTGGCCGAGGATCTGACCCGGGCCGCCTGCCGGCCGATCAGCTACAGCCGCCTGCCGACACAGGACGAGGTCCTCGCCAAGCTGGCAGCACTCGTGGACGACGGCAGACTGGCGGGAAACGCGAACCTCGACGCGCTGCGCGCGGAGTTCCCCTTCCTGCTGCGCTTCGACGGCTGGCTGGCCGGCCCCGGTGCGAGCCTCCTCGATGAGACGCTCCGCTCCTCGGACACGGGCATCGCTCGGCGCTGACGAGGCCCTTCCGCCCTTGTCTGAGCGGGAGCGTCAGACCGTCGGCAGTCCCGGAATCGCGAGGTACGACTCCCGCCCCAGCCGGACCTCGCCGCGTGCCTCGTGGTTGGTGGCGTAGCGCCTGTGCGGGGCCCGGACGCGGAGCGCGAAGCGGTCGCCCGGGTCCGTCGTGCGGGAGATGAACGGGAAGGTCAGCTCGACGGGGCGTGACAGGTCGCGGTGGTGGGCGCGGAACACCGTCTCGCCCAGGAGCGTCGCGTCGTCCCGTAGCAGGTAGAGGCCCACCAGCAGGTCGAAGTCCGGCAGGTCCGACGTGAGCGTGAGGGCGGCGCGGGGGCGGCCCGAGACGTCGTGTGCCGGGGCGATGAGCAGATACGCGTCCTCGTCCAACTTCTCGCGGAAACCGTCAGGTTCGTCGCCGACCAGCGCGGGGTCCAGGGTCAGCGTGGTCTCCGGGAGGCGCAACGGGGTCGACGGGGCCTGGGGGAGCGAGGAGGCGTGCCGCCATCCCTCGCCGATGTGGAAGTACGCGACCCGGTCGGCGAGGAAGGCGGGGGACGGGCCCCGGCCGAGGACCCAGTCGTACCAGTCGGCGTGCAGGGCACGGAGATCGATCGCGCTGTCCTCGGCGAAGGTCAGCCCGCCGAAGGTACGCGCCGCCGACCGCGTACCGGCGTGGTCCCAGGGGCCCATGACCAGGTGGGTGGCCGGGTGCCGCTCTTCGTAGGTGAGCGCGCCGAGTTGGTCGTCGTCGTACTGGCCGGTGATCGCCAGCACCGGGACGCCGACGGGCTCGGACGGGACGTACGACGCCCAGTACGCGTCGTACGTGGGGTGGTCGAGCCACTCCTGGAACGCGGGCAGCCGTTCTCCGACGGACGCGACGTCCAGATCCCGGAAGGGGCGGTCACCGAGATCGCGGTGGATGTCCCGCCAGTACCGGTCGTCGCTCCACGGCCCGGTGTTCATCCGCCGCCCCCGGTTGAAGGCGAGCCACTGCACGGCGTACGCGGTCGGGACGTCACCGACCATGGGGAAGTCGACGCCCGGATACACCGACGCCACGGGCGCGACGGCGCGCAGGGCGGGCGGCCGGGTGGCGGCGACGGCCCACTGCGCGAATCCGCTGTACGACCCGCCGTAGGTGACGACGTCCCCGGTGCTCCACTGCCGGCCGGCGAGCCAGGCCACCGCGTCGTGACCGTCGGCCCCGTCGTCGAGGAAGGGCTTGAAGACCCCGTCGGGGTCCCCGCGCCCCCGCGAGTCGAGGCTGACGAAGTGAAAGCCCCGCCCGGCGAAGAACCGCCCGTCCCGGTGATACCGATCGGCCCCGTACGGCGTCATGACGAGCACCACCGGACCGGATTCGGCGGCAGGGTGGTGAATCCCGCGCAGTACGGTCCCGTCCCTGGTCGGCACATCGATGAATCTCATGTAACTCCAACTGCCCCCGGGCCAGGGTTTATTCCCGGGGCCCTCCCCTTCCCACTCCACACTCCACGCCCCCGAGGATCTCCGTGAGTTAGGCCGGTGCCAGGGCGGGCGTGGGCACGGGACGGACGATGCGGCCCTGGTGAGCAACTGCCGGGCGGCGTACGATCTGGCCCTGATCGAAGCCGTGTGCTGCCAAGACCCGCTCGGCTCATAGGAGCAGGTCAGCCCGCTGCGCGAGCAAAATGATCATGTGCGAAAGGATGATTGCTTATCGAACCGCGGACCGGAATTTCATCCTTGAGAGACAACGACCAAGTAGCGAAATCAGGGCGATTTCGCTACGGTTCTGGGATGTTAATCATCGGTCTGGTCCACCTCGTCGACACTTCGACCGCCGCCCTGTATGCGAGTGAAGCGGGTACAGCCACGGAACGAGAGCGGAGCGAACGGTGAGTCATCAACAATCGGTGGTCACGGACGATTCCTCATGCATCTTCTGTAATCTGCACCGGCCTGATCTGAACCGGATTATGCAGGAAAATGAGACTTTTTACGTTCGCTATGACAATTTCCCCGCCACTCCTGGTCATGTCGAAGTGGTTCCTAAACGACACGTGGAGTCCTTCTTTGACCTGACGGCCGGCGAGTTGAGGGATGCCTACGCTCTCATCCTGGCCGCTCAGGAGGCAATCACCGAGGAATCCCGCCCGGATGGATTCACCATTGGGGTCAACGAGGGGCGGGCTGCCGGAAGGACTGTCGATCACCTCCATATCCACTTGATTCCCCGGCACTTCGGTGATGTAGAAGATCCCCGCGGCGGAATCAGGCGCGCGGTCCCCAACTGTGACCCGGACGTCTGGACGAAGAGCGGCGACGGCGAGGTCGGACTGCGAGAACTTACCGACGTCCGGTCCAGCCGCCGCTGACCTTTGAAGAGCATCAAATGACTTCGAAGTCCTCGTGGTCGAGACGGGAGCAGAGCGAGTTCACCTCGTGCCAGAAGCCGTCCACGTTCATGGCGTCATGACCGTGCCGGGCATCGACACTGATGCACCCTATGAAGTCGCCGTTTCGATTTCTGATCGGGCTTGCGAAGACGGCTCCACGATGTGAAACGCGCTGAAATCCTGCCCAGGAGAAACCCATGACGGCGTCGGGGCCCGCTGTATCCCGGCGGGTTTCGAATTCCTGTTGGTTCGTCAACTGGCCAGCCATCTTCTGTACGTCGTAGGAGACTTCCCCGTTACGTTTCCAGCAGAGGCCGACAACGCCAACTCCCCTAATGGGTGCGAAGGATCTGGTAGTTGGAGTGCTTCCCAAGCGGTACGTAGCGACGCGCCGGAGGTACCCGCGCCAGGGATGACGAAGAGACCGGCGAATCAACCATATATGGAGGCCGAGATCAGCGGTCTCTACAGGCGGACGGGCAGTTCCCGCGATCACAAGCAATTTTCCGAAGTGTTGCAGCACTTGCTGGCGCACAACGGACCGGCGCTCCGCTCTCTGCCTGTTCGCGTGCTCCTGGAAAGGAGTGAAGGCGCCGAAAAGTCCGACCGTGCATATGAGCGCGAGGAGAATGTAGGGACGCTCCTGTGCCGTCTCGGACCAGAACGGCTTGTTGGGCACGTCGTATTGACGCGCCGCCAGGCCCAGGGTCGCTCCAAGGAGGATTGACCGGTCGGCGATCTTGGCGGTGATCGTCTTCATCCGACCATTTTATTCCGGAAGTGCGACGCCCCACCATGCCCATGACGCCGAGACGGCCTGCGTCTTTCGCTGGCTTACGCGTCCGGTGTGCCAGAAGCCAGCAGACTGACGTCGGACTTCTGATGCTTCCAAGCCACACCGGGTAGGGGCCGGATACCGTTGTTATCCATCACTACAGCCTCCCTGTTCGCCGTCGCCTCACCAATCACGACGAAATCTAGCCCCACGGCCCTGAATTCAGTGCGGCAGGCCGGTACGTCGTCCGCGGCGATGGTGAAGGCCAACTGGAAGTCGGACGACGCGCTCATCGTCAAAGCCAGCGGGTCGACCTTCATGAGTTCCGCGACCTCGCGGACCGACGGGTCCACGGGAACGTCCAGCCCATTGACACGGAACCCCACCCCGCTGGCCCGCATCAGCTGCTCGATCGTCGCTTTGAGTCCGTCCGAGGTGTCCTGGCAGGCCGTGGCGTAAGGTTTCTGGGCCAGAACGCGTCCCTCGGCCACCCGGGCGCGGGGCTTTTTCCAACTGTCCAGCAGTTTCTGTTCCATTTCCACCGGCAGCGCTCGCACGAACGTATCCCGCTGCGGGAAGTACGCGACCGCCGCGCCGAGGAGACCGCATGTACCGGTGACGCAGAGAAGATCCCCCGGCGAGGCACCGGATCGCTTCAACACTTTTCCGGGCCGACAGACGCCCAGAGCCGTTCCGGAGAGAATCAGACGTTCGGCATTCCCGATGTCCCCGCCCACATTGAGTGTCCCGAAATCCGTGCAGGCCTGATGAACGCCGGCCACTACTTGCCGGAACCCCGCATCGTCCATCTCGTGCGGATAGCGGATGACGCTGAGCAGACCGATGGGAGTGGCACCCATGGCCGCTATGTCACTGATGTTCGCCGCAGCCAGGTAGTAGCCGATGTCGAAGTCCGACAGAAGGCCCAGCTCGTGCAGGATGAATTTCGGACCCCGGATGTAGTCCGACCCCACGACAAGGGTCACCGGTGAACCGATGTCATATACCGCGCAGTCGTCCCTCGCGTCGGCCCCCACGCTCAGGAGTACGTCCAGACCGTCCGGTGCCACGTCGGCCCCGGACTGGTTGTCGAAGAATTGACTTACGAGTTGCTGTACCCGTGTCGGCTCATCCGAGTAGACCGGTTCGTGGAGAGTCACGTCTCGTCGTGCCTTCCAGTGATGTGTGCGGAATGTTGATTCAGCCTGTTCAGAGCGCAGGCGAAAACCGCGGAGGCGGGTAGATAGGTCGACTGAATTTCAATTGAGTTGCGGAGCGCCCATACGGCCACGCGGTTTTCCTCATCGCGTTCCGTTGGGGGACCCACCGCCGTGGAGCGGTCACTTCTCTCGCGATATTGTGCACGTCTGCGTTCTCTGCGCACCGCCAGGCTGGCTGTCAGATAGATCTGTAGACTGGCTGTGGGGAGGAGTGTCACGCCCACATCCCTGCCGACGACCACCACATTCCCGCACTCTTCGACGATGCTGTGATGCATGCGCAGAATTTCTTGGCGCAAGGCTGGTTCCTTGGAGATCCTTTTGAGATCTTCGTCCAATGAGGGATCCCAGATGTCCTCCGTGATCTCCTTCTCGTCGAGGAAGATGGCGTGGCTCTGGGTCAGCATTCCCGACGCGTCGTACACGGCGGGGAGATGTTTCAAATTGGCGCCCAACTGAATACGCCGGGCCTTGGTGGGCTCATGGGCGATCGCGTAAGCCAGGCTCCGGAAGGTGAGTCCGGTATCGAGGAAAGTCAGTCCCAGGTACTTGGCCAGGCTTGTTGCCAGCGTGGTCTTGCCGCTGGCGGTGGGACCGTCGATGGAGATAGTGATGTGCGGCACGTGCCGCCCTCCGAACGTGCTGTGAATTGCCTATTTGTCATCAGTCGAGGTGGCCCTCCAGCTGCTGGTGCGCGCCATGGTTTCGCGAAGCAGGTCCTTGCGGACCACCAGGGCGTAGTCCCACAGCGGATCGGGTATCCCGAGCAGGCGGCCAACGATGGAACGCAGATACTGGCTTCGTATTGGACGCGTACCGTCGAAAATTCGATACTTGCCCTCGTGGCCGCAGAGGAAATAAGGCTCCCCTCTGAAGGATGTCAATTCGCCGATTTCGCTCAGAGCTGTCGATGGAATTTTATCGGCCATGATAAGTGAATTTACTTCGTGTCCGTCGACGGGGAGCATATGTAAGTGCGCGTGAGAAATGCAAGCGCTGGATCCCATGGTGGCGGATGAACCGTGCTCAAGTACGGTGAGTTGCTCGAACGTGTGTCGATAAAGCGAACTTATTTCAGTGAGTATCGCCGTCAGTTCCTCACTGTGCTCGCCGATGAGTTCCGCGAAGCTGAGGTAGTGGTCAACCGGAAGCAGGAGAAGGTGACCGACACACAGTGGAGACATGTCGACAATGAGGCGAAACCGAGGTGTCTCCAGCAGCACGCGGCTCGGCGGATCGCCTTCGTAGACCAGGGAGAACGTGGTGTCCGGTGCGCCGGTAATTTCGTCACAGAAGTCGGATTCGGCGCACTGGAGGCCATGGTGCATGGTCCACCTCTTATCAAGTGAATGATCAAGGGTGCCGGTGCGGATAAATTTCAAGCGCAGTTTAAAAAAGATCTGTGCAGCCATGCAAGCGGATGGGCCTCTTGGAAGCCAACTTGGCCGAAAATGCAGAGGCGGAAGCCTGAATGGACGCTGATGCTTGGCATGGAGTCATCGTCGGGAATGGCTGCTCAGGCTCGGCCGGGAAGCCCGAAGCGGAGAATCGTATGCCTCTCGTAGCAGGGACGGCGGGATATGGGGCCGCCGCGGAAGATCTTGCACGTCAGTACGAAAGTGTCTCCTTTCGGGAAGTTCATGGAGAGACGCTCTCCCTGTTCCCTCCGCCACCCGGCAGAGTCGCTGATCTGGGCGCGGGGTCGGGCAGGGACGCCGCCGCGCTGGCAGCCCTGGGCTACGACGTGGTGGCGGTCGAACCGACAGCGGAGCTCCGCGAGATCGGCCAGCGCCTGCACGCGGACGTACCCGTCCGGTGGGTCGACAGCGCGTTGCCCGAACTTGGCGGAGTACGGGGGCCGTTCGACCTCATTCTGATCATTGGAGTTTGGATGCATCTGGAACAGAAGGAGCGACGAACAGCCATGGACCGTGTCCGGTCACTTCTCGTTCCCAAGGGGCGTGTCGTCATCACCCTTCGGCATGGTCCGGCGCCTTCGTCGCGGCGGATGTTCGACGTTCCGGCCGCCGAAGTGATCTGGCTGGGGCGGCAGGCCGGGCTCGACCTGCTCATGGCGCGCGAGCAGCCTGACCAGTTGGGACGTGCGGGTGTCTCCTGGAGTGCGTTGGTGCTGGAGGCGCGACTCGTGCCACGCCCCACGCCCGGGATCGGGTGAGGAGCCGCCCGCCGCACTCCTCTCCACCGGTCCGTAATCCCCCCGGCGACCATGGATCGGGCTCCACTCGTTCCTCCTGGCTTCGCAGTGAGTTCACCTTCCCGTCGCGCGGGTTTCCTAGCCTGTCGCCGACCCGCAACCTGACGGCGGGCAGACAGACGCTGGGAGCACCATGACGAAGGTCCGCAACCGATGGCTCAGGCCGCGCGACGGGGACAGCCCGGCCGGGCCGCCCGACGGGGCCGGGCAGGCCCCGGGCCGGGGGGACCGGATCACACCGACGGAGCTGGACGTGTGCCTGCGGGCCTGCGCCGCGCACAGCGGGAAGATGGTCGGCAGCCTCGACCGCAAGCGCGGTGAGCTCGCCGAGAAGCTGCGCCTCGTGCTCGCGGCCCACGCCACCGGTTCCGGCGAGAGCGCCCAGGCCGCGCCCGCCGGTACGCCGCTGATCCGGCGGGCGGCCAAGAAGGTCGTCGCCGGGCCGACCGGCTCGCTCAGCGGTGAGCTGCTGGACGCGCTGCTGGCCGTCGGCAACAAGTCGCTGGAGACCGGGTACGACGACGAGCTGAAGCTCGCGCTGCTCATCACCGACGCCGTGCTGACCCAGCGCAAGAACTCGCGGGCCGGCTGGCGTCTGCGCGCCCGCACGCTGGAGGCCATGGGCGACGAGCCCGCGACCATCGCCGCGTACCAGCGCTATCTCGACCTGACCGAGGAGGACGGCTTCGGTGTCGCCCCCCGGATCGCCGGCCTGCACACCGCCGGCGAGCAGCAGGACGACATCCTGCGGCTGCTCGAACGCGGCTGCCCGGGAGCCTCGGTGTACGCGGACGGCCCCGCCACCGACGTCTGGGCCGACGGTGTCGCGCTGCACGACGCGGGCGACCTCGCCGGCGCCGAGGCGCGGCTGATCGGCGCGCTGCTCGCGATGCGCGGCGAGGGCAGCCCGGTGACGGACCTTCAGGTGTCCATCGGGCAGTACCTCGACCTGCGCCTGAGCCGTGCCGACGCCCTCACCACCGACGGCGACGTACGCCAACTGGCCGAGCTCTACGGCGAGATGCGCCGCAACCGCCAGCGCGGCCCGGTCCCCGACCCGACCTTCGGCGACGTCCAGTGGCTCACCCTGGGCGAGTTCCGCAACCAGGTCGCGGGCAAGTCCATCTGCCTGATCGCCAACTCGCAGAGCGTCGGCCGCAGTTCGCTCGGCGCCGAGATCGACTCGTACGACCTGGTGGTCCGCTTCAACTCGTACAAGATCGACGCGGCGGCCACCGGCAGGCGCACCGACATCCACGCCTCGATCCACAAGCACGGCTTCAACTGGGAGAAGAAGGTCACCACCCGGCTGATCTTCGGCGGTCTCAGCGGCGACTGGAAGAACTCGCTGCGCAACCGGCTCGTCCCCGGCGCGCAGGACTACGTCAACGACGAGTCGCTGCGCTGGCCGCTGCGGAACATCGGCCGCGTCGGCAACGACGAGTGGCCCGCGATCCCGACCAGCGGCTTCAACATGCTCTGGCTGCTGGACTTCCTGGACGCCAGCCCGAAGCTGGACCTGTTCGGCTTCGACTTCTACGAGAGCGGCGCGTACCGCATCAAGGAAGCGATGCGCATGCCCATCACGTCCGTGCACGAGTACACCAGCGAAAAGGCGTGGGTCATGGAACGCGCCCAGAGCGTGACCGACACGAGGATCTCCCTGCGATGACCGCCACCCCCCATGCCCCGGCCGGGGCGGCATCGGCCGCTGCCGCGCCGCTGTCCGCCAACGCCCTGACCGGCAAACGACGTCTGGCGTTCGCGTCCTTCGTCGACGAGAACTATCTGCCCGGTTTCCTGGCGCTGCTGCGCAGCCTCGCGCTGTCCAACCCCGGTGTGTGCGAGGACTTCATCGTCCTCCACGACGATCTGCGGCCCCAGTCGGTCGCCTCGATCCGGGCACTGCACCCCCGGGTCCGGTTCCACCGTGTCGACGCCGCGCGCTACGACAGCTACGAGAAGGGCGACCAGGACAACTACCTGGTCCGCAAGGCGTACTTCATCCTCGACGTCTTCCGGCTCCGCGACTACGACACGATCATCACCCTCGACACCGACATGGTGGTCCTCGGCGATCTGTCCGAACTGCTCCAGCTGCGCGAGGGTCTCGCCGCCGTACCGCAGTTCTTCTACGGGCAGCACAAGCTCAACAGCGGACTGCTGGTCATCCAGCGCGAGTATCTGAGCGACGAGTTCTGCGCGCGGATCGACGCCACCGGACGCAGCGGCGACTACGAGCTCGACAAGCACGACCAGGGCATCCTCAACTCGGTGCTCGACGGCGACTTCGTCCATCTCGACTCGCGCTACAACTTCGTCAAGCGGCGGCTCTCCGGCGACAAGCCCGTCCCCGACGACACCGCGATCCTGCACTTCACCGGGCGCCACAAGCCGTGGCAGGGCGGCGAGTCCGGTTACACGCAGGCCGAGGACCGCTGGCGGGAGTCCGAGCTGACGAACGCGGAGTTCTACGCCGCGTACATGGCCCTCTCCGGCACCATGCACCACGATCTGGTCGTCAAGTACGGCACCGAGCACGTCGCGCGCACCGGTGACGTCGAGAGCGCCCGCAAGGTCGCGCACGCGCACATCAACGCCGGCGGGTTCCAGGAAGCCGCCGACATCCTCGGCAGCGTGCACATCCCGGTCGACGACACCTGGCCGCACGAGGTGCTTGGCCATGCCCTGATGAGCGTCTCCCGCTACGAGGAGGCCGAGGTCCAGCTGCACCTCGCGGCGGGCTCGCCCGTCCGCGCCGCCACCTCCTTCGGGCGGCTCGCGCAGATCGCCTGGATCCACGGCGACGACTCGGCGGCGCACGCGTACGCCATGCGGGGTCTGGCCGTCGACCCCACGCACCGGCCCAACCGGCTGATGCGGCTGCGCACCCAGGGCCACGATCTGCCGGCCCCGCGCGAGGGCATGCCCGACGACCAACTCGCCCATGTGGCCTTCTACATGCCGCAGCAGGGCAACGCGGGCGACAAGCTCCTGCCGGAGTCCGTACGGCTCGCGGTCGGCACCAGCACCGGTGCGAACGGCGGCGCCGACACCGAGACCGGCCCGCGCCGCTGGCACTCGATCCATGCCCACCGGCTCTTCGACAAGGCGGCGCTGGAGCGCGTCAACGCCCGTCGCGGTCTGGTCATCGGCGGCGGCGGACTCTTCATCCCGGACACGGCGCCCAACGGCAACAGCGCCTGGCAGTGGAACGTCCCCGACGAGAACCTGAACGGCATCGACGTACCGATCGTGGTGTACGCGGTCGGCTTCAACGCCTTCGACGGCCAGTCCTACCGCGCCGGACGCTTCAACTCCTCGCTGCGCCAACTGGTCGAGCGCAGCGCCTTCTTCGCGCTCCGCAACCACGGCTCGATCGAGAAGGTCCGCGCGCTGCTGCCGGCCTCGCTCCAGGACAAGGTGCGCTTCCAGCCGTGCCCGACCACGGTCACCCGGCAGCTGGTCGACGGCTGGTCGGACCCGGCCCCCGGGCAGCGCGAGAACACCGTCATGATCAACGCCGCGTACGACCGGGCGGGGCTGCGCTTCGGCCACGACTACGCGCACTTCCTCGCCGAGATGGCGAAGGCGGTACGGGCGCTGGACAAGCATGCCGAGGTCCAGTGCGTGGCGCACTCGCTGGACGACGAGAAGATCGCCTTCGACCTGCGGCGCGAGCACGACGTGTCGCTGCCGGTCATCCCGATGTACGACTTCGACAACGACGCGATCAGGGACACCTACGCCCGTACGAAGCTGGTCATCGGTATGCGCGGCCACGCGGGGATGATCCCGTTCGGCTGCGGCACCCCGATCATCTCGCTGATCTCGCACCCGAAGATGGCGTACTTCCTCAGCGACATCGACCGCCCGGAGTGGGGCGTCTCGGTCCATGACAAGAACCTCGGCGCGGTGCTGACCGAGCGGGCGCTGGGGCTGCTGAGCGACCACGCCGCGTCGGTCGCCGATGTGCACGGCCGGCAGCAGGAGCTGTGGAAGGTGACGCAGTCGAACGCGGGGGACCTGCGGGCGATCCTGGGAGCCTGATCCTCGGGGACGTACACAACGCGAAGGGGGCGGGCCGCTTTCGGCGGCCCGCCCCCTTCGCGTTGTCGTCCCGCCGTCAGTAGTGGACCTGCGTGGGGAACGTGGCCGTGGGGGTGAAGAGCGACGCGTAGCCCTCTTCGTAGTGTCTGCGGTGCCGGCCCGACCGGTTCGCGTCGACGGTCTGGGGGGACGCCGGGGTCAGCATGCCGTTGTCGGCCAGGGCCTGTACGCGCATCAGCAACGCCCGTACGTCCAGGCCCAGTTCACCGGCCACCGTCTGGAGGTCGAGCCCGGACTGCCAGCTCCAGAGCAGCACCGAGTCCATGCTCGACGACCAGACCACCGGGTTGCTCTCGGCCTCGGACATATGGAACAGGGAGGAGTCGGCGTCCTGGTGGTGAGGCATCTCGTGGAGCGGCGAGGTCTCGGTGCGCGGATGCGGCAGGTGGACCTCCGCGGGACCGCCCAGGGGCGCCTGGTGCTGGTGATATGCGTGTGATGTCTCGGTCGCCTGAGGTGGCTGGGCCGGCGGGGAGACCTGTGGTGTCTGCGTGGTGAAAGGTTCCTCCACGGGCTGCGCGGGCGGTGGCGGCTGGGGCGCCGGCTGGGGGGCCGGCGCCGCCGCGGGGGCGACCTGCGCCTGCGGGATCGGCTGTGTGCTGGCCTGCGGGAAGCGGTCGAGCAGCTCCTCGGCGACGCTGCGCGCGTTGGTCTTGCCGACCGTGCGCCGCGCCAGCCGTACCTCGCGCTCGTTCAGCCCCATCAGATCCGCGACCGCCCCGTCGTTGCCGACGGTGACGGCGAACGCGGCGAGCGTACGGCTCCGCTCGGCCTGTGCCTCGTCCAGCACGGCCTGGGCCTGCTTCACCTGTTCGTCGCTGGCGCAGAAGGCCTCGGCGAGGACGCTGTTCCGATCCCAGAGTTCACGTGGTTCCACGTGGCTATCAACGCCGCTACGGCGGTGAGGAAAGCGACTTTCCTTCAATTACCGCCAGATGGATCAAAAACGTCACTATCGTCCGAATGGATGGCAGATTAACGGTTAACGGATGAACGCACGGCAGAAGCCGCCCGGAACGCCCGTCAGGCGCGCAGTCTCAGGACCGCCCTGCGCAGCCGCCTCGCCCGGCGCACCACCCGCTGCGCCGCCGCGTTCTGCGGGATCCGCACGAGCTGCGGGCCGACCGCCCCCGGCAGGCCGAGCGTGGTGAGCCGTCGCCGCTTGAAGTACCGCAGCGTGTGCGGGTCCAGCCGGCCGGCCAGGAACTTCTCGGCCGCCGGGCGCAGTTCGGGGTGCATCTGCGGCTGCATCACGAAGCCGACGGCCGCGACCAGCTCGGCGGGCTCCGGCTCCGGGCTGTAGGTACCGTCGTCGTCCAGCGGCGGGACGAGCGCGTCCACGAGCGTCACCGGCACCCGGTTGCTGTTCTGGTACGGCGAGAGCCGGTCGAGCAGCATGTCCGTGCCCGTGCGGGCCACCGGGAGGCCGTAGAACGCCGACGCCGTGAACAGCGCCGTGGAGAAACAGCCCACGACCAGCGCCGGCTTGAGCCGCTGGTACAGCACCTCGGCGAGCACGGGGCTGTCCAGCACGGTCAGTTCGGCGCCGAGCCTCGTCGCCTCCTCCTCCAGCCGCCGGGACCAGATCGCCGGCGCGGTGGGGTGCGGCTTGAACACCACGTTCTTGTGGCCGAGTTCGACGACGCCCCGCACCATCCCCAGATGCAGTTCCTCCTCCTCGCGCTCGGTGATGATGCCCAGCGTGGAGAGGTACTGCCCGAGCAGCAGCGCGGGGGCCATGGCCGGAGTCTCGAAGTCCCGTGCGGCATCCGCCAGTTGGTCCAGCACCCGCAGGAAGTCCGACGTGGGCACCGTCTCGGCGGGAACGCCGAACTCGGTGAGCAGCAGCGGTTTGAGGCCGGGCACCAGATCGAGATGGAGCAGCCTGCGGATCCGCGCGCCGACCTGGAGGTCGAGCCGGTTACGGGTGGGGCCGTAGCTCATCAGCCCGTCCGCGTACACCTCGATCCGGGCGGCCGTGAAGATCTCGGCGAGCGTCAGCGCGGGGCTGACCTGGATCGATTCGAGGACCAGCTCCACCGTGTCGTCGCCAAGGCCCCAGGCGAGCCGCAGATGGCGCTCCCAGATCGGCAGGTCGTCCTCGCGGGGGACCCAGCCGCCGGGGTGGAACGGCGCGATGGTCTCGTTCCACGACAGGATGTCGTCGAAGCGGTGGCGCAGGCGCGCGAAACCGGGCATCTCATGGACCGCCGGGGTCAGTTCGGGCGTACCGGCGTTGTTGCTCACGACCAGGACGGTCCGGTCGGCGGCCGGGAAGAGCCCGGCGTCGATGGCGGCGGTGAGCGTGGCGGCGCCGTAGAGGGTGGAGGCGTAGAAGACCCGCGTCGTGCGGGAGAAGGAGCTCATCATCAGGCCGCGGCCTTCCCGTTCGCGCCCTGGCGCCTGCGCAGCCTGCGCAACTGGGTCGAGCGGTCCAGGTCCATCGAGTTCAGCGCTTCTTTCAGTACGTCCTGCGGCAGCCGTTTCATGGCGGCGGCGCTCATCGTGCGCAACTTCCGTGCCACGGCCGGTTCGAACCGGTCCTTCGCCGCCAAGTGGTGGGAAATGATGGCCAGATAGGTCCGTACGGCCTTCAGCAGGAACCGCTCGCCCTCCGGATCGGCCGCCGTCTCCTCGATGACCTGGTCGAAGGCGCGGATGAAGTCCAGCTGCCGTACGTCGCCGATCTGGGTGAGCGACGAGGCCACGCCGCGCCGGTAGAAGAGCCCCAGCAGCCCCACGGCGGCGAAGGAATCGGCCTCCCGGTGCAGCCGCCAGATCCACGGCCGGTCCTCGGCGGTCCGCAGCCCGTCGGTGAAGTGCAGCAGCCCCCGGTCGGCGAGGCGGCGGTGGTACACGCCGGCCCAGGCGTACGCGTAGTCCACGGACGTCGTCTTGTCGGCGGGCAGGATCGTCTCGCGCGGCTTCAGGACCTCGCCGCGGGGGCCGACCGGCACCCGGTGCACGGTGCGGACCCGGCCGGTGAACTGGACATGGTCGGTGCGCACGAAGTCGCAGCCCAAGTCCTCGATGGCGGCCAGCAGCCGCTCGAAGTAGCCCGGCGCCACCCAGTCGTCGCCGTCGAGGTAGGTGATGTACTCCCCGCGCGCCGCTTCGAGACCGGTGTTGCGCGCGGTGGCCAGTCCGCCGTTCTTCTCGTGTCTCAGCAGGACGGCGCCGGGGAGATCTCGCTCCGCCCGCCGCAGAAGTTCAGGGGTCCCGTCGGTCGAGCAGTCGTCGACGAGGAGGAACTCGAAATCTTCCCGTTTGTTCGCCGAGAGGCTTCGAAGGGTTTCTGGGGCGTATGTCTGCACGTTGTAGAACGGCACGACGACAGAGAGCTTGACCACCCGGGTGACGGTAGGCGGCGGCACGTCTTTCGTTCCGACATCCGCGGGTACGCCGGGTGAACGAAGGATGGCGGGATGGTTAACCTGCGCCGTTCCCGAGCCATTTCGCTCGCTGTCGACCCTCTGTTAACCCTTTATTGCTGTTCCGTTGGGCCGCCAAACGGAATGCCTTCCTAACGTCCAACACGTGCCATCACGTACCAGCAACGCGGTCCGGGTCGCTGTGCTCGCCGACTCCGACACACGGTGGAAGTGGGGCGCGCTGACCGCGCGCCGCATCACGCCCGAAGGCCGCGACATCGAGCTCAGCGGGTTCCTGCTGCGCGGACGAGCGACCCCCACCGCCCGCCAGCTGGAGGAGGTGGGGGCCGAAGCCGACGCGCTGCGCGAGATGACCGGCACGGACTTCCTGGACCTGCTGCGCGCGGAGTCGTACGACGTCGTCGTCCTCGCCCTCGTCGGCGGTGCCGTACAGGCGATGCTGCACGGGATATCCGCCCTCGGCCTGCCCCAGCGGCCGGCGCTGGTCACCGGCTACGTGGGCGTCGTCTACGAGAAGCTTTCCGACGGGCTCCTGCTGCGCCACGGCGCGGACATCGTCCTCGCCAACTCCCGCCACGACGCGCAGCGTTTCCGCGCCGTCTACGAGGGCGTGGGCGCCGGGTCCGACTCGGTGACCGAGGCCGCGCTGCCCTTCCTCGGCGGCGCCCGGTACACCCCCGAAGAGGGCCGGGACACGGTCGTCTTCGCGGCCCAGCCGTCCGTCCCGCTGACCCGGTCCGACCGTATGTATCTGCTGCGGCGCCTGGTCGAGCACGCGAGACTCCACCCGCGCCGTGAGGTCCTGCTCAAACTGCGCAGCCGCGTGGGGGAGCAGACCACGCACGTCGAGGAGTACCCGTACCAGCGCCTCGCCGAGAAGCTGCCCGGCGGTCTGCCGCCCAACTTCCGCCTGGTGTACGGGAACATGGGCGAGGTCCTGGACGGCACCGACCTGCTGGTCACCGTCTCCTCCACGGCGGCGCTGGAGTCCCTGCACCGCCGGATCCCCACCGCGATCCTCACCGACCTCGGCATCCGCGAACCGCTCGGCAACCACCACTTCATCGGCTCCGGCTGCCTCGCCTCCTGGGACCAGCTCGACGGCGGGCAGCGGCCCAAGGCAGACCCCGTCTGGGCGGACCGGCAGGGCGTCGCCGCCGACGGTTCGTACGCCTCCGCGTTCGACCTGGCCCGTGAGCGCGTCGCGAAGCTGCTGGCCGACAGCGATTTGCCGCCGATCACCCCGTACTACACGGCGACCACCGCGCCCGGCTATCTGCCCGGCCTCCTCGCCCGCTACCACCTGGCGCCCGACGGCAACCCGCTGTCGGCGTCCAACCGTACGGCGGCGGCCGGTGCCACCGGCGTGCGCCGCGTCGTCCGTGACACCGTGCGCGCCGCCGCCCGCGGCGCCTACCGCCACGGGGTCCAGCGCGTGGCCCCGGTGATCCGCCGGATGGGCGAGCTGTGAGCGCGGACCAGCCGGGCCCCCGCGGCGTCCCCGTGCCCCGCGTACGCCGACGCCCTCTGCCGGCCGACGTACTCGCCGGTTACGGCTGGTCCGGCTGGACCACCGAGACCCCGAACGCCGCGTCGGGGGAGCGCCCGTCGGGCCGGACCGACGCGGAGAACCAGCAGGACGCAGTGAACCAAGGAGAACCGTCCATGTCCGTCCTCGCCGTGATCCCCGCCCGCGGTGGATCCAAGGGCGTCCCCGCCAAGAACCTCGCCCAGGTCGGCGGCGTACCACTCGTCGTACGGGCCGTGCGCGCCTGCCGCGCCGCCCGTCTGGTGACCGACGTCGTCGTCTCCACGGACGACGCGGCCATCGCCGACGCCGCCCGTGCCGCCGGGGCCGAGGTCGTGCTGCGGCCCGCCGCCATCGCGGGCGACACCGCCACCAGCGAGGCCGCCGTCCTGCACGCCATGGACGCGTACGGCGCGATGCGCGGCGCCGCGCACCAGGCCGAGGTGGTCCTGCTCGTGCAGTGCACCAGCCCCTTCATCACGCCGGGCGACCTCGACGGCGTCGTGTCCGCCGTGACGGAGAGGGGCGCGGACAGCGCGCTGACCGTCGCCCCGACCCATGGCTTCATCTGGCGCTCCGAGAGCGACGGCTTCGGCGTCAACCACGACAAGTCGAACCGTCCCCGCAGGCAGGACCGCCCCCAGGAGTTCCTGGAGACGGGCGCCGCCTACGCGATGCGCGCGGAGGGTTTCCGCGAGGCAGGCCACCGCTTCTTCGGGCGCACCGAGCTGGTGAGCACCGACCCCGAACGGGTGCTGGAGATCGACGACCCGCACGACCTGGAGCGCGCCCGCGCCCTGTCGCCGCTCCTGGACACCCCCGCGCTCCCCGGCCGCGCCGACATCGACGCGGTCGTCCTGGACTTCGACGGCACCCAGACGGACGACCGGGTGCTCGTCGATTCGGAGGGCCGCGAGACCGTCGCCGTACACCGCGGTGACGGCCTCGGCATCGCCGCCCTCCGTCGCGCCGGCCTGGAACTGCTCATCCTCTCCACCGAGCAGAACCCGGTCGTCGCCGCACGTGCCCGCAAGCTGCGCGTGCCGGTGCTCCACGGCATCGACCGCAAGGACCTCGCACTGAAGCAGTGGTGCGACGAGCACGGAGTCACACCCGAGCGGGTGCTGTACGTCGGCAACGACGTCAACGACCTTCCGTGCTTCGCGCTCGCCGGCTGGCCGGTGGCCGTCGCGAGCGCACACGACGCCGTACGCGCGGCGGCGCGTGCCGTCACCACGACCCCCGGCGGCGCCGGCGCGATCCGTGAGATCGCCACCTGGCTCCTCGGACCCGGTCTGGACGTCAACACCCCCACCGCCCCCCATGGCACCACCGCCGACATCTCGACCAGTTAAGGAACTCATCGATGAGCACCAACTCCCGCCTGCGTACCCTCGGAACCCGTACCGCGGGTCCCGGCCGCCCCGTCTACGTGACCGGTGAGATCGGCATCAACCACAACGGTGACATCGACAACGCGCTCGCGCTGATCGACGTCGCCGCCGAGGCCGGCTGTGACGCCGTCAAGTTCCAGAAGCGCACCCCGGAGATCTGCACCCCGCGCGACCAGTGGGACATCGAGCGGGACACCCCCTGGGGCCGGATGACGTACATCGACTACCGGCACCGCGTCGAGTTCGGCGAGGACGAGTACGCGACGATCGACGCGCACTGCAAGAAGCGCGGCATCGACTGGTTCGCCTCGCCGTGGGACACCGAGGCTGTCGCCTTCCTGGAGAAGTTCGACGTGCCGGCGCACAAGGTCGCCTCCGCGTCGCTCACCGACGACGAGCTGCTGCGCGCCCTGCGCGCCACCGGCCGTACCGTCATCCTCTCCACGGGCATGTCGACACCGAAGCAGATCCGGCACGCGGTCGAGGTGCTCGGCAGCGAGAACATCCTTCTCTGCCACGCCACTTCGACGTACCCGGCCAAGGCCGAGGAGCTGAACCTGCGGGTCATCAACACCCTCCAGTCCGAGTTCCCGAACGTGCCGATCGGCTACAGCGGCCACGAGACCGGTCTCCAGACGACCCTCGCCGCCGTCGCCCTCGGTGCCGCGTTCGTCGAGCGTCACATCACCCTGGACCGCGCCATGTGGGGCTCCGACCAGGCCGCGTCCGTCGAGCCGCAGGGCCTCACCCGCCTCGTCCGCGACATCCGCACCATCGAGGCGTCCCTCGGTGACGGTGTCAAGAAGGTCTACGAGTCGGAGCTCGGCCCGATGAAGAAGCTCCGCCGGGTCGCCGGTGTCATCGCCGAGTCCGCGGACGGCGCGAAGCCCGTGGCGGTCTGAGGGCCATGAGCCGTCCCTCCGGGCGCGCCCCGTCGCCTCGCGCCATCGCATTCGTGGAGAGCCCGGTCCAGCTCCTGAACGTGCTGGAGTGGGCGCGCGCGAGCGCGATCGGTGCGGAACTCACCGTGATCGTTCTGTCGCCCACCGACCCCATGTCGCGCGGCCAGCTCAGGCGGATGGCCGAGCTGGCCCGTGACGCGGGCTTCACGGTGCGCTGGCAGGAGGCCCGCGGCGGCGCGAGCGCGCCGCTGCGGACGATACGGGAGCTGGCTCCGCTGCTGCGCAAGGCGGAGCGGATCGTCATCGGGGACCCGTTCTCCCGGTACGTACAGCTCATGCTGACCCTCGTCAGCAGCAAGGAGCTGACCGTCGTGGACGACGGGACGGCGACGATGGAGTTCATCGCGCAGCTCGTCCACGGCGAACCGCTGGTGCGCTGGCACCGGCGGGGCGGCAGGCGCGGGCCGCGCGAGCTGGCGCTCGCGCCGGTCTCCGCCGTGGCGCGGCGCCGGCTCACGCCGTCGCGCACCCGCAACGTCGAGGTCTTCACCTCGATGCCCGTGGAGGCACCGCCGGGCATCACGGTGACGGCCAACACCTTCGAGTGGACCAAGGCGACTTTCGGGCCGCCGCGGATCGCGAAGGGCGCCGACATGGTCGGCACCTCGCTCGTCGAGACGGGCGTGGTCGACCTGGAGAGTTACGTGACGGCGGTCGGCTCGCTCGCCCGCACGCACGGCGCGACGCGGTACTTCGCGCACCGCAGGGAGAGCGTGGAGAAGCTGCACCGCCTCGCCACGGAGACGGGTCTGGAGATCGTCAGGCCCGATCTGCCGCTGGAGCTGATCGCACGGCGCGGCCCGATCGGGTCGACCGTGCTGAGCTTCCCCTCGACGGTCGTGCACACGCTGCCGCTCGCGCTCGCCGGTACGGGCGTGCGGGTGGCCGTGTGGGACATCGCACCGGAGTGGCTGAAGGACAGCGCGTCGCCGCGCGCGCACGGCTTCCTGTCCGGTGTCACGGGCACGGCGAGGGACGTACACAGGCTGCCGAGGCTGCCCGCCTCCGCGTGAGGTGGCGGGCAGCCGCAGCCAGGTCGTGGCCGCGGCATCCGGACCGGGTACCCGGAATCTCGCCGTCCGGTAATCGACGGTCGTTACTTTCCGTCATCGCTCCGCGACGGAGGGCCGAGCTTACCCACCGGGACAGGCGGCTATTCGTTCGCCGCCCGTTTTTCTTACGCCTTTCGGGCTGAAGTTTTGTTGATCGTCGGGCAGTTGCCCCCCGAAGGGGCCTACCCTTCAACAGGTGAACCAGTTGATGTCCCGTGAGTCCCAAGCCGACCTTTCCGGTGAGCCCAGCGCCGTCGCGCTGCCCGGCACGCTGTCCGAAAACCTGCGTACCGAGCTGATCGCCTTCCGCCGCGACATGCACATGCACCCGGAGCTCGGCAACCAGGAGTTCCGTACCACCGCCGCGCTGAAGCACCGCCTGGAGCGGGCCGGCCTCACGCCGCGGGTACTGACCACCGGCACCGGACTCTTCTGTGACATCGGCACCCGCGAAGGCGCCACCGGCGTACGCCCCATGCTCGCCCTGCGCGCGGATATTGATGCCTTGCCCATCCCGGACACCAAGGCGGGTGTGGCCTACCGCTCCACCGTGCCCGACCGCGCGCACGCCTGCGGCCACGACGTCCACACCACCGCCGTCCTCGGCGCCGGTCTGGTCCTGGCCGAACTCGACCGAGAGGGCCTGCTGCCCCAGCCGGTGCGGCTGATCTTCCAGCCCGCCGAGGAGGTCCTGCCCGGCGGCGCGCTCGACGCCATCGAGTCCGGCGTCCTGGAGGGCGTCGGCAGGATCATCGCGGTGCACTGCGACCCGCGCGTGGACGTCGGCACCATCGGCCTGCGCACCGGCCCGATCACCTCCGCCTGCGACCGGCTTGAGGTCGCCCTCGACGGCCCCGGCGGCCACACCGCCCGCCCGCATCTGACCACCGACCTGGTCACCGCCGCCGCGAAGGTCGCGACCGAGGTGCCCGCGCTGCTGGCCCGCCGCGTCGACGCCCGCTCCGGGCTCGCGCTCACCTGGGGCCGTATCGCCGCCGGCCACGCCTGCAACGTCATCCCGCAGCACGCCGAACTCTCCGGCACGGTCCGCTGCCTGGACCTGAAGTCCTGGCGCGAGGCGCCGGACCTGGTGCACGCCGCGATCGACGAGATCTCCGCGCTCTACCACGCCAAGTCGCAGATCAACTATGTGCGCGGGGTGCCGCCGGTCGTCAACGACCTGATGATGGCGGAGCTGCTGCGCGACGCCCAGACCGCGCGCCGCGGCGCGCAGTCGATCGAGGACACCGAGCAGAGCCTCGGCGGCGAGGACTTCTCCTGGTATCTGGAGCAGGTCCCCGGCGCGATGGCACGCCTCGGCGTACGGACACCGGGCGACACCGCCCGGCGCGATCTGCACCGGGGGGATTTCGACGCGGACGAAAGGGCGATTCAGGTCGGCGTGGAGCTTTTCACCGCCGCCGCGCTGATCGATGGCGACCGTTCGTAACCGGGGGTGCGCCTTCCCGTAATCGGACGTCTCACCTCCTGTTCGCGACGATCCGATAACGGCTTCCGTACGGGGCTTTATCTGACATCTACGCGCGTTACGATCGCGGCGAAACCAGCGCCGTGAAGAGGCGCTTAGGTCGCTTTGAAGGAGCCTCCCTTGCGCCGGATCACCAGGATCGCAACCGTGGGCGTCGCGTCCGCGGCGCTCGCGCTCACCGCCACCGCGTGTGGCAACACCTCCTCGTCGGACGCCGCGTCCGACTCGAAGGAGAAAAGCGTCGCCATCGCGTACGACATCGGTGGCCGAGGTGACCAGTCCTTCAACGACGCCGCGTACGCGGGTCTGGCGAAAGCCGAGAAGGAGCTCAAGGTCAAGGGCAACGACGCCGAGCCCTCCGACGGCGAGGCCGACGCGGACAAGATTCAGCGTCTGACCGAGCTGGCCCGTTCCGGCAACAACCCGGTGATCGGTGTTGGTTTCGCGTACGCGCCGGCGATCAAGAAGGTCGCCCCGAAGTTCCCGAAGACGACCTTCGGCATAATCGACGACTCGTCGGTGACCGGCGACAACATCGCCAACATGGTCTTCAACGAGGAGCAGGGTTCCTACCTCGCCGGTGTCGCGGCGGCCAAGGCCACCAAGTCCAAGACGGTCGGCTTCATCGGCGGTGTCGAGACCCCGCTGATAAAGAAGTTCGAGGCGGGCTACGCGCAGGGTGTCAAGGACACCGACCCCTCGGTGAAGGTGCTCTCGCAGTACCTGACCCAGCCGCCGAACTTCGACGGCTTCTCCAAGCCCGACCTCGGCAAGGCCGCGGCCCAGGGCCAGCTCGACAAGAAGGCCGACGTGATCTACGCGGCGGCCGGTCTGGCCGGCTCCGGCTCGATCGAGGCGGTCTCGGCCGCGGGCAAGTGGAGCATCGGCGTCGACTCCGACCAGTACCAGCAGGCCGGTCTCGCCCAGTACAAGGACAGCATCCTGACCTCCGCCACCAAGGACGTCTCCGACGCGGTCTACAACCTGATCAAGTCGGTCGCGGACGGCAAGCCGGAGAACGGTGAGATCCGCTACGGCCTCGCCAAGGACGGCGTCGGCCTCACCGACACCAACCCGGCCTACGTCAAGCTGACCGAGGTGACCGCCGCCGTGGACAAGGCCAAGCAGGAGATCATCGACGGCAAGATCACCGTCAAGACCGCTCCGTAACCAGTGTGGTGCACGGGGCCCGGAGCGACGGCGGTATCTGCCGCCGCTCCGGGCCCCGGTCACGACAGCGGGAGTGGTTCCTCCGCAAGATCTACCCTCACGATTCGGCAGCGCTACGCGTGTAGACGCCCCTCCGGCGCGATAGCTTCACCCCCGCCCTGCCCTCCGCCCAGCCCCAGCTCCTTTCCGGCCAAGGAGAGTGCGTCATCAACGCGTCCAGCAGTCCCCCCGCCGTAGAACTGCACGGCATCACCAAGCGGTTCCCCGGCGTCGTCGCCAACCACGACATCGGCATCGCCGTCGACAAGGGCACCGTGCACGCCCTCGTCGGTGAGAACGGCGCCGGCAAGTCGACCCTGATGAAGATCCTCTACGGCATGCAGAAGCCGGACGAGGGGACCATCACCGTCGACGGCACGCAGGTCACCTTCAACAGCCCGGCCGACGCCATCGCGCGCGGCATCGGCATGGTGCACCAGCACTTCATGCTGGCCGACAACCTCACGGTCCTGGAGAACGTCGTACTGGGGGCCGAGAAGCTGCACGGCATCGGCCAGGGGGCGCGGGACAAGATCGACGAGATCTCCGGCGCGTACGGTCTCGGCGTCCGTCCCGACGCCCTCGTCGAGGAACTCGGCGTCGCCGACCGCCAGCGCGTGGAGATCCTCAAGGTCCTCTACCGGGGCGCCCGCATACTCATCCTGGACGAGCCCACCGCGGTGCTCGTCCCGCAGGAGGTCGACGCGCTCTTCGACAACCTGCGTGAGCTCAAGGCCGAGGGCCTCACCGTCATCTTCATCTCGCACAAGCTGGGCGAGGTGCTCTCCGTCGCCGACGACATCACCGTCATCCGGCGTGGTACGACCGTCGGCACGGCCGACCCCGCGAACACCACCACCAAGCAGCTCGCCGAGCTGATGGTCGGCACCGAACTCCCCTCGCCCGAGACCCGCGAGTCGACGGTCACCGGCATACCGGTGCTCGACGTCGCGGACCTGCGGCTCACCGCCACCGACTCCGACGGGGTCGTACGCGAGGTGCTCGCCGAGATCGGCTTCACCATCCACCGCGGCGAGGTCCTGGGCATCGCGGGCGTCGAGGGCAACGGGCAGACCGAGCTGATCGAGACGCTGATGGGCCTGCGCGACCCCGACGGCGGTGTGATCACCCTCGGCACCGCCGACATCTCGCACGCGCCCACCCGCGAGCGCCGCGAGAGCGGCATCGGCTACATCCCGGAGGACCGGCACCGGCACGGGCTGCTGCTGGAGGCGCCCCTGTGGGAGAACCGCATCCTCGGCCATGTCACCGAGCGCCCCAACAGCCGGCGCGGACTCCTCGACCCCAAGGCCGCCAGGACCGACACCCGGCGCATCGTGGTCGAGTACGACGTCCGCACCCCCGGCATCGACGTCACGGCCGCGTCCCTGTCCGGCGGCAACCAGCAGAAGCTGATCGTCGGCCGCGAGATGAGCCACAGCCCGAAGCTGCTGATCGCCGCCCATCCGACGCGAGGTGTCGACGTCGGCGCGCAGGCCCAGATCTGGGACCAGATCAAGGCCGCGCGCCGCGACGGACTCGCGGTGCTGCTGATCTCCGCGGACCTGGACGAGCTGATCGGGCTCTCCGACACCCTGCGCGTGATGTACCGCGGCAGGCTCGTCGCCGACGCGGACCCCGCGACCATCACCCCGGAGGAGCTGGGCACCGCCATGACCGGCGCGGCCGGCGGTCATCTGAAGGCAGCCCCGGAGGACGAGGCCCGATGAAGAAGTTCGACAAGGACCGGCTGATCCTGGGCCTGGCAGGCCCGGTGCTCGCGCTGGTCGTCGCCATCGCCCTCACCACGGTGGTGCTGCTCGTCTCGGGCACCAACCCGTGGGAGCCGTACCGCATCATGTTCGAGTCGGCGAGCTACGTCGACGTACAGGTCCTGATCGTCAACCAGGCCGGTACGTACTACCTCGCCGCGCTCGCCGTCGCCGTCGGCTTCCGGATGAACCTCTTCAACATCGGGGTCGACGGCCAGTACCGGCTCGCCGCGATGATGGCCGCGCTCGTCGGTGCCAGCGTGAGCCTGCCGGGACCGCTCCAGATCGCCCTCATCGTCGTCACGGCGATGCTCGTCGGCGCCTTCTGGTCCGGGATCGCGGGCATCCTCAAGACCACGCGGGGGGTGAGCGAGGTCGTCTCGACGATCATGCTCAACTCGATCGCGACCAGCCTCGTCGCCTGGCTGATCCTGCCGAAGAACTTCGGCGAGCAGCCGCCCGGCTCCAACAACCTGACCACCGGTGAGATCCCGGAGTCCGGCTGGTTCCCCGGACTGTCCATGGGCGCCGAGGCCGGCGAGATCTACGGCTTCACCTTCGTCGCCGCGCTCTGCGGAGTCATCTACTGGTTCGTCCTCGGCCGCACCCGCTTCGGCTTCGACCTGCGCGCCACCGGCGCCAGCGAGAGCGCCGCGCAGGCATCCGGCGTCGACGCCAAGAAGATGGTCCTCACGTCGATGCTGATCTCCGGCGGGATCGCCGGTCTGGTCGGTATGCCGACGCTGCTCGGCGACACCCACACGTACAGCCTCGACTTCCCCACCGGTATCGGCTTCACCGGCATCACCATCGCGCTGCTGGGCCGTAACCACCCGCTGGGGATCGCGTTCAGCGCGCTGCTGGTCGCGTTCCTCGACAAGTCGTCCGCCTCTCTCGACCAGTTCGGGTACGAGAAGGAGATCGCGACGATCATGCAGGGCCTGATCGTGATCTCGGTCGTGGTCAGCTACGAACTGGTCCGCAGGTACGGGCTCCGCCGCCAGCAGCAGAAGGTCGGCGAGGAACTGGCGGCGGGTGGCGCGATCCGGACCGAGGCCGATCCGGGACCGGGTGCCGGGCCGGATGATGCCGGATCCGGGCCGGGCTCCGGCTCCGGGCTTGGGTCCGGGCTTGGGTCCGGGCCGGGCGCCGATTCCGATGACAAGAACGACAAGGGGGCTGTCCTGTGAGCACCAGCACCAGCACGGTGACCGCGGCGAGCGCGGCTCCCAAGAAGGGCGGCGGCCGGCGCAGGCTCACCCTGCCCGTGATCCTGCTGATCATCGCCGGCGGACTTGCCCTGATCTCCCTGGTCCGGCTCATCAGCGGCGCCGAGGACATCACCTCCGTAGGACAGGTCGCCGGCGCGCTCGAACTCGCCGTACCCATCGGCCTCGCCGGACTCGGCGGCCTGTGGGCCGAGCGCGCGGGCGTCATCAACATCGGCCTCGAAGGGATGCTGGTCCTCGGCACCTGGTTCGGCGCCTGGGCCGGCTTCCAGTGGGGCCCCTGGGTCGGTGTGCTGTTCGGCATCCTCGGCGGGGCGCTCGGCGGTCTGCTGCACGCGATCGTCACCGTCACCTTCGGCGTGAACCACATCGTCTCCGGTGTGGCCATCAACATCCTCGCCGTCGGCGTGACCCGCTACCTCTCCAACTTCACCTTCGCCAACGAGCCGGGCGGCTCCTCCAAGCAGTCCCCGCGCATCGACTCGATCACCGAGATCACCATTCCGGGACTCTCCGACGGGCTGGTGGATCTCCAGCAGAAACACTGGTTCCTGATCTCGGACCTGGCCGGAGTGCTCGGCGGTCTGGTGACGGGCCTGTCCCTGCTGACGATCGTCGCCCTGCTGCTGATCCCCGGCACCTGGTGGATCCTGTGGCGTACGTCCTTCGGGCTGCGGCTGCGCTCCTGCGGCGAGAACCCGATAGCCGCCGAGACGCTCGGCGTGAACGTCTACAAGTACAAGTACATCGCCGTCACCGTCTCCGGCGGCCTCGCGGGCCTCGGCGGCGCGTTCCTGGCGATCGTCGCCACCGGCATCTACCAGGAGAACCAGACCGGCGGCCGCGGTTACATCGGTCTCGCCGCGATGATCTTCGGCAACTGGATGCCGGGCGGCATGGCGCTGGGCGCCGGACTGTTCGGTTTCACCGACAGCCTCAAACTGCGCGGCGGCGCCGAGAACGTACACGCGATGCTGCTCCTGCTGGCGATCCTGCTGGTGCTCGTCGTGGGCTGGCAGCTCTACAAGCGCCGTTACGTCTCGGCCGTGATCTCGGCGGCCGTCGCGGCGCTGCTGTTCGTCTGGTACGCCCTGACGGACCAGGTGCCGAGCCAGTTCGTCGACGCCGCACCCTATGTCACGACGCTGCTCGTCCTCGCCCTGTCCGCGCAACGGCTGCGGATGCCCAAGGCGAACGGCATGACCTATCGAAGAGGCCAAGGCACATGACGAACGACCACGCCGGCGGGGGCATGGACTGGGAGACCCTGCGCGCGGCGGCCCGGGACGCCATGTCCCGTGCCTACGCGCCGTATTCGGGCTATCCCGTCGGCGCCGCCGCCCTCGTGGACGACGGCAGGACCGTCACCGGCTGCAACGTCGAGAACGCCTCGTACGGCGTCGGGCTCTGCGCCGAGTGCGGGCTGGTTTCCCAGCTCCACGCGACGGGCGGCGGCCGGCTCACGCACTTCACCTGCGTGGACGGCGCGGGCGATGTGCTCGTGCCATGCGGCCGCTGCCGTCAGCTGCTCTCCGAATCCGGCGGCCCCGGCCTGCTGCTGGAGACCCCCGCCGGGATCCTCCCGCTCTCCGAGATGCTGCCCCAGGCCTTCGGCCGGCAGCACCTCGGATAACCCCCACTCGCCCCCGCCCTGAGGAAAACCATGGACGTCATCTCCGTCATCCGCACCAAGCGGGACCGCGGCGAGCTGAGCCCCGAGCAGATCGACTGGGTCATCGACGCCTACACGCGCGGCGCTGTCGCCGACGAGCAGATGTCGGCCCTCGCGATGGCGATCCTGCTGAACGGCATGAACCGCACGGAGATCGCCCACTGGACCGCCGCCATGATCGCCTCCGGCGAGCGCATGGACTTCTCCTCGCTCTCCCGCCCCACCGCCGACAAGCACTCCACGGGCGGCGTCGGCGACAAGATCACTCTGCCGCTCGCCCCGCTGGTGGCCGCCTGCGGCGCGGCCGTTCCGCAGCTGAGCGGACGCGGCCTCGGCCACACCGGCGGCACCCTCGACAAGCTGGAGTCCATCCCCGGCTGGCGCGCCGGCGTCTCCAACGCGGAGATGCTCAAGGTGCTGGACTCGGTCGGCGCCGTGATCTGCGCCGCCGGTGACGGTCTGGCCCCCGCCGACAAGAAGCTGTACGCGCTGCGCGATGTCACCGGCACCGTCGAGGCGATCCCGCTCATCGCCTCCTCGATCATGTCGAAGAAGATCGCCGAGGGCACCGGCTCACTCGTCCTGGACGTCAAGGTCGGCTCCGGCGCCTTCATGAAGACGGTCGAGGACGCGCGCGAGCTGGCCGCGACGATGGTCGGCCTCGGCACCGACCACGGCGTACGGACCGTGGCGCTGCTCACCGACATGGCGACCCCGCTCGGCCTGACCGCGGGCAACGCCCTGGAGGTACGCGAGTCGGTGGAGGTCCTCGCGGGCGGCGGCCCGGCCGATGTGGTCGAGCTGACGCTGGCCCTGGCGCGCGAGATGCTCGACGCCGCCGGGCTGCCGGACACCGACCCGGCCAAGGCGCTGGCCGACGGCTCGGCCATGGACGTCTGGCGCCGGATGATCGCGGCCCAGGGCGGTGACCCGGACGCGGCCCTCCCGGTGGCGCGCGAGCACCAGGTGGTCACCGCACCGTCCTCCGGTGTGCTGACCCGGCTCGACGCGTACGACGTCGGCGTCGCCGCCTGGCGCCTGGGCGCGGGCCGCGCCCGCAAGGAGGACGCGGTCCAGGCGGGGGCGGGCGTGGAGCTGCACGCCAAGCCGGGTGACCCGGTGACGGCGGGGCAGCCGCTGCTCACGCTGCACACCGACACCGCGGAAAAGTTCGACTACGCGCTCGAAGCGCTGACGGCGGCGTACGACATCGCCCCGGCGGGAACCGCGTTCACCGCGCCCCCGATCGTGCTGGACCGGATCGCCTGAGGGGCCGCGCGTCCAGGGGACGGCATCCGCACGGGCCGTGTCCGGGCCGATGCGATGAGTTCGGGCCCCCGCGCCGGTCTCAACGGGTGTGGAAGCCACCAGCACGATCCTCCTCGCCCTGCGCGGACCGATCACCGCGGCCGATGTCCCGGGGCTCTGCGACCAGTTGGCCGCGCGGCTCAAGGACAGCGACGCCACCGACGCGGTCTGCGACGTCGGCGCGCTCGGCAGGCCGACCGTGGCCACCGTGAACGCCCTCGCCCGGCTGCAACTGGTCGCCCGCGGCCACGGCTGCCGCATCCGACTGCGGGGCGCGGGGCCCGAGCTGCTCCTGCTGCTGGAACTCGTCGGCCTGACGGACGTCCTCCGGCCCGGCGAGCCACGCCGCGGCCCGGTGGAGACGGGCCCGGATCCCCCCTCACAGGCGCTGGTTGTGGTCCTTCTCCAGCCGTGACGGCAGGTCGAACAGCGGGAACCAACGCTCGGTGTCCAGGAACGAGTTGATCCCCGTGACCTTGCCGTCCCTGATCTCGATGACCATGAGCGCCCACGGTGTGTACCCGTCGCCGTCCGCGCTCGGGTGGTAGTGCGCGAAGGCGGGCGTGCCGTTGGCGACGGTGGGCACCAGCTTGGAACCGCGGCAGACCTCGCCGACACCGAGCATCCAGCCCACGATGTTCTCGTGCCCGCGCAGCCACAGGTCGTACGGGGGCATGGAGAGCGTCGCGTCCTCATGGAGGAGCGCGGTCAGCGCCTTCATGTCATAGCCCTCGAACGCGGCCACATAGCGCTCCAGGAGCGCCTTCTGCTCCTCGTCCAGCGGGTCCGACGCGTCGGTCGACGCCGGCTGCGACTCGGCGATCGTCGCGCGGGCCCGCTGGAGCGCGCTGTTGACCGAGGCGACCGTCGTCTCCAGCAGCTCGGCGACCTCGCTCGCCTTCCACGCCAGCACCTCGCGCAGGATCAGCACGGCCCGCTGCTTCGGGGGCAGATGCTGGAGCGCGGCGACGAAGGCGAGCCGGATCGTCTCCCGCTCCACCGCCGTCTCGGCGGGGTCGATCACGGAGGGCAGCACCCGGCCGTCGGGGACCGGCTCCAGCCAGGTGACCTCCGGACGTGAGTTCAGCTTCGCCTGGGACACCGGGGTCGCCTCCGTGAGATCCATCGGCCTGGCTCGTCGATTGCCCGCGTTCAGCATGTCCAGGCACACGTTCGTCGCGATGCGGTAGAGCCACGAGCGCAGCGACGACCGGCCCTCGAACTTCTCGAAGCTGCGCCAGGCGCGCACCATCGTGTCCTGCACGGCGTCCTCGGCCTCGAAGGCGGAGCCCAGCATCCGGTAGCAGTACCCGGTCAGCTCGCTCCGGTGCTTCTCCAGCCGTGCGTCAAGATCCTCATGTGTTGCCAGATCACTCATCGGGTCACCCCAGTCGCCCCATTTGGAACCAGTCCCCGGAAGCTACCGCAGCCCACTGACAATCGCCCCGCCACGGCGAGAACCGCCTGGTCCGGCGCGGGCGCCTCAGGTCACCGGCGCCCCGGCGCCACCGCGAGGGCCCGCCGCTCCTGACGGGCCGCGTGCGTCCCGTACAGCGTCACCGAGACCACACCGAGCACCGCGGCCAGCCCGAGCGCCACCGTCGCCCCCCAGCCGCCCGCGTGGAACGCCACGGCGCCCAGCGTGCCGCCCGCGCTGCTGCCCACGTAGTACGCGCTCTGGTAGAGCGCCGACGCCTGCGCGCGGCCTGTCTTCGCCGTCCGGCTCACGGCCGACGAGGCGACCGCGTGGCCCGCGAAGAAGCCCGCCGTGATCAGGACCAGGCCGAGCAGTACGGCGCCGAGCGAGTCGGCGAGCGACAACAGCAGACCCGCCGCGGTCGTGCCGACCGCCAGATACAGGGCGCCGCGCCGGCCGAGCCGGCCCACCAGCTTCCCGGCGGCGGCCGACGAGACCGTACCGACGAGATAGACGAGGAAGATCGAACCGATCACGCCCTGCGGGAGGTTGAACGGCTCGGCCACGAGCCGGAATCCGATCGCCGTGTAGACGGCGCCGAACACGGTCATGAACAGCGCGCCGATCGCGTACAGCCTGCGCAGCAGCGGATCGGCGAGATGACGGCCGACGGTCCTCGTCAGTTCGAGCGGGTTCAGCGTCGCCGGCGTGAAGTTGCGGGCCCTGGGGAGCAGTACGCGGAAGACCACCACGCACACCAGCGCGATCAGCCCGACCACCGCGAGCGCGGCGCGCCAGCCCCACGCCTGGCTGATCCAGCCGGCCACGATCCGGCCGCTCATGCCGCCGATGCTGTTGCCCGCGACGAACAGCCCGATCGCGCCGACCAGTGCCCTGGGCCGTACCTCCTCGGCGAGATACGCCATCGCGGACGCGGGCAGCCCGGCCAGCGCCGCGCCCTGGACCGCGCGCAGCGCGATCAGCCACTCCAGGCTCGGCGCGAACGGCACGAGCAGTCCGACGGCCACCGCGACCGTCAGCGACACGGTCATCAGGGTGCGCCGGCCGAAGCGTTCGGACAGCGCGCTGAGCGGCAGTACGAAGAGGGCGAGCGCGCCCGTGGCGGCCGACACCGTCCAACTGGCCCGGCCCGCGCTCACCCCGAGGTCGGCGGAGATGGCGGGCAGCAGCGCCTGCGTGGAGTAGAGCAGCGCGAAGGCCGCGACCCCGGCGGCGAAGAGGCCGAAGCTCATCCGGCGGTAGCCGGGGCGGCCGGGAGTCAGGGGATCGCGGCTCAGGGGACCGGCGGTCGAAGGTGTGACGGACTCGGAGGCGAGGGCGCCCGTCGCGACGGGCGCCTCTGTACTGAGGTGGGGCATACGACGAACGTACGGACCCCGATCTGATGCGTCCAATGCATGGAATCGCCATAATCGTTCCCATGGTGCATCAACGCAGGTCCGGACCCCGGCTGTCATCGAGCAGTTACGCGCAAGACATCACCCCGTCGAACCCGGCCGCCCCGCCCACCGCCGAACTCGACCCCGAGTCCTGGTCCGCGCTGCTCGCGCCCCGGCTCGCCCAGTTCGCGGGCGTCGCACGCCACGAGCACGTCACCCGCGCCGCGCACGAGATGAACGTCCCGCAGTCCACGCTCTCGCGCGCGATGGTCAGGCTCGAACAGGACCTGGGAGTCGCCCTGTTCGCCCGCAAGGGCCGTACCGTCTCACTCACCCCCGCCGGCCGCGCCTTCCTCACCTCCGTAGAAGGCGCGCTCGCCGAGGTGGAACGGGCGGCCGAATCCGTACGCGCCGACGCCGACCCCGCGTCGGGCAAGGTCGCCTTCGGCTTTCTGCACACCATGGGCTCCGAAACCGTCCCCGAGCTGATCCGCGCCTTCCGCGCGGACCATCCGCGCGTCCGCTTCCAGCTCGTCCAGAACTACGGCGAGGCGATGATCGAACGCCTCCGCGCGGGCGAGCTGGACCTCTGCCTCACCTCCCCGATCCCCGAGGCCCCCGACCTGGTGGCCCGCCGCCTGGACGAACAGCGGCTGCGCCTCGTCGTCCCCGACGACCACCGGCTGGCCGGCCGCAGACGCATCCGTCTCGCCGAGGCGTCCGACGAGACGTTCGTGACCCTCGAACCGGGTTACGGGCTGCGCCGCATCACCGACGACCTCTGCGAGGCGGCCGGGTTCCGCCCCCGCGTCGCCTTCGAGGGCGAGGAGGCCGAGACCCTGCGCGGACTGGTCGCGGCGGGCCTCGGCGTCGCGCTGCTGCCGCCCCCGGCGGTGGCGCGCCCCGGCGTCGTGGAGCTGACCGTCACCGCGCCCCGCGCCGTACGCGAGGTCGGCGTCGCCTGGCTCGACGGCCACCCCGACACCCCGCCGGTGGCGGCCTTCAAGCGCTTCCTGCTCTCCCGCCGGGGCCATCTGCTCCCCGACTGACGCCAGTTCGGCCAGTACGGTCCTTACGCCCTTACGCCCTTACGGACGCAGCGACCGCCCGAAGCCCGCCGCGAGCGGCATCCGCAGCCCCAGCGGCGGCGGCGCGGCCAGCGCGTCCGCGACCGGCCGCGAGTACGTCCGCGTGAGCAGCGCCCCCACGACGAAGTCCGCCGCCAGCGCCAGGACTTCACCGTGATGCTGGCGAAGCGCGTGGCCGTCCGAGTGGACCTCGAAGCGGCAGGTGTGCCGGTTGGCCTTCCTGGCCCGCTCCGCCAGCCGGAAGGACAGCTCGGGGTCGCTGCGCTCGTCGTCGGTGCCGTGCACGATCAGCACCTGCCTGCCCGCGAGTTGGGTCACCGGCTCCGGCTCGTCGCCCGCCGTCGCGTCCGGCAGCCAGGGCGCCATCGCGAGCACCGAGCTGACGGCCGGGTGCCCGGCGGCCCGCAGCGCGGCCCGGCCGCCCATGCCGTGCCCGGCGAGACAGACCGGTACGTCGCCGTAGCGCCGTACGACCTCCTCCGCGGCCCACCCGGCGTCCGCCGAGAGCTGCGCGTCGGCGCCGTTCCAGCCGCGCGAGCGGTAGCGGACCATGTGCACCCGCAGGCCCTCGCGCGCGCCCGCGCGGGCCAGCCTCCGCGCCAGCGGCAGCATCGACGCGTAGGCGACGGCGGACGGCCCACGTGCGGATATGAGTTCGCCCGGCGGCAGTACGAGAACCACCCCGCCGACCTCCCGTGGCGAGGCCGGCGCGGAGACCGCCCGCCCCAGCCGGGCCTGTGACTCCGTACGACGCCCGCGCATCCGCGCGCCGCGGCCCGGCGCGCGCCCGCCGGGGCCGGGAACCTCGTGCTGTCCCATAGCAGAACAGTCTCAGAAGGTGAGGTGTACGTCGCCCCTACGCACGGTCACTGTTGGGTATCGGCAACCGGTCTTCTACGCGCGTAGGAGATAGGCTGCGAAGATGACGAGCCAGACCTACCGACCGCTTACGGCCGACCAGATCCGCCGCGCCCCCAAGGTGCTCCTCCACGACCATCTCGACGGGGGTCTGCGTCCGGGCACGATCGTCGAACTCGCCCGTGAGGCGGGCTACGAGGGCCTTCCCGAGACGGAGCCCGACAAGCTCGGTCTCTGGTTCCGGGAAGCGGCCGACTCCGGCTCGCTGGAGCGGTATCTGGAGACGTTCGCGCACACCTGCGCCGTCATGCAGACCCGCGACGCCCTCGTCCGGGTCGCCGCCGAGTGCGCCGAGGACCTGGCGTCGGACGGCGTCGTCTACGCGGAGGTGCGGTACGCCCCCGAGCAGCACCTGGAGGGCGGCCTCAGCCTCGAAGAGGTCGTGGAGGCCGTCAACGAGGGCTTCAAGGAAGGCGAGCGCCGGGCCCGCCAGGCCGGCCGCCGTATCCGCGTCGGCGCCCTGCTGACCGCGATGCGGCACGCGGCCCGCGCCCTGGAGATCGCCGAACTGGCCAACCGCTACCGGGACTCGGGCGTCGTCGGCTTCGACATCGCGGGCGCGGAGGCGGGCTTCCCGCCCACCCGTCACCTCGACGCGTTCGAGTTCCTGAAGCGCGAGAACAACCACTTCACCATCCACGCGGGCGAGGCGTTCGGCCTCCCGTCGATCTGGCAGGCCCTGCAATGGTGCGGCGCCGACAGGCTCGGCCACGGCGTGCGCATCATCGACGACATCGAGGTCGCCGACGACGGCTCGGTGACGCTCGGGCGGCTCGCCTCCTACGTACGCGACAAGCGCATCCCGCTGGAGCTCTGCCCGAGCTCCAACCTCCAGACCGGCGCCGCCGCTTCGATCGCGGAGCACCCCATCGGCCTGCTGCGCGAACTGCATTTCCGGGCGACCGTGAACACCGACAACCGCCTCATGAGCGGCACGAGCATGAGCCGTGAATTCGAGCTGCTGGTCGAGGCGTTCGACTACACGCTCGACGACATGCAGTGGTTCTCGGTCAATGCGATGAAATCAGCATTCATTCCTTTCGATGAAAGACTGGCCATGATCAACGACGTGATCAAGCCCGGATACGCCGAGTTGAAATCTGAATGGCTGTTCACGCAAACCGCCACGACCAGCGATTCTCTCGGCTGAGCGGGGAGAAAAGAGCCGTGAAGAAGCGGGCCGGGACACGGAGTCCGGCCCGCTTCGAGGTGTTTGCGGGCGGTGCGCGGCGATGGCTAACTTGCGGAGCCGCTCACATTCCCCATTCCCCAAGGGACGACATCTCCTATGAAGCAGTCCGCTGCCAAGACACTCGGCGTCGCCGCTCTCGGTGCCGCCTTCGCCGCCACCGCCGCCGGTAACGCATCCGCCGCCGCGCCCGCCGCCCCGGACACCGGGTCCGCCCTGGACAGCGTCACCAAGAACCTGCCGACGGAATCCCTCACCAGCGGTCTCCCCGACGGCACCACCGAGGGCCTGACAGCCGCCCGCAGCGGGGTCGGCAGCGGCCTCGGTACGGTCCAGCAGGCCGCCCCCATGGCGCTCTCCGCCCTCACCGCCAACCCCCTCACGGGCCTGCTGGGCGGTCTCCCGCTCGGCACGCTGCCCCTCAGCTAGGACAGCCGGCCGTACGCGGAGAGTGCGGGGCCCCACCCGGATCACCGGGTGGGGCCCCGCCTCACATCCGTAACCAAGGATCTACCAGGCGGTGTCCGCCGCGGTCTTCTGGCTCGGCAGGAACGCCCACAGCGCCAGGTAGAGCAGGAACTGCGGGCCGGGCAGCAGACACGAGGCCAGGAAGATCACACGCATGGTGTTCGCGGAGGTGCCGAAGCGCCGTGCCAGCGCCGCGCACACTCCACCGATCATGCGACCCTCACGGGGGCGGGCAATCGCAGACATGATGGGCTCCTTCGCGAGTCCGTGGGGGAGCCTCCAGATGTGCTCCCGCTGACTCAATGGTCGCCGGGGAGCACCGGACGAAGCGTCGCTCTACGGGGCGATGCCGACCCTGGTAATCGTCGGGGGCGTCCCCTGAGGAGCCCCATCCACCGGGTCACCCTCGGGTAGTAGGGCCGCCTCCTTCGGAGCCCTGGCCGGTGCCGGCCGGCGCCCACGGCCCCGTACGCGCCGCAGCCTCGCCCGTCCGGCGGGGACGACCAGCAGATGCGCGAGCCCCACCCCGACCGTGTTGAGCAGCAGCGAGTCCACGTCGACGACCTGCCCGGGGATGCCGGTCTGGAGCAGTTCGATCCCCAGCGAGACGAACGCCCCGGCGGCCACCGTGCGGGCCAGCGACGCCAGCGGCGAGACGGACAGCTTCCCGTCCACCATGGGGAGGAGAACCCCGAGAGGGGCCAGCAGCAGAAGCCCCTCGCCGATCCGCCGGACCGCCTGCGGCGCCCCGAGCGCGAGATCGGCTTTGATGCCCGCGAGCGGCTCCAGGTTCGCCGCGGTCACCCACACCACGTCCAGTGGGCGCAACGTCAGCCACGCGACGAGCAGCAGATGCGCGAGGAGGAGGATGACCCCCGCCACGCGGAAGCGGAAAGCGGCACTGCCGCTCTGACCTTGGCGCTGCACGAACCACAAGACGCGGCCACCGCCGGAATCGGTTCCGGCGAGTTCCAAAAGGAGGGCCACGTGAGACGGGTGTCACCCGGAAGGCCCCGCCCTGCTCCCTCTGCCCGGAGCCGCACCCCCCGCCGCGCCCGCCTCCTCAGGAAGCGGACGGAAGCGGCCCCGTCGTCGGCACGGTCACGTCGGGCCGCCGCTTGGTGTCGTCGTCGCACCGGTACCCGCGCGCCTCGTACGCCCCCGGCCCGCCCAGCACCACCGAGCCGTCCGTCGCCGTGCCCTCGATGAGCGTGCACACGAGCTGCGCCAGCGCGGCCGTCGGCAGGTCCTCCGGCTGACGGCTGAGGCGCAGCGTGCCGAGCGGATCGCCCGCGCGGGCCTCGGAGACGGCCAGCGGCCCGCGTACGTACGTCGTGAAGCCCGCCTCCTGCTCCGTGGACGACGGCCGCTCCTCCAACTCGTCCACCAGCGCCTGGGCCACCTGCAAACGGTCACTGCGCGACTTGTCGGCCGGGATCGCCGCGGCGCGCTCCACCGGCACCAGCTCCGACCCGCACACCAGATAGACCCTGACCGCGGCGCCCGGCTGCGCCTGGGTGGTCAGATTGCCCTCGGAGACCTCGCAGGGCACCCGTGAGGGCGCGGCGCCCGCGTCCACCGGCACCGTGGTCGTCCTGATGCCGCAGCCGCCCACGGCGCCCGCCAGCGCGAGCGCTCCCGCGAGTACGGCGACCGGCCGGCCGGCCGGTGTTCTCGACCTCACTGCTCCTCGCCCCCCTCTCCCCGCGCGCTCCCGTGCCCGTGCCCGCGCTCGTCCTCGTCGCCGGCGTCCTCCGAGTCGTCGAGCGGCAGCCGCAGGACGAACACCGCCCCGCCGTCGGGCGCGTTGGCCGCGGTGATGTCGCCTCCGTGGATGTGCGCGTTCTCCATCGCGATGGACAGCCCCAGACCGCTGCCCTCGGACCTCGGCCGGGACGCGCTCGCCTTGTAGAAGCGGTCGAAGACGTGCGGCAGTACGTCCTCCGGAATGCCGGGGCCGTTGTCCCGTACCTCGATGACCAGCTCCCGGCCGACCGCGCGCACCGAGACCCGCACCGGCGAACCGCCGTGCTTGAGCGCGTTGCCGATCAGATTCGCCAGGATCACATCGAGCCGGCGCGGATCGAGGCGGGCCATCATCCCGCGCTCGGCGTCCAGCTCCACCGCGTCCAGCCAGGCCCGCGCGTCGATACAGGCGGTGACCTGGTCGGCGACGTCGACGTCGTCGAGGACGAGCCGGGCGGTGCCCGCGTCGAAGCGGGTCACCTCCATCAGGTTCTCCACGAGGTCGTTGAGCCTGCGGGTCTCGCTCACCACCAGCGTCACAGCGGGCGCGATCATCGGGTCGAGCGTGTCCGCCTCGTCCTCCAGCACCTCGGTCACCGCCGTCAGCGCGGTCAGCGGGGTGCGCAGCTCGTGCGACATGTCGGCGACGAAGCGCCGGCTCGACTCCTCGCGCGCGCTCATGTCGTCGATCTTCTTCTGGAGGGAGGCGGCGGCGTTGTTGAACGTCCGTGACAGATCGGCCAGTTCGTCCGTCCCCGACACCCGCAGCCGGGTGTCGAACTTGCCCTCGCCGAGCTGCCGCGCGGCGTGACCGAGCCGCTGCACCGGCTTCAGTACGGTGGTGGCCGCCGCCTGCGCGAGCAGCGCGGACCCGACGAGAGCCAGGCCCGTCGCGATCGCCAGCGACCACGCAAGCGCGTTGAGATCCTCCCGCTCCTGTTCGAGGGAGAGGAAGACGTAACCGGTCGGCCCGCCCCCGACGATCCGGGTGCCGCCGACCAGATACGGCGTCTGTCCGCGCTGGGTGCGCTGCCAGAAGATGTGGTACGGCGACGTGTTGCCCGATGTCACCTTCTGCCGGTCGTTGACCGCGGTCTGCAACGACTTCGGCACGTCGTCCAGCGTGAACGCGTCCTGGTCGGAGACCCCGACGACCGGCTTGCCCTCGGCGCGCTCACCGATCAGCAGCACACTGAACCCGGCGCTGCCCCTGGCCATCTGCTGCGCCGTGTATTCCAGTTCGGGCTGGGTCGGCCGCAGCGGCAGCTGCGCCGCCTTGTCCCGCATCTCCTGCTTGAAGTCCTTGAGCGCGGACGTCTGCGTACGGGAGAGCACCGACTCGCGGTTGAGCCAGTACGCGATCCCGGACGCCGAGACGGCGGCGGTCAGCGCGACCGCCCCGAAGACGACGACCAGCCTCAGCCGCAGACTCGTCCAGCGCAGCCCGGCGAGAAACGCCCTCTTGCGCGTACGCCGCCCGGCCGCCGCGTCCCCGGCATCCTCCTGGGATCCGTCCGCTATGTCTGGACTGTCCGGTCCGTCGGGGCTGTTCGTGGATCTGGCCGGTGTGGGTTCCTGGCTGCTCACGAAGGCGCGTCCAGCCGGTAGCCCACGCCTCGTACCGTACGGATCAGCGTCGGCGACGAGGGGATGTCCTCGACCTTCGCGCGAAGCCGCTGCACACAGGCGTCGACCAGCCGTGAGTCGCCGAGATAGTCGTGCTCCCACACCAGTCGCAGCAACTGCTGCCGGGACAGCGCCTGGCCGGGTCGCCGGCTCAGCTCCAGAAGCAGCCGCAGCTCGGTCGGCGTGAGCTGGAGATCGTCACCGTTCTTCGTGACGGTCATCGCGGAACGGTCGATGACCAGGCTCCCGAAGGTCGCCGAATCGGTCGACTCCCGTTCCCCGCGCCGCAGTACGGCACGGATACGGGCGTCGAGCACCCGGCCCTGCACGGGCTTGACCACATAGTCGTCCGCGCCGGATTCGAGCCCGACGACCACATCGATGTCGTCGCTGCGCGCTGTCAGCAGGATGATCGGCAACTGGTCGGTCCGCCTGATCCGACGGCACACCTCGAAACCGTCGATACCGGGCAGCATCACATCCAGAACGATCAGGTCTGGCCGCTGTTCTCGCAGCAGATTCAGGCCGTCCTCTCCCGTCGCCGCAGTGGCCACTCGGTGGCCCTGGCGTGACAACGAGAGTTCGAGGGCCGTGCGGATGGCGTCGTCGTCCTCGATCAGCAACAGGAAAGGCACAGGGGTCATTCTGGCCCATGGGGGGACCACAGTTCGACAGTCGGAGCGCTCCCACAGTTCCGCCACATCTCCCGCCAAGATCCAGAACCCCTGTGACAGGCCTGTGACAGTCGGCGGACAGGCCCATGAAACTGGCCCGGCAATCTCTTGGGCAGACGGAAAGCAACAGACTCCAGCCGACGGGGGGCGCGAGATGAACTCACTGCACAGCACGGCCTCAAGCGCAGTTATCACGCGTCTCCACGACGTCGCACGGAGCACCGAGAAGTCCGGCGCCGTGAACGGGCGGGGGTGCGTTCGCGGCGCCGGGCGCCAGCACCGGCCGCCGTACATCGCGGTGGTCGACGCGGCGCACAAGTCCACGGCGGACGACGCCGAGGGACGGGGGAACGAGGGCCAAGCGTACGGAGAGGCCACGGGGGAGCGCACCGCGGGAACGGAGGCCATGGACGCCGAGACGGCGTTCACCGCCTACGTCCAGGAGCGCCGGGCCTCTCTGTACGCGACCGCCTACCACCTGACCGGCGACCGCTTCGAGGCCGAGGACCTGCTCCAGAGCGCGCTCTTCTCCACCTACCGCGCCTGGGACCGGATCAGCGACAAGGCGGCCGTCGGCGGCTATCTCCGCCGGACGATGACCAACCTGCACATCAGCGCGTGGCGCAGGCGCAAGCTCAACGAGTACCCGACGGAGGAGCTGCCGGAGACGGTCGGCGACACCGACGCGATGCGCGGCACGGAGCTGCGCACGGTGCTCTGGCAGGCGCTCTCGCGCCTTCCCGAGACGCAGCGCACGATGCTGGTGCTGCGCTACTACGAGGGCCGCACCGATCCCGAGATCGCGGAGATCCTCGACATCAGTGTCGGCACGGTGAAGTCGAGCATCTGGCGGTCGCTCCGCCGGCTGCGCGAGGACGAGGTCCTCAGCTTCGGACGTGACGAGGAAGAGTCCTTCGGCGAGCTGGTGGCCTGAAGGCGGCGGGGGATGTAACACCGGGGGAGCGGGACCGGGGGGAACGGGGGACCGGGGGAGGGACTGCCGTCTCGGGGGAGACGGCGGGTGCAGGGCACGGGGGCACGGGGGTGCACCGAGCAGGACCGGACGGGCTGGGGGGCCTGTCCGGTCTTCGCGCGTCCGGGGGCTTTTTGCGGCGCCCGCGCCGGGGTGTGCGCGGCGAGGCGCGGGCACGGGGTGATCGAGCACGGCCGGGCAGACAGGGGCCTGTGCGGTCTTCCCGTGTTCAGGGGTTCTTCGGACCCGCCCGCGCGGAGGTGCGCGGCGCCGGGACGGCCAGTGGCGGGTGTTCGCGGGGCGCGCGGGCGTGGGTGGGTGGTCCCTCGGTGTACGGGGACGGACACCGCCCGCCGCCGCGCCCGCGATCCGGGTCAGCGCCTCCGCCTTCGCGCAGGGATACGCCCCCAGCGCCGTCTGGCGCGCGACGATGCCGCGCTCCGCGCGCATCAGCCGCCAGCCCCGCCGCAGCAGGAACGCCACCGACTTCCGGCCCTCGCGCAGATCCCGCAGCAGCCGGCGGCGGAACGTCGTCGAGGGACGCCCGCGCAGACACAGCGCGTCGGCCAGGACGCCCAACTCCCGGCAGCGCGCCACCACATCGGCCGCGAAGATGCCCTCGGCGACGAACAGCCCCGCACCGCCGGTGTCCAGTTCCTCGGTGTCGACGCGGGAGCTGGTGGCGATCGAGTACACCGGGACGGTCGTACGGCCCGTACGGCACAGCTCCTGGATCGCGGCGACCGCCGCGTCCGCGTCCCAGGACAGCGCCGAGTCCCAGTCGATGTCCGCGCTGCCGGAGACCAGTGGCAGCGTCGGATCGTCGCCCTCCTTGTAGAAGTCGTCGAGACGGAGCACGGGCAGGCCCGCGCGGGCGGCGAGCGACGACTTGCCGGAGCCGGAGGGGCCCGCGAGCAGGACGACACGCGCGGAGGCGGTTCGTTGGGTACTCACGGGACACCAGTCTGAGGCATACACCCGCACAGGGGATCCCTGGCTACGGCGGTGGTATCGAGCGTCACCTCTCAACTACTGTGCGTGTCATTCCCCTTACCCGTCACTTTCGCGCAGTCAGGAATCCCATGGCACGTCATTCAGCTCCCACCTCCCGGCGCCGCGCGCTGCTGCGCGCCGGGCTGACGATCACCGCGGCCGGCGCGGCGATCGGGCTCGGCGGCGCCGCGGCCCAGGCGGCGCCGGCCGCGCCCGTGCCCGCGTCGGGGCCCGACAGCGAGCTCGCGGCGGCCGGGGCTGCCGCCACCGACGGCCTGGCGGGCGCCCTCGGGCACTCCCTGGCCGGGGGCCTCGGCCCGGTCAAGAACCTCCAGCTCAACCCGCTGGCCAAGACGGGCGTCGACCCGCTGGACAACGCGGTCGGCACGCAGATCGCCGACTTCAAGCCGCTGTCCACGGCCATGCTGACGGACTCCGTCACCAAGGGCGGCGGCCTCAAGGATCTGCCGCTCGTCGGCCCGGTGACGGGGCTGCTGCCCGGCTGAGCGTCGGCGCTCCGCGCGTCGTACCTACGTAAGGAGGCCCGGCCGTCACGACGACGGCCGGGCCTCCTTACGTAGGCGTACGCGGGGGCGGCTCAGTAGCCGGAGCCCGACGCGCCCAGGCTGCCCGTGGGGTGCCAGACGGTCTTCGTCTCCAGGAAGGCCGTCAGCCTGCCGGTGCCTGGGTCGGCGGTGAAGTCCACCGGGTGCGGGCGCACCACCCGCTTCAGGTTGTCCGCCGCCGCGATCTCCAGCTCCTTGGCCAGCGCCTCGTCGGCGCCGTACAGATCGATGCCGTTGACGTCCTGGTGCGACGCGAGGGGCGTGGCCAGCTCCGCCGTACGGCCCGAGAGGACGTTGACGACGCCGCCCGGCACGTCGGAGGTTGCCAGCACCTCGCCCAGCGACAGGGCGGGCAGCGGGGAGCGCTCGCTCGCCACGACCACCGCCGTGTTGCCGGTGGCGATCACCGGGGCGAGCACCGAGACCAGACCGAGGAACGACGAGTCCTGCGGGGCGAGGACCGTCACGACGCCCGTGGGCTCGGGCGTGGACAGGTTGAAGAACGGGCCGGCCACGGGGTTCGCGCCGCCCGTCACCTGGCCGATCTTGTCCGTCCAGCCCGCGTACCAGACCCAGCGGTCGACGGTCGCGTCCACGACCGCGGCGGCCTTGGACTTGGAGATGCCGTCGGCGGCGGCCACCTCGGCCGTGAACTGGTCGCGGCGGCCCTCCAGCATCTCGGCGACGCGGTAGAGCACCTGGCCCCTGTTGTACGCGGTGGCGCCCGACCAGCCGCCGAACGCCTTGCGGGCTGCGGAGACGGCGTCACGGGCGTCCTTGCGGGAGGACCGCGGCGCGTTGGCGAGCCATCTGCCCTTTGAGTCGGTCACCTCGTACACCCGGCCGCTCTCGGAGCGGGGGAACTTGCCCCCGACGTACAGCTTGTAGGTCTTGAAGACGGACAGTCGCTCGGACTCAGACATCGAGATACGCCTCCAGGCCGTGGCGACCGCCCTCGCGGCCGTAGCCCGACTCCTTGTAGCCGCCGAAGGGCGAGGTCGGGTCGAACTTGTTGAACGTGTTGGCCCACACCACGCCCGCGCGGAGCCTGTTGGCGACGGCGAGGATGCGGGAGCCCTTCTCCGTCCAGATGCCGGCGGAGAGGCCGTACTGCGTGTTGTTGGCCTTGGCGACCGCCTCGTCGGGCGTGCGGAACGTCAGGACGGAGAGCACCGGGCCGAAGATCTCGTCGCGCGCGACGGTGTGCGCCTGCGTGACATTGGTGAAGAGGGTCGGCGCGAACCAGTAGCCGGAGGAGGGGAGTTCGCACTCCGGCGACCAGCGCTCGGCGCCCTCCGCCTCGCCCGCGTCGGCCAGCGTCCTGATACGGGCCAGCTGTTCGGCGGAGTTGATCGCGCCGAGGTCCGTGTTCTTGTCCAGCGGGTCGCCGACCCGCAGCGTCGTGAGCCGGCGCTTCAGTGAGTCCAGCAGCTCCTCGTGGACCGACTCCTGGACCAGCAGCCGCGATCCGGCGCAGCAGACCTGGCCCTGGTTGAAGAAGATGCCCGTGACGATGCCCTCGACGGCCTGGTCGACCGGGGCGTCGTCGAAGACGATGTTGGCGCCCTTGCCGCCGAGTTCGAGGGTGACCTTCTTCTCGGTGCCCGCGATCTGCCGGGCGATGGCCTTGCCGACGGCGGTCGAACCGGTGAAGGCGATCTTGTCGATGTCCTCGTGCCCGACGAGGGCGGCACCCGTGTCGCCGTACCCGGGAAGGATGTTGACGACGCCGCGCGGCAGGCCCGCCTGGCGGCAGATGTCCGCGAAGAACAGAGCACTCAGCGGGGTGGTCTCGGCGGGCTTCAGTACGACTGTGTTGCCCGTGGCGAGCGCCGGGGCGATCTTCCACGCGAGCATCAGCAGCGGGAAGTTCCACGGGATGACCTGGCCGGCGACGCCGAGCGGGCGCGGGTTCGTTCCGCTGTGTCCTTCTGTCGTCCTCCGGCCGAACCCGGCGTGGTCGAGCTTGTCGGCCCAGCCCGCGTAGTAGAAGAAGTGCGCGGCGACCAACGGGAGGTCCGCGTCGCGGGTCTCGCGGATCGGCTTGCCGTTGTCGAGGGTCTCCAGGACGGCCAGTTCGCGTGAGCGCTCCTGGATGATCCGGGCGATCCGGAAGAGGTACTTGGCGCGCTCGGCGCCCGGCAGCGCAGACCACTTCGCGAACGCCTTGCGGGCCGCCTTCACGGCCCGGTCGACGTCTTCGGTGCCCGCGCGGGCGACCTCGGACAGCACCTCCTCGGTGGCCGGGGAGACCGTCTTGAAGACCTTGCCGTCGGCGGCGTCGGTGAACTCGCCGTCGATGAACAGGCCGTAGCTCGGCGCGATGTCGACGACCGAGCGTGACTCGGGGGCCGGTGCGTATTCGAAAGCCATCGTGTATCAGTCCACTGTGACGTAGTCGGGGCCGGAGTAGCGGCCGGTGGAGAGCTTCTGGCGCTGCATCAGCAGGTCGTTGAGGAGACTGGAGGCGCCGAACCGGAACCAGTGGCTGTCCAGCCAGTCCTCGCCGACGGTCTCGTTGACCAGTACGAGGAACTTGATCGCGTCCTTGCTGGTCCTGATCCCGCCGGCGGGCTTCACCCCGACCTGGACGCCGGTCTGGGCGCGGAAGTCGCGTACGGCCTCCAGCATCAGCAGCGTGTTGGCGGGGGTGGCGTTGACGGCCACCTTGCCGGTCGACGTCTTGATGAAGTCCGCGCCGGCGGCCATGCCGAGCCAGGAGGCGCGGCGGATGTTGTCGTACGTGGACAGCTCACCGGTCTCGAAGATGACCTTGAGACGGGCCGCGCCGCACTCCGCCTTCACGGCCACGATCTCCTCGTAGACCTTCAGATAGTGGCCCGCGAGGAACGCGCCGCGGTCGATCACCATGTCGACCTCGTCGGCGCCGGCGGCGACCGCGTCCCGTACGTCGGCGAGCTTCACGGCCAGGGCGGTGCGGCCGGCCGGGAAGGCGGTGGCGACGGAGGCGACCTTCACGTCGCTCCCGGCGAGCGCGGCGACGGCCGTGGCCACCATGTCCGGATAGACGCAGAGCGCGGCCGTCGTCGGGACGGTGCGGTCGGTCGGGTCCGGATGCAGGGCCTTGGCGGCGAGCGACCGGACCTTGCCCGGCGTGTCGGAGCCTTCGAGGGTCGTCAGGTCGATCATCGAGATGGCCAGGTCGATGGCGTACGCCTTGGCCGTCGTCTTGATCGAGCGCGTGCCGAGCGAGGCGGCGCGCGCCTCCAGGCCGACGGCATCGACGCCGGGCAGCCCGTGGAGGAACCGGCGCAGCGAGCTGTCGGACGAGGTCACGTCAGCGAGGGGGGCACCGCCCACGGCGGTGCCTGTGGGCGAGGGTGCGGTCGTGGGCATGGTCACCACCTGAGCATATCTACGCGCGTAGCAGCATGTACAGGGGGTGGGGCACGGGACTGCCCGGCGGGTATGTGGGGGTGCGCGCCGGGAGGCGTGCCGGGACTGTCGGCCGCGTACGGCAGAATCGAAAGCATGACGAGTCCCGAGGAGCCCTCCGAGCCGGCCTACGCAGAGCGCGTCTTCCGGTCGCCCGCCGCCATCGCGGGCGGTGTGCTGCTGCTCGCGCTCGGCGCGTGGATCGGGATCGACGCGGTGGTCCGTGGCCACGGCAGGACGCCGTGGCTCGCGCTCGCGGGCCTGCTGCTCGCCGTGCCGCTCGTGGTGGCCTTCACGATCCGGCCGGCGGTGTTCGCCAACGACGACCGGCTGCGGATCAGGAACCCGTTCCGCACGATCGTCGTGCCGTGGGCGTCCGTGGCCGATGTGCGGGCCGGGTATTCGAGCGAGGTGTTCACGGAGGCGGGCGCGAAGTACCAGCTGTGGGCGGTGCCGGTCTCGCTCCGCAAGCGCAAGCGCGCGGCGCGACGGCAGTCGCAGAGCGCCCACGACGACCCGCACAGCAGGACGTCGGTGAGCGCGGACGTCACGGACTCACGCGCGCGGACGGCCGACGCGGACCACACGGTCGCGGGCCTGCGCGAACAGGCCGAGCGCTGCGCGTCCCGCCCCGAGGCCCAGGGCCCCCCACAGGCCCGCTGGGCGTACGAGATCCTGGCCCCGGCCCTGGCGGGCCTGCTGGTACTGGTGGTCCTGCTCGCTACAGGCTGAGGTGCTCGTCGGCGACGAGCGTCGGCCCGGCGACCGCGCGGACGGCGAGCATGTCCGGGTGGGCCGGTTGTCCGCGCGGGCTGACGATCTCGAATCCGGCGTCGTTGCCGGCGTCGGCCAGTCGGTCGTCGTACGTGGCCAGACCGGTCAGGTCCGGACCCAGGACCGTCGCGGTGGCCAGGTGGATGGCGTCCAGCGAACGCAACGTTCAGGCCGGCCGCGCGGTGAAGCGTTCGCCGCAGATGAGGTAGGCGGTCCGCCCGGTGGCCCATGCCTCGTGGGCGGAGTGGACGCGGTCGCGTTCCGGTCCGGGGCAGAGGATGTCCGTCTCCCCGAGCGTCGCCCATCGGTACGCGGTCGCTCCGGGTTCGGGTTCCGCGTCGTCCGGGGTGGTGGGCGGGGTGACATCGATACCGAGGGGGATCTCGCCGCCCTCGATGACTCCAAGAGCCCCCATCGTCCCGCGCTGCGCTACACCGACGAAGAGATGCGGGCGTTCATCTTGGCGGCCAAGGACGGCGAGTTCGACTTCCTGCTCGACACATAGCCCTCCTGCGTCCTCCGATGCGTCCGCCGCGCTGCCCCGGAGCGGGCGCCCGGATCAGCGACGGGACGGCTCCGGGGAGCCGTCCCGTACTCCTGCGGTCAGATTCCGGCGGCCGCCGCCATGTCCCGCTTCAGGGAGGCCAGTACGTCCCTGGCCGTCGCGCGGGCCGAGGGCAGGGACGGCGTGTCATCGACCGGGACCACCACCTCCAGGTAGCACTTGAGCTTCGGTTCCGTGCCGCTCGGGCGGACGATCACCCGGGCCCGGTACGCGCCCTCCAGGTGGTAGCGCAGGCCGTCCGTCGGGGGGAGCCCCGCCGTGCCCGTCGAGAGGTCCTCGGCCGAGGTGACCGTCAGGCCCGCCAGCGTCGTCGGCGGGTGGTCGCGCAGCCGCTCCATGGCCGTCGCGATCAGGGACAGGTCCTCCACCCGCGCCGAGAGCTGGTCCGTGGCGTGCAGGCCGTGCGCGAGCGCCAGATCGTCCAGCAGGTCGGAGAGGGTCCTGCCGCGCTCCTTCAGTTCGGACGCCAGCTCGGCGACCAGCAGCGCCGCCGTGATGCCGTCCTTGTCGCGTACGCCGTCGGGATCGGCGCAGTAGCCGAGGGCTTCCTCGTAGCCGTACCGCAGGCCGTCGACCCGGGCGATCCACTTGAAGCCGGTGAGCGTCTCCTCGTAACCGACGCCCGCCGCCTCCGCGATCCGGCCGAGCAGCGACGACGACACGATCGACTCGGCGAAGACCCCTCGCGCGCCCTTGTTCACCAGATGCGCGGCCAGCAGCGCGCCCACCTCGTCGCCGCGCAGCATCCGCCAGCCGCCGCCGGCTTCCGCGTCCGGGACGGCCACCGCGCAGCGGTCGGCGTCCGGGTCGTTGGCGATGACGATGTCGGGGGCAGCGCGGCGGGCCGTGGCGAAGGCCAGGTCCATCGCGCCCGGCTCCTCCGGGTTCGGGAAGGCGACGGTGGGGAAGTCCGGGTCGGGCTCGGCCTGTTCGGCCACCGGGACGGGCGCGGGGAAGCCGGCCCGCGCGAAGGCGGCGTTCAGCGTCTCCGTACCGACGCCGTGCAGCGCCGTGTGGACCACGCGCGCGGTACGGGGCGAACCGGGGCTCAGGACGGCGTCCGTACGTTCCAGATACGCCGTCAGCACCTCGTCCCCGAGGATCTGCCAGCCGTCCTCCGGGCGCGCCACGGAGCTCAGCGGTCCGACGGCCGCGATCTCGGCCGCGATCTCGCCGTCCATGGGAGGCACGATCTGGGAGCCGTCGCCGAGGTAGACCTTGTAGCCGTTGTCGCGCGGCGGGTTGTGGCTGGCGGTGACCTCCACGCCTGCCACGGCGCCCAGATGCCGTATGGCGAAGGCCAGCAGCGGGGTCGGCAGCGGACGCGGCAGCACGGCGGCGCGCAGCCCCGCGCCGGTCATCACGGCGGCGGTGTCGCGCGCGAAGTCGGCCGACTTGTGGCGGGCGTCGTAACCGATGACGACGAGGCCGCCACCCTGCCCGGTGGCCTTGAGATACGCCGCGAGCCCGGCGGCGGCGCGGATGACCACCGACCGGTTCATCCGCGTCGGCCCGGCGCCCAGCTCGCCGCGGAGCCCGGCCGTACCGAACTGGAGCGTGCCGGCGAACCGTTCGGCCAGCGCGGCCGAATCACCGGAGTCGAGGAGCGCCCGCAGCTCGTCCCGCGTGTCGCTGTCCGGGTCCTCGGCCAGCCACGTCTCGGCGCGCGCGATGAGGTCCTGCTGCACTGTGCGTATCCCTTCCTGAAGATCCACAAGACACCCCCTGGGCCCGGGGACGGCGCGACGTCGGCGCGCGACACCCGGAGCCGGAGCCGGCCCCGGTGCCCGGCTCGCCTGCCCCGCCTCAGATGCGTTCAAGCACCCGCGCGAGCAGGGCACCCATCTGCGTGGCCGAATCCCGGCCCGCCTGGAGGACTTCCTCGTGGTTCAGAGGTTCACCCGACAGGCCCGCGGCCAGATTCGTCACCAGCGAGATGCCCAGCACCTCCGCACCGGCCTCGCGCGCGGCGATGGCCTCCAGCACGGTGGACATGCCGACCAGGTCACCGCCCATCACCCGGACCATGTTGATCTCGGCGGGCGTCTCGTAGTGCGGGCCGGGGAACTGGACGTACACGCCCTCTTCGAGATCGGGGTCCACCTCCTTGCACAGGGCGCGCAGCCGCGGCGAGTAGAGGTCCGTGAGGTCCACGAAGTTCGCGCCGACGATCGGGGACGCCGCCGTCAGATTGATGTGATCACTGATCAGCACCGGCTGTCCGGGGCGCATCCCCTCGCGCAGCCCGCCGCAGCCGTTCGTCAGGACGACGGTCTTGCAGCCGGCGGCGACCGCCGTACGGACGCCGTGCGCGACGGCCGCGACGCCGCGGCCCTCGTAGTAGTGCGTACGGCCCAGGAAGACCAGCGCGCGCTTCTCGGCGATCACGTAGGAGCGGATCGACCCGCCGTGGCCGGCGACGGCAGGCGGGGGGAAGCCCGGCAGCTCGGTCACCGGGAACTCGGCCTCGGGTGCTCCCAGGGCGGCGACGGCGGGTGCCCAGCCGGAGCCCATCACCAGGGCGACGTCATGGGTCTCGGCGCCGGTGAGTTCGCGCAGGCGCACCGCGGCGGCGGAGGCGGCGGCGTGCGGGTCGGCGGATCCGTCGGCCGTGGCCGGGATAACAGATGCGTTCACGCCGAAGAGCGTAACCGCTCCGGCCCTACGCGCGTAGATGATCGAGCGTACGGTCCTCGGATCGTTGTGCTGTCGTTTCCCGCGAACATGCGGGTCAGCGGCCTGCCACGGCGGTGCGGGACGCCTCCGTGCGGGTGGGGTGCCGGTTCAGCACGCCCGCTTTCGCAGTTCCATCACATAGTCGTGCGGCGCCCCGGCCGACTCCGCCGCCTCGGCCAGCTCGCCGAGATAGCGCGCGGAGGGCAGCCCGCCCTCGTACCCGTTCAGGACGTACAACCACGCCGGCTCCTTGCCGTCCAGCGTGTCCACGGCCACCCGCATCCGCCGGTATATGTCGAGACCGACACCCTCCCAGCGGTCCATCGAGTCCTCGTCCATCGGCGCGATGTCGTAGAGCGCCACGAAGACCTGGGAACGCGGCGCCTCCACGAGAGTGACCAGCGCGCCCTCCCAGCCCATCTGCTCCCCGCCGAAGGTGAGCCGCCAGCCGTTGAGCCAGCCGGTGCCGCGCAGCGGGGAGTGCGGGGCGCGGCGGGACATCAGCCGCGCGTCGAGGTTGCCGGCGTACGCGGCGTAGAGCGACATGGGGACGAGGGTACGGGAGGGACACGCGTGCCCGGTGAACCCCGTGGGCGTGACCGTTCGCGGTTCGCCCGGGCGCGCGCGGCTCGTTCACGGCGCACGGGGAGGGACCCGGGGCGAAGCGACTTGAAGAGTGCGGGACAATGGCATACGTACTGCATCCTCCGGGGACCCCCCGGACTCCCGGCCGGGACGGCAGACGGGTCGGGTCGACAACGCGAGGCGGATTTTTTCGTGACCCGGATCGTGATCATCGGCGGCGGACCCGGCGGATACGAGGCGGCCCTGGTGGCCGCGCAGCTCGGCGCCGAGGTGAGCGTCGTGGACTGCGACGGCCTCGGAGGAGCCTCGGTGCTCACCGACTGCGTACCGTCCAAGACCCTCATCGCGACGGCCGAGGTGATGACAACCTTCGACTCCTCCTACGAGGAGCTGGGCATCATCGTCGCCGACGACACCCCGCCCCTCGAACAGGCCGCCCGCGTCGTCGGCGTGGACCTCGGCAAGGTCAACCGACGGGTCAAGCGCCTCGCGCTCGCCCAGTCGCACGACATCACCGCCTCCGTCACCCGCGCCGGGGCCCGCGTGCTGCGCGGCCGGGGCCGGCTCGACGGACGGCAGGCCACCGACGGCTCCCGCCAGGTGATCGTGACCTCGGCCGACGGCTCGGAGGAGTCGCTGACCGCCGACGCCGTGCTGATCGCGACCGGCGCGCACCCGCGCGAGATCCCCGACGCGCTCCCCGACGGCAAGCGCATCCTCAACTGGACGCAGGTGTACGACCTCACGGAGCTCCCCGAAGAGCTGATCGTGGTCGGATCCGGTGTCACCGGCGCCGAGTTCGCCGGCGCCTACCAGGCGCTCGGCTCGCGCGTCACGCTCGTGTCCTCCCGCGACCGCGTGCTGCCCGGCGAGGACCCGGACGCCGCCGCCGTACTGGAAGACGTCTTCCGGCGCCGCGGCATGAACGTGATGTCGCGCTCCCGGGCCTCCTCCGCCAAGCGCGTCGGCGAACGCGTAGAGGTGACGCTCGCCGACGGCCGCGTCATCTCCGGCACGCACTGCCTGATGGCGGTCGGCGCGATCCCGAACGCCGAGGGCATGGGCCTGGAGGAGGCCGGGGTCCGGGTCAAGGACTCGGGCCACATCTGGACCGACCGGGTGTCGCGCACGACCGCTCCCGGCGTCTACGCGGCGGGCGACGTCACCGGCATCTTCGCGCTCGCCTCGGTCGCCGCCATGCAGGGCCGTATCGCGATGTACCACTTCCTCGGCGACGCGGTCGCCCCGCTAGACCTCAAGACCGTCTCCTCCAACGTCTTCACCGACCCGGAGATCGCGACGGTCGGCTACAGCCAGGCGGACGTGGACAGCGGGAGGATCGACGCGCGGGTCGTGAAGCTGCCGCTGCTGCGCAACCCGCGCGCCAAGATGCAGGGCATCAGGGACGGATTCGTCAAGATCTTCTGCCGGCCGGGCACCGGGATCGTCGTCGGCGGTGTGGTCGTGGCGCCGCGCGCCAGTGAGCTGATTCACCCGATCTCGATCGCGGTCGACAACAATATGACCGTCGAACAGATCGCAAACGCATTCACTGTGTACCCCTCTCTGTCGGGTTCGATCGCGGAAGTCGCACGCCAGTTGCACAGCCGCAAGCAGGACGACGAGGGTTGACCCAGGTCAGGGGCGTACACCGGCGATCGGGGCGGCGCTCCCATACCACTTGGCACTGCCTCGTAGGTTGACCTTCCGTATTTCGGCGCGAACCGCTGAATACAGACGGTTGTTGGGGTTACTGTCAGTTTCGTGTTCGCTGCAGAACGTCGCCAGTTAATCCTTGAAATGGTGCGCGCCAACGGAGCCGTGTCGCTCCGTGAGCTCGCCCGCGTCGTCCAGACCTCCGAAGTGACCGTACGGCGGGACGTGCGGGCGCTGGAGGCCGAAGGACTCCTCGACCGCCGGCACGGCGGTGCGGTACTGCCGGGTGGATTCACGCGAGAATCCGGCTTTCCGCAAAAATCCCATCTCGCCACGGCGGAGAAGACGGCCATCGCCGATCTCGCCGCGAGCCTCGTCGAAGAAGGCGAAGCCGTGGTGGTCGGCGCCGGTACGACCACGCAGGAGCTGGCCCGCCGGCTCGCGCGGATCCCGGGACTGACCGTCGTCACCAACTCCCTGCTGGTCGCACAGGCGCTGGCCCATGCCAACAGGGTCGAAGTCGTCATGACCGGCGGCACGTTGCGCGGTTCCAACTACGCGCTGGTCGGCAGCGGTGCCGAACAGTCGCTCCAAGGGCTGCGGGTCTCCCGGGCGTTCCTGTCCGGGAGCGGGCTCACCGCCGAGCGTGGTCTGTCGACCTCCAACATGCTGTCGGCCAGCGTCGATCGCGCGCTGGTGCAGGCGGCGGCCGAGGTCGTGGTGCTCGCCGACCACACCAAGCTGGGCACCGACACGATGTTCCAGACGGTGCCCAGCGACGTGATCACCCGGCTGGTCACCGACGATCCGCCCGCGCACGACGACCGCGCGGCGACCGAACTCCAGGCCCTCGCCGACCAGGGCGTACAGATCACGGTGGCGGGTGCCACCGGATCGGGGTCGGGCGGTCCGGGGAACGGCGAAGCGGTCCCGCCGGGGCGCCAGCCCCGGCGGGACACCCCCCTGCCGGGCCAGCGCCGTACGCACGGAGGCGCCGGGCCGGGACCGCAGGTGCCGCGCAGGGCGGCGTCGGCGGGGGCGCTCGCGGAGCAGCCGGGAGCGCGGGCGCGAGTGGCGGACCTGCGCCGCCGCTGAAGGGGACGGCGGGCCGGAGGGGCCGCTTACGCGGTGTGTCCGGCGGCGCCGTTCTCGTGGGGCCCCTTCAGGCCGGTCAGCGTCAGCGTCAGCAGCCGGTCGGCCAACTCCGGGTCGTCCGGCGCCTGTTCGGCGGCGAGCGCGATCGCGTTCGTCAGCTGCATCAGGTCGTCGATGGACGTGTCCGTCCGCACGGCCCCGGTCACCTGCGCCCGTACGAGCAGCTGCTCGCCCGCCGTACGGAGCCCCGCGCTGCACTGCGTCAGGGCTGAACTCCTGTCGTGCGAGGCCGACATGAGCGCGCGGGAGAGGCCGCGGTACTCACCCGCGTGCGTGATCAGCGCGCGCAGCCAGGCCACCAGCGCATGGCAGGGCCGGTCGGAGTCGGCGAGTTCGCGCGAGCGGTCGAGCAGATCGGCGAGCGCTTCCTGGAAGACCGCGTTCATCAGGGCGTGGCGGGTCGGGAAGTGCCGGTACAGCGTGCCGATGCCGACCCCGGCGCGGCGGGCGACATCCTCCAGCGAGGCATCGGTGCCGTGTTCGGCGAACGCGGAACGCGCCTCGCCGAGCACCCGCTCGTAATTCCGCCGCGCGTCGGCGCGCATGGGCCGGGGCGGCGCGTCACTGGTGCTCGCCATCGCGGTCCTTCCTGTCGCTACGGGGCACGGGGCGGCCGTGTGAGGTGAGAGGCCCGTGCGGTCGCCGGGGCCTGTGCGCTCCCTGCGGTCTGTGTGGTCTCCAGGATGCCACTGCGGACCGGGTCTCTCGGGCTGAACGCCGGTTCAGCCGTCACTCCCCGGGGCGGCGCACAACGGCCCCGCCGGTTGTGCCCGGCGGGGCCGTTGGGACGAGCGAGGGTCAGTCCTTGATCTCGCAGATGGTGGCGCCGGAGGTGAGGGAGGCGCCGATCTCGGCGGTGAGGCCCTTGATGGTGCCGGAGCGGTGGGCGTTGAGGGGCTGTTCCATCTTCATGGCTTCGAGTACGACGACGAGGTCGCCCTCCTCGACCTGCTGGCCCTCTTCGACCGCGACCTTGACGATCGTGCCCTGCATGGGTGAGGCGAGGGTGTCGCCGGACGCCGCGGAGCCGGCCTTCTTCGTGGCGCGGCGCTTGGGGCGGGCGCCGGCGGCGAGGCCCGTCCGGGCCAGGCTCATGCCGAGGCTGGAGGGCAGCGAGACCTCCAGGCGCTTGCCCCCGACCTCCACGACGACCGTCTCGCGGCCGGGTTCGTCGTCGGTGTCGGTGTCGGCGGGGGTGGTGAAGGCGGGGATGGTGTTGACGAACTCGGTCTCGATCCAGCGGGTGTGGACCGTGAACGGGTCGGCGGTGAACGCCGGGTCGACCACGACCGCGCGGTGGAAGGGGATCGCGGTGGCCATGCCCTCGACCTGGAACTCACCCAGCGCACGCGCGGCGCGCTGGAGGGCCTGCTCCCGGGTGGCGCCGGTGATGACCAGCTTCGCGAGGAGGGAGTCCCAGGCGGGGCCGATGACGCTCCCCGTCTCCACTCCGGCGTCCAGGCGTACGCCGGGGCCGGTCGGGGGGCGGAAGAGGGTGACGGTGCCGGGCGCGGGCAGGAAGCCGCGGCCCGGGTCCTCGCCGTTGATACGGAACTCGATCGAGTGGCCGCGGACCGGCGGGTCGTCGTAGCCGAGCTTCTCGCCGTCGGCGATGCGGAACATCTCGCGTACGAGGTCGATGCCGGTGACCTCTTCGGTGACCGGGTGTTCCACCTGGAGACGGGTGTTGACCTCCAGGAAGGAGATCGTGCCGTCGGTCCCGACGAGGAACTCCACCGTGCCCGCGCCGATGTAGCCGGCTTCCTTCAGGATCGCCTTCGACGCCGTGTACAGCTGCTCGTTCTGCTCCTTCGACAGGAACGGGGCGGGGGCCTCCTCGACGAGCTTCTGGTGGCGGCGCTGCAGCGAGCAGTCGCGGGTGGAGACCACGACGACGTTGCCGTGCGCGTCGGCCAGGCACTGCGTTTCCACGTGCCGGGGTTTGTCGAGGTAGCGCTCGACGAAGCACTCGCCGCGCCCGAACGCCGCGACCGCCTCGCGCACCGCCGAGTCGTACAGCTCCGGTACTTCCTCCAGGGTGCGGGCGACCTTCAGGCCGCGCCCGCCGCCGCCGAACGCCGCCTTGATCGCGATCGGCAGCCCGTGCTCCTTGGCGAACGCCACCACCTCATCCGCACCCGCCACCGGGTCGGGGGTGCCCGCGACCAGCGGGGCGCCGGCGCGCTGCGCGATGTGCCGGGCGGCGACCTTGTCGCCCAGGTCGCGGATCGCCTGCGGCGGCGGGCCGATCCAGGTCAGCCCCGCGTCCAGCACCGCCTGCGCGAACTCCGCGTTCTCCGACAGGAACCCGTACCCAGGATGCACCGCGTCCGCACCCGAGTCCTTCGCCGCCTGAAGAACCTTCCCCACATCCAGATAACTCGCCGCCGGGGTGTCCCCACCCAGCGCGAACGCCTCATCGGCCGCCCGCACATGCGACGCATCCCGGTCCGGGTCCGCATACACAGCCACCGAGCCGATCCCGGCATCCCGGCACGCACGAGCAACACGGACAGCGATTTCGCCACGATTGGCGATGAGCACCTTGCGCACGATGGCTCCCTCCTGGAAACAAGCTGAGTTTAGGGACTGCCGACACGACTCATCGACCCGTCCCCAGTGGTGAGCTTGCCCACACGCAGTGTGATCCGAGGCCCGCTCAAGTCGCGAAATCCCTTGTGACGCAAGGGTACGCCGGGACTTTCAACCGAACAGTAATCGCCGTAAGTGGCCAAGGTCTCTGTCAGAGCGCCCCGGCGCGTCTCATTATTCTTTGTGGAGTTTCCACTAACGCCTACCGGATTCTTTGCCTCTGCCCAGGCCCTTGTCCGAAGGTTTACCGGTGAGTAGCCTTCCCGATGCCGTACGTACTTCGGGTAACAGGGGAAAAGGTGGACGCCATGGTGCGCAGACCGGTGGCCTGGGTGGCCGCGATCGTGCTGCTCGTGGAAGCTGTCGGCTTCGTTTTCGTCAACGGTCTGATGGCCACCGTTGTCGACAACCAGCAGATGTCACTCGCCGGACTCGACCCGGACGCCATGTCCACCGGCGCCTGGTCGGCGGGCGGCGCGCTCGGACTCTATCTGCTCGGGTGCGCGGTCCTGCTGGTGCACGCGGCGATAACGGACACGGGCTTCGGCCGGGTCGCGAAGCCGGTCCTGATCAGCTGCGCGGTCCTGCACGGGGCGCTCGGCGCGCTGGCGGTGGGCCTGGTGGGCTGGACGGCGTTCGTGTTCATGATGGTCGTGCTGGGGCTGATAGTGCTGACGCTCGTCGCGTACGGCGAGCAGCAGGAACCGGCCGCCAAAACCGCCGGGCCTGCCGGGCCTGCCGACGCCGCCCCGGTCGAGCCCGGCCCGTCGGCCGTCTGAACGCTCCCGGGACCGGGCGCGGGCGGCGCGGTCACGCCCAGAGATCGGTGATCGTGACGCCGTGCTCGGCCAGCAGCGCGCGCAGCAGCGGCATCGAGAGCCCGAGCACGTTCCCGTGGTTGCCGTCGATCGAGTCGACGAACGGCGCCGAGCGGCCGTCCAGCGTGAACGCCCCCGCCACGTACAGGGGTTCACCCGACGCGACGTACGCCGCGATCTCCGCGTCCGTCGGCTCCCCGAAGCGCACCGTGGTCGAGCCGGTCTCCGAGACGCTGCGACCGGTGACCGTGTCGATGACGCAGTGCCCGGTCCGCAGCACGCCCGACCGGCCGCGCATCGCCTTCCAACGGGCCGTGGCCTCCTCGGCGTCGGCGGGCTTGCCGTGCGCCTCGCCGTCCAGCTCCAGCACCGAGTCGCAGCCGACGACCAGTGCGCCCGCGGCCTCCGGCAGCGCGGCGACGGCGGCGGCTTTGGCCTCGGCAAGTACCCGCGCCAGGGCGGCGGGTGTGGCCGCGGACAGGGCGTCCTCGTCGACCCCGCTGACGATGACGTCGGGCGCGAGGCCGGCCTGCTTCAGCAGGCTGAGGCGGGCGGGAGACGCGGAGGCGAGGACGAGGCGGCGGCGCTGATCGGTCATGACCAGCAGGGTAGTCACCCGGGGGCCGTCTCCTGGAAGGGGCCGGGGCCGTCCCGGCGCACCCGGGGCGTCAGCGGACGCCGGAGACGATCATCGCCAGGACCATGGCCAGCGCGAGGACGACACCGGCGCGGCGCATCATCGCCTGCATGTCCCGCATTTCCTTGGGAGGTTCGTCCTCGGGGTCCGACCAGAGCATGCACCCGATCCTGCGCGCGCGGCGGCGGGAACGCCTGAGTACCCGTACTCAAGCGGCCCCGCCCGCGGCTAGGGTCTGTCGTTTGGATCTTGCCGGGCTCGCGGTCCCTGGCACGCACGCCCGCCGCGTTGTCGTCGGTCGCCAACTCCCCCGTAGCCCCCAAGGGGGCACGGGAGGTGCCCCCTCCGCGTTGACTCCCTCCTCCGCCTTGCGACCGCCCGCACCAGACCCCGCTCCCTCATCCGGCCTGATCCAAACGACAGACCCTAGGCCTAGCCCGGCCAGTACGTGCGTGCCCACGCCCGGGGCCCCGGGCGGCGGCTCTCGCGGCGTGCGACGCGGGCCGGGTCCGACCAGCCCGGCGGGGGCGGCGGGCCGGCCGGCCCGGACCCCTCCGCGGCCGCCGCGCGTGCCCGGACCACCGCGAGTGCGGCGGCCAGTTCCTCGGGGGTCGGGTTGCCTCGTACGACCTTGATCATTCCGGCCTCCTACAGAGGGATGTTGCCGTGCTTCTTCGGGGGCAGGCTCTCCCGCTTCGTACGCAACTGCCGCAGGCCCTTCACCAGATGGGCCCGCGTCTCGTGCGGCAGGATGATCGCGTCGACATAGCCGCGCTCGGCCGCGACGTACGGATTCAGCAGCGCGTCCTCGTACTCCGCGATCAGACCGGCCCGCGTCGCCTCCTGGTCCTCGGCGGCGGCGATCGTACGCCGGTGCAGGATGTTGACCGCGCCCTGCGCCCCCATCACCGCGATCTGCGCCGTCGGCCAGGCCAGATTGAGGTCGGCGCCCAGATGCTTGGAGCCCATGACGTCGTACGCGCCGCCGAACGCCTTCCGGGTGATCACCGTGATCAGCGGGACGGTCGCCTCGGCGTACGCGTAGATCAGCTTGGCGCCGCGCCGGATGATGCCGCCGTACTCCTGGTCGACACCCGGCAGGAAGCCCGGCACATCCACGAACGTGATGACCGGGATGTTGAACGCGTCGCAGGTGCGCACGAACCGCGCCGCCTTCTCCGAGGCGTTGATGTCCAGACAACCCGCGAACTGCATCGGCTGGTTGGCGACGATGCCGACCGGATAGCCCTCGACCCGTCCGTACCCGGTGATGATGTTCGGCGCGAACAGCGCCTGGGTCTCCAGGAATTCGGAGTCGTCCAGCACATGCTCGATGGCGGAGTGCATGTCGTACGGCTGGTTCGCCGAGTCCGGGATCAGCGCGTCCAGCTCCAGATCCTCGGCGGTGGGCGCCACTTCGGCCACCTCCGGGAAGGCGGGCGGCTCGGAGAGGTTGTTCGACGGCAGGTACGACAGGAGTGACTTCACGTACTCGACGGCGTCCTTCTCGTCACCCGCCATATGGTGCGCGACGCCGGACGTCGTGTTGTGCGTACGCGCTCCGCCCAGCTCCTCGAAGCCGACGTCCTCGCCGGTGACCGTCTTGATCACATCCGGTCCTGTGATGAACATGTGCGAGGTCTGGTCGACCATCACGGTGAAGTCGGTGATCGCGGGGGAGTAGACGGCGCCGCCCGCGCACGGCCCGACGATGAGGCTGATCTGCGGGACGACGCCCGACGCGTGCACGTTGCGGCGGAAGATCTCGGCGAACAGGCCGAGCGCGACCACGCCCTCCTGGATACGGGCGCCGCCGCCGTCGTTGATGCCGATGATCGGGCAGCCGGTCTTCAGCGCGAAGTCCATGACCTTGACGATCTTCTCGCCGTAGACCTCGCCGAGTGAACCGCCGAAGATCGTGAAGTCCTGCGAGTAGACGCAGACCGGGCGGCCGTCGACCGTGCCGTAACCGGTCACGACACCGTCTCCGTACGGACGGTTCTTCTCGATGCCGAAGTTGGTGGAGCGGTGCCGGGCGAACTCGTCCAGCTCGACGAACGACCCCTCATCCATAAGGAGGTCGATCCGTTCGCGGGCCGTGAGCTTGCCCTTGGCGTGCTGCTTCTCCACCGCCCGCGCGGAGCCCGCGTTCGTGGCCTCCTCGATACGGCGCTGGAGATCCGCGATCTTCCCCGCTGTGGTGTGGCTGTTCTCTGTTCCGCGGGCGGTTTCCGGCTCGGACATGGGGATGCGGCTCCCTGCGGCTCGGGGTGTGGCTACTGATCCGTAGCGTATCGGCGGCCCCGACGTTCGGCAGTGCGTCGTTGGCCACACCCGGTTGCCCCCGCGCCGGGCCCGCGAAGACCCACCGGACAAGACCTAGGCTGACGCGCATGACCGAGCACAATGCCGCGGGCAGCCGCTGGAGCGACCTCGAACGCCCGCCCCTCAACACCACCGCCCTGCGCCGGGGGCTGATCGTGCCGGGCCGTCTGTGGAGCTCGCTCGACGTCGTCACCACGATCGGATCCACCAACTCCGACCTCGCCGCCCGCGCGGACAGCCTCCCCGAAGGCGCGGTGCTCGTCGCCGAGGAACAGACCCGGGGGCGCGGGCGGCTGGACCGCGGCTGGTCGGCGCCCGCCCGCTCCGGACTGTTCCTCTCCGTACTACTGCGGCCGGGACCGGACGTACCCGTCGAGCGCTGGGGGTGGCTGCCGCTGCTCACCGGCGTCGCGGTCGCGACGGCCGTCGCGCGGACGGCGGGCGTGGACACGGCGCTGAAGTGGCCCAACGACCTGCTGGTGACGGTCGGCGGAAAGGAGGGCGACGAGAGTGCCAAGGAGGAGCGGAAGGCGGGCGGGATCCTCGCGGAGCGCGCGGGGGCCGACGCCGTGATCGTCGGCGTCGGCCTGAACGTCACCCTCACCGAGTCGGAGCTGCCCGTCCCCGGCGCCGGTTCGCTCGCGCTCGCCAACGCGGTCTCGGTCGACCGCGATCCGCTGCTGCGGGCGGTGCTGCGGGGCCTGGAGCGGTGGTACGGCGAGTGGCGGGACGCCGGCGGGGACCCGGCGGCATCGGGTCTCCAGGAGGCGTACGTGACGGGCTGCGCGACGCTCGGGCGGCCGGTGCGGGCGGAGCTGCCGGGCGAGCGGCAGGTGGTGGGCGACGCGGTCGCGATCGACGGTGACGGGCGGCTGGTGATCGCGACGGAGGGCGGCGGCCGGGAGACCGTGGGCGCCGGGGACGTGGTGCATCTGCGCGCCTCGTAGCCGCCGGGATCGCGGTGGCGGACGGAGGCGCTCCGGGGCCGGCCTGCCCGGCTGTCACGACTACCCGCAACGGCGACCCCGACAGCCCCGACCTGCCGTATCGTTGAGGCGACCCACGACAGATCGGCAGGGCAGTGCGCAGGGAACGGGCAGGAGGCGGCTGGTGACGGTCGACGACACGACCTCCGGTGGTGGGGACGAAAAGCCGCCGTCGGACTCCTCCGCACACCCCACCCCGCACCACGCCGTCGACCACACGGCCGAGCCCACCGACGACCCCCTCGCCATCCGGCTCGAACAGCTCATCATCGGCGCCGAGCGCCGCTACACCCCCTTCCAGGCCGCCCGCACCGCCGGTGTCTCGATGGACCTCGCCTCCCGCTTCTGGCGGGCCATGGGCTTCGCGGACATCGGGCAGGCACGGGCCCTCACCGAGGCCGACGTCCTCGCGCTGCGCCGCCTCGCCGGTCTGGTCGAGGCCGGGCTGCTGAGCGAGCCGATGGCGATCCAGGTCGCCCGGTCGACCGGGCAGACCACCGCCCGCCTGGCGGAGTGGCAGATCGACTCCTTCCTCGCGGGGCTCACGGAACCGCCCGAGCCCGGAATGACCCGGACCGAGGTCACGTACCCCCTGGTCGAGCTGTTGCTCCCGGAGCTGGAGGAGTTCCTGGTGTACGTGTGGCGGCGTCAGCTCGCCGCCGCCACCGGACGTGTCGTCCAGGCCGCCGACGACGAGGAGATGGTCGACCGCCGTCTCGCCGTCGGCTTCGCGGACCTCGTGGGGTTCACCCGGCTGACCCGCCGTCTTGAGGAGGAGGAGCTGGGCGAGCTGGTCGAGGCGTTCGAGACGACCTGCGCCGACCTGGTGGCCGCGCACGGCGGCCGGCTCATCAAGACGCTCGGCGACGAGGTCCTGTACGCCGCCGACGACGCGGGCACGGCCACGGAGATCGCGCTGCGGCTCATAGAGACCATGACGCACGACGACTCGATGCCGGCGCTGCGCGTGGGCATCGCGTTCGGCACCGTCACCACCCGGATGGGTGACGTCTTCGGCAATACGGTCAACCTCGCGAGCCGGCTCACCTCGATAGCTCCCAAGGACGCCGTCCTGGTCGACGGCGCGCTCGCGGAGGAGCTGATCCGGACGGGCGACACCCCCGCGTCCGAGGCCGAGGCGGCGGAGCACGCCGCCGAGGCCGAGAAGGCGGGCGAGGAGCCGCCCTCGTACCGCTTCGCCATACAGCCGATGTGGCAGCGGCCGGTGCGGGGCCTGGGCGTCGTGGAGCCGTGGCTCCTGACCCGGCGGCCCAAGCCCTAGGGTCTGTCTTTCGGATCTTGCCGGGCTCGCGGTCCCTGGCACGCACGCTCGCCGCGTTGTCGTCGGTCGCCAACGCTCCGCGTCGTCTCCCTCCTCCGCCTTGCGATCGCACGCACCAACGGGACATCAGCCGCTGCCGCAGCGGGCGCTCCCTGATCCGGCCTGATCCGAAAGACAGACCCTGGGCCTGCCCCCCCCGGCGTACGGGCCGCGGCCTATGATCCCGGTCAACGATCGTTGACCGGGAAGCGGGTGGGCGCGGTGGGCACAGAGGACGAGCGGCGGTACGGGGAGTTCGTCGCCGTACGCCGGCACGGTCATGTGGCCGAGCTGGTGCTCGACCGGCCCAAGGCCATGAACGCGGTCTCCACCGAGATGGCGCGTTCCATCGGCGCGGCCTGCGCGGCGCTCGGCGCCGACCGGGACGTACGCGTCACCGTCCTCACCTCCACCCACCCACGCGCCTTCTGCGTCGGAGCGGACCTCAAGGAACGGAACTCGCTGAGCGACGCCGAGCTGGTACGGCAGCGGCCGACCGCCCGCGCCGCGTACACCGGCGTCCTGGAACTCCCGATGCCCGCCATCGCAGCCGTCCACGGCTTCGCCCTCGGCGGCGGGTTCGAGCTGGCGCTCTCCTGCGACCTGATCGTCGCCGACCCGACGGCGGTCGTCGGGCTGCCCGAGGTGTCGGTGGGCGTCATCCCCGGCGGCGGTGGTACGCAACTGCTGCCGCGCCGCGTGGGAGCCGCCCGCGCGGCCGAACTGATCTTCACCGCACGGCGGTTGGAGGCCCCGGAGGCGCACGCGCTCGGCCTGGTCGACCAGCTGGCGGGGGAGGCGGCCGACCGCGACGAGGCGCTTGCGCTGGCCTCCCGTATCGCCGCGAACTCGCCGGTCGGGCTCCGGGCGGCGAAGCGGGCCCTGCGGCTCGGGCACGGGCTCGACCTGCGGGCGGGTCTGGAGGTCGAGGACGCGGCGTGGCGGTCGGTGGCCTTCTCCGGGGACCGTACGGAGGGTGTGGCCGCGTTCAACGAGAAGCGGAAGCCGGAGTGGCCCGGCGAGTAGGCGGTGTCTTGTCGATCTTGCCTGGCTCCCCGGACCTTGTGGACCCTGTGGACGGGTTGTGGACGGAGAGTGACGACGCCTCGCTCCGAGTGATCAAATCACCACAAAGCGCCCTAAGGTGGGGTGATGGGAGAGGACGTACGGCTTCGCGCCGTGGTGGAGCTCGCACAGGCCATGGCTTCGGCGCAGACCCCCCACGAGTCCTGGCGGGCCGCGGCGCTCGGCGCGCGTGACGCGCTGGCCGGCAGCTTCGCGGCGCTGTCCGTGTGGGAGCGGGACCTCGGGCAGCTCAAGGTCCTCGTGAACGCGGGGGACCTGGCCGAGGGGGAGGAGGAGTTCCCCGACGACGAGTCGTATCCCGTGCACCGGTTCCCCGAGATCGCGGAGTTCCTGCACGAGCGCTGGGCGGGCGGGGGTGAGCCCAACGCGTGGGTCGAGACGGTCGAAGGACCGGCCGCCACCGTCGCCGGCGGTGAGCCGGGCTACTGCCACCAACGGGTCGCCGCGCTCCGTAGACGCGGCCGGGGGTGCTGCGTCGTCGCGCCGATCGTGCTGCACGGGCGGGCGTGGGGCGAGCTGTACGTGGCGAGGCCGCTCGGGGCGCCGGTCTTCGAGCGCGCCGACGCGGCCTTCGCGACCGTCATCGCCTCCGTCGTGGCGTCGGGGATCGCGCAGACGGAACGGCTCGAAGAGGCCCGGCGGCTGGCCTTCACGGACCCGCTGACCGGGCTCGCGAACCGCCGCGCGGTGGACATGCGCCTGGACGAGGCGGTCGCGCTGCACCGGGAGGACGGGTCGGTCGTCAGCCTGGTCGTCTGCGACCTCAACGGGCTCAAGCGGGTCAACGACACCCATGGGCACGCGGTCGGTGACCGGCTGCTGGAACGGTTCGGATCGCTGCTCTCCCTCTGCGGGGCGCGGCTGCCGGGAGCGCTGGTGGCGCGGCTGGGGGGCGACGAGTTCTGTCTGCTGACGGTGGGGCCGGCGGCGGACGACGTGGTCGAGGTCGCCGATGAACTCTGCCACCGGGCCGCGGAGTTGGCGCTGGGGGAGGGGGTGGCGTGCGGGATCGCGTCGACGGGGGATCCGATCGGGCCGCTGAGGTCGGCGCGGCGGCTGTTCCGGCTGGCGGACGCGGCGCAGTACCGCGCGAAGGCGGCGCGGTCGGTGGGGCCGGTGGTGGCGGGGCGGGACGGGGGAGTGGTGCGACTGGCGGACGAGCCGCCGCCGGGGCCTCCGGTGGTGGGGGAGCGCCGGAGGTTCCGGGGGACGCGGGTTCCTCCCGGAGGGGGTGGGTGAACGGGGTTGCGGTTGTCGGCTGACGGGCGGGGGTCGGGGCCTCCGGGCATGACCCCGGAGCGGCACCCGGACACCGACCGCAACCCAGCTACCGCTGCTGCTCCCGCGAAGCGCGCTCCGCTAGTGACACGTTGAGTTTCAGTACGTACGCTCCTGAATATGAATATGCGCACAGTCGTCGTGGGGACCTCCGGCACCACCGCCGAAGACGTCGTCGCCGTCGCCCGCGGCAACGCCCCCGTCGAGCTCTCCGCCGACGCCATCGCCGCGCTCGCCGCCGCCCGCGAGATCGTCGACTCGCTCGCCGCGAAGCCCGAGCCCGTGTACGGCGTCTCCACCGGGTTCGGGGCCCTCGCCACCCGGCACATCGGCCCGGAGCTCCGCGGGCGGTTGCAGCGGAACATCGTGCGGTCGCACGCCGCCGGTATGGGCCCGCGGGTCGAGCGGGAGGTCGTGCGGGCGCTGATGTTCCTGCGGCTCAAGACCCTCGCGTCCGGTCGTACCGGCGTACGCCCCGAGGTCGCGCGGACCATCGCGGACGTGCTGAACGCGGGGATCACCCCCGTCGTGCACGAGTACGGCTCCCTCGGCTGCTCCGGCGACCTCGCGCCTCTCTCCCACTGTGCGCTGACGCTGATGGGCGAGGGTGACGCCGAGGGCCCGGACGGTGTGGTGCGGCCCGCCGCCGAGTTGCTCGCCGAGCACGGCATCGTGCCCGTTGAGCTGCGGGAGAAGGAGGGCCTCGCGCTCCTCAACGGCACCGACGGCATGCTCGGGATGCTGGTCATGGCCATCGCCGACCTCCAGCGGCTCTACACCTCCGCCGACATCACCGCCGCGCTGACCCTGGAGGCCCTGCTCGGTACGGACAAGGTCCTCGCCCCCGAGCTGCACGCCATCCGCCCGCACCCCGGCCAGGGCGTCAGCGCCGACAACATGCTGCGGGTGCTCGCCGGGTCCGGGCTGACCGGGCACTTCCAGCAGGACGCCGCGCCCCGGGTGCAGGACGCGTACTCGGTGCGCTGCGCCCCGCAGGTCGCCGGCGCGGGCCGGGACACCCTCGCGTACGCCCGGATCGTGGCCGAACGTGAGCTGGCGTCCGCCGTCGACAACCCGGTGGTGCTGCCCGACGGACGCGTCGAGTCCAACGGCAACTTCCACGGCGCCCCCGTCGCGTACGTCCTGGATTTCCTCGCGATCGTCGCCGCCGATCTCGGTTCCATCGCCGAGCGCCGCACGGACCGGCTGCTGGACAAGAACCGTTCGCACGGACTGCCCGCCTTCCTCGCGGACGACCCCGGTGTCGACTCGGGCCTGATGATCGCCCAGTACACGCAGGCCGCGCTGGTCAGCGAGATGAAGCGGCTGGCCGTCCCGGCGTCCGTGGACTCCATCCCGTCGTCGGCGATGCAGGAGGACCATGTGTCGATGGGCTGGTCGGCGGCCCGCAAGCTCCGCACGGCCGTCGATCATCTGACGCGGATCCTCGCCGTCGAGATGTACGCGGCGACCCGCGCGATCGAGCTGCGTACGGGCCTGGTGCCCGCGCCCGCGTCGCAGGCCGCGGTCGAGGCGGTGCGGGCGGCGGGGATCGAGGGTCCTGGGCCGGACCGGTTCCTGTCGCCGGATCTCGCGCTGGCCGACATGTTCCTGCGGGACGGCCGGCTGGTGGCCGCGGTTGAGCCGGTGACCGGTCCGCTCGCCTAGGGCGTGTTTGAGAAGTCCCGTCTGGCCCACGACGCCTGGCACGCGCGCTCGCTGCGTTGTCGGAGTCATCCAAGTACGTCCAGTACGAGGATGATCCTTCGCCTTGCGATCGCACGCACCAGACGCCGTGGGCCCCGCCCGATGGGCGGACGACGCTACTTCTCAAACACGCCCTAGGCAGAGATACGGAGGGGGCCGCCCGGCAGCCGGGCGGCCCCCTCCCGTCGCGTCAGAGCGCGGCGTGCTCGTGGGCGGTGGGGGCTGATCGCTGCTGGGGATTCCGCTCGTCCGTGGCGTTGGCCGAGGGGACGAACCACAGGGCGCAGAGCAGGATTCCGGCGGCTATGGCCGTCAGCAGCGGCCGGCGTACGACAGACACGTACACGTAATCGATCTCCCTTGGGAAAACGCCGAATTGACCGGGTGCGCCGATGCTAGTGAAAGCAGCGGGTCGCAGGAAAGTCGCCCGGGTCCCGAGGCCTACTCTCCGGTTATGAGCACTCCTGAGACATCCCGTTATGTCCGACTGCACGTGGAACTGGTGCTGGAGATCACTGATCCCCAGGAGCTGACGGAAGCGGCACTGACCCGGATCGCGACCGACGATTCGATGCCGGACGAAGAACGTACGCATGCCCGCCTGGCGGTGCGGGAAGACGAGGCGGAGGCGCTCGCGTACCTGGTGGAGCCCTCGGAACTGGTCGGCGAGGTGCCCGGACTGGAGCTGGTCCAGGGTTCGTGGAGCAGTGAGCAGATCGACCACGACCCCGGGACCGTGGAATGGGACATGGACGAGGAGGACCTCACGGAAGGCGATAATGAGGTCGTGGACACCGGGAATACCGGGCGCCCGGGCGGGTTGTAGCCCACGCGCGTGACACCCTTGGCCCCGGGACGCCGTCGCACGCGGACCGGGGCTTACAAGTGCGACGCGTGTGTACATCCCGGAATCCGAGTGGCGTTGCACACAACTTCGTCCGCGGTGGAACCGGACGAACCGGTATGGGTGTTCTTAACGGTCATAGGGCAGGGAAGCGGCGACGATGGAGAAGCGTGTGATGACGATCGGCAAGCGGCGCAAGGGCCTCGCGGCCGCGTCCGCACTGCTCGGCGGGGTGCTGGTGCTCTCGGCCTGCGGCGGTGGCGACGGTGGGGACGACTCCGGAGCCGAGCGTTCGAAGGATTCGCAGGCGCAGGTGGACGAGGCCGCGGCGAAGGACACGTCCAAGGCCCAGATAGCCATCTCGCCCAAGAACGGTGCCGACAACGCGAGCATCAACAACGCCGCGAAGGTCACGGTCACCAAGGGCACGCTCACGACGGTCGAGATGACCACCGCCGACGGGACCGCCGTGAAGGGCACGCTGGCCGCCGACGCGAAGAGCTGGAAGCCCGACGGCCAGCTGGAGCGCTCCACCTCGTACAAGATCACCGCCACGGCCAAGGACTCCGAGGGCCGCGAGGCCCACGAGAACTCGTCCTTCACCACTGTTTCGCCGGACAACAGCTTCATCGGCAACTTCACGCCCGAAGACGGCTCGACCGTCGGCGTCGGCATGCCGGTCTCGATCAACTTCGACAAGGGGATCACCGACAAGGCCGCCGTCCAGGGCGGGATCACCGTCACGTCGAGCAGCGGCCAGGAGGTCGTCGGCCACTGGTTCAACTCGCAGCGCCTGGACTTCCGCCCCGAGCAGTACTGGCAGGGCGGCTCGACTGTCACGCTGAAGCTGGCGCTCGACGGCGTCGAGGGCGCGGACGGGGTCTTCGGAGTCCAGCAGAAGACGGTCACCTTCAAGATCGGCCGTAACCAGGTCTCCACGGTCGACACCAAGGCCAAGACGATGACCATTCAGCAGGACGGCAAGACGATCAAGACGATCCCGATCTCCGCCGGCTCCCCGGACAACCCGACGTACAACGGTCAGATGGTGATCTCCGAGAAGTTCAAGGAGACCCGGATGAACGGCGCGACGGTCGGCTTCACCGACGACGACGGCAAGGGCGAGTACGACATCAAGGACGTGCCGCACGCGATGCGGCTGTCCACATCGGGCACCTTCATCCACGGCAACTACTGGGGCGACGACTCGATCTTCGGCTCGTCCAACACCAGCCACGGCTGTGTCGGTCTGAACGACGCCAAGGGCGCGAACGACCCCAACCAGCCGGCTGCCTGGTTCTACGACAACTCGATCGTCGGTGACGTGGTCGTCGTCAAGAACTCCCCGGACAAGACCATCCAGCCCGACAACGGCCTCAACGGCTGGAACCTGAACTGGGCGGACTGGCAGGCCGGCGCCGCCGCCTGACCCTTCGTCACCTGTCGCCACGGCGGCGGCACCCCGACCGGGTGCCGCCGCCGTGGCGCGTTGTCGGGGCTCACGGGAACTGGTGGCACCCCAGAGGCAACCAACGGCGCGGAAAACGGGTCTCACTGTCCGGAAAGCACGTACAACTCGGGGGCGCAGGCCGGGTTGTGCGCGTAAGTTCGGATCATGCTGATGACTCTGGGGACCCCGCCTTCGGAGGCGGAGACAGACGCCTGGCATGACGTGATCTCGGCTGCCCATCTCCAGGACGTGCCCGCGTCCGTACCGGAGCCCAGCCGCACCGAGACCGCCGGAAGGCTGCGTGTGCGGCCGCCGAACGCCCGCATGCTCCATCTGGTGTGGGCCGCTCCCGACGGTTCCTACGACGGCGTGGCCGCGCTGCTCCTCTACACCGAGGAGAGCAAGCGGCACACGGCCTTCCTTGACGCCCTGGTGGTCCGTCCCCGGGCCCGGCGGCGGGGTGTCGGCGCACAGCTGTGGAGCGCCATAAGGGCCGAACTGGCCGCCGACAGGCGCAGTTCGGTCTCCACCATGCTCGAACTGGGCGGCGCCGGCGAGGCGTTCGTCGACGGCCTCGGCTTCGGCAAGGCGCTGCCGCTGGCCTGGTACGTGCAGCGGGTCCGGGAGGCGGACGCCCGGCTGCCGCAGGCCCAACTCCCCGACGGCTACCGCTTCGAGGACTGGGACGGCATCGTCCCGGACGCGCTCGCCGACGAGTTCGCGCGGGCGCACGACGTGATGCGGGGCGCGCCCGGCGGCGGCGTGGACGAGCAGCGGCCGCGATGGGACGTGGAGCGCGTACGGGGCGCCGCGCGGCTCGTGGACGACCGGGGCGGCATCATCCTCACCTCGGTGGTGCTCGCGGAGGCGGACGGCGCGGGCGACGGCGTGGACCGGGTCGCCGCGTACTCCGGACTCGTCCTGCGCGACCCGTCGCACACCCGGGCGCTCCAGTACGACACGGTGGTCGTCCCGGAGCACCGCGGGCGCGGACTGGGCCGGGCGGTCAAACGCCGTCTGCTGGGCACGCTCGCCGAACGCCACCCGGGCGTACGGGAGATCAGCACCACCGTCGCCGACGACAACGGTCCGATGCTGGCGGTGAACGCGGCGCTCGGTTACCGGCGCGAGCGGCCGGCCGCGATCTTCCAGGCCAAGCTCTAAAGCGTGTTTTAGAAGTAGCGTCGTCCGCCCATCGGGCGGGGCCTGCGGCGTCTGGTGCGTGCGATCGCAAGGCGGAGGATCAGCCTCGTACTGGACGTACTTGGATGACTCCGACAACGCAGCGAGCGCGCGTGCCGGGCGTCGTGGGCCAGACGGGACTTCTCAAACACGCCCTAGGCCCGTGGCCTGGCTAGGGCACCACCTGCCCGGCTGCCAACTTCAGGCGTGTGCCCGCGAATTCGTCGCGGAAGCGGCGGTCGTGCGAGACCACGACCACCGCGCCCTCGTAGCTGACGAGCGCCTGTTCCAGCTCCTCCACGAGGCTCAGCGCCACATGGTTCGTCGGCTCGTCCAGGATCAGCAGGTCGGCCGGCCGGGTCAGCAGCCTCGCCAGTTCGAGCCGGCGCCGCTGGCCCACGGAGAGCCCGGCCACGGGGACGGACAAGTCCTCCTCGCGGAAGAGCCCGAGGGCCAGCAGCCCGTCCCTGTGCTCCTCGGGCAGGCCCCTCCTGCCCGCCGCGAACGCCCCCAGCAGCGAGAGCCGCGACCCCGTGGTGGCGGGTGCCAACTCCTGTGCCAGATAGCCGACTTCGGCCGTACGGCGCACCGTGCCCGCGTCCGGCGTGAGATCCCCGGCCAGCACCCGCAGCAGCGTGGTCTTGCCCGCGCCGTTGGGCCCGTCGACCAACAGCCGGGCCCCCGCCTTCACCTGGAGCGAGTCCAGCCGCAGCCGGTCCCCGACCACGATGCCGGTCAGCTCCACCAGACACGCCGCCCCGGCCCCGGTGGTGACCGGGGTGGCCGCGAAGGTGAGCGGCTCCGGCGGGGCGGGCACTGGCTCACGCTCCAGCCGCTCAAGGCGTACCCGCGCCGCCCTGACCTGCCCCGACAGCTTCGCCTCGTGCGAGCGGCGGTGCTTGCCGAAGCCCTGCCTGGGGTCCTTCCCGGTCGACGCGAGCCGCTGTCCGGCGGCGCTGACCAGTTCCTTTGTACGGGCCAGCTCCTCCAGCCACTCCTGATGGTCCTGCTCCCAGCGGCGGCGGGCGGCGGCCTTGGCCGTGCGGTAGCCGGTCCAGCCGTCGCCGTACCGGGTCACGGCACGGGTGTCCCGGTCGACCTCCAGGATCGTCGTCGCGATGCTCTCCAGGAACGCGCGGTCGTGGGTGACGGCGACCACCGTGCCGCGGTGCGCCCGCAGTCGCTCTTCCAGATAGGTGGTGGCCCGGAGATCGAGATGGTTGGTCGGCTCGTCCAGCAGCAGCAGTTCGGGGGTCGCCGCGAGGACGCAGGCCAGCGCCACCCGGGACTGCTCACCGCCGGAGAGCGACCCGAGCGGGCGCTCCCGGCCGATGTGGGCGAGCCCGAGTCCGTGCAGGGTGGCGTCGACGCGGGCGTCGGCCTCGTAGCCGCCGCGCTCCTCGTAGGTGGTCAACAGATCGCCGTACGCGGTCAGTTCGGCTTCCGTCGCGGCGGCGAGCGCGGTCTCCGCCGCGCGGATACGGCGTTCGAGCTCCCGCAGGTCGGCGAGAGCGGCGTCCACGGCGGCCTGGACGGTACTGCGGGGATCGAGCCCGAGGGTCTGGGCGAGATACCCGACCCCGCCGGGGAAGAGGACGGTGACCTCCCCGCCGTCCACCGCCTCGGCCCCGGCCAGCAGCCGGAGGAGGGTGGACTTCCCGGAGCCGTTCTCCCCGATGACACCGGCCTTCTCGCCGGGCCGTACGGAGAGCGACACCTGATCGAGGACGGTCCGGTCGCCGTACGACTTGGAGACGTCCTTCATCGACAACTGGGCGCGTTCGCGCATGCTTCTTCCCTGAAAGTGACATGCCCTCTACGGGGCTGGGGTGATGTCGTACGGGCAGCTGGGGACGCCGGCGGATCCGGAGGATCTACGCCGGGACGTCCGCGCCCGGAATCAGCGGAAGTAGTAGTACGAGTACGAACCCATGCGGGCCACCGTACCGAAGGGTGTGGGAGGGCGCCCCCCGATTTTTCTGGACGAGGACCTAGGGCCTGATCCAAACGACAGGCCCTAGAGCTTCGCGGCCAGCTCGAAGGCGTGCGCCGACACCCACGTGTACGCCGCCCGCACGTCGTCCACCACGCCCCTCTCGCGCAGCGCCGTCATCGCCGGATCGCCGCGGTCCGCGGCCTCGTCGATGCCGCGCCAGGCGAGGTCCTGCCACCAGAGGATCGTGCGGACGATGCCGTCCCGGTCGTCCAGGCCGTACGCGTCGCAGACCAGGGTGATCCGGCGCGCGGCGTCGCCGACGTCCGGCACGCGCGGGCCGAGGTCGAGATACCGCCAGCAGAGCTGGGCGACGTCGTGGATACGTTCGCCGGGGGCGGCGAGGTCCCAGTGGAGGAGGGCCACCGGCAGCGGCTCGGCGCCCTCCGCCGCGGCCGCGTAGACGGTGTTGCTGGGCGACAGGTCGTTGTGGCACACGACCTCGCGTCCGCCGGCGAGCGGCGATCCGGCCGTCAGATCGTGGAACTCCCGCACGAGCTCGGAGACCCGCGCCAGCCGCGCGTCGGAGACGGGCAGATCCACCTGCCCCTCGATGTGCTCGAACACCTTGCGCCCCTGCTCGTCCAGCCCCCGGAACCGCGGCGCGCCGCCCCAGCCCCGCTGCTCGAAGAACCCGAGCAACTCACGTGTGTACGCGGCATGTTGTGTGTCACCGACACGTACGACCTGATTGATGAACCCACCGGGCAGAGGAGTCTCGTCCATACCCCCACGATGCCAGGCCCCGCTGGACGGAGACGAACCAGCGGGCACCGGTCAGACGCCCTTGCTGATACGGGTGCGTGCCTCCGTGCCGCGCAGGGCCGTCGTGCGGGTCGTCGTGAAGAACGCGGCCGGGTCCCGACGGGTGTGCCACGGAAGGGCGTTCACCTGGCCGTCGACCTGCCGGAAGGCCTCCAGGGCCTCCTCGTGCCTGGACTGCCGGGTCAGGAAGTACGCCAGCAGGTGCCGCACCTCAGGGAGCCGGGGGTGGTCCGGGGGCGCCGCCGCCGCGTCCGCCAGGGCCGCGTCGACCAGGGCCGTCAGCCGCGGCGACACGTAGTCGCGGGGCGTCGCCGTCGCGTCGTGGTGGTCGTACCAGGCGATCAGCGGAAAGGCCGTCATCAGCGCGCCCGGCGGCGCGTCAGCCGTCGCCTGGGCCGCGAACTCCCCGGCCAGCTCCGCCGAGCCGTGCCACCGCTCGCTCCAGTACTGGATCGCCGCCTCGTGCGCCCCGTACAGCGGCGCCGACGTGGGGTGCGGGGTGCGGGCCGTGATCTCCGCCCACAGCTCGCGCATCTGCTCGGGGCCGTAGCCGACGCCCAGCGCCGTACGGATCTCGATGATGTACGGCGTCGGGTCCTCCGGGCCCAGCGCCGCCGCGCGGGTGGTGTCCGCGCGGGCGTCCGGCAGCAGTTCGTGGAAGGCGTCCGCCTGCTCGGGCGTGGTGTGCCTGGCGTACGGCGAGCCCCGCAGCAGCCACGCGCGCGAGACTGTCGCCGACGCCTGAACCAGCTCCGCGTCCACGTCGGGGGAGCCGTCGGAGCGCGCGGCGCGCCAGGCCCGCAGCCACGAGTCGTCGCGCGCCGCCGCCTCACCCAGCACCCGGACGTACAACGCCCGCCGCTCCCAGTCCCGGTCCTTGCCCGTGTCGCCCAACAGCCCGGCCACCGCCTCCCACCGCCCCGCCCGCGCCTCGGTCAGGGCGTGCTCCAGGGCGGCGTCGGGTCCCGCCAGTTCGGTGTTCTGCCGGTCCCTGGGCAGCAGCCCCAGCTCCGCTTCCGTACCGACGAGAGAGGACACGCTCCGGCGGGCCTTCAGCCAGAACCAGACGCCGAACGCGAAGAGGACGAAGGGCAGGACGCGTGCCATCGGATGGCCCCCAGAGTTACGGAGAACAGGTGAAGAGATGATGTGGGGGATCTGCGGAGTATGCACCACCGCAGGTCAGCGCGGCAATGGCGCCTCGAACCCAGGGCCTGGGGCAGGCAGCCCCGGAGGCCCTCACCGCGGCAGCGTCGCCGGGTTGCCGCCGTTGGCCTCGTAGCCCGCCACCGCCAGCGCCCGGTACAGCGTGTACATCCCCGCCGGGTCCTCGCTGTGGGTCCACGGCATCGCGCCGACGTGGCCGTCCACCTGGACGAACTGGTTCATCGCCTCGGACCACCGCTCCGCCCGCACCAGGAAAACGATCAGCAGGTGCCGTACGTGCGCGAGCATTGGGTCGTCGGGGCGCGCCGCGTGCACCGCGAACAGGGCACCCTCCATCGCCGTCGACACCACCGCGCTGCGGTAGAAGTCCCGCACCAGCGCGACCTCCGGCAGATGCTCGTACACCGCGAACAGCGGCAGCGCGGCCAGCAGCGAGCCCTGCGGGGCCCGCGCCGCCGACGCCGTCGCGAACCGGTCGGCGTCCTCGCGTGAGCCGTGCCACTTCTCGCACCAGTAGTGCAGGGCCGCGAGATGCGCGCCCATGTGGTCGGGCGCGCGGTCGATGACCTTCGCCCACAGCTGGTCGAACACCTCGTGCGGATAGCCGAGCCCACGGGCCACGGCCAGCTCCACTATGTACGGCACGGGGTCGCCGGGCGACAGCAGCGCCGCGTCGCCGCAGACCGAGCGGGCCTCCTCCAGGATGATCCGGAAGTCGTCCGTCCCCACCGCCGACGAACGCCACGCCTGCTGCACCAGGAACTCCGCGTGCACCTGCGCGCCGCCCGCGTCCTTCGGCGACTCCGCGCGCCAGGCCCGTAGCCACGCCCCGCCGACGCCCGGCTTCCGCTGGAGCTCCAGCGACGCGGCGCCCGCGAAGGCCTGCACGCGCTGCCAGCGCACCTCGCCCTCCTTGGCGGTCCCGGCGAGCAGCTGCGCCGCCGCCCGCCAGTCCTGGGTGCGCTGCACGATGTCCAGCACCTCCAGAAGGTCCTGGTCCGGCCCGGGGAGCCGGACGTCGAGCTCCTCCTGACGGACGAATTCGTAGTCGGCCGGGTCGGCGGCGTCGGGCGAACCGGGCTCGACCTGGCGGATGCCACCGCCCCGGCGACGCATGACCGGCGCCACGACGGCCGCGACCATGCCCACCGCGATCAGGAACCAGAGAATCTCCATGCACCCCATTGTCCCGGACGCCGGGCGCGCTCTCCGTCGGCCCTCGGGCCTGTCGTTCGGATCTTGCCGGGCTCGCGGCCCCTGGCACGCACGCCCGCCGCGTTGTCTCCCTCCTCCGCCTTGCGACCGTACGCACCAGACCCCGCTCCCTGATCCGGCCTGATCCAAAAGACAGGCCCCGGACCGCTACCCTCGGGGCTCATGAGCCACGAGCACAGCTTCGAGACCATCGCCATCCACGCGGGGAACACGCCTGATTCCCTCACCGGCGCGGTCGTACCCCCCATCTATCAGGTGTCCACGTACAAGCAGGACGGAGTGGGCGGACTGCGCGGCGGCTACGAGTACAGCCGCAGCGCCAACCCCACGCGCTCCGCGCTGGAGGAGAACCTGGCGGCACTGGAGGGCGGCCGTCGCGGGCTCGCCTTCGCGTCCGGCCTGGCCGCCGAGGACTGCCTGCTCCGTACGCTGCTGTCGCCCGGTGACCATGTGGTGATCCCCGACGACGCGTACGGCGGCACCTTCCGGCTCTTCGCGAAGGTCGTCTCACGCTGGGGCGTGGAGTGGTCGGTGGCCGACACCTCGGACCCCGTGGCGGTACGGGCCGCGCTGCGCCCCCGTACGAAGGCGATCTGGGTCGAGACCCCGTCCAACCCGCTCCTCGGCATCAGCGACATCGTGGCTCTGGCCGAGGTCGCCCGCACCGCGGGCGCGAAGCTCGTCGTGGACAACACCTTCGCGAGCCCCTACCTCCAGCAGCCGCTCGCCCTCGGCGCGGACGTCGTCGTGCACTCGACCACCAAGTACATGGGCGGTCACTCGGACGTCGTGGGCGGCGCGCTGGTCACCGCCGACGACACGCTCGGCGACGAACTCGCCTTCCACCAGAACGCGATGGGCGCGATCTCCGGCCCCTTCGACGCCTGGCTCGTGCTGCGTGGCGTGAAGACGCTCGCCGTCCGGATGGACCGGCACAGCGAGAACGCGACGCGCGTCGCCGAGATGCTCGCCCGGCACCCGAAGGTCTCGAAGGTCTACTACCCGGGCCTGCCCGACCACCCCGGCCACGAGGTCGCGGCCAAGCAGATGAAGTCCTTCGGCGGCATGGTGTCCTTCCAGGTCGCCGGCGGCGAGCAGGCGGCGATCGAGGTCTGCGGCCGGGCGAAGGTCTTCACGCTGGGGGAGTCCCTCGGCGGTGTCGAGTCGCTGATCGAGCACCCGGGCCGGATGACGCACGCCTCGGTGGCCGGCTCCGCGCTGGAGGTGCCGGACGATCTGGTCAGGCTGTCGGTCGGCATCGAGTCCGCCGACGATCTGCTGACCGACCTTCGACAGGCGCTCGCCTGACGGGAGTTGGGGACCCGGCTGTCACCAGCCCTCCAGCGGCGGGGTCTTCTCGGACGGCGGGACCGACCACGGCTCCACGACCGAAGCCCACACCGTGAACACGATCACGGCCACCGTGACCAGCAGCCAGAACACCAGGCGCGCGGTGCGTCTGCGGTTCAGGAGACGCGTGCCGAGCGCGGTCGCGCGGGCCGTCAGATCGACGGGGACCGCCGGATGCGGCAGATCGAGCATCCGGCGGACCTCGTCCTCCTTACGGCTGTGGCCGCTCATCGCGCCGCCTGCCGGGAGAGCAGCGACAGCGGCCAGTGCGGGGCCGGGCGGGGCGGCGGCGCGGGCTGCCGCATCGCGTTGACCGCCCGCGCGCAGATCGCCCGCACCCGCTCGACCGGCAGTCCGATCAGCGCCGCCGTCTGCTCCTCGGCGACCCCCTCGTACAGCCGCAGCACCAGAATGAGCCGCTCCTGCGGTGTGAGCCGGCCGAGCAGACCCGCACCGGTCCGCGGCTGCCGCCAGGCACCCCGCGCGTACCGGACGGCGATCTCCTGACGTGCGCGGTCGTACGGATCCTCGGCGCGCAGCCGGTCCCAGTCCGCGTATGTACGGGCCAGGGCGGCCGTCAGCAGGCGTTCCGCACGGGGTTTGGCGTCGGCGGGCTCACCCGTCAACAGCGTGGCGGCATGCAGCAGTCGGCCTGCCGCGCCCGCGGCGAACGCCTCGAACTCCTGGGCGCGACGGCGGTCCACAGCCGGCTGCCATCGCTCTCGCACACCTCATATGAGGACAGACCCGGGCCGAAATCAAGAGGCCGGCGGTGGCTCCGTACCGCCGGGTTCGTCCACCGGGACCCGGTGCGCGACCGGTTCGGCCGACGCGGGGCCCGACTGCCGTGCGGACAGGGCGGAGTTGAACCGGGTGAGGAGCGCGCAGAACGATTCCCGTTCCTCCTCCGTCCAGCCGTCCGTGACCTGCGACATCAGTTCGCGGCGTGAGGAGCGGACCTCTTCGAGGCGGCTCAGCCCGCGGGCCGAGAGTTCGAGGACGACGGCGCGGCCGTCCTCCGGGTGTGACGTGCGCTTGACCAGGCCGGTGTCGACGAGCGGCGCGACCTGGCGGGTGACGGTGGAGGAGTCGATCCCCATCCCCGCGGCCAGCGCCTTGACGCCCATCGGGCCTTCCAGATCAAGCCGGTTGAGCAGCAGATAGGCGGCGCGGTCCATGGAGTTGCGCACCTGGCCGACGCCGCCGAGGCGGGTCTGTTCCGCCCGTCGGGCGAAGACGGCCACCTGGTGCTGGAGCGCGTCGAGAAGTGGGGCGTCGTCCGGTACGGCGACGGGTTCGGTACCGGCGGTAGGTGCCGGTGCGGTCTCTAAAGGTGCGGAGCCGGAGGGGTCGGAACCTGCGGGTTCGGAGCCGGAGCCCGGGGAGGCCGACACAGCGGAAGTCATGTCCTGAGTAGGGGGCATGGCTGGGGCTCTCTCGTGCGGTGGTCGGTTGGTGGGGGACAGAGTACGCGGCCCCGCCGCCGCCCGTACCAGCTGCGGGTAAACCGGTGGACGCCCCCCGGTTTCGGGCGGCCGGCCGGGTGATGAGCTGCGAGACTGGCCATCATGACCTTCGGTACGTCGCGTCCCTCCGGATCGTTCAGCTCCGCCGCACCGCGCGCCTCCGCGCCGGCGCTGATCCTCGACGACATCCGCGGCGCGCAGAAGATGCTGAACGGTGTGGCCAGGATGACCGCGATGGAGGGCAGCCGGCATCTGACGCGCCTGGTCGGCTCCCCGGTCCACCTCAAGTGCGAGAACCTTCAGCGGACGGGGTCGTTCAAGCTGCGCGGCGCTTACGTGCGGATCGCCGGTCTCTCGCCCGAGGAGCGCGCGGCCGGTGTCGTCGCCGCCAGCGCGGGCAACCACGCGCAGGGCGTCGCGCTCGCCTCGACGCTGCTCGGGGTGTGCTCCACCGTGTTCATGCCGCTCGCGGCGCCGCTGCCCAAGGTCGCGGCGACCCGTGAGTACGGCGCCGAGGTGCGGCTGCACGGCCAGGTCGTCGACGAGACCCTGGCCGCCGCGCAGGAGTACGCGCGCGAGACCGGCGCGGTCTTCATCCACCCCTTCGACCACCCGGACATCATCGCCGGACAGGGCACGGTGGGCCTGGAGATCCTGGAGCAGTGCCCCGAGGTTCGGACGATCCTCGTCGGTCTCGGCGGCGGCGGACTGGCCGCGGGTATCGCCCTCGCGGTGAAGGGAGTACGGCCGGACGTCAAGGTGATCGGTGTGCAGGCGGCGGGCGCGGCGGCGTTCCCGCCCTCGCTGCGGGCCGGGCGGCCGATGTCGATCGACGAGCAGCAGACGATGGCGGACGGCATCAAGGTGGGCCGACCGGGCGAGATCACGTTCCCGCTGGTCAGGGACCTGGTCGACGAGGTGCGTACGGTCTCCGAGGACGAGCTGTCCGCCGCGCTCCTGCTCTGTCTGGAGCGGGCGAAGCTGGTCGTGGAGCCGGCCGGGGCGAGCCCGGTCGCGGCGCTGCTGAGCACGCCGGGGGCGTTCTCCGGGCCGGTGGTCGCCGTGCTGTCGGGCGGCAATGTGGACCCCCTGCTGATGCAGCGGATCCTGCGCCACGGGATGGCGGTGTCCGGGCGCTACCTGGGGCTGCGGCTGCGCATCACGGACCGGCCCGGGGCGCTCGCGACACTGCTGGGAGTGCTGTCGGTGGCCGACGCGAACGTACTGGACGTGAGCCACGTACGGACAGATCCGCGGCTCGGGCTGACCGAGGCGGATGTGGAACTGCATCTGGAGACGAAGGGCCCCGAGCACTGCGCGGACGTGGCGTCGGCGCTGCGCGAGGCGGGCTACACGATCCTGGGCTGAGGCCTGATCCCGAACGACAGACCGAAGGACCCCGGCCCACCTCCCGAAAGCCTCCCGGGCGACTCCCGGGTGACTCCCGCGCGTTCCTGAACCGTCTCCCGGTGGTCTCCGGCGCGCCTCCCAGTCGCCTTTACATGGAGCTTACGTAAATAGCTTGCAGGTCGCGATGTATCGCGTTAGCGTCAGCCCCTGCTCTGTCGGCTTAAGCTCTCCGTTAGCACGGATTGCACCATTTCACCGCATCTGACACAACTCCGGGAGTACCCCTATGCCAGGCGCCATCTATGCCGAAGGCCTGGTCAAGACGTTCGGCGACGTAAGAGCACTGGACGGCGTCGATCTCGATGTCCCCGAAGGCACGGTCCTCGGTCTGCTCGGCCCCAACGGCGCGGGAAAGACCACCGCGGTCCGTGTGCTGACGACCCTGCTCCAGCCCGACAGCGGCAAGGCCGTCGTCGCGGGCATCGACGTGCTCAAGCACCCCAACGAGGTCCGCAGGAACATCGGCCTCTCCGGCCAGTTCGCCGCCGTCGACGAGTATCTGACCGGCCGCGAGAACCTCCAGATGGTCGGCCAGCTCTACCAGCAGAGCGCCCGCGCCGCGAAGGCCAGGGCCGTCGAACTCCTCGACCGCTTCAACCTCAGCGACGCGGCCGACCGCACCACCAAGACCTACTCCGGCGGTATGCGCAGGCGACTCGACCTCGCCGCGGCGCTCGTCGTTTCCCCGCCGGTGATGTTCATGGACGAGCCGACGACCGGCCTCGACCCGCGCAACCGCCAGCAGTTGTGGGGCATCATCGAGGAACTGGTCGCGGGCGGCACGACGTTGCTGCTCACCACCCAGTATCTGGAAGAGGCCGACCACCTGGCCCATGACATCTGCGTCATCGACCACGGCCAGGTCATCGCGCGCGGCACCGCCGACGAACTCAAGGCCCGCACGGGCGGCGAGCGCGTCGAGGTCGTCGTCCACGAGCGCGACCAGATCACCCCGACCCGCGATGTGCTGGCCGGTTTCGGCAAGGGCGAGGTGATGGTCGCCGAGCACACCCGCAAGCTCACCGTCCCGGTCACCGGCGGCGCGAAACTGCTCGCCGAGATCATCAGGGAACTCGACGCGCGGGGCGTGGAGATCGACGACATCGGGCTGCGCCGCCCCACCCTCGACGACGTCTTCATCTCGCTCACCGGCCACGCCGCCGAGGAGGGCCGGGAGAACGGCGAAGGCGGCGGCCCGGCATCGGGCAAGTCCCCGGACAGGCCCGCCGGTTCGGCCACCGCCACGGCACCCGGCCCCACCCCCGACCCCGCCGACGACACCGTCACCGGCCCGATCACGGACGACACCGTCACGGACCCGAAGGAGAGCGCCAAGTGAGCGCCGTAACCGAGGCCTCGCCCAAGGCCCTCGCCCCGCCCCCGCGCGGCGGCATCGTCCAGTCGATCCGCGACTCGCTGGTCGTGGCCAAGCGCAATCTGATCCGGATGGTGCGCATCCCGGAGATGATCATCTTCGGGCTGATCCAGCCCATCATGTTCGTGGTGCTCTTCACCTACGTCTTCGGCGGCTCCATCAACATCCCCGGCGCCGCTCCCGGCAGCGCCCAGGCCTACCGCGAGTTCCTGATGGCGGGCATCTTCGCGCAGACCGTGACCTTCGCCACGGCGGGCGCCGGCGCCGGCATCGCCGACGACATGCACAAGGGGCTCATCGACCGGTTCCGCTCACTGCCCATGGCCCGCGGCGCGGTCCTCACCGGACGTACGCTCGCCGACCTCGTACAGACCGCCCTCACGCTCGTCGTCCTCGCGGCCGTCGCCCTGATCATCGGCTGGCGCACCCACGAGAACATCGGGAGTGTGCTCGCCGGCTTCGCGCTGCTGCTCTTCCTCGGCTACGCGTTCTCGTGGATCGGCGCGCTGATCGGGCTCATCGTCCGTACGCCCGAGGCCGCCACGTCCGGCGGGCTGATCTGGCTCTTCCCGCTCACGTTCATCTCCAACGCGTTCGTGCCGGTCAACGGCATGCCCGCGTTCCTCCAGCATGTCGCGGAGTGGAATCCGTTCAGCGCGACCGTGCAGGCGGCGCGCGAGCTCTTCGGCAACACGATCCCCGGCCGGGAGGCCTCGGTGACCGGCGCCTGGCCGATGGAGCACCCGATCTGGGCCTCGCTGATCTGGTCCGTCCTGATCATCGTGGTCTTCCGCACCCTGGCGGTCCGGCGCTACCGCTCGGCCACCGCCTGACGCTCGGCATCTCTGTCCTGATCCACCGGCCCCCGGGGGGCCGGTGGATCGGTGTTTAGGGGGTGTCTTGCCGATCTTGCCGGGCTCGCGGTCCTGGCACGCACGCTCGCCGCGTTGTCGTCGGTCGCCATGGCTCCGCCATGTCTCCCTCCTCCGCCTTGCGACCGCACGCACCAGACCCCGCTCACTGATCCGGCCTGATCGACAAGACACCCCCTAGCCCTGGTACGGCTTCGCGGCCAGGATCTTCACCGAGGCCTTCTTGCCGTTCGGCAGCTCGTACTCCGCCTCGTCGCCGACCTTCTTGCCGTTCACACCCGTGCCGAGCGGCGACTGCGGTGAGTACGTCTCGATGTCGGAGCTCGCGTACTCGCGCGAGGCCATGAGGAACGTCAGCGTGTCGTCCTCGTCGCCGTCGAAGGCGATCGTGACGACCATGCCGGGCTCGACGATCCCGTCGTCGGCCGGTGCCTCGCCCACCTTGGCGTTCTGCAGGAGCTGGGTCAGCTGGCGTACCCGCAGCTCCTGCTTGCCCTGCTCCTCCTTGGCCGCGTGGTACCCGCCGTTCTCCTTCAGGTCCCCCTCCTCGCGGGCGGCCTCGATCTTCTGGGCGATCTCGACGCGCGCGGGACCAGACAGGTGATCCAGCTCGGCCTTGAGCTGGTTGTACGCCGCCTGGGTGAGCCAGGTGACGTTCTCGCTGGTCTGGGTCACAGGTGCTCCTCGTAGGTGCTGGGAATACAAAGCAACGCCCTACCCAGAAGGATTGTGCCTTCTCGGGTGGGCGAAACCACGAGCCTAACAATTCCGCGGCGCAAGGGCAGGACGAAAGGCATCAGAATCACATCACCGCAGGTCAGCGGGGTGAACCTGGAGGGGCGCCGGGAAGGTTCAGAACAGAATCGGGCGCCCGGTGACCTGGACCACGCTTGTCAGCTGTCGTCGGACGTACAGCCGACGAGCTCCGCGCTCGTCGCGCTGCCGGTCGTACGGACGGTGACGACCCGGTCTATCCGCGTCTCGGGACCGTCGAAGCGGACGTCCTTGCGGCCCACCTCGGCGCCGTCCTCCGCGCGCGAACGCAGCGTGCACGTGCCGGCCGCGTCCTTGTCCTTGCGGACCTCCAGATGCACCTCGACCGCGGAGGCCGATACCCGCTTGAATTTGATGAGCTCGCCCGAGACACTCTGGCCTGCCACATAGTCGTAACCGAACCAGCCGACGAGCGCGAGAAGGCCGACGCCGAGCACCGAGCCGACGATCCTGAGCCCCCGGTCCGCACGCTCGTCGGACGAGCGGCCGTAGCGGTCATCGGGAAGAACCGGTGGGCGTTCCGCGGTCATGGACGTTCCTCTCCGGAATTTTCCGTCCCTGGTTTCCGTCACTATAGAAGCCGCCCGATGCGACATATCACTGAGGACCGAGTCTTGACTGACCAGCTGCGATTGATGGCCGTGCACGCCCACCCCGACGACGAGTCGAGCAAGGGCGCGGCAACCATGGCCAAGTACGTATCCGAGGGGGTGGACGTGCTGGTCGTGACCTGCACCGGAGGCGAGCGCGGCTCCATCCTCAACCCCAAGCTCCAGGGGGACGCCTATATCGAGGAGCACATCCACGAGGTCCGCAAGAAGGAGATGGACGAGGCCCGCGAGATCCTCGGCATCAGACAGCAGTGGCTCGGTTACGTGGACTCGGGTCTGCCCGAGGGTGACCCGCTGCCGCCGCTCCCCGAGGGCTGCTTCGCCCTGGAGGACGTCGACGAGGCGGCCGGCCGGCTCGTGCGGATGATCCGCGAGCAGCGGCCGCAGGTGATCACGACGTACGACGAGAACGGCGGGTATCCGCACCCCGACCACATCATGACCCACAAGATCTCGATGGTGGCCTTCGAGTCGGCGGCGGACGCCGAGAAGTACCCGGAGGCCGAGTTCGGCCCGGTGTGGCAGCCGCAGAAGATCTACTTCAACCAGGGCTTCAACCGTCCCCGTACGGTCGCGCTGCACGAGGCGTTGCTGGCGCGCGGTCTGGAGTCCCCGTACGCGGAGTGGCTGGAGCGCTGGGCGGAGTTCGGGCGCGCGGAGCGCACGCTGACCACGCATGTGCCGTGCGACGACTTCTACGAGATCCGGGACAAGGCGCTGGTCGCGCACGCCACGCAGATCGACCCCGACGGCGGCTGGTTCCGCGTCCCGATGGACATCCAGCGGGAGATCTGGCCGACCGAGGAGTACGAGCTCGTGAAGTCGCTCGTCGACACCTCCCTCCCCGAGAGCGACCTCTTCGCGGGCATCCGCGACAATGCCTGATATGTATGCGACCCAGGCAGTGACTCAGCTCGTTCCGCTCGCGAAGGAGCTGGACGAGAACAAGGTGACGCCCGGCGTCCTCGGCTTCGTCGTCTTCGCCGTGATGGCGGGCGGGGTATGGCTCCTGATGAAGTCGATGAACCGCCACATGGGCAAGGTCGACTTCGAGGAGAAGCCGGCGGACGGGGCGGGCGCGGAGGAGCCGACCGCGTCGGCGGCGGCCGGGGGAAGCCGGCAGACGACGTAAGGCGTGCGCGTGCGCCGTCGCGGCGTGCGCGGGACACTGCGGCACGAGCCGCCGGACACGAGTTGTCGGGCACGAGCCCACGAGGGACGTGTCACCGAGGCCGGGAGCACGCCTGGGGCCCGCGTGTTCGCGGCAGGCCCGTCCAGGCGTGAGCCGAGGCCCGGTGCGTGTCGCGAGGGCGGCGCACCCGGGCGGGCTCCTGTCAGTCGCGCCCGCCCGGCGCGGGCTCAGGCCTGGGCCGGTTCCACCGGGACGCCCATGACCTCGCGGGCGTGGCGGCTCGGGACCATGCCAAGCCGCCAGGCCTGCCAGCCGTCCTCCAGCGCTACGCCGCGCTCCAGCATCACCGTGAACGTCTCCAGGCAGTCGTCCAGCTTGCCGTCGCGCGAGGGGTGCCGCGCGGCCACCAGCTCGGTCAGCTCCTGCTCCGCCACCACGGACCCGACCTCGACGCCGCCCGCCGAGCCGTACGGCAGCAGCGTGCAGCGCAGGAAGCGGGCCCAGTCGGCGCCGCGGTCGTCGCCGTACGAGGTGAACAGCGCCGCCGCCTCGTCGCACAGCGCCAGCGCCTGGGCCGCCTTGCTGTTGCCCGCGTCGATGATCGCCAGTTCCAGACAGGTCCACGCCTCGCCGTGCGCGACGCCGATCCGGCGGAAGTCCGCGCGGGCGTCGACGAGGAGCTGCCTGGCGAAGCCGGAGTTGCGGAGATTGCCGGTCTGCGCGGCCCGCTGGTCGCGGGTCGCCCGGCCCGAGTGGTGGCGGGCGCACGCCAGCCCGTACACGTCGCGCATCCGGGAGAACATCGAGCGCGCTCGCTCCAGTTCGCGTACCGCCTGCGCGGCCTCGCCGCACTCCTCCAGCGCCTGGCCCAGGTAGTACAGCGTCCACGCCTCGCCGCGCGCGTCCTCGTTGTCCCGGTGCCGCGAGAGCGCCTGGCGGAACTGGTCCGCCGCCGACTCCGGTTCACCGTCCACCAGCCGCGCCCTGGCCAGCTGCGTCAGCGCCCAGGCCTCGCCGCGGCCGTCGCGGGTGCGGCCGTACAGATCCATCGCCTGGCCCAACTCCCGCTCGGCGCGCGGCACATCGCCCAACCGCAGACAGACCTGCCCGAGCTGGAAGTGCGTCCACGCCTCGCCGTGCAGCGACTCGCCCTCGCGGTGCAGGACCAGCGCCGTCGACAGCAGTGCGATCGCCTCCGTGAGATTCGCCCGGTCGCGCTCGACGGCCGCCAGCGCGTGCAGCGTCCAGGCGCGGTCGGCGCCGAGCTCCGCCGGGGCCTGGAGTTCCAGCGCCTCGCGCAGCTTCGCCGACGCACCGGTGAGATTGCCCTGATGATGCAGCGTGATGCCCAGCGAGCAGAGCGCGCGGGCGGCGCCCGCGTCGTGGTGCGCCTCGCGGTAGAGGTCGACCACCGACGTCAGGGTCGTCTGGGCCTTGTCCAGCTCCCCGAGCTGGCGGGCCGCGATGCCCGTACGCCACTGCACCGACCGGATCAGCAGCCCCTGGTCGACCGCCTGCGCCAACTCGCTGATCTCACCGAGCCGGTAGAGGTCACCGCGCAGCAGGCAGTAGTCGCAGAGCGCGCCCAGCAGGCTCAGCACGGCCGCCTGGTCGACACCCTCCGCGTGCCGCAGCGCCGCGGTGATGAAGCTCGACTCGTCGTCCAGCCAGCGCAGGGCGGCGTCGAGCGAGGAGAAGCCGTGGCCGCCGAACTGGTCGGCGCGCGTCGACGTCTTGCCGTCGACCAGCCGGATCACGGAGTCGGCGAGCTCCGAGTAGTTCTGGATGAGGCGCTCCTGCGCGGCAGTGCGGTCGGCCGCCTCCTCCTCGTCCAGCAGCCGGGCCAGCGCGAAGTTCCGTACGACGTCGTGGAGCCGGTAGCGGCTGGCCCGCACATGGTCGATCAGGCCCGCGCGGGACAGCACGGTCAGCAGCCGCTCCGCCTCCTGCTCGTCCGTGGCGAGCAGCGCGGCGGCGGCCGCCGCGCCGAGCGAGGCGCGCCCGGCCAGCGCGAGACGCCGCAGCAGCCTGCGCGCCTGGTCGCTCTGGTCGCTGTAGCGCAGCCACATCGCGCGCTCGGCCGGGTCGACCGGGCCGTACGCCTCCAGATCCGTGGCCAGTTGCTGCGACGTACGCGAGCCGAGCGACGAGCCCGCGATACGCAGCGCCAGCGGCAGCCCGCCGCACAGCTCGCCGACGCTGTCGATGCTCTGCGCGTCGTACGGGCCGCCCTGGGGCTCTTCGCCGACGGCACGCAGCAACTCCTCGCAGCCCGCGCCGTCCAGCGCCTCCAGCGGCAGCTGGTGCACCCACGCCGGGGTGTCCGCCGGCAGCTCCACCGGCTGACGGGACGTCACCAGCAGGAGACTGTCGGACCGTTCGGGCAGCAGCGTGCGGATCTGTTCCGCGTCCGAGGCGTCGTCCAGCACGATCGTCACCGGCAGCCCGGTCAGATGCTGGTGGTACAGCTCGCTCAGCCGCCGTACCTGCTGCTCGGGCGACGACCGCTCACGGAACAGCAGTTGCTCACGCGGCGCGCCGAGCCGGTTCAGCAGATGCAGCAGCGCGTCCCTGGTCGACAGCGGCGCCTGGCCCGCGCCGCCGCCCCGCAGGTCCACCACGCACGCACCGCGGAACTGGTCCCTGAGCTGGTGCGCCGCCCGCACGGCGAGCGTGGTGCGGCCCGAGCCCGGCGCGCCGTACAGCACGACGACGGTCGGCCTGGTCTCCGTCGACGCGCGGGCCGCGTGCACCCAGCGCGCGATCTGGCCGATCTCCTCGCGCCGGCCCGCGAACGGGCCGTCGGGCGCCGGGAGATGACCGAAGGACTGCTCCAGGACGCTGCGCCGGCGGGCGGCGGCACTGCGGTCGGAGCCGCGCAACTGCGGTACGACGGTGGGTTTCTTGGTGGTCCGCCGGGTCGCCTGGGTCAGGACCCGCTGCTGGTCCAGATACGGGCGGATGCCCCGTACCTCCAGCGCCGTCAGCCACTGAAGCCTCAACTGCTCGACGTTCCCCGCCTGTTCGGCGGCCCCGGCGCGGCCCGAAGAGCGGCCGGCGGAGGCCACGTTGGCGACGGCGGTGGCCGTACCGACGACCGCGACGATCACGCCCGTCCCGACCGCCGTCCCGGTACCGGTGCCGAGCCCGACATCGGCGACGGCGGCGGAGGCGGCGGCAACGCCCGCCACCAGCAGGGGCGTTCGCAGCGCGCCCCCGCCCAGCCGGTCGGACATGGTCCGCCGTTCGGCGTCGGCCCGGCCGAGCGCCGCCTCGTACAGCGCGTATTCGTCGGCCGCGGCCTCCGCGATCGAGTCCAGCGCGCCCCGCCCGCGCGCCAGAAGAACATTGCCGTCGATCCGACCGCCGGAGCGCCGCACCTCCTCCTCGACGGCGCGAACCAACAACCTCTCGGCCTCGGCGCGATGGCTGTCCCGCATATGTCTCCCCCTCCGAGAGCATCCCGGTACTTCGGCGTGCCCCGGCCCAGTGTCCTGCGCGGGGCGCGCGAGCGCGAGGCGGCGGGCCGTGCCCGCGGCGGCCGGTGCCGTCGCTCCGCGCCGGGTGCCAACGCGCGTAACTCCTGCGTATGTGTGTCCGTACGTCTTGCCCGCGCACCGCCTCTTTACGCGCGCGGCGGAAAGAGCCCGGCCGGTGGTCCGCCGCGTGGCCGGGGGAGGAGCCCGGCGCGGGCCTGCAACATGCTGCCGCGCCTTGTCGCTGCGGCGCCTTACGCATCGCGCGTAGATGTGCCATCTTGTCTGCATGACCGGCCGCGCCGTACGCGCGAGGCTCAACTGACGCCGTATCAGGGCGAGTTGGGTGTTCGCGCCGGACGGTGCGGCCGGCCATGCTACGCGCGTAGTTGACCTCCCCGCCCCCCACCGAAGAGGAAATTACAGTGAACAAGGTCCTCAGAAGCACCGCGATCGGCGCCTCCGCCCTCGCCCTGGCCTTCTTTTCGTCCCCCGCACTCGCGCAGGCCGCGCCCGCCGACACCAAGGCTCCCGCCGGCGCGCTCGCCAAGCTCAGCCACGCCACCGCCGCCGCGCAGCTCGGCAACGCCGGCATCGGCATCCGGTCCAGCGGCGGCTGTTCGGACCGTAACAACCCGACCTGTACCTCCCTCGACCAGGTCAACTCCGCGACCATCCAGGGCGCGATCACCCTCAAGGGCGCCACCGGCTGCGCCATGACCGTCACCGGCGGCACGGAGACCGGCCACGCGTCGGGCACCTACAGCCACTGGAACGGCTACAAGCTCGACTTCGCCATGTCGAGCTGCCTCACCAACTACATCACCGGCACGTTCACCTCCATCGGCGGCAGCAAGTGGCAGTCGGCCTCCGGGAACGTCTACTACAACGAGGTCAACCACTGGGACGTGACCTACCACAACTGCGGCGGCTGCTGACCGGCCCCACTCGCTGACCGGAAACTCGCAGACCGGGCCCACTCGCTGACCGGAAACTCGCAGGGCGCACCCTCGCACACGGGGGTGAGGGCGTGTCCTGCGGATTCCGTCAGTGCCTGGCCGGCGCGACGCGGAACGCCAGGACGGCGATGTCGTCGTCGGCCCTGCCGGACGGGGGGAGCAGTGCGGTGACGATGTCCGTGAGGGACAGGCCGGGGTGGCGCAGGCCGGTGGCGCGGTCGGCGAGGTGCCGCATGCCGTCGGAGATGTCGGTGCCGGGTGCCTCCACCAGGCCGTCCGTGTAGAACAGCAGGGTGTCGCCGTCCGTGAGGGTGTGCTGCCGGTCGTGGCGCCGCACCTCCGGTGCCACACACAGGGGCGGGTCGGGGGATACGGCCTCGTTCAGGTAGTGGGCCGGTCCGGCGGCGGGGATCAGCAGGGGCGGCGGGTGGCCCGCGTTGGACAGGGTGACGTTCCAGCGGTGGTCGCCGGCCGGCCGGAGCACGGCGTGCAGGGCGGTGATGAGCGCGGCGGTGCTGACGCCGAGGGCCACATGGTCCAGCCGGCTGAGCGTTCGCGCGGGGCTGCCCGGACCGTCGGTGTAGGCGAACGCCCGCAGCATGCTGCTGGCTTTCGTCATCTCCGTGGCCGCGTCGAGGTCGTGGCCGGCGACATCGCCGATGGAGAGGGTGACGGTGCCGTCGGGCATGACGATCGCGTCGTACCAGTCGCCTCCGATCTCCGCCGTCGTGCTGGCGGGCTGGTAGACGGCGGCCAGCTCGGCGCCGTCCACGCGTGGCGGCGTGATCAGGAAGGACCGCTGAAGGACCAGTGCGGTGTCGCGGACGCTCTGGAGTTCCAGGGTGCGCCGCAGCGGGTCCTGGACACGGTGGAGGACTTCTTCGAGCAGACCGAGTTCCGCGTCGCCGGGCGGCGGGTTGCCGCGGCAGGTGGCGGCCGAGGCCAGGGCCACGGTCCGGCCGTCGACGACGACGGGCACGATCGCCAGGCTGGTGGCCTCCGCCTGGGCCAGCCATTCGGCCGACCTGCCGGAGATCAGGTCCCGCGGCGGGTCGCCCGGAGGGAAGGTGAGCAGCTTCGTCCGGCCGCTGCCGATCACCTTCCTCGCCGCGGTCCCGAGCACGAAGTCGTCCGTCGCCGCGGGAAGTGGCGGGAGGCCGGGGGCGAGCACGCTCCGTGCCCTGGTGGCGTGCGCGGTTCCGGCTCCGGGGGCCGATCGGGTGGGGTCGGTCTGCCGCAGCTGGAAGACGACGAAGGCGTCGGCGAGATCGGGCACCACGGCCGAGGCGGTGGCGGCGAAGGCCTCGGAGAGGTCGTGCGCGGAGGTCACGGCCGACGCGCGCTCCAGCAGCCGGTCCCGGGTCCGCACGCGCCACTGGTCCTCGGCGTCGGTCGCGGTGCCGATCCATTCGCGGACCTTCCCCTCGCGCAGGACGGGGACGGCGACGATCTTGATGTGCCGGTAGCGTACGGGGTCCCCTTCCTGCCGTACCCGTACGACGGCGTCGAGAAGGGCCTCCCCGCGGGCTGTGGCCTCCCACCGCTCGCCGAACCAGACACGGTCTTTCGGATGGACGGCGTCCAGCCACGAGACGTCCGTCCCCCCGGGGTGCCACAGACCGCCGCCGGTGTCGCCGAGGCGGCCGACGAGGGCGGAGATCCCGCCGTCCGGGGTCATGAGCCAGACGACCTGCGGGACGGCGGAGAGCAGGGCTTCGTAGCGCGCGAGGTCCCCGCCGCCGTCCGCCGGGTCGTGCCGGCGGACGGTGGTGGCATCCGCGGGTCCGTCCGGAACCCTTGTCGCGAGCAGCAGGACGGATGCCCCGTGCCGGGAGTCCACGGGCAGGCAGCTCACTACCCAGGAGCGCCGCGCGGACGGCTCGTCGGGCCCGGGGCCGTCGATGAGGACCGCCGACGGGTCGGAGCCGGCCAGATCCAGCGCGCGGAGCACGGGGCGCAGCCCCGGTCCGCTCAGGGCCACGCCGGCCTCCTGACCGGGTCGCCAGAAATCGAACAGCTCTCGGAAGGACCGGTTGTGCTGCATCAGCCGATGCCGGGGGCCGGTGACCAGGGCAGCACCGACGGCGGCCTCTTCGAGGCTCTCGATCTCGAACATCCGGCCGCCTTCCTGATCGTCGGCTGCCCCATGACGATGTTCCCCCGGGACGGGGAAACGGGCATGCGCTGATCGCCTGCCCCGGAGCACTACGGCGGCTCCACTCGTCCCGCGGCTCCGGCGGCAGCGCGGCGCCCGGGACGTTCTGGAAGGCCACGGGCCGGCGGAAGCGGCGGATCGCGGCCGTGCCGACCGAGGTGGTGGTGGGCGCGGTCGACGCGGGCCAGGGGCCGCCGTGCTGCTGGGCGTCGCTGACGGTGACCCCGGTGGGCCACTGGTTCCAGATGACGCGTCCGGCGTAGCGGGCCGGCAGATCGAGCATCCGCAGGCCGACCGCGTCGCCCGCGTCGCCCGTGTCGTCCCCGTCGTGCGCGCCGCGTTCGGGCCGACCGAGGTCGCCCGGCACCTGCGCGGGGTCAGCGCCCACGAGATCTGCACGGCCGGGAACAAGCACGCCACCCCGGACAAGATCTACAAGGCGTCGGCGGACGTGGTCGACGCCTTCGCGAAGCTGGATGTCGCCGCGATGTGGGGCGACGGGTCGACCGCGGGCACCGACGGCTCGCAGATCGACACCTGGGAAGGCAGCCTGCGGGCCGAGTCCCACGTCGTAGTGGGTCGCCCGTGCCGAGGGGCAGGTGGACCGCGTTCAGGGCAGGGGGGTGAGCGCGTCCTCCAGCGCTGCCCGCGCGCCGCGCAGGGCGAGACGGAGCTGGTCCGGTGTGCGGCGGACTTGGGCCAGCAGGAGGCCGCCCTGGATTGCGGCCATGGTGATGTCGGCCAGCTCCGTCACGTCCGTGTCCGGGCGCAGTTCGCCGGACTCCTGCATCCGGTGCAGGCCCGCGATGAGAGGGGCCTCCCAGCGTGCGAAGGCGTCCACGAATGCCTGTCGGGTGAGGTCGTCCCGGCCGCCGAGTTGGCTGGCCAACGAGCCGATCGCGCAGCCGCCCACGGCGTCCTGCCGAGTCCCGTTGGCCACGATCGCGTCGAACCAGCGGTCGATGCCGGCCAGTGAGTCGACCTTCAGGAGCAGCGGTTCCTGGGCGGCCAACACCGTGTCCACGGTGGAGTGAACCACGGAGCGGATGAGGTCGTCCCGGTCGTCGAAGTAGTGGTAGAGCTGGCTGCGGCCGACCCCCGCGGCGCGTTCGACATCGTCCAGCGTCACCGCCGCGACGCCGCGACGCCGGACGAGGTCTGCTGCCGAATCAAGGATGCGCGCTCGAGTCGCGCGGCCCCGCGCGGTGGTCGGCATGTGCCCCATGAAGCCTCCTCCGTTTTCTGTATCTCACAGTACAGAGTTTCTGTACTTGCTGATACAGTCTGCCGCAGACCTTCTGTACTAAGCGATACAGTCCGCGCGCCGGCAAGGTGGAAGGAGAATCGTGTCCGTCATCCCACCCGTCCAGCTCTCCGTGCTGGACACCACGGTCATCGGCCGCACCGCCGAGTCGGCGCTCGCCGACACGATCGCGCTCGCGCAGCACGCCGAGCGCCTCGGCTACGCCCGTTACTGGATGGCCGAGCACCTCCTCGCCGAGCCGGCGGGGCAGAGCGCGTCCTTCCAGTTCGCCACCCGGCCGGCGGGCACCGACAACGGGCGGCCCGGCATGCCGGTGTACTCACCCACGCCGGGCAGCGCCACGGTCTCGCAGCTTGAGCTGCCGACCGTGCTCGGCCAGGAACGTTCCACCCCGTCCGGGACCGACCCGCGCAGCGAAGCGCGGACGGACCGGTAGCCCCGGGCTAGCCCGGCACCAATCGGCACGCCCCCGACGCCCTCGACGCCCCCGCGCGGGCCGCCGGGCGACCCGTCCTGCCCGGGACCCTCTCCATCGCACGACCGAAAGGAAGACCATGTCCCCTCACCGACCCACCAGGCTGCGTCGGCGCGCCGCCACGCTCGGCCTGGCCACCCTGCTCGCCGCAGCCGCAGCCGCAGCCGCAGCCGCAGCCGCCGCGGCCCCCGCAGCCCCGGCCCCGACCGCGGTCCTGGCCACCACCCCGACGTACCGCGACCACGCTGCCGGCACCCGCCTGGGCGACGTGCGCGTCCTCGCCCACTTCGACCGGGCTGCGGGCCAGGTCGCCGAGAGCATCGCCCTGGAGCCCGGCGGCAGCGTGATCATCGGCATGATCCCCGCCCGCCAGGTGGTGCGGGTGGCGTTGGACGGGGCCGTCCAGGTACTCGCCACCATGCCGCTACCGCCGGGCGGCGGCGGCACCACCCCCGTCGTCGGGAGCCCCGTGGTCACCGGGGTTGCCCGGTCGGACAGCGGCGCCGCGTACTTCCTCTACTCCTCCGGGCAGGGCGGACTGACCGGAATCTGGCAGCTCCGTCCTTCCGGTGAGCCCCGGCTCGTCGTGCCGCTGCCTGCCGACACCTTCCCGAACGGACTGGTCGTCGACGGCAAGCGGGACCGCTTCCTGGTCACCGACTCCACCGGCGGACGCATCTGGCAGGCCCCACTGCGCGGCGGCGAAGCCTCCGTGTGGTCGGCGGACCCGGCCCTGGCGCCCAATGGCTTCTTCGGCGCCAACGGCATGAAGATCCACGACGGCGCCGTATGGGCGAGCAACTCCGACCACGGCACCATCATCCGAATCCCGGTGACCAAGGACGGCAGCTCCGGCCGCGCCGAGATCCGGGCCACGGGGCTGGAGGGAATCGACGACTTCGACTTCACCGGTCGGGGTACCGAGATCCTCGCCGCGATCAACCAGAGCAGCAAACTCGTGCGGGTCGGCGCGGACGGCGCCCAAGAGACCCTGCTGGACGCCGAGGACGGCATGCAGGGGACCACGGCCGTCACCGTTCGAGGAAATCGGGTGTATGTGACCAACGGCGCCAATCTGGCCGGAAACGATCCGACCCTGATGCTCGCCGAGCTGCACCGCCGCCGGCCGTAGGCAGCAGGAGACAGATGAGGGAATGGCGCTCTGCCGGGAGCCACCGGCTCCGTACTGCTGTTGGTCAACGGCCTCGGCGCGACGACCCAGTTGGAGCTGCACGCGATCCACTCCCGGGTGACGGGTCTGCTGGAGCGGCGAGGACTGGACGTGGCCGGGCGCATCGTCGGCACCTTCGTCCCGGCCCTGGACATGAGCGGCTTCTTCCTCACCCTCACCGCGCTGCGCGACGACTGGCACGCCCTCGCCCCCACCTCTGCCTTTCCCGCGACGGAGTCGACCCGATGACCACCGACGCCCGGTCCGTCCTGACCGCCTTCGCCCAGGCTGCCCGCACCGCCCACCCGGCCCTCACCACCCTCGACCAGCTCTCCGGCGACGGCGATTTCGGTGACAACCTCCGCGAAGGGCTCGACCTCGTCGCCGGCGCGCTGGGCATCGCGCTGCTGTTCTGGTGCCGTGCCCGGGTGGCGGGGGACGCGCCGGGCGAGCCGGCCGACCACCTGCCCGACACGGACGCCCGGCGGCGTTGAGTGAACGCCCTGCGGCGTAGGTAAGGATGGAGGCATGCCCAACCGACTCGCGCATGCCACGTCTCCGTACCTTCTCCAGCACGCGGACAACCCCGTCGACTGGTGGCCCTGGGAGCCCGGGGCCTTCGAGGAGGCCCGCCGGCGCGATGTGCCCGTCTTCCTGAGCGTGGGCTACAGCGCCTGTCACTGGTGCCATGTGCTCGCCCACGAGAGCTTCGAGAACGAGGCGACGGCGGCGTACATGAACGAGCACTTCGTCAACATCAAGGTGGACCGCGAGGAGCGCCCCGACGTGGACGCCGTCTACATGGAGGCGGTGCAGGCGGCGACCGGCCAGGGCGGGTGGCCGATGTCCGTCTTCCTCGACGCGGAGGGGCAGCCCTTCTACTTCGGTACGTACTTCCCGCCCGTGCCCCGGCACGGCATGCCGTCCTTCCGGCAGGTGCTCGAAGGCGTCAACTCCGCCTGGACCGACCGGCGTGAGGAGGTCGGCGAGGTCGCGGGACGGATCGTGGGAGAGCTCGCGGGGCGCTCCCTCGCCCACGGCGGCGGGGGCACTCCCGGCGAGGAGGAGTCGGCCCGGGCGCTGCTCGCGCTGACGCGGGACTACGACGAGAAGCACGGCGGGTTCGGCGGCGCGCCCAAGTTCCCGGCGAGCATGGTCGTGGAGTTCCTGCTCCGCCACCACGCCCGTACGGGGGCCGAGGGCGCGCTCCAGATGGCGGCCGACACGTGCGAGGCGATGGCGCGCGGCGGGATCTACGACCAGCTCGGCGGCGGGTTCGCCCGCTACTCGGTGGACCGCGAGTGGGTGGTCCCGCACTTCGAGAAGATGCTCTACGACAACGCGCTCCTGTGCCGCACCTACGCCCGGCTGTGGCGTGCCACCGGGTCCGATCTGGCGCGGCGGGTGGCGGTGGAGACCGCCGACTTCATGGTGCGTGAACTGCGCACCGCCGAGGGCGGGTTCGCGTCCGCGCTCGACGCGGACAGCGACGACGGTACGGGGAAGCATGTCGAGGGCGCGTACTACGTGTGGACTCCCGCGCAGCTCAGGGACGTACTCGGCGAGGCCGACGCGGAGTTCGCGGCGCGGTACTTCGGTGTGACCGAGGCGGGAACCTTCGAGGAAGGGGCCTCGGTGCTCCAACTCCCGCAGGGTGAGGGGGTGGTGGACGCGGCGCGGTTCGAGTCCGTGCGGCGGCGGCTCGTCGGGGCGCGGGACACCAGGCCCCGGCCGGAGCGGGACGACAAGGTCGTGGCCGCCTGGAACGGGCTGGCGATCGCCGCGCTCGCCGAGACCGGCGCGTACTTCGAGCGGCCGGATCTCGTCGAACGGGCCACCGAGGCCGCCGATCTGCTCGTGCGGCTGCACATGGACGAGACGCGGCGCCTTTCCCGTACCTCCAAGGACGGTCAGGCCGGTGCCAACGCCGGGGTGCTGGAGGACTACGGCGATGTCGCCGAGGGCTTCCTGGCGCTGGCCGGGGTGACCGGCGAGGGTGTGTGGCTGGACTTCGCCGGGTTCCTGCTCGACACCGTCCTGGACCAATTCGTCGGTGAGGACGGGGCGTTGTACGACACGGCGCACGACGCCGAGCCGCTGATCCGCAGGCCCCAGGACCCGACGGACAACGCCACGCCGTCCGGCTGGACCTCGGCCGCCGGCGCCCTCCTCTCGTACGCCGCGCACACGGGCTCCGAGGCCCACCGCACGGCCGCCGAGGGGGCTCTCGGGGTCGTCAAGGCGCTCGGACCGCGTGCGCCGCGCTTCATCGGGTGGGGTCTGGCCGTCGCCGAGGCGCTGCTCGACGGGCCGCACGAGGTCGCGGTGGTGGGTCCGCGCGGCGACGCGGCGAGGGCCGAGCTGCACCGTACGGCGCTGCTGGGTACGGCGCCGGGAGCGGTCGTCGCGGTGGGGGAGCCGGCCGGCGACCAACAGGCGGACGGAGAGGCGGAGTTCCCGCTGCTGGCGGACAGGCCGCTGGTGGCCGGCCGGGCCGCGGCGTACGTCTGCCGGGGTTTCGTGTGCTCCGCCCCGACGACGGAAGTCGACGTGCTGAAGGAGCAGTTGACCGTACGGGTGTAGCGGACCTACAGCGCGAGCCCGCCTTTGAGCGAGTCGAGTGCCCGGTCGATGAGCGCGGCCAGATCGTCCTTCTGGCCGTGCTCGGCCCAGTAGATCGTCACCTCGCGCAGTACCGCCATCACGGACGCGGTGAAGATCCGCACCTCCAGATCGCCGGTCTCGCGCCCCGTACGGTCCGCGACCGCGCGGCTCAGCAGGAGCGAGGTCTCCGCCATCGTCTCGGTCATCCTGGCCCGTACGGCGGGGATCTCCAGCATCACCTTGCCGCGCCGGCGCATCTCGTCGGGCTGCTCGGCGAGGATCGTCTCGACGGCCTGCTTCAGCACGGCCCGCAGTGACTCCAGCGGTGGCTCGCCGGCCGGCCGGGCGCGGATCGCCGCCTCCATGACCGGGTCGAACTCGTCGGTGAGGACGATGTCTTCCTTCGTCGGGAAGTAGCGGAAGACCGTGGAGGGGGAGACCTCGGCCGCCGCCGCGATCTGCTCGACGGTGGTCGCCTCGTAGCCCTGCTCGGCGACGAGCCGGTACGTCGCTTCGCGGATCGCGGCGCGGGTCTTCAGCTTCTTGCGTTCGCGCAGGCCCAGTCGGGGCCGCTGCTCGTCGGGTGGGGGAGACGCGGAGGCGGACATGCGGATCATTGTCGGGCATCGCGGCCACCGGCGTCGTGCCATGCGCCCTCGTGAACGTTTCCGTTAAATGGCAGTAACTCTCAAAAGGGTGCCCGCGTCAGGAGTGCTGGGACGCCACCAGCGAGATCCCGACGTAGTGCACGACGAACGCGGCGAGCGTGAGCGAGTGGAAGACCTCGTGGAAGCCGAACCAGCGCGGGGAGGGGTTGGGGCGCTTGAGCCCGTAGATCACGCCGCCCGCGCTGTAGAGCAGTCCGCCGGTGACGATCAGGATAAGGACGACGATCCCCCCGGTACGCAGGAAGTCGGGCAGGAAGAAGACGGCCGCCCAGCCCATGGCGATGTAGCAGGGGGTGTAGAGCCAGCGCGGGGCGCCGACCCAGAAGACCCGGAAGGCGATGCCGCCCGCGGCGGCGACCCAGACCGCCCAGAGCAGCGTGCGGCCGGTCGATTCGGGCAGCAGCAGCATGGTCAGCGGGGTGTAGGTGCCCGCGATGATCAGAAAGATATTGGCGTGATCCAGCCGTCTGAGGATGGCCTCGCCCCGCGGGCCCCAATTGCCGCGGTGGTAGACGCCGCTGACGCCGAACAGCAGGCAGGCCGTGGCGGCGAAGATCGCGCAGGCGAACCGGGCCCTTGTGGTGTCGGCCATGGCGATCAGCGCGATTCCCGCGATCAGTACGGCCGGGAACATTCCCATGTGCAGCCAGCCGCGCATCATCGGCTTGACCGGAGTCGGCAGCTGGATCTCGGTCGGTCCCCCTTCGGGTTGCGGGGGGTTCGCGAGCGAGTCGGACGCGGGAGAAGTCATGTGTTCATGCTACCTACGGAACCGTAGGTAGCAGATGGGGATGGCCGCTTACCCACCCCCCGTACCGGCCGTAACGCCGTACCAAGAGGGGTGGATGGAGGGGTGAACGGAGTGGTGATGCTCACGTGTGCGGCCCTCTGGACAGATGGGCGCGGGAGTCGGATGATCAAATGAGTGCGGTCGGCACCGGATGAGCGGTAACGAAGCGTCCGGGTCGCAGCCCCCACGGGGCATATACCTGTAAACCCTCATCAAGGAGCAACCGTGGCGCGCGACGCAGAGCTTTCCAGCGGAGACCCTCTCAATCCCGGGACTCAGGCCGGTCCGCCGGCCGGCCGGACCCGTCACCAGGAGCTGATCTCCTGGGTCGACGAGATCGCGGCCCTGACCCAGCCGGACCAGGTGGTCTGGTGCGACGGCTCGGAAGCCGAGTACGAACGCCTCTGCGACGAGCTCGTGGCGAAGGGCACGTTCACGAAGCTCGACCCGGTCAAACGCCCCAACTCGTACTACGCGGCCTCCGACCCCACCGACGTGGCGCGCGTCGAGGACCGCACCTTCATCTGCTCGGAGCGCGAGGAGGACGCGGGCCCCACGAACAAGTGGAAGGCCCCGGCGGAGATGCGCTCCATCTTCACCGGCGAGCAGGGCGTCTTCCGCGGCTCGATGCGCGGCCGGACCATGTACGTCGTCCCGTTCTGCATGGGCCCGGTCGGCTCACCGCTCTCCGCGATCGGCGTCGAGATCACCGACTCCGCCTATGTCGCGGTCTCCATGCGCACCATGACGCGCATGGGGCGGCCCGTCCTCGACGAACTCGGCGACGACGGCTTCTTCGTGAAGGCCGTCCACAGCCTCGGCGCGCCGCTCGCCGATGGCCAGGCCGACGTGCCGTGGCCCTGCAACACCACCAAGTACATCTCGCACTTCCCCGAGGACCGCGAGATCTGGTCGTACGGCTCCGGATACGGCGGCAACGCGCTGCTGGGCAAGAAGTGTTACGCGCTGCGCATCGCCTCCGTCATGGCACGTGACGAGGGCTGGCTCGCCGAGCACATGCTGATCCTGAAGCTCACGCCGCCGCGCGGGCAGTCCAAGTACGTTGCCGCCGCCTTTCCTTCGGCCTGTGGCAAGACCAACCTCGCGATGCTGGAGCCCACCATCTCCGGCTGGACCGTCGAGACGATCGGCGACGACATCGCGTGGATGCGGTTCGGCGAGGACGGCCGGCTCTACGCGATCAACCCGGAGGCCGGCTTCTTCGGTGTCGCGCCCGGCACCGGTGAACACACCAACGCCAATGCCATGAAGACGATGTGGGGCAACTCCGTCTTCACGAACGTCGCGCTCACCGACGACGGCGACGTGTGGTGGGAGGGCATGACCGAGGAGCCGCCCGCGCATCTCACGGACTGGAAGGGCAACGACTGGACCCCGGAGTCCGGGACCCCCGCCGCCCACCCCAACGCCCGCTTCACCGTGCCCGCCGGCCAGTGCCCGATCATCGCGCCCGAGTGGGAGGACCCCAAGGGCGTCCCGATCTCGGCGATCCTCTTCGGCGGGCGGCGCGCCTCCGCCGTACCGCTGGTGACGGAGTCGTTCAACTGGCAGCACGGCGTCTTCCTCGGCGCGAACGTCGCCTCCGAGAAGACCGCCGCCGCCGAGGGCAAGGTGGGCGAGCTGCGCCGCGACCCGTTCGCGATGCTGCCGTTCTGCGGCTACAACATGGGCGACTACATGGCCCACTGGATCAAGATCGGCGCCACGGCCACGGAGAAGGGCGACGAGTCCAAGCTCCCGAAGATCTACTACGTCAACTGGTTCCGCAAGAACGAGGCGGGGAAGTTCGTCTGGCCCGGCTTCGGCGAGAACAGCCGCGTACTGAAATGGATCGTGGAGCGCCTGGAGGGCAAGGGCGAGGGCGTCGAGTCCCCGATCGGCGTCCTCCCGGCGAAGGGAGCCCTGGACACCGAGGGCCTGGGCCTCTCGGACGCGGACCTGGACTTCCTGCTCACGGTCGACAAGGAGGTCTGGCGCGACGAGGCATCCCTGGTCCCTGACCACCTGAACACCTTCGGCACGCACACGCCGCCGGAGCTGTGGGACGAGTACCACGCGCTGGTGAACCGCCTGTCCTGATCCCCGCGCGCCCCGTCGGCGGGGCGCCCCTGACCACCCTCCGAAACCGGCCCCCGGAGCCCATCCCTCACGGCTCCGGGGGTCTCGGCGCGAGCGGGCGACCGCTACGCTCACGGCTGTGATTCGAGACCTGTACAACGTCCGCCCGCTCGCACCGGAGCCGGGCCGCACTCCGCTGACCCCGGACGAGGAACGCCGCACGCGGGCAACGCTGTTCACCGAACTCGGCAACGCCATCGCCGACCACAACTGGACCCGCTTCCCGGCCCACACGCCGCAGGAACGCCAACGCCTGGTCGCCGTCGGCCACATGCTGAGCGCGCACTGGGGCATCCCGGTCACGGTCGAGGCGGAGGACGAGTGCCGGATGCGGCTCTCCCTGCCGGGCCACGAACTGCACCGCGCCGTGACCGCGCAGATTCGCTGAACTCCGGGGCCGGCGTGGCGTATCGCGCGTATCGCGGGCGTATCGAAAATCGCATACGCCACGGCAACGGCCCGCCGAATCCAATGGAGGCATGAGCCACCACGCATCCCTGTCCGCACCGCCCCGCCGCACGGGCCGGACCGTGCTCCTCGGTCTGCTGATCCTCGGCCTGGCGAGTGCCTTGTTCGCTCTGCGGGGGCCGCTCATGATGTCCGCCCCGATGTGCATGGCCGGGCGGTGGGACCGCTGCTTCGGTACGTTCAACGGTGTGGCGCTCGTCATGGTGGTCACGCTGCCGTTGTCCGCGCTGCTGGTGTGGGCCCTGGCGCACCGTCGGCGGGCCGCCGGTGCCTCCTGGGCGTGGCGGAGGTCGCTGGCGGAGGTGGGCATGGTCCACGGGACGGTGCCGCTGGTATGGCTGACCCTGATGCCGGGCTCCGAGCCCGGGACCGCCCCCGCCCGGGTGAGCCTGGTGCCCCTGCGGGACCTGGTCACGATGGGGACGCTCGGAATCATCGGCAACCTGCTGATCTTCGCGGCGCTGGGGGCCTTCGCCCCGATACGGTTCGCGGCGCTGGCGTCCGTCCCGCGGATCCTGGCGCTGGGTGCGGGCTGCTCGATCCTGGTCGAGACCGCGCAGTACGTCCTGCGGCTGGACCGGGTGTCCTCCGTGGACGACGTACTGGTCAACGCCACCGGCGCCGCACTGGCCGCGCTGGTGGCGCGCCCCTGGTGGCACACCCCGGCGCAAACGTCCTCGGACCCGCTCCGCGTCTCCGCTGCCTAGGGGGTGTCTTTCGGATCTTGCCGGGCTCGCGGTCCCTGGCACGCACGCTCGCCGCGTTGTCGTAGTCGCCGACTCCCCCGTAGCCCTTCGGGCACGGGAGGTGCCCCCTCCGCGCCGGCTCCCTCCTCCGCCTTGCGATCGCACGCACCAACGGGACATCAGCCGCTGCCGCGGCGGGCGCTCCCTGATCCGGCCTGATCCAAACGACAGACCCTAGGCTTCAGACATGCGCGTACTGATCGTGGAGGACGAGCCCTACCTGGCGGAGGCCGTCCGGGACGGGCTCCGGCTGGAGGCGATAGCCGCCGACATCGCGGGCGACGGCGACACCGCCCTGGAACTGCTCAGCGCCAACTCCTACGACCTCGCGGTCCTCGACCGTGACATCCCCGGCCCCTCCGGCGACGAGGTCGCCCGGCACATCGTCGCCTCCGGCAGCGGCATCCCGATCCTCATGCTCACCGCCGCCGACCGGATCGACGACAAGGCGTCCGGGTTCGAGCTCGGCGCCGACGACTACCTCACCAAGCCCTTCGAGTTGCGGGAGCTCGTCATGCGGCTGCGCGCCCTCGACCGCAGGCGCGCGTACGCCCGGCCCCCGGTCCGCGAGATCGCGGGGCTGCGCCTCGACCCCTTCCGCCGGGAGGTCTTCCGTGACGGACGTTACGTCGCGCTCACCCGTAAGCAGTTCGCCGTACTGGAAGTCCTCGTCGCCGCCGAAGGCGGTGTCGTCAGCACCGAAGACCTGCTGGAACGGGCCTGGGACGAGAACGCCGACCCCTTCACCAACGCCGTCCGCATCACCGTCTCCGCCTTGCGCAAACGGCTCGGCGAACCATGGATCATCACCACGGTGCCGGGTGTCGGCTACCGCATCGGAAGCACGCGTGCGTAGACGCCCAGGACTCAGCGTCCGACTGAAACTCACCCTCAGCTATGCCGGGTTCCTCGCCGTCGCCGGCGCTCTCCTGCTGGCCGTCGTGTGGATGTTCCTGCTGCGCTACGTCCCCGACAACGCCCAGGGCCTCCTCGGGATCTCGCCCAACCGCTACCTCCTCGTGCGCACCTTCGCCCCCGCCGCGGCCGTGGCGATGGCCTTCCTGCTCGTGTTCGGCCTCGTCGGGGGATGGCTCATCGCCGGCCGGATGCTCGCACCGCTCACCCGGATCACGGCGGCGGCACGACTGGCCGGGACCGGATCGCTGTCCCACCGGATCCGCATGGAAGGCCGCCAGGACGAATTCCGGGAATCCGCCGACGCGTTCGACACCATGCTCGAACAACTTGAGTCGCACGTCGCCGAACAGCGGCGGTTCGCCGCGAACGCCTCCCACGAACTGCGCACTCCGCTGGCCATCTCACAGACACTGCTCGATGTCGCCCGCAGGGACCCCACGCGCGACCGGGCCGAACTCCTCGAACGGCTGCGGGTGGTCAATACCCGCGCGATCGGCCTCACCGAGGCCCTGCTGCTGCTCAGCCGCAGCGACCGCGGGAACTTCACCCGCGAGAGCGTCGACCTCTCCCTCGTCGCCGAGGAGGCCGCCGAAACGCTGCTCCCCCTCGCCGAACGGCGCGGAATCACCCTCGACGTCACCGGCACGCCGACCCGGACCAGCGGCTCCGCGGAGCTCCTGCTGCGGATGATGACGAACCTCGTCCAGAACGCCATCGTCCACAACCTCCCCGCGGGAGGCACGGTGACGGTCCACACCGAGGATCACCCCGGCGCGAGCGTGGTACGGGTCGAGAACACGGGCCCGCGTCTCCCCCCGGAACTGGTCCCGACCCTCACGGAACCCTTCCAACGCGCCACGGAACGCGCCCGCACGGACGAGCACGCGGGAGTGGGCCTCGGCCTGGCGATAGTCCACAGCATCGCCCGCGCCCACACGGCCACGCTCACCCTCACCCCCCGCCCGACGGGCGGCCTGACGGCGACGGTCCGCCTCCCCGGCACGCGGTAGTCGCTACGCGACGCGGGTTACGCGGGCGCCCTCCCAACGGCCAGCAAGTGGGAGCTGGCCGCGAGGAGTTCGGGGTAGGGCTCGGCCATCCGCGCCGCCGTCAGAACGGACTCGAAGAGAGCTTCACTTGGGTCTGGACCCGCGTGCTGCTCCACAGCCTTGAGGATGGACCACGCCGGTCCCTCGATCCCGAACACCGCCACGTCCACGAGGCCGACATCGCGCAATTCCTCGGCGAGTTCCTCGGCGCGGTGGAAGTAGGCGAGGGTGAAGCCGCGCCTGCCGTCGTGAACAGCCGTGCGGAGGATCGCGGAGATCGACCTCTGCATCCGCTCGGTATGCAGGTGCGCGTAGGCGGTGTGCTCGAAGAGCGAGGAATACCTGTTGATCGCCCCGGCAGCCACGAGCCCGCCGGGCCGCACCACACGCCGCGCTTCGGAGAGTGCCTTCCGCCGGTCTGCCCGGACGGGAAGGTGGTAGAGGGGCCCCAGCATCTGCACCACGTCGTAGCTGGCATCCATGGCCTCCAGCGCGCGGGCGTCCCCCAGCGACGAGGGGCAGACTTGGGCCGCTTGCTCGACATGCCGGGCGACCGGATCGATCAGGTCGACGTGATACCCGTCATCGACCAACCACCGGGCATGGACGCCCGTGCCACCTCCTACATCCAGCACGCGGGCGGGCGCCGGGGGGAGGAAGCGCCGCAGGAGTTCCCGCGTTCGTAGCAGTTCGAGCCGTCCGTCCGCTGACACGCTCAGCCGGGCACCCTCGTCGATGACCTGCGAGTAGAAGTGCTCGATCTCCGCGGCCAGCTCTGGGTTCGGCATGTACCTCAGTATCCTGTGCGGGATTCCGCCTCGTGTGTGGCTGACGTCCTGGACCCGGAGAACCGATTCACGTCCCGCTCTCCGCGGGTGGCCGTACCGCCCGCACCATCGCGGCGAGGACCGGACCGTCCGGGGACGGTTGCTGTTCGCTGACCTGAACGTATCCCCAAGACTCGTAAAGAGCTTTGACTTTCCCGTTCCCCGCCAGTGGGTTCACCAGGAGGGAGACCTGTTCTTCCTCCCGGTCGGCGAGGAGTTCGTCGTGGATACGCACGGAGGCGCCGGTGCCGCGCCACGGCACGCGGAGCATGATCTCTTTCAGCGCGACCGTGGGGGTGCTTGCGCGTTTCTCGGGGAGTGGTGTGGTCATCGGCTGCCACCAACGGTCGTTCACCGCAAGCGTGTTCACGTAGGCGTAGCCCACGGGAGTCGTCCCGTCGAATCCGATGAGGGCTTCCCAGCCGGGTTCGGAACCGTGCCTGGTCGGTCACTTGCCGCACTGGGATGCGATGAGAGACGAGGTCCGTCGTCACCTTGCGGAGCGCCAGGAGCTATCAGTGCGCTCGTTCCAGGTACGAGTGGACGGACTGGTCGGAGCGGTGGCTCGTAGCGCTCTGCCGAAATCCAGCAGCACGTCGCTGACGCGCGGATGCCGGGTGGTCAGGTCGGCGGGAACAGACAGTGCCGTTGCCACAGCGGCCTCCGCATCGCCCTGGCCGAGCTGCGCGTGGGCGAGGCGGGCAGTGACGATCGCGCGATCGCGCCGCATGTACGGACGGAGGAAGGCCAGGCTTTTGTGGGCGTGCGCCTCGGCGTCCGCGTAATGGCGGAGGCTGAGGTGGGTCGAAAGGGCGAGTTCTTCGAGTTCTGCTTGGTCGCACACCGCGGTCATCCACAGGGGGCGAGGGACGTCGCGATCGGCCCGCTCGTACGCGTCGCGGGCGTGGCCCAGGGCTTGGCGCGCGGCTCGTGAGTCGCCGACGAGGCCGTAGATGGCGGCGTGACGGGCATGTCCGAGTGACGCGAACATCGGATCGCGGCGTGCGACAGGAAGGTTGCGGGCTACGTCGTTCGCCGCCAGGGCGTCCGACGGTCGTCCGATGTGACGGTAGAGACTCCCGGCGTGGGACCAGATACGGAACTGGATGGCCGGATCCCCGGACATGGCGGCCAAGCTCGACGCCCGGTCGAAATGGCGCTGCGCGGTGTCGAAGCGACGGCAGTCGATGGCGGCCCACATCGCGCTGGATGTGAACGACGCGGCGCAGCCATACAGGGCATCACGCACTCGCTGACTGGCACTGCCGTGGGCCTGGAGGGCCAAGGCCTGCCCGGCGAGAGCGGACGCCTGGGTCTCGACGGCGAGCTTGCCGCCGTACCGCACGTCGTTCGAGACCAGGGCGGCGAACTTGTTCAGCAGGCGCTGGACGTCACCACTCCCAACCCTGGCTCGAGCGGCGTGGAACCGTACCGGCTCGTTGGTGCCGACGGCGCCCACGGCCGTGGCGAGGGATGCGCTCATGAATTGGCGTCGAATCACGGTGCCCTCCGGTGACATCGGGTGTGCCGCCGTACGCCGGGGGACGAAACCCAGCTCTACGGCAGGGCACTGGAATACTGCCTCCAACGCAGCCCGCTGCCGACGATGTGGCCACCGGGTTTTTCCGGTCAGCCAGTTGCGGACCGTGCGGTCACTGACGGAGCCCTCATATCCTGCCGCCCGCAGATCCGCGTTCACCACTTCGGCCAACTCGGCCTGGGTGAACCCCGCCTCCGCCATGCGGTGCTTGAGGCTCTGGTTGTCCTCCACACCATCAACGTAGCCATGCGACTCACTCCCGGAGAACCGACGGCCCCGAAAGTTTCCGGTTCCGAGCGGTTCACGCTGTGCTGGCTTTTCCTCACGCCTCGCGATCGAGGGTCGTTGACTGAAACACGGCCGCCCGTACTCGCACGCTCTCCGACCCGAGGCCCTGATGACTGTGACCACCACTGCTCGCCCCACGCCCACCCGACACCCCGGCTACACCCGGACCATGCCGTGCACGGCACGGAGTGCTGTCCTGGCCCGATCGCTCGTCCGTACCGCGCTTGAGGCGTGGGGCCTGGAACACCTCGCTGATACCGGGGCTCTGGTCGTGACGGAGCTGGTGTCCAACTCCGTCACGCACACGCGTACTTACTCGATCCGTGTGACCGTCTCCCGGCCGAGCGAGACATTCGTGCGCGTCGCTGTGGCGGACAGCTCGAAGGCCGTCCCGATACTTCGCGTGTCGGCCGACGGCCATGACGAGGCCGGGCGAGGGCTCGCGATCATCGAGGCTCTGACCTGGCGGTGGGGCACGGACTGCCTCCCCTTGGGGAAACGGGTCTGGGGTGACCTCAGAAGCGAGATCGACAGCGAGGTCGACCGGTGACCGAGGCGAAGCCCTGGGTGGGCGACCACGTACGCGACGACGTGTCGGGCCGGCTGGCGGTCATCACCGATGTACGGAGGGGCGCCTACGTCCTGAGGCCCGTACAGGGCCCTGGAGAGTGGACCGCCGAAGACCCCGCACAGCTCCGCTTCATCGCTCCGGCGACTTTGACGCGGCGTACACGTGGGGGAGTTCCACACGACGGAACTGCCGCCGAAGTCGAAGCCCTCGCCGAGGCAGGTGCCTTCTGGCGTCTGGTGCCCGAGTGGGTGCCACGCGACGGATACACCACCCTGAGCCCCGCGGTCCTGCGGGAGGTGGAGGCCGGGCTCAGGCGCAAGGCACAAGGATCGATCGAACTGAACGAGGAGGAAGAATGACGAACTTCACCAGCTCCCCCGCAGCGGACCCGGTCACGCCGTGGGGAATGCGACGCCTGGTTCCGCTGCGAAACGGCGAGCCCTCCCGTTGGCGGTACGCGGGTCTCGATCCCCGCACCCAGACCGGTCGTTGGGTGGGCGACGACGGCGTGGGGATGCCCGCCGAACTGGGAAAGCACGGCACTTCCGTGAACACGTACCCGCCGACTCAAGTCGGGAAAGACGGCAAGATGGACTCCGACAGCGGCCATGACGCGACGCAGGATTAGGGGCGACGGCGTGAAGGGACGCCCGGTGCTGGTCGCGACCGAGTACGAGGACGCGACAGCTGACATGGTCGTCGCGGAACTGAACCGGCGCCGGCTCCCCGTGCTCCGGTTCGACCCCGGTCGGGACTTCCCGGAATCCGCCGTCCTCGCTTCTCGTACGGGAGCGGCCGGTTGGGGCGGACGTCTCACCGTTGGGGAACGAACGGCAGACCTCGCAGATGTCCGCGCTCTCTACCATCGACGCCCCAGCGCCTATGCGCCCAATGGCCACGACGAGACAGCGGACTTCATCGCGCGGGAGAACCGGCGTGGGCTCGGGGGAGTGCTCGCCGCCCTCTCCCCATGTCTCTATCTGAGCCATCCACAGGCCATTGCCCGAGCCGAGTACAAGCCTGCTCAACTGGGGGCAGCAATCCGGGAAGGATTCAACGTCCCGATCACTCTGATTACGAACGACCCCGCGGAGGCCCGCGCTTTCGCGCTGGAACATCGCACCGTCTACAAGCCGTTGCACGCCGGTGCGTACCACGTCGACGGTGAGCCCGCCGGCATCTGGGCGGCCCTTGTCGAGGGCAATGACATCGACACCGCCGTGAACAGGTGCGCGCATCTCTTCCAAGTCCAGGTTCCGAAGACGTCCGACGTGCGTGCCGTCGTCGTGGGCCAGGAAGTGTTCTGTTGCCGGATCACGGCTCCGCGAGGCGTGGTGGACTGGCGTGCCGAGTACCGGAATCTGAGGTACGAGGCGGTCGACTGCCCCGACGCCATCCGGCTCCCGCTTCTTCGTTTCCTCGCCGGATTCGGGCTCAACTTCGGAGCCTTCGATTTCGCCGTGTCGTCCGACGACGAATGGTGGTTCCTCGAATGCAATCCCAACGGGCAATGGGCCTGGCTCGAAGAGGCGTCCGGCCTCCCCCTCGCATCGGCGATCGCGGACCTTCTGGAGATCGGAGAGCGTACAAGTGGCTGACAGCGGAGCCTCGTCGCGAGAACTGCGTGCTGATCTGGTGCGGCGTCTCGCGGAGAGCGGGGCGCTGCTCAGCCCCCGGTGGCGGGACGCGCTGACCGCCGTGCCCCGCGAGCGGTTCCTGTCCGACGGGTGGTTCGAGTACGACGACGGCGGCTGGTACCGGCCCGTTTTTCTCGGCGGGAGTCCGGAGCGGCTCGGGCGGGTGTACGAGGACGACACCCTCGTTACGCAGGTCGCCGAGTCCGTCGTCCCGCGTCAGGTCGAGGGGCGTATCTCGCATCGGCCCTCCTCCTCGTCCACGATGCCCGGGCTCGTCGTCCGCATGCTGGAGGAACTGCGGGTGGCCGACCGCATGCGGGTGCTTGAGATCGGTACCGGCACGGGCTACTCCACGGCCCTCCTCGCGCACGCGCTCGGCGATGACAGCGTGACATCCGTCGAGGTGGACGCCGATGTCTCGGCTCGGGCCGGGACGGCGCTCGCGGGACTCGGGTACCGGCCCCACCTTGTGGTGGGCGACGGGCTGGACGGGTATCGCGCCCGTGCGCCGTACGACAGGGTCGTCGCCACCTGTGGGGTTCACACCGTGCCGTACGAGTGGATCGCGCAGACCCGGCCCAGCGGGGAAATCCTGGCGACCGTCGGCGGCTGGATGAATGCCTCCGAACTGGTGCGGCTGACCGTGGCCGAGGACGGCACAGCGAGCGGCCCCGTACTTGGCGGGCACGTCTCCTTCATGCTCGCGCGGCCCCAACAGCCTCCCCCACTCGGGTTGTTGCCCGATTTCGATACGGCGGAGGCGGAGGTCACCGATGTCGGTGGTGATGCGCTGGACGACTGGACAGCGCGCTTCGTCGCACAGTTCGCGGCCCCGCGCGCGCAGTGGTTCACGCTGTCGCGCGACGGCCGGGACAAGCGTGTGCTCATCGACGTCGAAGCTGGTACATGGGCGGTGCTGTCCGAGAAGGACGGGCGGTGGGTGGTCCGGCAGGGCGGGCCGGGTTCGGTACGACTGTGGGACGCGGTGGCGGAGTTGGTCACCCGTTGGCGACATGCCGGCCAACCGGCCGGAGGGCGATTGACGCTCCACGTGGAGCCGGACAGGCAGTCGATCGGTTGGTGATCAGCAGCGCGGTCGGATGACCACGTCCAGCAGCGGCTGCGGGCGCGTACTTGTACGGCACGGTTTTGTCGGACTGGGCGTACTCACCGGGTAGGGGGACGGGCATGGCGACGACGGGGGCATCGGGCGCGAGACCAGAGCCGCAGCCGAGTGGTGCCGACGGTGCCCTCGTGGGGACGGGCGGGACGGGTGGGCAGAGCGAGGGCTCCGGGGGGAGTCCGGCCGTCGCGGCCGCGCAGCCCCCGCGGCAGGGCGACGAACCTCGCGAGAGACTCGGGTCGATCGTCGCCGAGACACTCGGCCTGGCGCCCGGCTCTTCCCGGCGCAGAAGAGTGGTGACCTTGCTGGTGATGGCGGCGATCGCCTTCGTGGCTGTCTTCCGGGACACGCTGATCGATTACGTCATGATCGAACCCAGTGTGGCCGAGGAGAACGAATCCAACGCGGAGTACGACGCCGACAAGGCGCCGTTCACAGTGTCCGTGCAGCCCGAAGAAGACGAGCCCTATGAATGGGCGATGGTCCTCGACCGGAAACTGACCCCCGGCGAGAGGAAGAAGCTGGTGGCCCGCAAGGACCCCTCGGGCGCCTTTTCCTACCTGAAGGAACTGGGTGCCCGCCCGTTCGTGTACAAGGCCACGATGGAGTACGCCCCCGAGCGATACAAGCAGCAGATGCGGTCGAGCAGAAGCGGGGGATTCGCCGACGTGTTCCAGATGAACATCATGAGCACCCGCTCCTCCGCGGTGGTCATCAACGGCTGGAAAGTCACCGGCGTCACATGCCGGAAGAGCACCGCGCAGACCATCGTCGAGATTCCCCCACAGGGCGGAGCCACCTACGAGGGGCTCCAGCTGCACATTCCGCCCTTCGCCGACGAACCGGTGGTGTCCGATGACGCCGAGGGGCAGGGCGAGCCCTACTTCCGCACCCGCTACATCGAGGTCGGAGGCGGCCAGCCCTCGGCCGGTCTCAGGGTGCAGGCGATCGCACCACCGGGGCAGACGTGCGAGTGGGGCGTCAAGGTCCGCTACACCGACTCCTACCAGAACACTCGGTGGGTCCAGCTGAAGGACAAGAAGGGCAAGGCCCTGCGGATCCGCACCGAGTCCCCTTCCGCGCACACCACGCAGAGGTGGGTTTTCATCGTCGCCCCCTGGCGGTTGTGCGACCGCGCGTCCAAAGCCTTCGGTATCGAGAGTTGTGTCCGCTAGACGGGTAAATCCGACGTTCCGACACGTCATGTCGGCCTTCCCGCCACTCACCGGGTGGGCATCCCTCCGTGGGGGCTGTTGACCACGATCGGCACAGACCCTTCAACGAGGTAGGGATGCTCGGGGAAGTAGTCGATGTGGAGGTGACCGCCCTCCTCCGCGGTGGCCATGCCCTGGAGGTTGGCTGCGAGGATTGCCCTGGCTTCGAGATCGCCGCTGATCACCAGGACCTGCCGCGAGGCGTCGAGCTCGATTTGAACCCCGGGGCCGGAAGCCCTCCTGACATCGATCCCCGCCAAGGCATCGCTGTCCGGCGGTGAGGTGGAGCCGATGAACCCGGTGCCCTCTGCCACCGCGCCTGCCAGGCTGGACAGTTCCTTCGCTGAAGCGGTGATATCCACTTCGCCGGACAGGGGATCTGCGACCAGTCGCACGGGCGGCACTCCTTCGAGGTGAAAGCTCCATGATGGCGCTGGAGATCTTCGGCCCTGCTCCCACCCCCGCTTGTCCACTCTCACGGGCCCTGGTGGCGTTCCTCCAAGTAGTGGGTGTGGGACTCCTGGCGGCGCGACTCCGCCTCGTGGATCGCCGCCGCCAGGGCGTGGGCCTCGTCGTGGAGGAGGGTCAGCTGGCGTTCCAAGTGGTGGTCCGGGGGGTTCGCGTTGGGCTGGAGGCGGCTCCACCAGCGGGTGCGGACGTAGGCGTCCACCGATTCCGGGATGTCCTGGCGGATCGCGCGGGACAGGCTGTGCACCGCCTCCGGGTCGGTGATCAGGGCGTCGGCGACCCAGCCGGGGTCCAGCAGTGAGGTGATCAGCTCGTTCAGGTCGGTCAGCCGCGCGGCGGCGGATGGCGGCAGGGACACCTCGGTCAGATAGTCAGTGAGCGTGGCGAAGTCCCTTCGCAGCTCCTCCAGTTGCTCGGCGGGCTGGGCGAAGTCAGGTGTGTCCGGGCGTTCCGGGGGTGCGATGAGCGCGCCCGCGCCGTACAGTCCCGCGACCACCACCGGCCAGTAGGTGCCCGCGAGGCCGGTGAGGGTCAGGCCGAGGCCGGCCAGGCCGAAGACGCAGCCGGTCAGGTTCTTCCGGGACTCGACGTAGCGGTGGATTTTACTGGTAGCCACGGATCTCCTCGAAGGCGCCGTCCAGTGAGCCCTTGTTCGCGTCGAAGAGCCGGCCGCCCGTCAGTGTCGCGATGTCCGTCAGTTCCCGCCGGTCGGAGTCGCCGAAGAGGATCGGGAAGACCGGCGTCCGGCGCTGGCCGGCGGGCAGTCCCCGGTAGAAGGCATCGAAGCCTGCCGCCTCGTCTCCCGCCGTGTTCTCACCGTCCGTCATCAGGACGATCGAGGTGAACGAGGAGACACCGGACTTCCCGGGATCGCCGATCAACCCGTACGCCTCCTGGAGGCTGCTGTAGATCGCCGTGTCGCCCTGCGCCGAGAGTCCCGCGATGTCCGCGTCCAGCGCGGCGACCGCCGCCGAGGGGTCGGCGGGGTCGACCGTACGCGTACGGATCTGCTTCACGGCCGAGCCGAACGGCATCAGCGTGACCTCCTCCCGCTCGCGGAAGTCGCCCGTCAGCTCGCCCAGCGCCGACTTCAGCCGGGCCAGTCGGGAGCCCTTCATCGAGCCGGAGGTGTCCAGGACGTACACCGTGCGCGAGGGGCGGCGGAGTTTGTTCTCGTACGCGTCGAGGAGGCCGTCGGCCACCGAACGCGAGCCGGGGAAGGGCAGTTCACGGCGGCCTTCCCGGCCGATGCCCTCGGTCGGTTTCACCGACGTGACCACCGGGCGGCGCAATGTCCGCGTGGTGATGGCCTGTTGGGCCTCCGGGGTCCGCAGATACTCCGTCAGATCACGGCCCGCCTCGCGTGCTTCGTCGTCGGCGGAGGTGAGCAGGGTGAACGGGTAGTCGGCCGTCACCACCCCGTCCTTGGGACGGATCACCGTCAGAAGCGAGTCGGCGTCGCCGCCCTCGTCGCGGTTCAGGGACAGCAGCACGGACTCGTAGTTCACCATCGCGTCGACCGTGCCGCGCCGCTTGTACGCCGAGGCGAGCCAGCCCGACGAGCCGGAGGTCAGCTCCTGGCCGGCGAAGAACTCCCTGAGCCTGGGCGTCGCCTCGCGGATCTGCCCGTCGGTGAGCGCCGCCTGGGCGCCCGAGAGGCCGGAGGTGACCGAAACCAGCGCGGAGAAGCCCGAGTTGGAGCGGACCGGGTCGGTCATCCCGTACGTCAGTTTCCCGTCGGCCACCGCCCGGTGCACCTGCGACCAGGTGACCGTCTCCGGGTTCCAGCCGAGCCGCGACACCGTCGCCCCCTTGACGCCGAGCGCGACCGGCGAGGTCATCACAGGCGTCTCCGAGGAGATCTTCGAGCCGACCGCCGGGTCCAGTCGCAGATAGTCGTTGGACGACAGCCAGACCGCGTCGTACGCCCCGTCCGCCTTCCCCGAGGAGACGATCTCGGCGCCGTCGAGCGTCCCTACGTACGTCGGAGTCACCGTGATCCCCGTCGCCTCACGGGCCGCGTCCAACACCGGCTTCATGTCGGACAGTTCGCTGGAGGCCAGGACGCGCAGCGTGCGCGCGGGCCCCTTCCCGTCCGGTCCGGGGGAGGAGTCCCCGTCGCGTCCGTCGCCCCCGCTCGTACAGGCCGTGCAGGCGATCAGCACGGTGGCCACCGCGGCCCATCCGGCCCCGCGCATACGGCGCCTCATCTGCGACCGCCGTCGAGCACACCCGGGCCGTCCGCCGAACTCGACCGCGCGCGCTCCACGTACGCGCTCGCCGTCCGGAGCTCGGCCGTCAGGGACTCCACGGTGGCGGCCATCGACTCCGTCGCCTGGATCTTGTACGTGTCGATCGTCTCCAGCGTCCGGTAGATCTGCTGGAACGCCGCGCGCAGAGTCTCGGCCCCCACCGCCGGGTCGGCGGCGATCCGCTGGATCTCGCCGCTCTGTGTGGCGAGCATCTCGGCGTTCCCGCGGATCAGGTCCTCCGTCGTCGAACGCAACACGTTGACCTGCTCGGTCACCTTGCGCTGGTTCTCCAGCGCGGAGGCGAGCATGATCGCGATGCGCAGCGCGGACACGGTCGTGGTCGCGGCCCGGTCCACACCCTTGATCAGTTCCTCGTTGTTCTTGCGGACGACGTCCATCGCCAGATACCCCTGGGCGCACACCGCGATCTGCGTGAGCAGGTCCTGGTGCTTCTGCCGCACCGGGAACAGAACGTCGGCGCGCAGCGCGTCGGCCGCCTCGGGACCGGTCCCCCGCGTCTCGGCGATCCGCTGCTCGATCGCCCGGTCGAGGGCCTCGGTGAGGACCACGTACTCCTGGAGCTTGCCCATGGTCTCCCACAGGCGCAGCCGCTCGGTGTGCAACGCGGCGTTGTCACGGCGCAGTTCGTCCTGGCCGCCGCGGAGCGAGCCCACGATCCGGTTCAGAGTGTGCTGCGACGAGGCGTACTTGGCGACATGGTCGCGGAGCTTGTTGCCGCCCGGGAGCTTGGAGAGCAGCTTGCGCGCGCCGCGCGCCGGCCCGGTGTCCCGCGGGTCCAGGTCCTCGACGGTGCGCCGCAGTTCGACCAGCGAGGAGGAGACGCGGCCCTGCGCGTTCTCCCCGTCACTGGCGAGCGAGCGCACGGTGCGGTCCAGCATGCGGTTGGACTGCTGGGCGGCGCCCCGGATGTCGCTCGCCCCCAGGGCGTCGATCTCATGGATCCGCGCGCCGAACTCGGGTGAGCGCGCGTCGAGTCCGGACAGGGACCCCACGTACTCGGCGGCCCGCCGGGCCATTTCCTCCCGTACGGAGTTGTCGACCGGCACCAGTCCGGCCGCCTGCTCCGAGGGGACCGGCGGCACCGGCTCCGGCGGGGTCAGGATCAGGGCGGGAGCGGCGTCGGCGCCTCCGCCCGGGTGGGATGTGTCGCTGCTCATCTGCTCGTCCCCCGTCATGAACGGGCCCGCTCGGCCATCCTGTGCAGGACCTGGGAGGTCGGCACGGGCGCCTGTCGGACCCCGGTCAGCGTCTGGTTGAGGTAGGTGGTGTGGGCGGCCGTCGCGCCGGTGAACTCGGCGGCGGCGCCCTGCGGCCGGAAGCCGTGCTTGACCGCGAGCTCGCGCAGCCGCTTGTCGGTGGCCAGGACGTCGCCCAGCTCCCGCCCGTCCTCGTTGAGCGGTACGACGGTGTGGTCGCTGGAGACCGTGGTGTCCGGGTAGAGCACCACCAGATCGCCCACGTCCTGCTTCTGGAGCAGCAACGAGGCCACCTGCGACTCGTACACCAGCACCAGCGGATTGCCGACGCCGCTGATGAAGTCGCGGAACGGCGCGTCCGAACTCGTCTGCTGCGCGCCCTGGACGGCGGTGAGTTTCTTGAGGAGCGGAGCCGTACGGTTCACCGCCGCGTCGTCGGTGGCGACCCGGCCGCCGTCGGCGACGTACGACGCCGCCGCGAGATACAGCGCGCCCGAGTTGGACTGGACCGGGTCGGTGCTGGTGATGAAGACGGTGCCGGTCAACTCGGCATGCGCGGCTGACCCCTTGAGCTGCTGCCACGTCTTGTCGGCGCGGGCGGCGGCCAGATACGGGCCCATCCGCAGCGTCCCGCCCGCCTTGCCGTTGAGGGTGGCCAGGCCGTTGTCCGCGAGGACCTTGGCGGCCGACCGGTGGGCCACGACGACCAGCGGCGAGTAGAAGGGCCGGATGGGCGCGCTCGTGATCTTCGACTTCTTCCGCAGCTCGTCGGCCGGGGCCTTGGACGAGGGGAAGGCGAAGTCGAAGCCGTCGAGCGGCAGGTCCTCCATCGCCCAGGAGCCGGATGTCTCCGACTTCACGGTGAATCCCCGGGCAGCCAGGGCTTTCACGACCTCGGGGTCGGCGAAGAACTCCGCCTTCTCCGAACCGATCACTCCGCGCACGGTCTTCGTTGCCGGGCCCGGGTCCTGACTCTCTCGGCCTGCGACGACGGTTGCTGCCACCCCGCCGATCAGCAGCACCGCCAGGACGATTCCCACGATGCGTTTCACATGCGCAGAGTGCTCCCGGAAACCCACATTCCGCGCCGCGTCAGGTGGACGGAAGGTGAAGTACCCGTCCCGTTAAGGAACGTTGAACGTCAGCGGGCGTCCACGAGCCGCGGCTCGTGCAGCGCGGCCGTGTGCGCGTCCATCTGTTCGGCCGCGAGGATCGCCGCGGCCGTGTCGGCGCGCGAGGCGGCGACCACGAGCGCCCGGCCGGCCAGGGCGAGCGCCCGCCGGTGCAGCTCGGCCGCCTCGGCTTCGGTGTCGGCTTCACGAGAGCGGGGCGCGCGGATCGGCGCGGCGCCCCGCAGCCTGGTCACCTGCTGGGCGATCAGCCCTGCCGCGTCGTCGAGCCCGAGGTCGTCGGTGACGGTCAGCAGCGCCGCGAGATGCCCGGCGAGCTGGATGTCCAGCTCCTCCTCGCGGCTGCGGTGCGGAAAATCGGTGTCGGCCATCGAGTGGACCGACTTGGTGCGGATCGGCTCATACATGGGGATGGCCTCCTGGTGTCGTCAGGAAGCCATCCTACATTGGAATAAGTCTAAAGTTGAGTCGAGTCGAGCCTCGACCCCTGGGTCGGGTCGGGCCCGGCGCCATCGCGGCGCTACGGCTGCGAGTAACCGTCCAGGAAGTTCCCGATCCGCGTCACCGCGTCCGCCAGCTCCGGCGCCGCCGGAAGTGTCACGATCCGGAAGTGATCGGGCTCCGGCCAGTTGAAGCCGGTCCCGTGCACGACCATGATCTTCTCGCGCTGCAGCAGATCGAGGACCATCTGCCGGTCGTCCTTGATCTTGAAGACCTTCGGGTCGAGCCGGGGGAAGAGATACAGCGCGCCCTTCGGCTTGACGCAGGTGACGCCCGGGATCTGCGTCAGCAGCTCGTACGCCGTGTCCCGCTGCTCCAGGATGCGTCCGCCCGGCAGGACGAGTTCGTTGATCGACTGCCGCCCGCCCAGTGCCGTCGCCACCGCGTGCTGCGACGGCATGTTCGCGCACAGGCGCATGTTGGCCAGGATCGTCAGGCCCTCGATGTACGAGGTCGCGTGCGTCTTCGGTCCGCAGACCGCCAGCCAGCCGGAGCGGAAGCCCGCGACGCGGTAGTTCTTCGACAGGCCGTTGAAGGTGAGGGTCAGCAGGTCGGGCGCGAGGCTGGCCGTCGGGGTGTGGGTCGCGCCGTCGTACAGGATCCGGTCGTAGATCTCGTCCGAGCAGACGATCAGGCCGTGCCTGCGAGCGATCTCGGTGAGCGCGAGCAGCATCTCGTCGCTGTAGACCGCGCCGGTGGGGTTGTTCGGGTTGATGATCACGATCGCCTTGGTGCGGTCGGTGATCTTGCGCTCGACGTCGGCCAGGTCCGGCATCCACTCCGCCTGCTCGTCGCAGCGGTAGTGCACGGCCGTGCCGCCGGCCAGGGAGACGGACGCCGTCCACAGCGGATAGTCCGGCGCCGGTACGAGAACCTCGTCCCCGTCGTCGAGCAGTGCCTGCATCGACATCTGGATCAGCTCGGACACGCCGTTGCCGAGGTAGATGTCCTCGACGTCGAGCTCGATGTTCTTGGTCTGGTAGTGCTGCATGACGGCGCGGCGCGCGGAGAGCAGCCCCTTGGCGTCGCCGTACCCGTGAGCGTCGCCGAGATTGCGGAGGACGTCCTCCAGGATCTCGGGCGGGCACTCGAAGCCGAAGGCCGCCGGGTTCCCGGTGTTGAGCTTGAGGATGCGGTGGCCTGCTGCCTCCAGCCGCATCGCCTCGTCGAGGACGGGACCCCGGATCTCGTAACAGACATTGGCGAGCTTGGTTGACTGGATGACCTGCATGACGGCGAGCTTACGACCGGGTTACCGGGGGCGCCTGGTGTTTTTGACCACGTCCGTCCGCACTGTGAGACGGGCGGGCCCGGGATCGCCCGCCGGGCCCCGCATTTTGTTGAGGCAGTGTTCACCGGAGAGGCCCGGTCGGTTCACCCGGCCAGCGGAGGTCCGCACAACGCTGAGCACTCATGAAGAAGCGCAGCACACTCCTTGCCCTGGCCACCGTCACGGTCATGGCCGCCACCACCGCTCTGCTGCCGTCGGCGCAGGCCACCGGCTCGCACGGGGGCGGCCACGGCCACGGGAAGCCCGGCCATCAGGGCGGCACGCTCGACCTGACCCTGCTCGGCCGCTACGAGAGCGGCAAGTTCGACGAGGGCGGCGCGGAGATCACCGCGTACGACTCCCGGACCCGCAAGGTCTTCACGATCAACGCGGAGGCCGGCACCGTCGACATTCTCGACATCCGGAACCCCGCCAAGCCCCGCAAGACCGGCGAGCTCGTCACCCCGGGCGCCAACAGCGTGAGCGTCCACGACGGTCTGGTGGCCGTCGCCCGGCAGGCCGAGGCCAAGACCGACCGGGGCACGGTCTCGTTCTTCCGCGCCTCCGACGGCCGCAAGCTGAAAGAGGTACGGGTCGGCGCCCTGCCCGACATGGTGACGTTCACCCCGAAGGGTGACCGCGTCGTCGTCGCGAACGAGGGCGAGCCCGACTCGTACTGCGCGCCGGGCGGCACCGAGCCCGCCGGGATCGACCCTGTCGGTTCGGTCGGCGTCATCGACCTGGACCGGGGCCGCGGTCGCGACGGCGAGCTGCGCCGCGCCACCGTGCACACGGCCGGTTTCGAGAAGTGGGACCGCAAGAAGAAGGAGCTGACCGGCGACGGCGTCCTGATCTACGGCCCGAACGCCTCCGTCAGCCAGGACATCGAGCCCGAGTACGTGGCCGTGTCGAAGGACGGCCGCACCGCCTGGGTCACCCTCCAGGAGAACAACGCGCTCGCGCTCGTCGATCTGCGCCGTGCCGAGGTCGAGAAGATCGTCCCGCTCGGCGAGAAGGACCACTCCGAGCCCGGCAACGGCCTGGACGCCTCCGACAAGGACGGCGTCAACATCCGCACCTGGCCGGTCAAGGGCCTCTACAAGCCCGACGGGATCCACGCCTTCAGCGCGCGCGGCGACGAGTACACCGTCAGCGCCAACGAGGGCGACGCCCGCGACTGGGACTGCTTCGCCGAGGAGGTGCGGGTCAAGGACGTCGAGCTGAACCCGAAGGCCTTCCCGGACGCCGCCGCGCTCCAGCAGGACGACGCGCTCGGCCGCCTCAACATCACCAACACCTCGCCCACGGACAGCCAGGGCCGGGTCACCGAGCTGAACTCGCTCGGCGGCCGTTCGATCTCCGTACGCGACGAGCGCGGCCGGCTCGTCTGGGACTCCGGCGACGACCTGGAGCAGCTGACGGCGAAGGCGTTCCCGGCGGACTTCAACACCGACAACGCCGAGAACGACCCCGACAGCCGCAGCGACAGCAAGGGTCCCGAGCCGGAGGGCATCACCACGGGATCGGTGCGCGGTACGACGTACGCCTTCGTCGGCCTGGAGCGGCCGGGCGGCATCGCGGCGTACGACCTGAGCGACCCGCGCCGCCCGAAGGCCGCCGGATACGTCAACTCCCGTGATTTCGCGGGCGACCCGGAGGCCGGCACGGCGGGGGACCTGGGACCGGAGGGCGTGCTCTTCGTCCCGGCCAAGGACAGCCCGACGGGTGACGCGCTGCTGGTCGTCGGCAACGAGGTCAGCGGTACGACGGCGATCTACCGGGTCCGCTGAGGCGGCGAAGGCGGCGGGTCACCCGGCGACGGCGCGCAGCGCGCCCGGCCTGCGGCCCGCGAGCGCGTCCAGCGCCGCGGCCGTGGGCTCGTCCGCCGGCAGATGGACGACGAGGCGGAAACCGTCCCCCTCGGGCAGCTCCAGGGTCTCGTCCGCCAGCCGCAGCTCACCCGCACCGGGGTGCGTCAGCCGACGCACCCCGGTGTGCTCGGGCGTACGCAGGGGCTGCTTCCAGCGTTCGGTGAACCCGGCGCCCGCCAGCAGGGTCAGCTCATCGACGAGCGCGATCAGATCCGGGTCGTCCGGCAGGGAGTCGATCCTGATCCGGGCGATCAGATCGTCGGCGACGCGCTCCCACTCCGGGTACGCGTCGCGGGCCCGGGGATCGGTGAACATGAACCGCGGCAGGCTCGGCGCGGGCGGTTCCAGCAGGCCCAGCGGGCCGAAGAGCCGCTCGTAACCGCCGGTGCGGGCGACCACCTCGCCCAGCCGGTTCAGCAGCACGGCCGGCGCGGGCTCCAGTTGGTCGAGCAGGGCGCGCAGCGTGGGCCGTACCTCCCGGTCCGGCGGACGGACCGTGCCGAGGCAGAGCTTGCGGCTGCCCATCGTCAGCTTCATGACGTGCATCAGCTCGCCGCGCGCCTCGGTGGACAGGCGCAGCGCGTCGGCCAGCGCCGCCAGGATCTCCGGGGAGGGGTGGCGGTCCCGGCCCTGCTCAAGCCGGGCCAGGTACTCGACGCTGATCCCGGCGAGCATCGCCAGCTCGGACCGGCGCAGGCCGGGCGTACGGCGGCGGCTGCCGGCGGGCAGCCCCACGTCGGCGGGGGTCACGCTCTCGCGCCGCGACCGGAGGAACCGGCCAAGCTCACTGTCGCTCACCCGGGCAAATGTACGCCCGCGCGCACGGGAGCGTAGCCCTCTCAATACCAGCCTCGCCCCGGCCTTCCTCCCGGCCGCCGAGGCGCACAGGGTGGGTCCGGACACCGGACCCCGGGCCGTGTCCGCAAAGTCCCGTACGTCTTCCGAGAGGCCCCCCGTGTTCATCGCCCATGCCGTCGTCGGCATCCTGCTCGCCGTCGCGCTCAGCGGCTCGGCATTCGCCATGGCGACCCGCAACGCCACGATCGCCACCAACATGACGAAGCTCGGCATACCGGACTCCTGGCTGCCGCGGCTCGCCTCGCTGAAGGCGGCGGGCGCCGTGGGCCTGATCGCCGGTCTCTGGATCCCGTTCATCGGAGCGGCGGCGGCGATCGGCGTCGTCCTGTACTTCCTCGGCGCGGTCTACTACCACGTCAAGGCGAAGGACTACGCGATCGCGCCGCCGGTCGTCTTCGTCGTCCTGGCCGTCGCCGCGCTGGTCACGCGGCTCACCACCGCGTAAACAACTAGCGCGTACGCCGTACCGACCGCCCCGCCAGTACGTCCGTACGCCGCCCGTCCTCGATCACGAAGCGGCCGTCGATCAGTACGTGCGGGACGCCCACCGGGAGGGTGCGCGGCGCGGCGAAGGTCGAGCCCGCCGCCACCGTCTCCGGGTCGAAGAGCACCAGGTCCGCGCGGTAGCCCTCGCGGACCAGGCCCCGGTCCTTCAGGCGCAGGCGCGCCGCCGGGCGAGAGGTCAGATGCGCCACGCACTCCTCCAGCGACAGCACGCCCAACTCCCGTACGTACCGGCCGAGATACATCGGGAACGTGCCGTACGCGCGCGGGTGCGGCTTCGCGCCCTGGAGGATGCCGTCGCTGCCGCCCGTGTGCACCCGGTGGCGCATGATCTCCCGCACGTTCTCCTCGTGCCCGACGTGCTGGAGGATCGTCGAGCCGAGCCGGTCGTCGATCAGCAGCCTGCGGGCGGTCAGCCAGCCGCTCTCGCCGCGCAGCCGTGCGGTCTCGGCGATCGTCCGGCCGACATGAGCCGTGAGGGCCGGGTCGGCGACGCCGGAGATCTCGATGGTGTCCCACTCGATGGGCACCCCGTGGCAGCCGTCGGCGCCGATCTCCTCCATGTGATGGCGGATCCGCTCCGCCGTCGACGAGTCCCGCAGCCGCTCCAGGATCGCGTCCTGGCCGCCCGCGCTCGCCCAGCTGGGCAGCATCGCCACGAGCGTCGTACAGCCCGGGGTGTAGGGATAGGTGTCGAGCGAGATGTCGGCGCCGTCGTCCAGCGCCTTGTCCAACAGGGCGATCAGATCAGGTGCCTTGCCCTTGTTCACGCCGAAGTTCATGGTGGCGTGGGCGAGATGGAGCGCGCAGCCGGCGGTCCGCGTGAGGTCGACCATCTCCTCGTACGCGCGCAGGGCGCCCGCGCCGTAACTGCGGTGGTGCGGGCAGTAGTAGCCGTCGTAGCGGGCCACCACCCGGCACAGCTCGGTGAGTTCGGCGTCGTCCGCGTACATGCCGGGGGTGTACGTCAGCCCCGACGACATGCCGACGGCGCCCTGCTCCAGGGACTCCGCGACCAGTTGCCGCATCCGGTCCAGCTCGGCGGCGGTCGCCGGGCGGTCGTCCTGGCCCACCGCGTACATCCGCACCGTGCCCTGCGGCACGAGATAGGCCGCGTTGACCGCGATGCCCCGGCCGTCGAAGCCGTGGTCGAGCCGGTCCAGATACTCGCCGACCGTCCGCCAGTCGAAGTCGACCGAGGTGTCCCCGGGCGCGCCGCCGTTCCAGCCGGTGATGGCCCTGCGGACCTCGGTGAGCGTGGCGTCGTCCACGGGGGCGTACGAGAGCCCGTCCTGGCCGATCACCTCCAGGGTCACGCCCTGCGCGGCCTTCGCCGAGTGGTCGGGGTCGCGCAGCAGCGCGAGGTCGCTGTGGGCGTGCATGTCGATGAAGCCGGGGGCGAGGGCGAGACCGCCGGCGTCCAGGGTCCTGGCTCCGGAGAGCCGGGGCGCGGCGCCCGGCGCGGCGGGCCGGATCTCGGCGATCCGGCCGTCGGTGACCCCGACGTCCGCCCGGTAGGAGTCCTGGCCCGTGCCGTCGACGACAGTCACGTCCCGTATGACGAGGTCCATGGCGCGTGGCTCCTAGAAGAACGTACGGATGAAATCGGTGACCGTGCCGTCCGCGTCGGCCAGCGGGATCAGCTGCCACTTGTCGAACGACGTGCAGGGATGCGAGAGACCGAAGCCCACCCAGTCGCCGACCTCGATCACCGCGTCGGGAGAGGTGTGCAGCTTGCCGTGCTGGTCGGACAGGCCCGTGACCGTGATGCCGCGTGCCGGGCGGATCTCGCCGGTGCGCGCGTCGCGCACCACCTGCGCCTCCGGCAGGTCGAGGTCGTACGCCGCGTCCCGCTTGCCCGCGTTGACGAACGCCTGCTCGGCCGACGGGCGTGAGATCACCTGGGCCCAGAGCCGGAAGGCCGGCTGGAGCGCGCCCTCGGCCGGGATCCGGTTGAAGGGGGTCAGGCGCTTGTAGTGGCCGTCGTCGTGCGAAACGTACGCGCCGGAGCGCAGCAGCTTCAGTACGGGGCGCGACAGCACCGGGATCTCGGCGAAGACGTCCGCGACCGCGTCGAACCACGCGCTGCCGCCGGCGCTGACGACCACCTCGTCCACGGTCCCGGAGAACCGGCCCGCCGCGTCGAACTCGGCGGCCAGCGCGGTCAGCCGGCGCAGCCACGCGCGTACGGAGTCGTTGTCGGCCTGCGGCACCTCACCCTCGTAACCGGCGACACCGACCAGCCGCAGCGTGCCGGTGGCCGCCACGGCGTCGGCGACCCGCGCGCACTCCGCCTCCTTGCGGACACCGGTCCGCGCGCCGTCGCCCGCGCCCAGCTCCACGACGACGTCCACGGGGCGCGAGCCGCCCGCCGCGCGCAGCGCCTCGTCCATCAGCTCGACGCCGCGCACGGAGTCGACGTAACAGATGAAGCGGAAGCCCGGGTCGCCGTCCAGCTCGGCGGAGAGCCAGCGCAGCGCGACCGCGTCGACGACCTCGTTGGCGAGGAAGATCCGCTGGATGCCGAACGCCCGGTAGACGCGCACCTGATGGGGGAGGGCCGCGGTGATTCCCCAGGCGCCGTAGTCGAGTTGGCGCGCGAAGAGCTGCGGGGACATGGACGTCTTGCCGTGCGGGGCGAACGCCAGGCCGTGGCGCTCGGAGTACGTCTCCAGGAGCGCGAGGTTATGGGTGAGGGACTCGGCGGACAGGGCGAGCACCGGGGTGGTGAAGCCGCCGGTGAAGAGGTTGCGGTGCTCGGCGGCGAGTTCGGCGACGGTCAGACCGTCGGCGTCGGGCGGCAGCCCTTTGAAGCGGTGGTCGAGACGCTCGTTCCTCAGATCCTCTTCGCCGAGCCGTCCGTCGACCGCCATAGGGCCCTCCTCCACCGATCTCGTTGCAACATGTGCAACGCCCATTGCGTATAACGCTTGACGCTGTCTAACATCCGAGCCGTCGCCGGGTCAATGATGAGCCCCGGCGGCCCCGGCCGACAGACCAGCGGCCGGCGGATCAGCGGCTGACAGACCAGCGAGGAGTCCCGAGTGCCCGTACCGGTAGAAGCAGGCCCAAGGGCGCGTCCGGAAAGTCCCGTCTGGCTCGCGACGCCTGGCACGCACGCTCGCCGCGTTGTCGGAGTCGCTCAAGTACGTCCAGTACAAGAGCGATCCTCCGCCTTGCGATCGCACGCACCAGACGCCGCGAGCCCCGCCCTGAGGGCGGACGACGCTACTTTCCGGACGCGCCCTAGTCCCGGCGGGCCCGGGGCCACCGAGGTCGTCTGCCTCGGCGAGTCCATGGTCACCTTCCTGCCTTCGCGCCCCGGCCGCCTCGCGGACGTCCCCGCCTTCACCCGCACCATCGGCGGCGCCGAGTCCAACGTCGCCTGCGCGCTCGCCGCCGCCGGACACCGGGTGAAATGGATCAGCCGCGTCGGCGCGGACGGCTTCGGCGACCACCTCGTGGAGGCGATCGGCGCCTACGGCGTCGACACCTCCGGCGTACGCCGCGACGCCGACGGCCGCCCGACCGGCATCTACTTCCGTACGGCCACGGACCGCGCCACCACCGCCCACGAGGTCGCCTACTACCGCGCGGGATCGGCCGCGTCCGCCATGTCCCCGGCGACCATGGACCGCGGGGACCTCTGGTCCGGCCGTGTCCTGCACCTGTCCGGCATCACGGCCGCGCTCTCCGAGGACTGCCTCGCCCTGATGCGCGAGCTGGCCGAGCCCCGGGCGGGGCGCCCGCTGCTCTCCTTCGACGTCAACCACCGGCCCGCGCTCTGGGGCGACGACTCCGGTCCGCGCTCCGCCGCCCGGGTGCTCATCGACCTCGCGCGCGGCGCCGACCTCGTCTTCGTCGGCGACGACGAGGCCGCGCAGCTCTGGGACCTGCACGGCCCGGAGGCGATCCGCGAGGCGCTGCCCGAACCGGCGGCCCTGGTGGTGAAGGCGGGCGCGGACGGTGCGACGGCGTTCGTACGGGACGGCGAGAGCGACACCGTCACCTCCGTACCCGCGCTGTCCGTCGACGTCGTGGCACCCGTCGGCGCCGGCGACGCGTTCGCCGCCGGCTTCCTCTCCGCGACCCTCCGGGACCTGCCGGCCGGCGCCCGGCTGCGCCACGGCCATCTGACGGCCGCCGCCGTACTCACCGACGCGGGCGACGTCTGCGTCCCGCCCGCCCGCGCACACGCCGACCGCCTCGCCGCACTGGACGACACCGCGTGGGGAGCACTGCGCCTCGGCCCCGGCTGGACGTCCGAGGCCGCCGGCGGCGGCACATGGCAGGAAGCGGTACCCGCCTCATGAGCCAGACCGTGGACCGCGCGCTGAGCATCCTGCCGCTCCTCGCCCAGGGCCCGGCCGACCTCGGGCAGGTCGCCGAGCGGCTCGGCGTACACAAGTCCACCGCCCTGCGGCTGCTGCGCACCCTGCACGAACACGGGCTCGTCTACCGCCAGCAGGACCAGCGCTACCGCCTCGGCGCCCGGCTCTTCGCCCTCGCGCAGGAGGCCGTCGAGAGCCTGGACGTACGCGAGATCGCCCACCCGCACCTGGTGGCGCTCGGCGAGAGCTGCGGCCACACCGTCCATCTCGCCGTCATAGAGGACAGCGAGGTCCTCTACATCGACAAGGTCGAGAGCCGCTATCCGGTCAGGATGTACTCCCGGATCGGCAAACCGGTCGCCGTCACCGTCGCGGCCGTCGCCAAGCTGCTCATCGCGGACCTGTCCGAAGCCGAACGCCGCGCACTCGCCGAGCGGCTCGACTTCCCCATGTACACCCCCCGTTCGACACCGAACGCCGCCGCCTTCCTCAAGGAGCTGGCGACCGTACGCGAACAGGGGTGGGCCACCGACCTCGGTGGCCACGAGGAGTCCATCAACTGCATCGGGGCCCCGGTCCGCGGTGCGGACGGCCGGGTCGTCGCCGCCATGTCGGTGTCCGCGCCGAACGTCGTCGTCACCGCCGATGAACTCCTCGCCCTGCTCCCGCTGTTGCGCCGTACCGCCGACGCCATCAGCCGTGAGTACTCGGGAAACGCGCACCATCCGGCACCAGCGACCCCCGCTCTTCAGAAAGAGATCCCATGAGCGACCAGACCGCGAAGACCGCAGTCGTCCCCGCCACGCACGCCGCGCCGCCGGCCAAGTTCTCCCACGGCGTCCGCAAGGGCAACATCCTCCAGGTGGCCGGGCAGGTCGGCTTCCTCCCGGCCGTCCCGGGCGAGGCCCCGACCGTGGCCGGACCGACCCTGCGCGAACAGACGCTCCAGACCCTCGCCAACGTCAAGTCGGTGCTGGAGGCGGGCGGCGCGAGCTGGGACGACGTGATGATGCTGCGCGTCTACCTCACGGACGTCGCGCACTTCGCCGAGATGAACGAGATCTACAACGCCTACTTCGAGGAGCAGAACCTCAAGGACGCGCCTGCCGCCCGTACGACCGTGTACGTCGGCCTGCCCGCCGGGCTGCTCATCGAGATCGACGCGCTGGCCGTACTCGGCTGATCCGGCCCCGCACTCCGGCCGTCACCCCTCGCACCGCACGGCACGGCGCCCCTTCCCTCGTACGCCACGGGCGCCGTGCCGCGATCCCCCCTGCTCCGATGCACGAATCAAGAGGTCCCCCCTCATGCTGCTCGCCGCCGAAGCACCCCCCGCCCCCGAGGTCCCGCCCCACACCGGTGGACTGCTTCTTCTCATAGACGGGACGGCCGGTCTGCTGACCGTCGCCGTCCTCGGAATCGTTCTCCTCCTCGTCCTGATCATCAAGGTCAGGCTCCAGCCGTTCGTCGCACTCCTCGGTGTCTCCATAGCCGTCGGCCTCGCCGCCGGACTGTCCGTCACCGAACTCTTCGGCACGGTCCAGAAATCGGCCGCCGTCTCGATGATCGAGTCGGGCATGGGCGGCATCCTCGGCCATGTCGCGATCATCATCGGACTCGGCACCATGCTCGGCGCGATCCTCGAAGTGTCGGGCGGAGCCGAGGTGTTGAGCACCCGGCTGCTCAACCTCTTCGGTGAGAAGCGCGCTCCGCTCGCCATGGGCGTCACCGGTGTCGTCTTCGGCATCCCCGTCTTCTTCGACGTCGGCATCTTCGTCCTCGCGCCGATCGTGTACGCGGCGGCCAGGCGCTCCGGCAAATCGATCGTGCTGTACGCGATGCCGCTGCTCGCCGGCCTCTCCATGACCCACGCGTTCCTGCCCCCGCACCCGGGCCCCGTCGCCGCCGCCGGTCTCTTCGACGTCGACCTCGGCTGGGTCATCCTGATGGGCGTCGTCGTCGGTGTCCCGGCCGTGCTCGCCGCCTGGGTCTACGCGGCGTGGATCGGCAAGCGCCTCTTCGTCGACGTACCGCAGGACATGGTCGAGGCCGCGGCCGAGGCCAAGAAGGCCGTGGCCGCCGAGCAGCAGGCGTCGGGCGTCACCCCGCCCGAGAAGCCGGTCGCGCTCGGGACGGTGCTCGCGATCATCGGTACCCCGCTGCTCCTCATCCTGCTGGCGACGTTCTCCTCCATCGCCCTGGACCCGAGCACGCTCCGGTCCGTCGTCGAGTTCTTCGGCCACCCCTTCGTGGCGCTGACGATCGCGCTGGTCCTCGCGTACTACCTGCTCGGCATCCGGCGCGGCTGGTCGCGCCAGTCGCTGGAGACCGTCTCGACCGCGTCCCTCAAGCCGGTGGGCAACATCCTGCTGGTGGTCGGCGCGGGCGGCGTCTTCGGAGCCGTACTGAAGGGCAGCGGCATCGCCGACGCGCTCGCCGACACCTTCAACGACGTCGGTCTGCCCGTCATCCTGCTGGCGTGGCTGATCTCGGTCGTGCTGCGCGTCGCCCAGGGCTCGGCGACGGTCGCGATCGTCACCACGGCGGGCATCGTCGTACCGCTGGTCGAGGGCCAGTCCATGTCGCAGGCCCATCTCGCCCTGATCATCATGGCGATCTCGGCGGGCTCGATCTTCGCCTCGCACGTCAACGACGGCGGCTTCTGGATGGTGGCCAAGTACTTCGGCATCTCCGAGCGCGACACCCTGAAGTCGTGGACGGTGCTGGAGACGGTCCTTTCGGTGGCCGGCTTCGTCGTCGCCGCGCTGCTCAGTCTGGTCATTTAGCCGCCGACCCACCCGTTCCGGGCGGCGGAAACGGAACCGGGACCGCCGGGCCTCTTGCGCGATCTTCGACGTCCCGCTTTGGTGACCCAAGTCACTTACGGGGACGAGTGTGGAGGTCGACGCATGGCAGATATCACCGACAACGGTACCGACACCGCCAAATCACCGCCACGCAAGTCGAGTTGGACCTACATCGGTCCCGGCATCGTCGTGGCCGCGACCGGTGTCGGCGCAGGCGACCTCGTCGCCACGCTCATCGCGGGCAGCAAGTTCGGCTACACACTGCTCTGGGCGGCCGTCATCGGCTGCGTCGTCAAGATCTCCCTCGCCGAGGCGGCCGGCCGGTGGCATCTCGCCACCGGCCGCACGCTGTTCGAGGGCTGGCGCAGCCTCGGCCGGTGGACCACCGGCTACTTCGCCGTGTACGTGGTCGTCTGGGGCTTCATCTACGGCGCCACGGCCATGTCGTCCAGCGCGCTGCCGATCGTCGCGCTCTTCCCCGAAGGGCCCGGCCTGAAGACCTGGGCTGTGATCACGGGCCTGGTCGGCCTGGTCTTCGTCTGGTTCAACCAGTACGCCGTCTTCGAGAAGGTCATGACTGCCCTGATCGGCGTCATGTTCGTCGTGGTGGTGTACGTCGCGATACGCGTCACGCCCGACATCGGCGCGAGTTTGGCCGGTCTCCTGCCGGTGCTCCCCGACGGTTCGCTGCTCTACACCCTGGGCCTGATCGGCGGTGTGGGCGGCACGATCACCATGGCCGCGTACGGGTACTGGGTCAACGCCAAGGGCTGGACCGACTCCGGCTGGATGAAGGTGATGCGGCTGGACAACCGTGTCGCCTACCTCACCACCGGCATCTTCGTCATCGCGATGCTGATCGTGGGAGCCGAGCTGCTGCACGCCTCGCAGATCGCCCTCACCTCGGGCGACAAGGGGCTCGTGGATCTCGGGGAGATCCTGGAGGAGCGCTTCGGCGCCACGACGGCGAAGCTCTTCCTGGTCGGCTTCTTCGCCACGTCCTTCTCGTCGCTGATCGGGGTGTGGCACGGCGTCAGCCTGATGTTCGCCGACTTCGTCGAACGCTGGCGCCTGGACCGCGAGGGCGTCCCTGCCGACGAGGGGACGGCGGGCGAGGTCGCGGCGGGCACGCGCGAGCGGTCGGTGCCGTTCCGCGCGTATCTGCTCTGGCTGACCTTCCCGCCGATCACGCTCCTCTTCCTGGACCAGCCGTTCGGCCTGGTCGTGGTCTACGGCGTGCTGGGCGCCTTCTTCATGCCGTTCCTGGCGCTCACGCTGCTGTGGCTGCTCAACTCCGCGCGTACGCCCGCGGAGTGGCGCAACGGCGTGCTGAGCAACGTGATGCTGGCGGCGGGCGGGCTGCTGTTCATCGTCCTGTGCGTGCAGCAGGTGCGGGATCTGCCCTGGTGAAGCAGGGGTGAGAGACACGGTGGCGCCGTCGGGGTCCGACGGCGCCACCGGTCTGTGGGGGGTGGTTCGTGATCGCTGCTGGGTGGTGCGGTTACGGGAGGCCGTGCACGTGCGGGCCGACCGCCTTGGACCAGGCGTCGCCGGCCGTGGCGTCCCAGTTGGTGGACCAGGTCATCGCGCCGCGCAGGCCCGGGTAGGTCTTGGACGGCTTGAAGCTGCCGCAGTTGGTGCCCTTGGTCAGACAGTCCAGCGCGTTGTTGACGACGCTGGGCTCGACGTAGCCGCTTCCCGCGCCGCGGGTCGAGGCGGGGACTCCGATGCCGACCTGGGACGGGTCGAGGCCGCCTTCGAGCTGGATGCAGGCGAGTGCGGTGAGGAAGTCGACGGAGCCCTGTGAGTAGACCTGGCCGTCGCAGCCGAGCATCGAACCGCTGTTGTAGTACTGCATGTTGACGACCGTGAGGATGTCCTTCACGGCGAGTGCCGTCTTGAAGTACTCGTTGGACGTCGACTGCATGTCGATGGTCTGCGGCGCCATCGTCAGGACGAAGCCGTCCCCGGCCGTACCGGCGATCGACTTCAACGCCTGTGTCATATAGGTGGAGTTGAGGCCGTTCTCCAGGTCGATGTCGACGCCGTCGAAGCCGTACTCGTCCATCAGGCCGGACACGGATTCGGCGAAGGCGTTCGCCGACGCCTCGTCGTTGACCGCGACGGTGCCCTTCTCGCCGCCGATGGAGATGACGACCGACTTGCCCGCGGCCTGCTTGGCGGCGACGTCGGCCCGGAACTGCTCGTCCGTGTAGCCGCCGAGACCGGCCGAGTCGAGGGTGAAGTCGACCTGTCCGGGTGTGCCCGTGGCGTCCGCGAACGCGACGGCGATGATGTCGTACTCGTCCTGGACCTCGGCCAGCGTCTGGACGGCGGCACCGTTGTTGAAGTTCTGCCAGTACCCGGTCACGGCGTGCGCCGGTACGGCGGCGGGGGCGGCGACAGCGGTCGGCGCGGGCTCGTTGGCGGCGTTGGCCGCGGGTACGGCCAGTCCGGCTACGGCGAGAACGCCTGCCACGGCGAGGTACTTGAGCGTGCGGGGTCGCGCTTTCCTGTGCACTGCATGGCCTCCGTGGGGGGAGTTGTGGGGGCGGTACGAAACGGTGGCCACCGTTGGGGGTCCAAACTGGTCCAGACCATTGGCCTTGTCAAGGGCCTGGACGAGATGGGCCGTATCCGGCCGGGGCCAGCTGGGTCCGCAGCAGCGCCGCCGGGGGAGCGGCGGCGCTGCTGGTCCGGGCGTACGGGCCGTCCGGCTGCTTTCCGGACATGCCCTAGGGCAGGGCGTGGACGTGCGGGCCGACCGCGTTCGACCAGGCGTTGCCGGCCGTGGCGTCCCAGTTGGTGGACCAGGTCATCGCGCCGCGCAGAGCCGGGTAGGTCTTGGACGGCTTGAAGTTCCCGCAGTTGGTGCCGCGCGTGAGGCAGTTGAGGGCGTTGTTGACGATGGTCGGGGAGACGTAGCCGCTGCCCGCGCCGCGGGTCGAGGCGGGGACTCCGATGCCGACCTGGGAGGCGTCGAGGCCGCCTTCGAGCTGGATGCAGGCGAGGGCGGTGAGGAAGTCGACGGACCCTTGCGAGTAGACCTGTCCGTCGCAGCCGAGCATCGAACCGCTGTTGTAGTACTGCATGTTGACGACCGTGAGGATGTCCTTCACGGCCAGCGCGGTCTTGAAGTACTCGGTGCCGGTGTTCTGCATGTCGATGGTCTGCGGCGCCATGGTGATCACGAGCTTGGAGCCGGCCTTGGCCGACAACTGACGGAGCGCCTTCGTCAGATAGGTGGAGTTGATGCCATGTTCGAGGTCGATGTCGACCCCGCTGAAGCCGTACTCCTGGATCAGCGCGTAGGCGCTGTTGGCGAACGCGGTCGCGGAGGCGTCACTGTTGATCGTGACGTTGCCCTTCTCGCCGCCCACCGAGATGATCACGGACTTGCCCGCGGCCTTCTTCGCGGCGATGTCCGACTTGAACTCGGCGACTCCCGAATAGCCCACGGCCGGGTCGAGGTTGAAGACGATCTGGCCGGGCGTCGTCGTCGAGTCGGCGAACGACACGGCGATGATGTCGTACTGCGACTGGACGTCCCTGAGCTTCTGGACGGCCGCGCCGTTGTTGAAGTTCTGCCAGTAGCCGGTCAGCGCGTGCCTCGGTACGGAGGGCCCGCCCGGGTCGCCGCCGCCGGGTGAGGTCCGGCCGCTGACGGCGGCCGACTTCGCGGACTCACCGGCCGCGTTGGTCGCCGACACCTGGAACTGGTACGAGGTGGCCGCCGCCAGTCCGGTCACGGTCGCCGAAGTGCCGCTCGCCGTCTGGACCTTGGTGCCGTCGCGGTAGACGTTGTACCCGGTCGCGCCGGACACCGCGTTCCAGCTCAGCGCCACCGAGGACGCCGTCACGGCCCCGACGCCGAGCCCGGCGGGAGTGGCCGGAGCCTGCGGGTCGGGATCCGGGTCGCTGCCCCCGCCGCCGTCCGGCCCGAAGACGGACACGTCGTCCACGAGGTACGGGCTCTGGCCGTACCAGCCGTGGGTGTAGACGCTGACCGTACGCGTGGAGGCGCCGGTCCTGAAGGTCGTGGTGAGCTGCTTCCAGCCGCTCTCACCCGGCGTCCAGGTCGACACGTCGGTCGTCCCGGTGCCGCTGGCCCCGAGGTACGCGTACCCGCCCTGCACCCAGGCGCTCAGCGTGTACGTCGAGTTGGGCTGCACGGCCACGGTCTGCGAGCACTTGGCGTTGTCCTGCCCGGCGGGCGTCCCCCGCAGCGCGGCGGCCCCGGTCCGTACGGGAGACCCCACGACGGCCCCGCTCCCGGCGGAACAGGACCAGTTGGTGAGCCCGGACTCGAAGCCCGCGTTCTTCGCGACGTTGATGTCGGCGGCCTGGGCGACACCGGCCAGCCCGCCCACACTCAGGGCCCCGGCGGCCAGTACGGCCACCACCCCGCCCAGCCAACTCCGCGCCCGGCCGCCTCGTCTGCCGCCGTTGTCGGTGCTGCCGGGTCTGCGTCTGCCGTCGGGTACACGTTCCACTTGATGCCTCCGCTGGGGGATGTCGGGTTGGAGGTACGGATCAGGAACGGTGGCCACCGCCGGGCCCAGGTACATGGCCCGGCCCTGGGCGTAAAAATGGTCCAGACCATTCAAGTTGTCAATACCTCTGGCACGACACCCCGGAGAAGCAGGCCTCAGGGCCTGTCGTTCGGACCAGGTCCTAGTCGTCCTGGAGCCGTTCCGCCGCGTAGCCCGACACCACGCCCACCACCAGGACCGCGTTCGACATGAGGATGCCCTCGGCCTCCAGGTCCTGCCACTGGAGCACCATGTTCAGCGCCTGCGCGGCGATTCCGACCGTGAAGACCGCCAGCGTGTGCTGCGGCTTCGAGTCGCGGAACGGTTCGCGGTGGGACCGGCCCGCCGCCCAGGTGGCCAGCGCGATGCAGACCGCGTTGGGGAGGTGGATCAGCATGAGTCTGCCGTTGAAGGTCTCCAGGTTCGTCGAGGTCGCCAGGTGATCGTTGACCAGCGTGGTCTGGAGATACTCCGTCACGAGCAGCACGACGATGCCGGCTGCCCAGGCGCGTGCGAGCGCGAACACCGCCGCTCCGCGTCCCTCGTCCCGTGGGGTCGACGCCCCCGGGTAGCCGTACCTGGTCATGGCAAACCGCCTCCGTAGTGCTCGTGTTCATCGGGTCCGGAGGCGGGAACCTGAATCCCGCCCTCTCAGACCACCGTGAGAAGAAAAACCGCCGCGAAGCCGGCCGCCGCCAGCCCGCAGCCCGCCACCAGGACCCCGTACTGGAGCACCGGCGACCAGTTGCCTCGGCCCGCGACCGTCGCGGTGCGTTCCGGGTCGGCCGGGTCGTACGCGACCGTCACCGGGTCGCCCACCCGTACCGACCGGCTCGCCAGATCCTCGAATTCGATCTGGCGCCCGTCCGGCGTGCGGAACGCGAAGAAGTGCTGCCGCGCGTCCGAGCGGTTGTACGGCTCCTGCTCGATCCGTACGCACGTGCCTTCCGCCCGAATACCCGATCGCAGCGCCCGATTCACGCCCGAAAGGCGACGCGCGTAGTGCGTGGCCAACCAGCCGAAAAGCAGAATCATGCCGCCGAAGAAAAGGTAATCGCCGCCCGGAACATCCATCGTGGACCGCCTATTCGACCGTGATCGAGTCGATGATCTTCTTCAGATCGCCTTTGCCGAGCTTTCCCTTGACCGCGTCGATCCGCACCGCGTACGTCCGCTCGTCCGCGTCGAGGCCCGCGACGATCACGCCGGCGACCCGGGTGCCCGCCTTGGGGTCGAGCGTCCCGCCCGGGGTCCCCGCCCCGGAGCCAGCGCCCGAGTCCTTCTGGGTGAACTCGAAGTTGACCTGGCGGGCCTCTTCGTCGCCGTCCGGGCCGGAGACCGTGATCTCCTCCTGCTTCCCGAGCGTCGAGCCGAGCGCGACCCCCGCCTCGGCGCCGATCGCCGCCTCCTCCACCGAGTCGGCGTCCGTGAAGTCGAGCTGCACCGTGATCATGCCGATGGTCCCGCTCTCGTCTTCGAGCGTCGCCGCGGCCACGTTGTACTTGCTGCGCTCACTCGCGCCCTGCACCTCGAAGGCGGGCGGGTGCGCCACCGTGACCGCCGGCGTCTTGAGCGTGCCCCAGCCCTCGGGCACCGTGCCGCTGCTCGCCTCCGAGCCGCACCCCGCCGTGAGCAGGAGGGTCGCGAGCGCGGCGGTCGCGGCGGTCGCGGTCGCGTAACCCGTGCGCCCGGCCGTCCCGGGGGTCCTGTCTCTCGTTGCCGTCTTCATCGCGTTCTTCGCGTTCCTGCCGGTCATGGCTCTCATGGCGAGTGTGCTCCTGTCCCCGAGATCAGTTCGCACAGTAGCTGTACGGGACGTAGCTGCGGTTGTTCCCCTGTGGCGCACCCAGGAAGTGCGCGTCGTTGAGGCTCTCCTCCTTCTTCTCGGTGGAGACCGAGAAGCCGAAGCTCAGCCCCAGGTTCAGCTCGAACCCGTACTCAGCGGCCTCCGTCTGGCCGGTGTACGTGTTCTTGCTGGAGAGGCCCTCGTCGAAGAGGAGCTGGCCGAACGGGTCGTCCGCGCCCGGTCGCTTCGTCGGCGCGTGGTCGTCAAACATGTAGGCGAACGGCGCCCCGTTGTCGCCGGTGCCGTCGAGCCACTCCTGGGCTATCGCGCGCTGCTTGGCACCCTCGGCACCCGGCTTGAGGACGATGGAGTTGGTGACGACCTCGATACCGGTCTCGTTCTCGGTGCCCTTGCCACTGCCGCTGCCGCCGCGCTTGTCGCCGTCCTTCTTGCCGTTGTCGCCGCCGACCGTGACGCCGTCCTTCGTCGCGCCCTTCTCGACGGTGCGGGTCATGTCGATACGCAGCAGCTCACCGGTGGTCTTGTCGTGGCTGACGGTGATGGTGCCGGTCTGTGTGTTGGTCGCGCTCGACTCGCCGCTGATGGGCCCGGCCTCGTAGCCGACCTTGCCCGTGTACTCGATGGCGGCGCTGTACGTGTACGACTTGAGGTTCCGGTAGTTGTTGTCCGTCCACGTCACCTCGGGCGAGAACTTGAAGCTGCCGCCGAGCGTCGCGCCGAGCTTCTTCTCGTCGCCCGCCGAGAGCTTCATACCGCCGGCCGCGCTGGCCTCCAGGCCCACCTTGCCGTAACTGATGTGCCGGTTGCCGAGCTTCTCGTCGATGCGCTTGCGGAGCTGCTCCTCCTCGTACATCGGGCCGCTGTCGAACAGGTACGCGATGGCGTTGCCGAGCCCGCCGCCACGGGAGTTGGCGTGCCGGTTGGCCAGCTCGTACGTCTTCAGGTCCTCGATGTCGTCGCGGAACTTCGCCGCGTCCTCCTCGCTGTCGAAGACCCAGGTGTCCCCGTTGGTCACCTTGATCCCGGCACCGAGCTCCACCTTGTCCGAACCGAACTTCCCGACCTTGGCGCCCGGTTTCCAGTCCTTCTTGGCGGCGATGGACGCGGCGTCGGTGAAGGTCATCATCACCTGCTGGTCCTTGTCGTCGACCTTGCCGTCCTTGTTCACGTCGTTCTTGGACTGGAAGGTCTGCTGCTGGAAGCCGTACTCCTCGCCCCACTCGATGAACAGCAACTTGCCCTTGGCGCCCGCCTTGTCGCTGATCGAGGAGATCTGGCAGAGCGGCGGCTCGTAGTCGGCGTCCGTCTTCGGCGCGGCCTGGCTCGGCTTCCCGTTGCCGGGGGTGCACGGCCCGAACGTGACCAGGCACTTGAGCTGTTCGGCGATGGTCCCGTCAACTCCGGTGCCCACCATCGCTCCCGCGACGGCCGCCACGACCACGACCATGCCCACGTACTCGGTGGCCGAGGTGCCGCGGTCGCCCCGTGGTCGTCCCCGTACCTGATCCCGTCTCATCCGACCGTCCCCCTCGGTGGCCGTACACCTTCGTGTGTACGAATCGATTCGGAGCGTACGGAGGGGCCGGCGCCCGTGGCGTGGGTCCGTGGACCCAACCCGGACCCCAAGCCGGACCCAAACCACTCCAGTTGTCTGGTGGGCGCTTCTCGGGTCGGCTAGTTTCGAGCTCAAATGAAACATGGGTTAACGCCTGACTGCTTCGCCCGATTTTGGTGGTGCGTACGGTGGGAGCGCCGTACCACTGGCATAGGTGAGGTGTTCTCTGCGTCCTAAGTCGTGGATAAAGTGCCTACCGAACACCGACCAGCAGTCCGCAGCAGAAGAGAGAACCGCGGCCGCCGGAACTCCGACGGCCGAGCTGAACGGGGAACCAGGTGTCAACCGCCATAGCCGTCACCAGTCATGACCTGGTGCTGCCGCCCACCGACCAGCAGACGCCCCCCGCGGCCCTGCTGCAGGCGCCCGATGCCCAGCCCCTGGAGGCCGCGCTCGCGGACATGCAGGTTCTGGTGGAGCAGCACGGCTACGTCGTCGCCGTCTACCCGGCGTCCATCTCCGTGGCGCACGAACAGCGGCTGCACACGGTCCGTTCGGTCCTGGAGAGCGACCGGATCTCCCTGCTCAAGCTGGACCTTCCGCCGCTCGGACTCGCCGTACTCGTGCGGCAGTTGCGGCAGTTGTCCATCTGTGACTTCAGCGCCGGCGTCGTCGCGTCGGCCGCGCGGCTGCTCTCCCACTACATCCACGCCGGCGCTCTCCTCAACTCGGTCACCAAGCTCGACCGGGTCCCTGTCAGCCTCAAGTCGCACGCCAAGTCCTGGGTGCCGGGCTCCCAGTTCGGTGTCCTGGCCAATCCCGATCCCCAGTTGATCAAGATCGGCAACGGTGAACTCACCGGGCCCGAATTCGGCACCCAACTGCTGGTGGCGAAGGGACAATTGCAATCGGACTGGGTGACCGCGACGCTCGCACCCGCCTGGCGGGTACAGGGAGTACAGGAGATGTCACTCCTCTCGGATTCTCCGCGCTGGTGGGGGACGTCCAAGATGATCGAATTCGCCGCGTTCCTGCCGGATATCTCCGTTCTTTACCAGCTCGTTTCATCCGTACGTCGAGAGGTGTGTTCCTGGTGCGGTCTCGAACTGATAGGTGATCGCTGCGGATTCTGTTCGGCTCCACTGCCAACGACCGAGAACCAAAGAGACGGCTCAGGTGTCCTGAACCAAGGGACACAAACGCGCCAAGGGTCGTAACCCGCCGCCAGGCGGTCCCCGCGAACCAGGGCCGGGCCACTCCCGGCGCGTGCTGAAACCGCTCTCATCGTGTCCCTGTCCACCCAGCCAGTCCCCGTCCCACGTCTTCGAACGAGGTTGTCCCGCTCATGAATTCACGGCAACGCCGCGGCATCATTCTTCTTCTCCTGTCGGTCCTCTGCGCCTTCGGCGCCTTCGCCGGTGTGCTCTCGGTGATCAGCGACGTGAATTCGAAGGTCGGCCCCGAGGTGCCCGCGTACCGGCTGAAGGCGGACGTCGCTCCGTACACGGCGCTGGAAGAGGGGCAGTTCGAGAAGATAGAGATGCCCAAGCGCTGGCTGTCCGACAACGCGGTCACCGACCTCTCGGTCCTCTCCGGCAAGATCGCGGTCACCCAGCTCAAGAAGGGGTCGCTGCTCCAGGACGACATGATGGTCAAGCGGCCCGCTCTCGCCAACGACGAGCAGGAGATCGCGATCATGATCGACGCCGCGACCGGCGTCGCGGGCAAGATCAACGCGGGTGACCTCGTCAACATCTTCGCCACCTTCGACGCCCAGGAACAGGACGGCAGCGCGGAGTCCCGGATCATCGTGCCCAACGCCAAGGTGATCGACGTCGGTTCGCTGACGCCGCTGGAGCCCAAGGAGGACGACCGGGGCAGCAACACCGGACCGCGGTCGGCCGTCCCGATCACCTTCGCCCTCAAGACCAAGGACGCCCAGCGCGTCGCCTACGCCGAGTCCTTCGCACAGCACGTACGCCTCGCCCTGCTTCCCGACGACAGCCCCACCACGCTGCGTCCCGGGGAGAGCACCTACACCCTCGAAGGGGACAAGTGAGGGACGAATGACGACCAGAATCCTCCCGGTCGTCGGTGACGCCGACGCCGCCCGATCCATCACCACCCTGCTCAGCCAGCTCCCTGACGCGGAGCCGGCCGCGCCGGTCGGTGACTCGACCTCGCTGATCGACACCCTGGCCAGGCTGGCCGCGGAGTCCATCGACGAACTGCCGGAAGTGGTTCTGGTACATGAGCGGATCGGTCCCGTCCCAGCCCTGGAGCTGATTCGGGAGGTGGCCCTCCGCTTCCCGGCGGTCGGGGTCATTCTGGTCACCGCCGACGCGAGCCCCGGCCTCTACTCGGCCGCGATGGATTCGGGCGCGCGAGGACTGGTCGGACTCCCGCTCAGTTACGAGGAACTCGCCCAGCGCGTCCAGGCCGCCGCCGCCTGGTCCGTGGGCGTACGGCGCCATCTCGGCCACGGCGGCGACGTGTTCACCGGCCCCGGTGGCACCGTCGTCACCGTGAGCGGCGCGAAGGGCGGCGTCGGTACGACGGTGGCCGCCGTCCAACTCGCCCTCGCCGCCAAGGCGTCGGGCATGACGGTGGCGCTCGCCGACCTGGACCTCCAGGCCGGCGACGTCGCCTCCTACCTGGACGTGCAGTTCCGCCGCTCGATCGTGGACCTCGCCACCATCCAGGACATCTCGCCCCGCGTGCTCCAGGACGCGGTCTTCACCCACCACACCGGCATCGGGCTGCTGCTCGCGCCGGGGGAGGGGGAGCGGGGCGAGGAGATCAACGACCGCTCGGTGCGCCAGATCGTCAGCGCGCTGCGCAACCGCTACGAGGTCGTGATCATCGACTGCGGCACGCAGACGACGAGCGCCAACGCGGCGGCGATCGAGATGGCCGACACTACCCTGCTGCTGACCACGCCGGACGTGGTGGCGGTACGGGCGGCCAAACGCATGGTCAGGCTCTGGGACCGGCTCCAGATCCGCAAGGCGGAGGAGACCACGATCGTGGTCAACCGCTATATGCGCAACACCGAGATCCAGCCCCCGCTCATCGAGAAGATCACCAGCACCAAGGTGTCACGGATGGTCATCCCGGCGAACTTCAAGGAACTGCACGCGGTGGTCGACGCGGGCAGGATGCAGGACCTGGAGGCCAGGTCGACGGTGAAACAGGCCCTCTGGGGGCTCGCGGGCGAGCTGGGGCTGGTGAAAACTCCCGAAGGCGCGGAGAAACAGGGGAAGTTCAAGGGAGACCGGGGCTCGGTCGGTGTCCGCCGCGGACGATCGAAGTCGTGACGGGGGACTGACGGGGATGACGGCGACGGGGACTACGGGGACTACGGGGATGACCAGAGGGATGAGAAGGCCGAGGGGGCACGTTGAGCCATGAGAAATCCACAGATACGGGCAACTGAGCGCGGCAGAGCGGCGGTCAGGGCGCGCCTGCGCGGCGACAGCGGCCAGGCCGCGGTCGAGTTCACCGGCATGATGCCGATCATCCTGATCACCGCCGTCCTGCTCTGGCAGGCCGCGCTGGTCGGCTACACCTTCTCGCTCGCGGGCAACGCGGCGGACGAGGCGGTGCGCGCCGGGACGGCGGCCGACCCGGGCACGGGCCAGCAGGCCTGCGAGGAAGCCGGCGAGAAGCACCTGCCGGACGCCTGGTCCGCGCAGATCATGTGCAATCCCGACGGAGACCTCTACAAGGCGCGGGTCGATCTCGACGTACCGCTGCTCTTCCCAGGCTCGGTCAGTCTCCCGATCACCATTCCGGGCCGGTCCGCCGCCGTGAAGGAGAGCTGAGATGCCCAAGCGACACCTCCTGCGGAAGACCGGCAACGAGACCGGGGAGAAGGGCCAGGCCGCGATCGAGTTCGCCGGCCTCGTCACCCTCATGATCTTCGTCGGCCTCGCCGCCGTACAACTCGGCCTCGTCGCCTACGCCGTACAGCAGGCGGGCACGGCCTCGCGCGCCTCGGCCCGCGCCGCCTCCACGCTCGACACCGACTACGCCCAGGTCGGCCGGGACTCCATGAGCGACTGGCTGGCCGAGGACGCCACCTTTGAGCGGAAGCCGGCCCTCGGCGACGAGGTCAAGATCACCGCCCGGGTCCCCGTCCCGGCGATACTGCCGGTCTTCGACTTCGGGGACGCGGAGAGGACCGCCACCATGCCACTGGACTGACCGCGGCGGCAGCACACACGCACCACCCGAGCATCACACCAGCATGATCTGGGAGTTGAGGACATGAGCCTGAGGGCACGCATCAACAGCCCTGAGCCCTCGAACGGGCTCAGCGAGGAGAGCCTGCTCGTCGGCGTGTACCGGGGCAAGCTCCTCGAAGAGATCGACCTCGCGGAGATGTCCTCGCTGGCCGCGGCCGAACGCCGCGCCAGGCTCGAACGCGTCCTCGGCCACATCATCAGCCGCGAGGGCCCCGTCCTCTCCTCCGGCGAGCGCTCCCAGTTGATCCGCCGCGTCGTCGACGAGGCCCTCGGCCTCGGCATCCTGGAACCCCTGCTCGAAGACGCCTCCATCAGCGAGATCATGGTCAACGGCCACGAGCAGGTCTTCGTGGAGCGCAGCGGCCGGCTGGAGATGCTGCCGATGCGGTTCACCTCCAACGAACAGCTCATGCAGACCATCGAACGCATCGTCTCCACCGTCAACCGCCGTGTGGACGAGGCGAATCCGATGGTCGACGCGCGACTGCCGTCCGGCGAGCGTGTCAACGTCATCATCCCGCCGCTCTCGCTGAGCGGGCCCATTCTCACGATCCGGCGCTTCCCCCGGGCCTTCACCCTCCAGGAGATGATCGGCCTCGGCTCGCTCGACGAGCAGATGATGATCCTGCTGTCCGGGCTGGTCCGCGCGAAGTTCAACGTGATCGTCTCCGGCGCCACCGGCACCGGCAAGACCACGCTCCTCAACGCCCTGTCGGGTCTTATCCCGGACGGCGAACGCATCGTCACCATCGAGGACTCCGCCGAACTCCAGCTCCAGCAGCAGCATGTGATCACGCTGGAGACCCGGCCCGCCAACGTGGAGGGCAAGGGCCAGGTCACCATTCGTGACCTCGTACGCAACTCCCTGCGTATGCGCCCCGACCGCATCATCGTCGGTGAGGTCCGTGGCGGTGAGACGCTCGACATGCTCCAGGCGATGTCCACCGGTCACGACGGCTCACTCGCCACCGTCCACGCCAACAGCGCCGAGGACGCGCTGATGCGACTCCAGACCCTGGCGTCCATGTCGGAGGTCGAGATCCCCTTCGTGGCGATCAAGGACCAGATCAACAGCGCCGTCGATGTGATCGTCCAGCTGACCAGGCACGCCGACGGTTCCCGCCGGATCACCGAGATCGCCATCGTCGACTCCCACGGCCGTGAGGAGTACCGGATCGTCTCGGTCTGCCGCTACCTCGCGCAGCCCATGGCGGCCGACGGACGCATCCACGGCCACTTCGAGTACTACCCCCTGCCCCGGCGGATCGCGGAACGCCTCTACATGCGCAGCGAACCGCTTCCCCCCGCCTTCGGCGTCGCCGAGTCCGAGGAGCAGCTCGCGCTCCGGAAGTCGGCCGCCTGACCGCGGGCCCGCCCACCGGCCCCCACAACCGTCCCTGCCCGCCGCTCACCCAGAAGGTCCCCGCACGACATGGATAATCTCCCGCTCCTGACGATAGGCATCACGCTGCTGACGTGTGTGCTCGGCGTCATCGGCGTGCACGTCTACTCGGCGGGCAAGGCCCAGCGACAGGTGCTCGTCGACCGGATGTCCCAGACGGGCCAGATGACGGCGGCCGGCGGTCGGCGACGGCGGTTCACCGGGCTCGACCGAAAGCTGCGCGACACCGGCATCGGCAGGCGCATCGAGCGCAAGCTCGCCGTGACCGGCCTTGATCTGACACCGGGTGAGTACTTCATCTACGTGCTCGCCGGGCTGCTCGGTCTCTACTTCATCATCGGCGCCATCTTCGCGCCGTTCTTCGGTGTGCTGGCCGCGCTCGTCGGCGTATGGGGCGGCAACGCGTTCCTCAACTGGCAGCGGGTCAAGCGGACCGAGGCCTTCATCAACCAGCTGCCCGAGCTGACCCGCGTACTGGCCAACGCCACCCAGGCGGGCCTCGCGATGCGTACGGCCCTGGTCATGGCCGCCGAGGAGCTGGACAACCCGGCCGGCGAGGAACTGCGCAAGGTGGCCGACCAACTGGCCGTCGGGCACTCCCTGGACGACGCGCTCGGCGAGCTGGCGGAACGGCTGCCCTCGCGTGAACTCGTCGTGCTCGTCACCACGTTGATCCTCTCCAGCCGCGCCGGTGGCCAGGTCGTCAGCTCGCTGCGCAACCTCACCGAGACGCTGGAGGAGCGCAAGGAGACCCGGCGAGAGGTCAAGACGATGCTCTCCCAGATCCAGGTCACCGCGCTCGCCGTCCCGATGCTCGGTCTCGGCTTCCTGCTGATGATCAACGCCACCACCCCCGGCGCGCTGGACAAGATGACCGGTTCGGCGCTCGGACAGATCGGCACCGTCGTCGCGTTCGGTCTCTACGGCGTCGGCTTCTTCTTCATCCGCCGCATGTCCCGCATCCAGGTCTGAGAAAGGAGGGCACGCACACCATGGAACTTCTGCTTTCGGCCCTCATGGGGCTCGCCGTCTACGGCGTCTTCCACGGCGTACGGCTCTACCGCGCCGACGCCAAACTCCCCAGCGACCTGGCGATCGCGCTGGAGGTCGGCGCCACCCGCACCACCGCCGTCGGCTCCGGCATCGACCGGATGGGCATGCGCTACGCCCCGTCCGTACTGCGGATGATGGGCCCCAAGCGGGTCGACGCCCTGCGCCGCCGCCTCGACATGGCGGGCAACCCCGGCGGTATGACCGTCGACCGGTACGCCGCCCGCCGGGCCGTCTACGGCGCCCTCGGCGCGATGGCCGCGCTGTCGCTGATCGTGCGCGGCCAGACGGTCATCGCGGTCGTCGCCTTCGCGTACGGCATGCTCTGGACGGACGTCATCATCCGCAGCGCCATCCGCAGGCGCCGCTCGGACATCGAGCGCACACTGCCGGACTTCCTCGACGTCCTCGCGGTCGTGGTCTCCGCGGGCCTCGGCTTCCGGCAGGCCCTGGAGCGGGTCGCGGAGAAGTACAAGGGTCCGTGGTCGGACGAACTACGCATCACCCTGCGCCAGATGGACATGGGCGTCAGCCGCCGCGAGGCGTTCGACCAGCTCCGCAAGCGCAACGCGTCCGAGCAGGTGTCGATGTTCGTCACCGCGCTCCAGCAGGGCGAGGAGCTGGGTGCCCCGATCGTCGACACCCTGATCCAGATCGCCAACGACATGCGCCGCACCGATGCGCAGAACGCCCGGCGCAGCGCGGCACAAGCGGTACCGAAGACCACCCTCGTCGTCACCATGGTGATGCTTCCGGCGACCATGATTCTTATCGTGCTCAGCTTCTACTACGGTTCCGGCGTGGACTTCGGCGAGATTCTCTCCGGAGGCTGAGGCACCAGTTGAACGCGTCCACCCGAAACCCAGGCACCCGAGCGGGAGGTGACCCCCGATGGCCCCACGGACCACGACTCTGACCGGCGGAATCCACAGCGAGATCCCGGGTACGGCGACCACGCCGAACCACATTCCCTCGCTGCCGATCCAGGTCAACGCCCTTCAGGCGCTGTGCCGTCAGACGTTCGGCTTCCGGATGGCGATGATCGTCCTGGCCGCGCCGTTCGCCCTCGAACGCACGGCGCCGGGATTCGCCACCTGGCTCGTGGGCTCCTCGGTGCTCGTCACCTTCATGGTGTCGTACATCCTGCTGCGGGACTGGGAACGCTTCGGGCCGATCCTGCTGCGGCACCCGTCGCTGCTCGCGGTCGACACACTGTTCGGCGCGCTGCTGCTGGCCACCGCGTCCCCGGACTCGACCCTCGCCTACGTCACCATCTGTACGCCGCTGCTCGCCGGGCTGGTCTACGGCTGGCGTGGCGCCGCGCTCTTCGCGGTGCTCCAGTCCCTGATCGTGGGAGGTGCCTACGCCGTCAACACCGAGGTGGAGGTGGTCTTCAACGCCCTTCTGCTGCCCGGTCTCTGCATCGTCGCCGGTGCGATCGGCAGCACGCTGCGCAATCTGATGCTCGGCTTCGGCACCGCCAGCCAGGCGCTCACCGAGGCCCGCGCCCGGCTCGCCGTCACCGGCGCGGTCGAGGAGGAACGGGCCAGGCTCGCCCGGGAGATGCACGACTCGGTGGCCAAGACCCTGCACGGTCTCGCCATGGCCGCCGACGGTCTCGCCAGCACGGCCGACCGGATGGACCCGCTCACGGTCAAGCACCAGGCGGAACTCGTCGCGCGCTCGGCCCGCCGCGCCGCCGCCGAGTCCCGCGAACTCCTCTCCGACCTGCGCCGGGAGTCCGGTCTGGACGGCGGGGTCGACGTGGCCGCCGAACTCCGTTCACGCACCGAGGACTTCAGCCGGCGTCATGGCCTCCAGGCGTCCTTCCGCGAGCTCGGCGAAAGCGGTATGCCGCCCATTCCGCAGGCCGTGGCCCGGCACGCGCTGACCATCGCCACGGAGGCGATGGAGAACGCGCAGCGGCACGCGCACCCCACGTACGTCGACGTATCGGCGGGGGTGGTGCGCGACGTGCTGCGGATCAGCGTGTACGACGACGGCAAGGGCCTGCCCGAGGGCACCTCGCTCGAAGACCTCAGACGCGCGGGCCACTTCGGCCTCGTCGGCATGGTGGAACGCGCGGCGTCGATCGGGGCCCGGATCCGGATCGGCAGAGGCCGGGCGGCGAAGGGCACGGAAGTACGACTGGAACTCTCGCTCGACGCTCTGGGCCTGTCCCGGAACGTGACTCCGCAGCAACCCGCACCACTGCTCAACTGATCCAGGAGCACCCGACCGCACCGTCAACCCAACCACCGTTCCCACCCATGGAGAGGAGGCCGCAGCCATGCCGGACGATTTCTCACGGAGTTCCGGGCAGCACTGGACGCAGCAGTCGCACGTATCGCAGCACTCGTCCTCGCACGCCACCCCGCTCAGCTCGGAGCACACCGCCGGAGTCCCCGCGTCAGCACCGCCGGCGGCATCCGAAGGATTCCCCGCCCTGCCAGGTCCGATGCCCACCGCGCCCCCACTGCGTGTCGTGGTCGCGGACGACAACCCGGTCGTACGCGCGGGGCTGACCGTCCTGCTGTCGGGCCGTGACGACATCGAGGTCGCCGCGGAGGCCGCCGACGGCCGTCAGGCGTATGAACAGACGGTCCAACACCACCCGGACGTCGTCCTGTTGGACGTCCGTATGCCGGGTGTCGACGGGATCTCCGCGCTGCCGCATCTGGTGCGGCTCGCGCCGGTGCTGATGATGACGTACAGCCGCGAGAGCGAGATCGTCCATGAGGCGCTGCGGCTGGGCGCGGGCGGCTATCTCGTCCACGGTGAGTTCACCGCCGACCAACTGGTCGCCGCCGTACGGGACATCAAGCAGGGCCGGGCCCACTTCACGCACTCCGCGTCCAGCGCGCTGCTGGCGAGTGTGCGGGGTGCGGGCGGCGCGGACCCGGGTGCGGGCGCGCTTCCCGAGGGGCTCGGTACGGCGTTCACCGGCCCCGGCTACCAGCCCGCGCAGCCGGGCCATTCATCTGCGAACGCACACGCGGGCCAGGGCCATCCGCCGTACGTTTCTCCCCCAAATCGCCAAGTAACACCCGGTGATCGGGAGTTGAACCCGCAACAATTTGCTCCTGGGTCTTCGCTTTCGCAAGCGAATGTGGCACATTCTTCTCAGGGGCACGCGATGCCGGGGATGCCGGGCACGGCCGGGGCCGCCGGTTCGCCGGACGGCCTCTACTCGGAGCTGAGCCAGCGGGAGGTGGAGATCATGGACCTGATCGCGTCGGGAATGACCAACCAGCAGATCGCCTCCGCCTGCTTCATCAGCCAGAAGACCGTCAAGAACCACATCAACCGCATCTTCGCCAAACTGAACGCCGGCAGCCGGGGCGAGGCCATCGCGTTCTGGCACGGAGCACGAGGGGGGTCGGCCGGTCGTGGCTGAGCGTGCTGAGGGCCTTGAGGGCCGGGAAATCGAGAATTCGAACGGGCGCGACTCCCGCGAGGCGGGGCAGGCCGCTCCCATATACATCACGATGGTGGCGGCGCTGCTTTTCCTCGCGCTCGCGTTCTTCGCGGTCGGCCAGGCGGGCGCCACCCGTAACGGCGCCCAGTCCGCAGCCGATGCGGCGGCACTCGCGGCGGCCCAGGAATCACGGGACCAGTTCCGGCTCGACCTCCTGGGGAATCTTCTTCAGCCCGGCTATCTGGACGACATCTTCAACGGCAACCCCCTGGGCACCTACAACGGCTGCGTCGCGGCCGGCCGCTTCGCCGAGGAGAACGACGCGGACGTGGATGTGCCCGCGGGCGGCTGCGGCTGGACGGGTGACGGCAGGTGGGGCTTCACGGTCCATGTCGCCACCAAGGAGACGATGGGCGACAGTGTGCTGGGGGACGAGGCCGACGAGAAGGCCAGGGCCCACGCCACGGCGGTCGTCGAACCCCGGTGCAGCTTCAAGCCGGCGGAAGAAGACGAAGGCTCCGACGAGGGATCCGAGGAGCCCGATGAGGGAGACGAGGGAGATGAGGGCGAAGAAGAGCCTGTCTCCCCGGGTGAACTCGACTGTGATGGTAAGGGTCTTGTGACCATCGACCCGAAGAACCCCGTGCTGCCTGACATGTCTGTTCTGTTCTCCGTCCGACTGGCCGAGGACTGACCGCGAGTGAACGCAAAGGATCATTTACTGATGAATATCCGGCATGGAATGAAGGCCCGTAGGGTGGCGGGCTGCGCCCTCGCGGCCGTGGCGCTGACCGTGTCTCTGACGGCGTGCGGCAGTGGCGACGACGGCTCGAAGGACGACGGCGCCTCGTCGTCGGCCCCGAGCGGGGACAAGTCGAAGGACGACGGCGGCAACACGGTGCCGGACACCAGCCAGACCCTTGCGACCATCAACGGGTCCAACGGATTCCAGGTGGTGATCAACACGGCCGCCCGCGACGACGGCGGATTCCTGACGGTCTCGGGGACCATCAAGAACACCAACGGCGACAGCACCCAGGTGCCGCTCCAGTGGAACGGCCAGGAGAACCAGGTCAAGCGCACCGGCCGGTCCCTCGCCGGGATCACGCTGGTCGACAAGACGGAGAAGAAGCGCTACTACGTCCTGCGGGACACCGACGGCTACCCGCTGACCACGACGGGCATCACCCGTCTGGACGGCAACGCCACCGAGAACTTCTTCGCCCAGTTCCCGGCGCCGCCCGACGGCACGTCAGAGGTCGACATCCAGGTTCCGCTGATGCCCAACGCGACGATTGAGATCTCCTGATGCGTGCCACCACGGCGCGCACGCGCCGGGCCTGTGTGCGGCCGGCGGCGACGGCCATCGCCGCCGCGGTCCTCTTCACCAGTGTTCAGTTCACCATGGCGGCGAGCGCGTCGGCCGACGAGTCGCCGAGCACCCCGCCCGGCACGGAGTCGACGCTGCCGCCGCCCGAGGTCGACGGCGACAACCCGGGGCTGAAGCTCCGGGACGGTGCCACTCTCGCCCCGGCGCGGGTGCTGCCGATCATCTCCGTCGTCGAGTCCGAGGGCGGTGAGGAGCGCCGCGAGGACACCAGCGAGACGGTGAAGTTCGCGCTCCAGTCCGAGGTGCTCTTCGGTAAGGACAGCGCGAAGCTCTCCAGCGCCGCGAACGACCGTATCGCCGCCGTGGCGGCGGAGATCGAGAAGCAGGGCGCCCAGAAGGTCCGCGTCTTCGGCTTCACGGACAACCTGGGCTCGTCGGCCCACGGCGACGTCCTCTCCAAGGAGCGCGCACAGGCGGTGCACGGAGTCCTGGAGAAGGAACTGTCCGCCGCCGGCATCACGTACGAGATCCGGGGCTACGGCGAGCAGTACCCGATCGCGGACAACGGCAGCGAAGAAGGACGCAAGAAGAACCGCCGCGTGGAGATCTCCTTCCCGCGCGGCGACGCGGACAGCTCCCAGAACTGATCCGCCGGTTCGGTCACTGGGCCTCCCGGCCGGTGTCGTACGCGCACGTGGCGTACGGCACCGGCCGGTTTTCTGTCCCCCGGGCCCAATTCGCGGGTTGGGCCCGGGGTTGGGCCTTGGGGCCCATGCCCGTAGGAGCGTGCCGCCGTATGTTTCTCATGTCGCCAGCGAGACCGGCCAGGAGGAAGCCGGAAGCGCGGGAGACACCAAGGATTCGTAACTGTCGGCCGGTCGTCGGCCGGCCTACACACAGGGGGAAAATCTCATGTCGAACGTCACGCTGAAGGCCGCCACCAACGCCAAGCTCTACGTCGGCACCTGGGCGAACACCGCCGTCTCCGCGATGAAGCGCCGGAGCGACAAGGGTCAGGGCGCGGTCGAGTACGTGGGTGTCATCGTCCTCGTCGCGCTGATCATCGCCGCGATTGTCGGCTCCGGTGTCGCGGACGAGATCGCCGGCGGTCTGTCGGACAAGGTCGGCGAGATCCTCGGCGGCTGATCCACCGGACTCGCAGCGAGCAGGGCAGGCCGCATTCATTCCCGCCAGGATGGTGCCGGACCTGCCCTTCTCGCTTCCACGGGCCAGGGGTCTGTACGGCAGACCCCAGTTGACCCCCCACCTCTGCCCCGTCCGCCTGTACGCCAGGCGGCCGGGGCAGTGCCCTGTCCGCGCGCCGGCCTGTCCGTCCGCCGCTCCCGTCCGCTGCCCGGTTCGGGCGCCGGGGTGCCCGGTTGCCCCGGAACTGAGCCCGTTATTGGGCCCTCGGGCCCATGACCCGGCCCGAGTTGGCGCCGTAGCGTCGTGTGTATGTTGCCATCGGGGGTAGTACGTCGGATTCGTCATGTCCGACGTCGGGCGCGGCAGTCCCTGCCGCGTACCGACGTCCGGCTGCTGGGCGCTCTGCGCAGATCTTCACAGCGCGGGCAGGGAGCGATCGAGTACGTGGGCCTGATCGTCGTCGTGGCGGCGATCGTGGGGGCGCTGGTCGGTACGGGGGTCGGGCCGGCGCTGGCCGACGGGATCAGCACACAGGTCTGCAAGATCACCGGCGGGGGTGACTGCGGTGGCGGCAGCGACACGGTCGCGGAGGACGACGAGGGCGGTGACGACCTCCCGCCCGGTGGCACGGACGACCCCGCCGCCGATTCCGGCGGCGGTGACGGCAACGGCGACAAGTCGCAGGCGGAGCTCGACTACGACGCCGCGCTGAAGGAACTCCAGGACGCGCAGGCGGCGGAGAAGAGCGACAGCGACAAGGCGAAGGAAGCCGCGAAGGAACTCGCGAAGATCCTCGCCGACGAACTGGGCATCACGGACGCTCTGGACTGCATCACCAAGGGCGACATGGGCGCCTGCACGGAAACCCTGATCAACGTGCTGCTCAGCATTGTCGGCGGTGCGGTGGGCAAGCTGGCCGCGAAGTACGGCGCTCCATGGAAGTGGAAGAAGGCCGTCGAGCTGGTCAAGAAGCTCAAGAAGCACGGCGGGGATCTGTACGACGGCCTCAAGGGCCTGATCAAGAACCGCAAACGCGTCGACGACGCCGAGGACAGACTCGCCGACGCGAAGAAGAAGCTCGACCAGGAGAAGAAGGACAAACCCGACGGCGACAAACCGGAGGACAAGCCGGAGTCCTGCGCCGTCAAGCACAGCTTCCTGCCCGGCACTCCCGTGCTGCTCGCCGACGGCCGCCGGATGGCGATCGACAAGGTCCGGGCCGGCATGCGCGTCGTCGCCACCGACCCCGAGAGCGGTCGTACGCGGGCCCGCGCCGTCGAACGCACCATCACCACGTACGACGACAAGGACTTCACGCGCCTCACGGTCCTCACGGACTCCGGCACCGAGGTTCTGACGGCGACCGATACGCACCCCTTCTGGCTGACGGACCGGGGTCGCTGGGCGGACGCCGGGGACATCGCGCCCGGGGACGACCTCCGTACGCCCGCGGGTACGTCGGTGCAGGTCACGGCCGTCGACCGCTACACCAAGCGGCAGACCACGCACGACCTCACCATCAACGGCATCCACACGTACTATGTCGTCACCGGTGACACACCGGTCCTGGTGCACAACAACGACTGGTGCACCGACGAGGAGCGGCTCGAAGACGCGGGCGACATCGCCAAGGGGCACGCGGACAACAAGCACGCGAAGGACTTCCCGGGTGTCTCGGCGGAGGATCTCGGCAAGCTCGCCACCGACGTCATGAAGAATCCCTCGCGGACCAAGCCCCTCGGCAGCGGCCGGAAGGCGTACCTCGGCAAGGACGGCACGACGATCGTGATTCATGACCCGACGCATCCGGACGGCGGAACCATCTTCCGCCGGGACCCGACGACGCTGGACGACTACTGGGAGGAACTCGACTGATGGCGGAAAGCGACGTGGCGGCGAGCGCCCTGCTCGCCGACGACGAGACCGCGCTGCTGCGGCGGGCCCTCCTGGAATGGGGAGGTCCCGCCCGGTGCGGCGACCAACTCGCCGTCGGCATGGGGTTCGAGAGCGAGCGCGACCTGCTCGACCAGTGTTCCCGGCTGCGGCGCGCGCTCGCCGACGATGTGCCGCTCGCCCCGGTCGACTGGGCGCGGATTCTGCTGGCCGTCGAGATCGTGTTCGTCAGCGACCTGGTCGGTACGGGCTTCGAATGGCCGACGACCACCGGGCGCAGTGACGAGACGACGATCAGGTCGCTCCGGTCCATCCAGCGGAAGCTCGGAAAAACGGTCAGGCCCTACTACGGCGGGACCCCGAGCGACGCGGGAAACGAGTGAACGTCAGCGGTCGGAGCAGGCCGGCAGAGCCGGCAGAGAGCGAGATGGGAAACAGATGAGGACGCGCACCGCAGGTACGGCACGGCGGACCGGCACGGTCGCCGCACTGGCCGCGCTCGTGCTGGGGGTCACCACTGCCTGCGGCGGCGACGCCGCCGACGAGAGGAAGCCGGACGCCTCCGCCAGTGGCACGGCGGAGGCGAGGGACCCGAAGGACCCCGGACAGGTCTCGGAGCCGCCGGCCCTGGAGGACCAGCCGAAGACCGTCAATCCCGAGGTGAAGGGCGTCGGCGCTGGTGGCGGCAAGGAGCTGACCAAGGCCGAGCTGGACGCCGCCGTGCTGGCCACCGGCGATGTGCCGACGTTCAAGTCCGGCCCGATGGACGGGCCGCCTGAGCAGGGCGAGAGCGCCGACAAGCCGGACTGTGCACCGCTCACCGCGATGATCAACGGCAAGCCCGAGCCCGAGCCGTCGGCGGTCATCTACCGTCAGCTCGTCGGCGCGAAGACCGGCCGGCCCGCCATCTCCGAATTCCTCGCCACCCACGGGACACAGGACGCCACCACTCTCTTCAACCGGCTCAGCGGGGCGGTCAAGAACTGCGAGGACGGCTTCAAGGGAACCGGCGCGGGCAGCACGTCGACGTACGCGGCGGTGAAGCGGCTCGACGTCCCCAGGGCGGGCGACGACACTCTCGCGTACCAGGTGACGGGCGAGTTCGAGGGCGATCCGGTGCCGATGGTGTTCCAGGTCGTACGCGTGGGCGGCACGGTCGCGACCTTCTACACCGCGAACTTCGAGGGCACCACGACCCCGGAGATACCGTCGATCCTGCTCGCCACCCAGGCGGTGAAGCTCAAGTAGCCCGCCGGCGAGGGGCCTTGGGGATCAGGCGCCGGACAGGCTCTGGGCGTGCACGCTCAGCCGCACGCCCGGACGCAGGCCCCACCGCTCCATCGCCCCGGCCTCGGCCTCCAGCACATGCCGGGCCCGCAGCCGGGGCAGCGGCATCCGGCCGGGCTTCACGGTATGGACGTGGACGACCTTCAACTCCTTGTCCAGATAGGCCACATCGATCGTGAAGCCCATCCGGAACGTGTGCACGCTGCCGCACGGCGTGATCAGCAGCGCCCCGTCGAGCCCGGTCCGCCCCAGCAGCCCGCGCCGCCGCGCGTTGTACGAGGCGGCGATCTCCAGCGCGACCGGCTCGTCCCGGCCCTCGATCGTCAGACTTCCCTTGCCGTTCTGCCATTTCCCCATGGCGCTAGACCATACGACCCCCCGTCCCGCTTTCCCGCTGCGGAGCCCAATTCCCGGCCTTCTCATGGCGGATATGGGTCCTGGGACCTATGACCCGCCACGCGGTTCGCTCTAAGGTCGACCATGTGCACGCCATGCTGATCGTTGTCTCTGTCCTCTGGGGCGCAGCCGCCGGGCTGCTTCTTCCGCGCGCCGCGTACCGGCTCTCCGTCGAGCCCGAGGAGGCGTACCGCGACAGCTGCGAGGCGGGGCACCCGATCATCGGGCCCGTCAAGGGCTGGCTCGGCAGGGCCGGTTGTGCGACCTGCGCGGCGGCGGGCGGCGTGGTCATGGCAGCGGGCGCGGGCGGGCGTACGGACTCAGGGGCCGCCGCGTCCCCGGGGCGTGCGGAGGCCGGCGAGGCCGCGCTTCCCCGCACGGACGAGTCCGCCCCCGCACCGGGCGAGGCGTCCCCGGAGACCGACGCCGACGACGCGGAGACCAGCACCGCCCCGGCACCCGTCCTGCGCGGCGCGCGCTACGTCCCCTCCGTCTACGTCACCGTCATCACCGCCCTCGTCTGCGGCGCCCTCGCCGCCGCCACCGGGCCCCGCCCCGAACTCGCCGTCTGGCTGCTGCTCGCACCCTTCGCCGTACTGCTCGCGCTCGTCGACCGCAACGTGCACCGCCTCCCCGACCAGTTGACGCTGCCGCTCGCGCTGGCCGCCGCCGTGCTGCTCGGGATCGCCGCGCTCCTCCCGGCGGACGGCGGCTCCTGGCCGACCGCGCTCCTGGGCGGACTCGCCCTCGGCGCCTGCTACTTCGTCCTCTTCCTGATCAACCCGAACGGCATGGGCTTCGGCGACGTCAAGCTCGCGCTCTCGCTGGGTGTCGTACTCGGCTGGCACGGCTGGGCGGTGCTGTTCGTCGGTGCGTTCGCGGGATTCCTGTTCGGGTCGCTGTACGGGCTCGGGCTGATGCTCCTGCGCCGGGCGAACCGTAAGTCCGCGATCCCCTTCGGACCGTTCATGATCACCGGGGCGCTGCTCGGCCTGGTGCTCGGCGCTCTCGCCGTCTGAGCCGGCCCGGACCCCGGTGAAATGCGTTCGCGGTCCGCACAGGGCCCCTGGGAGCATCCCCGCATGTCTTCCTTCGATGACCTGATCGCCGAGGCCGGCGCCGTCTCCGTCGACGGCTGGGACTTCTCCTGGCTCGACGGGCGGGCGACGGAGGAGCGGCCCCCGTGGGGCTACGCCCGTGCCATGGCCGAGCGGATGGCGCGCGCCACCGCCGCCCTCGACATCCAGACCGGCGGCGGTGAAGTCCTCGCCTCCGTACCGACGTTGCCGCCGCTGACCGTGGCCACCGAGGGCTGGCCGCCGAACGTGGCCCGCGCCACCGCGCTCCTGCACCCGCGCGGTGCGGTCGTCGTCAGTGACCGGGACGAGCCGCCGCTGCCCTTCGCGGACGCGGCCTTCGATCTGGTCGTCAGCCGGCACCCGGTGAAGGCGTGGTGGACCGAGATCGCCCGCGTCCTGCGGCCCGGCGGCACGTACTTCTCCCAGGAGGTCGGCCCGGCCAGCGTCTTCGAACTGGTCGAGTACTTCCTCGGGCCGCAGCCCGATGGCCGCACGGCGCGCGACCCCGAACGGGCCAGGGCGGCGGCCGAGGCCGCCGGGCTCGACGTGGTGGATCTGCGGACGGCGGCACTGCGCACCGAGTTCCACGACATCGGCGCGGTCGTCTACTTCCTGCGCAAGGTGATCTGGCTGGTGCCCGGTTTCACCGTCGACCGGTACCGCGATCAACTCGCCGCCCTGCACCGCCGTATCGAGACCGAGGGCCCCTTCGTGGCCACCACGACACGCTTCCTGATCGAGGCGGTCAAGCCCGCCTGACGGAGCCCCCGGCCTAGGCGTGCGGCCCGACCGCCACCGTTCCGACCGTGAGGCGCGGCGTGCCCTGAAGGATCCGGCCCGTCCGTTCCACCTGCTCATCGAGCTCCGCGCGCCGCGCGGCCGTCAGCGGGCGCAGCGGTTCCACCGTGACGTCCAGCCACTTCCCGGAGCGGCGCTGGTGCCACACCCCGGCGACGACCCCGTCGATCAGCACGACGGGGTAGTTCCCGGCCTGCCCGCCCCCGAGCGCCCGCTCGTACGCCGTGCCGGGGAAGAGCCGTTCGCGCGGCTGGGAGGCGATGGTGAAGGCGTCGAAGTAGGGGAGGAGCCGCAGACCGCGAGCCACCGGCCCGGCCGGGAAGTCCGTGTCGCCCGCCACCACCCAGGCGGGCCCGCCCTCGTAGCCGACCCGCTCGGTGCGGCCCTCGGCCGCGAGCGTGTCGAACAGTTCCCTGGCCCACTTCACCGGTGTGGTGAGCCACTTGGCGAAGTGCTGCGGGGTGGCGGGCCCGTACGCGTACAGATAGCGCTCCACGAGCCCGGCGAGCGCCTTCGGCCCCGCCAGCGGGACGAATCCGGGCAGCAGCCGGTGGGGATTGGTGTACGTGACCTTCCGCCCCCGGTTCGGCCCGAAGCAGAGCGCGCCACGGTGCGCCGCCGTGTGCGTCATCTGCCGCCAGCGCGGCCACTTCGTCTGGAACGCGTCCATGACCAGGTCCCCGGCCCAGGGCCCGGTACGCCCCACGATCTCGTCGGTCAGCTCGTCGACGGTGAGGTCGTCGTCCGCCAGCGCGTCGGCGATCGCGGCGACGACCTGGTCGGTCTCGGCCTCGCTCATCCGCACGCCCGCGGGCATGGGGTTGCCCGCGGGCAGCGCGGAGAGCGCCCCGGTCCACAGCGGCAGCTCGGCCGACGGCAGCAGATGTACGGTGCCGCGCGGCCCGAACGTCTTGACCAGACTGCCGTCCGTCCACAGCGCGCCGCGCACGGCCTCGCGTGTCTCCCCGCCGTCCAGCCGCAGCGCGACGGACAGTTCGGCCGCGGACAGCACCTGCGCGTGGGCGCCGACCATGGCGCCGGTGACGGCGGCGGGGCCGCCGCCCGAGGGCGCGGCGAGCCCCTGCCGGGCCAGCCGCCGTGCGTTGGCTGCGGCCCAGCTCACGGACACGGACACGGACTCCGGCACGGACTCGGTCTTCTTCGTCGTCATACGGCCGACCCTAGGAGTCATACAGGACAGATTCCGTCCGCATGACGGCGCCACCGCCGGGCGCCCTCGTAAGCTTTCCTGTGGCGGAGTACTGCCACAAAGGTAAGTAGAAACATCCGGCGAGGAGTTGGCAGTGACACGACGGCCCGGGAACCCCTTCGTCTGCGGTCTCGACGCGGCGGTCGCCGTCGTCGGCGGCAAGTGGAAGCCGCTGATCCTCTGGGCGTTGAACGACGGGGGCGTCCTGCGCTTCGGCGAGCTGCGGCGCCATGTCGAAGGGGTCAGCGAGAAGGTGCTCATCCAGCAACTGCGCGAGCTGGAGGCCGACTCGATCGTGAAGCGCGAGGTCTACCGGGAGGTCCCGCCGCGCGTCGAGTACTCCCTCACGGAGCTGGGCCAGGCGCTGAACACGGCGCTGATCCCACTCGGCGGGTGGGGACGCGAGAACATGGACGTCATCATCGCGAACAAGGCGAAGGCCGCCGCGAAGGTCCCCGCGAAGGCCGCCTCGCTCTGAACCGTGTACTCCCAACGGGTGGCGACTTCACGCCAATCGAAAACCACCGGAAGCCCGCCCGGCCCCGCTGTCCAGGGCCTTTTACATGCCGGACGCACCAAACCGGCAACTCCGCAGCGTAGCGACCGGCGTGCGTGGCACCCAGCACTACTTACAAAGGGTTATGGTGGAAACCCCCCCTCGGGCCGGTCCGTATCCCCCCCACGGACCGGCCCGTTTTTTCATGTCCACATCCCGTCAAGTTCCGGACGGTGGCGCGTTCAGCTCCGTCCGGCCCAGATGTTGGTGCCCTCCGTGTCCACCGCGAAGCTGTCGATCTCCTTCAGCTCCTCGGCCGTCAGCGTGGCTCCTTCGAGCGCCGCGACGTTCTCCTCCAGCTGCTTCGTGCTCGACGCGCCGATCAGGGCCGACGTCATCCGCTCGTCACGGAGCACCCAGTTGATCGCCAGCTGCGCCAGCGACTGACCGCGCCGCCGCGCGATCTCGTTGAGCCCGCCCAGCCTGCGCACGACCTCGTCCGAGAGCAGGCCCGGGTCGAGGGACTTGCCCTGCGTGGCCCGTGACCCCTCGGGAATCCCCTGGAGGTACTTGTTGGTGAGCAGGCCCTGCGCCAGCGGTACGAAGGAGATGCAGCCCATGCCGGCCGACTCCAGCGTGTCGAGCAGACCGTCGTCCTCGGTCCAGCGGTTGATCATCGAGTAGGAGGGCTGGTGGATGAGCGCGGGAACGCCCATCTCCTTCAGCAGCCGCGCCGCTTCGGCGGTCTGCTCCGCCGTGTACGACGACACACCCACGTACAGCGCCTTGCCCTGCCGCACCGCGGACGCCAGCGCGCCCATGGTCTCCTCAAGAGGGGTGTGCGGGTCGAAGCGGTGCGAGTAGAAGATGTCGACGTAGTCGACGCCCATCCGCTTGAGAGAGGCGTCGAGCGACGACGTCAGATATTTACGGGAACCCCACTCGCCGTACGGGCCGGGATGCATCAGATATCCGGCCTTGGTCGAAATGATCAATTCGTCGCGATAAGCCGAGAAGTCCTGCGCGAAGATCTTGCCGAAGTTCTCCTCGGCGGACCCGGGCGGGGGGCCGTAGTTGTTCGCCAGATCGAAGTGCGTGATGCCGAGATCGAAGGCGCGGCGCAGAATCGCGCGCTGCGAGTCGATGGTCCGGTCGTCACCGAAGTTGTGCCAGAGGCCCAGGGAGAGCGCGGGCAGCTTGAGGCCGCTGTGTCCGCTGCGCCGGTACTCCATGGAGTCGTAACGGTCGTCGGCTGCGAGGTAAGTGGGGAATTCAGTCACGAGTCCTTCCCTATCACGGACTTGTGACAGACCGGGTTGGGCCGTCGTGCCGCCCGCGCAGTACTGTGACGGCTTCGGGTGCCAGGGGCGCTCCCCTCTTTTCGCGGACGGCCCTCCCCGCGGTGGACGTGCCGCCCCGCGGGCCGCCTGACGGGCGGTCCCCGGCAGAAATCGAGAGGTGGAATCAGTGAACTTGCGCGACCTGGTGTATGGGCTCTACGCGCGCCGGGTGGAAAGGCGCCTCGATCACACCCAGGTGCTTCCCAAGCACATCGGTGTCGTCCTCGACGGGAACCGCCGCTGGGCGAAAGCCTCCGGCGGTACGAGCGAGCAGGGCCATATGGCCGGCGCCAGCAAGATCCAGGAACTGCTCGGCTGGTGCGTCGAGACGGACGTCGAGGTGGTCACCCTGTGGCTGCTCTCCACGGACAACCTCGACCGCCCCGACGAGGAGCTGGTCCCCCTCCTCGGCATCATCGAGAACGCCGTTCGCGACCTCGCGGCCGACGGCCGCTGGCGGGTCCACCACGTCGGCACCCTGGACCTGCTTCCCTCCCGTACGCAGACCGTCCTCAAAGAGGCCGAGCAGGCCACCGACGGCAACGCCGGAATACTGGTCAATGTCGCCGTCGGCTACGGCGGGCGGCAGGAGATCGCCGACGCCGTCCGCTCCCTCCTGCTGGACCACGCCGACAAGGGCACCTCCTTCGAGGAGCTCGCGGAGATCGTCGACACGGACCTGATCGCCTCGCACCTCTACACCCGTGGTCAGCCCGATCCCGACCTGGTGATCAGGACCAGCGGCGAACAGCGTCTCTCCGGCTTCATGCTGTGGCAGAGCGCCCATTCGGAGTACTACTTCTGCGAAGTCTTCTGGCCGGCTTTCCGCAAGGTCGACTTCCTCCGGGCCCTGCGTGACTACGCCGCGCGACACCGCCGCTACGGAGCCTGAGGCCCGGTCCCGCAAGCCCTCCGATACCCCTCCCCGGAATCTCCCCGTACGCCACACCGAACGCTCGTTCGCGGCTGGACGTACGTTCCGTCATCCCAGGTTCACACGGTGGTCGTCATATGCCGTGGCATGGCCGCGGGTGTTCGAGGGAATACCTCTCCACAGGTCGGCGTCCGAGCAGAACCGTCAGCGATGACGGCGGGCGTCGAATCTCAGCGGTCGGCCCAGCCGTCCGCCCGGGAGGCCCTTTGCACCAGGACGATCGTACGGTGACGCGTACGGGCGCCGTGGAGGGCCGGTCCTCGGCCCGCGCACATGGGCCCGAGTCCGGTCCGCCGTCCGCCGTCAGGCGGGCGACCACAGCCCGTGACGCCGTCGCATCCCGACCTCGTCCGAGGGGGTACGTCCTTCCGTGGTGACAAGCACAAAGCGCCGCATGCCCGACAGGCGCACCTATGTTCTCGACACCAGCGTCCTGCTGGCCGATCCCAACGCCATGTCCCGCTTCGACGAGCACGAAGTCGTGCTGCCGATCGTGGTGATCACGGAGTTGGAGGCCAAGAGGCACCATCCGGAGCTGGGGTACTTCGCCCGGCAGGCCCTGCGCCTGCTCGACGACTTCCGCATCCGGTACGGCCGCCTCGACGCCCCCATCCCGCTGGGCGACCTGGGAGGCACGCTGCGCGTCGAGCTCAACCACTCCGATCCCGGCGTCCTTCCCGCCGGCTTCAGACTGGGGGACAACGACTCGCGGATCCTCGCGGTGGCGCGCAATCTCCAGGCCGAGGGGTACGACGTCACCGTCGTCTCCAAGGACCTGCCGCTGCGCATCAAGGCATCGTCGGTCGGACTTCTCGCCGAGGAGTACCGCGCGGAGCTGGCCATCACCGACTCCGGCTGGACCGGAATGAGCGAGATGGCGCTCTCGGCCGAGCAGGTCGATCTCCTCTTCACCGAGGAGACGCTGTACGTGCCGGAGCTGAGCGACCTGCCGGTGCACACCGGACTGGTCCTCCAGTCCGACCGCGGCAAGGCGCTCGGCCGGATCACGCCCGAGGGCAATGTGAAGCTCGTCCGCGGCGACCGGGAGGCCTTCGGGATCCACGGCCGCAGCGCCGAGCAGCGCATCGCGCTCGACCTGCTCCTCGACCCGGACATCGGCATCATCTCGATGGGCGGCCGTGCGGGCACCGGCAAGTCGGCCCTGGCCCTGTGCGCGGGCCTGGAGGCGGTCCTGGAGCGCCGTCAGCACAAGAAGGTGATGGTCTTCCGGCCGCTGTACGCGGTGGGCGGGCAGGAGCTCGGCTATCTGCCGGGCACCGAGGCCGAGAAGATGAGCCCCTGGGCGCAGGCGGTCTTCGACACGCTGTCGGCCGTCGCCGGCCGTGAGGTGATCGAGGAGGTGCTGGGCCGCGGCATGCTCGAAGTGCTGCCGCTGACGCACATCCGCGGACGGTCGCTGCACGACGCGTTCGTCATCGTGGACGAGGCCCAGTCGCTGGAGCGGAACGTCCTGCTGACGGTTCTCTCCCGGATCGGGGCCGACTCCCGCGTGGTGCTGACCCATGACGTGGCGCAGCGCGACAACTTGCGTGTGGGCAGGTACGACGGCGTGGTCGCGGTCGTCGAGAAGCTCAAGGGGCACCCGCTCTTCGCGCATGTCACCCTCAACCGCTCCGAGCGCTCGCCGATCGCCGCGCTCGTGACCGAAATGCTGGAAGAAGGTTAGTTCTCCGCCTGAATGCGGCAGTTGGCGCCGCCCGGAAAGGCCCAAGAGCCTAGCCGGGCGGCGCTCTGCCGCGCGGCCATTTCCGTGAAACCCGGGTGGCAAACGGGGTGTGAGCTATCCCACGCAACGAAGAATTGCCTTGCGGCGTCCGGGTCCGGCAGAGTCTTGCTTCCGTCAGGCCCCGCATACGACACACCCGCATCTTCAGGGATGCCGCACCACACAACTCAACACTTGACGTCGTATGCCGCCCGCGCTTCATCCGGCGCTTCCGCCATGGAAGTTGCCGACGGGCCCGTGTCTCCCGTGACGTGCGGTACGGAGACCAGTGCCAGGGGCACGATTGCATCCGTGAGGTCACGTACACGGACGCTGCTGGAAGGAAACCGTGTGAGCCGGATCTCGGTCCGGGGATTCGCCGTGGCATCAGCTACAGCGGTCACCACCGTCGGCGCAGTCGTAGGAGTGGCTTCGGGCGCTCCCCAGGCCTCGGACGACAATTTCGAGGCGACCGCAGCTGACACGACGCTCCTCGCAGACATCCCCGCGGGCCAGCACGCCCAGGTCCAGACTGTGTCACTGGCGCAGCAGGCCGACGCGCAGGCCAATGCCGCCGACGTGGCAGCGAAGAAGTCCGCCGAGGAATCGGCTCGTATCCAGGCCGCCAAGGACGCCGAGGCGAAGAAGCAGGCCGCCGAGGACAAGGCCGAGCAGGAGCGTGAGGCCAAGGAGCAGGAGGCCGAGCGCGCCAGCCGCTCGGAGACGCGTGACTCCTCCGACTTCGTGGTCCAGAGCTCGTACTCGGTCGCCGAAGTCCAGGCGATGGCCCGCCAGATGATCCCTGGCGACCAGTACCAGTGCTTCAGCAACATCGTGGACCACGAGTCCACCTGGAACTACCAGGCGTCCAACCCCTCGTCGGGCGCCTTCGGTCTCGTGCAGGCGCTCCCCGGCTCCAAGATGGCCTCCGCGGGCGCCGACTGGCAGACCAACCCGGCCACCCAGATCAAGTGGGGCCTGAACTACATGAACGACCGCTACGGCAGCCCGTGCGGCGCCTGGTCGTTCTGGCAGGCCAACAACTGGTACTAGACCGACCGCCCGACCCGTTCTTTCCCGTCGGTATTCCGGCCGTCGGCGCTCAACCATGTGAAGCCCCTCTCCGTCCTACGGTGAGGGGCTTCGCGCGTGTACCGTCAGATCGGTACGACTCCGGGGAAGAAGGATTGAGCATGTCGAAACTGCCGGGGTGGCTCGGCCGGGTCGGAGCCGAACTGACCCAGCTGGGAGAGCGGTTGGGGGAACGCCGTACGGAGGCTACGGCGGACGACGTGCCGGAGGGCGGACGCGGACCGGAGACCGCTCCGGTCCCGCCGGCCCACATACCGGGCGCCCAGGCCAAACCGGAGCCGGCGGCGGCCATTCCGTGGGGGATGCGGGTCGCCGCCGAGGCCGCCTGGCGGCTGCTCGTACTGGCCGCCATGCTCTGGGTGTTGATGAAGATCATCGGCGCCGTACAGCTCGTGGTGATGGCGTTCGTCGGCGCGCTGCTCGTCACCGCGCTTCTCCAGCCCACGGTCGCCAGGCTCAAGAAGTGGGGCCTGCCGCGTGGTGTGGCCACCGCGGTGACCGCCTTCGCCGGGTTCGTCATCATGGGCCTCACAGGCTGGTTCGTGGTGTGGCAGGTCGTCGAGAACATCGACGTGCTCTCCGACCGCGTCACCGACGGCATCGACGAGCTCAAACGCTGGCTGCTCAACAGCCCGTTCCATGTGACCGAGCAGCAGATCAACGACCTCGCGAAGAGCCTCAGCGACGCGATCGGCACCAACACCGAGGAGATCACCTCCGCGGGCATCCAGGGCGTGACCGTCGTGGTCGAGCTGCTGACGGGGATCCTGCTCGCCGTGTTCTCCACGCTGTTCCTGCTCTACGACGGCCGGCGGATCTGGGAGTGGTCGCTCAAGCTCTTCCCCGCTCAGGCCCGTCCGGGTCTGGCCGGGGCCGGGCCGCGCGCCTGGCGCACGCTGACGGCGTATGTACGCGGGACGCTCATTGTCGCGCTGATCGACGCGGTCTTCATCGGCCTCGGGCTCTACTTCCTCGATGTCCCGCTCGCGGTGCCGCTGGCCGTCTTCATCTTCCTCGGAGCGTTCATCCCGCTCGTCGGAGCCGTGATCTCCGGCGCGCTCGCCGTGGTCGTCGCGCTGGTCACCCAGGACGTGTTCACGGCGCTGATGGTGCTGATCGTCGTCCTCGCCGTCCAGCAGATCGAGGGCCATATCCTCCAGCCCTTCATCCTCGGCCGCGCGGTACGGGTCCATCCGCTGGCCGTCGTCCTCGCCGTCGCGACGGGCGGACTCGTCGCCGGTATCGGCGGGGCGGTCGTCGCGGTGCCGCTGGTCGCGGTCACGAACACCGTCGTCGGCTACCTGCGCGCGTACAGCCGGGAGCCTTCGCCGCGCGACGGCGGTCCGGAGCCGCACGCCGCGACGGTGGGGCTCGCTGTCGCGCCGACGCCCGCCCCGGTCATTCCGCCCCCGGCTCCGGCCGCCCCCGCCCCCCGTCCGGACGCGCCGGTCTCCGACACGCCTCCGGCCGAGCCCCGGAACGGATCGGAATGATCTCCGAACCGGAACTGGAAGGCGAGGCGTCCGCGCCGGTCCCGCCGCCGAGACGCCCCGGGCGTCCGGGAGACGCCGGCTTCCGCCCGGCTCCGGGCCCGGCCGGTGCCGACGGGCCGGAGCACGAGCCCGAGACGATGGGCGCCGACGAGCGTCCCCTGATCCGGGGAGTGCCGCTGCGGCAGCGTCCGTGGGTCTGGGGGCTGGCCGGGGTGCTGCTGAGCTCCGCGGTGTGGGCGGGCGGCCTGTGGGCGTACAACAGGGTCGGACCGGACCTCCAGGGCTACGGCGTCAGCCGCAACCTCTGCCTCGACGCCGACCTGTCGGCGCTGTCCGCCACCATCGGTGTGAAGCGGGACCCGTTCGCCGCGGTGGGCGAGGACAAGGCGCTCGACCAGTCCGTCTGCACGGTCAGCCTCGTACCGAAGGCGTCGGCCGGAGAGAAGCACCGTGAGGGGCCGATCGTGCGCGCGTACGCCGAGATCACGTACACGCTGCACAAGAAGACCGATCCGGGGCCGCAGTTCGACGCGTCCCTGATCCACCCGGCCGACCAGGGTTCGGGGGAACAGACCCTGAAGCTGGTCCCCGAAGTGGGGGAGCGGGCCTATCTGGTGAGTCAGGCCGGGGGTGACAACCCGGTGCTCGAAGTGCTCGACGGACAGGCCGTACTCTCGCTCTCCGTCGGCCAGGTCGTCGACTACGACCGGAACCGGCGGGACTCCGACTTCGACCTCGACCAGCAGCAGGTCCTCCATCTGGGCGGGCTGGAACCGGCCATGGTCGAGGACATGCTGGCGCTGATGGAACAGCTCAAGAAGGACTGACCGCACCTACGCGTCGCCAAGACCGTCCAGGACGGCCTCCGCGTCGAGCGTTGTCGCCAGGGCCTGGATCACCGCCGCGATCTTGATGCCCTCCTGGATCGTCTCGCGCTCCTCTCCCAGCCGCCGCAGCGCGCCCTCGTGCGCGTCGAGGCAGAGGCCGCACGCGTTGACCGCGGAGACCGCGAACTGCCAGAACTCGAAGTCGGCCCTGGTGACGCCCGGATGGCCCGTGGCCGTCATCCGCAGGCCCGTACGCAGCTCTCCGTACGTGGGATCGGAGAGCAGATGCCGGGTCCGGTGGAACACGTTGTTCACCGCCATCACCGCGGCGGCCGACCTGGCCGTCGTGCGGGCGTCGGCGGAGAGCCGGGCGTCGGCCTCGGGCGCCAGCTCGCGCAGCACGCGCGCCGAGCGTGCGGCGATCGCGCAGACCAGCACCGTGCCCCAGAGCCGCTGTTGGGAGAGCGTGCCCCGGTCGAGGACCGCGTCGAGATTGCGCCGCAGATCCCTGGCGTAGTCGGGAACGGCGGCCTTCAGGGCGTCCAGTGACATCGTGCTCTCCTACGGATGGTGATCGTCCGGGGCGGTGCCGGACGCGTCGCCTGGCTCCGCCTGGGGCGGCTTCCCGGGCGGCTCCTGGGCCTTCGGCGGTCTGCCCCTGCGCGGGATCGGCCTCGCGTTGCCCGGGAGCCGGCCCCCCTCCGCCAGGGCCCGGCGGAGCAGGAACTCGATCTGCGCGTTGGCGCTGCGCAGTTCGTCGGACGCCCACCGTGCCAGGGCGTCGTACACCGCCGGGTCCAGGCGCAGGAGAACCTGCTTCCGTTCCGTCACTGGTAAAGAGTGCCCGTGTTCACGACCGGCTGCGCGGCCCGGTCACCGCAGAGCACGACCAGAAGGTTGCTGACCATCGCCGCTTTCCGCTCGGAGTCCAGCTCGACGATGTCCTGCTCGGTCAGCCGGGTGAGGGCCGCCTCGACCATGCCGACGGCGCCGTCCACGATCAGCCGGCGTGCCGCCACGACCGCGCCCGCCTGCTGGCGCTGGAGCATCGCCGAGGCGATCTCCGGAGCGTACGCGAGATGCGTGAAGCGCGACTCGATGATGTGCACACCGGCCGCCTCGACCCGGGCGTGCAGTTCGACCGCGAGCTTTTCGGTGATCTCCTCGGCGTTGCCGCGCAGCGAGAGACCGTCTTCCTCGTGGGCGTCGTACGGGTACTCGATCGCGATGTGCCGGACGGCGGCCTCGGTCTGGGTGGAGACGAACTCCAGGAAGTCGTCCACCTCGAAGAGCGCCTGCGCGGTGTCCTCGACCCGCCAGACGACGACCGCCGCCAGCTCGATCGGGTTGCCGTAGGCGTCGTTGACCTTGAGGACGGCGGTCTCGTGGTTCCGCACCCGGGTCGAGATCTTCGCGCGTGAGGTGAGCGGGTTCACCCAGCGCAGGCCGTCGACGCGGATCGTGCCGCGGTAGCGCCCGAAGAGCTGGACGACGCGTGCCTCGCCCGGCGCCACCATGTTCAGCCCGCACATCGCGAAGAACGCGGCGATCGCGAGCAGGATGCCGAGCAGGATCAGCGCGGCCTTCGCGCCGGCCGAGTCGAGGGAGGAGCCGGTCACGATGAGGGCGATCCCGCCGGCCAGACCGATCAGACCGAGCAGCAGCGCGAGGCCGCCGCCGATGCTGCTCGCCTGGAACTCACGGACCCGCGGCGCGGGCATCTCGGGCAGATCGTCCACCACTGGAGTGCTGGTCGTAGGCATGTCGGGTCCCCGTTTCTCGCGCTGTCACGCCGATCGGCGTAGCTAGCATTGTGATTACACATTAACTCGCTTCGCAACCCTCCGCGCCTCTCATGAGTCGGTTCCTCTGAGACAGGTGCTGATTGTCACGTCGGATAAGACCGGATCGAGACTCTTTGTCACAGGGGACGGTGTTAGCTTTCTGAGCTGATTCCGGCAAGTGCGACAAGTGGACCAGGCCCGGCGGCGAGACACGAGACCCGAGAACGGAGCGACTGAGCGATGGGCCGAGCGGAAGCGCGACAGGCCCGGCAGCGTGGAGCGCGCCGGGCGACGAAGGCCGGCGGCATACGTGGCTTCTTCAGCTTGAGGAAGCTGCTCGGTACGTTCCTCGGGCTGTGCCTGCTCGGCATGGGCGCGTTCGTCGTGATCTATTTCCTGGTCCCGGTCCCGACGGCCAACGCGCAGGCCGAGATGCAGAGCAACGTCTACAAGTTCAGCGACGGCACGGTCCTCGCGCGGACCGGCGAGATCAACCGGGAGATAGTCGGCCTGGAGAAGGTCCCCAAGGACGTCCAGCGGGCCTTCGTCGCCGCCGAGAACAAGTCCTTCTACAAAGACTCCGGAGTCGACGTCAAGGGCACCGCCCGCGGCCTGATGAACACCCTCTCGGGCAAGGGCAAACAGGGTGGTTCGACCATCACCCAGCAGTACGTGAAGAACTACTACCTGGACCAGGACCAGACGGTCACCCGCAAGCTCAAGGAGCTGGTGATCTCGCTCAAGGTCGACCAGCGGATGGACAAGAACGAGATCCTCGCCGGGTACATGAACACCAGTTACTACGGGCGGGGCGCGTACGGCATCCAGGCGGCGGCCCAGGCGTACTACGGCGTGGACGCGACCAAGCTGAACGTCGCGCAGGGCGCGTATCTGGCGGCGCTGCTCCAGGCCCCCAACCAGTACGACTGGACACAGGCCAGTGAGACGGGCAAGAAGCTCGTCACCGAGCGCTGGAACTACGTCCTGGACAACATGGTCGAGGAGAACTGGCTGGACGTCGGCGAGCGCGGCGGGCTCAAGTTCCCCGTACCGCGGAAGCCCAAGCCGGCGCCCGGCGCGGAGGGCCAGGCCGGCTATCTCGTCGAGGCCGCCAACAGCGAGCTGGAGCGGCGCGGCGTCGACAAGGCGGACATCGACGCCGGCGGCTGGACGATCACACTCAGCGTCGACAAGAAGCGGCAGAAGGAACTCGTCGGCGCGGTCGACAAGCAGCTGGAGTCCAAGCTCGACCGCGAGAAGAACAAGGTCGACGCGACCGTGCAGGCGGGCGCCACGTCCGTCGACCCGAAGACCGGCGCGGTCGTCGCGCTCTACGGCGGGGTCGGCGCCACCGAGCACTGGATCAACAACGCCACCCGCACCGACTACCAGCCCGCCTCGACCTTCAAGCCCGTCGTGCTCGCCTCGGCGCTGGAGAACGAGTCGGAGACGCAGGACGGCGAAAAGATCGGGCTCAAGACGGTCTACGACGGCACGAGCAAGCGGCCGGTCGTGGGCAGCGACACCCCCTTCGCGCCGCAGAACGAGGACGATCGCGACTACGGCGACATCACCGTCCAGCAGGCGGCCAACAACTCGGTCAACTCGGTCTTCGCGCAGATGGTCGTGGACGTCGCCCCGGAGAAGGTGAAGAAGACCGCGCTCGATCTGGGCATGCGGGACAAGAACTTCCCCGAGCGGCCCGCGATCACGCTGGGCACGATGGAGGCCTCCACCTGGGACATGGCGGGGGTGTACGCGACGCTCGACAACCACGGCGAGAAGGTCACACCCTCGATCCTGAAGTCCGCCGAGCACAAGGACCGCACCGTCGACCTGCCTGAGCGGATCGGCGAGCAGGCGATCAGCCGCGAGTCCGCCGACACAGTCACGTCGGCCCTCACCGGCGTCGTGAAGAACGGCTCGGGTCGTGAGGCGAGCACCGACGCGTACGAGGCGGCGGGCAAGACCGGTACGTCGGAGGACAACAAGTCGGCGTGGTTCGCCGGCTACACACCCGAACTGGCCACGGTGGTCGCCCTGTTCGGCGAGTCCACCGCCGAGGGCGGCGGCCAGGTGACCCTCACCGGCACGGCCAACTCCGGCCGCGCCAACGGTGGTGGCTTCCCCGCCAAGATCTGGGCCGACTACACGCTGGGCGCGCTGAACGGCGGCTCCGACGCCTCGTTCGACCTCGATCTCGCCGAGCCCGCCTACCAGCCGCCGAAGCCCCCGCCGCCGCCCTCCGTGCCGCCGCCGTCCAGCGAGGAGACGACCCCGCCGCCGCCCGACGAGCCGGACCCGAGCGACACCGAGAGCGACCCGCCGGTGTCCGAGCCCCCGCCGTCCAGCGAGCCTCCGGCCCCGCCGCCGGAGCCGGGCGACGACTCCGGCGGCGGTGGCGGCGGAGGTGGCGAGACGGGCGGCGCCAACGGGGGCGGTGACAACGGTGGTACGGGCTCCGCGGGCACCGACGCGGGGAGTGATGGCCGGTTGCCACCGGCTCTCAGCCGCCGTTGACCTTTCCCGCGATCCGGTCGCCGATGTTCTTGTCGATGTTGCGCCAGTACTGGAACGCCCGGTCGAGGACCGGCCGGCTGACGCCCTGGAGCAGATGACCGGAGACGTTCGACACCAGACGGTCGCGTGCCGCGTCGTCGAGCACGTTGCGGACCTGGGTGCCCGCCTGGCCCCAGTCGTCGTCCTCGCGCCGCTTCGTGTACGCCTCGCGGACCATGTCGCCCGCCGCCGCCCAGCCCGCCGGATCGCCGTAGCGCTCGGTGTCGGCGGCGGGGCCGCCGTAGGAGTTCGGCGCGTACGGGGCCGAGGCGTTCGACGCGACGTACCGCATCGGGCCGTCCTTGGCGTACGAGTTCACCGGCGAGTGCGGCCGGTTGGGCGGCAGCTGCGCGTAGTTCGGGCCGATCCGGTACCGGTGGGTGTCCGGGTACGAGAAGAGCCGGCCGAGCAGCATCTTGTCCGGCGACGGGCCGATGCCCGGAACCATGTTGGACGGCTCGAAGGCGGCCTGCTCGATATGGATGAAGAAATTGTCCGGGTTCTTGTTGAGCGTCATCCGGCCGACGTCGATCAGCGGGTAGTCGCCGTGCGGCCACACCTTCGTGAGGTCGAACGGGTTGAAGCGGTAGTCGGCGGCGTCCTCGAACGGCATGATCTGGACCTTCAGGCTCCAGGTCGGCGCGTTCCCCGACTCGATCGCCTCGTGCAGATCCCGGCGGTGGTGGTCCGCGTCGGAGCCCGCCATCTCGTCGGCGTCCGCCTGGGTGAGGTGGTCGACGCCCTGGTCGGTCTTGAAGTGGTATTTGACCCAGGAGCGTTCACCCGCGGCGTTGACCCACATATAGGTGTGCGAGCCGTAGCCGTTCATGTGGCGGAACGACTTGGGAATGCCCCGGTCGCCCATCAGCCAGGTCACCATGTGCGCGGATTCGGGTGACAGGGTCCAGAAGTCCCACTGCATGTCGTTGCTGCGCAGCCCGGTGGCCGGGTGGCGCTTCTGCGAGCGGATGAAGTCCTGGAACTTGATCGTGTCGCGTACGAAGAAGACCGGCGTGTTGTTGCCCACCAGATCGTAATTACCCTGCTCCGTATAGAACTTCAGGGCGAAGCCGCGCGGGTCGCGCCAGGTGTCGGGCGAACCGAACTCACCGGCGACGGTGGAGAAGCGGGCCAGCATCTCGGTGCGTCTGCCCGGCTGGAAGAGGTCGGCCTTGGTGAACTGGCTGACGTCGTTGGTCACTTCGAAGACGCCGTACGCGCCCGAGCCCTTGGCGTGGACCACCCGCTCGGGGACTCGTTCCCGGTTGAACTGGGCCATCTTCTCGATGAGGTAGTGGTCCTGGAGCAGGAGCGGACCGTCGGGTCCGACGGAGAGTGAGTTCTCGTCGCTCTCCACCGGGATACCGGCGTTGTTCGTCGTGTACGGGGCCTTGGGCGTCGACTCGGTCACGAGCGTTTTCCCGTCGATAGGGGTTCCCGCAGCCGGAATCGGGCGAAACGGGACGACAGCGGTCGTATCCGGCCGCCTGCCCCAGTCAAACCCGCCGACACATCGTCGGCAACATTTGCCGGGGGCCTGCGGGGCCGCCCGGGGGACCCGCGGGGACCGGGTCCCGGAACGGGTCGCGCACCGGTCCCGGGCCGCCCCGCGGACGCTCCGGGACGGGTCTGCGGACCGGTCTGCGGACGGGTCTACGGTCGGGTCGAGATCTCGAACCAGACGACCTTGCCGGTGGACAGCCGCGTCGCGCCCCAGCGCCTGGCCAGCCGGTTCACCAGGAACAGCCCCCGCCCGCCCTCGTCCGTTTCGCGGGCCCGGCGCTGGCGGGGCAGTTGGGGCGAGTCGTCGCCGACCTCGCAGCGCAGCACGTCGGTCCGCAGCAGCCGCAGGGTGACCGGCCGCTCCGCGTACCGGACCGCGTTGGTCACGACCTCGCTGATCAGCAGCTCGACGGAGTCGCTCAGCTCCTCCAGACCCCAGCGCGACAGGGCCCGCCTGGCGAGCCTTCTGGCCCGCCCCGGCGCCGCGTCCTCCGGCTCCAGGAACCAGTACGCGACATCGCTCGGGGCGATCCCGTCGAAGCGCGCGGCCAGCAGCGCGATGTCGTCGTCGCGGTCACCGGGACCGAGCACGTCCAGCACGTCGTCGCAGAGCGCCTCCAAAGGAGGCGAGTGGTCGGGGCCGGTGAGCTGCGCCGTCGCCGCGAGGCGCTCCCGCAGTTGCTCGATCCCCGTCCACACGTCACGCAGCCGGGACTCCACGAGGCCGTCCGTGTAGAGGAGCAGCGTCGCGCCGGCCGGCGCGTCCAGCTCGACCGCCTCGAAGTCCACCCCGCCGACGCCGATCGGGGCGCCGGGCGGCACCCGCAGTACCTCGGCCCGGCCTCCCAGATGGAGCAATATGGGCGGCGGATGGCCGGCGTTGGCGATGGTGATGCGGTGCGAGACCGGGTCGTACACCGCGTACATGCAGGTGGCCATCCGGTCGGTGCCCAGGCGCTGCGCCTGCTCGTCGAGGTGGTGCAGGACCTCCTGCGGCGGCAGGTCGAGACCGGCGAGGGTCTGCGCCGTCGTCCGCAGCTGGCCCATGATGGCCGCCGACGTCATGGAGTGACCCATCACGTCGCCGACGACGAGGGCGACGCGGCTGCCGGGCAGCGGGATCGCGTCGTACCAGTCGCCGCCGACCCGCGCGGTCTCGGCCGCGGGCAGATAGCGGGAGGCGAGCCGGACACCCGTGGGCTGCGGCAGCCCTTCCGGGAGCATCGTGCGCTGGAGTTCGTCCGCGATGTACGCCTCGCGGCCGTACAGCACCGCCTTGTCGATGCCGAGCGCGGTGTGCGTCGCGAGCTGCGCGGCCACCAGCAGGTCGTTGGGCTCGAAGGCGGGGCGGTCGGGCCTCCGCAGGAAGACGGCGGCGCCGATGACGCGCCGCCGGCCGCGCAGCGGGGCCAGGATCCCGCGCCGGCCGCCAGGAACGGTCATCTCGCCGCCGAGCAGCTCGGGCAGCGCCGCGCGGGCGGCGGCGGAGTCGCCGAAGACCGGCCGGACACCGCGCAGGATCTCGGAGAGCGCGCCGCCGGACGCCACCTCGCAGAGCTGCGCGGCGGGCATCACCTCGGTCTGGGGGTCCGGGACCGACGCCCGTCCTGCCTCGGACTCGGGCAGCTGGATGCCCGCGCCGTCGGTGTCCTCGCCGGTGGCGCGCAGCCAGTCCGTACGGCGCAGCCTCAGTACGAAGGGGTCGACCGGACGCTCGTCGCCGACGGGCAGCGGGTCGCGCAGATAGACGAGGATCGCGTCGGAGAACGTCGGGACGGTCGCCCGGCACAGCCCGAGGACGATCTCGTCCAGGTCGATGCCCCGGGCGATACGACGGGTAGCGGCGCCCACGAACCGCAGCCGGTCGCCCTCGCGCCGCGCGGCGCCCACCGGGTCCTGCGGAGGCGCGGCCGGGGGAACGGTGGCCTGCGCGGACGCGGGCGTGGGTACCGGCGGCACCGACGGCTGCGGTACGGCGGCGGCGGACGCCTCCTGCCGTGGCCGGGTGCGTTCCTGGGACCGGGCAGCCACGGGCTGCCGGCCTTCATGGGAGGTGGGATGCTCCGTCACGCGTGGGATTCCGTCCGTCCGGGCCGGTGGTGCGAGACAACCGATTCGACTAAGTCCTGTCCGGCGGATCTTCGCGGATGAGCCCGGGGCGTCTGGCGCCGGACAGGACCCGGTGATGCCACCCTTGTCCAGGGGGCGCCGGGTCTGTGACCGCACGGGCTCTCGCGGCCGGGCATCGGTACCTTGCGGCGGAAAGGGCCTTCAAGGGCCCCGAGAACGCGGATGTCGGCACGGCAGGCGTCCTGCACGGCTCCACCCCCTCGTCGATGTCCAGCGGCTGATGTGCGCTGTCCTGCTGCTGTCTGCGGCTCGTTCGTCGTACGAATCGTTCTCGCGTGCGTCGTGCGTCGTGCGGCTCGTTGCTCCAGCGACATGACCCTAAGTCAGCTCCGCCACCCCTGCGGCGCGTTGGTCAGGCGCAGCCTTGCGGAGGACGATCCTACGTTTGAACCCTGGGGGCGCATCAAGGGTCTCACGACGTCGGCGAACCCGCCCCGGCGATCACCAGGTACGTGCGGCCACCAGCCGTTTTTGCCTCATCTGGTCCGGACCTTTGCCGGTTCGGGGGCGCGGTCCCAGCCCTCCGGCAGCTCGGGCACCGACCACCGGGGGTCGGGCCGCCAGTCCTCCCAGCCCGCGGAGAACGGCGCGCCCCACTCCTTGATCATCTCGACCGCCGCGCTCCCGGCCTCCCGCACCCGCAGCGCCTGGCCGGCGTCCAGCAGCCCGACCCGCTGGGCCTCGGCGAACTCGTCCTCGTCCCGCCAGAGCCAGCTGCGGTCCGGGTAGACCGAGATGTCGAGGAAGTGGTCCTCGGAGTCGATGCCGCCCGCCCAGCGCAGCCGGGGCTCCTCAAGATTCACGTACCAGCTGCGGAACTGCCATCCCTGGTCCCAGAAGAGCCAGATGGACCACGGCTCGTCCGGCCGCGCCAGCTTCAGCACACCCGTGCCCTCCCAGTGGGCACGGGCGGTGGTGCGCGGCGCCGTGTACCGGGTGGCGAGCGGTTCGTGGTGCACGGCAGTGCCGTCGGCCAGCACCGGCTTCACGCACTCGGTGCCCGGCGCCATCCACACGGCGAGCAGTTCATCGGTGTCCTCGACGACGGTCACCGGCCGGCAGATGTGCACATGCCGGGAGCCGTTGTCCCGGTAGCGCCAGAGAATCCGCTCGCCCCGGTCCCAGTGTCGAATGCCGTCCACACCTGTCATGCGCAGATCTTAGAGCCGGGGCCCCTCGGGCGCTGTGAGGTGCGCCCGGACGGCTCGATCTTGTCGGTCGCGATCACCGCGCGGGCCCGCCGTACGCCCGGAACGGGGCCGGGTCTCACGGCTGCGTCATCCGGAGGACGTCCAGGGCCTCGTCCAGCTGCTCCAGCGTGAGATCGCCGCGCTCGACATAACCGGCGTCCAGCACCACCTCGCGGATCGTGCGCCGCTCCGCCAGCGACCTCTTCGCGACCTTCGCCGCCTCCTCGTAGCCGATGTACTTGTTCAGCGGGGTGACGACGGAGGGGGACGACTCCGCGTACTCGCGGGCGCGCTCCACGTTCGCCGTGATGCCGTCGACGGTGCGGTCCGCCAGCAGCCGCGAGACGGCGGCGAGCAGCCGTACGGACTCCAGGAGGTTCCTGGCGATCACCGGCAGCATCACGTTCAGCTCGAAGTTCCCCGCCGCTCCGGCCGTGGCGACGGTCGTGTCGTTGCCCGTGACCTGGGCGGCGACCATCAGGACGGCCTCCGGGATCACCGGATTGACCTTGCCCGGCATGATCGACGAGCCGGGCTGGAGATCGGGCAGATTGATCTCGGCGAGACCGGTGCGCGGTCCCGAGGCCATCCAGCGCAGATCGTTGGAGATCTTCGTGAGCGAGACGGCGACGGTACGGAGCTGGCCCGAGGTCTCCACGAGCCCGTCGCGCGCGCCCTGCGCCTCGAAGTGGTTCCTGGCCTCGGTCAGCGGGAGCCCGGTCGTACGGGCCACCTCGGCGATGACGGCGGCGGAGAAGCCGGGCGGCGTGTTGATGCCGGTGCCCACCGCCGTACCGCCCAGGGGCAGTTCGGCCAGGCGCGGCAGGACCGATTCCAGCCGCTCGATCCCGTACCGGACGGCCGCGGCGTAACCGCCGAACTCCTGGCCCAGCGTGACGGGTGTGGCGTCCATCAGATGCGTGCGGCCCGACTTCACCACGTCCGCGAACTCATCGGCCTTGCGCTCAAGCGAGACGGCGAGATGGGCGAGGGCCGGGATCAGCTCGGCGGTGACGGCGGCCGTCGCGGCGATGTGGATGCTGGAGGGGAACACGTCGTTGGAGCTCTGCGAGGCGTTGACGTGGTCGTTCGGGTGCACCTCGCGGCCCAGGCGCTCGGTGGCGAGGGTGGCGATGACCTCGTTGGCGTTCATGTTGGACGAGGTGCCGGAGCCGGTCTGGAAGACGTCCACCGGGAAGTGCTCGTCCCAGCGGCCTTCGGCGACCTCGGTCGCCGCGCTCCGGACCGCGTCGGCGATGTCCCGGTCCACCACGCCGAGTTCGGCGTTGACGGTGGCGGCGGCGGCCTTGATACGGGCCAGGGCCTCGATGTGGGCCCGCTCGATGGGCCGGCCCGAGATGGGGAAGTTCTCGACGGCCCGCTGGGTCTGGGCGCGCCATTTGGCGTCCGCCGGGACCCGGACCTCGCCCATGGAGTCGTGCTCGGTGCGGTAGTTCGCGTCGCTCGTCATCAGGGTCGTACCTCCTAAAGAAGGTGAGCAATTGTCTTGTTCGGAGTGTTCCCAAGGGCCCTACCCGCCAGTAAAAACCTCTGGAACCACTGTGATCGGGGAGGCCATGCAACGTACGAGACCCACGTTCCGAAGTACCGTCGCCACGCTCGCCGCATTCGCGACCGTCGTCGGCGCACTGGTCGCCCTGACGCCCGCGGCCCAGGCGTCGGCGCAGGCGTCGGCCCCCGTGGGCGCGCCCGCCGCGGTCCGCGCGTCCGCCCCGCTGCCGCCCGCCCTCGAAGCGATCCGCGCCGCCGAGGCCAAGCGGCTCTACGGCGACCCCGGCGAGCGCCCGCCCGACCAGCGCAAGACCGGGCTCATCGCGCTCGGCGACAGTGAGATCTCCGGCGAGGGCGTCGGCACGTACGAGCCGGGGACGAACGGCCCCGACAACTGGTGCCACCGTTCGCCGGACTCGGCGATCCACCGCACCGGGATCGCGGCGGACGTCACCTACAACGTCTCCTGCTCGGGCGCGTCGACCGTCAACATCCGGGTCGGCGGCACGGCGCAGTTCGCCGACGAACTCGTACAGAGCGACAGCCTCGCCATCAAGGCGCGCAACACCAGGCTCAAGATGGTGGTGCTCGTGGCGGGCGCCAACGACGATCTCCAGTTCGGTCCGGTGATCACCGACTGCGTACTGCGCTGGTTCACGCTCCAGGGGCCCTGCGCCGACAAGTACCGGCCGGGCTGGCAGCCGCGGGTCGACGGACTCGTACCCAAGGTCGAGTCGACCGTGGCCGACCTGCGAGGCGTCATGCGCGACGCGGGTTACGCCGACGGTGACTACAAGCTCGTCGTGATGGGCTACCCGGGCCCCCTCACCCCCGACTACGCCGACAACCCCGACTTCCCGGGCAAGATCCCCGGTGGCTGCACCGGCCACGACGCGGACGCCGCCTGGGCCCGTGACGGCGCGGTCCCCGCCTTCCAGACCGGCATGCGGAAGGCCGCGAAGAACTCGGGCGCGGTGTATCTGGACAACTCCCGGCTCTTCCACGGCCATGAGGTGTGCACGGACGACGACTGGGCCCGGGGTCTGTTCATCGACATCGGCAACCCCTTCCCGCCGAACGAGAATTCGGTCCGCCAGTCCTTCCATCCGAACGCCGCCGGGCACGTGGCGTTCGCGTCGTGCCTGACCCAGCTCTACAACTCGGGCCTGAGCGAGGCGAGTTGCGCCGACCCGGCGAGCACGGGGCGGCCGGTGCTCCAGCCGGGCGGCTGGGACGACGTTTTTCAGCCATTGAAGAACGAGGGAACGGGCACCTGCGTCGACGTCAGCGCGTCCAAGACACGCAACGGCTCCAAGATCACCGGCTACGGCTGCAACGAGGGCCGTAACCAGGGCTGGTGGTACGACACCGGGACAGGCGCCGGCGCCCGGTCGCTGCACAGCGAGCTGAGCCACGACCGCTGCCTCGACGTCCCGTCGGGTTCGTACCGCGCGGGCGCCTCGGTCACCCTCTGGGACTGCCACGGCGGCGCGAACCAGAAGTTCGCCATCGAGGCGGGCACCATCCGCCCGGCGTCGGCGGGCACGCTCTGTCTGACCCTGGCGTCGGAGCGGGACCCGCTCCGGCTCCAGAACTGCGACGGGTCGGCGAACCAGCGCTTCGTCTGATCGCGGGCGCGGGCGCGGTCCCGGACCCGGCCGGGTCCGGGACCGCACCCAGGGCTTACGCGAGGCCGGGTCCCCGCACCGGGATGCTGGTGAACGTCGGCGCCGGGGCGGGCTCGGTGAAGAAGTCGTTGCCCTTGTCGTCCACGACGACGAACGCGGGGAAGTCCTCCACCTCGATCTTCCACACCGCCTCCATGCCCAGCTCCTCGTACTCCAGGACCTCGACCTTCCGGATGCAGTCCTGCGCGAGCCGCGCCGCCGGGCCGCCGATCGAACCGAGGTAGAAACCGCCGTGCGCGCCGCAGGCGTCGGTCACCTGCTTCGAACGGTTGCCCTTGGCGAGCATGACCTTCGAGCCGCCCGCCGCCTGGAACTGCTCGACGTAGCTGTCCATCCGCCCCGCCGTCGTCGGGCCGAACGACCCGGAGGCGTACCCCTCGGGCGTCTTGGCGGGCCCCGCGTAGTACACCGGGTGGTCCTTCAGGTACTGCGGCATCTCCTCGCCCGCGTCCAGCCGCTCCTTGATCTTGGCGTGCGCGATGTCGCGCGCCACGACCAGCGTTCCGGTCAGCGAGAGCCGGGTCTTGACGGGGTGCCTGGTCAGCTCGGCCAGGATGTCGTCCATCGGCCGGCCGAGGTCGATCCGTACGACGTCGCTCTCGCCGCTCCGGTCCAGATGCTCGTCGGTGGTGTCGGGCAGGAAGCGCGCCGGGTCGGTCTCCAGCTGCTCCAGGAAGACACCCTCGGCGGTGATCTTCGCGACGGCCTGACGGTCCGCCGAGCAGGACACGGCGATCGCCACGGGCAGCGAGGCGCCGTGCCGGGGGAGCCGTACGACCCGCACGTCGTGGCAGAAGTACTTGCCGCCGAACTGCGCGCCGATGCCGATCTTCTGCGTCAGCTCGAAGACCTTCTCCTCCAGCTCCTTGTCACGGAAACCGTGGCCGGCGGGGGAGCCCTCGGCGGGCAGCTCGTCCAGGTAGTGCGCGGAGGCGTACTTCGCGGTCTTGAGCGCGAACTCGGCGGACGTGCCGCCGACGACGATCGCCAGGTGGTACGGCGGACAGGCCGCCGTACCGAGTGAACGGATCTTCTCCTCCAGGAACTTCATCATGGAGGTCTCGTTCAGGACGGCCTTCGTCTCCTGGTAGAGGAACGACTTGTTGGCCGAGCCGCCGCCCTTGGCCATGAAGAGGAACTTGTAGGCGCCGCCGTCGGTCGCGTACAGCTCGATCTGCGCGGGCAGGTTCGAGCCGGTGTTCTTCTCCTCCCACATGGTCAGCGGGGCCATCTGCGAGTAGCGCAGGTTGAGCTTGGTGTACGCGTCGTAGATGCCGTGCGAGAGGGCGGCCTCGTCGCCGCCCTCCGTAAGGACGTTCTGTCCGCGCTTGCCCATCACGATGGCGGTGCCGGTGTCCTGGCACATGGGGAGCACGCCGGCGGCGGCGATGTTCGCGTTCTTCAGGAGGTCGAGCGCCACGAACTTGTCGTTGGACGAGGCGTCCGGGTCGTCGACGATCCTGCGGAGCTGGGCGAGGTGGGCCGGGCGCAGATAGTGCGAGATGTCGTGCATCGCCTCGGCGGCCAGCGTGCGCAGCGCCTCGGGGGCGACCTTGAGGAACGTACGGCCGTCGGCCTCGAAGGCGGAGACACCGTCGGCGGTCACCAGGCGGTACGGCGTGGTGTCCTCTCCAAGAGGGAGCAGATCGGAGTACGCAAACTCTGGCATTTCGGCCATTCCTCACTCGGCAGACGGCGGCTGACCTTCGTCGGGCAGCGCGCCTCTCAGCGTAAGACGTGACGCGCGGCCGGACGGGGTGAGGTGAGACTCAGTAGGAGGGGGGCGCGTCGCCGTTGGGCCCCGCCAAGACCCACCGGACAGCACCTAGTCGCGATCTATCGCGTTTCGCTACTCTGGTGCGGTGGACCTCGAAAAGCACTCCCAGAAGCCGGTCGCACCGGCGGAGCCCGACTCCGCGATCCGGGCCTCCGACGCCGACCGAGACCGGATCGCCGACATCCTCAGGGAAGCCCTCGCGCTCGGTCGCCTGGATGCCGAGGAGCACTCCGAGCGGATCGACGCCGTCTACCGCGCCAAGACCATGGGCGAACTGGAGCCGCTGGTCAGGGACTTGCCGGCGACCTCCACCACCGCGGGGCCGGCCGCGTCACCCCACACGTACGGCCCCGACGACGAGACCGAGCCCGCCGACAACATGGTCGCGGTCTTCAGCAGCTCGACCCGCAAGGGACGTTGGCGGGTGGGCCGTCGTACGAACGCCTTCGCCCTCTTCGGCAACATCGAGATCGATCTGACCGAGGCGATCTTCGGCCAGCGCACGACCGTGATCAACGCGACCGCCATCTTCGGCTCCATCGAGGTGCGGGTCCCGGAGAACATCTCCCTGCGCGGTGGTGGCACCGGCGTCTTCGGCAACTTCGAGGTCCGCACGCTGGAGGGCACCCAGCCGGACGCCCCGGTCGTGGTCGTCAACGGCTACTCGGTCTTCGGCAGCATCGAAGCCAGGCCGAAGCGCGGGAAGTTCATCGCGGACCTCAACAGGCGGCTGCGCAAGCACCTGGGCCACTGATCCACGCACACGGGGGCGCGGGTGCGCCCGGCCGTCGGCCGGTTCCGATTCCGGTTCCGGTTGAGGTCCGGCCGGGGCGGCTTTCGGCCAGGCCGGGCACGGTTGCTCGGCATTCCGCACACGATTCCGCACATCGCATCTCAGTGCCACTCAGTGCTTAGGCGCGCGTACAGCGGGTAGGGACTGCTGCATCGTCTCTCGCTCGCGAAGCCGTCGTCAGGAGTGGACCGTGCTGTCAATGCCGCATCAGCCCCTGCAGGTCGCCGCCGTACCCCCTCAGCGGAGTCCCGCTCGGGAGGATCAGGCCGGACCCTGGCACACAGAGGCGGTGTGCCGCCGGGACGAAGCCGGGTTGTTCTTCGCCCCCTCCAAGGAGCCGACGGCCGCCAGGCTGGCGCGTGAGGAGGCCGCGAAGCGGGTCTGCGCCCGCTGCCCGGTGATGGTCGACTGCCGGGAGCACGCACTGCTCCAGCCCGAGCCGTACGGGGTGTGGGGCGGCCTGACGGCCGCCGAGCGCCGGGTGGTCCTGGCGCGCCGCCGGCGCCGTGAGGTGGAGCTGCGGAACGCGGCGGCGGCCACGGGCCGGATCGCCGCGGCGGGCTGACCGCCCGTCCCGCCCGATGAGTTGTCCCGATCGGCTGTGACCGGGGCGCCCCTGCCGCACAGGCAGGGGCGCCCCGGTTTCACGCGTACCGGCTTCAGGTGCTTCTCGGCGGCCGGGCCTACTTCGCGCGGTCGAAGTCGATCGTGCTGTAGGCGCGCAGCTTCGACAGCCGGTGCGTCGAGTCGATCTGCCGGATCGTGCCGGACTTGGAGCGCGTGACCATGGACTGCGTGGTCGCGGTCTCCGAGCGGTACCGCACCCCGCGCAGCAGCTCGCCGTCCGTGATGCCCGTCGCGACGAAGAACACGTTGTCGCCGCTGACCAGGTCGTTGGTCGACAGCACCCGGTCCAGGTCGTGCCCGGCGTCCAGCGCCCGCTGCCGTTCGGCGGCGTCCTTCGGCCAGAGCTTGCCCTGGATCGTGCCGCCCAGGCACTTGATCGCGCACGCCGAGATGATGCCCTCGGGGGTGCCGCCGATGCCCATCAGCAGGTCGACGCCCGTGCCGTCGCGTACGGCCATGATCGAGCCGGCCACGTCGCCGTCCGAGATGAACTTGATCCGCGCTCCCGTCTCGCGGATCTCCTTGACGATCCCGTCGTGGCGGGGGCGGTCGAGGATGACCACCGTGACGTCCTCGGGAGACGAGTTCTTGGCCTTGGCGACGCGGCGGATGTTGACCGAGACGGGCGCCGTGATGTCCACGAAGTCGGCGGCTTCGGGTCCCGTCACCAGCTTGTCCATGTAGAAGACGGCCGACGGGTCGAACATCGTGCCCCGGTCGGCCGCCGCGAGGACGGCGATGGCGTTGTTCATGCCCTTGGCGTTGAGCGTGGTGCCGTCGATCGGGTCCACGGCGATGTCGACCTCGGCACCGGTGCCGTCGCCGACCCGCTCGCCGTTGAACAGCATCGGGGCTTCGTCCTTCTCGCCCTCGCCGATGACGACGACGCCGTTCATCGAGACGGTCGAGACGAGGGTGCGCATGGCGTTCACGGCCGCACCGTCCGCGCCGATCTTGTCGCCTCGGCCCACCCAGCGGCCGGCCGCCATGGCGGCGGCCTCGGTGACCCGGACGAGTTCGAGGGCGAGGTTGCGGTCGGGGGCCTCCGGAGAGACCTCCAGCGGAGGCGGGAGTTGATGCTCGGTCATCGGAACGCACCTTTCTGTACGGCGACGGCCGGAATGAGGGTGCTGTGACTCTATCTGTACGCCGACAAAATGAGCAGAGGGGCCCACGTATGAGCGTGAACCCTTGATGCGACTATGGGGAGGTGGCAGGTATGCGAGTCAAACAGTCGGTACGGGACATGTTCCTGTCGATGGGCGTCATCGTCGCCGTCGCCGGGGTGATTTACCTCGCCAACCCGCACGACGAGGACGCGGATCCCCTCAAGGCGGTCGACTACCGGGTCGAGTTGACGACGGCGCAGCGCGCGGCACCCTATCCGGTGCTGGCCCCCGAGGGTCTTCCCACGACATGGAAGCCGACGTCCGTGTCGTACGCGCGACAGGAAGGCAACTCCTGGCACCTCGGTTTCCAGGATCCCGACCGTGAGTACGTGGCTGTGGAGCAGTCGACGGATCCGGCGGGCACGTACATCGCCGAGGTCACGCACGACGCCGAGGACACCGGGAAGACCGCGCGGGTGGCCGGCGAGACGTGGCAGCGGTGGGAAGGCCCCAAGTACGACGCCCTGGTGCGCACCGGGGACGGGGCGACGACGGTGGTGACGGGCACGGCGCCGTACGAGCGGCTGGTCGAGATGGCGGAGGCGCTGGAGCCGGGCGGCGAGTCCGCGGGGGCTGCCGGCTCCGGCGAGGCCTGAGCGGTTCGAGAGCGAGGACAGGGCCGCCGTCCCGGAGAGGGGCGGCGGCCTCGTCGTGGCGCAGGGGGGAAGCGGTCCTTCCCGACCGACGGGACGCGCCGCTCAGACGGTCGTGACGACCTCGTCGTAGGACAGGCGCGGGGAACGCGCGAACCAGGCGTCGTCGCCGGGCTTGCCGATGTTCACGATCATCAGCGGCGTGTGGTCGCCGTCCAGGAACTCCTTCTGGACGCCGGCGTGGTCGAAGCCCGTCATCGGGCCGGCGGCCAGACCGGCGGCGCGGATGCCGACGATGAAGTAGGCGGCCTGGAGAGCCGCGTTCATGCCGGCGTTCTGCTCGCGCACCAGACGCTCGGAGAAGAAAGCGTCCTTGGCCGCGGGGAAGGCCGGGAAGAGCTCGGGAAGCTCCTCGTGGAACTCGTTGTCGGCGGCGAAGATCGCGACCAGCGGCGCGGTGGACGTCTTGGCCTTGTTGCCGTCGCCCATGTGCTGGACGAGGCGCTCGCGGGCCTCCGGGGAGCGGACCAGGACGACGCGCAGCGGCGTCTGGTTGAAGGCGGTGGGGCCGAACTTCACGAGGTCGTAGATCGCCTGGATCTGCTCTTCGGTCACCGGCTCGTCGGTGAAAGTGTTGGCCGTACGGGCCTCGCGGAAGAGGAGGTCCTGGGTGGCGGGGTCGAGAACGAGGGACATCGGGGCGTACCTTCCGAACGGGCAGAGCGATCAAATGATCGATCGAGCGACTCTGCCAACGTACGCCCTGGTATATGAATCTTCAACAAAAATCGGGCTGTCGTGGCCCGCTTCACATGATGTTGACAATGGGGTCTTGCGACGGCGGCCGGTGACCACTGCCCGAGTGGCCCCGAGGCCCGAAGCCTCAGGCCTCGGGGCCGGGCGCCGGTGCGGGCTCCGGGTCCGACAGCGAGGCGTCCAGGCGGGCGCGGGCGCCGTCCAGCCAGCGGCGGCAGACCTTGGCCAGCTCCTCGCCCCGCTCCCAGAGGGCCAGCGACTCCTCCAGGGTCGTGCCGCCGGTCTCCAGGCGCCGTACGACGTCGATCAGCTCGTCCCGCGCCTGCTCGTAGCCGAGCGCGTCCGCGCCGGCGGCCGCTGCTGTCCCGCTGTCCTTCTTGGCCATGTGATCCACCCTATGTGCGGTCTACGACAACGACATACGTGAAGAAGCGGGCGTGCACGAGGACCGGCCGCCCCCGCCCCCGCCGCGTGCCCGCGGCTCATTCGGTGACCCGCACCGTGAACTCGCCCTCCGCCACCCGCGCCCGCAGCTCCTGGTCCGCCGTGACCTCCGAGTGGGAGCGGACGACCGCCCCGTCCGGCCGCTGGAGCACCGCGTATCCCCGCTCCAGCGTCGCGGCCGGCGACAGCGAGACCACGCGCGCCCGGGTGTGCGACAGCTCCGAGTCCGCGCGGTCCAGCAGATGCCGCAGCACCCGCCGGCTGCGGTCGGCCAGCGCGTCGATCTCGCTCCCGCGCTCCTCCACCATCCGGTGCGGGCGCTCCATCACCGGCCGGGCCAGGGCGTGGGCGAGCCCGCGCTCCTCCCGGTCGAGCAGCCCCCGCACCGTCCGCAGGGCGCGGTCGCGCAGCGCCTGTACGCGGTCCAGCTCCTCGCCGACGTCCGGCACGACCTTCTTCGCCGCGTCCGTGGGCGTCGACGCCCGTACGTCGGCGACCAGGTCCAGCAACGGTGAGTCGGGCTCATGCCCGATCGCCGATACGACGGGCGTACGGCAGTCGGCCACCGCTCGTACCAACTGCTCGTCCGAGAACGGCAGCAGATCCTCCACGCTGCCGCCGCCCCGCGCCACGACGATCACGTCGACCTCGGGCAGATCGTCCAGCTCCTTGACCGCCTGGACGACCTGACTCACCGCGTTGACGCCCTGCACGGCCGTGTTGCGCACCTCGAAGCGGACGGCGGGCCAGCGCCGCCGCGCGTTCTCCAGGACGTCCCGCTCGGCCGCCGACGCCCGCCCGCAGACGAGGCCGATCAGCTGCGGCAGAAACGGCAGCGGGCGTTTGCGATCGGCGGCGAACAGCCCCTCGGCGCCCAGGGACTTCTTCAACTGCTCCAGCCTGACGAGCAGTTCGCCGATGCCGACCGGCTTGATCTCCGTGGCCCGCAGCGACAGCTGCCCCCTCGGCGCGTACCACTCCGGCTTCGCGCGCACCACGACCCGCGCGCCCTCGGACACGACGTCGGCGATCGCGTCGAAGACCTGCCGGTAACAGGTGACGCTCACCGAGATGTCGTACGACGGGTCGCGCAGCGTCAGGAACACGACCCCGGCGCCGGGCCTGCGCGACAGCTGGGTGATCTGCCCCTCGACCCAGATGGCGCCGAGGCGGTCGATCCAGCCGCCGATGAGGCGCGACACCTCCCCGACGGGCAGCGGGGTGTCCGCGGACGTGTTGAGAGCCATACCGACGAGCGTATCGGCCGCCTCTGACAACGCGGCCCACGCCGGGGCGGGCTCGTCCCGTCCCTACGGGACGTGGGGGACGGGCGCGGCGCACGCGACGTACGCGACGGGTGGCGGGACTCGACGGACCCTATGGAATCGACGGATCCTTCGGCGCGACCCGGCCGCGACGCCACTGGACCGCGAGCACCACCAGTCCGATCGCCAGCCAGATCGCGCCCACCACCTGCGCCGTCCCCGCCGCCTCCACGATCACCGCGACCAGCACGGCCGCGCCGACCACCGGCAGCACCACATGCGCCATGATCCGCGGCCGGCCCTCCATGCGCCGTACCGCGAACCACCCGACCACCGACGCGTGCAGCAGGATGAACGCCGTCAGCGCCCCGATGTCGACCACCGACACGAGATGATCCAGCCCGTCGCCGGTCCTGGCCGCCCACACGGCGGCTACGAGGGTCACCACCGCCGCGAGCAGCAGCGCCACCCGGGGCGTCCCCGCGTCCGTACGGGACAACAGCCGCGGCAGCCGCCGTTCGCGGCCCATCGCGAAGAGCAGCCGTCCGGCGGCTGCCTGCCCCGCCAGCGCGGCGAACGCGGCGCCGATCGCCTTGCTCACCGCGACCAGGTCGTGCAGCCACGTTCCTACGGAGGCGTCCACGGCGTCGTAGAAGGCCGACCCCTGCTTGACCGGGTCGGCGGCCAGCTGCGCCGAACTGAGCGGTTCGAGCAGGGCCACGAGATACGTCTGCGCGATGAACAGCACACCGGCGAGCACCAGACAGAACAGCACCGCCCGCGCCACCTTCCGCGAACCGCCCGTCACCTCCTCGGCGAAGGAGGCGATCGCGTCGAAGCCCAGATACGACAGCACGGCGACCGACACCGCGCCGAGGACCGCCGTCATGGAGAAGTCCATATCGCCGGTGAAGGGGGACAGCCAGCCGCGCGTCGCCCCGTCCCGTACGAGCACCACGATCGCCGACACCACGAACACCATCAGCACCACGATCTCCATGGCGAGTACGAAGAAGCCGACACGCGCGGCGGCCCGTACACCCCAGAGATTGAGCAGCGTGGTGATCACGACAGCGATCCCGGTCCAGATCCACCGGTCGACGGAGGGCACCAGCGCCTCCATCGCGATGCCCGCGAAGAGATACGCCACGGCCGGGATCAGCAGATAGTCGAGCATCGCCATCCACCCGGCGATGAACCCGGGCCCCTCGCCGAGCCCTTTGCGCGCGTACGCGAAGACCGAGCCGGCCTGCGGCGCGACCCGGATCATCTGCGCGTAACTGAAGGCGGTGAAGGCCATCGCGACGGTGGCGCAGACGTAGACCAGCGCGACGGCGCCGTGCGACTTGGCGTCGAGCGTGCCGTAGACGCCGACGGGCGCCATGGGCGCGATGAACAGAAGCCCGTAGACGACGAGATCGCGGAATCCAAGAGTCCGCCGCAGCCCGCCGTCCTCGCCCGGTACTTCCCCCGCCTCGCCGTGCCCGCCCGTGTGCCCGCCCCCGGGTACGCCCGCAGGTACGTCCGAACTCAGGTCCGGTCCCGGATCCAGGTCGAAGCCGCCGGCACCGTCGCCGCCCGTACGCGGGTCCGAACCACCCGAAGCGTCCGCATCCCCCGCATCCCCCGCACCGCCCGAACCGTCCGCACCGCTGCCGGCCATCGCGCGTCCCTCCGTCGATCACTCAGGGCCTCAGTGTCGGCCCGACAGGTGATCTTCCGCCTCTTCTGGACGGCCTTACGATGGTGGACATGACTGCTACGCCCAGCCCGTCGCCCGCCGCCGCCCCCAGTGGAGACGCCGCGCGCCGCGCCGGCAAACGCGTCCTGCTCGCCGCGCCCCGTGGTTACTGCGCGGGCGTCGACCGCGCCGTGATCGCCGTGGAGAAAGCTCTGGAGCAGTACGGGGCGCCGATCTATGTCCGCCACGAAATCGTCCACAACAAGTATGTCGTGCAGACCCTTGAGCGGAAGGGCGCGATTTTCGTCGAGGAGACGGCGGAGGTCCCCGAGGGATCGATCGTCATGTTCTCCGCGCACGGCGTGGCCCCCGTCGTCCACGACGAGGCGGCCGAGCGCAAGCTCGCGACCATCGACGCGACCTGCCCCCTCGTCACCAAGGTCCACAAGGAAGCCGTCCGCTTCGCCAACGAGGACTACGACATCCTGCTGATCGGCCACGACGGCCATGAAGAGGTCATCGGCACCTCCGGCGAGGCTCCCGACCACATCACGCTGGTCGACGGACCCGGCGACGTCGCCAACGTCGAGGTGCGCGACGAGTCCAAGGTCGTCTGGCTCTCGCAGACGACGCTCTCCGTGGACGAGACGATGGAGACGGTCGACAAACTCAAGGAGAAGTTCCCGCTGCTCATCGCACCGCCGAGCGACGACATCTGCTACGCGACGCAGAACCGGCAGATCGCCGTCAAGCAGATGGGCGCCGACGCGGACCTTGTCATCGTCGTCGGCTCGAAGAACTCCTCCAACTCCGTACGGCTCGTGGAGGTCGCCATCGGCGCGGGCTCCCGCGACGCCCATCTCGTGGACTCGGCCGACGAGATCGACGAGGCGTGGCTGGAAGGCGTCAGCACGGTCGGGGTCACCTCGGGCGCGTCCGTCCCCGAGATCCTGGTCGAGGGTGTCCTGGAGTGGCTCACCACGTACGGCTTCGAGGACGTCGAGATCGTCAAGGCGGCCGAGGAGTCGATCGTCTTCTCGCTCCCGAAGGAACTCCGCCGTGACCTGCGGGCGGAGGCCGCACACCTGGCCGAGAAGTAGAGGGGCTTGGTCATCTCCCCGTAACGTTGCGTCCATGAACGTCTTCGGAGTGGACATCGGCGGCTCTGGCATCAAGGGCGCGCCCGTGGACCTGGAACGCGGCGAGTTGGCCGAGCCGCGTCACAAAGTGCTCACCCCGCAGCCGGCCACCCCCGACGAGGTGGCCGACCGCGTCGTCGAGGTGGTCGAGCACTTCAACTGGTCCGGCCCGGTGGGCGTCACCTTCCCGGGAGTGGTCACGGGGTCGGTGATCCGTACGGCGGCCAATGTCGACAAGCGCTGGATCGACACGGACGCCGGCAGCCTGCTCGGCGAGCGGCTGGGCCTGCCCGTCACGATCCTCAACGACGGGGACGCGGCGGGGGTGGCCGAGATGACCTTCGGCGCGGGGAAGGGCCGCCAGGGCACCGTCTTCCTGCTGACCTTCGGTACGGGGATCGGCAGCGCCCTCTTCATCGACGGCAGGCTCGTGCCGAACACCGAGCTGGGTCATCTGGAGCTGAACGGCCACGACGCGGAGAAGCACGCGTCGACCAAGGCCAAGGACGACCACGACCTCAGCTGGCACCACTGGGCGCACCGGGTGCAGAAGTATCTGGCGCACCTGGAGATGCTGTTCTCGCCGGAACTGTTCATCATCGGCGGCGGGGTCAGCCGCAAGGCGGACCGGTTCATTCCGCTCATCGAGGGCATCAAGGCGGAGATTGTTCCGGCGGAGCTTCAGAACAACGCGGGCATCGTGGGTGCGGCGATGACGGCCGCGGAGCACTGAGAAGGGGAATCAGCCGCGGCGGGCGACGGCGCCCGCCTTGGCGCTTGTCCCCGTCCCGGTCCCGGTCGCCGTCCCCGTTCCCTGGCCGCCGCCGCGCGCGGCCAGGTCGCGTGCGCGCTGCCGACGGCCCATCTGACGCACCTTCCGTACGGAGGCGATGAGCCCGGCGACGAGCGTGCCGCCGTACAGCCAGCCCGCCTGTACGGCGAGCGCGGTGACGACGGCCATCGTCTGCCCGCCGAAACCGCCGGTCCCGCCGGAGATCGGGAGGGTGCCGAAGGCGAAGGCGATCGGCACGGTGATCGGGGCGGTCACCAGATCGGCGGTCCGTACCCAGAGCGCGGCCAAGGCACTGACAGGCAGGAAAAGCACCCCGTAGACCAGCGGCTCCCCGTCGAACAGCAGCTCGTCCAGGCACCCGATCACGAACATCGTGGCGGCGGCGAAGAGCCCGGCGCCCAGCCCGGTCAGCCGGGGATTCGGCAGTCTGCGCAGGGTGAGCACGACAGGCGGCACCCGGCGCGTGGTCGGCGCGGGAACCCGGTACACGGCGGCGGCCTCACCGCCGGCGCCTCGCGGACGGAGAGGGCTCTGCGCAGGCCGCGGCCGGCGCTGGGGGGGACGTGTCCTGTGCTGCTCCACCGGATCAACCTAGGTCGCATGGGTGTCGGATTCAGGCGATGGACACGCCCTTTGGACGACCTTGGCGTTGCGTTCGACGGAGGCTGGGCGTGTCGCGCCGCCGGATGCCGCCATCTGCCGTACCGACTGCCGTCCGCCGCGGGGGCGGGGCGCCCGTAAACTGGGGGATCGGCCCCCGTCCGGGCGGCCACCCCCGCCGTACAGGCCCAGCCGGTCCTCACTCCAGGTCCTCACTTCAGGAAGTCGCCAACGTGTCGCTCACGATCGGAATCGTCGGTCTGCCGAATGTCGGCAAGTCGACCCTGTTCAACGCCCTGACCAAGAACGACGTGCTGGCGGCCAACTACCCGTTCGCCACGATCGAGCCCAACGTGGGCGTGGTCGGCGTCCCCGACCCGCGCCTGGCCGTCCTCGCCGGGATCTTCGGCTCGCAGAAGATCCTCCCCGCCACCGTCGACTTCGTCGACATCGCGGGCATCGTGCGCGGCGCGTCGGAGGGCGAGGGCCTGGGCAACAAGTTCCTGGCGAACATCCGTGAGTCCGACGCGATCTGTCAGGTCATCAGGGCCTTCAAGGACGAGAACGTCGTACACGTCGACGGCAAGGTCTCGCCGAAGGACGACATCGAGACGATCAACACCGAACTGATCCTCGCCGACCTCCAGTCGGTCGAGAAGGCCGTCCCGAGGCTGACGAAGGAGTCCCGCCTCCAGAAGGAGAAGGTCGCCGTCCTGGCGGCGGTCGAGGAGGCCCAGAAGATCCTCGAAGCCGGCACGACGCTCTTCGCCGCGGGCATCTCGGCGGGCACGGAGAAGGGCCGGCTCCTCCATGAGCTGCACCTGCTCACCACCAAGCCCTTCCTCTACGTCTTCAACGTCGACGAGGACGAACTGGTCGACGAGGACTTCAAGAACGAACAGCGCGCCCTCGTCGCCCCGGCCGAGGCGATCTTCCTGAACGCCAAGATCGAGTCCGAACTGATCGAACTGGACGACGACGAGGCCCTCGAACTGCTCCAGTCCATGGGCCAGGACGAACCGGGCCTCGCCACCCTGGGCCGCGTCGGCTTCGCGACCCTGGGCCTCCAGACGTACCTGACGGCAGGCCCGAAGGAAACCCGCGCCTGGACGATCAAACAGGGCGCGACGGCCCCCGAGGCGGCGGGCGTGATCCACACGGACTTCCAGAAGGGCTTCATCAAGGCGGAGATCATCTCCTTCGCCGACCTGGTGGAAGCGGGCTCGGTCACGGAATCCCGCGCCAAGGGCAAGGCCCGCATGGAGGGCAAGGACTACGTGATGCAGGACGGCGACGTGGTGGAGTTCAGGTTCAATGTATGAATTCCACCACGTCGCTGATCTGGGGAAATGAGATCTCCGTATGAAATGCGACTGGTGGCCCCCACGATCACTGCCGTCTTCCGTGGCAGCCTCGAAAATGAGGCGGTCACGGAGGACGGCCTCATCAGGTAGATCGACCACCCAGTTCGGTCCGGTGCGGCGCCTCAGCTCCTTCAGTTCGGTGAACATGCGGGCCCTGAAAAGGGGGACCTGACAGGCCCGAATCCTGTCGACCGGGGCAAGTACGGGTCGAAGATCCATCTGATCACCGAGCGGACCGGTCTGCCCATCTCCGTCGGGATATCCGGCGCTAACGTTCACGACAGCCAGGCCCTGATCCCGCTGGTGAAGGGCATACCTCCGATTCGATCCCGCCGAGGACCTCGCCGCCGCAAGCCAGGCAAGCTCCACGCCGACAAGGGCTACGACTACCGTCACCTGCGGCAATGGCTCTCCGGGCCAGCATCGCCTGCACCCTCATCTGCTACCGCAGACTCGCCAAATGAGATGCCCCCTACTTGGCCAAGGGGTCATGCCGGTCCGAAAACTTTGCCAGGGTTGAGAATCCCGGCCGGGTCGAGAGCACGCTTCACCGCGCGATGCATCTCCAGGACGGCCGGGCCGAGTTCACGGGTGAGGCCGGGGCGCTTGAGCAGTCCCACACCGTGCTCACCAGTCAGCGTCCCACCCAGTTCAAGGGCGTCCGCGATGATGTCGTCGAACGCCGCGCGGGCCCGGACCTGAGCCGCCGCGTCACCGTGTTCCGTCACCAGCAGCGGATGCAAGTTGCCGTCGCCGACGTGCGCGATGTTAGCGATGGTGATCCGGTGCCTCTCCGCGGTCCGGTCGATGCGGGCAAGCATCTCCGCCACCGCCCCGATGGGCACACAGACGTCCTCCGTGAGTACCGGCCCCAGCCGCTCGAGCGCGGGGAAGGCCAGCCGGCGGGCCGCGAAGAGCATCTCGGCCTCTTCCTCTGTCTCCGACCGGTCCGCCCAGGTAGAGCCGGCCCCGCGGAAGCAGTCGACCATCCGACGGGCGCCCTCCTCGGCGGCGGGGCCATCGTCGTCGAAGCGGGCCAGGAGGACCACGGCCGCCTCGGCGGAGAGCCCCATGTTCTTCCAGGCATCGACCGCGCGCAGGCAGTGCCGGTCGACGAGTTCCAGCGCGGCCGGCCGCAGCCCGGCGGCAGCCGTCGCACGCACCGCGTCACCGGCCTGCCCGACGCTGTCGAAGTAGCCGACGGCGGTCACGCCGGCCGGAGGCAGGCGTCGCAGCCGGACCGTGATCTCGGTGACGACGCCAAGAGTGCCTTCGGCACCGACCATGAGGCCCACAAGGTCGTAGCCGGCGACCCCCTTCGACGTACGGCGCCCGAGCCGGACCACCTCGCCCGTGCCGGTCACGACCTCCAAACCGATGACATAGTCGCGAGTGACGCCGTACTTGACGCAGCACACTCCGCCGGCGTTCGTCGCGACATTTCCCCCAATGGTCGACCAGGGCGAACTGGCGGGGTCTGGCGGGTACCACAGGCCGAGCGCCGCTACATGGGCGCGCAGGTCGTCGTTGACCACACCGGGCTGCACGACGGCGAGGCGCTCCAGCTCGTCGACCTCCAGCACCCGATCCATGCCGTCCAGCGCGAGGATCACGCCGCCTTCGACGGCATTGGCGCCCCCCGACAATCCAGTACCGGCGCCGCGTGCAACCAACGGGACTCCTTGCTCCAGGCACGCACGAACCACGGTCCGGACCTCGTCGGTGCTCTTGGCGCGCACGACGGCCACCGCTCGGCCGACAGGCGCCCACACCGCCTGGTCGTGGGAGAGACCGGCGACGATGTCCGGATCAGTCACCACCCGGCCAGCGGGCAGCCGTCGCCTGAGTGCTTCGGCGATACCCACGGCAGGGGGCGTCGTGCTGGCGAAGTCCCGCTCGGTCACCCGCACACCTCCAGAGAACAGGAACTCGGGGCGGCGGCACTGGCCAGGAACGCCGCCGCCCAGCGCGGCGGTCAGGCAGAGCCGCGGCGTCCAGGCTTACTGGGCACGGCAGGTCCTGAGGTAGCTGAGGAACGATGCCTGCAGCCCAGTCACGTGTGTATCGCGCATGAGTGCGCTGGTGACGGATCCGCTGCGTGAGGTGAGGCGGTGAAGGAACGTGGCCGCGTTCTTCGAGAGATTCTGGTAGACCGCCAGGTCTCCGAGGATCTCGCGGTCGTTGAAGGTCACGTGAAGTTTGGTAGCGGGCAGGGTGTCACCCATTGCTTGAAGACGAGCGAAGACCTGACTGTCCGCATTGATAATGCCGGGGCTGCCTGCGCCGATGCTCTCGAAGAAGGTGTTATTGGTGAGCCAGGCGTAGAGACTGAAGAGTCCGCCGTAGGAATAGCCGAAGAGGCCGTGACCGCTCGGGGCTGTGCCGTAGTCGCGTTCGATCCGCGGGTGCAGGTCGTCGGTAAGGAAGTTCAGGAACATATCCCCGCGGCTGTCGCTCAATTCAGCGAGGTAGGCGTCGGCTTGCTCGCGAGTCATCGTGCCCCCTTCGACCCCCATCTCCACCGCGTCGACGAACTCCTTCGCGATGGGTTCGCCGGGGGGCACGAGGTCTCGGTTGCGCAACCGCTCCCAGTGCTCTGCTTCCTCGCCCGCGTACCCCACGCTGACTTGGATGTAGGGCTGAATCGGCTGCATGGGGTCCAGTTGGGTGACGATGAGTGGGGCGGTCATGCCCACGGCCCAGTTGCCGTCGAGCACGTACACGACAGGCGCTTGCGCAGCGGCAGGGTCGTAGCCCGGTGGCGTGGTGACCCAGACGCCGTAGTCGTGCCCACCGCTGGAGCGCATCTCGAAGTAGTCGGTGTGGGGGAGGCAGCCCTGCCACATGGTGCTCATCTGAGGTCCTTCACGATCTGGCCGGCCTGGATTACGAGGACGGCGTTGGTGGGGTCGGAGAACAGGTCTGGGTCTTCGAGCGGGTTGCCGTTCCAGAGAACGAGGTCTGCCTGCGCGCCGGGAGCGATGACACCCACCTGGCCGGACAGGCCGAGGATCTCGGCGTTGGTCCGCGTCGCCGCCACGAGAGCTTCCATCGGCGTCTCAAGGGCTGCGCGCAGGCTGAGTTCTCTGCCGCGACGGCCCTGGGCCGGACCGATGAGATCGGAACCCAGCCCGATCCGCACTCCGGCTTGCTTGGCGACAGCGAGCGCCTCCGTCATCTGCTCGCGTACGCCCTTGGCCCGGTCGCGGGCCGACTCGGCGAGACCGGCTCCGGCGGTGTCGTGCAGCAGTTGCTCGACGACGGCGAACGTGGGTACGAGGGCAACCTCGCGAGCGGCCATCAGCGTCGCTGTGGATTCGTCGAGGCTGGTGCCGTGCTCGACACAGCGCACACCGGCCTCGACCGCGTTGCGAATGCCCTCGTTGTTGTGGGCGTGAACTGTCACATAGGTGTTCCGTGCCGCAGCTTCCTGAACCGCGACAGCGATCTCGTCGACGGTGAACTGGGTGTCGGTCAGCCGATCATGCGCGCCCACCACTCCGCCGGTCACGCAGAGCTTCAGGAAGGACGCTCCGCGACGGAAGGCTTCACGGACGTTGCGCCGCAGCTCGTCCGCGTTGCCCGCCATCATCGAGAGGGCGCACAGGCCCGGGATGTGGTGGCTGCTCCACAGCTCGGTGGGTTCCCAGTCGGCTCCGTAGTAGCCGTGCCCGCCGATCTGGCACTGAACAGGTCCGCAGGACAGGACGCGCGGCCCTCTGACCTTGCCCTTCGCGATCGCGGTGACGACACCGCCGTCGATCCCGCCGGTGTCGCGAACGGTGGTGAAGCCGGCGTCGAGCGTCGCGCCGGCCGTGGCGAAGATGTCCGCCGCGATCTCGGCGGCGCTGATCTGAAACGAGAAGTGCGGCTGGATCGGGCTCGACAGGCCCAGGTGGACGTGGGCGTCGATCAGGCCGGGCGTCATCGTCAATCCCTCGGCATCGAGACGCTCGCCGTGCGCGCTGGAGGCACCGAGTCGGGTGATGCCGCCGTTCTCGATGGTGATGTCGACTTGGCCGGGATCGCGCCCCGATCCGTCGACGACCGTCGCGCCGACTACATGAGCAGGTCCCATGGTCGATCCTCCGCCGTTGCGAGCTGACTGCGACCATGTGCGAAGCAACACGGAACCGCCGAACTTTCTTTTCCAATGGATAAACTGTGGGAGTGATCCTGTCAACCTCGGAACGCAAGGGCAGCGCGCGCGAGCGACTCCTGGCACGGCTTCTCGACGCCTTCGGCGAGGCCCTTCCCACGCCGGAGATGTCGCTCCGTGAGATCGCCGCCCGGATCGAGACCAGCCACGCCCTGTTGCGATACCACTTCGGGTCACTCTCGGGCGTCCTGGCCGCCATGCTCAACGCGCAGCGATCCCGTGACAACGAGGCACTTCTGGAGGCCGCCCAGCAGGGCACCTTCGCCGACTTCGTTCAGGCGATCTGGCGTACCTACACCCGGCCGGAGCAGCTGTCGCGTGCCCGCGGCTTCTTCTACGTCGCCGGACTGGCCGCGTACGGCCCCGAGGACTTCCGTGAGTTCGTGGAGTCGATCGGCGACCTGACCGTGATGCTGTCCTCACTCGCGGAACGCGAAGGGCTCGACACCAAGGAAGCGCGGGATGTGGCCACCGTCACCATTGCCGCGATTCGCGGCCTCCTCCTGCAGGAAGTCCTGACTCCAGGAACCTGCTCGGAGGACGCGGTCACCTTGATCCTGCGCATGCGAGAGGGCCAATCCGTTCCACGATCACGTCCGGAGCGTTAAGCAGGCCCCCGGCCCTTGCCGCCGACTCACCTGATCCCTCGGACCCTGTCCGCAGACGCACTGACAAGCAGCCTCGACCATCGGTTGCTTCACCTTTCCACGTGCTGACGGAATGTTCGGTTTACACGAAGGGAGGTCTGCTCAGCTGTCGCGTCCGGAGCCGACCTCACCTTTGTGGCCCCGTCTATGACGGGGATGTCCTCACGGTGACCGCCGAGGAGCGCACGACTTGGCTCTCGAACCATCCGAGGTCGCCGCGGGATACGACCTCACCAGCCAGTCCTTTCCCGCCTCTGCCAGTCTCATGGTGGGTTCTGACAGCTGGGCATCGGCGCACACGCGCGCGACAACTGTTGGGTACGACGACAGAAAGTGGCGACAACAGTCGCCGGAACATGGACTCTGACCTGCGTAATGTGCGGACAACGGGCGGAGCGGCGACCCTCCGCGCCGCCAGAGGAACCGTCTGGTCCGGCAACGAGAAGGTGGGTTGGAACATGGCTGAGAGCACAGACGCTGTCGTCGTCGGGGCCGGGGTAATCGGATCCTCCATCGCTCTCGAACTGGTGCGGAGCGGTCTGCGGGTCGTCGTGGTCGACAAGTTCGGCGGCGCGGGCAACGGCTCCACCAGCGCATCGAGCGCCGTGGTCCGCTTCACCTATCCCACGATCGCGGGCGTCAACGCCGCTTGGGAGTCCCGTCACTGCTGGGAAGCATGGCGCGACCATCTCCAAGCACCCGCCAGTGAACCCCTCGCAGCGTTCAACCGCTGCGGCGTCACCCTGCTGGACGTGGACTTCGCACCCTGCGGCCTGTTCACGGGACACTTCGACAAGGTCGGTGTCCCGTACGAGAAATGGAGTGCACGAGAGCTGTCCAGGCGGCTGCCCGCCGTGGACACCGGCCGGTACTTCCCGCCCCGCCCCGTGGACGACGACGAGTTCTTCGCCGACGCGTCCGCTCGGCTCGGTGCTCTCCACACACCCGACGGGGGCTTTGTCGACGACCCGCAACTCGCCGCGCACAACCTTGCTACGGCGGCCCAGCGGCACGGAGCCGCCTTCCGGTGGAAGACCCCCGTCACCGCGGTGATGCGACGCGGGGGACGCGTGCGAGGGGTCCGCCTCAAGGGCGGAACCGAACTGTCCGCCGGGGTGGTCGTCAACGCGGCCGGCCCATGGTCGGGACAGCTGAACCGGCTCGCCGAAGTGGGCGGAGACTTCACCGTCGGTCTGCGGCCGCTGCGCCAGGAGGTGCACCACATAGCGGCGCCCGCCGGCTACCACGACGCCGGCGGCGACGGGCACGCACCGGTGCTGGCCGATATGGACCTCGGCACGTATATACGGCCCGAGGGCAGGGAGTTCCTGCTCGTCGGCGGCACGGAACCCGAGTGCGACCCGCTGGAATGGCTCGACGATCCTGACGACGGGAGTCCCCTTCCGACCGTGTCGCAGTTCAGGACGCAGGTGACGCGGGCGGCTCGCCGACTGCCCGGCCTGCGCGTTCCCAACAAGCCTCGTGGTGTGGCAGGCGTGTACGACGTGACCGACGACTGGACCCCCGTATACGACCGAACGGATCTCGCCGGCTTCTACGTGGCCATAGGCACCAGCGGCAACCAGTTCAAGAACGCCCCTCTGGTGGGCCGCCTCATGACCACCCTGATCCACGGTGTCGAAGGCGGGCACGACCACGACCGGAGTGCGCTCACGCACACCTGCGAACACACCGGCCGAACCATCGACCTCGGTGCGTTCTCACGCCGCCGTCGGCCGGCCCCATCCACGGGCACAGTCCTCGGCTGACGCTGGCCGCTGAGCCGGGTTCCCCGTCGAAGAGGATGGCCTCGTACCCGGCGGTCGACCACCTGTGCAAACCTGGCGAACCGGAGCTGGGCAACCCCACGCACTGTGCGAAGCGCACATCAGCGTCACCAGCGATGTCTTCGACGAGCTGGCGGATCCTGCTCGCCGTTGCCGCCCCCGAAAGCGTCAGCAGCAGTTCTCTTCTCTGCTGGAGTCAACGACCGGTGTGGTGGGGGTGTGTCACCTGTCCCGCGGTCGCGGTCCGGGCCGCCGGGGGCCGGTCAGGCGCGCTCGCGGCCGTCCGGCAGCGCATCAGCCGCCAGACGGGGGAGAGCACACCCAGCTGAAGGAGCCCACCCGCATGGACCACTACATCGTCTCGGCCGACCTGGTGCCGGGCAACCGGTCAACGTTGCTCCGCATCATGGCGACATTGCACAGCCGCAACGCCGACATCCACGAGGTGAGCTTCCGGCGCAGGCCCGCAGGCACGTCCGTCTTCAGCGCCGTAGTATGCACAGATCCCGAGCGCCTTGACCATCTCCTTGCGGCACTGGGCAGGCTCGTGCGCGTCACGGGGGCGACGGCACGGCGAACGCCGCAGGTCCTGCGGCAACCGTAGCAACGTTGCCTGGCTGCTGCCCGTGCTCATAACACCACGTCCGGCGCTTTCATCGAGCTCGGCAAGCGCGGGTTCAACTCCGCCATCTTCAGGCCGAGATGCGCGGCCAGTCGGTCATCGCCGACGTCCAGTCGCAGTCCAGTGAGCTGCTCAACGCGATGCAGCCGTTTGTAGAGTGTGGAGCGGTGGACATGTAGGGCGGTGGCGGCATGCTGGGCATCGCCGGTGTGATCGAGATACACCCGCAGGGTTTCAACCAGCCCACGGTGCACGGGGTTTGAAAGCAGGGAGTGCAGCCCCGGGTGGATGCCCTCGGCAAGCTCGTCGGGGGTGAGCTTGCCCAATAGCGCGTACACGCCCAGCTGCGCATGAGCCACCACTTGACCCAGGGTGCCCGTGATACGGGCGACCTCGGCAGCGCGGCGGGCTTCCTCGTAGGAAGAGTGAGCCTCCGTGAGGCGTGGGCGTGGCCCGCCTACGCCTACCCAGCACAGGGCGGCCCGTCCCAGGCCGAGTTCTGCGACCAGCTTCTCGCGCAGCACCTCGGCGAGCTCGGCGGCATTGCGCTCGATGACCTGGGAACGTGCCCCAGGCCAGATCGTCAGCAGAAGCGCGTGATCCGGACGCGTCAGGGCCAATCCGCGCGAGGGGGGAAGCCGTCGTCGACAGCGGTCGACAGCGAACTCCAGGGCCAGACGGCGTTCTTCAGCCAGAGGCTCGCCCTCTTCGCGCGCCACCATGGCTACCAGGACGGTGACCGGGCCGGCCACGGCGTGTCCCTCCTCGACGAGCGCGGCACCCGCCTCCGTCCGGAGTGCCTGGTCCGGGGCGATCAGGTCGCGGACCAGCTCCCTGGCATGGCTGCGAGTCACTTCGACGCCAAGGTAGCCGCGGTGCAGGACCAGAGCGGCTTGCGCAGCCGCCTCGCGCAGCAACTCGACGGCCCGGTCGCCGACAGGGCCATCGGAGCCGATCAGCCATACGTAGCCGAGCAGGGAATCGTCATAGCGGATCGGCATGCCGATCCGTTCCATCGTGATGCCGATCTGGGGGCACGGCGGCAGAGTGAAGACATCGGAAGCCTGGGCAGCGCCCTGCTCGCAGACGTGCGCGACCAGCGCGGTCGACGCACCACGGTGCATGACCGAATCGATCCGGGCGTCGTCCACGTCGCCGGTGTGCGCGTTGTACGCGAGCAGCTTGAGTCGCGTGTCGTCGATGGCGATCGACCGACCAAGGCGGGCACCGAACGCGTCGACAAGTCGCTGCAGCTCCGAAACCATCTCGGCACTGTATAGGCGTTCGCCTACCCGGATCGCCCGGTCTCTGATGCGCCACTGCCGCTCGTCGGCCAGGGCTCGCAGTGTGATGACCGGATCGATCGGCGTGATCCGCGGATCGAACCACAGCTCCCACCACCGCTCCTCGTGCAAGGGGGGCAGGTCCTGACTCTCCTGCCAGAGGTGCTCCAGCAGCGCCCGGTGGATCTGCTCAATGTTGGCCACCAGCGGAGCCTGCTTCGGGTCGCCGCCATCGGTGTCTTGCGTGAAGTCGTTGATCCGCTGCGTGAAGGAGGCAACCTTGTCGAACGGGATCCATACCAGTGCATCCTGTGGAGCGTTGGCGGACTGCGGATGGCTGCTCAGGAGGGTCAGGCCCGAGTCGTCCAGACATTTCAGCAGCACCCTCGGGGCACCGACATGCGAGGAGGGCGGTACACGCGTCACTTCAGCCCATCTCGGTGCAGGCTCTAGTCTTGGCGGGGCCACCCTGTTTTCCTCCGGCATCGCCAAGCGCGCATGAGGGCATCACGCATCGTGCGCTGAGTACACCGGCTTTACTCGTCGTCCATACCGGGGGCGTCGTCCGCCTCGCCGCTCTCGCCGGTGAAGTGGACAGCGCCGTGGCCAAGGGCGGCCTCACCGACGTCCCCGAAAGCGTCCGGCGGGCCGACGATGCCCGTCACGGAGTCGGACGCCGTAGGCGGCGTCCTGTCGGTGTCGGGTTCGTTCATCGGAGATCCCCGGGGTCGTCGTGATGTGCTGTCGGCCGCGCTCAGCCATCGAACCCCGGCATTCCCCCAACGGGCATTGGCCGATGAAACGAAGCCATGAGCTCCCCTTCGTACAGCGGTACTACGGTCTGTGCGATCTCGTGATCAATCGGCTCTTCGCAATGCTTCGAGCCAGCTCACGAGGGGGCCAGCGCGTCTACGAAGAGGGGGGTTACCCCGATTACCTGCCGCCCCTTCGCCGCATAGCGTGATCATCATTACCGATTCTGCTTAATCCGAGAGAGGAATGGCGACAATGAGGTACGGGATTCGTCGGAATCGTGGTCGGCAAGGGAAGCGCCTCGTGGTGCTGGCGACGGTCACCACGGCGCTTGTTTCGGGGATGACGACGGTGTCGGGGCGCGGGCTGGGCGTCGCGAATGCTGAGGAGCGCCCCTCTCGCAGCGTCACCGCGTCACTCCGGAGTGACCTTGAGAAGTACCTGGACGCTCAGGGCACGAAAGACCATTTCTCGGCGGTCTCCCTTCGAGTGACCTACGCCGATCAGCGACCTGATGTCTCGGTCAGTGCGGGGACGACGCGCTACGGCGGCGGTCGACCGGCGACTGGCAAAGTGCTGTATCAGATAGGCAGCAACAGCAAGGCGTTCACATCCGTGCTGCTGCTTCAGCTGGAGGCCGAGGGAAAGCTGTCCCTGCGTGACAAGCTGGGAAAGTGGCTTCCCCAGTATCCGGCGTGGCGCGATGTCACCATCAAACAACTGCTGTCGATGACCAGCGGCATCCCCGGTTACACCGAACAGAGCGCCTTCCTCCAGGACTTCGACGCCGATCCGTCCACGCACTTCACACTGGAGCGCCTAATGTCCTATGTGGAGGGCCTGCCACTGGGGTCGGCGAAGTACGAGTACTCGAATACGAATTACCTCCTCGCGCAGATGATCGTCGAACGAGCGTCACACGACACGTACTCCGACCAGCTCGCCGAGCGCATCATCGAGCCACTCGGATTGAACGACACCTGTCTACCCCCGGATTGCCCTCCGGACACGGCCTCACACATGGCGACGCCGTACTCCACCCACTCCGTCCTGCCGAAGCATTTCAACAAGCCGCTTCCGCCGCTTGGCCTGTCCTGGGCGCAGGGGGCGGGTGGCCTGGTGAGTTCGCTGAAGGACATGACGACCTGGGACCGGGCACTGTACGGCGGTCGACTGCTGCCTGCGGCGCAGCAGCGCGAGCTGAGGTCCCTGGTCTCGATGAAGACGAGTAAGCCCATCAAGACGGTCACGGCCGACGATCCAGTCGGTTTCGGGCTCGGCGTCGTGAAGTACGCCCATCCCGTGGCCGGGACGGTCTGGTTCTATGAGGGGGCCACTTTCGGCAGCCGGGTGCTGCACATGTACTTCCCGAAGAGTGGCATGATCATCGCCGTCGCGGTCAACAGCGCCGTCGGCGAAGAGGACACGCTGCCCGACCTCGCCGGAACCGTCTACAAGACGCTTTCGGCGCACAAAGCGAAGGCTCTCGCCCCACGGCACCAATAGCCATGGCGTCCTGCGGGAGTTGGTCCCGTATCGGGTTGGCCCAGTTGTTGTGACGGGGCGCGGTAATGGCAGAGCACGGTACGGTCCCGGCCGTCCGAGCGGACGAGGACGGCCGGGAAAGTTCGGTTGTTCGCACGAGCGGCGGGGGCCGACACTCGGCCATCCTGGCAGGAGGCCACCGAAAGGCAGGGATGGAACAGGATGCCCGGACCGCTAATTCCCGATACAACCCGGATACTCGGCGAGGAGTTCGTCGCTTCCGTGGACGCCGAGCGGCGCCGCCTGTTGATCCCCGGGGCGATCGTCCACGCCCGCACGCCCCTTCTCGGCTCGGTCACACGCGGGCTGGGCGTCGAGGATGTGCACACGGGCGTTCCCCTGGCGGCCGACAGTCCCATGCGCATCGGAAGCATCACGAAGACGATGGTGGGGACTGTCGTGCTGAGGCTCGTCGACGAAGGTCGTGTGCAGCTCGACGCCGACATCAGGGACTACCTTCCAGCACCCGTCCCCCCTGGCGTGACCGTGCGGCGCCTGCTGAACATGACGTCGGGGCTCTCCGACTACACCTCCGAGGATTTCGTCGCCGCGCTCCTCGACCACCCGGAACGACAGTGGACACCCGGCGAGCTCCTCGAGGTCGCTTTCGGGGGTGAGCAGCGCTTCGAGCCGGGCACGTCCTGGGAGTACTGCAACAGCGGGTACATCCTGCTTGGGTTGCTGATCGAGGCGGCGGCCGGCGACAGTCTCGAGCTTGTCGCCCGCCGCATGGTGTTCGATCCGCTGGGACTGGAGAACACTGAACTGCCGCCGCCAGCCTCGGGGCTCTCGGCGCTGCCGCGGCCGAGCGTGCGCGGCTACCACCGGCGGCGGGAGGACCTTGTCGACGCCACCGCGATCAACCCGTCATGGGCATGGGCGGCTGGCGGTGCCGTCTCGACTGCGGGCGATCTGGCGGTGTACGTCGAGGCGCTGGCACGCGGCGTACTCCTGGAGACTCGGACACAGCAGCAGCGTACGGACATGGAGCCGGTCGCGGACGGCATCCGCTACGGACTCGGGATCGCCGCCTTCTCCGGTATGTGGGGCCACAACGGCGAACTGCCCGGCTTCCAGTCGTTCGCCGCCTACGACCCCGTTACGGCAACGACCCTCGTCGTGCTGACGAACGTCGACGACGGTGCGGCCGACTCGCTCGCCGCGTTCGTCCGCACGCAGCTCCACACGCCGTCGGCGTGAGCTCGGAATCTCTTCACGCCAAGGGGGTGACGATCGAGACCGGACGCGTCGCCGCGTCGAACGAGGCGGCGCCACCGGTGATCCCCACACCACTCAGGCCCCACGGTTCGTAGACCATGTTGACGCCACCCCCCTGCCACTCGTTGATCCATACGATCGCGGCGTTGAGTTCCGCGCATCGGCGCAGGTTCCGCTCGTCGTGCGAGTAGACCGTCGCCGCCAGACCGAAGCTGGTTCCGTTCGCCAGCGCGAGAGCTTCGTCGAAAGAGGCGACAACGATGACTGGCGCGACGGGGCCGAACGTCTCCTCCTGCATGATCCGCATCTCCGGCGTGACGCCGGTGAGCACGGTCGCGGGGTAGAAGAAGCCCGGTCGGTCGGGGATCTCCCCGCCACACCGCACCGTCGCACCGCGTGCGACGGCGTCGGTGACGTGTGCGTGCACGGTGTTGCGCTGCGCGTCGTCGACCATCGGGCCCAGACCGGCGTGGTCGGCAGCAGAGACCATGGGGTAGGACTCCGCCGCCGCCACGAGTTCACGAACGAAGTCTTCGGCGACCTCGCGGTGGACGAAGACCCGCTCGCTCGAAGTGCAGATCTGGCCGCTGTTGATGAATGAGGACATCGCGACCGCCTTCGCGGTCGCGACGACATCAACGCCGGCGTCGACGATGACCGGGTCGTTGCCGCCGAGCTCCAGGACCGAGCGCTGGAGACGGCGGGCTGCGGCGACCGAGACGGAACGGCCGGCCTCGACAGATCCTGTGAAATGCGCGAGCGCGATCAGCTCGTGGTCGACGAGCGGCGCCCCCGCTCTGGCATCGCCGTGGACGAGGCAGACCACCCCGGGCGGGAGACCGAGGAGTTCGGCGAGCCGAGACGCTGAGAGGGGAGCCTTCTCGGAGGGCTTCACGACGACGGTATTGCCTGCGGCGAGAAGTGGCCCCAGTGGGCCGAGGATCGACGACACGGTGAAGTTCCACGGCACCACGAGCGCGACCACCCCGCGCGGCTTTCGCTCGACGACGGTGCACGACGTCTCCCCGGGAGCTGACACGTCGGCGATGAAAGGGTAGGACTCGGCCTGATCGGTGCTGGAGAGGAGTCCATTGATCGCGGCTGACACGATCTGCTCCGCCAGTGGGACGGGCTTTCCCATCTCCCTGCTCTCCAACTCGGCGAGCTCGCGCACGTGGCTCCGCAGCACGTGCGCCGCGCCGCGGAGGTGCCGCAGCCGATCCGCCACAGAAAGAGACGCCCACCCCGGCTGTGCCTTGGCCGCCGAGCGCACAGCGGCCCCTACGTCGGCCACTGATCCGACCGGGACCTTGGCGATGACCTCTCCCGTGTACGGGGTGATCACATCGCGGAACTCGGGTGTCTTGGGGCCGACAGGTGCGCCGTCGATGAAATTCTTCAGATACTGCACCGGATCTCCTCGGGGTTATGGGACCAGGGACCTTCCGACGGACATCCGCAGCGTCGCGACGCCCGGCACGCACGTTGAATGTCGCTCCTTCACAAGGCCCTAGCGCATCAGCCGGGCGACGTGCTCGCCGACGGCGACGGTGGCCAGATGGGTGTTGGCCCGTGGCACGAACGGAAAGACGGACGCGTCGGCAACGCGCAGGCCCTCGACGCCGAGAACCCTCGTCTCGGGGTCCACGACTGTGTCGGGCGAGGCCGGATCGCCCATCCGGCACGTGCTCGTCGGATGCTGCGTGTCGACGACGGTCTCGCGCAGGTACTTCCGCAGAGCCGACTCCGGGCCGTCGAGGGCCGCACGCAACTCCGTGTTGATGCGCCACAGATCCCCGTCCGAGATCTGATCGAAGGCGTCGTGATCGACGAGGCCGACGAGCATGCTCACCCCCGCCACGAGGCGATTCAGATCACGCGGGTCCGACAGCATGCCGAGCGAGATCGACGGTTGCTCGACCGGATCGGCGCTGCGCAGCCGGAGATGCCCGCGGGAATAGACCCTGTTGGCGAACACACCCACGGCTCCCGCCCCCGCCCGGATGTCGGCGGAGGCCATCGCGAGGGCGTTCTGGTTGAGCGCCGCCATCATCATGTCGTTGCCGCCGGATACCAGCCCGCTGGAATACCGCACGCAGCAGTTGGTGTGCCGATCGTTGGCCCCGGCCGACGCCGCCTCCGTCAAGGGGAGGTTGACGACTGCCATCGGATGATCCTGGAGGCCCCGACCGACGGGGACGTCGGCGCGGACCGGGATGCCCAGCGCCGCCAGGTCGGCGGCGGGGCCGATACCGGACCGCAGCAGGATCGAGGGGGACGCCGTCGAACCGGCGGCCAGCACGATGTGGTCGGCGTACAGGGGCGTGCCGTCGGCGAGCCGCACACCGACCGCGCGACTGCCGTCGAAGAGCACGCAATCGACGAGGCTGCGAGCGCGGATGCGCAGCCTCGAGTTGTCGCGCAACGGCTCCAGGTAGCCGTCGTTCGTTGTCACGCGCCGAAAGCCGCGCGAGTTGACCGGATAGGGCGAAACGCCGGTGGCTCCTGGTGCGTTCACGTCCGGCGCCCACGGGAAACCTGCGGCGAGGGCGGCGTCGCGCAGCGCAAGGTCCACCGATCCCCAACTTTCGAGAGGGGCGCGGTAGACGGGGATGGGGCCGCAGGTGCCGTGGTACTCGGCATCACCGAAGTCCTCGTCGGCTTCCAGCGAGATCAGAATAGGCATGACCTCGCGGGCTCCCCAGCCCGTGCAACCGACAGCGGCCCATTCGTCGAAGTCCTCGACGGGAGGACGGATCGCGATCTGGCCGTTGATGGTCGAGCTGCCGCCCATGCCCTTTCCGCGCCAGTAGAAGTAGGACTCCTGCGCGGAGGTTCGCGTGGCAGTGTGCCCCTCCCAGAGGAAGGCGGCGTGATCGGTGTGCAGGATCGCCGTCACGGGGTTGGGGGAGCGCCACACCTCGGGGAGGTCGGCGGAGCGATGGTCGTCGCCGGCTTCGATGAGAAGGACGCGAGCCCCTCGCTCGACGAGACGGGCCGCGAGCGCGGCTCCGGCGGATCCCGCTCCGACGACGATGACGTCGGAGGCATCCGGCGTGGGCATCATCCCTCCCTTCCCGCGACGGGGCCGGTTCTCATGCCGTCAGCTCGATCGAGTGGATTGTGGAGTCCGCGAGTGCATCGGGGATCGGCTCGACGCCGATGCCCGGCCCCCGGGGGACGGCGACGGCGCCGTCGGTCATCGTGATCGGTTCGGTGATGTCCTGACGGTAGAAGCGGTCGGACGCCGAGATGTCGCCCGCCAGGGTGAACCCGGGCATGCCGGCCAGGGCGGCGTTCGCTGCGCGTCCGATGCCGGTCTCCAGCATGCCCCCGCACCAGACGGCGACGCCGTTCGCGAGCGCGAGGTCGTGGATCCGGACCGCTTCGAGGTAACCGCCGACGCGTCCAGGTTTGATGTTGATGACCGACGCTGCGCCGAGGGCGATCGCATCGGCGGCGGTCTGCGCGGAGATCACCGACTCGTCGAGGCACACGGGTGTCGAGATCTGCTGGGCGAGGATCGCGTGCTGGCGCAGATCGTCCTCGGCGAGCGGCTGCTCGATGAGCAGCAGCTCGAACGGATCGAGGTTGCGCAGCGTCGGGACATCGGAGAGGCGGTAGGCGGTGTTCGCGTCGACCTGGAGGGGGACGTCGCCGAAGCGCTCGCGGACCGCGCGGACCGGCTCCACGTCCCATCCCGGGCGGATCTTCAGCTTGATGCGCGCATACCCCTGGTCGATGAAGCCTCCCACGCGGTCGAGCAGGGCGGATACCGAATCCTCGATCCCCACACTGACGCCGGCGGGAACGCTGTCCCGGGTCACGCCCAGATGCTCGGCCAACGAAGTGTGCCGGAGACGCAACTGTGCGTCGAGCACGGCCAGTTCGAGCCCCGCCTTCGCCATCCGGTGCCCCACGACGTGGGCGACGGCGGCGGAGACCGTCTGAGCCGTCACCGGCCGGCCCGAGGTCTGCCATTCGAACAACGCGGGGACGAGGAAGCGCTGCAGCACGTCCCGGGCACCCTCCAGATACTCGGGGGAGTAGTACGGCTCGGCGAGGGCCACGCACTCGCCCCACCCGACGACGGTCTCACCGCCCTCGGACGCCACTGCGCGCACGAGCAGCGGACAGCGCTCCGTCTGGGTCGAGAACGACGTCGTGAAGGGGGCCGACAGCGGCATCCGTACGGTGATCAGGTCGATGCGATCGATGTGCATCAGGCGCTCCTTCGCAGGTGGTAACTGCCGTCGGGATCGAAATGGACAACGCGCCACCCTTCCGCGAGGAGGCCGCCCAGCACCTCGCGCAGCTCGATCCGCCATTCGAGCGCGAGCGCGGGTAGGTGGCGGCGGACCTCGTCGATGTCGGAGGGGATCTCAACGAGGCAATACTCCGTACCGTCGGGCATGGCACCCATAACGGGTCTGCCGTCGTCGTTACGCAGCAGGACGGGATAGTCCTCCTGGGGGCGCTCGTTGTCGCGCGGGAGACGATCCAGGTGCCAGACCACGAGGAGCCGGTCACTGTGCTGGCCCTGATTGACGCTGTCCTGCATCGTCCCGTAGAAGTCGGTGAGGTACGCCTCCACGTCGCATCCGAGCTTGCGTATGTTGAAGTACGCGTTGCGGGCGACGAGGGGATCGAAGGTCCAGGTGACTCGCGTCGCATCGCGCTCGAGCGCCCACAACCGCTGGTGGTGTTTGAGTGCGCGTCCCACCCCCGCCCCGGCGTGTTCCGGGGCGACCGCTGCGACGTGGGAGTGCAGGGATCGCTTGAGCGGGGGATGGAAGAAGCCGACGTTCACGCCGATGATCTCTTCGCCGAGGAACGCCCCAGCGACGTAGTTGCCCGAATGCGCGAGGGCGACGAGCATCTCGGGGCTCAGGAGCGATCGTTCGGGGGGCACTTCCCACACACGGGCGATCAGCGCCGACGCCCTGACCATCTCCTCGGGCGTGTGCAGCGAGCGCATGGCGATGCCGGCAGCAGCCGGAGTCGGGGTGACCACTGCGTTCACGACGTAACCTCCGGGAGGAACCGGTACCCGAGGTAGGCGCCAGCCTGTACCGGCCGGAACTGTTCCCACCCCGCGATATCGGGCAGCTGATGGGCGTAGACGCCGGGCAGATCGGTGGCGTAGAGACTGGTGGACACGGGTTCTCCTTGCTCGCCGGAGCGAAGGACGTCCTTCAGGTCGGTGATGGAGATGCGGGCCTCGCCGTCCTCGGTTGACACCTCGATGCGGAGGCCGGCGGCCTCCCAGCACCCGGACGGGGCGTCGACGGGCCGCGCGGGGTCGGGTCGGAGCGGTGGGGGCGGGGTGCTTCCGTCTATGGCCGCAGCTGCTTCGGCGAGGAGTTCCGCGGCGAAACCGTCAGCCCGCCCCCCGTTGGTCAGCAGGGCCAGCGCGAAGCCCGTCTCGGGAAAGACCCGCAGGAAGGCGCGCTGACCGATGGTTCCACCGTCGTGCCCGTAGACCGAGCGGCCGTTCCAGTCCTGCAGGAACCAGCCGAGGCCCCATCCTTGCGTCGCTACCGCGGTGCCGCGCAGGTCCACGGACTCGCGAGTCATCGCCCGTGCGCTCGCTTCCGAGAGGATCCGCGTCCCGTTCGGCGCGACGCCGCCGCGCATTGCCGTCTCCGCGAAGGCAAGGAGGTCGTCGAGGTCGGAGACCACGAGGCCGGCCGGCCCCATCGAGCGGGTGATCGGCCACGTCGTAACGGGTGTGGCCGGATCCCCGGAGTGACCGACCGCTGCCGAGAAGCGCGGGGCGTCTTCCGTGCGCGAGATTGTATGGTCGAGGCCGAGCGGTTCTATCACGTACCGGCGCAGCGCCTCGTCCCACGTGACGCTGCGAAGGGCCTCGACGATACGGCCCGCGACGACGAAACCGGAGTTGCAGTAGGAGAAGCGCGCTCCCGGCTCGTGAATGCGACCGACCGACGCGAGTTGTTCCACGTAGAGACGGACACAGTCGTCGCCCGTGCCGGTGTCGGTGAAAACGTCGCCGTCGATCCCGCTCGTGTGGGTAAGAAGTTGCCTCACCGTCACGGTCGGCGACGGGTCACCTCCGAGCGCGAAGTCGGGCAGATAGCGGCGGACGGGCGCATCGAGGTCCAGGAGGCCCTCGTCGACGAGCTGCATGACGAGGGTTGTCGTCCATACCTTCGTGATCGACCCGATCTGGAAGATCGTCGTCTCTGTCACAAGCTCGGCCGTGCTCACGTCCGTCGTCCCTGCGCCGACGATGACACGGTCGAACGGCACGCCGTTTGCGTCGAGTTGGACAATTCCGAACTGCGCCCCGGGAACCGCGTACCGGTCGCACAGAAGCTCAAGTCTGCGGCGCCAGTGGCCCGGGTCGCGCGGCGCCGGCGAGATCGCTGCGGGCCGGGGCGCGGAACGGGTGTGCTGCTCCATCCACGCGACGACGCGCGCGTGATAGTCGACGCGATGGTCGATCGGACCGTCGGCGATGAACAGATGATTCCCGCCCGGATAGACGACGAGCCGACTGGGCACGCCTTGGAGGCGCAACGCGGTGAACCACTGCCGGGCCTGCTCAACGGGACAGGTGTCGTCGTCGGCACCATGCAGGACGAGCGTGGGCGTATGCACGCGGCCGACGCGCGAGATCGGGGACAGCCGCGTCAGCGGCACGACGTCCAGGGGGTCGGCGTCGCTCGTCATGGCGGCGAAGAAGCCCTCGGGGAGGTGCTGGCCTCCCACCGCTGCGAAATCGCACAGGAGTCCACCGGCGGCTGCCGCCGCGAACCGGTTCGTGTGCGCGGTGAGCACGCACGTCGACAGACCGCCGTAGCTGTAGCCGGTCACGGCGAGCTGATCGGGATGGGCGATACCCTCGGCGATGAGTTGGTCGATGGGTTCGAGGAAGTCGCGCAGATCGTCGCGGCCCCATCCACCGTCGATAGCGCGGAGGAACTCCTCGCCGTACCCGTCGGAACCCCGGGGGTTCAGCGTGAGAACGCGCCATCCCCGCGAGACGAGGAGTTGCTGATAGAGGTGAATGTCATCCGCGACGCCCGCCCACGCGTTGTGGGGCCCGCCGTGAATGTCGAGCAGGAGGGGGCCTGAGCCTCTGGTGTCCGGTGCCTCGGTGATCCAGCCGTGGACGACGGTTCCGTCACTGATCTGGAACTGCCGCGGCTCCGGACGGTGGAGTTCCACTCCCGGCAGGCTCGCGCCCATGAGGTTCGTGAGGGTCGTGTGCTCGGCCCGCTCGAGATCGACGATGGCAACCTCGGCGAACGACGCCGGTGTCGTTACGACGACGGCAGCACGCGATGCCGCGGAGGCGACCGAGAGCGCGGACACGACGTAGTGCGGGTCGGTGACGAGGCGGCGGTGATGACCGTCCGCGAGCCGGACGGAGTAGAGGTGGGTCCACCCCCGGTCGCGGGCGCAGAACACGATGTGCTCGCCGTCGGGAGACAGCGCGGGCCGCCCGCCCGGGTAGCCGGAAGCACCTGGCATGACGTTGCGATCCAAGCCCGCAGTGAGATCGACGTCGTCCCGTCCATCGAGATGCAGGCGCAGGAGCCGGGCGTTGCCGACCGCGGGTGCGGGCATCCCAACCGCGACGACAGATCCGCCGTCGGGTGTCCACACGACCGGCCCGGCGAGGCCTCGCGCGTGCCCGAGCGGAAGGAGGGGTGCGAGCGGGTCGTCCAGCTCGACTGCGTACGCGCGTCTCTCGCGCGAGAGGTCGGCGCCCGGCTCGAGCCCGGCGACATACGCGAGCCGGTTGCCATCAGGGGACCACGCCGGTTCACCGGCGTCGAAGTCCCCGTCGGTGATCTGTCGCACGCGTAGCGTGTCGAGCGCCAAGACGAAGACGTGGCGCCTGACCGCACCGATCCAGCCGCGTCCGTCCTCCTTGTCGTCGAGGGTGTCGATGACGATGGGTGACCCGGGCACACCGCCCGCGCGATCGACGGAGGCGGTGAAGGCGACGTGCCGGCCGTCCGGGCTCATTGCCGCCGGTCCCGCGCCGAGGGGCAGATCGGTGAGACAACGTGCCTCGCCCCTTTTGGGCAGGAGATGCAGCTGCGGGACGCCTGAGACATCGCGAAGGAAGAGAACGCCCGAAGCGCACACGCGTGGCGCGCGGTCTGCGGGGCCCGCGGTGAGTCGCCGCGTCGCACCCTCGGCGGTTGCAAGCCACAGGGCGGTCGCGGTCCGCGACCCGGCTGTGCCTCGTCGCGTGAACACGACCGCCGTTCCATCGGCGACGATCGCTGTGTCGGAAACGGTGACGATGTCACGGATGTCGTCGAGCTCGAGCGGTCGTGTCGTCACGGTCGGACTCCTTCGCCCAGCAGGCGCTCGCCCATGCGGGGCACGGCGCCGATGAGCGCACGCGTGTAGGGGTGCTTCGGATTGTCGATGACCTTGGATGCGATGCCCGCCTCGACGATCTCGCCGGTTCTCATTACGGCGACCTCGTCGCAGAGCTGTCGCACGATCGCGAGGTTGTGGCTGATGAACAGCACCGTGAGTCCGAGCCGCCGATGCGCCTGCATGAGGAGGTTGAGCACCGTTCCCTGGACGGACACGTCGAGCGCCGACGTGATTTCGTCGGCGAGCAGGACCTGCGGCTTGGCGGCGAGGGCGCGTGCGATCGCGACGCGTTGGCGCTGGCCTCCGGACAGTTGCATCGGGAGGTCGTCCGACCGTCGCGGGTCGAGCTCCACGAGTTCGAGCATCCGGCGCACCTCGTCCCCCCGGCGTACGCGATCGCGTCGCGCCGTCCCGGACCGCACGAGGATCGCTTCCTCGATTGCCGCCCCGATGGACATCCGCGGGTTGAGCGAAGAGTTGGCGTCTTGGAACACCATCTGGATTCGTCGTCGGAGAGCAGCGTTGCCTCCTCGTGCGTTTACGACGTTGGTCCCATCGAGCAGGATCCGGCCCGATCGGGGCTCGTGGAGACCGACTGCGGCGCGGGCGAGAGTCGACTTGCCAGACCCCGATTCGCCCACAAGGCCCATGATCCGGCCGCTGGGGACGGTGAGGCTGACATTGCGTACGACGTCGTGCGCCGCGCGACCGCCGCCGTACGCGACGTCGACATCTTCGAAGACCAGTTCCGTCAATTCGTCACCTGCGCAGACTCAAGGGAGAACTCGGCGTTCTCCGGGATGGTTGTGAATTCACTGCCTGGCGTCGCGTCGAGGTGAGGGACGGCGGCGGCCAGAGCGCGCGTGTAGGGATGGCGTGCTCGGCCTTGCACGAGGTCCTCCGTGCGCAGGCTCTCCACGAGCGAGCCGCGGTACATGACGAGCACGCGCGTACAGAACGACGAAATCAGTGATATGTCGTGGGAGACGAGCATGATGGCCGTGTCGTGCTCGCGGTTGACTTCGTCGAGCAGGGCCAGGACTTCGCGCTGGACGGTCACATCGAGCGCTGTCGTCGGCTCGTCGGCGATCATGAGGGCGGGCTCGCCCATGAGGCCCATCGCGATCATCGCGCGCTGACGCATGCCTCCGGAGAATTGATGCGGGTACTGGCGGGCACGCCCCTCCGGGTCGTCGATCTTCACGGCGCGGAGCCGCTCGATGGCGCGCTGCAGCGCCTGGCGTGGGCGCAGGCCGCCGTGGAGGACACCGATCTCGGCGACCTGTGGGCCGACGTGGAGCGCGGGATTGAGCGAGGTCGAGGGATCCTGGAAGACGAACGCCATGCGGGTCCCGAGGTGACGAGCCAGCGAAGGCGTCATCTGAGGGTGCGCCATGGCGCCTGATTTCGTCAGCTCCATGCCGTCGAAGCAGATGGACGCGGCGGTCACCCTCAGGGGATGGTCGAGTAGTGACGCAACGGCCATACAGGTGAGCGACTTGCCGGACCCCGACTCGCCGACGATGCCGACGATCTCGCCGCGGTGGATGTCGAAGCTCAGATCGTTAACGGGGCGTTTCCAAGTCTCGCCCGAAGGTGCCTCGACTCTGAGTCCGCGCACTGAGAGCACGAGATCGTCCGGCTTGGGCGCCGGCGCGGAGGCCTTGGGCGCGGAGATGGACTCGTCGGGCGCCGGGCGTGTGGAGTGGACGGGCGAGCGGCGGGCGGCCCGTGGGAGCGTCGTCTCCAATCCCAAGACGCGGGTCAGTGTCTCGCCGAGCAGGGCGAAGGTGACGCCGGTGACGGTGATCGCCACCGCGACGCCGAGAGATGCGGCGGGGTTCACGTAGATGGCGCCGAGACTCTCGTTCAGCATGCGACCCCAGTCGTACTCGGGCGCCTGGACGCCGAGACCGAGGAACGACAAGCCGGTCGCCGCGACGAGCGCGGTTCCGGCGCCCGTGCTGGCGTTCACGATGATCGTGTCGCGGATGTTGGGGAAGATATGCCGGAACATGACTCGGGCAGGACTCACTCCGAGGACCCGCGCGGCGGCGACGAAGTCGCGTCCCGCGACCGATGCGGCCAGCGCCTGTGTGAGGCGGGCGTAGGAGGGGACCATCGCGAGGCCGATCGCGAGCGTCGCCGTGAGCAATCCCACCCCGAGCGTGACCGAGACGACGATCGCGAGCAGCAGAGCGGGAAACGCCATCGCCACGCCGATGGCGCTGTTGATGAAGCGGCCGACTCTCCTGGGGGTCACGACGGGAAGGAGCCCGAGGGGGACGCCGAGCGATACGCCGATCAACGTCGCCGCGAGCGCCGTCGTGATTGACAGGCGCGTAGCACTCAGCACGCGTGCCAGGACGTCGTGACCACCGGCATCCGTGCCGAGCGGGTGCTCGGCACTGGGCGGCTCGGACAGTGCCGTCAGGTCTGCCAATTTCGCTGCCTCGCCCCAGATCACGGGGCCGAAGACGGTGAAGAAGAGCACGATCGCGACACCGCACAGCGCGCCCGCGCCGAGCGGCGAGCGCAGCGACGCCTTGACGCGGCGCATCGAGGCGCGTCGCGGTGATGCGTCTGCCTCACGGGGAGTGGGGTCGACGAGTGTCATCAGAGGCCCTTCGTGGCCGAGCGCGGGTCGAGGGCGGCGACCGCGAGGTCAATCAGGAGATTGACGATCAGGACGATCACGCCGTACACCACGACGATTCCTTGCGCGAGCGGGAAGTCCTTGCTCCTCACCGAGTCCACGATGGTGAGGCCGAGGCCGGGCCAGGAGAAGATCGTTTCGACGAGGACCGTGCCCGAGATGAGTGAGCCCAGCACGATCCCGCTCAGCGTGAGAGACGAGGTCAGGAGATTGGGCACGACGTGACGGAAGTAGAGACGAGCCGCGGACATCCGCTTGGACCGCGCGGTGCGGACGTAGTCCTGCTGCAGCACGGTCAGCGCCTCGACCCGGACAATGCGCGACATCGCCGCACTGATGCCGATGGAGAGCGCGAGCACGGGCAACACGTACGAGTCGGGGCCAGACCTTCCCGCCACCGGGAGCGCGTGCAGTTGCACCGCGAAGAAGAAGACGAGCCCCACTCCGATCAGGAATTCGGGGAACACCGCGAACAGACCGCTGATCGACGTGTAGGCGAGGTCGAAGGGACGGCGTCGTCCGCCTCGGGTCAGGGCCGCCACCGCGATCCCGACGGGAATCGAGAGGACCAGCGCCACGGCGAGCGATAGGAAGACGAGTTCGAGGGTGGCAAGGAGTCGCTGGCTGATGACCTCGGAGACGGGAAGACCAAGCGAGAACGACTCGCCGAGATCACCGGTGAGCAGGCCCTTCCAGAAGTTCACGTACTGGAGCCAGAGCGAGTCGTTCAGTCCGAGCGCCTCGCGACGCGCTTCGACGACCGCCGGTGAGGCGTTCGTGCCCAGTGCGTTGCGGACCGGATCGCCCGGGATGAGGCGGACCATCAGGAAAGAGACGGTGACCACCGCGACGACGGACCAGAACAGGCGCACAAGCCGCCGCACGAGAAAGCGCGGCAAAGCACTGTCGAGCCCACGACGGGTGGTTGGGGCACCTGCCTCCGCAGCATCGAGAGTTCTCGACAGCCCGGCCGTCACCGCAAAACCCGGATCGCCGAGCCGGGCAGCAGCCCGCCTACAGGCGGGTAGAGGGCCAGCGACTTCGAGAAGTACATTTTGTTGGGCGTGACCGAGACCGGGATCAGGTCGGACTCGGCGAAGACCGCCTTCTCCGCAGCGGCCCATCCGTCGCACGCCTTCTCACCGCTCCGCTTGGCTGCCGCCACGCTCAACTTCTCGTACTGCGCGTTGTGGATGGACGCGAAGTTCGTGCCCTTGGGTGCCGCAGGCCCGGAGAGGTACTTCGGGAAGATCGCCGGAGTGCCGGACTGGAGGTTGAGTCCGAGCGTCGCGTTCCACCCGCTGGGATCCTTGGTCACGAACGCTCGGTCAACGACGTAGTTCTCGTCGCCGCCGTCCAGCTTCACCTGAACTCCGAGGTCCTCCCACTGGCCGGCGAGATACTCGGCGGCAGCGCTACGGGTATCGGTCGAGTTGTCGTACACGAGCGTGATCCGCAGCGGTCCGTCGCTGTTGGCGTAGACGCCGCCCCGGCCCTTGGTGTAGCCGGCGGCCTCAAGGGTCTGGGCGGCCGCGCCGGGATCGAAGGCGGGAAGGCTGCCGATCGTGTCGTAGGTGCACAGGCTCGGCTCCTCTGTGAGGAGCGACGTCGCGCGTTTACCCTTCCCGGCCGTGAGCACCTGAGTGAGTGCGTCGAGGTTCGTCGCCTGAGTAAGAGCGGTTCGCACGGCGGCGTCGGCGGTGGGAGTGCCTTCGAAGTGGTTATAGACGATCATCCCGGAAATCGCCGGGGAGGGCTGCCGGTCGAGCCGAGCGAGTCGATCTTCGTCGCTACCGCTCACGATGGCGGCGTTGAGATCGCCGGAGAGGAGCAGGTTTGCTCTCGTCGACGGGCTAGGAACGATCCTGATGGTCACGGCCCGCGGCAGACCGGGGGTCTTCGAGGTCGTGTTGTGCGGACCCCAGGTGTAGTCCTTGCGCCGGGTGAGCTTGATGGAGGCACCTGCGACTACGTCATCGATGATGAAGGGGCCGGTGCCGTCGCTCCGGGACGAGACGCTGCGAGGGTTTCCGAGTGCTCCCTCGCAGACGAGTTGCTGGGCGCCGATGTCGTTGAGCATGAATGGTCGCGGGGTGGGAGTCGTGACCGTGAGGACATTTCCCTTGGCGGTCACCTTCGCGTTCGCCGGGACGACCGATTCGAGCCGGGGGGAGCCATTGGCCGGATCGAGAATCCAGTTGAGGTTGTCCGCCGCGGTCTGCGCTGTGAAGGCGGTGCCGTCGGCGCAGGTGATGTCATCGCGGAGTGTGTACGTCACCTTTGTCGGACTCTCGGTCCAACTCTCGGCGAGGAACGGTTGGACCTTGGTCTTCGGATCCTGGAAGAGAAGCGTGTCGTACGAGTAGAGCCCGACGCTCTGAGCGGTGACACTGGTGGTCAGCAGCGGATTCAGGTCCCCGGGATCCTGGTCGATGGCCACAGTGAACGTGCCGTCGATCGCCATTTTGCGTCCCGGGGATTCGGATGCTCCGCTGCACGCCGTGAGCGCGAGTGACGCGGTGACGGCGATCGGGATCAGGACGGAGGCACGTCGTTTCATGGTGGCCCCACTTCGCTTCGAATGTGTTCGGAGAACGGCTTCGTGCATCGCGGGACCAGCATGACCGCACCCGGGTCCGGGCTCCTCGGCCGATCATCCGAGAACGTGGCTACGTCATTGGCCGTTTGCCCGAACCGCACGGCTCGCGGGGAGGCGGAATTGCAGCATGAGCCCGAATCGGACGCCTGGATCGTCCAGTTCGATTCCCGCGACGTCTTCGATACGTTCCAGTCGATAGCGGAAAGTGTTCTTGTGGACGTGGACGGCGCGCGCGGCGCCGCTGACGTCGCCGAAGTGCTCCAGCCAGCTCCACAGCGTCACGACCAGATGAGTCCCGTGCGTCGCGTCGTACTCCCGCAGCGCCCGCAGGGGGCCACCGATCTCGATACCGTCGGCGACGAGGGAATCGCCGATATGGAGCATGAGCGACTCTGCGTAGACGTCGGAGAAGCCGGCGACGCGCGCGGCCTCCTGCGGGCGAGAGCGCAGGACGCGCATCGCCATGTCGGCTTCCCGGCGCGATCGGTTCAACGTACCGATGTCGTCGACGACGCCTCCCACACCCGCGATGAACGCCGTCGTGGTGCCGAGGCGTGACACGAACTCGCCCGCCAGGCTCGCCATGGCGGCGGCGCCACTCTCGGCGTCGCCACGAAGCGGGACGATCGCATACACGACTCCCCCGAGCTGGGCCGCTACCGCGCGCGGATACGTGAGCTGCAGATACCTTTGGAGCGCGTTCACAGCTCGGTGGGTGTCGGCGACCACGCGGACCTCGTCGTCGTTCTCGACGGGACCGAACACGATCACGCACGCCGCGGACGACTCGATCGCGAGCTGCTGGGCGGCCTCGCGGGCACTAGCCCCGCCGTCGAGCAGCGCCGACGTCATCGCTTCCCGCAACCGCTGCGCCGCATCCGCACTGACGCGTGAGCGGAGCATGTGCAGGGCCACGACCTGCGCGGCCTCGATCATGCCCTTCTCCTGTTCCAGAGACAGAGGTTCCGAGGCGACCGCCCAGATGGACCCCAGTGGTTCGTCGCCGCCCTGGATGCGCATCGCGACACGGGGGAGGACCCCGGGCGCGGGCTCGGCGAAGAACAGCGGGCGCTCAGATGCGTACAGGTCCCGGAACACGCCCGTCTCGCGCTGCGCGGAGCTGTACATGTCCGGCACACGGAGGCCGAGGATCGTTAGGCGACGAGGCTCATCGGTGCCGGCCTGATCGGCGGAGAACGCGATCACCCGGGAGGTCAGGTCTTCGATCGTCACCGGGGCGCTCAGCAGGGCGGACAGTGAGTCGGCGAGAGTGAACAGGTCCCTTCCCGAGTCCAGACCATCAAACGGCAGGCCGTCGACGACCAGGTTGAGCGCGCCCACGACCAGCATCGCGACCTGAAGCCAGGATGCCCCCCGGACGAGGCCGAAAACGGCGACGTCGCCGTCGTCTGCTGCGGACCTCGCGCGGTCACTGAGCGCGAGCGGGTCGCGGACGATGAGCGCGGACGCGCCCGCCTGCCCGAGTGCACGGATGAGCTCCGTGAGTTCGGCTTCGTCTGCCACCGCAATTCCTAGGACGATGGCGTCCGGGTCGATGACGGGAGGGTCAAGCGGGTCGTGCAGCACGATCGTCGACACCGTCCGACGCGGTTGACGCGGTCCGGCGCGGTGCGCGAGCAGCGTGGAGCCGAGCCGGTCGACCAGTCGTCCGAGCTGGGCGGGATGTCCATGGACAGCGGGCATAGGCAATCCTCCAACTCATCTATCTCTATTTCGGTCACGGACACGAATCGGCGAGGCAGCGGATTTGCGAGAGTGGCACGACGGGATCGGGGTGCCGACCCCGGGGTGCTCGAGGAAGGTAGGTCGGAAATCAGTGCAGGTCTACATCTCCGTCGACATGGAAGGCGTTGCGGGCATCGCGACGCTCGATCAGATCCTCCGCGGCGGGTTCGGCTACGGTCGAGCCCAAGAATTGATGACGGAGGAGACGAACGCCGCGATCGCGGGCTCGTTCGACGGCGGTGCGACGAGCGTTGTCGTCAACGACTCGCACGGCACGATGGACAACCTCCTCCACGATCGACTCGATCCTCGGGCCCGGCTCGTGTTCGGCTCGCCCAAGGCCAACTGCATGGCGGAGGGTCTTACCGCCGAGAGCGACATCGCCCTTTTCGTCGGATACCACGCTCCAGCGGGCGCACCGGGGGTTCTGGCGCACACCTTCTCGGCGTACTTCGGCGAGGTCCGCATCGACGGTCGGCGCGTGTCCGAGGCCGAGGTGAACGGGCTCTATGCGGCGTCGCTGGGAGTCCCTGTCGGTCTCGTGACGGGCGACGATGTCATCTCCGGTATCGCGTCCAATGCCTTCCCCGGGGCAGGCATCGTGACGGTGAAGACCGCTCACGGCTTCTCCGCCGCGAACACAATCGCGCCCTCCGCTGCGAGAGAGGCGATCCGCCTGGCAGCCGCCGCGGCAGTCCGTGGTGCGGCCGGCCTCGCCCGGCCCGAGCCGCCTACGGCGCTCGATATGGAGATCGACATGCCGTCGCCGGTGGCGGCCGAGCTGGCAGCGGGCATCCCCGGGTGCGTGCGAACCTCCGATCGGACCATCGCCACGACGGTCTCGGCGAGCGAGGCCCTCGGCCTGATCACGGTGCTCTACGAGCTCGCGGCGGCGGGCGAGCGCACGCGCGCGGCGATCGCGACCAGGCGCTGAGTCACCCCACGCCCGCCGGTCCAGGGCTCCCCCGCAGGAGCTCACCCAGCAGGGCTGTCAGAAGCTGAGTACGGGGGAGGATGGCAGCGATCTGCGCGTGCTCGTCCGGAGCGTGCGCGCCGCCGCCTACGGCGCCGAGACCGTCCAGCGTGCGAATGCCGAGCGCGGCCGTGAAGTTGCCGTCCGACGCGCCCCCGACCGACATGGTGGTGGGCGGCGTCTGACCGAGTTCGCAGGCTAGGCGCCGGGTCAGACCGGCGAGTTCTTCCGTCATCGCTCGCTCCATCGGCGGCCGGTTGGGTCCGCCGTGGATGACCAAGGTCGCATGCGGGGCGGAGGGTCCGATCCGCCGGATCGACTGGTCTACACGGTGTTGTTCGGCGACCGTTGCCGCCCGCACGTCGACATCGACGAGGGCCTGAGCCGGCACCGTGTTGGGGGCCGTTCCTGCTGTGACGACGGTGGGTGTCACGGTCGTTCCTGCGGCGACGTCCCGCAGTTCGGCGACGGCGAGGATCATCTCGGCGGCGGCGATCGCGGCGTTGACGCCCGTCTCCGGGTCGAGGCCGGCGTGCGCTGCCCGGCCGGTCACCTCAAGCCGATAGCGCGAGACACCCTTGCGCTCGACTTTCAGCGCGCCGCCGGGTCCCGCGGCCTCCAGAACGAGCACCGCCCGGCATCGCTTCGCCTCCTCTTCGAGCAGTGTCCGCGATGTCGGCGACCCCACCTCCTCATCACCCGTGACGAGGAGCGAGACGCGGTCGACGATGCCCTCACCGTGCCGGCGGCGCAACTCCGCAAGGGAGTTCACCGCCTGGACGAGACCGAGCTTCATGTCGAAGCACCCGGGTCCGTGCACGACGCCACCCGCTTCCGAGTAGGGAATCTGCTCGATCGTCCCCAACGGCCAGACCGTGTCGTGGTGCGCGAGGATGAGGACCTCGGGGTTCGCTGCGCGCAGGAGGACGTGGTCCACGCCGTCGACACCGACGATCTCGGGGTGCCGCCCCAGCCGCGCACCGATCAGCTCGGCCACCGTGCGCGCGCTGCGCGCGACGGCGGCCAGGTCCGATGACGGGGACTCGGCGAGTACGAGCGTGCGGAGATCGTCGAGGATCGTACGGAGGTCGACAGCCGATTCGCTCGGCGTCGCAGACACAGAATCCGTTCGCATCCGTCACCTTCTGGTCGTGAGGGAGGGGAGGGGGGTGTATGTCGTCTCAGCATGGCGCATCGCTCGCGCAGGCAGCTCGTACCGCTGTACGAAGGGGAGCTCATGGCTTCGTTTCATCGGCCAATGCCCGTTGGGGGAATGCCGGGGTTCGATGGCTGAGCGCGGCCGACAGCACATCACGACGACCCCGAGGATCTCCGATGAACGAACCCGACACCGACAGGACGCCGCCTACGGCGTCCGACTCCGTGACGGGCATCGTCGGCCCGCCGGATGCGCTCGCACAGCTTCCCCGGTTCGCGGGGCCATCGACCTTCGCCCGTCTCCCTCGCCTGGACGAGGTAGCTCGGGCCGACGTGGCGATCCTCGGGGTCCCCTTCGACTCGGGAACCACCTATCGCCCCGGAGCCCGATTCGGGCCGGAGGCCGTTCGCGCGGCATCGAAACTGCTCAGGCCGTATCACATCGGTCTCGGCGTCGAGCCGTGGACGGCCCTCCAGGTCGTCGACGCGGGGGACGTCGGGGCGACGCCCTTCGACATCGCCCGGGCGGTCGAGCAGATCGAGCATGCGGCGCGGACGCTCTACGCCGACGCCCGGAGCATCGTGGCAATCGGCGGGGACCACACCATCGCGCTCCCACTGCTGCGCGCCGCGCACGAGCAGTTCGGCCGCATGGCACTCGTCCACTTCGATGCGCACTTCGACACGTGGGACACCGTCTTCGGCAATCCGCTCGCACACGGCACTCCGTTCCGCCGCGCCTTCGAGGAAGGGCTGCTCGCTGCGGACCACTGCATGCACGTCGGCATCCGGCACAGTACTCCCGCCGCATCAGACTTCGACGACGACGCCGCACTCGGATTCGCGACGGTCACGACTCTCGACATCGCCCGACAGGGGATTGACCGCGCGGCGGAGCGCATCCGACAGCGAGTGGGGGACTGTCCCGTATACATCAGCATCGATGTCGACGTGCTCGACCCCGCGCACGCCCCCGGGACCGGGACGCCGGAGCCGGGCGGTCTGACGACGAGGGAGCTCCAGCTCCTGCTGTTCTCCCTCGTCGGCCTCAATGTCGTCGGAGCGGACGTCGTGGAGGTCTCACCCGCCTACGATCACGCGCAAATCACGGCACTCGCGGCCGCGGGCATCACGTTCGACCTGCTCGCGATGTTCGCATCGGGTGGGCGACTTTAGACGGTGTCCTATGTGGTGAGTCGGACGAGTCGTTTGTAGCAGCAGAGGGCTGCGGCGAGGCCGAGAAAGGCCGGGTAGTTGCGGGGGTGGCGTTCGTAGCGGTGGTTGAGGCGGCGGTAGCCGGTCAGCCATGACGTTGGGTCGGCCGCGCGGTGAGGTGCTCGCCGTGCGCGAGTCCTGTTCCGCGCGGCCTCCCGCCGAACCGGACATGACGGTTTCCCTGTCATCCGGCTCCCGGTCGGTGCGTGATGTTGCGGGGGCGGCGCCGGGTGGGCAAATCGCGACTGGTCGAGCGGTTTGCGGAGCGCTCCGGAGCCCCGTTCCTGTTCTACGCGGCGACCGGTGCATCCCCCAGGGATGATCTGGCACGGCTGGCCCGGGACGCCCAAGCGTCGACGCTGCCGTTGGCGGGGCTGGTGGCCGCCGCACGGCCGGAGAGCCGGGACGCCGCGTTCGATGTGCTGGCTGCGGCGCTGCCCGCCGACCGGGCGAGCGTGCTGGTCATCGACGAAGTGCCGTACCTGATGGACGCCGATGGCGCCTTTGAGGGGATGCTGCAACGGGCCTGGGACCGGGTGCTGGAGACCAAGCCGGTGCTGCTTGTCCTCATCGGCTCCGATCTGTCGATGATGGAGGCTCTGAACAGCTACGGGCGGCCCTTCCATCAGCGCGGCCGGGAGATGGTGCTGGGACCGCTCAACCCCGCCGAGGTGGGGCAGATGCGCGGGCTGGATCCGGCGGAAGCCTTCGACGCCGCGCTGGTCACCGGCGGGTTGCCGCTGATCTGCGCGGAGTGGCCGCAGGGGGCGGGGTTGTGGGACTTTCTCGGAGAGGCGCTGAGCGATCCGGTCTCGGCTCTGCTGGTGTCGGCCGAGCGTTCGCTGGCTGCCGAATTTCCCCCGCAGGCTCAGGCGCGTACGGTACTGGCGGCTATCGGCAGTGGCGAGCGGACCTTTACCAACATTGCCCGTGCGGCCGGCGGAATCGGGGCCACGCCGCTGCAGCGAGCGCTGGAACTGCTTACGGACAAGCGTATCGTCGCTGCGGAGCTGCCCGTATCGCTGCGTCCGTCGAAGGATCGCCGTTATCGGGTGACAGATCCCTACCTGCGCTTCTGGCTGCACTTCCTCGGCCCATCCATGGAGGAGATCGAGCGAGGGCGGGGCGATCTGACCTTGGCGCGGATCCGGGAGAGCTGGACCAGCTGGCGCGGCCGGGCGATCGAGCCGCTCATCCGAGAGGCGCTCGCCCGGATACTGCCCGACGACCGACTCCCCGCAGCGCCCGCGGTCGGCGGCTACTGGACCCGTACCAACGATGTTGAGATCGACATCGTCGGGGCGGACCGCGCTCCCATTGCCAAAGAGCTGCTCTTCGTCGGCTCCATCAAGTGGCTGGAGCGGTCGCCCTTCGACCGGCACGACCTGGCCGCTCTCCATCGACACCGGGCCGCCCTTACCGATGAACCTGTTCCTGTCGTGGCGGTCTCGCGCAGTGGAGTCGACTGTCCGGGGCTCGACGCTACCTACGGCCCCGTCGGTTTGCTGGCCGCTTGGCCACTGTGAGTGGCGGATGGCAATCCGCCCTGACCTGCGGGAACTGTCGTGTTCGGGCAGGTCGGGTCACCACGACTCCTGTGCGTGGACGACGTCCGGATGTGGGGGCAGTGCGCCGGGGTGGTTCGGGAGGGCGAAGGCGGGATTCATGGCCAGGGCCAGTTCTCGGCCGCCCCGGAGCAGCACATGGGAGGGACCTCCTATGTACTCGTTCTCGACGTAGTAGCGGGTCCGGGTATACGCGGCCTCGATCGCGTTGTGGAGTGTCACCAGGTCCAACGCCTCCGGGCCCTCTTGAACGCCATTGGTCAGTCCGTCCACGAGGGTCTCGGTGAAGGGATCCGCCATCGGGCGGAAACTCGACGTTTCGGCGGCCATCAGGGCGGGAGCGGGGTCTGTGCCGGTGAACCGGGTCGTGGCCGTGGTCGCGTGGTCGCAGTCGAGGATGACGGCGGGGCGGGCCGCCCGACCGGTGCTCATGATCTCGGCAACGGCGTTCACGTCGACGCCGGTGTCGGTGTCGGCCGCGTGCCGCGGATCGGTTTCCGTCACGCCGAAGGCGAGTCCCCCTTCGCGAGGGAGGCCGCGCCCGGCGTACCAGAACAGCAGCACGTCCGATGCCGTCCCGGCGGCGTGGCGCAGGGCGTCGAGTACGTCGGCCGGGCGTTCCGGGCCCAGGAGCAGCGTGGTGTTCTCCCGGTGGAACGCGCCGCCGGGACCGGGGGAGGTGAGCGCCTGTGCCAGGCGGGCGGTCAGCTCTTCCGGCTGCCCGGGGGAAGGCCACTGGCGCAGGCCGGCGTTGGAGCCGACGAGCACCGCGCGGGACCGTTCACGGTCGGGCAGGAGGGCGTGACGCGGTGGTATCTGAGGCACTGTCATGGAGGTCCCTCACACAGCGATTCATTGTTCCCACGGTCCGAAGCCTCGGGTGTCACAGCAGCGCCGCTCCAACCACGACCGCCGCCACTCCGAGGAGCAGCGCCACGATGCCGCACGTGATGTCGAGTGTGCCGGAACGGTCTTCGGACTTGAGGTTCGGGGTGAAGACAGCGGGGTCGTCGGGGTCGTAGTGGATCGTGACGTTCCGGCCGTAGGAGTTCGTGGGGTCGGGCAGCTGGTCGGCGCAGTAGGCGGTGACGGTCGTGTCCTCGTGGGTGGTGAAGACGATGACCGGCGTGTGGCTGGTCCAGGTGTCGCCGTCGCTGTCGGTGCTGGTGTCCGTGAGCACGGCGATGACGCGGCCCGGAACAGGAGGTTGGGAGGTCAGCGCGCCGATACGGCGGTTCACCGCGCGTGCGTTCTGGGGCATGTACCACACGCCGGACAGGGTCCAGGGCACGCCGAAGCCGATCAGGGCCCACGGCCAGCCCCAGCGGATCGCCGCGAAGACCACGAGTCCGGCGTAGATCAGGAAGAGCGCGAAGTTCGGCCACCCGAGCCCGCGTCGGCCTGCCCGGAGGTCGCCGACGAACCGGTAGGCGTGCGGTCTCCCGCGCGGGTAGCGGACACCGATCTCCCGGCCCGTCCAGGCCACCGTGATCCTCTCCCCGTGGTCGTCGTCGTTCGTCACGGTGAACTCCTCACCGGCGGAGGGGTCCTGGAAGGAGACGACCACGGGTATCCCGTCACGCTGCGAACTTCCGTGCCGGGGTTCCCGGACCCGCTCGATCCGCCCCGGGACCCGGACCGCCCGCTGCGCCGGGGTCATCCCGGCCAGCGACCGGGCGTACCCGACCAGCGCGACGGCGCCGAACACCGCGCACCACAGCGCGAGATAGTCCCCCAGACTCATATGCCTTCCTTTTCCTCAGCGGGATATGGCCGGCGCGGCGTCCGTCAGTGCGCCGGGATACGCCGCACCACCTTGCCGTCCCCGTCCGCCTCCAGCGAGGCCGTTCCCTCGGTACCCGTCACACCCACCCTGACGGTGAGCGAGCCGGTGAGGCGTTCGACGGTGAGCTGCCAGGTCCGCGGGGAACCGACGCCCGGGCTGCTCCTCGCCTCCTCGACCAGGGCGGGGAAGCGGTCGTACGGCAGGGAGTCCGGGGCGAAGGCAGGGGCTTGCGAGCCGGTGGGCGCGTACACGATCGACAGCAGCCGATCCCGTATGACGACGGTGAGTGCCCCGCGCGCGTCCGTGCCCTTGGTGAGAGAACCGAGGGCATTGCGCAGCTCGCCCTTGTCGAGGAACGACCGGTCCGGGCCGAGGGTGACCGTGCCGGAGGCCGATGACACCACCGTGGTCGACGAAGGGGAAGAGGAGGAGGTCGGCTGTGCGGAGGACGGCGGCTGCGCGGAGGTGTCCTCGCCGAACAGGTCGGCGCGGAACAGCAGGACCACGCCGGCCGCGGCCAGCAGCAGGGCGAGCAGCGTGACGAAGCCGACGGCAGAGCCCTCCGAGGGCTCGCTCTCCAGGACCGGCCCCGGCGCCGAGTCGAGGCGGGCGCCGGCCGCCCGCTCCTCCCACTCCGGCGTCGGCCGCTTCACGATCCTCACCCGCCACGGGCTCCCCGGCGGGTAGCTGACCACCACGACACCGCCCCGCCGGTAGTCGGGCAGGTCCGCGACGTTGATGTCCTGCGTGAACGCGACGCGGTACGCCGGGCCGTCGTCCGGCGCGACCGTCAGGTCGAACCGCACCGCCACGTCGCTGGTCGCCTCACCCCCGACGGCCTCCATGCTCTCGACCACCGCGAGCGCCGTACGAGGCGCGATCGCCGCCTCCCGGGTGCGCCTCGGCGCACCGGCGAGGAAGAGGACCAGGCCGTAGGCCGCGGGCAGAGCCAGGCCGGTGACGAACAGCGGCACGCTCTCGATGATGCCCCCGACGACGAGAGCGGCGAGCGACGCCCCGATCACACCACCTGTGAGGAATCCCCGGGCGAGGACGACGGGCATGTTCCGTGCGGGGGGCACAGCGCCCGTGGTGGTGGTCGGCATTTGGTTCCGGCCTCACTTGAGTCCCGAGTGGGCCAGGCCCTCGACGAACTGACGCTGGGCGATGACGAAGACGGTCAGGACCGGCAGGACGGTCATGGTAGCGGCCGCCAGTTGGGTGTTCCACATGTCGCCCCCGTAGGCGTCGGTGAACCGGGTGAGTGCCTGCGGCAGCGTGAACAGCTCCGGCGAGGTGAGATAGACGGTGGGTTCCAGGTAGAGGTTCCACGAGGTGAGGAAGGTCAGGATCGCGACCGCGGACAACGCAGGCTTGGCCAGCGGCAGGAAGATCCGCCACCAGATCGCGGGGCGGCCGAGGCCGTCCAGCCGGCCCGCCTCCTCCAGCTCGGCCGGCAGGGCGATGAAGAACTGCCGCATGATGAAGGTGGCCAGGACGCACGGTCCGGCCAGCGCGGTGACCAGGATCAGCGGCCAGTGCGTGTTGATCATCCCGGCTTGTTTGAACATCTGGAACAGGGGCACGATCGTCACCTCGCTGGGCACCAGAAGGCCGGCCAGCACCACCAGGAAGATGCCGTTCGCGCCGGGGAAGCGGATCCGGGCGAAGGCGTACCCCGCGAGGCTGGAGACCAGCAGAGTGATCACGGTGACCAGGACGGCGATGTAGACGCTGTTCGCGTACTGCCGGGCGAACGGCTGGAAGCTGAACGCCTCCGTGTACGCGGACAGCGTGGGGTCGGCGGTCCACAGTGACGGCGGGGCCTTGAAGATCTCGGGCAGCGGCTTCACCGAAGCCGCCACCATCCATACGGTCGGCACCACGAACGGGATCGCCAGGACACCGAGCGCCGTCACCAGGAACGCCCGCCGGAGGACGGAACGCGGCTTACTCCTCATGGAACACCCACTTACGGCGCAACTGCCACTGCACCAGTGTCAGCAGCATGACGAAGGACAGCAGCATCAGGGCCAGCGTCGAGCCGTAGCCGATGTGGTTGAACTCGAAGGCCTGCTGGAAGACGTAGTACACGAGCACGGTGGTGCTCAACTCCGGTCCGCCGCTGGTCAGTACGGCGATCTGCGCGAACGACTGCAACGCCCCGACGACGGTGATGATCGCGGTCAGCAGCACCGTGGGCGAGATGAGCGGCAGGGTGATCCGGGTGAAGATCACCCTGCTTCCCGCGCCGTCGATCCGGGCGGCTTCGTACAGGTGTGTCGGCACGCCCTGCAAGGCGGCCAGGAAGAGCACCATGTTGACGCCGACGCTGCGGATCACCTGCGTGATGATCACCGACAGCATCGCGGTGTCGCCGTTCTGGAGCCAGTTCGGCCCCTCGACGCCGATCACGCCGAGAAGGCCGTTGACGCCGCCGTTGTCCTGGAGCAGGAAGCCCCAGACCAGGGTCCACGCCACCACGGAGACGACGACCGGGGAGAAGAACAGGGTGCGGAAGAACGTCGCGCCGCGGAACCGCCGGTTCAGGAGTACGGCGAGCAGCAGTCCCAGGCTGATGTTCAGGACCACGACCCCGCCGCAGAAGACGGCGGTCGCCCCCAGCACCGAGGCCAGTTGCGGGTCGTCGGCCAGGGCCGCGTAGTTGTCGGCGCCGACGAAGGTCTGCTCGCCGGTGAAGACGTTCCAGTCGTTCAGGCTGTACCAGATCGCCATGCCGACCGGGATCAGCACGAACAGCACGACGCCGGCGAGCTGCGGCGCGATGAACAGATAGCCGGCGAGCACATCTCTGCGCCGGGTCGTCCAGAACGGCGGTCCGGAGGTGTCCCGGGCGCTTGCCGGTGCCCGGGAAGCGTCCGGTGTCCTCGTACGGGTCCCCCTACGGGCCCTCGTGCGGTCCTTCGCGAGGGTCTTCGTGAGGCCGGCCATGGTCACTTGGCCAGGATCGGTTCGATCGCGCTGCAGACCGACTTCAGCACGGCGGGGATGTCGGCGTCGGCCTTCCACATCGCGTCCAGCGCGGTCTTGCCCTTCTGGGCGATCTCCGCCGGACTGGTGTGGTTGGGCAGGGTGACGGCGTTCGGCAGCTGGTCGACCACGGCTTCCTGGAGCTGCGCGGCGGTCAGCACCTTGGTGTCGGCGGCGAGCTTCGCGCCGGTGAGCAGAGACTTGCGCGGCGGCGGGAAGAACCGCGCCAGCTTCTGCGAGTTCGCCGGATTGGTCAGGTAGGCGAGGAAGTCCGTGGCCTGAGTCTTGTGCTTGCCGGCGGCCAGAACGCCCACGCCGGCCTGGCCGATGACGGAGTACCGGCCGGCCGGGCCCGCCGGCAGCGGGTACAGGGCGTACGTGAACTTGTCGGTGAGCAGCGAGGCGCGGGAGACCTGAGCCACGGTGAAGGCGGCGTCACCGGCGAAGAAGTCGGCGGTCGTGCCGGGGCCGGGCATGGCCTTCGACTTGAACGCGGCGTCGTGCAGGAAGGTGAACGCCTTCTGCATCTCGGGGTCGGTGAAGGTACAGGTCTTGCCGTCCGGGCTCCACGCGGCGGCGCCGAACCCGGTCCACACCGTGGCCAGCATGTTCCACGACTTGTAGTCGAAGTCCCGGACGACGAAACCGCCCTTTCCGGTGTCCGCGTGGACGGCCGCGCCGGCGGCGGCGACCTGGTCCCAGGTCAGGGTCTTCGGGTCGATCTTCTGCCCGGCCTTCGCCAGGAGGTCGGTGTTCACGTACAGCGCGAACGGCGAGGTCGAGAACGGGTAGGCGTACAGCGTGCCGTCCCGGCTGAACTCCTTGGTCGCGCTGCCCTCCAGGTCGTCGTACCCCCAGCCGTCGGTCGCCTTCAGCTTGTCGGTCAGCCCGACCAGCGCGTCGGCGGCGATCAGATCCGTCGACAGGTCACCCATCCAGGCCAGGTCGGGAGCGTTGCCGCCGGCTATCTGCGTGGTCAGGGTGGTGTTGTAGTCCTCGAAGGGCAGGCTCTCGAACGTGATCGAGGAGATCTCGGGGTGCTTGGCGCGGTACGCGGCGGCGATCGTGTCGAACAGCCTCAGCTGGTCCTCGTTCGAGGTCCAGACCGTCATCCGCAGCTTGACGTCCGTGGCGTCCGAGTCCCCGGCCCCGTCGGTGGACGCGCCGCAGGCGGCTGTCATCGTCAGCGCCGTCGTCAGCGCGACCGCGCCGAGCAGCTTTCTTGCTCTGTTCATGGTGTGGGTCTTTCCTGCTCTCGGCGCGCTGCGCCTTCGGTGGGCTAATAGCCGGCGATGTGCGGCCAGTGGAGTTCGATCCCGGCCGCGGTCAACCTGCCCTGGAGTCGGTCGACGAGGTCTTCGTCGGTCGCGATCTGCCGTGGGCTCAGGCCGAGTTCGAGGCAGTACGCGACGAGTTCCCCGGCCGATTCACCGACGTTCCACTCGACCGGATGCAGCCGGTAGGCGCCGTTGGTGATGTGGGTGGTACCGATGTTCTTGGCGGCCGGCACCAGGTTCTGGGTGGCCACCGGGACCAGCGCGCCGAGCGGTATCTCGAACGGCGCGCACTCGACGTCGATGTAGTTGTCGCCGCCGGTGGAGGGATGCAGATCGATCCGGTACATCCCCACCCCGACCGAGCCGTCGAACCGGGCCGGTCCTGCCTCCCCGCGGGCCTTGACCGAGATGTCCTGCTCGCGCACGGTGGTGAGTGCCCTGATCCGCCGGGACTCGCGGATGTACGGCGCCTGTGCGAACCCGTCGGCGGTGCCGACCAGGTCACCGCGCAGCCGCAGTCCGGGCCAGCCGCGGCCACCGTCCGGACGAGGCGCTTCGGTCTGCAGCCAGTACACGTAGGCGCGGGACTGCGCCTTCGCGGCGTCCAGGTGGAGCTGCCGGTCGTCGGTGTCGATGATCGAGCCGCCGACGTAGTCCAGTTGCGGCCAGTTGGCCAGCACGATGTCACTGTCGTAGAAGCCGTCGGCGAAGTTCTGCCGGGCGGCGATCCGCCGGAACTGCCACAGATCCCGGTCGCCGGCGTCGAATCGGGGGTCCCCTGTGGTGTCGCCGGCCGGGTTGACGTTCATGGTCCGTTCCTCCGGCAGGAGGGTGCGGGGGTTGGGCGCGGTGAAGGACAGCATCGGCGCACCCCAGAAGGGCAGTTCGAACGAGCGCCAGAAGTCGTAGTCGTCCGGCCTGGCGATGGTGTGGTCGCCCGCGACGTGATCGAAGACGAAGCACCACGCGATCGACTGCACGTTGGCCGGATCGGCGGCCTCGGGAGCGCTCGGCTCCCCCGTGTCGGAGCGCCCCTCGGCCCCCACGACGTACTCGGTCCCGGTCAGCGGCAGCAGATCGCCGGTCTCGGTCCCGTCCAGGACGTACTCGGCGCTGATCACGGTCTCGGCCCCGGTGCGCGGGTCCGCGACGGTGACGGTACGGACCGTCGCGTCGCTCACCTCGGCCGCGACGGGTACCGCGGGGTGCAGGACGGTGAGCCGTCCGGTCGACCGGTACGGCGCGAGCAGGGCGGTGATCACCGCGTGGGCCACCCGCGGTTCGTGGCACAGCCTGCTCACCCGGCCACGGCCCGGGTTGAGTTCCCGGTCGGCGCGCGCGGCGGCCGTCAGCGGGTAGTGATCGCGGTAGTAGCGGCGGATGTCCTCCCGCAACGCGCGGTAGCGCGCGGTGACGCCGAACTGCTCCACCCAGATGTGCTCGTCGGGCGGCACGGCCTGCGAGGTGAGCTGCCCGCCGAGCCAGGCGTACTCCTCGGTCAGCACCACACGGCGGCCGTGTTGCAGCAGTGCCAGCGCCGCGGCGACGGAGCCGAGTCCGCCGCCGATGATCGCCACCTCGGCGGTGATCCTGTCGGTCATGACGGCGCGTCCGTTCGCGTGACGATCGTGTCCCCCGGCTCGACCTCGGCGACCAGCAGCCGCTCCCGGTCCAGACCGGTCCACTCCTGCGGGGCCGTGGTGATCAGGAGCTGGAGGAGATCGAGTGCCTCGGCCGCCAGCTGTTGCCTCGGGACGTGGAAGCCCGCCAGTGTCCGGCCCTCCACGCGATGGCCGCGCACCTCACCGAGCGCGGCGAGCGAGATCTCGTCCGGTACGGCGACCCCGGCGCCGAGCAGCGCGTACGCGACATCCTCCGCCAGGAACGCGTCCTCCGCGATGATCAAGGTGGCCCCGGTCGCCCGCGCCAGTCGGGGCAGGTCGGCGATCCTCTCCTCACCGACCAGCAGGAAAGCCAGCCTGCCCGCCGCCGAGGCACCCTCGACGGTGTCGCGCCGGTCCCGGGCGGTCGGCGTGTCACGGCCGCGGTGGACGTACAGCGCCTGCTGGTGCCCGCCGGCCGCCGCCTGATCGATCAGCGCGGTGGTCGGGGTGATGTAGTCGATCGCCACGTACGGCACCGCGGCGGCGGTCTCGTCCCGGCGGCCGATCGCGACGAACGGGAACTGCTCGGCGACGAGCCGTTCCAGCTCGGACGCGACCATCTGCTGACCGAGCAGGACGCAGCCGTCGGTCAGCCGCAGCCGGGTCTTGCGGTGGAAGAGGCTGCGCGTGCCGTTCTCGACCGGTGAGGAGGTGAAGAACAGCAGGTCGCAGCCGATCTGCTCGGCGGCTCGCTCGATCCCGTTCAGCAGGGGACCGTAGAAGTCCATGCTCTCGGGGGACAGCGCGGCCTCGTAGGTGAAGACGCCGATGATCTGGTTGTCCAGGCCGGCGAGCCGGCGGGCCGCGGGATCCGCGACGTAGGAGAGCTGTTCGATGGCCTCCTTGACCCGCGCCCGGGTGGCTTCGGGGACCCGCACGTTCGAGTCGTCGCGGTCGTTCAACACCACCGACACCGTGGTCTGACTGACGCCTGCCAGCTCTGCGATCTCGCGTTGCGTGACACGGCGAGGTCTCGGCGACATCGCTCCTCCATCTGATAATGCCTAACTTCATCTGCTGGCCGTGACCGTAACGCACGAGGGATTACTAGGGCAAGAGTCCGTTGACACCAAGGTAGCGAGCTGGAAACGTGTCGTTCACGAAGTTGAAGATAGGCATTATCAGCTGCGCCGCCAAGCGCTGGACAGGAGCGGACGATGGTCTCCGAAGCCTTCTCCCGACCCACCCTCAACCGCCGGGGCTTCCTCGCCGCGGCCCTCGCCGCCGGCGTCGTACTCGTCGCCGAGCCGACCCCGACCACCGCGCACGCCGCGGCCGGCGACGTCACCCTGACCGCCGGCGGCATCAGCCTGCTGGCCGGCGCGGGCGGCAGGCTCGCCATCCGTGACGCCGACGGCGTCACCCGGTCGGCCGGGTCGAAGTTCCAGGTCAAGGACAGTGTCACCGGCATCCACGTGTCCACCGGCGGCACCCCGACCCTGAGCGCGCTCCCGGACGGGACGCCCGCGATCCGGATGGAGTACACCTTCGACGCCGCCGCCGGCCCGACCGGCGTCACGGGCTGGTTCAGCGTCGGCACCTCCCACGCCGTGCTGGAGTGGCACGTCACCGGGGCGGACACGCTGGTCCCGGACGGCTTCCTGTTCAGCCGGGCGATCCAGGCGCCGACCGCGCCCGACGACTACATCGCGATCACCGAATGGGTCCGCGACACGGGCGGAGGCATCCCGTACGAGACCACCCTCGGCATCGCGCACACCTCCACGTGGGGAACCACGCTGCACGGCCTGTTCCTGCTGGACCGGTCCCGCCAGGCGTGGACGAACGCGACCTGGGTGCACGCGCCGGGTGTCGCGGACCCTGCCGGCGGCTGGACCAGCCGGGCCGACTTCTTCTTCTCCGAAACCCGGCCGTCAGCCACCGCCACCATCGGCCGGGGCCGCGAACTGGGCCTCGAACTCACCACGAACCGCGACTTCAACCTGTACGAGTCGGCCGGCGAGCAGATGGCACTCACCGCCCTGGTGGCCAACGGCGGCGCGGCCAGAACGGTCGAACTGGAACTGTGGGTACGCGGCTTCGACGGCGCCCTGCTGGCCGAGACCACCACGACCGGCAGCGTCGCCGCGGCGGCCACCTGGCAGCACACCTTCACCCTGACCGCACCGGCCGGCGGGATCGCACTGGCCGAAGTTGTCGTCAGATCCGGTGACGACGAGGCGTTCGCCCGGACCAATCTCGCGGTCCTGCCGTCATACGACTACCAGGCCGGCACGGACAGCATGTTCGCCGTCGCCAACTACCCGTGGCTGCGGCGGCCGAGCGACGACGCCGTACTGGACCTGTGGCAGAAGGTCGGCATCAGCCTGGTCCGGATCGCCTACGACGGCGGCCCCGGGCTGCCGCCCGCCGCCTTCGACGCCCGCGGCATGCGGCACAACATCGAACTCCAGCCGTCGCTGGACGTCACCGACGCCGAGGCGGCCACCTGGGCCGCGGACAAACTGGCGGTGGCGGTCGGTGCGGGCGCCGGCTACTTCGAGGTCGGCAACGAGCTGAACAGACCGTTCAACACCGGCGACGCCGCGCAGGCATACCTGGACAAGGCACTACGGCCGGTCTTCGACCGGCGGGCAGCCACCGGCGACACCATCAAGCTGATGAACAACGGACTGGCCGGCATGGACAAGCCATGGGTGGAGAACTTCATCGCGGCGGGCGGCTGGGACCTGATCGACGCCTTCGCCTACCACCCGGGACGCGGCAACTTCACCCCGGACCACATACCGCCGGGCGACGACTGGACCACCGGCAGCAACGGCACCTACTGGAACTTCTACGGCGGCCTGCGCCAGCTGAAGGCACTGATGGCCGAGCACGGCGAGAAGGAGATCTGGCTGACCGAGGCGTACGCACCCACCAAGCCCAACAGCTGGTGGCACGACACCTACCGGCATGCCGCGGAGAACGTACTGCTGACCCTCGCACTGGCCAAGGCCGAGGGGATCCGGGCTGTGTGCTGGTACCAGTTCCACGACAGCGTGCTCGGCATGCCGCAGGTCGCCGACCCGGACAACGCCGAGTACCACTACGGTCTGATGAACCGCGACCTCAGCCCGAAGCCGTCGCTCCTGGCGTACGCGACCGCGGCCCGCACGCTCGACCGGGCCACCTTCCGGGGCCGGCTGACCTTCGCCGACCCGCTGACGTTCGGCTTGTGGTTCGACACACCCGACGGCCCCGCGGTCGTGCTGTGGAACCGGGCCGACGGCTATCTGCTGAACACCGCCGGCCAACGCACCGACTGGCACTTCCCCGCCCCCGAGGTATGGACCGACCCCTGGCCGACCAAGACCAAGGTCGTGGTCGCCGCCACCACCGCCGTACAGGAGGTGGACGCGGTCGGCCAGGTCCGGCGGATCCCGGTCACCGGCGGCAGGGCGACGCTGACACTCGACGGCGCGCCCCGGATCTACCACGGCCTCGCACCCAGGACGGACGGCCAAGGCCACCACACCCTGTCGCGGGCGGCCCGTTCGAGACGCCCCGGCGAACCTCGGACCGACGGTCGTCGCTGACACCCGGCGACCGGGCGTCAGGCGCTCAGCGTGATGTCCGAGGCCGGGACAGCGCAGCACATCGGTGTCCGGCCCGGACCGACGGGGGCGGCCGGGGTGAGGAGGTGTGCCGTGTCGCCCTTCACCGGTTGGCGGCAGGTGCCGCACGCGCCGGCGCGGCAGGCGGCGGGCAGGCGGAGGCCGGCGGCTTCGGCGAGGTCCAGCAGCGTTCCGTCCTCGGGCGTCCAACGGGCCTCGACGCCGCTGGTGGCGAACCGTACGGTGAACGGTCCCGGTGAGGGCGGGGGCAGGTCGGTGAGCGGGGCCGGCACCGGGGAGAAGAACGGCTCGTCCGTGACGGACTCCTCGGGAAGGCCGGCTCCCCGCAGGGAGGTACGTACCGCAGTTACGAAGGGGGCCGGACGAGAGACCGTACGCCCGGCGAGTTCACCGAGCCTGGCGACGACGTGGGGCGAGAGATAGCGGCTGTCCATGATCGGCTCGCCCGGTACGTAGTCGAAGAGCCGCCTGCTGACTGCCGAGATCCCGGAAGCTCCCCCGTACCCCGAACCGTTCCCGCAACACCCCCGCCACCGCGGCATCGTCGACGGGAACCATGGACGGGACCTGCCAGTCCGCGGCCGAGAACCCCATTTGGTCAGGCGGTGATGAGGCGGTGGTCAGGCGGTTGGGATGGCGGTCCTCGTGAGCTGCTCCGAGACCTCCCACAGACGCAGACGTTCGTCGTCGCCGGCGCCGCTCAACGGTGCGTACAACCGCTGCTCGGCGGGCGGGCCGCCGAGGTTGCCGGGGCCGCTGGGGCCGTACAGTGCGCCCGGCTTGGTGTCCGGACCGGTCGCGGCCATCAGCGCGGGCAGTTTCGCGCTGTCGACGGTGCCGACAAGGATGCCGAGCGTCGAGAGCGCCCGGATGACGCGCACCGCTGATGTGTCCTTGGGGCGGCCCAGCTCCGGGCGGGCGGCGAGGAGGCTGGTGGGGGCGACGCCGGGGTGGGAGAGGTTGCTGGTGATGCCCCACCCGTACTTCTGGCTGCGGCGTTGCAGTTCGAGGCCGAAGAGGCCGAAGGCGATCTTCGACTGGACGTACGCGCGCTGCTTGTCGTAGCCGCGCTCCCAGTTCAGGTCGTCCCAGTTGATGGAGCCGCTCCGGGCGGCGATGCTGATCTGTGAGGTCACGCGGGCGCGGCCGGCCCGCAGCAGCGGCAAGAGGTGGCCGACGAGGGCGAAATGGCCGAGGTGGTTGGTGCCGAACTGCAGCTCGTAGCCGTCGGCTGTGGTCTGACGGCTCGGGGGGATCATCACACCGGCGTTGTTGATGAGGATGTGGATGGGGTCGCCCTCGCGGCTGAGGGTGTCGCCGAGGGCCGCGACGGAGTCGAGCGACGACAGGTCGAGGTCGCGCAGCGAGACCTTCGCGTCGCGGACGCGGTGGCGGATCCCCTGGACCGCCTTCTCGCCCTTGCCGGGGTTGCGGACGGGCATGATCACTTCCGCGCCCGCGGCGGCGAGCCGCGTGGCCATTTCCAGGCCCATGCCGTCGCTGGCGCCGGTGACGAGCGCGCGCTTGCCCGACAGGTCCGGGATGGTGATATCGATTGCTCGGCGAGCCACGATTCGCTCCTTGAGTCGGTGTTCCCGTCACCACACTTCAGGAAGCCGCGGCCGTCTTCCAGGGATTGCCGATCCGTGGATCCGGCCGGACGAAGACGGTAGAAACGACGGACCGCCACCGCTGAGAAGAAAGAGACCATGATCGATCGCGTCGAGCTGGCAAAGTTCCTCCGAAAGCGTCGAGAGGCGCTGCAACCGGAGGACGTCGGGCTGCCGCGCGGTGCCAGGCGTCGTACGAGCGGTCTGCGACGCGAGGAGGTCGCGGTGCTCTGCCACATGTCGACCGACTACTACGCACGTCTTGAGCGGGAGCGCGGCCCGCGACCGTCGAGTCAGCTGCTCGCGTCGATGGCTCAGGGACTGCATCTCTCGCTCGACGAACGGGACCATCTGTTCCGCCTCGCGGGACATCAGGCGCCCGAGCGCGGCGGGACCGGCGATCACATCAGTCCGGGGCTGCTCCGGATCCTCGACCGTCTCGCCGACACGCCCGCGGAGATCGTCACGGAGCTCGGCGAAACCCTGAGGCAGACCCCCATGGGCGTCGCTCTCACCGGGGACACGACCCGCTACAGCGGCCCGGCGCGCAGCGTGGGGTTCCGGTGGTTCACCGATCCTTCGGAGCGTCTGCGTTACGCGCCCGAAGAACACGCCTTCCTCTCCCGGATGTACGCGTCGGGGCTGCGCCAGACCATCGGCCTTCGCGGTCCCGGATCCCGGGCCGCGTATCTGGCGGAGCTGCTCCTGGAGCGGAGCGAGGAGTTCCGCCGGCTGTGGGACGAGCATGAGATCGGTGTGCGCCCCCACGAGACCAAGCGCTTCGCGCACCCCGAGGTCGGGCCCCTTGAGCTGACGTGTCAGCGACTGATCGATCCCGGCCAGGCCCACTCGCTGCTCGTCTACACCGCCATCCCCGGCACGGAGAGCTACGAGAAGTTGCACCTGTTGTCCGTGATCGGACCGCGGTCACCGCACTGACGCGGGAGTTGAGCGGGACCGCCGGCCCCGGGGCGCTGCCCGTCAGAAGACCGCCAGCGGATTGACCGGGACGCCGGTGAGGCCGTGGATGCGCGGGGGTGCCACCGTGAGCAGGAAGGCGTGGCGGTTCAACTCCGCGCAGACAGCGGCCAGTTCGTTTAGTTCTGCGACGTCGATCAGAGGCATTCCGAGAAGCGGCAGAGCGACGCGGTGCAGCGGTCCGGGGACGGCGGGATCCAGCGGCGGGTGGGCGTCGCCCAGATCGCCCGCGTACAGGGACACGCCGCGCCGGTGCATCCACCGCACCGCGTCCAGGCTGATGCCCGGCATCGGCCTCTCGGGGTCGATGGCGTAGACCCATCCGCAGCGCACCACCAAAGCGTCCCCGGACTCCAGCCGCACGCCCTGGCGGGCCTCGGCCGCCTCGAAGTCCTCCGAGGTGATCGGATGGCCCATGGGCAGCGGGCCGTCCCAGGCCAGGTCGAGCAGGACACCCCGGGTGACGATCCCGGCGGCGAACGCCGCCGTGGAACCGTGCCGCACTCCAGCCGGTGTCACGCTCTCCGCGAGGGGCCGCCCGGGGTAGACCTGGCCGTCCCATATCTGGTGCCCCAGGGCGTCGAGGTGGGTCGAGCGCACGTGATGGTTGGTCACCAGCATCAGGTCCGCCGTCGCGGGTGCTCCTCCGGTGTACTGCATCAACTGCTGGACCGGCGAAGTCTCTTGAGTGGTGGGCGCGAAGGGCCCGCTGACCAAGGGCGCCGGCTGGATGGGCTGAGCCAGCGAGACCGCGCGCCCGGTACGCGCCTGCGCGGCGGCTCTGGCCCGGACCTCGTCGGTGATCAGGTTCAGCGTGCCCAGCTCGTCGTCCGCACCCCATCGGCCCCAATTGCTCGGGAGTTCCTCCTCGTTGGGCGTTGCGACCACGTCGTACCTCTGTTCCGTACTCATGACCGTGAACGTACTGGAAGAGTGCCGCCCCAGCCTGGGATTGACAGGTCCTGGCAACGATCGGGACCCCTGGGCAGAGTTCGGAGCAGTATCTGAACCGATTCTTCGTGACGTCGGTATCGGGCACGCCCTGCTGGAGGAGAACCCCCCTCGAACTCGGCACCGCCGGCTCGGCCGCCGCGGTCGGCAACGCCATCCACAACGCCACCGGAATCCGGGTGCGTCACGTCCCTGTCACCCTTGACAAACTGCTGGTGGACTGACCGGCCGGCCACGCGTCGGGCTTCGACTTGAGGGAGTGCAGAACATGTCGTATCCGGAACCCCGACACCACGGGGACACAGGCGAGGTCAACGCGGTGTACCGGCCCGCGAGCACCCCCGCCGACGTGCGGTCGCCGTCGGGAGCCGAGACGCACTTCGTGGCGTCCAGCGTGTCGACCGGCGGTGAGTTCGGGCTCTACCGGATGGACATGGTGCCCAGGGGCGGCGGTCCGAGCACTCATTTCCACCGGACGATCTCGGAGTCGTTCTACATCCTGGAGGGGACGGTCCGGCTGTACGACGGTGAGCGCTGGACCGACGCCGAGAAGGGCGACTTCCTGTACGTGCCGCCGGGCGGGCTGCACGGGTTCCGTAACGACTCGGACGAGCCCGCCTCCACGCTCATCCTGTTCGCGCCCGGCGCTCCGCGCGAGGAGTACTTCGAGAAGATCTCCACGGTCGGGCGGATGACGGACGAGGAGCGGACGGCGTTCTTCATCAAGCACGACACGTACTGGGTGGACTGACGGGGCGCGTCGTCAGGTGGCGAGACCCGTCTTGGCGCCCGCGCCGCACAGCGGGACGGTCACGGTGCGATCGGTCCACTCGCCGACGGCCGCCCAGCAGGCGACGCCGGTCGACTCGACGAAGAGACCGCGCGACGCCAACTCCCGCTGTGCCACACGGATCTGATCCTCGGTCACGGTGACGAAGGTCCCGCCCGATTCGCGTACCGCTCGAAGGATCTGGCGGGCGCGTGGTGGCCGCGGGATGGCGATGCCTTCGGCGAGGGTGGGAGCCGGGGGCTTGAGCGTGCCGGGGAATTCGGTGCCGAGGTCGTCCTCCCCCGCGTGGAAGGCGGCGGCCAGCGGTGAGACGGCCTCGGCCTGGACGGCGATCAACTGGGGGCGCTCCGCGATGAGTCCGTGCGCGTGGAGTTCGGCGGTCGCGAGCGAGGCGCCGAGCAGCAGGGTGCCGTTGCCGACGGGGACGGCGATCGCCTCGGGGAGGCTGCCGCCGAGGTCCTCCCAGAGCTCGTACACGTATGTCTTCGTGCCGTGCAGGAAGTACGGGTTGTAGACATGGCTCGCGTAGAACGTGCCCGCTTCGCCGGCCGCGGCGCGGGCGGCTCGCGCGGTGGCCTCCCGGTCGCCCTTCACGCGTTCGAGGCGCGCGCCGTGGGCGCGGATCTGCTCGGTCTTCTTCGGTGACGTGGACTCCGGGACGTACACGGTGCAACTCAGCCCGGCCCGTGCGCAGTACGCGGCGACGGCCGTCCCCGCGTTGCCGCTGCTGTCGGCGACGACACGGTGGACGCGCTCCGGTCCCAGCCGCAGGGCCAGTTCGGCCAGCATCACCGCGCCCCGGTCCTTGAAGGAGAGGGTCGGCATCAGGAAGTCGAGCTTCGCGGAGACGGTGGGTGTCATCGGCACCAGCGGCGTACGGCCCTCGCCGAGAGACACCGCCCTTGTCGGAATCGGCAGCGCCTCCTCGTACCGCCACAGCGAATTCACGCGCCGCCCCAGGGAGTTGAGGGGAACGGGCGATGCGGTGAACTCCAGGTCCCAGGGGCCGCCGCACTCGGGGCAGCACCAAGGGGCCGAGTCGACGGCGGCGCGTGTGCCGTCGACCGGGCAGAGGTACGTGGTCATGCGACCAGCATGACAGGCCGGGCGACAGCGGCAGGCGGCAAAGCTCCTGCGTACACCGCTCCTTGTCACTTCATGTGAAAGTCTGGCCTATGCTTGCGGTCAACAACCAACGGTTGCCAGGGTGTTGCTGTCTGTCAACTTGTTGGGAGTGGCCCTGTGGCTTTCGGTGAGCAGCCGGCCTATCTGCGTGTCGCCAGTGATCTTCGGCAGAAAATCGTCGATGGCGCTCTGCCGCCGAACACCCGGCTGCCGTCCCAGGCCCGGATCCGCGAGGAGTACGGGGTCTCGGACACGGTCGCTCTCGAAGCACGCAAGGTGCTGATGGCGGAGGGGCTCGTCGAGGGCCGTTCCGGCTCGGGCACCTACGTCCGTGAGAGGCCCGTCCCGCGCCGTATCGCCCGCTCCGGGTACCGGCCGCCGTCCGGTGCCAACCCCTTCCGGCAGGAGCAGGCCGAGGAAGGGGTGCGCGGCACGTGGGAGTCGAGCAGCGAACGCGACGAGGTGGCTCCGGAGATCGCGAAACGGCTCGGCATACAGCCGGGCGACCCCGCGATGCGTACGCGCTACGTCTTCAGGGACGCGGGGGAGCCGATGATGCTCTCCACCTCGTGGGAGCCCCTGGAGGTCACGGGACGCACGCCGGTGATGCTTCCGGAGGACGGGCCGCTCGGAGGCTGCGGGGTCGTGGAGCGGATGGCGGCCATCGGGGTCGTGGTGGACAACGTGGTGGAGGAGATCGGCGCGCGCCCGGGGCTTGCGGAGGAGCTCCTGTTGCTCGGCGGTGTACCCGGCCATGTGGTGATGGTCCTGGAGCGGACGTACTACGCGTCCGGGCGCGCGGTCGAGACGGCGGACGTGGTCGTCCCGGCGGACCGCTACCGCCTCGCCTATCACCTTCCGGTCAGATGATGATCGGATGACAACCGGCCGACCTGAGCGCCGACCCGTCGGTCCGGTACGGTGGTGTGCCGCCTCAACAGGGCGTTGTACGCCGGGAGATGGCGGGCGACGGCCCGGGTCCGCCCTTGGGGCCCCGAATCTTCTTGGCCAGATGTGTACCTCTTTGTGTAAACGCGCATCCGCTGAGTGAAGGTCAGGCGTAGGCTCGGGCATATGCGGATTGGGGTTTCCGGCAGATCGCCCGAGTGGTGTGGACCGTTGGCGGGAGGGGCGCGATGAGCGACAGCGGTGCTGTGCTGCCCTGGCTGGTCATACGTCAGGACGACAACGGGAACCGGTATCGCGTGGGCAGGTACGCCACGAAGGACGAGGCGCAGAAGACCGCCGACAGCCTCGATATAAAGGGTCACAAGCAGCTCTACTGGGTCGAGCGCCTGCAGCAGACCAGCCGCTGACCTCGCGGGCTCCGGACCGCGGCCCCTCGTCGGGTGAGCGCCGACGGCCGCGTTACGATCCGGCCCATGAGTGACGGCGGAGCTGCAACAGTCTTGATCGACACGGTCGCGTGGGTCCGGGTGGAGCAGGGCAGGATCCTCTGTGCCCGCTCCCGCGGGAAGGATGTCTTCTACATCCCCGGGGGTAAGCGCGAAGGCGCGGAGACCGATCTGGAGACCCTGGTGCGTGAGGTCGAGGAGGAGCTGGCCGTGGCCGTCCTGCCGGCCACGGTGGCCCATCTGGGCACGTACGAGGCCCAGGCCCATGGTCAGCCCGACGGTGTCCTCGTCCGGATGAGCTGCTACTCCGGCGAGTACCGGGGCACGCCGGCCGCCACGAACGAGATCGAGGAGATCCGCTGGCTCTCCTACGGCGACCGGGCCCGCGTCGCCCCCGTCGACCAGCTTCTCTTCGACGACCTCAGGGCCTCGGGCGAGCTGGCATGACCCTCCGTCAAGATAGATCTTCTTCCGTTCCGGGTATGTGCTGATAAACCCTCCTATAAGGGGTATGGGTTCGCTGTCAGTCTGGAGAAGTGGTCGGCTTGATCGAGGCGGAGAGTACCTACGCCGAGTGGACCTTCCCCGCCGAGCCGGATGCCGTACGTACCGCACGCCACGCGGTACGCGATGCCCTCGGCGGCTGGCTGCTCGACCACTCTGTTCGTGATACGGCCGTCCTGCTGGTCAGTGAACTGGCCACCAATTCCCTGCGGTACACACCGGGGCCGATCGGTGTCAGGCTGGCTGTCGTCCCCTTGGGCCCCGCGGACCTCACCGGTGCCGCGCTGCTGGTGGAGGTGTCCGATCCGCTCCCCGAACCGCCGACCGCACGGTCCGCCGGCCCCGACGACGAAGGGGGCCGCGGGCTCCAGCTCGTCGCGTGCTCGGCCCGGCGGTGGGGTACACGCCGGGGGAAGACGGGTAAGACGGTGTGGTTCGAGCTGCCGCTCCCTGGTTAGGAGTGTTGAGGGACAACGATCACGTTGGTCTCGGCTCAAAAAGAACGAGACTGTGCTGTGATCGTGAACGCCGTACCGGTCAGGGCCGTAGTGCTGAATACTGCGGGGATGGCCGGTCCGGTGCGTGAGCTGGAGGGGACGGTCGCGTGAGCGAGATATCTGGAACGGCGGACGACGTCGTGTGGCAGAGCAGTCCGCCTGGCTCGATCTATGACTACATAAAGGTCGCTTCCTTCTCGATCGGGCCCGACGGGCTGGTCGACCAGTGGAGTCTGCGAGCCGCTGAGCTGTTCGGAATCACTCCGGACGAGGTCAGGGGCAAGGACCCGGTGGAGGTGTTCGTACCCTCCGACCTCCGTACCCGTGGGCACCGCAAGATCGCGGAGATCCTCGACGGCAAGGAGTGGACCGGGCTCGTCCCGTTCCAGGTGCCCGGCGAACGTGGCGTGCACGGCCTCGCCGAGGTCTATGTGATGCCCAGCGAGACGGAGAGCGGCGAACGGGCCGCGCTCTGCATCGTCGTGGACGTCCGCGCACTGCGCCGGATCGAAACGGAACTCGCCTCTTCGCAGGCGATTTTCGGTCAATCTCCCTTCGGCTTCGTGCTGTTCGGCACGGACCTCACCGTCCAGCGGGCGAACCAGCGCTTCGCCGCCGTCTTCGGCGGCTCGGCGGACGAGCACCGGGGCCGCACGGTCCACGACTATCTCTCCCGCCCCGAGGCGGACCGGCTGAACGCCTCCCTCAAGCGGGTCCTGGCGACCGGCGAATCCGCCACCGACATCCAGATCGTCGGCGTCACCCCGGGCGGCAAGGAACGCCGCCATTGGTCCATCAACCTGTACCGCGTCCTCAGCGGAGCCGGCCGTACGATCGGGGTCGCCGGTCTCGGCAGTGACGTCACACGTCGTCAGATCGCCGCACGCGAGGCCGCGAGCGCCCGCCGCAATCTCGCGATCCTCAACGAGGCGAGCGCCCGGATAGGCAACTCCCTCGACCTGGAGACCACTGCCAGGGAACTCCTCGACGTTTCCGTCCCCGGCTTCTGCGACCTCGCGTCCGTCGACCTCTACCAGGGGCTGCTCACCGGGGAGGAGGCCCCGCCGGGACGCGGCGGCTCCTCCGGCACCGATTCCGGCGGTGGCAGCGCCGCCCTGCGACGGGTCGCCGTCGCCAGCGCCGTCGCCGACGCGCCCCTGCTCGGAGCCGACCTGACGGGCGGAGGCGCGGTCGAGTCTCCGTCGGCCGGCGCCGTCCACCGGTATCCCTTCAACTCCCCGTGCGCCAACGCCCTGCGTACCGGCCGGGTCCAGACGGTGCCCGGCGGTCCCGGCAGCCTCATCCAGTCCACCTTCGCCGTGCCGATGGTCGCGCACGACACCGTGGTGGGACTCGCCCAGTTCTCCAGGACCAAGGGCAGCGAGCCCTTCGGGGAGCGGGACCGCGCCCTCGCCGTGGAACTCGCGGCGCGCGCCGCCGTCTGTATCGACAACGCCCGCCTCTACCGGAGGGAGCACGAACGCGCGCTGATACTGCAGCGCAGTCTGCTTCCGCCCGGCGATCCCGAGGCCGCCGGGCTGGACATAGCGTGCCGCTATCTGCCGGGCAACACCGCCACCGAGGTGGGCGGAGACTGGTTCGATGTCATCGAACTGCCCGGACACCGGACCGCCCTGGTCGTCGGCGACGTGATGGGACGGGGGCTGCGCGCCGCCGTCGCCATGGGCGAGCTCCGCACGGCTGTACGCACCCTGGCACTGCTCGACCTGGAGCCCGCCGAGGTCCTCTCCGCGCTGGACGAGATCGCGCGCGGCCTCGGCACACCGAGCGGCGCCCAGCAGGCATCCCGCGTCGCCCACAAGTCGCGGGACGCCGATCTCTCCGAGGTGTATCTCGCGACCTGCGTCTACGCCGTCTACGACCCGGTCACCCGCCGCTGCACCTTCGCCAACGCCGGTCATCCCCCTCCTGTGCTCGTCGAGCCGGGCGAGGAGGCGCTGCTCCTGGACGTACCGCCCGGGATGCCCCTCGGCGTCGGTGGAGAGCCCTTCGAGCAGGTCGAGGTCGAACTTCCCGAGGACGCGCTGCTCGCGCTCTACACGGACGGTCTCGTCGAGTCGCGAGACCATCCGATCGACGAAGGGCTGACGGCTTTCCGGCGGGCGCTCACCAGTCCCGTACGGCCCCTGGAAGACGTCTGCGACCACGTGCTCAACACGCTCGACACCCGGCACGGCGAGGACGACATAGCGCTGCTGATGGCCCGCATACAGGGCCTGCCCACCGAGGCCGTCGGCGACTGGCAACTGCCGCGCGAGCCGCGCTCCGTCGGCCGCGCCCGCGAGGTCGCCCGCGCGCAGCTCCACTCCTGGGGCCTCGAACCGCTGGTGGACACCGTCGAACTGCTCGTCAGCGAGCTGGTCACCAACGCCATGCGCTACGGCGAGGGCGAGATCCGGCTGCGGCTGCTCCGCGACCGCACGCTGGTCTGCGAGGTGTGGGACGCGGGTCTCGTACAACCGCGCAGGCGACGCGCGCGCGACACCGACGAGGGAGGGCGCGGGCTCCAGCTGGTCGGCCTGCTCAGCGCCGCCTGGGGGTCGCGCCGTACCCCCCGGGGGAAAACGGTCTGGTTCGAACTCGCCCTGCCCGACGGGGACTCGACGGCGGAGCCCACCGTCGAACAGCTCCTCAGCATGTTCTGACCCCGCGCCCCCCACTCCGGCCGGGTCACGAGAAGACGCCGGCCGGACGGCGGGCTGCTCCTCCTTCGCCTGATGGACCAGGGGAATCGCGTCAGAAACGGCCGCCGCCGCCCATCCGGCCGCGAGTGCCGGCGCCTCCGAAACTGCCAGGACCGGCATCACGACCGCCGCTGTCACCGCCGCCATCACCGTCACCGCCACCGCCGCCGGACCGGCCGCCGAGGATGATTCCGCCGAGCACGGCACCGCCGAGCCCGTTTCCTGCCCCCGCCCCCGCCCCTGTCGCGCCGCCCGGACCGGACCGGTTCCCGAACGAGCGCACATCCTGCTCGGCGAGGTTCTGCGCCTGTCTCGCGAGAGCGTCCGCGTGCTGGGCCTCGGCCAGCGCGCCCTGCGCGTCGCCGAGCTCCGTCAGCGTTCCGGCCTGGTCGAGCCTCCGCTCCGCCTCCGCCAGCCGCGTGCGGGCCTCGCCGCCCACCGCACCCCGGTGCGTCGAGATGTAGCCGTCCGCCGCGCCGACCGCCGAGCGGGCGCCGAGCGACGCCCGGTCGAGCAGCGCCGGTGTACGGCGTCCCGCCTCGCCCTCGCGCGCGCCCACGAGGGCCTCGTCCAGCACCGCGTCCGCCTCCTCGGTCCTGCGCAGGGCGTCCATCGGATCCCGCGGCCCGGCGGCCTGTTCCTGCCGCACGTCGGCGATCACCGCCTCGGCGCGCGCGATCCGCCCCTCAAGATCCGCCGTGGGTGTGCCTTCCTCCATGCCTTCGAGCAGGCCGCGCGCGTCCGCCAGATCGGTCTCCAAGTCGGTCAGCGAGCCCGGGAACTTACCGGCCGCCTCGGCGAGTTCGAGAGCGCGCCGCTCCACGGCCTCGACCAGGATCGCCGCCTGCCCGATGGCGCTCTCCGCCGCACGTACATACACCGCCGCGGCTCCGTTGTCGCCCGCCTCGATCGAGCGGCGCGCGTCGTCCAGGTTGGCCGTCGTGAACACCAGCCGGTCGTCGGCCTGTTCGACAGCGTCCCCGACGGGGGCGGACGCCGACTCCGCGTACCGCTCCCGCATCGCGGTGAGAGTGGCGGCGGCCGTGACGCTCCTGCCGCTCAGCTCCCGGAACCCGGCCTCGGCGGTGGTCAGCGCCTGCGGCGCGTCGCGCTCCCTCGCGCGCAGCCGGTCGAAGTCCCCCGATTCGGCGTCCAGCCGGCCGTTGGCGTCCGTACACCGGGCGACGATCTCGTCCAGCATGCGGCGCCGCGCGGCGTCGTCCGCCGGGGACCCGTCGTCCAGCTGGCTGCGCAGCCGGAAGGCGGACGCCAGTTCCCCCTTCGCGTACGTCACGGCGTCCTGGAACGGACGTGCCTTCTCCTCCCCGAACTGCACGGTGGCGAAGCCGAGTTCCTCCTCGCTGGTGCGCACGGCGTCGTCGGTCCCGACGAGCGCCTGTCCCGCACTCCGGTCGAGCTCCGGCAGCGGTGTCCGCGGCGAAGGACCCGCGTCTCCCCAGGTCTCCTTGCCACCGTGCAGCGTCGTACGGGTCGAGGCCCGGTTCCTGCGCGTGATGAAGCCGTACGCGGCGAGAGCCGCGGCCCCGCCCACCAGGACGACAGGAAGGACGAGTGCGCTGCCCGACCGGTTGGAGGCGGCCTCGCCGCCCGGGTCCACCGGGCCGGACGACACGGCGGGCGTGGGAATGGGCGCGCCCGCCGCAACCGCGCGGAAGCCGTCGGCAGCTCCGATCGCGGCTCCCGCCCAGTCGTTCTCCCGGAGAGCGGGTTCGACGGCCGTCCTCGCCACTTCCGCGAGCCTGCCCTCCGTAAGAGGGGAGCCGGCCGCGGCGGCGTACGCGTACTGCCGGTCGTGGGTGGCGACGGCGAGCAGGATGTCGTCGCGGCCGAGACTGTTCCGCCCGGCGGTCGCGGCGGCCCACCTCTGCCCGGTTCTGCCGGAGAAGTCACGCACGTAGACGACGAAGAGATGGATACGGGCGTCGCGGTGGAGCCGGTCGAGTGAGGCGGTCACCGCCCCCTGCCGGCCGTCGAGCGCACCGACCTTGTCGGTGATCTGCCCCTGACGCGAAAGGGTGACGGGATCCTCGGCACGCGCGTCCGGCGAGACGGCGGGGATCAGCAGCCACCCGGCCGTCAGCAGCATGGCCAGGAGGTTCCGGCCGGCTGTTCGAGTCCGGTTACGGCGTACTGTCCGCGTCACATTTGGGAGGCTATGTCCGGCCTCGGTGGTCCGCGACCGGACTGCGGGCCCCGCGCGGACGCCCGAAGCGCCGGGCTCGGTGCCGTTCCGGCCGGCGCCGCACGCGGGGCGGCGCCGGCCGGCCGTGCGGGATCCGGCGAGGGAATCAGATGCTGAAACGCTCCTTGGCCAGCATTGGACGGATACGCGAAGCGAAACCACCGGTGCGGAAGGGACGCTGCAGCAGACCGGGGCGCAGTTCCTGGGCGAGCGCGGCGGCGATCATGCCCTGATCCAGGGCGAGAGCGGAGCCGCTGACATGGCCGGTCCCCACATTGACCGAGTCCCGGAAACCGAAGCCTTCCTCGTACGCGCCGAAGTCCGCCGCGATGGCCTTGAGGTTGGCGAGGGCTTCCGACCGTGCGTAGGGCAGGGCGAGGAACGAGGCATGCGGGGTCACGACCCCGTTGGTGTAGGCGGAGGCGGGCGGCAGCGGCTCACCGTACGTGACATAGGTGCGGTCGGTGTTCGACGCGTATCCGTCGATGTTCATGCCGATCGCGTCCACGCCGTACTCCTGGTAACCGCCTTCGGGCACCTCGGCGGGGGAGAACCCCCAGTAGCCGTACCCCGCCTCCTCCAGACCGTGCTCGATCTGGGAGCGGACGAAGCGGCGGTGGGTGGTGCCCCATGAGCGGGGTGACCACTCAGGCTCGGGCACGAACAGCGGCACCATCAGGGCTTCGAACATCGAGCCGCCCCAGGTCGGGACCAGTTTGCGGCCCCGGTGGGTGTAGTGCCCCTGGAAGAGCCGGACGCCGTCGATGGTGTCGTACGCCCCGCCGGGCGGCTGCTCCTGACCGTGCTCGGGAAGCATCGTGCGGAACATGTGCCAGTAGTGGTCCGAGGGAAGGCTGCCGTCGGCGATGCCCAGGTAACTGGCCATGCGGGGCTCGGTGTTGAGCGCTCCGTAGTGGTGGCCGGTGGGCTCGCCGGTGTCGGTCCAGAAACCGCCCCGGAGCTGGCCGGGGTTGGCCACCGGGTCCCCGGCGTCGTACGGCGTGTAGTAGTACGACCAGTCGGCGGTGGCCAGCAGCTTGTCGACCCGGCGGCGCAGTCGGCTGTCCGCGTCGGCGGCGATGAGCAGGCCGGTCACGAGCCAGGCGTTGTCGACCGACGAGAGGAAGGGACGGACCGGGTCGCCGGTGCCCGGCCAGTTGGTGAGCACCGAGCCGTCGTGGGCGTCGTACCAGTTGAGCCAGAAGCCGTGGTGACGTTCGAGCTTCTCGACGGCCGTGAGGGCCCGGTCGAGGCGGCGGTGCATGGTGTCCTCGTCGATGACGCCGAGTCCGGCGGCGGCGACCGTGGACCAGAGCCCGCAGCCGATGTTGGTCGGCGAGGTGTTCTGGGAGGGGACCGGCCCGCCCGGTGCGTCGAGGCTGATCTTGTCGGCGGCGAGACCGATGTCGGTGGTCATCGCCTCGATCGAGTGATACGTGTCGCGGAACCAGCGGAGAAGCTGCGGTGTATCAGAGGCGTGAGCGGCACGAGCACGCGACGCGACCGCGGTCGGCGCGGACACGGCGGGTGTGGCGAGGGCGCCGAGGGACAGGGCGGTGGCTCCTGTTCCCGCGGCGGCGAGAAATGTACGACGATCCATGAGAGTCCAGCTCCCCTTGGCAGATGTGGAGTGGTGGCCAGGTTCGGTGCCTGGGCCAGGTCTTTGGGCCGCCGCCATGGCCGGAATAATGGGCGGAGGGGCCGGCCATGGCGGCGGTGTCCGCACGGGGACCGGCGGCGGTCAGGTGCCGCCGGCCCCCGGGACTGTGGGGGCGCTCAGGTGCGGACGAGGCGCAGGAAGCGGATACCGGGGTTGGGCAGCGGGACGGTCAGCGTCGCCGTGCCCGAGTCGTCGGCGACCAGGGGCCCGAAGGGCTCCACCGGCAGCTCGTCGGCGGCCCGCAGCTTCGCCCACTGGGGCTCGTCCGGCCAGTCGCCGCCGTTGAGGTCGTTCCAGACGGCCTGGATGTTGGCGTGTTCCTCGTCGACCCGGCGGGAGAGGGCGGTGTAACCCGCGCCCGGCTGAAGTCCGGTGACCCGCACGGTCGCCGTGCGGTCCAGCGGCGCGGAGCCGTCGATCTTGGACTGGTCGAGCGTGCCGTTCCAGAGCAGGACGTCGACGGTGGTGCTGTCGTCGGCGCGGGTGGCCAGGGATTCCACCAGCGCCTCGGCGCCGTCGCCCGTGACCACGGCGGGGATCCGCCCCCCGGCCAGCTGGGAGAGGAGATAGAGCGCCCAGAAGCGCGGCTTGCGCAGATTGCCGACCGTGAGGAGACCGAATCCGCCGTGGAAGAGGCGGGGCGGCCAGCCCAGTTCCTCGAACTGGTCGGAGGCGACCCAGTAGGCGAGCGCGTCGGTCGACGACAGGGCGCTCTTCATACCGCGCAGGACGAACGGAGCGGCGAAGACGGAGTCGCTGACCCGGTGGAAGTGGGTGGGGGTGACACCCCACTCGGTCCACAGGATCTCCGGCTCGGGCCGTCCGGTCGCCTCAGCGAACGCGCGCGTCATCGGACGGAAGTCGAGCGGGGCGTTGCCGTAGGTGTGGGTGGAGACGAAGTCGATGGGTACGTCGCGCTCCTGGCAGTACTCAAGAAGGGCGCCGACCCAGCCGGCCGCCGCGGACGACGGGCCGCCGACCCTGATCCGCTCGTCGACACCCTTCACGGCGCGGACGGCGACCTCGTAGAGCAGGTGGTAGTCGTCCTGGGTGCCGTTCCAGAAGACCTCCAGATTGGCCTCGTTCCAGACCTCGAACTCCCAGCCCGCCACGGTGTCCTTGCCGTACCGGTCCTGGAGGTGGACGGTCACCTCGCGGCAGAGGTCGCCCCAGTGCTCCCACACGGCGGGCCTGGACACCAGAGCCCGGTAGTCGAAGACGGTGTAGTCCGGGTCGGCGGCCAGCTCCTTCGGCATGAAGGAGAGTTCGACCACGGGCTGGAGACCGGTCGCCAGGAACCGGTCGTAGACCGCGTCCAGGCCGGAGAAGTCGAAGGAGCCGTCCGGCTGGACGGTGAGTGTCTCCGGGAGGAAGGTGCCGTGCGCCCGCACGGAGCGGACGCCGATCTCGTCGCGGACGATCTCCAGGGCACGGGCGTACTCCTTCGCGACGTCCGAGCCGCCCGCGCCCGGCTTGTCCCAGGCCAGCAGGGAGAAGTGCTCGGCGCCGATCATCCTGTTCCAGACGCCGGGGAGAGGAGTGGCGGGTGCGGCGGCGTCCACCGTGACGGTGACCGGGGCGGGGCCTGAGCCGGCGCGCTCGGCGCGGCCGGAGGCCGCTTGTGAGAGGGCGCCGGCTCTGCCGTCGGACCAGGTGGCCACCTTGTAGTGGTAGACGCGTCCGGGCTCGGCGAGGGTGTCGGCGTACGGCGGATGGGGTACGGCGAGCACGTCGCCGCCGAGGTGGTCGAGCGGTTCGTAGGGGCCGTCGGCGGAGTCGGCGCGGTGCACGAGATAGCCGAGCGCGCCCGCCACCGGTTGCCAGGTCAGCAGCACATGGCCGGTGCCGTCCTCGGCGGACAGGCCGACGGGGGCGGGGAGTTCCCCGATGCCGGTGAGCCGCTGATCGCTGGGCTTCCCGATACGGGTCTCCCAGTCGGCGCGAGCGGTGGACTTCTCGGTCATGTCGGTACAAACCTTTTCGTCGGTGAGTGCGCGGCGGTAGAGCGGCGGCGTCGGAGCCGCGGTACGCGTCGGGAAGGCCGGTGGCGGCGGCTACTTCATGCCGGTGGTGGCGAGGCCCTGGGTGAAGTGCCGTTGCAGGACGAGGAACACCAGCAGCACCGGCAGGATGATCAGGAGGGAGCCGACCATCAGCATGCCGTTGGAGCCGTCCGACTGGTTGGGGTCGGTGGCGAAGGTCGCGAGGGCCACCGGGAGGGTGTATTTCCCCGGGTCGTTCGTCGCGATCAGCGGCCAGACGAAGTTGTTCCAGGAGCCCAGGAAGATGAGGATCGAGAGCGTCGCCAGCGCCGGTTTGACCAGCGGCATCGCGATCCGCCAGAAGATGTACCACTCGCGGGCACCGTCGATGCGGGCCGCTTCCAGCAGTTCGTCGGGGATCGACTGCATGAACTGGCGCATCAGGAAGACACCGAAGGCCTGGGCGGCGAACGGCAGTACCAGCCCCGCGTAGGAGTCGATCAGCTGGAGCTTGCTCATCAGGACGAAGAGCGGCAGCAGCATCAGATTGCCGGGCACCATCAGCGCGCCGAGCACCAGCGCGAAGATCCTGTTCCGGCCGCCGAACCGCAGTTTGGCCAGTGCGTAGCCCAGCATCGAGCAGAACACCAGATTGGAGAGGGTTACCAGGACAGCCACGGTGAGGGAGTTGAAGAAGTAAAGCGGTACGTCGAGACGGTCGAGCAGTTCGCCGAAGTGCTCGAAGGTCCACTCGGTGGGGATCCACACCGGCGGGCTCGCGGTCAGGTCGCGGTCGGTCTTGAACGCCGACAGACCCATCCACAGGAACGGCGCCGCCATGACCAGCAGGCCGACCGAGAGCAGTACATAGACGCCGGTCTTCTTCAGCCGTCCGCCGCTCGACGTGGGGGGCGGGGGAGTGGTGGTGGTGCGTGCGGCGCTCATTTCGTGTTGTCCTTCAGCAGACGGAGCTGGAGCACCGTGATCGCCATGATCACGACGAAGAGCACATACGCCATGGCGCTCGCGTAGCCCATGTGGAAGAAGTTGAAGCCCTCGCGGTACATGGCCAGCGACACGGTGAGCGTGCTGTCCGACGGCCCGCCCTGTGTCATCACGAACGGCTCCTCGAAGACGTTGAGATAGCCGATGGTGGTGATCACCGTGGTGTAGAGCATCGTGGGCCGCAGCAGTGGCACGGTGATACGGCGGAACTCCTGCCAGGTGCTCGCGCCGTCCAGCCGCGCCGCCTCCCGTACGTCGGGCGGGATGGCCTGAAGGCCGGCGATGAAGAGCACCATGACCGTGCCGAGGTTGCGCCACACGGCCATCACGATCAGCGAGGGCATGGCGAGTGCCTCGGAGCCGAGGAAGTCCGGTGAGGTCAGGCCGACTTCGGAGGCGAGGCCCGCGATCAGTCCGTCGGACGGGTCGAGGACGAAGCGCCAGACGACGGCGATCGCGACGATGCTGGTCACGACCGGGGCGTAGAAGCCGACCCGGAAGAAGGTGCGGGCCCGGTCGATGCCGTTGTTGAGCAGGACCGCGACGACGAGCCCGAGGCCGACGGTCAGCGGTACGCCGACGACCACGAAGTAGGCGGTGTTGAAGAGGGCCTTGAGGAACTTCTCGTCCTCGAACAGCTTCGTGTAGTTCTCAAGGCCGATGAACTCCGCCGAGAAGGGATCGGTGACATTGCGCAGTCCGAAGTCCGTGAAGCTCATGAGGAGCGTCGCGAGGATCGGCAGAGCCATGAAGACGGCGAAGAGCACCAGGAAGGGGGTGGAGAACAGCCAGCCGGCCATGTGCTGTACGGCGACGGGCCGTTGCTTGCGGTGGTCGCGGCCACCGGACGGGGAGTCCGCCCCCGGCCCGGACTTGACCGGGTCCGCGTCCGCGTCCGCCACAGATTCGGTCGTGGTGCTCATGACGACTACTCCACAAGCCCTTCGATGCTGGACTGGGCCTTCTCGGCGGCGTCCTCGGCGGAGGCCTTGCCCTGGGTCACCTGGGAGATCGCTTCGTCGGCCTTCGAGGAGATCTCCGTCCACTGGGGCAGGACCGGCCAGGACTTGGCGGTCTCCATCTGCGCACGGAAGATCTTGAAGTTGGCGTCGTCGGCGAGGTCGCCGGAGTCCCAGGCGCTGGTGTTGGCCGGCAGATCGCCCGAGCGCTTGAACCAGTCCTTCTGCCCCTCGGTGCCGGTGAGGTAGCTCAGGAACTCCTTGGCGGCTTCCTTGTGCTCGCTGTCCTTGGAGACGACGAGGCTGGAGCCGCCGGCCATGGAGACGGATCCCTGGTCGGCCGGGACCTTCGCGATGGCCCACTTGCCCTTGAGATCCGGGTAGTTGTCGTTGATGCCCGCCATGGTCCAGGGGCCGGAGTAGAACATCGGGACGTCGCCGCTGTTGAAGTCGGTGAGGACCTCGTAGCCGGGCTGGAAGCTCTTCTTGGAGAGCCCCTTCTCGAAGTATGTGCCGTACTCCTTGAGGGCCTTGACGGTCTCCGGGCTGTTCATGGCGGCCTTGCCGTCGTCGGAGACGATCGAGCCGCCGGCCGAGTACAGGAAGGGGTACCAGCTCTGTACGGCGTCCAGGCCGCTCGGCTGGAAGTAGATGCCCCACTGGGTGCCGGCCTTGTCCTGGAAGGCGGTGGCCGCCTGCTGGAGTTCGGGCCAGGTGGTGGGGGGCTTCGTTATGCCTGCCTTCTTCGCCAGGTCGGTGCGGTAGTAGAGGACGCGGGTCTCGACGTACCAGGGGACGCCGTAGACCTCGTTGTCGGCCACGCCCTGGTCCCAGGCGGCGGGGAAGAAGGAGTCCTTCTTGAACGTCTTGGTGTCGACCGGTTCCAGGACGCCGAGTTCGGCGAACTCGCCCATGTAGCTGCTGCCCATCTGCGTCACGTCCGGCAAGGTGCCGGCGGCGGCCGCGGAGACCAGCTTCTGGTGGGCGACGTCCCAGCCGATGGGGGTGACCTTGACGGTGATGTGCGGGTTGGCGTCCTCGTACACCTCGGCCACCTCGGCGAGCTTCTCGCCCTCGGCGCCCATGGCCCACACGGTGAGGGTCTGCTTCTTGTCGGCGGCGACCCCGGCGCCCCCCGAACTGCCGCATGCGGTGATCCCCGCGGCCATCGTGAGAGCGAGGGCGGCTGAGGCGGTTCTGGCGTTGCGATGCATGGACGGCTCCTCCTTGAGCGCACCGATGTATGCGCTGCCTGTAAGCGCATACATCACTCTGGTGCAGTCGTTCCGGGAACCGCAAGGGGGCCATTGGTCACACTCGTGCAACATGTGCGACACCCGGAGGTTCTGCCTCCGCAGGCTAGGTGGGCTGTTTGCGTTGTGGAAGTAATGAGGGTTATTCCGGTTGTGGTCATCGGTGGCGGGCCGGGGCTAATGTCGCGCTCATGTCTGAGTTCGAGCACGGCTATCCCTTCGACCCGGCCTACGGCCGGACCCTCGACGAGCTGCTCGACATCCCGGCGCCCGCCCCTCCGGTGGGATTCGACGCGTACTGGCGGGACCGGTTCGAGGCGGCGGCCGGGGTGGCGACCGCCCCGGCCGTGGGGCCGCAGGAGGACGAGCGGAACGGCTGCCGGATCTTCGGGGTGTCGTACACCTCGGTCGGCGGACTGCGCCTCGGCGGCTGGCTGGTGCGGCCGGCCGCGGGGCCCGTCGAGCACGGCTTCGTGATCGGGCACGGCTACGGCGGGCGCCAGGAGCCGGGTGCGGATGTGCCGCTGCCGCTGCCCCGGAGCGCTGCCATCCTGCCGTGTGTACGGGGGATGGGCTCGCGGAGCCGGCGCCCCGGCATTCCCGGCGAGGCCGGGGAGCATGTGCTGCACGGCATCGAGTCACGCGAGACGTATGTGATCGGCGACTGCGTGGCCGATCTGTGGTGCGCGGCGTCGGCGTTGCTGGAGCTGGTGCCGGAGCTGAGGACGGGGACGGGGTCGGAACCGGGGGAGGAGGCGCGGCTCGGGTATGTGGGGGAGAGCTTCGGAGGCGGGCTCGGGGCGCTGGCGCTCCCGTGGGACGACCGGTTCGCCTGCGGGCAGTTGACCGTGCCGACGTTCGGGAATCACCCGCTGCGGGTGACGCTGCCGAGCGTGGGGAGCGGGGAGGCGGTGCGGACGTACCGCGAGCGGCATCCGGAGGTCATGGACGTCCTCCCGTACTTCGACGCCGCGACCGCGGCGAAACGGATCCGGGTGCCGATGCTGGTCGCGCCCGCGCTGTTCGATCCGGCGGTGCCGCCGCCGGGGCAGTTCGCCGTCTACAACGCCCTGCCCGAGCCGCGCGAGCTGCATCTGCTGCGGGCGGGGCACTTCGACTACGAGGGCGAGAGCGCGGACGTGGCGGCGCTGGCGAAGGCCCGGCGTGAGTTCTTCGCCACCCGGCTCGGCTGACCCGGGGCCGGGCGGCGAGTCAACCGCAGCCGCAGCTTGAGCGGCGCGTCACCGAGACGGGGAGCATCAGGGAGACCGGGGCGCGCGTGGGGTCGGCCAGGCGGTGGATGAGGAGTTCGACCGCCTCCTCGCCCAAGCGCCGCATCGGCTGGCGGACCGTCGTCAGGGACGGGCGGACGATCCGGCTCAGCGGAATGCCGTCGAAGCCGGTCACCGCGATGTCGTCGGGCACCCGCACCCCACGCCGTTCCAGTGCGTGCAGCGCGCCGATCGCCATCTGGTCGTTCGCGAAGAGGATCGCCTGGGGCCGCTCGCTCCCGCGCCCGGCGGCGCGGTCCAGCAGCGCGTCGGCGGTCCGTTCGCCCTCCGCCTGCGTCATCATCCCGGCGCGCAGGTCGGGCTCGTCGGCCACCGGCAGGCCCGCCTCCCGGCAGGCCTCCTGATAGCCGCGGAACCGCGCCTGCGCGTCCGGCGATTCACGCTCGCCGCCCACGAAGGCGAGTCGGCGCAGCCCGTGGTCACGGATGAGATGACGGGCCAGCTCCCGTTCCCCGTCGGAGTTCGCCACCTCGATGTGGTCGAGGTGGTCGATCTCGCGCGGCCCGGCCAGCATCACGATCGGCAGCCGCCGCGAGATCACCTCAAGATCCTCGGTGGGCACGGTCCTCGCCAGTACGGCGAACCCGTCCACCCGCCCCGCCACCTTGGCGACCAGGCTCTCCGGCCCGCCCACCAGCGAGGCGGCGATCAGCAGCGCGTACCCGTGCCGCCGTGCCGCCCGTTCCATGCCACGGATGATCTGGTCGGAGTAGAGCATGACGGCCGAGTCGTCGGCCTCCGCCTCCGCCTCCGCGCCCGTCTCGGCGTCCGGGTCCGCGTAGTCGGGGAAGCAGAGCCCGAGGACGCCGGTGGTGCGGCTGGCCAGACCACGCGCGCTGCCGCTCGGTACGTAACCGAGGGCGCGGGCCGCGTCCAGTACGCGGTCGCGGGTCTCGGCGCGCACCGAGTCCGGATTCCGGTAGACCCGCGAAACCGTCGCGATCGAGACGCCGGACCGTTCGGCGACGTCGTACACCGTGGGGGCACTCAACCGATCCGACCGTCCGCTCTCGCCGCGCTGTCTCTGACCGCTCACTCTCCACCGGGCCCGTTCCGCTGCCGGACGCCGGCGCACCTACGCTGTAAGCGCATTCACTTTACGGCGCCGGTCTGTGCACGAGCAAGGTCACCCCCCTTGACGACCCCCTCGGGGCCCCTGTCCCCGTTCTCCGTCCCAGGCCCGGCCGTGCCCCTGAGCGCCACGAACGAGAAGAGCGCGGCCCCCACCATCACGACAGCCGCGCCGACCGACGCCAGTCCCATCCCGTGCGTGAAGGCGTCCCGCGCCGCCGTCAGCACGCCCGCGGCGGTCTCCTCCGGGAGCCGGGCCGCAGCAGCCGCCGCGCCGCCCAGGGTCTCGCGTACGGCGTCGGCCTGACCGCCCGGCAGCGCGGCGGTGACACCGGCCGGCAGGGCGTCGGCCATGTCCCGGCTGTAGACCGCGGCCCCGACCGAGCCGAGGACGGCCATTCCCAGCGCCCCGCCGAGTTCCTGGCCCGATTCGAGTACGGCGGCGGCCGAGCCCGCGCGCTCGGGCGGGGCGGCGCCGATGGCGAGTTCGTTGGCGAGTGTCATGGCGGCGACGAGGCCGCCCACATACAGCGCGGCGGCGGCGAGGCAGAACCAGAGCGCCGAGTCCGCCCGGACCTGGGTCAGCCAGAAGAAGCCGGCCGCCGAGAAGAGGAACGCCCCGCCCATCACATACGCGCGGTCGGTGCGCTGCGCGAGGATCGCCGACGCCGGCGCCGCCACGATCACGCCCGAGGCCGGTACGAGGCTCCACAGCGCGGCCTCGAACGGACTCAGCCCCTGCACGGACTGGAGGTACTGGGTGAGGAAGACCGCCATACCCACCGTGGCGAACATCGCGAGCAGATTCGCGAACACCGGCCCCCCGAAGGCGCGTCGCCCCAGCAGTCCGAGGTCGATCATGGGGTGGGCAAAGCGCTTCTGGCGGCGTACGAAGACATACCCGAGCACCGGTCCCAGGGCGACGGCCGCGGCGGGCACCGGCGCGAACCCGTGCCGGGCCCACTCCTTGACGCCGTAGATGACCGTGAGCAGGGCGGCGAGCGAGAGAGCCGCGCTCACCAGGTCGAACGGCTCCCGCGAAGTGTCCGGACCCCCCGTCCTGGACTCCGGCACCAGAAACGGCACCAGCACCAGCAGCAGCACCATCGCCGGCAGGTTGATCAGGAAGACCGACCCCCACCAGAAGTGTTCGAGCAGCAGCCCGCTGACCACCGGCCCCAGCGAGATCCCGGTGGTCATGACCCCCGTCCAGATCGTCACCGCCCGGCCCCGCTGCCTCGCGTCGTGGAAGAGGTTGCGGATCAGCGCGAGCGTCGACGGCATCAGGGCGGCGCCGCCGAGCCCGAGCAGCGCGCGTACGCCGATGAGGGCGTCGGCCGAGTGCGCGTACGCCGCCGCCACCGAGGCCGCGCCGAAGACCGCCGCGCCGGCGAGCACCAGCCTGCGCCGGCCGATCCGGTCGCCGAGCGCCCCCATCGTGATGAGCAGCCCCGCCAGCACGAAGCCGTACATGTCGAGGATCCACAACTGCTGGGTGGCGCTGGGCTCCAGATCCTGGCTGACGTACGGGATCGCGAAGTAGAGGATCGAGATGTCCATCGAGACGAGGAGCAGCGGGAGCATCAGGACGCCGAGGGCGGTCCATTCCCGGCGGCCCGCGAGCCGGGGTGCGTGTGAGTTCTCCATGGCCGGTACGTTCCCGGCTTCGCGTGTACGCGGCAAACAGCTGCCTAGTGCACCGGCCCTGAAGCCCTGTTCAGACCCGGGAGTTGAGTCCTCAGCGCACTAGTACGGTGGAGGCCATGACCGTCGATCCGCCCTACCTCCGCATCGCGGCCGAGCTCCGCCGCCGTATCGCGTCCGGCGAACTCGTGCCCGGCGACCGGGTGCCGTCCACCCGCCGTATCACCCAGGAGTGGGGCGTCGCGATGGCGACCGCGACCAAGGCGCTGGCGGCGCTGAACCAGGAAGGGCTCGTGCGGGCGGTGCCGGGCGTCGGCACCGTGGTCGCGGAGCCCGTCCGCCCCCGTGGCCGGGACACGGCTCCCGGCGAGGGACTGAGCCGCGAGCGCGTCGTGCGCGCGGCCATCTCGATCGCCGACGCCGAAGGGCTGGGCGCGCTGTCGATGCGGCGCGTGGCGTCGGAGTTCGGTACGTCCACGATGGCGCTGTACCGCCATGTCCCCAGCAAGGGCGAGCTGGTGCGGCTGATGTCCGAGGCGGTGTTCGCCGGTGCCCCGGCGGGCCCCGAACCGGCCGGCTGGCGTCCACGGCTGAGCCGGGAGGTCCGGTGGCTGTGGATCCAGTACGAGCGCCATCCCTGGCTCGCCCGTGCCATGGCGGGACTGACCCGGCCGATGGCATCACCGCACGCGATGAGTTACACCGAGCGGGCGTTGGGCACGCTGCGCGGGCTCGGTCTCACGCCGGACGCGGTGATCCATATCCATCTCTCCCTGCTCGGCTACGCCCAAGGGGTGGCGATGGCGGTCGAGTTGGAGTCGCAGGCGCGGCAGGACACGGGGCTGACGGCCGAGCAGTGGATGGCGGCCAACGAGACGCGCCTGGATTCGGTCCAGCTCACCGGCCGGTATCCGGTCCTGTCGACCCTCTTCGGGGACGAGGAGTTCGACCTCGAACTCGGCACACTCTTCGAGTTCGGCCTCGAACGGATGCTGGACGGCGTCGAGTCCCTGATCGAGCGGTCCCAAAGGTCCCCGAGGTCCCCGGAGCCCCCCACGTCACCCGAGCACTGAGAAAGCGTGCCTGCCCCCAGGCGCCGGACGGGCCGCGCCGGCCCGTCCGCCGCCCGAGCGCGGACGCCGCCCCTCAGCTGCCGGTACGGCGGCGGATCTTGTTCCCCAGCCAGACCAGCGGGTCGTACTTCTTGTCCGCCACGCGCTCCTTCAGCGGGATCAGCGCGTTGTCCGTGATCTTGATGCCCTCGGGACAGACCTCGGTGCAGCACTTGGTGATGTTGCAGTAGCCGAGCCCGTGCTCGTCCTGCGCCGTCTCCTTGCGGTCCAGGCCACTCTCCCCGGCCGCGTCCAGCGGATGCATGTCCAGCTCCGCGACCCGCATCAGGAAACGGGGACCGGCGAACGAGGTCTTGTTCTCCTCGTGGTCCCGGACCACGTGACAGGTGTCCTGGCACAGGAAGCACTCGATGCACTTACGGAACTCCTGCGAGCGTTCCACGTCCATCTGCTGCATCCGGTACTCGCCCGCCGCGACCCCCGGCGGCGGCACGAACGCCGGTACCTCACGCGCCTTCTGGTAGTTGAAGTTCACGTTCGTCACCAGGTCCCGGACGACGGGGAACGCGCGCAGCGGGGTGACGGTGATCGTCTCCTCGCGGGTGAAGGTCGACATCCGCGTCATGCAGAGCAGCCGCGGCCGGCCGTTGATCTCCGCGCTGCACGAACCGCACTTGCCCGCCTTGCAGTTCCAGCGCACCGCCAGATCGGACGCCTGCGTCGCCTGGAGCCGGTGGATGATGTCGAGGACGACCTCGCCCTCGTTCACCTCGACGGCGAAGTCCTTCAGCTCGCCGCCCTCCGCGTCGCCCCGCCAGACCCTGAACTTGGCCTCGTACGAAGTGGCCGGGGCGGGCGTCCCGGACGTGGCGGGTGAAGTGGTGGACGAGTCGGACGAGGGGGGTGTGCTCTGAGTCGGAGTCGTGCTGGCACTCACTCGTGGAGCTCCTCTTCGGCGAGGTACTTGACCAGCTCTTCCTTGTCGAAGAGGTCGAGCAGGTCGGGACGGATGGGCTCGGTCGTCTTCCTGGAGAGGCTGATCCGGCCGAGCGCGGGGTCCGCCGACGGGTCCCGCGCGGAATCGTTCAGCCGGCAGTGCAGATTGACCCGCCGCCAGTCGAGCACCATGCCCGGCCAGTCCTCGCGGGTATGACCGCCGCGGCTCTCCGTGCGCTCCAGGGCCGACAGGGCGATGCACTCGCTGACCAGCAGCATGTTCCGCAGGTCGATCGCGAGGTGCCAGCCGGGGTTGAACTGCCGGTGGCCCTCCACCCCGGCGCGCGCCGCTCGCGCGCGCAACTCGCCCAGCTTCTCCAGCGCCTGCTCCATCTCGCCCTCGCGCCTGATGATGCCGACGAGGTCGTTCATCGTCTGCTGGAGCTCCTGGTGGACGCTGTACGGGTTCTCGGGCGGGCCGCCGCCCTCCGGCTCCTCGGCGCCGAACGGGCGCAGCGCCTCGGTGGCGGCCGCGTCGATCTGACCCTCGTCGAGCGCCGGCCGTTCGGTGAGCCCCGCTGCGTACTCGGCCGCGTGCAGTCCGGCCCGGCGCCCGAAGACCAGCAGGTCGGAGAGCGAGTTGCCGCCGAGCCGGTTGGAGCCGTGCATCCCGCCGGCGACCTCGCCGGCCGCGTACAGACCGGCGACCCCGGGCGTTGCGGCGGTGTCCGAGTCGACGGCGATCCCGCCCATCACGTAGTGACAGGTGGGGCCGACCTCCATCGCCTCGGCCGTGATGTCGACGTCGGCCAGCTCCTTGAACTGGTGGTACATCGACGGGAGCCGGCGCTGGATGACCTCGGACGGCATACGCGTGGACACGTCCAGGAACACGCCGCCGTGCGGTGAGCCCCGGCCCGCCTTGACCTCGGAGTTGATGGCACGGGCCACCTCGTCACGGGGCAGCAGCTCCGGCGGGCGCCGGTTGTTGTCCGGGTCCTCGTACCAGCGGTCGCCCTCCTCCTCGGACTCCGCGTACTTCTCCTTGAAGACATCCGGGATGTAGTCGAACATGAACCGTTTGCCTTCGGAGTTGCGCAGCACTCCGCCGTCGCCGCGCACCGACTCGGTGACAAGGATCCCCTTCACCGACGGCGGCCAGACCATGCCCGTCGGGTGGAACTGCACGAACTCCATGTTCAGCAGCGGGGCTCCGGCGAGCAGCGCCAGCGCGTGCCCGTCGCCCGTGTACTCCCACGAATTCGACGTCACCTTGAAGGACTTGCCGATGCCGCCGGTCGCGAGGACGACGGCGGGCGCCTCCAGGACGAAGAAGCGGCCGGACTCGCGCTCGTAGCAGAACGTGCCCGAGACCCGCTCGCCCTCCTTCAGTACGGAGGTGACGGTGCACTCCTGGAAGACCTTCAACCGGGCTTCGTAGTCACCGAATTCGCGGAAGTCCTCCTGCTGGAGGGCGACGATCTTCTGCTGGAGCGTACGGATCAGCTCAAGGCCGGTCCGGTCGCCGACGTGGGCGAGACGGGGGTACTCGTGACCGCCGAAGTTGCGCTGGGAGATCTTCCCGTCGGCCGTACGGTCGAAGAGCGCGCCCCAGGTCTCCAGTTCCCAGACCCGGTCGGGCGCTTCCCGCGCGTGCAGCTCAGCCATCCGCCACTGGTTGAGGAACTTCCCGCCGCGCATGGTGTCGCGGAAGTGGACCTGCCAGTTGTCCCCGGAGTTCACATTGCCCATGGAGGCCGCGATACCGCCCTCGGCCATCACCGTATGGGCCTTGCCGAAGAGCGACTTGCAGATGACAGCGGTACGGGCGCCACGCTCACGCGCCTCGATGGCGGCCCGCAGACCCGCTCCGCCCGCGCCCACCACCACGACGTCCCACTGCTCGCGTTCGAGTTGCGTCATTACTGGAGGCACTCCCTAGGACTAAAAGAGGCGCGGATCGTCGAAGACCCCGCTGGCGAGCAGATACACATAGAAGTCCGCGAGGGCGACGCTGATCAAGGAGGCCCAGGCGAGCTGCATATGACGGTGATTCAGCTTCCCGACCCAGCCCCACAGCCGGTAGCGCACCGGATGCTTGGAGAAGTGCTTCAGCTTGCCGCCGATGACATGGCGACAGGAGTGGCAGGAGAGGGTGTACGCCCAGATCAGCACGATGTTGACGACCATGATGATCGTGCCGAGGCCCATGTGGCCCCACTCGTAATCCGAGTTGCGGAAGGCGAGCGCCGTGTCGTACGTGAGGATGACCGCCACCGGCACGGCCGCGTAGAAGAAGTACCGGTGGATGTTCTGGAGGATCAGCGGGAAGCGCGTCTCGCCGGAGTACTTCTTGTGCGGTTCGGCGACGGCGCAGGCGGGCGGTGACGCCCAGAAGCCCCGGTAGTACGCCTTGCGGTAGTAGTAGCAGGTCATCCGGAAGCCCAGCGGGAAGATCAGGATGATCAGCGCGGGGGACAGGCCCCACCAGCTGCCGAAGATCTCCAGATTGGGGCCGCCCTTCATCGGCTCACAATTCTCCGCCAGACAGGGCGAGTAGAACGGTGAGACGTACGGCGCCGCGTAGTAGTGGGCGTTCCCGAACGCGCGCCACGTCGAGTAGATGACGAAGGCGAGCAGCCCCGCCGCCGTGGCGGCAGGGGCCAGCCACCAGCGGTCGGTCCGCAGGTGGCGGGCGGTGATGGCGGCACGCGTGGTGTCGTGCACGCCCGTATTCAGTTGGGGTCGTTCCGTGCCTGTTGCCAACGAAGACTCCGTATGGAGATGGAGTGGGTCTGGTGGGGGGTCGTAGGGCCGATGGCGGTTGATGGCGGGTGTCGGACGTCGGAGGCCGGCAGGCCGACCGGGCGCCTAGGGGGCGCGCCGGTCCCGCAGGCCGAGACCCTCGTCGTCGGAGTCCGTCCACAGCGCCGCGTTGTACGGCGCGTCGGGGATGGTGACCACGTCCGGGCGGCGGTCCTTGGGCGCGGGCCTGGACGGCGCCGCCGGTACGGCTTCGTTCAGTCGGTCGACCGTCCGCTCCAGGTCCGCGACGCGCTGAACGAGCTCATCGATACGACGGTGGACTGCTGTCAGATCTTCCGGCTGGGACATGACTTGCCCTCACTTCCGCAGGGGAGCGATGCCATCGGTAATGCGCCTGCGAGTGTCGCTCCTCACATCCCCGCTTGTGAAGGGACCTGCAGGGATTCCCGGCGCATACCTGAGCCGTGCGCTCCGCGTCGTTGATGTCGCGCCCCTCCATTTTCGCTCTTTCGGCGGCCCTGTGTCCCGTTCCTCGTTGAGCCGTACGGGTGGGCTTCGGGCGCCTGACCGCCGTGTCTCCGCTGCCGGGGCGGCCCGGTCCACTTCAGTGGGCGGGCAATAGATGTGATCATCTCTAAATTCCACAAACAGGACGAAGAGGTAGAAGTCATGTCCCAGGTCGGCGCCCCACGCGGGAGGACATGCTCCCGGACCATCCGCTCCGTCGCACTACTGACCACCGGCGTGCTCGCCCTGCCCGCGCTCGCCGGGTGCAGCTCGGGCGAGGAGCGGAGCAAGGTCCCGGGCCCGGCCCAGGACGTCGGGCCCGCGGCCCGGGACCGGATCGCCGACGGCGGGACGCTGCGCTGGGCCGTGGACACCGTGCCCACCACCCTCAACACCTTCCAGGCGGACGCCGACGCCACGACGTCGCGCATCGCGGGCGCCGTACTGCCCTCACTCTTCACCCTCGACAAGACGGGCCGGCCGGAGCGCAACCCGGACTATCTGGAGTCCGCGAAGATCGTCGAGCGCGAGCCCAAGCAGGTCGTGCTCTACAAGCTCAACCAGCAGGCGGTGTGGAGCGACGGACGTGAGCTCGGCGCCCCCGACTTCGTGGCCCAGTGGCGCGCGCTGAGCGGCAAGGAGTCCGCGTACTGGACCGCGCGCAACGCCGGATACGAGCGGATCCAGAAGATCGAGCGCGGCAAGGACGACCTTGAGGTCCGGGTCACCTTCAACAAGCCGTACGCCGACTGGAAGGCGCTCTTCAGCCCGCTGTACCCGAAGAGCGTGATGGGGGCGCCGAACTCCTTCAACGACGGCGCGCGCACCAAGCTCAAGGCGTCGGCCGGGCCGTTCCAGATCAAGGAGCTGGACCGCGAGGACCGCGAGATGACCCTCGTCCGCAACCCCCGCTGGTGGGGTGCCCGGCCGAAGCTCGACAGCATCGTCCTGAGCGCGGTGCCGCGCGACAAGCGGGCCGCCGCGCTCGCCGATGGCACGCTCGACCTCGCCGAGATCGACAGCCCGGTGGCCGAGCGGATCAACAAGGCGCGCGACGGCAAGAAGGGTGGGGGAGCGGGGCCGCAGGCGGCCACCGCGTCGCCGACCCGGACCCCGGAGGACACCACGGACGAGGAGAACGGCTCCGACGAGGAGAGCGGCTCGGACGAGGAGACGTCCGATGAGGCGCGGGAGTCCCAGGACAAGAGGACAGAGGCGCTCGCCAAGGAGGCCAAGGAGCAGAAGGGCCTGCGGGGCTATGTCGTACGGAAGTCCCTGGAGCCCGCCTTCACGCAGCTGGCGCTCAACGGGGAGACCGGGCCGCTGGCCGACGAGCGGGTACGGCGTGCCGTGGCCCGCGCACTCGACCGGAAGAAGCTGGCCGAGGCCGTACTCAAGCCGCTCGGCCTGCCCGCGTACCCGCCGGGCAGCCATCTGGCACTGGCCGGACAGCACGCGTACGCCGACAGCAGCGACGCGCTCGGGGACCAGAACACCCGGGAGGCGCAGGCGCTCCTGGCCGACGCGGGCTGGGTGCCGGGCGGCGCGCTGAAGAAGGACGACGGGACGAAGGCCGGGAGCGAGGCCGACGCCGACAAGAAGAAGGACAAGGACAAGAACAAGGACGCCGAGAACAAGGACAAGGACTCCGATTCCGACTCCGGTTCGGATTCTGATTCCGACGCCGGCTCCAGCCCCAGCTCCGATTCGGACTCCGCTTCCGGCTCCGGCTCCGAGTCCGACAGCTCGTCCGACGAAGGTTCGTACGTCGTCGGTGACAACAAGCCGGGACGCGGCGCCCCCATCTCCGAGAGCGACACCAGCGTGATCGCCCCGGCCCCCGCCGCCGCCTTCCACCGCGCGGTCCTGATCGGCCGGACCGGGCTGCTGGACGACTCGGACGTCAGCGCCCAGGACAGGCAGCAGAGCGGCATGGCCGGTGCGTACGCCCCGCGCGGCACGGCGGCGCCCTCCGAGTCCGCGTCCGCGTCCACTTCCGCGTCCACTTCCGCGTCCGCGTTCGAGTCCGCGTCCGCGTCCGCTTCCGAGTCCGCTTCCGCGTCCGACGAAGAGTCGGACACCGAGTCGGACACCGACTCCGGCTCTGACACGGAATCCGAGTCCGCGTCCCCCTCGTCGTCCGCATCGAGCTCCGCCTCCGGATCAGCCTCGGCGTCGTCGTCCGCCTCGGCCTCGGCCTCCGCCTCCGGATCAGCCTCCGCGTCGGCCTCGACCTCCGGATCAGCCTCTGCCCTGCCCGGCCCGCTCGCCAAGGACGGCAAGCCGCTCACCCTCCGCTTCGTCCTCCCCTCAGGACCCGGCTCCGAGCAGCTGCGCACCGTCGGCGAGAAGATCGCGCGCATGCTCGACCGCATCGGCATCCGCACGGACATCAGCAAGGTCGCGGACGCCAACTACTTCAAGGACCACGTCGCGTCGGGCGACTACGACCTCGCCCTCTACTCGTGGCCCGCGACCGCCTACCCCGCGACCGACGGCCGGCCGATCTACGCCAAGCCCGTCCCCGCCTCCGACGGCTCGCTGCTGGTGGAGCAGAATTACACCCGCGTCGGGACGGACCACATCAACCAGCTCTTCGACCAGGCGGCCTCCGAGCTGGACGAGAACGCGGCCCGCGATCTGCTCAGGCAGGCCGACGCCCGCATCTGGGCGGCGGCCGGTTCCATCCCCCTCTACCAGCGCCCGCAGCTCGTGGCGGCCAAGCCCTCCGTGGCGAACGCCGGTGCCTTCGCCTTCGCCACCCCTCGCTACGAGGACATCGGCTTCAAGGACGGCGGCGGGAGCGGCCCGCAGAAGCCGTCGCCGTCCGACAGCGCCCCGGCGCCCTCGGACAGCGCCACGGCGCCGTCCGAGAGTGCCGAGGCGACGCCCGAAAGCGACGACGAGTAGAAGCACAGCGGTAGCACAGAAGAAGAAACGGAGAGAACCGGCAGGTCAGACCCTGGAAGCCGGACGATCAACTTGCCCGCCGGGCCTCCCGGCGGGCAAGATCGTGCCATCCCCTGACCCGGGCCGTCCCACACCCCGCAGTACGTCGCAGCAGACGCACGACGAGCGCTCCACGAGCACTCCACGAGCACGTTCCCCAGCGCCCAGCCTCTTATCGGATCGGTCCCGGAAGCCCCGGCATCGCCAGCCCCGTACGATGGGGTTAGCCGTGGCGTGTCCGCCCGGCAGGCGTACGAGGAAAACAACGCCGCATCCCACGATCGAGAGAAGCGCCAGCCAGCATGCCCACGCGCCACGACATCCGTAACGTCGCCATCGTCGCCCACGTCGACCATGGCAAGACCACTCTGGTCGACGCCATGCTGAAGCAGGCCGGTGCCTTCGCCGCGCACGCCGCCGAGCACCTCGACGACCGGATGATGGACTCGAACGACCTGGAGCGTGAGAAGGGCATCACGATCCTCGCCAAGAACACGGCGGTGAAGTACCACCCCAAGGAGGGCGGTACCGGTGACGTCCCGAACCTGGTCACGATCAACATCATCGACACCCCCGGCCACGCCGACTTCGGCGGTGAGGTCGAGCGCGGCCTGTCGATGGTCGACGCGGTCGTCCTCCTCGTCGACGCCTCCGAGGGCCCGCTGCCGCAGACCCGGTTCGTGCTGCGCAAGGCACTCGCGGCCAAGCTGCCGGTGATCCTGTGCATCAACAAGACGGACCGGCCCGACGCCCGTATCGCCGAGGTCGTGGACGAGACGTACGACCTCTTCCTCGACCTGGACGCGGACGAGGACCAGATCGAGTTCCCGATCGTCTACGCCTGCGCGCGTGACGGCGTCGCCTCGCTGACCAAGCCGGAGGACGGCACGGTCCCGGCCGACAGCACCAATCTGGAGCCGTTCTTCACCACGATCCTGAGCTCCGTCCCGGCTCCGGTGTACGAGGAGGACGCGCCGCTCCAGGCCCATGTCACCAACCTGGACGCCGACAACTTCCTCGGCCGTATCGCGCTCTGCCGGGTCGAGCAGGGCGAGCTGAAGAAGGGGCAGACCGTCACCTGGATCAAGCGTGACGGCACGATGTCCAACGTCCGCATCACCGAGCTGCTGATGACCGAGGCGCTCACCCGCAAGCCGGCTGAGAAGGCCGGTCCTGGCGACATCTGCGCCATCGCCGGTATCCCGGACATCATGATCGGCGAGACCCTGGCCGATCTGGAGAACCCGATCGCGCTGCCGCTGATCACGGTGGACGAGCCGGCCATCTCGATGACCATCGGCACGAACACCTCGCCGCTCGTCGGCAAGGGCGGCAAGGGCCACAAGGTCACCGCCCGGCAGGTGAAGGACCGCCTGGACCGCGAGCTGATCGGTAACGTCTCGCTGCGCGTCCTGGACACCGAGCGTCCCGACGCCTGGGAGGTGCAGGGCCGAGGTGAGCTGGCGCTGGCCATCCTGGTCGAGCAGATGCGCCGCGAGGGCTTCGAGCTGACGGTCGGCAAGCCCGAGGTCGTCACCAAGGACGTCGACGGCAAGCTCCACGAGCCGATCGAGCGCATGACGATCGACTGCCCCGAGGAGCACCTGGGCGCGATCACGCAGCTGATGGCGACCCGCAAGGGCCGTATGGAGACGATGACCAACCACGGGTCCGGCTGGATCCGCATGGAGTGGATCGTGCCGTCCCGCGGACTCATCGGCTTCCGTACGGAGTTCCTCACGCAGACCCGCGGCACCGGCATCGCGCACTCGATCTTCGAGGGGCACGAGCCGTGGTTCGGCGAGCTGCGGACCCGTAACAACGGCTCGCTGGTCGCGGACCGCTCCGGTTCGGTGACGCCGTTCGCGATGGTCAACCTCCAGGAGCGCGGTGTCATCTTCACCGAGCCGGGCACCGAGGTGTACGAGGGCATGATCATCGGTGAGAACTCGCGCGCCGACGACATGGACGTGAACATCACCAAGGAGAAGAAGCTCACCAACATGCGTGCCGCCTCCGCCGACACCACGGAGAACGTGGTGCCGCCGCGCAGGCTCTCGCTGGAGCAGTCCCTGGAGTTCTGCCGCGACGACGAGTGCATCGAGGTGACCCCGGAGACGGTCCGTATCCGCAAGGTCGTCCTGGACCAGAAGGAGCGCGGCCGCGCGGCCTCCCGCGCCAAGCGCTGACGGTCCACGACCACGGAACCCGACGGTCCGCGACTGCGGAACCCGACGGTCCGCGACCGCCGGCCCTGACGATCCGCCACCGCGGAACCTGACGGTCCGGCAGGTGTACGTTTCCCCGGCCCGGCCCCGCGAGGTGCCGGGCCGGAGTTCTGCCCCCTCGCCGGCGGCCGGACAGTAGGGTGATTTGCCCGAGCCGGGAGCTTCTGTCAACTCGTTTTCCGTGGCGAAACGTCCGGATACCGGGTATCGCTCACCGGAAGCTGCGTTAACAGTCCGTTTCGCGGGTGTCTGTCTGTGCTTACTTTGTCCGGATTTCGGGCGTAGGTGATGGGTCGATGTTGTCAAAACGAGACGCGGTAAGTGTGGTTTACAGGTCGGGTGTACTTAATAGTTGGCTCCATTGAGCTCGGGTCAATGGGTCATGCGCTGTGGGGAGCGCCGACTCACGAGCACACACTCGGAGCACTGATCGGCCGCCGTCAGGGGTGTCGGCGTAACGATCGGTGCCCATCTTGTTGTGACAAGTGGACTCATGAGGAGGAACCCATGCGCGGTGCCAAGAGCGCCAAGTGGGTCGCGGGCGCGATAGTCATCGCCCTGGCTGCGACCGCCTGTGGCGGCGGCGACAGCGACAGCGGCGACGACATGAAGGCGGGGAAGGCCGACCCGAATGGCATTCTGACCGCACAGCTCGGCGAGCCGCAGAACCCGCTGCAGCCGGCTAACGCCAAGGAGAGCCAGGGCAGCCGTGTCCTGCGCGCCATCTTCTCCGGCCTGGTCGACTACGAGCCCGGGACCGGAAAGCTTCAGTACGTGAACGCCGAGTCGGTCACCCCGAACGACGACTCGTCCGTCTGGACCGTCAAGCTCAAGCCCGGCTGGAAGTTCCACGACGGCACCCCGGTCACCGCCGAGTCCTACGTGAACTCGTGGAACTGGTCGGCCAACGTCAAGAACAACCAGACCAACTCCAGCTGGTTCCAGGACATCAAGGGCTACGCGGACGTCCACCCCGAGAAGGGTGACCCCAAGGCCGACAAGATGTCCGGTCTGAAGGTGGTCGACGAGAACAGCTTCACGATCACGCTGACCAGCTCGGTCTCGTACTTCGCGTACAAGCTGGGTTACGACGTGTGGGCGCCGCTCCCCGAGTCCTTCTTCAAGGACCCGAAGGCCGCCGGTGAGAAGCCGGTCGGCAACGGCCCCTACAAGTTCGTCTCCTGGGACCACAAGAAGCTGATCAAGGTCCGTAAGTTCGAGGACTACACCGGGCCGAACGCGGCCAAGAACGGTGGCATCGACTTCAAGAACTACACCACCGCCGACTCCGCCTACTCGGACCTGCGGTCGGACAACCTCGACTGGATCGAGCAGGTCCCGACCACGGCTCTCACGAGCTACAAGGACGACCTCGGCGACCGCGCGATCGACCAGGAGTACTCGGCGATCCAGGCGATCAACCCGGCGTTCTACACGGACCAGTTCAAGGACATCGACCCCAAGGTCGTCCAGGGTCTGTCCATGGCGATCGACCGTGACACGATCACCAAGACCGTGCTCCACGGCACCCGTACCCCGGCCGACTCGTACGTCGCCCGCGGTGTGCTCGGCTACAAGGCCGGCGCCCTCGGTGACATCACGAAGTTCGACCCGGCCGCGGCCAAGGCCCTCATCAAGGAGGGTGGCGGCGTCCCCGGCAACAAGATCTCGATCCAGTTCAACGCCGACCAGGACCACAAGCCCTGGGTCGACGCGGTCTGCAACAGCATCCGCAAGAGCGTCGGTGTCGAGTGCACCGGCGACTCGAAGCCGGACTTCCAGGCCGACCTGAACGCGCGTGACAACAAGCAGGTCAAGTCCATGTACCGCAGTGGCTGGGTGCTCGACTACCCGGTCAACTCGAACTTCATGCGCGACCTCTACGGCACCACCGCCGCCGGTAACACCTCGGGCTACTCCAACAAGGAGTTCGACGAGCTGTCCGCCAAGGCGGACAAGGCGCCGACGCTCGACGAGACGGTGAAGCTGTACCAGGAGGCCGAGCAGCTCCTGAAGGCCGACATGCCCAGCATCCCGCTGTGGTTCTACAAGAACAACTCGGGCCAGTCCAGGAACGTCTTCGGCAAGATCGTCTACGGCCAGGACGGCGACCCGATCTTCACCGGTGTCCAGGTGAAGGCCAAGAGCTAAATACCGGGACCGTCAACCGGTGCCGCCGTCCCCTCGCGGGGCGGCGGCACCGGTCCGGCCAGGCAGAGGCCCCGGGAGACTCCACCCCATACCCCGTGGCGGAGAAAACTACGTAGGCCATCGCCGACCCCTCACGGCATGGAGGCATGATGGGGCGCTACGTCGCCAGGCGACTGCTCCAGATGATCCCGGTATTCATCGGGACCACTCTGATTATTTTCCTTATGGTCCACATCCTTCCGGGCGATCCGATCCGGGCGATGTGGGGTGACAAGGCGGCGGACCCCGCACAGGTCGCCGCGCTACGTGCTGACTTCGGGCTCGATCAGCCCCTGTGGAAGCAGTACGTCGACTACATGTGGGGCCTCCTCCAGGGAGACTTCGGCGAGACGTTCGGTGGCCGCCAGGTCGCCGACGAGATGTCCGAGGCCTTCCCGGTGACGCTCCGGCTCACCATGGTGGCGCTGGTCATCGAGATCATCATCGGTATCGGTCTCGGCGCCTGGGCGGGCCTGAAGGCCGGCAAGGCCGTCGACACCGGCGTACTGATCTTCACGCTCGTCGTCATCTCGATCCCGGTGTTCGTGCTCGGTTACCTGGCACGCTTCGTCCTCGCCGACGAACTGGGGTGGGTCGCGCCCAATGTGCAGGACTCCACGGACTACGCCCAGCTGTTCCTGCCAGGGTTCGTCCTGGCGATGCTGTCGATGGCGTACGTGGCGCGGCTGACCCGCACGACCTTCGCGGAGAACCTGCGGGCCGACTACATGCGTACGGCGATGGCCAAGGGACTGCCCAGACGCCGCATCGTCGGCGTCCACCTGCTGCGCAACTCGCTGATCCCGGTCGTCACCTTCCTCGGCACCGACGTCGGTGGCTTCATCGGCGGCGCGGTCATCACCGAGGGCATCTTCAACGTCCAGGGCGTCGGCAACCTGCTCTTCAAGGCGCTCCAAGGCCGTGAGGGCTCGACGATCGTCGGCGTGGTCACGGTCTTCGTGCTCATCATTCTTCTGATCAACCTGGTCGTCGACCTGCTGTACGCGGTCCTGGACCCGAGGATCCGGTATGCCTGACGTGATCAAGACCAAGACGGACGCGACCACCGACGCCATCGCGCCGCCGGCCGCCGGAGCTCCCGAGACCGCGGCCGACGGCCACAAGTCGCAGGGCAAGCCGCGCAGCCTGTGGGGCGACGCCTGGTACGACCTGCGGCACCGCCCGATGTTCTGGGTCTCCTCGATCCTGCTCGTCTTCCTGATAGTCGTCGCCGTCTTCCCGGGGCTGTTCACCAGCGCCGACCCGCGCGACGGCGACCTCACCAACCACTTCCTGACCAAGCCGGAGCTGGGCAGCTTCTTCCAGCCCGACTGGTTCGGCTACGACGGCCAGGGCCGTTCGATCTACGCGCGTGTCGTCTACGGGACGCGGGCCTCGATCCTGGTCGGTGTCGGTGTCACCGCCGCGGTGACGCTCCTCGGCGGACTGCTCGGGATGCTGGCCGGCTACTTCGGCGGCTGGCTCGACTCGGTCATCTCCCGTATCACCGACATCTTCTTCGGCATCCCCTTCCTGCTCGGCGCGATGGTCGTCCTGAACGCCTTCACCGAGCGCAAGGTCTACGTCGTGATCTTCGCCCTGGCCTTCCTGGGCTGGACATCGATCTGCCGCGTGATGCGCTCGTCGGTGATCACCGCGAAGCAGGCGGACTACGTGACGGCGGCGCGCGCCCTCGGCGCGGGCACCCGGCGGATCCTCTTCCGCCATGTGCTGCCGAACGCCATGGCACCGACCATCGTCGTCGCGACGATCGCGCTGGGCGGCTACATCTCGGCCGAGGCGACCCTGTCGTTCCTGGGTCTCGGCCTCGCCGATCCGACCATTTCCTGGGGCATCGACATCGCCCAGGGCAGCAAGGACATCAGGGACAACCCGCACGCCCTGTTCTTCCCGGCCGGAATGCTGAGCCTCACGGTCTTCGCGTTCATCATGCTGGGTGACGCCGTCCGCGACGCCCTCGACCCGAAGCTGCGCTGAGGAGGGCGTACGTGACCATCATCGAAGAAACCTCAAGTGTCCCGACGCCCCGACCGGGCGAGTCGGACACCACCCCGCTGCTCGAAGTACGCGACCTCCACGTGGAGTTCCACACCCGCGACGGTGTCGCCAAGGCCGTCAACGGGGTGAACTACAGCGTGGCCTCGGGCGAGACCCTGGCCGTGCTCGGTGAGTCCGGCTCCGGCAAGTCCGTGACCGCGCAGGCGATCATGGGCATTCTCGACATGCCGCCGGGCTCCATCCCGCAGGGCCAGATCCTGTACCGCGGGCAGGACATGCTCACCATGAGCTACGAGGAGCGGCGGAAGATCCGCGGCCGGAAGATCGCGATGATCTTCCAGGACGCGCTCTCCTCGCTCAACCCCGTGCTGTCGGTGGGCTACCAGCTCGGCGAGATGTACCGGGTCCATGAGGGCCTCTCCCGCAAGGCGGCCAAGATCAAGGCCGTCGAGCTGATGGAGCGGGTCAACATCCCGGCGGCGAAGGCGCGGGTCAACGACTACCCGCACCAGTTCTCCGGCGGTATGCGCCAGCGCATCATGATCGCGATGGCGCTCGCACTGGAGCCCGACCTGATCATCGCGGACGAGCCGACGACCGCGCTCGACGTGACCGTGCAGGCCCAGGTGATGGACCTGCTCGCGGACCTCCAGCGTGAGTTCAACATGGGGCTGATCCTGATCACCCACGACCTCGGCGTCGTCGCCGACGTCGCGGACAAGATCGCCGTCATGTACGCGGGCCGGATCGTGGAGACCGCGCCGGTGCACGAGCTCTACAAGCGGCCTGCGCACCCGTACACACGCGGTCTGCTCGACTCCATCCCCCGGCTCGACCAGAAGGGGCAGGAGCTCTACGCGATCAAGGGCCTGCCGCCCAACCTGCTCAAGATCCCGGCCGGCTGCGCGTTCAACCCGCGCTGCCCGAAGGCGCAGGACATCTGCCGTACGGATGTCCCGGTCCTCCAGCCGGTGACCGAGCAGGACGGTACCGAGCTGCCCGGCCGCGGCAGCGCGTGCCACTTCTGGAAGGAGACGATCCATGGCTGAGCCCAGGAAGACGGACGGGAACCCGGCCGCACCGGCCGAGGACGTCACCCCCAACGTCACTGAGGTGGCGGAGATCGACGTCGCCACCGAGTCGGCGGCGGTCGCCGCCATCGAGGCGCCCGCGGAGCGCGGGGAGCCGATCCTCCAGGTCCGCAACCTGGTCAAGCACTTCCCGCTGACCCAGGGCATCCTCTTCAAGCGCCAGGTCGGCGCGGTCAAGGCCGTGGACGGGGTCTCCTTCGACCTCTACCAGGGCGAGACGCTGGGTATCGTCGGCGAGTCGGGCTGTGGCAAGTCCACGGTGGCCCGGCTGCTGATGACGCTGGAGACGGCGACCGCGGGCGAGGTCTTCTACAAGGGCCAGGACATCACCCGGCTGTCCGGGCGGGCGCTCAAGGCGGTCCGCCGGAACATCCAGATGGTCTTCCAGGACCCGTACACCTCGCTGAACCCGCGTATGACCGTCGGCGACATCATCGGTGAGCCCTTCGACATCCACCCCGAGGTGGCGCCGAGGGGTGACCGGCGGGGCAAGGTCCAGGACCTGCTCGACGTCGTGGGACTGAACCCGGAGTACATCAACAGGTACCCGCACCAGTTCTCCGGCGGCCAGCGCCAGCGCATCGGCATCGCCCGCGGTCTCGCCCTCAACCCCGAGGTCATCATCTGCGACGAGCCGGTCTCGGCGCTGGACGTGTCCGTGCAGGCGCAGGTCATCAACCTGATGGAGAAGCTCCAGGACGAGTTCAACCTGTCCTACATCTTCATCGCGCACGACCTGTCGATCGTCCGGCACATCTCCGACCGGGTGGGTGTCATGTACCTCGGCAAGATCGCCGAGATCGGTACGGACACCCAGATCTACGACCACCCGACGCACCCCTACACCCAGGCGCTGCTGTCGGCGGTCCCGGTCCCCGACCCGGATGCCCGTGCCGGCCGCGAGCGGATCATCCTCGCCGGCGACGTGCCGTCCCCGGCGAACCCGCCGTCCGGCTGCCGGTTCCGTACCCGCTGCTGGAAGGCGCAGGACAGGTGCGCCAAGGAGGTCCCGCTGCTGGCGATCCCCGAGCGCTTCGTCGCCTCGACGACGCCGGCGGCGCACGAGTCGGCGTGCCACTTCGCCGAGGAGAAGGACGTCGTCCACGCCGCGTGAGGTGTGGTCGTGTGAACGACGAGAGGCTCGGGCCGTACGCGGTCCGGGCCTCCGTCATGTCCGCGGGTACGGGGCGGAGACCGCCCGGCCACCCCTCCCCGCACGGGTGCCCACCACATGCGCGATTGCTGAAAGAGAGTGATATTTGGGCCTAAGTGACAGTCAGGACTCAGGAGGAACCCCATGCGCGGAGCCACGCACGCCAAGTGGGCCGCAGGTGCGCTCGCCGTCGCCCTCACCGCGACGGCCTGTGGCGGCGGCGGGGGCGGAAGCGGCGGGAGTGGCGGGAGCAGCGGGGTACTCAGCTCGTCCTGGGGCGACCCGCAGAACCCGCTGGAGCCCTCCAATACGAACGAGGTCCAGGGCGGCAAGGTCCTCGACATGGTGTTCCGGGGACTGAAGCGGTACAACCCGAAGACCGCCAAGGCCGAGAACATGCTCGCCCAGAAGATCGACACGAAGGACTCGACGAACTTCACGATCACCGTCAAGAACGGCTGGACCTTCAGCAACGGTGAGAAGGTCACGGCCAAGTCCTTCGTGGACGCCTGGAACTACGGCGCGAACCTGCGGAACAACCAGCGCAACGCCTACTTCTTCGGCCAGATCGACGGCTACACGGCCGTCCACCCCGACTCGGGCAGCCCCACCGCCACCACGCTCTCCGGCCTCAAGGTCACCGGCCCCCAGACCTTCACCGTCAAGCTCTCCCAGAAGTTCTCCACCTGGCCCGACACCCTCGGATACGCCGCGTTCGCGCCACTGCCCACCGCGTTCTTCAAGGACCACGCGGGCTGGCTCGCCAAGCCCGTCGGCAACGGGCCGTACACCATCGACTCGTACACCAAGGGCTCACAGATGTCCCTGCGCAAGTGGGACAACTACCCGGGGCCGGACAAGGCGCAGAACGGCGGCGTGGACCTGAAGGTCTACACCGACAACAACACCGCCTACACCGACCTGACGGCGGGCAACCTGGACCTCGTCGACGACGTCCCTGCCTCCCAGCTCAAGAACGCGCCCGCCGACCTGGGGTCCCGCTACATCAACACCCCCGCCGGCATCATCCAGACCCTTGCCTTCCCCTTCTACGACGAGGCCTGGAACACCCCGGACGCCCAGAAGGTCCGCACCGGTCTGTCGATGGCGATCAACCGCAAGCAGATCACCGAGACGATCTTCCAGAAGACCCGCACCCCGGCCACCGACTGGACATCCCCGGTCCTCGGCACGTCGGGCGGCTTCCAGGCCGGCCTCTGCGGCAAGGCCTGCGACTTCGACCCCGCCGCCGCCAAGAAGATGATCAACGACGGCGGTGGCCTCCCCGGGGGCCGGATCCAGCTCTCGTACAACGCGGACACCGGCTCCCACAAGGACTGGATCGACGCCGTCTGCAACAGCATCAACAACACCCTCGGCAACGACCGCGCGTGCGTGGGCAGGCCCATCGGCACCTTCGCCGACTTCCGCAGCCAGATCACCCAGCAGAAGATGCCGGGTCCGTTCCGGGCCGGCTGGCAGATGGACTACCCGCTGATCCAGAACTTCCTCCAGCCGCTCTACTTCACCAACGCCTCATCGAACGACGGCAAGTTCACGAACGCCGAGTTCGACAAGCTCGTCAACGAGGCGAACGCCGAGAGCGACCAACCGACCGCGATCAAGAAGTTCCAGCAGGCCGAGGGCGTCGTACGGGACAACATGGCCGCCATCCCGCTCTGGTACCAGAACGGCAGCGCCGGCTACTCGGAGCGGCTGAGCAACGTCAAGCTGAACCCCTTCAGCGTCCCCGTCTACAACGAGATCAAGGTCAACTGACGCCTGGAGGTCGCAGGGCCCGGCGCACTCTCTCCGCGCGCCGGGCCCGGGCCCTTCCCCCGCGGCCCACGACCTAGGACCACGACCCCCGGAGCCCTTCATGGGACGTTATGTGATCCGGCGTCTGCTCCAGATGATCCCCGTCTTCATCGGCGCCACGCTGCTGATCTTCCTCATGGTCAACGTGATGGGCGACCCCATCGCGGGTCTCTGCGGCGAGCGGCAGTGCGACCCGGCGACCGCCGCCCAGCTGCGGCACGAGTTCGGCCTCGACAAGCCGGTGTGGCAGCAGTACGCGATCTACATGGGCAACGTCTTCACCGGCGACTTCGGAACGGCCTTCAACGGCCAGGAGGTCACCGAGCTGATGGGCACCGCCTTCCCGGTCACCATCAGGCTGACGATCGTCGCGATCGTCTTCGAGATCATCATCGGCATCACGCTCGGCGTGCTCACCGGACTGCGGCGCGGCCGGCCCGCCGACAGCGGTGTCCTGCTGCTCACCCTGGTCGTCATCTCCGTACCGACCTTCGTGACCGGTCTGATCGTGCAGCTGCTCTTCGGCGTGAAGTGGGACCTCATCTCCCCGTCGGTCTCCTCGGCGGCACCGCTCGACGAACTGATCGTGCCCGGCCTCGTACTGGCCTCCGTGTCACTGGCGTACGTCACCCGCCTGACCCGGACCTCCATCGCCGAGAACACCCGCTCCGACTACGTCCGTACCGCCGTCGCCAAGGGGCTGCCGAGACATCGCGTGATCACCCGGCATCTGCTGCGCAACTCACTGATCCCGGTCGTGACCTTCATCGGCACCGACATCGGAGCGCTGATGGGCGGCGCGATCGTCACCGAGCGGATCTTCAACATCCACGGCGTCGGCTTCCAGCTCTACCAGGGCATCCTGCGCCAGAACACCCAGACCGTCGTCGGCTTCGTGACGATCCTCGTCATCATCTTCCTGCTCGCGAACCTGCTGGTCGACCTTCTCTACGCCGTACTCGACCCGAGGATCCGCTATGCCTGAGCCAGAGCCCCCCAAGGACGAAGGAGCCATCGCCCCGACCGGTTTCGGCGGCACGATGGACCTCGCCACCAGCGACGGCGAGTCGGTCGAACCGACCGGGCCCGGTGAGGCGGGGCCCGAGGAGCGGGCCCGCAGCCTCTGGTCGGACGCCTGGCGCGACCTGCGCCGCAACCCCATCTTCATCGTCTCCGGCCTCGTCATCCTCTTCCTGGTGTTCATCGCGATCTGGCCCCAGGCGATCGCCTCCGGCAACCCGCTCTCCTGCGACCTCGCCAAGGCCCAGGAAGGCTCGCAGCCCGGCCACCCCTTCGGCTTCACCTCCCAGGGCTGCGACGTCTACACCCGTACCGTCTACGGCGCCCGCGCCTCCGTCACCGTCGGCGTCTGCGCCACCCTCGGCGTCGCGATCGTCGGCACCGCGCTCGGCGGCCTGGCCGGCTTCTTCGGCGGCTTCTGGGACTCGATCCTCTCCCGCGTCACCGACATCTTCTTCGGTATCCCGGTGGTGCTCGGCGGCCTCGTCCTGCTCTCCGTGGTCACCAGCTCCAGCGTCTGGCCGGTGGTCGGATTCATGGTGCTGCTCGGCTGGCCGCAGATCTCCCGGATCGCCCGCGGCTCCGTCATCACCATCAAGCAGAACGACTTCGTCCAGGCGGCGCGCGCCCTCGGCGCCTCCAACTCACGGATGATGCTGCGGCATGTCCTGCCCAACGCCGTCGCCCCGGTGATCGTGGTGGCGACCATCGCGCTCGGTACGTACATCGCGCTGGAGGCGACCCTGTCCTACCTCGGCGTGGGCCTCAAACCGCCCTCGGTGTCCTGGGGCATCGACATCTCCGACGCGTCGAAGTTCATCCGCAACGCCCCGCACATGCTGCTCTGGCCCGCCGGCGCCCTGGCCATCACCGTGCTCGCCTTCATCATGCTCGGCGACGCGGTGCGCGACGCCCTCGACCCCAAGCTGCGCTGAGGAGCCCGGCCATGTTGCTCGAAGTGCGCGATCTGCAGGTGGAGTTCCACACCCGCGACGGTGTCGCGAAGGCGGTCAACGGGGTCAGCTACTCGGTCGACGCGGGCGAGACCCTCGCCGTGCTCGGCGAGTCCGGCTCCGGCAAGTCCGTCACCGCGCAGGCGGTCATGGGCATCCTCGACGTCCCGCCCGGCCGGATCGCGGGCGGCGAAGTGATCTTCAAGGGCCGGGATCTGCTCAAGACCAAGGAGGACGAACGGCGGAAGATCCGCGGCGCCGACATGGCGATGATCTTCCAGGACGCCCTCTCCTCGCTCAACCCGGTGCTGACCGTGGGCGCGCAGCTCGGCGAGATGTTCATCGTGCACCGGGGGATGTCCCGCAAGGACGCGCGGGCGCGGGCCGTCGAACTGATGGAGCGGGTACGGATCCCGGCGGCCAAGGAGCGGGTGAACGACTACCCGCACCAGTTCTCCGGGGGCATGCGCCAGCGCATCATGATCGCCATGGCGATGGCGCTCGAACCCTCGCTGATCATCGCCGACGAGCCGACGACCGCGCTCGACGTGACCGTCCAGGCCCAGGTGATGGAGCTGCTCGCGGACCTCCAGCGCGAGCTGAACATGGGGCTGATCCTCATCACCCACGACCTCGGGGTCGTCGCCGACGTCGCCGACAAGATCGCCGTCATGTACGCGGGACGGATCGTCGAGACCGCCCCCGTCCACGGCATCTACAAGGCCCCCGCCCATCCCTACACACGCGGTCTGCTCGACTCCATCCCCCGGCTCGACCAGAAGGGCCGGGACCTGTACGCGATCAAGGGCCTGCCGCCCAACCTGACGCGCATCCCGCCCGGCTGCGCCTTCAACCCGCGCTGCCCCAGAGCGCAGGACATCTGCCGCACGGACGTGCCGCCCCTCTTCGAGGTCGACGAGAACCGGCGCAGCGCCTGCTTCTTCTGGAGGGAGACCCTCAATGACCTCTGAGCCCATCCTGGAAGTGCGGGATCTGGTCAAGCACTTCCCGCTGACCCAGGGCATCCTCTTCAAGAGGCAGATCGGGGCGGTCAAGGCGGTCGACGGCGTCTCCTTCTCCCTGGCGGCCGGCGAGACGCTGGGCATCGTGGGGGAGTCCGGCTGCGGGAAGTCGACCGTGGCGCGCATGCTGGTCAACCTGGAGCGGCCGACGGCGGGCGAGATCCGTTACAAGGGCGAGGACATCACCCGCATGTCGGGCCGCGCGCTGAAGGCCGTACGGCGCAACATCCAGATGGTCTTCCAGGACCCGTACACCTCGCTCAATCCCCGGATGACCGTCGGCGACATCATCGGTGAGCCCTTCGACATCCACCCCGAGGTCGCGCCGAAGGGCGACCGGCGGCGCATGGTGCGGGACCTGCTCGACGTGGTCGGGCTCAACCCGGAGTACATCAACCGCTATCCGCACCAGTTCTCCGGCGGCCAGCGCCAGCGCATCGGCATCGCGCGGGGACTGGCCCTGCGCCCGGAGATCATCGTCGCCGACGAGCCGGTCTCGGCCCTCGACGTGTCCGTACAGGCGCAGGTCGTCAATCTGATGGAACGGCTCCAGAACGAGTTCGACCTCAGTTACGTCTTCATCGCCCACGACCTGTCGATCGTCCGGCACATCTCCGACCGGGTCGGGGTGATGTATCTCGGGCGGATCATCGAGATCGGCACGGACGTCCAGATCTACGACCACCCCACCCATCCGTACACGCAGGCACTGCTCTCGGCGGTGCCGGTGCCCGACCCGGAGGCGCGCGAGGGCCGGGAGCGGATCATCCTGACCGGCGAGGTGCCCTCGCCGGCGCATCCGCCGTCGGGCTGCCGGTTCCGTACGCGCTGCTGGAAGGCGCAGGAGCGGTGTGCGCTGGAGGTGCCGCTGCTCGCGGTGCCCCCGTGGTTCCGGGGGACGGAGACTCCCGCGGAGCACGACTCGGCCTGTCACTTCGCCGAGGAACGGCAGATCGTGCCGAGCCCGTCGGGGCCGGCGGAGGGCGGGGAGGGCGGGGAGCAGGGTCCGGATCCGGACAAGGAGATGTGATTGAGACGTCAGTTCCGTTGACACGCAGGAAACTTGGCTGACGCTTCGCCGATATACGCACGGGTCACATTGGTCGACGTACGGCCGTGCGGGTGCCGTTGGACCGGCCGGGATCCTGAGGTCCCGGCCGGTCGCCCCCGGCGATCCGGCCGTACGGCGCGGCTCTGCCGCCGCCTTACGGCATCCCGAGCGAGCGCTTCAGGAAGTCCACCTGGAGCAGCAGCAGATTCTCCGCGATCTGTTCCTGGGGCGTCATGTGCGTCACCCCGGTGAGCGGCAGCACCTGGTGCGGCCGGCCCGCCGACAGCAGCGCCGAAGACAGCCGCAGCGTGTGCGTCATCACGACGTTGTCGTCCGCCAGACCGTGGATGATCATTATCGGCCGCGCCTGGTCCGCGGGCTCCGCCAACCCGTCGTCCGTGACAAGGGAGTTGACCGCGTACACCTCGGGCGCCTCCGACGGGTGCCCCAGATAGCGCTCGGTGTAGTGCGTGTCGTACAGCCGCCAGTCGGTCACCGGGGCGCCCGCGATGGCCGCGTGGAAGATGTCGGGACGGCGCAGCGCGGCGAGTCCGGCGAGGTAACCCCCGTACGACCAGCCGCGGATGGCCACCCGCGACCGATCCAGCGGGAACCGCCCGGCGAGTGCCTGGAGCGCCTCGATCTGGTCGTCCAGGGTGAGCGGCAGATTGTCCTTCACCGCCTTCTCCCAGCCGGGGGAGCGGCCCGGACTGCCCCGGCCGTCCGCGACGACGACGGCGAAGCCCTGGTCGGCGAACCACTGGGACGTGAGGTACGGATTGTGCGCGGCGAGCACGCGCTGGCCGTGCGGTCCGCCGTAGGGATCCAGCAGTACCGGAAGCGGACCGTCCGCCTCCTGGTAGTCCGTGGGCAGGAGGACGGCGCACGGAATTCGGTGTGCGCCCCCCTCGGTGAGCTGTACACGCGGGGTGAGATTCGGCTGCTGCGCGTACGAGGCGATGACGGCGAGTTGTTTCCCCTCCCGCATCACCTGCACCACCGATCCGCTGACATCGGGCCGGGCCGACGCCAGGACCATGACGTTGCCCGCGCGGACGGCGCTGTGCACCCCCACGCCCTCCGAGACGCGCTCGGGGCCCCAGGCGCGGACCTCCCCGGCCTCGGCCGCGTCCGCGGCCGCAGCTCCGGGCTCTGCTGCGGGCGCGCCGTACGGGACCCGGTAGACATGGATCTCACCGATCTCAGGCGCCCCGGCGGCCTCTCCCGCCGCCGCCGACACCAGCACGTCCCGCTCGCCGATGTCGAGCACCGCGCGCAGCTGCAACTCCGGCCCGGTCAGCGCCCGGTCACCGACGACCAGCACCCGTGCGCTGTCCTCGGCCGCGGCGCCGTCCGAGCCCTTCTCGCCCGCCGGGGTGTCCACGATCCGCACCAGCTCGCCGCCGGGCGTCAACGCCGGTACGCCGGCGAAAAGTTCAAGCCAAACCGGGTCCGACTCCTCGCGTACGAGCCGGGTCTCGCCGCTCGCCGTGTCGACCGACAGACAGTGCTGGTCGCGCTGGTCCCGCGCCTGGACGAGCAGCAGCGGCTCGCCCGCCGACGACCAGTGGACGGCCGCGAGATACGGCGACGTGACCCGGTCCCAGACCACCTCCGTACGCGAACCGTCGAGGCCGATCAGATAAAGCCGCACGTCGGCGTTGGGTGTGCCGGCGGCGGGATAGGCGATGGTCGACGGCTCGCGGTCCGGGTGCGCGGGGTCGGCGATCCACCAGCGCTGTACGCCCGCCCCGTCGACCCGCGCCACCAGCAGCCGGTCCGAATCCGGTGACCACCAGAAACCGCGTGACCGGCTCATCTCCTCGGCTGCGATGAATTCGGCCAGACCGTATGTGGTCTGCCCGTCCTCCGGCGCTGCCAGCTCACGGTCGCCGTCCCCCTCGGCACCCGTCACCCGCAGCGCGCCCCCGGCCACATAAGCGATGTGCCGCCCGTCGGGCGACGGCCTCGGGTCGATCACCGGCCCCGGTACGGGCAGTTCGCGCGCCGTCCCGGCACGCAGTTCGGCCGTGAACAGCCGCCCCGACAGGGCGAAGGCCGCCAACTCGGCGGCGCCGTCCACCGCGTAGCCGACGATGCCCGCCGACCCCTCGCGGCTCCGCTCCCGGCGGGCGCGCTCCTCGGCCGAGAGCTCCTCCGGTGTGCCCGCCAGCAGGGCTTGAGGATCAGCGGCGATCCGCTCGCGCGCCGTACCCGATCTGTCGTCGAGATCGAGCACCCAAAGACGGTTCGTCCGGTCCGTTCCTGAGGCGGAACGCAGGAAGGCCACCCGCGAACCGTCGGGGGACACCGTGAAGGCCCGCGGAGCACCCAGCGTGAACCGCTGGGTCCTCGCGTACTGGCGAGGAAAGGAGAGTTGTTGCCTCGAGGTCATACGACCGAACCTAGCGTCCGCCCCGGCCCTTCGTGCGCCCCCGTGTGCTGCCGTGCACCGATCGATGCGTTCGCGCGGATAGTTATGATCCATAGCGTCAGGTGGGTAAGTACCCGTCGGCACATGCGTGTTGCTCATCCCGTTCGAATACCCCGCCGACCATCTGTGGAGGTGAACCGCCGTGGCACTCTCGATTTCGGCGGTGGTGCTGCTGGCGATCATCGTCTTCCTCTTGATCCGGAAATCCGGACTCAAGGGTGGACACGCGTTGGTCTGCGTCTTACTCGGTTTCTATCTGGCCAGCTCCTCGGTGGCCCCCTCGATCACCGAACTGACCACCAACGTGGCGGGGATGATCGGCGACCTCCAGTTCTAGGCCCTGTCCGGTGGATCTTCCCGGGCCGTACGGCTGCCTGGCCCGGGATTGTCGGTGAGGGCGCGCCTCGTACGCTGTGGGCATGACCGATCTTCCCGGCCGTCGTCTGCTCCTGGTCCACGCGCACCCCGACGACGAGTCGATCAACAACGGCGCCACGATGGCCAGATACGCGGCCGAGGGCGCCCAGGTCACCTTGGTGACCTGCACCCTGGGTGAGGAGGGCGAGGTCATTCCGCCCTCCCTCGCCCATCTCACGCCCGGCGGCGGGCCGGCGGGCGCCTTCAGCCCGCTCGGGGCCCACCGCGAAGGTGAGCTCGCCGCGGCCATGAAGGAGCTCGGCGTCGCCGACCACCGGCTGCTGGGCGGCCGGGGGCGCTACAAGGACTCCGGCATGATGGGCCTCCCGCAGAACGACCGCGAGGACGCCTTCTGGGGCGCGGACGTGGACGGCGCCGCCGCGCATCTGGTGCGGGTGATCCGGTCCGTACAGCCGCAGGTGCTGGTGACGTACGACCCCCAGGGCGGCTACGGCCACCCCGACCACATCCAGGCCCACCGTGTCGCCACACGCGCCGCCGAGCTGGCCGCCGACGCCGGCTTCCGGCCCGGACTCGGCGCCCCGCACACGATCGCGAAGATCTACTGGAACAGGGTGGCGCGCTCGGCCGCCGAGGAGGGTTTCGCCCGGCTGCGTGCCTCCGCGGCGGCCTTCGAGGGGGTGGCGGAGATCGAGGACGTCCCCGGAGTGGTGGACGACACCGGGATCACGACGGAGATCGACGGGACGGCGTACGCGGCGCGGAAGGCCGCGGCGATGCGCGCCCACGAGACGCAGATCGTGGTGGACGGGGCGTTCTTCGCGCTCTCCAACGGCCTCGGGCAGCCCCTTCTCACCGTGGAGCACTACCAGTTGGTGCGGGGCGCATCCGGCGCGGACGCCGGTGTACGTGAGACGGATCTCTTCGCGGGGGTGGGCGTGTGAGCGGGCGCAAGGGTGCGGGCCGCCCGAAGGCGAAGAGCGGCGGGGGAGGCGGCGCGCGTACGGGCGGTGCTGCCCGTGGGGCCGGGGCTACCCGTGCGGATGGTGCGACGAGCGGTGCGGCCGGCGCGGGCTCCGCCGGCCAGGGCGTACCCGGCCTGTGGCCCGCGTCCCCGCCGAGACCCTGGCGCATCGCCGCGTACGTCGGTCTCGTGATCCTCGGGGTGGTGGTCGGCACGGCGGGCTCGCTCGTCCAGAGCGGCTTCTTCCCCGGCGGCCTCGTCCTCGCGCTGGTGGCCTCCGCGGCCCTCTTCTACGGAGGCCGCACCGCGACCGGGACCGCCTTCGGCGTCGGGGCTCCTGCGGCGGGCTGGCTGATCGCCGTCATCGTGCTCAGTCTCGGGCGGCCGGAGGGCGACGGCGTCTTCGACGCGGGGCTCGGCCCTGTCGTCTATCTGCTGGGCGGTGCACTGGTGGCTGTGATGTGTGCCACCATGTCGCGGTCACCGCAACCGGGTCAGGAGTCCGGCCGACTTGGAAAGTGATACGCCCGTCCAGTGACCCGTCGGCCCGAATTGACCCTGTCCGTACGGTCGGTGGAATAAACGCTTCCCCCGGTCGTCGGGTGCGTTCCGGCGCAGGACAGTATGGTGGTGCGCGCTCCGGGCCGTCCCCTGGCCTCCGGCTTGGGGGGACCCACACAGTTGAGTACCAGTAAGAACGGGCGGCGGAGCCAACCCGGGAGAACTTGCTTTGAGTCGTGAAACTGACAGTTCGTCCTCCGGGCCCCAGGGGCGCGGCGGAGCCGCGTACCCCTCGGGGACACCGCCGTACGGATCCCGCCAGTATCCGTCGCCGCACCCTGAGCAGGACGCTCCGGAGGAAACAGACACGGCCCCGGCCCAGCCGGACGAGCCGAAGACCGAGACCACGCTGACCACGCGCATCCGGATCAACATCCCGGGTTCGCGGCCGATTCCGCCCGTCGTCATGCGTACGCCCATGAGCGACACGGACAGCGGCCCGTCCGGACCGGGCGGACCCGCGGGTCCGGACGCGCGGCCGGGCCGGGGCGCCGACGACACGGGTGGCGTGAAGCGCTCCGGCGCGGCCCCCGAGACCGGTGCGGCCGACGAGGACGCGCCGGCGGCGGAGAAGCCCGCGACGAGCGACTGGTTCGCGCCGCGCAAGCCCCAGGCCGGGGGCACGCTCCCCGGCGGGATGGGCGCCGGAGCCGCCGTGACGGCACCGGGCCCGACGGTCCCACCGCCGGCGCCCGGCCCCGGCACGGGGCCCGGTGCGAGCGGGCGTACCGACCTTCCGTACGGCTCCGACAGCGGTCCTGACACCCGGGGCGGCGCGGGCGTTCCGCGCCCGCCGGCCTCCGGGGGCAACGCCTTCATGCCGCCCGGCAGGGACGGCGCCACCCCGGCGTTCGGGGTCGGCGCCCCCGACGGACCGACCTCGGGCCCGGCGAGCGGCACGTCGTCGCTGGCCTTCCTGGACCTGCCGCCGGGCGCCGACCTGGGCGCTTCGGGCGGCCCCACAGGCCCGGGAAGCCCGGCGGGACCGGCCCGCCGTGACGACCGGGACGACCGCGGCGGAGCGCCGCGCATGTCCGACGACACCGCGATCCTGACCCCGCAGCAGCCCGCCCCGGAGCCTCCGGGCGGTGCCGGCGCGCATGTCTCGGGCGACACGCTCTCCAGCGGTATCCCGGTGGTGCCGTCGGACAACCGTTCGCCGTTCCCGCCCGCCGGTTCCCAGACGGGCGCGATGCCGCGTGCCGATCTGTCCGGCGGCCGGTTCCAGGACGGCCAACTGCCCCCGCCTCCCGGCCCGTCGGGCGGCCCTCTGTCCACGAGGCCCTCCTCCCAAGGAGGGGGCAACCCCGACTTCTCGGCGCCGGACTTCCCCGGCCCGCCAGGACCGGCGTCCACCACGCCCGCGGGACCGGGCTCCGGCGCACCCGCGCGGACGACGAGCCCGCCTCCCAAGAAGAAGAAAGGCCGCTCGAAGCTGATGGCCGCGGGCGCGGGCATCGTCACGCTGGTCGCGATCGCCTACGGCGCCGGACTGCTGCTGAACCACTCCGACGTCCCCAAGGGCACCACCGTCTTCGGGGTGGACATCGGCGGCGGCACCCGCGACGACGCGGTGGACAAGCTGGACGCGACACTCGGCGAGCGGTCGACCGCGCCGCTCCAGCTGACCGTCGGCGGCAAGAAGGAGGAGCTCGGGCCGGACAAGGCGGGGCTCACCTTCGACAGCCAGGCGACGGTCCGCAATGCCGCGGGCAGCGACTACAACCCGGTCTCCGTGATCGGCTCGCTCTTCGGCGGCGAACGCGTCACCGAGCCGGTGATCCCGGTCGACGAGGAGAAGCTGCGCGTCGCGCTCACCGACCTCGCGGGCGACTCGGGCTCGGCGGCCGACGGCACGATCAAGTTCGAGCCGGGCAAGGCCGTCCCCGTACCGGGCAAGGCGGGCAAGGCACTTGATGTCGAGCGCTCGATGATCTCGGTACGGGACGCCTACCGCGCCCAGGTCGAGACCGGCAAGCCCAACAGCGTCGAACTGCCCATCGCCACCCGCGAACCGACCGTCGACCAGGCCGAACTCGACCGGGCAATGAAGGAGTTCGCCGAACCGGCCATGTCGGGCCTGATCACGATCAGGGCCGGCGGCAAGCAGATCCAGTTCGGCCCCGACCGGTCGCTGCCGCAGATCCTCTCCATGAAGCCGATCGACGGGAAACTGGTCGAGGTCTACGACAGGGCGGCGATCGAGCAACTGCTGGACGGCGTCTTCGACGGCCTCACTATCACCAAGGCCGACGGCAAGGAACACCCGGTGTCGGCGGCGGACGTGGCGCAGGCCATGCAGAAGCCGCTGCTGGGCAAGACCCCGGAGGAACGCACGGCCGAGATCGAGCTCGACCCGCAGGGCTGACGCTCCACCCAGCCACTGGACGGGCCGCGCACGCGCGGCCCGTCCGGCGTTTTCCGGACAGGCCCTGGGACCGCGCTCAGTTCAGCATCGCGCGGGCGGCCCGTGCCTTGTGGCGGATCGCGTCCGCCGTCGCCGGTTCCACCGCGGCGACCACCTCCGCGTACTCGTCCATCTCCGCCGCCCCCGTCAGGAAGTCCCCGCGCCGCACCAGCAGTTGGGCACGCTCGTAACGGAGCCGGGCCGGGTGGGACGGCAGCAGGAGGCTCAGTTCGAGGGCCCACAGCGCGACATCACCGCGCTCGGGGCGTGTCGACGCCCACGCGCGGAGGTTGTTCAGGATGCGGATCACGATGTGGAGCGGTTCGGCCGGGTTCAGTATCGACGGCACCAGCGGGGCGCCCGTGGCCCCTCTCACCAGCGTCTCGGTGTCCTGCCGGGTCAGGATCCGGCCACCCGTGAACGGGTCGACCAGGACCCCGTCGTCGGGCTCTTCGGGCGGGCCGATGCCGACGACGAAGTGACCGGGGAGGGCCACCCCGTACACCGGCGCCCCCGCGCGGCGCGCGACCTCGGTCCACAGCACCGAGAGCAGGATCGGCAGCCCGCGCCTGCGGCGCAGGACCTCGTGCAGCAGGGAGGCCTCCAGGCGCCCGTACTCGGCCGGTGTGCCCCGGAAGCCGAGGCGCGTGCCCAGCAGGTCCTCCAGCGCCGCGCCCCACGCGCGCGGGCCGTCGAGACCGAAGGGCAGCATCCCGGCCAGCCTGTCGAGCTCGATCTGCGCCGCGTCGATCCCGTCCTCGTCGAGCGCGGAGTCCGCCTCCGTACCGATGAGGAGGCAGAGCAGGGCGATGTCGGGCCGTTCGGCGCGGGCCTCGGCGGCGAACCGGCTCCGCCGGTCGGACGATGGCGGTTGAGGTGGTTCCATGGCCGGTCCGTCGCTCCTCACGCGGGTCGGAAGTGGTGGTAACGGTGATGCGTGGCGAAGCCCATGCCCTCGTACAGCGTGCCCGCGGCCTCGTTGTCCGACTCGACCTGGAGCCACGCCGCGGACGCGCCCTCCTCCAGCGCACGGCCGGCGAGCGCGCGCATCACGGCGCTCGCCAGCCCCTGCCGCCGCCGCGCGGGATCGACCTCGACGGCCATGAAGCCCGCCCAGCGCCCGTCCACGACACACCGGCCGATCGCGGCCGGCACCCCGTCGTCACCCTCGACCGAGGCGAACCAGACGGACGGCCCGCCGCCGAGCACCCGCAGCACATGCGGGCCCGGCTCGTCGAAGCGCTGGTAGCGGCGCAGCCACCCCTCGTCGAAGGAGCGGTCCAGCCGCACCGGTGCCGCGTCCGGGTCCGGCCCGCCGTCCACCAGAGGAGCGAGCGCGCCGACGCGCAGTTCGGCCGTGACCTCCCGCCGCCAGCCGCGCGCCTCCAGTTCCGTGCAGAGCAGCTCCTGCGTCCCCTCGGCGCCCGTGGCGGTCTGGATGTACGCCGGCAGGCTCCGCAGGTCGTACCAGCGCCGTACGCGCGCCAGAGCGTCGTCCAGGGGCATTCCCGGCTCGCCCAGCGGCAGCACCGAGTTGGCGCGCCGGGTGAACCCGCCGGACGCCCGCAGCTCCCAGTCGCCGAGCGCCTCGCGCTCCACCGGCTGCCACGCCCGCGCGGCGACCCGGGCCAGCTCTCTGAAGGAGGCGGCGGGACCCCGCCGCCGCGCGGGCGCGGCCGGGACGACCTTGCCCGCGACGAGCGAGGATTCCGCGATCCGGACCGTTTCACCCGTACGGCGTGTGATGAGGACCACATTGTCGTCCCAGGAGGTGAGCACACCGACTGTGTCGGTGAACTTCTCCGTGCCGTCGAAGGAGCCGGTCAGACGGCGGACGGACACACGTTTTCCCACGTCGGCGGGGGTGATCCGGACCGTCAGCCGTCCTCCGGTTGTGAATTCCACAGCTCTGTGCGCCCCTCCTGTGCGGATCGTGCCCAGGAACGGAGATACTAGGTGCGGGCATCGACGACGCCGCGCTCCCGCGCGCCCGTGGACGGAGCCGCAGATGGCCCGCCGCGCCCTATCGAGGAGGAACGACAGCGTGACCTACGTCATCGCGCAGCCTTGTGTGGATCTCAAGGACAAGGCGTGCATCGAGGAGTGCCCGGTCGACTGCATCTACGAGGGCTCCCGGTCCTTGTACATTCACCCGGACGAATGCGTCGACTGTGGTGCCTGTGAGCCGGTCTGCCCGGTCGAGGCGATCTTCTACGAGGACGACACTCCGGAGGAGTGGAAGGACTACTACAAGGCGAACGTGGAGTTCTTCGACGAACTCGGTTCTCCCGGTGGTGCGTCCAAGCTCGGTCTGATCGAGCGTGATCACCCCTTCATCGCCGCACTGCCGCCGCAGCCTCAGAACGACTGACCTCAGAACGACTGAGCGTGCCCTCGGTCCCGTACGGCGAATCGCCGTACGGGACCGAGGTGTTTCCCTCGCCGTACCGGCGGATTCCGTCGTCGTACCGACAATCGAGCAGCACCGAGAGAGTGAGCACCGTGTCCGCAGTCTCTTCGCGACTTCCGGTCTTCCCCTGGGACAAGCTGGAGCCCTACAAGGCGACGGCGTCGGCCCATCCGGACGGCATCGTGGATCTGTCCGTGGGGACCCCGGTGGACCCGGTCCCCGAGCTGATCCAGCGCGCCCTGGTCGGCGCGGCGAACTCGCCCGGCTATCCGACCGTGTGGGGCACGCCCGAGCTGCGTGACGCGCTGACCGGCTGGGTGGAGCGGCGGCTCGGGGCGCGCGGCGTCGCCCACACCAACGTCCTTCCGGTGGTCGGCTCCAAGGAACTGGTCGCCTGGCTGCCGACCCAGCTCGGGCTCGGCGCCGGCGACCGGGTCGCCTACCCCCGGCTCGCCTACCCGACGTACGAGGTGGGGGCCCGGCTGTGCGGGGCGGAGCCCGTCTCCTACGAAGACCCCACCGAACTCGACCCGGCGGGCCTGAAGCTGCTCTGGCTCAACTCGCCGTCGAACCCGACCGGACGGGTCCTGGACAAGGCCGAGCTGACCCGGATCGTCGCCTGGGCCCGTGCGCACGGCGTGCTGCTCTTCAGCGACGAGTGCTATCTGGAACTCGGCTGGGAGGCCGAGCCCGTCTCCGTACTCCACCCGGACGTCTGCGGCGGCTCGTACGAGGGCGTCGTGGCCGTCCACTCGCTCTCCAAGCGCTCCAACCTGGCCGGTTACCGGGCGGCCTTCCTCGCGGGCGACGCGGCCGTCCTGGGCGAGCTGCTCCAGATCCGTAAGCACGGCGGCATGATGACGCCCGCGCCGGTGCAGGCGGCGACCGTCGCGGCGCTGGGCGACGACAGCCATGTGACGGAGCAGCGCGCGCGGTACGCGGCCCGCCGTACCGCCCTGCGCGCGGCCCTGGAGAGCCACGGCTTCCGGATCGAGCACAGCGAGGCGAGCCTGTACCTCTGGGCGACGCGCGACGAGCCGTGCTGGCGGACGGTGGCGGACCTCGCGGAGCTGGGGATCCTGGTGGCGCCGGGGGACTTCTACGGGCCCGCGGGCGGGAGTTTCGTACGGGTGGCGCTCACGGCGACCGACGAGCGCGTGGACGCCGCGGTCAAGCGGCTCGGCTGAGGCCCGCCGGAGGGTGCGGCCCGGGGCCGGGGCGACGCGAAGGGGCTCGGGGAGTACGTACTCCCCGAGCCCCTTCGCGTGTGCGTGTGTCTGCCGGACCGGCCTGGATCAGCCGAGCGGCAGGGTGTTGACGGGCAGCTTGTCGGTGGGCAGGCCGTTTCCGAGGGAGTCGGTCGGCAGGCCGTTCTCGGTGACGGACGCCGCCGCGTCACCGAGGGTCTGACCGGCGCCGCCGGCCGCGTCACCGGCCGCACGCTGGGCGACGGGGGTGGCGGACTTGGCGACGCCGCCGAGGGTCTTGCCGGCCGCCGGGACGGACGCGGCGATCGTCTCGCTGCCCGCCTCGCCCGCCAGCCCGGTCGCCGTCCGGGCGCCGTTGTCGAGCGTGTCACCGAGCGCGGCGCCGTCCAGCTGGGAAACGCCGCCGAGGTCGGTGGCCTGCGGGAGGGCTACTGCGCTGGCGGAGCCGGCCGCACCGACCACGGGGGCTGCGCCCGCCGCGACAATCAGCGCGGCACGGGCGATCCGACGGGTCAGGGGGAGGGACATGATGCTCCTTCGACGGGAGAGGAAATTGTCGTGTCCAGCGATCGGACGCAGTGACAACCCCTCGAAGGGCATCCGAGGTTGCGGTGCGCGAGGGTAAAGAATTGGTAATGCGTCGCATTATCGGTTACGGATAAAAACGGTCAAAGGATCCTCGGTGCGGAGATCTGGCGAACCGTCACTTCTCCTTTGTCGCAAGGGATTTGTGTTGGCTCGATGGAATCGCCGGGTGAGTCCGCGCAATGCCGTCCCGAAACGCCGGGACTACTTCGTTCGGGTGGATCGGCCGTACTACTGCGCGATCCGCATTCGAACCGCGTTCCCACCGGATTTCTCCGGACCCGATTCACCGTCGGTCTTGCGCCAGCCCTGACCGGACTTCTCCACGCTCCACACCCGGTCTCCTACGGAGACCTCGGCGATACGCAGATCCGCGGAGTGCGCCACCGCCCAGTGGGCGAGTTCCCAGCCGCGGGCCTCGTCCGAACCGCCGACCGGCACGGCCACCTCGGCCGGGCCCTTGACGTCGGGCTGTCCTGCCGCCTCGCCGCCCGCCTGGCCCTCCTGCTCGCCGCCGCCGTCCGCGGGCGCGTCCGCGGAGCCGGCCTTCGGCAGGACCTCGGGTCCGAAGGCGCGCGTCAGAGCCGCCCGTACCTTCGCCGGATCGCCCGGTTCGCCGTCGCTCCCGCCCGTGCAGGTGAGCGTCGCGGCGGCCCGGCCGGTGAGGGCGGCGGACAGCAGCGTCGCGTCCGGCTCGTGCTTCGCGTACGCCTGCGGGAAACCGCTGCGCTGGACGCGCTGCGCCGCCTCCGTAAGAGGAAGCCGTGAGTAGCCGGGGACCTCGGCGAGTCCCGCGTAGAACTTCCCGGCCGAGTACACGGGGTCGAGGATCTGCTCGACCGTGCCCCAGCCCTTCGACGGGCGCTGCTGGAAGAGCCCGACGGAGTCCCGGTCGCCGTGGTCGATGTTGCGCAGCGCCGACTCCTGGAGAGCGGTCGCCAGGGCGATCGTGACGGCGCGCTCGGGCATGCCGCGCGTGGTGCCGACGGCGGAGATCGTGGCGGCGTTCGCGGCCTGCTCCGGACTCATCTCGTAGGTGGGGACGTCGCCGTCGGACGAGTCGGTGGCACGCGCGACGCAGCGCGGCGGGCCGCCGTCGCCGGGGACGAGGCGCACCACGAGGTAGCCGGCCAGCGCGAGGAGCACGGTGAGCCCGGCCGCGATACGCAGGAACCGGCCGCGACGGGAGGGGGATGCGGTCTCGGACACGCCGCCCACCGTACCGGCCCCGCCTGTCGGCCAGGACCGGCCCGCCCGGGGCCTGTCCCGGCCCCTGCCGCCCCCGCCGGACACGGGCCACGTCGTAGGGTCTGGCCATGCCCGAAACGAAGCCTGGACCCACGCTGGACCTCACGCTGGACGCCCCGGAACTCACCGCCCGGCTCGTCGACATCCCGTCCGTCAGCGGCGCCGAGAAGCCCCTCGCGGACGCCGTGGAGGAGGCGCTGCGCGCGCTGCCCCATCTCGCCGTCGAGCGGTTCGGCAACAACGTCGTGGCCCGTACCGACCTCGGGCTGGCCGAGCGGGTCATCCTCGCCGGGCACATCGACACCGTCCCGATCGCCGGCAACGTGCCCTCCAGGCTGGACGGGAACGGCATCCTGTGGGGCTGCGGCACCACCGACATGAAGTCGGGCGTCGCCGTCCAGCTGCGCATCGCCGCGACCGTGCCCACGCCCAACCGCGACCTCACCTTCGTCTTCTACGACAACGAGGAGGTCGCCGCCGACCTGAACGGCCTCGGGCACGTGGCCGCCGCCCGCCCCGACCTCCTGGAGGCCGACTTCGCCGTCCTGCTCGAACCCTCCGACGCGCAGGTCGAGGGCGGCTGCCAGGGGACGCTGCGGGTCCACCTCCGTACGGAGGGCGAGCGGGCGCACTCCGCGCGCAGCTGGATGGGGTCCAACGCCATCCACGCCGCCGCGCCCATCCTGGCCCGCCTCGCCGCGTACGAACCGCGCCGCCCGGTGATCGACGGACTGGAGTACCGGGAGGGACTGAACGCCGTCGCGATCGAGGGGGGCGTGGCGAACAACGTCATCCCCGACGCGTGCACCGTGGTGGTCAACTACCGCTACGCGCCGGACCGCGGCGAGGCGGAGGCGGTGGCGCACGTGCGCGAGGTGTTCGCCGGCTGCGGGGTCCGGGAATTCGTCGTGGACGATCACTCGGGCGCGGCCCTGCCCGGTCTCTCGCACCCCGCCGCGGCCGCGTTCATGGCGGCCGTGGGCGGCACCGCGCAGCCCAAGTTCGGCTGGACGGACGTCTCGCGTTTCGGCGCGCTGGGAGTGCCCGCGGTCAATTACGGCCCGGGGGACGCGCTGCTGGCCCACAAGCGCGACGAGCACGTGGCCGTCGAGCGGATCACGCACTGCGAGAACCGGCTGCGGGAGTGGCTGAGCGCGTAGGACCCGTCTTGTCCGGCGGGGTGTGGGCGGCCGGTACGGCCGGAGGAGTCGGACGGACCGCCGGAATTTCGCCGGTTGTCACCTCCATGGATCTACGCTGGCCCGGAACTGGCACAGCAGCGGAGGGAGCAGTCCATGGGCAGTCCTGAGGAAGCACGGAAGCCGGACACGCAGCGTCTCGGGCCGGTGCTGCGTCGCCGGGACCAGGTGCAGCCGGGCACCACCGACCAGCGGCTGCTGGACACCGAGGGCGACTCCGAGTGGGTGCACACCGATCCCTGGCGGGTCATGCGCATCCAGTCCGAGTTCGTGGAGGGCTTCGGCGCGCTCGCCGAACTCCCCAGCGCCATCAGCGTCTTCGGCTCGGCCCGCACGCCCGTCGACTCGCCGGACTACGAGTCGGGCGTCCGGATCGGCCGGGCACTGGTCGAGGCCGGTTTCGCGGTGATCACGGGCGGTGGCCCCGGCGCGATGGAGGCGGCGAACAAGGGCGCGCGGGAGGCGAAGGGCATCTCCGTCGGGCTCGGTATCGAGCTGCCCTTCGAGCAGGGGCTCAACCCGCACGTCGACATCGGGGTCAACTTCCGTTACTTCTTTGTCCGGAAAACGATGTTTGTGAAGTATGCGCAGGGCTTCGTGGTGCTGCCCGGCGGCCTCGGCACGCTGGACGAACTGTTCGAGGCGCTCACGCTGGTCCAGACCCGCAAGGTGACCCGCTTCCCCATCGTCCTCTTCGGGACGCGGTACTGGACCGGTCTCATCGACTGGCTGCGGGACACCGTCGTGGCACAGGGCAAGGCGTCGGAGAAGGACCTGCTGCTGTTCCACGTCACGGACGACGTGGACGAGGCGGTGGCGCTGGTGACCAAGGAGACCGGCAAGTAGCGCCGGGCCCCAGACGGGACTTCTCAAACACGCCCTAGGCCAGCCCCCGGCGAGCCACCGCCGGGGGCCGGTGGCCCGCGATCGACGCCACCATGTCCAGCACCTGCTTCGTCTCGGCCACCTCGTGCACGCGGTAGATCCGCGCGCCGAGCCAGGCCGAGACGGCGGTCGTCGCGAGCGTCCCGATCACCCGCTCCTTCACCGGTCTGTCGAGGGTCTCGCCGACGAAGTCCTTGTTGGACAGTGACACGAGCACCGGCCAGCCGGTCTCCGTCATCTCGCCCAGCCTGCGGGTCGCCTCCAGAGAATGCCGGGTGCTCTTCCCGAAGTCGTGCCCCGGATCGATCATGATCGCGTCCCGGCGGACGCCCAGCTCCACCGCCCGGTCGGCCAGCCCGAGCGTCACCCGGAGAATGTCCTCGACCACGTCGTCGTACGCGACCCGGTGCGGCCGGGTCCGGGGCTCGGCCCCGCCCGCGTGCGTGCAGACCAGCCCCGCGCCGTACCGCGCGGCGACCTCGGCGAGCGCCGGATCGACCCCGCCCCAGGCGTCGTTGAGCACATCGGCGCCCGCCTCGCAGACCGCCTCGCCGACCTCGTGCCGCCAGGTGTCGACGCTGATCACCACGTCCGGGTGGCGCCTGCGTACCTCGGCGACGAAACCGACCGTCCGGCGCGCCTCCTCCTTGGCCGTCACCTCGTCGCCGGGCCCCGCCTTCACGCCGCCGATGTCGATGATCGCGGCGCCCTCGGAGACCGCCCGCTCCACCCGGTCGAGTGCCGGCTGGTCGCGGAAGGTCGCGCCCTGGTCGTAGAAGGAGTCCGGGGTCCGGTTGACGATGGCCATGATCACCGGCTCGTACGGGCCGAACTCCCGCCGCCCCAGCCGCAGGGTGCCGTCGCTCATCCCCTGGTCACCGCCCGACTCCGCCTTGCGATCCACGCCACCGGACTCCGCTCCCTGATCCGCCCTGACCCAACCGACAGACCCTAACTGTCGGTCCCGCGTGGCACGATCGGCACCGGACGTTTTCCTGCCCCGGGGAGAAGCACGTGTTCCTGTTCTTGCTCATCGCGATGGTCGTGGTGGTGGCCTCGGTCACCCTCGCGGTGGTCGGCGGCGGCGACCGCGAGGTGCTGCCCGAGACCGCGCCCGAACTCCTCGTGGACCCGCTGCCCACGACACGCCCGGTGGGCCGGGCCGACATAGAGGCCCTGCGGCTGCCGGTCGCCCTCAGGGGCTACCGGATGGCGGACGTGGACGAGGTGCTCGCCAGGGTCGGCGCCGAGCTGGCCGAGCGGGACTCCCGGATCGCCGAGCTGGAGTCCACCCTCGCGGGCGCCCAGGCGGCGGCGGTCGGTGGGCCCGACCTTTTCAGGAACCCGGGCGAGGAGGACCAGCGGTGACCGACGGCGGAGCGGTGGCGGGCCCGGACGGCGAGCTGCGCTGTCCCTGGGGCCTGTCGACCGAGGACTACGTCAAGTACCACGACGAGGAGTGGGGGCGCCCCGTCCACGGCGACGACGCGCTGTTCGAGCGGCTGTGCCTGGAGGCGTTCCAGTCCGGCCTCTCCTGGATCACGATCCTGCGCCGCCGCGAGGGCTTCCGCCGGGCCTTCGCGGGTTTCCACATCCCGGCCGTCGCCGCCTTCACCGACGCGGACGCCGCGCGGCTGCTGACCGACGAGGGCATCATCCGCAACCGCGCCAAGATCGATGCCACCCTCGCCAACGCGCGCGAGCTGGCCGGCTGGTCCGCCGGCGAACTGGACACCCTCATCTGGTCGTACGCCCCGGACCCGGCGACGCGCCCGGTACCGAAGACGGTCGGGGACGTCCCGCCGGTCAGCGACGAGTCCACCGCACTGGCGAAGGCGCTCAAGAAGCGCGGCATCCGGTTCGTGGGCCCCACGACGGCGTACGCGCTGATGCAGGCCTGCGGCCTGGTCGACGACCACCTGGCCGGCTGCCTGGTCCGCCGGCAGCTCGCCGACGTGTAGGGGATCCCGGCCGACCCCCGGCCCCCCGGGCCCGGTCAGCGGCCCACGTAGCGCGGCTTCGCCTTGGCGAGGAAGGCCTGGACCGCGATGCCGTGGTCCTGCGACGCGCCCGCCCGGTTCTGGAGTTCGTCCTCCTTCTCCAGCGTCTCGGCCAGCGAATGGCCGGCGCCGTACGCCAGGGACTCCTTCAGCGCCGCGTACGCCAGTGTGGGGCCCTCCGCGAGGGTCCGCGCGACCGCCGCCGCCTCGGAGGCGAGGTCGGCCGCGGGGACCAGCTTGTTGACGATCCCCAGCTCGTACGCCTGCTCCGCCGTGACCGACCGCGGGAACATCAGGAGGTCCGCCGCCCTGCTCCCGCCGATCAGCCGTGGCAGCGTCCACGACACGCCGGAGTCGGCCGTCAGTGCCACCCCCGCGAACGAGGTGTTGAAGGAGGCCGTGTCGGCCACCACGCGGTAGTCGCAGGCGAGCGCGAAGCCGAACCCCGCCCCCGCCGCCACCCCGTTGACCCCCGCCACGACCGGCTTCGGCATCTCGGTCAGGGCCCGCACGATGGGGTTGTAGTGCTCGCCGACGGTCCGCATGGTCCCGCCGCTGCCGTCGGCCGTGTCGGCCGCCAGGAGGGAGACATGCTCCTTCAGGTCCTGCCCCACGCAGAAGGCCCGCCCGGTGGCGGTGAGGAGCACGGCCCGTACGGCGGGGTCGTCCGCGGCGGTACGCAGCGCGTCCCGCAGGGCGACCTTGGCCGCGATGTTCAGCGCGTTCATGGCCTCGGGCCGGTTGATCGTGACGGTCGCCAACCCGTCGGCCACCTTGTACAGCACCGTGTCGGCCATGATCGAATCTCCTCCGCGACTCTGACTGCCCGTCCAGCTGTCCTGTCGGGCCCCAGCATGGCGGAGATCACCGCAGGTCGGCATGTGACCTGCGTCAAAGAATCCACGGCCGCGCAGCCCTGAACAGCGGCGAAGTATCGCAGGCGGATCGCCGAATTGAGTCGTTTTGAGAGAGCGCGTTGCGTAAGCGATGCCGTCCGATGTTGGTCATCGGGTCCCGCCATGCGGGATAATGGCCTGGAAGCAATGTGTTCGATGCCGGTGACACAGCGCCTGTCATGGGGCCGCCGGCGGTGATGAGCTGGTTTCAGGAAGGGGAACGAGCATGGCGGCCATGAAGCCGCGGACGGGCGACGGCCCGCTCGAGGTGACCAAGGAGGGGCGGGGCATCGTCATGCGCGTTCCGCTCGAAGGCGGCGGTCGGCTGGTCGTCGAGCTGACCCCCGACGAGGCGGATGCGCTGGGCGACGCTCTGAAGAAGGTCGTCGGCTGACGCGGACAGAACGCGCACTCTCGTGCTGCCCCGTCGCGGACGTACCTCCGTGCCGGGGCAGCTTTATGCCGTTCCCTGCCTCGTGTCCTCCTACGGAAGGCGGGTCAGCCTACGGAAGGCGGGTCAGCGGCGTACGGCGCAGAGCAGCCCGTCGCCCACCGGCAGCAGCGACGGCAGCAGCTCGTCCTGCATCTCCCGCACCGTACGCAGCAGCTCGCGCAGCCGCAGTACCTCGTGGGGCTGGGCCGCCGAATCGACCGTACGGCCGTCCGCGAAGACGCCCTCGAAGCAGACGAGGCCCCCGGGCCGAAGCAGGCGCAACGATTCAGCGAGATAGTCGAGGCATTCGAGCCGATCCCCGTCGCAGAAGACGAGGTCGTACCCGCCGTCGGCGAGCCGGGGGAGTACGTCGCGGGCCCGGCCGGGAATGAAGCGCGCGCGATTGTTGGTGAAACCGGCCGCGCGGAACGCCTCGCGGGCGAACTGCTGCCGCTCCGGCTCCGTGTCGACCGTGGTCAGCACGCCGTCGGACCGCATGCCGCTGAGGAGATAGATCCCGGAGACACCGGTGCCCGTGCCGATCTCCGCCACCGCCTTGGCGCCCGCCGTGGCGGCAAGCAGACGAAGCGCGGCGCCCGTGCCCGGTGACACCGAGCGGAGCCCCATGTCCCGGGCCCTGTCGCGGGCCCAGCGCAGTGCCTCGTCCTCGGCGACAAAAGCGTCGGCGAACGCCCAGCTTGTCTGCCGGTTGGCGGTAATGACCCTCTCCTGTCCCCGTAGTTGGCGCACCGGTGACTGTATCCGCTGCACGCGGGAACCCGCTGATGGGACCGGGCGTTAAGAGGGGGTGGGGGAACGCATGGATGAAGAGCTGGAACAAGACCTGGAACCGGTCGCAAATTCAGGCAAAGATTCTTATCCGGAGCTAACGGGCGAGGTAGCTATGGTAGGTGCTCCGCTGGACACCACCAGAGTCGATAGGGGAGGTGCGGCTGCGCCTGCGGATCGGGGAGGAGCGCTGAAGCGCTTTCTCAGGTCGGCCGGTGAGCCGAAATCCGTGACCAACTTCGCTGACCGTTCTCGCTCGACCGACTCCGCAGTTACGGCGACCTTCGCATCGGATGCGGAATCGCAGGCGTGGACGCCTCCCAGCTGGGAGGAGATCGTCAGCACGCACAGCGCCCGCGTGTACCGCCTTGCCTACCGTCTCACGGGCAACCAGCACGACGCCGAGGATCTGACCCAGGAAGTCTTCGTCCGGGTCTTCAGGTCGCTGTCGACGTACACCCCCGGCACGTTCGAGGGCTGGCTGCACCGCATCACCACCAATCTCTTCCTGGACATGGTCCGCCGTAAGCAGCGGATCCGGTTCGACGCGCTCGGTGAGGACGCGGCGGAGCGCCTGCCCAGCCGTGAGCCCTCGCCGCAGCAGGTCTTCCACGACACCCACTTCGACGCCGACGTGCAGCAGGCGCTGGACACCCTCGCTCCCGAATTCCGGGCCGCGGTCGTCCTGTGCGACATCGAGGGACTGTCGTACGAGGAAATCGCCGCCACGCTCGGTGTGAAGCTCGGCACGGTGCGCAGCAGGATCCACCGTGGCCGTTCGCATCTGCGCAAGGCCCTTCAGCACCGTTCCCCCGAGGCTCGGGCCGAGCAGCGCACGTTCGCGAGCGTTGCCGGGGAGGGCGGACTCGCGTGAGTGGCACAGGTCCGACCCCCGCAGAGCAGCACCTGGGGGACCGGCTCGCCGCCCTGGTGGACGGGGAGCTCGGTCACGACGCCAGGGAGCGTGTGCTGGCGCACCTCGCCACCTGCGCCAGGTGCAAGGCGGAGGCCGACGCCCAGCGCCGGCTGAAGAACGCGTTCGCGCAGTCGGCGCCGCCGCCGCTGTCCGAAGGATTTCTCGCCCGTCTCCAGGGGCTGCCCGGCGGAGCCACCGAGAAGGACGAGGACGAGCCCCCTGGTCCGTTCGACGGTTCGGCGTTCGGCAACGGCGTCTTCGGCGTGCGGAGCGACGCGTTCGGCTACCGCCCGGCCGGACCCCACGGGTCACCTCTGCGCGGCGGCTCCAGCTCCGGTGCCGGCTTCAGGATCCACGAGGTCGGACGTGTCGAGGCCGAGCGCTCACCCTGGCGCGGCCGGAGGTTCGCCTTCGCCGCCGCGAGCGCGGTGTCCTTCGCCGCGATGGCCCTGGGCGGCGCGCTGCCCATGGGTGCCACGGCCGACACCGCCGCGCGCGGGGCCGGTGCGCCCAACAGCATCACGCCGCTGACCAGGGCCACCACACCGCCCGGCAGCGCGACGCGGGGCAGGCAGGGCGGCGAGCGGGGTGCCATCCTTCCGCAGTCCGTCGACAGCGCGCCGGTGCTCGCTCCCGGCACGATGCAGGCACCGCTCACTCCCCACCCGTTCCAGTCGGCGGTCCTCATCCACTACCCGGGGGCGCCCTTGATACGTCCTACGGGTACGGCGTTCCAGATGGCCGCCAATCCCGGAACGACCACACCTACCGCCACACCCGACCCCACCCACCTCGCCGCACCCACACAGCCCGGCGTGCCGCTTTCGCAGCGTCGGTGACAGGGTCCCTGCGCGAACATTCGTAAACCTGGTTGAATCCCTGCAGGGGTGCCTGATCGGGGCACGGACGAGGCAGGTGCGGGGAGAGCATGGACGACGGCAAGGCCACCGGACCCAAGGCGAAGTGGTGGAGCCGCCCGGCTACGGGGCGCGCGATACCGCGGGACTCCGACGTACCGGAGCACCGGATCACTGAGGAGACGACGGAACTGTCGCCGGTCACCGATGAAAACCCCCAGGGTCCCGACCGGGCGCCGGTCACCGGACCCGCCGACAGCGTCCCCGAGCGAGCGGCCGGCCCGGAGCCGTCCTTCGACCCGGATCCGGATCCGGAGGACCATCTCCTCGCCCCGCCCGAGCGCACCCCCTCGGCGGTGAGCGCCACGGCGGGAACGGGCACGCAGGGCCGCCCGCAGCCGCTGCACGAGCCCGACCCCTACAGCACACCGCCCTACGGCGGCCCCGGCCCCTGGGCGCCCGCGCCTCCCGTGCAGCGACCGGTGCCCACCCCGGCGGGAGGCACGCCCATCCCGCCGCAGCACTACACCGGGCAGACCGCCGCGGCCGCCCCCGGCGCACCCCAGCCCCAGCCGGCCTCGGGGTACGGCGTCCCGCCCCAGAGCGCCCAGCAGCCGATGCGGGGCCACCAGGGCCAGGGTCACCTGCCCCCGCCCCAGGGCCCGCACCCTCAGCCCAACCAGTGGCTCCAGTACGACCCCTGGGGCGCCCCCGGACAGCAGGCCCTGTCCCACCCCGACCCGGGCGAGCAACGGAAGAAGCGCCGCGGTATCGGCCTCGTGGGCGCCCTGGCACTCGCGCTCTGCGCCGCCGTCATCGGTGGTGGAGTCGGCGCGTACATCGAGCGCAACGGCGGCCTCACCAGCGTCGAACTGCCCCAGGCGGGCAACGACAGCGGCGGCCGTCCGGCCGACAGCGTCGCCGGGATCGCCTCCAGCGCCCTGCCGAGCGTCGTCACCCTCCATGTCAGCGGAGGCGGCGAGCAGGGCACCGGCACCGGCTTCGTACTGGACCGTTCCGGCCACATCCTGACCAACAACCATGTGGTCGACCCCGCCGGCGAGAACGGCGACATCTCGATCACCTTCAGCGGCGGCGAGACCGCCAAGGCGAAGCTCGTCGGCAAGGACAGCGGCTACGACCTCGCCGTGGTGAAGGTCACCGGCGTCTCCGGACTCAAGCCGCTGCCGCTCGGCAACTCCGACAACGTCCAGGTCGGCGACCCGGTGGTGGCCATCGGCGCGCCCTTCGACCTCCAGAACACCGTCACGGCGGGCATCATCAGCGCCAAGGAGCGCCCGATCACCGCCGGCGGCGAGAACGGCGACGGCAGCGACATCAGCTACGTCGACGCCCTCCAGACCGACGCACCGATCAACCCCGGCAACTCCGGCGGCCCGCTGGTGAATTCGAAGGCCCAGGTCATCGGCATCAACAGCGCGATCCGCGGCGCCGACGGCGGCGGTACGCCGGACGGCGCCCAGGCCGGTTCCATCGGGCTCGGCTTCGCGATACCGATCAACCAGGGCAAGCGCGTCGCCGAGGAGCTGATCAACACCGGCAAGGCGTCGCACCCCGTGATCGGTGTCACGCTCGACATGGAGTACACGGGCGACGGCGCCAAGGTCGGTGCGAAGGGCGCCGGTGGCGGGCCGGCGGTGGAGGAAGGCGGCCCGGCGGCGAAGGCGGGCATCAGGACCGGCGACGTCATCACCGAGGTGGACGGCCAGCGCGTGCACAGCGGCGAGGAGCTGATCGTGAAGGTCCGCTCGCACCGCCCAGGTGACGAATTGGAGCTCACACTGACGCGCGGAGGTAAAGAGCAGACCATGACTCTGGTACTCGGCAGCGCGGAAGGCAGGTGAGTGCCGAATGAAGGTACCGTCCGGCCAGGTCCGCCGGGTACCGTGGAGCGGCCCGGGCCTCGACCCACCACAGGCCAGGCCGACGAGGTCTCGCCTGCGGGCACGGAGAACACAAGGAGCAGCTAGGTGTTCAATGACATAGGCGCGCTTGAGCTGGTGACGCTCGTGATTCTCGCCGTGCTCGTCTTCGGCCCGGACAAGCTGCCCAAGGTCATCCAGGACGTCTCCCGTTTCATCAGGAAGGTGCGCGAGTTCTCCGACAACGCCAAGGAGGACATCCGTTCCGAGCTGGGACCGGAGTTCAAGGACTTCGATTTCGAGGACCTCAACCCGAAGAAGTTCGTCCGGAAGCAGCTGTCGGAGCATGAGGACGATCTCGGGCTGAAGGAGATCCGCAGCAGCTTCAACCTCAAGAAGGAAATCAACGAGGTCGCCGACTCGGTCCATGGCAGGGATGACTCGACCGGCGCAAACGACACCCCGGCGCCCAGCCTGACGAAAAGCCCCTCCGGCACCGCTGACCTGCTCAAGAAGCCCGAGAAGCCCCAGCAGGCCGATCGTCCGCCTTTCGACGCAGACGCCACCTGAGCCCCACCCTGCCCGGCCAGTCGGTAACGGGTGGCTATCCTCCATCTGTCCGGTGGTGAGACGTCCGTGAGGGCGGGCCGCTCCGGACTCCGAGATAGAGGAGGCGGTCCGGACAGATGGAGACGACAAGTCGGGTAGGGGCCCATGGCCCGGCCGGCACGGCGGATGGAGTGTCGGGGGCCCGGCGTACGGTCGAGGGCTATCTGCGGGCGAACTTCCCCTGGTACGGACTGGACGACGCGTTCACCGGCCCCCGATGGCTGATGCAGGTGGGCAGGGCGGCGGACGGCACCGTCCAGCACGGTTCCACGGGACATGGTGACGAGCCGTCGATAAGACCGGAGGCGCCGGGCGCGGAGAAGGAGCGCTTCGCGGCGGTCATCACCGTCGCGGCGAGCCCCGTACGGCACAGCGGGGACGGCACGGGCGTCCTCGACGCCACAACGGTGTCCTCGGCGGCGTGGCTGGCCGGTTCGGCGCTGCTGCTGTCGGCGTGGCCCGTACAGCTCGACCATTCGCTGCGCGACGACTGGCTGGACCAGCAGACCGAGACGGCCTTCGCACTGGCCGACGATCTGAACGGCTCCGCCTGGTCGGTGCTCTCGCTCCCCGTGGACGGCGTGCCGACACCGTTCCACTATCGCGAATCCGAATTCGGCTGGGTGCTCGCGGGCTCGACGGGACCCGGCGAGGCGGCCGGGAACGGGGTGCACATCGGTGCGTACGGGCGCGGCATGAGCGCGTACGGCCTCGGCTTCTCGGTGATCGAGGACATCAACACGTACGTCTCCGCGTAGCCGCGCGGTCTCATGTGTAAGGGGCGCCCGCCAATGGCGGGCGCCCCTTACACATGAGCGGCTGTCAGAGACTCAGAACTTGTTGCGCGGCGTCAGCCCCAGCGTCATGCCGGCCAGACCGCGCTGCCGCCCGCCCAGCTTGCCGGCGATCGAGCGCAGCGCCGCACCCGCGGGGGAGCCGGGGTCGGAGAGCACGACCGGCTTGCCCTCGTCGCCGCCCTCCCGCAGCCGTACGTCGATCGGGATCGAGCCGAGCACCGGCACCGAGGCGCCCGTGGTCTTCGTCAGTCCCTCGGCGACCCGCTGGCCGCCGCCCGTCCCGAACACGTCGACGATCTCGTCGCAGTGCGGGCAGGGCAGGCCCGACATGTTCTCGACCACGCCGACGATCTTCTGATGGGTCTGCACCGCGATGGAGCCGGCCCGCTCGGCGACCTCGGCGGCGGCCTGCTGCGGGGTGGTGACCACCAGGATCTCGGCGTTCGGCACAAGCTGCGCCACCGAGATCGCGATGTCGCCCGTCCCCGGCGGCAGGTCCAGCAGCAGCACGTCCAGATCGCCCCAGAACACATCGGCGAGGAACTGCTGGAGTGCCCGGTGCAGCATCGGTCCGCGCCACACCACCGGCGAGTTGCCCGGGGTGAACATGCCGATCGAGATGACCTTCACGCCGTGCGCCGACGGCGGCATGATCATGTTCTCGACCTGGGTGGGCTTGCCGTCGGCCCCCAGCATGCGCGGCACGCTGTGCCCGTAGATGTCCGCGTCCACGACGCCGACCTTCAGACCGTCGGCGGCCATCGCCGCCGCCAGGTTGACCGTCACCGACGACTTGCCGACACCGCCCTTGCCGGAGGCCACCGCGTACACGCGGGTCAGCGAGCCGGGCTTGGCGAAGGGCACCTCACGCTCGGCCGTACCGCCGCGCAGCGACGTCGCGAGCTCCTTGCGCTGCTCGTCGCTCATCACGTCCAGCGTGACGTCGACCCGCGTGACGCCCGCGACCGAGGCGACCGCCTCCGTCACGTTCGTGGTGATCGTCTCGCGCATGGGACAGCCGGACACCGTGAGATAGACCGTGACAGCCACCGCGCCGTCCGCCCCGATGTCGACCGATTTCACCATGCCGAGGTCGGTGATCGGCCGGTGGATCTCGGGGTCGTTCACCGTCGCCAGTGCTGCGCGCACCGCGTCCTCCGCGGGAGCGACGGTCTCGTGCGTGTCGGTAGCCATACGGAGATGGTACGGCGCGGCGCGCACGCCCAGGAAAGCGCGTCAGTGCTCCGGGTGGTCTGGTTCGTCACGTCCGCGCGTCCGGTCCGCGGGCAGCAGGACCTGCTGCTCGGCCAGGTCCCGTACGAGGTCCTGGAGCTCCGAGCGGATCCAGTCGCGGGTGGCGACCTCGCCGAGCCCCATCCGCAGCGAGGCGATCTCGCGGGTCAGGTACTCGGTGTCGGCGATGGAGCGCTCGTTCTGCTTGCGCTCCTGCTCCTGGGTGACCCGGTCCCGGTCGTCCTGGCGGTTCTGTGCCAGCAGGATCAGCGGGGCCGCGTACGAGGCCTGGAGGGACAGCATCAGGGTCAGGAAGATGAACGGGTACTCGTCCCAGCGCAGTTCCTTGGGCGCGAAGACGTTCCACAGCACCCAGACGATGATGATCAGCGTCATCCAGACGATGAAGCGGCCCGTCCCCAGGAAGCGCGCGATCCGTTCCGAGAACCGGGCGAAGGCCTCGGGGTCGTACTCCGGCAGGAACCTGCGCCTCGGCGTGCGCGGCTGGTCGAGCCGTCCGCGCGGGCCGCGCGGCGGCGCGCTCGCACCCGAGACCGTGGCGGCCCGTTCCCTCGGCGACTGACCCTCCGGACGCTCAGTGGCCACTCGTGGCCTCCTCCGCGCCGTTGAACCCGGTCTCCCGCCAGTCGTCCGGCAGCAGATGGTCCAGGACGTCGTCGACGGTCACGGCGCCGAGCAGCGACCCGCTCTCGTCCACGACCGGCGCGGCGACCATGTTGTACGCGGCGAGATAGCCGGTGACCTCGGGCAGGGGCGTGTCGGGGGCCAGCGGCGGCAGATCGCTCTCCACGATCGAGCCGACCAGCATGAACGGCGGTTCGCGCAGCAGCCGTTGGAAGTGGACCGTGCCCAGATACTTGCCCGTCGGTGTCTCGTCCGGCGCCCGGCACACATAGACCTGGGCGGCCAGCGCGGGTGAGAGGTTCTGCCGGCGCACCCGAGCCAGCGCGTCGGCGACCGTCGCGTCCGGCCGCAGCACGATCGGCTCGGTCGTCATCAGGCCGCCCGCCGTCCGCTCCTCGTACGCCAGCAGCCGCCGTACGTCGGCGGCGTCGCCCGGCCGCATCAGCGCCAGCAGCCGCTCCTTGTCCTCCTCGGGCAGCTCGGAGAGCAGGTCCGCCGCGTCGTCCGGGTCCATCGCCTCCAGGACGTCCGCGGCCCGGTCGTCCTTCAGCTTGCCCAGGATCTCCACCTGGTCGTCCTCGGGCAGCTCCTCCAGGACGTCGGCGAGCCGGTCGTCGTCGAGGGCGGCGGCCACCTCGGCACGCCGCTTGGGCGACAGATGGTGCAGCACATTGGCCAGGTCGGCGGGGCGCAGCCGCTCGAAGGTGGCGACGAGATTCTCCGCGCCCTGGCCGTCCTCCTCCAGCGTGAAGCCGGTGACCGCCGACCAGTCGAGGGTCAGCGTCTCGCCGCGCCGCCGCAGCGCGCCGCTCTTGCCGTGCCGGACGAAGACCTTCCCGATCTCCCACTCGCGGCGGGCGGGCAGCTGCTGGACGGCGACGTCGAGGACGGTCACCTGCTCGCCGCTCTCCACGAGCTGTACGCGGCGGTCGAGCAGCTCGCCCAGGACCAGCCGCTCCGTGGGGCGCTGCTCGAAGCGCCGCATGTTGACCACGCCCGTCGTGATCACCTGGCCCGACGCGACGCCCGTGATGCGGGTCATCGGCAGGAAGATCCGCCGCCTGCTGAGGACTTCGACGACCATGCCGAGCACGCGCGGCGGCCGCCCGCCGACCCGCAGCATCGCCACGAGGTCACGCACCCGCCCCACCTGATCGCCGTTGGGGTCGAAGACCGGCACCCCGGCGAGGTGCGAGACGAAGACCCGGGAAGCGCCCGACGCCATGATGCGCTCCTCCCTGCCCGCGACTGTCCCTGCCGTGCCGGTGGCCTTGCCCGTGACTGTCCCCGTATGGACCGCGACAACGGGTTCAGGCTAGCCCGTACCGCTCCGTGCCGCCCTGGCGGATCCGTCCGTACGGTACGGGCGATCCGTCGCCGGGGCTCGTTGTCGATGGGCCCGCGCGGCACGGGTACGCTGCGGTCTGCCGTCCCCCGCCGTGCATGAGAGGCAGTGCGTTCGTGACCCTTTCCCGGTCCCTTGTCCGTCTTGGCCGGGCCGCGTTTCCCGTGGCTCTCTGTGTCGGGATGAGCCTCGCGCTCACGGCGTGCGGCGGCGACGAGGATCCGGACGCGGGCACCAACGGCGTCGGCAAACTGTCGCCCGCCGGGATCGAGAAGAAGGCGAAGACGGCGGCCGAGAGTGCGGACGCGGTGCGCCTGGCGGGCACGGTCGTCACCGACGGGCAGACCTACAAGCTCAACATGTCGCTCAAGGAGGCCGGCGGGACCGGATCGGTCAGCTCCGAGGCCCTGGGCACGTTCGAGCTGCTGCGGGTCGGGGACGAGCTGTTCCTGAAGGCGGACGCCGAGTTCTGGACCCACCCGGACGGCAAGGGCGGTGAGGGCGAGGGTGACCCGCCCAGCAAGGCCGACGCCGAGGCGGCGGACAAGCTCGACGACAAGTATGTGAAGGTCCCCGAGGACGATCCGTCCTACGACCAGCTGCGGGGTTTCACCGACAAGGGCGTGCTGCTCGACGGGCTGCTGGGACTGCACGGCAAGCTCGGCAAGGGCGGCCGCCCCCAGATCGGCGGCGTACGCACCATCGAGGTCAACGGCGACGAAGGCGCGGGCGGTTCGCTGAACGTCTCCCTGGAAGGCACGCCGTACCCGCTGCAACTGGCCCGCGCGGGCGGCGCGGGAACGCTCACGCTCAGCGACTGGGGCAAGGACTTCCCGCTGAAGGCGCCCGCGAAGGGCGAGACGGTGGACTACGGCACCACGCTGCCGAGCAGCTGAACCGGCCCGTCCGGGCTCAGCCCTTCTTCTTCCCGCGCTTGAACAGCAGGCGCGGCACGGCCGCCGGGGCCGGCTGACGCGTCGTCGCCGGAGTCGGCAGCGGCGCCGCCGCCTGTGAGCCGTGCGGCAGGTCGGTGATCGCGTCGCGCGGCTCCAGACGCAGCACGCGCGACTCGCGCGCCCACCGGTCGGTCATCTCGTCGAAGTCCGGCGCGTTCAGCCGCTTGCCCTTCAGCTCGGCGACAGCCGTCTCCCACGCCTCCGTACGAGGAGCGAGTTCGGTGACGGAAGCGGTCCAGGCCACCAGCCGCCCGCCCTTGTCCTTGCTCCGTACGGTCACCTCGGCGGTGGAGCCGTCCACCAGCCCCGGCAGCGGCTGCTCGCCGTCGCCGTCGCCGACGATCAGCGCGGCGCCGTCCAGCCAGACGTGCCACAGGGCACGGGCGGGACCGCCCGCCCGCACCCAGATGAGGCCGGACTTCTTGGTGGCCTCCTCGACGAGCGCCTTGCCGAGGAGCGGGGAGCCGGGCACGGTTTCTGTCATGCCCGGCAGCCTAGGGCCTGGGTCAGGCCTCCTACAGCCACCCGTTGCGCTTGAGCATCCGGTGGATGGTGAGACAGACGACGGCGATGCCGCCCAGCACCATCGGGTAGCCGTACTTCCACTGAAGCTCGGGCATGTGCTCGAAGTTCATGCCGTAGACGCCGCACACAGCCGTCGGTACGGCGATGATCGCCGCCCAGGACGTGATCTTGCGCATGTCCTCGTTCTGCGCGACGGTCGCCTGCGCCAGATTGGCCTGGAGGATCGAGTTCAGCAGCTCGTCGAAGCCGACGACCTCCTCGTGCACCCTGGCCAGATGGTCCGCGACGTCCCGGAAGTACTTCTGTACGTCGGGTTCGACCAGCCGCATCGGACGCTCGCTCAGCAGCTGCATCGGCCGCAGCAGCGGTGCCACGGCCCGCTTGAACTCCAGCACCTCGCGCTTCAGCTGATAGATCCGCCCCGCGTCCGAGCCGCGCGGGCTGCCCTTCGCGGGCGCCGAGAACACATCGATCTCGACCTCGTCGATGTCGTCCTGCACGGCCGCGGCCACCGCGATGTAGCCGTCCACGACATGGTCGGCGATGGCGTGCAGGACGGACGAAGGCCCCTTGGCCAGGAGCTCGCTGTCCTCCTCCATCCGGTGGCGCAGCGCGCGCAGCGAGCCCTTGCCGCCGTGCCGCACGGTGATGACGAAGTCCCGGCCGGTGAAGCACATGACCTCGCCTGTCTCCACGACCTCGCTGGTCGCCGTGAGCTCCGCGTGCTCCACGTAGTGGATGGTCTTGAAGACGGCGAAGAGGGTGTCGTCGTACCGCTCCAGCTTGGGCCGCTGGTGGGCGTGCACGGCGTCCTCGACGGCGAGCGGGTGCAGCCCGAACTCGGCCGCGATACCCGCGAATTCCTCCTCGGTCGGCTCGTGGAGGCCGATCCAGGCGAACCCGCCGCCCCGTCGCACCTCCAGCATCGCCTCGTGCGGGGTGAGGCACGGCTCGTCCTTCACCCGCCGGCCGCCGCGGTAGACGGCGCAGTCGACGACGGCGCTGGAGGCCGAGGGGTCGCGCGTGGAGTCGTACGTGCTGTAAGGGGTGCTGCTCTTGCGCAGTGACGGACGGACCGCCGCACGCAGGTCACGGATCATCGACATGGCTGGCTCCTCCCGGAGAGGCCGTCGGCGGGGCGTGGCGCAGCCCGGAACGGGGACGTGAGGCGCGTACGTGCCGAATCGGGACCGAGACGGCGTGAGAACGACGCGACGCGCGTACGTCCGCAAAGCGGGCGGCACCGCGAGGACGCGGTGACGGCATTCGCTACAGACAGGCAAAACAGAGCTGGTGCGATGCTCTTCCGTCGTGCGACAAGCCGCGGGCCTGTACGGGGCAGGGCCTCAGATGCGAGAGGCGGTACAGCGCGAGGAAGAGCGGCTGGTACTGGCCGGGTGACTTCGATCCACCGCAGCCCCACCTCCTCCGGCCGGTCCCCCGTAGGGGACGACGTATGTCGGGACTGGAAGGCGACGCTTTCCGCGCGCTGTCCCGACCGGCGGCCCAGACTAGCAGCCGATCGAGGCCAATTCGGTCTCTTGCCCGTTAAGACGGCGTTCTATGCTCGCCGGATGGCAGAAGTTCTCTCTCTGGTCGAGGCACAGCTGCGTACGGCGCTGGGCGAGCCCGACGCGCGCGCGGCGATGACGTTCGTGGGCACGGACCGGGTCGAGGTCCTGCGGTTTCTCGACCCGGGGGACCGGGAGAGCGAAGGGGGCTCCGCCGGCCCCGGTGGCGTCGGCGGCGGGTCCGGCGGCGCCGTTGTGCGGTACGCCACGCTCGGGATGTCCGCGCGGCCGATGGCCGACCCCACGGTCGTTGTCCCCGACCCGGCCCGGGGGCCGCGCGCCGAGCTGATCCTGTCGGTACGGGCCGGGCTCGCCGACACCGACAAGGTGCTGCGCCCCCTCGCCGTACTGGCCGCGTCGCCCCAGGTCGAGGGGTTGGTGGTGACCGCGGGTGCCTCGCTGGAGGTCGGCGAACCCCTGTGGCCCGGCGCGCCGTTCAGCTCCGTGCTCGTCGCGGAGTCCGGCGGGCTGGTCCCCGATCTGGAGCTGGCGGCGCCGCTGGATCCCGTACGGTTCCTGCCGCTGCTCCCGATGACGGCCAACGAGGCGGCGTGGAAGCGGGTGAAGGGCGCGCAGGCGCTCCAGGAGCGGTGGCTGGCGCACGGGACGGATCTGCGCGACCCGCTGCGCGGCTCGGTGGCGCTGGACTGAGGCTGCGGCCGTCGGTGTCGTACCGTGCCGCGCCGGCGCCGTACGTACGTCTCTGAACCCCGTACGCCGCCGAGAGGAGACCCCCTCTCGTACAGGCCGCCGGTATTTGCCGCCGTTCTGTGCCGGAGGGGTGATCGTCCTTGACGGGGCGTCGGCCGGGGAGGACCGTTGGGCGCTATGAGGGGCGAACCAGGTTGCCCGAAGTGCGGTGGCCGGGTCAGGGCGCCCGGTCTCTTCGCCGACTCCTGGCAGTGCGACATCCATGGCACCGTCCATCCGTTGCAGCCGGTCATACCGCCCAGCGTCGAAGCCCTCGGGGTCGTGGTGAACCGCGCCCGCGTCCCCGTCTGGATGCCCTGGCCGCTCCCCGTCGGCTGGCTCTACACCGGTGTCGCCTACGCGGGCGACGACCGCAGCGGCGGCCGGGCCACCGCCGTCGCGTGCTCGGGCCCCGGCCCGCTCGGCGGCCCGGGAGAACTGCTGCTGGTCGCCGAGGAGCTCGGCGTCGGACTCGGGGCGCGCTACGCCGGGATCGACGGCCCCGACCCCGGCCCGCACATCTGCGCCGACAGGCCCCCGCACGCCAAACTGCTGGCCGCCGGCCGCCCCACCCCCCTCTGGCACGTGGCCGACGCACCGCCCGACCGCGCGGTCTTCGCCGGTGAGGCCCTCGGACTCTGGCTCTGGGCGATCGTCTGGCCGGAGCAGACGGGGCTGCTGATGTACGACGAGCTGGTCCTCACCGATCTGCGGGACGCCGGCGCCGAGGTGGATCTGCTGCCGTGCGGGGCGCTCTCCCCGCGTCTGCTGAGCTGACCGCGGGCCGGCCGGACCGGACCGCGTGCGGGTTCGAGCGTTCGGGACGCCTTCGAACGCCCGTTATCCTGGAGCGTCCCCTGCCCGTCCGAACCCCTGGAGTACGCGTCGTGCGCATCGACCTGCACACCCACTCCACGGCGTCGGACGGTACGGACACCCCGGCCGAGCTCGTACGTAACGCCGTGGCCGCCGGTCTGGACGTCGTCGCGCTCACCGACCACGACACGACCCGGGGCCATGCCGAGGCGCTCAAGGCCCTCGCCGAGCTCGACACCGGCCTCACCCTCGTCACCGGCGCCGAACTCTCCTGCCGCGCGGACGGTGTGAGCCTGCACATGCTGGCGTACCTCTTCGACGCCGACGAGCCCCGACTGCTGCGCGAGCGCGAGCTGGTGCGCGACGACCGGGTGCCGCGCGCGAAGGCGATGGTGGCCAAGCTCCGGGAACTCGGCGTGCCCATCACCTGGGAACAGGTCGCCCGGATCGCCGGAGACGGCTCGATCGGCCGCCCGCACGTCGCGTCGGCCCTCGTCGATCTGGGCATTGTGGGCTCGGTCGACGAGGCGTTCACCTCCCAGTGGCTCTCCGACCACGGCCGGGTGCACGTGCCCCGCCACGAGCTGGACCCCTTTGAGGCGGTCCGGCTGGTCAAGGCCGCCGGCGGTGTCACCGTCGTCGCGCATCCGCTGGCCGTGACCCGGGGCGCGGTCGTCGCCGAGGCGGCGCTGGTACGGCTGGCCGAGGCGGGCCTCGACGGCATCGAGGTCGACCACATGAACCACGACGAGCCTACGCGCGCCCGGCTGCGCGGACTCGCCGCCGAGCTGGGGCTGCTCACGACCGGCTCCAGCGACTACCACGGGACCCGGAAGACCGTCCGGCTCGGGGAGTACAGCACCGACCCGGAGATCTACGGCGAGATCGTCCGGCGCGCGTCGGGCGCCTTCCCGGTGCCCGGCACGGGCGGACCCGTGTAGCTCCAGACCCGCACCACAGGTCCTGACCCGCACCACGTGCCCGTCGTGCGCGCGCCCCGTGCCGCGCCGTGCGGAGCCGCGTACGACGCCGTGCCCGGCCGACGCCGGTGCCCGGCCGCGTACCGCGCCCCGAGTCCCGCCCGCCCATCTCCCGCAAGGCCACACCGTGTTCGACGCCGCCGTCTTCGGCTCCCTCTTCCTGACCCTGTTCGTGATCATGGACCCGCCCGGGATCACCCCGATCTTCCTCGGCCTCACCTCCGGGCGCCCCGCCAAGGTCCAGCGCCGGATGGCCTGGCAGGCGGTGGCCGTCGCCTTCGGCGTGATCACCGTCTTCGGCATCCTCGGCCAGCAGATCCTGGACTATCTGCATGTATCCGTCCCCGCGCTGATGATCGCCGGCGGACTGCTCCTGCTGCTCATCGCTCTCGATCTGCTCACCGGCAAGAACGACGAGCCCAAGCAGACGAAGGACGTCAACGTCGCCCTCGTACCGCTCGGCATGCCGCTCCTGGCCGGCCCCGGCGCGATCGTCTCCGTCATCCTCGCCGTCCAGCACGCCGACGGGGCGGCGGCGCAGATCTCGGTGTGGGTGGCGATCGTGGCGATGCACGCCGTGCTCTGGCTCACGATGCGCTACTCGCTGGTGATCATCCGGGTCATCAAGGACGGCGGTGTGGTGCTGGTGACCAGGCTCGCCGGAATGATGCTCTCGGCCATCGCCGTGCAGCAGATCATCAACGGCGTCACGCAGGTCGTGCAGGCCGCGTGAGACCAAAGCGCCCCCGTACGGATGTCCGTACGGGGGCGTCTCGACATGAGCCGATCAGTGGATCCGGAGGGATCCGAGAATTTACGAGGCCGGGGTCTCGGCCGGGCGGATGTAGAGGCGCTGCCCTGTGGAGGCGGCCTGCTGCACGATCTGATTGACGGAGGCGGCGTCCACGACGGTGCTGTCGACGGCGGTGCCGTCAGCATCGTTCAGTCGCATGATCTCGAAGCGCATACCGCTTCTCCCTTCGTCTGATCCTCCGTAGGAGAACTGTGTGTGACGGATAACCCATCGTTGATTACATCAGGCGACAACGCCTTGCCCTCTGCAAACATTCCCTACACTAAGGAAATTTTTCAGATGGCTGATTACTGGCGAGTACAGAGGTGTCCACGGACAATGGACCGCGTATGAGCGAGGCAGAGATCAATCCCGACATCGCCGAGGTCGGCGCCCGCCTGGAGCGCACCAACGAACTGCTCCAGCGGATGCTCGCCGAGGTCTCGAAGACACCGTCCACCCACGCCATCTTCGTCGACGCGGGTTACGTCCACGCTGCGGCCGGATTACTGGTCGCGGGGACCGAGGACCGGCGGTCCTTCGATCTCGACGCCGAGGGGCTCATCGAGGCGTTCATCGACAAGGCGCGCACGATCTTCGCCGACAGCAGACTGCTCCGGGTCTACTGGTACGACGGCGCGCGGCGCCGTATCCACACGCCCGAGCAGCAGGCCATCGCCGAGCTGCCGGACGTCAAGGTCCGCCTCGGCAATCTCAACGCCAACAACCAGCAGAAGGGCGTCGACTCCCTGATCCGCACGGATCTCGAATCGCTCGCCAGGCACCGCGCCATCAGCGACGCCGCACTCGTCGGCGGTGACGAGGACCTGGTGTCGGCCGTGGAGGCCGCGCAGGGATACGGCGCGCGCGTCCATCTCTGGGGCATCGAGGCCGGCGAGGGGCGCAACCAGGCCGAACCGCTTCTGTGGGAGGTCGACAGCCAGCGCACCTTCGACCTCGAATTCTGGCAGCCGTACGTGACGCGGCGGGCGGTCACCACGTACGAGAACGAGGGCGAGCCGCCGCCCTCGCGCGAACAGGTGCGCTTCATCGGCGCGCAGATCGCCGCGACATGGCTGGTCGGGCGCGGGCGGGTGGCGATGGCCGAACTGCTGCCCGGCCATCCGTATCTGCCGGGCCCCGTCGACCAGGACCTGCTCATCGAGGCGGAGAAGCTGCTGCAACGCTCGCTGCGGGGGCACGCGATCCTGCGGCGGGCACTGCGGGACGGGTTCTGGCAGCACCTCCAGGCGCAGTTCTGAGCTCCCCGGTCCCTCCGGTCCCCCTCAGCGCCCGGAGCCGTCCCAGAAGGCGCTGAGGGCCGCTGCCGTACGCAGCGGCTGATCGGTGTTCGGCGAGTGCTCGGCGCCCTCGATCACGGTCCTGCGCGCGTCCATCCGCCGCGCCATGTCGTCGAGCAGCGGCACGGGCCAGGTGTCGTCCCGCACGCCGGACATCACATGCTTCGGCAGCGGATGTACGGCGGCGAGCTCGGCCACCCGGTCCGGCTCCACCGTCAACTGCCGCCCCGTGGTGATGAGTTGCACCGGGTTGTGGCGCAGCCAGCGGCGGCGCAGATCCGTGCCGTCGACGGAGGTCTCCTCCGGCGGCTCCATCGCCTGGATGCCCTCCCAGACCCGCTCCATGTCCATGTTCGTGAGCGCCAGGGCCTCGCTCAGCAGCCGCACCCGCTCCTCCTGGGAGGGGGCGATACGGCCGGGGCCCGAGGAGATCAGCGTCAGCGTACGGAACGGCTCCGCGTCCGTAAGGACGGCCGCGCGGGCGATCTGCCCGCCCAGCGAGTGGCCCACGAGATGGACAGGTGCCCCGACCGCCTCCGCCTGCGCCAGCACATCCGCCGCCAACTCCTCTTGGGCGTACGCCTCTTGGGAATCGGGTCCCACGGACTCGTACTGCCCGCGCCCGTCGACGGCGATCACTCGGTAGCCGGCCGCGGTGAGCGGCTCCAGCATCGCGATGAAGTCCTCCTTACTGCCGGTGAATCCGGGCATCAGAAGGGCGGTGCCCCGCGGCGTCCCCCCGGGGCGCGCGTCGAGCACGGCGAAGTGCCCGCGGCTCGTCGCCAACTGGCGCGCGCGGGCACAGGGCGGGGGAGTGAACGTGGGCGGCCTGCTCATGCGACGAGAGTAAGTCCCCACGCCCACAGCCGCCTCACCCGCCCGGCCTCCTCAGGAGGCGCGATAGAGGACCCGCGAACACGCCGACGGCCCGGCATCCCCTGGGGGGTGCCGGGCCGTCGGGCGTGCGCTGTCAGCTCTCGGGCTGGGCCGCCGCCGCGCGCGTACGGCGCCGGCGCGGCTTGGCCTCGGCGGCGGGGGCGTCGCCATCCGCCGAATCGGCGGCCTTCACCGTGCCGGCCTCGACCGGGGCCTTGGCGGCGCGCGTACGGCGCCGGGGGCTGGTCTCGGTCTTCGCCCCGGCGCCGGGGTCGACGACCACGGCCGCGACCGTCTCCACGGCCTCGACAGCGGGCTTGGCGGCCCGCGTACGACGACGGCGCGGCTTGGTGACCGCATCGGCGTCGGCGTCGCCCTGCTCGGCCACCGGCTCGACGAACAGGTCCGTCCCCGGCTGCGCCACGGTCGTGGCGACCGCGGCAGCCGCGTCGGCGGGTACGCCCACGCGCGTACGCCGACGGCGGCGCGGGACGCGCGGCTCGGCCGCTTCAGCGCCCTCGGCGGTGTCGACCGCTCCGGTCGCCGCCGGGGCCGTCGCCGCCACTGTCTGCGTCTGCGCCTCGCCGGCCTCCAGGGGAGTCCCGCCGCGTGTACGGCGCCGCTGGCGCGGTGTGCGCGTACGGGCGGGGCGCTCCTCCTGCACGGCGGCGCCGGCCGACCGCGCGGACGGGGCCCCGGCGGACTTGCGGCCACGGCCGCCCGTCTCGCCCAGGTCCTCGACCCGCTCCGCCGACAGACCGGCACGTGTCCGGTCCGTACGCGGCAGGATGCCCTTCGTCCCCGCGGGAATGCTGAGCTCCTCGAAGAGGTGCGGCGAGGTCGAGTAGGTCTCCGGCGGGTCCGGGAAGCCCAGGTCCAGCGCCTTGTTGATCAGCTGCCAGCGCGGGATGTCGTCCCAGTCGACCAGCGTGACGGCGATGCCGGACGCGCCCGCGCGGCCGGTACGGCCGATGCGGTGGAGGTAGGTCTTCTCCTCCTCGGGCGACTGATAGTTGATGACGTGCGTCACACCCTCGACGTCGATACCGCGCGCGGCGACGTCGGTGCAGACGAGAACGTCCACCTTGCCGTTGCGGAACGCGCGCAGCGCCTGCTCACGCGCGCCCTGGCCGAGGTCGCCGTGGACGGCGCCCGAGGCGAAGCCGCGCTGGGCGAGCTGGTCGGCGATGTCCGCGGCCGTACGCTTCGTACGGCAGAAGATCATCGCGAGCCCGCGGCCCTCGGCCTGGAGGATGCGCGCGACCATCTCCGGCTTGTCCATGGAGTGGGCGCGGTAGACGCGCTGCGTGGTGTTGGCGACCGTCGCGCCCTCGTCGTCCGGCGACGTGGCGCTGATGTGCGTCGGCTGCGACATGTAGCGGCGCGCGAGACCGATGACCGCGCCCGGCATGGTCGCCGAGAACAGCATCGTCTGGCGCTTCGCGGGGAGCAGCTGGATGATCCGCTCGACGTCGGGCAGGAAGCCCAGGTCGAGCATCTCGTCGGCCTCGTCCAGGACGAGGCCGCGCACGTGCGACAGGTCGAGCTTGCGCTGGCCGGCCAGGTCGAGCAGCCGGCCCGGGGTGCCGACGATCACGTCGACGCCCTTCTTGAGGGCTTCGACCTGCGGTTCGTAGGCACGGCCGCCGTAGATCGCCAGCACGCGCACGTTGCGCACCTTGCCGGCGGTCTGGAGGTCGTTGGTGACCTGCTGGCACAGCTCGCGGGTGGGGACGACCACGAGGGCCTGCGGGGCGTTGGTGAGCTGCTCGGGAACGGCCCGGCCCGCCTCGACGTCGGCGGGGACGGTGACGCGCTCCAGGAGCGGCAGGCCGAAGCCGAGCGTCTTGCCCGTGCCGGTCTTGGCCTGGCCGATGACATCCTTGCCGGACAGGGCGACCGGGAGCGTCATCTCTTGGATGGGGAACGGGGACATGATGCCGACGGCTTCGAGCGCTTCGGCCGTCTCGGGAAGGATTCCGAGGTCTCGGAAAGTCGTAGTCAGGGTGCTGCCTCTTCTGTGAGACGCGACCCGAGGCGAACGCGGGGGTCGTACCGCACCTGGGTACTCGGCCGGCCGTGGATTGGCCGGATGGCGCGGGACCACTGCCGTCGCTCGAGCGCTCGTGCCGCTGAGGGGGCCCCTCATCTGCAGGTCGTACGCAGCTGTGCGCACGGTCCGCGCGGAGGGCGGTCGGGGTCGGAGCCGATCGGGCCACCGACCGGGCATCCTCATGGGGCCTGTCCGGGACAGATCTCCCGGTCAAACACTGCGATGGCCCACCGAATACTCGGCAGGCGCATTACCACTGTACCCCGGAATCGCGCAGGTGTGTTGGACGAATTCGTCGGAACGGTGTCAGGGCAGTGCCCGACCGGGCTCTTGAACGGTGCGCGAAGTGGGCTCTACGAGGTGCGTCGAGCGGGTTATTGTGCGCTCCATGGAGACGTCTGACAACGCCACAGAGCCCGAGTCCACACCAGGGTCACCGACCGGTTCCGCGCCCGCGGAACTCACCGGGATCGCCGCCCAGGACTGGGCGACCGCCTCCGCCGACCCGAAGTACCGGGCCGCGGTCGTGGATCTGCTGGGAGCGCTCGCCTACGGCGAACTGGCGGCCTTCGAGCGGCTTGCCGAGGACGCCAAACTCGCGCCGACTCTGGACGACAAGGCGGAACTCGCGAAGATGGCCTCCGCCGAATTCCACCATTTCGAGAGGCTGCGCGACCGGCTCGGCGAAATTGACGCCGATCCGACGGGCGCGATGGATCCCTTTGCCACCGCACTGGACGACTTCCACCGCCAGACCGCGCCGTCGGACTGGCTTGAGGGCCTGGTCAAGGCGTATGTGGGCGATTCGATCGCCAGTGACTTCTACCGCGAGGTGGCCGCGCGCCTGGACTCCGACACCCGCGGTCTGGTGCTCGCTGTGCTCGATGACACAGGGCACGGCAATTTCGCGGTCGAGAAGGTCAGGGCAGCGATCGAGGCCGAGCCCCGGGTCGGCGGGCGGCTCGCCCTGTGGGCGCGGCGGCTGATGGGTGAGGCGCTGTCACAGGCGCAGCGGGTGGTGGCCGACCGGGACGCGCTGTCGACGATGCTGGTGGGCGGGGTCGCCGACGGGTTCGATCTGGCCGAGGTGGGCCGGATGTTCTCGCGGATCACCGAGGCGCACACGAAGCGGATGGCGGCCCTGGGACTGGCCGCCTGAGGCTCCCGCGGCTCCGGGGCCCCGGGTCTCCCGCGGCTCCCGGGCTCCCGCGGCCGGCGGATCAGGAAGGCATCGGACGGCGCAGGACCGCGGTCGCGGGGCGGAGCAGCAGCGAGAGCAGGACCGCCCCGACGACGACCGCGCCGATCAGCGTCGCGACGACATGACCGGGGCCGAGCGCCGCGTGCGTGAGCACCGCGCCGAAGAGGGAGCCCAGGGACCCCGCCGCGAGCACGAGGCGGCGGGAGGGGAGCCGGTGGGGCAGCCGCTGGAGCGCGGCCCACGAAGCGCCGAGTCCGAGCAGGACCGCACCGAGAGCTTCCAAGATCACCGCTGATCACCTCACGAAGCGCGCTGGCCAATTCGGTCGTAGCCCGGTCTACCCGGAGTGCGCGCGAGGCAACCCTCCGCGATCCGGGGAGCGGAATCCGGGGAGCGGACGACGAAGGAGTGGCCCGGCGGGAATCCCGCCGGGCCACTCCTTCGTCGCTGTGGTGCCGTGCCGCCGATTTCGCCTAGAGCGGGCCGAAGCCCACCCGTCGCGTCGTCGGCTCGCCGATCTCCACGTACGCGATCCGTTCGGCCGGTACGAGCACCTTCCGCCCCTTCTCGTCCGTGAGGCTGAGCAGCTTCGCCTTGCCGGCGAGTGCGTCGCCGACGGCGCTCTCGACGTCCTCGGCGGACTGCGAGCTCTCCAGAACGATCTCGCGGGGCGTGTGCTGCACGCCGATCTTGACCTCCACCGCTATGTCCCTCCGAACGGTCGGTGCGTTGCGCGGTCAACCGCGCGGTACCCAGCACACATTAGCCCGGGGAGAAGGAGCTCAGGACAGTGGCGGGACACGCCCGCAGCGAACACGGACCGCGCGGGCCGGCCGGCCGCCGGTGGACCGCGTCGGGCCCGGCGCCGGGCGCCGCGCGCCCGGTCAGGCGCCGGGGTGCTGCTCGCTGCCGTGCAGCGGGAACCCCGCGATGCCGCGCCAGGCCAGCGAGGTGAGAAGTTCCACGGCCTTGTCGCGCGGGATGACCGACTCGCTGGAGAGCCAGTAGCGGGCCACCACCTGGGAGACGCCGCCGAGCCCGACGGCCAGCATCATGGACTCCTCCTTGGAGAGTCCCGTGTCCGAGGCGATCACGTCGGAGATCGCCTCGGCGCACTGGAGCGCCACCCGGTCGACGCGCTCACGCACCGCGGGCTCGTTCGTCAGGTCGGACTCGAAGACCAGCCGGAACGCGCCGCCCTCGTCCTCGACGTAGGCGAAGTACGCGTCCATCGTGGCCGCGACCCGGAGCTTGTTGTCGGTCGTCGAGGCCAGGGCCGTACGTACGGCCCGCAGCAGTGCTTCGCAGTGCTGGTCGAGAAGCGCCAGGTAGAGATCCAGCTTCCCCGGGAAGTGCTGGTACAGGACGGGCTTGCTGACACCGGCCCGCTCCGCGATGTCGTCCATCGCCGCGGCGTGGTAACCCTGTGCGACGAAGACTTCCTGAGCCGCGCCCAGAAGCTGATTGCGTCGAGCGCGGCGGGGCAGACGCGTGCCTCGCGGGCGCGCTGCCTCGGTCTGCTCTATGGCTGTCACGCCGCCTCCCAGAATCGTGCCGTGCGCGCTGTGCGCCGCCTTGCCATCGTACTTTTGGGTAACCCGGCTGTGCGTGGTCAGGTCTGAGAATTTCACGGACCGGACACTCACGGGAGCCGGATATCCGCCTGGCCGCGAGTGCGGCGACGGAGAAAAGTATCCAATGCTGACAAAAGGCGAACCCGGTCCCGAGCGGATACTCAGCGGTAGTCGTCCTCGTCGAGAGAGACGATACGCGCCTGCTCAGCGGCGTCGGCCTCGTCGGCCTCCTCCGTACCCATGGGGGCCGGCGGATCGTCGCCCGACGGGCGCACGTCCCTGTGCTGCTCGGCGGCGTCCGCCTCCGGAGTCTCCTCGTCGAGTTCTTCGAGTTCGCCGGAATCCGCTCCGGCCTCCCGCTCTTCCTTGTCGGTGCCGTTCTCGTAGTCGTTCGGGAATGTGTCCGGGTCGCTCAGGTCCGCCGGCATGGGGCGCCCTTTCTTCTCCGGTCGTCTTCCGTGTGCCATTCGCGATATGAGGCGAATACCTACGCGCGTACTTACGAGGGTAGGAGGTCCGTACCCGCGACGCTATGTGTCCGGTGACCGCGAACGGGAGGACCCGCGCGTGATCGTCTCGTAACATTGCCGCATGTCTTCGACCGAGCTGCCGGAAACACTCGCCGCCGCCGTTCCGCGCGTGAGTGCTGTCAGGGTCGCCGACGGTGAGCGGCTGCGTGCGGTCGCGCTGCCGGGGCTGACGCTCAACGTACGCTCACGGCCCCCCACGCGCCCGGGGCTGCCGCACGCGCTGTACGTGCACGGCCTCGGCGGCTCCTCGCAGAACTGGTCCGACCTGATGCCGCTGCTGGCCGACGTGGTCGACGGCGAGGCGGTCGACCTGCCCGGCTTCGGGGACTCCCCGCCGCCGGATGACCGCAACTACTCGATCACCGGGCACGCGCGGGCCGTGGTCCGGCTGCTCGACGCGGGCGGCCACGGCGCGGTTCATCTCTTCGGCAACTCCATGGGAGGCGCCGTCGCGACCCGGGTCGCCGCCTCCCGTCCCGATCTGGTGCGCACCCTCACCCTCGTCTCACCCGCGCTGCCCGAGATCCGCGTGCAGCGCAACGCCGTGCCGACCGCCCTGCTGGCCCTGCCCGGTGTCAGCGCGCTGTTCGGGCGGATGACCCGCGAGTGGTCGGCCGAGCAGCGCACGCGCGGCGTGATGGCCCTCTGTTACGGCGACCCGGGCCGGGTCTCGGAGGAGGGGATGCGGCACGCGGTGGAGGAGATGGAGCGGCGGCAGCGTCTTCCGTACTTCTGGGAGGCGATGACCCGTTCCGCGCGGGGCATCGTCGACGCCTACACTCTCGGCGGACAGCAAGGGCTGTGGCGGCAGGCGGAACGGGTCCTCGCGCCGACACTGCTGGTGTACGGAGGGCGGGATCAGCTTGTTTCGTACCGAATGGCACGAAAGGCGTCCGCCGCTTTCCGGGATTCGCGGCTCCTGACGCTTCCGGACGCCGGGCATGTTGCCATGATGGAGTACCCGGAAGTGGTCGCGGATGCCGTGCGGGGCCTGATCGAGGAGTCGGACCGGGCGGCGGATGAGACGAACGGGCGTCCCGGCCGTAATGACGGTGGGGGCGGCGGCGTCCTCAGCGGCGGCGGCGCGAGCCGCCACAGAGATGACTACGACGGCGACAACGACAGTGGCGGGAGCTGATCCGGGGCGTGGGACGACACAGCCGTAAAGGCCCCGCGCCCAAGGCGTCCGACAGCAAGAAGCGCGCTCCCGCCGTGAGCGGCCCGCCGGCCGCCGAGCGGGAACGGCCGGCACCGCAGGCATCACCGGCGGCACCGGTGTACGGCACCCCCGCGCACGGCGTGCCGCAGGTACGCGGCGGGCATCCCGAGCACCGTGAACCGGGCGGCGGCTGGGGCGGTCAACAGCGGTACGGGGACTGGCAGGACGGTCGTGGCGGCGGGCAGCAGCGGCCTCCGCGTCCGGCGCCGACCGGGCAGCGCCAGGTCCCCGTCCAGGTGCCGGGACCACGCCGTGAGTTCGTCGACGCCTTTGACGCGCCTCCCTCTCCTTACGGAGGCGGCAGCGGCGCCGCTGTGGGCCTCGACGCCGACTCCGCGCGGTGGCGCCCCGATCCGTACGGCTCCGTCGCCGACTGGGACGACGAGAGCAGCCGCCCCCGTACGGCCTCCGCCGCCGACTCCGGCCGTGGCCCGGACCGGGACGACCCCGACGGCCTCCCGGACGCCGTCGGCGACGACGAGCGGCCCGAGAAGGGCAATCTGGGGCGCACCCTCACCGGAATCGCCGCGGCGGCGGTGACCACGGTGCTCGCCGTCGTGGTGGCCGCCCAGGTCACCGACGGCGGCGGCCCCCGTGCCGACGCGCTGCCCTCCGGCGGGCTCGCCCGCGACGGAGAGGGCCCCGCCTCGCGCTCGGACGGCAGGACGATCCCGCCGAAGGAGCCCGCGGCCGAGGCGCCCGCGCCCGCGCTCACCTACGCCCAGCTGATGACCAAGCAGTTCCCGCTGGCCGCCGATCTGAAGGGCTCGGGCGAGTTCGGCGCGGTGCCGGGACTGGCGAAGGCGCCCGGCGACGGTCCCAAGGTCAGCTACCGGATCGATGTCGAGAAGGGCCTCGGGCTCGACGAGAAGCTGTTCGCCGACGCCGTACAGAAAACTCTGAACGACGACCGGAGTTGGGCCCACAACGGAGCCATGACCTTCGAGCGGATCTCCAGTGGCTCACCCAGGTTCGTGATCACGCTGGCCAGCCCGGGGACCACGGCCGAGTGGTGCGCCAAGTCGGGACTGGACACCACCGTCGACAACGTGTCCTGCGACTCCGCCTCGACCGACCGCGTGATGATCAACGCGTACCGCTGGGCGCGGGGGGCCAAGACTTACGGCTCCAAGGCGATGCTGACCTACCGGCAGATGCTCATCAACCATGAGGTCGGGCACCGGCTCGGGTACGGCCACGTGAGCTGCCAGACGCCGGGCACGCTCGCGCCGGTGATGCAGCAGCAGACGAAGACGCTCGATCTCGACGGCGTGAAGTGCGAGCCCAACCCCTGGGCGTTCCCCGGCAATTGAGGCGCCGGGCGGGGCATCGGCCAAAGCGTCGGCCCAGGCGTCGGCCCTGGCTTGACGCACTGTGACCACCTGAGCCCTTACCGCGACGGAACGCTACCGCGGTGGGAAAGTTACGTGCATTCACCCCTTCCGGTGGTGCGACGGACAACCGTCCGTCGTCGCACCGTCATGTCCGCTTACGGTCGTCCCGCTGTGAGTCGCCGATCCAACGGCGGCTTCCCACAAGGGAGATCGGGGGTGTGCTCGTGCGGATCGGACTACTCACGGACGGTGGCTACCCGTACGCGACGGGTGAGTCCAGGCTCTGGTGCGACCGGCTCGTACGCGGGCTCGCGCAGCACGAGTTCGACATCTACGCGCTCAGCCGCAGCGCCCACCAGGAGGGCAACGGCTGGATCCAGCTCCCGCCCTCCGTACTGAGGGTGCGCACCGCGTCCCTCTGGTCGGCCGAAGGCGACGGGAGGGCTTACGGACGGCGTGAACGGCGGCGCTTCGTGGGGCACTTCGGGGATCTGAT